>NZ_JAGPNM010000001.1 GCF_018831085.1 Rheinheimera oceanensis
TTGGGAACATTCCCGGAGTAAGTGTGGCTCAATAACAGGTAGTGGCTGAGAGCTCCGCGCAGCGGCTTAGTTCAACATTTTATTTTTGAGCATGCTCGTTTTCTAAATTCCTATAGAGGAAACACACCATAATAGCCAATTGAAAAATAACTATAAATACTTGACCTTGGTTATCGCGTTCCCAGAAAAACGAGCATGCGTTATATTTCGGAGGCTGTGCGTTATATTTCTATGCCTCACTTTCATAAGTACCTAATTTATAGCATGTAAATAAAAACAGCAATTAGCTTATGCGCAATGTTAACAGGATATTTAACCGCCAATCGCTGGGAAAGCCAATAACACTGTATGCATTGACAAGTTTTGTACTCCTATCCTGCTGCACTAAAGTGCTATGGTGCATTTTTCACCAACTGCTTAGCTTAGGTTGCAACCCAACAGGAGCTAATACCATGTATAACTATAAAAAATATCTGCTTACCAGCCTTTTTACCGTTTTTACCAGTTGCAGCCTGATGCTGCAGGCGGCTTGTGTTGATGCCGTGGTGCTGGTGCACGGCAATACTGCCACACCGGCAAGCTGGGATAACACCTATAACTACTTACTGACTAAAGGCTACAGCAGCAGCGATATTTACCGGCCGGACTGGGGTTCAAAAAGTTGCGCCGCCTGCAATGACCACAGCGGCAGTGAAGAAACACCGGTACGTAATGCATTGCAACAAGCTTTAGCCAACTCCTGCACCGGCAAGATAGATGTTATCGGCCATTCGATGGGCGCTACACTGGCTGCACAGCAAATAGACAAACTGGCGATAGCGTCACAGGTAAACAGTTTTGTTGGTATTGCCGGTGCGTTTCGCGGCTTATTAAGTTGTGGTGTTTATCCGTACAATGTGTGGAACTCAACCTGCGGCAGTGCGGGTTTGTCGGTGTCGAGCCCGTTTCTGGATGGCTTGTACGGCACACGCTTTGGCCAGAAAGTGTATTCGATCAAAAGCTACAGCGATCAGGTGGTATGTGCCACCGGCAGTTGCCTGATATACGGTATTCACAGCAGCAGTATCTGGGGTGAAAATGCCAGCTATAACTACCTGCTGGGCCATTTTGCTCTGCAAACCGACACCGCTGCACAGCAATATCAGCTGATTAAATAAGCCAAACCGCTAAGGCTGCACCGTTGCAGCCTTAGCGGATAAACAACGGTTTTGTGTTTGCCGTTACCGGCTTTAGCCCAGCAGCCATTGCTGCAACTGCGCCAACGAGCTTACTTCTTTATGCGGCGTTACTCCTTCGGGCCGCTCGGCGCTATGGCGGTTTAACCAGCAGGTGTCGATACCGGCATTAATACCGCCTTGTATATCTGCATGCGGGTTATCACCTACCATTAAAATATGCTGCTTTGGTGGGTGGCCCATTAAAGCAAAAGCATGGTTAAAAATATCAATATGGGGTTTGGCTACACCAACCTGCTCGGAAATAACCAGCGGTGAAAACACATCAGCAAAACTGGTGCGCTCAAGCCTTACCTGCTGTAACTCAGTAAAGCCATTGGTAATAATACCCATGTTTACCCGGCCTTTAAGCGAAGTAATAAGCTCTGCCGCACCTGGCAGCGGCGTGCAAATATCTGCCATCGCCTGCATAAAGGCCGTGTTTAATGCAGCGGCAGTTTGACCGAGCTTTTCAGCCCAGGGCGTAAAACGGTTTACCTGCAGTTCACGCGCGCTAATTTCGCCCTGCTGGTATTGCTGCCACAGCGGCAGGTTAATGGATTGGTAATACTGGTATTCGTCTGCGTTAAACTGATACTGCTGGCGGGAAAACATTAACTGCAACCCTTTGAAGGCATCAAAATGAAACAAGGTTTCATCGGCATCAAATAAAATCCACTGGTAACGCACTGGTGCCCCCTTAGCAAAAAAATAACGCCATAGTTTACCAGCTTTAGCGCTGGCTATACATGCTTTGGCTAATGGCGCGGCAGTTGTTACACCGGTTATAAACACTTACATTTTGTCGCTGGGCAGGCCGTGCTAACAAGGTTATTCTTGCGCTGTATCAAAGTACGCAACGCAGCAGTCAGATAGTATGCCGGTTGCATGGTACCTTTAGTTGTATTCGACCGGCCGGAACTCCCAACCTTCCGGCTGGTCTTTTTTGCTTTTATACTTAGCCAGCCAGTTGCTGCACAACGTATTCACAAAGCTGGTGGCTGCTAAATACCCGCCGGTTTTCTGTACTGTTAGTGCCGCCTTTTTGCAGTTGCTGCATAAATGCCTCCAACATACTGACAAAGCCACGCTTATATAAAGTACTGTGCCAGTCGTGCTGCACCAGTTGCTGTAACTGATTTGCGCCAGCACTGTGCCCCTGCGCCAGGTTGTCAATTTGCCAGTGCTGGTTGTGGCTGTAGTATTCCAGCCGTTCCATATTAATACCGGCCAGCCGGTTCATCGACACCGCTACGGTAGTTTTACCCAGTTGCCAGTTTACCTGTACGGCACCAAGCAGTTTGCTGTCAGCCTGTTGGCTATCAAACTGTCCGTACACTACAGGGGTAAAGTTACCTTTGTTATGTAACACCGTGGCATAGTGGGCAAAATCGAGCAGATGAATAAAATCATCATAAACAAAAGTACGTACATCTGCCGGTAAATTGTAGCGGTGTTTCTGGTAATGCAGCTGTACAGGTACGGCAGCCAAAGGTGCCTGATACAAGGGCACATAACGGCGGTTAAAACCGACAAACAATAACAGCTTACGCCGCTCGGCCAGCGCCAGCAATTGCTCACATTCGGCCAGGTTGTAACTGAGCGGTTTATCAATAAATACCGCAATACCGGCGTTAAGCAGGGTTGTTGCAATGTTAAAATGGCTGTCGGTGCTGCTGTGGATCATAACAGCGTCAGGTTTGGCAGCAATTAACTGCGTAAGCTCTGTGTAGCCTTCTTTAATACGGTACTGCTGCATAAGCTGTTGCAACACTGCCGCCTGCCGGGTGCACAGCAGTGGTGTAATGCCCGGCATAGCCGCTATTAAGGGTAAATAGGCTTTTTGCGCGATATCGCCAAGCCCCAGCAACGCTATTCTCATACCGTAACCTTGTGTGTTTTGTCTGGCGCAAGGTTACGCTAAAGCAGTAAGCCGGAGCAAGTAAAGTACAAGCCCCGGCCACTATTGTGTTATCACTGCTTTAGTGGAATTTTTATATAGCTCACACCGTTGTGTTCCGCTTTAGGCAACTGGCCACCACGGATATTTACCTGTACAGCAGGATAAATCAGCCTTGGCACAGCAAGCGTTTTATCGCGAGCTTCGCGCTTTTGCACAAACTCGTGCTCTGGCGTACCGGCTTTAATATGAATATTCTGCGCTTTTTGCTCAGCCACACTGGTTTGGTATTGTAGCTCGCGGCCATTGGGCTGATAGTCGTGGCACATAAAAATATTGGTATCGTCAGGCAGCTGATAAATGCGCTGGATAGAACGATATAAAATATGCGCGTCCCCTCCCGGGAAATCACAACGGGCAGTACCCGAATCCGGCATAAACAACGAATCACCCACAAATAAATTACCGGCAATCAAATAACTAACGCTGTCGTTGGTATGGCCAGGGGTATTAATAACCTGTGCGGTTACACTGCCAATGTTAAAGCACTCATTATCAGCAAATAATTTGTCAAAATAGTCTCCTTTAGCCAGCAATTCGTCATCATTAAGGTTAAATACCAGTTTAAAGGTTTGCTGTACTTTACGAATACCCTCGCCTATTGCTACCGGTGCACCGGTTTTAACCTGCAGATAATGCGCTGCCGACAGATGATCGGCATGGGCGTGCGTTTCTAAAATCCACTCCACCTTCAGGTTCTTGGCAGTAATATAGGCCAGCATATTGTCAGCATCTGTCGTGCTGACAGCGCCGGCTGCGGCATCGTAGTTCAGCACCGGGTCAATAATGGCAGCAGCCTTAGTGCTGTTATCTGTAACTACATAGCTAAAGGTTGAACTGTCTTTATCAAAAAACATTTCAATATGCACGTTATTAGCAGCCATACACACCTCGTAAATTAGAAAACTCTAAATTTAATTGCAGCGTAGCGAAAACCGTTCTAGAATGCAATTCATGTTATAAGCATATTCCAATATGTTATATAGGACAAACACATTATGCTGGCCCTACTTGGTGCAATAGTGATTGGTTTAAGTCTGGGACTATTTGGTTCCGGCGGCTCTATACTGACTGTGCCGGTATTGCTTTACCTGCTGCATATGCCGCCTCAGCTGGCTATAGCTTCGTCGCTGCTGATTGTAGCGGGGATCAGCTTATTTGGCTCAGTGCGTAATGGTTTGCAACAGCTTATTAGCTGGCGCCATGTTATGTGGTTTGGTATTCCGGGTATGGCTGGTACTTATGGCGGTGCCTGGTTGGGTACTTTAGTTGATGCCCGCTGGCAGTTGCTGGTATTCGCTCTTTTAATGCTACTGGCTGCAGTAATGATGTGGCGTAACAACACCGGCAGTTCTGGTAATGGCAAAGCGTTTAAACCGGTAAAAATTGTTATCGATGGCTTAATTGTGGGGGCCATAACCGGTTTTGTTGGTGTAGGCGGCGGCTTTTTAATCGTACCGGCGCTAGTGCTGTTGGGCGGTTTAGCCATGCCGGTTGGTGTTGCTACCAGCCTGGTTATTATTGCCATGAAATCCTTTGTCGGTTTTGCTAAATACTATTGGGTGATGGCTGCAGACGGTGCCGTATTTGACTGGAATATTATCGGCCTGATGATTATTGCCGGAATTGCCGGTAGCTATGCCGGCTCTGCTGTGGGCAAACGCTTGCCAAAACAACAGCTACAACGCGCCTTTGCAGTGTTTTTAGTAATTATGGCGCTAATAGTAATCTATCAATCAGTCATTTAATTTCAGCGAACAGGAGCATCAGATGAAAACGTCACAGCAGTTAATTGCCGAAGCTAAAGCGGGCATTAACGAAGTCAGCATTACTGATCTTAGCAGCGCACTTAAAGCCGATAACGAAACCGTACTGATAGATGTACGCGAACCGGCCGAATTCGCGCAGCAACACATTACTGGTGCGGTGAATTACCCGCGCGGTGTGCTGGAAATGAACATTCATAACCACCCCAAAGTAGCCGCCACCGGTTGCGAACCCCACATTGCGCTGCAACAGCTGGCGCAATATCCGGTGTATTTGATCTGCCGCTCCGGTGGCCGTTCAGCACTGGCAGCCGAAGCACTGCAGCGAATGGGGTTTAGCCAAATTTATTCTGTTGCCGGTGGTATGCAAGCCTGGCTTGATGCCGGTCTGGCAGTTAAGCAATAACAGGAGAGCCTGATGGAAAACTTTACTCCGGTTGAGGCATTGATTGGCGGTGCCCTGATAGGCCTTGGCGCGTTGATCTTATTTGTATTTTATGGCCGTATCGCCGGTATTTCCGGCATTGCCGGTTCAGCTTTATTTGTCCGCGAAGGGCGCAGTTGGCGGCTGGCATTTGTAGCCGGTATTGTTGCCGGCCCAATATTAGTTGACGCAATATTAACTGATTTTAGCTATGCCACCCCACAGCTGAGCTGGCAGGTTATTGCTGCCGGTTTATTAGTAGGTGTTGGCACCGGCTGGGGCAGCGGCTGCACTTCTGGCCATGGTATTTGTGGCATCAGCCGCTTATCGCCACGCTCTGTTACTGCCACCGTGCTGTTTATGTTAAGCGGCATGCTGGTTGCCACCCTGTTGCATTAAGGAAACTATCATGCCCGTTATTATCGCTTTTATTGCCGGGTTGCTGATGTCAGCCGGTATTGCTTATTCACAGATGATAGACCCAAACAAAGTACTGGGCTTTTTAACACTGAATACCAACTGGGATCCGAGTTTGCTATTGGTAATGGCCGCTGCACTGGTTGTGTACAGCAGCGGTTACTGGCTGTTTATCAGCAAAGGCAAACCCGTGTTTGCTGAAAACTTTAGCTTGCCTGGTAAAAAAGCGCTGGACAAACCGCTGCTCATTGGAGCTTTACTGTTTGGTGCAGGCTGGGGCTTGGTGGGGTATTGCCCCGGCCCGGCTTTAGCGGCTGTCAGCTCTGGCAGCCATGGCACTCTGGCTTTTATTGCAGCTATGGTTGCAGGTTGGTTTGTTAGCCGCAAACTGGCTATATAACAGGAGTTTGTGCCAGATCAACAGCAAATGCACAGCAATAGTCGCAGCCGGTAAAAGGCTATGTTATGCTAATTTCTATTAATATATTCTGGCAGGACTTGCGACCTTATGGCTGGTTTTACCTCTGTTTACCTGTTTATTGAACGCACTTTCTTTGGCACATTAAGCCGTAAAATTGTTGGTAATATCAGCTTTTTAGCGCTGTTCTTCCTGCTGGCTCTGTATCTGGCATACCCGGCTTCCGGCGCTGACAGCCGCTGGTGGCTGCTACTGGTGCTTGGCGTATCCGCTTTTGTGTTTACTATCGGCTATATGCACTATCTGATTGTACGGCCGGTTAAAGCCCTGGTGTCGGCGCTGCACGACACCAACCGTAAAGGTACCGATCTTAATCACCGCCTGCCCGCTTTTACTTACGATGAATTTCGTACCCTGTCGGAAGAATATAACCAGTTTGTCAGCCAGTTAGGTGTACTGCTGGGTGACATTCATCAGCAGGCCGGCGAAACCCATTTAGTTAACGAGCAGGTATCCGGTGCGGTAAGAAGCACCCGCAGCCATCTGCAGGATACCGAAAAGCGTAGTGGCCAAATTCGCCGTGAAAGTGATCAGGTACTGCAATACTTATCCGATATCGTGCAACATGGCGATCAGGTAGGCCAGGTGTCTGGTGTTGCCGTAGATAAAGCCAGAGTAGCCAGCAACCAGATGCAACAACTTACCGGCCAGCTATCAGGCATTGTTAAACTGCTTAATAGCTTTGGCAGTACCATCAACGGCCTGCACAAAAACTCAGAAAATGTGCGGCAAATTCTGGTGATGGTAGAAAATTTTTCCGATCAAACCAACCTGCTGGCACTTAATGCCGCAATTGAAGCCGCCCGTGCCGGTGATGCCGGCCGCGGTTTTGCTGTGGTAGCAGATGAAGTGCGTACGCTGGCTGCTAAAGTAAATGACGCCACCAAGCAAATTTCCGGCTTTTTAAATGAAATGGAACAACTGGTTGGCGAAACCCGCACTGAATCGCAAAGCCTTAACCAGCAGGCACAGCAAGCGCAGCAGCAAATTGACAGCACCAGTGCTGAATTCAGCCAGTTACAACAAGAACTGCAACACGCTAAAAGCGGTATTCAAAACATTAATAACACTGTACTGGAGCTGGAGCAACGCTACCAGCAAACCCATCAGCATCTGTCCGCGATTGAACAAGTAACCAGTGATGCCTACAACCAGATGGCCTCTATTGATCAGGCTGCAAAAGATCTGTTGTCCGGCACCGCCCGTACTCAGCAGCAACTGGGGCGTTTTGCCCGCAACCAGCAGTAAAAACGTTAATCCGGCTATATTTGCTTACAGTTACTTACTTGCTGGTGTTTATAGCTGCCAGTATATTGCCCTGTAACGCTATACTGCACTGAGTTTATTGCTGCCGCCAAGGATTTTTCATGTTTAAAAAGCTTTCTTTCTCCCCTGTTGTTATTGCTGTGTTATTAAGCCTGGCGCTTATTTTCTGGCTGTTTAGCGGCGACAATTACAGCGCTAAAGCAGATGCACCTGCAGCACAGCAACTGCCGGTTGTTGAGTTGGCACAGGTAGAAACACGCTGGTCAGATGCACAACCCTATCAGGCAAAACAAATTGCCCAGGGGCAGGTATTGCCCTGGCGCGCGGTAAGCATTAAATCGCAACAGGCCGGCACAGTTGAAGCCTTACTAAAACAGCAAGGCGATACGGTTAAACAAGGTGACAAATTACTGCGCCTGTCAGACGAAGGCCGCACCGCCTTACTGGCACAGGCACAGGCTAATCTGAAGCTGCGCAAAAGCGAGCTGGAAAGTGCCCGCACACTGGGAAAATCAAAGTTTTTGTCAGCAACTGAGCTAACCAGGCTGGAAAGCGAAATGGCTAAAGCAGAAGCTGAGTTGCAAACCGCCCGGCTTGCAGTAACACAAACAGAGCCGGTAGCGCCGTTTAATGGTGTGGTAGACCGCCGCCATATTGAAGTAGGTGATTTAATTCAAACCGGCACCGAGCTAATGCAACTGGTACAAATTGACCAGCTTAAAGTCACTGCGCAAATTCCGCAGCAACATATTTCGGCACTGAAGCTGGGCCAGAATGTTACTTTACACTTACTTGAAGGCCGTGAGCTAAACGGCGAGCTTAGTTTTATCAGCTACGCTGCCGATACAGCCACCCGCAGTTTTTATATCGAAGTGACGGTAGCCAACCCCGACCAGCTGCGCATTGCCGGAGGCAGTGCCACAGTTGAAGTACAACTTGAACCCGTACAGGCGCACAGGCTCTCCCCTGCGCTGCTGAGCTTAGATACCAGTGGCCACCTTGGTGTGTCAGTGGTAGACGAACAGCAACAGGTAGTGTTTTATCCGGTAGCAATATTAAGTGCCGATAACGACGGAGCCTGGGTGAGTGGCTTGCCGCAGCGGGCACAAATTATTACCCAGGGCGCTGGCTTTGTTCGCGCTGGCGATAAAGTTCTGGTTGCCGGAGCCAAGCCATGAACAGCATTATTCAGGCGGCAATTCAGCGCAGCCGCGCCAGTTTAATGTTACTGCTATTTTTGTTTATTGCCGGTATTACCGCTTATCAGTCCATTCCCAAAGAAGCCAACCCGGATGTGGCTATCCCGATGATGTACGTGTCGATGTCGCTTGACGGCATCAGCCCGGAAGATGGTGAGCGCCTGCTGGTACGGCCAATGGAGCATGAACTGCGCTCATTAGAAGGCATTAAAAAAATGACGTCTACTTCCAGTGAAGGCCATGCCTCAGTGATGCTGGAATTTGACGCCGGTTTTAATGCTGACAAAGCACTGGCCGATGTACGGGTTAAAGTAGATGCTGCCCGGGCTAAACTGCCAAGCGAAGCTGACGAGCCTACGGTAAATGAAATTAACGTTGGCTTGTTTCCGGTATTGTCAGTAGGTTTATCTGGCCCTGTATCAGAGAACCAGCTGGTATTTATTGCCCGCCAGTTACAGGAAAATATTGAAGCTATTCCCGAGGTGCTGGAAGTCGATATCGGCGGCGACCGCGAAGATTTACTGGAAATAGTGGTAGACCCACAGGTATTGGAAGGCTACGGCCTGGATTATCAGCAGCTGTTTACACTGGTTTCAAACAATAACCGCCTGGTTGCTGCCGGTAGCCTGGACACCGGTGCCGGCCGTATGGCGATGAAAGTGCCGGGCGTTATTGAAAATTTAGACGATGTATTGTCGATGCCAATTAAGGTAGACGGCGATACCGTGATCACTTTTGGCGATGTGGCAACCATTAGCCGCAGCTTTAAAGATCCACTCGGTTTTGCCCGTATTAATGGCCAGCCGGCAGTAGTGCTGGAAGTGAAAAAACGTAGCGGCGCCAATATTATTTCCACCATAGAGCAAACCAAGCTACTGATTGAACAAGCCAGTGCAGCCTTTCCTGATGGTATGCAGATTAACTATATTATGGATCAGTCTACCGAAGTGAAAAACATGCTGTCAGATTTGCTGAACAACGTGTTAACCGCTGTGGTGCTGGTGCTGATCCTGATTGTGGCCACTATGGGTGTACGTTCGGCAGTATTAGTGGGTATTACCATTCCGGGAGCATTTTTTGCCGGTATTCTGCTGATTTACGCGCTGGGCTATACCATGAACATTATCGTATTGTTCGCGCTGATTTTAGTAGCCGGTATGTTAGTAGACGGCGCTATTGTGGTCAGCGAGCTGGCCGATCGTAACCTGAGCGAAGGACAAAAGCCGAAACAAGCCTGGGCCAATGCTGCCGGGCGCATGGCCTGGCCTATTATCGCCTCCACCGCTACTACAGTAGTGGTATTTATGCCGCTGCTATTCTGGCCAGGTGTGGTAGGCCAGTTTATGAAGTACCTGCCTGCCACTGTTATTTTGTGTTTGCTGGCATCGCTGTTTATGGCGCTGATATTCTTACCGGTAATGGGCGGGCTGAGTAAAGCCCAGCCGCCGGCACACGACGTAGAACAAAGCCGCGCAGGTAAGGCCTATCGCGGCTTGCTGGCCCGCTTGTTACGCCGCCCGGGCTTGACCTTTGCCGGTATGCTCGGTGCTATGGTGCTGATCTTTTTTGCTTACGGCAAATATAACCATGGCCTGGAGTTTTTCCCGTCAGTAGAGCCTGAATCAGCCCAGGTGTGGGTACGCGCCCGCGGTGATATGTCTATTTATGAAAAAGATATTTTGTTACAAAAGGTAGAGCAACGCCTGCTGGGGTTATCAGAAGTAAAAGCACTTTATGCCCGCTCGCTGGCAGCCAGCAGCGGTGAGCTGGCACCCGACGTAGTAGGTACCCTGCAGTTTCAGTTTATTGACTGGTACGAGCGACGCCGGGCGGCATATATACTTAATGAAATGCGTGAGCTTACCAAAGATATTCCCGGTATTATTCTGGAGTTTCGTCAGCAACAGGAAGGCCCGGCCGCAGGTAAGCCAATAGAGCTGCAGATAAGTGCAATGGAAGCAGAAGCGACTGAACAGGCGGTAACGCAAATTATTAGTCAGATGCAGCAAATGGGTGGTTTTGTTGATATTGAAGATGACAGAAGCTTACCCGGTATAGAGTGGCGCATAGAAGTAGATCGTGCTGCCGCAGCCCGTTTTGGTGCCGATGTGCTAACAGTTGGTAATGCCGTGCAGATGATCAGTAATGGCTTGCTACTGGCAAAGTTTCGTCCGGAGTATGCCAGCGACGAAGTTGATATTCGGGTGCGCTTTCCACAAAACTGGCGTTCTTTAGATCAATTGGGCCGGTTAACCATTCAAACGCAACGTGGTCAGGTACCACTGAGCAATTTTGTTAAACTGGTACCGGCGCCTAAAACCAGTATTATCAAGCGCATTGACGGCAACCGGGCTATAACGATAAAAAGTGATTTAGCACCGGGCTATCAGGTAAGCGAGCGCTTACAGGCGTTGCTGAAAAGCGATATTCAGCTCCCCGACAACGTGCATATTAAAACAGCCGGTGAAAGTGCCGATCAGCAAGAAGCCATGACCTTTTTAATGGGGGCTTTTGCTACCGCTATCTTCCTGATGCTAATGATTTTACTGGTGCAATTTAACAGCTGGTACCAAAGCCTGCTGATTTTATCTGCCATTATCTTTTCCACCGCTGGTGTCTTGCTTGGTTTGCTGGTTAACGGCCAGAGCTTTGGCATAGTTATGGTGGGAATGGGCATTATTGGCCTGGCAGGTATAGTGGTAAACAACAATATCGTGTTAATTGATACGTACAATCAGCTGCGTGACAGCGGCTTATCGGCATTTGAAGCCGCACTGGAAACAGGTTGCCTGCGCTTAAGGCCGGTGTTACTGACGTCAATTACAACAGTACTGGGACTAATGCCAATGGTTCTGGCGGTGAATGTTAACCTGCTGGAGCCCAGCCTTGGGTTTGGCGCGCCGTCAACCCAGTGGTGGACACAATTGTCCAGTGCTATTGCCGGCGGTTTAACCTTTGCCACCCTGCTAACCTTGTTTTTAACTCCATGTATGCTGGTGTTGGGTGAAAAACTGCGGCCACGCCAAACCGAACAACATGCAGAACCAATAAGTAGCAGTGACGATATTGCGCTGTTGCTGAAAAAACGTGCCTGACACCCGCTATGCCACCGCAGCTATAATTAAATGCTGCGGCGGCTTTGCTATACCGCACAGAGTTGTTGTTCAATATCACTAAAGCTGGTTGGCCTGGCATAAAGGTAGCCCTGGCCAAACTCGCAGCCCAGCTCTGCCAGTAAGTCCTGCTGTTCTGCAGTTTCAATGCCCTCGGCTATTACAGCAACATCTATTGCCTGCGCCATCGCCAACATTGCTTTAACCAGACTCAGGTTATTGCCATTGTCCAGCGCCTGCACAAAGGTTTTATCGATCTTAATAAAATCAATCGGTAAAGATGTAAGATACGATAATGAAGAATAGCCGGTACCAAAATCATCAATCGCCACTTTAATACCTGCACTGCGAAATGCCGTCAGGTTTTCCAAAATAGCCGGAGAGTTGTCCATCGCTACCCCTTCGGTAATTTCAAGTTGCAGACACTCAGCCGGTAACTCCATCAGCTGCAGCTTATTAATTACATACTGGTTTAGCGCCGGATCAGAAAAATGTTTAGCCGTAATATTTACCGCAACAGGCGGTGGCTGCAAACCAGCCTGGCGCCATAGTTTTATTTGCTGCAATGCTCTTTTAATTACCCAGCAATCAAGCTTTTTACCCAGATTTACCGCTTCTGCCACTGCCACAAAAATGTCCGGCGCCACAAAACCCAACTCAGCATCGTGCCAGCGTACTAAGGCTTCATAGCCCACCAGCTGTTTGCTTACCAAATGGTACTTGGGCTGCAGCACTACACTGAGTAAATCCTGCTCCAGCGCCAAACGTAAGCCTTGCTCTATTTCCAGTTGCCGGGTCAGTGCGTTATGAATATCTTCATGGTACAAACGTAACGGCTGAGCCTGCTGTTTAGCTGCAAACATTGCAGACTCAGCCTGGCGGATCAGCACGTTTAAATCAGTGTCATCATCCGGGTAGTTGCTAATACCAATACAAACCGAAGGAGAAATTTTCTGATTAGCCAGCCAATATGGCTCTGTACATTGTTCAACCAAATATTGAGCAAAAGACAATAAACTGCTGCGATCTTCAACCGGCATCAACAAAATATAATCGTCGGCGCCGGGGCGGCAGGCAAAAGCCCCTTCCGGCAGCACATTCTGTAACCGGTGTGCGGCTTCTATCAACATTAAATCGCCAAAATCATGACCATATTTCTCGTTGATAAGACGAAAACGGTGACAGTCAATAAACAAAACCGCATAAGCCTGGGTTTTGTCCTGCCGCCGGTTGAACTGCTCCAGCAAACCATCCCGGTTTAATAACCCCGTTAACGCATCAAAGTTGGTAAGAAACTTCGCATGATTTTTTGCTTTTATCTGCTCGGTAATATCAATGCCCACGCCCTGGATCTCATCAACCGAATCGGCTTTACCGCTTAATGTACTAAATGTCCAGTCTACCCAGTGCACACTGTTGTCAGGCCCCAGCATACGCACCAATAACGAAATGGTTTGCGCCTGCTCAGCCTGGCGCAGCTGGTCCAGTAGTGACTCAACATTATAACGTTCGTCTGCATGGATAAATTCAAAGATAGAAATGCCCAACACCTGAAACAGTGGTTGATTAAGTTGACGGCAGAATGCGTTGTTGACAAAGGTAAGCCGCGAATTTTTGCTTAAACGGCAAATAAACTCCTTTTGGTTTTCGACTATGTCACGATAACGCTGCTCAGCAGAGATCAAGCGCTGCAGTACAGCCTTAAACTCAGATAAATCATGGCATACGCCAACAAACAGGCGGCCATGCTCAGTATGTGACTCGCCCACCGATAAATGCATAGGAAACACTGAACCATCTTTACGCTGCGCCTGCACATCACGGCCAATACCAATAATTTTGGCCTTACCACCGCCTTTATAATTTTGCAGATAACTATCATGCTGACGACTGTGCGCCGATGTCATCAGCATGCTGACATTCTGGCCAATCACCTCATGTTTCTTATAGCCAAATAGCAGCTCAGCGCCACGGTTAAAACTTTGCACTATGCCCCATTCATCAATAGAAATAATGCCATCTACGGCTGCTTCAAGCAGCGCATCCTGCATAGAGCGTAAACTAAGATGCGCTTTAACACTGGCCTCGTATGCTGTTAAATCATGGCAAATACCAACAAAATAGCGTTTAACCCCGGCTTTGGCTTCACCAACAGAAAGGTGCATAGGAAAAATGCTATTGTCTTTACGTTTACCCCGGACATTGCGGCCAGAGCCAATAATTTTGGCTCTCATACCCCGCGTAACGTAATTTGCCAGATAGCCGTCATGCTCACTATGAAATGGCTCTGGCATTAACATACGGACATTCTGACCAACACATTCGGCAGAAGTATAACCGAACAATTTTTCTGCCGATGGCGAGAAAAAACAAATTAAACCTTTTTGATCAATAACAATAATGGCATCAACGGCACAGTGCACTATGGCATCCTGCAGCTGACTAAGCTCAAAAGTATCCATACCCGGCGTAACCTTGTTGTTAAAAGCTAATCATACAAACTACTAATCTACATTGTGGTTTGTTGACAAGTATTACAACTTTAGAAGTGAAGTGAGCGTTTTTCCACTATAGAAAATAATAAGATTGCAACAGCAGGACGAGGCAAGGTTAATACCGGCAAGATTTACCAGCAGATGTAGCAGTAACAGCAAGTCACTATTAAATAAGCGTTACGGATTGCCCATACGGGCAATCCGTATGCTGTCTTTTAAAACGAGTAATTAAAGCTTACTGCAACGTTACGCGGGGTACCATAGCGATACTGTGTATAAGCATCGCCCCAGGCCGTCATATAGTTGTAGTACTTTTTATCAAACAGGTTGGCAACGTTAAGCTGCAGGTTCATATTGTCGGCAATATCATAGCGCGCCATCAGGTTTGTTAACGAGTAAGCCGGCTGCGTTAGCTGCACACCACCGCCTGCGGCAGAGGTTTCACTTTGCCAGTTAATACCACCACCAATGGTCAGCTCTGGCAGTAAATCAACAAACTGATAAGTGGTAAACAACTTAAACTGCTTACGCGGGCTATCGGTACTGACTTTCGCACCGTAAGCATCTTCAGCTTTAAACTGTGAGTAACCGGCGCTGATATTCCAGCCTTCCAACGGCTTGCCTACCACTTCAAGTTCAAAGCCTTTGCTTTCTGTACCATCAGCACCATAGTAAGCCGTTTGTTGCTCTGCATTTGGCACAAAATCCGGGTCTACTACTGCCAGATTGTCCTGATTAATCTGAAATACCGCTACTGTGGTATGCAACAAATCGTTTAAGAAGGTGCTTTTCAGGCCGATCTCGTAGCTTTTGCCTTCAACCGGATCAAGTAAACTGTTGTTGGCATCCCTTCTGTCCTGCGCTTTAAAAATTTCGGTATAGCTGGCATATAAACGATGTTGCTCAGTCAGGTCATATAAAGCACCAATGTAAGGTACAAATACACTATTGTTACCATAATCTTCCACCGCACCATACCAGAGCCCTTCACGGTCCCAACTGGAGATACGGCCACCGACAATAAACTTCAACTCATCAGTAACAGACAAACGGGTAGCCGCATAAACACCTTCCTGTTTAATACTAACGTCTTCAGCTCTTACCGGGTTAGCTTCCCATTCTGGCTCAGCCAGGCCAGTCCACTGATAAAAATTACCTACATCAACCCGATCATAACCACCGCTCATATCACCGCCGATAGGAGTATACGAGTCAGTTGCAATATCCTGTTTGCTGGAAATAGCACCGATAACAAACTCATGCTGCTGGTTAAATAGCTGATAGTCACCTTTAAGCTGGATATCAAAGCTGTCCTGCTGTGTTTCACCATAGGCACGATAACGCTGGGCATTAAGCCCTTCACCGGTTTCTTTATCTATTGCGCCATAGAAATACAACAATTTAGAGTCTTTCTCGTATTCCATACGGTTATAGTTGGCAACTAACTGCCAGCCATTGCTAAAAGCATGGTTCAGGTTAACAAAGTAGTTGGTATTGGTTGTTTCCCAGCGGGTCCAGTCGGTACCGGTCGTTTTCGACACATCCCAGTCGGTAAAAGTGCCGTCTGTAAATACTGCCGGTAACGCGCCCCAGGTTGCGGCTTTAGGATCACGGTTCTGATAGCTTGCACCAACCCTGAACAACGTTGCTGCAGACAAATCCGCTTCCAATACACCATACAAAACATCACTGCGCTCTTCATACTGATCCCAGTACGAATCGGTATTCAGATATTTACCTACTATGCGTCCGCGTATAGTGCCACTGCTATTCAGCCCACCGGCAACATCAGCAGTAACCTGTTTTTTATTCCAACTGCCAGCAGAGACATTAACATAACCGGTCAGATCTGTGCTGTTAGCATGTTTTCTTACCAGATTAATAGAAGCTGACGGATCGCCGGCACCTGTCAACAAACCTGTGGCGCCACGCACAAATTCTACCCGCTCGTAAATAGCAACATCTGCTACTGTTTCACCGGAATCTCCGGCTAAACTCCAGGCAATAGGTACGCCGTCAATCTGGTAATTACTGACTTCAAAACCGCGTGACTTAAAAGAGCTGCGCACATTGTCCAGCTCGGTAGATGAGACACCAACAGCATTTTTTACTGTTTCCAGTACTGTATTAATGTTCTGATCACGCATTCGCTGTTCAGTAATAATACTGACCGATTGCGGTGTTTCACGCAGTGTCAGGCCAAGCCCGGTTGCCGTGTCCACAACTTCATTTACGGTGTAAGAACCTTTAACTTCAAGCCTTTCTACTGCTTTACTGCTTTGTTCTTCAGCAACAACATCAGCAGATGACATAGTCACGATTGCCAGCGATACCGCGGTGGCAACCGGCAACAAACGGAATTGAATAGTAGACATGGAAACAAACCTTTGACTGCATGAGGAAGTTGCATTTTATTTTAAATAACAACGATTATCAATAAGGTTTGCATTATTGATTCAATAGCAGGCTAAGGCATAATATTAAGCTCCGCTGACATTTGGGCCATCGGAGCTTATTTTCTAGCTACATCAATGTAATACGGGCGAACTTGCGTTTTCCTACCTGATAAATCTCTGTGCTGCCTTTTGCCACTTCCAGTTTGGCATCTTCAATCCGGGTTTCACCGTTTAGTTTTACCGCACCTTGCTTAATCATACGGATGGCCTCTGAAGTGCTGTCAACCAAACCGGCTTCTTTAAGCAGGTTGGCAACCGGCATAGAACCGGCATCACAGCTTACCGTAACGTCAGGAATATCTTCCGGCAAAGCGTTTTTACTGAAGCGTTGGGTAAAGTCCTGATGTGCCGCTTCTGCGGCTGCTTCATCGTGAAAGCGGGCAATAATTTCTTTTGCCAGCATAATTTTTATGTCGCGCGGGTTAGCACCATCGGCAACCTGCTGCTTTAACGCTTTAATTTGTTCAACAGGCTTAAAGCTGAGTAAATCGTAGTAGCGCCACATCAGCTCATCTGAAACAGACATAATTTTGCCGAACATATCATTCGGGGCATCGGTAATACCAACATAGTTGCCCAAAGACTTTGACATTTTCTGCACGCCGTCCAGGCCTTCCAGTAGCGGCACCATCATCACGGTTTGCGGGCGCTGACCTTCATCTTTTTGCAGTTCACGGCCCATCAACAGGTTAAAGCGCTGATCAGTGCCACCCATTTCAACATCGGCTTGTAACGCTACAGAATCCCAGCCTTGTACCAACGGGTATAAAAACTCGTGAATAGCGATTGACTGATTATTAGCAAAGCGTTTTTTAAAATCGTCACGTTCCAGCATACGCGCTACCGTTTGGCGCGATGCCAGTTTAATCATACCGGCAGCACCCAGCTCGCCCATCCATTCTGAGTTAAATGCCACCCGGGTTTTTGCCGGATCGAGTATTTTAAACACCTGTTCTTTATAGGTTTCGGCATTGGCCAGCACGTCTTCACGGCTTAGTGGCTTGCGGGTAACGTTTTTACCGCTCGGATCGCCAATCATGCCGGTGAAATCACCGATCAGAAAAATCACCTCGTGGCCTAATTGCTGAAAAGCCCGCAATTTGTTGATCAAAACGGTATGACCAAGGTGTAAATCTGGTGCAGTTGGATCAAAGCCCGCCTTTATTTTTAACGGCTTGCCTTCTTTTAACTTGGCAATTAGCTCTTCTTCCAGCAGAATTTCTTCGCAGCCGCGTTTTAATTCAGCTAAAGCCAGCTCCCAGTCCGCCATTTTAGTCTCCTGATTTTTAACCTGATTGCGCAAAGAAACCGCATTCTATAGCATGTTCAGGCTCGGGGAAACGCACAAAAGTCTGGTGTCAGGCAAAAAAACGGTATATGCTCGGTTTTTGTGCATTTCCTGAGCCAAGACTAGCATTATGCGCCAATTAGTAACCAAAATACCCAAACAACACCGCGTCTTAATTGTCGCCACTTCGGTGTTCTTATCTATTGTTTTATTATTACCATCAGAACAGGCCTCTGCCTCTAAAGGCAGTAAAAGCGACAGCCTGGAAATAGGCAAACGCTATAGCCTGGATATTCCACAAAGCGCAGAAGATTTAGCCCTTGAGCAAGCTATTTCTGAATTACCTGCTCTGCCGGAAGAAGACTTGTCGTTAAACTGGTCTGTGTTGCAGGTGCAAAAAGGCGATGCGCTATCGGCCCTGTTTAAAAAAGCCAATGTTAGCCAGCAGGTTATGCTGGAGGTACTGGCATTAGGTAATAGTGTTAAAACACTAACCAGACTGTTTCCGGGCGAACAACTTGAATTTGGTTTAAACGAAACGGGTGAGTTACAGGAACTACGCTATGCACTGAACCACTTAACCACGTTACGTGTAAGCCGCAATACTGAAGGCAACTTTGTTGCCGAAGAGCTGAAAAAAGAAGTTGAGCTGCGTAGCCAGTTTGCCAGTGCAGAAATTCGCAGTAATTTCTGGAGCGCCGGCATAGAAGCCGGTTTAAGTGAAGCGCAAATTATGAGCCTGGCCGGTATTTTCGGCTGGGATATCGACTTTGGTTTAGATATCCGCAGTGGCGACAGCTTCAGCGTATTATACGAAACCCAATATGTTGATGGTGAGTTTATCAGCAACGGTAATATTGTTGCTGCTCAGTTCCAGAACCAGGGGCATGTGTATCAGGCCGTGCGTCATACCGACGGCAATTACTACAAACCCGATGGTGCCAGTATGCGCCAGGCATTTTTGCGCGCACCGGTTAGCTTTCAGTATGTCAGCTCAAACTTTAACCCGCGCCGGTTACACCCGGTACTGGGCACAGTGCGCGCCCACAATGGTGTAGATTATGTTGCTCCGGTAGGCACGCCGATTATGGCGGCAGGTGACGGCCGTGTTATTGCGTCTACCTACAACAACGTTAATGGCCACTATGTATTTATTCAGCATGCCAATAATATTGTGACAAAGTACCTGCATCTGTCGCGCCGCGATGTTAAACAAGGCGACAGAGTACGTCAGGGCCAGGCTATTGGCCGTTTAGGCGCAACAGGCCGGGTTACCGGCGCCCACTTACACTATGAGTTTGTGATTGATGGCGTGCACCGTAATCCAAGAACCGTTAAGTTACCGCAAGCGACACCGTTGCAAGGCAAAGAAAAACAGTTATTCAGCCAACATGCACAGCAGATCATTGCCCAACTGGCGACTAAAGAGCGGGTACTGCTGGCAAAAACCGCTACAGATGCAACCGCAGCTCCTTAACATACTTACAGCCATTAAAAAAGCCCGGTCAAATGACCGGGCTTTTTGTATCTGTCTAACTTTTAACCCACCAGAGCCAGCAAAATACCGGCAGCAACGGCAGAGCCTATTACACCAGCTACATTAGGCCCCATGGCATGCATCAGCAAGAAGTTATGCGGGTTTGCTTCCAGCCCTACCTTGTTTACCACCCGCGCAGCCATTGGCACGGCAGATACCCCGGCTGCACCAATTAACGGGTTAATTGGCTGTTTGGAGAACTTAGCCATAATCTTCGCCATAATAACCCCGGAAGCGGTACCTATAGCAAAAGCAACCGCGCCCAGCACCAAAATGCCCAGTGTTTGCAGTGTTAAAAACTTATCCGCACTAAGCCTGGAGCCTACAGCAAGGCCCAGGAAAATGGTAACAATATTAATCAGCTCGTTTTGGGCAGTTTTGCTTAAGCGGTCTACCACTCCTGATTCACGCATCAGGTTACCCAGACAAAACATGCCAATCAGTGGCGCTGCACTTGGCAGTAATAAAATAGTAAGCAGTAATACCGCCAACGGAAAAATAATTTTTTCTTTCTTACTGACAGTACGCAGTTGCACCATTTGAATATTACGCTCGGCTTTAGTGGTTAAAGCACGCATAATCGGCGGCTGGATAATCGGCACCAGTGCCATATAAGAATATGCAGCTACGGCAATGGCTCCGAGTAAATCAGGTGCCAGCCGGGAGGCAAGGAAAATTGCGGTAGGGCCGTCTGCCCCACCAATAATGGCAATGGCTGAGGCTTCTTTAAGCGTAAAACTTAAACCCGGAACTGCATTTAATGCAATAGCGCCTAGCAGGGTAGCAAAAATACCAAACTGCGCAGCTGCACCTAATAACAGCATTCTGGGGTTGGCAATTAAGGCACCAAAATCAGTTAATGCCCCAACCCCCATAAAAATCAGCAACGGGAAAATACCGGTGCTGATGCCAACATCGTAAATCATATACAACAAGCCACCCGGATCGCCCATACCCGCCAGCGGAATGTTGGTTAATATAGCGCCAAAACCAATAGGCAGTAATAACAGCGGCTCAAAACCACGGGCAATGGCCAGATAAAGCAGGATAAATCCAACCAGCATCATCACTACCTGGCCAGCGGTAAAATGCACCAAACCGGTTGAAGCAATTAAGGTTGCAACAGCGTCCATGAAAATTCCTCAGTTCAGTCTAGTCAAAGCTGATCAGCACATCGCCGGTACTAACTGCATCACCGGCTGCAACATGAATATTGACCACAGTGCCGTCAGACACTGCCCGTACTTCGGTTTCCATTTTCATCGCTTCCATAATAATCACCACATCGCCGCGCTTAACGTTAGCGCCAACTTTAGTGGCAATTTTCCAGATATTACCCGCCAACGGCGCATTTAACGTCGCACTGCCGGTCACTGAAGCGCTGCCGGGAATATTTTCTGATACCACAGGCTTAACTGAACTGAGCTCGCCTGTTGGTGCAACCTCTACCTCATACACTTTGCCATCAACCCGCACGCTGTAGCTGGCAGGACCACTCTGAACGGTGTTGGCTTTGGCTGTCACTTTCTTGTTATCTGTACTTTCCGGCTCTGGTGCCAGCTCAAACGCCGCCGGGTTGTCACGATTTTTCAGGAACTTTAAACCCACCTGCGGAAATAAGGCATAGGTCAGTACATCATCAATCTGCTGCTCCGCCAGACGGATATTCTCGCTTTTAGCCAGGCTGCTAAGTTCTTCCTGCAATTTGTCCAGCTCTGGCTGCAATAAATCGGCAGGGCGGCAGGTAATTGCTGTTGCCCCCGCCAATACCCTCGCCTGCAGCGCGGCATTCATCGGTGCCGGGGTAGCGCCGTATTCGCCTTTTAATACACCGGCGGTTTCTTTGGTAATACTTTTATAGCGCTCACCGGTAAGCACATTTAACACCGCCTGAGTGCCCACTATTTGTGATGTTGGCGTAACCAGTGGTAAAAAGCCGAGATCTTCGCGTACCTGAGGGATTTCTTTAAGCACAGCGTCCAGTTTGTCCAGTGCGCCCTGCTCTTTTAGCTGGCTTTCCATATTGGTTAGCATGCCACCTGGTACCTGTGCCAGCAAAATACGGGCGTCCACACCTTTTAATGAACCTTCAAACTGAGCATATTTCTTCCGCACGTCGCGAAAATAAGCGGCAATCTCAGCCAGCAGTTCTAAATTCAGTCCGGTGTCGCGCTCGGTGCCTTCAACAATCGCGACCATAGTTTCAGTGGCGCTGTGGCCATAGGTCATACTCATTGATGATATAGCGGTGTCCAGCATATCAATACCGGCGTCGATAGCTTTTTGATATGTGGCCGTACTTAAGCCCGTAGTGGCATGACACTGCATCGCCAGCGGAATTTTGGTGGCTTCTTTAATACGGGTAACCAGCTCTTCACACTCATAGGGTTTGAGCAAACCGGCCATATCTTTAATACAGACCGAATGGCAACCCATATCTTCCAACTGACGTGCCATATCTACCCACATATCAATGGTATGCACCGGGCTAACTGTGTAAGAAATAGTACCCTGTGCATGGGCGCCAACTTTAATGGCAGCCTGAACTGCAGTTTGCAGGTTGCGGATGTCGTTCATGGCGTCGAAAATACGAAACACATCAACGCCGTTCTCATGCGCACGTTCAACAAAGGCAGTTACCACGTCATCGGCATAGTGACGGTAACCTAATAAATTTTGTCCGCGCAGCAGCATTTGCTGTTTGGTGTTCGGCATGGCTTTTTTCAGTTCGCGGATGCGGTGCCAGGGATCTTCGCCAAGATAACGGATACAGGCATCAAAGGTAGCACCACCCCAGGACTCCATCGACCAATAGCCCACTTTATCCAGCTTGGCTGCAATAGGCAGCATATCCTCCAGCCGTAGCCGGGTTGCCAGCAATGACTGATGCGCATCGCGCAGCACAAGTTCAGTAAGTAATAATGGCTTGCTCATGCCTGAGTCCTCTTATTGTTGTTGGCGATACTGATGTATAGCGCCTGAAATAGCGGCAATGACTGCCGGGCTGGGGCCGCTGCTGCCGCTTTCTACTCTGGTAGTTTTATCTGTGGTTTTCACCGGGAAATAACGCTGCATAACGGTACTTAATAGCTGCACAACAAACACCAGCAGTAATAAGAATGCAAACACCGCAACCATGCCAATTAACATCAGGTTTGCGGCTTCCCATAATAATTCTGCGACCATAGCCGTTTTCTCCTTCAGTTGGCGGCACCTTGCTGACACACACAGGTATAGTCAGAATAGCTGAACACTACCGGCCCGGCCTGATTTTATCCGGCCGACCCTGCATTATGCGCAGTTAACGTTAGTACGCTAAATAAAACTCCGTGATAGCTGCTATTTATGCTAACAATTTGCATAACATGCTTACACTACACGTAAAGACATTCAAATGTCTAGCCATCTGAATAAATGATGGCAGCTGCTTATCGCATTAAAGTAATAAGCAGCTGCGAATTATGCCGCGTCAGTCAGTTGCCGGGCGATTTGCTGGCTAAGCTGTTGCACTGCCTGCCCCAGCGCCTGTACCAGTGCCGGGTAGCCATCGTTCGTTAAGGCAATACGAATATTAAATGGCTGCGAGCCTGGCTGTGTGCTGACGGCAAAGCGGCCACTGACAATAGCGTGTCCATCCGCCAGGCCGTGAAACTGATCCAACTGCACAGAAACGCGCACCGTGTCGGGCCGGGCTTGCAACACTGCTGCATAGCCTGACGTTTGTGCCACCACTCTGTCGCGTAACTGCCGTTGTAATTGCTGATCCAGTGCCTCTGCCCACAGGTGCTGGCGCGCAGTTACCAGTTCAACATCAGATAACTGCAATACCAGCCCGCGGCCATTGAGATAGCTGGCTACCTGCACCGGCTCAATATAAAGAGATCCCGCCTCAGCCACTGAGCTAGCCTGCGTTACCGGTGCCGCTGGTAACTGGTAATAGTTACTGGCAGGCTGGCTGGCACAACCCGTTAGCAGCAAAAGCAGCGCCGCTGTAATATGTCTCATTGCTTTGCCCTCTTCGGTTCAGGATCTTTAGGAATGTCAGCTTCAAACACCAGCGCATTACTTTGCTGATTTAGCGTCTGGAGTACCGGTTGCAGCTCCCGTAACACCTGATCCAGCGTTTGCAGGTTACCATTAAGTCTGTCGTAAGCCACCGACCCCGGACTTAAACCGGCCAGCATCTGTTGTAAATCCTGCAGGCTTTGCTGCAGCTGTGCCGGTAACTGTTGCACCTGAGGGCTGGATACCAAAGCATCCAGCTGAGCGACCATTTTGCTGGCGTTTTGCAGCAAAACCTCGGTACTTTGCATAGTTTGTTCACTTTGCACCAGCAACTGCTCAACCGGCAGATTATTAATTTTATCCAGTGCCATCAGCACTTTTTGTTCAATATTGCTCAGGCCGCTACGGGCAGTAGGTAACATCGGATAACCGGCACTCTGGCTTAGCGCCAGCTGTTGTGCCTGCATGGCCTGTTGTTCCACATCTGGCGTCGTATCCTGGCTGATATCCAAATCAATATAAAGTGCGCCGGTTAACAGATTGCCGGTTTTCAATGCCGCATGCATACCTAGTTGTGCGGCCCTCTCCAGCTCCTGGCGCAGTTGCGCTAAGCTCAGGTTTTCATACAAACGCCCGGCTTCAATACGGATAAGCACCGGTATACCCTGTTGTAATGAAACCTCAAACGGTTTATCGATAGAAAAAAAGAACGGCACGCTGGTAACAGTACCCACCCGTACACCACGGTATTCTACCGGTGCACCGGCTTTTAAACCGCGTACTGACTCTTCAAAAAACAACAGGTACTCAACAAATTCGCTGTATAAACCATCCTGAATACTTTGTTTATTCGGAAATAACTGAAATTCAGCGCCGTTTTTTACCGCGTCACCTGCCGGCCAGCCCTGCATTAAATCAAAGCTGACACCGCCGCTGAGTATGGTAGTGGCAGAGCCTACGTCTAGTTGTAACCCTTCTGCCGACAAATCTACTGAGAACCCACTGCTAAGCCAGAAACGAACATTCTCTGATACCAGCACATCAAACGGCGCACGGATATACAACTGATATTGGGTACGGCGCAGCGTCAAATCAAATTCACTGTGTTCTACCGTACCTACCTCATAACCGCGATACAATACCGGATCGCCAACCGCCAGCCCGCCGCTGTCTGCAGTACTTAATAATACCCTTACACCCGGCGCGTCGGCGGGGGCAATCGGAGGCGCATCCAGCAGCGGGTATTCCAGTTGCTGTTTTTCGGCATCGCCCGGTTGCAGTTCTATATAAACCCCCGACAACAGGGTATTAAGCCCGGTAATACCGCCGCGGCCAACCTGCGGCTTGACCACCCAAAACTGCGAGCCGGTATTTAGCAGAGGGGTAATATTCGGCTTCATCCGCGCTTTAATGATCACTTGCTTTAAATCATCGCTAAGTTCAACCGACACTACCTGGCCTACATCCACACTACGGCTTTTGATCTGGGTTTTTCCGGCAACAATACCTCCGGCGTCAGCCGTTAGTAAGGTGAGTAAAGCACCTTGCTGCTGGTAGTGGTTGTACAGCATCCAGATACCTATCAAAACAGCTGCTATCGGCACTACCCAGATTGGCGACCACTGTTTTATCCGGCTTACCTGTGCACTATGTTGTTGCGTCAAAACTGGCGTCCTCTTGTTCGGCCAATGGGTCCCAGAGTAATCTTGGATCAAAACTTAGAGCTGCCAGCATGGTCAGGATCACCACTGCTGCAAACACCAAGGCCCCTACACCGGGATATACACTCATAAACAAATCAAACCGTACCAACGCCGCCATAATAGCAACCACCAGTACATCCACCATAGACCAGCGGCCAACCCAGTCAACCAAGCGATATATTTTGCTGGAATGGCGCTGGCGGCGGGAAAAGGGCAAGCGGGTTAAATAACATAACCAGAACATAATCAATATTTTAGCCACCGGCACGATCACACTGGCAATCAGTATAATAATGGCTACCGGGTAGGCGCCATCCTGCCACATTAATATAAGGCCACTGATGATGGTCGAGTCGGTTGTCTCACCGAAAGATACCGTACGCATAATAGGCAGCAAATTGGCCGGTATGTACAGCAGTGTGGCCGCAATTAACAACGCCATGGTGTTTTGCACACTGGCCCGCTGACGTATCCGTACCTTAGTATTACAGCGGCTGCAGTGGCTTTGCGCCAGCGGGACTAAAGCGGTACACACCTGGCACAATTTTAAATTTTGCTGTAAGCCGGTTTTACCGGCATGTGCCTCAACCAGTGGTATCGGATAGGGTGCAATTTTTGACCACAGTTCCCGCCGGTCAATCACCTGAAAAGTACGCAGATGCAGCAGGCAAAACAGGCAGAACGCCCAAAAGCTTGGGCCCAGCGAAATATCAGCATCGGCCACTAACTTAACAAAGCTGATAATCAGCCCCATCAGAAAAATGTCTACCATGCTCCAGGGTTTTAGCATGTACAGTACCCGTGCTACCCAGGTACAAGCTGGCAAGGGATAAAGCATACCCAGCTTTAAATATAATACCGCCAGCATGCAGGCTGCCGGCACGGCCTGAATAAACAGCCAGATCAAAATCGCCAGCCATTGATGGTGCTCTGAGAACAACACTGAGGACGTGTCAAAAAAATTCATCGCGTTGCTGTTACCAGCAGCAAACATACTGACAAAGGGAAATAAATTGGCCAGTAATAACATAAATAATGCGCTACCGGCATACAACACAGGGCGCAATACCGGCTGTGGATGACGTGCATCCAGGTGCAGACCGCAGCGGGAGCAACTTGCCTCCTCGCCCGGCGCCAGTTCTGGCATTAACTGAACCAAATCACAATGCCGGCATAATGCCAACTCGCCTGACAGCGCTTGCGGCTTTAATGGTTGTGATAAAGGTACAGCTGAAGTATCAGATATCATCACGTGTCAGGCTTACCTGTTATTACGCGGTGACACGGTTCTAGCAAACCAAGGCTGAACTCTGCCTGAGCAAAACCATGCAAATTCGGATACAATTTATAGCATAATCACAAGCACTTAGCGATGCAGGCAGCAGATAAACGTCTTAAAAAGTTATATCCAGCCCCAAAGAAAAAACCCGCTAAGGTGTTAACCGTAGCGGGTTCTTCGTATATGGCGGACGCAGGAGGATTGCAGGCGGCTATCCTGCCGCCTGCCCTGCGGGCCAGCTTAAAGCTGTGCCAATTTGCTCCCGGCAAATTGGTCGAACCTTGCGGAGCTTCTCATCCGCCTGCGTCAGATTACATAAAGCCAAAATTAAAAAACCCGCTAAGGCGTTAACCGTAGCGGGTTCTTCGTATATGGCGGACGCAGGAGGATTGCAGGCGGCTATCCTGCCGCCTGCCCTGCGGGCCAGCTTAAAGCTGTGCCAATTTGCTCCCGGCAAATTGGTCGAACCTTGCGGAGCTTCTCATCCGCCTGCGTCAGATTACATAAAGCCAAAATTAAAAAACCCGCTAAGGCGTTAACCGTAGCGGGTTCTTCGTATATGGCGGACGCAGGAGGATTCGAACCTCCGACCGCTCGGTTCGTAGCCGAGTACTCTATCCAGCTGAGCTATGCGTCCGGTGTGTCACTAATACAGCACAATTATTTTAAAGCATAGTGCATGATGCTTCCCAAATCAGATGGCGGACGCAGGAGGATTCGAACCTCCGACCGCTCGGTTCGTAGCCGAGTACTCTATCCAGCTGAGCTATGCGTCCATCTGATAAAATGGCGGAGAAAGAGGGATTCGAACCCTCGATAGAGTTTCCCCTATACACCCTTAGCAGGGGTGCGCCTTCAGCCACTCGGCCATTTCTCCGCTCTGTGTTGCGGCGTGTATATTAATGTCTCAGGAAAATAAGTCAAACAATTTTTAGAACTGAAAAGTGCGTTTGCCGACCTTTTAAGCAATTCACCGGAAATGAGTCATAAAACGTACAAAATCGGCAGAATTCGTCGGCAATCAGCAGGTATAGCTGGGTTGTTAGTCGTCGTCACCATAATTTGTATCAGGTGAACCTTTCTCGGCCTGTATACGCATATAAATCTCTTCACGGTGTACAGATACTTCTTTTGGTGCATTAACACCAATACGCACCTGATTACCTTTCACACCCAGCACCGTTACTGTTACTTCATCACCGATCATCAGTGTCTCACCAACACGACGAGTAAGAATTAGCATTCGTTTGCTCCTTGTTCCTTTAACCCAGCGTGACTCACACCGGTGTATACGCTAAAACGCAGTATCATAACTCAGCTGGCTGACTGATTAAAAGGCAGCGGGTTAAATTAATGATATATGCCATCAGCAATTTTGCTGCAAAACAGCAGTATTGTAGCAATTTGCCGTGCGGCTACTGCAGATATTCGATATTCCGAAGTCGATTCACGGCAGATAACCATTTTGTCTTGTTACGGCAACACAGCGCTGCAAGATCAGTAAAGAAAGGCGCCAGCGCCCTTCTTTATACTAATTCAAGCAGTTTAGCTTAGTTTTACCGCGATGTTCGCTTTTGCCTCATTCAGCACCTGCGGCAATGCTGCTACATCTGCACCGCCAGCCTGTGCCATATCTGGCCTGCCGCCACCTTTGCCGCCTAACTGTTCAGCAGCCCAGCCAACCAGCTGGCCAGCATGTACTTTAGTTGTTAAATCAGCCGTAACACCAGCAATTAAGCTGATTTTGTCATCATTTACCGTGGCCAGTAAAATCACGCCTGAGCTGAGTTTATTTTTCAGCTCGTCAAGCATAGTACGCAGTGCTTTGGGTTCCGTAGCGGGGAGTTGCGCGACCAGCACCGTAGCACCGGCTACCTGTTGCGCCTGATCCAGCAACGAGGCTCCGGCATGGCTGGCCAGTTTGGCTTTTAGCTGCTCTATTTCTTTTTCCAGCCCTTTGCTGCGCTCCAGCGTTTGCTGTACCCGCTCGCTAATGCTGAATATATCGCCTTTAAGCGCACTGGCTACGCTTTGTGCCTGCTGTTCCAGTTGCTGCACAAAAGCCACAGCTGGGGCACCGCTAACGGCTTCAATCCGGCGTACACCGGAGGCAATACCGCTTTCAGACACTATTTTACACAGGCCAATATCACCGGTGCGTGTAACGTGAGTACCACCGCACAGCTCAATCGAAAATTCGCCCATGCTCAGTACGCGTACTTCATCATCATATTTTTCGCCAAACAGCGCCATAGCACCGGCAGCCTTTGCCTGGTCAATTGGCATTAATCTGGTTTGTAACAGATGATTCTGCTGAATTTGCTCATTAACCAGCTGTTCAATGGTACGCAGCTCTTCTGCTTTTACCGCTTCAAAATGGCTAAAGTCAAACCGTAGCCGATCGGGACCTACCAGTGAGCCTTTTTGCGTTACATGCTCACCCAGCACTTTACGCAGCGCTGCATGTAATAAGTGCGTAGCAGAATGGTTTTGCTTAATAGCGCTACGGCGCGCGCTGTCTATTTGCGCATCTACATTGTCGCCCACGGTTAAAGCACCGCTGATATAGCCTTTATGTGCGAAAGCTTTGGCCAGCTTAATGGTGTCCTGTACAGTGAACACCGCACCGTTGGCCAGTGTTAAACTGCCGGTATCACCCATCTGGCCGCCGGATTCGGCATAAAACGGCGTTTTATCCAGTATAACCAGCGCCTGCTCACCATCGCTAAGGCTGTTTACAACCTGGCCATCGCGTAAAATTTCCACGACTACTGCATTGCCAAATTCCTGCTCATAGCCGGTAAAGGCCGTTTGCTGGCTTGAAGTTAATGTGGCGTTGTAATCTGCACCAAAGTTAGATGCCTGCTGGGCGCGTTTGCGCTGCTGTGCCATGGCAGCATCAAAACCGGCCTGATCAATCGTCAGGTTACGTTCGCGGGCTACATCGTTGGTTAAATCA
Organism: Rheinheimera oceanensis; assembly: GCF_018831085.1. Classification (GTDB taxonomy): domain Bacteria; phylum Pseudomonadota; class Gammaproteobacteria; order Enterobacterales; family Alteromonadaceae; genus Alishewanella; species Alishewanella oceanensis. The sequence goes on from NZ_JAGPNM010000001.1 coordinate 29,560, forward strand.
ACCGGGAAACCGTAAGTGTCATACAGCTTAAATACCAGCTCGCCGGGTAATTCGGTACCGGTTAAGCCGGCTAAGGCATCTTCGAGAATAACCAGACCACGTTCCAGTGTTTTACCAAACTGCTCTTCTTCCAGTTTTAGTATTTTTTCTACCACCGCCTGCTTTTCAGCCAGTTCAGGATAAGCCTCCCCCATCTGCGCTACCAAAGCCGCCACCAGTTGATAGAAAAATGCACCTTTAGCGCCCAGCTTATTACCGTGACGCACAGCACGGCGCACTATACGGCGCAACACATAACCACGTCCCTCGTTCGACGGCTGCACACCGTCGACAATTAAAAAGGCACAACTGCGGATATGATCTGCTACCACACGTAATGATTTATCGGTTAAATCAGTGGCGCCGGTGGCATCAGCGGCCGCTTTAATCAGCGCAACAAAGGTGTCAATTTCATAGTTGCTGTGTACGTGCTGCAAAATAGCGGCGATACGTTCCAGCCCCATGCCGGTATCAACACTGGGTTTAGGCAGTTTTTCCATCCGGCCATCGCTGTGGCGGTTAAACTGCATAAACACGATATTCCAGATCTCAATATAGCGATCGCCATCTTCTTCCGGCGATCCCGGTGGGCCGCCCCAGATATGTTCGCCATGATCATAAAAAATCTCGGTACATGGGCCGCACGGGCCGGTGTCTCCCATGGCCCAGAAGTTATCCGACGCATAAGGTGCGCCTTTATTATCGCCAATACGGATAATCCGCTCAGCCGGTACCCCCACTTGTGTTAACCAGATATCGTAGGCTTCATCGTCGGTTTCATACACGGTAACCCAGAGTTTTTCTTTGGGTAGTTTCACCACCTCTGTCAAAAACTCCCAGGCATAGGCAATAGCTTCCTGTTTAAAGTAATCGCCAAAACTGAAGTTACCCAGCATTTCAAAAAACGTATGGTGGCGGGCGGTATAACCGACATTTTCCAGATCGTTATGTTTACCACCGGCGCGCACGCAGCGCTGGGCAGATACCGCCCGGTTATAACTGCGCGGGTCCTGGCCGAGAAATACGTCTTTAAACTGCACCATACCGGCATTGGTAAACAGCAAGGTGGCATCGTTGCCCGGGATCAGCGAACTGCTGGCCACTACCTGGTGCTGTTTGCTGGCAAAATAATCTAAAAAGGCGCGCCTGATACTGGCCGATGTCATTGTCATGGAAAAATCCTGTCCGCTTGGGTTTTACTCTGTTTGATTAATGGCAAATTGAATTTGTTCGTTACTAAAGCCACGGCGCTGCATATACGCCATGCGTTTAAACTTGTCTTTATATTCTGTTACTGTGCTTTGGCCATATTTCTTTTGATACAGTTGCTGCGCCAGAGCAAACCAATCTATTTCCAGCTCTGCGGCGCACTGCAATACCTGTTCACGGCTGATGTTTTGCTGGCGGCATTCCTGCACTATATAGCCCAGGCCATAGCCCTTATTTACCCGGCTACGCACTAACATACTGATAAAACGCTGCTGATCAAGGTAGTTTTCGGCTTTGCACCAGGCAATGACCTTCGCAATATCGCCCGCTTCACCACCCTGGCGGCTTAAGCGCTGGCTTAACTGGGCTTCGCTGTAATCGCGCCGGCTCAGCCAATTCAGCGCCATGTGTTTTAATTCAGCAAGATCTGCCAAGGTTACACTTCCAGCACGGCGTCATCTGTGGGTTTAACCTGCAGCGCAAAAAACTCATTAAATGATAAAAAGAATGCGATATTCAGCAGCGGTATCACCAGCAATAAACCGATAAACAGCGTTGGCATGGTAAGCATTATTAACCCCATACTCAAGAGGCCAAATACTACCAGCGCGGTAATATTACGCCAGCAGGCAATAAAGCTGGCCTGCATAATGGCCAGCAGCCGGCGCTCCTGCAAAAAGTATGCAATGGCCACGGCATAGGCAAATACCATCCAGGTAAGTAAAAAGCCCACAACAAACAGCAATACTAAAGCACCACTAACCGCTTGTTGTTGCTGCTGCTCCAGTAATTCAGCCGCCAACACACTAAGCGGGATTGACGCCAGCATATTTAATGCCGCAATACGGATAAACACAGCCCGGCATGCAGTTTCCTGCAGTGGCTGAAACAAGTTAACAAACTGAATGCTCTGTTTTTGCTGCACCGCAACCACGCTTTTATACACCCCGGCGGTTAAAAACGGGTTAAGTAAAATACCAAGGATAGCGGTTAGCGGGTGTAGCTGGCTAACCAACGCAATAAACCCCAGCGTGATAAACATTAACACCCACACCAGCGGCGCTTGCATAAAAATAGCCCAGCTTTGTTTAAACCAGCTTAAACACGCCAGTGCATTAACCCGGCGTACAATAAGTTTTACCTTAAACTGCTTATCCACGATAACTCCACAAAACAGATAGCAGCCCGGCTGCTATAAAACTGGCGGTTATGATACTGCAAAATGCAGCAAATTAAGAGAGGATAACGGATAACCGCCCGGATGGGCGGTTATATACAGATATATTCAGAAACTAACAGCCATTTCGTCCAGTAAATGCCGGCTGGCACTGCTCTGGCGCAATTGCCATAACAGATAACGGATATCCAGATGCACAGCCCGGCTGCGCCTGGCATCATAGTGCCAGTTTGCCAGCTGGTTTTCTGCCACCCCGGAAAACATCAGGCCGACCAACTGGCCTTGGGTATTAAAAGTGGGCGCACTGCTACCCCGCCCACAGGTATCTATGGTGCTGAGAAAATTAACCTGCAGTGATGTATCCGTTGTGGCTAACGCACTTGCTTGTGGCTGCACGGCCATGCCCTGCACTGTACTGAACGGCTGATACCATACCGCATCAACCGGCTGATAGCCTTTAACGGTGCCAAAGCTCAGCCGCAAAGTACCATTGGCATCAGCATAGGCTAACTCGCCGTTTGCTTCAGCATAAGCCATATGTATTTCCATTACCAAAGGCCGTATTTGTGCCAACTGGCTGGCCAGTTCAAACCGCTGCTGTTCCAGTTCTGTGCCTACACTATGCATGGCAACAGCGAAACCAAGCAGGGTATCGCGGCTTTTTTCAAACTGTTTTGCACTGCGCTCCAGCCATAAGCTGCGTTGTTCAGCATCGCGCAGACTGGTGCCCCGGTACATAGTTTCAAGTTTGTGCCGCACAATTTCCTGGTTAAAACCATCACCCAGGGCAAAATAATGATCTAAAGCACCGATACGGGCCGCCGGGGGTAAACTGGCATACTGACGCAAAAAATGTAGCGCCAGCTCCAAATCTACACGCACATCGAACTGCTCCGGCATTTCGCTGATCAATTGCTGCAACTGCGCCACTTCGCTGGCAACCTGCTGTTGTTCAGTGCTGTCCTTAGCCTGTTGTTTTGCCAGGGCCACTCTGTATAAACGCCTGGCCAGAGTAGGTAACTGAGCCCGGCTAAGATAGGTTAGTACCAGATCACGCTGCGCCATAATTTGTTGCTGTGCGCTAAGTTGCTTCAGGCGCTCAAGCCGCGGCTGATATAGCTGCTGGCGTACCGGGCTACCGGCAATCCAGGCATTAAGCTGCTGGCTTGCCATATCTTTTTTCTGTTGCAAACTACTTTGCTGGTAGCGTGCAATCATATTTTGCTCTTCAATCAGGCTTTGCTGTAAAGAGCGGACCAGATCCTGATACTGCCTGGCACGGGCAGAACCTGATGGCGCCAGTTGTGTAATAAGCGCTAACGCCTGCTGACGATACTGCACCGACTGCGGATAATATTGTTCAAATAAAAAGCGAACTTCATCAGCACTGGCATAACGTGAACTTTGCTGCGGAAACGCGGCTGCCATTACTGTATCACCCTCGGTAATACCTTTTGCCGACAAGGTTAAATGTGCTGCGGGTTTAAAGGCAGTGTTGCCTGCGGTATAAGCACGTAAAAAAACGTAATCGGCCTGATATCGTGGCCAGCCCCAGTTTGGTGCCTGTTCAGGTGATACTGCCGCTAACGGTAAATGTACCAGCCGCAGTTCCGCGATGGGCTCTGATTTAACCAGATAATATTCCAGGCCATCGTGCTGGCTGGTCACTTCACATATATAGTCGCTGCGCTGCTGACACTCAACGATAATTTTCTGGCTCAGCTGCTGCAACGCTATAGCCCGCTCTGCGGGACTGGCATTAGTATCAAGCTGGCGGTTTAACTGTACCGTTACATTTTGTATCTGCCGGATCAGCAAAGCCCGGATACCCGGCAACGGTATTTCGTCTGCTGCGTTGGCAGCTGAAAATTCTTGCTGAGGAGTGCTAAACCCAACTTGCTGCAGGCTATCGGCCACACAGGCGTAATTTGTCAGCAACAAACCCGACTTCGACACAAAAGCAGCACTACAGTTATTTAACCGTACCAGAGCATTTAATGGCAAAGCACTGAAAGCATCAGCCTGCTGCTGCGCTGTTAACAAGCCTTGAGCGACCAGCCGCTGTTTTAATTCAGGTAGCTGCTGTGGTTGCCACAAGCCTTCGTCAGCTGCAGCAGCGCTACAGCACAGTGTTAGCAACACAGCGATATAGCGATAAATTTTTCTCATATAGGAACATCTGTAAGCTTCAACGGCGCAACGCTAACATATTCTGCCCACCACTAAGCCGGGCTTGCGGTAAAGTGCACAAATATGCGGTAACCGCCAGGTGATAAAGCGCTGAAATTCAGTGCCGCTGTACTTGACCTGTAGCCCGATGGCAGCATAATACACGCTGCTAAATTGACTGGAAAAATTATGGAAAATTTTATTGAAAGACTGATGTATGCATCGCGCTGGATTATGGCACCTATTTATCTGGGTTTAAGCCTGGCATTGCTGGCTCTTGGTATTAAATTTTTTCAGGAAGTGTTTCATATTCTGCCAATCATTTTCAGTATGAAAGAGGTAGAACTGATTCTGGTGGTGTTGTCATTAATTGACATAGCCCTGGTCGGCGGTCTGATCGTTATGGTGATGTTTTCCGGTTATGAAAACTTTGTCTCACGGCTGGATCTGGAAGGCAATGATGACAAACTCAGTTGGTTGGGTAAGCTCGATTCCGGCTCGCTGAAAAACAAAGTAGCAGCATCTATTGTAGCGATCTCTTCTATTCATCTGTTAAAGGTATTTATGAATACTGAAACCATCGCAAACGATAAAATTCAGTGGTATTTGCTGATGCATATAACTTTTGTATTATCCGCCTTTGCCATGGGCTATCTGGACAAAGTACTGCGCAAATAAACCAATACGCATTCAGCCTGTCTGATAAACAGCCTGCTGACTATTACCAAGCGTATCGGGCTGTGCGAACAGGAGGTTGAGCATAGTGAAGAGCCAATTTAACTACTGCCGGATGCTGCTGTATATAGTGTTGCTGTTATGCAGCTGCCCTATGCTGGCATTGTCATCCGGCCAGTCCGGTACCCCGCTGCTAAGCAACTTTAAGCCGAAAGATTACAACGGCGGCACACAAAACTGGGCATTGGTACAGGATCAGCGTGGCCTTATTTATGTTGGCAACAACGTAGGCATACTGGAATATGACGGTGCCCACTGGCGTATGATCCCCACCCGCAATAAAGCTGTAGTACGCTCGCTGGCACTGGCCAAAGACGGCCGTATTTATGTTGGCTCTAAGGGTGAACTGGGCTATCTGGATACCAGCTCCGCCTCTGGCAGCCGTTATGTTTCATTGCTTGACCGCATTGCGCCAGAGCAGCGCAATTTTCAGGATATACGACAAACCTTCGCCACCGACGATGGCGTATACTTTGTCAGCCGCAATTATATTTTTCTGCTTACGCCGCAACATGTCAGAGTATGGAGCAGCAACAGTGTTTTTCTCAAGGCATTCTGGCTGAATAACCGCCTGATAGTACGTGAAGAAGGCACCGGCCTGCTGGAGCTGAGACAAGGCGATTTTACTCTGCTGCCAGGCTCTGAGCATTTTGCCACCACCAGTGTGTTTATGCTGGAAAGCTATAACGACAACACCCTACTGGCAGGTAGCCGCGAAGATGGCCTGTTTTTGCTGGATCACACCGGAGTCAGGCGCTGGCAAACTGAAATCGACAATGTATTACCACAAGCCCTGCTTTATAGCGGCATTAAATTAACCAATGGCGACTTTGCACTGGGCACCACACAAAACGGTTTATATATTCTTAGCGCAGATGGCCGGTTAAAAAGCCACATTACCAAACAGTTTGGCCTGGTAGATCAGAATATCAGAGCCCTATATCAGGACCACCAGCAAGGCTTGTGGCTGGCACTTGACCATGGCCTGAGCAGGATTGATTTATCATCTGCGCTGTCTTACTACAATAACGCCAGTGGCTTATACGGCAATGTGCTGTCGTTGTATCAGCATAACGGGGCCTTGTATGCCGGCACCAGCCTGGGTTTATACCGCCGTAACAGCCAGAATCAGTTTGAAGCCATCAGCCAGGTACAAAAGCAAACCTGGGACTTTATCAGTTTTGAGCAACAGCTACTTATTGCTAACAGTAATGGCGTTTATGCTTTGCGTCAGCACGACATTACTCTGGTTCGCCCGTCAGAGCTGGCCAGCAAAGTGCTCTATCAGTCGGTACAAAACCCACAACGGGTTTTTGTAGGCTTGCAGGATGGCCTGGCCAGTATGCGCTACGAGCAGGGCCAGTGGCATGATGAAGGCCGCGTGCCCGGCGTTAGCGGCAATCTGAACAGCATCTATGAAACCGCCGGTGGTGATTTGTGGCTGGGTACTCTGGCACATGGTATTTACCGTCTTAGCCTGCCACAAAACTGGCAGGGTGGCAGCTCGGTACCGCTGGTAGTAAAACGCTTTAATAAAACGGCTGGCCTGCCCAGTGAAAACCGCAACTCAGTACATTGGTACCAACAACAATTGCTGTTTGCCACAGTCAGTGGTTTCTACCGTTTTGACAGCACAAGCGAGCAATTTGTTGCCGACAAGGTGCTGGGTGCCGCCTTCCCTGACACCCAACCCTGGGTACGTTATCCACAAATAGATCAGCACAACAACCTCTGGCTGCTAACATGGGACAATATCACCGGCAGCCGTCAGGCCGGGGTATTATTTGCTGACGATAATGGCTTATATCGCTGGCAGGCTTCCTCTTTGCTGCCATTGCAGGATATTCCGCTTGATACGCTACTGATCGATCAACAAAATGTGGTGTGGTTTGGTGGCGCTGAGGGTATTTTCCGTTTTGCTATCACCGAACACCGTAACCTGCCGCCGCGGCTGCCGTTAATACGGCAACTAAGAACTCTGGACGGCAATGTGTTCTACAGCGGTGGCGCCCTGCCTGCGCAGCTAAAGCTGGATGCGGCCAGCACAGGGCTACGGTTTGAATATGCCAGCCCCAACTTTAGCCACCTATTTTTGCCGCAGTTTCAGGTGAAACTACAGGGCCACGACAAAAACTGGTCGGGCTGGAGTAACGAGTTATACCGCGATTACACCAACCTGCCCGCCGGTGATTACCAGTTTATGGTCCGCAGCCTGGATTATCAGGGTAATTTACAGCTCTCGGCACCACTGAACATTAATATTGCTCATCCGTGGTATGCCAGCCCATTAGCGTGGTTGCTGTACACCTTGCTGGCAGCGGCCCTGGTGTACCTGCTGCTAAAATGGCGGACTCACCAATTAACAGCAGAAAAACAGCAACTTACAACCTTAATCGAGCAACGCACGCTGCACCTGCAACACACTATGCAGCAATTACAGCAAGCCAAACACACGGCAGAGTCTGCTACTGCAGCCAAAAGCGAGTTTCTCGCCAATATGAGCCATGAACTGCGTACACCGCTAAATGCCGTACTCGGTTTTGCAGAACTGGCACAACACAGCCAGGATGCTAAAACCCAGCAGAGCTATCTTGCTAAAATTCGTGCCTCAGGAAAAATTCTGTTAAGCATTATTAATGACATTTTGGATTTTTCCAAAATAGAAGCCGGTAAACTGGAGCTGGAGCAAGCGCCGTTTCATTTGCAACAAACTGTCTTGCAGGTTACCGACATGTTTAGCGCTCAGTTACAGCAAAAGTGGCTGAGTTTTTCGCTGGAGCTGGACAACAGTATCCCGCCGGTACTAAACGGCGACGCACTGCGGCTAAGCCAGGTGTTAATTAACCTACTCAGTAACGCCATAAAATTTACCGAACGCGGCAGTGTCAGCCTGACAGTAAGCCCGATTGGTAGTGCCGATAACTGCCTGTTACAGTTTACTGTTACCGACACCGGCATTGGCATCAGTGAAGCACAGCAGGAACGTTTGTTTACCGCATTTAGCCAGGCCGATAGCTCTATCAGCCGTAAATACGGCGGCACCGGTCTGGGTTTGACCATTTGTCAGCGGCTGCTGGCATTGATGGGCAGTAAACTTAATGTTAAAAGCAGCGAAGGTCATGGCAGCAGCTTTAGCTTTGCGGTGCAGTTTAAAGCCGCCAGTACTGACAGCCTGGAAACTAACGTCCCGTCGCCACTGCAACTGGCTAACGACAAAACATTTACGCATACAGTACTACTGGTAGAAGACAATTATTTTAACCAGGCTCTGGCGCAAATTATTCTGCAAAAACTCGGGCACAAAGTAATTAGCGCCAACAACGGCGAACAGGCGTTACAGTATGCAACGCAACATCCTATCAGCTTAGTGTTAATGGATATAGAAATGCCGGGGCTTAACGGTTATGACACGGCACGCCGGTTACGCCAATACAGCAGCTTTGCAAACACCCCGATTATCGCCATGACAGCGCATCATTCTGAGCATGTACGTCAGCAATGCCTGCAAGCTGGTATGAACGACATGCTAACCAAACCGATAGACGCTACTACACTGGCAACACTGCTGGGGCAATGGCGTTAGCCAGCCGGTTACTATTTGTTGGCAGTTTGCATGTCGTTGCAATAAAACCGGTTTGGCAGTTCCTGGTTAAGCTGCAGCAGATATTTTAACTGTAGTTGCTCGTACCAGTTGTCCAGCAGTACGCTAAGTAACGCCTGATCAAAACGACGCTGTAATACCGGATCACGGAAAGCCGCCCGGTATAAGGTTGAGCCAAACAGTTCGTGAATTACTACCGGCAGCGCACGTTTCGATTCTTGCTGGTGGTAAGTAAAGATATTCCGATCCAACACTATCGCTTTAACGCGGCCACTAAACAGCATTTCAACCTGAGCTTGCTGATCCACTGTTTCCAGATAGCCGGGCTGCAACGCCATTGCATCGCGGTAGTCAGCGCCGAGCACCACCTTCGCTCCCTGAAACGCTACGGTTGTCAGCCCGGCCATATCCGCAGGATGCTGCAGGGTTAATTCGTCGCTTTGCCGCGCCACCACCACGTTCTGATAACGGATATAAGGCTGGGAGAAAAACAATCCGGGCTCATCCGGCTCATTAGGCTGCAAACTGGCAATATCACCAAAGCCACTTTCCAGTTGGCTGCGAATGCGGGAGTTGGGTAAAAAAGTGAACTCGGCTTCATAGCCCATGCGCCTGACTATTTCACGCAGCAGCTCGATTTCGTAACCGCTGACAGTCTCCAGCTTAATATAAGGTGGTTTGTGTTGTCCCACCAACACCGTAAGTGGCGCGGCCCACACTGACTGACATACCAACAGGCAAGCTACTATCCATCCTTTTCCAGCCATACTCCACTCCGTCATACTTTTAATTAAGCTTAGACGTTTTTACCTGACAGCACAGAGTAAACGCAAGTTATTCGCCATAACAGAAACAACAACGTTTCATTTTATAACAATCACTTAGCCACATTACTGCTGCTTAACGGCTAGCGCAGGTTAGGCGCCAACCAGCTTTGCGCCTGCTCAGGGCTCCAGCCCTTTTTTGCTGCGTACTCGTTAAGCTGATCAACGTCAATTTTGCTAACGGTAAAATATTTGCTGTCGGGGTGGCCAAAATACCAGCCGCTTACCGCGGCACCGGGCCACATGGCATAGCTTTCGGTAAGCTGAATACCGGTTTGCGCCTCTACATCCAGCAACTGCCACAGTGTGCCTTTTTCAGTGTGTTCCGGGCAGGCCGGGTAACCCGGCGCCGGGCGGATGCCCTGGTACAGCTCGCGAATAAGTTGCTCGTTATCCAGTTGCTCTGCGGCGGCATAGCCCCAATACTCGCGCCGCACTTTTAAATGCAGGTATTCAGCTAAAGCCTCTGCTAAGCGGTCGGCCAGCGCTTTTACCATAATGCTGTTGTAATCATCGTGTTCGGCAGCAAACTTAGCGGCAAATTCATCGGCGCCAAAACCGGTGCTAACAGCAAAGCCGCCAATATAATCTTTTACGCCGCTAGCCACCGGCGCAATAAAATCGGCCAGGCTGTAATTGGGCGCATTATTTCTAAGCTGCAGTTGCTGGCGCAGGTTATATAAACGGGCCTTTTCGATGCTACGGCTCTCATCGGTATAAACCACAATATCTTCACCGTCGCTATTGGCCGGGAATAAACCAAATACCGCTTTACCTTTAACATGGCCGCCGTTAATCATGGTATCCAGCATGGCATTGGCGTCTTTAAACAGCTTGCGCGCTTCTATACCAACTTCAGCATGGTTTAGTATTGCCGGGTACTTGCCGGATAACTGCCAGGTTAAAAAGAATGGCGTCCAGTCGATATAATCACGCAACAGGTTTAAATCGACATCCTGCCACAGGTGCACGCCGGGTTGGTTTGGTGCCGGGGCTACTTTGCTGAGATCAAGCCGGAATTTATTCGCTTTTGCCTCGTTAAAACTCAGCAGTTTTTCACCGGGGCGGCTACGGGCATGTTGCTCGCGCGCCACGGTATATTCGTGTTTAATCCGTGCTAAATAATCCGCTTTGCTCTGTGGTGTAATAAGTGATTGCACCACAGATACACTACGTGAGGCGTTAGGTACATACACCACGCCGTTCGCATAGTTTGGTTCAATTTTTACCGCGGTATGGGCCTTTGAAGTGGTGGCACCGCCAATTAACAGCGGCTGGGTAAAACCCAAACGTGTCATCTCTTTGGCGACATGCACCATTTCATCCAGCGACGGTGTAATCAGGCCGGATAAGCCGATAACATCCACATTGTGCTCTTTGGCTACGCGTAACAGCTCAGCACAAGGCACCATTACACCCAAATCAATCACTTCAAAGTTATTACATTGCAGCACTACACCGACAATATTTTTGCCGATATCATGCACATCGCCTTTTACCGTGGCCAGCAGCACCTTGCCCTGAGCCCTGCCGCCTTCCTTTTCCAGCTCGATAAAAGGCTGTAAATAAGCTACGGCTTTTTTCATTACCCGCGCCGATTTCACGACCTGTGGCAGAAACATTTTGCCTTCGCCGAACAAATCGCCCACTACGTTCATGCCGTCCATCAACGGCCCTTCAATTACATGCAGCGGTTTTTCCGCCTGTAAGCGTGCTTCTTCGGTGTCAATATCAATAAAGTCGGTAATGCCCTTAACCAGCGCATGTTCCAGCCTTTTGTTTACCGGCAGGCTGCGCCAGGCATCATCGGCCTTTTCGGCCACACTGCCATCGCCTTTAAACTGCGCAGCAATATCCAGCAAGCGCTCGGTGGCATCACTGCGGCGGTTAAGAATAACGTCTTCTACGCGCTCTTTCAGTAGCTCAGGAATATCGTCATATACGGTAAGCTGGCCAGCGTTAACTATACCCATATCCATACCGGCAGCTATAGCATGGTATAAAAACACCGAGTGAATAGCTTCGCGCACCGCATCGTTGCCACGAAATGAGAACGATACATTGGATACACCACCGGAGATTTTCGCATGCGGGCACAGGCGCTTGATCTCGCGGGTGGCTTCAATAAAATCTACCGCGTAGTTGTTGTGCTCTTCAATGCCGGTGGCAACGGCAAAAATATTCGGGTCAAAAATAATGTCCTGTGGCGGAAAACCAATTTGTTCAGTGAGGATGTTATAAGCACGTTGGCAAATTTCGACCTTACGCGCCTTGGTATCGGCCTGGCCTTGTTCGTCAAACGCCATTACTACCACTGCGGCACCATAGCGACGTAGCAAACGCGCCTGCTGTAAAAACGGCGCTTCGCCCTCTTTTAGCGAAATGGAGTTAACCACCGCCTTGCCCTGAATGCACTTAAGCGCCGCTTCAATAATGTCCCACTTCGACGAGTCGACCATAACCGGTACCCGTGAAATATCGGGCTCTGAGGCTAACAGCTGCAGGTAACGCACCATAGCAGCCTTGCTATCGAGCATGGCTTCATCCATGTTGATATCGATGATCTGAGCACCGTTTTCTACCTGCTGGCGTGCTACATCCAGCGCGGCTTCAAAATCGCCGTTTAAAATCAGCTTTTTAAACTTTGCCGAGCCGGTTACGTTAGTCCGCTCACCAACATTAATAAATCGGGCCTGTTGCTGCATTACCACTCCAGAGAAAAGGCTTCAAGGCCAGCTAAATGAAAACTATGGCTGGGCGCTTTGGGCTGGCGTGGCGGCGCATTTTTTACCGCATCCGCTATGGCTTTAATATGCTCTGGCGTAGTACCACAGCATCCGCCGACAATATTTAAAAAGCCTTGTTTGGCCCAATCGCTAATTTCTGCGGCCATTTCAGTGGCACCCAGATCATATTCGCCAAATTCGTTAGGCAAACCGGCATTAGGGTGTACTGATACATAAGCCTCAGACACACCAGATAAGGTTTCAACATAAGGCCGCAGTAAATCCGGGCCCAGGGCGCAGTTAAGGCCAAAACACACCGGTTCAACATGGGCCAGGCTGTAGTAAAAAGCCTCAGTGGTTTGCCCTGACAAAGTACGGCCGGAGGCATCGGTAATAGTACCGGAGATCATTACCGGCAGTTTAAAACCCACTTCATCAAATACTTTTAACACCGCAAAGGCCGCCGCTTTTGCATTTAGCGTATCGAAAATGGTTTCCAGCATAATAATGTCGGCGCCACCTTCAATTAAAGCATGGGTTGATTCGGTATAAGCATCCACTAATTCATCAAAGCTAACATTGCGAAAACCGGGGTCATTTACATCCGGTGATATCGACGCTGTGCGGTTAGTTGGCCCGAGCACGCCAGCGACAAAGCGCGGCTTATGTGGCTCAAGCTTGGTTACTTCATCGCATACTTTCCGTGCTAAGGCGGCAGATTCACGGTTAATCCGTGCCGATAAACTTTCCATCTGGTAATCGGCCATGGCAATACTGGTAGCATTAAAGCTGTTGGTTTCGACAATATCGGCGCCAGCCAGCAGATACTGACGGTGAATATCGGTAATCAGATCCGGCTGGCTTAATACCAGTAAATCATTGTTGCCTTTTACATCGCACGGCCAATTGGCAAATTCGCTGCCACGGTAATCGGCTTCTTGCAGGCGATGCTGCTGGATCATGGTACCCATAGCGCCATCAAGAATAAAAATACGCTCAGATAACAGCTTACGAAAATGTTCAGGCGTTAGTCTTGCAGTCATAAAGTGCTCGTTGTAATTCTAATTAGCTTAAGCGCTGCGGCCAATTTGGCTTAACTCAAACGGCGTGGCCTGATAAACATAATAGTTCAGCCAGTTACTGAACAGTAAAAAGGCGTGACTTTGCCACAGCTTTTGCGGCCCTTGCAAGGGGTCATTGTGGCGGTAGTAGTTTTCCGGCAGCTTGGCCGCCACACCGGCAGCTAAATCGCGCTGATATTCTTCATCCAGCGTGGTTAAATCGTATTCCGGGTGGCCGGTAACAAACACCCGGCTGCCACTGCTGTTTTGCAGTAAATAAGCACCGGTTACATCAGCTTCGGCCAGAATATGTAAGTCGTCATGCTGCTGGTATTTTTGCTTCGGCACCTGGGCATAGCGCGAATGCGGCACTAAAAACTCGTCATCAAAACCGCGCACCAACGGGCACAGCGGCTGGCTTACCTGCTGCCAGTACACACCGGATAATTTTTCACCGCGGATTTCACGCTGCAAACCATAGTATTGATACAGCGCCGCATGTGCCGCCCAGCACAAAAATAAGGTCGAGGTAACATTGTTATCGGCCCAGCGCAAAATATCGCCAAACTGCGCCCAGTAGGTGACATCTTCATAATCAACCAGCCCCAGCGGCGCACCGGTAATAATAAGGCCATCATACTTTTGCTGCTGCACTTCTGAGAAATAACGGTAAAAGCAGTTTAAATGGCTTGGCGGCGTGTTTTTACTGACATGGTCGTCAATGCGCAGCAAGTCAACATCCACCTGTAGCGGGCTGTTGGCCAGTAAACGCAATAGCTGAATTTCGGTAGCTATTTTATTAGGCATTAAATTTAAAATAGCAATTTTCAACGGCCGGATATCCTGCGACTGCGCCCGGCTTTCGGTCATTACAAACACATTTTCGGCCGACAGCGCTTCTACCGCCGGCAACTGATCGATCACTTTAATAGGCATAGCCATACCCGGTTAACTGACATAAGCGCTACTTTGCGCAAAAGCAGCCTCAAAGTCAACTTCTATACGTTTAGATGGCTAAATAATAAGAGCCTATTGTCAGCATTGCGCTACAGCCAACCATAGTGATGGCAGCTAAACGATTGCTGAAAAAGGCGTTAACGGCTATTTTGAGTACAATATTTTTGGCGTGGCAACTTATCAGGGTAACTTATGGCAGTACAAATTATTCCACTTATCAAGGCGCTTGCTCCTTATCTGACAACAATAGCCACCAGCGCTATTCCGGCGTTTACCTCAAAATCAGAAGCGGCCAAGTCAGACCCTGTGGTTGCACAGCAAATTACAGAGTTGCAGGATGCGGTAACAAAAAATGCCCAGTCGCTGCATATTATTGCCGAGCAATTACAAAAGGTTATTACCTCTGCCGAGGAGGCATCAGTAGAAGCACAGCGACAGGTTGCTACCTATAAAGCTTTAGTGTTGGGCAGCAGTATTGTTTCTGTTATTGCCATTGGGGTAGCGATTTATAGCCTGGTTACTTAAGCCTGTGCGCCTTCAAACGGCTGCATCTGGCTTTATTGCCTGCCTCTTCTGATAAACTTTGCGATCTTACAATCTTCCGGCACCCGCTCTACCCGCCTGTCCAGATTGATAGCTTCGGTAACTAACTCTGCCCGTGCAGGTAACTGTTGTGGCAAGCGAATATTCTTAACAATACCTAAGTTATGCAGTGCATTTAGCACCCACCAGCCCGGATCTGGTTCATCGGTATAGAGCCCCAGCATTGCTGAACCAGGATAGGCATGATGATTATTGTGCCAGGCCTCCCCCATGGAAAGCAGGCCTGCCAGGCGAATATTATGCCCCTGCACAGCAGCACCTTCTACCCGCCAGGTGCGTTCACCATCATTGTGTGCGAAATAGCCTATAAGCCAGTGGCCACCTACTGATACCACTATCCGTACTGACACGCCCCAAACCAGCCAGCTCAGGCCGCCAATCCAATATAATGGTATGGCAACTACCAGTTGTTGCAGCAGCCATGCTTTTTCAATAAACCGGTAAAACCGGTCAGAAAGAACCTTGTCTTCGATATTAAATTCAGGCCCGTTTGCTAACCGCAGGTCGCAGTTTAGTTGCCACCAGGCATCCTTTAACATTCCGGAGCCATGTAACAGGTAATTATGACAGCGGGTTTGGCGCTGCGCCCAATCCCGCAAGTCATGTTGTTTTATCATGCCAATTGGCCCGGCCATACCTACCAGAGTTCCAAGGTAAACAAACAGATACTCCATCCATTTAGGGCATTCGTATGATCTGTGGATCAAAAGTCTGTGCATACCAAGCGAGTGACCAAAGCACAAAGTGATTGCGGTCAGCACTATAAATATACCAACCGACGAAAGCGTTGCTACTACGGGGGCCACAAGTACAGCCACAAACAAATTAGCAAGAAACCAAACAGACTTAACGGGGCTCCACACTACCTTGCCAATATAAGCATCGGTATAGCTGTTTGCTTTAACTCTTTCGGTGTTTAGCATGGATCTCCGGAGGCAGTAATATGCATTTTTATCTGCTCTATTTATTGCTTTGTAGTGGTCTAATTTAACCCACAAAACTTTATAAAGTTGATAACTGACATAATTTGAGGTGCAGCGCCTAGCGCATCAACGTTAGCAAAAGCGGGATCGTCTAAGGAATCAGACTGAGGAAATACAACGGTTACCGTATCACCAGTGTTGTCATTATAAATCGCGGCCCACAAGGTTGATTTACGCTCAATTGCCAATTCTGTATAAACGCACATCATCCATCGGGAAGCTGGCGCAGAACGCTGCTGAAATCCAGGTATGTTTAACGTCGAATAACCGTTTTCTCTTGCTACTTCAGTGACCACATAATCAAAGGCCGTTATACCTCTTTCTTTTGACGACATGGTAAAGAGTTCACTGGCGTTTATGTTTGCAGTAAACACCGCTGAAGTTAGCAACAACGTTAGTAAAATAGTTTTCATAAGATGCTCCTTGCAGATATATAGATGCGCGAATTTTTGAGCGTTGCTGCAGCAACAAAAAACTAAAAATCGTATAATTTTAAGACGTTGTATTCTCCACCTTGTTAGGTTTGCTACGTAGTCGATGCAACGCGAACGTTCCACGGACAGACGAAATAAAAAATACAGTAATGAATCCAGCCATTACAGCGCCATCAAACTTTTCGGTAATATGGATTTGATAAAGCTTTTCAGCAATAAATACTAAAAGCCCAAATACTGCAGCGAAACGGCTTTCTTTATAAATACCAAATGCAATCAGTGTGAATAACACTGCATCAACATATGCCCAAGCATCGATAAAACTAACTACGGTGCTTTGAGATACTAAAGCCCACGTTGCAAAAGCAGCAGTCAACACAGCGACGAGCCCGGCAGCTCCCACGCCATAGCCCACAGCTTTCTTGGCAGATTCCAACGAACTAACATCTGGCCAGAAAAAATTATCGTTTTTGGTGTTGCTCACTTCTATCTCCTGACTAATTGCTTAAACTGCAACGCATCAATCAGTCGACGCATTAGTGGTCGGCTGCATTGGTTTGTTAGCTCATAAATTTGTAGGTTAAATCTCTTTCGAAGTTAAAATCTTAAGTTCGTTCAACAGTTTGTATAACGTCGATTTATTGCCATCACTAGACATTAAAATAATTACAGTCCCAGAGATGAAGTCATGGTGTTTAATCGTGTGATGGCTGGGATTTGAGCCATCATGCTCCCAGGAAACCAAAGCGCCATTGCCGTCGACGAAGAATTTGCCAAAATCAAAGTAAGCTCTGTTCGTTTGCCCCGACAAACTATCACCAGGCAATACCTGCTTCAATTGATCTGTACTTAGCAATGCGCCATTCCAAAGAGCATTTTCAAACTTAAACAAGTCTAGCGGCGTTACGTAGATAGTTAAACCTGCCATATTCGTCGGAAAGTCACCTGAAACAACAGTTTTGGATACCTGCTCACTTTCGGTTTGATGAAATGCATGTGTCATGCCCGCCACTTTGAAAATTGAAGAATCAACATAATCTGCATAGCTTTGCCCGGTGATGCTTTCGACTATCAGAGCGCGAACAACAACGTTCAAATTTGTATACTTGTAACCAGTTCCAGGTTCAAAAGCTGGCGTTCCCTGCTGGATCTGCTGAATCGCATCGGCCGTAGTAATGCCCTTTTTCCACTTTACATCCGGCAAGCCTGAAGTGTGAGTAAGTATATGCTCTATAGTTATTTTATTGGCCCACGCAGGCAATGCATCAACGTATCTTGCAATGCTGTCCTGATACTTCAGTTTGTTTTTTGCAGCAAGCTGCATGATAGAAACCGTCGTAAATTCTTTCCCCACAGAACCTGGACTGAATAAGTGATTAGCGGTAAGTGGAATTGTTTTTACTGCATCGGCATAGCCAACACTTTTCTGCAAAAGAATCTGGTCCCCACGTCCAACCACTATCGTGCCGTTGAAACCTGTTTCCTGTACAGTTTTTTCGATGCTACCCCAGTAGTCGATACTCAAGGCTTCTTTTGCACATACGGGTAAAATTAGAAGAAAAGCATTTAAGAATAGTAAGAGTAACTTCATATTAGGTCCATTTTCATGAGCAACACAGCCCGCAGTGGCGAGCGTAGCTAGTACAGCAGCATCAAAAAAAGCCAGTTCCGCCATAGGCGCAACACTTGATACGGGAGGTCAGTTACACCTTACCCGACGGGGACTTACACCCTGCAAGATGCATCAAGCTTTGCTTGACACACTAACGCCGCACGCATACACGCGAACTTGTGAACGTCGCCGGGGCCGCAGGCCCCGAATGCCGCACTTTGTTAGGCTTTTGCATTTAGCTCTTGCTCAGTCTTATATATCAGGATTTCCAAAACTGATGCGTCATTTGCGATGTCAGCGTAAGCTTCTTCATCAATTTCATCCGAGCGCAGCTGAGCTTCTAAATGCTCCATGTATTTGTGCAAGGCTGCTAAAGCAATTACTTTTTCTTTTTGAGAAAGCTCCATATTTACACCTTCCTTTGCGCTACGGGGAAATCAGGCATAGCGACAGCCGAGAAATCTTTAAGCTTCTGAATAAAAGATGAAAGTGGCATGTCATGTAGAGGGCGGATAGTGTAGTGAATTTGCCCAGTAACCGGATTCATACCTTTATCTCGACTTACTCGCATTCCTGAAGGAATTTGCGCACCTTTAGGTAATTTCCACCAACGATTACCGAAACGCAGATTGGGCTTGTTGAACAGCGAGATCCCTCCCGACTCATGGTCCACCCAATCTATACCGCCTTTCTTGTATATTTTAAGATCATGAACCTGAGCAAGTTCACGTGGTGGCATTGTACGGGGCTTGTGCATTTGAGGGGTTGTCGTAGTTCCGTGCCTGAATAAATCTACTGGCAATTTTTCAAAATATAGCTCTTCTATAATTTGGCTCATTTCAACTCTCCTATGTTTGAGCTTTATTTCTGATCTCGAATCTGATTAGCCTAAATAATATTATTCAAAGGATCTAAACCCGCGAGTTGTGTTGCTAAGATCCCGCAAGTTGCAATATTGGCTCCAGTCTATGGCGCTGGCTGAATGTAAATCAAGCATTTTTATGTTGTAGCAATTTTTGCTGCTGCAACTTGCGGCTTTTGCACCCGCGAGTTGCTGATAAAAAACTCAAAGACCAAACTGTGTTTTTGAACAGGTATTTCAGTTGGCTTGATGCCAAGTTCGTTAAAGCCTGCAATTTTTACAATTCTTATCCCCTATCGTGAATACCTTACCGGGCCAGGCTCAGGGCACTTTCGTTAAAACGCCCTGCTGGCGGGCTTTTGCCGGTGTGGAACAGCTCTTGCTGCTGTTATAGGTAACTTAACCGCGCTAATAACACTTGCGTTGTCAACAACACCGTTTAACAACTAAGGAGCACACATGGCTATTATCAAATGGGCTACTGCAAAATATGAAGGTCTTGGCAAAGACGGTAAAGGGCATGTTTCTACTGGATCGGGCGCTTTAAAAGATCAGCCTTATGGCTTTAATACCCGGTTTGAAGGCAAGGCAGGCACCAACCCGGAAGAGCAAATCGCTGCTGCGCATGCATCGTGTTTTACTATGGCGCTGTCTTTTGGCCTGGCAAAGCTGGGCTTTAATAAAGGCAGTTTAGCGTCTAAGGTAGCCATTACGCTGGTTAAAGAAGGTGATGGTTTTACCATCACAAAGTCCGAGATAAAGTTAGACGCCAAAGTACCGGGCATCAGCGGTGAAGACTTTGAAAAAGCGGCGGTAGAAGCCAAATTAACCTGCCCGATATCCAGGTTATTAACCTGTGACATTACTTTGGATATTACCTCGTTTGAAGGTAGTTAAGCTGAACGACTTAGCTATTGGCGTAACTGACAAGGCCCGTTTTAGTAGTTAAAACGGGCCGCTTTAAACACAATGGAGCCTGATTAATGACATCTGAGCAAACAGAACCTGAAGAAGGATCACGCAGTTTTATACACTATGCGGCACTGAAGACCGCCATTATTAATAATGAAGAACAGCGGGTAAAGGAACTGCTGGCAAACCAAAGTATGCAACTGCTGGAAAAAAGCTACCTGCTTGATTTAGCCAGGTTAAACAATAACCGTACTATTATGACACTGCTGGAAGCAGTACCCGTCACTTTATAAACTCTACAACAAGTGCTTCTGTTTTCGGGCTGCCGTTACTGGTATTACGCACAATAGCACTAACGTAGTTAATTAAGCGCGGTAAATTAAGTATTTACTAAATTCTGGTACATCTGCGCCAGTGCCTGCGCTACCTGCTCTTGCTGCTGCGCAGTTAAGTTCACCAGCATTTTGCTGGCTATCTGGCGTTTTTTTGCTTTTAACTGCGCGGCCAATTGCTGGCCTTGCTCTGACAATACCAGTAGCTGGCGCCGGCCATCTGCAGGATCGCTTTGGCGCTGTAATAAAGCAGCTTGCTGTAAGTCATTTAACAACCGGGTAATTTGCGCCTTATCCCGCCTTAATAATTCTGTGAGCTGCTGAGCTGTACTGCCTGGTTTTAGCGCCAGCATCAGCAACAGTCGGCCATGCATTGCTGTTAGCCCTGGCAACTCGGGGGCAAGTTGCTGAAAAAACTGGCCGCGCAATTCAGCGGTAAGCTGCTGTAGTTGGTCGAGTAAATCCCGCTTTTCATCCATAACCCTACCTTAAACACCACAAACAAGTTGACATCATCAACTAAAAACCCAACAATTAAGTTGATTATATCAACCAATACAGCAAAAACCAGTCAGGAGTTTATTATGTCTGATATTCATCAATGCCCAACCTGCAATGCCAGAGCAAAAAAAATCATCGACCCGCAAAACGGCGAACCACGGCTTAAAGCATTACAAGACGACGAAGCCGCTGCCAAAATATTGCAATTAAAAAAGATGCTGGAAAAAGAGAAAAAGCGTAACGAGCAGTTAAAAGCCCGGCTGGCTGAGCTGGAGTAACACCACTTAGCCAAATAATGGCGGCAACTGCACGCAAATGTCGGCCAGGCTAAATGTGGTTTAATTTCGCCTGAACAAAGTTACTAATAATGCCACCATTGCTATTACACAAAAGACCGGAATTAACAGCACTACACCAGCAATAGCCACGCCGGTAATAATATCAGGGTAATTAAAACTGCTTACACAACCTCTGTTATTACCGCCGCCAAAACTGAGGCACAGATCGGCAAAAATCAGTGCGCAGCCTCCCCACGCAGCACCGGTAAACAGTGTTAGTAACCAGTAAAAGCCTGCGGTTTTCCTCTTTTTGCCTGTATTAAGCTGTTCCATAATGCCCGATGTTCTGTTTAATAATGTTGTTAACTAAGTAGTTGTTAAGTAAGTACGCCCAACAGCTAGCCGGGCAAACACTGCCAAATACTGCAGGTATGCGGCCTTGTTAAAGGCTGTGGCTGCAGGTTTTATAAAACCATGGCCAAAGTTATGTTTTGTGCATTGCATTAGCAGCGTGCTGTGTTTAGAGTAATTTTAATTTAGCCAGTCAGAGCCCGTTAAACCATGAGTACACGCCCCCCTGCCACACTGCCATCTGCAGATAATGCCGCAATTTCTGAAGTAGCACCAGACACCTTTGTTGACAGCAGCGGTAAACAACTCACCGAAAGCCAGGTACGGCGGGTGGTAACCCCACATATATTTGCTGTAGCACCAGAGTTAATTGGTAAACAATTAGCCAGGCCTGCACGCCGTGGTATAGCAATACTGATTGACGGTTTTTTCATCGCTGCCCTTACCTCCGGCAGCCTGATTTTTGTAATACCCATGCTGACTTACCTGGCGTGGTCGCGCTGGCAGGCAGGTAAAACCGGCCAGGTGGCCATTCTGGCCTGCACGGCACTGCTGTTGTTTACCAGCCATAACTGGACATCTTCCCTGCCCTCCGACACCACTATTAAACGTATTACTGACAGCACTGCTGTATCGGCAAATGCTTTGCGCTTAAGCCAGGCCGACTGCGATGCAGCCTGTGCCCAAGTGCAATTACAGGCAGTGATACAACAACTACAAAACACCCAGCTAAGCATTGCCGAGCGGGAAGAAATGCTTAGCGACCTGTTGGACATCAGCCAGTTATCTGCCGGCGAAAAAGCCGCAGTGATGACAGAAGCCCTTACCAGCCTCAAAGTTGGCGCAACGGTAGAACAAATAAGCGAGGCAGTGCAAGGTACAACAACCGGGCCGGAACCCGCAGCAGTAATAACCAGAGCATCGCTGTGGCAACGGTTACAAAAATCTGATCATAGCGTACTGAAATGGGTGCAAGGTATTTTGGCTGATTTAGGGATCGGTTTTGGTTGGGCTATCGGCTATTTTACGCTGTTTATTGCCTGGAATAACGGCCAGACTATTGGCAAAAAATTATGCGGCATTCGCGTAGTGCAACTGGACAACAAGCCCATCTCACTGTGGGGGGCTTTTGGCCGCCAGGGTGGGTATAGCGCTGGCTTAGCCACCGGCTTGCTGGGCTTTTTACAAGTATACTGGGACCCAAACCGCCAGGCCATTCAGGACAAACTGGCAGACACTCTGGTACTGCGGGTAAAAAGCTAAGCCGGGTAGCATTTGGCATGCCCTCAAACAGAATAAAATACAACAAAAGTCGGCATAATATAAAAAACACCGAACTTTACACTGCAAAAATACACATAAACCATGTGAATTATGGTTTTTAAGCCAAAATACACTAGCCTATTTTGTCATATTTTCTTTAGTATGCGCGAAGTAACCTCCATGTTAACCCGGCGTAGCGCTTAGGCGTTTACGCCCCTATGACAGGCCGACTTATGTTATTTGATGCTGATTTAACCACCTCTTGCCCGTTACGGCAGAAAATCCGTAACCATTACCGTATTGATGAAAACAGCGTGATTGATTTGCTGTTACCGCTGGCTGAAGTCGGCGTGAAGGCCCGCAGCCGGGCGTGGGAACGGGCACGGCAGATGGTTAAAACGATCCGTAAGGAGCAAGACGGCCAGGGTGGTATTGACGCATTATTAAATGAGTTCTCCCTGTCGAGCGAAGAAGGCGTGGTACTGATGTGCCTGGCTGAAGCGTTGCTGCGGGTACCGGATAAAAGTACCCAGGAAGCGCTGATCCGCGACAAACTTGCCAAAGGCGACTGGAGCGCGCATCTGGGCAGCAGCGACTCGTTATTTGTTAATGCGTCGTCATGGGGCTTGTTGGTTACCGGTAAAATGGTGAGCTACTCTGATCAAAACAAAGCTCACCAGTTTGGTATTCTGAAAAAAACCCTTGGCCGCCTGGGCGAGCCGGTGATCCGCAAGTCGGTTAACTTTGCCATGAAAATTATGGGCAGACAGTTTGTTATGGGGCGCGACATTGATGAAGCCATAGAGCGCGCAGCAGACACAGAGAAAAAAGGTTATGTGTATTCTTACGATATGCTGGGCGAAGGCGCCCGCACTATGGCCGATGCCGAGCGTTACTACCAAAGCTATTTAACCGCCATTCATGCTATTGGTAAAGCCGCTAATGGCCGCGGCCCGGTTAAAAGCCCCGGCATTTCCGTTAAGCTTTCCGCTATTCATCCTCGCTATGAGTTTAGCCAGCGCGAACGGGTAATGGCTGAATTACTGCCTAAACTCAAAACTCTGGTGCTGCTGGCTAAACACTACGATATTGGCTTTACCATAGATGCCGAAGAAGCCGATCGCTTAGATATTTCACTGGATATAATTGAAGCCGTGTTCAGTGATGACGACCTGGGCGACTGGACCGGCTTTGGCCTGGCAGTACAGGCGTATCAGAAGCGGGCTATTTTTGTGATTGAATGGCTGGCCAATTTAGCCCGTAAAGTTAACCGTAAACTAATGGTACGGCTGGTAAAAGGTGCCTACTGGGATACTGAAATTAAAACCACCCAGCAAGGTGGCCTGGAACACTTTCCGGTGTTTACCCGCAAAGCCTCTACCGATGTGTCTTACAAAGCCTGCGCCATTAAATTGCTTGAAGCGCGCGATGTGCTGTATCCGCAGTTTGCTACCCATAATGCTTACACCGCCGCCACTATTTTAGAAGTAGCCAAAGGCAACAACACCGGCTTTGAGTTTCAGCGCTTGCACGGCATGGGCGAATCATTATTTGACCAGATTGTCAGTAGCGAAAAAATTCAGTGCCGGGTATATGCTCCGGTTGGCGAGCATGAAAACCTGCTGGCTTACTTAGTGCGGCGTTTGCTGGAAAACGGCGCCAACTCGTCTTTTGTTAATGCTATTGTTGATACCACCCAGCCGGTAGAGGCATTGCTGCCCGATCCGGTAGAAACCCTGCAAGGCCTGCGCAACAAGTACAATAGCCAGATAAAAATGCCGGTAGATTTATACGGCGCGGAACGGGCTAACTCGCGCGGCCTGGATTTAACTGATGTAAATGCCCTGATGCCGTTTAAAGCAAATTTAGACAAATGGTTTAACGAGCACAGGATCACGGCCGACACTCTGCCAACAGGTGTAGCAGCGGTAATAAACCCGGCTAACCACCGGGAAATAATAGGCCATATCAGCCTGCACAGCACTGAACAAATGCAGCAATTGCTAACAAATGCTGACGCCGCATTTAGCAGTTGGTCGCAAGTACCCATTAAGCAACGGGCAAACCTGCTGCGCCGGATAGCCGATATTTTAGAGCGCCACAACGACGAACTGGTAGCCATTTGTATTAAAGAAGCCGGTAAAGTGGCGCAGGATGGCATTGACGAAGTGCGTGAAGCGGTCGATTTTTGCCGCTATTACGCCGCCCGCTCAGAAGAGCTGGCCAAAGACGAGCGCTTTGAACCCCGCGGCGTCATTTTATGTATCAGCCCGTGGAACTTTCCGCTGGCAATTTTCCTGGGCCAGGTGGCCGCCGCTATTGTTACCGGTAATACCGTTATCGCCAAACCTGCCGAACAAACCAGCCTGATTGCACTGCGTACCATTGAACTAATGCACACCGTAGGCTTGCCCGAGCATGTAGTACAGGCAGTGCTTGCCCGCGGCAGTGATGTGGGTAAAACCATAGTGCCGGACCCGCGCATACAAGCAGTGATGTTTACCGGCTCTACCGATACCGGCAACCTTATTGCACAAACGCTGGCCGCACGCAGTGATATTCAGGTGCCGCTGATTGCCGAAACCGGTGGCCAGAACTGTATGATTGTTGACTCGACAGCACTGCCCGAACAGGTGGTTGACGATGTGATCAGTTCAGGTTTTCAAAGTGCCGGCCAGCGCTGTTCGGCACTGCGGGTGCTGTTTATTCAGGAAGACGTGGCCGACAACCTCATTACCATGCTAAAAGGTGCTTTAAAAGAGCTGCATGTGGGCGATCCGGCGCTGCTTAGCACCGATATCGGCCCGGTTATTGATGCCAAAGCACTAAACAACCTGCAGCAGCACGTTGAGTACCTGCAGGATAAAGCCACGCTGCACTACCAGTGCAATATTCCGGATAACAGCACCCACGGCGCTTACTTCTTTGCACCGCGTTTATATGAAATTAAAGATTTATCTGTGCTAAAACGCGAGGTATTTGGCCCTTGTGTGCATATTATCCGCTTTAAAGCGAAAGAGCTGGATAAGGTTATCGATCAGATCAACGGCACCGGTTTTGGCCTGACCATGGGTATTCATTCACGTATTGAAGAGCGCTGCGACTACCTGGCCAAGATGTCACGCGCGGGCAATGTGTATGTTAACCGTAATATGATAGGTGCCATTGTCGGGGCGCAACCCTTTGGTGGCAGGGGTTTGTCAGGTACCGGCCCCAAAGCCGGTGGCCCGAACTACTTAGTGCGGCTGTTAAAAGAAAAAGCCTCGCCGGACAATGTACAAATGACTAACCTGTCACCCGATGAGCTGGACTTACACCACGCCCCCGACGCCGGAATGCAGGTACAGCAGCTGATGGCAAACTCGCTGCGCGACGAAAAAATCTGGCGTGCAACAGCATTAAATGATCGTATTTCTGCGGTACGGCAATTGTTGGCCAAAATAGCCACCGTTGACATTATCGACGAGCTGGCTGACGACTTAGGCTCTACCCTGGCCGATGCCAGGGCGCAGCTAAACCGGCTGGAAAAACATATGCGCAAAGCCATCGAATTACCGGGGCCTACCGGCGAGTCGAATACGCTGCGCTACGAGCCGCGTGGCTGTGTAGTGTGCTACGCCGATAAAAGCACCTCGTTTAACTTCTGGACTCTGTCTATCATTACCGCCCTGGCGGCAGGTAATACGGTGATTACGGTAGCATCAGAGCTGTTTTATGAAGAAGCCCAAACGTTCAGAGAAAAATTTATTGCTACAGGTGTGGCTAACGGTGTGTTCCAGGTGGCAAAATCAAACCAGTTACAGGCTATTCTGGCTCATCCGCATTTAGCCGGGGCTGTGGTTGCTGCCCGCTCGTCGCGCTTGGGGTACTTCAGCCAGCAACTGGCCAGGCGCGAGGGTGCCATTTTGCCGGTGATCAGCGCCGAGTATTACGATACGTTAATTAAACGGCTCGTCACCGAGAAAACCATCAGTATTGATACCACGGCATCGGGGGGGAATACCTCGCTAATGACCATGGTAGAAGACGATGAGTAACACACTGTGTTGACATTAAGCCACCCTTGCCGGGTGGCTTTTTGCCCTTTGCTGCCTGGCGTTACTTTAGTACCTGCAGCAAATTACTGTGCTGATCTGTCCAGCTGACAGCAGGTTGCGCCGGCGTAAGCCAGTGGCTTAAGGCCTGTTGCAATTGCGGCTGCTGCATAAAACGCTGATTATTCGTCAGCAACACCCAGTGTGCCGCAGGATCAGTGCCCTGTGCCGGGCTGGCAATAAAATACGCCTGCAGGCCAAGGCTGACAGCCTGATTGCGCAATAAGCCGGTTAAATCCAGATAGTTATTCGACACATGCACTGCCAGCACACCATCACTGTGTAAATGCTGCCAATACAACTGCATGGCCTCCAGTGTAAGTAAATGCTGCGGAATGCTGTCGCTGCTGAAGGCATCCAGCACCAGTACATCAAACTGCTGGCTGCCGGCTGCCAGCTGCGTCTGCAGCATTAATCTGGCATCACCCGGTACAATTTCAACCGTTGCCGCGCTGTCGCCAAGGTAACTGAAATACTCCGTTGCCACTTTAATAACCGCCGGGTTCAGCTCGTAAAACAGCATGGTATCGTCCTGCCTGCCATAAACTGCCAACGCCCCGGCGCCTAACCCTACCAAGCCGAATTTACGTTGTTGCAACTGCTGAACATTGCGCGATGGCGCCGCCGGTAAAAAGTACTCTAACGCTAACGCAGCCCCGGTACCGGCGCGATAATAACTTTGCGCTGCATGCGATAAGGGGGCTGCCAAATATTGCGCACCATGGCTGGTGGTGCCGTCAATTAAGCGTCGCTGCATATTGCCGTTGACGCTGATATCGCGCACGGTAAGACTGCCGTAGAAATTACGTTCGGCATAAACGTTATGGCGGCCAAGTTGCCACTCCAGCGCCAGCACACTTAGCGTAAATAACGCGGCGCCACTTAACCACAATACCTGCTGCCAGGGTGGCGTACCCGGTGTGCGTGGCCACAACAGCAAATAAATAGCCAACAGTACCAGTAAAAACTCCCAATGCTGCGTAAACAACAATGGTGCCAACAGATTAACTGCCAGGCTACCCAGGGCTCCGCCGGCAGCCAGTAATAAATAATAACCGGTTAGACCACGTGGCTGTGGTTTTAACCGCGCCAGCTCGCCGTGGCACAACATACAGCCACTGAACAGCACTAACAGATACAGCAGCAACTGCGAGATCAGGTCAAACTGGCGTCCAAGGTAAAACAGTAACAGGCCAAACACCATACTCAGACAAAACAGATAGCGCCAAATCCCCGGCTGGTACCAATGCGGTTTATTAAACACCAGGATATAACTGAGCAAATACAAACACAGCGGCACCACCCATAAAAACGGAATGGGCGGCACGTTCTGGGTAAGTTGCTGCGTTACCGCAAGTAATAACACCACGCCGCTGGCCGACAACGCCAACCAGCGCAGAGCGGCCGGTTGACGCAGCCGGGCGGCACCAGCCCGGTACGACAGCGGCAACGCCGCCAGATTTTGCCACATCAACGCCAGGCAGCAGGCAGCAAAAACAATAAAGCCCGATAACCAGTACAAGCGTTGTTCAGATAACAATAAGCCCGGCTCAAGCAAAAACGGATATGCCAGCAAGCCGCCCAAAGAACCGATATTTGACAATGCATATAAACGATATGGTGACACCGTACTAAAGCGGCCGGCAAACCAATGCTGCAGTAAAGGCCCGGTGGCCGACAGTAAAAAATAGGGCAAACCTGTGGTAAACAACAAAAACAGCAATACAGCCGCCAACGGCGGCAGCGCACTGAATGCCATAACGTCTGATCGGTACAATAACGGTAAACTCAACAGGCCCAGCAATAATAACAGGCTGTGCAGCCAACGCTGTGCCAACGGAGACAGAAAACGGCACAAAGCATGGGCATAGGCATAACCGGCCAGCAGCATGGCTTGAAAAAACAACATGCAGGCAGTCCATACTGCGGCACCACCTCCGAGGTACGGCAGTAACTGTTTAGCCAGCATCGGCTGAATTAAAAACAGCAAAGCCGCGCTTAAAAAAATCGTCAGGGCAAACAAAGCCACAACAAACTCCGGAAAAATCAACCACAGAAAAAGGCGCCTAGCCTATACAATGAGCGCACTGCAGACAAGTAACAGCCGTAAATACCTGTTTGTGATGCTAACAGTGTTGCGGTAGACTCCGTTTTTTTTATCGATATAGCGCAGCATAACGCACCTTAAATTTTAATCTGAGCTGCACTTAAGGGACACTAAAGCATGGCAAGATTTAAAGTACCCCACACCCTTACCTTGTTGTTTAGCATGATGGTGCTGGCGATGATCGCCACCTGGATAGTACCGCAAGGCTTTTTTGAAACCCAAACCCTGGCCAATGGCCGCTCTGCAGTAGTACCCGGCACCTTTGCTTTAGTAGAAGAACGCCAGTACTTAAGCCCGTGGCAGCTGTTAACCGCCATACCACGGGCTTTTGCCAGCGCTCAGGACGTTATTTTCTTTGTAATGATTTTAGGCGGTGTACTCTCTATCGCCCGCGCCACCGGCACTGTGGATGCATTAATTGGCCGCCTGCTGACCCGGTTTGGTGAAAAACCGCAGATGCTGATCTTTATGGTAGTGTTCTGCTTTGCCATGGCGTCCAGCGCCATCGGCACTGCCGGTGAATATATCCCCTTTGTGCTGATTTTAGTTGCACTGTGTAAAGCCATGCGGCTGGATGCCATGACAGCAGTAGGCATGACAGTAGCCGGTTATGGTATTGGCTATGGCGTATCGGCCATTAACCCTTTTACAGTAATTATTGCCCAGCAAATTGCCGAAGTGCCGGTACTGTCGGGCATTGAACTACGGCTGGCCATTTTTATCCCCTTTGTACTGATTGGTTTTCACCATGTCTGGAGCTACGCCAAAAAAGTGCTGGCCGACCCGGCCAATTCAATGGTAGCCGGTTTACCCTGCCCACTGGGCGATAAACAAACCGCCACTTACCCACAACTGGCGCTAAACCATAAACTGATTTTAGCCAGCTTTGTCGGTACCATCGCCATAGTGGCTTATGGTATTAGGGTACATGGCTGGTACTTATACGAGCTAAGCGCCTGCTTTGTGGCCTGGGGCCTGTTTACTGCGGTCGTTGGCCGCATTTCTGCCGACACTGCGGCACAAAAGTTTATCGACGGCGCCATGGAGCTCACCACTACCGCCATGCTGATAGGTGTGGCGCGTGGTATTTCGCTGGTTATGGAAGACGGCCAGATTTTACACTCACTGGTATATGGTATGTCGCTGCCATTATCTTATGTTGGCGCGGAAGCGGCCGCTGTCGGCATGCTGGTTATTCAAACCCTGCTGAATTTCTTTATTCCCTCCGGCAGTGGTCAGGCTTATGTCACTATGCCATTAATGGTGCCTCTGAGCGACTTACTCGACATTCCGCGTCAGGTTGCCGTACTGGCATATCAGTTCGGTGATGGCTTTTCTAATATGATCATCCCCACTAATGCGGTGTTAATGGGCATTATCGGTATTGCCGGTATTCCTTACGGCCACTGGTTCCGCTTTTGTGCACCATTGCTGCTAAAGCTGATGCTGGCAGCCTCAGTAGTGTTGGTGCTGGCAGTAGTATTTAACTATGGCGACAATGTACAGCCGGACACAGCGGCCAATATCAGCCTGAGCCAACCGGAATAAGCCGGGTATAACATGCCGATAATAAGGTTACCGGCATGTATACTGGCAATTCTGCGTTTTCCTGATTAGAGTACGTTAATCAGGCAACCGCCCCTTCACTGCAGGCCGCTATATGAGTCAGGCGAAACAAATTGCTGAAATTATCTTAAAAGGCTTTCGCCGCCACTTCAGTTTATTTCAGGCTATTACTGCCAAAGCCAAACAACGTTTTGAACTGGCCGACTGGCGCGCCTTTCAGCAGGACAGCTCTGATCGCATTTCGTTTTATGATCAGCGCGTTACTGAAGCTATTGCCCATCTGGCCAGCGAACTGCCAAGCCAGTGCTTAAACGAAACGCTGTGGCAGCAGGTAAAGCAGCACTATATGGAGTTTCTGGCGTTTCACCCTCAGGCCGAGCTGGCTGAAACCTTTTATAACTCGGTGTTTTGCCAGTTATTTGAGCGTAAGTACTTCCATAATAAAAACATTTTCGTTGAATCAACGCTGAGCAAGCAGCATTTACCGGCGCCGGTGGCCTCGGTATATGACAGCTACTTTCCGGCGCAGGATGGTTTAAAACAAACTATCCGTAATATTGTCTCCGGCTTTGGCTTTATTACGCCCTTTGTGAACCTGGACCGTGATATCCGCCTGATTGTAAAAAGCTTTATGGCGCAGTCCAGCCATGGCCGCCACCCGGTGTACCAAATTCGCTTTGATATTTTAAGGTCGGTATTTTACCGCAATAAAGCTGCTTACATTGTTGGCCGCGCGGTAACACCGGATGGCCAGCAGCCGTTTATTATTCCGTTGCTGCACCGCGAAGGTGCCGGTTTATATATCGACACCCTGGTAACTGACGCCAAGCAAATGACGATTATTTTCGGCTTCTCGCGCGCTTATTTTATGGTAGCCAGCCAGGTGCCATCGGCACTGGTACATTTTTTGCGCGAGCTGCTACCGCATAAAACTCTGGCCGAACTGTATGCCAGCATTGGCTTACATAAACAGGGCAAAACCGAATTTTACCGTGAACTGTTAAACCATCTGAATAAAAGCAATGATCAATTTGTGGCGGCTCCCGGTACCCGTGGCATGGTGATGATGGTGTTTACCCTGCCCTCCTTCCCTTATGTGTTTAAAGTGATCCGCGACAAGTTTGCCCCCAGCAAAGAATTTGGCCGCGATACGGTAAAAGCACGCTACCTGCTGGTAAAAAAACATGACCGTGTCGGACGCATGGCCGATACGCTGGAATACTCTGATGTTGCCTTACCGAAAAACCGTTTTTCGGCTGAATTACTCGAAGAATTACAGCAGGTAATCGGCGACTCGCTCAGCTTTGAAGATGAGCTGGTGGTGATTAAACACCTGTATATTGAGCGGCGGATGATCCCGCTGAATATCTATCTGGAAACCGCCTCACTGGAAGATAAGCGCCATATTATGGACGACTACGGCCAGGCGATTAAGCAGATGATAGCGGCCAATATATTCCCCGGTGATATGCTGCTGAAAAACTTTGGTGTAACGCGGCATAAACGCGTGGTGTTTTACGACTACGACGAAGTGCAGTATATGCTGGATGTTAATTTCAGAAGCTTCCCGAAAACCGATAACTACGAAGATGCGCTGTTTGCCGAAGGCACAGTGTGCGCCGCACCGGGTGATGTATTTCCTGAACAAATGGCCACCTTTGTTACACCGCAGCCGCAAATCCGTGAGCTGTTATTTAGCAAACATCCCGAATTATTAGACGCCGCCTATTGGCGGCAGAAACAGCAAAATATCCGCAATGGCGTGGTAGAAGATATTTTTCCCTACCCCGACAGTATGCGTTTTTACCATGCTTATCAGGATGACAATAGCCTGGATAGCCACAAAGGTTGAAGCGGTGTACCTTAAGTGAACCGGAGACATTTTGTATGAATGGTAATATTCAGCCAGTCACCGCGCAATGGCTAACGCGCTTACTTCCAGCCCGGCAACGTCAGGCGCATAAGGGCCACTTCGGTCATGTACTGGTGATAGGTGGCGA
Organism: Rheinheimera oceanensis; assembly: GCF_018831085.1. Taxonomy (GTDB): domain Bacteria; phylum Pseudomonadota; class Gammaproteobacteria; order Enterobacterales; family Alteromonadaceae; genus Alishewanella; species Alishewanella oceanensis. The sequence continues at coordinate 61,956 of NZ_JAGPNM010000001.1, forward strand.
CCATGGCTATGGTGGCGCGGCAATAATGGCAGCGCAAAGCGCAGTGCACTGCGGAGCGGGCCTGGTAAGCTTATTCACGCAACCTGAACATATCAGCGCTACGTTGAGCCGCCAGCCAGAAGTGATGGTAAGCCATCAGCATTTCAGCAATATGCTGGCGCGGGCAACAGTACTGCTGGCAGGGCCGGGTCTTGGCTTGCGCAGTTGGGGTAGCGCTTTAATGGCTCAGATATTAGCGTCTGACAAACCCTTGTTACTTGACGCCGATGCACTGAATTATCTGGCAGCCTTACCACAAGCTGAGCAACAACAGTTAAAGCGCGACAACTGGCTGCTAACGCCACACCCGGGTGAAGCCGCACGCTTGCTCGGTTGCAGCAGCGCTGACATTCAGCATAACAGGCTCGCAGCCGTGCAACAGCTGCAACAACGCTTTGGCGGCACCGTACTGCTAAAAGGCCATGCCAGTCTGATTGCAGGGCCGCAACAGCTGGCCAGACTCGACTGTGGTAACCCCGGCATGGCCTGCGGGGGTATGGGCGATGTGCTATCCGGCATTATCGCCGCGCTGCTGGCACAGGGTTTAACCGGTTTTGATGCCGCTGCACTTGGAGGCTGGCTGCACGGCACTGCGGCAGACCAGCTGGCTGCTATCCAGGGCGAGCGCGGCCTGACGCCAACTGCTATACTGCCGCGTCTGCAACTGTTGCTAAACGGAAAATCCTGACAGATGAAAATTTACGTCGACGCTGATGCCTGCCCGGTGGTAATCAAAGACATTATTTTTCGTGCCGCCGAGCGCAAACAAATAGCCACACTGCTGGTAGCGAATCAACTTATCCGCGTACCGCCATCGAAGTTTATCTCGGCCATTACGGTGTCCAGCGGCTTTGATGAAGCCGACAATGAAATAGTACGCCGCTGCGAAGCCGGTGATTTGGTGATCACCGCAGATATTCCGCTGGCAGCCGATGTGCTGGCCAAAGGCGGCCATGCGCTAAACCCGCGTGGCGAGCTGTACAGCAACGACACCATTAAACAAAAGCTGACCATGCGTGATTTTATGGATACCCTGCGTGGCAGCGGTGTGCATACCGGCGGCCCGCCGCCGCTGAACCAAAGTGACCGCCAGGCCTTTGCTAATCAATTGGATAAGCTGTTACAACAATATGCCAAAGGTTAGCCTGGCCAGGCCAACAGCTGTATCTTACTGCTGAATTGCTGCTGTTTTTGCGTTACAGGATCGGTAAAACTTAACTGTTTTGCCAGCAGTTGCAACGGCTTATCAAGCTGCAGTGCCTGCTTCGGTTTCAGTTCAGGGTAATAATTATCATACAAAATCGGCATACCCAGGCTAAGCATATGCAGGCGTAGCTGATGGGTTTTACCGCTGTGTGGTGTCAGCTCAAACAGCCCAAGTTCATCGCTTTTGGCCACCAGGCTGATATCTGATACCGCATTTACCTCCCCCGGTACCATGGCGTTAATAAAACGCGGCGTGCTTTTTTCAATGCGGTTTGCAATACGCCAATGCTGTGGTAACTCCGCTGTGGCAGCCTGCGGTGTTAACCGCGCCACCGCCTGATATTGCTTGTTGATAATGCCCTCACTAAACAGCTGGTAATAAGCCGGCCGGCTTTGGGCATTAACAGAAAACAGCACCAGGCCAGCGGTATCGCGGTCTAACCGGTGCACAGGGGCAATATCGCTTATACCGGTGTCAGCCTGTAAGCGCGCCAGTAAGCACTCATTAACGTATTCACCGCCTGGCGTAACCGGCAAAAAATGCGGTTTGTCTGCCACAATAATATGCTCATCCCGGTACACAATGTGGTGTACAAACGGAACAACCGGCTCAGCCGTTACTTCACGGTAATAGCACAGCCGCTTGCTGGGCATAAAAGGCGTATCTGCGTTGATGGCGTCGCCGTTAAACCAGTGTACTTTGCCTGTAGCAATGCGCTCACGCCAGATAGCTTCACTGATAAGCGGAAACCGGCTGCAAAGAAACTGCAGCACGCTATGCCAGCCGTTATTAACAGCTGGCAGGGTAATTTCAGAGGCTTGGCGGGCTATCGACACGGCAAATTCCGGCAGAAAAATCAGCGCGCAGTGTAGCATAAAAGCCGTTACAATAGCCGCCCTTAACAAAGCAGCCATCAGCAGATCCAGCATGTCGCATATTAATTCTGTCCTCAGGCTCCGTGCGCAGGAGCTGGCAAAAGCCACAAGGGTGTTTAACGCCCGTGGCAGCAAAGTTAAACGCTGTGAGCAGTGCCTGCTGCCACAAGCTGAGTGCATCTGTGCCAGTAAACCCAGCGTCGTGAGTAACAGCGCCTTTTGTTTTATTATGTACACCGGCGAATGCTATAAACCCAGTAATACCGGCCGTATTATTGCTGATGTGATAGCCGACAACCATGCTTATGTCTGGGACAGAACCCGGCCCGATGCAGCCATGCTGACACTGCTGGCCGATGCGCGTTATGCACCGATAGTGGTATTTCCGCAGCAATATGCGCAAGCTGAGCGCTGCATTAACAGCCCGCTTGAGCTTAGCAGCGTGCAAAATGGTAAAATACCGCTGTTTATTATGCTGGACGGCACCTGGCGTGAAGCAAAAAAAATGTTTAAAAGCTCTTATTTAGCTAACCTGCCAGTTCTGGGCATTCAACCGCAGCAGGGCTCAGGCTACCAGTTGCGCGAAGCGGCACACCTGCACCAACTGTGTACCGCCGAAGTTGCCATTGAAGTACTGAAGCTGGCAAACGACAATAGCGCTGCCACAGCATTGCAACACTACTTTGATACCTTTCGCAGTGCTTATATTGCCGGTAAACCTCATCTGAGTTTTGCCTTGTAACACAGCAGAGACAACAGCAGGAATACTATGATCCAGGCAGTTATTTTTGATATGGACGGCGTACTGATTGATTCAGAGCCTATGTGGCAGCAGGCCGAGCTTGAGGTGTTTAGCAACCTTGGCGTAACTATTTGCCCGCAGCGCCAGCAGCAAACCGTAGGTATGACTACCAAAGCTGTTACTGCGCACTGGTACCAGCAGTCACCGTGGACAACGATGTCTCTGGATGAAGCTGAGCAAGCCGTGTTGCAACATGTTGCGGCGCAGATAAAGCAGCAGGGGGTAGCGAAAAAAGGCTTGCTACCACTGCTAAACCAGTTAAAGCAGGCCGCTATACCTACCGGCCTGGCTACTAATTCTCCCGGTTTTTTAATGGATACCACCTTAGAAAAACTGCAGATCCGCCATTATTTTCATACCCACTGTTCGGTAGAAATGGTACAGCAAGGCAAACCGGCACCGGATATTTATTTACTGGCAGCAGAAAACCTTGGCGTAGCGCCTCAGCACTGTCTGGTGTTTGAAGACTCCTACACCGGCTTAAGTGCTGCCAAAGCAGCCGGGATGAAAGTTATAGCCTTGCCTGCTGTGCACGACTGGCACCTGGAAAAATTTGATCTGGCCGAGCTGAAACTACGCTGCCTCAGTGAGTTTGACTTAAACCAGCTTAACAGCAACCCTTTTACTGTGGCTCAGTTTAGCGCCCAGCCTGCCTGATTACGGCAAGCTGCTGCCGGTATTGCGCCACCAGCCAGGGTGCGTCATCCAGCGCTAAATCGTGCCCGGCCCAGGGGTGCTGAATATGCGCTACCTGCCAGTAACGGGCTAAATCAGCCGAGCACTGCGGGTTTACCAACTTATCCCCCAGGCTGCTCAGTAATAAAGTGGGGCATTGCGGCGCTGGCGTTATCACAAAGCGGCTGGCCGCCCATAACTGGCGCAGGGCATTTAATTTACTTACCGGCCTTTGCTGCTGCCATAACTGCCAGTCTGGTATGACACGGCTATGTGCGGCGGCATTGGCGCTGGTTAACTGCAAAATGATTTGTTCACGCTGCGCAGCACCTACCACCACACTGCGCAAAATAGCCGGGTAATTACGCCAGCACAAACGGCGGTAAAACGGCGACAATGGCCTGGCACTGCTGTTAATCAGCGTTACCGAGGCCACTTCATGCGGATATTGCGCCGCCCAGTCGGCAGCCAGCATAGCCCCGAGAGAAATAGCCAGCAAATGCACCCTGCCGTTATACTGTGGTGCCTGCAACCATTGCTGGCGCACCGATTGGCGCAAGCCACTTATACCGCAGGGCGAACGCTGCTGATACAACTGGCCGGTACCGGCAAAGTCAAAGCTCAGTACCGGGTTAGGTAAAGCAGCGCTCAACAGGGTTTTAAATTCCCCCCAATGACGCTGCTCACGGGTAAGGCCGCGGATCAGTAATACCGGCGTAGCATCTGCTAATACCGTGACATCTGCTAATACCATAGCGCTCTGGCCTGTGCCTGTAATTGCGGGCGGTTAACCTGCGGCAACCAGTTTTGATATGACATAGTGCTGTTAATAAGAAAGTTAATCAGGATAAGGTGGCTGCGCAGTACCCGCCTTACCCGGTGTGGCTTTACCGGATGAAACATTCCCAGGCTGGATAACAGCTGAAACGGGTTTTTCCGTACCCAGTTCCACGAGCCCATTTCCAGCGTTAACGGCAGCATAGTGGTGTTGTGCGCCAGCGATAAATCGTACAGATAATCCCATAAATCACCGTGGCACAGATAGTGTTGCGATTGCGGCTCGAAAATATAATTCTGATGCGGGTAAGTTTGAAATAACAGTTCACGCAGCCGGTACATTTCAGCCAGATGTGCGATAGGCTGACGCTTGCTTTTAGCATACGGAAACCACAACCGGTCAGTAGTACCAAAACCGGAATGGCAATCCAGCACCAGTGAAAACGGCCGGTTAAACAATTCGCGCTGAATAAAGTCCGTTACGGCCTGGTTTTCTGCTTCCATTCTGTCGGTACGGCCACGATGCCAGGCAATAGTGCGGCTGATACGCTGGCCGCCCACCAGCCAGGCAGCACCTTCGGTACATTCCACCGGAGCATTACGCATTAAGTCGACACTATTGCCATTAGCCCGCCAGCCATTTGCCATACCAGCCGGGTTAACCAGCGGGATAAAATAAATACAGCAATGCGCCAGCGTATGTTGCAGACAAAGGTCCCAGGGTAAGCGGTTAAGCAAGGTTTGCAGATAAGCCAGCACCACCTGGGTGCCGATACGCTCCAGGCCATGGATGCCCCCTACCAGCACTACGGCCGGGGCAGATGCACTGTGGTTACCAAGTTGCAGGCCATATAATGGCAGGCGCTCTGCCATATGCGGTATGCTGGCAAGCAGTTCAACCTGTAATTGTGGCGGTGCCGTGTCAATTAACTGTTGCAGCTGAGCCAGCTCTGGCAGCATGGTATCAGTATCAACCAACAGCTCACTCCGTTAGTGAAAGTTATATGACAGCATACCTGATGGCCGCCAGACAAAAATGGCAGTTTTATGAAGATTTCAGCCAGCTTTACCCCGGATTTTCATCCGGTTATCCAGCACTGTCGGCAAAAGCCGCCGTGTCATTTATACTCAGGGACAGTTTAACCGGTGGGGCCGGATATGCCGTTTTTCAGTCTGGGGAAATTACTACGCTTTAATCTTTACTACTGGTCAGCCATTTTAATACTGGGCTTGCTCAGCTCCTGGCATGCTGCGGTTTTGTACAACAAGCCATTTGACTGGCGCCATCTGCCGATGATGCTGGCCGGCGACCTGGTTGCAATGCTATTAACAGCAGCGCTGGTAGTTTGGACCTATCAGCGTTTGGTGCAGCAAGTATTCAGTAACTGGCAATTGCTATCCGGCGTGGCTGTGGTTGCCGCGCTGTATATTCCGGCAGAAAATGCGCTATGGATGTTGTTATGGGACAGAGAGATTGCCGATATCCGCAAGCTTGTTGGTAATTTGGATACCTCTGTGCTGGCATTTTTTGTCTGGACTGCCTGTTACCTTACCGCACTGCTGTACCAGCAGCAGTTACAGCGGCTGGCGCAAACCAGCGCATTAAGCCAAAAAATTCAGCAACTGGAACTGCAGGCGCTAAGCCATCAGCTCAACCCGCATTTTACCTTTAATGCACTTAATTCCGTTTGTGCCCTGCTGGAAGCCCAGCGCTATGACGACGCAGAAACCATGTCTGAGCAGTTGGCGACCTTTTTACGTTATTCGCTGAGTAAATCGCCCGACAACCTGGTGCAACTGGCCGACGAGCTGGCGGCAATTAATGCTTATCTACAGCTGCAAAAAACGCGGTTTGGCGACAAACTAAAGGTTAACTGGCAAATTGATGACTCACTTAAATGCCAGCGTATTCCGCCACTATTACTACAACCTCTGATAGAAAATGCTATTAAGTACGCAGTTGCTACCCGTAAACAAGGCGCAACTATTACTATAGGCGGCGCGCGCGAGCACAACAGCTTACATTTGAGTATCAGCGATGATGGTCCCGGATCGCAGCTGGCAGCCGACAACAGTGGCGCCGGAGTGGGCCTGAATAATATCCGCAACCGCTTACTGCAACACTTTGGCGACAGCGCTAGGTTAGATATAGGCGCCAGCCCACAGGGCTTTAAAGTGGATATCAGCTTACCATGGCAAACAGCATGATCTTAGCCGGTGTGCAGCATCGGCTGGCTAATTTTTGGTACTGGCACCTGCTGTACTGGTTAAGTTACCTGTTGGTGAAATATGCCCATCTGGTGGTGCTGGTACCGCTGCAAAACGAAGCCACCTGGCCGTACTTAGCGATCTACAGTCTGGTGACGTTAATCAATATTCTGTGCACCGGCGCACTTGGCCACCACGAGTTACTACAGCAGCGGCCATTATTACAGCAGCTCAAACGTCTGCTATTGGTGTTGTTGCCGCTGTGGCTGTTACTGGTAATACTGCGACAGTATCTGGTAATGCAATACGCTAGCGATATGATATACAACGTCAACTCAGTGCTGAAGTATTTTTCAGCCTTCTCACTGGTACTGCTGCCGTTGGCCGGTTGGCTGGCAGTTTTTATGCTGATTAAAACCAATCAGCTGCATTACGCAGGCGTACTGCAACAACAACAGCTGGCAAAGCAAGCGCGGCAGGCCAGATTAAAAGTACTGCGTTATCAGCTTAATCCGCACTTTATGTTTAATACGCTCAATGCGCTAAACGCACTAATAGTACAGCGCAGCGGCCAGGCTGCAGAGCAACTTATCCAGCATTTATCCACTTATTTGCGCCATTCACTGAAAAACCAGCAGGATGAGTTTATCCCGCTACAGCAAGAACTGGATGCACTGTCCGCTTATATGGCGATACAACAGGTACGTTTTGGTGCACGGTTGCAACTGTGCTGGCAACTGCCACAACAGCTGCCAGCTTTACGTTTCCCGCCCTTACTGCTGCAGCCGCTGGCCGAAAATGCCATTCAATACAGCGTAGCGGAGCAGGCAGGTAACATCTGCCTGCAGATCAGCCTGCAACTGCAGGATGACTATTTAAACATTACCCTGGCACAGCAAGGGGCTGATGCCACTGCCGGCTGGCCCGGTGCGCAACAACCACTAAACTTAATTAATCTTGCTGAGCGGCTACAGTTGTTGTTTGGTAATGCAGCCGCTTTAACCCTAAGCCACAGCGCCGCCGGATTTCACAGCCGGCTGCGCATAGCAACGGAGGCGCTGAATGACAGCCGCACTTAAAGTCATTATTGCCGATGACGAACCCCTGGCTATCAGTAACTTAAAAGCCAAGCTGGCGTTATATTCTAATCTTGAAATTGTTGACTGCTTTGACAACGGCGATGACACCTTACAATTTTTGCAGACCGCGCCGGATATCGACCTGGTATTTCTGGATATTCAGATGCCGGGCATTAAAGGTATCGACATTTTGCAACAGCTTGCTAAAGGCTCTGCCATGACCAGGCCGTTGTTTATTCTGGTTACGGCCTATGAGCAATTTGCCTTTTCGGCATTTGAGCACTTTGCCTTTGATTACCTGCTAAAACCGGTGTCACGCCAGCGCCTGGCACAATCGCTGCTGGATGCCCGTACGGCACTGGACAAACTGACACTGCACACAGCACCGGCACAGGTTAACAAGCTGACGTTTAAAACCGGTGCCTCCACCCTGTTGCTGGACGATATTGACATTATGCTGATTGAAGCCGCCGGCAACTATTTATGTATCCATACCTTAAACGACATCCTGATCATACGGGAAACCATGAAAGAGTTACTGCAACGTTTGCCAAAACAGTTTGTACAGGTGCATCGCTCAACTTTGCTTAATCTGCATCATGTTCACAAGCTGCAACCGCATAATAATGATTACGAATTTCTGCTTAGCAACGGTAAAAAGGTGAATGCTTCACGCCGCTACAAACTGAACTGGGCCGGCCAACTCAGCGCTCTGCCACAGCATTAACCTTACCGCTTATCCCTGCCGGGCGCCGGCTTATCACTTGATAACAACGGCGCTACCTCTTACCCCAATACTGCGGCAACCCGGTGCAATATTGCCACAATAGGACTATGGCAAACGCCATATGTTAAACAACTGAGGGTAGCACCATGAAAACAGCACTTTTATTCGCAATATCGTTGGCAGGTGCCGGTGTGGCAATGCCGGCAAGCGCCGACAACTATGTCAAAGGCAGCTATTTACATAACGCTTTAGTTCAAGTGTGCCGCGAAACTGCAGCTGACGACCGCTTAGGTTTACATAGCACGCTAAAAGCTTACCATATCAGTAAACAGGCGGCGGTAGAAAAAGTGGTATGTAACGGCCAGCGGCTAATGGACTTTGCCCGTGCTAACCAGGCAGTTAAAGTCACCGCTATGTTGCAGCGATATGAAGACCGTATTAAAGGCCGCGTAACTATTCAGGACGTTGCTGCATCAGCCGCCAACTAACCTGGCAAACGGGACAGCAGCTAATCGCTGTCCCGCCCTTTGCTTAATTTGCGGCGGTATCCAGCGGCGCAAAGCTTTTGACTAAATCATCTACCGCTTTCATTTGCAGTAAATAATCTTCCAGCTTGGCCAGAGGCAAGGCACAGGGGCCGTCACATTTAGCCTGATTCGGATCCGGGTGCGCCTCGATAAACAAACCGGCCAGCCCTAACGCCATACCCGAGCGCGCTAACTGTGCCGCCTGGGCGCGGCGGCCATCGGCCGAGCTTTCCCGGCCACCGGGTTTTTGTAATGCATGGGTAGCATCAAAAATAACTGGCCCATAGTTTTTCATTTCATCCATACCCAGCATATCAACTACCAGGTTGTTGTAACCAAAGCAGCTGCCGCGCTCACACAGGATCACCTGTTCATTACCGGCTTCTTTAAACTTGGTAATAATATGGCGCATTTCATGCGGGGCTAAAAACTGCGGTTTTTTTACATTAATGACCGCGCCGGTTTTTGCCATTGCCACCACTAAATCGGTTTGCCGGGCTAAAAAGGCCGGTAATTGGATCACATCTACCACTTCGGCAACAGGTGCAGCCTGGTGCGGCTCATGTACATCGGTAATTAAAGGCACGTTAAAAGTACGCTTAATTTCTTCAAATATTTTTAAGCCCTCTTCCATGCCGGGGCCACGGTAAGAATGCACCGATGAGCGGTTGGCCTTATCAAACGAGGCTTTAAATACATAGGGAATACTAAGCTTAGTAGTGACATTCACATAATGCTCGGCAATACGCATGGCTAAATCACGTGATTCCAGCACATTCATGCCGCCAAACAACACGAAAGGTAAATGGTTAGCCACTTGCGTGCTGCCAACCTGAATAATTTGCGCAGTCATAGTTTTTCCTAAAACACAGGCACAGCGCCTGTGGTATCTTTATCAGAATGCCGTTAAGAACACTGGCTGTTTGGTCATGGCTACCCGCAGTACCAGGCCCAGCCAGCCCAGCGCACCTAAAAAACAAATCCAGCGGATAGCAGCTGTGCGGCCTTTAAATGCCATTACGCCCAAGGCAATATAGGCCAGTACCGCCAGCAATTTTTCTGTCAGCCAGGCGTGTACAAAAGGATACTGCTGTAGTGTCATCATCAGCAGCACGGCGCTTACCAGCAACAGCGTATCAATAGCATGTGGCGCTATTTTGAAAAACTTCGTTTGTAATATTGCCGCCGGCTTTAGGCTCATGGCATAACGCACTAACAGAAAACTGACACTGAGCACCACCATTAACAGGTGAAAATGCTTATAAGCCATATACATAATGCTTGTCCTTCCTTTGTTAATAAAACAGCCAGCGTAAGCTGGCTGCAGTTACTCGTTGTTGTCCGGGTATTTTTGCAGTATTGCTTCCAGTTTGTCGACCCGGCTTTTAAATATTTCTACCAGTTTGGGGTCAAACTGCTTACCGGCTTCAGCTTCTATCGTTGCCATTACCCGCTCCAGCGGCCAGGCAGATTTATAGCAGCGCCGGTGGCGCAATGCATCATAAACATCGGCCAGTGCCGCAATACGGCCGTAAATATGAATATCTTCGCCTTTTTTACCGGCAGGATAACCTGAGCCATCCCATTTTTCATGGTGATCCTGTGCGATAACTGCACCGGCCTGAATAATACTGCGTTTGGAATCCTTTAATATGTCATAACCAATGCTGGTGTGGGTTTTCATCACTTCCCATTCCTGCCCCTGCAGTTTAGCCGGTTTATTTAAAATGCCGTCCGGAATCCCCACTTTGCCAACGTCATGCAAGGGCGCGGCAAACATCAGCCGCTCGGCTTCTTCTTCCGGTAAACCATAGGCTTTGGCCAGATCGTAACAAATAAAGGCTACCCGTTTAACATGATTACCGGTTTCTATCGACCGGTGCTCTACCGCTTCACTTAAGCGATAAACTATTTCGCGCTGGGTGTCTTCTATTTCATGCTGCAGTTGCACATTTTCGTAAGCTATTTGCACGTTTTGCGAAAACAGCTCAATCAGCTTTTTCTGATTTTCGGTAATGATGCCCGGCAAGCCAGAGATATACAGCAAAGAGCCATGGGTAAATTTACTGGTGCAATAGGCCACCAGATAATTGTCGCGGTAGACAATACTGCGTGATTTTAAGGCTTTATCAAAGGCTTCCATCAGCTCTGGCGCCAAAACTTCCTGCACCGGCTTTCCTTCTTTACTTTCAAACTCGCCCTGCCCGGCAAATACGACTAAGTTGTGCGGCTCTGTTACTTCACCGGCAACATTACCCGCTACCAGCGATGAGCTGACCAGCAAGGCGTCTTCATTGCAACCCAAAATAGATGTCAGTTGCTGCAATACACCATCAATAAACTGCTCCATCGAATGCGATGAGAATAAGTCGGCCGACGCATTAATGATTTTTTCCAGCCCCTGACGGCTTTGCTCCAGTGACATAATATCGCGGTAGGAACGCAGGCTGGACATAATTACGGTAAAGAGTTTTTGCGCGGTAAGCTCGGTTTTTGATTTATAGTCGTTAATATCGTAGTTAATAATAACCTGGCGCTCTGGTGCCTGCCCCGGCTGGCCGGTGCGTAAAATAATACGCACATGCTCGTTGTGCAGCTCTTCACGGATGTAGCGCGCTACCAGCAAGCCGGCATCGTCGGTTTCCATGACTACATCCAGCAAAATAATAGCGGTGTCGGGATGTTGCTTAATCAGGTCTCTAGCTTCACTGCCAGAGTAAGCACTGAAAAACGTCAGGTTTTTACTTTGAAAAGTAAAATCACTCAACGCCAGTTTGGTAACAGCATGCACTTCCGACTCGTCGTCAACAATCAGTACTTTCCAACTACCGTTAAGCACAGCGACTGTGGGCTCTGGCTCTTCGGCAAATAAAAAATCATCGCTCATCCGCTTTTCCTTTAGCTTGCTTTAGTCTGAGTAATTGCTGAACTAGTTATATGCTGTATCCAGAGCAGGGTCAAAGGAAATGGATAAAAACAACTGCTTAAGCCGGTAAACAGCCACCACTGATACGCCAGTTATTGCCATAATCGCGCTTTGACTCAACCTGAGTAAAACCGGCTTGCTGTAGCAATAACCGCACTGCATCAGCCTGGTTATAGCCATGCTCCAGATAAAGCCAGCCATTAGCATTCAGATACTGCGGCGCCTGGCGTATTATCTGGCTGATATCAGCCAGGCCCTGTTGCTCAGCAGTCAGAGCGGTAACCGGCTCATATTGCAGTGTAGCTAAATGCGGGTCCTGTGGATCGATATACGGCGGGTTGCTGACTATCAGATCAAACTTTGCACCAGCCAGTGCGCTAAACCAGTTGCTTTGCAGCACGGTGCAATTTTTTATCTGCAGTTTTTCCCGGTTACGTTCGGCCAGTGCAGCCGCTTTCGCAATGTAGTCTACCGCGGTTAACTGCCACTGCGGCTTATTGTGTGCCAGCGCCAGCGCAATAGCGCCGGTACCGGTGCCTAAATCCAGCACTTTTGCCTGTGCAGGTAGTGGCAGCGCTAAGGCTTGTTCAACCAGTAGTTCGGTGTCGGGCCGCGGGATCAAGGTGCTGGGGGCAACTTCAAGCTGTAAATCAAAAAAGTGCCAATAGCCAAACAGATAGGCCAGTGGCTGGCCCAGCAGGCGCGCACTTAGCAGCTCAGTTAACTGTGTCAGCTCGGCACTGCTAAGTTCACGCTCTGGGTAGCTGTATAAATAGCTGTTACTAACGTTAAGCACATGGCACAGGCACAACCTGGCTTCAATATCAGCCGTTGGGCTAATGGCGGCCAGCTGTTGCTGTGCCAGCTTTTGCCACTGTGTCAGTGTTTGCTGCACTTTTTGCCGCATTTAGCGGTTCTCGTCGGCTAATGCAGCTAACAAGTCGGCCTGATGCTCGTGCTTTAACGGTTCTAATACCTGATCCAGATCACCTTCCATTACCTCGTTTAAGCGGTAAATGGTAAGGTTAATCCGGTGATCGGTTAAACGCCCCTGTGGAAAGTTATAGGTACGGATACGTTCAGAACGATCGCCACTGCCCACTAATGAGCGGCGGGTAGATTCCTCCGCTAAACGGCGTTTTTCGTCTTCTGCCGCCTGAATACGCGACGCTAACACACTCATCGCCCTGGCACGGTTTTTATGCTGCGAACGTTCGTCCTGACACTCTACCACTATGCCGGTTGGTAAGTGGGTAATACGAATGGCTGAGTCGGTACGGTTAACGTGCTGACCACCGGCACCGGAAGCGCGGTAAGTATCAACTTTTAAATCAGCCGGGTTTATTTCTATTGCTTCACTTTCCGGAATTTCCGGCATAATAGCTACCGTACAGGCCGAGGTGTGCACCCGCCCCTGTGATTCAGTAGCAGGTACGCGCTGCACGCGGTGGCCGCCTGATTCAAACTTCAGCGTACCGTAAGCCCCCTCGCCCTGCACGCTGGCAATAATTTCTTTGTAGCCACCATGTTCGCCGTCACTGGCGCTGACAACCTCGAGCTTCCAGCGGCGTTTTTCGGCAAAACGGCTGTACATACGAAATACATCACCGGCAAAAATAGCCGCTTCATCGCCACCGGCGCCGGCTCGAATTTCCAAAAAGCAGCTGTTATTGTCGTTTGGATCTTTGGGCAGCAATAAAATTTGCAGTTCTTGATCCAGTTTTTCAATGCGCTCTTTGGCTGCTTTATACTCTTCCTGCGCCATTTCACGCATATCCGGATCGCTGTCTTTTTGCATTTCCTCAGCCGAGGCTAAATCCTGCTGCGCCTGTTGATAATCGGCAAAGGCTTTGCTGATATCTTCCAGTTGGCTGTATTCTTTTGACAGCTCGCGAAACTTGCTTTGATCGCTTATTACGCCAGCATCACTTAATAATGCCTGCACTTCTTCGTAGCGCTCAGCCAGCCCTTCCAGCTTGCGGTATACCGATTCTTTCATGGTGTTTTATTTGCCTGATTACAGATCTAACAAGGTGTTGATCAATGTTTGTTTGTTCGGTTCATCATCCTGCACTAACTGGCGGATGGCTTTGGTTGGGCTATGCATCAGCCGGTTACTCAGTTTAGTTGACAGTTCAGCCAGCACTTTTTCCGCATCTTGCCCGGCTGCCAGCTGGTTAGCTGCTTTGGCCAGTAATTCTGTACGCACCTGCTCACAACGCTGGCGGTAATCGCGTACCCAGTCAACACTGCCTTGCAGGGTTAACCACTGGGCAAACTCGGCTGCGCCAACCGCTATCATCTGCTTTGCCTGCTCTGCGGCCTGCAGGCGGTTATTCAGGTTTTGCGTCACTATCGATTGTAAATCATCTACGGTGTACAGGTAAGCGTCCTCCAGCTCTGCCACTTGCTGCTCAATATCGCGCGGCACGGCTAAATCAACCAGAAACATCGGCTTATGCTTTCGCTGTTTTAACGCTTGCTCTACCATGCCTTTACCAACTATCGGCAAAGTACTGGCGGTAGAGCTGATCACAATGTCTGCATCAGCCAGGGTTGACGGCACTTGCGCTAAAGTAATAGCCGAAGCTTTGAATTGCTCAGCTAAATGCACTGCGCGCTCATAAGTGCGGTTAGCAACGGTGAGCTGTCCGGCGCCCTGTTCTTGCAAGTGCTTGGCGACCAGCTCAATGGTTTCACCGGCACCAATCAGCAATACCCGCACTTTGGTCAGGTTACCGAAAATTTGCCTGGCCAAGCTTACCGCCGCAAATGCCACAGATACCGCATTGGCACCAATATCAGTCTCGGTGCGCACCTGCTTGGCCACCGCAAAGGTTTTTTGAAATAAACGTTCAAACTGTGGGTTAACGGTACCTGCACTGCGGGCCTGGTTATAAGCCTGTTTTACCTGGCCGAGAATTTGTGGCTCGCCCAGTACTAATGAATCCAGACCGGAGGCCACTTGCATCAGATGCTCAGCGGCAGCATTGTCCTGATGTAAATACAAATGCGGCTGCAATTCACTGCCATCAATCGCATGAAATTGTGCCAGCCAGGCAATTACCTGTTCCGCTTGGGTGGCTGTGCCGTTAAAATACAATTCAGTGCGGTTACAGGTAGATAAAATTACCGCATCGGAAATACTGGTTAACGTAGTCAGTTCGCGCAAGGCTTCAGGCAACTGCTCAGGCGCAAAAGCAACTTGCTCGCGCAGGGCAACCGGTGCCGTTTTATGATTAATGCCGAGTGCGAAAATAGCTGTCACCTGTATCATCAGAATTGTCAGGGGGCGAATTGTACAAAAAGCCCCAACTTAATAAAAGCGAAGAAAGCTCAGTGAAGGACTTTAGTGTGGTGCATCCGTTTATTCGTCCGTTATTTATCAGCATTGTTATTTTATTACTAAGTGCCTGTAGCATATTTCAGCGCCAGGCACCGGCTGAAACACCGCTTAACACCAACGAGCGGGAACAACACATACTGGCAATGCAACAGTTTTCGTTGCAGGCCAGTGTTGGCATTAAAACACCGGAAGAATCACTCAGCGGTAATTTACGCTGGCAACAGCAAGACGGTGCAACTTATGACGCCCGTTTAAGCAATTTTCTTGGCATCAGCCTGTTTGAGCTGAGCGAAACTGAGCAAGGCAGCGCTATTACGATTAAAGGTGAAACCTACCGCGCCGTAGATACCAGCACCTTATTGCTGCAACTATCGGGCTGGTCAATGCCGCTGCATGATATGCCGCTATGGCTGCGTGGTGTACCCGGCAGTAAAGGCCGCAACATTATACGCGACGAATTTGGCCGGGTTACTTCATTTAATTTAACAGACAGCACCGGCATTGTCTGGCAGTTGCAGTATCAGGGCTTTTTCCCCGACAGTTTAGCGCTGCCCAGACGCATGTTGCTGCAAAGTAGCGACAGCCAAATTAAAATTGTGGTCAGGAGCTGGCAATGAAGCACCTTACCCTGCCAGCAGTGGCAAAACTGAATTTATTTTTACACATTACCGGCCGCCGGCCTGATGGCTATCATAACCTGCAAACTTTGTTTCAATTGCTGGATGTTGGCGATGAACTGAGCTTTACGCTGCGCCAGGACAATGAAATCCGGCTTGATTGCAATAACGGCGAGCTGATCAACGAGCAAAACCTGGTACTGCGTGCCGCCCGCCTGTTGCAGCAATATAGCAACGGCACACAAGGCTGCGATATTTATCTGGATAAACGCCTGCCAATGGGCGGCGGTTTAGGCGGTGGCTCATCCGATGCTGCCACTACACTGCTGGGGTTAAATAAATTATGGCAACTGAATTTAACCACTGATACGCTGGCTGAACTGGGGCTAAAACTGGGTGCCGATGTACCCTTATTTGTCCGTGGCTACACGGCCTTTGCCGAAGGCGTAGGCGAAAAATTACAACCACTGCCCATGGCTGAAAAAGTTTACCTGGTAGTTACACCAGATTGTCATATCAGCACAGCTGAAATTTTCCAACACCCTGATTTAATACGCAATACACCCAGCATAGGCATGGAACAGGTGTTAACAGCTCCCTGGCGTAATGACTGCCAGCCATTGGTAGAACAGCTCTACCCTATTGTTGCAATAACCTTACAGTGGTTGGTAGAATACGCGCCGTGTCAAATGACGGGTACTGGCGCCAGTGTGTTCGCCGCATTCCCGGACCAGACCAGTGCTCAGCATGCTCTTGCGCAATTACCGCCGTCCTGGCGTGGTTTTATTGCTAAAGGGGTCAACCAGTCACCTGTGTGGGCTGCGTTGGCAGATACCGAATAAGTAACCGCAGCGGTGTTGTTGCCGCTGTTAATTGATAAACCGGACTCACCACCGCCCTGAGGATCCTACCGTGCCTGACATGAAGGTTTTCGCTGGTAACGCTATACCAGAACTCGCAAGTAAAATCGCCAGCCGCCTGTATATTAAACTTGGAGATGCCGAAGTCGGCCGTTTCAGTGATGGGGAAGTTAGTGTCCAAATCAATGAAAATGTGCGTGGTTCTGATGTGTTTATCATCCAGTCAACCTGCGCTCCGACCAACGATAACCTGATGGAACTGATTGTAATGGTCGACGCGCTGCGTCGTGCCTCAGCCGGCCGTATTACCGCAGTGATGCCGTACTTTGGTTATGCCCGGCAGGACCGCCGTGTGCGTTCAGCCAGGGTGCCTATTACTGCTAAAGTAGTTGCCGACTTTTTATCCAGTGTAGGGGTAGACCGCGTATTAACGGTAGATTTGCATGCCGAGCAAATTCAGGGTTTCTTCGATGTACCGGTAGATAACGTGTTCGCCAGCCCGGTATTGTTGGACGATATGCGTAAAAAAGGCTTCACTTCACCGGTCGTGGTATCACCGGATATCGGCGGTGTGGTACGTGCCCGCGCTATTGCCAAATTGCTGAACGACGCCGATTTAGCCATTATCGACAAACGCCGGCCAAAAGCTAACGTTGCTCAGGTCATGCATATTATCGGTGACGTGAAAGACCGCGACTGTATTATCGTTGACGACATGATCGACACCGGCGGTACTTTATGCAAAGCCGCTGAAGCGTTAAAAGAGCAAGGCGCCAAGCGTGTATTTGCTTACGCTACCCACCCGGTATTTTCCGGCGGTGCGGCAGAGAACATCGCCAATTCAGTGATCGATGAGCTGATTATCACCGATACCATTCCGCTAAGTGCAGAAATGAAAACGGTATCTAAAGTACGCCAACTGACATTGAGCGAAATGCTGGCCGAGTGTATCCGTCGTATCAGCAATGAAGAGTCTATCTCGTCAATGTTTGACTAAACCATTGTTTATACAAAAAACAGCGCTCATGTGGCGCTGTTTTTTTTGCGCTGAGCCAGGTAACGCCGGATCGTCAAATAGTCTGCCAGCAATATTTCCACGGTAAACTCAGGTATAGCAACTCCGGGACGGTTGGCAGGAAAAAACACCGCCTGTAATCTGGCGTCCGGGTTTAACAGATACAGCATAATGCCATGCGCAAGCTGATACTCTGCCATGCCGGTTATTATACTGTCATTTTCGATGCTATAACGCAGCGACAGCGCTTGTTCAAACGGCAAGGCTAATTGTAGAGCCTGCGGATCTGGCCGCAAACCACGAATATCTGCTGCGAAATATTGCAGATACTGCGCCAGTTCAGCAGCACTGTCACGTGTGGGATCTATGCTGTAAAACAGTAAACCTAACTGTGAGAACTCTGTTTCTGCAGCCAACTGCTGCTGTAAATACGCCAGTTTAGCCAGCGTCAGCGGACAGACATCCGGACAATGAGTGTAACCATAGCTTAGCAGGTGCCAGCGCCCCTTAAGATTAGCAGCCTGCACCGGTTGTCCATACTGATCCTGCAAAAGAAACGGCCCAAGACTGACGGGCTCAGATAACAATGTTGCCTGTTGTAACACCAGAACTTCCCGCCCTGGCTTTTGCTGCCACAACAACAGAGCCAGCAATAGCAGCCCCAGTATCGCCAGCGCGCCCCAACTACGCTGATACACTAGCTTAGCGGCCACAATCGCCATAGATGATCAACCAATAGGGCACCAAACACACCAAACAGATAATATATTGACACATAAAAGGTGCGCATGGCACTGTGCCTGTCAGGGTATAAACACAGCATTAATGCTGAGCACAAAAACCAACCTCCCAGCAGTAACGCCGACAACAGATACAAAACTCCGCTCATACCAATACATACCGGTAACACACTGACCGGTAACAACAAAAGTGTATAGCCAACGATGGCGTCCCGGGTATAGGCCACGCCGTGGGTTACCGGCAGCATGGGTACTTTTGCCCGGCGATAGTCATCCAGCCGTTCTATGGCCAGCGGCCAGAAATGCGCAGGCGTCCAGACAAAAATAAGCAGTACCAGCAGTAAGGGTTCAATACTCACTTGATTAGTGACACTGGTCCAACCCAGTAACGGAGGTAAGGCGCCAGATAGCCCCCCTAACACAATATTTTGCGACGTACGGTATTTTAAAAAGCG
This sequence comes from Rheinheimera oceanensis, assembly GCF_018831085.1. GTDB lineage: Bacteria > Pseudomonadota > Gammaproteobacteria > Enterobacterales > Alteromonadaceae > Alishewanella > Alishewanella oceanensis. The sequence goes on from NZ_JAGPNM010000001.1 coordinate 80,831, forward strand.
GGTATAAACTACAGCATATCCCATCAGGCCGGTAAAGCTCAGAACAGCGGTTAGCGGGTTAACCAGCCACCACAACAGATTCAGTGAAACGGTAGTGAGCAGTACCGCAAACCACAGCGCCTGCTTTGCGGTCAGTACGCCCCGGACCAAAGGGCGATAGCGGGTACGCTGCATTAAGCGATCAATACGACTATCTGCCAGATGATTAAATACGGCCGCAGCCGCTGCAGCCCCTGCGATGCCTACAGTGGCAGCGACCAATGTTTGCCAATCCTGCCAGCGGGGATCTGCCAGCAGCATGCCAACCACGGCGGTAATTAACAACAACAGCACGACTTTAGGCTTACACAGTTGTAAATAATGCCGCCAGTTGCTGTTTACGGCATAGCCGATACGATGACTTAACGTGGTCATGTGTCGCTCCTGTTCAGTGCTGGCGGAAATACAGTAATCGCAGAGCGTAGGTGTAATCGCCTTCAATCGCCATTAGTGCAACAAAAACCGCTATGGCAAACAGGGGCACAAACAACAGCAATTTCAGCGCCAGGCGCTCCCATTTCACATGCATAAAAACGCTGAGAATAAGTCCGGCTTTCAGCAGCATAAAAGTCAGTACCAAGGTCCAGCGCAGTGGCCCCTGTACGTGCATATAATCTACCATGTATGAAAAAAAGCTCAGCAGAAACAGCCAGCCCCAGACTTTAAGATACAGGCTGATGGGATGATGCTGGACATGTTCGGTTGACATCAATCACCTCACCATAAGTAAAAAAATGCAAAAATAAATACCCATACTAAATCGACAAAATGCCAGTACAGACCACTTATCTCGACAATTTCATAGCCGCGCTGATCATAATCTCCCCGCGCTAGCTTGCGTGCGACTATCAGCAGGTATATCACCCCGGCGCTGACATGCAGACCATGGAATCCGGTAATCATAAAAAAAGCCGCGCCAAATTGGGCCGCGCCCATGGGGTTAACCCAAGGCCTTACGCCATCAGCAATTAATTTGCTCCATTCAAACGCCTGCATAGCAACAAAGCTGGCACCGAGCACAGCAGTGGCCAGCATCAGATACACTGCCAGTTGTTTTTGTTTACGATAGGCAAAGCTGACGGCTATCGCCATGGTGCCGCTGCTGGTGATAAGGATAAAGGTCATGATAGCGATCAGAAACAACGGCACTGTCTGGCCAAATACCACCAGTTCAAATACCTGACTGGCATTTGGCCAGGCGTCAGTAGCAGATAATCTGACTGTCATATAACTGAGCAGGAAAATACTGAAAATAAAGGTATCCCCCAGCAGGAATATCCACATCATCAGTTTGCCCCAAGACACCCGAAACGTACGCTGGTCTGCCGCCCAATCATCTACTACGCTGTGCCAGCCTTTAGCCTCAGCAGCGCTATCGGATTGTCCGCTCATAAGGTTGCCTCGCCAAAGCCACATAGAGCGGCAAGAGTGTTAAGGGTCTGCGCCGGGCTAGTCAGCAGCCAGAATAATAGCAACCATAACAACAGCAGATAGTGCCAGTACCAGCAACACAGTGTCAGGGTTCGTGGCAGCGTTTGGCCGCTCTGCTTATCCAGTTGCAAAAACACCGGCAGCACTGCAATTACACCGCCAAGCAGATGCACGCCATGCAAAGCCGTTAACAGATAAAAGTAGTTACTGGCGGCTGTATCAGTAAAGCCAAAACCGGCATTGGCTAATTGTAACCACACCCGATACTGCGCAAACAAAAACAGCAATATCAACGCCACTGCAGCTGTCAATGCACCCAGCACTGCCTTTGCCAGGTGTTGTCTGGAAAACCATTGCGCTAACTGCATCATCAGGCTGCTGCCACACAGCAAACCGGTACTAAGCCACAAGCCACTGCGATCAGACAACGGTAACCAGGGCTCACCTGCCAGTACCTGAAAGTCAGGCAACTGAGAGCGCCCCAGCAGAGTTATAACAAACAATGAAAACAATACACTGATGGTGGCCAATAAAAACTTAAGTGCTGTACGCTCAGGCCAGGCCTCATCTGCTGTAAGCTGCAGAGCAGGGTCTTGCCCTTCAGGTTGAGCCAGCCAGGGCTTTTCTGTAAGTTTGCTAAAAATACTCATTTGCCCGCCTTAGCATAGGCTTGCGCATCGTCCACGGCTACCGCACTGTCAGGCAGGTGCTGCGGAATAAAATCATCACGGGCACCAGGTACACTGTAATCGTAAGCCCAACGATATACGGTTGGCAGCTGCGGACCAAAGTTACCATGAGCTGGCGGTGTTTGTGGTGTTTGCCATTCCAGTGTAGTAGCGTGCCAGGGATTGGCGCTGGCAGCTTTTCCCCAGCGTAAACTGATAATAAGATTAGCAATAAACAGCAGTTGCATCAGTGCCACAACCAGCGCAGCAACGGTAATACTACTATTCAGGCTTTGTGCCGATGCCGGGATAAAGTCGGTGCCGGCCATGGCATAATAGCGCCGCGGTACGCCAAGAAAGCCCAGATAATGCATGGGCAGAAAAACCAGATAAGTGCCAATAAAGGTGCCCCAGAAGTGCAACTTACCCAAGCCATCATGCAGCAGCTTGCCGCTGACTTTCGGGAACCAGTGATAAATGGCAGCAAACAACACCATTACCGGTGACACTCCCATTACCATATGAAAATGCCCAACAACAAAATAGGTGTCAGACAGCGGTAAATCAACGACCACATTCCCCAGAAACAGGCCTGTCAGACCACCATGCACAAAGGTAAAAATAAAGCCTATAGCAAACAACATAGGTACCGTCAGATGAATATTGCCCTGCCACAACGTCAACACCCAGTTGTATACTTTCAACGCCGTCGGCACAGCAATAATTAATGTCGTAGTGGCAAAAAAGAAACCAAAATAAGGGTTCATACCGCTGACATACATGTGGTGCGCCCACACAACAAAGCTAAGCCCGCCTATTGCCACTATGGCCCAGACCATCATCCGGTAACCAAAAATATTCTTACGGGCATGCGTTGCCAAAATATCAGAAACAATACCAAAGGCTGGCAACGCCACGATATACACTTCAGGATGACCAAAAAACCAAAACAGATGCTGAAACAGGATCGGGCTGCCACCGCCGTAGTCAAGCTGCTCTCCCAGCGATATGATCACCGGCATAAAAAAACTGGTGCCAACGGTTTTGTCCAAAAACATCATTACCGCACTCACCAATAAGGCTGGAAAGGCCAGTAGGCCCAGAATCGTAGCCACGAAGATGCCCCACACTGTTAGCGGCATCCGCATCAGGGTCATGCCACGGGTGCGGGCCTGCAACACTGTACAGACATAATTTAATCCTCCCATGGTGAAGGCCACAATAAAAATGGCCAGCGAAATCAGCATCAGTAAAATACCGGCCTCAGAGCCCGGCGTGCCGGGCAAAATAGCCTGCGGCGGATACAACGTCCAGCCAGCGCCTGTCGGACCGCCCGGTACAAAAAAGCTGGCCAGTAACACCAGCACCGACAATAAATAGGTCCAATAACTGAGCATGTTCAAAAATGGAAATACCATATCCCGGGCGCCGACCATTAGTGGGATTAAATAATTACCAAAGCCGCCTAGTAACAATGCAGTTAACAGATACACCACCATGATCATGCCGTGCATGGTAACGAATTGCAGATAATGCGTTGAATCTATGAATGAAAACTGCCCAGGAAACCCTAACTGTAACCGCATCAGCGCCGACAATACCAATGCCACTAATCCGACAAAAATGGCTGTCAGGCTGTACTGTATAGCAATCACTTTATGATCCTGGCTCCAGACATAACGCGTCCAGAAACTACCAGGCCCATCATGCTGTTGTGTATCGCCATAACCAGCAGACATTGTCATTATTTGCTCCTTAGTGCTGCTGCGTACTCATGGCTGCAGACTATTGATATAAGCCACAACATCAGTAATATCCTGCTCTGATTGCAGCGACTGTGCGATCAGACTCATTTGTGCGCCATAAAAATCGTCCGGATGATTACCCCGCACCCGCTGTTTGAAATAACTGAGTTGCCGCGCCAGATACCAACTATCGATCCCTGCCAGCCGTGGCGCATTCATGGCGTAATTGCCTTCAGCCGCATTACCGTGACAAGAAGCACAATTGCGGTATAAGTGTTGCCCCCGTTTTACATCGCCGTCGGTGTGAACCGCCACCACTGGCGGTAGGCTATTGATAAAGGCCAACAGATGATCCATCGTAGCAGTGTCGGCCAAAGTATTAGCCATCGCCGCCATCTGTGCGCCATACAGATCACCTTCGGCTCTGCCACGAATACCTTGCTGATAGTGCTGTAACTGCCGGCGCAGATACCAACCAGATTGTCCGGCCAGCGCGGGAGCATTTAATTGTTTATTGCCTTCGCCTTCAGCACCATGACACGCAGCACATAACTGATAATGCGCCTGACCTAGCGCAATGTCTGCCTCTGACACTACCTGACTTTGCGCAAAAGTCTGCTGTTGCGCCAGCCAGTGCTGATATTCATCAGTGCTTCTTACGCTAACTCTGCCCCGCATAGCAAAGTGGCCAGTGCCGCACAACTCTTCACATAACACATCAAATTCGCCTGCCTGAGTAGGAATAAACCACAGCGAACTTACTGAGCCCGGCACTAAATCCATTTTTACTCTGAACTGTGGCACGGTAAAGTTATGCAGCACGTCTGCAGAACGCAGTAGCATTTTCACTGGCTGATCCAGCTCAAGCACCAGCTCATTGCTTAGAATAAGGATATCGTCAGCGGCCGCCGGGTCTGACGGCACTATACCCAGCGGGTTTTGTTCAGATATCAGCGAGGTATCCACTTTACCCAACTGGCCATCGGCCCCCGGCAGACGAAAACGCCAGTGCCATTGTTGACCGAAAGCTTCAACTTCTTTGGCATTGACAGGCGGTTGGACAAATTGCGCCCAGACATATAAACCTGGTGCCAGCATGGCGGCAATACCAATACTGGTCAGTGCCACTAACCAGCCTTCAAGCTTTTTATTCTCGGGTTCATAATGCGCTTTATGACCTGGTTGACTGCGAAACCGAAATACCACATACGCAAGAAACAGGTTCACGATGACAAATACCACCCCGGTTATCCAGACCGTGATATCGACAGTGAAATCAATTGACGCCCAATTTGACGCCAGTGGTGTGAACCACCAGACACTATAGTAGTGCAGTAGCAAGGAGCCGATTACCAGCACCACAATAACAAAGGCAATTGCCATAACACTGTTATTCCTTAACGTTAAAAGTGAAAGTATCAGGTATCTACTTCAACAAATTAACCAGACAGCAGTACGTGCAACATTTAGCCCAACACCTTAAGGACTTAGCTTTATTTTGACTTTTACTACAAGCGATATAATTCAACATTGCATAAAAACCAGCGTGTCGCACCACGCCGGTTTAACTAAGGTAACGCAGCTATCACGGCATAGCTTTCATAAAGCGGCGAAAATAAATTTGCATCCGAACCACCCAACCGGGTGCACCTTCACCACTGCCTGCCAGTTGTAGTTTAGGGTGACGTCGTACCGTGCGATTCAAAATACCCTCATCTTGCGGATCAATATCAACAAACAACACATGTTTACCCTGACGCAGCACATCTTTAAACTGTTGAAAATGTACATTGGGTTCCTGGATCCCGATAAAACCACCTTCCCAGGTGCAAAACCCGAGTACGACAATGGCTAAAAATATAAACGGCATCCATCCGGCAGCACTGTCAGTCCAGCCCGCAGCATAGGCCACTAGCAACACCAGTACGGCGCATATTACACCGACAACTGCACCAAGCTCTGTTGCATGTACCACGTCGCTTTTCAACACCGGAGACACCTCAGGCAAATGGTGCTGCTCAACACTTGCGTCCTGGTCACTCAATACATGGATTTGTGGGGTATTGATACCCTGCTGTTCCAGCTCTCGCTCTACCGCTTCCAGATCGTCAAGATCCTCACTAATAAAATAGCGTCTTAACATAATATCCTCCGCAAAAGGCCTGTGATTTGCCATTACGGCCAATTGGCAAACGATTGACATTCGTCGACAGCAGCGCTGTATACTTTTTAACCAACCAGATAAGTATAGCTGCTATTTAACGTCTACGCGCAAGTGGTGCAATTTTACAATTGCAGCCGTCAGGGTCCGGTGGTAATATGTCGCGCCCCTGAAAAGGGCATCCAGCCTGAGACTGGTCGCGAGTCTTGGGAAACCTTAATTTTTGGAGTACATCATGTCTGATGCAATTTTTACATTAAATGCAGAAGTCCGTACTGATGCGGGGAAAGGTGCGAGCCGCCGCCTGCGTCACGAAGACAAAGTACCAGCTATCATTTACGGTGGTAGCAAAGCACCGGTTTCTATCACTTTAGAGCATTCTAAACTGTTAAAAGCTCAAAGCTTTGAAGCATTTTACTCTCACATTCTGACCATTAAAGTTGGCAAAGAAGATGTAAAAGCGATCGTTAAAGCTATGCAACGTCACCCGTTCAAGCCAAAAATCATGCACGTTGACTTCCAACGCGTTGAAGCTGGCCACGAGCTGAACACTGTTGTTCCTGTTCACTTCGTTAACGAAGACGCTGCGATTAAGAAAGGTGGCGTAGTAGTACACGCTGCGAACGAAATCGAAATCTCTTGTCTGCCTAAAGACTTACCAGAGTTTATCGAAGTTGACATGAGCAATGTTGAAGTAGGTGCTCACCTGCACTTATCTGATCTGAAAGCACCTAAAGGTGTTACTTTCGTTCAGTTAGCGAAAGGTCACGACTTAGCTGTTGTTTCTGTGAACAAACCAGCTGGTAAAGCTGCTGACGAAGAAACTGCCGCAGAGTAATGTCTGGCAGCGTTCAGTCAACAGTTCAGTTGATTGTGGGCCTGGGGAATCCGGGCCCGGAATACAGCCAGACACGGCACAATGCCGGTGTCTGGTTTGTACAGCAGCTGGCCCACGCCTTTAATGTCAGCTTAAAGAACGAGCCGAAGTTTTTCGGTTACACCGGCAAGTTTGTTTGCGCCGGGCAAGAATTCAAGTTACTTATTCCCTCAACTTATATGAATTTAAGCGGTAAAGCCGTGCTGGCTATGGCACAGTTTTACAAGCTGACATCCGAACAAATACTGGTAGCGCATGATGAAATGGCACTGGAGCCGGGTGTGGCAAAATTTAAACTCGGTGGTGGCCATGCCGGCCATAATGGTCTGCGTGATATTATGGCGCGCCTTGGCAACAACCCCAATTTCTACCGGCTGCGGCTTGGCATTGGCCATCCGGGCCATAAAGATCAGGTAACCGGCTATGTATTGGGCAAAGCCCCGGCCAGTGAACAAAACCTGATTGAACAAAGTATTGATGAGGCGGTGCGTTGCTTTGATATTCTGGCCCGCGATGGCCTGGTTAAAGCACAAAACCGTCTGCACAGTTTCAAAGCCGGCTAAACAGCAGGCGCCGTTAATTACAGCACGTAAAGGATACTAGTTATGGGTTTCAAATGTGGCATCGTCGGCTTACCTAACGTAGGCAAATCCACCCTGTTTAATGCGCTAACCAAAGCAGGGATTGAAGCGGCCAACTTTCCGTTCTGTACTATTGAACCCAATACCGGCGTAGTACCGGTGCCGGATCTGCGGCTGGATAAGCTGGCGCAAATTGTTAACCCACAGCGCGTACTACCAACTACCATGGAGTTTGTTGATATCGCTGGCTTGGTAAAAGGCGCCTCTAAAGGTGAAGGCCTTGGCAATAAATTTCTGGCAAATATCCGCGAAACAGACGCCATCGGCCACGTTGTGCGCTGTTTTGACGATGAAAATATTATTCACGTAGCAGGCAAGATTGACCCGGCTGACGATATCGACACTATTAATATGGAACTGGTGCTGTCTGATATGGACAGCACAGAGCGCGCTATGTTGCGCGTTAGCAAAAAAGCCAAAGGCGGCGATAAAGATGCTAAAGCTGAAATGGCAGTACTGGAAAAAGTAAAAGCGCATTTGGAGCAAGGCCATACTCTGCGCCAGTTACCGCTTGATAAAGAAGAAAAAGCTTTAATTGCTTATATGAACTTCTTAACCATTAAACCGACGATGTATATCGCCAATGTAATGGACGATGGCTTTGAGAACAACCCGTACTTAGACATAGTACAGGCTATTGCCGACAAAGAAGGGGCGATCGTCGTGCCGGTATGCGCGGCGATAGAATCTGAAATCGCCGAGCTGGACGACGATGAAAAAGCCGAGTTTATGGCCGATATGGGCCTGGAAGAGCCAGGCTTAAACCGGGTGATCCGCGGTGGTTACTCGCTGCTTAACCTGCACACCTACTTTACCGCCGGGGTAAAAGAAGTACGCGCCTGGACAGTAGCCATAGGTGCCACAGCACCGCAAGCCGCTGGCGTTATTCACACCGACTTTGAAAAAGGCTTTATCCGCGCCGAAGTTATTGCCTATAACGACTTTGTGCAGTTTAACGGCGAAGCCGGAGCCAAAGAAGCTGGCAAATGGCGTTTAGAAGGCAAAGACTATATTGTAAAAGATGGCGATGTAATGCATTTCCGTTTTAACGTTTGAACCTGTTTCCGGGTGAAAAAAGCCGTTGTTTGCCGACAACGGCTTTTTTATTGCCAGTGAGGTCGGTGTAGCAGCACAGCGCCTGAACTATTTCGCCAGCCTGTTGGCGAATTGTGAAACTGCTGCCACTACTTTTTGTGCTGCTTCCTGAATTTCATCTATGGTCACCCTGGCCTGGGTAACTAAACCGTTAACATTCTTTGCCTGTTGCTGCCCGCTTTCTATAATGCTGACCGCGCCGTCAGAAAGCTGCTGATTACGGCTAACTACCTCAACAATTTCAACTGTCGCCGCACTGGTTCGAGACGCCAGTTGCCGCACCTCGTCTGCCACTACAGCAAAACCACGGCCCTGTTCGCCGGCACGGGCAGCTTCTATTGCCGCATTCAACGCCAGCAAATTGGTTTGATCAGCTATGCTGCTGATACTTTGAATAATAGAGCCAATAAGCTGCGACTGTTTAGCAAGGTCATTAATATTCTCCACTGCCTTTGTCATCTGCTGCTCAAGCTGCCCCATTACTGCGGCCATATCATTCATAACCTGTATACCGCTCTTAGCACTATGATCAGTAGCTTGTGACGTTTCGTACGCTACCTGAGCGGCGGTTGATACTTCCCGCTCTTGCTTTACTTGCTCGGTAATCACTGTGGCGAATTTAACAACTTTATAGTATTTGCCTGTAGCATCATCAATCGGGTTGTATGATGCCTCCAGCCAAATCTCACGGCCGGCACGATCAACCCTTCTAAAACGCTCGGCAATAAACTGTCCTTTAGCTAATTTTTGCCAAAACAGCTCATACTCCCTGCTGTTTGCAATCTCTGGCGGACAAAACATCCGGTGATGCTTACCCTTAATCTCTTCCAACCGATAGCCGGTAGCGCCCAAAAACAAGTCATTGGCAGCTAATATGTGGCCTGACAGGTCAAACTCAATCACTGCTGTAGATCGTTGCATAGCCTTAACCAGGCTTTCATATTGTTGTGAGGTTTCGATAGTTCTGGTTAGATTAGAGGCAAACACCTCAAACCGCTCCAGATCGTTCTGCCGGTTTTTAATTGGACAAAGCGCCATTCTGATCCAAAGGGCTTGCCCCTGCCGGTTAACAATTTGCCAGGCACCGCTCCAGAAATTGCCCGAGCCCAAGGCTTTTTGCATCTTATTAAAATGCTCTGTACTTCGTAACTCAACCGGTACCAGCTCTTTAAGATTGCGGCTGAGTACATCAGTCTCACTCATCTGGGTTTCGTTTACAAAGTTATCATTTACCTTTTGAATACTGCCAGTAGCATCAAGTTTCAAATGCATCATGTGTTTGCGGACACTGGCATTAGCCTGCCTCAGCATATTAACTTCTTCTTTTAAACGTTCATTTTCTTCTTGTAGCGCTTTTTTACCGAAACGGCCAAACATGACAACCTCCAGGGAAATTACCGGTCAAAACTTATCAAAGTTAGCTTACCCAACTTAAATACTCGAATTAAAACGTAAATATTTAGTTAAACGGCTATTTTATTCAGCTACTGACCCCACGTTTCTGACAAAGACGCACCATACCGGGTTTAATGTTGCTAAATGATGGTGTTTTGTCTGAAACTACAGCAGCATGGGCAAAAAAACAGCAAACAAACGCTAGTTAAGCGCAAGCAGAGAAAAAACGGTTGACGCTATAGGGGCAGTTCTGGATAATACGCGCCACTTGCTTAGGTCAAGTTAGCGTGGCTACATAGCTCAGCTGGTTAGAGCACAGCACTCATAATGCTGGGGTCGCAGGTTCGATTCCCGCTGTAGCCACCACTTAACTTTACCTGTGCATGCGGGGATGGCGGAATTGGTAGACGCACTGGATTTAGGTTCCAGCGCCGCGAGGTGTGAGAGTTCGAGTCTCTCTCTCCGCACCACTTTTAAAGTGGTTGCACACAAGTTTTTGCAGGGGCGTAGCCAAGCGGTAAGGCAGCGGGTTTTGATCCCGCCATGCGTTGGTTCGAATCCAGCCGCCCCTGCCATTAATTCAGTGAACGTAGTTTTCGTAAAATCCTGCCAAACGACGATCACACAACAGTGTTTCAGTAGGGGCGTAGCCAAGCGGTAAGGCAGCGGGTTTTGATCCCGCCATGCGTTGGTTCGAATCCAGCCGCCCCTGCCATTAAACAGAAGAACCCAGCTTAGGCTGGGTTTTTGCTTTTATTCCGAACCAACTGCATAACGCGCTACCAGTGTTTTTAACATAGTACTGCGCGCCGCCACACCTAATGCAAACTGGCGCAGTTTACGCAGCGGCGTAATATCATTACCAAATACCTGATAAAAGCCATCCATCGCACTCATCATCAGCAAATTTGCTGGTTTACGCTTGCGCTGATAACGTTGCAGCAAAGCAATATTGCCAATATCAGTGTTATGCCGTTGTGCGTCAATTATCAGCTCTGTTAGCAGTTTAGCGTCAGCAAAACCCAGGTTAACGCCCTGCCCCGCCAGCGGGTTAATGGTATGGGCGGCATCACCGGCTAATACCACACGGCCGGCGTGATAGCGGTTAGCGTCCATCCGTGCCAGCGGAAACCAACTGCTGTTAACAACCTCTACCGCACCTATTTGTGCCGGAAAAGCTTTAACAAGCTCCTGCGTTAACTGCGCCGGGCTAAGAGCCGCCAGCTGTTTTACCCTTGTGGCCTCGTCGTACCAGACTATTGAGCCCTGATTACCCGGCAATGGCAAAAAGGCTTTTGGCCCGCTTGGCGTAAATTGCTGCCAGGTGACATCTTGTTGCGGGTAAGATGTATTAACCAGGGCAACTAAACACGCCTGACGGTATTGCCAACCATTGGTGCCAATACCAGCCAGCTGGCGCAGTTGTGAGTTAGCACCATCTGCTGCAACTACCAGTTTACTTATTAGTGTTTCGCCGCTGTCGAGCAGCAATGTCACACTGTCATTGTTTTGGTGTAACTCACTGACAGATGCCGGGCAAAATAGCCGGACATTAGCGCCAAATTGCTGCCACAGCGCCAACTGCAGTAAATTATTCTCTACAATAGAGCCCAAATGGCTGCGTTTAATATCTGCCGCATTGAAGGTAACTATGTTGTGCGGTTGTTCAAACGCCTGTAAGCGCTGATAAGGACACAGGCGCATCTGCTCAAGTGTTTGCCAGGCACCGAGTTGGGTTAGCCAGGCTTCGCTGGCAAGGTTAATAGATGACACCCGTAAATCCGGCGCGCTGTCAGCATTAAACTCTGGCGGTGGCTGCTTTTCTATCAGGGCAACACGCATACCCGCCTGACTTAACGCCAGTGCAATAGCTGCACCTACCATGCCGCCGCCAACAATGCTGATGTCGATATTATGCTCAGACGCTGTATTAGTAGTCATAGGTATTAATCACATTCTCTGTTAGCGGCATTGTACGCCAGAGCCGCGTAAAAACGAAAACTGCCATTTATTGTTGAATACTGAAAGTAAAATGGCATAGGGCCTGTCTTTGTTAGTTCAAAATTCGGATAACAAGGACACTTTATGAAACTTTATCTAAGTGCAGCTATAGCTTTATTGTTTAGCATCAAACTTATGGCTGCTACCATAGCCCCCTCTCCTGAGCAGGTAACACCTTTGCTGAATGGTTTAACCATACCGGACGTCAGCTTAACAACAGCTGACAATAACCCGGTACAACTTGTGGATCTGGTAAAACAAAAGCCCAGCGTACTGGTATTTTATCGCGGCGGCTGGTGCCCGTATTGCAATGCACAATTATCTGCACTGCGCGATATTGAGCCGCAGCTTAATAAGCTGGGTTATCAGTTGATTGCTATAACACCGGATAGCACTGCGTCAATCAATAAGAGCTTAAAAGACACCGGCGGCCAGAAGCTGAACTATACACTGTTGTCTGACACCAGCTTTGCTGCCAGCAGCGCTTTTGGCCTGGCGTATTATCTGGATGATAAAACCGCAGCGGCGTACAAAGGCAAACTCGGCAACCTGATCACCACCGAAACCGGCACTGAGAAAGTAGTGCTGCCGGTGCCGGCAGTATACATCGTTAACACTAAAGGCGAAGCGCTGTTTAACTATGTACATATTAACTATAAAACCCGGCTGGAGGGCGAATTGCTGCTAAAAGCGGCCGAGTTAGCGTTGCAGTAAAGCTGTCATTTTTCAGGTCGTCTCTCACCTGTTTACAGCAGCGGACAAAGTAGTATTTTCTGCTGCTGTTTTTTTATTAAAAAGCGTTGACGCAACGACAAAAATACGGCATTTTCGCGCCCTGTTTGGCAAGCGCCTTAACTGATGCTAGCCTGTTGGTTTTACCCTCTGTCGGAGATAACTGATGCGTAATGTAACCGTTGCTGCAACTCAAATGATTGGCGGCTGGAATGTTGATGAAAACATCAAACGTGGCGAGCGTTTAGTGCGTGAAGCGGCCTCTCAGGGCGCCCAAATTATCCTGCTGCAGGAGTTGTTTGAGCGCAATTATTTCTGCCAGAAACAAAAACCGGATTATTTAGCTTTTGCCACTACAGTAGCAGAGAACAAAGCCGTAGCGCATTTTACTAAAATCGCCAAAGAGCTAAACGTAGTACTGCCCATCAGTATTTACGAGCGCGCCGGCAACTGCCTGTATAACAGCGTGGTAATTATCGACGCCGACGGCGAAAACCTGGGCACTTACCGTAAAAGCCATATTCCGGATGGCCCGGGTTACAGCGAAAAATACTACTTCACGCCCGGCGATACCGGTTTTAAAGTGTTTGCTACCAGGTACGCCAAAATCGGCGTGGGCATTTGCTGGGATCAATGGTTCCCCGAGTGTGCTCGCAGCATGGCATTAATGGGCGCCGAGCTGCTGTTCTACCCTACGGCAATAGGCAGCGAGCCGCACGATGCAACCATCAGCTCACGTGATCACTGGCAGCGCACACAGCAAGGCCATGCCGCTGCTAACTTAATGCCACTGATTGCCTCTAACCGTATCGGTACCGAAACCGAAGGCGATTACCATATTACCTTCTACGGCAGCTCTTTTATTGCCGACGAAACCGGTGCCAAGGTGCAAGAGGCCAACGAGACAGACGAAGCCGTGCTGGTGCATACCTTCGACTTAGACGCCGTTGCTGCTACCCGCCGTGCCTGGGGCGTTTTCCGTGACCGCCGTATTGATATCTACGGTGCTGTTATGACCAAAGATGGCGAAACCAAACAACCTGTGAAACAAGGTGGTAACTAAGTGGCCTTTACAACACTAAACAGCACGCCACGCGCCGATGGTTTTAGCATGCCTGCCGAGTGGGCTGCACATAAACAAACCTGGATGGTATGGCCAGAGCGTACCGACAGCTGGCGTTTAGGTGCCAAGCCGGCCCAACAAGCTTTTGTGGCGGTAATTAAAGCCATTGCCGGTTTTGAGCCGGTAACCGTTGGCGTATCTGCTAACCAATACGCCAATGCGCTGGTGCAGCTTACCGATGCCGGCACAAAATTCCCTATCCGCGTAGTTGAGATCTCAAACAACGACGCCTGGTGTCGTGATACCGGGCCAACCTTTGTTACTAACGCTCAAGGCGAAGTACGCGGTATTGACTGGACTTTTAACGCCTGGGGCGGCTTAAACGGTGGTTTGTACTTCCCATGGGATAAAGACGATCAGGTGGCCAGCAAAGTGCTCGGTATTGAGCAACTGCCACGCTACCGCACCGAGGGCTTTGTGCTGGAAGGCGGAGCTATTCATGTTGATGGTGAAGGTACCCTGTTAACTACAGCAGAGTGCTTGTTAAACAGCAACCGTAACCCGCATTTAAACCGTGAGCAGATTGAACAGCAGATGCGTGATTATCTGGGCATTGACAAAGTGCTGTGGTTAGAAGACGGTATCTTTAACGACGAAACCGACGGCCATATTGACAATATGGCCTGTTTTGTTAAGCCTGGCGAAGTGGTGCTGGCCTGGACTGATGACGAAACTGATCCACAGTATGCCCGCAGCAAAGCGGCGCTGGATTATTTAGAAGCGGCAACGGATGCCAAAGGCCGTAAAATTAAAGTACATAAGCTGCCGGTACCGGCGCCAATTATCGCCAAAGCCGAAGAGTACGCCACCGTTGATGCGACCATGAGCGCCATTCCACGCGAGGCCAACGCCCGCCTGGCCGGTTCATACATTAACTTCTATTTGTGTAATGGCGGTTTAATTCTGCCTACTTTTGATGACCCTAACGATAAGGTGGCAGCAGACATTCTGCAAAGCCTGTATCCGGAGCATAAAGTAGTCACAGTGCCGGGCCGCGAGATTCTGCTGGGTGGTGGTAATATTCACTGTATTACCCAGCAACAGCCGTGTGGAAAACAGTAGCAAGTGTTTAGTTCCACAAGGTAACAACACACAGGGACGCCGTGAATCCATCCATGGAGCTTGCCCTGCCGGGCTGCTGCTCAGTTCAAATTCGTTCCGGACGAATTTGTCTCTGCGGCCTCCATGCCGCAGACGCCCTGTTTAGTTGTTACCTTGCTCCACTATTAGCTCGGTCTAAACCTGCGCAGGTTAGAACTCCGGTTTGGTTGTCACAGAGTGTCTGAGTGAGCGCGTAAGCAGCGAGCGAGTTGCTGTGACAAGCCAAAACGGATGTTGTAACCGTAGCGATCTTTTAATCCTAAACAGCGAAGAGCACGACCATGTCCAAAGCCTGCGCCTTACATATACTGGTAAAAACCCGTGAAGAAGCGGAAAAACTTAAACAGCAACTGGCCAAAGGCGCCGATTTTGGCAAACTGGCCAAACAGCACTCACAATGCCCGTCGGGTAAAAAAGGCGGCGATTTAGGCGAGTTCCGCAAAGGCCAGATGGTAAAAGCCTTCGATGATGCTGTATTTAAAGGCCCGCTATTGGAAGTGCAGGGGCCGGTAAAAACCCAGTTCGGCTTTCACCTGATTAAAACTTTGTATCGCAGCTAGATTAACTACACA
This sequence comes from Rheinheimera oceanensis, assembly GCF_018831085.1. Classification (GTDB taxonomy): domain Bacteria; phylum Pseudomonadota; class Gammaproteobacteria; order Enterobacterales; family Alteromonadaceae; genus Alishewanella; species Alishewanella oceanensis. Next base: position 96,412 of record NZ_JAGPNM010000001.1, read on the forward strand.
GAGCGCAGGATGGCTATGCGCAACTGACAATCTGGTTAACAGCGCTGATACTGCCATTTTGCCAGATCATCTCATAATGGCCGCACTGAACAATTTGCCTGACATACCGCGGGCTAAATAAGCCCCAACACACAGCACCGCTGTTACGTACCGAGTAATACTGCACACCGGCACTGCCCTGCCCGCGTAAATGGATCCCAAGCGCACGGGCTGCGCTGTAATCCTCTTTCGCATAAACAGCATGCTCTGGTGACAAGGCCGTTAGATCTGCCAGGCTAACATCGGCAAACTGACAACTTAAGGCACGAAACACAAAACGCTCATAGGCGAGCCCGGGTACTTGGGCCCAGTAACGGCCCTGATGATAAGCCACTTCGCTAATAGCTGTTTGCACACTATCGGCCAGATATAGCACACCAAAACGGCCATCAGAAAAACGGCTACCGGCCGGGTTTACATGGGTAAAAGGTGCAACAGCATAAGAGCAGCCGGCAATGCCAAACGGGATCTCTGTGCGGGGTAACAAACTCAGGTTACCGGCCTGCGCCTTCAGCCTGGGGTTGGTTAAAGCCTGCAGTGCAAATAAAGCGTCAAATTCATCGGCGTCGGCTACATCGTCAAACACCGACTGCGGCGGATATTTCGAGTTAATCAGCCGGTAGCTGTGCTGCTGATGCAACTTAACCTGAGATAAATTATCCGGCCCCGCACTCGCCTTTCCTACCACATGCCACCACGCAAGGCATCAATGTGTTTAAAGGTTTCGTACAGCGCCGCAAACTGGCCGCTGCTGATAATATCCAGCGGGCTGCTACCATTAAAATACGGGTTATAGTTGGGTAATGCCATAAAACCATACAGGTTTTGCGGGTTATCAAACAATAGCCTTAAGCTGCTGTGAATATTCAGCAAGTAGCTTATACGCTCTATCTGGTCTTGCGTTAAGCTGGCGCAGTAAGGGTCATTACGGTATTTGTAATATGCCGCTTTGGAGATCTGTAAAATGCGCTGCACCTGCTCTGGCGAGCATTGCCATTTATCCAGAATAGCAAATACGGCTTTAAGCCCTGTAGCAGCGACTTGCCGCTGGTTTTGTCTGTCGAGCTGTACTGCTTGCATAACAACAACCTCGCACCTTGCCAATTGGTATCAATATAGACCATTAATATTAATATGTCTATATAGAGACAGCTATACACCTAAAAAAGCAGACACTATGGTCTGCTTCGTTTTATGCTTTACCTAAGGCCTTAGCGCGCAGCTTGGCTTTCAGCATACCTTTCTTTGCCGGTTTTTTCGGCCCGTCACCGTGGCGTGCCTGCGCTTGCTCTGGTGAAACATAGGTAGGGTCGTGCTCGTAACCCGGTAGTATTTTAGCCGTGATCACCTGTTGAATAAGCCGCTCTATATCCTGCAGCGCTTTAATTTCTTCCGGCGTGATCAATGTTAACGCCACACCACTGTTACCGGCACGGCCGGTGCGGCCAATACGGTGCACATAATCTTCTGACACCTGCGGTAAATCGTAATTCACGACATAAGGCAGTTCGTTAATATCCAGGCCACGGGCGGCAATATCGGTAGCCACTAAAATGCGTACAGCTCCGGCTTTAAAATCGGCCAGTGCTTTGGTGCGGGCCCCCTGGCTTTTATCACCATGAATGGCTGCGCTTTTTAAGCCGTCTTTCGCCAGTTGCTTCGCCAGACGATCAGCGCCGTGTTTGGTGCGGACAAAAACCAGCACCTGCGGCCAGTTATTTTTACCAATAACATGCGATAACAGCTCGCGTTTGCGGTGCCGGTCAACTAAATATGCCAGTTGCTCTACCCGCTCTGCAGCAGCATTAGTTGCCGCGACTTCAATTAACTGCGGATTGTTTAACAGCTCATCGGCCAGTTGCTTTATCTCGCTGGAATAGGTAGCAGAGAACAGCAGCGTTTGCCGTTTAGCAGGCAACTTGGCCATAATGCGTTTGATATCAACAATAAAGCCCATATCCAGCATGCGGTCGGCTTCGTCCAGTACCAGCACCTCTAACGCGGATAAATCCACGGTTTTCTGGTGCAGGTGGTCAATAAGGCGCCCCGGGGTAGCTACCAGTATATCCAGCCCCTGCCCGGCTTCATCATATTGCGGCCGAATAGACACGCCGCCATAAAACACCGCTGAGCGGGTGTCCAGATACTGGCTATATTTACGCACATTGTCATACACTTGCTGCGCCAGTTCCCGGGTTGGCGTTAACACCAGTACCCGCACCTGATTTGGCGCTACGACCTTAGGCGCATTGAGCATTTGTTGCAGCAACGGTAAAGTAAAGGCCGCAGTTTTACCCGTACCGGTCTGCGCACCAGCCAGCACATCTTTACCGGCCAGAATCACCGGTATACTTTGCAATTGCACCGGCGTCGCAGCAGCATAGCCTTGCTCTGACAGAACACGTAAAATGGGCGCCGCCAGGGCGAGAGATTGAAATGACATTAAAATTCCTGTTTTGCCAAAGCTTAACTACCGTTGCCGTTATTGCACTGAAATACGGCACACGGCTTAAAGCGCGCAGTATAGCAGAACAGCGCTGTACGGAGTTAACCCCATGAGCAACTGGTATCTGTATATGGTGCAAACCGGCAGCGGCATGCTGTATACCGGTATCAGTACCGATCCTGTCAGGCGATTGCGCCAGCATAGTGGCGAGCTGGCTGGCGGTGCTAAAGCGCTACGCGGTAAAGGGCCGTTAACGCTGGTATATCAACAGCCCGTTGCAGATAAAAGCACTGCCGCTAAAGCCGAGTATCAACTTAAACAACTATCCAAAAGTGCAAAACTGGCGCTTGCTGCCAGTTATAACCCAAGTGAGATTTGATGGACAACTTTCTGCTTATCCTGGCTTATCTGTGCATTGGCGTTTTGCTGCGCCGGTTACCTGCCATGCCGCAAAACAGCGGTATTGCACTGAATATGTATGTGCTTTATGTTGCACTGCCTGCACTGATCCTGAAAAACGTACCTCAGTTACAATTTTCTGCTGCATTACTTATTCCGGCCGTTACGCCCTGGTTGCTGTTGCTGGCAGTAGTGGCAACAGTATTGCTGCTCAGTAAAGTATTTCGCTGGCCCCGCGAGGTTACCGGTGCCTTGTTAATCGTGCTGCCGCTGGGTAATACCTCGTTTTTAGGCTTTCCGATGACAGAGGCCTTATTTGGCAGTCACGCCATGCCATATGCGGTGGTATACGATCAGCTGGGTTCATTTATTGCGCTGGCAAGCTATGTTACGGTTATTGCTGCGCTGTACAGCCCAACAGCAGCCAAACCAACTGTTAAAGGTATTATCGTTAAAATTATTACCTTTCCGTCGTTTATCGCCTTGCTACTGGGTTTGTTGCTGCGCGGCACTGAGTACCCGCCCTTTGCCACACAGTTAATTGATAATCTGGCGGCAACTCTGGTACCGGTGGTAATGGTAGCGGTAGGCTTTGCCCTGACTATCAAATTCAGTAAAAGCGAAATATCGCCGCTTATTTGTGCGCTGCTGATTAAACTGGCACTAATGCCTGCGCTGGTGGCTGCGCTGTGGTTTAGTGTTGGCCAACGTGGTATTGCTGTGGATGTCAGTATTTTTCAGGCAGCAATGCCACCGATGATCTCTGCCGGTGCTATTGCCATTATGGCGGGGCTGGCACCGCGTCTGGTTAGCGGCATTATTGGTATTGGTATCTTACTGGGACTGGTTAGCTTACCTGTGGTGTTCTGGCTGCTGCATTAATCGTCGTCAGCCTGATCTTTTGCCGGTTTTAACCGGCCGGCTTTTTTCAGCGCATCGTTAAGCAAAAACTCAATCTGGCCGTTAACACTGCGAAACTCATCATCTGCCCAGCGCTGCAAAGCGCTGAGCATTGTTTCGTCAATACGTAAAGCAAAGGCTTTTTTAGCCACAACAACCCCTACTGATACAGGCTACCGGTATTAATTACCGGCTGCACATGATGATCACCACACAATACCACCAGTAGGTTACTGACCATTGCGGCCTTGCGCTCGTCATCCAGTTGCACTACGTTACGCGCAGATAGCCGCTCCAGCGCTGTTTCTACCATACCCACAGCACCTTCAACAATTTGCTGGCGTGCTGCCACTATTGCTGCGGCCTGCTGGCGCTGTAACATGGCGCTGGCAATTTCCGGCGCATAGGCTAAGTGGCTAATGCGGGCTTCCAGCACCTGCACCCCGGCTTTATTTAACCGGGCCTGAATTTCGCTTTTAAGCAGCTCTGTGATGTCATCTGTGCTGCTGCGCAGGCTGATAGCCTCATCATTGCCGGCATCGTAAGCATAGCTGGAGGCCAAATGACGGATAGCCGACTCGCTTTGAATACTGACAAAGTTCTCGTAGTTATCCACTTCAAATACCGCTTCAGCGCTGTCTACTACTTTCCATACTACTACAGCCGCAATTTCTACCGGGTTACCGGCATTGTCATTTACCTTCATTTTGCTGCTTTCAAAGTTACGTACCCGAAGCGATACTTTTTGCTTGCTGTATAAAGGGTTAGACCAACGCAAGCCATTATTAAGATCGGTACCAACATAACGGCCAAATAACTGCAGCACTGCCGACTGGTTCGGGTGCACCATATAAAAACCAAACCAACAGATAAACACCACTATTGCCAGCAATAAAGCCACAACTTTTACAGCCCCCGGCAACACCACCAGCCCTGCTAATGTCAGTAACTGCGCCAGTAGCAAAACCCCAATCATGCCAAAACCGCCTTTACTGTTAATCATGCGTTCCTGCAACATAACCAGCCCTCTTAAATTGATATTATTTTGATATCAAAATAGCAGTTATCGTATAAATTGCAAGCAATAAAAAAGCTGATTAAAAAATCAGCTTTTTTGCAATCGACGTTGCTCAGGCGGCGCCGATCATCCTGCGCAGCACATAATGCAAAATACCGCCATGCTGGTAATACGCCAGCTCGTTGCCAGTATCAATACGGCAGATAACGTCCAGCTCTTGCTTGGCACCATCAGCGTAAGTAATTATTAACTCAAGCTTTTGCCGTGGTTTCAGGTTATTTAAGCCGCTCAGGCTAAAGCTCTCCTCTCCGGTTAATTTCAGGCTTTTACGATCTGCCCCCGATGGAAACTGCAACGGCAATACACCCATGCCAATTAAGTTAGAACGGTGAATACGCTCAAACGATTCCGCCAACACTGCCCGCACTCCCAGCATCAGCGTGCCTTTGGCTGCCCAGTCACGCGATGAACCTGTGCCGTACTCTTTACCTGCAACCACAATCAACGGCAGCTCCTGCTGCTGATAACGCATAGCCGCATCAAAAATTGGCAGGGTTTCACCCGACGGATAATGCTTGGTTACCCCGCCTTCTGTGCCCGGTACCATTTCGTTACGAATACGCACATTGGCAAAGGTGCCGCGCACCATCACTTCGTGGTTACCCCGGCGCGAACCGTAAGAGTTAAAATCGGCTTTATCAATACCATGATCAAGCAGATACTGACCGGCTGGGCTGCTTTGCTTGATCGAACCGGCCGGTGAAATATGATCGGTTGTCACCGAATCTCCCAGCACAGCCAACAAGCGGGCATTAACAATGTCGGCTATCGGCTTAGGCTGGCGTGTCATACCACGGAAAAAGTCCGGTTGGCGGATATAGGTCGACTCGGGCCAGGTGTAAGTTTTTGCCTGTGATACATCAATAGCGCGCCAGCTTTCGTCACCATCAAACACTTGCGCATATTCTTTACTGAACATGCTGCTGGTTACCTGCGCCACTGCAGCAGCAATGTCTTTACTATCAGGCCAGATATCTTTTAAATATACGTCTTTGCCATCTTTCCCCTGCCCCAATGGCTGGTTGTTTAAATCAATATTAATTGTGCCGGCCAGTGCAAAAGCCACAACCAATGGTGGTGAAGCCAGCCAGTTAGATTTAACTAACGGATGGATGCGGCCTTCAAAATTACGGTTACCAGACAATACCGCCGAGACATTTAAATCTGCACTGCTAATGGCATTTTCTATCGGTTTGGCCAAAGGGCCTGAATTACCAATACAGGTAGTGCAACCATACCCCACCAGATTAAAACCCAGTTGCTCAAGCGGCTGCATTAAGCCTGCCTGTTGCAGATAGCGGGTAACCACTTTGGAGCCAGGCGCCAGTGAGGTTTTTACCCAGGGTTTACGGGCAAGGCCTTTAGCCACTGCATTTTGGGCCAGCAAGCCTGCCGCCATTAACACACTGGGATTTGATGTATTGGTGCAAGAGGTAATAGCGGCAATAACTACGGCATGGTTGTCCAACTGCATGCGGTGGCCATCCAGCTCGAAGCTGCGCCCTGATTGTATTGTTTCGGCTTGTGCCGCACCTTCATTTACCATTTCAGCATCACGTTCTTTGCTTACTTTTGGTTCAAGTGCTATAGCATCGTCACAGTGTTGCTTCAGCCCGCTTAATGTCACTTTATCCTGCGGTCTTTTCGGGCCAGCCAGTGACGCCACCACCGTGCTTAAATCCAGATGCAAAGTATCGGTAAATACTGGTGTAACACCTTTTTGCCGCCATAACCCCTGCGCCTGGCTATAGGCTTTTACTCTGGCAATAACAGCCTCATCACGGCCGGTAAGCTGCAGATAATCCAGCGTTACCTGATCAACCGGGAAAAAGCCACAAGTTGCACCGTATTCCGGCGCCATATTGGCAATAGTGGCACGATCTGCCAGCGCTAACTGATCCAGACCATCACCGAAAAACTCAACAAACTTGCCCACCACACCATGCTTGCGCAGCATTTGCGTAACGGTAAGCACTAAGTCGGTTGCCGTAATACCGGCATTTAACTTGCCGGTGAATTCAAAACCCACCACTTCAGGGATAATCATCGACACCGGTTGGCCCAGCATAGCCGCTTCAGCTTCAATACCGCCGACACCCCAACCCAAAATACCCAGCGCATTAATCATCGTGGTATGGGAATCGGTGCCTACCAGTGTATCAGGGTAAGCTAACTGGCCGTCTGCAGTTTGCTCTGCCCACACCGTCTGCCCCAAATATTCCAGATTCACCTGATGGCAAATACCGGTACCCGGTGGCACTACACGAAAATTGGCAAAGGCTTTGGCGCCCCAGCGTAAAAATGCATAGCGCTCATAATTGCGCTGCATTTCAATATCAACATTCTGCGTAAAGGCCTGCTCCGTAGCATAACGGTCTACCATTACCGAGTGGTCAATTACCAAATCTACCGGCGACAACGGGTTTACTTTGTCCGGGTCTTCACCCAGCGCCGCCACCGCAGCACGCATGGCGGCTAAATCAACCACTGCAGGCACGCCGGTAAAATCCTGCATTAGCACCCTGGCGGGGCGAAAAGCAATTTCGCGCTCTGAAGTGCCGGTTTTTTGCCAATCAACCAATGCCTGAATATCAGCATCGGTTACGGTATCACCATCAAGGTTACGTAAAAGATTCTCCAGCAATACCTTAAGTGAAAACGGTAAGCGGCTGATATCACCAAACTTGCTTGCAGCCTTATTCAGACTAAAAATACGATACTGCTGTTTATCTACCGTAAGTTTGTCGGCGTAGGGGTTAGGAGTGGTCATAACATACCTCGTACTGATTACTGTTAACTAAGTGTAGTGTAAAAGTACAACGAAGTAAGGCTAACACGACAGAATGGCTATTGACACAGCTGTAACTACAATAGGAACGCTGACGCTAGACAACAACATAAATTTTTACGATATACATTCCAAATATCGTATTTGATTTGACATAGTATTAAACAAAATATACAAATACACGCTATAGATAATTTTCAAAAATCAAAACAATTCTATTCATCGCATTGGACGCAAAGTAATGATAAAAAGAATAAAAAAAATCATATCTGCTTTATTCGTGCTTACCAGCTGGAGTTTGTTGCTCGCATGTGGTGGCAGTGGCTCAGATGAATCAAATCCTCAGACAGCTAAGCTGACAACACCTAATGCTTTTAACTTTGCAGCCCAACCCGGAGTGGCGTTATCCAGCGTTATCACATCAGCAGAGGTTTCCGTCTCCGGGATCAATACAGCCGTCCCCATTAAGGTTGTAGGCGGAGAGTACAGCATTAATAATGCTAATTTTACAGCAGCTGCAAGCCAAGTAGTAAATGGCGATAAAGTCAAAGTGCGGCACACCTCTGCTGCAACTCACCAGACTATTCAGGAAACAACATTAACCATAGGCAATGTCGCCGCAACATTTCGCAGTACAACTGTCGGTACAGCAGTATCTGACTTGCAAGTATCAGTGCACTTTCCACTAAATAATACCAAAGTTTATACTGATAAAATTACAATTTCCGGTAACGCCAGTAGTGGTAAAGGTATAGCGAATATTAGAGTAAATGGCATTAATGCAACATTTAAAACACCAGTTAATATGGTAGGAGCAATGAGCACAGAAGCTGCAACTACGCTAACTGACTGGAGTGTTGAGGTTCCTTTAGCCAGTGCCAGCAACAGCACGCTGACTGTAGAAGCAACAGAAACAAATGGTACCGCTAACGAAGCTGCTGTAATTCATATCAGCACCCAGCAGCCACCAATCAATTTTGCTATTGATAGCGAAGGACGCCGTTTATTAGGTCAAGTTTACTCAGAGGATATCAATGAACTTGATATCATTGCTATTGATTTAACAACAGGCGAATATCAGGTAAAGTCCCGCCATCCTCTGTTATATCAACCTCAATATATTAGTAGCACTAATAGTCTACTTTACAGTACTTTATATGGTCATACTTACACCCTCTATTCGCTATCATTAGATACTGGAATATTGTCAACCCTATTGAGCTACAGCCTTGATACAAATAGCAATGTTACCTTGTCTCAATTATCCTCCACGTATGACGCTGCAAACAATCACTTATATGTCAGCTTTATGCGCAGTGAGACTGAGTCTACGGAATATGGTGATACTGAATTATATCGAATTAACCTGACAAATCTGCAATGGGAGTTAATTGCTAGTACAGACAAAGGCACTGGAGGGAAATTCTATTTAACTGACCTTGCTATTGTAGGGAACAACATCATTGCAATTGATTCATTGCAAAATAGAGGCCTCGTTAGCCTGAACCTCGCAAACGGAAATAGAACGGTAATAGCACCACTGTTACCCTATTTCCCGGTCAAACTGGCCGTGCATCCAGAAGATACTAACAAAGTATTTGTTGCCGGTTTATCAGGCGTAGCCACCGTAAACTTATCAACTGGAGAAGTCAGCTCTTTATCAACCGATGAGGACTACCCTGACTACAACCTCTCGCAAATTTTAAGTCTGGCCGTTGACCTGCCAGGTAATCGCTTACTTATTGGAGAATCAGGTTTCAATTATGTACAAGCAATAGACCTTAGCTCGGGAGAACGCTCAACCGCATATAGTGCAGGAGTTGGCGAAGGTCGCAAGATGTTTAGTCCTACTTATCTGGCTTATGATACTACAAGCAGTACAAGTTATGTTTGGGACTACAGCACTAATAATAGCCCTGCGCTATTAAAAATTAACATGGTCAATGGCCATCGAACTCTTCTGGCTGAAATTGACGGTATAGGCAGCAATTATGCAGGCGGCCTGCATCTGGATAAAAATGCCGACCGGCTTATATTACAATACCCCGGCGGTGTAGTAGCCTACAACTTAGGCTCCACCGAGCGGCAAACTCTGGCTTCAGATCAGGCGGGTACAGGACCACTATTAGAGGATACAACTTCATCAGTGTTTGATGAAAAGAACAACGTGCTCTGGGTTACTGCCAAACCGCTAATCAATCAGCTTTATCGTATAAGCCTCAATGACTTAAGCCGTGAACTTATCACATTAAATAGGCCTGCAGGTAGCAGCGATGATATTAGTGGTTTAACAAAGCTGGAACTGGATAATATTAATAATCGCTTATTTATGGCCAACTCAGATAGTGGCAAGTTGTATCAGTTGAACCTGACCGATATGAGTGCAGCCCTACTTGATATCGAGTGTAAGGACATGTATGGCCGAAATATGCTAGATCCTGATAGCTACTACATCGGCAACATGCACTACGACAGTTTTGAAAATGATTTATTCATTACTCTTGGCGGACTAATAAAGTGGGATCTCGACACACAAAGCTGTAATGTTATCCGGACAAATAACAGTGTATTTGATTTAACCATCACTCCTGAACGACGTGTGATTGCAACCCGGGAGAACCGCCTGATGCAACTGGATATTATCAATAATCAGGAAGTCGTAATTTCACGCTGAAATATAGCAAGGCCGTAAATGCGGCCTTATGCTAACATAAAATTAAAGTTTCACTAGATTTTAGCTCTTACAAATCAATAGTACCAACCTCAGTGGCTGTAACTATTGCTGTGTAGTTATTTTTAATAAAATCCTGTACTCCTGTTGGTAACTGTTCAAACTTAAATTTTTTGTCTTTTTTCCCCGACCCAACAATCCCTACAATACCAGTACCGCTGCCTTTGAAATAATAATGCGTCCTACCGTCTGAATCGCAGGTAACATGTTTCGGGTCATTCTCATTTATATGATATTTCTTACCACCATAAGCAAAACAAGGGTAGCCTCCTTCTTTTACAACCAAAGTACCAGCAACGACTTCTCTTTGTGCTACTTCACTTGGCACCAGCCTGCTGTGAACAACAGACGATAATTGTGTGGTTACCTGAGCAGCGTTCAGCGCCTTAGCCCCCATCACATCCGCTTCATGCTCTAAGCCCGGATCGTCATTTATCGCTTCGCCTTTTAGCTGGGTGGTGGCTTTTACCCGGCCCTGCTTTTGTTGCACTACATGCCAGGCTTCGTGTGGCAGGTGTTGTTCCTGCCCCGGCGCTATGTGAATATCTGTGCCCTGCGCATAAGCATGGGCCTGCATTTGTGCTGGTTTGGCTGAGTTGTAGTGCACTTTTACATCGTCCATCGCGTAGCCGGATAGGCTCTCGATGCCACTTTTTAGCTGATCCGGCATACCGGTGTTATTGGCTGGTGCCGCATCAAACTTGCCCTGTAGTGGTTCCTCTTCTTCAAGCCCAACTTGCTGCACTGGGTCAAACTTGCCCTGCACAGGCTCTTCATCTTCCAGCGCTGCTTGCTGGCTTACCGTGCTTTCATCTGGCTTGTGCTGAATTAAAGCAGCATTACCATGTTTTAGCGCCTGTAACTGGCGGGCCTGCTGCTGTTGCCGGCTACTTTGCTGTAAAGCTGTGCTGGCAGCGCTGCCTGGTGCCATAGCTGCAGGTTGTTGTAATTGTGAGGTACGGCCAAGAACAAATTTCATGGTTGTTTCCTTAAGTTTGCAAAGCCTGTACTGCGGCTGCAGGTTAATAAAGTGTAGGTTAATACTGTGCACTGTACACAGCTACTGACAAACGGTTATCTACGGATAATGCTCACGTTGTTGCTGTTGCTTACGAAAATACCACTGCAGCAACAAGGTAATAAATAAAGCCACGGCTAACACCAGATTCTGATATCGGTGCCAGAATGGATCACACCATAGGATCAGCAATAGTAAGAAGGGTTGCAGCAGCAGGAAATTTATAAAGTAGCGTTGCCGGTACAGTACCCTAAGCTCAAATAACACCAACGAAATAACACCATATAACGCCAGCAACGATACCAGGCTAAACAGTAACAGGCGGGCTTGCCAGCGGTTCGGGCAAATCAGGTTGCACAAAGCTGCCGAGGCGGTTAAGTACGTTTTATAAAACTGGTTGTCGGTTTGTATCTGCGGATTAAAAGCGGCTCTTAACCGGCTGTACTGCGCTTCGTTAAGCGGCATACTCCATAGCCCCGCACCACTGAAATTCCAGTTGGCATAGGTTAATTCATTGGCAAAGCTGTCGGCATCGGCAAAGTGCCGGATATGAAATACCGGCAACATTTTTTCCAGCAACATATTGGCATCGGCTGTTGTATCCATACTGTCGATTGCCGACTTTAACTGCTGCATGCCCAGCCTGAACCCCAACTCTTCGGTACTGAACAGCTGCTCTGTTGTGCTGTTACTTAGCTGGGCTTTGTCATCAAACCGGATCAGCAACAGGTTAACGTAAGGCGCGACGGCTAACAGATTATCCAGCGTATAAAAACCCAGTTCCTGAACCTGAGCTTTCGTATCATCCGGTACCGATTTTGTCTGGCGCAGCAAGGCACTGATTGGTACCGTCAGGTTAACAAAATAAGTGTCGGTATTTGTCGTTGGCTGCTGGTGGTTGAGTTGTAGTTTTAGCGTTTTAATAAAACTGATCACTGTGCCGTGATATTGCTGTGGTAGTTGCCTTAAGTCTAAATCCAGCGTAATGCCATCTGCTACTGTGCGCTTTTTACTTAACCCTAAAGTCACCAGCGGCTGCAGGTTATTAAGCCAATAGCCCTGCAGCGAAGTACTGAGCAACGACTGCATATCGTCTATCAGTGCCTGCTGTGCGCGGGCATTTTGCCAAAGCTGCAAATCCTGATTTTTGACCACAATATCAAGATAATTATTATGTGCCTGCGCCTGGTTGATAAACTCATTAAAAGGCCGTTTGTTCTGCCAGTTTGGCGGGGGCTGCAGTTTGTAATTGCTGTCGACAGTAAAGGCATACAAGCCTATGCGGTGCAGGCTGGCAAAATCGACTTGCTGGGGTGCGTTCAGCCAGTATGGCTGCAACGCATAACTGAAATTAACAAAAGAAGCCTGAGACGGCACTTGCGGCGCACAACCACAGTCTGCCACAGGTTGCCACTGCAGTGGTGCCATACTGCTAACCGGCCCGGTTTTAAACGCCTGTTGATACAGCAATTGTCGCTTTGCCACCGGCCAACTCTGGTTGGCAATATTTGGCGCAAAACCCACTAAATCCAGCGCTGTATCCAGAAGATCCTGCTGACGAAATACCGCGTCCTGTAAAGATGCCAGCTGCTTGCTGTCCTGCGCGGTTATTACCACAAAAGCACTGTGCTGCTGCAAATCTTTCAGCTTTTGTGCACTTACTACATAACCATACTGGTTTTCAGCACTACCGGCAGTATCCGGCGCTAATGTAACTTTAGTTACCAGTTCAGTAACATAATGCTCGTAATCATGCACCAACGGCCGCAAAGCAGTGCGCACGGCGTTGTCCAGCAGGTACTGCTCGGTGTAGATAATATCCTGCAGGGCCAGCAGTTTCTCCAGTTGTGCCTGTCGTTCTGCCAGGGCGGTTAAATCAGCCCCGGTTAACTGATAAAACCCCAGCTCGCGGCTTTCCAGTGGTTGCCATACACCGGTTACGGCGGCATTAAGCCAGGCCGGACATAACAGCAACAGTGCCAGCATCCATTGCTTCATACCATCATGCCTTCTTTACGCCGCTCGCGGCTTATACCTTGCAGCAAATCAGCTTGTGTCAGGGCTTTGTCGTTACGCAGTAACGCAGCCACTGCGGCATAACGCACTACGTTGGTCATTGCGCCGCCAGCCAGTTCAAACTCATGGGCCAGATAATTCAGATCCACATCACTGCCCAGCGCAACATGCTCACCCAAAATATGCTGCCACAGCCGTAAACGCTCAGAGATGTCCGGTAACGGAAAGTACACCATCGACTGAAAACGGCGGGCAAAAGCCTCATCAATGTTGGCTTTAAGGTTGCTGGCCAGCAGCACTACACCCGGAAAATCTTCAATGCGCTGCAGCAGGTAAGATACTTCCTGATTGGCGTATCTGTCGTTACTGCTGCTGGTTTGCGTACGTTTGCCAAACAACGCATCGGCTTCATCAAAAAATAAAATCCAGTGCCGCGCCTGAGCCTGATCAAATACAGTGGCAAGGTTTTTTTCGGTTTCGCCAATATACTTGGATACCACGGCAGATAAATCTATCCGGTAAACATCGGCACCGGTTTGCTGGCCAATTAAGGTAGCGGTAAGGGTTTTACCGGTGCCGGGCGGGCCATAAAACAACGCCCGGTAACCGGGTTTTATACTGCGGCCCAGTTGCCATTGCTGCATTACAGTATGCTGATGCTCGGCCCAGCCGATTATATGCTGCACCTCAGCCATGACTGCAGCCGGTAATACCAGATCCTGCCAGTTTAATGGCGTGGTAAGCAGCTTGGCCGGAAAGTGAATGTTGTAATCAGGTTTTTGTCTGGTTCCACTGCAAAACAGCTGCAAATATTCTGCACTAACCGTTAACCGGGCGCTTAAAAAAGGCTCCTCTGCCTCGTCGTGGCGCAGACGGATAATATTTTCCCGGCACAGTAGCTGGTCTGGCTGCAGCAGTTGTATTACCTCCAGCCGGGCTGATAAATCATTAGCTGCCAGCAAAAATGCTGCCGTTTGCGCACTGGGCATAAAGCCCTGATGCTGCTTAGTGCTGCAGCCGCCAAATTCACTGAAATTACGTGCCAGGTTCTCATTACGCACAAAAAAGGTATCCAGCAACTGCGGCTGTAAATGCGGTGCCAGTGCCAGTATTAATATCAACCGCTGCGCGGCGCTCAGCTGTTGTTTAATAACAAAAGCGGCATAACTGCCCTGCGTGGCATCCAGTTGCGGGGCTGCTGCCTGCTGTAGCATATTCAGCGGCTGTTGCTGAAAATAGCTATGCAGCCTGAGCTCAATGCAACGCGCCAGCCAGTCCAGTTCCTGCTGCATGCAAGCGGCGTTATCAGGCATTACACTATGTTGCAGTTTAACCGCGCCAGTGAACATACACTTCTCCTTGCATCCACGGATAACGGATCAGCGAATAAGACCACGGCAAGCCGTCAAGCAGCATGTCGTAGGGCCCGCTGTCCAGTTGCAGCTGCCAGCCGGAGCCATTGCCAGCGCGCTCCAGCGTACCGCCGCGCTGCAAAAAACACTCGCGTAACGTGGTTACTGTGCTGCCGGCCAGCTTTGGCCACTGTGCCAGTATGCCAGCCAACAGGCTATCAGCCATCGCCAGAGCTTCATCAGTTAGTTGTGGTACAAACCCTACCGGGCAAGGCGGCTGTACACCGCTTAGCAACATAGGCAATGGCCATTGCTGCCAGTAATCCGGTACAAGTTCCGCCTGCCAGTGTGCTGTGGCCATATAGTGCAGTAAAGCGCACGCCTGCCAGGCCTGTTCCGTACTGATAAAGCGCTGTGCCGATACCCACCCCAGCCGCTGCAGTAACATCGGTATATAAGGCGCTGCCAGCACTATACCAGCGTTGGCAACCCTGTGTATTTGTGCCTGTGTTTGCCCGTCAGGCCCCCTGCCAGTGACATTATCTTGCGCCACACCGGATAGCAGCGACGACGATACCGGCAACACCTTAGCATTACCAGATGCTGCAGCCTTTGGTGCTGCGGCTGTAGCAGGCAGTGCTGCAGGAGTGGCAGAAACAGCCATTGCCGCCAGTTGTACCGTTAGCTGTTGCAGCAATTGTGGCCTGCTGCCCTGTGCCGTATTACCGGTGTAGTGCTGCAGTTGCTGCGCCAGTTGCTGTAACAGTGTACGGCTGGCGGCACTGCCGGTTTCAGTTTCTAACCACAGCTGCAACTGGCTTATTAACAATGGCAATGTCAGGGGCTGGCGCTGCAGGCTACATTGCAGCAGTGGCAGCCAGCGCGCCTGACGATATAACGGCAAAGGCAGGCTGATGCCCCCCAATCCCCACTGCAGCAGGCTGGTATAGGGCTGCATACTGGCAAAGCTGGCAGGCTGTAACTGCTGAAACAACCGCTGCAAATGATCATCAGACGCATACTGCACCAGGCGCGCTAATAACGAACTGCCCGACAACTGTTGGCGTAAGCCATCCAGCCATAAAGCATTGGGTTGTTGCAACAATTGGCGCAGCAACAGGTTAAACTGCCGCTGCTGCGCCAGTGTAAGCTGGCCGAGCAATAACAGCTGCTGCCACTGCCGCCAGCGCCTGGCCTGATGCTGTAACGCGCTGCGTTGTATAGGCCGTGTTGCGCCAACCTGAGGTAAAGCCGTTACCGGCTGTGTCAAACGGTAGCTAAAATAACCCGGTAAAGCACTGAAGCTGTTATCCAGGCCATCTGCTGCCTGTGGCGTGAACTCTGCAATACCTGCCAGCAACTCTGTCAGTTGCAGCAATAACGGGCTATGCCAGGAAAACAGCTGACGGCTACGCTGCAATACCCGAAGCATATGTTGCACTAGGCTTTGCACCGACAAGTTGTCATGCGCGGCCATTTTGCGCAGTAAATAATGCAGGTAGCTGCGCCGGTTAAACTGGCTGCCACGCTCTACCAGCAAATAGCTCAGGCTCAGTTGCCACAAATGGCGCTGGCGTTGCTGTAAGGCGGGGGGAGGTAACTGCGCAGATTGAGATTGGGGCTGGGCCTTAATACTACTTTGCACCACACTGAATAACTGCGGCTGAGCCATCAGTTGCAGCATAAACCGCTGTTCAGACGGGGCCAGAAATTGCAATAGCTGAACCAGCATGGCCTGGCTTAAACCAAAGGCCAACACATGGCATATATCACTGTGACTGGCCAATTGCCGTAATATGGTTAACAGCTCAGCGCTATGTTGCAGGTAAAAGGCCCAGTTTCGCTGCAGGGCCGGGTCATCGGCCAAACGTAATGCTAACAGTAGTTGTTGACGCTGAGATGCCGTTAAGCCATCTTGCGGTGCTTTTTTAACAGAGGTAATGCTGGTTGAGTCTGGCTGCGATAAGGGAGCATCTGCCATACCGGTTAGTAATTCTGTCAGTTGCAGCAATAAAGGGCTGTGGCGGGCAAACAGCTGACGGCTGCGCTGTAAAGTCAACAACATGTGCTGCACCAGGCTTTGCACCGACAAGTTGTCGTGTGCCGCCATTTTGCGCAGTAAATAATGCAGGTAACTGCGCCGGTTAAACTGGCTGCCACGTTCTACCAGCAAATAGCTCAGGCTAAGTTGCCACAAATGGCGCTGCCGTTGCTGCAGCGCTGGCGGTGGTAACGATGCCGATTGATATTGAACAGCAGAATTACTGCGGCCCTGCACCACGCTGAATAACTGCGGCTGTGCCATCAGTTGTAACATAAAGCGTTGCTCGGACGGTGCCAGTAACTGCAGCAATTGCGCCAGCATGGTATGGCTTAAACCAAAAGCCAGAGCCTGGCATAAGTTACTGTGGCTGGCCAGATACTGCAGTACAGCCAGCAGTTGTGTAGCGTGCTGCAAATATAACGGCCAGTGTTTCTGTAATGTTTTACTGTCGGCCTGTTGTAATGCCGTGATCAGTTGCTGCTGTTGCGCGGCTGTCAAGCCTTGTCGTTTCGCCGCTATTGGCTGCGGTATCGCCGCTGGCAATAACAACCACAATTGCTGGCGCAGTGCTTCGCGAAAACAATGCTGCAACACATAACGATCGGCAGGCAAATGCAGCGGCGGCAGTTGTAACTGAATTTCATCAAGCCGCACTGTAATACCGCTGTCAAACTCGTCTAATACCTGCCGGGCAACGGGCAGTAGCTCTTCAACAAACAATTGCTCACCGGCTTCATTAAACCACTGTGCCATCGTTGTTGAATAGCACTGAAAATCAAGCTCAACCTGCATCAGCTGGTGCATGGGCATCCCCCGCTGGCTGGTTTAAGCGATAAAGAAACTGTGCCAGTGCCCGGCGTTGTTTATCCGCCCCTTGCCGATCAGCTTTTAGCGCTGAGCGCCAGTATTTAAACAAGCGCTCAAACCGGTTCATTTGGGCAAAATCAAGAAAAAACACCCGGCAACTTAAATGCGCCGGGCAGTTCATTTGTAGTGTTTCACACACCAGTTGCTGAAAACCGGCATCGGCAAAACGTGCGGTCCAGGCCGGGCACAATATGCTGATATTGCCTGCATAAAATGTAGCGGGCAGTTCTGCTTCGCTGCTTTGTGACGGCAGTAATAACAGATGCTCCATCACGTGCAGGCCTTCAGAGGCACGGCTGACATGAGACAAAAACATCACCAGGCTGTTGGCCATAATCAACGCCCGGCGATAATAACGGTAACTGCCAACCAGCCACCATTCATCCTGCCGGCTGTGCGGTACCTTAAGTAACACCTGATAGCGGTTTTGCTGCAGCAAAATACGGTAATTACTTAGCTGAATACCGGTTTGCAGCAGGATCTCCGGCAGGCAGTTACCGTCAAAACAACAGGCATCGTCAAGCTTACGCCGCAGTGCCTGGCTATCTGCGGCATAGCGCAAGCGTAACGGAGGTACTGGCAGCAGTACTAATGCACTGCTGCTGGTTTCATCCAGATAAAGCTGTTGCAGTTGGTCGGTATCGCTGCGCAGCCGCAACTTGTGTTGCAGCACAGCTGTGGTTAATGACTGAGCCGTTTGCGCCAAATCCAGCACCAGTGCCTGTTTGCGTACAAAGCCCCCTACAGCATCACGCCACAGTGGCGCATAATGATCCGGTGCCGCCACCCGGTCCCGCGTCATTACAACGATTTGCTGTAAATAACTGACTTTTTGCTGCAACCGCCTGAGTTCCGCTGACTGTGCAGTATGGTAGTAATCAAAATGCTGCAGGCTATGCTGGTGCAGGCTTTCGCCATAGAGTGCCAGCAGATAATCCAGCAGCCGGTGTTTGCGTTGCAGCACATTGTCCAACCGCTGGTACAGCTGTGCCTGGGTGGCATCCATATCCTGATATAACAGCGCATCCAGATCGCGGATACCGGAATTGCGCAAAGACTGATAATAATAGCTCTGCGTAATATGCTGCGGTGAAAACAATGCGGGCAACTGCTGCAACTGTGCAAGAAAATTTGCCAATAGCTGTTCAAATAGCAGTAAGTAGCCTTTTAACTGTAACTGACGGGGCGAGCTTTGTGCCAGCGGCCTTTGCAGGCCGTAGTTTTGCGGCAGTAGTGTCTGCAAGGAATGATAACGCCCCAACGCCCGGTAACGGCCGGCCGGAGGCGGGCATAAGGCTGCAATATCCGTTTGCCAGCGGCTGTATTGATGAAAACGTTTTTGCTGATAACGCTGTACAACGGCTTGCCAATCAATATTGATGCTCTTATTACCCATACTCAGGCGCACCTGCGGCGGGCTCGCGGCATCAGGCAAGGGTAAATAATATACCGGTAAGCCTTGTTGCAATGGCAAATTATCATAACAAGGGCTGCCCCCGCAGCGCAGATGAAACTGCCGCAGTTGCACTACACCATCAATATGCTGCAGTGGCTGAAAAAAGTCGGTGATATGTAACTGGCGCTGCTCACTTTCGCTGTATTCCAGCACGCCGCCGGTGGTTAGCGGCCCGGTAAACAGCTGTTCATAATCAGCACCCTGTGCCAGCAGATCGGTATAGCTGCGCCGGGCGCTGCTGCGTTGCAACAATTGCTGGCAACGGTAGTAAAACTCTGCCAACAGCTCTACCGGATCAGCAGATGACTGCACATCAAGCTCAGCCACCGGCTCACAGTACAACGGCGCAATAATATCTATCTGCCCCAGTTGCTCACCCAAATTGCGCTGCGCGCTGTAGCAGCGCCTGATAGCTGCAATCAGTGGTGCCGCAGGTTCATCTGGCTGTGCTGCCACCGCAACGGCGCGGTACAACCCTAATACCTTGCCGGGCAGCAGATAAATGTCGGCCAGTTGCGGTATCTGATCCAACAGGTAGCGGCGGTAATCGGCAGCAGTAGTTGGCCTGCTGCTGAGAATTTGTTCCGGCGATACCAGGCCCAGTGCGGCAAAGTTTATTTTGCCATCCGGGCTGCTGAGCAAATCGGCCATCGGAAAATTACAGCGGTACTGCAACTCTGTCAGGCTGAAACAGAGTTGCTCCAGCAAAGTAATACCGGGGTCGTGCAGGTTGTAGTCGGTCCAGCGCTTACCGGCCAGTTGCTGAATATCGGCCAGCGCTTGTTGCTTTAAGGCTGTAAAGCTGTCTTTTTCATGTGTCTGGCGCCGCTTAATACTGTATTCAGTCATCACTGCCTCCGCTGGTACCGGCGCCGTCCTGCCAGCATTGGCTCATGTCAGCGTCAAACCAAAGCTGGGTCAGGTAGTAGCTGATACGAACATTCACACCTAAATCCGTGCGTGAACGTAACTGCAGACAATAGCCCTGCTCCAGTGCCTGCCAGCGTAAATCCAGCTTGCAACTGCGTGATAAATAATACGCCTGCTGCACTTTAATGCGCTTTTTGCGGTTGAGAAAATTAAACCACCAGCCTTGCGGATTAAACGTATTAAGTGCCACCGCCTGTAGCAAAGCGTACTTGCCAGTACCTTTATTGCCGGTACCGGCCATTACCTCAAATGCCTGACAGCCCTGCAACGGGCCACTGATATCGTGCCACTGCCCGTTGGCAGGCACCTGACGTTTGCCGGTGGGCTGATAACCCTGCCTCCCCTGTTGCGTGATCACACCGGCGACATCCAGCGTGCTGGCCGGGTTAGCTGTGCCAATGCCCAGCCGTTGCTGAGGGGTAAGGCTTAGCAGTGCTTGATCAGCATGCTTAAATTGCAGGGCATTGCTGCTCTCGTCAAAGCTGACGCTCCACAACGGCTGCTCGCTGAGGTTATCGCGGAAAAAACTGAGTAGTTCGGTGTGTTTACCCAACACCGTGATTTCAAAACCATAACGGGCCGATTTATCAAAACCGTCTTCCAGTGTATTGAGTGACGAGTCAATCAGATCAGAAAATTCCTGCGCCGACGGCATAGCGCCATCGCGGAAAAAGTTTTTCAGCGTATTACGGTTACGTTTAGCCATCGCGTGCTTCCTGCTGAATAATAAAGGTATGGCCAATTTCAAGCTCGCTAACACCGGTGCGCTGCGCCAGCTCAGGCTGTGGTACTGCCAGCAAACGTAAACTGTGCTGCCGCGCCGGTGTCAGTAAGTTCCAGGGCCGCACCGGCTGCAATACCAGTTGTTCGGTATCCTGGTAGCTGGCACTGTCCTGCAATTGATACTGGCGGCTGCCGTACTGGCTGATATGCAGCAAAGAAAAGTCTGTCACGTAGTCAACATAAGATTGTTGCTGAATAAAAGATTGCACTAACTGTGGCCTTAACTGCCAGCCAAAACGCGCATCCAGCCCCTGCTGATGCCAGGGGCAAAGGTAATCAGACAGTGCCTGCTGCAGGCTTTGTAAGCCATCACCGCTGTGTAACGCCGGATTAAGCTGCACAGCACAGCGTACCTGCAACTGCTCAAAACCGGGGTTAGCTACTTCAATGCTGGCAAAAGGCGATGCCAGCGCAGCAACATAATGCTTAATCTGGCGCAGCAACTCGCCGCTCACCAGGCTGCGCTGGCAGTCCTGATGCTGACAGCCCTGCGGCTTTGCCACCACAATAAGCAGCAGCCGGCCGGGCGTAAGGCTGCTTTGTTCCAGCGCAGCATTAGGAAAACACTTTACCTTAGCCAGTTGCGGAAAAGCCTGCAGCACCAGGCGTTCAAAATCCCAGGCGGTGCTGGCACGTTGTTTGTGGCTTAAGCGCTCGGCAATACGCTGCACTCTGGCTACGCTGCTTTCCTTATGCGGGGTTTGTTGTAAAACGGGCAAATAACCACTAACCGTAATACCTGCCTGTTTACTTTGCAGCGCCCATTGCAAGGCACTCTGACTTAGCAGAGCGGCATCGGTTAATGGCTCTGTTGCCAGTAATTGCACAGCATTGGTCATAATACGCTGTAAACGGCCATAGCGCCGGCTTTGCCCGGCGCAGCACAACCGTAACCAGGCCTGCCCCGCAGGCATTAACTGATGCTGTTGCTGCAGTGCATGCGGTAACTGCAATACCACAGCACCGCTTGACGTCAGGCCACGGCTGCTGTCTGTCAGCAGTGCCTGATCGGTAAAATCCAGCCATTCATCATCATGCAGGTATTGCCAGCGCAGCGCGTTTTCCGGCACGGTATCGCTGCTGCCGCTGGCAGGTTCAATGTCAAACAACAAACTCAGTTGACCGCTGACGCTGGCCCCGGTTAACCCGATAAATACGTAAGCCTGATGCGCAAAATGCGGTAGCAACCTTACGGCGTCACGCCGGGCGCTGGGATAACTCTGGCGCTGGCCAAACGGATACAACTGCAGCAAGCGATCCCGGCTGCCAGTGGCCGGATCACGGCTGGTATGGATATCGCAAAAAGCGCTGTAACTTACACTCAGCAGTTGCAACAGCGGCGCATAGGGTGGCTGTGGCAGTGGCCGTGGCTTTTTGTGTTTAGCGTTATAAAGCAGGGTTTCACTCAGCGCAGTGCTATAACGGCTATGGCCAAAACCGCTGACCGGCTGGCTCAGGCTAAGGCGGAAAAAACCCTGACTGGCTGCGGGATGATACGGCTGGCCAGCCTGTGCCGACGTTAACCTGAAACCACTGACAGCACTGAAAACCAGTTGCTGCTTAGACTGCACCGGAGCATGGCTGTGAGCTGCTGCAAACAGGCAAAACTCAGCCTGATGTTGTTCATCTTCAGTTACCTGCTGCCAGCGCCCCTGATCCAACAACGCCAGCCGGGCTTTAAAACTGTAATTACTGATCTCTTCACCATATGCCGCATAATGGCCAGCCAGCCCTTCGCTGCCAACCGGCAGTTCAGCCCAGTCAAGTTCAAGCTCTAGCTGCTGTAAATGTTTATGTTGCCAGTCACTGTGATTAAACAACAGGTAACTGCCAGGCAGAGGTACCGGGCCAAACGGCCAGAAGGGTTTAGTGGCATCCAGTGGCCCAAGCTGATTACTCAGGTTAAGGCTGCGGGCATTTTTTACGCTGACTTCCAGCCGGCACCTGGCAATATCAAACTGACTGCAAAGCGAATAGCCACACAGCTTAGCCATAGGATTTAATGTCAGGCGCATACTGGCATCAGAGTCTTCAAAAGCGCATACGGCGGCAAAGCTGCTACTTAACTGACAACGTAACCGTAGCCCCAGCATAGTCGGGCCGAGCGGCTGAACAGAATATTCAGCCACACTGACAAAACCTGTGGCAGTAGACAGCGACAATAAAAACAGGTCGCTGCAATAACGGTAAAACACCGTCATTCTGTCGTCGCTAAGCAGTTGCTGCACACATTGATAACTTTGCACATCACCACTTTTCAGCGCCAGCAATTCAGCCTTTGCTAAAATAACCCGGCTGTCTTTTGCACTTAACCAATTATCCGGCCCAAACAGATAGTAGCTAAACAGCATACCGAACAAACGGCTAAACTCTGGCTGCTGCTCTGTACGCTGCAGCAACAGCAACAACACCTGCTGATAAAATGCCAGCCAGCGCTCCGCTACCGGCATCACCGGTAAATCGGGCAGGCAGCCGGCCAGCACAGTGGCGTCCTGCTGCAACTGTGCCGGCGATACTGCGTAATCCAGCGTGGTTAAAATTGCAGCCAGTGCCTGCTGCAAACGTTGCGGCCAGCTGTAATCTGCCCGCTGCAACAACCCGGTTAACCTGGCAGCCAGTTGCTGCGGTGGCGTTAAACTTAGCTGCAACTCTATGCAGCGCTCGCCTTCACTTAGCTGTAAAGTAGGCGACACTATGGCAAACCCCGGCATACGGGGTATGCCGTCATTCGCTACAAACAGCGGCCTGCCGCCGGATGCCTCAATACTGGCGCCACTGCTGTATATACGGCTGACAAACCCCAGTTCCTGCTCGGGTGAAATACGTTTACTGCTGAGTAAACTCAGGCTGTACAACTGATGCACCTGCACGCTCTGCAGATGCTGTGGCACAGTAGTATGAAACAACAGAGGCTTACCGTCGGCCGTTTTACCGGCACTAAAACGGGTGTTGGCTGGCAACAATACCGGGCCTGTTACAGGTTGCAGGCTAAGCCAGATACTTTGTGCTACCGGTTTACGCCAGGGCATTTTCAGGCAGTCGTCATAATAAAATGCCAGATGACGCTCAGTTAACTGGTTCAGCTGTTGCTGGTTGTTCTGATATAAGCGCAAAAACGCCAGAAATAACGCCAGCGCCGGCTCATTTTGCCCAGAGCACAACAATTGGTTAAGTTGCCCGGCAGTTTCCTGCTGCAAATAGCGGCATAGCTGTATCGCCCCTGCAGCACTGCGCTGCAGCGCTTCATCTACGCTGCATGTTGCTGAACCTGCCGGGGCAAACTGCAACAATGTGTGCAGATCTGCTGCAACGGGCAGGCTTGCTGTGGCTTGCTGTAACAACGGCAGATAAGGCGCCAGCTGGGTTTGCCAGCTGCTGTGTAATTTATCGGCCAGTATCACAGCAGTTTCAGAGCCAGGCTGCAGCAATTGGTGGTACCACTGGTGATATTGCTGTAGCAGCGCCATAACAAAACTAAATTGCCTCAGCGGTGTTTGCTGTTGCAGTACTTCCCAGTCCTGTTGCAGCCGGTTAGCGTCCAGTGCCGCTATCTGCGCCAGAATCGCCGGTTCACTGCGGCTGAATAGCTGGTGCCAGCTGCCCTGCGTGCTGCCGTCCAGATCAACAAAACGGATATTCTCTGCCAGCCCGGCGGCCAGGCTCAGCAACTGGTTAAAATTCAGTGTGTCGGGCTGAAAATAGCCGCTTTGCAGCGGCGCATAACGCTGCTCACTTTGTACAGTGCCGTCAGCATGAAACAACGCTGGCCAGTGTGCATATGAGCTTAGGCGGGCTGTCACTGCGCCACCTCTGTACCTTCAAGTAAGTAAAACGGATACACCATATTGTGCCGGCTGTTGGTACCACGGATCTGATAATTGAGCTGCAGCATTAACACGCCGTCAAAAATCTGCTGTAAATCCGGTGTTACCTGCAATAACTGAATACGTGGTTCAAAAAACAGCACCGCATGGCTGATGGCATCAATAATATTGGCCAGTGCATGCTCATCCAGGGTACTAAATACATAACGCTGCAAGGTACAGCCATATTCCGGCTGCATTACCCGCTCGCCAGGGCGCGTAGAAAACAAGATCCGCAGGCTTTGCTCTATATCCTGCTGATCTGTCACCATTTCGCAGTGGCAACTGCCACGGCCAAAACCAGGCGGAAAAGCCCAGCCAATGCCTAAAAATGCGTTGTCCGGTTGCTCGGTACTCATTTAACCTCCTATCATCACGGTGGGTGCACCCATTACCACTGCACCGCCATGGGCACAGGTGTCACCGAGCCGGGCAGCCGGTTTGCCGCCAATCATGACGGTAGCAGAACCTTTAATAATGCTATCGGGCGGGCCCACACATACACAGTTGTCACCCAATACCGCTGCGGGTAGTTTTTCAATCAGCACTGTGGGTACACCCGGCCCAATTACCGGGCCTCCGACATGCGGGATCGGCGGCAGGCCAGGGGTTTGCATCGGGCACTGGTGCATATCGGTTAAACGCGCTGCTGGTGGCATACAAAACTCCTAGTTAATCATTACCATGGCACCTTTTACCGTAGTCTGGCCGCTGGCAGACAATTCGGCGCTGGCACTCCCCTTGGCAGTAAAACTTACATTAGCCTGCTGGCTGATATTCAGCGCTTCGGCCTTAAAATCGGCTTTGGCGGCCAGCTCAACATTACCCACTGCCTGCAGGCTGATTTTGCCTTTGGCGTTTAAGCTGATGTCTTTGGGGCTATCAAGCAAAATGCCACTGTCAGACAGCTCAACCTTGTTACCATGCTGGTCTTGCAGCAGAATGGTTTTGCTGTCGTCATCTAACACGGCTTTATTGCCTGCGGGGGTAAAGATGCTGATTTTTTTCTTCTCTTCGTCGTACTCCAGTGTCAGCCTGGTGCGGCTGACAAAAGCTTTAATATTGTTTGCCGCTTCAGCGGCATAAGGTGGCTGTTTATTACTGCTGTACAGGCTACCGAGGATCACCGGATAACAGGGATCATTATTCAGGTAGCCCAGGATCACTTCATCTCCTACCTCTGGCAGACAATACTGGCCAAAGCCGTTTGAGGCATAAAAACTCAGTAAACGGGCCCATATCCCTTCGGTTTCAGCTTCCAGCAACGGTACTTTGATCTGAATGCGGCACTCGCCCGCCGGATCATCAGCCAGTTGCTGTACAACGCCAATTTGCAGCCCGCTAACACCGGGCAACACACCGCCCGCTAAAGGAGCGCTGATATCGGTATTTTGCGCAAACCACTGTGCCGACATACCAAAACTTACCTGTGATATCCAATCGCCATCTTCAATAATATGCCGCACCTGAGACACAAAAACGTCGCCGTTAAATCGCTCGCCTACACCGTTTACCGTAATTAATACGCCGGGTTTTAGCAGCGCAGAGCCCTGACAGCGCAGCTCACCGCGAATGCGTGCCAGTGCAGATTTAAGCTGCTGCGCTTTCGCCCAACTGGTTAAACTGGCATCGGTAAGCGGGGCATTACTTTGTAAACGAAATGCTTTTACTGCCGCTACGTCAGCCAGCGTACCGGCAGCTATATTGCCCTGGGCTGTAAGGGTTGCGCTGGCAGCTTCGTCGCTTTGAATTTCCTGGTTGGCGGGGTTCCAACTAACGGTTTTCACCGAGCTAAACTGCTGGCTGGCATCCAGGCTGGCATTAAAACTGAGTAAATCATCGCCGTAAGTAATGCTAAGCACCGCCGCCGCTGTGGTATCCGGCGGCGCTATATTCAGCTTGCCATCATCGGCGCACAGCAGCATGCCATTTACTTCGGCACGCAGCAGCATAAAATCCCAGTCGGTGCTGTAGTACTGCACCAGCTCGGCATGGCTTTCAGCGGTGGCGGTGGCGTTGCAGCTAACAGCATATTTACCGGCCAGTTGCTGCCAGATATCACTGTCGGTCATGTCAGTATAATTGGCATTATTACGCGCCAGCGTGGCGGCAAAAACAGGATCACGGCACTCAACAATAAGTTTTGCCTGATTGTTACCACTGATAGCCAGGCTGTGCTTAACCACTACCCCGCTAAAGATTTGTTGTTCATCATCACTATAACCGGCACTTACCACCAGTTTTGCGCCCGGCACCAGAGAAGCCTGATTCGACAGTGGAAAATCTTTCGCCGGCATATCACCATCACTGAATGTCAGCACAGCCAGCGGCACCCGGTTTAGTGCCTTGGTAATATCAACGCTGATAATACTGATGCTGTCGGCCAGCGCGGTACCATCGCTGGTAATGCTAAGCCTGACCGGCCCGTCTGCACCTTGTAACGGAGAATGGGCCATAACTTACCTCAATGGTGGGAAATACAACTGGCGGCCTGGCGTAAGCACGCTAACGCTGTCTAACTGGTTAAATTCAGCGACTGCCAGGTAGTAGCTGCTGTCACGGTAGATGCGGTAACACAGATTAGGCAGGGTATCACCGGCTTTTACCAGCACCTGATGCGTCAGATCCGGTGATTGCCTGTCAGCTTTTAGTGCCTCTTGTTTGTTTGACATGTAGCTGCCAAAATTCAGCTTAATTTTTGCCCGCAGCGGGTCTCCACCGGGTTTAAACAGGGTGTAATCTACTGTCATGCTATTTAAACGGCCGACAAAACTAAAGCTTTGGCCCCATTGCAGCTTTACAATGCTGGGTTCATGTTTTTCACCAACGTAGTGATACACCACGTTTTTCAGCTGCTTTACCTGTTTACTGACATCCGCTACCTGTTGCCCTGATACCGGCACCACGCCGGTGCCATCCAGCACCAGATCAAAGCTGAGTTTTTCCTGCTGGTACTGGCTCAATTTGCTTTCTACTGCCGACTTACCCACTGGTAAATTCTTGCTGTTATCGGTGTTGTAACTAATACCCAGCTGATGATTCAGGCTGGCCGGATTAATCATCGCCTGAAACTGCCCTTCGCCTGTGGGCTGGCCATTGTTGTCGCAACAACTGATGGTTAACAGCGACTTACTGCCACTCATCAGCGCGGCCTCTGTTCATACTGCGCCTGCTGCAATAACCGCTGGCATTCCTGCAGGATGTCCTGCTTTAGTTGTTGTAAATCCTGTGCCGGGTAAGGCTGACGTGCCGGGTTGTCGCTTTGCTCTTCCAGCAGGGTAGATTTGACAATTAGTTTGGTAACTTCAATCGGCATAATGTTAGCGCTCCCGGGTTAGGTACTGATAGCTGAATTCCAGCTTTTCTATGGCTACCTCGTTTTTGCTGGCATTAAAGCCTTCTACCTGCCAGCTAACGGGGTAAGCGTTAACAAACGACCAGCTGCGGGCAGGCTGCCCGGTTTCATCCAACAATTCCACAGTGATTGTCATGGGGGTAATGGTTATATCCACCCCCTGCTCAAACACCTTAATGCACCATTGCACCAGCAAAGAGCTGTTTGGTGCTATACCACGCTTTAATACCAGATTACCGTGCTTTACCGCTTTGGGTAGCTTATGCACAAAACGGTTTTCACCGCCTTCTACTACATCTTCGGTATCCAGTTGCGCACCTATACCCGACACCTCCTGAAACGCGGTGTCGGCGCTATCGCCGGATGAAGCAAACTTCACCCGGAAATAAAACGCCGGTAACGGATAATCTGACGCTGCCAGTTCACTCATACTGCGTATTACCTGTTACGGGTTATCAATGGTGATACCTTCATGCACAATTTCGATGGTTTCTATTGCCACCTCATTGCCATCTGACTTCAGATCCGTGCCGGTAATTTTGGTTGGCCAGGCGTTGGTTAAGGTCCATACCATGGTGGTGCCGCCGGCTTCATCCAGCAAACTGATGGTGATGGGCAGGCGCTTGATGGTGTTCATCTTGATCTGGCTAAACCAGGCCCAGAATTTGTTATCCGATTTATACACGCCTTTTTTCATCGTTAC
Source organism: Rheinheimera oceanensis (assembly GCF_018831085.1). Lineage (GTDB taxonomy): Bacteria > Pseudomonadota > Gammaproteobacteria > Enterobacterales > Alteromonadaceae > Alishewanella > Alishewanella oceanensis. Next base: position 125,180 of record NZ_JAGPNM010000001.1, read on the forward strand.
GTTGCCGGACTTTTTCAGCCCCGGCATTTTGGTGGCAGAAAATACCGGGTTATCACCGGCGCGGTATTCAATAATTTGCGCCTCGACATCCAGGCCGGATATTTCCTGAAACGACATTACTTCAGAGTCCCATTTCACCTGAAAATAAAACTTCGGTAAGGGCCACACCGAAGTGGATTGGGTTGAACCGTCATCAGCCATTGTTAAGCTCCTTGTATTCGTTTAATAAACCACTTAGTTAATTAAGATTTCTGCATTTGCTGCTGGAAAGTAATTTCAATAAACTCGGCCGGACGGATCAGCGCCACGAGTACCGTTACCCGCAAAACGCCTTCGAGAATATCTTCCGGAGTCATGGTTTCACCCAGGCCGACACTGACGCTGAATGCATCTTCCGGTGACGCACCGGCTAAACCGCCACGTTTCCAGATACCGGTAAGAAAATTGCGGATCATGCTTTTAATGGTGACCCAGGTACTGGCAGTATTGTTTTCAAACACATAGGCTTTGGTACCAAGCCGGATAGATTCTTCCAGCATGATCATGGTGCGGCGCACACTAACGTAGCGCCAGTCCAGGCTGTTACCATCCAGTGTACGGGCACCCCATACCAGAGTCCCTTCGCCAATAAAGGTACGAATTGCATTAACCGACTTACCCTGAGTGCTGACGTTTAAATCTTCCTGCTCATCGTGGGTAATATTTACCGCCGGTGACACCACAGCACTTAAACTGACATTCGCCGGGGCTTTCCACACACCTTTGGTGTTATCCACCATGGTGTAAATACCGGCCATTGCGGCAGCGGGCGGCAGCAGGTTTAACACATCGCGCATTTGTCCCAGTAACTGGTTGTACAGCGGGCTGATTGCTTTTAAACTTTTATGCAATAACATCTGGCTGGCTACCATTTCGGCCTGATCCAGCTTGCTCCAGTCTTTGCTGATATCGTTAATGGCATCCAGTTGCTGTTGCAGTTTTAACTGGGCGGCTTTATCCGCAGCGGTGGCTTTATCATCCAGCTTGGGTAACTCATCCGGCAGGTTGCGCTCTTGTTTTAATAATTGTTGTAGCAACTCAGCGGGTGCCAGGTTCAGATAACTCAGATCACGTTCCTGCACTATGGTGGTGTTCAGCCAGGGGTAATAGGCTGTCGCAAAATCCAGATAGTTAATACCCAGCTTGCCACGGAAATTATCAATGCAATCGCCATCAGGATGCTGGCGCGGCTTATAACCCTGCCATACGTCCAAAATAGCAATACGGTTACGCATTTTCCCGCCACAGTGCGCCAATGCCGCTTGCTGTACCGCGATACAGTCATCTTCGGCCAGCAGCACAGCTTCGGGTATTACCAGCATGGTCGGTTCCTGCTCTTTGATCAGCTGATCAATACCGGCCATTAATTTCGCACCTTCAATATCGTCTGCGTAGTTACCTACCGACACAATGTAGCAAGGGCCGCCACCATTTTGATAAAACAGCATCATGGCGTAATACAACAGGTTTTTTCCGCTGTCGTGGTTCAGCTCATAATGTTTGCCTGCCACTATAAAACTGTTGTCGCTTGCAGCGGCAGCCTCTGCCAAAGCAAACATTGGCAGCGGTGCAAAACCAAAGTAATTATGAAACTCTGACATTGAACTGATGCGCATTGGCTGGTTAGTCAGTGACTTATTGCCATTCAGTGCTTTTTCGGTATAGCCGATAAAAGCCGGCACAGCTGTTGCCACTTCCACCACCGAATTAGGAAAGGCATTTTTCTCTACGATATAAACGCCCGGCGTTTTCATCTGCCCCATGATGTGTTCCTTTCTGGTTAATAGTTAAGGTAAATTTCCGACACGTTGCTTGCTACTCCGTTGACTACTGCTTTATCGATTTGCCCGGCTACCGCAACCGGTAACCGTTTAATCAGAATTTTTTCACTGCCGTGCACTGTGGTTATCAGTTGAAACCGGTACGGGCTGAATTGCTGCAGTTTTAAAGGTTGGGCAGAATCAAATACCTGCGCCACCCGGCCATTGGCCAGACGGGTATCGTTTTGCTGAATAAACCGGGTTTGCTGCGCCATATCCTGAATGCGCAGCGGTTGCGCAAAAGCCGAACCACAGAGGTAATAGCGCCAGATGTTCTGCCTGCAGCCAAACCGTAGCAGATAAGATATTGCGTTATCCGCAGTAAGTTGCGCTATGTGCAAAGCGGTTATATCCAGGGCCAGCAGCATTACAGGCAAGGTTTTGCCTTTTGTTGGCAGCACGCCAGCCAGACGCGCATCATCGGCATTTATTATTTCTGCGCTGCCAAGCTCCGGTTTTGTATGTAAACGTAAGGCAGCATCATCCGGTACCAGCGTCCGGTTATCGCAATACAATAATTGTTGTGGCTGCAGCAGTGGCAGGCTGTAACTGCCAAAGAGCGGATCAGCGCTGTATAAAAGAAAATACAATGTCAAAACAGGCTCACAACAGGCAATGGTAATATCACGGCGGCTGGTATCCAGCAGCAATACAGCGCCCTGTTTTGTAGCCTTGAGCAACAACCGGGCATTTTGTAACTGGCGCTGTGTTTGTACTGCCGGCACAAGACGTAGCGACTGCGCCAAACCATCACTAAAATATTGATGCTGCAGCACAATGTTACATAGCGGCAGATAACTCATGGCTGAGTTCCGATATCAGTAGCCGGTTTACGCAATAAGCTGTTCTGGCTGTAAATATCAGCACCGTCAAAGCTAATCATCCGAACCTTGTACAACACTGATGGCAGATATTTACCACTTAACATGCCCCACAGATTACTGGCATCCTGAATACTCAGGTTTTCCATATCCAGTGCCAGCCGTTCGACCGCAGGATCAAGATCAGGCAGATTTTGGTGAGTAAACAGCGGGTTACGTTGAAAAAAACTGATACTGGCCGACAGTAATGTCAAAGCATCGCTATAGTTAGTGCCATTAAAATTGGCGGCCAGCATGACATACAAATTCAGATGCAGTGGCGGGGCACTGTTAGCACTGCGGGCAAAGCCGGTATCCAGCAAAGTTGTTTTAACACGCGAAGCGGCTTCTTTTTCTACCCCTACTAAAAACAGCGCCAGTTTATTGTTAACTTGCGTTAAGACAGTGCCGTCAGCTTCATTTAAGTTCGACACCAGTACTATATCTTCTTCAAGTGTGAAGCTATGCCGCAAAAAGCGATTTAATTGCGCTGCTAACTGCGACAACGTCTTTGCTATCATGTTGTTTTTCCGTTTAAACGAACACCACACAGCCTTCTTGGCTATGAACGATACTTCAGATTAACAGTGAATACCGGCAGCGCTTTTTTTAACTGCGCTTTTAGTCTCCAACAACAGTAAAAACAAATAACAAAAACAAATGGCAGGTTATTTATACAAGGAGAATGCACACAATGCGATTAAAGATAGTGACTGTATAGCGCTTTGCAACCATATAATAAATTTATCAAATTAATTATACTTTTCATTAGAAAAAACATTTAACGCCTCATTAACTACATTAGCCTTAGCTGATAAATAGCCGAAGGTGATATAGTAAGCAGTAGCTCTGGTTTTCGTTTAGATAGTGGCAGATATTATTTATGATTTTTTTAATCCAGCTCTCCGGCAGGCCAGTTTTATTATCTTTTGTTGTAACGCTCTTTCTGATGTTATTTACTGCAACTGCTAGCGCCCAATGGCACCATCAGTCCTTTCAGACACTAGGCACTCAGGCATATATTGAGCTCTGGACAGAAGACAGCAAACAAGCGGAACAACTTATCAGCGATGTGCAAACTGAGTTTGAGCGGATAAACCAGCTGATGAGCCCTTATATTGCCGACAGTGAGCTAAGCCTGTTAAACCGCGAAGCAGCAAAAAAACCGGTGCAGGTATCCGCCGAGTTGTATCAGTTATTACAACGCGCCAGGCAAATTTCACAGCAAAGCAACGGGGCTTTTGATATTACCTTTGCTTCAGTCGGCTTTTACTACGATTACCGTAACCATAAAAAGCCCGCAGCATCAGAGCTGCAAACCGCCAGGCAATATGTTAATTATCAGAGTGTTGAGCTGTTAAAAAACAACACCGTACGCTTTGCCCGGCCCGGCGTTAAAATTGATCTTGGTGGTATTGCCAAAGGTTATGCGGTTGAGCGCAGTATTGCCTTACTGGCACAACATGGCATCAGCAATGCGTTGTTGACAGCCGGTGGTGATACCCGCCTGCTGGGCGATAAAAGAGGCAAACCGTGGCTGGTAGCCATTAAACACCCGCGCCAGGATGACAAATACGCCGCTCAGTTACCGCTGGAAAACAGCGCTATCAGCACCTCCGGCGATTATGAGCGCTACTTTATTGAAGATGGTGTGCGTTACCATCATATTCTGGACCCTAAAACAGGCCAAAGTGCTACCGGCCTGCTTAGCGTTACGGTAACCGGTGCCGATACCACCCAAACCGATGCATTGTCTACCACCTTGTTTGTATTGGGATTACAGCAGGGCATGGCGCTGATTGAGCAAATTGACGGCTATGACGCCATATTTATTACCGCAGAGCGGCAAATGTATTTTTCCAGCGGCCTGAGCCAGCCCTGACCAACCAGCTGGTTTATTCTGTTGCAGGCAACAAAGAAGCCGGTTTGGGCAGTTGGATCTGATAACCGGCTAGCGGATAACGCTGCACAATAGCAGCCAGAGTGCCATCTGCGTGCAGTTTTTGCCAGGCTTGTGCCAATTGTTGCAGTTGTATGTTGCTAATGGTGCGAAGGTTAAAACCAAAATACACCATGCTCTGATGCACCTGAAACAGCGGTACATAATCTGCTGTGGGTAAGTCAGATTGGGTTTTCCAGTAATGATAAGCCGCAATGTCTTCCAGCACACCGTGTACCCTGCCATTGAGTAATAATGCCTGCTTATCTTCATTGCCACGGATAAAAACAAAACGGGTACGGTTTTTCGCATCATTTAAAATGCTGTCCAGCTTATCACCGTAATAGGCGCCATTTAGCAGTGCGATAATGCCGGTAGTGCCGCGGCTTTGTAATTGGTCTACCGCAGTAAGGCCGGGAAAAGCGCGCTGCAAGCCTACCAGATATATGGTTTCCTGCTGGTGCGGGCCAATAAAGGCAAACTGTTTGCTGCGCTCAGCGTTATAACTAAGGTGGCTTAGTACATCCAGTTCGCCCTGTTCAATCAACTTTAACGAACGTAACCAGGGGCTGTGAATAAACTCAAGTTCACACTCAATCTCTTGCAGCAGCCGTTGCAGCAGCTCGACATTAATGCCACGCCAGCTATCGCCGTGTTGCATGATATAAGGTGCAAAACTGGTTTCAATACCCATACGTAAAGTACAGCTGTATACCGGCTGGCTGAGAACACAGCTAAAAATGAGCACCAGAAACCCTTTCATCATCCCCCCTTGCAATAAAACGCACAGACATCAACTATAAGCCCGGCTATGCCATTTTGCCTGCCACCGTAAGAAATAGCTGCACTAATGCACATTTATATAGCTAAACAATAGGCTCAAATGCTGTAAGGCGATCAATACTGGCGGCATTACCTAAACCATGAAACGGTGCCACTTCGGCCAGGCGGTTTTGCTCACCGCTCAGTGCCAGATAGTTTAACAGCACTGTTTGCACCAGCAGGTTAACGTTGTTCGCCGCCACTGACGAGCCGGTTTCTACTGAAGCATCCGGCCGCATAAAACCAATTTGCTGATGTCTGGCCTGCTCTGCTGTGCTGCCGCCCAGCAAAGAGGGCCGGCCATTGGGGCTGTATACCAGCATAAAAGAGGCAGCGGTGGAAGAGTTATCACCGGTCCACTCACCTTTACCGCGGCCGGCTTCTGAATCGTCAATACGGCCGTTGCTGTCTACCGAGCCGTCACTGTACACATAAATCATCAGCGGCTGGTTCTTTCTTGCGGCATATTCCAGGCAAGCGCCAATACAACGGCCAGCGCGTAAATCACGCAGTTCACCGGTACCGCGCTCACCGGTGTGATAGTCATACCCCCCGATGGTGATGGAGCCCGCACCGGCAAAACCATTTACCACCAGCTTCATTACTGAAGCTGTTTTACGAAACTCAGCATCGCTGTTAAATTCCGCCGTGCTAAAAATGCCGGCCGCACCGACAATATCCACATCTGCGGCCGGGTCTAGTGTGGCCGGGTTACCGAAGCGATCGGCCAGATCGGCGCTTTTAACATAGCCACAACGGATCAAATCTTTGATCACCGCATCACGGCTGATATTGGTATTAACCCGGCTTAGTTTGCTGTCGCTGATGCGCTGCACGGACTCCATCACCGCCACGGCATCATTCTGGTTTAACAAGCCAAACAAATCGCCGACATCAACCAGGCCGGTAACATCACTTGGCCGGTCAATTTTGGTTGGCCGCAGCTCGGCATTATAAAACTCGATCGGTGCCATAGAGTTAGCGCCGGAATCTGAATTACGCGACCCAACCAAAGGCATTAATGAACCACTGGCACCGGCTTTAGCAATAGCGTACATCGGGTTGTGCGGGTTATTGCCGGTATCGTTTTCCGAGCGTGACGGTAACACAGCGCCATTGGTCATGGCCTGGGTAGCCAAAGTGGTACGCTCTAAAATGCCGGCCAGCATTTGTGAGTCGCTGTGAAACGCCAACCCCAGCTGATTATTAACAAAACCCCCGGCCGGGTTAGCGGCATTAACTGCTGTTGGCACCATATCCGGCGGCAGGCCCAGTTTGCTGTAGCCCTGCACAGATAAAAAATCGAGCTGGCCCCCACCGCCACCCACCAACACGTTAGAACCGGCAATATTAGCACCACCGGCTAAATCAAAGCAGATAAACGGAATTTTACCCGCACCCTGTACATTAATGCCGCACAGTTGTTTTAGCGCTTCTAAATCAGCTGATAACTGCGCCTGCGCTTTACCGGGGTTAGCAAACATACCAAATACCGAGCCGGTGGTTAGCACTGCGGCGCCATAACTTAAACCACAGGCGATAAAATCGCGCCGGCTTACCGGTTTACTGTGGCAGGCATGCAGCAACGGGCTGTCGGGGTGCAAAGGTTTTGCTCTTTTCATCTTTTATCTCCTACTGCACCAGCAGTTCTGCACTGGCCAGTACTGCAGTACAGGCCGCTTTGGCAATGGTTCGGCTGCGGTCACTGCTACAGGCACCGCTGCAGGTACTTAAGCGGGTGATCAGCGCATCCAGTTCAGCTTCAACGTCGGCCCGCAATGCTGAAGTTGCCGGTGACAACGGCATTAGCCGGTTTAGTAGCGGCTGCACAACCAATGGCCGGTTGGCCAGGCTGTAAGTGGTAGCCGGGGGGGCGCTAAAGTCTGCCGCCGGGAACCAGCTCTGGCGCAAACTGGTATCTTCAATCGCCGCGTTGCAATAGGCTATCGCCAACTGCGTGATCGCCATCTGCTGCGCCGAGACAAAGGTATCAATGGCCTCCGCTGCCGGTAACTGGCGCTGTATGGTCTGATAAACGCCTGCTACCGCTGCTTGTTGCTGTGCTACGCCGGTCAGCGCGCTCATACTGGCATGAATTTCGGCAAAGGTTCTCAGGCCAATATCACTGCTCTGGCTGGTGCTGGCGATAATTTGTTGTACCGGCACACTGATGCCGGTGCGTACATTTTCCAGGCTGCCGATACGGCCGAATGATAAAAAGAACTCGTCGCTGGCGGCGCCTTGCTCGGCAGCGATAATAGTGCCCTGTGCCGACAACACTACTCCCTCTGACAGTACCGTGCCGGATGCCAGGTTAAAGCTTTGTTTTAACCAGCTTTGGCCGGTTACCGCTTCTTTACCGTTAATGCCGACCGCCATGCCGCTGACTGTCAGTGCCTGTGGCAGGCTGCGCCCTTCAAGGTTAATCAGATAAGGGGAGTTAAACAGATAAGAGTAATTATCAAACTGGGCCACTTCAAACACGATATAACTGTCGGGCAGGTTAATCAGTTCGCCAATACCAAATAACAGATAAAACTTCTGCCCGACACCAACAGTATAGTTTTGCTGAATTTGCGCCGCAGTTAAGGCTTTATTGTGAATAGCCAGCAAGCGTATGGTGCCCTGCCACTGACGGTTGCCATTGGCCTCGTTACCGACAATCAGCGCATAGCTGTCATCCCAGTTACGGATAGCTTCGGCGGCATCGCGTACTCCGCTGTCCTGGCCGTTAATATAAATACGCCGGCCGTTTACCGGGTCTTGTGTCAGCACGACATGTTGTAATGTAGCCTGCAGCAGTTGATCGGCACCTGCCGTGCTTAATGCCGGCAAACCGGCAAAATCCGTGGCCGCAGAGCGCAGTAAAAAATTGTAGTTGTACTGTGTCTGGCCCAGCGTAAAGTTGCGCTCGGTGCTACTGCCAGCATAACTGACAATAGCTGCCGGGCCTTGCTGCGTCACATTAGCCGGCACTACCCAGGCTTCTACCGTTATTTCGCCGGTGGCGCTGATAAGGCGGGATAGCTTGCGGCTGTTTTGCGTGCTGGCCTGCGCCCGGCCGCTGTTAATCTGAATGCCCCAGCCGGTTACCCAGCTGATATCGCCCTGCAGGCTTAAGTTTGCCGCCGGCTCTACCCCCGAAGTATCGTAGGCAATAGCGCCACGGCCTGCTTTAAACTGGTAAAACGCAATCTGGTTAGCTTCAAAACGGCCACCGCTGGAGGCCACCACACCATCGTCCAGCCGCAAGGCCTTAGACGGCACTAAGGCCGGGTCCAGCTCAGTTAGCTCAACACTGTCGGCTATCTGGCGCACCGCAGCCAGCATAGTGGCCGCATCATCGTCACAGTTTGACCAGCAGTTATGAAACTCACCCGCCAGCCGGGCGACAAAGCGCGACAATTCAGGGTTGTTGAGGTTAATCAGCTTACGGCTGGCCTGATACGCCGCGGCCAGATCGCTGTCGGCAAAAAATGGCGACTGGGTTTGTGCAGCATCCGGCGCATGGCAGTTTACACAGTGCTGACGCAGCAGCGGATACACTGTGCCGCCAAACAAGGTAGCATCGTCCGGCAGAGCTTTGCTGGCACCGGGTTCACGCACCGGTGGCGCAACCAGGGTTACTGTAGCGCTTTGTGTATCAGTACTGTTAGCCCAGTTACGTACCCACTGCGCCATAGTATCGGCGCAGGCACTGTCGCTGGCTTGCCAGCAGTTATGGCCGCCGGCCAGTTTAGTTACCAGCAGCGATTGCGCCGGATCAGCCAAGTTAACCAATGGCCTGGCCGCGGCATAGGCCAGGTTAATGTCGTCGTTACGGGCAAAAAACGGCGCGGTATTACCGGCAACATGACAGGCACCGCAGCGGTTGCCAGCGGCGATATTGTCCCACAACGTAAGTTTAAACAGCTGAATATCAGCCGTTTGCGGCGCAGGCCCGGTGTAATTAACATTATCTTCCTGTACCGGCGGTGGCGGGTTTTGTTCTACCTCTGCACCACCACAACCGGCCAACAGCAGGCTTAGCGTCAATAATGGGAGTAAAAATAACTTCATTGGTTAGTCTCCCATGCAGTAAGTGGCAGTGTCGGCAAACACCTGTTTCAGGCGGTAACCGCCACTGCGAAAACTGTCGGTAATGCTGTGCAGTGCCGTCACATCGCTGAGGTTTTCCGGCTCGCGCAGGCATACCGTACGAAATACCTTTTTTACCTGGCACTGAGCAAAGGCCGTGCTGTTAGCCAGCTCCTGGCCCAGGCTTCTGGCACCGCTACCTTCGCCCGGCAGGCTGTTATCCCACCCCAGCGCCTGGTTCTGCCCTTCGCGCCAGTAGTTAGTCCAGCTGTCATCGGGCGTACGAAAACCATAGGGAAAGGTACCGGCATTGATATGGTATTTGGGTTGTACCCGGCTTTGTGTGCTCGCATTTTGCGTACCGCTTTGCTGATAAAAAATGCGGCCATTGCTGCCGCCCTCGTCAGTAAACTGGTAATCGTAGTAAGCAAATGCTTGCGCCAATGGGTCCATGCCGGCGTGACAGCCGACACAGCGGTTGTTAAAAATACGGCTGTCGCCTCCGGGGCTACGGCTGACATCCTGCCGGATCTTGTCGGTTGGCGTAGTGATATCCTGCAGCGGCTCTAAATCGGTGCACAGCTGGCTCATCAGCGTAAAACGAAACATGGCGCGGTTAGTGCCAAGGTAAAAAAATGCCTTCGCAGCCGCACGGCTGGTCATGACCCCCGCCGCTGCCTCTGCCGGAATACCATTAAGTGTGCTTTGCGCCCTTGGTTGTAAGTGCTGGGCCAGATCAACAGCTTCACGCTCCAGTGCCAGATAGTGTTCGTTATTGTTGCTCTGATAAGGGGGCAGGCCCAGGCTATCGGCACCAACATATAAAATATCAGTTTGCAGCAACTGGCGAAAATCTGCATCGTCACGCACCAGGCCAATTACTGTAGCGCTGTAATCGTTCAGCGGTTCAAACACATCCAGCTCGCGATTGGTGGCTGCTGAGGCAAACAACTTTAGCGTAGTGCGGTAAAAATCGGGGTGCTGCATGGCCAGCTCTGCGGCTGCCGTGGCATTACCGCCATCAATCAGCGCCTGCATCTGGCTTAAGGTGGCCGCATCTGCCGGTACACCGGCGATACGGTCATGCAGCCTTTTTGCCTGCTCCAGTGAACCGGCCTGTGCCATCGCAACAAAAAGCAAACTGCCAAACACCGCTACTCTGACATAGCCTGGATAACGCATTTTCATCACCTCCGGCTGTGTTATCAGCCTGGTAAAAATTCTACTGTCCACTGCGAGCGGGTTAACGCTACGGCTTCAGCACCAAAATTAACGGAACCTAAGCGCAGCACCAGCTGCCGTTCAAGTTTGCTGTCGTTAAGCTCACTTTGTACTATGCTGACTTCTGCCAGGCTACCGTCTGGTTTAATCACCAGCTCAAACACCACCTTGCCTTTTAACAAGGGGTTGGCACGCAACGCCCGGCTATACAGGGTGTACAGGCTACTTTTATTCGCTTCCAGTACCCGGCGGATAGCCGCTTCTGAGCGGCCCTGCCCGGCGCTGTTGCCGCTGGCATTAGCATTGCTGCGGTTTTGCTGCTCAGCGCGGCCGGTAGCCGATAAGCCTTTTAATTCAGCTTCGGCCAGCGCGGTAGTGCCGGTATCGGCCAGTTCAGAGCGTGCTATATCGCCAGCCACTGCAGCCGCCTGCACCGCAGTAAATTGTTTGCTGGCGTCATTACGCAACAGCTTACGTTCTACCTGGGTAGCTTGCTGCTCACCGCTGCTTTTTACCTGCGGTGCGGTATTGTTCAGCTGAAAGCTTTGCCTAAGCGCTGCCAAATCATCTTTCATTGCCAGCAAACCAGCCTGTTGTGCCTGCTCGCGCGCCCGTTGCGGGTCCGGCTTTACCGGTTCAGCAACGGCGGGCACAGGTTCGGTTACGGCAACCGGCTCAGGTTTTGGCTGGGGCAACGGTTCCTGCACCGGTGGCGGCTCCGGCGGAGGCGGCGCTTTGCGCTCTTCCAGCACTACCCGCGCCAGCTGTGGCGGCAATTGCTCCTGCACTTGCCGGCTGCGCTCCGGTACTTTTAGCGCAGGTATCAGTACTGCAAATACCAGCCATAACGCAAAACCCAGCCATAACAGCCGGTAAAAGCGTTTGTCTTCAAATTGCCAGTTGCTGTTATCAGTGAGAGTTGCCGTTGTCATGGCGCCTCCACAGCCGGTGCCATAGCTTCCACTGCCAGCGATAAATCGCGGTATTCGGTAGCAGCACAAATAGCCATTAACCGGCGCAGCAGCGCGTAAGGTGTGGCAGCATCACCTAAAATTGTCAGAGCCCTGCCTGCCTGCTGTTGTTCTGGCGCTAAAGGCCCGGCCCGGTTGGCCAGGTAATTCAGCTCAGCAGTTAATGCCTCTGTCAGCTCAGGCAGCCAATTATTGCTGTCTTGTTGCCAGTCGCCCTGCCACACCGGCTTGCCCTGCACCAGCACACCATTAGCGGTAATGGTTAACATCACTTTTTCGCTGGGTAACTGCTCAGACACTGAACGCGGCAAGTTGATATCTTTATTGCTTTGCAGCACTTTAACTTCAGACTGGTTCACCATCAGAAAGAACACCAGTATGGTAAAAATATCCATCAGCGCGACCAGATTCAGTTTACCAGCCTGCGCCAGACGTTGATTTTGCCGCTCTAAGCGTTTGGCGCGAAATGACATTTTCATTCACTGCCCTCCGCTTTGGGTAGCTCGCCCAGTGATATTTGCGGAAACAGCTCTGCATCTACCAACTGCGCGGCTACCACGGCTTTAAACGAGCGCACAGTGTCCATTGCTGTTACCAGTGTCTGGTAATCCAGATCGTCGGGCGCCAGAATGGTAATGTCCTGTTTTTCTATTTGTTTTTGTGAAAAGGTTAGCTTTAAATCCTGCAAATACAGGCTAAGCGAGGCAAAATCCAGCGCGCCCTGCTCTGTCAGTTCAAATACCCGCAGCGGTTCACCGGCCGGATAATTCAGCCGTAGCCTGTCGGCGTGGATCTCCAGCTCCAGTTGCTGCGGTTGTTCTTGCTCTTGCTGCAGTTGCTGTTCGCTTAATGGCGGCAGCTGAATATTCAGCACGCGAATTTGTGCAAACACCAGGCTTAGCAGCAATACCGGCACCAGCACGATCATCAGGTTCATAAAGGACGTGATATCAAGCTCGGCATCGGCAAGGGGTGCTTTACGCCGCTTTATCATCCGCGCCACCATCAGTTTGTTTGGCAATACTGTTCATCAGCTTAATACCGACCATTTCCATGGTATCGATAATGCTGGCGGTTTTGCCCTGCAGTAAGGCATGAACAAACACCAGCGGAATGGCGGTAATAAGGCCAAAGGCAGTGGTGTTCATTGCTACCGAAATACTCGATGACAGCAAGCTGGCTTTCTCTGAAGGATCAGCATTGGCCACCGCTGAAAACGCGGCAATTAAGCCCATAATGGTACCCAGCAAGCCCAGCAAAGTGGCTACGTTAGCCAGTGTGGCCAGAAACGGCGTGCGCTTTTGCAACCGCAGGCTGTATTCCAGTACCACCTCTTCCATTGCGTATTCCATGTCTTCACGCTTAGACGATGAACGCAAACGGTGCACCCCACTGACCAGCATCGCCAGGAGCGGAGCACTGCTACTGGCGGCCAGTTGCACAATGCGGCTGGTGTCGGCCTGCGTTACCGCACTTTGAACCTGTGCCATAGCGCGCTGGTTTACACCATATACACTGCGTAAAAACCACCAGCGTTCAACGGCAATAACGATGCCGAGTACCAGGATAAAAGCGATAGGGTAAATAAACACGCCGCCTTCCTGCAAAAACCGAACTATGCCGTTTAACAACTCCATGAAAAATGTCCTCTTATTGCTTTTGTGGATTAACTGTTGGGGTAGTTTTCTCGCCAGCCTGATTACCCTGCTGTACGGCGATAAAACGTAAAAATTGCTGCCGATCCAGTGGCGACAGTGCCGGCGCCTGCTGGGTTAATGGCTCGCCGGGAATGCGGATCACGCTAACCGGGCTTTGCCACGGCAGTACATATATGGTTTTCGGTTGTTCCTGATTACCGCTAATGGTGCTTTCCACCTGTACCTGCTGCTCGCGCTGTTGCGCCAACAGGCTAAAACTGGCCACTGATACTATGCAAACTAACATCAATCTATTCATTCGCAGCCTCCTGCTCCAGTTGTTGCTCCAGCAGCGCCAGCCAGGCTTTGGCCTGCTCATCTTGTGTCATGGCATAGTATTGCTGGTAGTGATAATGCGCAGCTAACGGCTCGCCCAGATAAAGCTCATACAAAAATGCCAGATTTTTATGCGCCAGGGCGTAATCTGGTTGTGCCTGTAACGCCCGTTGAAAATGTCGCTCGGCCTGGCGGAAGTTCCCCTGCTGGCGGGCCAAAATACCCAGCAGATTATGGCTGGCACTATGAGTGGCAGAGGCCTTCACCGCCTGTTGCAGGCTGTTTTGTGCCCCGGCAGCATCACCAGTGTGCCACTGGCTTAGTGCCAGGTTGTACCAGATACCGGCAAAGCTGCCTTGCTGCGTTGCCAGCGCACTGAATATAGTTTGCGCCGCGCTGTACTGCCCAGCAACTAACAAAGCTTTGCCTTCAGTGAATTGTTGCTGTTGCAAAGCGCTTAATTGCGCTGCTGCAACCACCGGCGCAGCAGGAGGTGTGGATACCGGCAACTGGCTGCAAGCGGTCAGGCTGCATAAGGCTGCAGCCAGCAAATAGTTAACCAGAGCATCTTTAGCCAGAGTATATTTCGCCAGGATGTGTTTAATCAGCGGCATCAGCTACTCCGGTATAAGCTTCGGTTTTATTAAATTTAGCCGGCAGCAACTGCGCCAGCCGGATAAAACTTTGCTGCACCCAGCTGTCCCATACCTGCTGTTGAGTCAGGCGGGTATTTTGCTGGTAGATAGCAATGGCTTGCTCTTCAAACGGAAACGCCTGCTCTTCCAGCAGTAGCTCGTATTCTTCCAGCGCCAGCTCGTCCAACCCTTTGGGCCGGTCTGACTGCAGTAAAGCCGTGGCCATTTGCTGATATAACTCCGCTACTCTGAACTGAGCCTCACTAACCAGTGAGGCCACACCATAGTTAATAGCCTGCTCATAATGCTTAATGGCGCTGCTCATATGCTGGCGTTTTTTCTGCAAACTTTGCCGCAGCGGATGGCTAAGCCTGATTGCGGTAAACAAATTACTTTCGTGCTGCCCCAATTGCAGCAATGCCTGCGCCGCTAACTGCCGGCTGCGCTCGTTTCCTTCACTGGCAAACTGTTGCTCAAAGCTGGCGATTTTTTCCCGCCAGAAATTTTGCCGTGACAGATCCCTTTGCTGCTGATAAAGCTGCACCAGTTGATAACGCGCTTCCTGTGCCAACAGGTGTGGCTGCGGATAGCGGTTGGCGTAACTGCGCCAGGCATCAAGCGCTTTGTCGCTGTTGTTGGCGCGCTGATAATACTGCGCAGCAAGATACAGGGCTTCACGCTGTTGCTGCAGATCACCTTCGCTGCTAAGTGCTATCAGCTGGGCTGCGGCTTTGTCCCACTGCTCTGCTTGCTCGTAACTGTCCAGCAGCAGCGCTTTGGCTGCCATTGTGCGCTCGGTACCGGGATAACGCTGAATAAAAGCATTTAGCAGTATAATGGCTGCAGGATAATCCCTGGCTGCCAGTTGTAATTCTATTTGCTGATAAGCCGCTGCTTCATGATATTCCGACTGCGGCAACGCACTTAACAACCGCTGCAAATGTGCCTGTACTGCTACTACAGGTGCTTCTTTTTGCTGGGCTTGCTGATAAATACTGGATGCCAGTTGTGCCGTTAACAGTTCGCGCCGATCTGCTGGCAAGGTTTGCTGCAATAGCGCGTTAATACTCTGCTCTGCAGCAGCATATTGCTTCAGCGCCAGCTCGCTCTGGCTTTGTAAAAACTGCGCTTCCTGTACTAATGAGATTTGGCTCGGCGCTGCAGGCACTGGTTTTGCCGGGTTATTCGTAGCTGAGTTTTGCGGAGCAGTACCCCAGTTAATCACATCAGCGCTGTGCAGTAGTACGGCCTGGTAATCCTGCTCGCTGTAGCGCTGTTGCAGTTGTTGCAGCGCTACCTGCTGTGCGGCGGGATGCTGACGGTGCAGCGCAACAAACCGGCTTTGCTGTTGCCACAGTGCCAGCGCTGCCGCGTCACTTCTTGATGACAACTGCTCACTGAGCAGCAAAGCTTTATAAGCAGCATCCTGTGCACTAAACAAGCTGGCATCGCTTAACGGCGCCTGATAACCAAGCCAGCTGTAAAGCTCAAGCGCGGCATCATACTGGCCGGCACCGGCATAAGACTCTGCCAGCAGATAGCTTATGTCTGCCTGCGAGTAGCTGGTATCCGCCTGCGGGTAGGCGCTGTTTGGTGTTTGCTGCAGTACTGTCAGCATGGCTTGCCATAGCGGTATGGCTGCGGCAAAGCCGGTTGTTCTGTCGTCGCCCTGCAACGCCGTGGCGTGGGCATAATGGGCACGGGCAAAGTAATCCAGATACTGCAACAATAATGGCTGCACCTGCGTAAGCTCAGCGCTGCGGGCCTGCTGCCAGAATGCTGAGCCAGGGCCAAACAGGCTGATATATTCCTGCTGCGCGCTAAGGGCTAAATCGGCCTCACCTGAGGCCAGATAATGCTCAATCAGCAGCAACTGAAACTCTGCTGCAGTGATGGTGGCCGGGTAATGCTGAATAAACAACCGGTAGCTGTGCAGGCTTTCGCTCAGTAATTGTTTTTCTGCTAAAAAACGTGCCAGCGTCTGATACAGCTCTGCCACATACACCACAGAACGCTCACCGCTGCGATAAGGCACCCGTTGCAACAGTGCTTGCAGGCTTTGGCCCTGCTGCTGGTAACTCAGTGAAATGCTTAAGGTGCGCAGTACTTCACTGCGCAGGCTTTGCTGTGGCTGGGCGTTTTCTGTCAGCAGTAATTCAGTGTAGGTATCATCCAGCAGATGCAAAAACTGCTCATCGGCCTGTTCAAACTGCTGCAATTTAAAGTAGCTCCAGCCAGCCATATAACGGGCATGCTGCTGTAAGGTTGGATCAGTACCCTTCAGCACGGCTAAATAGCCGGCTAAAGCAGATTCATAATCAGCAAAGCTGTAGTGAATATCGGCTTTACGAAACCATACTTCGCTGGCAAAAGGCGACGATGGATAATCGCGCAGCAAAATGTCTAACTGCTGCAGGCAGGCGTTTTGTTCGGCCAGCAAATCATAACTGCGCGCCAGCTGATAACGGATCAGTTCGTTGTTTGGCTCTTGCGGATAGTCACGCAACAGCTGCTCGTAACGCTGCACCAAAGCGCGCAGTGCAACTTGCTCCTGTGCCGTTGGCAGCTCAGATTGCTCCAGTTGGCTGGTATGCATTTGCGATAAGCGATACAAAATACGCTTACGCGTTTGTTCGGCTGGCTGCATGCTGAGTATCTGCTGGTATATCAGGTCCAGTTGTTGCTCGCTTACGCTAATCTCAGCAGACAGCATGCTGCGGTCAAACGCCGGTAAATCAGCCAGCCGCGGCCGCCTGTTTTGCTCGGGTACTGAACTACAGCTTTGCAGCAGTAAACCACAAACGGCTGCCAGCATACTGATCCGTAGCAGGCTCATGGCTGGCCTCCGCTGTTAGCGGCACGTTTTAGCAGTACCAGTTCCATTACCCTGGCCAGTGACTCTTTATTGTGCCGCTGTAGCTGTTGCAACCGCGCGATGTCTTGCTGCCGGTGCTGTTGCAACCGCTGATTCAGTTGTGCCAGTAATTGCTGTTGCTGGCTTAACAGCGCCAGATTCAGCTGTTGCTGTTGTGTACTTAATTCGGTTAATCGTTGTTGCTGCCTGCGTAGCTGATCTGTTTGTGTGCCTTGCCGGCGCAGTGCCTGCAAGCGGTTATCCAGCTCGGTAAGCGCGATGCTGATTTGCTGCTGCAACCGGTTAAGCCGGTATTGCCGGGTGGCGTTATCTTCATAATATTGCCACTGCAACAAACCACGCAGCCGTGTCAGGCGGTGGCTGTAGGTACTGGCCTGTGCAGGCGGTAACTGCTGCAAGTGCTGCTCAGCACGCTGCAACCGGCTTACCTGCTGGTACAGGCTGCCCTGTGTCAGAGCCAGCGGCAGGCTGTTGTCAGTTAATGCGCTGATTTGTTGCTGTATTGCCACAAACTCACCCTGCAATTGCTGTCGCCGTGCACTCAGCTGTGGCAACTGGTTACTGAGTAATTGTTGTTGCTGGTTTAGCTTAAATTCTGTCGTCTGCTGCAGGCTGCCGAGCCGTTGCTGGCGCTCTGGTGCAGCAGTAAGCTGTTGCTGCACAGCAATAATATCCTGCTGTAAACGGTACAGGCTGTTGTCATTGGTTAACTGTAATTGCTGCCACTGGCTGGCACCTTGCAGCAGTTGCTGCACCTGAAGCGGATTTGCCTGCTGATTAATCAGTTGATATTGCTGCTGATAATAATTGTCGGCCCAATTGTAGGCGGCCAGCGCATCGTCGTGTTGCAATGCCCGCTCTAACTGCTCACCAATACGGGTAGCGGCCTGCCAGGCCGTATTGCTAAATGGTTGCTGGCGGATCTGTTGCTGCAATACGGCCAGCAAAGCCGGAATATGTCGCTGTTCGGTAAGAATATAGCTGTATAAGCCGAGCGCATTGGCGCTAAGCACACTGTCGCGGCCAAAATTAGCCAGGATCGCATCAGCGGCAGCGTAATCCTGCAACTGAATATGCAACTGAGCCTGAGTAAGCTGCAGATAGTCATCCAGCGCCTGCTTTTCATCATCAGGATAAACAAAACCATTGGGCCGGCTTAACAAGCTCCAGCGCCCGGAAAACAACTGCTGCCAGAAGCTCTGCTCGGCTGGCGCAACAAATTGTTGTTGTAGCCTGGCCAGCCAGTTAAGTGCCTGTTGTGGCTGTTGTTTTGCCAACACCAGCGCCTGATTACTGATGACATAAGGCATTTCTGGCTGATTTGCCAGTGTGACAAAATCAGGCTGTGGCGGCACGCTGATATCCGGCCAGAGAATAAGCTGGCTTAGCAGTTGTTGCTGACCACGCCAGGCGCCATCGGCGGTAATATTTACCTGCTCCAGATACTGGCGGGCAGCAGCTTTATTACCCAGCTCCAGTTGGTAACGGGCAAACTGCAATAAGGCAACATTTTTCAGTGCCTGGGGTAGCGGGTTATCATCTGCAGGTTGCGCCAGCACCTGCTCCAGCGCAGCAGCAGCGTGCTGTGGCATAGCCAGTTGCAAATACAAACCGGCTTCCAGTAAGCGGGTGCGGCTATCTTGCTGTGGGGCCAGTTGCAGCGCTTCCAGCGCGCTGGCAGGCTGTTGCTGATAAAAGGCCCATGCCGCCTGGCGATAATGCTTTTCGCTAAGCGATACCGGTTCTGCCATCGCAAAAGCTGATAGCAAGAACAGGCTAACGGGTGATATCAGTCGTTTGACCATGGCTGCACAATAAATTCAGGTTGATAATCACTGCTGCGATCTTTTATCTGCAGTTCCAGCAATACAGCGTCTTCTGCTTTATTAAAACGGTAGCTTACGGCACGGCGGTAATCGCGGTTATCCGGCCCTTTGCCAACAAATACAGCTGTCAGGTTGTGCTCACCGGCTTTAACATTACCTTTATACAACGGCTGGATAGCGCCACGTTTTAACGCCTCCCACTGCTGAGAAGTATATAAATGGCCCTCTACCGGTTTGTCGTTCAGTATTAACTCAACGCTGTCGAGCCGGAAAAACTGGCCGCTGTCTACCGACAAAAATACGGCAAGCTGAGTTTGCGGTGGAAATAACAATTCCTCTTCCAGCAAAAACAGCTCGCGGTTTAACTGGATTACCTGCTGTTTCAGTTGCTCCAGTTGATCACTGGCAGGTGCATTGGCACTGGCCAGGGCGCTTAGTAACAGTAAACAACTTAGTAGTAGCGCTCTCATTATTTTGTCCTGTTAAAAGTAAGCCCGGTTAAAAATAAAGACTAAAAAATGCCCGCAGCACATTGGCATCCAGCCGGTATAGTGGCTCCAGGCCAACTTCAGCATCAGCGGCGGTTACATCACGGAAATTGTTGTAGCTAAAGCGGATATGGTCCCACTGCAGGTTAAGTTCGGGTTTGGCTTGTGGCCAGAAATCCCAGCCCGGCAGACGGTAACTGGCCCCTACGCCAAAAGTCCAGTTGGTAAAGTCGCTTAGCTCTTTGTCACGCGCCATAAAGTTTTGCTGGCTGGCAAAATCAAATAAGTCACGGTAAAACTCGGCCTGGCTTTGGCTGTACCAGCGTATTTTGGCATCAAACGTTAAGTGCTGGCTAAGCGGGTGCACATATTCCATCTCAGCATCCAGTGCGCGGATATCCCAGCTGTCCTGATAATGGCGCAGATTAAGGCTAAGTGCGGCGCGATAAGGTAAATACACTTTGTTTACTACAGCAACTGCCAGTGAATTACGGGTAGAGGGATACACTTCGCTTTGATAGCCATAGCCCAGCGGTTCAGTATTATCACGGTAGCGCACACTGCGATAAGGGTTATTTAAAAAGCCTTCGTCTAAATCAACCTGCACATTTAATGCGCTGATCCAACTGCGGCTAAGCACCTGGGTCCAGCTCAGTTTATAGTTGTAGCGTTTTACGCTTTCGCTAAAGCTTTCATCACCGTTGCGCCCGACGCTATCATCGCCAAGGCCAGCCTCCAGGCTAAGGGTAGTCATGCCGCCAAAAGTGTCGTGAGCTATAGCAAAAGACACCGATTTAGCGTTGTAATCGTCTTCATCACTTTGGGCATAATTGGCGCTTAAAATGCTGTTGCCAGCCAGATAATCAATACCAACACGCTTTTCATGGCGCTTTTCGGTATAAGCCGACGCTGTGGCAACTACATCAATAGAAGCACCAGATACGGTATCTATGTAGTAATAGGCCGATAATGACACGGTCTGCCCGGCTTTTTTTCGCAGCATTACCGCCGGGCCATCAATAGATACCCCCCCGCCCTGATAACTGTGGTACATCAGATCTGCCCTGTCTTCCGGCAATACTGCCGCCTGCGCTACTGAGCACATAAAACACAACAGCGCTAACAGCCTAGTTACAGCCACAACCACCGCCTCCGCTACCATTTGCGCCTTTGGCGGCTTCGCGTGAGTCCTGCACGTGGGCAACATGCTGCAAGGCCACAGGGTGTCGGCCAAACGCCATGATCGGATCGGCCAGCTTGTCGCGCTCATAGGGTTTTACCCAGGGTTCCATACCGGCACAGCCACTGAGTAACAGCAGCACTACTGCAGCGCTTAGCAAATGTCTATTCACGTAATAAACCTTTGATGTCGTCTTCATATTTTTTTTCATACCCCGGCTTGTATCCGCGGTGCACACTGCGCACCTTACCGTCTTTATCCAGTATTACAGTGGTGGGCATCGCCTCTACGCGATAGTCTTTCGACACACTGTTATCAACATCAAACAGAATAGGAAACGCTACTTGCACCTTGCTCAGATAGGCTTTGGCTGCGGCGCTGTCGTTTTCGACGTTCACACCCCATACCTGTACACCCAACATCTGGTATTTTTGCGCCAGTTTGTCCAGCGCTGGCATTTCCTGAATACAAGGGCCGCACCAGCTGGCCCAGAAGTTAACCAGCATAATGTCACCACGCTGCTCGGCTAAACGCAGGTTATTGCCATCCAGGGCCTTTAACGTAAAATCCGGTGCGATTTCTGCCTGTACTGCACCAGACAATCCAAACGCCAGTAGCAGCATGCTGCTTTGTATTAGTCGCTTCATTACTACCTCGGTATCACCCACTAGAAATACACCGCTACACCCAGAGCCAGGCTCAGGTTATGTGTGGTTTTACTGCGCGCCAGTATGGTGGTTTCAAAAATATAGTCGCTAAAGGTCAGCTCCAGTGCCAGCCAGTCGGTGGCGTATAGTCTGAACTGGCTGCCCAGTTGCAGCGCAAACACCTTATCTCCGGCAAAATCGACATTACCACCACCGGCAAATACCGACAGGCCGCTGTTCATCGCGTAGTTACGGTTTAAAAACACTTCGCCCGGCAACAACACGTAGCCGACATGAGCGCCGTAATAACGCCACTGCCGTTCGCTGTCGGTCAGTAACGGCGCTGCGCCGCTGAGCTCTTCAAACGAGGTACGGCCAGCTTTAGCCATGGCATACTCGGCGCTGAGGTAAAAGTCTTCGTTAATGTGGTAACTAAGCTGCAATGCACCCAGGGCACTGCTGCCAAAATCTTCAATATTGATCATGCCGCCACGCAGCCCCAGCAACCAGTTTTCGCTATCCAGTACGTTTTCGCTGATGCTGCTTTGGCTGATATCCGGCTCAACCTGCTGTGCAGGTGCCAGAGCAGGTGCCAGACCCAGCACTAAAAAAATACGCTGAAACCAAGTTTCCATGTGTCTATCTCTTCGTTGTCATTGCGATCAGTAACGATAACACTGCGCCGGTAACCGGCACGGGCGATAAAATTACGGCTAAGGTAGTAACGTACGCCCAACTCAGCACTGGCCAAACTGTTATTACGATCCGGTGTTTGCACCAACACGGTTCGCGGTGTGGTACGCAACACACCACCGCCAATGCCAAAATAAGGTGACCAGCGCCAGTGTGGCATTGGGCTTAAATACAGGCTTAGCTCGGCTGACAGGTTATCGGCCTGATCGCCATTAGCCTGCCCCACCGCCAGCTCAGTTTGCAGGTAAGGGCTAAACGAATACGCCAGCGACAGCTGATAAAAACTGCTGCCGTTAAAGTCGCCAAACACAAAGCCCGCTTCAAGCGAGCGCTGTTCATATTGCGCTATACGATCATCCGATACGGTAAATGTCTGCTGGTGCAGCGTTACCAGTTGCGTCAGATCAGCGCGTGCCAGCCAGTAGTGTTGCTGCTTAAACTCCACTTGCACCCAGTCGGTGCGGCGCTTATTGAGCACTAAAGCTTCGCCTTTAATGGCTACCTGCACGATCGGGTAACCGCGGCCTGGGCCGGAATGCAAATTGACAAAGTCTCCGCTTACTTTAACAGCGACTGTTTCGGCCATTAACTGCAAACTTAATACACTAAGAAGTAACATTAATAGCCGTATCATTTATTGCTCCGGCACGGCAAAAGGCGAGTTGTAGTACTGCGCACCTATATCCAGCCAGTCGGCCAGCAGTTTAAGCTCAGCGGCGGTTAAATAACCATGATGGCTGCCGGTACTAGCAAATAAACTGAAAAATGCACTGCTGCCCACTGCACTGCCAGCGCGCATAGTTGGTGTAACCGCTACTGTCACCATTACCGGAATGGGATTACCGTTATCATCAAGTACCAGATTGCCTGCGTCGTCGGTAACAAAGAGCAAATTACCGTCGGCATCGGTAGCCTGCACCAGGCGATCAACCAATACAGCCCCCACCAGCTCCTGCTCGTTATCGGCACTTAACAGTTCGCGGTAACTGCGATAATGCTCAGCCTCCAAATCAGACGGCTCTGCATCCAGCTCCAGTTGTGCTAAAGGTAGCCGGCTGTTGCCGTTAGCATCGGTTCGGCTGTGGCAGCTTACACAGGTATGATCGGCTGTCAGCTCGTTACTGTCCGGGTCGAACCGGCGCCTGTCTAACTGCCACAATGGCTGGATATGCGTTGGGTAATCTATTCTTAAGCGGCAACTGGCCAGCCACTGCGTAAAGCACTCCAGCCCGGCGGGTAAAGTTGTGGTCAGATCCTGCAGGCTGATCTGCACAGCAGCATCCGGCGCACGCCTGGCCGGGTCGGTCCAGATATCTAAATACTGCAATGCTTCGCTAAGCTCTGGTATGCCATTTAACCTGGCTGCGGTTTGCGCCATGGTTTCACCGGGCTGTGCCAGCAGTTGCGGATTAGCATTAGGGAAGGCAGCAAAACCAGTTGCTCCGGCATTAGCACTGGCAGCTTCACCTTCGCCATTTACTCTACCATGCGGCGCAGTGCTTTGGGGCGTATGGCACCCATTACAGCTAAGCCTTTCGCCGGGGCGCAACGTTATCCATTGCTGGTGCAATGCAGAAACAGCCTGACCTTCGCCATTAAGCACCGCCAGATTAAACGGCACATTGGCAGGCACTTTTACCTGCACTGAACCATCAGGTTCAACCGCTACCGTACCCAGAATTTCGCGCATCAACTGGCGGCGGCTAACACCAAAGGCAAAATCTGGTATGTCCAGCACTTCTTCCGGTGGTAAAGGCACACCACGTACTAAGCGTAAAAACCGCGCCGGGCGCTGCGTAGCATTGCTTTGCATCGGATCAGACAACCGGGCAATATCCACCTCAGCGACACCGGCAAAATCATATACGCTACGAATATCCAGCACAGCGGCGTTTTGCGCTGCCAGCTCTGCGTCCAGCAATGGATTTACCGGTAAAAAAACACCGGCAGTGTAGGGTTGCAGCACAACAGGCTCTGTTACCAATAAGCCTTCCTGCCCTGGGCGCACCGGTACCTGAGTTTGTTTTTGCGTATCAAACAGCCATAAACCGTATAAAGGTTCTGCCAGTTCCAGCACGGCGTCCTCTGCCACCTGCGCACAACTTAAGATGGTTTCTGCCTGTACCACACGACACGGTGACCAACTTACCAGGTAACGGCCGGTACCATCTTTCAGGGCGGCGTAACTGTTTACTGCTCCGGCACGTTCAGTGCGGCCGGTATTGTCAAACGTCCAGGGAAATAGCGGTGTCTGTGCTGGCATATTCAGTGTTTCACCAGCCAGAGCTTGCTCATTATCGCTGGCAAGCGCCAGTGCCACACGTTGCGGCCAGCTGTTATAATAAGGTGCGTCTACCCCGGCCAGTGCCAGAGATACCGTAGCATCATCCAGCACTATTGCTTTGGTAAATTCCACGGCTGATTGCTCTGCCCCACTGTTATGTGAGTGCCAGCCATACACCAGCTGGTTTTCGCTACCGTCTGGCCGCATGCGATACCAGTTAAACATCGAACGATCGCTTTGGTTGTCCCAGCGGCTGTATAAAATATGGCCATCATCCAGTACTACCGGATAAAGGTCGTGGCTCAGGTTAAAACTCAGTTGGCTGATATTGCTGCCGTCGGCATTCATTACATGCAGGTTAAAAACAGGCGCATTCAGATCTTCATCCAACGCCGTATATTGCGGCTTAAATTCATCTAACAAAATTTGCCGTGAAATAACCTGCCGGGTAGAACTGAAAACAATACGGCCATCAGGTAAAAAAGCCGGGCTGATATCATGACCGCGCTGCGCCAGTTGGGTATCGGTAATGAGTGGGCTAACTGTTTTACTGGCAACGTCATAACGCCATAAATCCCATTTCGGCTGCAACTCATCGGCAACATTAGGCAATTGCGGTGCACGCAGAGCAAATAGCAAGGTAGCGCCATCTGGCGAAACGGCTAAATCTTTTACATCGTATAGGGCATTTTCAGCAAACAAGCTGGCAGTAAGATCGGTTTCAGCCGACTGGGCAAACGCATTTTGCTTAAGTAACAACCGCGCGCCTGGGTTAAATGCTGAGGGGTCAAATAAATTGTTCTGATAGCGTTCATCGTCAACCAGCAATGGTCGCTCTATAAAAGCCAGTGCAATTTCCTGCACAACAGGGTCGGTGGGTTCATCCTGTACGCTGATATCTGCTTTGCATGCCACCAGCACAATACTGGCTGCGATAAGGCATAGCCTTGTTATTATTATCATTATTCTGATACCGGCTACCGTTTACTGCTTGTTTACGTTTTGGGAGCAACAAAACTGGCTAAGTCAACAGCTTATCGCTGCATGCACAACAGAGCAAGTTAAAATTAAACACAAAAAAAGCCAGCTTAAGCTGGCTTTATTAACGGCAGATGAACAACCTTTATAAGTCGGCTTCAAACGCCTCTGGTATGCTTTCTTCAATCGGTTTTTCACCAGGCTTTAACAACAGGCGGGCACGCAGCTCTTTTTCAATTTCATCAGCAACTGGTTGGTTATCTGCCAAAAACTTCATCGCATTAGCTTTACCCTGGCCAATTTTATTGCCCTGATAGGCATACCAGGCACCGGCTTTATCCACCAGCCCCTGAGCTACACCTAAGTCGATTAACTCGCCCAATTTATTAATACCAGCACCGTACTGAATAATAAATTCTGCCTGTTTAAACGGCGGTGCTACCTTATTTTTTACCACTTTGACGCGGGTTTCGTTACCGGTGATTTCATCACCTTCTTTTACCGAGCCAATACGGCGGATATCTAAACGCACTGAAGCATAAAATTTTAGTGCATTACCACCAGTAGTTGTTTCCGGGTTACCAAACATTACACCAATTTTCATGCGTATTTGGTTAATAAAAATACATAAGGTATTTGAGCGCTTAATATTAGCCGTTAGTTTACGCAGTGCCTGTGACATCAGACGGGCTTGTAAGCCCATATGGCTGTCGCCCATATCACCTTCAATTTCAGCTTTTGGTGTTAAGGCAGCTACCGAATCGACAATCACCACATCAACAGCAGCAGAGCGCACTAACATGTCACAAATTTCCAGCGCCTGCTCACCGGTATCCGGCTGAGATACCAGCAGTTGATCAACATTAACACCCAGTTTTTTTGCATACACCGGATCGAGCGCGTGTTCTGCATCAATAAAAGCACAGGTTTTGCCAGCCTTTTGCGCCTCTGCAATCACCTGTAAAGTTAAGGTTGTTTTACCCGATGACTCCGGGCCATAAATTTCAACAATACGGCCATAAGGTAAACCGCCAATGCCAAGTGCAATATCCAGCCCCAGAGAACCGGTTGATACGGCAGCAATATCCAGCGCGGTGCTGTCACCCAAACGCATAATAGAACCTTTGCCGAACTGGCGTTCAATTTGACCTAAGGCAGCAGCAAGCGCTTTTTGTTTGTTGTCGTCCATTTTTATATCCATGGTTGAGCCGGGTTTGCCGGGCAATTAACACTGTATGCTCGTACAGTAGTCTAGTTTGCTAAAGCTGTCAACAGTTCAATGCTTTGTTTGAGGGCATAATCGATAGCTTGCTGGCGTACCTGCTGACGGTCACCGGCAAATACCAGATGGCTGCTGGCCACATTACCATTAAGGTAAAAACCAAAACATACTGTGCCTACCGGCTTATATACCGAACCGCCATCCGGCCCGGCAATGCCAGACACAGCTATGGCCATATCAGCCCCTGCTGCTTTAGCCGCACCTTCAGCCATTTCACGCACAGTTTCTTCACTTACCGCACCAAATTGCAGCAAGGTAGCGCTACGCACGGCCAGTAGTTGTTGCTTGGCTTTATTGCTGTAGGTGATAAAACCGCGGTCAACATAGGCCGAACTACCTGGCACCGCAGTTAACCAATAGCCAATACCACCGCCGGTACAGGATTCCGCAGTGGTAACCGACCATTTTTTTTGTATCAGTAACTGCCCAAGCTTTGCTGCCAGCATCATACTGTCTGCGGTTGTCATAATTCACCCACGCCATAAAAAGTAGCTGCTATTATGCCGCCAGAACCGAAAACGGAGCAAGTACCGCCTGGCTATACTGTAAGCAGCCCACGCCCTTATCTGCGGCCAACAAAATGTAACGGATTACATTTTCGATTATCAGGCCTCGCGGTATAAAACCGGCCTGATTAATGGTGAATTTATGCGCACACAGCAGCATTTATCGAGTTTTTACACTAAAAAAGCGCTGTGCTTTTATCGAATTCTGCTTTTATTTTGTGGCAGTTTGCACTATAACAGCAAACACAATGATATCGGTTACATTGAAACGACACTTATAATAAAAACCACTGGCAACAAGAGGAGAACGACCTTGAAGATCAGACATCAACTTTACGCCCTGCTGCTAACGCTTGGCAGCTTTAGCGCACTCGCGTCGGATAATCAGTTAACCGCACAAGAGCAACAGGATGGCTGGCAACTGCTGTTTGACGGCAAAGATCTGTCGCAGTGGCGTAACTTTAAACAGGAAGGGTTAAGCGATAAGTGGGTAGTTGAAAATGGCACGATTAAGCTAACCGGTGGAGGCGGCGGTGATATTCTGACTAAAGCCCAGTATCAGGATTTTGACCTTAAGCTGGATTGGAAAATCGCCGAAGGCGGTAATAGCGGCATTTTTATTCTGGCAGATGAAACCGGCAGCCAGATTTACTCACATGCGCCGGAAATTCAGATCCTTGATAACGAGCGCCACCCCGATAACAAGCTGGCAAACCATTTATCCGGTTCGTTGTACGACATGATAGCCTCTCCGGCAGCCTCACATAAAGTCGCAGGTGAGTGGAATCAGGTACGTATCCGGCTGGAAAAAAACCAGCTAACCATCTGGCAAAACGACGTAAAGGCAGTATCGGTAGAGCTTCACAGCAAAGAGTGGCAGCAATTGGTCGCCGCCAGCAAGTTTGCCAACTGGCCTGGCTTTGCTGCCAACAGCCGCGGCCATATTGGTTTGCAGGATCACGGTGATGTGGTGTGGTTTAAAAATCTGAAAATTAAAGAGCTGAACTGATGAACGATTTTGCCTATGACGTATTGGTTGTCGGCTCAGGCGCCGGCGGTGCCATGGCCGCTTATGAATTAACCCGGCAAGGCCACAAAGTGCTGTTGCTGGAAGCGGGCCGCAATTACGACCCGAAAACAGAAACTCCGATGTTCAGGCCCAACTCAGCCGCACCGCTGATGGGTACATCCACCCCGGATAAAGACTTCGGTTTTTACGACTCTACCGTAGATGGTGGCTGGCAGGTGCCGAACGAGCCTTATACCACAGCCGAAGGCTCAGACTTTTTGTGGTGGCGCGCCAGGATGCTGGGAGGCCGCACCAACCACTGGGGCCGCTATTCGCTGCGTTTTAGCGAACATGATTTTAAAGGCAAAAGCCGGGATGGCCTGGGTGCCGACTGGCCTTTTACCTATGACGACATCGCCCCCTGGTACGACAAAACTGAAGCTTTAGTTGGCGTTTGCGGCACCAATACCGGCCTGGATGATATGCCCCCATCATCTGAAGGGGTGTTACAACCGCCTCCCCCGCCACGGATACCAGAATTACTGATAGCTGCTGCGGCAAAAAAACACGGTATTACCGCGGTGCCAATGCACCGTGCCGTACTGACTAAACCGCTGGATAACCGTGCCGCCTGCTTTTATGCCACGCCCTGCGGTTATGGTTGCTCGATCGGTGCCGCTTTTCAAACCACTACGTCACTGCTGCCGATGGCACAGGCAACCGGTAATCTGCGGATTATTACCGATGCGATGGTAAAAACGGTTACCGTTGATGCGCAGGGTAAAGTTACCGGTATCAGTTATATTGACAAAAAAACCGCCACTGAACAGCAACTCAGTGCAAAAGTGGTGATCCTGGCAGCCAGTGCCTGTGAATCAGCCCGCATTTTACTCAATTCAAAAAGCGCCCATCACCCAAACGGCCTGGCCAACTCAAGCGGCCAGGTTGGCCGCAACCTGATGGACTCTACCGGCGCTGGCTTGTCTGCACTGGTACCGGCACTAATGGACCGGCCACGTTACAACGAAGACGGCCATACTGCCAACCATTTGTTTATTCCGTGGTGGGGCCACAAAGCGCAGGCGAATAAAGAACTGGATTTCCCGCGTGGTTATCACTTTGAACTTGGTGGCCGCTTTGGTGAACCGGGTGCTTATGTCAGCGGTAACCTGCAAGGTTATGGCACTTCGCTAAAACAGCAGGTACGTGCCCATTACGGTGCTTACGTTTCATTTGCACTGCGCGGTGAAATGTTGCCAAACGAACATTGCTATATGGACATCGACCCCCAGGTAACAGACAAATGGGGCATTCCTGTGGCACGTTTTCACTGGCAATGGTCTGAGCACGAGCTTAAGCAGGTCGAGCATGGCCTGAAAACCGCCAAAGCCATTCTGGAAACTATGGGCGCAACAGTTGGCGAATTGCCTGCTGCAAAAGATGCCATCAGAAAAGGCGGCGAAATTATTCATGAAGTGGGCACCACGCGGATGGGCAGCTCAAGCAAAGACTCGGTAACTAACCAATGGGGGCAAAGCTGGGATTGTCCGAACCTGTTTGTCATGGACGGTGGCGTTTTTGCTTCTAACCCGCATAAAAACTGTACCCTGACCATTATGACACTGGCAATGCGTAACAGCGCCTGGCTGGCTGAGCAGTTAACAGCGGGGAAACTATAATGCAAAAACCTACCCTGATATCAAACCAAAACACTGCCGAACATGGCGACAGCCTCTCTTCGGTTTATACCAACCATTTAAGCCGTCGTGATTCGCTAAAACTGCTGGCCGCACTGGCCGCCAGTGCCATGCTACCCGCCCTGGCGGGGTGTGAGCCAACCCCCGTGGCAAAAACAGCCAGCGGTACCACAAGCACAGAACACTGGCCGGAGCTAAAGCTGCAACCCATAACCGCCAAGGGTTACGGTAAAGATCCAAACCTGATTATGCCACCTGAAGCCCCCTGGCCATTAACACTAACACCTGCTCAACTATCACTGGTGGCGTTATTGTCAGATATTATCGTGCCGCAGGAAGGCCAGTCACCGTCAGCTTCGGCAGTGCAGGTACCCTCAGTAATTGATGAATGGGTTAGCGCGCCTTATCCCAGCCAGCAGCGGGACAGGCTAACTATTCTATCGGCACTGGCCTGGCTGGACGATGAAGCCACTCTGCGTTTTTCCAAGCCGTTCACGACACTTGGCACAACACAGCAGCTGGCCATCATTGACGATATTGCCTACGACAACGAACAAACCCCACAACAGTTCCAACGTATTGCTAAAGCCTTCGCCCGGCTGCGCAACCTGGTACTGGCAGCTTATTTCTGTACGCCGGAAGGCATTAAAGATATCGGTTATATGGGTAATGTTCCCATCGCCGGCGCCTACCCCGGCCCAACGCCAGAGGCATACAGCCATTTAAATAAAACACTGGCAGAACTGGGGCTTAGTGACTTTGCTTATCCGGTAAGTTAAGCCTTAGTCAGCGTCTGTTTAACTTAGCTCCCTGATCGCACAGACAGGGAGCTTTTTTACTTTCACGATGTCAGAAACTGGCATATACTTTCTCTCATATAGAGAGGTGACCATGAACACACTGCCAGAGACCATTCTTCAAGAAGCACTATCCCTCCCCGAGGGAGGCGTGCTATCGCCTAAAGAATTTTTGCATCTGGGAAGCAGGTCCGCCGTAGATCAGGCATTCTCTCGCCTTGCCAGGATGGGCAAACTACTGCGCGTGGCGCGCGGTACATACTCTGTTCCGGTGTCCAGCCGGTTCGGCCAGCGTGCGCCTGCTGTTGAAAAGCTCATAAAAGCGCTGGCTGAGCAAAGTGGTGAAATCGTTGTCCCGCACGGCGCCAATTCTGCCAATGCCCTTGGGCTGACGCAGCAGGTACCTATTCGTGAGGTTTATCTGACCTCAGGAAAAACCCGGAAATTGCAGCTTGGCCGCTCGGAAGTGCTGCTCAAGC
The DNA here is from genome assembly GCF_018831085.1 of Rheinheimera oceanensis. Lineage (GTDB taxonomy): Bacteria > Pseudomonadota > Gammaproteobacteria > Enterobacterales > Alteromonadaceae > Alishewanella > Alishewanella oceanensis. The sequence continues at coordinate 156,278 of NZ_JAGPNM010000001.1, forward strand.
ATGCTCCCCGCTGGATGCTGGCGCTCGGTGCGCGACCGGCCGGAGCAGCGATACGGGCACTGGCATGGATTGGACAGACACATGCCAAAACATCCCTGACTTCGCTCCATCGCACTCTGCCAGCATCCGAGTGGCAGGCACTTATTCAGGCTCGCGCAACATTACCCGGCTGGATGGCTCAAGCCATAGGTAAAGAAGCCGCCCGTGCCTGAATACTTCTTCGATCTGAGCAAGCAAGATCAACACGATGCGTTGGAGCAAGGGCGTGCTGAAACCGGCCGCCCTTCCCATCTGCTCGAAAAGGATCTATGGGTGGTGTGGACTCTGCGCGCCCTGTTCGAGTCACCAGTGTCGGGTGATCTCACCTTCAAAGGCGGCACGTCATTATCAAAGGTCTATAAAGTTATTGACCGTTTCTCCGAAGATATCGACCTGACCTACAATATTCGCAAACTTATCCCGGATTTAATCGGTGAAGGTGGGGAATTGCCTGCCAGCCGCAGTCAGGCTGATAAATGGACACAAGCTGTGCGGCACCGGCTACCGGGCTGGATCGAGGAAAATGTGCAGCCGGTGATTCAGGAAGCCCTGGTCCGTGAAGGTCTGGACGCCCGGCTCAAACTCGGAGGGCCAGGGAAGGATAAGTTATTCCTGCACTACCCTGCCCTGACAAAAGGCACCGGGTATATAGCACCCACCATTACACTGGAGTTTGGTGGCCGTGCCACAGGCGAGCCACATCAGGCATTTCAGGTTTCCTGCGACATTGCAGACTATTTGCCTGACGTGTCCTTCCCTACCGCATCGCCGCTGGTGATGAGTGTCGCTCGCACTTTTTGGGAAAAAGCCACGTCCATACACGTCTTCTGTGCACAAGGCCGCATTCGCAGCGAACGCTATGCACGGCACTGGCACGACCTGGTGGCAATCGCTCGAAGCCCTTATTTCGCAACAGTACTTGCTGATCACCAAGTGGCAACGGATGTCGCCCGCCATAAATCACTATTTTTTATCGAAAAAGACTCAGATGGCCAAGTGATCGACTATGCAGCCGCGACCACCGGACAATTAAAAATCGTCCCAGAGGGCGAAGCCAAGGCTGCACTTGAAAAGGACTATGCGGCCATGCTGGCCGATGAAGTGATGGTTGGCAATGCTTTGCCCTTCGACAGGTTACTGGAAATATGTTCAGACCTTGAGACCAAGATCAATCGCCATACCATAGTCCATAATAACAACGATATAAACTCAGAGATTCAGTCTTCTGGACTTCACACTAATTAGGTAAACAAAAACCACGCAACAAGCTGCGTGGTCGAGGGATGGTCAACTTGACGTCAGGGATGCGCTTTCGCAATTCTACCCTTCCTAAACCCCCGATCCCGAGTCATAAACGCTTCCAGCATGTGCGGGATCAGTGTGACTGCATCAACCGGCTCACCGTAGGTTTGCGCATGCAGCGCGGCGTAGCGATCGAGGTCAGCCTTCAGGTCGGCGGGACATGCGAATGTCAACTTAACGGTTTCACTTTTGGGTAGCGGCCCGAGCAACAGTTTGTTTGTGCCCATTGCAAGGTTCGCCTGTTGAAGAACATCGGCTGATAAGGCCGCAGTACCAGATCCCGGTTGACGATGATGCCGTACCGGCAGACCGATTGAGTTGAAAGGATTCGTTATCTGACAAGAAAATTTAGATTTATTCAAATAATCGTAGCCAAACTACGATAACTACAACTTTTCTAAATATTTATCACCTACCACATACAATCACAGGCGCACACGCACTAAAAAACTTCTGTTATAATCCCCGGCTTTATCATCGCTAACGGCCGCGGATAAGAACACTGGTATGACTATTATTAAAGACCTGTCTTCTCATACTCCCATGATGCAGCAGTATCTGGGGTTAAAAAGTGAACACCCCGACATTTTGCTGTTTTACCGCATGGGTGACTTTTACGAACTGTTTTACGACGATGCCAAACGCGCAGCGGCACTGCTGGATATTTCACTGACCAAGCGCGGCCAGAGCGCCGGTACACCAATCCCGATGGCGGGCGTGCCTTATCATGCAGTAGAAAATTATTTAGCCCGTTTGGTACAGCTGGGCGAATCTGTGGCAATTTGTGAGCAAATTGGCGACCCGGCCACCAGTAAAGGCCCGGTTGAGCGCAAAGTTGTGCGCATTGTTACCCCCGGCACTGTTACCGATGAAGCCCTGTTAAATGAGCGGCAGGATAATTTACTTTGTGCTATCAGCCAGTTACGCGGCCAATATGGTTTAGCACAGTTGGATTTAAGCAGTGGCCGTTTTTTGCTGAATCAGGTAGACAATATTGATGATTTAGCCGCGCTGCTGCAGCGTTTAAACCCGGCAGAACTGTTGTATCCGGAAGATTTCGCCGACAGTTATCTGATAGAAAAACGTAAAGGCGTACGCCGTCGCCCGGTGTGGGAATTTGAGCTGGCCACCGCTAAACGCCTATTGTGCCAGCAGTTTGCTACTAAAGATTTACTCAGTTTTGGTGTAGATGAAGCACCGGTAGCGCTGATGGCCGCCGGTTGTGTAATGCAATATGTTAAAGACACCCAACGCGCAGCGCTGCCGCATATCCGTGCCGTGGCGCTGGAGCGCTCACAGGATAATATCGTGCTGGACGCCGCTACCCGGCGTAATCTGGAACTAACACAAAACTTAGCCGGCAACTACGAACATACGCTGGCCGCCGTGCTGGACCGCAGCCAAACTGCGATGGGATCACGCCAGCTAAAACGCTGGATCCATGCGCCATTGCGTGATCAGGCCCGGGTTAATGCCCGGTTGGATGCAGTAACTGAGCTCAATACTGAATATGAGCAGTTGCAACCACTATTAAAGCAAATTGGCGATATTGAGCGGGTTATTGCCCGTTTAGCGCTGCGCAGTGCCCGCCCGCGTGACTTTGCCCGCCTGCGCCAGGCGCTGCAGCAATTACCGGTATTAGCACCGCAGCTGTCACCACTTAGCAGTGCTTTACTGCAACAAATCAGCCTGGCTGCCCAGCCGCTGCCACAGCTATGTACGTTGTTAGAGCAGGCTATTGTGGAAACGCCGCCGGTGTTGATCCGCGATGGCGGTGTTATTGCACCAGGCTACCATGCTGAACTGGACCAATGGCGCGCTTTAGCTACCGGTGCCACCGATTATTTAGAGCAACTGGAACAGCGCGAGCGTGAGCGCACCGGTATTGCGTCGCTGAAAGTGGGCTTTAACCGTATTCATGGTTACTACATTGAAACCGGCCGCAGTGCCGATACTAAAGTACCGCCGGAATATGTGCGTCGCCAGACACTGAAAAACAACGAGCGTTACATTATTCCTGAGCTAAAAGAGTACGAAGACAAAGTACTTGGCAGCCAGAGCAAAGCCTTAGCACTGGAAAAACAGCTGTATGAGCAACTATTTGAACTAACCGCGCCGTTTTTGGCGCAATTACAACAACTGGCGCAGGCACTGGCCGAACTGGATGTATTGTGTACTTTTGCCGAACGGGCAGACAGCCTGAACTACTGCCGGCCACAGCTTAACAACCAAACCGGCATAGTGTTGCAGCAGGCACGGCATCCGGTGGTAGAGCAGGTGTTAACCGAACCCTTTATTGCCAACCCGCTGCATTTACACCAGCAACGCCGTATGCTGATGATTACCGGGCCAAATATGGGCGGTAAATCTACCTATATGCGCCAAACCGCACTGATTGTACTAATGGCCTATATCGGCTGTTTTGTACCGGCAGACAGCGCCCAGATTGGCCCGATAGACCGTATTTTTACCCGTATTGGCGCTTCAGATGATCTGGCCTCCGGCCGCTCTACTTTTATGGTAGAGATGACTGAAACCGCAACAATTTTGCACCACGCCACCGAGCACAGCCTGGTACTGATGGACGAAATTGGCCGTGGTACCAGTACTTACGATGGTTTAAGTTTAGCCTGGGCCTGTGCGGATTATCTGGCAACCAAAATTAAAGCCTTAACCCTGTTTGCCACCCACTACTTTGAACTGACTGAACTGGCAGAGCAATTGCCGGGGCTGGCTAATGTGCATCTGGACGCGGTAGAGCATGGCGACAACATAGTATTTATGCACCACGTGCAGGACGGCGCCGCCAGCAAAAGCTTTGGCTTGCAGGTAGCCCAACTGGCCGGGGTGCCTAGAGCGGTTATTAAGCAGGCGCGGCATAAACTTTCTGAGCTGGAGCAACATGGCAGCACAGCATCGGTAAAAGCAGCAGTAAAAACAGCGCCAACAGTGATACCACCGCAACTTAGCCTGCTGGAAACCGAACACCCGGTAGTAGAGCAACTGCGCGATATTAACCCGGATGATTTAACCGCCCGGCAGGCACTGGAGTTGTTGTATCAATTAAAACAACAACTGTAGCTTGACAAAAAATGTATACATTTTAAATTAGGTATACTTTTTTAGTTTGAGTTAACTTATGTCAATTAAAGATCTTAGCCTGTCGGCCATAGTGGCAGGGTTTGTGGCCGTTCTGGTCGGCTTTGCCAGTTCAGTAGCCATTGTATTGCAAGCTGCGGCGGCGGCAGGTGCCACGCAGGAGATAATGGCATCCTGGCTGCTGGCGCTAGGTATTGGTATGGCGGCTACCTGTATTGGTTTGTCCTGGTATTACAAAGCCCCTGTTATTACTGCCTGGTCTACCCCCGGTGCCGCGCTTTTAGCTACCAGTCTGCAAGGCTTAACCATTAATGAAGCGGTAGGTGTATTTATATTTACCGCGGCACTTGGCGTTATTATTGGCCTTAGCGGTTGGTTTGATAAGTTAACCCGGCTTATTCCACTGCCACTGGCCAGCGCCATGCTGGCGGGCATTTTGCTGCAATTTGGCTTAAGCATTTTTACCTCACTGCAAAGCCAGTTATTGCTGGTTGGCCTTATGTGCATCAGCTATTTGCTGGCCAAACGCTTTATGCCGCGCTATGCCATTTTATGGGTACTGCTAGCCGGGCTGCTGTGTGTAGTGGTGCAGGGGCAGTTTAATTACAGTGCCGTTACGCTAAGTTTAACCACACCGGTATGGGTAACACCGCATTGGTCACTCAGCGCCCTACTCGGTGTTGGCCTGCCACTGCTGTTGGTTACCATGGCATCACAGAATATTCCCGGTGTGGCGGTGATCCGTACCAGTGGTTATCAAACGCCGGTGTCACCGCTTATCAGCAGCACAGCTCTATCAACCTTACTGCTGGCACCCTGGGGCGCTTTTTCCATTAATCTGGCGGCCATTACTGCGGCTATTTGCACCGGCACTGAAGCGCACCCCGACAAAGATAAACGTTATATTGCCGGTATAGCTGCCGGTGTATTTTACCTGCTGGCCGGGCTGGCCGGTGCCACTGTGGTGGCGCTATTTGCGGCTTTTCCTAAAGAAATGATTGCGGCACTCGCTGGCCTGGCATTACTGGGCACCATTGGCGCGAATCTGGCCGTAGCTACTGCAGAGGGTGAGCACCGCGAAGCGGCCGTCGTTACCCTGCTGGTTACAGCCAGCGGTGTGAGTTTTTTTGGTGTTGCCGCTGCATTCTGGGGCATTATTGCCGGTGGTTTAACCCTGCTGATCATTAATGGCCTGCGACGGAGCCACTGATGCTGAAAAAACATCAGCTATATAACGAGCTAAAACAAGATATTCAGTTGCAATGCTGGGCGGCAGGATCAGTGCTTACCCAGCAACAACTGGCAGAGTATTATGGTGTAAGCCGTATAGTGGTGCGCGATGTACAACAGGCATTATTAAGCGAAGGCTGGCTGGAGCCACATGGCAAAGCCGGTATGCAGGTACCGGGCTTTAGTGCTACCGAAGCACAAGAGCTGTGTTTGTTACGTTTACAGTTGGAACCGCTGGCACTACAACTGGCCGCTGCCAATATGAGTTTCAGCCAACTGGGTCAGGCCGAAGACTTACTGGCCTATATTGCAGCGAATAAAAGCCTGGCACCTTATCAACGCGGAGAACTCAACTGGCAGTTCCACCGCCTGCTATATCAAAGCTGTGCCAAACCACATTTACTGCGCTTGCTGGACCAACTGCATCAACAGGTATCACGCTATCTGGGATATCAGGAGCAAGCACTGGCCTATGCCGACACCAGTGCTGCCGAACACGCCGAACTACTGACTTTATTACGCCGTGGTGACACAGAGCAAGCCGGTAAATTGCTTGTACGCCATATTACCGAGGCAGGTAACTTGCTGGTGCAGTTTCTGCAAAAACAACAAGGCGCCTGATAGCGCCTTGTTTGGTTTTAAGCAGGTTTAATCCTGAAACAGGGTTTCTATATTCAGCCCCTGATGCGTCACAATTTCACGTAAACGCCGCAGCGCTTCAACCTGAATTTGCCGTACCCGCTCCCGGGTTAAACCTATTTCATGGCCAACATCTTCAAGTGTAGAAGGCTCATAGCCAAGCAAACCAAAACGCCGCGCCAGCACTTCACGCTGCTTTGGGTTTAGCTCATTCAGCCACACCACTAAGTGCTGACGAATATCTTCATCCTGCAACTCAGTTTCCGGCCCCAGCTCTTTTTCATCAGCGATAACATCAAGCAACTGCTTTTCAGATGAACCCGCGACAGGCGTATCTACCGAGGTTATTTTTTCATTTAACTTCAGCATTTTCCGCACTTCTTCTACCGGCCTGTCCAGCGCACTGGCAATTTCCTCCGGTGTTGGTTCATGATCCAGCTTTTGCGATAACTCCCTTGCTGCACGCAGGTATATGTTCAGCTCTTTCACCACATGAATGGGCAGGCGGATAGTACGGGTTTGGTTCATAATGGCGCGTTCTATGGTCTGGCGGATCCACCAGGTGGCATAGGTTGAAAAACGGAAACCGCGTTCGGGATCAAATTTTTCTACCGCACGGATCAGGCCCAGGTTACCTTCTTCGATTAAATCCAGTAATGCTAAACCACGGTTAATATAGCGGCGGGCAATTTTAACGACTAAGCGTAAATTGCTTTCTATCATACGCTTACGTGCTGCCTGATCGCCTTTTAATGCCAAGCGGGAGAAATATACCTCTTCTTCAGCAGACAACAATGGCGAAAACCCTATTTCCCCCAGATAAATTTGTGTTGCATCCATAGTTTTATGGCTGTCATCACGGGCAAAAACATCTTCAGCCACACTTTCTTCAGCGGTTAACTCGGCCGCATCCGGCTCTGCATCATCTTCCAGCAACGCAGCATCGTCTATCAGTTCATCTTCTTTAAAATCTAAAACGTCGTCGTCACTCTTTTGTCCCATATCCTTTCTCCCACGTCTACAGGGTCAGGAGCCAACTAAGGCGTATCGTATCCATTCCTGATATTACTTGTGCTTTTGATCTTATTATTTTGGTAAATACTTCAATGGGTCTACTGAAGTGCCACGAAAGCGGATCTCAAAGTGCAAACGTGGATCCGTAGCGTCAGTACTGCCCATTTCGGCTATCTGCTGTCCGGCAGTAACCATTTGTCTTTCTGTTACCAGCAGCTTACGGTTATGCGCATAAGCACTTAAGTAATCGTCATTGTGCTTAATAATAATTAAATTACCATAGCCTCTTAACGCGTTGCCGGCATAAACTACCTGCCCGCTGGCCGCTGCATTTATTCTGTCACCTTCGCGCCCGGTAATATCCACCCCTTTATTACCTTGCTGCTGGTGCGAAAAACCGGAAATTATTTTACCTTTTACCGGCCATTGCCATTGCACCACGTTCCCACTTAAGGTAGGATTTTGCGCCTTTTTTTCCGGCGCTGTATTGGTCTGAACATAACCCGTTTGATTTTTCGGTGCAACAGGTTTAGCCGGTTTTACCGAACTATTTGATTTTGCTTGGCTTGAATTATTCGTATTTGTATTTTTAGCTGTATTTGTTACCGGTTTAGCGGCTACTGGTTTAGCTACCGCTTTAGCAACCTGGGCCGGGGGTACGCCGGTTAGCTTAAGCTGTTGTCCGGGATAAATAGTGTAAGGGCTGGCAATAGCATTAAGCCGTGCCAGTTCACGCACATCTTTACCGGCACGAAAAGCAATAGAATAGAGGGTGTCACCGCGTTGCACAGTATAGCTGCTGCCAGATAACGAACCACGGTTACGTTGCTGATAGAAATTTTCCCGTAATTCCAGTGTGCTGACCGGTGCCGGAGTTGAACGGGAAGAGCAACCGCTCAGCACCATTGTAAGTAATATTAACCACAGGCTGAAAGCACGCGCCCAAAGCCTTACCGGGCGTGCAGTTGCTTGATACAGGTAGCTGTGGTTAGTACAACGAATAAAAACCTCCTTTAGTCTTTCGTCGTCGCATTCTCCGCCGTAGCAGGCAGAGTAAACCATTTTTCCAGATTTAACAGCAGTAACATAATACCTATGCCAGCAATCAGGCACACCAATGCAATACCTATATCTGCATCACCTGCCTGCCTGGCATACTGCCACGGCAGATACATTTTTTGCTCGGCTTGCCAGGGCCAAATCCGGTAAAAAGCGCCCATTACCACGCCAATTAACAGCGCTAACGTAGCATCATGGTAATGCCGTAAAAGCCAGTTTAGTAAACGGGAAAAACTCAGTAAACCCAAAATGCATCCGGCCAGAAACAGTGCCAACACAGCAAACTGTAGTTCAGTTACCGCCAGCAGCACCGGGGCATACATGCCTAAAATCAATAAAATAAAGCTGCCGGATATACCGGGCAGTATCATCGCACATATCGCTATCGCTCCGGCTACAAAAAACAACCAGGGCGCCGGGTTAAGTTCTTGTGGTGCCAGCATAGCAACTGACACGGCAAAAACCACTCCGAGCAGACATAACCCGGCACGTAGCAAGCTCCAGTGCAGGCTTTTCATTAATCTGGGTAATGCCGCCAGGATTAGGCCATTAAACAGTGCCCATAGCGGAATAGGTCGATATTCAAGAAAATAACTAATAACACCGGCCAGAGAAAAAATGCTGATAAAAATGCCGCCAAACAAACAGAGTAAAAATGTACCATCAATATGCTGCCATAGCGCAACAATTCTGCCACGGCCAAGCAAACGCAACGCTTGCATATTGCAGTTGCTGATGGCTGCCAGTAAACGCTCATAAACCCCCAGAATAAAGGCCAAAGTACCGCCAGACACCCCTGGCACCACATCTGCAGCCCCCATCGCCAGCCCTTTTATAATCCACTGAATATATTGCATGAGTTTTCCTTAATCAGGCCAGTGCGCCTGGCACAAGCGGCACAAAACGCACCGCTTCAATGTCTGTGCTGTTAAAATCATCGCCATTACGCTGATATACCCGCAAAACCTGATCGTGTAATCCCACCGGGATCACTAAGCGGCCACCCTCTGTAAGTTGTTGCAACAAGGCTACTGGCACCTCAACCGGGGCTGCGGTAACAATAATACTGTCAAACGGGGCTTTGCTGGGCCAGCCCTGCCAGCCATCGCCATGCTTCATTGATACGTTGTGTAAATCCAGTTGCTGTAAGCGCCGCTTCGCCTGGAACTGCAGCGCTTTAATACGCTCTACACTGCATACATGTGAAAACAACCTGGCCAGTATTGCGGTTTGATAGCCTGAGCCGGTACCAATTTCTAATACCTTACCCGGTGTTTTGTCCTGCAATAATAATTCTGTCATGCGGGCAACAATATAAGGCTGAGAAATAGTCTGGCCCTGGCCAATTGGCAGGGCGGTATTTTCATAAGCTTTATGGGCCAGTACGGCCTCAACAAACAAATGTCGTGGCGTGTGCGCTATAGCCGCCAAAACCTGTGGATTACGGATGCCCTCAGTCTGAAGTTTTTGCGCCAGTACCGCGGCGCTGCGTGACGTTGCTACTGCCATATTACAAGCTAATCCCCTCTAACCACTGTCGTAAGGTATCCATACTTTTATAGGCCGACATATCAATTTGCAGTGGTGTTACAGACGCATAACCATTGGCTACGGCATAAAAATCGGTGCCTTCGCCGGCATCCAGCTCCGACCCCAGTGAGCCGTACCAGTATATTTTTCTACCCCAGGGATCGGTAGCACTGGTCATGGTTTCGGCTTTATGGCGCCGTCCCAGGCGTGTTACCTGAATGCCTTTTAACTGTTCGATTGATACCGCTGGCACATTAATGTTTAAAATCTGATCTGCCGGTAACGGGTGTGATTTCAGCTTTTTAATCACCTGCACAGTAACATAGGCGGCGGTAGCAAAATGCTCTTCTTCGCGCCCGGCCAGCGAAACCGCAATAGCAGGTAAACCTAAGTGCCGCCCTTCGGTGGCAGCTGCAACGGTACCTGAATACAGCACGTCATCGCCAAGGTTAGCTCCATGATTAATGCCCGCTACCACTAAGTCTGGTGTAAAATTTAATAACTGGCTAATGGCTAAATGTACGCAATCAGTGGGGGTGCCATTTACCGATAAAAAGCCATTTTCCATTTCCTGTACCCGTAACGGGTTTATCAGCGTTAATGAATTACTGGCACCGCTGCAGTTGCGATCCGGCCCGACAGTTGTTACTTCAGCAATCTGGCTTAATGCCTGTTGCAACACCTGCATACCTTTGGCATGCACACCATCATCATTACTTAATAAAATTCGCATTTAGCTACTCCATATCAACGGTTTTACGGCCGCAATCCTGGTACTTCAGCAGCTCTCTTAGCACACTGGTAGCAAAACAACCTGCCGGTAACGCAAAGCTTAGCGTTATATCATTACCTTGCTGTTGCACAGTAAGTTGCTGCGGCAGCAACCGTATCGCCCGCCGTTCGGCTTTCAAGCGATAATCTTCCAGTCCTTGCACCAGTTCGTTGTGCTGTGCAAGCACCTGCCGTTCAAATTCGGCTGCGGCACCACTGACCATTGGCTCACCAATGCCTGCCAACACCGCGGTAATATGCAGGTCTTGCTGTTGCAGACGCTGCTGTAAAGTGGCATCAGCCTCTGGCACCCGAAACACTGAGCCAGAACCATTTAGCTGCAGCACATCACCATCTTGTACGGTATTAAATAAACCCGAACTGATACGGGCACTAACCTGCTGATTAAACACATAAGAGCGGGCAGCGGATAATGCCAGGCCGCGTAGTTTACGATCGGTAATACTCTGGCCACTAAACAGTTGCTGCGCTAACGCCAGATTGCCGCCGTTAATGCCAAAACGCTGCTCACCATAATAATTCGGCACGCCCTGGCTTAACAACGTAGCGCGTTTAAGCACATCAGCAATATCTGATACCTGACGCAAGCAGATTTGAAACAAGTTAGCTTTAAGTGCCCCTAAGCGCAGTTTGCGGTAATGGCGTTGCATATCCAATACAGTGCAGCCCTCAAGCTGCCAGCTTTGCCAATTCAGCGGTTGCTTAATTGGCCACTTAAAGCAAAACCATTGCCGGGTTACCGCATGGCGGTCTTTTAAACCGGCATAACTGATATCACGGGTGCGCAAGCCGGTAAGCTCTGCCAGTTGTTTAGCCACATATTGGGTGTTCTGGCCGGTTTTTTCGATATACAGCAAAATATGTTCACCAGTGCCGCTGGGGCTGAAATTAAGCTGCTCTTCAACAATAAAGTCGTTACTGTGTTGGCGTAATAGCGCTGTAGCCTGGGGTTCGCCGTATAAATAACTTAGTGGCTGTCCTGCTGTCATGCGCCAACCAGCAGTACCACGGCCTCTGCCGCTATACCCTCTTTGCGGCCGACAAAACCCAGCTTTTCGGTGGTCGTGGCTTTTACGTTTACCTGTGACAACTGGCAGGCTAAATCTTCGGCAATACACTGGCGCATGGCATTAATATGCGGTGCCATTTTAGGCGCCTGCGCCATAATCGTAATATCCAGATTACCGATTTTATAACCAGCAGCACTAACATCAGCAAACACTTTACGCAGTAATATCCGGCTATCTATACCTTTAAAGGCAGCGTCCGTATCAGGAAAATGATGGCCAATATCACCAAGCGCTACTGCGCCAAGTAAAGCATCGGATAACGCATGTAACACGACATCACCATCAGAATGGGCCAGCAAGCCCTGCGTATATTCAATTTTAACGCCCCCCAGCGTTACCGGACCTTCGCCACCAAAGGCATGTACATCAAAGCCGTGACCAATACGCATATTCATTAACTACTTTGCTCCAGATAAAACGCAGCCAGGGCTAAATCGGCTGGCTGGGTAATTTTAATATTGTCGCTGTGGCCTTCTACCAGCAGCACACTGTGGCCAGCCCATTCCATGGCTGAGGCTTCGTCAGTAATGTGAACTCCGGCGCTGATAGCGTCATGCAAAGCTGCTTTTAATAACGCGGTAGGAAAAAACTGCGGTGTCAGCGCATGCCATAAATGCTCACGGCTTACCGTTTCTGCCACCATTAATTCACCGCGTTTCATAGTATCGCGCACACGGCAGGCCAAAATGCCGCCCTCACCACTGGCTAAACAACGCTGAATTAGCTGTTCAATGTCTGATTGGCGCACTAACGGCCGGGCGGCGTCGTGCACTAACACCCAGGGGTACTGATGTTCATCAACAAAATTCAGTGCGTTGAGCACCGAATGCATGCGTTCTTCGCCACCTTTAACCCGGGTAACATTACTGTGACTTAATGCAGTGGCATCAAAGTACGGATCTTCTGCCGCCAGTGCCAGCCAGATTTGTTCAACACCAGCAACCGACTGCAACCTGGCAATACTGTGTTCCAGAATAGTTTTACCGTGCAAAACCAAATATTGTTTTGGCCGGTCGGCCTGCATGCGCTTGCCAACGCCCGCAGCAGGTACAATAGCGGCAATAGCAGGATAATTAAGGTTAGTCATTAATTGTTTTACCCGGCTCTGCCTGGCTGAATAAACGGAAGAACACTTCGTCGTGCTTAATTAACCCAAGCTCATTGCGGGCGCGCTCTTCAATCGCTTCCAGCCCCTGTTGCAAGTCAGTCACATCGGCTTTTAATAAACGGTTACGCTTTTCCAGCTCCAGATTACTGGCTTGTTGAGTACGCAGCTCTTCTTGCAAACGAAAGTAATCGGCAATGCTATGCTGGCCCAACCACAAACGGTATTGCAGCAAGCCCAGCACAATTACCAGCAGTAAAGTGAGTATTCGCATAATACAGCTTCATTAAACAGACTGCGGCCATTATGAAGCCTCTGCCCCCGATTGCAAAGCAGGAAAACCAACATCAGGCTAACAATGCCGGTAAAGGTTTAGCAAAATTTTGCCAGTTTAACCGGCTGGCCAGCAACAATTCGCGCAGGCTAAGCAATCGTGGCGGCTTTTTGTCACCATTTAACCACTGATGGCCACAGCAGGCGGCAGTCATAATGGCTTTGGCAGGTTTTAGCAAAAACTTATCGCTGTTTTCCTGCGCCAGCGGTGTACCGGAAAAACTAAACCAGCCGTGCTCATTGCAATGCAGGCGCAACCCATCAGGGTCAACTTCATCTACGCTATCAAGCACTATCTGCTCGTGCGTCAGTTGAGTAATGTACACCGGTACTATCAGGCCGGGTTTGGCATATTTGTTATAAAATGCGTCGATAGGATCGGCATGCTGTTTACGTGCCGGGCAATTTGCAGCCTGTTTGTGGTACCAGGACGCATTTTGGCTATCCAGCTGCAGCGTGGTATTTTGTTGCAGTATATTACTGGCCGCCCGGCGGATATAAAATGGCAGGCTGGCTAAACGATTGGGCAGGCGCAACAACTGCTCAGTACTAAGCTGCGACAAACGCAGCAGTTCACGCTCATACAAAGCGTTACACAGCTCGGTATAAGTCTGGTTGTCTCTGGACACCTGCCAGAAGTGGGGTTGGTTACTGCCAGCGTCAATCATGGCAAGATGTTAGCCAATCGCCCGGCGCTTGTAAAAGCAAACATGCGCTTATTCCATATCCGTTTTTTTATGTAGTTTTACTGTTTCATGCTGGCTTTTCTTACGTACTTTTAAGTTGATAAGCTCAACACAGATTGAAAATGCCATAGCAAAATAGATATAACCTTTGGGCACATGTACATCCAGCGCTTCAGCTACCAGTGTAAAACCAATCAGCATTAAAAACGATAATGCCAGCACTTTTATAGTGGGATGCTGATCGACAAATTCACCTATTGATTTAGCCGCAAACAACATCACCAGCACCGAAGCAACAACGGCAATAACCATTATCGCCAAGTGCTCAACCAACCCTACCGCGGTAATAACCGAATCGAGCGAGAATACAATATCCAGCAGCATAATTTGTACTAAAATTGCCAGATAACCCGTTGCCGCTTTTGTTACGCTAATCTGGCCGCTACCTTCCAGGCTGTCGTGAATTTCGTGAGTGGATTTTGCCAGCAGAAAAAAGCCGCCGACAATCAGGACAAAATCCCGTCCGGAGATATCAAAACCAAACACACTGAACCACGGCTCAGTCAGGCCAATAACCCAGGCCAGGCTAAATAATAATGCTAAACGAGATAACATTGCCAAGCCGAGGCCAATACGCCGAGCAGAATCACGTTGTTCTGGCGGTAGTTTTCCTACCAGAATAGAAATAAAAATAATATTGTCGATCCCCAGCACAATCTCAAGTGCCATAAGAGTGCCTAACGCTACCCAGGCTTCCGGGCTGTAGATCCAGTCAAACATAATGTGTCCTTCGCTAATCAGGCTGCTGCAATATCACTATGCCATGCTACTCAGGTTTGCCAATATTTACATCAGCCAACTCAGCTTAATTTTGTGGCAACTTCAATATAAACAGGCTAACGTAAGCGGAAATAACGCAATACCAGATTTTGGCATGAACCGACGCAGATTTCTTTTAACCGCCGTTGGCGTACCACTGGCAGTGGTATTTGGCACTAAAGTGATGGCTATGGCGCGGCACTACCCGCTGGATGAACTGCTGGCGCAATTAAAACGCTTACCGGCAGCTAAACTGACCAGCCATGGCAACTGGAGTGTCAGTGAAGTGTTTCAGCATCTTGCGCAAAGTATCCGCTACTCACGCCTTGGCTACCCACAGGCGAAATCGGCTTTGTTTCAGTACACCGCAGGTGCGGCTGCATTAAATGTATTTTCAGCCAGCGGCACTATGTCGCATCCACTGGATGAGCCTATTCCCGGCGCCCCCCAATTGGTAGATGCCGTACCTAACGACGTAGCACTGGCAGAACTGGTAAGCGAAATTGAATTGTTTATCGCCTGGCAGGGCGATTTAGCACCGCATTTTGCTTATGGCAACCTGACCAAAGCACAATACTACAGTGCCCATTACCTGCATGTGCAAAATCACCTGCAGGAAATTACGCTAAGCTAATAATACAGCCGGCGGATAACTCCGCCGGCGTACACATTACAGATACTGATAGGCCTTATCACCCCAGCCACTGAGTTTGTTTTGCTTAAAAATAAGCGGTGTACATTCATCTTTGGTGGTTTTACCATCACTTTTTACATGATGTGTGCGATAAAACAGCACCTGCACTGTTTCACCGTCTTTATTAAACGACTCAGTAAAATCCGGTGTACCCAGCAAGATCCGGACATCTTCTGCGCTGGTATTCAGAGCCAGTTTATTGATTTGCTCCTGATTATAACGCTGGGTTTTCTTCCAACTGCTGTCATCATCAAACTCATGCTTTCCTCCCACCGCAATCACGCATCCTGATAAGGTAACTGCCAATGCAGCGGCAACAAATACTTTTGCTAACATAATGATTTTCCTGTGTTGTTGTAGTAATCAGCCGTAGCAGCGGCCTGTAATTATCTCAGCAAATGCCATGCCACAGATTAAAACCTTAAAAAACATAACCTTATGAAATTACCGCTACTATCTGCCAGCGCTTAGTGGTAAATTTCGCTATTAGTTAGTCAAACAGGCAAAAGCCATGACAGATCCCGTACAACTATTACAACAAGTTGCAGCCCAACTGCAACGTGAGGGTAAAACGCCCAGCCTGGCGTTGTTTCGTGCCCGTTTAGCCGGGCGTATCGCCCCACAACAACTCTTTTCAGCATACCAGCAATGGCGCAATAACCCGGTATTTGACGATACTGCCCCAAATTATGAAGCCGCACCTGCACCAAACCCCGCTAATCATTCAGATACTGAACTGACGCAAACTCTGGCACGCATTGAGGCCAAACTGGATTTACTGCTAGCTAAGCTGGGTAAATAGTATGTATCTGGCTGAACTGCAGTTTAAGGTCATAGCCGATACCGACTTTAACAGCGCTGAAAGCGCTATTCGTCGTTATATTGAAAGCCTGATATTTAATGGCCAGGTGCTGGGCCGGGAATTTCCAACCGCCTGGCAACAGGACAGCTTTAACTGCCGCATAGTGCTGCCGGATGAACAAGCATTGCAGCAAAAACACCACAGCACTAAAGGGTTGGATGCACTGCAGCAATTAGGCGGCGCAGGTCTGGCTTATCCGCAAGTACATATTCTGGGTATGGATCTGATGTCACAGCATAGCGATCCCTGTCCCAGCGCAGATTTTTATATTCTGTACAGCCGCTTTAATGACACTTGCTCGCCGGTACGCTGCGGCGAACACTTTGCGCCAGTGCCGTTATATCAGCTAAACACAAAAGCGGCAGATCATGAAAAGCTTATTCGCTGGCAGTTGCAGTATCAGGCGCTGGACGAAATCCAAATGCAGCAAACGCGGGTGCTGGTTAAAGGCGCAGAGCGCAGTTTGCAACAGCTAAACAGCAGATTAAACAAACAAGGCCGGCAACTGGCGCGCCAGTTAGCAAAAGCCAATAACAAAACGGTGTACTATGCGTTGTACAGTGGCAGCAGTAGTAATTGCGAAAAAGAAGCCGGTAAACCCTGCCCCGGTTGCGGTGGTAATTGGCGCTTACAGCAGCCATTACAGCAATTATTCGACTTTAAATGCGATAACTGCTACTTGCTGGGCAATATTGCCTGGGATTGTCAGAGCCCTTCGTAACTGCAAGGCGTCAGTTGGCTGATAAAATCAGCCAGATTGTCTGCCAGCTTTTCTCTCACTTCCTGCCCGACATGCTCCAGAAACACTTCACCAGTGCTGTTAAGTACTGACAGCAAAACATCATCATCTTCAGTGGTAGCAAAAAACACCGTTTCGCGCAGTTTTAACCGCCGCTTCATAATGATATGGCCGATAATATTTTCCTGCAGCCGCTTGACATCATCGCTGTTCCAAACCATTAACAACAACAGCTTACCCCGGCTATGTTCAGCCGCCAAACCTGCACCATAGTGCAACTGATAAAAACTTTTGATATCCGGGTGCAACTCCAGCCCGAGTGCCTGTTCAACATTAGAAAAATCAGCAGGCGGTTGCTGCAAAACCGGTTGCCACTGCACCTTGTCGTCCACAGGTTCTGTAACCTGACATGGCGACGGGCTTTTTGGATCGGCCCAGGTGGTTAATGTCAGCTGTTGCTGCTGATACCACAGTACCGCACGCTGAATAAATTGACTGTAATTCGTTGCCAGAGCCACGCGACCTTCTATCAGACTTTATGATAAACTTGCGCCATTGTAACGCTAACTACGCCGTGATGACAAAAACAGACATGACCAGCAGCCACTCAGAACTTCTTGCCGGATTAAGCCTTGGTAAAATAACCGCCTATGCTGATCAGTATGATGCCAGCTTATTACAGGCAGTACCCCGCAGCCTGGGCCGGGATGACATTGGTCTGTCAGCCACAGCCTTACCCTTTGTCGGGCAGGACATCTGGCACGGCTACGAGTTGTCCTGGCTTAATGCCAAAGGTAAACCAATGGTTGCCCTGGCTACTTTTGTGGTGCCTTACGACTCGGTCAATTTAATTGAATCCAAATCGTTTAAGTTGTACCTCAACAGTTTTAACCAAAGCCGCTTTGCGGATCTGGGCCAGGTGTATCAGCATTTGCAGCGCGACTTATCGGCCTGTGCCGGTAAAACGGTAAAAGTCAGCCTGCATAACGTTAATGAGATTATGGCGTTTCAACCAACCTGGATCCCGGGCCGCTGCATTGATGATCTGGATATTGAAATAACCCAGTATCAGTATGATGCCAGCTTGCTGCAAACCCAAACTGATGCGGATATCGTTGAAGAAAAACTGCACTCGCATTTACTTAAATCAAATTGTTTAATTACCTCCCAGCCCGACTGGGCCAGTGTTTATATCCATTACCGGGGCAAAGCGCTGGATCACGAGGCGCTGTTACGTTATTTGATCAGCTTTCGCAGCCACAACGAATTTCACGAACAGTGTGTCGAGCGTATTTTCAGCGACATCTGGTCATATTGCCAACCCAGCTTTTTATGTGTTTATGCCCGTTATACCCGTCGTGGTGGGCTGGATATTAACCCCTGGCGAGCCAGCGAGCCTTGTACGCCTCCGGCAATTCGCCTAAGTCGTCAGTAGCAAGCTAATATTACAACGACACTTTCATAAAAATAACAGAGCAAAAAAATAAATCAGTTAAAAATCAACACAATACAAATTGTGTAAAAATAAGTTAACGACAAAAACGTGAATAAAACCGAAATAAGACAGGAAATATTACAACATAACTTTCAAATAAAGCTGTTTTCTGCTTAAATACTCAGCGTCTGGCAGACGGACTGCCAGACAGTAGTTCCAACAAGGAATGCTGATTATGCAACACCTGACCTCTGCTGAAGAACAAACCTGGTTACCTTATTACCTGTGTAAGAAGTAAACCGGATAATAATAAAAATAAATCCCCTGCTACAGCAGGCCTTCGGGCCTGCTGTTTTTTTATCTGCCAAAGCATTTAGCTTAAAACAGTGATCGCATTTATTACTTTTACCGATATACTTAAATCTAAACATAGATTTAACAGCGAACCATCAGGTGGTAGTCTTGCAAGACGACACACAAAAACAACTGGCCAATGCACTTAAAGCACGCAAAGCGTTGGAAGATACCTATGAAACCCAGTTTAAGATTCTGGCCCAGTTTGTCTCACGGCTGTCTCTGGCGTGCAAAGGGGTTGATGTCGATTTAGATAACCGGCTGGCAAAGTTGCGAACCGAACTAAACCGCGGTACTGATCTGGAAAAACTGCTGCCATTTATTGAAGCCACCAGCGACAATCTTAAACTGTTAGAATCAAGGCATCAGGCTGACATTCAAAGCATGCAACAGGGCCTGGCAGACGCCGGTAAACTGCTGCAGCAGCAAAAAGGCCTGCCGGATCAGCTGCGCCGTGATTTACGCCTGTTATTGGGTAAAGTCGGCCAGCCCTCCGCCACAGTGCATGCATTTTTACCGCATCTAACTGAACTGACCAAACTGTATCAAAATGTTCTGCAAGCCAAGCAGCAACTGGCTGACAGCAATGATGACAATGTACGCTACGGCCATATTTGCCGCCAAATCAGTGTCGAGTTAACCAACCTGCTAAGCGAGCTGGCGTTTGCCGAAGAAAGTGCTGCCGCAATTGATGAAATCCGGCTGAGCTTGCTGGGGAAGTTACCCATTGATGCCCTGCTGGAAGCCTGTTTAAAAACTATCGGCATTATTATCAGCAGTATTAACCGCGAACGGCAGTCAGCTGAACATTTTTTATTAAAACTGAATGATGCCCTGACCAGTGTGCAACAGTCGGTGGTATCGTCGTTAAGTGCATCAGCTGATCTGAAACAAAAAATGCTGGGGTTGAATCAGCAAATTGAGTTACAAATTGATCATCTGAGCCATGCCAGCCAAAAGGCCACCTCGCTGGAACAGTTAAAATTACTGGTTAGTGATAAGCTAATTGCTATTACCGGCTCGTTACGCGAAAAAGAGCAACTGGAACAGCAGGAACGGCAACAATTACTGTTAACACTTGGTAATATGGAGCAACGCCTCGGTGAGCTGGAAACAGATGCCGGCACTTTTAAAAAGCGCATTGCCGAGCAAAATTTCCGTAGCCTGCAAGATGCATTAACAGAAATACCCAACCGCGCAGCTTTTGATGAACGCTACCAATTAGAAATTAAACGCTGGCAACGCTATAAAAAGCCGCTTTGTGTGGTGTTGGCAGATGTTGACCATTTTAAAAACATTAATGATAGTTATGGCCACAGCGCCGGTGATAAAACGCTCAAAGTAATTGCTAAAACGCTAAAACTTAACCTGCGCGAAACTGATTTTATCGCCCGTTACGGCGGTGAAGAGTTTATTATGCTATTTCCGGAAACTGAGTTAGCCGAGCTGGAAAAGCGGCTTAACGCTTTAAGAGAAAAAATTGGTAACATCCCTTTTAAATTCAAAAATGTAAGTGTACCTATTACCATTTCATTTGGCGCTACCCGATTTACCGAACAGGACACTAATCGCAGTGCTTTTGATCGTGCCGATGAAGCACTATACGAAGCCAAAAAAGCAGGCCGTGATAAAGTTATTCTTAAACCTGCCTCCTGAGACGGCATTAACCTAATGTATAAGGAGCACATATGCATGTGCAGTTAAACCCACTTGGGTCTATGGATTTATTATCACAGCTGGAAGTTGATCATTTAAAACAAAATACCCAGCAAGAAGCCTTTCGTTTATTTCGTAACTGTTGTTTAGCAGTACTTAATGTGGGTAGCCACACCGACAGCTCCGCCGAAATTTATGAGCAGTTCAGCGATTTCGCCGTTAACCTTATAAGCCGCGAGCGCGGCATTAAAATTGAATTATTTAATCCGCCGCACAGCGCCTTTGTTGACGGCAAGATTATCAAAGGCATACACGAGCACCTGTTTGCCGTACTGCGCGATATTTTGTTTTATCACAGCCGTTTACAAAGCAGCAAAAGCTGGCTGGATCTAAGCAACAGTGATCATATTACCCATACCGTATTTGATATTTTGCGTAATGCCCGTGTAATTGATGCCAGTAACGAGCCTAATATGATTGTTTGCTGGGGGGGCCACTCTATTAATGAGGCTGAATATAAATACACCAAAGAAGTAGGCTATGAGCTAGGGCTGCGTGGCATGGATATTTGTACCGGCTGTGGCCCCGGCGCTATGAAAGGCCCAATGAAAGGCGCTACCATCGGCCACAATAAGCAACGCATTAGCAACGGCCGCTACCTTGGCCTGACAGAGCCCAGCATTATTGCTGCTGAACCACCAAACCCTATCGTGAATGAACTGGTGATCCTGCCGGATATCGAAAAACGGCTGGAAGCTTTTGTCCGGGTGGCACACGGCATTATTATTTTTCCTGGCGGTGCAGGTACCGCAGAAGAACTGTTATACCTGCTTGGCATTATGCTAAACGAAGAGAATCAGCAGCAGACGTTACCGATTATTTTAACCGGGCCCAGGCAAAGCGAGGCTTACTTTGGCGAAATTGCCAGCTTTATCGAAAATACCCTTGGCAGTGCAGCATTAAAACTGATCGAGATTATTATTGATGATGCCCCCGCAGTAGCGCGTAAGTTAAAACTGGCCGCTGCCGAAGTACGGCATTACCGTAAATCTGTAGGCGATGCGTATCACTTTAACTGGACACTGCAGATCGAACCGGACTTTCAGCAGCCTTTTATCCCGAATCATCAGAATATGGCCGCACTGGACTTGCACCTGGATCAGGACAGCGCAACACTGGCTGCCAACCTGCGTCGGGCATTCTCCGGTATTGTCGCCGGTAATGTAAAAGATGAAGGTATTAAAGCCATTCGCCAACATGGTCCCTTCCAGATAAGTGGTGAACCCAAACTAATGCAAATGATGGATACGCTATTACAGGCTTTTGTAGATCAGGGCAGAATGAAACTGCCAGGCAGCAAATATGAACCCTGTTACAAGGTAGTACGTTAACATGGCACACTTGCTGTTAATTGATGCGCTTAACCTGATACGCCGGCTTTACGCCGTGCAGGAGCGGCCATATCTGCCTGTAACCGATGAAATGGCTGAGGGCACCAAAAACCAGATCATTCGCAACACAGAAAATATGCTGCGTCAGGCTATGGCAAGATTACAGCAAGAACTAGCCCCAAGCCACGCTGTGCTGGTATTTGACGGTCGTAACAGCCTGTGGCGTAAAACGCTGTATGCTGAATACAAAGCCAACCGTAAACCAATGCCAACCATTCTGGCAGATGCCCTGCCCGGCTTACAGCAATGTGCCAAAACTCTCGGCTTTGACAGCGTGCAACATGATGACTACGAAGCCGATGATATTATTGCCTCTGTTGCAGTAAAACTGGCGCAACACGGCCAGCAAGTTACCATAGTGTCAACAGACAAAGGTTTCTTGCCACTGCTAAGCCAGCATATTCACATCTACGATGCTTTTGCCCGCCAGCACCAAACTGAAGAAGCGGTACAGCAGAAATTTGGTGTCAGCACGGCTCAATTGGTGCGTTACTGGAGCCTGGTTGGCGACAGTACCAACAACATTCCCGGTGTAAATGGCATTGGCCCTAAAGGTGCCCATGATTTGCTGGCACTGGGTGCCACGCTGACAGATGCACTGGAGCATCCGGATTGCCATAAGAAATTGCGCGAAAAGATTCTGCAGCATAAAGAACAAATTAAAATCTTTATGCAGATCCTGACGCTGAAAACCGACATACAGCTGGGGCTGAACCTGCAGGATATGCGGATCCAACCACAGGTTAGCCCCTGACATGATGCAAAAAGCCGCTTCTGTGTTTCAGTTTAAGCTACGTAAATGGACCTGGCTCAGTATCGGGCTGGCAGTGTATGTACTGCTCACTGCCACTGTTTATTTTTGCTATCAGGATGATGTCGATCAAATGACCTGGGTAGACCGGGAAGCCTTTAACCATAAGCTGATAAGCCAGTATAAACTGACCGACAACCTGACACAGGACGATGTGATGCGCCGCCTCGGTACTCCTGACATTACTGAAGCCGTGCTGCAAGGAAAAGATCTGTATCAGGTATTGTATTACCGCACCCACCGCAGTGTTTCCGACGGTATAACTACGGCAGATGAATGCACAGCATTACTGTTTAAAAACCGCCACCTGCAGGCCATAGGCGAAGAGGCTGTGCAGCGCTACAGTGTTGTTAGCGGTCATGCTAACTGACTCCGAAGCATGGCATGGTTATCAGCAACTTTACCAACACTGCGTTAATCAGGCTGGCAACATTACTTCGGCTGAAACACTGTATAAAGCAGCAATACTGCTGAGCAAACAGCGCGAAGCATTTGATACCGCCGTCACATATGACAGCATTAGCCAGCCAAAGCCTCAACTACCGCTACCTCTGTGGCGTATTGAGATATTGTTATATCTTGCCGGTTGTTATCAGCTTCACCCGCTTAACCGGCGTTTACTGCTTCTTGCCGGCAGCTGCAGCGCTATAGTGTCTGCTGTACAAACAGAGCCACTGCCATACCCTGCCCTTAGCGCAGCCAGGCAGCTTAAACCACTGCCACAAGCTGCCAGCGTAGTTAAAGTGTTAAGCGGTTGCTATGCCACAGAGCGCAAACAGCCACAGTGGCAACAAACTCTGCTGAGCCTGTTGCTGACGCAAAGCGAGTATTTGTCTAACCGTCGCGAATGGCAAACGACATTAGCAACGCGCCTGATGCTAAGTCAAAGTGATTACGAATTAGATATTTTGCACCGGCTACTGCAGCAACCGGCTGCAGAGTTAACACAACAACCCGCTTCCTTTGCCCATTTGCTGCAAGATTCCCACTTTAGTGAACTGCGCTACTATGACAATAAAGCCCTGGAGCATTACCTTACAACGAGCGCAGAGCGCTCGGCGCCAATACTGGCGCTGGCAAGCCAGTTAAACCGCCAGCAGCAAAATGTGCAAAGCGTAAAACTGGCTATTGGCATTATCGGTCGGGATGCCCTGCCTGCTGCGCTGGCACAGGCCGAACTACAGCATTATCTTCGTGCCTTGAACCATCCATGGCAAGACGTGTTTAGCCAGTTTTGTCATGTGCTCGCGCAAGCGCTGCAGCTATTTATGCCCAAGCTGCAATACACAGGCAGCCGCTTGCTGGCACTGTGTTGCTGCGCTCCATTATGGCTTGACCCGCTTTACCAGCGCACTGCACTGGTGAGCCGCTCCGGCACCGGTTACCAAAGTGCCTTTACTCCGGCTCTGCAGTGCAAAAGTGAAACTTACCTGCCACAGCTTATTGAGTTGCTACAGCTATACCAGTTGGACAATTACACTACAGCTGTTACAGCCTGGCTAAAACCCAGTGCAGGCCAGCGTTTAACGGCAGTAACACTAAACCTGCAACTGGCATGGCTCAGCAGCCTGGCGCTGTATTGCGCCGGGCCGGTACAACCAGTTGATATACTGTTACGTAAAACTGCAGCTGACAGCCAGGCAACCGTTACGGCAGAAAACTGGCTGCAACAACTGGCACAGCATAGCCAATGTTATTATCCCCTACAGCTTAAACTGTAGTTTTATTACAACATTCACCAACCTTATACCGTATATAACCTGGATAACTGCGGTAAACTTCTACCAAACTGGCGTAATGTGCCGAAAAATGCTATATTCTGCGCCGTTTTCAGGCCCGCCAGAGGCCCTCTTTCCTAATAAATACGACAGCTAAGGATCCCCCATGAGCAAGCAAATTATTACTGTCATTAAAGGCGATGGCATAGGCCCAAGTATCGTTGAAGCCGCCATCCAGGTGCTGGATAAAGTGGGCTGTAACTTTGACTATGAATATGTCGATGCCGGTTTAACTGCACTGGAAAAAACCGGTGAGCTGTTGCCACAGGCTACGCTCGATGCTATTGCCCGTAATAAAATCACTTTAAAAGGCCCGCTGACTACACCAGTGGGTGAAGGTTTTACTTCTATTAACGTAACGCTGCGCAAGAAATTTAACCTGTACTCAAACGTGCGCCCGGTTATTTCGTTTAAAGGCACTAAAGCCCGCTACGAAAATATCGACATTATCACTATCCGCGAAAACACCGAAGGTATGTACTCTGGCCATGGCCAGGTAGTGTCTGCCGATGGCCTGGTAGCAGAAGCTACCAGTATTGTGACTAAAGACGGTGCCGAGCGTATTGCAGTATTTGCCTTTGAAACGGCCCGGCGCGAAAAGCGCAAAAAAGTGACTATTGTGCACAAGGCCAACATTCTGAAATCTACCTCAGGTTTATTCCTGAAAACAGCGCGTGAGGTAGCTACCCGTTACCCGGATATTGAAGCGCAGGAAATGATTGTTGATAACGCCTGTATGCAGCTGGTAATGAACCCGCAGCAGTTCGACGTTATCGTGACGACCAACCTGTTTGGCGATATTTTATCTGACTTATGCGCCGGTTTAGTCGGTGGTTTAGGTATGGCACCAGGAGCTAACATTGGTGCCGACTGCGCCATTTTTGAAGCCGTACACGGCAGTGCACCGGATATTGCCGGTAAAAACCTGGCTAACCCAAGCTCGGTAATTCTGGCCTCTATTCAAATGCTGGAATACTTAGGTATGCAGGACAAAGCTGAGAAAATCCGCAGTGCACTGGCCGATGTTATCGCTACAGGCGATCGCACTACCCGTGATTTAGGCGGCAGCTTCGGCACCACCGATTTTACCGCTGCGGTATTAGAGCGTTTATAAGCCTGGACTGTATGCAGCCGGTTCAGGCATGAACCGGCTTGCTCACGCCAACAACAAAGGACGTTATATGTCTCAACCGAATAACCCGCTGCATGGCGTTACGCTGGAGCAAATTGTCACCGCGCTGGTTGATCATTTTGGCTGGCCGGACCTGGCAAAACAGATTGATATTAATTGCTTTAAAACAGATCCGTCGGTAAAAAGCAGCCTGAAGTTTTTACGCAAAACACCCTGGGCACGGCAGAAAGTAGAAGAGTTATATGTAGCAACCAAGCTGTATCAGTAACTCTGATCCAGCTTTGGTTTGTTTAGATGTTACAACCTAACCATTATAAATAGCACCACCGCTACCAATATAATTTTGCAACACGCTGTTGGCGGCATCACGCTGTACCAGTTGCACCACTTCAACGCCGGCATCACGTAAATACTGATAACTCTGCGCAAATACCGGGCCTTCATCAAAACCGATAGCACGGGCATCTTCAGCAGTAGCAGCACATACCAAACGCTTTACCCCACTCCACAAAGTACCGCCTAAACACATGGCACAGGGCTCACATGAGGTAAATAGTTCCCGCTTCACACCATCGCTTGATAAGCTAAAGCTTTGCACATTTTGCTCAGCCAGCATTATCGCCATCATCTCACCATGCGCGGTAGAGTTATGTAGTGGCACCACCCGGTTTACACCCACGCTAACCAGTTTGCCGCTGTCGCAGTCAAAAATAGCACTGCCAAAAGGGCCGCCGGTGCCGCGCAGCACGTTTTGTTTTGACAGCTCTACCGCCAGCGCCATTTTCTCATCGTCGTTTTGATACACTTTTTGCCAGTCGACTACGTCGTTAATCCAGTCCGGCAAGTGCAGGGTTAATTGTTGTATTGCGGTCATAATTACTCTCTAAAAAGATTCAGCACTTTAAGCTGACAAGAACCGGATTGCCCTAAGCGAACCGTTGAAGCCCCGGACGGGCTGACAAATTCGTCCGGAGCGAATTTGAACAGCTCTGCTGGCCCGAAGGGGTAAACTTCATGGACGAAGTTTATATTCGAGCCCCCAGGGATGGGTTTACGGCGTGTTCGCGTGGGCAATCCGGTTCGCAGGGGCTAAACCTTTACTTCTCAGCCAATGGCTTGCTATAGGCCAGTTCCATATCCCATGGCAGTTGGATCCAGGTGTCCTGCTCGATATCTGTTACGTATTTATCTACCAGCGGCTTGCCCTGCGGCTTGGCATACACGGTTACAAAGCAAGCTTTAGGGAAATGTTCACGCAGGGCTTTTGCCGTTTCACCGGTGTCCACCAGATCATCTACAATCAGCAGTTTGTCAGAATCAGCCAGGCTGGCGTCTTTTAAAACGCTCAGGCTGCCTTGTTTATCATGGTCGTAGCTGGCAACACAAATACTGTCTACCACACGGATATTCAGCTCACGTGCCAAAATAGCGGCTGGTACCAGGCCACCGCGGCTTACTGCCACTATGGCGTTGTAATCCTGCCCCAGCAATTGATGCGCCAGCTCTTTAGTGGCACGGTGAAACGCTTCCCACGATACATAAAACATTTTATTGCTTGATAATGACATCTGTCTGCCCTGCAAAATCGGTTAAACGGAAATTATAAGCAGCCCAGTGCTACTTCAACCATTTCATTAAAGCTGGTCTGGCGCAGCTCAGCACTTAGTGCTTCGCCGGTACGGATATGGTCGCTTACGGTAAAAATAGCCAGTGCATTAATGCCGTATTCTGCCGCCACGCCATACAAACCGGCCGCTTCCATTTCTACCGCCAGCACGCCGTATTTTTCCAGGGTGTCGAATAAAGTTGCATCCGGGTTGTAGAACAAATCTGAAGTAAAAACATTACCTACTTTGACATTAATATTTTTTGCCCGGGCTGCAGCAACCGCTTTTTCCAGCAGGTTAAAACTGGCAATAGCGGCAAAATCCATTCCGGCTAAGCGGTTACGGTTTACGCTGGAATCGGTGCTGGCGCCCATGCCAATCACCACATCACGTACTTTTACGTCCAATGGCAAGCCACCACAAGAGCCAATACGGATAATATTTTTAACACCATAAAATTTCACCAGCTCGGTGGCATAAATAGACATAGACGGTACGCCCATACCTGAGCCCAGCACGCTTACCGGTTTACCTTTATAAGTGCCGGTGTAACCAAACATATTACGTACGGTATTAACACACACTGCATCGGTTAAAAAAGTTTCAGCAATATGTTTGGCCCGCAGCGGATCGCCAGGCATGAGTACTGTTTCAGCAAAAGCGCCTTCTGGCGCATTAATATGCGGAGTTGCCATAAAAATCTCTTAGTTAATTTTATCTAAAAAGGAGTCGCCATAAGCCATGGCCTCCAGCTCAAAATAGCCGGCCAGCGTCTGGCCAATGTCAGCAAAGCTCATGCGCTCGCCTAAATTAATGTCCTTTATGCCATTTTTATAGGCCAGCAGCGGAATATATTCACGCGTATGCTCTGTACCGTGCCAGGTTGGATCGCAACCGTGATCTGCTGTCAGGATCATTAAGGTGTCGTCGCCACAGGCTGCCATCAACTCAGGCAGGCGGCTGTCGAAGTATTCCAGCGCCTCGCCATAACCGATAGGATCACGGCGATGACCAAAATTCTGGTCAAAATCTACTAAATTGGTAAAAATAATGCTGTTGTCAGCCTGCTTTGCCATTTGTGCCAGCGTTTTGTCTACCAGTGCTTCAAGGCCGGTGGCTTTTAAACTTTCACTAATGCCCTGATGAGCATAAATGTCAGCAATTTTACCAATGCTGATCACCTTACCGCCTGCACTCGTCAGCTTGTCCAATACGGTTGGTGCCGGTGGCAGAACTGAATAGTCACGGCGGTTGCCTGTGCGGGCATAGTTACTGGCACTGTCGCCCAAAAATGGCCTGGCAATAACACGGCCAATGTTATATTTATCTAACAACTCGCGTGCTACCAGACAAAAATCCAGCAGTTTTTGCAGGCCAAAATGCTCTTCATGCGCGGCTACCTGAAATACGCTGTCGGCCGAGGTATAGCAAATCGGTTTACCGGTTTTAATATGCTCATCACCCAGCTTTACCAGAATATCAGTACCCGACGCATGACAATTACCCAGAATGCCGGGCACACCGGTACGCTGGCATAGCTCGTTAATCAGCTCTGCTGGAAAACTGTCGGTTTTATTATGGAAATAGCCCCAGTCGAACAGTACCGGTACACCGGCTATTTCCCAGTGGCCGCTTGGCGTGTCTTTGCCACTGCTTAGCTCACGCGCATAGCCATAAGCGCCGCTTATTGCCCCGGCGCCGGTTACATCGGCCTGCACGCCATTTGAGGCTGCGGTGGCAGCCTTAACCAAACCCAGCTGCGCCAGATTAGGCAACGCCAGCTGGCGGCCTTTTTGCACATGAAAGGCTTTTGCAATACTGGCAAAGGTATTAGCGCCAACATCACCAAACTTATCGGCATCCGGTGCATAGCCAATACCAAAGCTATCTAATACCAGGATCACTGCTTTTTTTGCCATTGTCCTGCTCCTGAACTTTGTGTTGTCTGTATGTGATAAAACCAGACCAGCATAACCGTTGCAAGGCTTACATAACAGGCTGGCGTACACATTTAAAAAAGGGCACGCAGTGTAAAACGAAGCGCTAATCTTTACAATATCAACCTTAGATAAACACCATGCTGTCTGAAACCGTTCTGATAAAAACAAAGAACCCGCCTGTCACAGCGGGTTCTTATCGTTGCTAAGCCGGTTAAGGCAATTGCTTATAGCCCATGTTATACAGTGTAAAGCTTACCATATCAGCCGTTTGCTCAATCTGCTTTGATACCGGTGTACCGGCACCATGGCCAGCGTTGGTTTCAATGCGGATAAGCTGCGGGTTAACCCCGGCATCTTTTGCCTGTAACTCAGCAGCAAACTTAAATGAGTGAGCAGGCACTACGCGATCATCATGATCGGCAGTAGTTACCATGGTTGCCGGATACGCCACGCCTGCTTTAACGTTATGCACCGGAGAATAGGCCAGCAGATATTCAAACATTTCTTTGCTTTGCTCACTGGTGCCATAGTCATATGCCCAGCCAGCACCGGCAGTAAAGGTGTGATAGCGCAGCATGTCGAGTACACCCACCGCCGGCAGCGCAACTTTAATCAGCTCTGGCTGTTGTGTCATTACTGCGCCAACTAACAAACCGCCATTAGAACCACCACGAATAGCCAGCTTGTCTTTAGAGGTATAACCTTCTTTTTGCAGATACTCTGCAGCTGCAATAAAGTCGTCAAACACATTTTGCTTTTGCAATTGTGTACCGGCCTGATGCCAGGCTTTGCCATACTCGCCACCACCACGCAGGCTTGGCACCGCATAGACTCCGCCCAGATCCATCCACACAGCATTGGGAATATTAAACGCCGGGGTCAAACTCACATTAAAACCACCATAGCCATATAGCATGGTTGGGTTGCTGCCGTCACGTTTCAGGCCTTTTTTGTAGCTGATAATCATCGGCACTTTAGTGCCATCTTTCGAGCTGTAAAATACCTGCTCAGATACATAATTGTCACTGTCGAACTTGGCGCCTGATTTGCTGTAAACTGCTGAGTTACCGTCAGTCGGGCTGAAGCTATAAATAGTTTGCGCCGTAATATAGTTGGTAAAGGTGTAATACAGTGTCTGGTCATCTTTCTTACCGCTAAAACCACCAACACTACCCACGCCAGGCAACGTAATATCACGCACCCGTTTGCCGTTGTAATCGTACTGCTGCACTTTGGCAATGGCATCAACCATATATTCAGCAAAAATGTAGCCTGCACCGGTTGATACACTAAGTACATTATCTGTTTGCGGGATCAGATCCTGCCAGTTCTCCGGTTGCGGTTTGGCGGCATCAACCGTAACTACTTTTTTATTCGGCGCGTTTAGGTTAGTTACCAGAAACAGCTTACTGCCGTCGTTATCCAGTAAGTCGGTATCAGAGTCGGTGTGATCCAAAATAGTTACCAACGGGCTGTCCGGGTTGGTTAAATCTTTTAGGAACAATTTATTACCGGAGGTAGATACCGCAGCAGAGATCAGCAGGTAACGATCATCTTCGGTTACCGAGGCGCCAACGTAGCGGTGCTTTTGAGCCTCAGTGCCGCCAAAAATAACGACGTCATCTTTTTGTGCACTGCCAAGCTTATGGTAATACAGTTTGTGTTGATCAGTTTTTGCCGACAGTTCGCTGCCATCAGGCTTATCATAACTGGAATAGTAAAAACCTTCGTTACCAAACCAGCTGATGCTACTGAACTTAACATCTGTCAGCTCTGTTTCCAGCGGCTTTTTAGTTTCAACATCGATAATGATAATTTTACGCCAGTCGCTGCCGCCTTCTGAAATAGAATACGCCAGCATAGAACCGTCTTTGGAAAAACTTACCTCAGCCAGCGATGTTGTGCCGTCACTGCTAAAGGTGTTGGGATCTAAAAACACCTCACTGCTGCCATCTTCAAGCTGGCGGTACAAAACATATTGGTTTTGCAGGCCGTCATTCTTATAGAAGTAGGTGTATTTGCCTTCTTTGAAGGGCGCCGTTACTTTTTCATAGTTCCAAGATGCCGCCAGCTTTTGCTTTATCTGCTCACGATATGGAATTTGCCCCAGATAATCAAAAGTCACTTTATTCTGCGCTTTTACCCAGGCTTCTGTTTCGCTGCTGCGATCGTCTTCCAGCCAGCGGTACGGATCGGCAATTGTTTGTTCAAAATAGCTATCTACCACGTCGCCTTTAGCGGTTTGCGGATAGGAAAAGGTAGTTTTTGCAGCTTCTGTCATGGTTACACTATTGGGTTGGGTT
Source organism: Rheinheimera oceanensis (assembly GCF_018831085.1). Taxonomy (GTDB): domain Bacteria; phylum Pseudomonadota; class Gammaproteobacteria; order Enterobacterales; family Alteromonadaceae; genus Alishewanella; species Alishewanella oceanensis. The sequence continues at coordinate 187,757 of NZ_JAGPNM010000001.1, forward strand.
GCAATATCAGTTTTTGATTCGCTGCCACAGGCAGCCAGTAAGGAAACGGCCAGGATACTTAAAACGTGCTTCATCGTGAGGAACTCCCTGATTCTTGTTGTTATAGCCCGCCTGAGCTTAACAAAGAAGCCGGTGTTTGCCTATTTCTGCTCAACGGATTTTCGACTGTATTAAACGAAAAAACCCCAACCGGATGGTTGAGGTTTTTAAGGATGGTGCCCAGACCCGGAATCGAACCAGGGACACGCGGATTTTCAATCCGCTGCTCTACCGACTGAGCTATCTGGGCAAAACTGGCTGACGCAAAATGGTGCCGCTTATCCGAGTCGAACGGATGACCTACTGATTACAAGTCAGTTGCTCTACCAACTGAGCTAAAGCGGCTGCGACAACGTGACACAAGTTAAATAACACTGTTACGTTAATACAACTTGAGCACCGAAAACTGATGGTGCCCAGACCCGGAATCGAACCAGGGACACGCGGATTTTCAATCCGCTGCTCTACCGACTGAGCTATCTGGGCAACGCGGGTCGTATTAAACGGATTTTACGATCTTAAGTCAACAGATATTTTAACGCTGCCGGTGCGTTAGCCTATTAGTTGTACAACCCGCTACAATAAACAGCAAAAAGCAGGACTGGCTACCTAAATTACAAAAAGTTGTTAAAATGCCAGCCACTGCATAAAGTCTGCTAAGCTGACAGCAAAATATTGGATAACTAATGGAAAATACGTCGTTTAGTAAACCGATTTTTAAGCGCCTGACTTTACTGTCTCTGCTGATTTTATTTGCTCAGGCAGCGCTGTTTGCCTGGCTAAACCAACCTGAGCCGGGCTTAAACGAACAACAGCTAAACCGGCTAACAGCCGACAGCCGCCTGCTAAGCCGCGTTTTACAACCACTGCTGGCAGAAAACAATACCGCAGCTACCGAGCAAATGTTGTTTCAAACCCGTGATGGCAACAGCGAGCGTGCCCTTTATGTTTACCGGACATTGCCCAATCAACAGACCGAACTTATAGCCAATACCAGTAATGTGCAGGGTTTTGTCCCCCAGCCTGTATGGCAGGACAGTGCCTGGCAGCAGGGTAATTATCTGATTGTCAATCAGCTGATTAATTTACCGGAGCAGCAAACTGCGATCCTGATTTACGTACAACAGTTAAAACTGCGCCCAAGCTGGCCTTTTTTTGCTGCTGTTGGCGTAAGCTTAGTCTTAGCGCTGGTGTTAAGTGCAGTGTTTGCTACCACTATTTCAGGCTTTTTCAGCCGCCGTATTAAACCTTTATTAGCAGGCACCCGCCAGGCGCTGGATAAAGATCTGTACAACAGCAGCGTTGACAGCCACGCACAAGATAGCTATGGCACGCTGGGTAGTTATATTAATCAGCTGTTCCGCCGGATAGAGCATGCACAGGAAGCCCTTGCCACGTCGGAGCAGAATATTAAAAACCTGAAGCAGGAGGTAGAAACCCGCATTAAAGAGCGCACCGATGCACTGGAAACTGCCAAAGTAACAGCAGAAAAAGCCAACGAAGCCAAATCTACCTTTCTCGCCACTATGAGTCATGAAATCCGCACACCGATGAATGGTATTATTGGCACCATTGATTTATTGCGTAAAACCCAGCTATCTACCTCGCAGTTCCGCATGACAGACACAGTACGTGAATCATCATTCTCATTGCTGCGTATTCTGGATGATATTCTCGACTTTTCAAAAATTGAAGCCGGTAAGCTGCAACTGGAAACCATACCCTTGTCGCTGGTAGATATTATTGAAGCCGTCGGCCGTATTCTGGTATCAGTAGCGCATCAGCGGCAAATTGACCTGAAACTGTTTATTGACCCACGCATTCCGGATGGCCTGATCGGCGACCCGGTACGGTTACGGCAAATTCTGTATAACCTGGCCGGTAACGCGATTAAATTTACCCAGACCACGCCGGAGAAAACCGGGCTGGTTATTATTAAAGCAGAGCTGCTGGAAGAGAACATGGATTTCAGCCAGATCCAGTTTAGTGTCGCAGACAATGGCAAAGGCATGACTCAGCGACAAATTAACTATGTATTTCAGCCATTTAACCAGGCAGAGGGCTCCATTACACGTAAATTTGGCGGCACAGGCCTTGGTTTATCTATTTGCCAGCGCTTAACCACACTGATGTACGGAGATATCAGTGTTAACAGCCAGGTGGATCAGGGTACAGAGTTTATTGTACGTATACCCATGCGCCGCTCAGATGAAATTCAATATCTGGATAAAGAACTGCTACGTGATATTTATGTGTGCCTGTTCAGCACTGACGCACATAACATGGCACATTTGCATAATTATCTGAGCTGCACCGGTGCCGAACTTGATGTAGCCACCCATTTTGACACCCTGCTACAAAAAGCACAGGCTCAGAAGCCATTACCACCGAAGCAAGCCGCAGTGTGGGTGCTTGACGCCACTTATGAGCAAATCTCGGCGAATGAAGTAGATCAACTACTACAGTTACCCACTATGAATCAGGTGCAGTTTGTCGTCATCACCAATCAGATTGAATTGTCAGAGCGCAGCACCGACAGGGTGTACTATCTGCACAGCTCACCGATATGCCGCAGCCATTTATTTGATGCCGTATTAATAGCCGCAAAGCGTAAAACCAAACCGGTTTATACCAGTGCCGAGCCACAGCAAAACCGTCTGGTGCCCTCGATAGAAGAGGCCCGTAAACAGCGTCGCCTGGTATTACTGGCTGAAGATAATTTAATGAACCAACGCGTAATTGTTGAACAGTTAAATGCACTGGGTTACGCCGTAGAAGTTGCCGATGACGGTGCTATAGCGCTGGAAAAATGGCGCCGGTATCACTATCCGCTGTTACTGACAGATTTGCATATGCCCAATATGAGTGGCTACGACCTGACCAGCGCTATCCGCAAAGAAAGCCTGCACTTAAGTGAGGGCGCAGAGTTTACCCGTATCGTTGCAGTAACCGCCAATGCACTCAAAGGTGAAGAGCAAAAGTGCCTGAGCGTAGGCATGGACGGCTATATCACTAAACCTATCGAACTGGCTGCACTGGAAACCATGCTCAACCGCTGGTTACCGCACGCTGCTGAACTGAAAAAAGCACATACCTCAACCCAGGAAAACAACCAGAATAATTCGCCGATATGCTTTACCACTATTGCCAATTTTCTGGGTAATAACCCGGCCAAGCATGAAGAATACCTGAACTACTTTGTAAAGCATGCCGCTGAGCTGCTCAGCAATATGGCCATTGCAGTGCAAAATCAGGATCGTAGTACCGTGCGCTCGTTAGCGCATCAGTTTAAGTCAGTTGCTAAAAGTGTCGGCGCACTGGCTCTGGCCGACGAGGCGCTGAAACTGGAAAAAGCAGCGGAAGAGAGTGATTGGGCAGTAATTAATGAATATATTCGTCTGGTGCAGGACAAATATCAGGATGTGGTTAATTACGTAAAGCAGCGCTACTAATCACATAAAGCAACGCCAGCTTCCGCTGGCGTTGTCAAAATTACTTCACAGTGTCCGGTTGCCAGCCAGGGTAAAGTACCTTACGCTCTGCAACTCTTGTTTTTACCGCAGCCGTACTAACTGTTGCCAGGCTGCTGTTCCAGTAATCAAAATCTATTTGTTCATAAATATTCATTCTGGTGCCAATCCACAAACCAAAGTCACTTTGCTGGTTAAAACGAATAAAATCTTCCTCAATTACATATATCCTGGTACCAAGCACGCCCTGCTCTACTTTCAGCAGTTGCCACTCACGTAACCGGCATGACTGCTGTGCATCAAAGTTACATACCGCATAATTGAAGCTCAGTGTTGCATCGTCTTTAAGCTCCCAGTTTAACGCTTCGTTAGCAGCATAGGCACGCTCAAATGCCGGCGGTAAATTAAGGTAACTGCTGGCCTGCCAGCCGGTAGCATTACTATCAAACTGCCAGCCAAAATAGTTGCTACCAAAATTGCATCCACCTTGCTCATTGGTATTATTGCCACTACAAAACACCATGCGGCCATCAGTCCAACTGTTAAAGGTCCACTGGTTTATCGTAGTTTGCCAATATTTACCTGTTGGGTTGACAAATGCTGTGGTAGCAAAGCTGGCAGTTTCGTCAACTTTAAAACCATAGTCAGCACGAGAACCAATCAGTTCACCTGCTACATCATAAGCAATAGTAAACACTGAAAAATCTGTACCAGACTGATCAAGAATTTGTTTCACCAGGCTTGTACCATCGGCAAAGTCTAATGTCAGCTGTCCGTCGGCAATGCTCCAGTCAAATTCACGTTCAGTATCCAGGCCTACCCCGCTGCCATCGGCATTAAATTGCAATGGATCCAGATAGAAATCTGTTCCGGTGCCATTGGCAAACATTTTACTGAAGTAAGAGTTCATCGCCCAGACACCAGGCATAGTCTCTGCAGTGAATGTTGAGGCTGAGGCACTGACAACTTTACGCATCATAATATTGCCAATGCTTTCACGCACAGTGCCCGGGGCAGTAATGAGCCCCTCGCTGGTATTTAAGGGCTGAATACTTTCCGCACTCTGACTGACTATCCGGTAAGTATCAAGCGCCTGCCCTTGCGTAGTGCGGGTTAACACTGAACCAGAAGCGCTACGCCTTACCTCAACCTGATTATAATTGTCAGCCAGCAACGCGTTCACCTGTTGTTGGCTTAACCCGGCAAGCCCTACAACCGGCATTTCAAAACTTACTGAAATAACCGGGTTGGTATAAGCAACGTCAATCTTACCGTTGTTGAGTGTCCAGTTATAAACATAGCTACCTGTCGTTGTCGTCCGGCTTCCTTTACCGTCACTGTCAAATTGCCAGCGCTCGCCAGAGCGGGTAACAAAGCCTGTGGCAGCACGCGGAGTCTGGAAATACAACGAAGGCACAGCACCGGTTGCCAAAGGCGGTGTTAAAACAGGATCTTCGGCAATGGCTGTAATAGTCTGGGCTATAAGCTCAGGACTATCGGCGTTAATCTGCTCAACCACCTGATTATAAGCAGCAACATTTACCAGCAAACCGGTCAAATCGGTAACGCCTTCTGGCAGGGCAAGTGCAGGGTTATCAGTAAAGATTTTTATTATTGCCGCAGCTTCTACCAGCGCCTGTGCATCTACGGATTTTTCAGTAAATACCAGTTGTTCAATATTAGCCGGCACCGCACCATTGTTCGCACTAACCAGTAAGGCATAAAGCGCTGTCGATACGGCATTTACAGATACGACATTACTACCATCAGCCTGTGCTTTTACTTTATCAGCAGCGGATTTACTTCTGGCTGTGCTGGCTACAATGGGTTCTGCATCAGCAAAGCCGCTGTATATTGCACTGTAACGCAGAGCAGAATTAGTAGCCGACGTAACCTGCAAAGACACAACGATATCCAGCAGATCATCGTCCAAATTAAGCTCAGCACTGAAACTGCCACTCTCATCTACCGTAACCATTACTGGCTCAGCGGCTCCTGAAATAACAACAGCCCCACCGCTAAACGACGCACCGCTCACCGTACCATCCAATGCAAAAGCCAGCAGATTAGGTTCTACCGTAACGCTGCTTTCAACCTGTGACGTGTCATTATCGTCATCCGTTGCGGTTATAGTAAACGTCAGCGTAGTTGCCACCGTAACTGCAGGAGCAGCAAAGCTGATTTCTGCGCTGTCTGCTCCTGTTAACGTCACTGACGGGCCAGCTGTTTGCAGCCAGCTTATCGTTGCTACTTCGTCATCATCAGTAATGGTTGCTGTTAAGGTCGCTGCGCTTTTTTCAGCTACAGGAGTAAAAGTTGCGCTAATTTGCGGCGGAGTATTGTTTATCAGCGCTACAGTAACTTCGTCGGTTGCTGTCTGGCCTTTTGAGTCTGTTACGGTTAAACGCAATACGGCTTGAGCATCTGCATCAACAGAGGGTGCCGTTACTGTAGGAGTTAATGTATCGGAACCCGATAACACTAACGCTGGCCCGGATACCTGGCTCCAGTTTACAGTAACCTCCCCTTCACCGCTGGCTTTAGCACCGCTGACAACAACCGAACGCCGCTCTTTCAGGTTGAAATTTGCACCTGCATCCGCTACTGCATCATCGTCATCTGAGCCACAGGCACAGAGCATCAATGCCGATGCTGCAACAACAAGTATCTTCTTTTGCAATATTCCCATACTTCACATTCCTCTGTTTGTACATCAACATCCCGGGCATTCAGCCACAGTTCATTTTCAAGTATACGAAGAATAAAAAAAGTAAGAATACTACCGTGGATCTTTATTTGTGATTTCTTTTGAATCTATAAATATCAATAACTTAATTTAAATTTTCATAATCTTTTTCAAATAGCAGAGGCCAGAGGAGTTGGTAAAGCTCTTGTGGTTTTGCCACACTGCCATGTGCACTATGGGCTTTAAGAACATCCGGTTTACTGTGTTCAGAGAGCAAGGTGTAAACGATAAAGGCTGTTTCAATCTGTTTTTGTCGCATTCTTTGCAACAATCTTAAACCCGCCAGAGGATCATTATCACGTCCCATATCAGAAATTACAGCGTCATACTGATATAAAGACAACAACACCAATGCATCTTCAGTATTTGTGGCCAGATATACCGCTATATTATTCTGCTTAAGATAAGCGACCTCAGAGCTGTTATTATCCGGGTGATCATCAACCCACAGTACCCGGCCAAGAGTATTGGCAGGTTCAGATCTGCCAAGTTCAGCCTGCACGGGAACACTGTCATAGTGCTGCGTAAACAAAAATAATGACAATATACCGAGTACCAGCATAAACATGATACCGGCAATCACCCATTGCCGGCCTGAAAGGAAAGAACTTCCGGTATCGGCGTCTATATTTTTTATATTGTGGCGAGAACGCAACTTTGCTGCCAGCTCAGGTGCCAATCTGTACCCTTTACCGTGCATCGTTTGTATCACTGGCCCCTGATAGCCAAATTGTCTGAAAGCTTTACGGCTGTCAGACACTAAACGGGATAACGACCATGCTGATACCACTGTATCTGGCCATAAAACATCTAACAACTGCTGAGCGCAGCAGTAATCAGGCCAGGTCTGTATTAAATACGATATCAGCTCAACTGAGCGGGGCTCTATTTCAGCAAGCTGATGTTTTGTCCTGACAGTAAAAGCCGTGCTATCAAGTTCAAATTCATCAAATACATACTTCATTGGTAATGATTAAGCAAAAACAGAAATATGGCGGTATAACCTTTATACAATGCCTTGCAGTCGGGGCAAAGAGAAAATTTTACTGTAGTAGTAAACTAAGCTTCATAAACTATGCATGAGAGTATATACCGCTACGCTGAGTATAAAAAAAGGCAGCCAATGGCTGCCCAAACTGTCAGTTGCCTGACCACGTAGTGTAAAACTGAAACGGCAATTAACTCAAAACTTAACACTCAGCAGTTAAAACTGATTCATAGTGTTATGCGTACCACCGGCTTTTAACGCAGCCTCACCAGAAAAATACTCTTTATGATCATCGCCCACATCAGAGCCTGACATATTCTGATGTTTAACACAGGCAATGCCCTGACGGATTTCTTTACGCTGCACACCTGCAACATAACCCAGCATACCGGCCGCACCAAAGTACTCCTTCGCCAGATTGTCGGTAGACAAGGCTGCAGTATGGTAAGTTGGCAAGGTGATCAGGTGATGGAAAATACCCGCCTCCCGCGCCGCATCAGCCTGAAAGGTACGAATACGGTTATCGGCTTCCAACGCCAGTTCTGTTGTGTCGTAATCGGCACTCATTAGCAACGCACGGTCATAAGCTGACACATCTTTACCAGCGTTTTTCCAGGCATCAAATACCTGCTGGCGGAAGTTTAACGTCCAGTTAAAGCTTGGGCTGTTGTTGTACACCAACTTGGCGTTAGGCACCACTTCTCGAATGCGGTTTACCATCTCGGCTATCTGGCCAACGTGCGGCTTTTCGGTTTCTATCCACAGTAAATCGGCGCCGTGCTGCAGTGAGGTAATACAATCCAGTACCACACGGTCAACCCCGCTGCCCTGCTTAAACTGGAACAGGCCACTGGCTAAGCGTTTAGGCTTTAACAGCTTACCGTTGGCTTTTACTACTACATCGCCGTTGGCAATATCGTCCGCGCCGCTGATCACGTCGCCGTCTAAGAAGCTGTTGTATAAATCGCCCAGGTCACCAGGCGTGTTAGTAACTGCAATTTGTTTGGTTAACCCGGCGCCTAAGGAGTCGGTGCGGGCGACGATAATGCCGTCATCCACGCCCAGCTCTAAAAAGGCATAACGCACGGCGTTAATTTTCGCCAGAAAGTCAGCATGCGGTACAGTAACTTTGCCATCCTGATGGCCGCACTGTTTCTCGTCCGACACCTGGTTTTCAATCTGAATTGCACAGGCACCGGCTTCTATCATTTTCTTTGCCAGTAAATAAGTAGCTTCTTCATTACCAAAACCGGCATCAATGTCGGCAATAATCGGCACTACATGAGTTTCAAAGTTATCAATTTTGCTTTGTACAGCAGCAGCTTTAGTGCTGTCACCTGCAGCCTTCGCCGCATCCAGCTCACGGAACAAGCCACCCAACTCACGGGCATCGGCCTGCTTTAAAAAGGTATACAGCTCTTCAATTAACGCTGGCACAGCAGTTTTTTCATGCATAGATTGATCTGGCAGCGGGCCAAACTCAGAACGCAGTGCTGCTATCATCCAACCGGACAAATACAGGTATTTACGTTTGGTAGTACCGAAATGTTTCTTAATAGCGATCAGTTTTTGCTGCCCGACAAAGCCGTGCCAGCACCCTAAAGATTGCGTGTACTGGCTGCTGTCTGCATCATAGGCAGCCATATCTGCACGCATAATTTTGGCAGTGTATCTGGCAATATCCAGCCCGGTATGAAAACGGTTTTGCGCCCGCATTCTGGCAGCAGACTCAGGGTTTATCGCACTCCAGGTGTCGCCATTTTTCTGACGTAACTGCGCGATTTGTTGTATTGCATCTTGGTAAGCTGACATAGCAGTATCCTCTTTTGCTTATTGCCCGGCTTGCCGGACGCTGACTGTTATCAGGCTGATGTATAACCTGTTGCATTACACTATAGGTTTCAATTTTGAAATTCATAAAGGTGATTTTTGTGATGCTGACCATTCACGAAACTAATACCAAAGTCAGCTTGACGCTGGCTACTGCGCTAATGCTATGATTCAGTTCAGTTATGAAATATCGCCGGGTTATTTAACTAATGAATATTAATAAAATGGATTTAAATTTGCTGGTTTACCTGGATGTGCTGCTGCGCGAAAAAAATGTGACCCGCGCCGCCAGCAGGCTTAATATCACCCAGCCAGCCATGAGTAACGGCTTAAAACGGCTGCGCGACTTGCTTAATGATCCGATACTGGTGCGCACTTCTGACGGCATGGTACCAACGGAACGGGCCCGCGAACTGGCACCGGTGGTACGCGGTGTATTGTTAACACTGGAAGAAACACTGCAACCGAACAAAGATTTTGAGCCGCTTAACAGCCAGCGGGTATTCCGTATTATGGCCAGTGACTATGCGGCATCTACCTTAATACCAGCATTACTGAAGAAAATGCGCGTACAAGCGCCGCATACCAGCCTGGATATTATGACGCCGTCAGACGTAACCTTTCATGACGTCGAAAACGGCAAAGTGGATATGGCGATCAACCGTTTTGATCAGTTGCCGCAATCATTCCACCAAAAAACGGTATGGCGCGACAGTTTCTCTTGCTTAATTAACACACAAAACCCGGTACTGAAAAACTTTAATTTAGACAGTTACTTAAAAGCACAACATATTTGGGTAAGTAAAACAGGCTTTGGCGTGGGTGTGGGTATGGACCCCAAAGACGTGCAAAAACTGGGCTGGGTGGATGAAGCCCTGGCTAAACTCGGCAAGCAGCGCAGCATCTCGGTATTTACCCGCAACTACCATGTGGCAATGCACTTAGCCGTAGGCATAGATTTAATTGCCACTCTGCCCAGCCGGGCCGCCCGCCTGTACGAGAATGATAGTAGCATGGCCATTATGGACCCACCGTTTGCTATACCATCCATTGAGCTGAAGATGATTTGGAGCCCGTTGCTGCACCAGGACGCCAGCCATATCTGGTTTCGCCGCTTAATTGTTGAAACGGCAGATGAGCTAAACTGAGCCCACTTGACAGGGATAAAACCTTTTTTGAATGAGCCGGGGAGTGTCTGAGCCCTGCCGCAGGCATAAGGGCGACAAATTCGTCAGGAACGAATTTGAACAGCTTTAGCTGGCCCAGAGGGTGCAAGGCAGGAAGCCGCGCATAGTTGCCCCGGCGAAAGAGGAAAAGCGTTTTATCCCGGCATTTATGCTCAGGACGTGCTGCAACACCCGCCTTGGCTCGTCACAGCAACTCGCTCGCGCTGGCACACTCACTCAGACACTCTGTGCCGACCAAAACGGGGTTCCAGCCCATCTTTCATTAATCTGCAGTTTTCAACCAAATAAAAAAGGCGCTGTCAGCAAGTCAGCGCCTTTTGCTTTGGTGGTTTACTCAGGTTAATCAAGTAACTGATAAGCCGGCAGGGTCAGGAAATCTACCAGCTGATCAGAAGTCGTAATATCAAGCAATAAAGTTTGAGCTTTGGCAAAATTTTGTTCTGCCCATAACGTTTCACCTACTTCTGTCCTTACCACTTTTGCCTCTTCCTCTAACATAGACGCAAATAAGGTTTTGGTAACCAGCTTGCCGTTACTTAAGCTTTTACCATGTTTAATCCACTGCCAGATCGAGGTGCGGGAAATCTCAGCCGTGGCGGCATCCTCCATCAAACCATAAATTGGCACACAGCCTTTACCGCTGATCCAGGCGGCAATATATTGCAGTGCCACCCGGATATTAGTGCGCATGCCCTCTTCGGTGCGCTCACCGCTACAAGGCTCAAGCAACTGCGCTGCTGTAATGTCATCATCGTCTGCACGGCTGACATCCAATTGGTTCTGTTTGATGCCCGGCAGGTATTTATCAAATACCGCGTTAGCGGTAGCGGCAAGGCCGGGGTGTGCCACCCAGGTACCATCATGGCCATTACTGGCTTCCAGTTCCTTATCTGCAGTTACCTTAGCCAAAATAGCAGCATTTTCTGCAGCGTCTTTGGCTGGAATAAAGGCCGCCATACCGCCCATTGCCAGCGCACCACGCTTATGACAGGTTTTTACCAGCAAGCGTGAATAGGCATTTAAAAATGGCTGCTTCATGCTAACTACCTGCCGGTCTGGCAATACCCTGTCAGCATGGTTTTTTAACGTTTTAATATAACTAAAAATGTAATCCCAACGACCGCAGTTAAGCGCCACTATATGCTCGCGTAACATATACAGAATTTCATCCATTTCAAACACGGCAGGCAGAGTTTCAATTAATACCGTTGCGCGAATGGTGCCAGTGGGCTGGCTGAACTTTTGCTCGGTGTAACGAAACACATCATCCCACCATTTTGCTTCCAGGTGGCTTTGCAATTTAGGCAGGTAGTAATATACACCGCTGCCATTGGTTAAACGGGTTTGGTAGTTGTGTAAAAAATACAGCGCAAAATCAACCAGAGCTCCCGGAACCTGTTCACCATCTACCAGCAAGTGTTTTTCCCACAAGTGCAAACCACGCACACGGGCAATTAACAAAGCAGGGTTATCTTTTAGCGCATAATGCTTACCACTTTGTGGATCGGTATAGCTTATGGTGCCCAGGTTAGCATCGCGCAGATTGATCTGGCCTTCAATAACCCCGGCCCAGCTTGGCGCCTGCGAGTCTTCAAAGTCGGCCATAAATACTTTTACATCAGCATTTAACGCGTTAATGATCATTTTGCGATCAACCGGGCCGGTAATTTCCACTCTTCGATCCCGTAAATCAGCCGGTATTGGCGCTATGCGCCAGTCAGATTGGCGGATATTCGCCGTTTGTGGCAGAAAATCAGGCAAAGCTCCCGCGTCATAGCGCTGCTGTGTTGTCTGACGTGCGGCTAATAACTCTTTTAAGCGTGGCCGAAACTCACGGGTTAATGCTGCCAGTAAGGCACAGGCCTGCTCTGTCAGAATAGTATCGTAATCGGCATTTAACGGCGCATTTATGCTTAAACCGGCACGGCTGATGCTTGTTGTCATAAGTCTATCCTTTTTTGCTGCCTGTACTCTGGTTACCGGTAAGGCTTTCGGGTATCAGGGTTGGCATTAACTATAAGCGCTTTTCAACTATAAAATGTATTAATGCAGGCAATGCTAACCATTCGCGGCATAAATAGTAAAATTATGATTAAACAAGAAAATATGGCACAACTTATGCTTAATATATCGCAGTATTGTGATGTGTCAGACATCGAGTCAATTTTCTGTCGGAGGTATGCATGGAATTTGTCCTGCTGTTAATTTTACTGTTAGTCATTGTTGTGGCTATGGTAGCCAGCCGCTTTATTGACAGTGGTAACCCTTTTCCGGTGCAGAAGAAAAACAGCTTATTCAGCCCGGTAGAGCGCTCTTTTATGCAACTGCTGGAAAAAGCCGTGGCTAACGATTACAAAGTAATGAACCGGGTAAAACTGGCCGATATTATGGAACTTAAACATGGTACCAGCGATAAAGCCCGCGCCAGTACCATGCTTAAATTAAATACCAAGTATCTGGATTTTGTTTTATGTGATCCGCAGGATTTTAGCGTTATTGCAGTGCTGGATTTAGTTAACAATACCAGCAAAGAAGGCCACAAGGCTGTGCCAGACTGGTTTGTTAACGGCGCACTGGACGCCGCAGGCGTGCCTTACCTGCGGATGAAAATAAAAGCTGGTTACACCGCCGCCGACATTCAGGCAGCCATCGCAGCCCGGTTAGGCAAAACAGTAACCAAACCTGAACCGATGTTTAAAGGCTTAGTGAAAAAGGGCCCCACCCGGCCAGTACGCTCACTAAAGCCGGCAACCGCTGGCGGCAATACTTTGCCGGTACCAGCGTTGTCACACTCCCAGATTAAAGCGCAACAAACCGCGCTGATACAGGCTTCTTAACGCACTTGGAGAAATGAGTCACTCCGCGCTAAGTTGGAATGCCGCCCGCTGCAACGGGCGGCATTTTTTTATGCTTAAAAATTGGGGTTTGTACTAAATAAATGCTAAAGGTATTTGTCATCCGGCCGTTACAGTCTTGAGGAATTGGCATAGGAGGTAACTATGAGTCAATCCGTTGGCGCTGCGGCGTCAAACCAGGGCTTTGAAGTACTGGGCGCCGTAATGGCGAAAAAGCAGCAAAACCAGGAAGCTAAAATGGCAACCATGCTGGTACAAAGTGCTATGCAATCGGTTGAGCAGGTACAGGCTTCATCCCCTGTAGGTAACCTGGGACAAAATATAAATATTACGGTGTAAGTAATATTTTATGTAACAAAAACAAAGGCCAGCATTCGCTGGCCTTTTTATTTTCTTACGCCAATTCAACATCTCCTTATTAAGTTGCAAAAACTTTCTTGCAGTTTTCCCTATTCCGCGTAATCTGGGGTAAAAATTATCCTGATCTAAATCAATAACTTAGATAAACTTAAACATTTAAGGTGCTACCCATGGGAATGATAATTACAAGTTTAAACAATTTAAGTGTACGTAAAAAGTTGATTGGTGGTTTCAGTATTATCCTGCTGATCACGCTGGTTATCAGTGTTTTAAGTTATCAGGCGTTGAATAATCTGGTAAGCCGCTTTGAATTGGTGAATCAGGTTAGCCAGATAAATACGATGGTAAGTGATGCCCGGATCCAGGAAAAAAACTTTGTCTTGCATAATGACGAGGCCGCGGCAAATTCAGCTCAGCAATATATTAAAAATATTCTCCAGCTTTCAGCCACAGCAGCAGATGGCTTTTCTACGCAGCAAAGCAGGGCGTTGCTGGCACAGCTCGACAGCAACGCTAACAACTACCAGCTGCAGCTAACAAATTACATCACCCAAGCGGCTATTAACCAAAAAACGCAGGAGCAAATGGAAATAGCTGCCCGCTCTGCTGTCAGCGTATTAAATGAATTGGAACAACAACTGAATAACCAAGCTGTGAACCAAATACGCAGCACTGCTGACCCACGCAGTGTAGAGGCTCTGCAGCTCTCTAATCTGGCAAGTGATGCCGCCAAAATAATGCTGTCAGCAAGGCGAGACGAGAAAAACTTTATTTTGCGGCAGCAGCAACAGGATGCAACAGCAGTTAAAGCACAAATTGATGCACTGAACAGCCAGTTAAACCTTCTGGCCAGCTCACTGACAGACCCTGTACTTAAACAGCGGTTATACGATACCCAGCAACAGGTAAATGACTATCAAACACAATTCGAGCAGTATAAAGCAGCGGTAGCACAAGCCAGCCTTACGGAACAAAAAATGACGGAGTATGCCCGCAGCACTGTTGATCAGGCTACTGATTCTGCTAACCGGCAATTGCAGCGGTTAACAGAAGAATCAGAAAAACTTGAAATTATTATTGTATCCGCTGCCGCAACGGCTATTGTGGTTGGTTTACTGGCTGCACTACTTATTACCCAGATGATAGTGTCGCCACTGCAGCGGGTAGTTGCCGTCGCCGAAAAAATTGCCGGTGGTGATATTACCGAAGATTTACCAACCGACAGAAATGACGAACCAGGCCAGTTGATGCAGGCTATGCAAAAAATGAGTGTAAGCTTACGCAAATTAATCAACAGCTTAACCTCTGGCATCGCTCAGTTGGCAACAGCTACCGAAGAAATGGCCGCAATTTCTCAGCAAAACTCTGCCGGTGTTAGCCAGCAAAAAGAAGAAACCGAACAAGTTGCTACTGCAATGAATGAAATGACAGCCACACGCCAGAAGCGCCGAAGATGCCTCAACAGCTGCAACCGAGTCGACAGAGCAGGCCATGGTCGGCGAAAAAGTAGTACAGAAAACGATGAATCAAATTAAAACGCTGGCCCATGAAGTTGCAAGCTCTGTTAAGGCGATTACTGAGCTGAAGGAGCAAAGTAATAATATTGGTTCAGTACTGGATGTCATTAAAAGTATTGCCGATCAAACCAACTTACTGGCGCTGAATGCAGCTATAGAAGCAGCCCGTGCCGGTGAAGCTGGCAGAGGGTTTTCAGTTGTGGCAGAAGAAGTACGGGCGCTGGCATTTCGCACTCAGGAGTCAACCGGACAGATAGAGCAACTGATCAGCTCTTTACAACATAAAGCTGAAGCTGCCGTAAGCAATATGGACAAAAGCGCCAGTCTGGCAGACAGTACTCTTGAAAGCGCAGACGATGCTGGTGATGCGATTAATGCCATTAACAGCGCAGTCGGCAGTATCCAGCAGATGAACCAGCAAATTGCCGCTGCAGCACTACAGCAAAGTACTGTTGCTGAGCAAATAAATCGCAGCATTTTCAGTATTCGAGATGTCGCTGATCAATCAGCTACTGCAAGTGAAGAAACAGCTGCTGCCAGTGCAGATTTAAGCCGTTTGGGTAATGAGCTGCAACAATTAGCCTCTCAGTTCAAAGTGGCCTGACAAAAAGTAGTTTAACTGACAATAAAACCATAGCCGCCCGATATAGCCGGGCGGGCGTGGTTTGAGCTATCTGGCAAAGCGTACTACCAGCTCATGCAACTCATTTGATACCAACTGCAGCTGTTTAATACTATCAGCAGAGTTACCCGCCTCTATCAGGGTGTTATTAGCCAGGCTGGAAATATTTACTACCTGTTGATTAACTTCTTCAGCAACATTTGCCTGCTCTTCTACCGCTGCCGCCATCTGAATAGACATATTGGCAATACTGCCCACAGCGTCTGAAATACCATTTAGCATTTCTTCCGTTTCTTTCACCCGGATAAGCCCGGCCTCTGCACCGTTGGTACCATTTTGAGCCACCCTTACTGCCGTGTCAGCCCTGGTGGTTAGATCACTGATAATCTGATGGATTTCTTTGGTAGATTCCTGCGTGCGCCGCGCCAGATTGCGCACTTCATCGGCAACCACGGCAAAACCGCGCCCTTGCTCACCAGCACGCGCCGCCTCAATAGCCGCATTTAATGCCAGTAAGTTAGTTTGCTCAGCAATTTGTTCAATCATCTGCGCTACAGTGGCAATTTTCTTGGTTTGCTCTGACACTTCCGTTACTGAACTGCTAATTTCGTTTACTGTCTGGCGTAGTTCTTCAATAGCTTTGCGGGTAACCGCTGCCGTTTGCCGGCTGCGTCCTGCCAGTTCGTTTGATTGCTCAGCACGCTCTGCCGTTTCCTGTACATGCTTTGATACTTCAGCGATGGTAGTGGTCATTTCGTGCATGGCGGTAGCGGCCTGCTCGGTTTCCTGCTGCTGGCGTTGGATCAGCTTCATAGAAGATTGCGCCAGCTCCAGACCAAGATCAGATTGTTCAGACACACTTTTCGCAGCATCTTCCATCCGGCTTAATACCGCACCTAAATGCGCTTTAGAGCTCATAACGGCCACTTTAAGCTCGCCCACGCCAGGCTCATCATCAGTAAAGGTTTGTACCGCAAGCTCATGGCGAAACGAATTCGCCAGCAACACTTTAACGCTGTCTAAGGCATTTTTCTTGCTGAGGTTTGCCCAAACAACATAACCAAACAATGTAGCCAGGAGCAGCAGCTCAGATAAACCAGTAAAGCCAGAAACATATAAAGCAGCAGCTATTACCAATACCACAGCCAATACTATATTGGCAGCCCCAAGATGAAAATTCCGCGCACGGAACTTGCCATTGTTAATGGCCGTATAGAGTTTTTCTGCCCGCTTAATATCAGTGCGGGACGGACACGATCGCACTGATTCATAGCCTATAACCCGGCCATTTTCTGTCACTGGGGTAACATAAGCATCCACCCAGTAATAGTCACCATTTTTACTGCGGTTTTTTACCAGCCCCATCCAGGGTTTACCTGCTTTTAAATGTTCCCACATTATTTTATACGCCAGCGGCGGCATATCCGGATGGCGCACTATATTGTGTGGCTGGCCAATCAATTCGTCTTTGCTAAAACCACTGATAGCAATAAAAGCGTCGTTACAGTGTCTGATATTACCGTTGAGATCTGTATTGGAAATAAGCTTTTGGTTTGGTGGGAAAGTTCTTTCGGTATTTGTAACCGGCATGTTACGACGCATAGCAATGTATTCCTTACTGAAAATAGTAGTAATCCGAATTCTAAAAATAGCAATACTTCACAATAAGGCAATGAAAGTTAAATAATAAACTCATAGAGCATTTATTAGCACTAAAGAACATAACGTTAAGATAAGTTAAGCAAGGTAAAGCTGGGTAAAACTATGAACTGAATAAAATAATAGCCTTCTTAGGGCTGTTGAGAACTTAACTTTATGAGGCGTTATGCGTATTTTTTTATTACTTTCTCTGCTATCAGGCAGTATTACATTAACCGGTTGCGGTAGCAGCAGCTCTGATGATACGTCTGCCACGTACACCAGCAGTTATATCCAGCTATATAATGGCTCCGCCAACAGTACTTCTACCCGCTTAACACTAACCAACAGTGATGACACCAGCGTGCTGGCAGGTTCAGCAACTTATGCTGATGCAACATCATTAGTAACTTACACACCTGCAACTTATAATATTAAGCTAAGCCGCCTTAACAGCGATGGTGATGACATCAGCGTACTGGAAACCAGTATGAATCTGCGCCAAAGCTACAAACACCTGTTACTACTAACCGGAGATTACAACAGCCCTGAATTGCTAAAACTGGAGTTTTTGCGCGATGACAGCCTGACAGACACGTTTAAGCTGTATGTTGTCAGCTTGTTACCGGATGACAGCGCCTACGATGTGTATTTAAGTAAATCAGATGCTACCTTTGACAATGCCACTCTGGCAGCGACACTAAACTATAGCCAAATCAGCTCTGTAGCTGAATTCGATAGTGGCAACTACATTATTTATATTACGGCCGCCGGTAGCCGTGACATCTTATTTCAATCATCAAAGTATAATTTTCAGTACCTGACAGAGTATGTTCTGGTACCCCGTATCGCATCCGGCCCGCTGGCAGGCAATATAGCGGTAGACGTAATTAACAACACCACAACCGTCGGCAATCTTACAGATTTGACTGCCCAGGCACAGTTCCGGCTGTATAACAGTATTGATAGCATCGGCAACAGCGATATTTATCTGAACGACAGTATAGCTTTTACGTCATTAGCCGCTGATAGCATGTCAGACTATGTTGAATTAGCGGCAAAAGACTATCGGTTATCAGCGTCGGATGAACAAGGGGTGTTCTATTTAAACAGTGCCTTAATGACATTAAATCAGGGCCAGAGCAAAGCTGTGGTACTGTATCAAAACGCCAGCGCCAACACCGCCGCCATAGTGGTAGAAGAAAGCAATGCCCCCCAAATTTATGATTTTGACATCAACGTGGTAAACACCATTACTTCGTATAGTTCGTTAGGGGTTTATTTCGTGCCACCAAACGAAACCATTGATACCGCAGAGTATTATATTACCTCACTTAACAGTGGCGCCCAAAAAGAGATTAATGTGCCTGACGGCGAATACACCATTTATTTGACTTACACCGACAGTAATAAGAACAAAACGCTGTTAGCTGAGTCTGAAGTGCAGCAGTTTGTTGCCGGCAGCAATTACTTGTTGGTTGCCGAACCAGATAACACCCGCAACAGTGGCTATAAATTAAGTTTGTTACGTTAATTATTCTGCACCTGAGGTAGCTGTGATCCGGTTATTATTAATTGATGATGATGTAGCACTAACCACCTTATTGGCAGAGTATCTGCAAAAAGATGGTTTTTTTCTTACTGTTGTTAATGACGGCATAACCGGATTACGCTACTGCCAGCAACAACAGTTTGATTTGATTATTCTGGATGTAATGATGCCACAACTGGATGGTATATCAGTGTTAAAGCAGTTGCGGCATTTCAGCAATGTTCCGGTAATCATGTTAACTGCCCGCGGTGAAGATCTGGACAAAGTGATTGGCCTGGAGTTAGGGGCAGATGATTACATTGCTAAGCCTTGTTTACCGCGTGAGCTTAGCGCCCGTATTAAAGCAATATTGCGCCGCGTACAGCAAAACAACAGCCAAACTGAACTGAAGCTTGGTGCTTTGCATATTAAGCCGGTTAGCCGCAATGTATCTTTACACCAACAGATGATTGAATTAACCGGCGCAGAGTTCAATATTTTGTATTTACTGGCCCAATATGCCGGGAGCATTGTCAGCAAAGCAGAATTGTCACAACAAGCCCTGGGCAAACCTCTGGGAAGTTATGACCGTAATATTGATGTGCATATCAGCCATATCAGACAAAAATTAGGCAAGCTACCTGCCGGGCAACAATGGATTACCTCTGTCCGCGGTAAAGGTTATCAGTTCACTTACCCGTTTGGCGGTGGAGAATAACAGTATGCATCAATTGTTCTGGCGCTTTTTTCTTGTGTTTTGGGCCACACTATTAATGGCGGTTATTTTGTTACGCCTAACCTTTACCTGGGACAACACGCCACGGTTTCTGCCACCTGGGGATATGGTGCCGGCCGGAGCGGTTTTTTTTACTACCCCGTCAATACCGGCCACACCTTTGCTCCCGGCACCTAATCTAAACGCTAACGACTTAGCTACGTCAATAGATATCTCAAGGCGCCCAGTACCACCCTTCTGGCGCCATCCGCTATTACACTTGTCGGTGTTACTGGCAGCCAGTATCTTGTTCAGTTGGGTGCTGGCGCGCCATATAGCCGCCCCCGTTCGTCAGCTTAAACTGGCTCTGGCCGGATTGGCGGCCAATAACTGGCGAACCCAGTTAGGCCCGGAACTGATAACCCGGCGGGACGAATTTGGCAGCCTTAGCCGGAACTTTAACCAAATGGCCGGCCAGGCAGCAGAAGCTATTGCCTCACAACGCCGCCTTTTGCACGATGTATCACATGAACTGCGCTCACCTCTGGCCAGAATGCAAATTCTTACCGGTTTGGCAGCACAATCGCCATCTTATACCGCTATGGCGATGGAAAAAATAGAGCAGGAAGCCAGTAAGCTGGATGAACTGGTTACCGAAATTCTGACTTTCTCCAGGCTGGAAAGCGGAGCTGTCTGTGCCGAACATATTGATATTAACCTGGCAGAATTGGTCGCGTCGGTCTGCGATGACGCCCGGCTGGAAGCTGATAGCAGCAATAAGTCGCTGTGGCTGCACCTGGAAAGTGTGCCGTTAATTAAAGGCGACCCATCGTTGTTGTACAGCGCAATAGAAAATGTAATCCGTAATGCGGTGAAATACACACCACCTTATTCAGAGGTAAGTATTTGCTTACGGCAACATCAAGACCAGTTAAGGTTACAGGTTCGAGATCAAGGCCCAGGCGTGCCGCCGCAGTATCTGTCTAAGTTATTTACCCCGTTCTTCCGGGCACAAAGTAACCATAACGGCATAGGCCTGGGTTTAAGCATTGCAAAACGCGCTACAGAGGCTTGCAACGGCAGCATAAATGTGGCGAATATCATGACAAACAATGAAATTACCGGCTTTAGCGTAGTGATCAGTTTGCCAATCAGTTCATCTGCAATTCAGTTAGAATGACTATATTGAAAAAATTTTCCCAATTCAGTTAAAGGTCAGCCATACTGTATCAGATTGGCAAACAGCTAAAGGCAAGGATCGCTATGACACAGCAACAATGCTCAGTACTTATTATTGACGACGCCTACACCGTGCGGGAGTATCTGCGCCAAACGCTGCTTCATCTGGGGATCAGTAACGTGCAGGAAGCGGCCAACGGTAAACGTGGGCTATCCGCTTTTGCCGAGCAACAACATGATTTGGTATTTCTTGATATTGAACTGCCCGACATTAACGGCCAGCAGTTATTGCAACAAATTAAAACTCAGGCCGACAAAACCCACGTAGTAATGGTTACAGCCCATAACTCCGTGGATAACGTGCGTAACAGCATAGCCTCCGGCGCCAGTGGTTTTATTGCCAAACCCTTTTCACCACAAAAGATAAAAAATATTGTTGAGCGCTGCTTGTCCGCCAAATTAAATTAAACACCAGTAGTAATTCAGCAAAAATTCATGCGCTGTAATTCATAGTTTAGTTACTGTTATCCCATAAAACAGGAGCAACAAAATGAAACTAAACCTGAAAACCTTTGCCGATTTAAAAGTCGGACAAAACGTTGAGGTGGATTTTGAATATCGGGATAAACGCCACATCGCTACAGAAATAGAACTCGAGAAATAAACCATTCTGTGTCTGAAAAGGCTGCACCATGTTTGGCGCAGCTTTTTTATTGCTGATTATTATTCCAAGCTACTTCAATTGCTGCAAAATATGCTGCCACGGCACCAGTTTCAGGTTTTGCCCCTGCTCCGGCATGCGGTTACGACCATCCTGCACTATCAATGCACCCTGCTCAAAACCAGGCCCCAGCGAACGGGTGCTAACCTCCAGGCCATCAGTTTCAGAGACACCATCTATCCCCAGCTCTGGGTTGGTGCTGATCCGAAAGTGTAAGCGCTCAACATAAGGGGCGGTTGCATCAAATACCAGATAACTGTCATTACCCTGGCTTGATACCAGCAAATAACTGCTACCGTTATGCTCTGCCAGTGCAATACCTTCAATATCTGCCACCAGATGCCGGCCATCAACACGGATTATTGCTTCCCCCGTTGTCGCCGCTTCCGCTTCGGCGGCAAAACGCCAGATGGCTTCATCTTCTTCGCCGACAAATAACACGCCGCGTTTATCATCAGCCACACAGCCTTCCGGCTGCGAGGGCACCTGCAATGATCGCACTAAAGTGCCCTGCCAAACTGTACCATCAGTATCGATGCGATACTGTTCAATTAGGCCGGATTTATCATTAACAAACACATAGTGCTTGCCACTTTGTACGCTGTGATACATACACAGGCCATAAATCTCTGTCAGGGTAGTGCCGACTTTACCGGCATTATGCAAAGTGCCGGTACCATCAATAGCAAACAGTTGCAGGCTGTTATCATCGCGTAAACTGGCTGCAGCAATATCGTGCGCTGCACTTTGCCATTCCAGGCCATAACGCACATCAACATTATTCAACCGCCCCACGCTATGCTGTTGCACACGCTTGCCCTGCATATTGTATACATCCAGCCCGGCCCGCTTGTCGGTAGCAAGGATCAGGCTAAGATCCGGTCGCGTCGGGTGATGCCACACTGCAGGATCATCCATTACATCACCGCGCGCCAGGGCAGCTTCGGTCTGTAAGGTTGGCTGCAACTGCACCACTGCCGTTTTCGGCCGGCGTTCAGCCGTAACAGGCAGTGTCAGCGATAACTGCTGCACTGCGTCTGCCGCCTCACTGCTGATATAAGCTGCCCCTCTGTTGCTCTGTATACTAAGCGCTAAACCGCTGGCTTCAGCCAACGCAGGAATATTGACAGCCTGAGCTATCCGGCCATCGCTTTTTATATGTAACAGCCGGACAGGTTCTTCTTCCAAAGCCAGCAGACTGCCATCCGTCAATACCTGCAATGCTTTCACTTCGCCCTGCAACTGGCCAAAAGGCTTATTTACCTGCACTAAACTGCGGCCTTCATCGGCTTCAGGCTCGGCCTGATAACGCCAGATGGCACGATCTGCTTCAGCGATATACAGTGCACCTGAGGTTTGATCTACCGCACAGGCAGTGCTGTCATAAGGCACATTCAGTTCGCGTATTACCAGCGGTTGTGTCAGCCACTGTTGTTGCTGCTGTAGCAGCAGTTGATCGGCACCGCCGCGCCCCCCCAGTAAAAACAGGCTTAGCTGCTGGTTTTCGCTGCTGTGATAAAAGCATAAATCTTCTACCACCCGGCTACTGATCAACTGCCGGTGCACTAGCTGCAGTGGTGTTTGCCCGGCCGGGGTAAAACGCCAGAGATACAAAGTATTGCTGTCTGTATCCATTGCAGCCAGTAAAGTGCTGTCCTGCATTAGCGGCAGCTGAGTCAGGCGGCTGAAACGGCCACTATGCTGGCCAAGCACTGTAGCCCCCTGCTGTACCTGTAGCCCTGTCACGTTAGTAAACACCTGATACTCAGCACCTGCCAGCTGCATATTATGGTAATGGCTGGCATTCACAGCCACTGTCTGAGGCTCCGACATTAGTGAGCCCGGCTTATCTGCCTGGCAGGCACTTAACAAGCCAGCCAGCGCAAGGCTTAACACACTGAGTTGAAACATTTTTTTATTCGGCAACATTATTTCTTTACCTGCTTAATTTTTTTAGCTGCTTACCAGTTAGTAATTTGCACGCCCAGCACAAAGGTGCGGCCATATTGCTCATACTGGAAGTTATAAGGCTTGCGCCCGGTGTAAGCATAGTAAGGTTCATCGCTGAGATTGATCACATTAAAGTACAGCTGCATACCGCGCCGGATAGTCCACTTACCGGTGAAATCAAGTTGCAGATGGTCATCTGAATACACGT
This sequence comes from Rheinheimera oceanensis, assembly GCF_018831085.1. Taxonomy (GTDB): domain Bacteria; phylum Pseudomonadota; class Gammaproteobacteria; order Enterobacterales; family Alteromonadaceae; genus Alishewanella; species Alishewanella oceanensis. Next base: position 211,313 of record NZ_JAGPNM010000001.1, read on the forward strand.
CGTAAGCCGCATCAGTAACATCGCCCACTTCGGCCAGATACTTCGACTTATAGTTGGCTGCAAGGCGCAGGCTTATGGTATCGGTTTCATAGCCCAGGCTCAGGTTAGCGGTTTTATCTGACTGGCTGGGTAACGCCACTTCGCGGCGAAACAAAGTGCCATCGTCAAACCATTCAATATCAGCGGTAGAATCCGTCAAGGTCAGGTTAGCGGATATCAGCAGGTTATCCAGAGCATTACCAAAACCTGATACTTTATGAATAGCATTCAGTTCCAGACCGTATAAATCAGCCTTGCCGCCGTTAACGTAGGTTTCGGCTTTGGCAAAGTTGGCATATTCACCGCGGCCAGCTAAATCTGCCTCATAAATAAAATTATCAATCTGCTTATAAAACAGCATGGCAGAAAGTACGCCCAGTTTGTCAGCGTAATGCTCAATACCCAGATCAAGGTTATTTGACTTCAGCGCTTTTAGATCCGGGTTACCAAAGGCTGCTTCTAATTCGTCGTCATCCTCTTCCAGTATAAAAGCCGGTGCCAGTTGCTGAAAGTTAGGCCGTACTAAGCCAGTGCTAAAGGCCGCCCGCACTATGCTTTGCTCTGACAGGTTGTACCGTCCCACTACTGCGGGCAACCAGTAACCTTTGCTACTGCGTTGCTGGTTAACGCTAAACTCTTCATTTATATCGTCATAGCGGGTGCCGCGCGCATCGCGTTTTTCATGCTCGTAACGCACACCGGTAATTAACTGCCAGTTATCCCGCTCCCACTGCGTCATAAAATATGCCGCACTGATATCTTCATCTACCTGATAGTCATTAATTTGTGACTCAACGTCGTCAATAAAGTCGTCGCGGTTTAAGCCACTGACCAACTGATAAATACTGCCACTGCTAATTGCCGGGCCCATATTACCTAAACCATAATCTACATTGGCAGCAGCATAGTCGCTCAGGCTTAAGGCACTAATACCCAAATCGTCGAAGTCTTCAAACAGCCAGACATCTTCTGCTGCGCTTTTTTCGCGCTGGCTGAATTTAACACCGCTTTTTAGCAACAGGCTGCCATGGCGCAGAATAATTTCACGGCTTAAATCAAACTTAATATTACGTTCAGTTTCTTTGGCGTAGGTATCACCCATTTCTACTTCTTTCAGCTCGTAACCGTCGGCAAGAAATGCTGTAGCCGGTGCCGTTAAACGCAGGATATTACTCCCGGTAAAGCCAACACCATCAGCAAGCTCCTGCTCAAAGTCAGCCCCGCTGATACTAAATGGTGTGTCTTCATCGGCCTTGCTGGCACCGGCTTCTAACTGCCACTCCCAGTTGCCGGAAGTTTGTTTGGTACCCAACACTATGGCACTGATACTCTGAGTTTCTTCACGCTGTTTTAACGAGCGGATAAGCGCCGCTTCACCGAGGCTACCGGCAAACTGCGGATCGGCCAGCTCTACTGTCATACTCTGGCGCTCTTCGGTGTCACTGAAACGGCTGTACAGGCTACGCAGGTAATATTCGTTGTTATTACCCGGCCGGTAATCCAGATTCAGTGCCAGGCCAATACGCTCGCGGCTAATTACATAGTTGCGCAGTTCAAATTCTTCCAGCCCGTCGTCAAAATCCCAGCTGCCGCCGGTTTCAACGTTCTGTGAGCCAAATTTACGTTCGGCATAACTGGCTGCAATAGCAATACCTAAGCTGTCTGTTTCGCCTGCGGCATCCAGTATTTTACTAAATACACCAGATACTTTAGGGCTTGTTTTACTTTGTTGCTGGTTATAGCCGGCTTCTGCGGTAAAAGAATAAAAATCGTTGCTGCGGTCAAAGGCCGATAAGCTTTTAATCTCCACCGTACCGCCAAGCGAGCCAGCTGGCATATCCGGTGTCAGGGTTTTGTTTACTTCTACCGATTCAAGCAAGTCTGATGGGATCACATCCAGCGCTACAGCACGACGGCCAGCTTCCGGTGCTGCTAACTGGGTGCCGTTATAGGTTACTGCGTTATAGTCCGGCGCTAAACCACGCACCCGGACAAAGCGGCCTTCACCCTGATCGCGTTCTACCGATAAGCCAGCCAAACGTTGCAGTGCCTCACTGACATTGCTGTCAGGAAACTGGCCCATCTCGTCGGTACTGGCTACGGTAACGATGCCACCGGCATTACGCTGGCGGTTAAGCGCTTTACTCACCGCTCCGGATTGCCCTACCACTTCAATATGTTCCAACGTCTCACTGGCAGATAACAGTTTAATATCGCCCAGGCGCAACCCGGTATCGGCTACCACCAACACCCGGGTTTCCGGTACAGCACCAAGATAATTCACCAACAAAGTGTAAGTGCCGGCAGGTAACTGATTAAAGTGGAAACGGCCATCCGCAGCGGTAGTGCGGCGTAGCTTCAGCTCCGGAATACTCACTTCAGCACCTGTTAGCAGGTTACTGCGGTTATCAGTAATACGGCCCTGTACATCGGCATCAGCCAGTACGGGGGTTGCTAAAGCGGCAAAAGCCAGGCTTACAGCGCAAGCCAGCACAGAACGGGGGGCATTTTTTTGATAAGTCAGCTTCATCGGTTGCTCTTAATTTTCGGCCAATAACTGCACGCAGTGTGCCGTTACTGTGTGACAAAACACCGTTTGTTAACAGTATGCCTTGAGCCAATATGACCCGGGTCTTAACGGTGCAATGCGGTGCCTGAAGCGCTAAAGCCTGTCATTCAACTGTCATACAGGCGGCAGAAAATTACATTTATTTGTGCGGATAAACTGATCATGTGGCGACAACACCAGTACAAAATGCTATTCAGCCTGCTATTGCTGTTAAGTGGTATGCTGCTGGCTATTGATATAGGCAGTGCCAAACCCGGCAATGAATTTGACTGGCTGGACATTCTCGGTGAGGGCACAACTTTGCTGGTAGCCTGTGGCTGGCTGGGGCTGATTATCAGCAGCCGCCCGGCAGGGCGGGTAACCGAATGGCTGTACTATGGCAGCCTGCTGCTGGTGTATTCATACTTTCTTGATCTGCTGGACGAGTTTATCCGCTACCCGGATCATATCCGGCTGATGAGCTGGCTGGAATCCTTGCCTGCGCCGGTTGGCATGCTGGTACTGACTTATGGCCTGATTGGCTGGCACCGTGAACAGCGTGCTATTAACCGCCAGTTACGCGGCCGTGAACTGTTTTTGCGTGACCACCAGCTTATTGATCCGCTTACCCAGCTGTACGGCATTGAGTATCTGCAAGCGGTATTACAACGCGAAATAGAGCTGCACCAAAGTCAGCGTAAAGCGCTGAGTATACTGGTGCTGGATATTGATAATTTCGCTGCGTTTAACCGCCTGCATGGTATGGCCAGTGGCGATGCCTACCTTAGCCAGTTAAGCGAACTACTCAGCAACCAGTTACGCCACAGTGATGTAGTATGCCGCTACGCCGGCGACCGTTTTATAGCGCTATTGCCCAACACTGCTTTAGCGCAGGCCAACATTATGGCGCAGCATTTACGCCAGCAATTGTCACAACTGGCTATTGCAAAACAGCAACCCCAGTTGACATTAGTAGAAATTGCAGTGCAGCACAACAGCGCCCAAAGCGCATTGCACGCAGCCGACCAAGCTATGGCGCTGGCAAAAAAAGCCACCGCCGTTAAGTTGCAGCCGGTCTGATGCGTATCCGCCACTTCGGCTATCAGGATAAAATCCTGCTGCTGCAGCACGGCAGCACTGAGTTGCTGGCATTGGCACAACGACGCGGTACTCAGCTGCATAAGTTGTTAAGTGGCACCGGTATTTTTGAGCAGGACTTACACAAACCGCACGGCAGGCTGCACCATAACGACTGGCTGAAACTGCTGCAAAACTGCCAGCAACAGCTTAACAGCCCGGAATTGCCCTATCTGCTGGGCAATGCCTTGCTGAACAGCCGCTATATTTCACTGTGCCAAAGCCTGCAGTATGCACAAAACCTGCGCCAGGCACTGGCGCAATTGTACTACTTTCGCCACCAGCTATTTCCTTGCTTCTATGCACGGCTTTACCAACAGCAGCATTGCATCATCATTGAATTTAAACCGGCGCTGGGTTTAGCCAGCCAGCAGGCTTTTATGCTGACAGCCGTTATCTCGCTGCTGTTGGGTTTAGTAAAACAACAGCTGGGTAGCGTTTGTGGTATCAGCCTGCAGCTGCAACAAGCCGCATCACATCAGTTACAGCACCAGTTGCATTGGGGGGTGGATGTCAGCTTTAATCAAAGCGTTGACTGTATCAGCATTCCGCATGCTTTGTGGCAACAAGGCTTTGCTGATGCAAACGCTCTAAAATTTAACGCCACCCGCCGCACCTGCCGCCAGCTTAACCGTGTGCTTTGCAAACAGCGGGCTTTGCCGGAGCACATTTGCCAGTTGCAGCGCCGGGCCTTGCCACAATTACTGAATCAGGATCAGGTTGCTGCTGCGCTGGGGCTAAGCAGTAGCAGCTTAAAACGCCAGCTTAACCAGCATAATACCAACTTTGCCACCCTGCTTGACGAAGTACGCCGCGATGCAGCCCGGCAACTATTGCAACAGGGTCATTACTCTAACCGTCAGTTGGCACTAAAGCTGGGTTACTCCGACGAGCATAACTTTCGCCGTGCCTTTAAACGCTGGACAGGCTTAATTCCCAGCAGTTTTAAAGGCATGTTTAATTTCAGCTAACCACAACATTACGACCAAGGATTTTTAATGAAACTGTTTAATACTATCAGCCTGGCGTTATTGCTAAGTTGTTTACTTATCGCCTGCTCACCGGCAGATACAGCAAAAACAGGCCAGGCGCCAGTCACAGCACCAGAAAATATAGTGTTACGCTTTGCCGTACTGGGCGATGCCGAACCCAAGCCTGAGCCAGAATTTCCGCATCTGGCCGCGGCGGTGGCTGATATAAACCAGTTGGCAACACAAACCAAACTGGATTTTGTTGTCGGTGTTGGTGATATCGCCCACAAGGGCACCTTAATACAGTACGACAATGCCACACCGGTGCTGCAGCAGCTAACACTGCCGTTTTACCCGATTATGGGCAATGAAGAACATGGCAGCACTGTTGAGCGCTTTATGCAGTATGCTAACAGCTGGAATGCCGGAAAAATTACCCTGGACGCCCCCAGCTATGTGTTGGAATTTGACACTGTGGCGCTGGTATTTGCCTCGCCCGATCACGGCCGCGACTTTAACGATGACGGCATCAGTTGGATGCTAAACCAGCTAAAACAGCTGCAACCCAAGCCGGTGCTGTTAATCGTGCACGGCGCTCAAACCGGCGTTTATCCGGAAAATGCTGATAAAGGCATTCAGCACCCGGGCTTTGCCGGGGTGATTGCCCAGCCGAATCTGGCGGCTGTGATCTCCGGCGATTTACATATGGACATGAACCGGGTTGAACATTCAAAACAACTGGGCACGGTGCACTACCTGCATATCCCCGCACTGGAGCGCACAAAAATTCCGGATGAAACACAGCACACCGCCATGTTTCGTGTATTTAGCCTGAGCAACAACGGCGTAGTGCAGGTAGATACCTACAAAACGGGTAATGCCACACCATTGGCGCAGCATAGCTACAGCTTTAACTTACCCCGCCAACCATAACAACAAGACCATAAAGCAGGGCTTGCCTGCAACATAGTTTGCAGTTATGTTACGCAGCTTTAATAAAGCTACCGTTTGTGCTCCTGCTTATACCCAAGGATGTTATGAAGTTACTTTCTGCCTCTGTTAAAACACTTTATGTTGTTACTATATTGCTTGTCCTGAGTCTAAGCAGCACAGCAAACGCGGAGATATCCGCGCTGGAGCAGTTATTTGAGCAGCAACAATATGACGCGTTCTTGCAACAAGCCCGGCAGCAAGCCAGTGAAAATAACGCTGAAGCATTATTTTTACTCGGTAAAGCTTACGATTTGGGACGCGGCGTTGCACAAGATAGCACTATAGCCAGTGGCTACTATCAGCAAGCCAGAGAGCTAGGCTCTGCCCGTGCCAGTCATAACCTTGGCAATATGGCACTGAACAAAGGCAGAAAAGCTGAAGCGATCCGTTTATTCGACGAAGCTCTGGCTGCTGGCCTTAAATTACCTACGTTATACAACCTGGGGCTGGCGCACAGCCCGGCAGATCCTAAATCAATATTTAATCTGCCACCCGCCATAGAAGCCGCTCAGCGGGCTGGTAGTTACTTTGGCCAGGCTTACGAACTGGACAACGATATTTTATATCTGGATAACGCATCACGCGAATACTTGCGCGCCTATTTAATTGCAATGCAAAGTTACGGCAGTGAAAGAGAGCAATTCGACATGGCGCAGTTGCGCCAGCAAGCTGTGCACTGGCTGGAGCGTGGCATGGCGGCGGATCAGGGCACAGCCTGGACAAACTATGGCACCCTGCTACTGAACGAGAAAGACTATAGCGGCGCTAAGACGGCTTTTTTGCAAGGTGCACAGCGCAATATTGCTGTGGCAAACTATCATTTGGCAACCATGGCAGACAAAGGCCTGGGCGAGCAAGCCGACAAAGCACAGGCACTGGCGTATTATGAAAAAGCAGCCTTAGCCGGAATGGAGCAAGCCAGAGTTCCGGCTTACCGGCTGCTTAAAGAGCAGCTTAAGTACGAAAACGATATAGCAGTGCTGGAGCAGGGTATTGCCCGTTTTAATGCGCTAAAACAGCAAGAAAAATATCCCCCCATTTCGTTGGACGCCACTATTCGCCGGCTGGCATGGGGCAAGTTTTTGGCACAACAACGTCAGCAAAAAATAGACTTGCCTGCGCCTGGCAAAGCACAGTTAGTCCTGGAGGCCTGTGGCTTAGATCTTGGCCAACAGCATGGTGCAACATACAACCTGGGGGTCAATTCACACTGGCGTTTGGCGGCCTATCTGACACTGGCAGACAGAGTCGCTTTACCACTCGAAGGCAGAGTTGACGCGCAAGGCTGCGCCCGCTTTATCACCGCGATAACAGAGCAACTGCAGAGCATGTTGCAACAAGGCGCAGTATTTGGCTTGCGCTTTCCCAACTATACTTTACCGCTGACACTAAGCCGGCAAGGCAATACGCTGCAGTTAACGCTGTTACCTGTTGGTACGCCATTACCGGCCAATTAAAACCTGCAGGAACGACGATGAGCGAGCATGAAATCATTATTCTGTTGTGCAATCCGCAACAACAGCCAAACGCAGACATTATTGCTGCCACTAAGGCATTTATCGCAGCGCTTTTTCCGGCGGCAGAACATATAGAGGTTACCTGCACAGACGAAGTACGTTATTACGACTGCGGCGGCAATTTTGAACATATTCATTGTCCGGCCTGTCATACAGAGCTTAGCGTGGAGCAATGGCACCGCCTGATGGACGCAGACTACAATGCTGAAAACAACAGCTTTGCCATGCAACAGCTGGCATTGCCCTGCTGTGGCAAACTATGCAATTTAAATGACCTACAGTACTCTTTTGAGCAAGGTTTTGGCCGCTTTGCCATCATTATGGATAACAGTGTCGGTGTGGTGGATGCCGCCACGCAGGCAGCAATAGAGGTATTTTTAGGTAACCAGCCGGTAAAAATTATCTACCGACATTAGTTGAACAGATGTAATAAGCGGGCTTGCGCCCCGCTTAGCTTTTATCCTGCTTTTCCAGAAAATCTCTAAACTCGATGGTATAAAGCTTAATCAGTACATGGGTCAGGGCAAATATGATCGGGCCGTAGATCAAACCAATAACGCCAAATAACTGCAAACCACCAATAAGTGACAGGAAAAGTACCAGGGTACTCATGTTAGACGTACCCTGCATCAGAATAGGCCGTAAAAAGTTGTCAATAGAGCCAACAACTATGGCGCCCCACAAGGTTAAAAATAATGCCCAGGGCCAGTCGCCGGTAAGTAATAAATATAAACTGGCAGGCACCCAGATTAACGCCGCGCCAACCAGCGGGATCAACGACGCAAACACCATTATTGTTCCCCAGAACAACCCTGGCATACCAACAATCGCCATGCCAATGCCACCCGCAGCGCCCTGAGCCAGCGCGGTCAGAAAGGTTCCCATAACAGCAGAGCGCGCAACGGTATTGGCTTCAGTAAGTAATTTTTCTTCCTGCGAGCGGGCCAGCGGTAATATCCAGAATAAGCTTTCAAGAATTTTTTTATGGTCGCGCAGCAGAAAAAACAGCACAAACAACATCAGGAAAAAACTGACAATTATTCCGGTTACATCACCCACAACTTTAGTGCTTAAATCCAGCAGCTCTTTACTAAAGCCCGAGGCAAACTCGGTTAGCCGGTCAATAATGTCCCTGATGGTGAAATCACCAACCGGTAAAAAGTTGTTTATTCTTTCGATGCCATGCTTAATAAATGGCTGCTGCAACAACTGTTCAGCGCCGCCCTTTTCAACCCATTGGTAACTTTGTTTTGCAAACGTAATACTTTGCTGAACTATCGCCATTAGCACCACAGCAGCCGGCACCAGGATCACTACCACCAACAAGGAGCAGGTAATGGTTGATGCCAGGTTAGGTTTGTCAGGAAACTTACGCACAATACGCTGATGCACCGGAAAACACAGTAACGATAGGACAAATGCCAGCACTACCGGACCAATAAAGGGAGCTATCAACAGATAACTGGCATACAGCGCCAGTAATAAGAAAATAATTAGCACCCAATGGCCAGGCTCGATTTTAATGTGGTTACTCACTGGTAAAACTCCCTTTCCGGTTATTGCATGGCTGTTTTATATTACGGTGCAACCTGCTGCATGATCAGGCCACAAATATAAGCACCATAGGTACCAAGGCCATAACCCAGCACCGCCAGTAAAACACCTACAGGCGCTAAAGATGGATGAAACGCTGCCGCAACAACCGGTGCTGACGCCGCACCACCAACATTAGCCTGGCTACCCACCGCCATATAAAACATCGGTGCTTTTATCAGGCGGGCAACAACCAGCAACAACACGGCGTGTACTAACATCCAGATTATGCCAACTAAAAACATCAGTTTATTGCTAAAAATCGCCGTAACATCCATATGCATACCTATGGTAGCGACCAGGATATACAGAAATGCCGAACCTACCTTTGATGCACCTACCGCTTCCAGTTTGCGCACCCGGGTAGTAGACAAATACAGCCCCACTGTTGTGGCAATAACGACCAGCCAGAAGAAAGTGCTGGTTAAGCTGTACATTGCCAGTTGCGGCGCTACCTGCTCAATCCAGGGGGCAATAATATCAGCCAGAGCATGAGACAACCCGGTAACCCCAAACGCCACTGCAACAATCAGCATAATGTCGTTTAAATTAGGAATACGGGCATTTTGTGCCTGATATTGCTCAATTTTTTGCCGCAGATTCATAATACCACGGGTATCAGCGCCGTTTTTACGATCAAAAAACTCGGCCCGGCTGGCAATAAACAACAATACTGCCATCCAGACATTCGCCACCAGCACATCCACTGTGATCATGACAGAAAAAATATTGCCATCAACATTAAACACTTCCTTCATCGCAGCCTGATTCGCACCACCGCCAATCCAGCTGCCGGCAATGGTTGTCATGCCACGCCAGATATCGCCACCCAGTTCCTGCGGAAAAAAGTAGCCGACACTCATCAGGGCAATAGGCCCGCCAATTACAATACCCAGAGTACCGGTTAAAAACATAATCAGCGCTTTAGGGCCAAGGCCAAGAATAGCTTTAAAATCAACGCTCAGAGTTAACAACACCAGGCTGGCCGGCAGCAAATAGCGTGACGCCATTTTGTAAAGTGATGAGCCTTCGCCGTCAATCACACCAAAGCTGTTAAATAGTGAAGGGATGAAATAACACAACAACAGTGCCGGTACATATTTGTAGAAAGCTTTAAAGAAGCGGTTATCGCTATGGCTGGTATAAAACACGGCGCCCAAAATGGTGGCCATTAAACCAAGTACCACTGCATCGTTAGTGATAATTACGCTGGATTCTTGCATCGGATACCCTGAAAGATAGTTAGTAATTAGCTGCGGCTTTGTAACACCGCTTTTTGCGCAAACATATCACAGCGCTACCGCTTAACAAAGCTGTAGCCGTTGTTCTGCCGCAATACTGCGGCAATCCGACAATAGAAACTAGAGCTTCGGCAGATTTTATGCTGTTATGTTGCGGCCAAACACACCCTAAAACGCATGGAGGAAGAATGCGAAACCTTACCGGGAGCATCACACTACTGCTGGCATTGGCCTGCACAGCTGTTGCCGCCAAACCTATTACGCTGGAACAAACCGTAGGCATACAGCATGTCACTCAACTGGTTGTAAGTAACGACGGCAACTACACCGCGTTTATCCGTAACCGGCCGCGCAACCCCTATAGCGAGAACGATGGCGCAAGCCACCATGAATTATTTTTGCTCGATAAAAACGGCAACGAAACTCCCTTTGTCACCGGCGACGGCCGGGTGGGTAATATTAAGTTCAGCGCCGACAATACACAGCTGTATTTCACTGCCAAAAGAGGCGATGACAAATTTACCAGCCTGTACCGCATAGCGGTTAGTGGTGGCGAAGCACAAAAAGTACTGAGCCTGCCAAATAATATCAGCAGTTACGATATCAGTGCCGATGGCAAATATCTGGCTATGCTGGCAAAGCCGGCTGAAGCAAAGAACCTGGCTGACTTAAAAAAGAAAGGTTTTAAAGCCGAAGTCTATGAAGAAGATTTAATTAATACCCAACTGTGGCTGGCACAACTGCAGCAACGGCCGTTAAAAGCCGAGACAGTGGCAATTGATGGCAATGTATTGTCGGTGGCCTTTGCACCAAAACAACAGCAGCTGCTGGTGCGTGTAGCGCCCACCGCACTGATTGACGATAACTACATGGCCAGCCAGTATCAGTTGCTCGATTTTAGCGGCAAGGTGCAACAACGTTTTGCCACTGTCGGTAAGCTGGACAAAGCCGAACTGTCACCGGATGGCAGTAAACTGGCGCTTATTGGCAGCGAAGATATCCACGACCCTTCAGCCGGGCGTTTAATGCTGGCTGATGTAAAAAGTGCCCGCCTGAGCGAGCTGCTGCCCGACTATGCAGGCCACGTACAGGATATTGCCTGGCGCAGTAATAACGAACTGCTTTATGTTGGCCATATTGGTACCGAAGCAGAACTGGGCGCGGTAAATGTACGCAGTGGCAAAACCAGCCAGCTGGTAAAACCCGGCTCAGGCATTATTACCCGTGTAGCACAGCCGGTCAGCGCCAAGCACAGCGTATTGCTTGTTAATACTGCCGCTCATCCGGGTGAAGTTTACCGCCTCAGTGGCAACAAGCTTAACCGGCAAACAAACTCTAACCCCTGGCTGGCCGACATTAGCATGCCAAAACAGGAGACCATCAGACATACCGCCAGCGACGGTGTTGAGCTGGAAGGCATTCTGGTGTATCCGCTGAATTATCAGCAAGGCCAGCGTTACCCACTGATCATGGTAGTGCATGGCGGGCCGGAAGCCCATATGTCAAACGGTTGGCTCGACCGCTACGCCAGCCCGGTTAAACTGGCCGCCAGTGAAGGTTATATGCAGTTTTTCCCTAACTATCGCGGCAGTACCGGCCGGGGTGTGGCCTTTTCCAAGCTGGGGCAAAATGATTATGCCGGCAAAGAATTTGATGATTTAGTCGATGCCAAAAATTATCTGGTTGCGCAGGGGCTGGTTGATAGCGCCAAAGTGGGAATTACCGGGGGCTCATACGGGGGTTATGCGTCGGCGTGGGCCGCCACCAAGCAAACCGAACACTTTGCTGCCAGCGTGATGTTTGTTGGGATCAGTAATAACTTGTCTAAATTTGGCACCACTGATATCGCCAATGAAATGCACTTAGTACATGCCCGCAGTTACCCGTGGCAAAAATGGCAATGGTACTTAGAGCGCAGCCCGATTTACCATGCAGAACAGGCCAAAACCCCCATTTTGATTATGCACGGTAAAGAAGACACCCGTGTACACCCCAGCCAGTCAATGGAGTTGTACCGCTACTTAAAAACCCACGGTAAAGTGCCGGTACGCTTAGTGCTGTATCCGGGCGAAGGCCACGGCAACCAGAAAGCTGCAGCCCAGCTGGATTACGGTATGCGCCTGATGCGCTGGATGGATCATTTCTTAAAGCAGGGTAATAAAGATTTACCACCGCACGAGCTGCCACACGCTGACAATATAAAAGCAGCCACCAAAGAAAAAGACGCGGCCTGACAAAACCGCCTTACATCAATGCCGGTCAGTTACGCTAACCGGCATTTTGCATGCTTTTACCTATTAACTAGTCTCTAGCACACCACACAACAATAAACGATCCAGCAAGCAACACCAGCAAGGTAAGCGAGAAAGAACCAGAACCAAAGCTACTCAGCAATACACCACCGACTATGCCACCACCTGCGATAGCCAGATTCCAGGCAGTAACCAGCATGGACTGGGCAACATCGGCGGCCGCTCCGGCCGCCTTAGCGAGTCCCGTTTGAAACAAGGTTGCTGCACCACCAAATGCCAGCCCCCAGACAGCCACTGCGCTATAAACTGCCACGGGTACATCGCCAGCAAGGCCCAGCACCAGTGCAGCCAAGGCAAACAGGGCTATGCTGGCAATGGTCAGTGCCTGCAGATAGCGATCAACCAACACGCCAATAATCCAGATACCAAGCAATGCAGTAATACCGAATACCAGCAAAACCAGATCGATTCGTTCAGCCATTCCGGCATCCGCCAGAAATGCGGTAATGTAGGTGTAGAGAATATTGTGTGCGAGCACAAAGGCCAGTACCACAAACAACACAGGGCGAATACCTGGTAGTGTAAATACCCGGCCAAGTGACAGTCGTTTACCGGTGGCCTGACCGGCAAAGTCCGGCACTTTCAGCCGAACCCAAACAATCAGCATAAGCGCTAACAGACTCATAATACCAAAACAGACACGCCATCCAGCCAGATTGCCTAGTAAGGTTCCGGCCGGAACGCCTATCGACAGCGCCAACGGCGTACCAACCATTGCTATTGCGATAGCACGCCCTTTCAGATGCTCAGGCACCATGCGGCTGGCATAACCTGCCAGTAAGGCCCACAGTAAACCAGCCGCTACACCTGCCAAAAAGCGTGCAACTATCGTCAGTGTGTAACTGGTAGAAAAGGTTGTAACCGTATTGGCTATAACAAAACCGATGATAGCGAGCAGCAGCAAAGAACGCCGTCGTATACTTTGCGTAATGGCTATTAACGGAATAGCCGCCAGCAGCGAGCCAAGGGCATAAACAGTTACAAGCTGGCCGGCAAGTGCTTCTGAAACACCTAGCCCGGCACTGATTTGTGGCAATAAACCAGCAGGTAACGCCTCAGTTAATATTGTAATAAAGCCCGCCAGGGCCAGAGCCAATAGCGCTGCCAGTGGTAAGCGTTTTTGCACATGGGGTGGTGTAAATACAACAGTTGTCACGGTAAAGTCCTTACTTGAGTGATTTCCTCCAGATCATATAAATCGTGGGATTAAAGAAAAAGTAAGATATAGTTCCTTTATTAGCGGAGCTTTTAGTCCGCAATTAACACTATAAACTGGAGATAACGTGGATAGTTTGCATGGCTTTATGGTATTTGTGCAGGTAGCCGAACAGCGCAGTTTCGTTGGTGCTGGCCGCGAGCTGGGCATCTCAGCCTCCGCCGTAGGTAAGAGCGTGGTACGGCTGGAAGAAAAACTGGGGGTGCGCCTGTTTCACCGCAGTACCCGCAGTGTCACACTAACCGCCGAGGGGATGCTATTTCTGGAACGTAGCCGGCGTATTTTAGCCGAGATAGAAGCGGCAGAACTGGAGCTATCGCAGGCTACAGGTATGCCTCGCGGCCGTCTGCGAGTAAGCCTGCCGCTGGTCAGTTCATTGGTATTACCCGTGTTGGGTGAGTTTATGCGTACATACCCGGATATTGAACTGGATCTGGATTTTACCGACCGCATGGTGGACGTTATTGAAGAAGGCTTTGATGCGGTAGTGCGCACCGGCGAGCCAAAAGACTCACGCTTGTCAGCACGGCGCCTGGGGAACTTTCAGATGATGTTAGTAGCTTCGCCTGCTTATCTGGCACAACGGGGCATACCGCAAACTCCGGCAGATCTGTTACAACACCGCTGTTTGCATTTCCGTTTCCCCAACAGTGGCAAGCTGGAAACCTGGGCGCTAAAACAACAAGCAACTCAACCCAAACTGCAAGTCCCCATCGCCATGATTTGCAATAACATAGAAACTCGTCTGTGTTTCGCGTTACAGGGCTTAGGCATTGCCTATCTGCCGGATTTTGCTATCCGTGAACCACTCGGCAAAGGGCTACTACAGCCTATTCTGGTCGACCACCTACAACATACCGGCGTATTTCATATCTTGTGGCCAGCAAGTAAACATCCGTCACCCAAAGTACGGGCCTTGATCGACTTTCTCAGTACAAGGGTGTTTCCGGGGGGGTGAAACCGGCGGTTAAAGCTACGGAGGCACTTGTAGACCTTTATAAACTTAATCATATGTTAAACCGGCATCTATGATGGGAAAAACATACAGTGCAGAAACATTAGTGAGAAACCTGCTTATTCTACTTTAGCGCTTAATGCAGGCGCTGCAAAGGCCACACCATCCCAGCCGGTACGGATAAAATTACGGATATTCTGATGATCGCTGCCTTTAGGAGTATCCAATACAGTGCGGTAGTAATCGCCAAATAAAAATAATGTTTGCGGTGCCGATAACTGGTGCAGCAAACCAAAAGCCAATATTTTGCACGAACCGTTATTTTCACCGGCAGCGTTATGCAAGTCGCCATTTTTAAACGCTACCGGCGTAAATTGATATAACGCATCAATAAGCGCAATACTTTGCTCGAAACTGATACTGTCGGGTTCAGTACTCAGCTGAATAAAAAAATGCTCTAGCATAGGAACTCCTGTTCGTTATGGCCAAGCGGGCCTGCAGCAATCTGTTGATACTAAGCGTTGCTTTTAAGCTTAGCAACAACACAAATAATGAAGTAACACATCTTTACTATTGAGTGCCGGATCCGGCTAACGCCACCGTTATTGCCTGATATACTCTGGCCATTATCCGTAAACCGGACCACGTTATGTTAAGTACCGATATCTGCCAACAGGCACGCCTGGCAAGAGATGCCCGCTTTGATGGCCTGTTTTTTACTGCAGTAAAAAGTACCGGTATATACTGCCGCCCTGTTTGCCCGGCAAAAGCACCGGCCGAGACGCAGGTGAGTTATTACTTTTCATCTGCCGCGGCCTGTGCCGCCGGTTACCGGCCGTGTTTGCGTTGCCGGCCAGACAGTGCACCGGGCTCTGCTGCCTGGCAGGGAACAGACACAACCTTGCAACGTGCCTTAAAACTTATTGATGCAGGCGCCTTACAACAACAAAACCAGACACAACTGGCAGAGCGGCTTGGTATCAGTGAGCGTTACTTACGCAAAATGTTTCAGCAGCAACTGGGGTTGGCGCCCAAACACTATGCTATTACCCAGCAAGTGTTATTTGCTAAAAAACTGCTGCATGAAACGGCACTGCCTGTCAGTGCCATTGCTTATCAGGCTGGTTTTAACAGTGTCCGGCGCTTTAATGACGCTTTTAAACAACAACTTCAACTTAGCCCCGGCGCCATCCGCCGGCACCGTGACAACACTTTGCCTGACGTGATCCGGTTAGAACTGAGTTACCGCCCGCCACTGGCCTGGCACACTATGCTGCAATTCTGGCAGGCGCGTACGCTGGACGGTATTGATTGGGTACATCAGCAAAGCTATGGCCGCACGTTCAGCTATCAGCAGAGCGCAGGCTGGTTTGAAGTAACGCCGAAAACGGACAGCAGCCTGCAGCTGAGCCTGCACTGGCCCGGTAAGCAGGGCTTGTTTGGCCTGGTGCAGCAACTACGCCGCCTGCTGGATCTGGATGCCAATATGTTGCAGATAGAACATCAGCTGCAGCAGCATGCTTTATTTAGCCGGGGCATAATCAGCGGCCTGCGTATTCCCGGCTTATGGTGCAGCTGGGAAGCGGGTGTCAGGGCTATATTGGGGCAGCAAGTCAGTGTGGCCGGTGCCCGTACCCAGCTTAATCGTTTGGTACAGGCGTTGGCTGAGCCGGTGGCCGGTGACAAAAAATTGTTCCCTACTCCACAGGCCGTAGCACAAAGCAGCCTGGACATGATAAAAGTACCACAAGCGCGTCGTGACACGCTCAAAGCTCTGGCACACTTTGTTATGGCAACACCAGATGCATCACCGCAGCAGTGGCTTAGCATTAAAGGTATCGGCCCCTGGACGGTAAACTACGCCCGCCTGCGCGGTTTATCAGCCAGTGATATCTGGCTGGCGGGTGATCTTGGTGTACAAAAAGCACTGGCCCGCAACGGCGATACTGCTATTGATACCAGTAACCTGGCACCGTGGCGTAGCTACGCCACCTTTCAGTTATGGTTTAGTCCCGGAGAATAATATGTTTAGCCAATATATCGACAGCCCGCTGGGGCCGGTACAGATTTTAGCAACCGCCAACGGTATCAGTGCCATCCGCTTTGTTGCCGCACCGCAGACAACAGAGCAACCTTCTGCGCTTACAGCCTTAGCCGCGCAGCAGCTCAGAGCTTATTTTGCCGGCACCTTAAGCCATTTCAGCTTACCGCTGGCAGCCAATGGAACCGCATTTCAGCAGCAGGTATGGCGAGAGTTGTGTACTATACCTTTTGGCCAAACCTGCAGCTATGCTGATATTGCGCGCGGCATCAGCAATGTTAAAGCAGTAAGAGCTGTAGGTGCAGCTAATGGCCGTAACCCTATCGCGATAGTGGTGCCGTGCCATCGTGTAATAGGCGCCAATGGCACTTTAACCGGTTATGCCGGCGGGCTGGATAAAAAAGCCTGGCTGCTAAAACACGAACAGCGCCAAAAGGCGCTGTTCGGTTAAACGGCTGTGCAGTAAAAAAAGCAGCAGATCAGAACTGGTAAGACACACCAAAACGGAATTCGTTTTTCGTATCGCCACTATTTAGTGCCACATTGCTGCGAATGGCCCAGTCCGGGCTCAGGTGATAAGCGATACCACCGGCAAAACTGCCATAATTATCGCCAATAGAGTGATAACTGGCTTCAGAATACAACTCTACCTGCGGTGTTAACGGGTGACGCCCCCCCACACCACCATAACCGCCGCTGTCATCTGCATCACCGGATGCATTCTGAAAACCGGCCAGAATATAAGTTTGGGTATTAGGTGAAAAATCCAGTTTAAAGCCGGTTAAGTAATTTACTCCCACCTTCAGCATGTTCGCATCAAACGGGCCTTGCGATACGCGGGCAAACTCAGCGTCCAGCACCCAGTTTCTGTCCAGACGGTATGATGCTTCAACATAAGGGCCATCCGGGCCGATATCAGTGTAACCTGCACCAACATAATCCCATTTGATGTTAGCCTGTGCACCGGCAGCAAAAGCAGCGGCAATGATACTTGCAGATACGATTGATTTTTTCATTCTATACTCCTAGGTTTCTCACACTGAGTCACACTTAATTGCAACGTGAGACTTATTTTTATTAAGGCACAGCTTAGCCTTAGCGTCTTAACGCTGGCTGAACCCAACACCGGGCGAAAACATTCTAATTATTAGAATGCTTTATCGTGAATAATGTAATTTTCTTTCCATTAGCACTAAGCTTTAATAGCAACCTTTATTGCTGGAGAAACCACCATGACCACACGCACAGTGCAACGCCTGATCCCTGCAATTGAGGCATCCGATGGCGCCGGGGTAAAAATTAAGCGCAGCCTGGGGCAAAACCAGCATACCCGGCTGGACCCGTTTCTAATGCTGGATTTTTTTGGCTCAGATCAGGCCGGAGATTACATTAAAGGTTTCCCGCCCCACCCTCACCGCGGCTTTGAAACGGTAACCTATATGCTGGCGGGCCATATGCTGCATGAAGATCATCTGGGTAATCAGGGCCATCTTAAAAGCGGTGGTGTACAATGGATGACCGCAGGCCGGGGTATTATTCACTCAGAAATGCCGCAGCAAGATGCCGGTTTAATGCAGGGTTTTCAGTTATGGCTAAACCTGCCGGCAGCTGAAAAGATGAAACCGGCAGCTTATGTCGATATCAGCCCGGATCTGATCCCACAGATAACATTAGCTCAGGGCACAGCCAAAGTGATTGCCGGCACTTTACAAAGCGGTGACGTACAGCAAGGCGGGCCAATACAAGGCTTATCCACCGAGCCACAATACTATGATTTACACCTGACAGCCGGGCAGACAATAACTCTGCAACTCACACTGACCCACAGTGCTTTTGTTTACCCCTATGTCGGCGATATTCAAGTGGTCGATGATAAAGAGCAGCGCAAAGTGCCACAGCACCATGCCGGTGTGCTAACCAACGGCACTGCGCTAACCTTGTATGCCGAGTACGATTGCCGTTTATTAGTGCTGGCTGCAGCACCTATTGGCGAGCCTATAGTGCAGTATGGCCCTTTTGTGATGAACTCTATGGCCGAAATTGAACAGGCCATCAGTGATTATCAGCAAGGCCGTCTGACAGATAATAAAGCAGCCAACAGCATTGAGCTGGCCCGATAAAAGCCTCAGCAAAGGTTTAGGTGAAGGTTTAAACAAGAGTTTCGATAACGAAAAGCGGGATTTTGTCAGCACGGCGTTTTATACTAACGCCTTTGTTATGACAGAGACTGTAGTATGCAATTAATCGGTATTATCGGCGCCATGGAGCCGGAAGTGGCGCTGTTGCGCCAGCAAATCGTTGATGTAAAAACCACCGAGTTGGGCTCTTACGTATTTTACAGCGGCCGCCTCAATGGCGTTGCAGTTGTGTTGGTGCAATCCGGTATCGGTAAAGTTGCTGCTGCGGTTGCCACAACCCTAATGATCCAGCATTTTAAACCAGACGCTGTTATTAATACCGGTTCAGCCGGTGGTTTTGACCCGCAATTAAGTGTTGGCGATGTGGTGATCAGCACTGAAGTACGCCACCATGATGTTGACGTTACGGCTTTTGGTTATGAAATAGGCCAGGTGCCGCAAATGCCTGCCGCTTATCTGCCACACCCGGCTTTGGTAGCCGCTGCCGAGCAAAGTATTACCTTGCTCGGTTACTGCAAAACCAAACAAGGGCTTATTGCTACCGGCGACAGCTTTATCTGTGATCCGGCGCGTATAGCTGTTATCCGCGAGCAATTCCCCACTATGCTGGCGGTAGAAATGGAAGGCGCCGCTATTGCCCAGGTATGTCATATGCTGCATACACCTTTTGTGGTGATCAGAAGCTTAAGCGATATTGCCGGTAAAGAATCGCCACAATCTTTCGAAGCTTATCTGGAGGTCGCTTCAAAAAACAGTTCAGCCATGGTTGCTGAACTGATTAACAGCCTGGCCGGTGTAAGCCTGTAACGTGCTGCCACAAGGGCTTTGGTATATGCCTTTAATGCTGCTGGCTGTGGTGCTGGCAGCAAACTGGTTTAGCTTACCCTCAGCCTACCATCCGTTGACGCTGTTTCGTTATTATGCCCGCCAGCTGGCACAAAAAGTACACCCTGATCCTGCCCGGCCAGCACAGCAACAGCTCACGTCCGGCAGCCTGGCAATAGTGGTCGCAGCGGCACCGCCGTTGCTGTTATGCTACAGCTTGTATCAATTCTCAGAACTGCCGCAACTGCTGGATGCACTGCTGCTATACATCAGCCTGGACTGGCAACAACAGCGTAAACATATTCTCAGCGTTAGCGACAGCCTTAAACGCGGCCAGCTAATGCTGGCAAAAGAACAAGCGGCAAAACTCGTGCTGCGCGACACCAGTCGCCTGACAGCAATGGGTGTAAGTAAAGCCGTAGTGGAAAGTACGGTGCTGCGCAACACCAGGCTGATGCTGGGTGTATGCTGCTGGTTTTTAGCCGGTGGTGGCATCGCCGCACTGGCGTACCGGTTGTTGCAGGAACTGGCCCAGCAATGGAACAGTAAACTGCCGCTAAACCGCCACTTTGGCGCTCCCGCTGCCTGGCTGGCCGTTGTAACTGCAGCCCCGGCAATGCTAATTAGTAGTATTATTCTGGCGTTACAGCATGGCATCGTCCGCTGCTATAAACAAATTCGTCAGGTCCCACGGCTTAACATTAACTACCTGTCTTTTTTACTGTTGTGCTGCGGCAGTATAGCCATACACTGCAATCTTGGCGGCCCGGCATATTATGGCAATATCAAACTGCCACGCAGCCGCATACCCTGTCAGCGTGAACCTGCCTGGCAGAATATTGGCAATGCCGTGCGGGTTGTGCATTTTGTCCAGCTGTATTTTATGCTGCTGGCACTAAGCGTAACCTTAGTGCAATTGGCGCTGCTTTGGTTGAAATAACAACGATAACTTGTGCCGTCGTCAGAAAACTGGACAAGCCATTCACTCTCAGTATATGTTCTGCAAAACAATGCAGATGTAGCAGCAATAAAAATAATCACGCTACAGTGAACGGGAGTTTCAGTGAATTTTGTGCAGCCTTTGATGCGTTTTGCAGCCCTGTTTCTGATGCTGGCTGTGTTCAACTTAGCTGCGGCCCCATTATTACGGCCACTGACACCGGATCAAGGGCTGACACAGGGTTCAGTTAATGATTTGCTGTTAGATAACGAAGGTTTTCTCTGGCTGGCCACCGAAGGTGGCCTTAACCGTTTTGACAGTAATCAGGTAGTGCAGGTAGGGACTACACTTGCCAGCTTAAAAGAAATTTCATTTACCCGTTTATTACAAGACAACAACGGTAGCATTTTTGCCGCAACCGCCACCGGCGATCTGTACCGTTTTAACCGCACCACTGGTTATATCGAACTGGCGGCCAGTTTACGCCAGCAAAACGAGCTGCCCAGCAGCATTTTTATTTCAGGGCTGGTGTCCAGTGACAGCGATACTTTATTGCTAAGCACCCATCATTCGGTGTTTCGTTTATCGTTAACTGATGGCAGCCAGGAGAAACTGTTTGATATTCGCGACGCGGGTTATACCAACGGCTGGCTACGCAACATTGAATATTATCAGGGCTATGTATTAATAGCCGCATTTAATGGTGTTATTGCTGTTAACCTCAGCAACAACCAGCACCAGTACCTGCCCTATTTAGACAGCAGTATAGTGCCAAACGACCAACTGCACAGCAAAGTGCTAAGCATTAAACATAACCGTTTATGGATAGGTACTGTCGATGGCCTGTACAGCATTAACCTTGACGACATGCTGGCCAATTTACAGCACCAAACGCCCTATCAGGCTAAAACTGAGTTGGCAGCACTGAATATCTGGCAGATAAAATGGGTTGATGATCACGCCCTGATCCCAACCGAGCGCGGGCTATACCGCTTTTATCCACAGCAGCAAAGCAGCGAGTTTGTGCTGCGCTTTAGCGATGCCGGCCTGGGTTTATTTGACAATACTATTATTGATATTGTCGCCGATAAAGCCGGCGGCTACTGGCTGGCATCACGTGACAATGGTGCCTATTACTGGCATCCTCGCAGCCAGGCTTTTAGCCAGATTGTCCGCACCGATAACGATAACACTACGCTTAGCAGCAATGTAGTTTACAGCCTGTTGGCCAGCGACAGCCAGACACTATGGATAGGCACCAGCAATGGCCTGAATAAAAATCAGCTACACAACGGCACAAACACCAGCTATTTAGTAAACCCCGACCCCAAGGCCATTCAGCATGACGGCACCATTTACGCTATTTACCCGGCAGATAACAACAACCTGTGGCTGGTTAACGCCAATGGCCTGCGATTATTTGATACCGGCACCGGTAAGCTGCAAATGCCCGACAAACTCAAAGATAGTGACAAACATTATCTAAACGCGAGGAACGGCCATTATTTTCAGTATCAGCGGCAATGGTATTTTTTTAACGATAGCAAACTTATGCGTTACACGCCGGACACAGGCACAATAGAAGACATCAGTAATGACTCCGGTGCTGCCAATAATAGCAGTGACGCTATTTTGGGTGTTTATACCGGCAAAAGCATGGGTTTATTAATAGCAAAACCGGACGAAATCTGGTTATGGCAGCCACAAACTAACAGCCAACGTCTGATCTACCGGGCCCCGGCTTACCAACCAATGCTGGGCCGTATTGCCAATTCTATGCTGCAGGATAAACAAGGCCGGTTGTGGATAAGCATGTCAGGCATAGGCTTGCTGGGTTTTGCCGCAGACACACTGGAGTTGGCGCACTTTTACAGTGTAGACGACACCTTGTTATCCGATGCGGTTTATAACCTGCAATTGGATAAGCATGACGATATCTGGTTTGCCAGCCATTATGGTCTGGCCCGGCTTGATACCGATACTCTGCAAATTGAGTTTTTCACCCGCGATGACGGTATTTATACCCATGAATATAATAGCGGCGCAGTAACCACACTTGCCGATGGCCGGCTTGCCTTTGGCAGTATGCGCGGTGTAACACTGGTAAACCCGGCAAGGCTGCAGGAACAAAGCGGCGAGCCAAGCGTTATTATAACCAGCCTAAGTTTGCTGTCTGGCAATTTTCAGCCGGTTAATACCAATTTAAATGAGCGGCATTTTACGCTGTCGCATAAAGATCTTGGTATCACACTGCAATTTAGCGCGATGAACTTCAGCAACCAACACAAAATGCGTTATCGCTACTGGCTGGAAGGCAAACAAAATATCCATTACCCGCCACAGCGCGGCAACAGCGTTATTTTTCCGCAGCTAAGCAGTGGCGATTACACCTTTAACGTAGTGGCTATTTCGCCCGAAAGCGGCGCTGAAAGCGCACCGGCAAAAATTCATTTACACATAAAACCCGCGTTCTGGTTATCCGGCTGGGCATTGCTAAGCTACGCTGCCCTACTGACACTATTGTTGTATAAAGTTTACCGGCTACGCCGCCATCAACATGCGCTGCTACGCAGCATACATACTAAAGCCCTGCAAAGTGAGCAACGCTTAAAACAAGCTTTGGCATCAGTAAACAGCGGGGCCTGGGAGTGGCAAGCCGACACTAACCTGCTGTTTGCGTCCCGCATTCATACTATGCTCGGCTACAATGAAAGCATGAACCCGCTGACACTGCAGCAGCACCAGACACTGATCCACCCTGACGACAGAGAAGGCTTTTGCACCCAATGGGCCCGCTTTTTACAACAACCGGAGCAAGGTTTTGATTTTACCTACCGTATGCAACACCAAAGTGGTAACTGGCTATGGTTTCGCGATCTGGGTAAAGCGACTGAACATAACACCGACAACAGCGTAAGCAAAGTAATAGGTACCTTTAGCAACATCACTGAAACCCGCGCCAATCAGGAAAAAGCCCGGCTATTTGGTGAAGCTTTCCAGCAAACCCGCGACTGGGTGGTTATTCTGGACGACAGGCAGCGGGTCATTGCGGCAAATCAGTCTTTTGCCGATGCTTTTGGCAGTGTAGAGCAATACCTGGACCAACCCCGTACCCACCATCTGGGTATTAGCCTGGTACGGCGGCGGTTTTACACCAAACTGTTAAAAGAAATGAGGCCAGGCCAGCACTGGCAGGGCGAAGAGCTGGTTATCACGCCGGATGGCCGTGAACGCCCTACGCTGATCAACATCAGTGCCATTGGCGAACAGCAGGAACTGGCTTTTTTCGTGCTGGTGTTTACCGATATTACCGCGCAGAAAATAGCCGAAGATGAACTGCGCTACCTGGCCAATTATGATGCCCTGACCGGCCTGCCCAACCGGGCCCTATTAATGGACCGTATCTACCACGGTATTGATCAGGCCAAACGTGATAAAAGATCACTGGCACTATGTTTTATTGATCTGGACAAATTTAAGCAAATTAATGACTCACTTGGCCATGATGTCGGCGATTTACTATTAAAAGAAGTCGCCCGGCGTTTAACCCTGACGCTACGAGACAGCGATACCGTAGCCCGCTTAGGCGGCGACGAGTTTATTGTGCTGCTTGAAGGCTATAAAACCACCGATAATATCAGCCATGTTGCCCGTAAGATGCTAACCGTTGTCAGTGAGCCGATGCAGTTAGGTACTCATACCGTTGGCGTATCCCCCAGTGTTGGTATTGCGATATACCCTGACGACGCCATCAACGCTATCGAGCTGTTAAAGCACGCTGATGTGGCGATGTACCATGCCAAAGAAGCCGGACGTAATAACTTCCAGTTTTTTACCGCCGAAATGAACGAAAAAGCCCATATGCGGCTGGCACGGGAAACCCGCTTACGCAAAGCATTGCAACAAGATGAGTTTATTAACTTTTATCAGCCCATCGTTAATAGCCAAACCCGCCAGGTGGTGGGGGCAGAAGTGTTGATCCGCTGGCAAAGCAGCGAAGGGTTAATTTCTCCTGCCGAGTTTATTCCGTTGGCTGAAGAACTGCGGCTTATTATTAATATGACACATCAGTTACTGGAGCGGGCCCTGAGCGACTTACAACAGTGGCATCAGGATGGCTATCAGCTGTATTTGTCAGTCAACTTATCTACCCAGCATCTGGAACAACCGGCACTGGTAGAACATACCCGGTTTCTGTTGCAGAAATATCAGATCCCGGCCAGTTGCCTGCGGTTTGAAGTTACCGAAAGCGCGCTGATGCGCGACCATCAAAGTGCTATTGATACCATGCTGGCGCTTAGCGAGCTGGGTGTACAACTGGCACTGGATGACTTTGGTACCGGCTACTCGTCACTGAAATATCTGAAAGAACTGCCAATTGACGGTATTAAAATTGACCGCAGCTTTGTACAGGATATCGGCATTGACAGCAGCGATGAAACCATTATTGAAGCCATGCTCAGTATGGCCAATAGCCTGGGCATGTACTGTGTAGCAGAAGGCGTGGAAACCGAGCAGCAACTGGCATTTTTCAACCGCCGCCAGTGCTACCTGATCCAGGGGTATTTATTCGCTAAACCCATGAGCGCAGCTGATATTCCGGCATTTTTACAAACCGAACTGTAACAAGCGCCAGGCCGCTGCTGTACTGCGATATATTTTGCCGGCAGCAGCTAATGCGGCTACCGGCTCTGATATACTAAGCAGCCTTATTACCCACGCTGCAGGCTGTAATATTGTCGCCGTTAGCCAAAGGAGCCTTACTACTGCTGCTGGCCGAAGCCTGCTTCGCTGGTATTGGCGCTGTAGTTAAATTTACCAGCGGCACCGCGTCAGAAGTGCAGGTGGTGTTTTTCCGCAACTTTTTCGCCTTGCTGCTAATGTTGCCATTTTTGTACAAACACGGTTTTCGTCTGTTAAAAACCCAACGCTGGTACCTGCACCTTAGCCGCGCCTTAACCGGGCTTATCTCAATGTACTGCTTTTTCTATGTGCTGGCGCGCTTGCCACTGGCGCAGGGCATGCTGGTATTATTGCTCTCGCCCTTTATTGTACCCATTATTGCCAGGTTCTGGTTAAAAGAGCGCCCCAGCCGCCTGACACTGTTTGCTATAGCACTGGGCTTTATTGGTGTCATGCTGGCGCTACCCGGCACCGCAGGCACTGTTGATGTTATTATGCTGGTAGCGCTGATATCTGCGGTATTAGTCGCGGTTACCAAAACCACTATCCGTTATATGTCTGATACCGAGCCTGCAGTGCGTATTGTGTTTTACTTTTCCCTGCTTACCGCCATTTTATCAGCTGTACCGCTGCCATTTTACTGGCAGCCACTGAATAACGAGGTATGGCTGGCATTTATTGGTATGGGCGTGCTGGCGGCAATTGGCCAACTGGCAATGACCCGGGCCTACGCCGTGGCACCAGCCAGTGATATTGGTATGTGGACATACAGCAGCGTGATTTTCGCCGGTTTATTTGGTTATCTGTTCTGGCAGGAGCCGGTAACCATGGCCTGGTTTGCCGGTGTATTGGTTATTTTCTACGCCGGTTATATCACCACCCGGCAAAGGCTTTTATAGCGATTCTGCCAACTCATTATGAACAGACAGCGATCGGTTGACTCTAAGTCAACCGTTGAAGGCATGGAGACTGACAAATTCGCCGGGAGCGAATTTGAACAGCTCTGCTGGTCCGCAGGATAAACTTCATGGATGAAGTTTATAGTCGAGCCCCCACGGATGGGTTTACGGCGCGTTGACGTGGGTAAACCGATCTCTGCCCTACTTCGAAGTAGCCATTTTAAGCAAGCGCTGGCAACGCGGGCCCGAACAGGCTAAAATACGCTCCTTTTTTCCAAGTGACAATACAGGTAACGACACACAATGGGCAAAAAACTGCACATTAAAACCTGGGGCTGCCAGATGAACGAATACGATTCATCCAAAATGGCCGACCTGCTGGATGCTACCCACGGCTATACGCTGACCGAAGAGGCTGAAGACGCAGATGTTATTCTGCTAAACACCTGTTCTATCCGCGAAAAAGCACAGGAAAAAGTATTCCATCAGTTGGGTCGCTGGCGTCCGCTGAAGGAGAAAAACCCTGATTTAGTGATTGGTGTCGGTGGCTGCGTAGCCTCACAGGAAGGCGCATCCATTCGTGAACGTGCGCCTTATGTTGATATCGTCTTTGGCCCGCAAACCCTGCACCGGCTGCCGGAAATGATCAACGCCGTGCGCGGTAACAAATCGCCGGTAGTGGATGTATCCTTCCCGGAAATTGAAAAATTCGACCGCCTGCCCGAGCCTAAAGCCGATGGCCCAACCGCCTTTGTGTCGGTAATGGAAGGCTGCTCAAAATACTGTACCTTCTGCGTGGTGCCTTATACCCGCGGTGAAGAAGTCAGCCGGCCACTGGATGATGTGTTGTTTGAAATTGCTCAGTTAGCCGAACAAGGCGTGCGCGAAGTTAACCTGCTGGGGCAAAACGTTAACGGCTACCGCGGGGAAAAATTCGACGGCACTATCTGTCATTTCTCGGAATTACTGCGTTTAGTTGCCGCTATTGACGGTATTGACCGTATTCGCTACACCACCTCGCACCCGGTAGAATTTACTGACGATATTATCGAAGTATACCGCGACGTACCCGAGCTGGTTGATCACCTGCACCTGCCGGTACAAAGTGGTTCAGATCGTATCTTGAACCTGATGAAACGCGGCCACACCGCACTGGAATATAAATCGCAAATTCGTAAGCTGAAGAAAATCAGGCCGAATTTAAGCATGTCATCTGATTTTATTATCGGCTTCCCCGGTGAAGATGATGCCGATTTCCAGGCTACCATGGATTTAATTGCCGCAATCAATTTTGATATGAGTTTCAGCTTTATTTACAGTGCCCGGCCAGGCACACCGGCAGCAGACTTGCCGGATGATGTCAGCGAAGAAGCCAAAAAACAACGGCTGTACATATTGCAGGATCGGATAAACCAGCAGGCACTGAAAATTGCCCGCGGCATGCTCGGTACCGAACAGCGTATTCTGGTAGAAGGGCCGTCGAAAAAAGATATTATGGAACTGACCGGCCGCACCGAAAATAACCGTGTGGTGAATTTTGAAGGCTCACCAGACATGATTGGCTGCTTTGTCGATGTGAAAATTACTGATGTATTCAGTAATTCATTGCGTGGTACGCTAGTCCGCACAGAGCAGGATATGGGCCTGCGCCGCGAAGTAGCACCGCAGCAAATTCTGGCACGGCAAAAAACCGTACCGGTAGCAGACGTACTTGGCGTAACTACTTATACACCTTAACTGATCCGGGGGCATTAATTGCCCCCTTCTACACTGAGGCAGGCATTTGAGCACAACTTTACATACTGCAGATTTAACGCTGGAAGGTGCTGACAGCCGGCGGTTAACGCTGTTATGTGGCCCCTTTGACGATAACTTAAAGCACGTTGAACGCCGTTTACTGGTAGATATCAGTCAGCGCGACAACCAGCTGAAAATAGCCGGCCCGGCCGATAACGTTGCAGCGGCTTTAGATGTGTTGCAACAATTGTATGCCGCCACGGCGCTGCCAACGGCAGAGTTAACCCCCGAGCAGGTGCATTTGCTGATCAGCGAAAACTACGATATTCAGTATCAGCAACACGACGGCGAGCCGCGTGATTTTAGCCTGAAAACCAAAAAAGGCCTGATCAAACCACGTAACCCAAACCAGGCAACTTATGTTGGCAATGTGCTTAAACACGATGTCTGCTTTGGCATAGGCCCGGCTGGTACCGGTAAAACTTATTTAGCCGTAGCCTGTGCCGTTGACGCACTGGAGCGTAACCTGGTGCGGCGCATTGTATTAACGCGCCCGGCGGTAGAAGCCGGTGAAAAACTGGGCTTTTTACCCGGCGACTTAGCACAGAAAGTTGACCCGTACCTGCGCCCTTTGTACGACGCCCTGTTTGAAATGCTCGGTTTTGAAAAAGTAGAAAAATACCTTGAGCGCGGCATTATTGAAATTGCGCCACTGGCGTATATGCGTGGCCGTACACTGAACGACGCCTTTATTATTCTCGATGAAAGCCAGAACACCACGGTTGAACAGATGAAAATGTTTTTAACCCGTATTGGCTTTAGCTCCAAAGCGGTGATCACCGGCGACATCACCCAGGTAGATTTACCCCGTGGCCAATATTCCGGCTTAAAACATGCCATTGATGTACTTAGCGACGTAGACGAAATCAGCTTTAACCACTTTACCGCCAAAGACGTGGTGCGCCACCCGATAGTGCAGCGCATTGTTATGGCTTATGAAGCCTTTGAAGCAGCAAAAGCGGCAGCAGATAACGCCGCTAAAGGCCAATAATGGCAATTACTCTCGATTTACAGCTGGCCAGCACAGCAGATAATTTACCTACCGAAGCCCAGGTACAGCAATGGCTGGATGCAGCCATACTGCCTTTTCAGGCCGAAGCCGAAGTAACGGTGCGTATTGTTGATCATGCTGAAAGTCAGCAACTGAATTTTGATTATCGCAGCAAAGATAAACCCACCAATGTGCTGAGCTTTCCGTTTCAGTGTCCGCCGGGCATTGAACTGCCGTTATTGGGTGACTTAGTGATATGTGCACCGGTCGTTGCCGCAGAAGCAGCCGAACAACATAAAAGCCTGCAGGCGCACTGGGCACATATGGTAGTACACGGATGCTTGCATTTATTGGGCTTTGACCATATAAATGACGACGATGCCGAGCAAATGGAAGCCGAAGAAGTGACCATATTGCAACAACTTGGCATTAATAACCCCTATTTGTTGGATAACGAATAGGTTTTTTTTGTTTTTTGGAGCAACAGTTCACCCATGAGTGACGACAATCCCCACTCTAGTCGCGGTTCTGCCGGCAAATCCTGGTTAGATCGGATCGCCAGTATCTTCAGTGCAGAACCACAAGATATATCTGACTTACAAGACATCATCAGTGAAGCGCAAACGCGCAACCTGATCGATACCGATACCAAAAGCATGCTGGACGGCGTGCTGGACGTTTCCAGTATGCGGGCCCGTGACATTATGGTACCGCGCTCACAGATGGCCACTATCGACATTGACGACTCTGTCGCTGATATGCTGCCCATTCTGATGGAAAACAACCACAGCCGTTATCCTGTCGTCAATGAAGACAAAGACCATATTGAAGGCATACTGCTGGTCAAAGACCTGTTGCAATATGCACTGGACCCCAATGTTAACAACTGGCATCTGCGCGATTTACTGCGCCCGGCCGTAATTATCCCCGAGAGTAAGCGGGTTGACGCACTTTTAAAAGAGTTCCGCCAGAAACGCTATCATATGGCCATAGTAGTAGATGAATACGGCGGTGTATCCGGCCTGGTAACCATTGAAGATATTCTGGAGCAAATTGTCGGCGAAATTGAAGACGAGCACGACGATGAAGAAGAAAACGATATCAAGAAAATGGCATCAAGGGTGTTTCAGGTTAGTGCTTTAACTCCACTGGATGAATTTAACGAATCTTTTAACACCACCTTTAATGAAGAAGACGCCGACACCATTGGTGGCATAGTGCTGCATGCCTTTGGCCATATGCCGGCTAAAGGTGAAAGCATCGAACTTGAAGGGCTAACCTTTAAGGTCAGTAAAGCCAACAGCCGCCGTTTAGTACAGCTGCAAGTGATCCGCGCTAAAGAACCTGCCGAGACAGAGGAAAACTAACTATCTTGCGTGCTGTAATCGCCAAGTTACAACCGGCCCTGCCCCACCTGTTGCTGATTGCAGCCGGTGGGATTACCACTCTGGCCTTTGCACCATATACATTATGGTGGCTACCACTGCTTAGCCTGGCATTGCTGGTATTTTTACTGCAGCGTGCATCAACAGCGAAACAGGCAGCACTAAGAGGCTTTAGTTTTGGCCTTGGCTGGTTTGGTGTTGGCATCAGTTGGGTGCATGTCAGTATTGATCAATTCGGTGGCTTACCACTGGCAGGTAGCCTGGGGCTGATGGCCTTGCTGGTCAGTTATCTGGCGTTATTTCCCGCACTGGCAAGCCTGCTTAGCTATAAACTGCAACGCCCGGCGTTTACACCGCTGTTATTTGCCGCTTGCTGGACAATCACAGAATGGCTGCGTAGCTGGCTATTTACCGGTTTTCCATGGTTGTCTATGGGCTACAGCCAAACCAGCCATGGCCTGCGTGACTTCGCCCCGCTGATTGGCGAAACCGGCATCAGCTTTTTGCTGGTGTTTGCCGCCGCCGCGCTGGCCCAGCTTTTCTCGCAGCAACGCGCAACCAGCCGCTATAGTTACGCCATTGTTGCCGGTTTATTATTTGCGCTAAGCCCGCAACTGGTAAAGTTTAACGGCTGGCAATACAGCGAAGAACAACTGTCTGTCGCGCTGGTGCAAGGCAACATAAAACAGGATTTACGCTGGGCGCCGGAGCAGGAATGGCCCACCATGCTTAAATATATGGATATGACAAGGCCAAACTTTCAGGCCGATTTAATTATCTGGCCGGAAGCGGCCATTCCCAGGCTGGAGCCTGTAGCACAGGATTTTCTGGATAACCTCAACCGTGCAGCGCTGTATCAGAATACCGCCGTCATCAGCGGCATTCTTGACTACAACAGCAAGACCGAGCAAGCCTGGAACAATTTGATTGTACTGGGTAAGCGCTATACCGACTCTACCGACGGCGACTACTTTTACGGCCATGGCAACCGCTACAGCAAACACCATTTACTGCCAATAGGCGAGTTTGTGCCACTGGAGGGCTTGCTACGCAAACTGGCACCTATTTTTGATTTGCCGATGAGCTCCTTTACCCGTGGTGCCTATGTGCAGCCGAATCTGGTGGCTAACAGCTACCATTTATTGCCCGCCATTTGTTTTGAAATTGCCTTTCCAGCCCAGATAGCTGCCAATATGACAGACGCAACGCAACTGCTACTGACAGTAAGCAATGACGCCTGGTTTGGCGACAGCATAGGGCCGCATCAGCATTTACAAATAGCACAAATGCGGGCGCTGGAATTTGGCCGGCCGGTATTGCGGGCAACAAATAACGGCGTAACAGCCACCATTGATGCCAGCGGTAATATTAGCGCCACCGTACCGCAGTTTACTGAAGCGGTGTTAAAAGACGAGTTACGCCTGAGCACAGGCACCACCCCTTACAGCCGTTTTGGTGATAAGCCGTTGTGGTTAATATGCGGTTTGTTACTGTTTTTGTTCGGTATTATTAGGTGGCGCAGTGCAAAAACGGCTGTTAACACTATTTAATCATTAACATTTAACTTGAGAAGCCATCCCAGTCAGGTAGACTAGCTGCACGCTTTTGTTTTGCCGGCCCATGGTATGACCCTACTGCACAATATCAGCCGCACCCTGCAGCGTCGCCGCAACAGTACCTGGCATGCTCTGGGATATGACACTACAGTACGCGCTGAAACCCCGGCCGACTACGAGGCAGTAGCCAGCCTTACCCGCTCTGCGTTTAATAATGAAGCTGAAGTGCACCTGATCACCGCATTGCGTCAACAGGCTGTTGATAGGATTGCGCTGGTAGCAGAGCAGCACGGCCAGCTTGTGGGCCATATTTTGTTCTCTGCCGCTACTCTGGATAACGCACCAGAAACAAAATTAATGGCCTTAGCCCCCATGGCAGTAAGTAATGTGCTGCAGCATCAGGGCATAGGTTCAGCATTGGTTCGGGCCGGGCTGGAGCAATGCAAAAAACAGGGTATTGCCGCAGTAGTGGTGCTGGGCCATCCGGCGTACTACCCCAGGTTTGGTTTTGTTCCGGCCAGCCGGTTTAATATCAGTTGCCCGTGGCAGGCTCCAGACAACGCCTTTATGCTGTTAGAGCTGACACCCGGCGCGCTTAAAGGCAAAAGTGGCCAGGTGCAGTATCACCCTGCTTTTGCGACGCTTTAATCCGTGGATACAACTCGAACCGGTTTACCCACGCTAACACGCCGTGAATACATCCCTGTAGGCTCGACTCAGGCATCCATGCCTTCAACGGTTAGCTTAGGGTAAACCGATTCTCATATGGATGTATTAACTAATCCTCATCCATGCTGCCATTTACTATTTCGGCGATTTCCGCTAACCGCACCAGGGCACGGCCATTAACTGATTTTTTCGGATACTGGCCGCGGCTGTTTTTCTCACCGGCTTCTACACCGGTTAGCAGGGTTAACGCCTCATCCACGGTTTTTACCACATACAAATGAAACTTCTGCTGTTTTACTGCGCTGATCACATCGTCATTCAGTACTAAATTCAGCTGATTACTGGCCGGAATAATCACGCCCTGCTCGCCGGTTAAACCACGGCTTTGGCACAAGCGGAAGAAGCCCTCTATTTTCTCGTTTACGCCACCAATGGCCTGCACCTGGCCATGCTGGTTAATTGACCCTGTTACCGCCAGGCTTTGTTTAATCGGGATATCAGTAATAGCCGATAACAGCGCACACACTTCGGCCAGCGAGGCGCTGTCGCCGTCGATATGGCCATAGCTTTGCTCCATAGCAATATTAGCCGACAGCGTTAACGGAAACTGCCGGGCATATTTCGCACCAAGGTAGCCGGTTAACAGCAATACACCTTTAGAGTGAATGGCTTTACCCAGCTCAACCTCGCGTTCAATATCAACGACACCGCTGGAGCCGGCAAATACCGTAGCGCTAATGCGCGCCGGTGTACCAAAAGCGGTATCGCCGATTTCAAGTACGGTTAAGCCGTTAATTTTGCCCACGGCCAGGCCATCGGTATCAATTAAAATCTGGCCTTCCTGGATATCTTCCAAAAAGCCTTCGCTAATGCGGCCGGTGCGGTGCTGCTTGCCTTTCAGCGCCTGCTGAATATGCTCTGCCGTTAAGCTACTGCTGTGCTGCTGGCCGGCATAATAACAGGCTTCACGCACCAGCTCTAATACATCGGCAAAGCGGGCCGACAGCTTACGCTGATGCTCAGCCTGGCGAAAACTAAAGGTTAGCAGTTGTTTAAAACCACTGGCGGTCAGCTCGTCAATATTAAGCAGGCGCATTTGTTCACGAATTTGCATCGCCATATAGGTGATGGTTTCGGCGGTATTGGGCAGGTAATGCTCAAAGTCGGCCAGCACCCGGAACAGCTCGTTAAACTCATCGTCAACGTCCTGAATAAGGTAATACAGATCGCGCGAGCCCAGCAGTACTACTTTGACATTCAGTGGTATTGCCCGCGGTGTAATAATGGTTGAATTGGTAACAGCATGCTCTGACAGGGTATCAATTAACAACTCGCCGGATTTCAGCGCCAGCTTAAGCGCATCCCACAGTTGCGGTTGTGTCAGCAGCCGGTCGGCATCGAGGATCAGGTAACCGCCGTTGGCACGGTGCAGGGCGCCAGGGCGGATCATGCGGTAATTGGTGTATAAAGAGCCGCTGTTAGAGTTGTATTCTACCCGGCCAAACAGGTTACCGTAGCTGGGGTTGGGCTCGAAAATAATCGGCGCGCCCGACATACTCTCGTAATGCACCAGCACGTTGGGCACAAATTCTTCAATAAAAATTTCCCGGTTGTCAGCCTCTTCCTGTTTTTCGGCTTCAGATTCATCCGGCATCAGTTCCAGCACGGCTTTTACCAGGTGGCTGCGCATTTCACGAATGTAACGCAGCACGCCAAGTTCAGCGGCATAGTCGTGCTCCAGTTGTTTCAGCAGCGGTTTAATCGCCTGTTCTATGGTGTCTTTACGTAATGCACGCAGGCTTTCCGACAGTTCACGCTTCCACTGTGGTAATTCCAGCAACTGCTCATTCAGTATGGTTTCCAGCTCGCTGACCAGGCCATAAAAATACTGTCGTTGCTCTTCGGTTAATTTAGAGAACTCCTGATCGTCCAGCGGTTTGCCGTCGATAATCGGCGAAAAACTCACTGCGCCGTTCTCTTCGTACAACACAACGTTTTTTTCCAGCGCTTTGCTTTCTACCAGCTCAATCGCATTCTCGTATTTATCGTCAAAGGCGCGGGCGATGGCTTTTTTCTTACGCTGGTAACCGGGGTTATCAAAGGCCGCCGGGAAGGTATCCAGCAGTTCATCGATCAGGGCTTCAATTTTTTTAACCAGAATTTTGCCCTCACCCGGCAGTAAACGCAGGGTATTGGGTACACGCTCGTCATCAAAGTTATTCAGGTAACACCACTCTTCCGGTGTGGCTTTTTCACTGGCGGCCTGCTGCAGTATATCCTGCACCAGCGTA
Organism: Rheinheimera oceanensis; assembly: GCF_018831085.1. GTDB lineage: Bacteria > Pseudomonadota > Gammaproteobacteria > Enterobacterales > Alteromonadaceae > Alishewanella > Alishewanella oceanensis. The sequence continues at coordinate 246,050 of NZ_JAGPNM010000001.1, forward strand.
AAGCGCCCTAATGCCGGCTCGCCCATTACGTAAAGGTTATAACCTGGCATATCCATGCCAATGGCAAAAGCCAGTGCCGATTTGGCCCTGTCTTGGCCAATAAACGCCGGGATCAGTTGCTTAACATCCAGCGCCTGTTTAATCAGTTTACTGTCCAGATGCGGCCCGAGTTGTTGTACTGTCAGTGCCAGAGGATTGAGGTGTTGGGTCATGTATTACCTTAGCTTAACCAGCTGTTATGGCGGCTATACTAGCAAAAAGCGGCCCTGCTGTGCTGGTCAATTTCATTGTTTAGTTAAAGAAAAACCTGTTGTCGTCGATACAGTGCTTACCAAGGCATACAGTACACGGGGCAAATTATGAACGAGACTTACCGCTTACAAAAAATCCGCAACCTGGGCGTGCGCCTGCAAGAGCTGGAATTAGTATCGTTAACTCCGGGTAAATCTTACACCTCAGCTGCACTTAACTTTCTGTTTGCTGACCATGAATTAGAACGCCCAGCCGGTGTACCGCTGGAGCATACGCTAAAAACACTGGGAGCAGCTATCGTTAGTAAGCGTAAAGTACGCTTTGCCAGCCTTGACGCCGATGCCGTAATTGACTTTTTCTGCCGCTTTTACCGCGTACACTAACGCCTCGCAGCGCTGCAAATTAACACTGCGCTGAAATATATCTGCCTGCCGGCCGTTCTTATCCGTTAATTAATCTGATTACGGGGCCAGCAGATGCAAGCGGCACTATCGTTCTATCAATCCACCATTACACAAAGCCAGAAACTATCTGGTCTGGCACCGCTATTGCTAAGGTTATATCTGGCACCGGTGCTATTGCAGGCGGGCTGGAATAAATATCAGCATTTTGACAGTACTGTCGCCTGGTTTGCCAATACTGACTGGGGTTTAGGTTTACCTGCTCCGGCGTTACTGGCTGCGCTGGCGATTGCAGCCGAAACCCTGGGCGCAGTATTTTTGCTACTGGGCTTATTTACCCGTTTAGTTAGCATTCCGCTGCTCATTACCATGCTGGTTGCCATTTTTGCCGTGCACTGGCCCAATGGCTGGCTGGCCATAGCTGACAGCAGCAGCTGGCTGGCCAACGAGCGGGTGATTAACTCGGCCGAACAGCTAAGCAAAGCCAAAGAGCTGTTACAGCAACACGGCAATTATGACTGGCTTACCAGCAACGGTAATGTGGTCATTTTAAACAACGGTATCGAGTTTGCGGCCACTTACCTGATCATGTTAGTCAGCCTGTTTTTTAGCGGTGGTGGCCGCTATACCAGCCTTGATTACTGGCTATACCGCCAAAACACCATAAAAATGCAGCAAAGACCAGCTTATGAATAACATTCATTTTTTGCCAGCGAAGCACAATAACGCTAGGCTATCAGCCAGTCCAGCAACGATTAACGCCAGTGCTATGCCAGAGCCATCACCAGATAATACAGTAGCACCAGCGCCGCATGTTGCGCTGATAAACCCCAGCGGCAGTAAAAATAAGCGCTATGAACAGTTGGTACAGCTTTACCATGCTGATATCTACCGCTATGGCTACTGGTTGTGTAAAGACGCTAATATTGCCCAGGATTTAGTGCAGGAAACCTTTTTACGCGCCTGGAAACACCTGGACAGCCTGCTGGATGCCGCTGCAGCAAAATCCTGGTTAATTACCATTTTGCGCCGTGAAAATGCCCGCCGGTTTGAACGTAAACAATTTGACTATGATGACGCCACCGAGCAAGACAGCCTGCCCGACACAGCGCAAAGCAGTGCCGAACAAGATTACGATAACCATAAGCTACGTAATTATATGGCAGCGTTACCGGAAGAATACCGGGAGCCTCTGGTAATGCAGGTTATTGGCGGTTTTAGCAGTGATGAAATAGCCAGCCTGCTGCAGCTGAATGTCAATACAGTTAACACCCGCTTGTTTCGTGCCCGTAAGCTATTGCGTGAACAACTGAATATTAACCGGCATGGGGAGACTTACCATGAATAACACTGAAGTACGCCGTATTTTACTGGTAGATCCCTTTAGCCGGGAACCTGCGGTACGCGATGCCTTAGCTCGGGATACTGCTCTACAGCAATTTGCCCTTGAGCTACAACAACAGCAGCGGGATCTGGAAGATGCCTTACAGGTAGCGGTACCGCCTATGCTGGCAGAACACCTGCTGCAAATACCAGCACAGCAGCAACGTAAACCACTGCACCGCTGGTTTACGCCGCTGGCGCTGGCAGCCAGCATTGCGCTGGTATCAGTGCTGGGTTTACAGCTTTATCAACACAGTTTTGCGACAGATCTTGGCAGCCATGCGCTGGCGCATGTGTACCATGAGAATGACTACCTGCAACAGCATGCGCAAAGCCAGCCGCTTAGTGCAGTAAACCTGAAACTGGCCGATTTCAGCGCCAGCCTGCAAGACTGGCAGGATGAGATAATTTATGCCCGCTACTGCACCTTCCAGGGCGTACGGTCGTTACACCTGGCTGTGAAAACCGCCACCGGTTACGCCACCGTATTTATTGTGCCTAAAGAAGCTGAACTGGATTTTGTTGCCAGCTTTGCTGATAAACGTTATCAGGGATTAACCCTGGCCATGTCTAAAGCCAACGTAGTGGTAGTAAGTGACAACGCCGATGACTTGCAACACCTGCCACAGAAGCTGGCAGATAAACTGATTTTTTCTGCCTGAGGCGGAGCTACCTATGCCTGCGATTCTTACCGGCACTGCGGCAGCTCCTGTCGGTAACCTGCAGCATTTGGGATTACAGGCATTTATGCCGCACCCTGCGCTGGCCGCCTGGGTGCAATGTTATTGGGTTATGCGCCTTACAACCTTACCCGCTGGCGGTTACAGGCAAACATTATATCCGGACGGTGGCAGCAGCCTGAATTTTTATTTTCAGCCCGGCCAGCCGCCACAGTGCCATTTTAACGGCAGCCAGACACTAAGTACCTTACAGTTAACCGATACTCTGGACGCCGTTGGTATACGCTTTTATCCCGGCGGCGCTTTTCAGTTGCTTGGGCAGGATGCTCCTCTGTTACAGGGCGATGAAGTAAATGCTGCTGATTTTGGCATTCGTACCTTGCAGCCACTGCAACAGCAACTTGCTGCTACTGAGCATACCGCAGCACGGCTGCAATATCTTGATCAGTGGTTGTTGCAACAAATGCAGCAACGTAATGCCAAAAGCAGCCACATTCAACAGGTGTTAGCGGTTTTATTGCAGCAACAAACAATGCCTTCGGTTAATGAGCTAAGCGCCGGAGTTAACCTGAGCCGGCGCCAGTTTGAGCGTAAATTCCTGCAACAGGTTGGCTTAACACCTGGCAAGTTAAAGCTGTTGCAACGGGTGCGCCATGCCAGACAACTGATTAACCTTAACCCGCAGCAGCCCCTAACCGATATTGCGCTTTGCAGCGGTTTTTATGATCAGGCGCATTTTATTCATCAATTTCAGCACATTACCGGCCAGACACCCGGCCAGTACCGCCGCCGCAAACAAAACGAGTTCCGTATGTCGTAAAAATACAATTCTGCTTAAACACTATGCGCCACTATAGTGACTCCATCACCAAAAGGAGCACAACATGACGCCACGCATAGATCGTAACGATGTTTATAAACTGCAACCCACCTTAGTAAAAGCACTGGCGAGCCTGGGCGAAGCGGCCGGACAAGTAATTGAAGCCTCACTGGTGCATCTGTTGCACCTGCGCATATCACAGTTAAACGGTTGTGCCTTTTGCCTGCATATGCATGCAGCAGAAGCCCGCCACGACGGCGAGCAACAGCAACGGCTGGATGTACTGGCTGCCTGGCGGGAAACCCATTTTTTCTCCGCCCGCGAGCGCGCTGCACTGCGCTGGGCCGAAGCACTGACCCTGCTGGCCAGACAACAGGTATCTGACGATATATACACCGAACTTAGCGCCCAGTTCAGCCAGCAGGAAATTGTCAATTTAAGTGCGGTGATAGTAACGATGAACGCCTGGAACCGCATAGCCGTAGGCTTTCAGTTTCAGCCGCAGCTAACTGCAAACTGACACACGCTGCAGACTAAACGCCGTTATGCTTAGCGGCATTTAATCTGCGCCATAAATACAGGCCATACCAGGCATTAAACCAAAAGCCGGTATACACAATAGCGGTAAGATGCAGTTCGCGCGAAAAATACAACGGCACCGCCAGCGTATTAACAAGCAGCCAAAACCACCAGGTTTCCAGTTTGCGGTTCATCAGCAAAAACTGGGCAATAACGCTGAACATTAAAATGGCCGAGTCAACAAAGGGGGCATAGGCATCGGTAAAGCGGTGCAATACAAAGCCATACAGCAAGGTAACCAGCAGCGCCAGTGCAGCATAAGCCAGCAAGCGGACAAGCGGCGCTGAGGTTACCGCTTTAACACCGCTGCTACGGCCCCATTGATACCAGCCAATAAAATTAGTGCCGATAAAAAACAGCATCAGCATCACTTCGGCATACAGTTTTACCTGATAAAACAGCGCTGCAAATAATGCACAGCCAATAACGCCCAGCCACCAGGTATGAATGCTGTTACGTGCTGCCAGAAACACCGCCAGCAAATAAAAGCCATTGGCGCCATATTCCAGATAAGTGGGGTTCATCAGGGTTTCCCAGAGTTAAAAACGATCATTACCGCTAATGCCAAGATTATTGATTTTGCGTTTACCCAGCAGTTTAAGCAGTAAATTGCGAAAAAAGCGTAACAACGGATACAGCAACTTTGCCAGCCGTTTTGATTTAAACAAGTGATAATTCAGCCGGTTAAATAGCCCACTGCGGCTGCTAAGCAACGACAGCATATAAATAGCGTCACTGCCGTAGTACCAGTTATCACCCATTTTCAGCACCATACCCTGATCAATATCCAGCCCCTGCGCGGTAATTTGCTGCATTACCTCAGTATCTTCACGGGCATTAATCAGTTTAAGCTCGCCAACACTCTGGCGAATACGTACCATCTGGCAATAGGCATTGCAGGCCGGGCAATCTTTGTCATAAATCAGCAGGATTGGGTTTTCAGCCATTAAGATACTTATTTTGCTGTCATTGAAGGTTTGTAACTGCTGGAAACTCCAATGTTTTTCGGATCGTAAAGTGATGCATTACCACTTCGTTTATTAAAGCTGCTTAATCTACAAGGCGTCGCGTCATTAAGCAACTTTGCTCCTTTCGTCAGATAATGCTCCAGCCACCATTGCTCAGCTACGGTGGTTTCAAACTTTGTAACATTTTTCAGCACTTCAACCACTTCATAGTCATAGCGCCACAAAGAGCGGTTTACGGTATAGTCCAGACCGGTCTTCGTAGCATGGATGTACCAGGGAGCCCAGCAATCTCTTGCGGTATGCTCTTGAAAACGACTAAACTCCCGCGCCAAGGTAGTTTGACCAACATACAGAATATTAGAACCGTCTGTCGCGCCATCATTTTTATAAATAATGTAAATAATGGCATCCTCACGCCCGCTGTCATCAACAGTGGGGTAACGCTGCAGTACAGCGCTGTGGCTTTTGGCCATTGCCTGAAGCTGAGAGCTTTTCTTACCTTTCAGGCTATTGTTAATCAGTTTTTTAGTCTCGTGCAGTGGTTGTAATTGAGCACTATTGTTTGCCGTATGCTGTAAATATCTCTGCGAAACAGCTTCAGAACGCTGGCTGGAAAATTCAGCATAAGGTTTATCACTATGCGTGTTGGTATTGCCTGCCTGCCGACTCTGTTGAGTATTTGCAACATAGATCCCCATCGTAAGCCCCTTCTTTTACCCGGCACACCGCCACTATATTGCACAATAATTAGCGCACTTTGCTGAGAAAACCAAGTTGTTCCTAAAATATTATCAATTGTTCTCTATCAGGTTTTATTCTGCCAGAGCAAACTCAACCGCTGCTTCAGCATGAAGCACCGTTGTATCAAACAGCGGTACGGCGGCATCGGCTTTACCCACCAGTAAACCAATTTCAGTGCAGCCAAGAATAATGCCATCCACACCTTTCCAGGCAAGGCCAGCCATCATCTTGCGTACAGCTTGCTTAGATTCAGCGGTAATGACACCAAGACACAGTTCCTGATAAATAATCTGGTGCAGGCTGTCTTGTTCGGCATCGTTTGGCAGTAGCACTTCAATACCGTGTAACTCAGTTAGCCGCTCGCGGTAAAATGGCTGCTGCATGGTAAATTTGGTGCCCAGCAGCCCTACCCGGCTGCAACCTGCCTGTTTTATTGCAGATGCAGTAGCATCGGCAATATGCAGCAGCGGAATACTTACTGCCGCTTCAATGCTGCCGGCCACTTTATGCATGGTGTTGGTACAAAGCACAATAAAATCGGCGCCAGCCGCCTCAAGCGAGCGCGCAGCATCGGCCAGCATAATACCGGCGCCGTCCCAGTCGCCGGCATGCTGCAGGCGTTCAATTTCATAAAAATCAACGCTGACTAAAATACACTTGGCAGAATGCAGCCCACCCAGTTGTTGTTTTACACCTTCGTTAAGCAGGCGGTAATAAGGAATAGTAGACTCCCAGCTCATACCGCCGATAAGGCCAATAGTTTTCATCTTAAGACTCTCTTTGCTCTTCAGGCAGATAACATGGCGTAAAAAACCATTGTCTGCAATACCCAGCTACCCAAAGCAAAAAACTCACGTATCACCGTATAACTTTCCGTTGCATTAATTGACGGAGCCTCACTCACTCGCTCGCTGATAAATGCGCATTCCATAGATAATTTGCCCGAATACACTTTCGGCAACTTTTTTCCGACACATCGTCCGCCGGGCATTTGCTTATACTTCCCCAGCAGCGTTGCACTAATCAACATCGTTATGATTTTATAAGGAAATAACTGCCTTGGGCCTGATACCGAAAATATTGGCATATGCTTTGCTACCAAAGTGTGAGCTAATGGTTTCAACAGGGTGACTACGATGAAAATTGATGCAACAAATAACTACTTTTATACCAATCAGCAGACGAATTCTTCTGCTGTTAGCAATAATACTGCTGCGCTTTCCACAGCAATTAATACCGTCAGCACTTCCAGAACCGAATTTTCTGAAACTAAACAAGCCGATTTCAACAGCATGACGAACCAGGAAATGCGTAGCTGGGTTAACGAGCAACTTCGCAATGGAGAAATGTCCCTTGATGACAGCAGGGCCTTTATGGCCATGACCATGAGAATTCCGGTTAACGGTGGTGCTGGTAGTGAATTGCAGGCTATGAACGATGGAGAACGCTTCAATTTCATGCAAAAAGCACATGACGGGGTTCAGGCTGCACTTGCCCGCAATGATAAAGAAAGTGTCAGAATGCTGGAGTCAGCTATATCGCTCATGCAGAAGCATCAAGGAAAGACAATTGGAATTGACACCCTTGCATAGCAAAGTCTGTGATCCTCACAGTCAAATGGAAACTCTATTGATGTTTTTCACCAATTTAATTTTTATCTGACCCTTTTTAATTTTTTATCTGACCCTTTTTAATTTCAGCGAACACAGCAAACGAATTAACGGGATCGTTATGCAGCTCTCTTTTCGCGAGCGACGCGATACTTTAACTTTCGCAGCTTAATACTCGTGACTTCACCATAGAATTTAACGGCGAGCACACCGTATCCGAGTAAAACAGCAATCATCTTTAAACAGGGCCAATCTTTGCTCTCAAAAATCAAATCTATTCCCCAACCTAAAAGCCATATCACACTGAAAGAAACACCTAACAGTGAGTAGAGCTGCTTTATTAACGCAGCACTGATTGGCTTATCCTCCCGCACAAATTTGAAGAATGTTATTTTCAGTATTCTTTTCATATCTACTTATACGTAGTGCGAATACAGCATGCGGTTGATTTAGGACAAAGTTAAACTTATGCTTTTCAACAATTTAATTTTTATCTGCACCAGTTAATTTATTAACTCACAATCCAGCCAAATATTAGAGCAAGGACCATGAGCACAACCTTGAGTGCTAGCAAAAACAGTGTGATTGCCACGATGATGATGAACAAACCAAGAAGGACGTCTACGCTTCCTGAAACTGCTCGTCGTATTCGCAATGATGGGACAACATTGTGAATATCTTTGAACGACCGCTGAAGCACATTGTCGTTTCCACGCCTGTAGATTTCAAACGACAGGGGTATTGCTAGCGTTGCCAGCACAAACAACAGGATGAACACCATACATTACCCTTTAGTAACCAAAATCAAAACATACCATCCAAGCATTGTAGCACCACATAAGAAGTTGATTAGAGCCAAAAGATTCTTGCCTGGAGTGGATTCTGAACTAATCGCCTTCGAAATTATAGCTGTAAGTAACGCTACGAAACTAGATACTAAAAACATAAAGACTAGCAGCAACCGACTTTGCTGCACAGGATCTGAGCTAACGAACTCAGCGAGTGTAAGCGGCCCTGCTGCCTGTAATCCAGGAAAAAGATTATCGTCAGAAAGAAGCTGAAGGGACAAGCCCGACATGGTTGCACCCATTGTAAGAACACACAAATCATACCCATGTTTGTGGTAGCGAAACTCTCCTGTCGCTAAATCACCGAACAAAAGCTTAAAAAGTATGCCGAGTGTAGTGATTAATAGTATAAGCCATGCCTTGGGTTGCAACGATGCAATCCAGCCTAGCTTAGCGAACATGTAAGCACCTCCTATTAGCAAAACAGCTGTCAGTATCAGAGCCCCAATTAACTTCCAGATGTTCATAATTATCACTTTCCCGTTTACAATCCTAGGGCCAAAGTCAAATTAAACTAATTATTTTCAGTAACTTAATTTTTATCAGCCCGTTAATTACTCAATTGGTTCAGCGTGAACAATTCAATTGTGACAGTCCTTGTAAATACCTAGACAACCTTTCAGACTCTGGACTTTCTTCGGGAGCAAAAAAAGATATTGGAGCTTTAATTGAAACTATAAAGCTTAAAAAGTCAACAGCACCTATGACTTTATAAAAATTTAGTGGTGAACCATAGTCATGGTCACTAAATGCACCATGCAATATCCCGTGCCTATTTGTTTTGTCAGGATGGGGATACTTTTCTGAGTTTATGTACAGGTTTTCTTTTACGAAATGCACGAACGAATCTAACATTTCTACAATTTCTCCTACAGCCCCTAGTTTATTTTTAATTACATCTTTCTTGCAGTGATCCGATAATGCTATAAAAACATTTTTTACGTGCCTCTCGCTTAAACTCTTCTCGTGCAAGATTCTCCGACCAGCACCCTCTACAACAGGAATTAAACCAGAAACTGCAACATGATCTAGCCCTAAAAAGTGAGCTTCAACGGCTTCTTTAATTATCTCTGAATAGTTTTGAATGTGAGGTACATACGGATACCTATCTAAAACCATCGATGCCAGATATCTTTCTGTGTAGATATGGGATAACAACTCTTCCAAGTTAAAGCTTTCACCTTGGATTATTTCTCGAGCGATGTCCATCAAGTATCCAATTCGAACATAAGGAGGTATAAACCAACCTGCTTCATTAAATATTTTCCTATAGTGTTCCAACTAACCTCCAAGCAGACATTTACTCGACAGGTTAGCCTGCATTACATTCATAACTATCAACCTTTGTAAACTATGTATTGATGACATTACAACGGTTTTATCTTATTTACAACGGCTTATAGGTACAGCCGCTTTTAACTGAATAGCAGGCATAAAAAAACCTGCAAAATGCAGGTTTTTTTCGGGTCCGTTAATTACACCAGCTTAGGTGCGTCGAAGTTGGCGGGTTCGTCGCTGTAAATACATACATTCCAATCTGCTGCCAGGCCGGTTTCAGCCAGGCAGTAAGTTTCAAAGAAGTGTTTTATCTCGCTGCGCTGGCAGTGCGCTTCAAAGCTTGGCAGGTCGGCCCAGATTTCGTTAAAGGCAATAGCAAAGCTTTTGCCTTCTGCAAACGGGCTGACTATATGCCGGGTTACGATATACTGCAGGCAGCCGTCTTCGCGCAGGGTGTTTGGCTCCAGGCCTTGCAGCACTTTGAACAGCTCGTCTGCCTTGCCTGCTTTGGGCTGAAACTGGGCGATACAATATACTTTTTTTGACACGGTTAATCCTTAATAAGTGCTAATGCCCGGCAGCGCGGCTGGCTACATCGCCGACTATATGAAACAAGTCAGCGTTTAAATATAAATGCGTCATTACGCTGGCGATATAACCCAGCAAAATAACCGGAGCCCATTTTAAATGGCCGGCAAAGGTGTAATAACCGCGGGCCTGGCCCATTAACGCCACACCGGCGGCCGAACCAATTGATAACAGGCTGCCACCGACACCGGCGGTTAAAGTGATCAATAACCACTGGCCATGCGACATAGCCGGGTCCATGGTTAATACGGCGAACATAACCGGTATGTTATCTACTACAGATGACATTAAGCCCAGTGCTACGTTAGCGTAAGTTGGATCAAAGTTACCGTACAGGCCGTTAGATAACAGTTCCAGATACCCAAGGAACCCCAGACCACCGACACACACCACCACACCGTAGAAAAACAGCAGCGTATCCCACTCGGCACGCGCTACACGGTTAAATACGTCAAACGGCACTACCTGGCCCAAAGCACGGATACGTTCCATATCACCTTCACGCTCGGCCAGCGCCCGTTTGCGTGCCAGAGAACCGGGTAACGTCATCCGCAAAAAATAACCAAAGAATTGTAATAAACCCAAACCTGTCATCATACCCAGCACCGGCGGCAAACCCAGCACAGAATGGAAAATCACCGATAAGGCAATGGTACAGATAAACAATGTAAGAATGCGCAGCGCGCCGCGCTTTAACTCAACCACTTCTTCATCACCGTCATGTTTACCGGGGTAACGGTTTTCAACAAACAGGCTCATAATCAGTGCAGGCACCACAAAGTTAACCACCGAAGGAATAAACAACACAAAAAACTCGGCAAAGGTGACTTTTTCTGCCTGCCATACCATCAATGTTGTAATGTCACCAAAGGGGATAAAAGCGCCACCGGCGTTGGCAGCTACCACTACACTGACGCAGCACAGGCTGATAAAGCGTTTATCACCTTCAGCTACTTTCATTACTACAGCACACATCAGCATTGCTGTAGCCATATTGTTAGAAAAAGTAGAGATACCAAACGCCAGCACACTACAAATCCAGAACAGGCTGCGATAGCTAAAGCCCTTGCGGATTAACCAACTGCGCAGTGCATCAAACAAACGGCGTTCTTCCAGTGCGCTGATGTAAGTCATGGCGACCAGCAAAAATAGCATCAGTTCGGCGTATTCAAGCAAGGTATGGCGAAATGAGTCCTGCGCTATTTCAGACATGCCCTGCTGGGTATAGTGCCAGCCAATCATGCCCCAGATAATACCGGCAGCCACCAGCACCGGTTTGGATTTACGCATATGAATTTTTTCTTCTGCCATTACCAGTACATAAGCAAAAACAAATAAACCCAGGGCAATAATGCCCAATACAGAGCCGGTAAGATCATTTGGCCCGGTTGCAGCCAGAGCAGACTCTGGCAATAAAGCCAGTACAGCGATAACAGCGGTGATACATTTCATGTTTAACATCTTTATTTCTGCGCAAGTAAAGTGTGTTGTTACACGGGTTGATAAAAAACAACCCGGCCAGGCCGGGTTGCAGTAACTAACGTAAAATAAGCAGGGAGCATTTAGCTTTGCAAATCATGGCAGTGGTGGTACTGCCAACAATAAATTGCCGGATACGGGAATGGCCATACGCGCCCATCACCATTAAATCTATAACATGCTCTTGCTGGTACTGGTGCAGCACAGTTTCCGGCTCACCGGCCACTATGGCTACTTTGGTATCAAAACCGGCGTTGCGTAGTATTTGTGCGCCGCTGTCTATTTGCGCCCGCGCGGCTTCTGTATCAGCACCGGCCATTACCAGATGCACCGGCAAGCCGCGGCCCAGCGGGCTGCCTGCCAGCATTTCCAGGCCTTTTAGCGCTGTGGCGCTGCCATCATAGGCCAGCATAATACGCTGTGGTGCTTTATAACTTTGCTGGGTAAGCAAAATAGGTTTGTGTAAACTGCGGATCACCCGTTCAACATGCAGGCCCATATGGCCGTGTGCCTCAGCACTGCTAAAACCGCGCTTGCCCATTACCAGCAGCCGGGTCTCTTGTTCCAGTTCGGTTAAGGTTTCTACCAGTTGGCCGTGACGTAAGCGCTCGTCTACCGCTTTTACGCCGGCTTGTTCAGCGCGTGCTTTGGCGGCATCTAAAATACTGCGACCGCGCTGCATTGCCAGCTTGCTGTGTTTTTCATCCAGCTCGGCCAGTTGCTGTAGTAGTAATTCCTGTGAGCCCAGGCCAATACTGCCGCTAAGATCCGGTGTCTGGGTGTGCTGGGCTTTGTCCAGCACATGCACTACCGACATTGCCACATCGAGTTTTTTTGCTGCCCATACGGCGTAATCGCATACCGCTTCGGCATAAGGTGAGGCATCAATACACGCCAGTACTTTTTTAGTCATTGTTGTGCTCCTCGGTAAAGTTAGTGGCCCATCAGCTTTTCAACCGCATCTGGCCGGTTGTGCACAGCAAACTTGTCTACCAGGGTAGCGCTGGCTTCATTTAAGCCAATCAGTTCTACCTCTGTACCCTCGCGGCGAAACTTAATAACAACCTTATCCAGCGAGCTAATGGCGGTAATATCCCAAAAATGCGCCCGGCTTAAATCAATAGTTACTTTCTCTACCGCATCTTTAAAATCAAAGGCGGCCACAAACTGCCCGGCTGAAGTAAAAAACACCTGCCCTACTACCTGATACTCACGCAGACGGCCATCGGCAGACAATGTTGAGCCGATATACAGAACTTTGCCCACTTTACTGGCAAAAAACAGCGCGCTAAATAACACGCCCACTAATACGCCATAAGCCAGGTTATGGGTAAACACCGTTACCAGCACCGTGGCTATCATTACCACACTAGAGCTTTTCGGGTTTTTGCGTAAGTCTTTCACCGAGCCCCAGTTAAAAGTACCAATAGACACCATAATCATAATGGCCACCAGCGCCGCCATAGGTATCAGCCCAACCCAGGCGTCTAAAAATACGATTAAAATTAATAAAAACACCCCGGCCAGCAAGGTGGATAAGCGCGTACGGCCACCGGATTTTACATTAATAACCGACTGCCCAATCATGGCACAGCCTGCCATGCCGCCAATTAACCCCGAGCCAATATTTGCCACGCCCTGGCCGACACATTCGCGGTTCTTATCACTACTGGTATCAGTTAAATCATCCACAATAGTGGCTGTCATTAACGATTCCAGAATACCCACCACGGCTAACGCTAAAGCATACGGCAAAATAATTATCAGGGTATTCCACGTTAGTGGTACGTCAGGCCATAAAAATATCGGCAGGCTGTCTGGTAGTTCACCCATATCAGCTACAGTGCGGATATCAAAACCAAAGTACAACGCCAGAGAGGTAAGCACTACTATACACACCAGCGGGGAAGGAATGGCTTTGGTAAGGTAGGGAAATAAGTAAATAATGGCCAGACCGGCAGCTGTCATCGCATATACCTGCACTGAACCATGCTCGGTCAGCTCAGGCAACTGCGCAATAAAAATCAGGATCGCCAGCGCATTAACAAAACCGGTAACCACAGAGCGTGACACAAAACGCATTAAGTCGCCAAGCTTAAACAGGCCAAAAATAATTTGCAGTACCCCGGTTAGCAAGGTGGCAGCAAGCAAATACTGCAAACCATGTTCGCGCACCAGCGTTACCATTAACAGCGCCATAGCGCCGGTAGCGGCAGAGATCATCGCCGGGCGGCCACCGGTAAAAGCGGTAATAACGGCAATACAAAAAGAGGCATACAGGCCAACCTTAGGGTCAACTTCTGCAATAATAGAAAAAGCAATCGCTTCAGGTATCAGCGCCAAGGCCACAACTAAAGCCGCAAGCACATCTCCACGCAGGTTGGAAAACCAGTGTTGTTTTAAGTAGGTTGTCATTTAACAGTCCGGATCAGGTAACACATTATCCGCCGAGCAAACTGCATTAGCGGTATTAAGTACTATCAGCTATCGGCAATCTGTTACATTGGCCCGGGTATCCTGCACATGAAAAGAAAAGGTGTCTGGTGTTACGGCGGCGCAGTTTAGCAAAAAAACACTATGCTGCCCACCGCTGAAACAGGAATTAGCGGGAAAAATACGTGTAGCTATACCGGTAAACCTTCGCGGAAAAACTGTACGCCACCACATTCACCGCACGCCAGCAGCTCTGCCGGGTGGGTGTAATCAATATGCTGTAAACAATGGCTGCAACGGTAACGCCCCATGCCTACCACCTCGCCCTGATAATAGATACCTTTGTGTTTAAAATCCTGTGCCAGCTCCTGCCACTCTAACTGGCTTTTATCGGTAATGCTGCTTAGCTCCTGCCATAGCGCTTCTGGCCACAGCGATGGGGCTTCTGTGCTGTCTTTAGTTACGTTTTCAGTATCATGGTCCTGCCACTGGCGTTTTAGCGTTTCAACAAACAACGCTGTTTCATAGGCGCTCAGCTCTTTACCGGCTTTAACGTAGGCTTTTAACTGCTCAACAAAACCAACCATATTGTTCAGTTGCTGCTGTTCAGCTTGTTGTAATGTCTGGCTGAACTCGCTAAGCCAGGCCTGATACTTCTTTACAAAATCTGTCATGGAGCCTCCAACGGTTTAAAACCAGTATAGACAATGCGCTGCTTGTTGTTGTCAAAACGCCGCTGCGGTATGCTATAGCCACTTTTTTGCCGCTACAGCGGCGCTTGTACTAACCCCCTTTTCGGAAGACCTTAATGCAAGAACAATATAACCCGCAGCAGATTGAAACCGCACTGCAGCAGCAATGGGAACAAACCAACGCTTTTAAAGTGACAGAAGACGCCAATAAAGAAAAATTTTACTGCCTGTCTATGTTCCCATACCCCAGCGGGCGCTTGCATATGGGCCATGTACGTAACTATACCATTGGTGACGTTGTCAGCCGTTTTCAACGGATGCAGGGTAAAAATGTCATGCAGCCTATGGGGTGGGATGCGTTTGGTTTACCGGCAGAAAACGCCGCTATTAACAACAAAACCGCACCGGCGAAATGGACTTACGAAAATATCGATTACATGCGTAACCAACTAAAACGTTTAGGTTTTGGTTACGACTGGAGCCGCGAAGTGGCTACCTGCAAGCCAGAATATTACAAATGGGAGCAGTGGTTCTTCACCAAGCTGTATGAAAAAGGCCTGGTATATAAAAAAATGGCCACCGTTAACTGGGACCCGGTAGATCAGTGCGTGCTGGCTAACGAACAGGTTATCGACGGCCGTGGCTGGCGCTCTGGCGCTTTGGTTGAGCAACGCGAATTAGCGCAGTGGTTTATTAAAATTACCGCCTACGCCGAAGAGCTGCTGCAAGATTTAGATCAATTAGATGGCTGGCCGGAACAAGTTAAAACCATGCAGAAAAACTGGATTGGCCGCTCTGAGGGCGTTGAAATCCGTTTTGATATCGCCGGTTCAGACCAAAGCTTAAGCGTATACACCACCCGCCCGGATACCTTATACGGCGTAACCTATGTTGCCGTTGCAGCCCAGCACCCGCTGGCACAACAAGCCGCGGCCACTAACCCGGCACTGGCCGCATTTATTGAAGATTGCAAAGGCGGCAAAATGGCCGAGGCCGAGCTGGCCACGATGGAGAAAAAAGGCTGTGCTACCGGCATTTATGCCGTGCACCCGTTAACCGGTGAACAAGTACCGGTATGGGTAGCCAACTTTGTGCTGATGGATTACGGTTCAGGCGCGGTAATGTCCGTACCTGGCCATGATCAGCGCGATTATGAATTTGCCACTAAATACAGCCTGCCAATTAAACAGGTTGTCGCACCGGCTGATGGCGCCGCACAACAATGTGATCTAAGCCAGGCCGCCTACACTGAAAAAGGTGTGCTGCTAAACTCTGCCGAGTTTAATGGTTTAACCTTTGAGCAGGCCTTTAATGCCATAGCCACCAAGCTGGCGGCTATGGGCCGGGGCGAAGTAAAAGTAAATTACCGCCTGCGCGACTGGGGTGTATCACGCCAGCGTTATTGGGGCACGCCCATACCAATGCTAAACCTGGCAGATGGTTCAGTAGTGCCGGTACCGGAAGATCAACTGCCGGTACGTTTGCCGGAAGATGTGGTAATGGATGGCGTTACCTCGCCGATTAAAGCCGATCCAGAGTGGGCCAAAACCAGTTACAATGGCAGCGATGCCTTCCACGAAACCGATACCTTCGATACCTTTATGGAATCCAGCTGGTACTATGCCCGCTATTGCAGCCCGGATCATGACAAAGCCATGCTGGACCCGGCCAAAGCCAATTACTGGCTGCCGGTGGATCAGTATATTGGTGGTATTGAACACGCCATTTTACACCTGTTGTATGCGCGCTTTTTCCACAAGCTGCTGCGCGATGTGGGCCTGGTAAACAGTGATGAACCCTTTAAGCGTTTATTGTGCCAGGGTATGGTACTGGCCGAAACCTTCTACCGTGATACCGACAACGGCGGCAAACAGTGGTTTTCACCGGCCGATGTTAGCGTACAACGCGATGATAAAGGCCGTATCGTAACCGCCATACTGGATACTGACGGCCTGCCGGTTGTGGCATCAGGTATGAGCAAGATGTCGAAGTCGAAAAACAACGGCATCGACCCGCAAAAAGTAATCGATCAGTACGGTGCCGATACTGTGCGGCTGTTTATGATGTTTACCGCCCCGCCAGAACAAACGCTGGAATGGTCAGATTCTGCCGTGGAAGGCGCCCATCGCTTTATTAAACGTATTTATACGCTGGTTAGCGACTTTGCCGCAGCAGGCTCTGCCGGCACGCTGGATATTTTAGCTTTGAATAACGAGCAGAAAACCCTGCGCCGTGAACTGCATAAAACCATTGCCAAAGTATCAGACGATATTGGCCGGCGTTATACCTTTAATACCGCCATTGCCGCCATTATGGAGCTGAGCAACAAGCTGCAAAAAGCCAGCCTGGCCACTGAGCTTGACCGCGCGGTTATGCAAGAAGCGGTGCTGGCATTGCTGCAATTGCTAAACCCTATTACGCCGCACGTTGCCCAGTACCTGTGGGCGCAACTGGGCCAGAGCCAAAGCATTGAGCAAACGCCATGGCCGCAGGCAGATGAAAGCGCCATGGTAGAAGATGAAAAACTGGTGGTAGTACAGGTTAACGGTAAAGTGCGCGGTAAGGTTACTGTTGCCGCCGATGCTACTGAAGATACTGTACTGACCGCCGCCAAAGCTGACGACAATGTTGGACGCCACCTGGAAGGTGTAACACTGCGTAAAGTGATCTACGTACCGGGCAAACTACTGAACCTGGTGGTGGGCTAAGATGGCCCGCCTAAGCCTGCTGGTTGCTCTGCTAAGCAGCATGCTGCTTAGCGGCTGCGGCTTTCACTTGCGCGGTGATTTGCCGCTAAGCCATTTTCCAACCATGTATATTCAAAGTGATCGCCACTCTGAACTGGCAGCACTGGTAAGCAACCGGCTGGAACACAATAAAGTAGAACTATTGCATTCATACCAGCAATCAGCGCCGATGCTGCAACTGCTTAGCGACTCGCTGGAACGGCGCACGTTATCGTTGTTTCCTAACGGCCAGGTAGCAGAGTATGAACTGATTTATAAAGTAAGCTACGCCCTGACCATGCCGGATGGCGAACCACAACAATATCAGTTTGAGCTGTTCCGCGATTATCAGGACGATCCGAATCAGGCCGCGGCCAAAGCCAAAGAGCTGGAACTGATGTTGGGTGAGCTACGCCAGCAGGCTGCCAACCGTATTGTGCGCCAGCTGTCGCGGCTGCATTAATGCCAGCCGGGCTGCTCTGATGCAAAAACTCTACGCCAATCAGCTGCAACAGCACTTAGCCGGGCAACTTGCCCCCTGCTACCTGCTGTTTGGCGAAGAACCGCTGCAAAAGCTAGAAGCCATAGATGCCATCCGCGCCGCAGCCAAACAACAAGGCTACCTTGAACGCATCAGCTTAACTGCCGATGCCCAGTTTGACTGGAATGAACTTAGCAACGAGCTACAGGCCATGTCGCTGTTTGCCGAACGGCGCTTAATTGAACTGGAGCTGGTGCAGCAAAAGCTTTCCCCTGCCGCCAATGAACAGTTAAAAAACCTGCCGCAACAATTACACAGCGATATTATTTTGCTGCTCCATGGTGAGCGCAGCCACAGCGATGTCAGTAAACTGGCCTGGTTTAAACAGCTACAAACGCAGGCAGTACAAATACCCATTTATGCCCTGGACGAGCGCCAAAGCCAGCAATGGTTAAGCCAGCGCGCGCGCCAGTTACAGCTGCAGCTAAGCAGTGACGCCATAGCGTTATTGCAGCAACACTGTGCCGGTAATTTACTGGCGGCACGGCAAGAGCTGGAAAAACTGGCATTAAGCAATTTACCCCAGCCACTGGATGCCAATGCGTTAAGCCGCTTTTTGGCTGATCATTCCAGCTTTACTGTATTTCAGCTGACAGACGCTATTTTACAGGGCCAGACCGGCGAAGCATTACACCGCCTGCAGCGGCTGTGCCTGCAGGATACCGAGCCGGTTATTATTGCCTGGCAGTTGCAAAAAGAAGTGCTGCAACTGCGCCAGTTACAACAGGCCCCACAGCACAGCCTGAACGACACTTTCAAAAGCCTGGCTATCTGGCCCAAGCGGCAGCCGCTGTACCAGAACGCACTTAAGCGTTTATCGGCGAACTGGCTGGATTATCTGCTACAGGAGCTGGCGGCATTTGACCGGCTGTATAAAAGCGGCCAGCTAACTAACAGCGACGTGGCACTGGCGCACCTGGTTACCTTATTTATTAAACCGGTGCCCAAAGCATTTTCACTGCAACACTACGCCAGCTATGACTAAGCACCTATGATAAAGCACATTGGTATTTTGGGCGGCACCTTTGACCCGGTGCATAACGGCCACATCGCTTGTGCCAACTATGTGCAGCAGCACTGCGCTTTGGATGAAGTACGGCTAATGCCCTGCCACCTGCCACCGCACCGTACCACACCGGGCGTAAGCAGTGAGCAGCGCGCCGCCATGGTGCAACTGGCCATAAGCCCTTACCCACAGCTGAAACTGGAACGGCTGGAGCTGAATAAATCCAGCGCCTCCTACACCGCAGACAGCCTGCAATTGCTTAGCAGGCGTGAGCCCGACAGCCGCTTTTATTTTATTATCGGTATGGATTCGCTGTGCTATTTTCTTAGCTGGAAAAACTGGCCGGATATACTTAAGCTTGCCCACTTACTGGTATGCCAGCGCCCCGGTTACAGCCAGCAAGACGGCGATGCCCCGGCGTTATTGCAGCAGTTTGGCATAACCAGCCTGGCCATGCTTCGCCAACGCCATAGCGGCGGCATTATGCTATTGGCCAACCCGTTAACAGACATTAGCGCCAGCGAAATCCGCCAGCAATTGCAACAACAGCAAGCAGCGGTAAAAACTTTAGATCCCGCCGTATTGAACTATATTCAAACACAGCAACTCTATCAGGCTTAAGCGCTATATCCGCGTTTAAACTGTGCTAAAATGCCGCTTTTTTAACGCGCAGAGGAATCAGGGTGCAAACAGCCGAACTGGTAAGTTTTATTCAGGACAAAATTGACGACATGAAAGGCCGCGATATCGTGACTTTAGACGTGCGCGGCAAATCCAGTGTCACTGAGTTTATGATAGTGTGCTCCGGCACATCAAACCGCCACACTAAATCTATTGCCGACTACGTTGCCAGCGAAGCCAAAAAAGCCGGCCTGCCTACCTTGGGTATTGAAGGCCAGGCATCGGGCGAATGGGTATTGCTGGATTTAGACGACGTGGTAGTACATGTAATGCTGGAAGAAACCCGCAGTTTTTACCAGTTGGAAAAGCTTTGGAGCGCCTAGGCTGACATGAAGTTAGTGCTGATTGCTGTAGGCAACAAAATGCCCGCCTGGGTACAAACCGGTTTTGATGAATATGCCAGACGCTTTCCACGTGATATGCCGCTGGAATTAATTGAAATTACGGCCGGAAAACGCGGTAAAAATGCCGACATTAAACGTATTCTGGAACAGGAAGGCGAAAAAATGCTGGCTGCCGTACCGCGCGGCAGCAAAATAGTTACACTGGAAGTGACCGGCGATAACTGGAGCAGCCCTATCCTTGCCACTAAACTTACCGACTGGCAACGTGATGGCCGTGATGTGTGCTTGCTGGTTGGCGGTCCCGAAGGGTTGGCACCAGCCTGTATTGCTGCCAGTGAAGCCAAATGGTCATTGTCAGCACTAACATTACCGCATCCGCTGGTTCGGGTGGTACTGGCTGAAAGCCTGTACCGGGCCTGGAGTATTTGTACTAATCATCCTTATCATCGCGAGTAAAGATGTTTAAAAAGCGCGTTGCCATTCAGGATTTTGCCGCCGAAAGCCGTTTGTTTAATCAACGGGCGGTGTTTGCCATTCTGTTTGTCGTGCTGATGTTTGGCATTATCGTGTTTAACCAGTATCAACTGCAGATTGTGTCTTATCAGGATTACCAAACACGCTCGGAAGGTAACCGTATTAAAGTGGTGCCGCTGGCACCAAACCGCGGCCTTATTTATGACAGAAGCGGCATTTTACTGGCTGAAAACCGGCCGGTCTTCTCGCTGGAGCTGATCCCAGAACAAATTAATGACATGGCAGCTACTCTGGCAGAGCTGGCAACGCTGATCGAATTTACCACCGAACAACAAGACGCTTTTTTAAAACAGGTAAGAGCCCAACGCCGCTTTAACAGCATCGCGCTAAAAGAACAGCTTGATGATCAGGAGGTCGCCATTCTGGCGGCTAATCAGCATCGTTTTCCCGGCGTCACAGTCGAAGCCCGTTTAAGCCGGCATTATCCGTTTGGCGATCTGTTTACCCATGCTCTGGGTTATATCGGCAAAATAAACACCCGTGAATTACAACAACTGGAACTGGATGGCGAAGCAGCAAACTATGCAGCCAGCCGCGATATCGGCAAAATTGGCCTGGAGCGCTTTTATCAGCGCGAATTACACGGCACCATGGGCTACCAGGAAGTTGAAGTTAACAACCGTGGCCGCTTAATCAGGGTACTGCGTTCAGTTCCTGCCGTATCCGGCCAAAATATTCAGCTTGGCCTTGATGTTGGCCTGCAATTAACAGCACAACAGATACTCAAACAACATCGTGGTGCCATAGTAGCTATAGATCCACGCGATGGCGCTGTGCTGGCGTTTTACAGCAACCCCAGCTACGACCCCAATTTATTTGTGCACGGTATCAGCTCGGCTAATTACAACGAATTACTGAACTCACGTGACAGGCCGCTGATTAACCGCGTAACTCAGGGGGTTTACCCGCCGGCATCTACTATTAAACCACATCTGGCCTTGCTGGGGCTGGAAAGCCGCACCATTACAACCAGCACCAAAATATGGGATCCGGGTTACTACACCCTGCCTAACAGCGACCACCGCTTTCGTGACCATATCCGCTGGGGTCACGGCTGGGTTGATGTTTACACCGCTATTACCAAAAGCTGTGACACTTTTTTCTATGATATGGGCATTAAGCTGGGTATTGACCGGATTTCTGAATACATGCAAAAAATGGGGTTTGGCGAAAAAACCGGCATAGATATTCTGGAAGAAAGCAGCGCCAATATGCCATCACGCGGCTGGAAACGGGCACGGCACAATCAGCCCTGGTATCCCGGTGACACCGTGCCGCTGAGTATAGGCCAAAGCTACTGGACCACCACACCGTTGCAGCTTGCTGTTGCCACTACACCTTTGCTTAACCGCGGTAAATTAGTTACCCCGCATATGGTAACCGCTTTTAACAATGGTGAAACCACGGCCGCCCACATCATACCGCCACGGCAGGTGCTGGAGGTTGAAAATGAACAAAATTATGCTGTTGTTATGGATACTATGCACCAGACAGTCAGCACCCTTGGCGGCACAGCATACAGAGCTTTTCTTGGCGCTGAATACCGCTCTGCAGGCAAAACCGGTACTGCACAACTTGCCGCTATAGCGCAGGATGCCAAATATGATGCCGATGCCATTGATGAGCGCCTGCGCGACAACGCCATGTATCTTGGTTATGCCCCCTATGACAACCCCACCATACTGGTGGTGGTAGCGCTGGAAAATGCCGGTGGTGGTGGCAGTAATGCCGCACCACTGGCCCGCCAACTGATGGATTACTACTTTGCCGCCGGAGTAAACCGCGATGACTGATAATTTCACCGGCAATGCCCGGCACAGCCGGCTGGCGCAGTTTCATATAGATACACCATTATTACTTGGCTTACTGGCGCTGATAGGTTTTGGCTTAATGGTGCTATACAGCGCCTCTGGCCAAAGTATTGTTATGATGGAACGCCAGATAGTACGTCTGGGCATTGCACTGGCCGTGATGGTCGCATTTGCTCAAATAAAGCCGCAAACGTTAAAACGCTGGTCTTTTCCATTGTTTGTGGTTGGCGTCGCATTGCTGGTAGCAGTAATGCTGGTGGGTAGTGTCGGTAAAGGCGCCCAGCGCTGGCTGGATCTGGGGTTTATGATGTTTCAGCCCTCAGAAATAATGAAGCTTGCCGTACCAATGGCAGTAGCCTGGTTTATTGCATCACACAGCCTGCCACCGCGTATTTTACACCTGTTGGGCGGCGTTATACTGTGCGCCGTACCCACACTGCTTATAGCTCAGCAACCCGACTTAGGTACCTCTATTCTGATCGCCACAGCCGGGGTCTTTGTGTTGTTTTTGTCCGGTATGAGCTGGCGCCTTATTGCACTGATAGCAGGCTTAATTTCGGCATTTTTGCCAATACTGTGGCTGTTTTTAATGCGTGAGTACCAGCGCCAGCGGGTGTTGACATTTCTAAACCCGGAAAGCGATCCGCTGGGCTCCGGCTACCATATTATTCAGTCAAAAATTGCCATTGGCTCTGGTGGTTTTGATGGTAAAGGCTGGCTGCACGGCACGCAATCGCAGCTGGAGTTTTTACCCGAGCGCCATACCGATTTTATTTTTGCTGTTCTCAGTGAAGAGTTTGGCATGCTGGGTGTGTTAATATTGCTGGCAATTTACTTGTTTATTATTGTGCGCTGCATGATTATTTCCAGCCGGGCACAGGATAATTACAGTAAGTTGGTGGCCGGCAGCTTTACGCTGACCTTTTTTGTCTATGTATTTGTTAACATAGGCATGGTATCCGGCCTGTTACCGGTGGTGGGTGTACCCTTGCCGTTAGTTAGTTTTGGCGGCACCTCAATGGTGACACTGATGGCCGCTTTTGGTGTAATAATGTCGGTAGGAACTCATAAACGTATGTTGGCAGCGCCTTGATGAAGTACGTAGCTTTAACTCTTTCAGTGCTGGTTTTACTCAGTGCCTGTAGCAGTAAGCGCAGCAGCACCACAACGGCTGAACCAGAGCCTAATGCCGGGCGTTATCAGCAAAAGAAAGACAGCATTCCAACACGCCTGCCCACACTGCTGGAAATGACCGACCCGGTACCGCAGGCAGAGCCACTAAGCCGCGGCGGTAACAGGCCTTACAGCTTGTTTGGCCAGCACTATACGCCAATGGTGCACAGCACAGACCATCGTGAAATTGGTATTGCTTCCTGGTATGGCAATAAATTTCATGGCCATCTGACATCTAATGGCGAAACCTATAATATGTTTGCCATGACTGCCGCACACAAAACCCTGCCGTTACCGTCTTATGTTAAAGTTACTAACCTGGATAACAACCTGTCAGCCATAGTGCGGGTAAATGACCGCGGCCCGTTTCACAGTGACAGAGTCATCGATTTATCCTACTCGGCCGCGCATAAAATAGGCATGCTGCAGCGGGGTACAGCCAGAGTTCAGCTGGAACTACTACAATCGCCCGCAATGTACGCGCAGGCTGCCATACCCGGCACCACCCAAGCCAACAGTTGCTTTATTCAGGTGCTGGCCAGCTCAGACAGCAACCGCCTCAGCCAGTTGCAGCAAAAACTGCAGCGCGAGCAGGCACTGCCAAGTGAAATACAGCCTGGCAGCGGAATTTTTCGCTTATTAGTCGGTCCTACTGCCAGTAAGCAGCAAGCGCAGCAATGGCTGCAACAGTTAAAATCCGGGCTTTTCCCGGATGCATATTTTTTTGATAGCCGTCAGTGCAGCTGACATCTGATTAAACATAACGATTAAAAAAGAACAGGTCTCATGAAAAGTTATTGCCATATTTTTGCCGTCGCCGCCGTTTCCCTTGCCAGTGCCAGCTTCAGCTTGTCAGCCATTGCGCAGACAGTTATTCCGCAAGCACCTGAAGTTGCGGCCAAAGGCCATATTCTGATCGATTTTGATACCGGCAAGGTGTTATCCGAACATAATGCCGACATGTCGCTGGCACCGGCCAGTTTAACCAAAATGATGACCAGCTATGTTATTGGTACCGAGTTGAAAAACGGCAATATTACCAATGAAGATATGGTTACCATCAGTGAAAACGCCTGGGCAAAAAACTTTCCCGGTTCTTCATTAATGTTTATTGAAGTGGGCACTAAAGTATCGGTAGCCGACTTAAACAAAGGTATTATTATTCAGTCTGGCAACGACGCCTGTGTCGCACTGGCTGAGCATATTGCCGGTAGCGAAAGCGCCTTTGTAGACTTAATGAACGCCCATGCCCAACGCCTGGGCATGACCAACAGCCGCTTTGGCAACAGCCATGGCCTGCCAAGTGCCGAAAACTACTCAACGCCGCGTGATATGGCGATATTATCTGCAGCGTTAATCCGCGATGTACCGGATGAATACGCCATTTATGCCGAAAAAGAATTTACCTACAATAATATTAAACAGTACAACCGCAACTCGCTGTTATGGGATCGCAGCCTGGAAGTAGACGGCATTAAAACCGGCCACACCAGTGAAGCCGGTTTTAGCTTAATTACCTCCGCCACCCGCGATGGTATGCGCCTGGTGTCAGTTGTTATGGGTACCAACAGCGAGCGTGCACGCCAGGCTGAGAATAAAAAACTGCTGACTTACGGCTTTCGCTTTTTTGAAACCTTTTCGCCTTATCAGGCCGGTGAGAAATTTGCTGAACAGCGTATCTGGCAAGGCGAGAAAGAAAATATTCAGTTAGGCATACTGCAGTCAGCCCAGGTTACTATTCCGCGCGGCCAGCGCAAAAACCTGCAGGCCGATTTCACCTTGAATCAGCAACTGCTCGCCCCCATAACCAAAGGCCAGCAGGTGGGTACTATTTACCTGAAGCTTAACGGTGAAGATATTGCCACTTATCCGCTGGTGGCGTTGGAAGACGTAGCGCAAGGCGGCTTCTTCAGCCGGATGATTGATTATATTAAAATGCAGTTTAACTAATTCGCCCAGATTATAGCTTTCTAAGTCCCGGCAATAGCCGGGATTTTTTGTTACAATCAGGCCTAAATAGTAAGACAACGGCAAACGCCGTGACAGTGAGACAAAAATGGCGCACGAAGTTAAAAATACTAAATTTGATGAATATCTGGAATTTCCCTGTCAGTTCAGTTTTAAAGTACTGGGCGTAGCCGATGACGCGCTGGTCGATCAGGTTATGGCCGTCGTGCGCCAGCATACCGATGCAGGCGACTACAGCCCGGCGGTTAAACCCAGCAGCAAGGGTACGTATCATTCTGTTTCGGTTAGCGTAACCGTAACCAGCAAGCAGCATATTGAACTGCTGTACACCGAGCTTGGCAAAATTGAGCTGGTGCGCTACGTACTGTAAGCCGGTAGCGGCAACTCAGCCATTCGTATTGCGCGTATAAGGCGGTATAATGCACAGCGTTTCACAGCAGGCCAGCCAACAGCTGACAACTGAGCCCGCAGTAACAGAGCAACTGATTATCAGAGAACTTGGCGTGCAGGACTACACCACTGTGTGGCAGGCCATGCAACAGTTTACTGATCAGCGAAATAGCAACACAACTGATGAGTTATGGCTGCTGGAGCACCAGCCGGTATTTACCCAGGGCCAGGCCGGTAAAGAAGAACACCTGCTGTTCCCCGGTGATATCCCGGTGGTAAAAGTCGACCGTGGCGGCCAGGTTACCTATCATGGTCCCGGCCAGTTAATGGTGTACGTGCTGCTGGATTTAAAGCGGCGCAATATAGGTGTACGCCAGTTGGTAACACTGCTGGAGCAGGTGCTTATTCAGTTATTGTCAGCCTATGGTATTAATGCCTACGCCAAACCTGATGCGCCCGGCGTGTACATTGACGGTGGTAAAATTGCCTCTTTAGGGCTACGGGTACGTAAAGGGTGCACCTTTCACGGCCTGGCACTGAATGTAGATATGGATTTAAGCCCGTTTTTACGTATTAACCCCTGTGGTTATGCTGGCTTGCAAATGATCCAAAGTAAAGATTTAGGCGGCCCGCAAAGCATTGCAGAGGCCAAACAACGAATAGTGCAGTGTTTTTCGCAACAACTGAATGTAGCCACACTGCAGCACACTACAGGGTTAGATTGGCAAAATGACTAAAACTGCACGTATGGAACCCGGCGTTAAACTGCGCGACGCTGACAAAATGGCCTTAATTCCTATTAAGGTACTGCCAACCGAGCCGGAACAAATGCTGCGTAAGCCTGAGTGGCTGAAGATCAAACTGCCAAAAAGCTCAGAGCGTATCGATCAGATCAAAGGCGCTCTGCGCAAGCACGGCCTGCATTCGGTATGTGAAGAAGCTGCCTGCCCTAACCTGACTGAGTGCTTTAACCACGGCACTGCTACCTTTATGATTTTAGGGGCTATATGCACCCGCCGCTGCCCGTTTTGCGACGTTGCCCACGGCCGGCCATTGCCACCCAGTGCCGAAGAGCCGGAAAAGCTGGCTTTAACCATCCGCGATATGAATTTAAAATACGTGGTAATCACCTCAGTTGACCGCGATGACTTACGTGACGGCGGCGCCCAGCATTTTGCCGACTGTATCAGCGAAATACGCAAGCACAGCCCGCATATTAAAATTGAAGTATTAGTACCCGACTTCCGTGGCCGTATGGATACCGCACTGGATATTTTAACCCAGACACCACCAGACGTATTTAACCACAACCTGGAAACAGCGCCACGGCTATACAAGCTGGCCCGCCCGGGTGCCGATTACAAATGGTCACTGCAGCTGTTAAAACGCTTTAAAGCGGCGCACCCTAATGTTGCTACCAAATCAGGCTTAATGGTAGGCCTGGGTGAAACCACCGAAGAGCTGATCGAAGTATTAAAAGACCTGCGCGAGCACGATGTCGATATGCTCACCGTAGGCCAATACCTGCAACCAAGTAAGCACCACTTACCAGTAAAAAGGTACATGCCACCGGCCGAATTTGACGAAATTAAACGTATTGCTTATGAACTCGGCTTTAAACACGTAGCCAGCGGCCCCTTTGTGCGCTCCAGCTACCACGCAGATCGCCAGGCAGCCGGTGAAGATATTGTGACTTACAACGCTAAATAGTACTCCACAATGCTATTTTGTACTGTACATCGCTATTTTAACACTGCTGCCTCGCACTCTATTAGGATAGTAGCCAATGATTGGGGTCCCAGGGATTCAGGAATTCCCTCTTCATTGAAAGTAGTGCAACATCATATTGGGAATAAATACCGCCTAACACGACAGCACTCCGGAGTTTTGTCATGATCAGACTTGCAGCCTTGCAACAGGATGCTTTGAGACAGCGTTTTGAGCAGCATAGCAGGGTGCAAATCCACAATTTTTTATTACCTGCTGCCGCTGAAGCCTTGGCTCATGCCGCTGCACAAGCAAACTTCTGTTTATCACTTAACAGTGGTGACAAACCGATGGATTTAGCATTGCATGAGCTTGCTACACTAACCGATGCACAGCGGCAACAACTGACCAGTTTGATCCATGACGGCGCCCGCCGGGGGTTCCAGTATTGTTTTGAGACCTGCCGGTTATCGGAATTGGCGGATAACGGAGCTGAGCCTGCTGGTCCGCTGCTGGATTTTTATCAGGCAATGAATTCTGACTCTGTGCTATCAGCTTTGCGCTTGCTTAGCTCAGATCAAACGCTGGCATTTAGTGATGCGCAAATCACCCGCTACCGGCCAGGACACTTTTTAACAGAGCACGATGATAATGTTGAGCATAAAAACCGCCGACTGGCATTCGTGCTAAATCTGACACCGGCGTGGCGGGCGGATTGGGGCGGTTTGCTGGCGTTTCATGACGGTAATGGCTGCATTAGTGAATGTTTCGTACCTACGTTTAATACGTTAAGTGTTTTTCAGGTACCTCAGATCCATTCAGTTTCTTATGTAGCTCCGTTTGCAGCTGCCAACCGGATTTCAATTACCGGTTGGATTCGCGCAAAAGGTTCTTCATAACGTTAACCGGCGTTTAGCCGTTGTTATAGCACAAGTCAGGGGGAGCACTGACAGGTATCAGCTGACAGAGGGCTGGCGGCTTTGATACTTTTCTTTCACTAAAAAACCGCTATGCTTCTTTACAACGTTAAGGGGAAAACCATGGAACACAGACGATTTAGCCGGGTGAGCTTTCAGGGTAAAGCCCATCTGGATATTGGCAGCCATAGCCTGGCCACTGAAGTGCTGGATTTGTCATTGCAGGGAGCCCTGATTAAAAAACCTGCCGATTGGCCGCCGTCGTTACCTAAACAGATGTTATTGCGTATACAGTTAAACGAACTGCCAATAGAGTTAAGCATGAAAGTTAGTGTGGCGCATGCCTCTGATACTGTAGTGGGTTTGCACTGCGAGAAAATTGATATTGAAAGCGTATCGCATCTGCGCCGTTTGCTGGAGCTTAATCTGGGTGATGCGGAACTGCTAAGCCGCGAGCTGTCAGAGCTAAGCGCCGGTTAATCAGGGTGCCAGCGCTTGTTGTGCATCGCTGTAACCCAGCTCTGACGCCTGCTGCATATAATGCTGCCAACGCGGCCAATTTTGTTGTTGCCGTGCCAGATAAGCAAAGTAATACTGCACCGGCATCAGCTGTTGCGGTTGTTTCAGGATCTGTTGGGCCAGCTGAAAATACAGCGGCGGCATAGGCAGCTCAAAAGAGCGCATCAGGTTACTTTCTGCCACCACCCGGTAGGCCTGCAAATGAGTATGTTTGCAGCTGTCTACCGCCGTTAAGCTAATATCCTCTGCCCCCAGTTGCCAGTGCTGTAAATAGGCTGCAGCGTCTGCACCGGCAACCGGTGCCACAATAATATTCGGATAAAACTTTCCGCTTATGCACAACTGCTGTGCTGTGGCTTGCGGTAACTGATATTCGTCGATAAAACCGAGTATATGCATAAACTCATGGCGCAACAGTGCCAGGCTGGCGTTGTCGGGCAGTTGCAAAATACCGTTGTTATAACTGGCTTTACCCCGCCCGGCTACCACCACTAACTGGCTGAAAGCACCATTGGCTACCAGCTCTTCCAACGCCTGATAACGGCATTGCAGCAGGCTACTGCTGTCTTCTGAACACTGTAGTAAGGTACTGTTGATGGTATGTAGGGGTAAAAAACACACGGCTAACTGCGACAATTGGGTGTCGTTTTGCCATTGCTGCAACAGTTGCTGCCAGTTATCTACCCCGGCCTGCTGGCTGGCAACAGGCTGCAGAGTAAGCTGGCAGCCTTGCGGGTGCTGATAGCCCGCAATGCTTAGGCTGTTACCCTGCCACAGCCCCAGCTCTGCACGCTGGGCAGCCGAGACAGCGCTTACTGCTATATTGTTGCTATCAAGCTGCTGTTGTAACCACTGCGCCGTTGCCAGCCGCCCTTGCTGGCGTTGTTGCAATTGCAGCGCATGTTGCAAAGCCTGGTTATCGCCCAAAGTAGCGGCCTGACGCATCCAGCGCAATGCGGCATCATACTCGGCACTAGCCAGCCGCTGGCGGGCTAATGTCATAGCGGCGCTGGCATCTGTTTGCGCCTGCTGCATCAGCGCAGTTTCACCATCAGGTGCAGGCTGGCAGGCGCTGAGTAATAAAAATGCAAAAAAGCCAGCAAGCTGGCTTTTAATTCGCGTACTGATAAACCGCTCAGGGCTCATCAAAACCTTCACGGCTGGTACGTTCACCGCGTAACCTTGCCATTTCTAACCGGGCATAGCGGTGCTCAACAAACTCAAATACATTGGTTGCCAGTACTTTTTTGTAGTACTCCAGCGCCTGCTCTGGTTGTTGCTTGCTGTCATGCCACTTGGCCAGATAAAAATACACTTCACACAAGCGCTCTGCCAGTAACTGCGGGCCGGATAAATCCTGCATTACCGAGTCAAGTAACGCACGTTCTGTTATCTCACCGGCCAGAAAACGCACAATGTTGGTAGACCACTCGGCCTGATCCAGTATTTGGGCACGCTGCTGCAATTGTTGCTGCGCCTGCTCTGCTGACTGCTCATTTTGCGCCAGATATAACCAGATCACGCGATACGCATCTGTTGGTTTTAACGCCAGAAAACGTTCAAAATCGCCTATGGCTAACTCTGTTTTACCGGCATAATACAGTGCTATACCACGGTTTAAATAAGCAAACTCGTGCTCAGGGGCCAGCTCCAGCGCAGAATCGAAAGCTTCATATGCCGAGTCAAAGTCACCGCTAACGGTATGATGAATACCAACAAAGTTGTATGCATCTGCCATATCGGGTTTTAGCCGCAACGCTCTTAAAAAATCCAGCCGGGCCAGCGAACGCAGACCAACACTGTCGTACATTACACCGCGATCGTAATACAGCTGAGCAGATTGCTCTTCTGATAACTCGGCGCGATACAGAATTTCAGTTAAGCGGGCGATAGCCAGTTCAGTACGGTAAGATACCGCCAGAGGCTCTGGCGTTAGCCAGCCTCCGGAGGTAGCCGGCTGAGTGGTTGCACAACCACCCAGCAATGTTACCAGCAGCGCCAGCGGCGCTGCCCGGCGTAACAGCCTATCAGGCATTTTCTTCAACATTAGCAGACTCAGTAGCAGGTTTAGCGCTTGCTTCCTTGATACTCAGGCGTACGCGACCTTGCTTGTCAACTTCAAGTACCTTAACAGCCACTTTCTGGCCAACTGTTAAGTGCTCAGATACATTGTTTACGCGCTCATCAGAGATTTGCGAAATATGTACCAAACCATCTTTACCCGGCAGTACGTTAACAAAAGCGCCGAAATCAACGATACGTACTACTTCGCCCTGATAAATAGCACCGACTTCAATTTCTGCCGTGATGGCATTGATCTTGTCGATAGCAATTTGCGCCGCTTTTGCCGTAGTTGCCGCAATTTTGATACTGCCATCATCTTCCAGCTCAATAGTAGTACCTGATTCTTCCGTGATCTGACGGATAACCGCACCACCTTTACCGATAACTTCGCGGATTTTCTCCGGGTTAATCTTCATTGTGTAAATACGCGGAGCATACTCAGACATTTCTTCACGGTGACCGCTGATGGCCTGATCCATTACGTTCAGAATATGCAAACGGGCAGCTTTGGCCTGCTTAAGTGCAATTTGCATAATATCTTTGGTAATACCGTCGATCTTAATGTCCATTTGCAGTGCCGTAATACCTTCGGTAGTACCGGCTACTTTAAAGTCCATATCGCCTAAGTGATCTTCATCACCTAAAATGTCCGACAGTACTACGAAATCGTCACCTTCTTTCACTAAGCCCATCGCAATACCGGCAACAGAAGCTTTAATAGGTACACCTGCGTCCATCAGTGCCAGTGAAGAACCACACACTGATGCCATAGAGCTTGAGCCGTTAGATTCAGTGATTTCTGACACTACGCGCACAGTGTACGGGAAGTCATTGAAATCTGGCATTACCGCCTGTACACCACGCTTGGCTAAACGGCCATGGCCGATTTCGCGCCGCTTTGGTGAACCGATCATACCGGTTTCACCTACTGAGTACGGCGGGAAGTTATAGTGCAACATAAAGGTATCAGTTTTTGCACTTAATAAATCATCTACTGTTTGGGCATCGCGCGCTGTACCCAGGGTTGCCGTTACCAGTGCCTGAGTTTCACCACGGGTAAACAACGCTGAACCATGAGTACGTGGCAGTACGCCGGTCATTACGCTTAAGCCGCGGATCATTTCCGGATCGCGGCCATCAATACGCGGTTCACCTTTAGTGATACGACCACGTACTACTTTAGATTCCAGGTTGTGGAAAATCTCGCCTACTTCCAGTGTATCTAACTTTTCATCTTCGGCCAGCTCAGCCGTCAGTTTAGCCAGCAGCGCGGCTTTAATTTCACCGATACGCTCATAGCGTTTGGCTTTCTCGGTAATGCGATAGGCGTCACCTAAATCAGCAGCGGCTAAGGCTTCAATTTTTTCAATCAGGGCAACATTTTTCTCTGGTGCCTGCCAGTTCCATGCCGGTTTAGCTGCTTCTGCAGCAAAGCCGTTAATCGCGGCAATAGCTGTTTGCATTTGCTCATGGCCATATACAACTGCGCCTA
This sequence comes from Rheinheimera oceanensis, assembly GCF_018831085.1. Lineage (GTDB taxonomy): Bacteria > Pseudomonadota > Gammaproteobacteria > Enterobacterales > Alteromonadaceae > Alishewanella > Alishewanella oceanensis. The sequence continues at coordinate 278,675 of NZ_JAGPNM010000001.1, forward strand.
ACATTACGTCTTCAGATAAAATGCCAGCTTCAGATTCAACCATTAACACTGCACCGGCAGTACCGGCTACCACTAAATCCAGTTTAGAGGTTTTCAGCTCGTCTTCAGACGGGTTTAGTACGTACTGATTATTGATATAACCAACACGGGCAGCACCAATAGGGCCGCTAAACGGAATACCTGAAATGGCCAGTGCCGCAGAGGTACCAATTAACGCTACGATATCCGGCTGAATTTCTGGCTGTACAGACACTACCGTTGCAACAACCTGAACTTCGTTAGTGAAGCCTTCCGGAAATAATGGCCGGATAGGACGGTCAATCAGACGGGCGATCAGCGTTTCGCCTTCTGAAGGACGGCCTTCACGTTTAAAAAAGCCGCCAGGAATACGGCCGGCAGCATACATTTTTTCCTGATAATTCACGGTTAACGGGAAGAAATCCTGGCCTGGCTTGGCTTCTTTTTTGCCCACTACTGTTACTAAAACTGACGTATCACCCAGGCTGGCCAGTACTGCGGCATCTGCCTGACGGGCGATAACGCCGGTTTCCAGGGTGAAAGTATGTTGGCCGAACGGGAATGATTTTACGATGGGAGTCACGTGTTTGTTTCCTTTACTTAATCGCCTAATTGCGATGTCATTTTTGTCGTTTAATTCTTACTTAGTATACTCTGTAACCAAAGCACAAAGATAGTTCAGTCAATCGTTAACTTTGGTGAAAAATAGTCTGCACTCTGGCAAGCTGAATTAAAAAAGGGGCTTAAAGCCCCTTTTTTACTTAAACCGATTAACGGCGTAAGCCTAAACGCTCAATCAGTGTTGCGTAACGGCTCTGGTCTTTACCTTTTAAGTAATCCAGTAACTTACGACGCTGGCTAACCATACGTAACAAACCACGACGTGAGTGGAAGTCATGTTTGTGCTCGGCGAAATGGCCCTGCAGGTGGTTAATAGACGCAGTTAACAGGGCTACCTGTACTTCCGGTGAACCTGTGTCGCCTTGCTTAACAGCATAGTCAGCAACAATTTTTGCTTTATCAGCAGCGCTTAAAGACATATTTAACTCCAAATGTGAGTGAACTATAGTCAGGGAATCGCCGATCACTCATCCAGCAGACCCCAAAAAAATCCGGCGTATCATAGCATTTTACGGCCTTTTTACAAGGCGTTTCTGTGCAGTACCTATTGCAATGCCGCCGTATTAAGTAAGCGCCGTGAACTCAGTACACCTTGCTGCACCTGGCCAATACCAAAGAAGTTATCATCCGGCCCGTGCAATTTTACCGCCGCAATATCCCCGGCTGCCAGCTGGCAGTTCTGGCCATGCTGCAACCGGTACTGCTCCTGCTCTGTCAGGGCCAGCTTAGGCATATCTGCAATACCGGCATCCAGTGGTAACAACAGCGCATCCATATCACTAAAATCACCACTGCTATGGCATTGCTCTGCCAGTGCATCAAGCTGTGGCGGTGTAACCATTTGCGCTGCGCTAAAAGGCCCAACCTGTGTACGATGCAAAGCACCAACATGGGCACCGCAGCCCAGCGCTTCGCCCAGGTCATCTATTAGCGTACGGATATAGGTGCCCTTAGAGCAGTGCACAATAAAATCGGCAGTGCTGCCACTGAACTTCAGCAGCTCAAAGCGGAAAATACTGATTGGCCGGGCTTCTCGCGGTACGGTAATGCCCTGCCGGGCATAGCGGTATAGCGGCTGGCCCTGGTATTTAAGGGCCGAAAACATGGTAGGCACCTGCAAAATATCACCGCGAAACGCCGTTAACGCCTGCTCCAGAGCCGCCTGACTGAACTGCACCGGCTTTTCACTGATTACTTCGCCTTCAATATCACTGGTACTGGTACGGATACCAAAGTTAGCCGTTACCAGATAGGTTTTATCGGTATCAAGCAAAAACTGGCTGAACTTGGTAGCCTCACCAAAACAGATTGGCAGTAAACCCGACGCCATAGGGTCCAGCGCACCGGTATGGCCGGCTTTTTGTGCCTGAAACAGCCAGCGCACACGCTGCAAAATACCGTTGCTGCTCACTTCCAGCGGTTTATCTAGTAACAAAATGCCGTTTACGGCCCGGGCATTTTTCCGTGCCATTAGTTTGCCGGCTCGTCGCTGTCATTTTCTGAACTGTCTGCAGCATCAACCACATCATCCAGTGCCTGGCCAGACTGTAACCTGCGCCGGTCATCCTCTGCCCGGGCGTTACTAACCAGTGTGGCCATGCGGATACCTTCGTTTAATGATTCATCAAAGGCAAAGCGGATATGCGGCACAATACGTGCCTGAATACGTTTGCCAATTAAGCTGCGGACAAAACCAGAGGCATCGTTGAGGATCTTAAGGTTATCTTCAACCTTATCACCGGCAAGGCCTAAAAAGGTGACAAACACTTTGGCGTGGGATAAATCGCGTGACACTTCTACGTCTGATACGGTGATCATGCTGTGCAGACGCGGATCTTTAATTTCGCGTTGCAGGATCACCGCCATTTCTTTTTTCATTTGCTGCGACAGTCTGTCGACGCGCGAGAATTCTTTACTCATAACATTATTTCCATTGTCTGTTGCAGACAAAACAGGGGCCAAAGGCCCCTGTTTTAGTATTGCGTGCCTGTTACAGGGTGCGTTCAACCTGTATTACTTCAAATACTTCGATCTGATCGCCTTCGCGCACATCGTTGTAGTTCTTCACGCCGATACCGCATTCAAAGCCGTTACGTACTTCACTAACGTCATCTTTAAAGCGACGCAGCGATTCCAATTCGCCTTCAAAGATAACCACGTTATCACGCAGTACCCGGATAGGGGCATTACGTTTAATGACACCCTCTGTAACCATACAACCGGCAACAGCGCCAAACTTAGGTGAACGGAATACGTGCCGCACCTGCGCCAGGCCGATGATTTGCTGTTTGAACTCCGGAGCCAGCATACCGGTCATTGCCGCGCGAACTTCGTCTAACAGCTCATAAATGATACCGTAGTAACGTAAATCCAGGCCTTCGTCTTCAACCAGTTTACGCGCAGAACCATCAGCACGCACGTTGAAGCCGATGATAATAGCCGAAGATGCTGCAGCCAGTGTCACGTCAGTTTCAGTGATACCACCTACGCCTGAGCCAACAATTTTCACTTTTACTTCATCAGTTGATAATTTCATCAGTGATTCGGTAATCGCTTCGACCGAGCCCTGTACATCGGCTTTTAATACGATGTTCAGCTCTGATACATCGCCTTCAGTCATGTTAGCAAACATATTCTCCAGCTTAGACTTCTGCTGACGCGCTAACTTAACATCACGGAATTTACCCTGACGATACAGTGCTACTTCACGTGCTTTACGCTCGTCTTTAACCACTGTCACTTCATCACCCGCTTGCGGCACACCGGATAAACCTAAGATTTCTACCGGAATTGACGGGCCGGCGGTTTTAATTTCTTTACCGTTTTCGTCGCGCATCGCACGGACACGGCCGTATTCAAAACCACACAGCACGATTTCGCCCTGTTTCAGCGTACCTTCCTGTACCAGGATAGATGCTACCGGGCCACGGCCTTTGTCCAGGCGTGATTCAATAACCACACCGCGGGCTAAACCCTGCTTCACAGCTTTTAATTCCAGCAGCTCAGATTGGTTCAGAATGGCTTCAAGCAAGTCATCAATACCCATGCCTGATTTTGCCGACACCGGTACAAACTGCGTATCACCGCCCCACTCTTCAGAAATAACGTCGTACTGTGACAGCTCGTTGCGTACCCGGTCCGGATCAGCTTCCGGCTTATCCATTTTGTTTACAGCAACCACAATTGGCACACCGGCAGCTTTAGCGTGCTGGATAGCTTCTTTGGTTTGCGGCATTACGCCATCATCGGCTGCAACAACCAGAATAACAATATCGGTTGCCTTGGCACCACGGGCACGCATTGAGGTAAACGCCGCGTGGCCTGGTGTATCAAGGAAAGTCACCATACCGCGGTCAGTTTCAACATGATAAGCACCAATATGCTGGGTAATACCACCTGCTTCACCGGCGGCAACTTTCGCTTTACGGATGTAATCCAGTAATGAGGTTTTACCGTGGTCAACGTGGCCCATAACCGTTACTACCGGTGCACGAGGCTCCAGATCGCCTTCGCCCTGACGGTCAGACATTACCGCTTCTTCCAGCTCATTTTCTTTGGTCAGGGTAAACTTGTGGCCCATTTCTTCACAGACAATAGCCGCAGTTTCCTGATCAATGACCTGGTTAATGGTTGCCATAGCCCCCATTTTCATCATGACTTTAATTACTTCAGACGCTTTAACCGCCATCTTGGCAGCTAATTCAGCCACAGTGATGGTTTCGCCAATTTTTACTTCACGCTCAACCGGCTGGGCAGGTTTATTAAAACCATGCTGCATACTGGTTGGGGTTTTCTTTTTCTTTGAATGACGGTTAGCGCGGTTAAAGGCTTCTTTGTCATTGGCATCGTCTTTTTTCTTGCCTTTAACAACCGGCGCTTTTTTACCGGCGCCACGACGGCCAGCGCGTTCTTCTTTAGCGTCTACTTCGTCTTCAGCCTGTTTAGCAAACTCGTTGCTTGTCAGGTGATAATCATCGGTATCCGTTGGTTTGGATTTCTCTTCCTGTGCCCAACGCTCGCCGTTTTCTTCTGCCAGCTTGCGTGCTGCTTCTGCCTGCTTAGCAGCTTCTTCTTCCAGTTTACGCAGTGCTTCAGCTTCCTGCTGCTGACGAATGCGTTCGGCTTCTTTACGGGCTTCTTCTTTTGCTGCACGACGGGCCGCTTCTTCCGGATCGTCTTTCAACAACTGTGCCTGCTTAGCATCTTCGCGGCGTTTAGCCTCAGCGGCTTTGCGCTCGGCTTCTTCTTTCGCTTTAGCTGCAGCAATTTCTTTAGCTTTACGGTCTGCTTCTGCACGTGCCTGCTCAGCTTCTGCGCGGGCTTTCTCTTCAGCTACACGAGCTTCTTCCTGCGCTTTTAATGTTGCTTCGTCAATCATCGGCTTTTTCACGTAAGTTTTTTGCTTACGCACTTCAACCTGAATTTCGCGGTTGCGACCTGCGCCACCCGCTACGCTCAGCGTGGTTTTTTCTTTGCGTTTTAATGTTAAACGCGCAGGTTCTGCCGACTTACCGCCATGCTGAGCACTTAAATGTTCCAGCAGGGATTTTTTCTCATCTTCGCTGACTACCTGACCGGCTGCTTTACTGATCCCGGCATCAGCGAATTGCTGCACTAACCGCTCAACAGTAGTACCGACATCACTGGCTAGCTTTTCTATAGTGACTTCTGCCATTTGTGTTGTTACCTCCGTTGACTACTTATTTTCTTCGCTAAACCAAACGATATTACGGGCTGCCATGATCAGGTCGGCGGCTTGCTGTTCCGACATTGGCGCTATTTCCAGTAAATCGTCTACACCCAGCTCTGCCAGGTCGTCTAACGTTGTTACCCCTTTACTGGCCAGAACATAGGCCGTATGGGTATCTAATTCTTTCAGCGCTAACAGCGCTTCTGTTGGTTGCGCGTCTTCCAGTGATTCTTCACTGGCCAGAGCGCGGGTGGTTAATACTGCTTTGGCACGGCTACGCAGTTCTTCCACTGTGGCTTCGTCCAAACCATCAATACTTAACAACTCGCTGATGGGCACATAAGCAATTTCTTCCAGCGTGGAGAAACCTTCATCTACCAGCACGTCGGCAAAGTCTTCATCAATTTCCAGGGCGTCAACAAATACCTGACGAACCTTGGCAGTTTCTTCCTGGTGTTTTTGCTTCATGGCGCTCACTGACATTACGTTCAGCTCCCAGCCGGTAAGCTGGCTGGCTAAACGTACGTTCTGACCGTTACGGCCAATGGCCATCGCCAGATTAGCGTCTTCTACCGCGATATCCATTGAATGCGTGTCTTCATCAACGATGATAGACGCCACTTCAGCCGGAGCCATAGCATTGATAACAAACTGCGCATCGTTATCGTCATACAGTACGATATCAACCCGCTCACCGGCCAGCTCGTTCGATACGGCCTGCACACGTGAACCACGCATACCAACACAAGCACCCACCGGGTCGATACGACGGTCATTGCTTTTCACTGCGATCTTGGCACGTGCCCCCGGATCCCGGGCCGCACCACGCAGTTCAATCATCTCTTCGCCGATTTCAGGCACTTCAATACGGAATAGTTCCAACAGCATTTCCGGGCGTGAACGGCTTAAAAACAGCTGCGCACCACGCGCTTCCGGTTTTACTTCAAATAACAATGCACGGATACGATCGCCGGGGCGGTAGGTTTCACGCGGTAGCATTTCGTCACGGCCTAACATCGCCTCGGCGTTGTTGCCTAAATCAACAATAATGCTGTCACGGTTTACTTTCTTCACCACGCCGGTAACTAATTCACCCACCTGGTCAATATAGGCTTCTACTACCTGTGAACGCTCAGCTTCACGTACTTTTTGTACAATTACCTGCTTGGCCATCTGGGTGGTGATACGGTCAAACTCGATAGAGTCAATTTGCTCTTCGTAGTAATCGCCAACCTGTACCGAAGGGTCGTCGTACTGCGCTGCTGATAATGTCATCTCACGGTACGGATGCTCCTGCACCTGATCGTCCGGAATAACCTGCCAGCGGCGGAATGTTTCGTAAGCACCGGTTTTACGGTCAATACTCACGCGAACTTCAATATCACCTTCATTCTTTTTCTTGGTGGCCGCTGCCAGTGCAAACTCCAGTGCCTGGAAGATTTTCTCCCGTGGCACGGATTTTTCGTTTGAAACTGCATCAACAACTAATAATATTTCTTTTGCCATTGCTTGTTGCCTCGCTTTGCCCCGATACCTTAAAACACCGGTACCACGTTTGCTTTATCTACGTTATCCATCAGCAAACGATAGGGTTTGCCATCTACTTCCACTATCAACATATCGTCTTCAATAGCTGTTAGTACGCCTTTAAACTTACGCCGGCCATCCTGAGGAATAGCCAGTTTTACTTCAATTTTTTGCCCTACCACCGCCAGAAAATGTGCAGGTGTAAACAATGGCCGATCCAAGCCTGGTGACGATACCTCAAGCAGGTACTCATTGGTTATCGGATCTTCCACATCTAAAATGGCACTCACTTCACGACTGACCAACGCGCAATCGTCAACATTGACACCATCAGCGTGATCAATATACAGCCGTAAAGTTGAATGACGACCAGCCTGCACCAATTCCAGCCCCAACAACTCAAAGCCTGCAGCTTCAACTGTTGGCAGCAATAACTCTGTCAGTGTCTGTTCTTGCTTAGTCAACGAGACCTCCGGAAATTCTGCTGTGGCAGGTTACTTAGCCAGTAACAGCGGCAACAACAGTAAATAAAAAAAGGGCGTTTAGCCCATTACTGCGTAAAACTGAGTCTGCAGATACGAAAACGCCCCGAACTAGCGGGGCGAATGGGCATCCAATCAATTAACATATCGCCAATGTTAATTGAAAATCTAATCACTTCATCAGAAGTTGGTTGCGGGAGCCGGATTTGAACCGACGACCTTCGGGTTATGAGCCCGACGAGCTACCAGGCTGCTCCATCCCGCGTCCGTAATTGGCGCTTATTATATAGCGCTGACTGGTTTATCGCAAGCATTGCCTTGGCAAACTACCGATAAATTTGGTGCCGAGAGCGGGACTTGAACCCGCACGTCCGAAGACACTACCCCCTCAAGATAGCGTGTCTACCAATTTCACCACCTCGGCTAAATTAAGAGGATTAGTTACCTACAGGGATATCGCTGGTGTCATCTTTTTTCGGCGCTGCCTGCTCAGTAACGGGTACTGATAAATCATCCCAGGCGTCTACTTTTTTGCTACCTGCACTGTAATTACCCAGCACAATACTTAACACAAAAAATATAGTGGCCAGCACCGTAGTGGTCTTGGTAAGAAAATTACCGGTACCTGACGAGCCAAACACGGTTGCAGAAGCACCGGCGCCGAAAGCTGCTCCCATATCAGCACCTTTACCATGCTGAATTAACACCAAACCGATTAATGCTATGGCAACTAACAAATAAACTACTATCAAAACTTCGTACATGCTTATTCCTTTGCACCTTTTGTAACTGCAAGGCAAATTTGCGCAAATTCTGCTGGTTTGAGGCTCGCACCACCTACCAGCGCACCGTCTATGTCGGCTTGGCGAAATAATGCAGTAAAATTGTCTGCATTAACACTGCCGCCATACAATAATTTTACCCTTACTGCTGATTGCGTATTGTACCTGGCCAGATGTTGCCGGATAAAAGCATGGGTCGTTTGCGCCTGTTCCGGCGTGGCCGACTCACCTGTGCCTATGGCCCATATTGGTTCATATGCAATCACTGATTTCGCCAGTAATTCGGGCTGCGAAGCATACACCGCATCAAGTTGCCGCGCAAGAACCTGCTGCGTTTTTTCTTGCTGGCGCTCGGTTGCAGATTCACCGACACATAATATAGGCGTTAAACCTGCAGCAACAGCCCTCGCCAGCTTAGCGGCTATAAGCTCATCGCTTTCACCGTTTAACGCACGCCGCTCTGAATGGCCGACAATAACATAACTGGCTCCGGCTTCCTGCAATAAATCAGCACTGAGTTCACCGGTAAAAGCGCCGCTTATTTCATGGCTTAAGGTTTGTCCGCCAAGCGCAAAATTACACGATGCCGGGAAGTGTGTTAACAGCGTAGCTGGCGGGCACACTACAACAGCTTGTTCGGTTAACGGCAGTGCCGTTAACACCCCGACCATCTCCTCAACCAGTGCGGCTGAACCGTTCATCTTCCAGTTCGCGGCTATCAGTGGTGTGCGTTGCATGGTGCTGTATCCCTGTAATTAGACGGGCGCGATATTAACCAACCACGCCGGTGCAAACAAGCTTTAATGGCGTATTTGGACAATCAACTGGCGATTTTTACCGCAGCGGCTATTTGCTCGGCATACTGCCTTACTTCAGTTGCATCTTCGCCTTCTACCATTACCCGGATCAATGGCTCAGTACCGCTTTTACGGATCAGTACCCTGCCTGAACCATTCAGTTTAGCCTCAACGTCTGCAATAACCTGTTTCACATGCTGTTTTTCCAGCGGAGCAGTGCCTTTTTCAAACTTCACGTTTACCAGTACCTGTGGCAGTTTATGCATACCCTGGCTAAACTCAGCCAGTGTCATACCCGCTTCGATCATTGCTGCAAGTACCTGTAAAGAAGCAATAATACCGTCACCGGTACAGGTATGATCTAAATTCAGTACATGGCCTGAGTTTTCACCACCAATGCGCCAGTTGTTCTCGCGTAGCAGTTCCATTACATAACGGTCGCCAACAGCGCTGCGGGCAAACGGGATATCCAACTGCTTAAGTGCCAGCTCTAACCCCAGGTTACTCATTAAGGTACCAACCACACCGCCTTGCAGTTTATTTTGCTCTTTGGCAGCACGGGCAATGATATAAACAATTTCATCACCATCAATAAGCCGGCCGGTATGATCAACCATCATTACCCTGTCACCATCGCCGTCATAGGCAATACCTAAGTCAGCGCTACGCTCAACCACGGTTTTCTGCAATAGCTCAGTATGGGTGGCGCCACAATTATCGTTAATATTTAACCCATCCGGGCTGGCACCAATGACTATTACTTCAGCACCCAATTCTTTAAATACTGCTGGCGCTATATGATAAGTGGCGCCATGAGCACAATCGATAACAATTGTCATGCCGCTTAACGATAAATGGTTAGGTAAGTGGCTTTTACAAAACTCAATATAACGTCCGGCAGCGTCATCGATACGCTGGGCTTTACCCAGTTTCTCAGATGATTCACATACCATCGGCTGTTCCAGTTCGTGCTCTATCGCCAGCTCAACGTCATCGGGTAGCTTAGTGCCATCAGCAGAGAAAAACTTAATACCGTTATCATAGTAAGGGTTGTGCGAAGCACTGATCACAATGCCTGCCTCAGCCCGGAATGTGCGGGTTAAATAGGCGACAGCCGGCGTTGGCATTGGCCCTAACAAGCGCACATTAATACCGGCAGCAATTAAACCGGCTTCCAATGCTGTTTCTAATAAATAACCGGAGATACGCGTATCTTTACCAATTAAGACTTTGCGGGTGCCGCGTTGTGACAACACCCGGCCAGCGGCCCAGCCTAACTTCATGGCAAATTCGGGTGTAATAGGAAACTCACCTACCCGGCCACGCACGCCATCAGTACCAAAATACTTTCTGCTCATCCTTTATGCTCCATACTGCATTGCTGTCACTACCCTGACCGCCTGCACTGTTTCTTTAACATCATGCACCCGGATTATCCGGGCCCCTTGTAATGTTGCAATAGTAGCGCAGGCCAGACTGCCTGCCAAACGCTCATTCACCGGTATGTTCAGTAATTGACCAATCATTGACTTACGCGACATACCCGCCAGTACCGGGTAGCCGGAACAGGTAAACTGTGCCAGCTGCTGCAACAATAAATAGTTATGGCTCAGGCTTTTACCAAAACCAAAACCGGGGTCAAGAATAATATGTTGCCGGCGCATACCAGCCTGTTCACAGGCAGAAGCCCGGTCTAATAAAAACTGCTTCACCTCTGCCACCACCTGCTGATATTGCGGTGAATGCTGCATACTACGCGGCGCTCCCTGCATATGCATCAGGCATACCGGTACATCAGCGGCAATAGCGACCTTTAAAGCTCCAGGTTCCAGCAAGGCCCTGACATCATTAATAATATCGGCACCAGCCTGAACCGCAGCTGACATCACCCCGGCCTTACTGGTGTCAACAGAAATTGCACAATCAAAACGTTGGCGGATTACCTCAATTACCGGTATAACCCGGCTTAGTTCCTCCTGCTCTGTTACATCTGCAGCACCCGGGCGGGTAGATTCGCCACCAATATCTAAAATTACGGCACCGTCTGACAGCATTTGCTCTGCCTGACGTAGTGCAGCGTCCAGTTGCTGATGTTTACCGCCATCGGAGAATGAATCCGGCGTGATATTTAAAATACCCATAACCTGTGGGCGACTTAAATCCAGCTTGCGCTGGCGGGGCAAGGACAACAGCATATTGGCTCCTGTAACAGATATTTTGGCTTTGGCAGTAAAAATAAACCCCGGCATAACCGGGGCTTTAATTTAGCTAAATACAGCAGATTTAGTGCAGGTTACCTTCTGATGGTTTACCCGGAACGGCTGCATCATCATCCTGGCTGACTTTGCTATCCGGCTTGTCGTCTGAGCCCGGCTTATCGCGAGGTTCCCAGTTTTCCGGCTGCCGTACTTCGCGCCGTGCCATCAGATCGTCAATCTGTCTGGCATCTATGGTTTCATACTTCATCAATGCATCTTTCATTGCATGCAGGATGTCCATGTTTTCTTCAATCAGCTTTTTCGCTCTGTCGTAGTTACGGTCAATAAAGTTACGAATTTCAGCATCAATGGCTTTAACAGTATCTTCCGACATATGCTTATTTTTACTGACCGAGCGGCCAAGGAATACTTCACCTTCTTCATCGGCGTACAGTAATGGGCCAAGCTTCTCTGAGAAACCCCACTGTGTAACCATCTTACGTGCCAGATCTGTAGCCCGTTCAATATCGTTCGACGCACCGGTAGTGACAGATTCAAAACCGTAAATCACTTCTTCGGCTATCCGGCCACCGAACAACGAACTGATCATACTCTCCAGCAAGCGTTTGCTGTGCGATACACGGTCGCGCTCAGGTAAGTACATGGTGACCCCCAAAGCACGGCCACGCGGAATAATACTCACTTTGTAAACCGGGTCGTGATCCGGCACCAAACGGCCGACAATAGCATGACCTGCTTCATGATAAGCTGTCATTTCTTTTTCTTTTTCTGTCATTACCATAGAGCGGCGTTCTGCGCCCATCATGATCTTGTCTTTGGCTTTTTCAAACTCATCCATAGACACTACACGGCGACCGCCCCGGGCGGCAAACAGCGCAGCTTCATTAACCAGGTTGGCTAAATCGGCACCGGAAAAACCCGGCGTACCACGTGCAATAACTGATGGCTCTACCCCTTCAGCCAGCGGTACTTTACGCATATGTACTTTTAAGATTTGCTCGCGGCCTTTTACATCCGGCAAACCTACCACGACCTGACGGTCAAAACGGCCGGGGCGCAGTAGCGCAGGGTCCAGTACGTCAGGGCGGTTAGTTGCGGCAATAACAATAATACCTTCATTACCATCAAAGCCATCCATTTCAACCAGCATCTGGTTTAAGGTTTGCTCACGCTCATCATGGCCACCGCCTAAACCGGCACCACGCTGGCGCCCTACTGCATCAATCTCATCGATAAAGATAATACAAGGTGCCGCTTTTTTGGCTTGTTCAAACATATCGCGCACACGGGATGCACCAACACCCACAAACATTTCAACGAAGTCTGAACCTGAAATAGTGAAGAAAGGTACTTTGGCTTCACCGGCAATGGCTTTGGCTAACAAGGTTTTACCAGTACCCGGAGGGCCAACCATTAAAATACCGGTCGGAATTTTACCACCCAGCTTTTGGAAACGGGATGGATCACGCAGGTAATCAACCAGTTCAGAAACCTCTTCTTTCGCTTCGTCACAACCGGCAACATCAGCAAAAGTAGTTTTGATCTGATCTTCACCCATCAGGCGCGCTTTGCTTTTGCCAAACGACATGGCACCTTTGCCACCGCCGCCCTGCATCTGGCGCATAAAGAAGATCCACACGCCGATAAGCAGCAGCATTGGGCCCCAGGACAACAGAATAGTACCCAGCAAGCTGCTTTCTTCCGGTTTACTGCCTAAGGTTCTGACATCATTTTTAATCAGGTCATCCAGCAGCTTTTCATCATAGCCACCAGGGATCACTGTTTCGAAGCGGTCACCGCTGCGTTTTACGCCGGTAATCACACCAGAACGCTCAACCTTCACCTCGCGGATCTGGCCCTGATTTACCTCGTTGATAAACTGAGTATAACTGGTTTGCCGGTCGGTACTGTCGCCGGGGCCAAAGCTGTTAAACACCGACATTAATACGACGGCGATCACTAACCAGACAATCAGATTCTTTGCCATGTCACTCAAGGTTATAACCTCTTCTTACCGATAAATAGATAATTACCCGGCTACTTTACTAGACTTTGAAGCCGGTCGCCACGATATATGTCTCTCGTGAACGCGCACGGGACGAATCGGGCTTACGAATTTTTACAGTGGTAAAGGCGGCGCGCACATCTTTTAAAAATTGCTCGAAGCCATCACCCTGAAATACTTTGACCACAAAACTGCCATTTTGCTTCAACACTTTGTGACACATATCAAGCGCCAGTTCCACCAGATACACCGACCTTGCCTGATCTGTAGTGTCATTGCCACTCATATTTGGCGCCATATCAGACAATACCACATCTACGTTCTGACCGCCGATCCGGCTCAGCAATGCGTTTAATACTGCTTCATCACGAAAGTCTCCCTGCAGGAAACTGACACCGTTAATCGGATCCATAGGCAGAATGTCACAGGCTATCACGGTACCTTTGCTACCGACAAGACCAACACAAAACTGAGACCAACTGCCCGGTGCTGAGCCTAAATCCACTACTGTCATAGCAGGTTTTATCAGTTTGTCCTGCTGGTTTATCTCTTCCAGTTTAAACGCTGCACGTGAACGCAGGCCTAACTTTTGTGCTTTTTGTACAAACTGATCATCGAAATGCTCTTTCAACCAACGGGTTGAACTGGCAGAGCGTTTTTTCTTGGTCATGCTTTCACTCTTGATTAGTGTTATGCGTTAGATGGCGCTACAATAACGCAAATTCAAGCGTTATCTTCGGAAATAGTCATTTTATGAGTTTAACCAACAAACAGAAACAATTTTTAAAAGCAAAAGCCCATGATCTTAAGCCGGTGATCCTGCTGGGTGGCAACGGCCTGACCGAAGGTGTGGTAGCCGAGATTGAAGTTGCACTGAACTTTCACGAGTTGATTAAAGTAAAAGTACCCACTGAAGATCGCGAACAAAAAGTACTGATTATGGATGCCATTATCCGTGAAACCAAAGCCGAAAAAGTCCAGATAATAGGCAAAACCCTGGTGTTATTCCGGCAAAGCGAAGCGAAAAAAATCCAGTTGCCACGCGGCTGAGTACATATTAAACATAAAAAAAGCGCCGTCAGGCGCTTTTTTGTTGGGTTCAGAACTCAGATATATTGCACTGCGGTAATTTCAAACTCAACTACACCTTTTGGCGTAGTGATATTTACGACATCATCAGCCGTTTTGCCGATTAAGCCGCGCGCTATCGGCGAATTTACCGAGATCAGGTTATTTTTGATATCGGCTTCATCATCACCCACAATACGGTAGGTCACTTCTTCCTCTGTATCCAGATTCAGAATAGTCACAGTACTACCAAAAATAACCTTGCCGGTATTGGGTAACTTGCTGATATCAATAATCTGTGCATTAGACAGCTTGGCTTCAATATCCTGAATGCGGCCTTCGCAAAAGCCCTGTTGCTCACGGGCTGCGTGGTACTCGGCGTTTTCTTTTAAATCGCCGTGCTCACGTGCTGTGGCAATGGCCTGAATAATTGCCGGCCGTTTTACTGATTTAAGTTCATGCAGCTCAGCGCGCAAACGTTCTGCGCCCTGCACTGTCATCGGAATTGCACTCATCCGTTAACTCTCTTATGTAGTTCCTGCACTGAGGCTACGTTTTCAAACGCACTGGCGGCGTTCGATTTTACCGTAGCAAAGGCAGCATTTAATGTCGTGGTGTAGTTAGCTTTGTACTGCAGCGCACCGCGGCGAATGACTTTAGAATCTTCAATCGCCTGACGGCCATCAGTCGTATTAACAATATAGCTGTATTCACCGTTTTTAATGCGATCCAGAATATGCGGACGGCCTTCAGACACCTTATTTACCGTGCGGCAAGCAATACCTGCAGCCTGCAATGCCTTGGCGGTACCGCCGGTAGCATCCAGCTCAAAGCCTTTTTCAACCATACGTTTTGCCAGTTCAACTACGCGCACTTTATCGCTGTCGCGTACTGAAAGCAAGGCACGACCACCAGTTGGAATTAAGGTACTGGCACCCAACTGGCCTTTAGCAAAGGCTTGCTCGAAGGTATCACCCACGCCCATGACTTCACCGGTTGAACGCATCTCAGGGCCAAGGATCGGATCCACACCCGGGAATTTGTTAAACGGGATAACCACTTCTTTTACCGAGAAAAACGGCGGAATAATTTCTTTGGTTACGCCCTGTTCAGCCAGCGATTTGCCGGCCATACAGCGGGCTCCCACTTTGGCAACCGCCACACCGGTGGCCTTTGAAACAAAGGGCACAGTACGGGCAGCACGCGGGTTAACTTCAATTAAGTACACTTCGTTATCTTTTACCGCAAACTGGGTGTTCATCAGACCGACCACACCCAGCTCCATCGCCAGCTTACGCACCTGCTCGCGCATGACGTCCTGGATTTCTTTGCTCAGGCTGTGCGGTGGCAGTGAACAGGCCGAGTCGCCGGAGTGTACACCGGCTTGTTCGATGTGTTCCATAATGCCGCCAATCACTACCTCTTTGCCATCACAGATGGCATCGATGTCAACTTCAATCGCATCATCAAGGAAGTTATCCAGCAGTACCGGTGAATCATTCGATACGCTAACGGCATCGGTCATATAACGGCGCAGGTCCTGCTCGTCATAGACGATTTCCATCGCGCGGCCACCCAGGACATAAGACGGGCGCACGACCATCGGGAAGCCAATTTCCGGCGCCTTGGCAATCGCTTCTTCCATACTGGTTACAGTGGCGTTTTTCGGCTGCTTTAAGCCTAAACGCTCTACCGCTTGCTGGAAACGCTCACGGTCTTCTGCGCGGTCGATAGCGTCCGGCGAGGTACCAATAATTGGCACGCCGTTGGCTTCCAGTGCGCGGGCTAATTTCAGTGGCGTTTGGCCACCGTATTGCACGATAACGCCTTTAGGCTGCTCTTTACGCACAATTTCCAGTACGTCTTCCAGCGTGATGGGCTCAAAGTATAACCGGTCTGACGTGTCGTAATCGGTAGACACGGTTTCCGGGTTACAGTTAACCATGATGGTTTCAAAGCCGTCTTCGCGCAGCGCCAGTGAGGCGTGCACACAGCAGTAATCGAACTCGATACCCTGGCCGATACGGTTCGGCCCGCCACCGATAATCATAATTTTATCGCGTTGGGTAGGCAGCGCTTCACACTCTTCATCGTAGCTGCTGTACATGTAAGCGGTGTTAGAGGCAAATTCTGCCGCACAGGTATCTACCCGCTTATACACCGGGTGCAACTTATAGCCGTAACGCTTTTTGCGTACTTCGTTTTCGCTAACCCCTAACACATCGGCAATACGCTTATCGGCAAAGCCTTTGCGTTTTAAGCGTTTTAACCGCGCTTCGTCCAGCGCGGCAAAGCCGTCTTTGCTCAGCAGTTGCTCTTCTTTGACCAAATCTTCAATTTGCACCAGGAACCAGCGGTCAATATTGGTTAGGGTGAAAATCTCATCCATGCTCATGCCAAAGCGGAACGCATCGGCGATATACCAAATGCGGTGCGAGCCCGGCTCTTTTAATTCACGGATAATTTTATCTTTGGCTTCCGGCAAGGTGATATCGATAATCGGATCTAAACCGCAAACGCCAATTTCAAGGCTGCGCAGCGCTTTTTGCAGCGATTCCTGCTGGTTGCGGCCAATTGACATTACCTCACCGACTGACTTCATCTGGGTGGTTAAGCGATCATTAGCACCGGCAAACTTTTCAAAGTTAAAACGCGGCACCTTGGTAACCACGTAGTCGATGCTCGGTTCAAACGACGCCGGAGTTCTACCGCCGGTAATGTCGTTGGCCAGCTCGTCCAGCGTATAGCCAATGGCCAACTTGGCAGCCACTTTGGCAATAGGAAAGCCGGTCGCTTTTGAAGCCAGTGCAGATGAGCGCGACACCCGCGGGTTCATCTCAATGATCACCATACGGCCATCCACCGGGTTAATACCAAACTGTACGTTTGAACCACCGGTTTCAACGCCGATTTCACGCAGTACCGCTAACGAGGCATTGCGCATGATCTGGTATTCTTTGTCGGTCAACGTTTGCGCCGGCGCTACGGTGATAGAGTCACCGGTGTGTACGCCCATAGGGTCGAAGTTTTCAATGGCACAAACGATAATGCAGTTATCGTTTTTATCGCGCACCACTTCCATTTCATACTCTTTCCAGCCGATTAACGACTCGTCAATCAACAGCTCTTTGGTAGGCGATAAATCCAGCCCACGGGTACAAATTTCTTCAAACTCTTCGCGGTTATAAGCAATACCACCGCCGGAGCCACCCATAGTGAACGACGGCCGGATAATGCACGGAAAGCCAATGTCTTCCAGTACCTGGTAAGCTTCATCCATGGAGTGGGCTAAGCCGGCACGTGGGCACGCCAGGCCGATAGAGCGCATGGCTTTATCAAAGCGGCTTCTGTCTTCAGCTTTGTCGATAGCGTCAGCAGTAGCGCCAATCATCTCGACATTGTATTTTGCCAGTACACCATGGCGTTCCAAGTCCAGCGCACAGTTCAGTGCAGTCTGGCCGCCCATGGTAGGCAACACGGCACAGGGCCGCTCTTTTTCAATAATTTTTTCCACTACCTGCCAGTGAATCGGCTCAATGTAGGTGGCATCGGCCATTTCCGGGTCAGTCATAATGGTGGCCGGGTTCGAGTTCACCAGAATAACGCGGTAGCCTTCTTCTTTTAACGCTTTACAGGCCTGGGCACCTGAATAGTCAAATTCACAGGCCTGGCCAATCACGATCGGGCCGGCGCCTAAAATCAGAATGCTATTTAAATCTGTACGTTTTGGCATTGCTGCTAAATCTCCGTAATTCGTTGTCGGCTCAGGCGTTGTGCTTACGCATCAAAGCAATAAAGTGGTCGAACAGCTCAGAGGCTTCGTGCGGACCCGGGCTGGCTTCAGGGTGGCCCTGGAAGCTAAACGCCGGTTTGTCGGTACGATGTATGCCCTGTAAGGTGCCGTCAAACAACGATTTATGGGTGGCGCGTAAATTGGCCGGTAAGCTGGCTTCATCCACGGCAAAACCGTGGTTTTGCGCCGTAATCAATACCCGTTTAGTGTCCAGATTCTGCACCGGGTGGTTACCACCATGGTGGCCGACCGTCATTTTCACCGTTTGCGCGCCACTGGCCAGTGCCAGCAACTGATGGCCTAAACAGATACCAAACACCGGAATGTCGGTTTCAAGGAAGGTTTTAATCGCCTCGATGGCATAAGTACAAGGAGCCGGGTCGCCGGGGCCGTTAGATAAAAAGATACCATCCGGGTTCAGCGCCAGTACATCAGCCGCTGACGTTTGTGCCGGTACTACCGTCAACTTACAGCCACGGTCGGCCAGCATGCGCAGAATATTGCGTTTTACGCCAAAATCATACGCCACTACATGGAACTGCTGCGGCGCGGCTGCGCGATGGCCTTCACCTAGCTGCCAGCTGCCTTCAGTCCACTGGTAAGCTTGTTTCACGCTAACTTCTTTAGCTAAGTCCATGCCTGACAAGCCGGGGAAGCCTTTAGCCAGCTCAAGTGCTTTAGCTTCATCCGGGTTATCGCCAGCGATAATGCAACCGTTCTGGGCACCTTTTTCACGTAAAATACGGGTTAACTTACGGGTATCGATATCGGCGATGCCGAGAATATTATGTTGTGTTAAATACTGACTAAGAGAGAGTTGGTTACGGAAATTACTGGCAAGAAGCGGAAGGTCACGGATTATCAGGCCCCTGGCCCAAATTTGTCCGGATTCTTCATCCTCAGGGTTAGTACCGGTATTGCCAATGTGTGGATAAGTGAGAGTAACGATTTGTTCTGCGTATGAGGGATCAGTTAATATTTCCTGATACCCGGTCATGGAAGTGTTAAACACCACTTCACCTACAGAAACTCCTTCAGCGCCAATGGCTGTACCGCGAAATACGGTGCCGTCTTCCAGTACGAGCAGGGCGGACTTAGTCAAGATAACCTCCAAACAGCAAAAAACGGGCGAAAACCTGACACTGTTTTACAACCCGTTTTGACCCAAAATGTGATACCCGATTTGCCTTAGGCAAACCTGACTATTTTAGGCGATCAGCGCTGGATAAGCTATGCTTTTTTTGAATTTTATTACAAATGACAACTTTAGCCTGTTTTTAACCTTAATAGCGCAAAAAGCTAGCTTAAATCAGCTAAACCTAACACTTGTTGCATAGAATAAAGTCCACTCTGTTTATTTTGCAACCACAGAGCAGCGCGCAGTGCGCCTTGGGCAAAGGTATTACGGCTGGACGCTTTGTGGCTTATTTCCAGCCTTTCGCCTAAATCAGCAAATAAGGCGGTATGGTCGCCAATAATGTCACCGCCACGCACGGTGGCAAAGCCGATAGTTTGCTGCTCACGCTCGCCGGTAATACCTTCGCGGCCATACACGGCAACCTTAGCCAAATCGCGGTCCAGCGCTTTGGCGATGCTGGCGCCAATCGCCATAGCCGTGCCCGATGGCGCATCTTTTTTAAAGCGGTGATGTGCTTCAATAATTTCAATATCTGCGGTTTGTCCCATTACTTTGGCGGCAGTTTGTACCAAATGCAGCAGCAGGTTTACACCTACACTCATATTCGGTGCCCAGACAATCGGAATCTGCTGGCTGGCTTGCTGCACCTGCTGGTATTGCGCATCGGTTAAGCCGGTAACGCCTATTACCATGGCTTTTTTTGCCGCTACCGCCAGCTCAAGATGCGCCAGCATGGCCTCGGGCATAGTGAAATCAACCCAGATATCGGCATTATTAATACTGCCGGTGCCGGTTGCACTAAGGGGTAAACCCAGCTTACCCACACCTGCCAGCTCGCCGGCATCAACACCGATAAGATCTGAGCCGGCACGTACTGTGGCGGCTGTCAGGTGTAGTTGTTGCTCTTTAGCAACAGTAATTAACGCCCGGCCCATGCGGCCGTTAGCACCAAAGATCCCGATAGATGGCATAATCTGGCTCTGTGTAAAAGTAATAATGGCGGCTATTAGAGCAAAAGCCGCCTGCAGGGGGAAGTAAAATAGCCATCTTTATAGCTAAAACTTAGGTTTTCTTATCATCATTGCAGCAGTCCAGGTTGTAACGCCTGCCGGGCTCGCCACAGCAACTCGTCTTTACTTCGTAAAGACTCAGACACTCTGTGTCGCCCCATCAGGGATACAACCCTCCCTAAGTAAAGCAAGAGCAACAAAGCAAAAGCTTACACCGCGCGCTGCAAAATCTGCCGCGAGATATCCGGAGTAATATCACCGTGCTCACCTAACTTCAGCATACCGTTCGCTTGCAGCGCTGCTACCAGCTTATCGACAGCATCGGCTTTAATGCCGTAATCGGCTAAACGGGTCGGTACGCCCATTTGCTCGAAAAAGGCACAGGTATGGTTAATCGCATCGTCAATTAAGCGCTCTTCATCCTGATGCTGTAATTGCCAGACCCGGCGGCCATATTGCAGTAGCTTGTCGCGCTTTTGTCCGCGTTGTTGCTGCAACAGTGACGGCAACACTATCGCTAATGTCTGGGCGTGATCGAGGCCATACAGGGCGGTGATCTCGTGGCCAATCATATGGGTGGCCCAGTCCTGCGGTACGCCCTGGCCAATCAGGCCGTTTAGTGCCATGGTTGCCGCCCACATTACGTTGGCGCGCACATCGTAATTCTCCGGCTGGCTCAGCGCTTTGGGGCCTTCTTCTATCAGGGTTTGCAGTAAGCCCTCAGCAAAACGGTCCTGTACCGGTGCATTGACCGGGTAAGTCATATACTGCTCCATCACATGCACGAAGGCATCCACTACGCCATTGGCCACCTGTTTGGGCGGCAGGCTAAAGGTGACGGTAGGGTCTAAAATGGCAAACTGCGGGTACACCAGCGCACTGGAGAACGACAGCTTTTGCTGCGTTTCATAGCGGGTGACCACCGAATTGCCGTTGCTCTCGGTGCCGGTGGCCGGTAAGGTAAGCACGCAACCCAGTGGTATAGCAGCGGTTACTTTGGCACCTTTAGCCAGAATATCCCAGGCGTCACCGTCAAATACTGCAGCAGCGGCAATAAACTTGCTACCGTCAATAACACTGCCGCCACCGACCGGCAGCAGAAAATCAATTTTCTCACGACGCACCAAATCAGCCGCCCGCATTAAAGTCTCAAAGCCGGGGTTTGGCTCTATGCCACTAAATTCCTGCCAGTCAAAACCGTCTAATGCTTTTACTACCTGATCGTAAACACCGTTGTGTTTAATGGAGCCGCCGCCATAGGTCAGCAGTACTTTGCTGCCCGGTGGAATAAGTTTGCTTAACTGCGCCAGTTGCTCTTTGCCGAATACGATACGGGTAGGGTTTTGAAATGAAAAATTAAACATCTTGCCTCCGAAACTGTGGCCTGCGCCAACATTAGACAATTGTTATGCGGCCGGATCAGCCCCCAATCAAGCTTTGATGTCAATATTGCGTTAAGCACAGTATTGTACAAGCTGAAACGCGCCGCCTTGCGATAGCGTAGTTTGCCAATAATACTGTAAACATACTTTTGATTTCTCCCTCGCAGGTAAGGTTAAGATGTTACGAAGCTTGCCTTGTGCGCTGATAAGCCTGCTGATGCTGGTGGCATGTTCTAAAACCGAACGCGAATTAGTACTGCAATATGGCACAGTGTTGCCGACACCAAGGCCTGTGGCCGACTTCATGCTACTGGATCAGAACAACATCACTTTTACTAACACAGATTTACATGGCAGTTGGACCATTCTGTTTTCCGGTTTTACCTATTGCCCGGATATTTGCCCGCTAACGCTTGGTCAGTTGCATGCAGCCGAACAGCAAATGACGGTGCAAAATCAGCACAAGGTTATCTTTGTCACCGTAGACCCGGAGCGGGATAACCCGGCCGGCCTGAAGCAATATCTGCAGTGGTTTCAACCACGCTGGATCGGTCTGACAGGTAAGCCGGCTGAACTCAGCACCCTGCTGGACAGCTTGGGACTATCTCAGGTGCGCATTCCGTCAACGACTGCCGGCAATTACAGCATCGAACATTCAACCGCCATTGTATTACTGGACCCACAGGGCCGTATGGCAGCGTACTGGAAAGCGCCACTGGATACGGCTCAGCTGGCGGCCGATTTCTCTGCTCTGCCAGCACCTGAATAACACTTTATAGTCGGGAGGATGTCAGTGTGATATCAGCATGCGCCCAGGCTTGCTTAAAGCGTGCGGCTACACTATCTGCTTCCTGGTTTTTATCCTGTGCCCGCAGCGCTTGCTCCAAACCGAATAACGACCAGCCATTTTCCGGATTACGCCGCAATTCCTGCCGGTAAGCCTGCTCTGCCTCACCCGGCCGGCCTGCTTCTAACAGCATAGCCCCCAGCGTTTGGCGAACCGGAGCATGCCAGGCAGGAGGCTCGTCATACGGCAACTCATCTTCTACCGCCAGTGCTTGTTGCAACGCAGACAAAGCGCGGTTCTTCTCTTTTGCCGCCCACGCCAGTTCGGCAGCCAGCACCCGCTCTGCCAACGTTACACCGTGACTAAGAGAGTAACGATCCCACACCTTCATAGCGGCTATCGCCGGCTCAGTTACCAGCGCCAGCAATGCACTGTGATGGGCTTTTGCATCAGCACTGCGCCCGGTGCGCAGCGCTGCCATCCCCTGCGCGTAGTGCCAGATCGCCTGCATATAAGGCAAATCGGCAGCGGGCTCCGGCGTTTGCAAAATAGCCTGCCATTGTCCGAAGCGGACTTGCGCGAACAGTGGCGTTACAGCAAAATTTTGCATTGCTTCCATGCCGGCCATTCGCATCAATTGCGGATCACTGGTGCGCTCAGAAGTGGACTCAGCCGCTGCCAGTGCTATCTGCCGGTTACCGGTCATCGTAGCGGCAAACCAGAGAAAGTGATGGTTATGCGGCACATAGCCCAGCGGATACACCCCGGGGCCGGGCCGGCAAGCAGCCAAATAGCTGTTATCCGCCTCTATTGCCCGTTGATTGGCAATCACCGCATCATGCCAACGGCCCACCCTGGCATAAATATGTGCCGGCATATGCACCAGATGGCCTGAGACGGGAATCAATGTCCGCAGCCGATCTGCTGCCTGCACGCCACGTTCCGGCTCATTTGAAGCTTCCACCGCATGGATATACAGATGCAGGGCTCCGGCATGATCGGCATTACGTGCAATAATATCTTCCAGCACCTGCACAATTTTTGCCGTATTGCCGGTCGGCTTACCATCGCTATCCCAGTAATCCCATGGCTGCAGATTCATCATAGACTCAGCATACAAGGTGGCGGCGTCAAGCTTGTCCGGTAGTTTTCTGACCAGCTCAGCCATCGCTCCGGCATATGCCTGATCCAGCGCGGAGCGGTCGGCTGGCGGCTGCCCGGCATAGCGTGCAGCCAATGCTTTAATAAAGGCCTGCTCCCACGACGTGGCCAGATGCGCAACGTTTTGTGCCGCCTGCAGCCGCTGCCATGCTGCCGTGTTGTTTGCAGGGTCCATACCGGCATTAACATGTGGCCCCAGCACTAATGCCGCCCCCCACCAGCACATTGCACACTGCGGATCCAGCTCAACAGCTTTAAGAAAGGAGCGTTCAGCGGCCTGATGATTAAAACCGTAAGTTAACATCAGGCCCTGATCAAACCAGCGCTGTACCTGCGGATGAGCCGTCGTAACCGGCAGGCTGTAATCGCCCAGCCCGTCCAATAAGGTGGCGCCAACGGGAGCAATTTCAGGTAAGTAATTCTTTTCGGCTGCCGGTGTTGCTGCCAGAGCCGAAATTTCAGTGTTATATCCCTGAGCGTTATTCAGTGCATAACCAACCGCAACTGAAACGCCGATAACAACAGACAGGGTAAAAAGCAGTTTCATAGTGTATCTCCTTAAACCCATAAAAGAAGTTTTGCGATACACGTCCTGACCTGATGTGATTTTTGCTTGAGAACGTCCCGGCTACACTGCATCACCACGCAATAACCGCACCTGTCGCTCCAGCTCTGCCGCAGTGGCAGCAGTTGCCGGTAATGCCTCGCTGGCGTGCAGCTTTATTTTAGACCAAAACCGGCCTTTGAACTTAAAAGCACCACTGCCATGATGGCTGAAAAAAGAGCCCCATAAGCCCTGCAAGGCCATTGGCACCACCGGTACCGGCGTTTCAGCTAAAATACGCTCAATACCAGGACGGAAGCTGTCTATCTCACCATTTTTGGTTAAACGCCCTTCCGGGAAAATACATACCAGATTGCCCTCTTCCAGCTCACGCTTAATGGCAGCAAATGCGGCTTCATATACCGCTTCACTTTTTTGCTTTGAGCAAATAGGAATAGTGCGGGCGGCTTTAAACAGCCAGTTGGCAACCGGTAAATCATAGATGGCTTTTTCCATTACAAAACGCACTGGCCGGCGCACAGCGCCACCAATCAGCAAAGCATCAACATAGCTAACATGGTTGGCAACCAGCACGGCCGCACCTTCAGCCGGAATATGGTCCAGCCCTTTGCTGCGTACCCGGTACATGGTGTGGCTAAGCAAATAAATAACAAACCGCAGTACAAACTCCGGCACTGTACTGTAAACATACAGCGCCACCACGGCATTCATAATAGCCAGCACTAAAAAATACTCTGGAATAGATATGCCCAGTACAGTTAAAAACACAATACCGGCAATAGCGCTCACCACCATAAACAATGCATTAAAAATATTGTTGGCGGCAATCACCCGCGCCCGTTGTTGCGGCTCGGCGCGCTGTTGCAACAATGCATACAGTGGCACAATAAATAAGCCACCGAAAATACCAATCAAGGTTAAATCAATTAATACCCACCATCCAAAAGCGCTAGCCAAAAACTGCGGTAAACTTAACAATTGCTCCGGTGACAGCTCTTCGGGCAAAACAGCCGGGCTGCTAAAGAATAAGCTGATACCAAACACCGTTAAGCCAAGCGAACCGATAGGTACTATACCAAGCTCAACCCTGTCGCCGGATAAGCGCTCGCATAACATAGAGCCGATGCCCACCCCCACTGAAAATGCCACCAACAGCGCCGTAACCACGGTATTGTCACCGCCAAGCGCGGTTTTGGTGAAATTGGGAAACTGGGTTAAATAGCTGGCACCTAAAAACCAAAACCAGCTAATCGCCATAATAGACAGGTATAAAGTACGGTTCTGATAACTAATACTGATAGTCGCTTTGGTTTGCTGCCAGGGCGCAAAACGAAATTTATCGGCATTATGCACCTCGCCAACTGCCGGGACCTGCCGGCTTATCAGATACCCCAATACCGAAAACAGCAGCACCACAGCACCCACCCATAGCGGTGCATCTGCCAGGCCTACTAATAAGCCACCGGTAATGGTGCCCAGCAAAATAGCCACAAAGGTGCCCATTTCTACCCAGGCATTACCGGCTAACAGCTCCTTGTCACTGAGTAACTGCGGCAAAATGGCGTACTTTACCGGGCCAAAAAACGCCGATTGGCTGCCCATTAAAAACAGCAGCCCCAGCAACATCAGGTATTGCTGAAAATAAAATGCTACGGCAGCCAGCAGCATCAAGCCTATTTCCAGCAGCTTTAATGCACGGATCAATTGGGTTTTGCATACTGCATCAGCCAGTGCACCGGCAGTGGCAGAAAACAACAAAAACGGCAGAATAAACAGCCCCGTTGCCAAATTCATGGTTAAATTAGTATCCCACGGCAACGCACTGGCGGCGGTAAAGGTCAGCATTAACATCAAGGCATTTTTAAATACATTGTCATTAAAAGCGCCGCTGGCCTGGGTAAGAAAAAACGGCAGAAAGCGTTTGCTGCTGATTAAGCGGTTTGTCGACATATCCACTCCATCGGAAAAAGAGATAGTAATAAATAAGTTGCCAGCATAATCAACTCATATTACATATACCAGTACGATCTAACGATCCGGTTTGACAGGCCATCTAGCCATCTATATATTGCGCAACCATTAAGGCAATAGCATTGCCTGCGTATTTATAAGGTAAACCTATGCACAACACTACGCTGGCACCAGCGGGCGCTAAGCGCTCACTGCTGCCATTACTGTTTTTTGTCGCGCTGTTTCTCGGCACCGGCCTTTATCTGCAAAATGCAGGCGTAGCCTATGCGTTTTACCAGTTGCCCGGTCATGTTGCTATTATCCCTGCCCTTATACTGGCAATCTGGCTGCATAAAGCGCCGCTGCAACAATCTATAGATGTGATGATAAAAGGCGCAGGTAACAGCAATATTATTACCATGTGTATTATTTATTTGCTGGCAGGTGCCTTTGCCAGTGTTGCCACAGCAACCGGCGGTGTAGATGCTGCCGTAAACGCAGGTCTTAGCTTAGTACCTGCGCCCTGGCTATTACCAGGCTTATTCGTTATTGCTGCACTAATATCCACCGCTATGGGTACCTCAATGGGCACTATAGGTGCACTGGCTCCTATTGCTGTTGGTTTATCTAATCAGGCCGGATTAGACCAGGCGTTAGTGGCGGGTGTACTGCTTAGCGGCGCCATGTTTGGCGATAATCTGTCGATTATTTCTGATACCACCATTGCGTCTACCCGCACCCAAGGCGCAAAAATGGCAGATAAATTCCGTGAAAATATTAAAATTGCCCTGCCAGCAGCCGTGTTAACACTGCTGCTGTACATTGCGCTGGCCACAGACGGAGCACCGGTACAAATTGATACCGTAAACTGGAGCGGTGTAATGCCATATGCTGCTATTTTGCTACTGGCGGTAATGGGGCTGAATGTATTTGTTGTACTGCTGCTGGGCATCGTACTGGCTGCACTGCAAGGCGCCTTTTTTGCTGATTACGCTCTGGCTAACCTCGGTAAAGATATCGCCGGCGGTTTTGCCAGTGTGCAGGAGATTTTCCTGCTGGCCATGCTGGTAAGCGCACTGAGCGAGTTTATTAAACAGCAAGGAGGCTTGCAGTGGATCGCCGGTAAAATCCAGCAAGTTGCTGGCAGCCTGAAACTGGCTGGCAATAAAGCGCAGCAACTGGCAATTGCAGCATTAGCGTTTAGCAGTAACCTGTGTATCGCCAATAATACTGTAGCAATAGTTTTAACAGGTGAGATTAGCAAAACCCTGGCCCAACAACATCAGATAACCCCTAAGCGCAGCGCCAGCTTGCTGGATATTTTTGCCTGTATCAGCCAGGGCTTGGTACCTTATGGGGCTCAGGCATTGTTGCTGGGGGCTAGTTTCGGCATATCACCATGGCAGGTAGTAACGCAAAGCTATTACTGCCTGATATTGCTGCTGGTAGCGGTATTCACTATTTTACTTAAACCGGCAAAGCCAAAAGTAGCGGCGGCTGCGGTTTAAGATTTATGCCCTGGTAATAAACGCCGGAACCAGCGCTGCAGGCTACTGGCAGGTTTAGCCAGGCTATGATAAACCAGCACCTGCCAGCGCATTTTCAGGCTGTGGCCGCGCACAAACCAGAGCTGGCGGGCAAGCCAGGCACTGCCCGCAGAGCCCTGCAACATGGTCAGCAGTAAATTACACACCAACGGCTGGGGCCGGGGCAACGCAGAGCGTTGTAAAGCAGCCTGCGCGGCACCATTATCAAATAATATACTCAGCACCCGGCACGCATTGCTCACGGCTGACTGCACCGACATCAGCGCAGCTTGTTCAAGCATAAAATCCAGTTGCTGCTGATGTTGCACTTCCTGCAGTAAATCATTTAAATCAATCACATCTTTGGTTAGCTTATGTGTCTCTTCCTGATAAAACAGATGCACAGCCGCATGGATAAATAAATGTGCGGTGGCAGGCACTTTAAACGCTGAGCCCGGAATACTGACAGCATGAGTAAATAACGGCGTGATATCTATACTTCTGGCAGATGCCGTCGGGTAAATATGGTGGTGTAAATCGATCACTGTGCCACGCTGATAATGTTGTAACGGCGGATTCTGATGCGACCAGTTTAGATAGTAATCACGGTCGTAACTGGTCATTTCACCTTCGCGAAAGCCATAAAAAAATAACCTGTCCCGCACATGCCGCAGCTGGTTTGCCGGCACCAGAATATCAATATCAGAAAACAACCGGCCAAAACTCACCACTAAAGCCTGTGCTCTGTAAGCTGCGCCTTTTAACAACAAGCAGGGGTAATCAGCGCCAGCAAACAACGGCTCCAGTTGCTGTAATTCAGAATACAGGCTGTGCTGCTGCTTCAGAGCGTAACGCGCCCCCGATTCACCATGCAACTTAACCTGCTGCGGCACCTGGTCAAGCAATTGCTTTGTTTGTAGCACATGGTAAAACCGGGCTGTAAGGCCTTGTTGGCGGGCTTGCTGTAAAAATATGGTCCATTGCTGTGGTGTGGCCTGGCGCACAAATGCGGCCGGCGAGGCAAAAAAAGCCAGTAACTGCGAACTTAACATAACTTATTCAACCCGCTCAAAGCTTGCTCTATGCAGGCATATTCCAGCCGGTAAGCATCAACCTGCTGTGTTAACCTGCTAAGGCTGTTAAAGCCCTGCTCTGCCAGTATGGCGTAGTTAAAAGAGTTATTGGCAAGATGCATAAAGGCATCAGCCTGGCTTACCTTTGATAGCGTTAGCTGCTGCTGTGCGGCATTATACTGCGGGAAAATAACCCAGGCAGCTATTGCCGTTTGCTGCATACCGGCCCAGCTTTGTGTTGATGGCAACATATAACCTACTGTGCCTTTAGTCGTACCGCTGGTAATTTGCCGGATTTGTGCCTGCGGATACCAGCTTTGCAATAACGTCAATGACTGGTTTTTCAGACTCACCGGCCTGACATAAGGCACAATTGCACCGCTGGTTAAATCAACCAGGCACATTTCGTCAGACAATAAACGCCAGCCTTCCTGCATCAGTACTGCGCACAGCGTGCTTTTACCTGAACCTGGAGGTGCCGGCATAATCAGTGCTTTTCCGTCACGTTCAAGCACTGCGGCATGAATAGCCAGAAACTGATGCTGATAAGAAGCCACGCACCAGTTAACACCCCACTCAAAAACCGGTACCAGTTGGGCTGAGTCGGTCATTCTGAAATGCTGATCGCCGGATGAAACATGAAACGGCCGCCCCCAGCCCGACCATTTACGCTGCACTTGCAGGCAAAAATCGTAAATAAGTTGTGGGTTCGGGCGTGTTATCAGTGTCGCAGGATATAACTCAGCAAGCGCGGCAGTAAGCTTGTTGCTGTGGTTAGTAACAAGTACGGAAAAAGGTGCAGTATGAATAGCGAAATCAGTCAACGTCAGGCTCTGTTATCTCAACCTCTGCTCCGCTCAGATGAGTTTCATGATCGAACGTTGAAAACAGCACACTGCTGGCATCATTAAATGTTACCTGCAGTGTGTTGTTATCTGTGGTTTGCTGAGATAGCCAGGCAGCATAACTCAGTGTTACGTCCATCAGGTTACCCCATGTAACCGTCGATGTAATACACCAATAAAGCCGATAGCTGATCTTTTTGTGCCTGAGTAACCGCGCCCTGATAAGCATTTACTATTTCATCAGGCGTAGGGATACTGGTGCTGATACCTTCTAACTGGTAGTACAGCGCATGCAGGAAAATTGCCGCAATATTGCGGATTAGTGCATTGCTACCACCAAGGTTAACGGCGTCGCGTAGCGTACCATTGTAGCCATACTGAAAAACAGTATTAAACTTGGTGTTTTGATTTATCTCTATACCGCGCCACTTCTTATGCCATTGGCCGCCAGACTTATAGAAATAACCGCCTTTACCGCCACCAATACCCGGCTTTTTAGCCTCAAAATATAGCTTGGCACTGCCATGAGAATCATAACTTTTTTTACACTGTTCAAATTTATCAGGTTGTACTGACTGCATCTGCGATGCATTTTCGCTTAACGAACAGTTAAGTGTGCTGGTACCCCAGGCGGATTTACTCTTAAGTGTCAGCAACACCGGCAAGCTACCCAGACCTGCGCGCATTAAAAATTTTCTGCGGCCAGACTGCGTTGCCTTTATTTCCTTGTCATTAACAGGTTCCATAGCTACATTCCATAAAGCAAACTGCATAAAGTGTAATGCCAGTTACATGCAAGATCAAATCCAACAATATAACTTCATATCAGGCATCATAAAATTCTGAAACCCAACATCGCGACGGCATAAGTTGTAAAGCAAGCTGACGCTAATATCAGGCTTTACAGTTAGGCAAAGCACCGCTGGCTTTGCGTTCATTGTAGGTTTGCATTGCCGTTGGCATTTTTTCGCGCAATTCTTTAATCCGTGTCTCCGGCAACGGGTGGGTAGACAGAATTTGTGGTGTACCGCTACTGCCCTGCGCCGCCATATTCTGCCATAAGTTAACCGACTGACGCGGCTCAAAACCCGCCTTTGCCATTAAATCCAGCCCTATAATATCGGCCTCACTTTCATGTGCCCGGCTAAATGGCAGTGCTACACCGACTTGCGCCCCTAAACCAAAAGCCGTCATCAGTTGTTGCTGATACTGTACGTTATAAGCTTTCATAGCGGCATCGCCCAGTGTCAAGGCCGTTTGAATAAACTGATTAGTAGACAGGCGCTCGTTGCTGTGACCAGCCATTACGTGCGCGATTTCATGGCCGATAACCGCTGCCAGCTGGTTCTGGTTTTCAGCTACTTTCAACAGGCCGGTATACACACCTATCTTGCCGCCTGGCAACGCAAAAGCATTTACCTGCTCAGAATCGAATACTACTATTTCCCAGGTGTTGCCCATAAACTCCTGTGGAGTCACCTTCAGCAAAGCGCCTGCAACACATTGTACATACTCATTGGTACGCCGGTCTTTGGAAATGGGCGTTTCAGCTTTCATGGTTTCAAAGGTTTGTGCGCCCATCTTATCCAGTTCAGCTGCATTAAACAGCATGACCTGACGGCGTCCGGTTGGCGATTGTGCACAGGCCACAATCAGTAAAGAGCAGGTGGTTAGCAGTAATAACTTTTTCAACATGAGCATATCCTTATTTGACACTTTGATCGCAGCCGACACTGCGTAACATGCTGTTATTGTATCTGCTGGGCAATAAAAAACCACCCGAAGGTGGTTTTTCATTACAGCTTAGCTGGTTAAATCGTCAAAGAACTTCTTCACGCCATCAAAGAAGCCCTTCGATTTAGGCCGGTGTTTGGCTTCACCATCCCCTGCCATGCTGTCATCAAGCTGACGCAGTAAATCTTTTTGCTTTTCGCTTAAGTTCACCGGTGTTTCGATCACAACTTTGCATACCAGATCACCCACACCGCCACCGCGCACCGACTGCACACCTTTACCCCGCAGACGGAACATTTTTTCGGTTTGCGTTTCTGCCGGTATCTTCAGCTTCACTCGGCCATCCAGGGTCGGCACATCAATTTCACCACCCAGTGCAGCAATAGTGAAACTCAGAGGTACATCGCAGTACAGGTTATTGCCATCGCGCACGAAGATCGGGTGCTCTTTTACATGCACCTGCACGTAAAGATCGCCTGCCGGTGCGCCATGCATGCCCGCTTCACCTTCGCCGGTTAAACGGATACGATCGCCGGTGTCCACACCTGCCGGAATTTTCACTGACAAGGTTTTGGTTTTCTCTACGCGGCCTTCGCCATGGCACTTAGTGCAGGGGTCAGGAATAATTTTGCCACGGCCATTACAGGTTGGGCAGGTTTGCTGTACGGCAAAAAAGCCCTGACGCATTGTCACCTGGCCGGCACCATGACAGGTTGGACAGCTTTTCGCTGACGTGCCTTTTTTAGCACCCGAGCCATCGCAGCTGTCGCAGCTCACCATCGTTGGTACTTTAATATCAACTGATTTGCCGCGTACTGCTTCTTCTAAGCTTAGCTCCAGATTGTAACGTAAATCGGAACCACGCTGCGCCCGTGACTGACCCCGACGGCCTCCGCCACCGAAGATATCACCGAATACATCACCAAAAATATCGCCAAAATCAGCATTGCCTGCACCAGCGCCACCGCGGTTTGGATCTACCCCGGCATGGCCATAACGGTCATAGGCTGCGCGTTTTTGCTCATCCGACAACACCTCATAGGCTTCCTGGACTTCTTTAAACTTCTCTTCCATGGCTTTATCACCCTGAGTTCTGTCCGGGTGAAATTTCATGGCGAGGCGTTTATAAGCCTTTTTGATGTCTTTATCGTCGGCGCCTTTAGCGACACCTAGTACTTCATAATAGTCACGCTTCGACATAGCTTAGTGCTAACTTCTCATGTTAAAGGGGCTGCAGTTTACTACAGCCCGGTTAAACCTTAATTATTTTTTGTCGTCTTTCACTTCTTCAAACTCAGCATCAACCACGTCGTCGTTGCCGCCTGCCTGCTGGCCTGCGTCGCTGCCGCCTTGCTGGGCTTTGGCCTGAGCCGCTTCCATCAGCTTTTGCGATGCCTGAATAAGTGCCTGAGACTTCTCATCAATAGCGGCTTTGTCGCTGCCTTTTAATACAGCTTCCAGCTCTTTGATTGCCGTTTCAATGGCTTCTTTATCATTTGCTGCCAGTGCAGTGCCTACTTCTTCCAGTTGCTTACGGGTGGCATGAACCATCGCGTCGGCCTGGTTACGGGTTTGCACCAGCTCTTCAAACTTTTTGTCTTCTTCAGCGTGAGCTTCTGCATCACGTACCATGGCCTGAATTTCTTCATCAGACAAACCAGAGTTCGCCTTGATGGTGATTTTCTGCTCTTTACCGGTGTCTTTATCTTTAGCTGATACGTGCAAAATACCGTCGGCATCCAGATCGAAGGTTACTTCAATTTGCGGCTCGCCGCGACGTCCGGCACGGATACCTTCTAAGTTAAACTGCCCCAGTGATTTGTTGTCAGAGGCGCGTTTACGCTCACCCTGCAGCACGTGAATGGTTACCGCAGACTGGTTGTCTTCTGCCGTTGAGAACACCTGCGATTTCTTGGTTGGGATCGTGGTGTTTTTCTCAATCAGCGCTGTCATTACGCTGCCCATGGTTTCAATACCCAGTGACAGTGGTGTTACGTCAAGCAGCAATACGTCTTTAACATCGCCTGACAACACCGCACCCTGAATAGCGGCACCTACTGCTACGGCTTCGTCCGGGTTCACGTCTTTACGCGGCTCTTTGCCAAAGAAAGCCGTTACCGCTTCCTGTACTTTTGGCATCCGCGTTTGACCGCCCACCAGAATGATGTCGTTAATGTCGCCCACGCTTAAATCAGCGTCTTTCAGTGCTTGTTTTAACGGCTCAATAGTACGTTGAATCAGGTCTTCTACTAAAGATTCCAGCTTGGCACGGGTTACTTTGATGTTCAGGTGTTTCGGGCCTGAAGCATCAGCAGTAATGTACGGCAGGTTTACTTCAGTTTGTGACGCTGACGACAGCTCAATCTTGGCTTTTTCCGCAGACTCTTTTAAGCGCTGCATTGCCAGAGGGTCGTTACGCAGATCAATACCCTGCTCTTTCTTGAACTCTTCAACTAAGTAGTTGATTAAACGGTTATCGAAGTCTTCACCACCTAAGTGAGTATCACCGTTAGTAGCCAGTACTTCAAAAGTTTGCTCGCCATCTACGTCGTCAATTTCAATAATCGAGATATCGAAAGTACCACCACCTAAGTCATATACCGCAACTTTGGTGTCGCCTTTCTTTTTATCCATACCATAAGCCAGTGCCGCAGCTGTTGGCTCGTTGATAATACGCTTAACGTCTAAGCCTGCAATACGGCCGGCATCTTTAGTGGCCTGACGCTGTGCATCGTTAAAGTACGCCGGTACGGTAATTACCGCAGCCGTTACCGCTTCGCCTAAGAAATCCTCTGCGGTTTTCTTCATTTTTTTCAGCACTTCGGCTGAAATTTGCGGTGCAGCTAATTTTTTGCCTTTAACTTCAACCCAGGCATCGCCATTATCTGCCTTAACGATAGCGTAAGGCATAATTTTGATGTCGCGTTGTACTTCACTGTCTTCAAAGCGACGGCCAATTAAACGCTTAATCGCGAATAAGGTGTTTTTCGGGTTAGTCACAGCCTGGCGTTTTGCCGGCTGGCCCACTAATACTTCGCCATCTTCAGCGTAAGCAATAATAGAGGGCGTGGTACGGGTACCTTCAGCGTTTTCTAATACGCGGGGTTTGTCGCCATCTAAAACCGCAACACAAGAGTTGGTTGTACCTAAGTCAATACCGATAATTCTGCCCATAACTACACTCCACTTAATATTCTGAACAAGCACAAATTGCGTTGAGCGGTTAATGGGGATTAGCCCTGATCCATTCAAGGTTATTAGATTAAAAATTTTGTCTGTTGCGTATTTAATCCGCTTTTAGCGCCGGTTTAACGCTGTTATCTACCGATAACGGTTAACTTATCGGTGTTTACCTGCCTATAATAGCCAGCATCATCAGCGTTTATTTTTAAAGGGTTTTGTTATGCCATTACTCGACAGTTTTACCGTAGACCACACCATTATGAAAGCCCCGGCCGTACGCGTGGCAAAGAAAATGAATACGCCAAAAGGTGATGCCATCACCGTATTTGATTTACGCTTTTGCGTACCGAATGAAGAAATTCTGTCAGAAAAAGGCATTCATACGCTGGAGCATTTATTTGCCGGTTTTATGCGCGACCATTTAAATGGCAACGACGTAGAAATTATCGACATTTCGCCGATGGGCTGTCGCACCGGCTTTTATATGAGCTTAATTGGTACGCCGGACGAACAGCGTGTAGCTAAAGCCTGGCAGGCGGCGATGGATGATGTGTTGCACGTTGCCAGCCAGAGCGATATCCCGGAGCTGAATATTTACCAGTGCGGCACGGCGCAAATGCACTCGCTGGATGAAGCTAAGCAAATTGCCAGGAATATTCTTGACCGCGGTGTCGGTGTAAACCGTAATGACGAGCTGGCATTACCGGCTGAGATTTTAAATAAGCTGTGATAATAAACGGCGTCTGACCGGTATCGCGTGTTGGCTTCAATTGCCAACAACACGAAAAGACGCGGTGAGGCAACTGACAACTAAGAAAATCGTCTGTGGCAGGGATGCCACAGAGGAGCCTACAGGGAAGTATCTACGGCGTCTTTTCGTGTTGTCAGTTGCCGGCCCGAAGCTCGATCCCGATGACTCACTTCAGTTAAATACCCGCTAAGAGCATTTATCCAGCAAATACACCAGATGCTGATACTCAATACCGCTATGGCGCGATAAACCAATTTCGCAGGTACGGCTGGTTGACACCCCTTGTGTGCAGCCACTTACCTGCTGCTGTAAACCAGACAGCGCCGAGGCATTTAACTCTGGCAAGACAAAACCTTTATCACCGGCAAAACCACAACAACTGATACCTTCCGGGATCACCACATTGCTGCTGCAACAACGCAGCAACTGTTTGAGTTTATCTGCCTGCCCCAACTGGCTGGCACTGCAGGTAATATGCAGCGCTACCGGCTCATTAAGCGGCGTAATATTCAGCTTAGGCAGCACTTTATCATGCAAAAAGTCGACACTGTCGAAAATACGCAGCCTGCTATCCAGCTTACCTTGCAGGGTTAAACTGCAGGGGCTGGTGTCTGACAAAATAGGTATGTCACCATTATTACTTACCTTAAGCAGCCATTGCTCCAGCTCATGCTGCTTTTGCCTTGCCGCAGCAAACTGGCCTTTAGATTGAAACGGCATACCGCAGCACTGGCTAGCCAGACCTTCCGGCATTATCAGCTGATAACCGGCTTTAGCCAGTAAGTGGGCACTTACCTGCTGCAGGCTGCGTTTATCTTTACTGTCTGCCTGCGGCGCCATTACGCGGCCAGAGCAGCTGGCTAAATAGATAACAGGTTTCAGCCGGGTATCTGCATGAGCTATTGGCAGCACATTGTTATAGTTCGCTGTTGGCATTGCGCTATGCCACAAAGCCCGTAGCGGCAACAGTTTGCCAAGTATACTGCCTATAGCCAGGCCGGCACGGGCCATAGCTGATACTGCCGTAAAATGCCGGGCAACGAAAGCCGACAACCCCTGCCATGAGCGGTTATGCTCTGCCCGTAACTGCCGGGTAAGATCGCCGGTATTAATACCCACCGGGCAGGCGGTGCTGCACATACCACAAGCGGCACAGGTGTCGTTACCGGCGTACTGATAAGCCTTATTAAGTTCAGCCAACCGCTCTGGCTCATCACCGCTGCGCTGTAAACGCGAAATTTCACGCTGCGTAACAATACGCTGGCGCGGCGTTAAGGTGAGCTTGCGCGACGGGCACACCGGCTCACAAAAGCCGCATTCAATACATTTATCTACCAGCGGGTTAGTTGCCGGTAAGGGTTTGAGGTTTTGCAAATGCAGCTGGTTGTTGTAAGTGAGTACTACATCCGGGTTCAGAATATGTTGCGGATCAAGTAACTTTTTAATCCGCCACATCAGATTATACGCTTCAGTACCCCACTCCAGCTCAACAAAAGGCGCCATATTGCGGCCAGTGCCGTGTTCAGCTTTAAGCGAACCGGCAAACTCTACTGCTACCAGTTGCGCCACTTCCTGCATAAAGGCATCGTAACGCGCAACCTGTGTCGCATCATCAAAGCCCTGGGTAAAAACAAAATGCAGGTTCCCCTCTAAAGCATGGCCAAAAATAATCGCTTCATGGTAGTAGTATTTATCAAACAACTGCTGCAGCCGTGATACACCTTCAGCCAGTTGCTCAACCGGAAAAGTAACATCTTCAATAATCACCGTAGTGCCGGTTTTACGCACCGCCCCTACTGCCGGAAAAGTGCCTTTGCGTATAGCCCATAGCTGGTTGTATACGGCGGGGTCAGTACTAAAATCAACCTGCTGTTCCAGCGTAAAAGCTGCCAGAGCACTGCGTACCTGTGCCAGCTGTTGCTGTAACACGGTACCATTTACTGCTGTGCTTTCTATCAGCAAAGCACAGGCATTGTCAGACAAGCCCTTTACCCATGCTGGCATGCCGCTCTTATGCTCTACCGAGCGCAGGCTGCGCCGATCCAGTAGCTCTACCGCTGATACCGGCTGCTGCTTTAATACCGTAACAGCACGGCAGCAGCTTTCTACCGACGGGAACACCAGCAAGGCACTGGCGCGGTGTGGATAATCCGGTACGGTGTTGTACGTTACAGCGCTGATAAAACCCAGGCAGCCTTCAGAGCCGACCATTAAATGGGTCAGGATATCAATAGGATCAGTAAATTCAGTTAACGCATTGAGTGAAAAACCGGTGGTATTTTTTAAGCGGTATTTATGGCGAATTCGTGCGCTAAGTTCGGGGTTATCACGGGTTTGCTTACCCAGCAAA
Organism: Rheinheimera oceanensis; assembly: GCF_018831085.1. GTDB lineage: Bacteria > Pseudomonadota > Gammaproteobacteria > Enterobacterales > Alteromonadaceae > Alishewanella > Alishewanella oceanensis. Next base: position 316,132 of record NZ_JAGPNM010000001.1, read on the forward strand.
GCCAGCTCGGCTAAAAGTTTGGCATGGCTGTGGCGAAACGCCATTACGCTTTGCGCATCTTCGGTATCCAGCACTGTGCCGTCAAACAATACCAGGCGCATTGCCGAAAGAGTATTAAAGCTGTTATGTGCAGTGCCGCAACACATACCGCTGGCGTTATTCGCTACTATACCGCCAATTTTGCAACTGTTAATCGACGCCGGATCAGGGCCGATTTTGCGCTGAAATTTTGTCAGTACACTGTTAGCCGCCGCACCAATAACACCGGGTTGCAGCCGTATTTGCTCGCCTAAACCGCGCACTTCACGTTGCTGCCAGTTTTCGCCCAGTACCAGCAGTACAGAGTCAGTTACCGCCTGGCCGGATAAACTGGTGCCGGCAGCACGGAATGTCAGCGCAACCTTAAATTCATTTGCCAGTTTTAGCAGCGCCACCACTTCAGTTTCACTTTCTATGCGCAGCACTAACTTGGGCAGCATACGATAAAAGCTGGCGTCAGTACCAAAAGCAAGCGTAGCAATAGGGTCGTCAAAATAACGTTCAGCAGGAATAAGCTGTTTAACGGCCTGAATAAACTGCGGTTGCATGCAAACCTCTGGTGATAACTCACTGAAAGCAGATTAACTGATAATACGGTATTCTGTTTAATCTTGCATAAATTTTTTGCCACAAAAACCAATTTATGAATAATTTATTCAGAACATCATTATTAAGCTGCTATAAAACCCGCTTTTACCTGGCGCAACCGCGCCGGCACAGTTGCAGTGCCAGGCCCCAGGGATCGCGCAGCATGGCCAGATGCGAGCCATCGTTCAGGTGTACGTCAGTAACATGGCTGGCACCTGCGGCGATTAGGCGGGCGCTGTCAGCGGCCGGATCGGCCGATACCAGCGCCAGGTGTAAAATTAGTGAGTCCATCGCCGCGTAATCAGGTACCTGATCGGCCGGGTTGCAGTAAATCTCTATCATCATGATGCCGCTGTCGTCGGCAAGAAAATGCGTTTGTGCCGCATCATTTAATGCGCGTTTTAAACTAAAGCCTAAATGCTCAATGTACCAGTTGGCCATTTGCTGGGGTTGGGCAACATTAAAAGCGACGTGTTCAATACGCATAACTTAAGGTTCCTGTGGTTTACTGCTGATGGGTATAAAGCTGTCCAGCCAGGCGTTGATATTGTCTGTTGGCACCTGCAGTGGCCGGTACACCGGTTTAATTTGCGGATAGCCACCCACTTGCTGTTGGCTGTCGATAATACGGCCATCGCGGTTGAAATAACTTTGTACTATGCGCCGTTCAATAGCGTCGCGTTGCCAGTACCGCGCGCCGATAACCGGTAGCAACTGGCGTTCCAGCTCTTTTGCAGCCATAACACTGATGCCCTGTGGCCATACCGGTGCAGCAGTTAAACGCTTTATTACGCCCATAGCATCATACATAGGCTTATCGTCGAGGTTAAAGGTCAGGTTATCCTGCAGGTAAGCATCGCCATGATAAGACACCAGGGCTAAATCTGAATACGAATCGCGGCCATAGCGCAGCACATTGCCTATCACCGCCACCTGCGGGTTCTTTGGTGTAAAAGCGGTATGTGTCCATTCATTATCAATAAAACCCAGCTTCACAGCATTGGCGTCGGCGTTATAAATAATGTTATTGAGTACCACACCCGTAGTATGGGCTTTAAAGTACGGGTTACGCCGTGCATTGTGGGCAAACAGGTTACCGATAAAAGCAATGTGCTGGCTGAAATCATGTACCAGCGCGCCTTTGCTGTGCTTGCCTTTTATGTGGGTGGCATAATCCAGCGCTTCGGCCAGAATATTGTAGCGAAAAGTGATGTGCTTCGACGTTGCCTGCGGGCCTTTATCACGCGGACCTGACGCCGACACCAGCTCGTCAGTGGCCCAGCTGATAGAATTGTGCTCGATTAACACATTGCAGGCGTCTTTACCGGTGACGGCTATACCGTCGGTATCCCAACCCGCCCGCTTTGGCAAACCGGCATCGCCCGGGCGGATATGTAAATGCCGCACTATCACATCATGGCTGATAATACGCAGGCCGCCTTTAATCAGCGTAATGCCAGGTGCAGGGGCTGTTTCACCGGCGATGGTCAGGTACGGCTGGTTTATTTCCAGATTAGTACGCTCAAGATCTATCACCCCGGCCACTTCAAATACCACAATACGCGGCCCGCTTTGTGCCAGCGCAGCAGCCAGAGAGCCGGGCCCGTTGCGGTTCAGGTTGGTCACCTTTAGCACCACACCGCCTGCACCGCCGGGTGTATCCAGGCCAAAGTTACGGCAATGAGCGTCTGCGCCAGCCTGATCATATTCTGCCAAAAACTCTGCCGCCACGCTTTGATACCAGCCATAACCGCGCTGGCGCTCCAGCGATACCCGGCTGACATCGTTGTAGGTTTTGCCATCGCGGTCGAAAAATACCGGCTGACCGGTTTGTATGTCGTAAAACCTTGCCCACACTGCACTGCCGGGGCTGTCGGTTAATGCCAACCGGCCATCGGCGTCGCGGTAACGCGCTTTATCTTTTATTTGCTTTTCTCTCAACCAGTTGGCAGCATCTGCCAGGCTTTGCGCTACGCCGGGGTGATCCGGCGCATAACGTAGTAATAGCTGCAGCAGTTTTGCACTTTCGCTGCTAACCAGTGATGCCAGCTCATAGCTACGTGCCATTACCGGCTCACCGGTTAACGGATGATGCTGCGCGCCCCACACTGTGCGTTTGCCGTCAACTATCACCTGATTAGCCAGCAGCCAGTCCACAGCGCGATAAAAAGCGACTGCGGCCGCTGTTTTTGTGCTGTCGGCCAGCATAGCAAAGCGCGGTTCATTGGCCACCTGCCACAACAGTTGCATCAGTTGATACAGGGCGTTGTCATTCAGCGTTATGGCGTCATGATAACTACCACGTAGCGGGTAAGATTGCGGGAAGCCGCCATTGGGGTATTGCGCACTCAGCACCAGCGTAATACCCCGTTCTATGGCCTGAGCGATATCCTGTTGCAGTTGCGGTGTGGCTTGCGGGTAAAAATCAGCCAGCCAGTGTAATTGTGTACTGGTGGCGTCATTATCAAAGGTGGGTACGTAATTGGGTTCCGAGCCAAACTGCTGGCCCGGTTGCCTGGCGCTGCGCATATCAGTGCGCTTGCTCCAGCCACCGGACGGTGTTTGAAAACTTAGCACGGCCTGCACTTCTGCCGCGCTATTAATGCCGGTTAAACCAAACTCATTATGCTTTAATGCCGCTGTTGCCGGCCTGCCCTGCTGTTCGGCTGCCAGCGCTGCGGCATCCTGCTGTAGCAACTGTGCAGAATCTGCCAGATATTGCTGCCACTGTGCAGTGAGCTGCTGCCCCTGCCAGTAATTAGCACTGGCAGCTAAAGGCAGCAATAACCCCGCTGCCAGCAGTAACCAGCGTAGCCTGTGTAACATCAGAACAAAAAGTCCGTGGCTAAAAAGTGCGAACTGCGCATCTTTACCATCTGTTTAACGAAGTCGATATCGGCTTGCTGGTATTTGGCGGCTACCAGAGTGGGAGTAGAGAACTGCCGCAAGGCGTCTACCACCGACAGCGTGCCTTCGGCGGAGTCTTTGCGGCCGTTAAACGGAAAGCTGTCCGGCCCGCGCTGGCATTGACTGTTGATATTAATCCGGCCGACCTGATTAGCAAAAATATCCACCAGTTCACCCACTTGCTGCGGGTTCTGGCCAAAGATACTCAGCTGCTGGCCAAAGTTAGAGTTCACCACATAATCAATCACTTCGGCAATATCGTTATAGGGCACCACCGGTACCAGCGGGCCGAACTGCTCTTCGTTATACAGCCGCATACTGCTGTTTACCGGATATAACAGCGCCGGGGTAAACAAAGAGGCTACCGTTTCACCACCTCCCGGGTTTTGTAGCTTAGCGCCTTTACTTAGTGCATCTTCTAACAACTCTGCCAGAAACTGCGTTTTACCGGGCTCGGGCAACGGCGTTATCGCCACACCACTTTGCCACGGCATACCGGCTTTTAGCGCGCTAATAGCTGTTGCTAACTTGTCTACCAGTTCAGCAGCGCGGCTTTGCTGCACAAACAGAATTTTCAGCGCGGTACAACGCTGGCCGTTAAACGACAAACTACCGGCCACGCATTCCTTCACCGTGCGGTCCATATCGGCGTCGGGCAGAATAATCGCCGGATTTTTCGCATCCAGCCCCAGCACAGCGCGCAGCCGGTGTGGTTTGGGGTGCATACGCTTTAGATCACTGGCGCCTTTGTTGGTGCCAATAAAGGCAAACAGGTCAATTTTGCCGCTTTCCATCAGCGCACCGACGGTTTCACGGCCGCGGCCATAGATAATATTGATCACCCCGGCCGGAAAGCTGTGTAAAAACGCCTGCAGCAGCGGCTGAATAAGCAATACGCCATATTTCGCCGGTTTAAAGATCACGGTGTTACCCATGATCAGCGCCGGGATCAGCGTGGTAAAGGTTTCATTTAGCGGGTAGTTAAAGGGCCCCATACACAGCGCGACGCCTACCGGCACCCGGCGGATTTTGCCTAAACTGCCCTGTTCAATAATAAAGTGACTGGCGTCTCTGTCTTGCTGTTTTAACGCTTCGATGGTATCGCGGATATAGTCACAGGTGCGGTCAAACTCTTTCGCCGCATCGGGGTAGGTTTTGCCGATTTCCCACATTAACAGGCGGATCACTTCAGTGCGCTGCAGTTGCATTAAGCCAAGGAATTTCTCTACATGCTGAATACGTTCCAGCACTGCCATAGTTGGCCAGGCGCCACGGCCTAAATCATAAGCTTTTACCGCACTGTCGAGTGCTGTTAATGCAGTGTCAGCGTCCAATAACGGCGTATGGCCCAGCACTACTTGCTGCAGAGCATCGCCGTCACGTAGGTAAATTGGGCTCACCACCGGGCTTAATTCGCCCTGCCACTGCACCAACTCGCCGTTTAATAAATAGTCGCGCTGGGTTATTTCGCCTTTATGGGCAAACTCTGCCGGTATATCAGCCGCTTGCGGAAAAACTGTTGCTAAACTCATGCCTTGCTCCTTCTAACAAAATTGACTTGGTTGTTAGTCAGGGTCAGATGCGACGCTTGCCCGGCTTGGGCCGGATCTTTTATGTTGCTTTGTTCTGGTACCGTTGCTGGCTTCACAGTTAAGGGAACGCAAAGACGTCGTGAATACGTCCCTGTAGACTTACAAACTGCGTCCTGCAATTTGCCCTTCGGGTGGCTGTGCCATTCAAATTCGTTCCCTACGAATTTGTCTCTGCCGCATCCCTGCGGCAGACGCTTTGCTATACCCTTAACTGTTTCGCTTTGTTATTCCGGTGATACATCAATCGTTAGCTGTGCGCTTCGGGGTTCCAACCTGCTACGGTAGTGATGCCGGAAAAAACTAAGCAGACCGTCTCCCGCATGGATGCGGGAGAGGAGCCCCCACGGATGGGTTTACGGCGTGTCTGCGTGTTTTATTGCGGCGTCACCAACCACCGATACCGGCTAAATAATCACTTCACAAACAGCGAAGGCCGGTTCTGCGCCCAAAAGCCGTTAAAGTGATCCTTGCTGACAATAGCGCCGGTATGCTCAACGACAAAGCCCGCTAAGCGGGCAGCAAACTTCACTGCATGCTGCGGCGCTATACCACCTAAGCGCGCTGCCAGATAACCGCCGTTAAACGAATCGCCGGCTGCGGTGGTATCTACCACCTTCTTCACCGGGTGCGCCAGCGCTGTAAAACCCTGCTGCTGATAACGGCCGTTAATACCGTTTTTGCCATCTTTAACAATAATTTCCGCCACACCCAGCTCCGTCAGCTGCGCTACCACATCATTGGTGGTTTGCGCATCAAACAATACGCGATGGTCATCCAGGCCAGGCAGCGCCATATCAGCCAGGCTATAGGCCTGAATAAAAGCGGCTTTGGCCGCTTCAGCATTCGGCCACAGCGCCGGGCGGTAATTCGGGTCGAACACTATCTGGCTGCCATCGGCTTTTAACCGGCTGACCAGCTCGAATAACTGTGCTCTGTCGGCTTCAGATAAAATCGCCAGCGTAATACCGGAGAAATAAAACATATCGCAGCCTTTAATGGCGTTGTAGTTCAACTGCGCATTAAAACACTGCAACACCTGCTTAGCTGCCGAGCTGTCGCGCCAGTAGACAAAACTGCGTTCGCCAAAAGCATCGGTATTAATCATATACAAGCCTGGCCGGGCGGTTTTAGTACGCAGCATCAGGCTGGTGTCTATTTTTTCCCGCTCCACCGCCCGTACCAGTTTGTCGCTGATAAGGTCGGTACCCACTGCAGTAAAAAACTGCACATCAACCGGGTTTTCACAAGTGCGCTTTAAATACACCGCAGTATTAAACACATCACCGGCAAAATTCTGGTGATACACATTGTCTACCAGCTGATACAGCTCGACCATGCACTCACCCATAATGACAATACGTTTGCTCATGCCATGCTCCTTAAGCTGCGGTTTTTATCTGTTTGGCAATAGCGGTTGCTTCAGCAGCCAGTGCGGTGATCTGGCTCCACTGCTGTGCTTTCACCAAATTAGCCGGGGTTAGCCAGGAGCCGCCCACCACAAATACATTTTTCAGCGCTAAAAACTCGGCCAGATTATGCTGACCAATACCACCGGTAGGGCAAAACTTTACTTGCTGGAATACACCGCTAAGGGCCTTTAGCATTTCAATGCCGCCGGATAAATGCGCCGGGAAAAACTTCACCTCGCGCAAACCGTATTCATACGCCATGGCAATTTCTGACGGTGTGGCTACGCCGGGCGCCAGTGGCAGGCCGGTAGCAATCATCGCTTCCAAAAGCTTTGGTGTGCTGGCCGGGCTAACCAGAAACTGCGCGCCGGCATCTTTACAGGCATTGGCATCTGCCGCTGACAATATAGTACCGGCGCCCACTAACAAATCCGGCAAAGCAGTACGAATAGCAGTAATGGCGGCTAAAGCCTGCCGGGTGCGCAGCACCACTTCGACCGAGCCTACACCGCCGTCCTGCAAGGCTTTGGCAATGGCGACAGCTTCATGCGGCGTGTCGGCCTGAATAATGGGTAATAATGCCGGCCCCTTAATTACAGGGGATAGCAAAGACGACAATAAAGGAGGTAAAGACGACATTAAGCAACTCCTGTAAAAGCTTCCAGCGCTGCGGCCGGTTGAGAAACCAGTTGATGATAAGCAGCATGCACTGCACCAAAAAATACTTTGTTCAAACTTAGCTGCGCTGGGAACACCGCATCGAGGGCTAAAAACAGCGCCACGTCGGTATCGGCATTGCCACTGCACTGTGCTGCCACAGCCAGTAGCTGCTCTGCCAGCGGGTCAACCAGTTTTTCGTTATCGCTATAACGCTTAACAATAAACCGGCACCAGGCGGCGATGGCAAACGCCAGTTTGTCGATCGCTTTACCGGCGGCTAAGTTGTCACTGATGACGGGCAGTATGCGCATCGGTAGCTTTTGCGAGCCGTCCCAGGCAATTTGCGCCAGCAAATGACGGATAGCCGGGTTACGAAACCGCGCCAGTATATCCTCACTGTACTGGTTAATATCCAGCTCGGCCGGGGCTTTGAACGACGGCATAATTTCAGTAGTGATCATTTGCTGAATAAACTGTGTCAGCACTTTATCCTGCATGGCATCAAATACCGTTTCGTAGCCCAGCAAGCAGCCTACATAGGCCAGTGTAGAATGCGGTGCGTTAAGTAAACGCAGTTTGGCTTTTTCAAAGGCAGTGACGTCCTGGGCGTAAATCACCCCGGCTTGCTGCCAGGCTGGCCGGTCGGCCGGTAAAATATCTTCGATAACCCACTGTACAAAGGCCTCGCGCTTAATCGGCCAGTTATCCTGCACACCCAATACTCCCGCAACCTGAGCTTTAATCGCCTCGTCGGTGGCCGGGGTAATGCTGTCGACCATAGTGCAGGGGCTGATCAGTTGCTGGCTGAGCCAGTTAGCGATAGTCGGGTCTTTTTGCTCCGCAAAGGCAATCAGTGCATTACGCAGCTTATGGCCGTTGTCGGTAAGGTTATCGCAGCTAATCACACAAAACGGGGCGATATTGGCCTGGTACCGCGCCGCCAGTGCGGTAAATAGCAAGCCAATGGCGGTTATTGGCTGGCCGCTGCCGGTTAAATCCTGCTGAATCTGGCTGTGGTTTAAGTCCAGCTTGCCGCTGCCGTTTAAGCAGTAACCTTTTTCGGTAATGGTCATAGTAACGTATTTGGTGCTGGCGGCCGTTAAGCGCGCTAATACCTGGCTATACTGCTCGCTGGCGATCAGCACTTCCTGCACCGAGCCGATAACCTGATAGCTTTGCACGGCATCCAGCACGGCCAGCGTATATAAACCATCTTGCGGTGATAATGCCTGGCTGACATCGGGTGAGCGCATTGATACGGCGCTGATGGCCCAATCGCCGCCAAATTGCAGGGCCTGTTCGGTATACCAGGCCTGATGGCCGCGGAAAAAGGCGCCGGGGCCTAAATGCACTATGCCGATTTGCGGCTTTTGCTCTGCCAGCCGGTAGGCCGGAATTGGCAGCTTGCCGTTTAGACTCGCCAGAGTCTGATTACTGAGATGTGCCATTTATGATTCCTGCTATTTTCTGCAGTGTAGGCTTGGGCAGTTTGTTACACGCAGAGACGTCGTAAATACATCCTTGTAGACTCCTCTCCAGCATCCCTGCTGGAGACGCTCTGCTTAGTAACAATCTGCCCCGCTGTTAGATTACGCTTAGCATCATTTCAACTGATACGCTTTTTTTACCAGGCCATAGGTCAGCTCGTAGGCTAACTCGCCGGCTTCTTCTTCGGTTAACCGGTGCTCGGCCACTAAACCTGCCAGGAAGCGGCAGTCGATGCGCCTTGCTACGTCGTGCCGCGCCGGGATAGACAAAAATGCCCGCGTATCGTCGTTAAACCCCACAGTGTTATAAAAACCGGCGGTTTCGGTTACCTGGTGGCGGAAACGCAACATGCCTTCCGGGCTGTCATGGAACCACCAGGCCGGGCCGAGTTTTAATGCCGGGTAATGACCTGCCAGCGGCGCCAGTTCACGGGCATAAGTGGTTTCGTCCAGTGTAAACAGAATGATGTTTAAGCTGGCTTCGTTGCCGTATTTCTGCAGTAAAGGCTTAAGGGCCTGCACGTATTCAGTCGGGCTGGGAATATCGGCGCCTTTATCGGCACCAAAACGCTCAAAAATCACCTGGTTGTGGTTACGGTGCGCACCGGGGTGAATTTGCATCGTCATGCCATCTTCCAGGCTCATGCCGGCCATTTCGGTCAGCATCTGGCCGCGAAACAGTTCGGTTTCAGCAAGTGTGGCTTTACCGCTTAAGCAGCGTTGGAATAGCGCGGCGGCATCTTTCATGGCTAAGTCTGCGGTAATGGCGGTTGGGTGGCCGTGATCGGTGGCCGTAGCACCATGCTCACGGAATACAGCGCGGCGTTTACGCAGTGCGGCCAGATAACCCTGCCAGCTTTTCGTATCTTCACCGGTAATTTCGCCTAATTTAGCCACGTTAGCAGCAAAATCAGCGCGGTCGGCATCTACCACATCGTCGGGGCGAAAGGTGGTAATCACCCGGGTTTCAAAGCCGCTGCCTTTTAATTTGGCATGGTGTTTTAAATCGTTCAGTGCGCCTTCGGTAGTAGCAATTAGCTCGATATTAAAACGCTCTAACAGCGCCCGCGGTTTAAATTCCGGTTTTGCCAGTTGGGCGTTAATGCTGTCGTAGTAATGATCTGCGGTTTCTTCACCCAGGGTTTCAGTTAAACCGAATACGTCGTGAAATACCGTGTCGAGCCAAATGCGTGATGGTGTGCCACGAAACAGATAATAATGCCTGGCAAAAATATGGAAGATTTTGCGGTAATCACTTTCCACCACAGCACCGTCTTTACGACGGATGCCAAGCTCTTCCAGTTTAATACCCTGGCTGTATAACATACGAAACACATAGTGATCCGGCAGCAACAATAAGGCGGTGGCATTGTCCCAGTTGACGTCTTCTGCAAACCAACGTGGATCGGTATGGCCGTGCGGGCTAACGATAGGCAAGTCTTTAATTTGCTGATATAAACGCCGGGCGATATCGCGCACCACCGGATCTGACGGAAATAAGCGGTCCGGGTGCAGTTCTAAGCGACGACTCTGTGCCATGTTCAAGTCCTGTTATAAAAAGTGGTTAAATGTAATATTGCTTTAATTTCACGCATCAGAGCGTCACGCCGTTTTTCCAGATGGCAATTTCGCGGTTATCTGATTGCTCATTGCGCGTAGCTTTGCCTGAGGCGACATCGATCAGATAACGGAAAAAGTCATGGCTGAACTGCCCGGCGTCCTGGCCTTTTTTCAGCAGGCCGCCGGCATCAAAATCAATCCACTGCGGCTTGCGTGCAGCCAGAGAGGAATTCGACGAAATTTTTACTGTCGGTGCAGGAAAGCCCAGTGGTGTGCCCCGGCCGGTGGTAAACAGCAGTAAGGTAGCGCCAGCTGCTGTTAAGGCGGTGGATGACACCGCGTCGTTACCCGGCCCTTCAAGCAGGGTTAGGCCACTTTGGCTGGCCATATCGCCATAGCGGATCACCTGGTTTACTACCGCAGAGCCACCTTTTTGAATAGCGCCAAGCGATTTTTCTTCCAGTGTGGTTAAGCCGCCATCTTTATTGCCGGGGCTCGGGTTTTCATACACCGGCTGTTTGTTGTCAATAAAGTACTGTTTAAAATCATTCACCAGGGTAACGATATCGCCAAACACCTGCTCGTTTTGCGCCCGGGCCATAAATACCTGTTCAGCACCAAACATTTCCGGGGTTTCGGTCAGTACCACCTTGCCGTTAGCGGCCGCGACTAAATCAGCAATCCGGCCCACCAACGGGTTAGCGGTTAAACCGCTTAAACCATCAGAACCACCGCATTTCATACCCACAACCAGATCAGCTACCGGGCACGGTGTGCGTTTATCATCGCGCATTTTTGCTACCAGCTCTTCCACTGCTGCCAAACCTTGCTCTATTTCATCTTCCACCTGTTGGGCATTAAATGAGCGGATGCGGCTTAAATCAACGCCCGGGCTTGCGGCCAGTAACTTACTTAGCTGATTGTTTTCACAGCCTAAACCCATTACCAGCACACCACCGGCATTGGGGTGTTGAATAAGCCCGGCCAGTAAACGGCGGGTGTGATCTAAATCATCGCCCAGTTGCGAGCAGCCAAACGGATGGGTAAAGGCATAAATACCGTCGATATCATCGCCATACTGTTTACGCGCCTGTTCGGCTACCCGCATCGCGGCGCGGTTAACACAGCCAACGGTGTTGATAATCCACAGCTCATTGCGCGTTCCCACTTTGCCATTGGCACGGCGGTAGCCCATAAATTCTGTTGGTAAACCGGCCGGAAACACCAACGGCTGTGCCTGACAACCGTTGTAACGATAATCAACCTGGCCGCTGAGTTTAGTTGCCAGGTTGTGCGAGTGAATATGCTCACCGGCTTTAATATCCGTTGTCGCCGCACCTATGGCAAAGCCGTATTTAATGACACTCTCGCCTTTGGCGATGTCAACCAGCGCCACTTTGTGCCCGGCCGGTACGGCCTGCTGTGCAGTTAACTGCGCAAACGGCTCTGGCAGCGCCGCGCCCTGCGCTAATGGTTGCAATGCCACTACTACGTTGTCGCGCGGATGTACCTGCAACACCTGTAATTGCTCGCCGATATCTGCCGGTGTATCCAGTCTGGTACTGCAACCGGTTTTTTGCTCTGTGCTCATGTTCAGCCTTCCTGCACCTTGTCTAGCGGTGGCAAACTGTGATTAAAAAAACGCGTCTGACTATTGTGTTTTGCTCGAACCGACTTGCCCACACCAACACGCCGTAAATACATCCCTGTAGGCTCGATTCAGGCATCCATGCCTTCAACGGTTGGTTTAGGGCAAGTCGATTCTCCCCTCTCAGCACCGCAGTACTTCAGGTAAAAGCTATAGCTGCAGCGCCTCACCATTTAAGGTTAGATCGAACTGATCAATCTGCGCCACATTCTCCAGCACGCCTATGCTGGCGGTCTGGTTAAACTGCACATGATGCAAACTGACACCGCTGATCGGCGCCCGCTCAAAACCACGCAGCAAAAACGCCCGCTGGGCTTTTTGCACGCGTAAATTGCTGATATGCAAATTCTTTACCTGCGGCAGGTGTTGGCCTGCATCACCTTCTTCGTAGAAGAAGTTAATCACGATAGCGTCTTTTACTTCACCGATATCAATATCGCGGATATAGATATTTTCAATCAGGCCGCCACGTACCGAGTTGGTTTTAATACGAATGCCGCGCTCTAAATCCGGGCTGCTCATCCGGCAGCGGCGGGCGAAAATATTACGCGCCCCACCGGAAATCTCACTGCCCAATACCACACCACCGTGGCCGGCACGCATCATACAATCCTGGATCACCACATTTTGTACCGGCGTTGCCAGGCGGCGGCCGTCGTTATTACGGCCGGATTTCAGTGCAATGCAGTCATCACCGGTATCAAACAAACAGTTTTCAATTAATACCCGGTTGCTGGACTCCGGGTTGCAACCATCGGAATTCGGCCCGTGGCTAACGCAGTTAACGCCGCGCACTATCACATCTTCTGACAGCACCGGGTTAATCAGCCAAAATGGTGAGTTACGAATGGTAATGCCTTCAATTAATACCCGTTTACAGCGGTATGGCTGAATAAACGGCGGCCGTAAGTAATTTTGCGCAAACACACGCTCGGCTACCGGCACACCGGCTTCGGCCATGTCAAACAGCGGCGTACGGGTGTTAGCTTGATCAGTTTTCGCGTCAAGCTGCCATGGGGTATGTTTCCATTTACCTTTCCACGGCCACCACTGCGTATTACTGCCATTACCTTCCAGAATACCTTCGCCGGTTACAGCGATGTTTTCCTGCTCGAAGGCATAAATCAGTGGCGAATAGCCCATTAACTCTACACCTTCCCAACGGGTAAACACTGCAGGCAGGTAACGCTCTGGTTCAGGGTAAAACGATAATACGGCATCTTTTTGCAAGTGCAGGTTAACGTTAGATTTTAAATGCACCGGCCCGGTGTTAAAACGCCCGGCGGGTACCACTACACGGCCACCACCTGCAGCAGCGCAGGCGGCAATGGCAGCTTTGATAGCGTCACTGCTATCAATGCCAACTTTGGCACCAAATTCGGTAATAACAAAATCACTTTTGGCAAAGGTAGTAGGTGCAATAGCAGCAATAATGGCATCGGCTTGTTGCCAAAGCACAGCGTCGGCAGCATCACTGGAAGAGGTTGCAACAGCAGACACAGACGAGCAGCCGTTTAATGACCATAAAGATAAGCCGACACCTGCCAGGCCTAAGGTTTTTAAATGTTGTCGTTTTTGTCTGTCTGTCATTAGTAACCTCTTTTTTTGGTGGCCACCGTTATTACAGTTACCGGCGCCTTTACCTTAATTTTTCAACTGAAGTAAGTTGGTTGCTGATACTATAATAACCAATTTGCCACCGGTGGCAAGTGAATCGGCATTTTTTTTGCCAGCGGTAGCAAAAAAGTTTGTCTGATTTAAAACCTGAATAAAACCGCTTAGTCGCTGCTACCGGCTACTCTGGCTGTTGACTCACGCACTACCAGAGTTGGCGCCACTTTTGCTGCAACGTTAGAGGCCGCTTTGTCGTTGTTTTCTATCGACATAATCAGCTTACTGGTAGCCAGTAGCGCCATTTGCCGCACCGGCCTTTTTATGGTGGTTAATGCCGGTATCACCCGCGAGGCCAGCATATTGTCATCAAAACCGGCTACCGATAACTGCTCCGGCACTTTAATCCCCAGGCTGTGTGCTACCTTTAATACCCCGGCGGCCATCTGGTCATTATTGGCAAAAATAGCAGTGGGCTTTTCTTCTGCCTGCAGCAGCTGGCGCGCACATTCAATACCGGTTTCGTAGGTATTATTACCTTCAATAATCCAGTCTGGCTGCAGTTTAATGCCATAGGCCGATAGCCCGAGCTGAAAGCCTTCCATCCGCTCGGTTGACGATTTATAACGCTGCGGCCCGCTGATAAAGGCAATATGCTCATGCCCCAACTGAGCAAAATAACGCGCCATTTCAGCAGCTGCAGCTCTGTCGTCTGACACGACTATGTGTTTGGCTTCATCCAACGCCACAGAGCTTAAACGTACATAAGCACTACCCGACTCTTTTAACGCCTGCGCCAGCGTTTCAGATTCCGACACCGGCGGCAATACGATAACGCCATCGAGTTTTGAGCGCTGCATAAAACGCAGGCAGTCCTGCAGCAGCGTTTCACTGCGATAGCGGCACGGATGTACTACCAGTTCGTAGCCCAGATTAGAACATACTTCCAGCACACCACGTTGTACGTCATCCAGATAAAGCGCATCGGGGTTGTCGTAAATAAGGCCAAGCAGGTATGAACGGCTGGATGCCAGCCCCCGCGCCTGGGTATTAGGCGAATATTTTAACTCGCTGATGACCTTTTCTACCCGGGTGCGGGTAGTGTCACCGACACTAAGCGAACCGTTAATAACCCGTGATACCGTGCGTTTGGATACACCGGCAATACGGGCAACATCATTTATCGTGGCTTGTTTTTGCATAAGTCTCATCTTATTGACCACGCGCACTGTTAGCGACCAGTTGCGGCCTGTAAGTACAAAGTGCGATATCGATCGCTGTTTGCTTTACGCTGGCGATTAGATCGGTTGGGGCTTTTTTGGCAAACAACACCAGTGGCCCGGTAACACCGACAGCAGCCACTACCACCCCCTGGCTGTCGCGGATTGGTACCGCCAGACAGCGCACGTCGTCATGGTATTCCATATCGTCGCTAGCATAACCGCGTGCCAGTATCCGCTGCAACTCTGTTGTTAATTCATTTGGCTGCACCAGACTGTGCGAAGTGCGCCGCTTAAACAACCCGGCTTCGGCTAATGCCGTTAACCTGTCAAAATGATGAAATGCCAAAAACACTTTACCCGCAGCAGAGCAGTTAAAATCGGCTATGGTACCCGGCCTTGCGGCTAAACGTTGCGGATTAGGGCTATCGCACACTTCTACCAGCAAAGCGCCTTTGGCATGTGGTAATGCCAGATGGCAGCTTAAACCGGTAGTTAGCGCCAGTTGCTGCAGCATGGGTAAGGCTTGTTGCTGCAGGCGCTGCGAACTTAATAAACTCAGGCCCATTTTAAACAACTGCGCCCCCACCAGATAGCGCTTGCCGTGTTTTTCCAGCACCTGCTCCTGGCACAGGGTTTGTAAAATGCGAAACGCCGTGGTGCGGGGTACCGCTAAACGCTGTTCCAGCTCGGTTAAACTCAGGCCCTGGTCCGACTCTGTCACCAGTGACAGAATGCGGCAGGCGTTGGCCAGATTGGGGATCACGTAGCTTACCATCGGTTAACTCCTGAGTTTAGGATCTGTTGAAAACCAAGTTGGTTAAGAAACAAACCGGTTAAAAGCCAAACTGCTTTGGTAACCACTCACTGATTGCCGGCACATAAGTGACCAGCATCAGCACCACAAACATTGCCAGATATAACGGCATTAACGGCCGGATAATGGCTTCAAGCTTGGTTTTGGCAATAGCACAACTAACAAACAGCACACTGCCCACCGGCGGTGATACCAGACCGATAGATAAATTAAGTACCATCATAATGCCAAAATGCAGCGGGCTCATGCCCAGCTCTACCGCTACCGGCAGAAAAATGGGGGTAAAAATCAGCACTGCCGGGGTCATATCCATAA
Organism: Rheinheimera oceanensis; assembly: GCF_018831085.1. Classification (GTDB taxonomy): domain Bacteria; phylum Pseudomonadota; class Gammaproteobacteria; order Enterobacterales; family Alteromonadaceae; genus Alishewanella; species Alishewanella oceanensis. The sequence goes on from NZ_JAGPNM010000001.1 coordinate 331,985, forward strand.
AGGCACCCACCAGCAGTAAAATCAGATTAATCATCAATAAAATTAACAGCGGATTTTCACTGATTGTCAGCATGCCGGCACTAATGGCCTGCGGAATTTGCTCGTAAGATAAAATCCATGACATAGCCGATGAAGTGGCAATAAGCGCCAGCACGATGGCAGTGGTTTCTGCTGCTTTCATCAAAATACCCGGCAGTTCAGTGGTTTTAACTTCACGGTAAATGCCCACCGCCAGGATCAGCGAATACACCACAGCAATAGCGCCAGCCTCAGTAGCAGTAAATACGCCGCTGACAATACCGCCAATCACCAGAAATATCATAAACAAGCTGGGGACCGCAGCAGCTACTTTTTGTACCACCAGCTTTAACGGCAAGCGAGCGCCCAATGGGTAGCCTTTTATTTTGGCGTAACCGGCACAGACAATCATTAACGACACGCCAAGCAAAATGCCCGGCAAATAACCGGCAATAAATAAGGCAGCAATGGATACACCACCACTGGCAATGGCATACACAATTAAAATATTACTCGGCGGAATAAGCATACCGGTAGTTGCTGCGGCCGCAGTTACAGCAGCGCTGTAGTTTACGTCATAGCCCTGCTTTTTCATCTCCGGCAGCATAAAACTACCTATAGCCGAGGTTGCTGCTACGGCAGAACCTGAGATAGCACCGAAAAACATACAGGACATCACATTAACCAGTGCCAGGCCACCCGGTAGCATGCCCACCAGCGCCATAGCGCATTCAATTAACCGCTTGGCAATGCCGCCACGGCCCATAATCAGCCCCGATAGCACAAAAAACGGAATCGCCAGCAGCGCAAAGCTGTTAATGCCACCGGCCATACGCTGTGCCATGGTAGTAACAGCGGGCATAAAGTCGATACTAAGCAACATAGTGGCCAGCGTTGCCAGGCCAATACAAAATGATATCGGCACGTTAAGCAGCAACAAGCCGAAAAACACCAGCAGTAAAACCAGAATTGCCATTTCCATTAGTGTATCCCCTCTACTACCGGCGTTGGTTTGTTACAAGCCATAAAATACAGCTGGCAAATACCATAAAACGCAATCAGCACACCCGACAGCGGTACAGCGATATAGATATAAGCCATTTTAATACCCAACGCGGCTGACATCTGGTTTAGCTCCCAGGTCAGTGCTACCAGGTTACCGCCACCAATAACCATTACGGCAATGGCAAAAATAACTACCGATGCTGTTAACACCATTGCCAGTTTGTTTTGCAGCGCAGCATTAAAGCGACGGGTAACAATATCCAGCCCCAGATGCACACCGGTGCGGTAAGCAAACGCAGCCCCTACCATACCGATCCAGATCAGAAGGGTACGCGACAATTCTTCCGTAACTGAACTGGGCGCGTTTAGTATGTAGCGCGACACAACCTGCCAGCACACCACCAGCACTATTGCGCCCATCAGCCCGGCCAGAAACCACTTCAGTAAGGTGTCAACAAGGTGGATTAACTTAGTCATCTTTTGCCTCCATTTGCGCGCCAATATCGGCTATTTGCTGTAGTAAGGGGCCAATATCGGTTTGTTGCAGGCTTTGATGAAACGGCGCAACCGCATCACGAAACGGCTGTTTATCCGGGTAAATTACCTTTACACCGGCCGCTTTTACGGCGGCCAGTGCTTCGTCTGATGATTGCTGCCAGGCTTCACGCTGGTAGACGATTGAATCATTAGCAGCGCGCTGCAGCCATTCCTGCTGCTGTGGTGTTAAATCCTGCCATACCGGCAGGCTGACAATCAGTACATCCGGCACTGAGGTATGTTCATCCAGGGTGTAGTATTTGCTTAATTCATAATGGCGCGATAAATAAAAACTTGGCGGGTTATTTTCTGCCCCATCTACTACGCCTTGCTGCAAAGCGGTATACAGCTCACCCCAATCTACTGGTGTGGCAGCACCACCTAACTCAGTAACCATCCGCACAGCAGTTTGGCTGGCCAGCACGCGGAATTTTTTGCCGCGTAAATCAGCCGGGGTATTAATTTCAGTATTGGTAGAGTAAAAGCTGCGGCTACCGGCGTCATAGTAGCCCAGGCCACGTAAACGCGCAGGTTGCAACGCCATCAGCAATTCAGTGCCGGTTTTACTGTTTAGCACCTGCCATAAATGGGCGTTGTCATTAAAAATATAGGGCACACTAAATACGCGCATTTGCGGTACAAAGCTTTCTACAGAGCTGGCCGATACTTTCGTCATTGCCAGGCTGCCAATTTGCAGCAGCTCAACTAATTCGCGTTCATTGCCAAGCTGGCCGCCGCTGTAGATCTCAATCCGCATAGTGCCGTTGGAGTAGTGCTCAAGGCGCTTGCCCATCAGCACCATGGCTTTGTGTACTACATGCTCCTGATCCAGCGCATGCGCCAACCGTAAAGTGGTAATATCCTGCTGTGGCTTGCAGCCTGCCAGTAGCGCAAGGCTGGTCAGCAGCATGGCGCAAGCCTGCCGGGTGAAATTTTTCATAACTCGTCCTACCCTGTTGAGTGACATATCTGAACGCATGCCTTACTCAGAAACAGCTGCCAGTGGCAGCGTAACACCAACGCTATTTCATAGCGCTGGCGGGAAATTTATCCATATCGTGGTAATCCAGGTTTTCACCGGCCATGCCCCAGATAAAGGCATAATTACTGGTGCCGCAACCACTGTGAATAGACCATGCCGGTGACACTACCGCCTGCTCATTCGCTACCCAGATATGCCGGGTTTGTTGTGGCTGGCCCATAAAGTGACACACGCGCTGATCATCACCGAGGTTAAAATAGAAATACGCTTCCATCCGGCGGTCGTGCTGGTGCGCCGGCATGGTGTTCCATACACTGCCGGGTTTCAGCACGGTTAAGCCCATTTGCAACTGGCAGGTTTGCACCACATCGTTAATCATCAGCTGATGAATAGCGCGCTCGTTCGAGGTTTCCAGTGCGCCCATTTGCAGCACAGTGCAATTATCCATTGTCAGGTGTTTAGTTGGGTACGCATGATGCGCCGGGGCAGAATTTAAATAGAATTTGGCCGGCTTGGCGCTGTCGCTGCTATGAAAACTTACCTCGCGCGCACCCATGCCAACGTACAGCGCTTCGGTGTTTTTCAGCTCGTAATCTGTGCCATCTACCGACACTTTACCGGTGCCACCAACGTTGATAATACCCAACTCGCGGCGCTGCAGAAAAAACTGCGCTTTAAGCGGCTCTGGCGCATCAAGTTTTACTGCAGCTTTTACCGGCACAGCACTGCCAACAATAACGCGCTCGTAATGGGTGTAGCACAGCACCAGTTTGTCAGCCTGCATCAGGTTATCTACCAGAAAATGCTGGCGCAGCTCGTCAGTGTCATAATGCTTTACGTCATCCGGATGTGTCGGGTAACGGCTTTCAAATAAAACAGTCATAAAAACCTCAGTTAAAAAATAAATTGTTTAGCGCGCCAGCCAGCCGCCATCTACTGCCAGTACATGGCCATTAACATAATTACTGGCATGTGACGCCAGAAATACCGCAGCACCGGCTAAATCTTCCGGCTCACCCCAGCGGGCCGCCGGAATACGCGCAGTAATAGCTGCATTACGCTCGGTATCGGCCTGCAGTGCAGCGGTGTTGTCGGTACGGAAATAACCCGGCGCGATAGCATTAACCTGAATATTGTGTTGTGCCCATTCGTTGGCCAGTGCTTTCGTTACACCGGCAATAGCATGTTTGCTGGCGGTGTAAGCAGGCACAGTAATACCGCCGCTGTACGACAGCATTGAGGCGATATTAATAATTTTACCCTGCCGGCGCTTAATCATCTGTGCACCTAAACGCTGGCTAAGTAAAAAAGCCGCGTCTAAGTTTACCGCAATGACTTTGTGCCATTCGCTCATCGGGAACTGATGCGCCGGGGCACGAAAAATAGTACCGCCGCAGTTCACCAGAATATCAACTGCGCCTTGCGCCAACGCCTGCTGCGCTAATTGTTCTACCTCGGCTTCGTTACTTAAATCTGCCGCTAAACCAATGGCTGCTCCGCCTTGTTCGGTGATCATTGCTACTGTGTCGCGGCTGCCTGCAACGGTTGAACTGGCACACAACACTTTGGCACCGGCCTGTGCCAGTGCTACAGCAATAGCCTGGCCCAAACCACGGCTGGCGCCGGTAACCAAAGCGGTTTGCCCGGCGAGAGAAAATAATGCTGCCATAATGGCCTCCTGCGTTTAAATAAACGTTGTCATCACGACATTTCGTTCATATATGGAACAAAACTAAAATTCGAAACAACTCTAAAATATCAATTAATCAATCAGTTAAGTCGCATTGGCGAGTTTTACTTACAAATTAGGCTGATTTTATTATCGCCAATAATTGACAGATTTTAGTTGATGGTGTTAGCTTTTTGCCATCGGTGGCACAAAATTGCAAGTTTTTTTTGCCACCGGTAGACAAAGCATATAGGCTGAATACGAAACAAGCAAATCAACAGGGAGCAAAGTCACTTTGCTCCTGAAAAAACACAAAAAGCCGGGGCATGACTCAGGCTAAAACTACAAGTCAATTCAGGACGAGGTATATAAAATGGCTTATCGCAACACGCAATTCCGCCCCACTAAACTGGTGCGCGCGCTTACGCTGGCCGGTTTAGCTACTGTGCTTGGCACTGCTCCGGCACTGCAGGCACAGCAAGCCGAAGAGCAACCAACAGCACAGGTACAGGAACAAGACATTGAAGTTATTACCGTAACCGGTGGCTTTCGTGGCAGCCTGGCCAGTGCTTTAAACCAGAAACGTTTTGAAACCGGCTCTACCGACACTATTAAAGCTGAAGATATTGCTGACTTCCCGGATCTTAACTTAGCAGAATCTTTACAGCGTATTCCCGGCGTAGCCATTAGCCGTGTTGCCGGCGAAGGCCGGCAGATTTCAGTGCGTGGCTTAGGCCCGGATTTTACCCGCGTACGCATTAACGGTATGGAAGCCCAATCTACCAGCGGCGGTACCGACCAGATTGGCGGCGCTAACCGTGGCCGTGGCTTTGACTTTAATACCTTCTCATCTGATTTATTCAGCGAACTGACAGTGCGTAAAACGGCCTCTGCCAACGTAGAAGAAGGCTCTTTGGGTGCCACGGTAGACCTGCGTACAGCGCGGCCATTCGACTATGACGGCTTTACCTTTGCCGCTAACGTACAGGGTGGCTATAACGATTTATCGGAAGAAGTAGACCCTAAAGGCTCATTTTTAGTCAGCAATATTTTTGCCGACGGCAAATTTGGCGTACTGTTTTCGGCTGCGTACTCAGAGCGTAATATTAAAGATGAAGGTGCCAGCACAGTACGCTGGAATAATGTTAATGACTTTGGTACATACCGTGGCGACAGCCAGGCACCTGAATTACAGGAAATTAACGATGCGTTCCGGCCACGCTTACCACGTTACGACTCTTACGAGCACAACGTAAAACGCACCGGTATGGCCGCAGCATTTGAATTCCGCCCCAGCAGTGAAACCCGCTTTAACCTGGATATTTTGTACTCTAAAGATGATTCAACCCGCCAGGAGGCCTTTATGCAAGGTATCCTTAATGCCGGGGCTAACCGCCCAACTCTGGCTACGGCCCCCGGCAGCACTACCGGCGGCATGAATGTACTGGACTATGAAATTGATAACACTAACACCGTAACCTATGCTTCATTTGAAAATGCGCTGGTACGCAACGAGCTGCGTTACGATGAGCTGTCTACAGACTTTTTGCAATTTACCCTAAGCGGCCAGCATCAGTTAACCGATAACCTGAAAATTGATGCCATGGTGGGTCGGGCTAAGTCTGAATTTGATAACCCGATTCAAACTACTGTGGTCATGCAAAAAGGCGGGCTGGATTTTAGCTACGACTACCGCGGCGGCAAACGCGATAACCCTGAGTTGTTATTTGGTGCCGGTGCTTATGATGCTAATGGCTGGACTATTAACAGCCTGCGGATGCGCCCGCTGGGAGCAGAAAATACTTTTGATAATGCCGGGCTTAATCTGGAATACATCTTAAACGATAATCTGACCTTACGTGGTGGCGTACATTATAAAAAGTTTGAATTTGAAACCCGCGAAGCACGTCTTGGCAGTGAAAACGGCTTGGTAGGTACGCCGGATTTAGCCATGCCGACAGATCTTATTACCAGCTATAACGCGGGTGTAGGTTCACAAGGTGCCTGGCTGGTACCTAACCTCAATGCGTTTGCCAATGCTTATGATATTTACAGCAATACAGGACTCTACACCGTTAGTACTGATAACCGCCGGGTGGATAACTACTCAGCCGAAGAAAAAACCTTAGGCACTTATTTACAGCTGGCATTTGAAACAGAGGTAGGCGATACCACCATTCGCGGTGATGTTGGCGGCCGCTATGTTAAAACCGATCAGTCATCTACTGCCTGGGCAACGCTGGGTGGTACACCTGAGTTGATTACTGCCAAGCACGATTACAACGAGTTTTTACCGTCACTGAACCTGGTGTTTGAACCGTTAGAAGATGTGATTATCCGTTTTGGCTATGCCGAAGTTATGGCCCGTGCCGGTTTAGGTAGTTTGCGCCCTAACGTGTCTGTATCAGTATCCGGCGGCTCGCGTAGTATCAGCGGTGGTAACCCGGCACTGGAACCCACCAAAGCCAAAACCTATGACTTAGGCTTAGAGCTGTACTTTGACAATGAATCTTTGTTAGGTGTGGCGGTATTCCGTAAAGATATCGACAGCTATGTACAGGGCCTGCGTGAAACCAAACCCTTTACCGAAACCGGCTTACCGATTCAGGCCGCCATTGATGCCTGTAATGCCGGCCCTGGTTATGGCCCGGATTGTAATGAAAACGTAGAGTGGCAAACCAATACGCCGCTAAATGGCCCAGGTGGCAACCTGTACGGCTTTGAAGTGCAATACCAGATGCCATTTAGCTTTTTACCTGAGTTCTGGGACCGTTTTGGCTTTATCGGTAACTACACTTACGTAAAAGCGCAGATGGATTACATCAATGCTGACGGTCAGATTCTGGCCACCCGCGACTTACAGGGTTTGTCAGAGTCTACCCGCAGCGCCACCCTGTACTATGAAGATGACAAATTCAGCGCCCGTGTATCACTGACTGATCGTTCTAAATATCTGACGAACGCCATCGGCCGTGATAACAACGATATGGAAGGCACCAACGCTACCCGTAACATTGATGCGGCTATGTCTTACCAGTTAACCGATAACTGGAAAATAAGCTTTGAAGCACTTAACCTGACCGATGAAGTAGATGATCAATGGGTAGATTCAAGCGGCAACCGCTTAACCTACTACCACAGCACTGGTCGTCAGTACTACCTAGGCGCTCAGTACAAGTTCTGATAACGCCTCCGGGCACAACCCGCTATGCTCCGGCATAGCGGTTTTAATTTCTCCCGCAAAACGCTGAGCCACGGAAGGCCCGTTTTACTAAGCATGGACATACAAATTGTAATAACAGGTACCTTATGGCCCGCATTCTTTTTGGCAAAACCTTGTTAAGTATCAGCATTGCTACCGTTGTCAGCGCTTGTTCGCCACAACCTTCTGCTACGGCTCCACAATCGGTTAGCAGTAACGACAGCAGCATTGCCAACCTCAGTGTCAGTAACCCGTCCACATTTGAGCGCAAAGAGCAAAACCTGCTGCTGCCATTTACTGATCTTGGCATAACAGCAAGCCAGGCTCAGGCATTAGTGGCACTGGAAGGTGACTATGCAGTGCCGTCACAACTTATTGACCACAACGGCGATGGCAATAAAGATAGCCTGTTATTACAGTTTGATTTTGCAGCCGTTGAGACAAAACAACTGCAGATCCTTAACGATACCGCACTGTTTAACGCCCAGCAGTTAGCCAAACGTACTCAGGCAGAAATATCGCATAAAACCGGCGGCCAGTGGCAAGACAGCAAATACATTGGCGGTGAGTTTCAAAACGTCACCGAGCTGACTCCTCCGCCACAGTATACCGATCATTCCGAGTGGATCCGCTACGAAGGCCCGGGCATAGAGTCAGATAAAGTCGGCTACCGTATTTATCTCGACTGGCGTAACGGCTTTGATGTGTTTGGCAATAAAACCGGCAAGCCGGTGCTGCATCAGGTAGGGCTGGATGGTTATAAGTCGTACCATGAAATGGCCGACTGGGGTATGGACCTACTTAAAGTAGGTAAATCGCTTGGTGCCGGCGGTTTCGGCTACTGGGACGGTGAAAAGGTGCAACTGGTTTCTACGGTCAGCGGCCACACCGCCAAAGTAATTGAAAACGGCGCTTTATATTCTGCACTGCAAATTCAGTATAAAGACTGGCAAATTGCCGGCAAAACCACCAACTTAACCGCTAACCTGTCAATGACTGCCGGTAGCCGCCTGGTGCATACCCGCTTGTCTTTAACCGAGCCGCTGGACAATATTGCCATTGGTTTGGTGCGCTTACCCAACACCAAAGTGCTGCATGGTAAGTCAGAAGTTACCGGCCACAGCTGGACATATCTGGCTACCTGGGGCGAACAAACCCTGACCGGTGGTAACGATAAACTCGGCATGGCCGTTTTATATAAGCGTGGCGCCAATAAACAACTGACAGGCGATGAGAACAGCCATGTCGCAGTAATGACACCATCAGGCACCGAGCTGGAATATTACTTTCTTTCGGCCTGGGATGGTGAACCGGGCGGTATTAAAACCGAAGCCGAGTTTGTTGAATACCTTGAACAGGAAGTAGAAAAACTTACGCTAACGCCCAGGTTGTCGCTTAAAACAGCGCTGTCTGAGCAACAAAAGGCCGCGACGTTAACTGCCGATGTTGCGTTAAACTGGAGCGAGCGTTTAGCTGCCAGCGAAATGGTACGGCAAACACCCTACTATGCTTATGGTGGCTGGGATTACGAGCGCCAACGCCCAAGCAAATGGGAATACACTACCGGCTTACAGCTGCAAGCCTATGACGACCTGCTTAAAGTGAAACCTAATGCCCAGTGGCAGCAGGTGCTGACAGACGTTATTGACTCCTTTATTACCAGCGACGGTGATATCCGCACCTATAAACTCAGTAACCATAATATCGACAGTTTAAACAGCGGCAATATGCTGCTGCGCGAATACCAGCGCAACCCCAAGCCACAATATAAACAGGCACTGGATTTACTGCGCAAACAATTAGCCGAACACCCACGCACTTCTGAGGGCGCCTTCTGGCATAAACAAATTTACCCGCATCAGCTATGGCTGGACGGCGTATATATGGGCATGCCCTTTCTGGCTAATTACAGCAAAACCTTTGAGCAAGGCCATGCTTTTGACGAAGTGGTAAAAGAATTTACTATCAGCCGCGACAAACTGCGCGACCCCAACACCGGCCTGTATTACCACGCCTGGGATGAAGCCCGTAAGCAGGATTGGGCCGATAAAGACACCGGCCTGGCAAGCCAGTTCTGGGGCCGGGGTTTAGGCTGGCTGGCAATGGCACTGGTAGATGTGCTGGAGATTATCCCTGCAGAGCAAACCGAATTACGCCAACCACTATTGGATATGACAGCAGAACTGGCCGAAGCGCTGGTAAAAGTGCAGGATGCGGATACCGGCACCTGGTATCAGATCCTGGATAAACCCAACGCACCGGGTAACTATTTAGAATCCTCTGCCAGCAGCATGTTTACTTACTTCTTTGCTAAAGGCATAAATAATGGTTATCTGGATGCAAGCTACAAAGCCACCGCAGTAAAAGCATACCAAGGGCTGGTAAATGAATTTATTCTGGTACACCCGGATAACAGCATAAGCTTAGTTAATACCTGCCAGGTTGCCGGTTTGGGCTTTGGCCGCGATGGTAGCTACCACTATTATATGAGTGAGCCGGTATTTCGTAACGACGCTAAAGCCAACGGCCCCTTTATTATGGCCGGTGTGCAAATAGCCAAACTGCTTGGTACTAACTAAGTTTCTTCTTGTGTTTAGCCGGTTTTGATGCTTCGGCACGAACCGGCTTGCCCACGCTAACACGCCGTAAACCCATCCCTGGGGGCTCGACTCAGGCATCCATGCCTTCAACGGTTAGCTTAGGGCAAGTCGATTCTCGCTATGTTGCCCCGGTAATCTTGTGGTACCGGCTTTTTTGGAATCAAATATATGCAAAAAGCCTTTCCATTCTGCATCCTGTTACTGCTGTTTATCAGCACAACCAGCTTCGCCGATATAATCCGCCTGCAAGTGGCGCAAAGCGGCGATACGCCCTTTCGCAGTATTCAGCAGGCCATTAACAGCCTGCCGGACAACGATACTCAGGCCATTATTCAGATTGGCCCTGGCGTCTATACGGAAAAAATTTATCTCACCCGCAATAAAGTGGCGCTAATTGGTGCAGGTGCGGATAAAACCGAAATTCGCGTGGCAGAGCTGCGCACAAACTGGTTAAAACAGCACCCCAGCGATTGGGGCGCGGCAGTGGTAAATATCCGTGCCAGCGACATTGCATTGTTAAATATCAGTATTGTAAACAGTTATGGCGAACTAACCGGCGATAACGAGCATCAGTTTGCTGTACGTGGCTTTGAGCAGGCAACCCGTATTATTACCGCTAACTGCCGTATTATTGCCGGCGGTGCCGACACCTTAAGCCTGTGGAATAAAACCGACGGCATGTATTACCACGACAACTGCTACTTTGAAGGCCATACCGACATGGTGTGCCCGCGTGGCTGGGCGTTTTTCAGTAACAGCACTTTTGTTAATAAAAAAGCCTATGCAACGTTGTGGCATGACGGCGAATTAAACGAGCAGCAAAAAATGGTAGTGCGCGACTCGCGCTTTGACGGCGTGCCGGGCTTTATGCTGGGCCGGCGCCATTATGACGCACAGTTTTACCTGATTAATAACCAGTACAGCCAGAATATGGCCGACAAACCGATATTCCGCCACACCTACCCAACCGAGCCAGAGCGCGACCGCGCTAACCTGTGGGGCGACCGCTACTATTTTAGCCACAGCGATAACAAGCAGGTTATTTATCCGTGGCTTAAAGCTAATTTAGCGGCGCATCCATCACAATTATCGCCGGAGCAAATTACTGCAAAGTGGACTTTTGCCGGCCGCTGGGATCCGGAGCAACAAGTAAAAATGCTGCTGCAACTAAATAAGGAATAACAAATGAAGTCTCTGCTGATCCTGGCTTTATGCTTTGGCCTTAGCCAGGCGCAAGCCACTGAAATAAAACCGGCAAAACTGCACCTGGTGGGCGACTCAACCATGTCGGATAAACCCAATCTGGCTTACCCCGAGCGTGGCTGGGGCCAGTTGCTGCCGCAATTTTTATTGCCACAGCTAACGGTAGTAAACCATGCCGCCAATGGCCGCAGCACGCGGCGCTTTTTGACTGAAGGCCGCTGGCAATTACTGTTAAGCGAGCTTGGCAAAGGCGATTATGTGCTGATCCAGTTTGGCCATAATGACTCAAAAGAGTCAGACCCGGCACGTTACGCCGCTTTTGACAGTGATTATCAGACGTTCTTAACGCAGTTTATTGCCGATGTGCGTGAGCGTGGTGCCACGCCCATGCTGGCCAGCTCAATTTGCCGGCGCAACTTTGCCGAAGATGGCAGCTTAAAACGTGATTTAGCCGATTACGCCAATGCAGCTGCCAAAGTGGCCAAACAAGCAAAAGTCAGCTTTTTTGATTTACAGCAGCAAAGCTGTGATTTCTGGCAACAGCAGGGCAAAGATAACAGCCAACCGTATTTTATTCAGATACCGCCGGGGTTGTACCAAAAGTTTCCGGCAGGCACTACAGATAACACCCACCTGACACTGCAGGGCGCCAGCAAAATAGCGCAGTTTTTTGTGCAGGATTTAAAACGCCAGCAGCATCCGCTGGCGGCTTATATATATCGGGAATTATTGTAAAAAAACCGGCATTAAAGCCGGTTTTTTTTACACCCGATAACTATTAGTCCGGCGCTTTGGATACACCTACCATTGCCGGGCGTAATAAACGGCCGTTTAGCTCGTAGCCCTTTTGCATAACAAAGGTAACGGTATTAGGCGCCACATCAGCAGATGGCTGAATGCTCATCGCCTGATGGTGCTCCGGGTTAAATGGCTGGCCTTGCGGGTCAATTTGGTTTACACCGTATTTTGCTACCGTATCCAGGAAGCTTTTCAGGGTTAGCTCAACGCCTTCAACCACCCCTTTTAACGCTTCATCCTCACGGTTGATAAAGCCCAGTGCCCGCTCCAGGTTATCTACCACCGGTAATAAGTCAGCGGCAAATTTTTCCAGGGCAAACTTGTGGGCTTTTTCTACATCCATCGTGGCACGGCGGCGCACATTTTCAGATTCAGCCTTAATACGCAGCATTAAATCCTGCTGCTCTGCCACCCGGGCGTTAGCATCAGCCAATTCGGCTTCAAGTTTGGCAATAATTGCCTGCTCACCCGACAGCTCTACTGTATCGGCATGCTCATTAGCTTGTTCTGGCGTATTGTCGTTTGGCTGGTGTTGCTCTGTCATGTGTTACTACTCCCAAATTAAGTAGGTGTATTATGGGGATACCTGGCGCCGATTCAAGTTTAAATTTAATTGCCGCGCACAGGCTTCCACTAACGGGATCAGCCGGGCGTAATTCATTCTGCGTGGCCCCAGTAAAGCAATAAAACGTTTTGGCTGTTGTTGATAACGCTGCACTATGACACTGACATTCGCCAGTTCAATAAAACCCGATTCTTTACCCAGCAATAATTTAGGCTGATCATCCTGAGTTAGGCTCTGCAACAAACGGATCAGGCCATCGGGTTGCTCCAGCATTTGCATTACCTGCTGCAGCGCAGGGTTTTGCTGGTATTCCGGCGCCAGCAATAACTGGTGCTGGCCGTATATTAACGGCTGATGCTGTTGCAGCTCATCCAGGCTTAGTTGCCCCAGTACTTTTTGCAATAGTTGCTGACACACACCGGTTTCGTTACGCACTATGCTGCCAAGGCGTTCAATACCATCCTGCCACTGCCCGCCGCCACCCAAAGCCGCGTTTAACAAGCACAGCACTTTACTTAATGTGTTGCTGTCGATGGCACTTTCGCAGTGCAGCACCCGGTGCAAAATATCGCCGTCTTCATCTATCACCACCAGCAGCAACCTGTCACTGGCCAGGCGCACTAAATCAATTTGCCGCACAATACGGCCATCAGCCTTAGGCGCACTGACAATAGCGACAAAGCCGGTAAGGTTAGTCAGTAGCTGCCCGGCCTGCTGGCATAATAACGACACCGGCAACTGCGGTGTCAGCCTGCGCTGTAACTCATTATTCCACATGCTGGTCAGCGGTTGCAGTTGCAGCATTTTATCGATAAATAAACGAATACCCGCTGTGGTGGGAATACGCCCGGCCGAGGTATGCGGCGAACGGATTAAGCCCTGTTGCTCCAACGCCATCATAGTATTACGCACCGTGGCCGAGCTAACAGCCAGTTGAGCATGATCCGCCAGCAACTTTGAAGATACAGGCTGGCCATCCAGCAGATACTGTTCAACAATCAGCTTTAAAATCAACTCAGATCGGTTCAGGGCTAACGTCATGCAACATACTCACTTTATCATTGAGCTTGGATATGGGGGCAATAAGCACCAATTCAAGTAAAACAAGGCGCTAGTGTCCAACGCATGCTGCCGTTATACTGCGCTAACGCATTGAAAGGAAACTGCTATGCAACATGCCTTTACCACCGTTGGCCTGATTGGCAAACCACACCATCAGGGCGCTAATAATACACTGCTAAGCCTGTACAGTTTTTTACAACAGCAGGGGCTAAAAGTTTACGTTGAAGAACGCGTAGCCCAGTCGCTTACATTGCCGGGTGTAGAAATACTTGATCTGGTTGAGCTGGGTAAAAAGTGCGATCTGGCCATAGTGGTAGGTGGCGATGGCAATATGCTGGGTGCGGCACGCGTACTGGCCAGGTTTGATGTGGCGGTATTGGGTGTTAACCGTGGTAATTTAGGTTTTTTAACCGACTTGGCTCCGGAAAACTTTCAGCAGCCACTAAGCGAAGTGCTGGCCGGTAATTTTGTTACCGAAAAACGTAACCTGCTGGAAATATCCGTACACCGCCACGGCACGGTAAAAAGCAGCAACAGCGCCGTAAACGAAGCCGTGCTACACGCCGATAAAGTAGCGCATATGATTGAGTTTGAAGCCTACATCAATGATGAGTTTGTTTACAGCCAGCGCTCCGACGGCCTTATTATCAGCACCCCAACCGGTTCTACCGCTTATTCATTGTCCGGCGGCGGCCCAATTCTGACTCCCGATTTAGACGCTGTCAGCCTGGTGCCTATGTTTCCGCATACGTTAAGCAGCAGGCCGCTGGTGGTATCAGGCAATAGCGAAATCAGGCTTAAAGTGGCCAGCACTAACGATGCCCACCTGCAAATCAGCTGCGACAGCCACGTTATTCTGGCGGTAATGCCAGGTGATGATATTTATATCCGTAAGCACCCCACCCCACTTAGGTTGGTGCATCCGCCGGGTTATAGCTACTTTCATGTGCTACGCAATAAATTGGGCTGGGGCAGCAAACTTTATTAAACCGCTGCTTGCCTATTGTACAATTCCTGTATAAAGTTACTGTATAAATAAACACTGTTATTTTTCACAGTTGTTCTGTAGCGTAACTTTATTCAGGTTGGAGCATCGTATGCTGTGTCATCTGCATATCAGTAATTTTGCTATTGTCCGCGCGCTGGAAATTGATTGGGCCAGTGGTATGTCTACCATTACCGGTGAAACCGGTGCCGGTAAATCTATTGCGATTGACGCTTTATCATTGTGTTTGGGCGAGCGGGCCGATGCCAGCGTAGTGCGCCCCGGTGCAGATAAAGCCGATATTGTTGCCAGCTTTGATATCAGTAAACTTAAAGCCGCACAGCAGTGGCTGACAGAGCAAGATCTCGCTATGGGCCACGAGTGCATTGTACGGCGCGTAGTAAACAGTGAGGGCCGCTCGCGTGGCTACATTAATGGCGTACAGGTACCGGCGCAGCAGCTTAAAGCCTTAGGCCAGCATTTACTGAGTATTCATGGCCAGCACGCGCACCAGCAACTACTAAAAAGCGACTACCAGCGCCAGTTACTGGATGCGTTTGCCGCTAACAGTGCAACACTGGATGCCACCCGCCATGCCTGGCGCAACTGGCAGCAATTACAGCGCGAATACAGCGAATTACAGCAATCACAACAGCAACGTGATGCCCAGCGCCAGTTGCTGGAATATCAGGTAGCCGAGCTGGATAACTTTGCCCCACAAGAAAATGAATACCCCGATTTAGAAGCCGAACACAGCCGCTTAAGCCACGGCAATACCTTGTTAAGCCAAAGCCAGCAGTGCCTGCAGCTGCTGTATGATGACGAACAGCAGAATATTTATCAGGCACTGTCTGTAGCCACTGCCCAGTTAGAACAGCTGGCAACCCTGGACCCGGCACTGAACAACATAGCCCAAATGCTAAACGATGCACTGGTACAAACCGAAGAAGCCAGCCGCGAACTGCGCCGCTATGCCGACAAAGTTGAGCTGGACCCGGAACGTTTAGCACAGGTAGATGAACGCCTCGGCCTGTGGCTGAACTTATCGCGTAAACACCAGGTAGCCCATGAGGCCCTACCCGCGCTACACCAACAACTGGCTGCGCAGTTAGCCACCCTTACCGGCAACGACAAACGCCTGGTGCAACTGGCTGCCGATATTGAGCAGGCCGAATTAAACTATATGACACAGGCAGAGCAATTAAGTGAACAGCGCCGCCAGGCCGCCAGTGCCCTTAGCCGTCAGGTCAGTAAAAGCATGCATGAACTTAGCATGGCAAATGCGCGCTTTGAAATACAGCTAACCACTATGGCAACCGGGCAGGCCAGTGCCAGCGGTATTGATGCTGTTGAATTTCAGGTATCCACTAACCCGGGCCAGCCGTTGCAGGCCATGCATAAAGTGGCTTCGGGCGGCGAATTATCACGCATCAGCCTGGCTATACAGGTAATACTGGCCGACAAAGTCACTACCCCGACACTTATTTTCGATGAAGTAGACGTAGGCATCAGCGGCCCGGTGGCGGCCGGTGTGGGCCGTTTATTGCGTCAGTTGGGTGAAAGCACGCAAATTATTTGTGTTACGCACTTACCGCAGGTTGCCAGCCAGGGGCATCAGCAACTGTTTGTAGAAAAGTATACTGACGGTATCGCCACAGAAACACGTATGCGCATGCTGGCCGACGAAGAGCGTATCAGCGAAATAGCACGCTTGCTGGCTGGCGAAAATATCAGCGCCAGTGCGCTGGCAAATGCCCGAGAACTTTTATGTGCACCGGCAGTCTGAAAGAAGGTTTTTCACAAGGCTTGTCATAGGGTATGATGAAGCCAATCAGATTAAGCAGAAGTGACAGATGAAAGCAGTAATTAAAACCCTATGTCTGGCAGTTGGCATATTTAGCCTTGGTGCCTGCAGCAGCTGGATTTACCGTATCGATATTCCACAAGGCAACTTTTTAGAACAAAAAGATGTAGATAAGCTACGTGTAGCCATGACCAAAGAACAGGTTATTTATGTATTGGGCAGCCCGGTGGCCAGCAATGCATTTGACAACGACACCTGGCACTATTTTTATGCCCTTAAAGGCGGCCGTGGTAATAACTTTGAAAAGCAGCTGATTGTTGAGTTTAAAGACGACAAACTGCAGGATATAAAAGGCGATTTTGACAAATCGGCCGAATTTAGCACTCCGCTGGATATTTAAACCCGGCGCAGATAAAAGCGGAATAAAAAACCAGCAGTTAAGCTGGTTTTTTTATTCCGCAGCGCTTTTCACTTCATGTGGCCGGCCACCGGTTACTTTATCTGCCCGCCCTTCCTCTTTGGCTTTCTCGGCCCGGCGGCGGCGTAAATCTTTTGGATCGGCAATCAGCGGCCGGTAAATTTCAATTCTGTCACCCGCTTTTACCCTATCATCAAGTTTTACCGGCCGGCTCCAAATGCCTACTTTTTGCACAGCCAGGTCAATTTCAGTAAACTGCTGCAAAATGCCAGAGCGCTCAATAACCTGCTGCACAGTGCTGTTACGGTTAACTGATAATGTCATCAGGCTTTGCCGCTCAGGTAGGGCGTAGGCCACCTCTATCATGATCTGCTCAGACATGGCTTTCTCCGTATACTTGTTTTGCCCGTTGCGTAAAAGCATTCACCATGGCTGCGGTAAGCTCGCCAAAAATTTTACCAAAAGCAAACTGAATAAGCCGGCTGGAAAATTCAAACTCCAGCCTTAAAATAACCTTACAGGCCGTTTCACTTAATGGCTGAAACTCCCAACCGCCATGTAATTGCTTAAACGGGCCGTCTACCAGTTGCATAGCAATACGATGATGCGGGTACAAGGTATTACGGGTGGTAAAAGAATGGCCAATACCAGCCTTGGAAACCGTAAGCGATGCCACCATTTCTGTTTCAGACTGGCTGACAATACGGGCAGAGGTACAGCCAGGCAGGAATTGCGGATAGTCAGGTACAGCGTTGACTAAGTCAAACATCTGCTGTGCACTGTAAAAAACCAGCGCACTGCGCTCAATTTGTGGCATACTCTCTCCCCTTTAAACCCGCCGCCGATTGTAACAGAATAACGCGCTGCAACAAGGCTTGAGCCATCGCTGACCCATAAAACAGAGCTGCGACAAATAACGAATTATGAGTAAAAAACAAGTTAGTAAAAACAAAAACGGCACCATAGCGCAAAACAGAAAGGCACGGCACGAGTACTTTCTGGAAGACCGCTATGAAGCGGGTATGGCCCTGCAGGGCTGGGAGCTGAAAAGCATCCGCGAAGGTAAAGTTAACCTGTCAGATTCTTATGTCATTTTACAAAATGGCGAAGCGTTTTTGTTAGGTGCCCAAATTCAGCCTTTAAACAGTGCGTCCACGCATGTGGTCTGTGATCCCGAACGCAGCCGCAAGTTGCTGTTACATAAACGTGAGCTAAATAAGCTGATTGGCTTAAAAGAGCGCGACGGTTATACCTTAGTGGCCACCGCCATGTACTGGAAAGCCTGTTGGGTTAAGCTGGAGTTTCATTTAGCCAAAGGTAAAAAAACCTTTGATAAGCGTGACGATATTAAAGACAGAGACTGGTCACGCGAAAAAGAACGCATGATGAAGCACAATAAACGCTAAGTCGGGCTTGAAACTTCTGCAGCCTTACCCCATCTAAGTAAGGCGACAGGAAAAAACGGCAAAGGTGCAATGCTCGCTTGTGTAACCACAGTCAGCTGCGTACAATAGCCAAACACTATGGTGTGTAAGTGTTCCATACAGAATTCGGGGCTGATTCTGGATTCGACGGGATTCACGAACTCCTAGGTGCATGCCGAGGTGCGGTAGGCCTCGTAAAAAAACCGCAAAAAACTAGTCGCAAACGACGAAACATACGCAATCGCTGCTTAATAGGCAGTAGATAGCTCTTCCCCTCACGCATGTCTGTAAGCTGAGACTCTGGAAGATCACCCCTAACAGAATCGCGTCGCGTCTTCGCCTGGAGACAACACGTTAAAACCAATCAGGCTCGCCCGACGATAGCCTGCCATTCGGCGCTCATAGGGTTAACTAAATGAATGTGCTAAGCATGTAGGACCGAAGATGTAGGTTTTTCGGACGCGGGTTCAACTCCCGCCAGCTCCACCAAATAGCAACAGGCCAGCAGAAATGCTGGCCTTTTGTTTTTGGGTTCTACTACCACAACTGCATTGCAGCAAAATTTACAAAATTGCAGGTAAATAATCCGCGAAGTATTGTCTTGCCTTGGTTAGCCAGCTTAGCGGATTTTAGTAAAGTTATTTAAATTCAGCATCTTGAGCATTGAAAACTACGTGGCCTGATCCTTGCTGTTGTCTTAGCATTTCCTTCTTCACCTAAACAGCGCTTACCGATGAGATTATCTAACAGTGTAAAAATTATGCTGGCTGTGGTTTTAGTATTGCTGGCAATAAGAGTAGCCTTACCGCCTGTAATGGTATGGTATGTCAATTCGCTGCTGGAAAAGCAGGAGGGTATTAGTGGCCAGGTGCAGAATATTGATTTGGCGCTTTGGCGTGGTGGCTATGTTATTAAGCAGATAGAAATTAATCAGCTTAATGACGAAGGCGAGCTGCCACTGTTTTCAGCTGAGCGCATTGATATCCGGCTGTCGTGGGCTGCGCTGGCCGATGGTGAAATAGTTAGCACTATGGCATTTCACCAGCCGGTGATTATGGCGCTGGACAGAGCCGATCAGCAAGATATTACCGAGGATGCGGTACTGGACGAGCGTACCTGGATTGGCCTGGCAAATAACCTGACGCTGTTTTCTATTGATAAGTTAGCTATTCACGATGGCAGAATCGAATTTAACGCTATTGCTCAGGGTTTGCTGGGTGAGCTTATTCTGAGCAACGTAGAGGGCGAGGTTGTTAACCTGCACAATAACGCACAGTCAGAACTGTTAACTGAGCTCGATTTTAGCGGCACAGTTGCCAAACAGACTCCTTTTATCATTACAGGTAAGTTTAACCCCAATGTAAAGTTACCGATGTTTGATATCAATATGAAAATGGACAGAATACCTGCTGCCGAAACAGCAGATATTATCAAAATATATGCCCCCTTTGACGTAGAAGCAGGCGAGTTTGAGCTGGCTACAGAACTGGCCAGCGATAAAGGCCGGTTAAATGGTTATGTAAAATTTGGCATTTACGACCTGAAAATTTTTTCCTGGAAAGAAGACGTGGTAAAAGATGTTATAAAGGGTGACGGGAACCCATTGCAGGTATTTGTTGAGGGCATTTCGGCCATGCTCGCTACATTGCTTGAAAACAGTAAACAAAACCTGATCGCTACCCGGATCCCTGTCAGCGGTGATTTTAACGAACCGGATATCTCCAGGTTAAAAGCCCTGGCCGGGCTGCTGCGTAATGCTTTTATCGAGGCTTACCAGTTAAATCTTGAAGATATTATTGATTTTTCATCCGTGGCTGATGAAAAACCCGACGCGGCAAAAAACTAAAATAAACTGCTGGCTACATTATGTGCCAGAGTATTGACCGGAGAATTGCATGAAAACAGCCACCGTTATTACCGCCTTTTTTCTGTTTACTCTTAGCGGTTGTGCCAGTAAGCCTGTGCCGCCTGATACTGCAACGGCCGATACAGCAAAACAAACCACAGAAGCTGCTGCAGAACCAAAAACCGCTGCAGAATCTGAAGCCACCGCAGAGCCACTAACCGCAACAGAACAGCTTAGCAGCGGTAAAATTACCACCATTACAACCTCGCAGGGCACTATTGAAATTCAGCCTACAGTAGTGGATATGGCCAGCCGTGATGACCCCGCAACGCCGGAAGATGAAGCCGCAGAGCAATACAATGATCCGCTGGAAGGCTGGAACCGCGCTATGTTTGGTTTTAACCATGTCGCCTACTCTTATGCGCTGATCCCATTGGTTAAAGGCTACGAATATGTGTTACCGGATGCGGTGCGCAGCAAAATAGG
Organism: Rheinheimera oceanensis; assembly: GCF_018831085.1. GTDB lineage: Bacteria > Pseudomonadota > Gammaproteobacteria > Enterobacterales > Alteromonadaceae > Alishewanella > Alishewanella oceanensis. The sequence goes on from NZ_JAGPNM010000001.1 coordinate 352,589, forward strand.
CAATGCTTTTAGTAATATCCGCGAGCCACTGAGCCTGCTAAATAACCTTGCTGCTGGCGAAGTAAAAGATGCCGGCACGAATCTTGGCCGCTTTTTAATTAACAGCACCTTGGGTATTTTGGGCTTGTTTGATCCCGCCACAGCCTGGTTTGATTTACCACCAGCGAAGCAATCACTGGCTGATACGCTGGCCGGTTATAATGTCGGCCCCGGCCCCTATCTGGTACTGCCCATACTGGGGCAAAATAATGTGCGGGGTTCTACCTCTGTGGTAAGTGGCGTGCTGCTTGACCCGCTACGGCAAATAACCTCACCGCCTGACACCTATTACCTGCAGGGTGTTGACGCCGTTGATACTTTTTCAGATCGCGCCAGAGTATATGAAAAGCTATATCAACAGGCTGAAGACCCTTACCTGTACTTTCGTAACCAGTTTTTACAGGGAGTAAAGCGCGATGACGCCTTCAGCAACCAGCCAGAATAATACCGGCTTCAGCTTGTGGCTGGCACAGCGTATAGTGCAGGCACGCTTTGTTATACTGCTGCTATTTATCTTTTTAATTGCCGCCGCAGCATTTTTTGTACAACAGTTTCGTATCGACGCCTCAGCCGACACCTTGCTGGTAAAAAACAACGCGCTGTATATTAAAACCCAGCAGGCGAATCAGCGTTTTTCACCGGATGAGTTTATTCTGGTAGCCTATAAACCACGCAACGGCGAGTTGTTCAGTAACACGACCTTTGCCGACTTAACTGCGCTGAGTGAGCAATACAGCAAGCTGGAACGGGTGCAAAGCGTTACCTCGATGCTTAACGTACCACTGATTGCCGATGCATCAGTGCTGACAACCGACGTTGATGTATCTGCGCTTACCTGGCAGAAACAGCAATACTCACCGGCACAGATGCAACAGCTGCTCAGTGACCACCCTATTTTTACCGATTTGCTGCTAAATACCGCCCAAACCGCAGCGGCCATTCAAATAGTGTTTAAACCAGATGCGCAATTAACGGCACTGGAAAACGATATGCTGGCGATTGAGCGCCACACGCTGCAACGTGAGCTTAGTGCAGAAGAACAAACCGCACTGGCAGAATTGCAGGTAAAAGCAGATCCGCTGCGCCAGGCCCTGGTTAAACAGCGCCAGCAGGAAATTGCGCAGATAGAACAAATTAACCAACAGGTACAGCAACGCGCGCAAACCTTTACCGGTGGCGGCTATGTCGTGGCGCAGCATCTGGTGGATATTATCATCAGCGATCTCACCGTATTTGGCAGCGCCATTGCCGGCATTATCGCCCTGTTATTGCTGCTGCTTTACCGTAGTATACGCTGGGTGGTGTTTCCGCTATTAGCCTGTGCTGCAAGTGTTTGGCTTACCCTTAGCCTGTTTGCCTTGCTCGACATACGTGCCACAGTTATTTCAGCCAATTTTATTGCGCTGCAGCTTATTTTAACGCTGGCAGTGATGATCCACCTGATCGGCGCTTACCGCGATATCGCCCGTAGCGACGCCACGGCTTGCCAACAGCAGCGTGTAATAGCAACATTACAGCAAAAACTGGCACCGTGTTTTTATGCCACAGTCACTACCTCTGTCGGTTTTGGCTCGTTAATCTTCAGCGGTATTCAGCCGGTGGTTGATTTTGGTTTTATGATGTTAATTGCAATGCTGATCACCATGAGTGTCAGCCTGCTGCTGTTTCCTGCCTTGCTCAGCCTGCTGAAAAGCAAACCGGAAACCACCGATTACGCCATACTCAGCACCAGCTTGCAGGCTATCCGCCGTTTGGTACAGCATGCACCTTTACGCACGGTTTTTGCCTGCCTGTTGCTGTTTGCCCTGCTGTTACCCGGCATTATGCGGCTGAATGTAGAAAACAGCTTTATTAATTATTTTGCCACCGACACCCAGGTGTATCAGGAGCTTAGGTTTATTGATCAGGAATTTGGTGGCTCTACGCCGCTGGATATTATTATTAGCCTTGACCCGGCAAAAACCAAACCGGATTTGCTGCTAAGCGCCGAGCAGTTTAATCAGCTGCATCTGGCCCACGCAGTAACAGCAGAGTTTGCCGCTACTGGTAATGTTACCTCACTGGTTAACTTTACTACCCTGGCTACCCAGCTTAATGATGGCAAGCCACTGACAGAATATGAATTAAATTCGATTTACCTGTTGCTGGATCAAAAGGTCGTTAATCAGCTGGTGGGGGCCTATCTGACTGAAGATCCGCTGCAGGTACGCATTGCCACCCGTATTCAGGACACCACAGAAGGGCTTAACCGCGAATTGCTGATGCAACAGCTGAAGCAGGATTTACAAGCAGTGGGCCTTAAAGCCCAGGATTACAGCCTTACCAACCTGTTTGTGTTGTATCAGGATATTTTATCGCGGCTGTTTGATTCGCAAATAATGACTTTAGGCCTGGTTTACCTTGGCATGGCGGTTATTTTGCTGCTGATCTTCCGTTCATTAAAAATTGCGCTGATAGCGCTGGTGCCCAATGTATGCACCACGCTGGGCATTTTAGGGCTAATTGGTTGGCTGGGTATTCCACTGGACATTATGACCATTACCATCGCCGCTATTGCTATGGGTATCGCAATTGACGATACCATTCACTTTGTACACAGCTATTTGCAGGCCCCGGCTGATACTGCGCTTAAAAACGCCTATGCCCATACCGGTATGGCAATGTTGTTTACTTCTGTCGTTATTGCCGCCGGTTTTGCCGTGTTTGGTTTTTCCAGTTTTTTACCCAGTGTGTATTTTGGCTTGCTGACAGCTGCAGCCATGATAATGGCGCTGGCAGCCGATTTAACCATATTGCCGGCCCTGCTTAGCCGTTTTGTTAAGCCCTAAGCAAAAAGCCGGCAAAAGCCGGCTTTCGTAGCACCAACGTGGTTATACGCTAACGTGTAAACGCACGTCGACATTACCGCGGGTAGCATTTGAATAAGGGCAAACATGGTGCGCTTTTTCTACCAGTTGCTGTGCAGCAGCTTTGTCCATACCCGGCAAGCTGATGAATAAATCAACATCCAGGCCAAAACCACCTTCAATTTTACCAATACCTACTTCAGCACGCAGGCTAAGATCTGCAGGCAGCGCTTGTTTACTCTGACCTGCAACAAATTTCATTGCACCGATAAAACAGGCAGAATAACCGGCAGCAAATAACTGCTCAGGGTTAGTTGCCCCACCACCGCCGCCTAATTCTTTTGGTGCGGCCAGTTTAACTTCTAATAAACCATCGCTTGATTTAGCTGCGCCATCACGGCCGCCGGTTGACGTTACTACTGCTTTATAAAGAATATCCATCGTTATTTCCTCAGTTAGGGTTAGTTGCCGTTAGTGAACATCTGCATAATAGAATCAATTAATCTTGCATGCAAGATATTTGTATATAACTTTTTTGCCTCAAATATAATTACCAGAGCTATAAGGCTGCCAGCTAAGTTTGGTACACTTGGAGAAAATTGCCGGATTAATACAGATGAATAAAACTTTACCACTGGAACAGCAACTGTGCTTTGCGCTTTATAGCGCCTCTAATGCTGTGGTGCGGTTGTACCGGCCGTTATTGCAGCCCTTTGATCTGACTTACCCACAGTATGTGGTAATGCTGGCATTATGGCAGCAGGACAATATCAGTCTGGGTGAACTTAGCAGTAAAACGCTGTTTGATTCAGGCACCTTAACACCACTGGTAAAAAAGCTTGAACAAAAAGGCTGGCTGAAACGAATACCTTCTTCGGTTGATGAGCGGGTAAAACATGTTGTGCTGACCAACAGCGGTAAAGCACTGGAAACGGCTGTGGCGGGCGTAATGCCTGCGCTACGCTGCCAAATATCACTACCAGATGACCGGTTAGTGCAGCTAAGGGCATTGGCACGCCAGGTTCAGTCAGATATTCAACAACTTGAACGCTGCTCTGCTAGCTAATAGCCATATACTTCGGGCCGTTGAAGCATGCTTAAGATGAACTCAGGCTGAATTACACTTAATAACATTAGTTAAATAACAATATTTTTTTACTTTTGTTAAATCATAATCTTAGTTTCAATTGGCTGATTTACTTTATAAAAGTACCGGTCTGGTATTTGACGCAAACCCGAATCAACTGCATAGTAATTCCGGCATTAGTGCCCTGCAATGGAATTGTTAGCATTTACACCGCACGGAAAGCTAATTTCACGCGTAATTAAGACAACAATAAAATCAGATAATGCGCAGACAATGACTTTTTGGGGCATCATTATGAGTTCTCTGGCAGCAGTTACAGATACTGCTTTTTCACCATCAGCAAACACCTTAGCAGTACCTTTTAACTGCACCTCTTTGTACAACCCTTTGTTGCATTTTCCCGACTTTTATCAGGCGCGGCTGGCCAGTGCACAAGAACAGCGCAATGAAACGTTTAGCTTACGCCATAAAGTGTATTGTGAAGAACTACGCTACGAACCGCCAAGACCGAACAAACTGGAGTATGACCAGTTTGATCACCGGTCGATCCACTGTGCAATTCAACACACTGATTCTGATACGCTGGCTGGCACAGTTCGTCTGATCACATCAGCAGCACCAGAGCAATTGCTGCCGGTGGAGTGTTATTTTGCCAATAGCTTCACCAATTCGGCACTGGCGCCGGCAAATTTTCCCCGCCGTAATATCTGTGAAATATCACGCCTTGCGGTACCAAAAAATATTCGTCACAGCCAGATTATTGAAGCAACAGACAACTATTCTGCTTTAACCAGCTTACAGGGCCAATGCCGTAAACTGGTATCCGTTGCCTTGTATTTACTGGCTACCCTGATGTGTGTCCGCGACGAGCGTTACCACGCCTACGTGATGATTGAACCCTCACTGGCCAGAATACTTAAAAGAGTCGGTATTCATTTTGTGCAGATTGCCGAAGCGATAGACTTTAACGGCAAACGTGCGCCCTACTATCTGGATATGCGCACCACCAGAGCAACGCTGAAATCAGACTACCTTAAGTTGCGTAATGCCCTTGATGAGCAGCTGTTTGAGCAAAGCAGCGAGTATTTTCATGCTGCCCGGCCACAGTTGGTATATCGCTGACATCTGCTAAAATGCCGGCCTGATTCTGCGCACGGGTACCAGACAGTAGTATGGATTCATTAACACAACTTGCATTAGGCGCTACCGTTGCCGCCGCGGTAATGGGTAAAACGCCGGGCTCAAGGCTAAAAACTGTGCTTACCGGCGCGGTACTGGGTACTTTGCCTGATTTAGATGTGGTAATTGATTATGGCGATGTCGTTAGCAATATGGTGTTGCACCGCACGGAAAGCCATGCGGTTTTATATCAGACATTAGTATCACCGGTGCTGGCATGGCTGGCTGCAATCTTATGCCAGCAGCGACAATATTACTGGCGCTGGCTACTGGCAACCTGGTTTATTCTGCTAACCCACACTGCTATAGATGCCATGACGGTATACGGCACCCAATTTGGTTTACCCTTTACCAATACCCCTTTTGCTGTTGGCAGCATCTTTATTATTGACCCCCTGTATACCTTGCCATTGCTGCTGGGGCTGGGCTATTACCTGCTAAGTAAACCGCATGGCCTGGCGATAAATGCCGGGGCACTGGTGGTTTCAAGTGCTTATATGTTGTGGTCTGTGCTGGCACAGCAGTATGTCAGTAATGTTGCACAAAACAGCCTGCATCAGCAGCAGCTGGATTATCAGCAAATGCTGGTGACACCCGCACCGCTGACAACGCTACTGTGGCGTATTGTTGTCATGACAGAGCAGGGCTACGCAGAGGGGTTTTATTCATTGTTCGACCGCAGTACAGAGATTCGCTTTACGCATATTATGCGGGACCACTCGCTTAAACAGCAATATGCCCGGCTTAAACCGGTGCAGCAATTGCACTGGTTCAGCCGTGGTTTTTATGCTGTGCAGCAACAAGGCGATACTCTGCTGCTAACCGATTTACGCATGGGGCAGGAAGGCAGCTACGCTTTTGAATTTGTGGTAGACCCAGAAAACAACGTTGCTGTACAACAGTTGCCAATGCGCCGTGATATGGCAATGGCGTTGCCGTGGTTATGGCAACGCATGTGGGGGCAGCAACTGCCCTCACCTTACTTAGCCGTTAACCAATAATCTGATAACCAGACCAGTCGGGCCGCATAGGTTGGCTTTGCCCGCTATTGTGCAGGTGAATATGTAAACCCTGCAGCTGTTCCAGTGCAAAGCAGTCGTCCAGCTGCAGTAAATCATCTTTGTGCTGGCTGTCGGCATCGGTTAACAGTTGTTGTTTTGCTTTAGCCTTAGCTTCTGCTGCGGAAGCCGCAACGCAAAGCATAAAGTCATGCTGCTCGGCAATTTTATCCGGGTAATAACCACCAAAATTAACAAAGTACAGTTTGTTACTGCTGTGTTGCGGCTCGTTATGTAAACTGACGCTGTAACCGTCGATATGGTTAACTTGCATGTAGCTATCAATATGCAGGCCCTTTACCGTGCCAAACCATTGCTGGCATAACAGGTTGTAGGTGTCTTCGATCCGCTTTGCGGCTACAAAACGCACATCATGTAGTTCAATATTGGCACCAGGCGCTGTGCCACCTATATACACCAAAAACAGCTGCATTGTACTCTCCGGTTATAATAAAAACGCAGTATAATGGCGCGCTGAAATGGTTACCAGCACAGCGGTTGTGTCAAATTAATAAGGCTTAAATATGTGATCTCAACCAGAAAGAATAGTGCAGTTACGGCCCGAACTTTTGGCGCGGTATAACGCCTGATCGGCTTTGTCGATAACTAAATCGGCATGCTCCAGTGTGGCAGCACAAATGCCGGCACTGAAACTACAATAAAACCGCTGCTCTGCTGCGGTAAAAGGTAAAGCGGCAAATAACTCACGCACCTGCTCTACCAGGGTAAAAGCCCGCTCGACACTGCAATCAGGCAGCACCAGTAAAAATTCTTCACCACCATAACGCCCAACCAGATCGGTTTTACGTAATTGTTGTTTCAACAGGTTAGCTAAATTGGCTATGACCTGATCACCAATTAAATGGCCGTAGTTATCGTTAACTTTTTTAAAGTGATCAATATCCAGCATTACCACGCTGACAGGTTGGCTACTGCGCACTGCCCGCAACATCTCCAGAGCCAGCCGCTCTTTAATATGGGCGTGCTGCAACAGGCCGGTAAGGCTGTCACGCGTCATGATATCAGCCAGTTGTCTGGCCCGTTGCGCCCGGGCAAATACCGCAACCAGCAAGGCTGTATCGGTAATAGGTTTGGTAATAAAATCATCGCCCGCTTTAATCAGCGCGGCCAGTTGCTGCTCACTGTCAGTTTCAGACGATAAATAAATAATCGGCACCCCAAGCCAGGCTTGCTGCAACCGCACCAGCTGTGCCAATTCGGGGCCAGAGCAAAACGGCATACTTACGTCCAGCAAGATAACATCCGGATGAAACTGCTTAAGAGATTCAAAAATCAGTGCAGGCTCTGACAGCACCTCTACCAGCAAGCCCCCCTGGCGTAATACCAACGCATAATGCTCTGCCAGCAGTTGGTCGTCATCTACCAGCATAACCCTGAACGGTTCACGCTCGTTACGCGATAGCTGTTGCCGTAAGCGGGCTTCCAGTTCAGTGATATTCAATGGTTTTACAAAATAGCCGATAGCACCTGCCCGTATAGCGTTTAAATAGCTGCCAAAGTCACTCTGGCGGCTTAGCAGCAGCGCCGGAATGGCCGAGCTTTGCTTTGTCTGTAAGTCAGCGAGACGCTGCATACATTGCCCTGGGTTCTGGTGCATATCCAGATCAATAATCAATACTTCAGGAGGGGTATTGGCGATAACCTGCGCTATGTCATCCACACTGACGAAATGACGGTAACTATAGCCAAAAATATCCAGCATGGTGCTGATTTGCTCTGTCAGGGCAGGCTCGTCGCATAACAGATAAACACCAGCCCGCGGTGCTGGCGGCACTTCTGTTGTTACCGGCGTAGCGGGATAATCTGCCACAGCAGCTGGCAGCTTAAGCTGTTGTATATCATCAATCAGGCGCTGTTGTGCTGTTGGGGCAACGACAACGCCAGGCACCAGCCAGGGTTTTAGTTGCAGCTCACATTGCCGGGCCTGCTCGCCAAGCTCTGGTAAACCAAAAGTGCCGGCGGAGCCTGCCAGAGTGTGTAGTTTTGCAGATAAATCCTGTACCTGATTTTGCCAGGCCAGATCAGACAACTGATATAGCAACATCGCGCCTTGCTGTAGCAACGGCAGCTCTTGTCCCAGCCGCATCACATAGGTATGGCGCAACTGCGCAAGCTGTTGCTCTAAATCTGTTTTTGACTCTGTCATGCTACCCTGGTCACTACGCTGCTTAGTAAATTTGATACCGGCTTGGCTACGATCCTGCGCCTGGCGCTGCACAGACCGCTATATCATCAAGTTAATGAAAAATCTGCTGTAAATTTAGCGCATAACCATTAAAGATGCTATACATTGGTGCTAAGGCATAACAGGTTGACACACCGTCCGCAGCCGATACGGAGAGCTCTGTGTAGTAATGCAAATTGAACTACAGCATATTCTGGCCCAAATCAGCCGTAATCCCAATATCGACAAAGGCGATTTATCTGCAACTAACAGATTGATTTTAGAGGCTATTACTAGTGGGCTAGCTGTTGACCGCGCCAGCATCTGGTTATTATCGGATGATCATCAATTAATGCACTGTGTCTATCAGCTCGATGGTAAGCAGCACAGCACGCCGGATATAACCCTAAGCCGGCAAGACTTTCCCAGTTATTTCAATGCGTTGGACGATGAGCGTAATATTGTTGCTACCAACGCACATCATCACCCGCAAACGGCTGAATTTTCCGATATCTACCTGTCACCTTCCGGTATTTGCTCTATGCTGGATACGCCAATCCGCCATCACGGTGTTATGGTAGGTATTATTTGTATTGAGCATCGTCAGGTTAAGCAATGGCAAACAGACGAAATTGTCTTTGCCGGCTTTCTGGCCGATATCTATGGCCGGGCATTAAGCGCATCAGAGCGCATGCGTTATCAGTGCGAGCTAGAGCAGCTAAACAGTGGCTTAGAGCAAATTATCAGCCAGCGTACGCAAGAACTGACCCAGTCGCTTGAGCAACTGCAGCTTACCCAGCACCGGTTAATTGAAGTGGAAAAAATGGCCAGCCTTGGCCGATTAGTGGCCGGTATCGCTCACGAAATAAACACACCGCTGGGTGTTGCCGTTACCGCTATCAGCCATGCCGAAGCAACGCTGCTGGAATTGGAGCAACTGTTTCAGGCCGGCCAGCTTAGCCGGCAAAAATTCAGCCATAGTGGTGCTGCAATTAAGCACAGTATTGCTATGGTAAATACTAACCTGCAGCGCACTGTTGATCTGGTAAACAGTTTTAAACAAACTGCCGCAGCCAGCGAGGCTCAGCAAGCCGAGTGGTTAGTATTAAGCCAGTTTATTCCCAAAGTGCTGTGCAGTGTCGATTCGCTACTAAAACAGTATCAGGTGAATGTACAACTGGACGTGCCTGCTACGTTAAAAGTTCACAGTTTTGCCAGCCCGCTGGCCACCATTCTAACCCGGCTGATAGAAAATGCCTGCCAGCATGCCTTTGATAATCAGCCCTCGCGCCAGATTGTGATCCGTGCCAGCCAGAACACTTACAGCTGGCAACTGGATATCGCTGATAATGGCCGGGGTATGAACGCAAATGAACTGGCCCGGGCCTTTGAACCATTTTTTACTACACGCCGCCACACCGGCGCCAAAGGCCTGGGTATGACACTGGTATTTAATCTGGTTACCCATCTGTTACAGGGCGATGTCAGCCTGCACAATACTGATACAGGCTGTGTGGTAACCCTGCGCTGCCCGCTTACGCTAAGCACCACTGCCTGAGCCCTGTCAGCTGAGTATTAAAACCTGCGTACTACAACCTGCATACTACAATCTGATAGTCAGGCCGTCGGCCAATGCTTTACGGTACGCCAAAACACCCGGTATCGTTGCCAACACGGCAGACAATAACAAAATAGCCCCGGCCCAGTATAAGGTAGTCAGCTTGACAATGTGCAGGCTGATAAATAAACCAAAATCAGCGGCCAGTTTATCCTGCAGCAGGTACAAACTGATAAATAGCAAGGCTGCAGCAGATAACATCGACAACAGTGTTACCAGTAATACCTCAAGCTGAATCAGCACAAACAAATACCAGGGATGCGCCCCGGCTGCGCGCAAAATGGCCATTTCGCGTTGCCGCTCTTTCATTGATGCCAGCAAAGTGGTGATCATCCCCACCAGCGCCGCCAACAGTACCAGCAAACTTATCAGCAACAATAAATTTTCTACCATACCCAGCATCTGCCACAGTTCAGCTAATGCGACCCCCGGCAATATGGCAGTTAGCGGTTCATTTTTAAACTCATTAATTTGCCGCTGCAGGGTGAAAGTCGCCATGCGCGATTTTAACCCCACCATAAAAGCGGTAATAGATTTAGGCGTTAAGTCATGCTGCAATGTCTGCTCACTGCTTAGCTGTCTGCCGGGCATCGGCGCACCCTGCTGCCAGTCCAGGTGAATGGCTTCTATCGCTTCAAGGCTGACATGTACAGTTTGATCTACCGGTGTACCGGTGCGCGCCAGAATACCCACCACGGTAAAGGGTTTGTCTTTATGCTGGCTGAAACTTACCGCACCAACCCCATGCGACAGTTCAATTTGCTCGCCCAATTTATAGCCCAGCTTTTGTGCTACTTCAGCCCCCAATACGGTGTCAAACACCTGTTCAAAAGGCTTACCCTGCGCCAGTACCAGTGGCTGGCTGTTGGCGTAGCGATAATGGCTAAAGTAATCGGTATTAGTACCCATTACCCGGTAACCACGATGCGAATCACCCAGTGATATCGGAATTGCCCAGTCTATTTGCGGGTGTTTAATAATACGCTGATAACTGGGCCAGCTGATATTTGCCGTAGCATTACCAATACGAAATACTGAATATAACAATAAGTTCAGCTGACCAGAGCGGGCGCCAACAATCAGATCGGTACCCGACACTGTGCTGGTAAAGCTGCTTTTTGCCTCAGTGCGCAAATGATCAATACCCAGCAACAAAGCAATACTTATGGTTAATGATAACCAGGTCATCAGCACGGTACCACGCCGGTTCCATAAACTTAACCGGGCTAATTTCATCAGCATGGCTGTACTCCTGTGGCTAACTGCTGCATATCCAGCTGATAATGAAAATACCGGGTCAGGCTTTGATCATGGCTGACAAAAATCACTGTGCAGCCATTGGCGTCGGCTTCGGCCAGCATTACCCGCATAAAGGCGTCACGATTATCACTATCCAGTGCTGACGTGGGCTCGTCGGCAATCAGTAAGGTAGGTTTGGGCAGCAGGGCACGGGCAATGGCCACCCGTTGTTGCTGGCCAACACTAAGATTGGTGGCCGGTTTATGCCATAAATCCTGCTGTAAGCCTAAACGTTGTAGCAAGGTTTTTGCCCGGTTTACCGAGTCGGTTTTATTCTGGCCGGCAAAATGGCTGCTTAGCAAGGTGTTATCCAGCACCGACAAATAAGGAATAAGATTAAGCTGCTGAAATACCACACCAATATACTTTGCCCTCAGGCTGTCCCGCGCACTGCTGGATAATTGATGCAGCGGCTGGCCATTAACATACAGCTCTCCGCTAACCGGGCGGGTAATACCACAAAGTAAATTCAATAAGGTGGTTTTGCCGCTACCAGAAGCACCGCGCACAAATAAATGCTGGCCGCAGTGTAATGTCAGCTCAGGTAAGTTTAACTGCCAGCCACCATTCTGGTAATAAAACTGCAGCTGTTTGAGATCAATAGCGGGAATTTTCGGCTTGTCGGTCACAGGCACCCTCGGTGTCATGTTATGATGTTGGCGTTTTTTGTCATTATGCCAACTTAGGGGGGCGAGCTCCAATGCTACGGACGTTATCTGTTGCGTTATACCTGACACTGGTCGCATGTTTTACTGCCGGGCTTAGTGCCAGTGAAGTCAAAACCATCGAATGGACTGACTTAATGCCGGAAGAAGATTTAAAGCTGTTACTGGAAATGCCCGAAGTACAGCATGATTACAGCCAGCCATCACCGTTTGACGACGATTATCAGGGGGATGACCCAACCGCAAAACAATGGCAGCAAATTCTTAAATCAGCCAAGGTACGCCCGGAGTTTAATAATACCAAAGTGCGGGTACCTGGTTTTATTGTGCCATTGGAGTTTGACGGTGCACAAAACGTGACCAGCTTTTTTTTAGTGCCTTATTTTGGCGCCTGTATTCATGTACCGCCACCACCACCAAACCAGATTATCTATGTCACAGGGGCAAAAAACCTAAAAGCTGACATGATTTACTCACCGTTTTGGATCAGCGGCACATTAACTACCGAGACCATGACACACGATCTGGGCCAGGCAGCTTACAGCCTGAAGGTAGATAAAGTAGAAGAGTACACCTACTAAAGAAACGGCAGCTCAGGCTGCCGTTATCATTTTACTGTTACTGCAAGCGTACTGTGCTGCTGCTGAGCGCCGCTTGTGATGCTCCCTGCTGGCCATTAATAATCCACTGAATATCCATATGCTCCAGTGCTGGCAATAGTTCGAAAATACGCAGTTTCAACTCATTTAACCGCGCCGGACGCTGACATAACAGCTGGTAGTTGGCATAAAAATCGGCATGGCCTTCATTTGCCTGTGGCTCGGTTAAATCAGTGCTGGCTTCAGCCATAGCCAGTTCGCAATTGGCGTCATTATTAAAACTAAACCAGTCACCCTGATTAAACACGGCAATCGCCGCTGCGACTTCCTGCTTTTGTTCCGCTGTGCTGGGTTTATGTTCAAAGCCGACAATGCTTTGCGCAGCTGATTGAAATGCCAGTTGCATTTCGTTACCTTCCAGCACCAGGGTTAATACCGCATGGCCATGCACATGAGCCCCAAGCGATACCAGTTCATCATCATGTTCATGATCATGCCCGGCGTGTTCATCTGCGCCATGCTGATGGCCGTGCTTATGTTCAGTTGTACTGTGTTCATGCGCAACTAAAGTTGTTGTATTTAATGCCATTAAGCTGCAAACAAGCAGGCTGGCAACTAAAGAGAGCTTCATAGCATCGTTCCTGTTCTAATCTCATTTATGTGACTTTATAACATAAAGCACTTTCTGTACACCAGCCGCTGATCTTGCTCACCCGACACAACGTAAAGGCACTATTGTTATCGGAATATAACCCGGTTATGGCCAGACTTATTGTAATTTTAGGTGACCAGCTTAACTTTGACTGGTAGTGAGTTTGAACGGCTGGTTAGTGCTTATCTGGCCGCAGTGTCTGCGGTGGTTGTTGCTCCAGCCACTGCACTGTCTGCCAGATAGAATGCATTGCCATTTCTAAAAATGCCGGCTCAATACGCTGCCAGGTATCTTGTACCGTATGGTAGTACGCATGCTCCTGGCCACCGAAAAACAGGTAGGGAATACCAGCACGGTGAAAAGGCCCGTGATCACTTGCTTCCGGCCAGTTATAACGTGGGTTATCACGCGCCATACGGCCAGGGCCACGGTGATGTAAAAACTGCAAGTTACTAAAATTGGCATCTAATTGCGATACCAGTGCCGGATAGCGTCTGGCACCGGTCAGGTAGAGCTTACCACGCCTGTCAGGCTGGCTAATCATATCCAGATTCAGGTTCATTACTATGCCATTAGGAGGTACAGGCGGAGCAGTGATAAAAGCTTTGCTACCATACAAGCCAGTTTCTTCAGCATCAGTGGCAAGAAAAATATAAGAGTACACCGGGCAAGAATGGTTTAGCCTGGCCGCCAATTCCAACATAGCGGCAACCCCGGAAGCATTATCATCAGCACCATGGAAAATTTTTCTGCCCTGCATGCCAAGGTGATCATAATGCGCTGTAACAACAATATAGTGATTGGGGTAAGTACACCCCCGGCGTAAGCCCAGCATATTAATACCGGTTTTTTCGGGCCAGGAGGAATATACAAAAGGCTGTTGATAGTTGTTGTTAAAACTGTCTAACCGCAGCAGGGCATAACGCTCAGAAATCAGTTCACGGGCAAGATCTGCACCTGCAGTGCCGGTTTTACGCCCCTGCATATCTGCAGCGCTTAACAGCTGAATATCTGTTAACAACGTTGCACTGCATACAAAACTGCACTGCAAGCCAAGCAACAGAATGGACGAAGCTATAAGCTTATATCGCATCCTCGTCTTCTTCGCCAGTGCGTATACGTACTACACGTTCAACATCAAACACAAAAATCTTGCCATCGCCGATACGGCCGGTTTGTGCGGTTTTCATAATAGCTTCAACGCAGCGCTCCACCTGCTCATCGGTAACCACAATATCCAGTTTTACTTTAGGCAAAAAATCGACCATGTACTCTGCACCGCGATACAGCTCGGTATGGCCTTTTTGCCGGCCAAAACCTTTAACTTCAGTAACCGTCATACCGGTAATACTGATATCTGCCAGCGCTTCACGCACGTCATCCAGCTTAAAAGGTTTAATAATGGCTTCAATTTTTTTCATCGTAATTTCCGTCAGTTAAGCGCCAGTGGTATTGGCAGTATAATACAAGGCCGGATGCTGTTCAGCAGTTAATCAATAAGAATCACTTGATCTGCTAAGGGTAAAACACGATAAGATAGGCAGGTATTTCCAGCAGAGGCCTAAACAGTATGAATGCAGCACAAATTATTGCCGAAATGCGGGTGTTACCGCAGATAGATGCGGAGTTTGAGATCCGCCGCCGGGTCAATTTTATTAAGCAACGTCTTAGCGCTTCTGGCATGAAAACTTTGGTGCTGGGCATCAGCGGTGGTATCGACTCTACAACCTGTGGCCGTTTAGCCCAATTGGCTGTAGATGAACTGAACGAAACCGGTAATGGTTATCAGTTTATTGCTGTGCGCCTGCCATACGCTACCCAAAAAGATGAAGCTGAAGCCCAGATGGCAGTTGATTTTATTCAGCCAAGCAAAGCGTTATCAGTAAATGTGCAACCCGGCGCTGATGCCATTCATCAGGCCACCTTCAGTGCAATGGCGGCTGATGGTCTGGCTACTGCCAGTGAGGCTCAGGCCGATTTTGCCAGAGGTAATGTAAAGGCCCGTACCCGTATGGTTATCCAGTATCATATCGCCGCCCTGCTGGGAGGCTTAGTGCTGGGTACTGATCATTCAGCTGAGAACATTACCGGTTTTTATACCAAATGGGGCGATGGTGCCTGCGACTTAGCGCCGTTGTTTGGTTTAAGCAAACGCCAGGTGCGTTTATTGGGTAAGACATTGGGAGCACCAGATGTGCTGGTACGCAAAACACCCACTGCCGATTTGGAATGTCTGGCCCCGCAAAAAGCTGATGAAGCAGCGCTGGGCTTAACTTACGAGCAAATTGATGATTTCCTTGAAGGTAAAACTGTATCTGCTGATGTAAGTGAAAAGCTGATTGGTATTTATCTGAAAACACAGCATAAGCGTCAGCCGATACCCACCATCTACGATTAGAAGCAATTATTTTACATTAAAGCAATAAATGCTACGCTTTTTGCAGGACAACAGTTGCAAGGAGCGTTCTATGCCAAGCACAACAAGCAGAGGCTTTAGCTTACCAGAGCTGATGATTACGCTGGCTATTCTGATCATTTTTGCCACTGTCGCGGTACCGGCAATGGCTGAATTTATCGATCGCCAGCGTGCTAATGCTTATGTGCGACAGTTTAGCCAACATCTGGCTTTTGCCCGGATTGCAGCTACCAGCAGTAACCTGCCGGTGCAACTATGTCCTGCTGTCGGGGGAAAATGCGAAGCAAACTGGCAAACTGCACCGGTACAGTTGTCTCTACTTTACCCTGATACCAACGAGCGCACCTTATTGCGCGAAATACCGGCAATTTATCCGCGGCATAAACTGATCTATAACCGCGAAGCCATAACATTCCGCCGGGATGGTAGTTTAAATGGTTTTGAAAACGGTACTTTTTACTATTGCCCGCAACAAAGCTATCAGTGGCATTACCGGCTTACCATAAACCAGGCTGGCCGTAACCGCTTAACTGAAGTTGCAGCTCCTTGCCCGGCCTGATTAATTCCAGCAAGACTGTGTTTGCGGATCCTGGCCGTTACGCTGCCCAAGGTTATTCAACGTAAACAGCGGGCATTCGCTGTCGGCCTGTTGCGGCCCCTGCACCTGTGCTGTCAGCTCAAATTCCTGCTGCGCTGCAAAGAGGTTAATTTTAAACTGATAACGCTCTGATACCTTAGCTCCCAGCATTACTAAATCTGCCGAATACACACCGTAGTCGGCAAAATGCTGCTCTTGTGCATTTGCCAGTTGCAACAGCTGTGATATTGCGTCGGCGCGATAACTGCGTAGCACGTACTGCTGATAAGACGGGTAACATATTGCTGCCAGAATACCCACTATAACCACTGCTATTAGTAACTCGATCAAACTAAAACCTGATTTACCAGTTTGCATTTAGTGCCCCCCCTGCTCTGTCTGAAAAGTTGCCAGCGTACTGATCCGGGGGAACTGATCAGCAGTCAATGCTGTAACACAATTGGCACAATCAGGCGTAATGGCCAGTAAGTCAGCGCGCACTCTGTGCTGTTGTTGGTCATTTTGCAAACTTAACTCAAGTTCGCCGTGCAGGTTTTTCTGTAATACCAGTTGGCCCCGCTCTAACGCTGTCATCTGCCAGTGCCTTCTGACGTACACAGCCCCGGCATGATGCAAATGTAATGCATGAATTTGTAGTTCGGTATGTTCTGCCAGGCTGCAGTCTGGCTGGACAGCTGCTACCTCAGCCGAGATCAGGTACACTACCCCGGCATAAACCTGCGGCACTGCGGTAATACGTTTATGCATCTGAACATACCAGCCTGCACCCAACTGTATCTGCTGCCACAGTTGCTCGGCAATACCTGCGGCTGTCTCAGCATGGCTCAGATAAGTTCTGTCGGTCAGCTCACTTAGTTGTACCACAGCTCGCTGCTGCAAATGCCTGACAACCAGTAAGGTGTCGCCTCCCTCCGCCATACTGGCAATAATCAGCAACATTGTCTGACGCTGTAACTGGCCGCTACCAACAGGTGCTAAAGTATGCACAAGTTGTAACGGCTGGCGAAACTCCGCCGCCATAGTGCTGAAATCAGCCACCAGTTCAGGCCTGGCAAAACCACGGCGGGTCAATGGGATAAACCATAAACGGCCGCTGGTATCAATGGCATAAACTGCGTCGGCTATACCATCATAATTTTGGTCCAGTACTACCGGCTGCGCTTTAATACTGCTGATGTGGCCGGTTTCAGTTGGCCAGTTTGTCAGTTGATCCAGCAGCACTGAACTATCAGCACTGTGCATCTTCAGCACACCTTCAGCATCTGGTATATCCAACTGAACATTATTACTCAGGCTGATTTTTCTTGCTGGGCCATCATCTGACAATGACGGTAACATTGCGGCAACAGCAGTTGGATCGTTTAGATCACAGCTGTAGCCGCCGGTGCTGACACCAGACAACATAATACAGATAAGCCAGTGCTTTAGCATTTTAGTCTGGCTCCTGTATCAGCGTTGTTTTCAATACCAGGCTGCTGTAACCGGCATAAAAAAGCTTGCTGTCTGAATAAGCTGCAGTATCAACCTGCACGATTTCACATTGTATTGCCCCACCGGACCAGGCAGCATAGCTAGCCGGACAAGTTGTCATGGTGCGTTTGCTGGCGACAGCTGCTTCACTCAGTGTATTTAACGCTGCACTATGCTGTGCCAAAGCCTCTTGTGTAGTTTGTAACTGCTGCTGTCCGGCATAAGCTGTTTTATGGCTCAGTTGGCTAACCAGCAGCATGGCTGAGATCAGCAAGCTCATCACCAGTAAAAACACCATCGCCATAATAAGCACCATGCCCCTGTGTACCGTCATGATCCCTCCTGCAGTGTTGCATTCTGGAAAAAGATACTGCTGCTAACCAATAACCTGCGGTAGTGATCACCTGGCGCAATAAACTCCGAAGCGCCCATATCGTAGTGCTGATTATTGATATAACCGGGATCAGGCTGGCGGGCACGCAGCAGTACATAATAGCGGATACTGATAATACGGCTGCTTTTCTGCCACCAGAAATTTGCCGCCATCTGCTGGGTTGGTAAAAAATAATTCAGCTGACCATTAAGGCTGGTGTCGACACCGAATTCAAAATGCATACGCTCTACACCATCAAGTACTGAATCGGTACTGATCGTTGCGATGCCCGCCTGATTTCTGGCCAGGCGCTTGCGCATCAACACAGGCACGTTATTGCCGTCTACACGTTGTGACTGCAGATAAAACACCAGATGTTGATAAGGAAAATAATCATAGGCGGCGCTAAGCGCCGGGCTGCTGCTGTCAACAAAACGGCTGTGTTGCCAGTCTGTCTCCAGATAGAACCGGTTTTGTCGCATTTCTGCTGGCATGGTCAGTTGGCCAACCAACCGCTTTACCTGCAACAGCTCACTATCAGCTATGCTTTGGGTAATACAATTCAGTTGAGTCCCGGCGCCAGCGCGACTGGCATATACCGTGACAAAGTTGCGCCCGGCCTGAGGAAAGCTGCCGCTGTCCAGCGTATCGTCAACGCAGTCCGGCACCGGAGAAGCCGGCATGGGTAGGGTGACGGCCAGCATGGGGTCGGCCCTGCCGCCCCAAAAACCGGTATTGGTGAGTTCATTCTGAAACAGACTCATTACCAGTTGTGCATTCTGCTGTAATTCTGCTAATTGCTGTGCCTGCCTGGCAGAGCGGCTTAAGCTGCTAAAAGCGATTAACACCATGCTGAGTAAAAACAGTGCCAGCATCATAGCAATAAGCAATTCCGTTAAGGTAAAACCTGCAGTGCGGCGCACAGTTACCTCCAGCGGCTTTGCACAGTAAAGCCACTTCTGCCATTGCCGCCGGTGCAAGGCTGACCGCTTGCCTCAGCAGAATATGCCCGTTGCTGCCAGCTAATATCCAGCCTTACAGCTGCCCCCAGTGACTGCAGACAAAATTCAGGCTCATAAAAACGGCTAACATGTTGTGACTGGAACGAAGAAAACAAGTGATGCAACTGGGCATCTGCCAACTGCTCTGCTGAGCATGTTGCCGGAGGGCTGCACACAGTAACTGCAGGCAACTCTGTATATTGGGTAACTCGCTGGCCAACAGTGGTACGCAAACTCTGGTTAGCTCTTAACTCACTGAGTAAAGCATAACTCAGCGCCACAGCCTGGGTACGCTGAGTGGCATCCTGCACCTGACGCAATGCTACTGTTTGCGCTGCCAGTATACCTAACAAGCCAACCTTTAAAACCAGCAGTGTAATTAATACTTCAACCAGACTGAATCCATGTTGTAACCGCATATCCATATGCCCAAGGCCAATAAACTTAACCTTAAAGTTACAACATTATTTCAAAAGATCAAATTTAATTCTAAATTACCAGCATTGCCTTACATCTGCTATATCAAAACCACCATTAGCGCCCTTGCGGCCAGCTTGATTGAGTATAAGTACACCACATTCATCTGTAGCCTGGCTGCCAATTGGTGTGGCATTCAAAGTATATGTTCTGGCAGCCTGATCTGACACAGAAAAAGTATATCGCGCGTCAATATCGTTTATGCACTGCAAAACCGGCATATCAATGCCCTCATAGCTGAAAGATGCCGTGTAACTGCGTTCCATAAACTGAGAGAGTTCTGTCAGGCAAGCTACAGCTGCGGCTCTGTTTGAACGCTGTACATAGCCCTGATAGGAAGGGTAGGCAATGGCAGCAAGAATACCAACAATAGCCACAACAACCATTAACTCAATCAGGGTGACACCTTTTTGCTTGCGTTTTATATTCATATATTTGCTCACTGGTTTGTCAGCTCACGCCAGGAAACCCTGCCCTGTAAAAAGCCGGGAGCTACATTAACATCCGCAATCCGGGTATCAGCCAAACCCGTTATCAGGCTGGCGGTGCCATCGTTGTTATCAAACACAACAGGCTCGCTGGGCATACCATCAAACCGCATGCCTGACACAGGTGTATTAACACCGTTAACACTCAATCCATCGTCACCGTCAATGTCGCCATCACCATTACGGTCAAAAAACATATAGTTAAGCCTGCTACCGGTGTAAGGGCTTACCGCCATAACCCAGCCACTGCCCTGTGGGTTACAATCATTATCACCAGGCGCTATTGTATTTACAATCAAGCTGTTACCTACAACTTGCGGCCTGTTGACAATACGCTCCCGTGCGTCACTCAGGTCAATATACCAGCCCCGTGTTCCGGCCATATCATGTGGCTCGCCGGGTTCTACCACACGTGCGTTATCCTGCTGCGCAATAATGTCGCGCTGCTTCAACTCAGAGCGGTTATTGATCACTCTACCGTCACGGATACCGTACCAGGTGTTTGCATCACTGCGTAACGGATCTTCGCCGGCCAGCATTTTACCGGTACCAAAAAATATCCATAAATAGCCTGTTGTAGGCTCTGAAGATAACGATACCCCACCGGTAACCGGCTGTGGGTTGCCGTTATGATCTACGGCCGTAAACAAGGGGGCGCCGTTGTATGCTACATTCCACATAGCCGGGTTATCTGAAGATAAATCGAATTTCCATATATTGCCGAGAATATCACCGGCAAAGAACCAGTCCATATTCCCATCACCGTTTTGGTCCCAACCTTCAACCTGCCCAAGACCATTGGGCACACCACTGTTTGCTTCAAGCTGTTTAAGCACATTACCGTTTTCAAGATCAATAACCAGCAAGCCGGCTTTATTACTGCTGTTGTTATAACCGTAACCGGCTATTGCTGCCCATTTGCCGTTATTAAGCCGGGCAATAACGGGCTTGTTAGTGGTAATACCTAACTCAGGATAGCGTTTATCCCATAGTACTTTATCACTTACCAAAGCCTGCGGGCTGGACACATCAATTGCAAATAAGCTGTCTCCGCCACGACCAAGAGAGCCCAGCAAAATTGAGCGCCAGCTACCATTAATGTAAGCATCAAATACTACTGATGAGCCATCAACATAGTACTTATGCTGATAATCTATACTGGCAAAAGCAGCTAAGTCTGCACTTTCAGTCAGCATTTGCCTTGGCACATAAGCCATAATTTCAGTGCCGTTATTACCATTAAAAGCATGCAACATACCGTCGTTAGCACCAACATAAACAACCGGTGTCCTGTTGTTATTGGCAATAAGGAAAGCTCTGTAGCTACTTGCGCCATCCCAGTTATAACGCTGATAGTTACGATTTACCGGCACACCGACATACGCCGGTGAAGAATTAGCAATATCGCCCAGCAAAGATACCCTGCGGCGAAACTGTGCATTTGTACCAACCTCTAATTCCTGATTGCCCCGCAGGTAATTCACCAAATTTGTTTTACCACTTAGCGCATTACCATCAGCAGTGACATTTTCTGCAGTAAAAGCAGCTGCGGTACCATTATTTTTACCAAATAAAATATTGCGGGCATCCCAGGCCGGGAAATTTGACTCCCACACTGGCGTATTTACATCATTGATATTAAAAGATTTAAGCGAACCGCTCCATTCACCTGAGTTAAAGCTGCCCTGATAAACAAAATTATCTGCCTGTAATGATGTTGTAGTACCGGCCAGATTTGAGGCTGACGCAACCCGTTCAATAATGGCATTTAGTGTACGCTCCAGCTGAGTAGCAAAATCATCTGGTTTATCTGCGGTAAAAAATCCACCACGGCTATTTACAGAAGCATGTAACAAATCATCAATCTTGGCGCTATTTTTCTCGGCTTCAGTGCCGGCAAAAGGGCTTGCCCAGCTGATACTGGCATTATTATTGATCGCCGCAAAAGCGGTTACCGGATCTTCATTACCAATTACGCCCAAACCAATACCAAAAGTCACCATATGCTGCCAAAAAGCCGGATTGATAGTACTGGTGGGCACGCGGTTATCTAGATCAGTACGTAAGTCATTCTTCCAGTACTTCATGGCTACGTCGGCCAAAGTGGTGCTGTGGCCGTCAGTAAAAGGTGCCACTGCAGTGTAGCGGTAACTGGCTCCGGTATCTCCTGCAGGCCTCAGTATGGTATTGCCTGCAGAACCGTCCTGATTGCCAACATCTGAAGCGGTATCACCATCAGACCAATATCCATCTGTCATTAAAATAGTGAAACTCTGCCGGCACGATATATGGTCTATTGATTGTTCAGTGCCGCTGCCGGGGTTAATGCCCCAGGGGCCGCGGCTATCGGTGCGGGAAAAATAACGCCCTGCAGCATCAAGCGCGGTAAGTAGCGGCGTACCTGCCGCCGGTATATCCCTGGTATAAAGATCCGAATAAAAATTGTTTTTGGCCGAGTCTTTAAAATCACGCACGCCCCTGACAATCACTGCGGTGTTAACACCATCCACAGATGAGCTGCTTTTGTTTAATGCACCAAACCCCACCCGCATTTTTTCAGATTGGCCAACAAAAGCACGGCCAATACCTGCCCGGCTGGTTAAAATACGCGAGCGGTGATAGGTGTACCAGTTAGCAAAATTCTGCATCTCCTGGGTATAACTACATATACCTGCAGGGCAATCTGTGCGTTTATCACGGCCATGGCCGCTGTAAGAAGCGGTAGTACTTCTGATTTCAACTTTTGTATAGTTGTTCCATTGCCAGGCACTGCCGCTGTTAAGATAAAAATAGGTTGCAGGCCAGAAGCTACGGTTATTGGTGTCATAGCTACAACTACCGCTGGAGTTACATTTATACCAGCGGTTGCTGTTGTAACGGCCATTGTTGCGGGTTAAATCCCGGGCAACTGAGTTGACGGTATCTGCCGAAGGGCAGGCACCGGTTAGCATAGGGTTGTGCCAGGCACAGGCCGGTGCCGCATTAGGGAAACTGGTACCATCCGCTCTGACCCAGGGTTTATAAGTTACTGCCGGATCGTAGTAGCTTTTATTATTCTGCGCTGACCGGGTAAATGCGTTATAAGCTTCACCGTCTTCTACCGTAGGAACATAGTTATTGTAATCATTTGAGCCATAAACTCCGTTAGCCCGCGGAAAAATATAACGTTTATCCGAAAACATGATTTCATCAGGTAACAGCTCAAAGTGCATTGAGCCTGAATCGTCAATAATAAACATAATATTGGGAGGCACTGCACTGCCTGTTTGCAGCGGTGTGTTAGATATCTCAATAGCAGCGTGCGCCGTTGTTGCACCAAGCAGCAGACCTGCAACAAAAGCAAACCTGAACGACGGGTTAAATCTGAACATATTCATGAATGCTTCCTCAGCGACGCCAAATGGTCTGTAAGGTTACCTCTGCCCGCCCCGGTGTTGCGGGCACTCTGGCTGTGATGCGAAAAGTCGGTTCCAGGCAGCCGGCAGGAGGGGTTGTTGCCCGGTCGCATTCAGGAGGGAAAATCCAGTCGCCCATATACTCAATAATATAATTAGCAGGATTCGCCATACCGTCATTCATCGCAGGAGCCTGCACCCAGGTAACGACCTGGCCGGCAGCCCAGCGATCCGGTAATAATGGATCAGGAATATCATAAACGCCGGCGTTGTTAATCAGCGCAACAGGACCGCCGGGTAAAGGCGCCGCGGCCAGTAAACGCTCTGCCACCAGCAAGGCAGCTTCTGCCTGCTGCAGCGCTAACTGTCTGTCATGCAGGTTACCCGTCATTTGCTCCTGCACTGTAGTACGCTTCATATTGCTTACAGCTAACAGTGTAATAGCCAGCAAAAGTAATAAGCTGACAACCAGAGCAACGCCTTGCTGCTTATATAAGCTACTTTGCATAATCACCCCAGCCTGTTACGTAATGACACCAAAAAGGTGATCGTTCTGACATTGTCAGGCACGTTTTGCCCCTGCAATACCGCATCATCCAGTGTGACACTAACATTTACTGCAGTTATGCGCCCCCACTGCCCTGCAGCGGTTACAGCGGCAGCCTGTTGGAATACCCCGGTATCGCCATTAAGGTAAGCAAACTGCAAATCGGCAACGCCGTATAACACCTCTTCATTAACCTGAGCGTCGCCTACTAACGATGCTCTGTACAAAGACATCACGCCAGCATCATCCCGGCTGGGGGCAACAAACCAGGCAACAGATTCAAACCGCATTAACATAGCGTTATTACTGAACCCCCGCGCCGGGCTGAGCCCACATGCCCAATCATCCTGCCCCATAAAGCCAAGATTTGCATCACAGTTTAAACCTGCTGCAGCATGGGTAACTGACGTTGCGCCAGCTTCATTAACCTGAAAAATACTTGCCAGGCTTTCATCACAAGCAATGGCAACTTCTCCGGCTACCAACACCGGATTAGTGTTTAAACTGATAACTGAGCCATTGTAATTACTGATAGAGTTGTTGGCGCCGGAGCCAAACATCAGCCTTAAAGCCTGAGTGCCGTTAGCAGGTTGCAGCCCGTTAATTACACCAACAGGTGCCGCAAACCCCTGAATACCTGAACCGGTCGTCCAATCTGCCCATGCTGGCCGCACACCTGCTATAGCTATAACATTTGATATCCGCATACTGTTATTGCAGCCGGAAAAACCCGCATTGCGGATATCATGCGACATCAACTGAAAACTGAGCCGGGCAATGCTTTGCATATCACTTAAGGCCGCATTAGCTCTGCTGGTGGTCTGGTTAGCTATAAATATCCCTATAGCACCGCCTAATACCAACAGGCCAAGTACCATAGCGCTCATCAGTTCAACGAGTGAAAATCCCCGGATACGCATATTCATGGCATCACCTGAGTAACAATGGTATTTTCAGTATTTAAGCGCTCGTCACCCCAGGTAATAGTGACGGTATATCTGTCACCTTCCCAACTGACAACAGGGCAGGCATCTGCACGGGTTGCCTGTTTCACATCCTGAACCCAGGCGGCAGTCCCTAATACATCACTACCGGTACAATCACTAAAAGCATAATTGCCCAGCCTGGCTGCTTGCGGGTTTGCTCTTAATAACTCAGCTAAGGTGTCTGTCAGTATTACCGCCATGGTTTTTTCCAGCGAACTGTTAGTGTGGCGCATACTTGATGTTTGTAGAGCCGCAACACCTAATAAACCAATACCTAATACCAGTACCGATACCAATACCTCCAACAAAGACACCCCATGTTGCTTAGTAAAAGTGTGAACGCCATTATTCATATTATTGCCCCTATGCCGGATTTGCCGGTACAGGACAATTCTGCCCTGCACTGATGCTGACAACCCTGGTACGCCCACCGGAGCGCAGCTCAAGATCCCGGCTATTTTGAGATATCGGCATATCGGGTAAGCAAATGCGTAAAACTCCATTTAACGGATTATTACCATTACCGCTTCTAAGCAATCCCTGCGGGCTGAAACGCACAGAATGCCCGACACCGTCTATTGTCGCATTGGCTACATTGCTGCTGGATAACACAGCAAAGCGAGCTGAATGAATAATTCCGGTTGCTATGGCAGTAACATCTGTAGTTCCGCGCACCAGCCAGCCTTGCCAGCCCGCTGCGGGTGGCACAGAGCAGCGCTCTCCGTCTGTGCTATGGCAAAACACTATGCTTTCATTTCGCTTTATTGCCTCGGTACGTGCCAGAATAAGCGCTGCCAGCATTTCATTAGCCTGCGCGGTTAAACGGTTGCTGTTTATCAGGTTGGTAAAAGAAGGCACCGCTACAGCCATCACAATGGCCAGCACTGCTACAGTCACCATTAGCTCAACCAGCGTAAAGCCGTACTGTAGCTTTAGCGGCCAAATAGTATTGGGATGTTTTTTTCTTTCAGCAGTTATCATCAGGCTAAAGTCTCTGCGAAATACAAGACACATTTTCATTTACAGACTTTACGCTATCAATAAAACAACAGGCATGATTTTCATGACAGGCGGTGCCATTGCCAGACCAACGGCAAGCTGATAATTAAGACATATTGCTACGGATATTAGCCACTTCGCGCCTGCTGACTTCCAGCTTCTCGTTGCGCCCCACCAGCACAACCCAATGCTTGCCGTTAGTGCTGATTAAACGCTGAAAATGGGCTTTATTGATCACGGTGCTGCGATGAATTCGCAACAGGTTATCAGGATACAATTGCTGCAATTGCACCAGGCTCTGCTCAATTATCGCTTCACCCTTGCTAAATACCATCCGCACATATTTATCCTCAGCGCTAAAATACAGCACATCTTTGAGCTCTATCTGGCGTTTTATCCCAGCCTGTATGTAACTTAATTTAGGCTCGGCGCTTTTCCGTTCCAGATGAGCCCGGGTCTGAGTGCCTAAACGTTGCAACGCTTGCGCCAGCCGCTCTGGCGCTACCGGCTTTAACAGATAGTCTGCCGGACTGGCCTGATATGCATCCAGCGCGTGCTGCGGATGGGCAGTGACAAAAATAACCGCCGGCGGTGTTGCCAGTGCCAGAATATCTGTAGCCAGCGAAATACCATCAGAGCCCGGCATAGCAATATCCAATAACAGCAAGTCAGGCTGTAAACTATGAATAAGCTGCATTGCCTGCGCGGCATTTCCGGCTTCGCCAACACACTGATATCCGGCCTGTTGTGCCAGTAAACGCTGTAATCTGGCGCGGGCCAGCGGCTCATCATCAACAATAAGCACTTTCATCAGCTGCTATCCTTCGGTAATACCAGCTTTACCCTGAACTGCCCCTCGCTGGTTGCACTGTGTAACTGCGCAGCGCTGCCATAATGCAATTGCAAGCGCTGGCGAATATTGTCCAGCGCCATACCATTACCGGCTTTTTTGCCACCCTGTTGCCCCAGCGGATTAGTAATGACAATACTGACTGCGTGGCGGCTTTCTATCAGCGTCAGGTGCAGCCTGGCTGTGTCAGCACAGTTTTCCACGCCGTGGCGTACTGCATTTTCCAGCAGCGGCTGAATAGTCAGCGCTGGCAGGCTAAGTTCCGGAATATACTCAGGTAAATCCCACTGTACTGTCATGCGTTGGCCTAAACGCCATTGTTCCAGCGACAAATATTGCTCAGACAACCTTAATTCTTCAGCAAGAGACACGGTCTGGCCGGCATTTAATGCGGCCCTGAACAACGCCGATAAGTTGAGCAGCGCCTGCTCTGCTGCGTTGGGATCAACCTGGGTAAGCTCTGCTACAGTGTTCAGGCTGTTAAACAAAAAGTGCGGTTCTATACGGGCCTGTAATGCGCTTAACTCAGCCCGGCTTTGCGCCCGGACCTGTTGGCTACGCTCGGTGTGAATAATAAAAAACTGTATGGCAATAACCGCAATAATCAGGCTAATCATCATATTTGCCAGTACAAATGCCGGTAAACTCTGCGACATATGCAGGCTCTGGCTGGCCAGCCAGGAATGGGCAATAACACTGACCAGGATAGTTATTACCTCAAACAGCATAATGCAGCTAATCAGCATGCTAGCAGGCTTAAGGCGGTTGAGTTGGCGGCGTAACTGACAAAAACAGATGGTGGTAAGTAAAGCCACCCAATGCACGAATACACTGATAAGCCCCAGCCTGAGCCAGGGATCTGCTGTTATGCCGGGGGCAAATGCCAGCACCACCGACACAGCCTGCGCCATAACCAGCAACCGCAATACAAAACGGCCATGGCACAGATAGGGAAATTCCAGCGCGGGTAAAGCCCGGTTTATTTGCATACGTTTGCCTGACAGTTTAACTATCAAGCAGCATACTATAACAACACGGGCAAACAAATATGGCTGAGCGCGCTACACGTCAGTCCGGTATTAACGCAGCTCTGCCGGGATAGCAAATACCACATTTTCTTCGCGACCGGGGTTTTCACTTACCGTTTTACCACCCCATTGCTGCAGCTGTTTGACGACCTGCTGCACCAGCACTTCAGGCGCCGACGCACCGGCTGTTACGCCCACTGCTTTTACGCCTTCAAGCCAGGCTTGCTGAATATCACTAGCGGTATCAATTAAATAAGCCGTGCAGCCCATTTTATCAGCAAGTTCGCGTAAGCGGTTGGAGTTACTGCTGTTTTTTGCCCCTACCACCAGCAATAAATCGGCTTTGCCGGCTAAATCGCGCACCGCATCCTGCCGGTTTTGCGTGGCGTAACAGATATCGTCTTTGCGCGGGCCTTCAATTTCCGGGAAACGCTCACGCAGTGCATCTATTACATCAGCGGTATCATCCACCGATAAGGTAGTCTGGCTGCTAAAACACAGTTGGGCCGGATTTTTCACCTTAAGCACCGCTACATCATCAACCGACTCCACCAGATAAATACCACCATCGGCGTTATCATACTGGCCCATGGTGCCTTCTACTTCCGGGTGGCCTGCGTGGCCAATCAAAATACATTCGATGCCTTTGCGGCTGGCCCGGGTAACTTCCATATGCACTTTGGTTACCAACGGACAGGTAGCATCAAATACTTTTAAACCGCGTTGTCTGGCGTTTTCCCGCACGGCTTGTGACACACCATGCGCACTGAAAATAACGATATTGCCATCCGGCACTTCGTTCAGCTCGTCAACAAATACCGCACCACGACGGCGCAGGCCGTCTACGACAAACTTATTGTGCACCACTTCGTGGCGCACATAAATCGGCGGCTCGTACAGCTCCAGCGCGCGCTCAACAATACTGATGGCACGGTCTACTCCGGCGCAAAAACCGCGCGGATTGGCTAATAGAATATCCATAACTCAGCTTACCTGTACTATTTCAACGCTGAAGGTCAGCGTTTGCCCGGCCAGCGGGTGGTTAAAATCTATCGTCACTGACTCGCCTACCACTTCACGTACCAGACCGGGCATTTCAGAACCATCCGGCATGGTAAAGCCGATAATCATACCAGCCTTAGCCGGTGCATCGGCAGAAAACTTACTGCGATCAACATAGTAAATATTATCCGGGTTCGGCATACCATAGGCATCCTCTGGCGCCAGCGTAAAGGTTTTTTTATCGCCGGCTGCCAGCCCACTCAGCTGCGCTTCAAACGCCGGCGAGATACTGCCATCGCCCATTTGCAATTTAGCCGGTTTGTTGTGCACCCGGGTGCTTTCTGCCGCGCTGCCATCAGACAACTTAATATCAAAGTGAAAAATAACGCTGCTGTTGGCACCGATTATTGCGTTTGTCACTTTTTCACCTCGTTATTACTAAAGCTGTCCCAAATAAGTAAAGCTGCACCAATACAGATAGCCGAATCGGCAATATTAAACGCCGGATAATGCCAGTTTTGATAGTACAGATGAAAAAAGTCTATTACGTAGCCATAAATACTGCGATCAATTAAGTTACCTATAGCACCGGCCAGCACTAAACTCAGCGCCAGGTTAAGCTTTAACTGTGCCCTGCTGTTGCGCGCCAGCCATACCGCCAGCACACAGCTTATTACCACAGCAATAATGGTAAAAAACCAGCGCTGCCAACCGCCGGCATCGCTTAAAAACGAAAACGCCGCACCATGGTTACGCACATAGGTGAAGTTAAAAAACGGCAGCAGTTCAATCGAATCAAACAGCTGCATATTGGCTATCACTACCTGTTTGCTCAGTTGATCGGCTACCAGCACCAACAGCATTAACCACCACAGGCGCCAGCCGGTATCTTTAAATAATGCCATTATGCAAACGCCCGTTGTTCGCCTTCGCCCTCTACGTTACTCACGCAGCGCAGGCATAACTCGGCATGTGCAGCATTAGCCCCCACATCATGGCGGTGATGCCAGCAACGGCCGCATTTGGCTGCTGTTGAAGCTGCTACCTGCACGCTTAAGCCGGCTAATTCAGTTTGTACCGCATCTACCGGGGCATTACCGGTACTTACCTGAGCTGTAGAGGTGATCAGTACAAAGCGCAGCTCGTCACCCAGTTTAGCTAAATCTGCGGCCAGCGCTGCTGAAGCATATAAGGTTACTTCAGCTTGCAGTGATGCACCGATTTTGTCTTCACGCCGTGCCGCTTCCAGTACTTTGTTCACTTCATCACGCACCTGCAGCAATTGCTGCCAGAAGGCATCATCAAACTTACCGGCAGTGACACCACTAAAACCGGTATACCAGACATCAGTAAACACAAATTCCGTCTGCTGGCCAGGTAACTCCTGCCAGATTTCCTGGGCGGTAAAGCTCATTACCGGTGCCATCCAGCGCACCATCGCCTGCGCAATATGATACAACGCGGTCTGGCACGAGCGCCGCGCTACGCTGTCGGTATGAGCGGTGTACTGGCGGTCTTTAATGACATCCAGATAAAAACTACCCAGCTCCACAGTACAGAAGTTCATCAGTTTCTGGCTAACCTGGTGGAATTGATAGTTATCGTACGCGTCGATGATTTCCTGCTGCAACTTAGCGGCACGGTTTACTACCCACAGGTCCAGTTCAACCATCTTATCAAACGCTACTAAATCGGTTGCCGGGTTAAAGCCGTTTAAGTTAGCCAGTAAAAAACGCGCGGTATTGCGGATGCGGCGGTATTTATCCGCTGCGCGGTTTAATATTTCATCCGACACTGTCATCTCTGAAGTGTAATCGGTAGTGGCAACCCATAAGCGCAGGATATCGGCGCCTAACTTGTTCATTACATCCTGTGGTGATACCACGTTGCCTAAAGACTTCGACATCTTGCGACCATCACCGTCTACGGTAAAGCCGTGGGTCAGCACTTGTTTGTACGGCGCTTTGTGCTTGATGCTAACGCCGGTCATCAAGGACGACATAAACCAGCCACGGTGCTGATCGGAACCTTCCAGATATAAATCAGCCTGATCAGCGCCGCCAAATTCCGGACGGACCTCGACCACGCAGGCATGGGTAACACCGGAGTCAAACCAGACATCCAGGGTGTCTGTTACCTTAACGTATTGTTTTGCATCGTCACCCAGCAAGGTTTCAGCGGTTAAATCAAACCAGGCCTGAATGCCATCCTGCTCAACCAGCTTGGCCACCTGCTCCATTAACGCCTGAGTATTAGGATGCAATGCGCCGGTGTCTTTATCAACAAACAGTGCTATCGGCACACCCCAGGTGCGCTGACGTGAGATACACCAGTCTGGCCGGCCTTCCACCATTTTTTCAATCCGCTGCTGGCCCCAGTCCGGGATCCAACGGGTTTGTTCAATCTGCTCAAGCGACGTAGCACGCAGGCCCTGCTGTTCCATGCTGATAAACCACTGCGGTGTGGCGCGGAAAATAATCGGTGTTTTATGCCGCCAGCAGTGCGGGTAGCTGTGCTTGTATGCCTTATGCACCAGCAGCGCACCGGCTTCTTTTAACGCCTCTACTACGCTGTCGTTGGCTTTAAATACATGCTGACCGGCAAACAGTGGTGTATCCGGCAGGTAAACGCCGTTGGCGCCTACCGGGTTAGCCACTTCAAGGTTATATTGCTTGCCGACAATAAAGTCTTCCTGACCATGGCCAGGCGCCGTATGCACACAACCGGTACCGGATTCAGTGGTAACGTGCTCGCCCATGATCAGCGGTACGCTAAAGTCGTAAAGCGGGTGCTGTAATGGCACTAATTCCAGTGCTGCGCCTTTGGCAAAACCCAATGCGTGGTAGTGTTCAATACCGGCGCGCGCCATCACGTCTTTTACCAGATCGGTAGCAATAATTAGGCGCTCAGCACCCAATGGCCCCTGCTCTACCTGCACCAGGCTGTAATCCAGTTTGGCATTTAATGCTACCGCCCGGTTGGCCGGGATTGTCCAGGGTGTGGTGGTCCAGATCACGACCGATACTTTACCGCTGCCGCGTTTGCCTTGCGGGTGATCAAAACGGTCAACCACCGCTTCATCAACCACGGCGAAGCGCACATCAATGGCCGGTGATACCTTGTCCTGATATTCCACTTCGGCTTCAGCCAGCGCTGAACCACAGTCAGTACACCAGTGCACCGGCTTAAAACCCTGCTGTAAATGGCCGTTAGCAATAATTCTGCCCAGCGAGCGGATAATATTGGCTTCAAAGCCGTAATCCATAGTGCGGTAAGGGTTTTGCCAATCGCCCAGTACACCTAAACGGATAAAGTCAGTACGCTGTGCATCAATTTGCGTGGCAGCGTATTCACGGCACTTCTGCCTGAATTCTGCTGGTGTCAGCTTGGTACCCGGCTTACCATATTTTTTCTCGACTACCAGCTCAATCGGTAAGCCGTGACAGTCCCAGCCCGGTACATAGGGTGCGTCAAAATCGTCCAGCGTTTTCGCTTTAACGATAATATCTTTCAGAATTTTATTAACCGCATGCCCGATATGAATATTGCCGTTAGCGTAGGGTGGGCCGTCGTGCAGAATAAAGGTTTTTTTACCTTTTTTGGCTGCACGGATTTTGCCGTATAAATCGGCTTCGGTCCATTTTGCCAGCATTTGCGGCTCGCGTTGCGCCAGATTGGCGCGCATCGCAAAAGCCGTTTCCGGCAAATTCAGGGTATGCTTGTAGTCGCTCATCCGTTGGGTTCCGTCTTATCAGTAGTGGCATGCGCTGATGTTAAAGCGTCATGCTGAAAAAATGCTTTTGCTGCTCTCACATCAGCAGCAATTTGTTGTTGTAATGCAGCTAAACCGTCGAAGCGTTGTTCATTACGTAACTTATGCCGCAATAACACTTCTATTTGGCTACCATATAAATCGCCTTTAAAATCAAACAAGTGCGCTTCAAGCTGCTGCCGCTGGCCTTGCACAGTCGGCCGGTTGCCAATATTGGCTACGCCGTAATAGCGGCCAAAGACCGTGTTCGCCGTAATAGCATACACGCCAGCTACCGGCAGCTTACGCCGGTATAAAAATACATTGGCAGTAGGAAAACCCAAATCGCGGCCTAATTTGCGACCATGCCGCACGCGGCCGGTCAGGGCAAAAGGCCGGCCCAGCATCTCTGCCGCCAGCGTTAAATTGTCATCTGCCAATGCCTGACGGATCAAGGTGCTGCTGATCCGTTGCTGGCCTAACACTAAACTTGAGGTACTGTATAAGCTAAATTGATACTGCTCAGCTGCTAATGCCAATAGCTCAAAATTGCCACTACGGTTACTGCCAAAGCGAAAATCATCACCGACAATTAAATGTGCCACACCAAGCTGTTTTAATAACAACTGCTGAATAAACTGCTCAGGTGCCTGAGCTGCGAACGCGGGCGTAAAATTAACACATAACAACCGGTCTATACCCAACTGCGCCAATGCTGTGTATTTTTCCCGAAACCGCGTTAAACGTGCGGGTGCAGCAGCGCCGGCAAAAACCTCCAACGGCTGCGGTTCAAACAGCATCACGCAAGATGGCAATTGCATTTGCCTGGCGATAGCCACTACTTTATGCAGCACGGCCTGATGCCCCAAATGCACACCATCAAAATTACCTATGGTAAGCACACAACCACGATGCCGGGGCTGAATATTGTGTAAGCCGCGAATTAACTCCATGCCTGCCGTTTCTGAGTACTGATTATAAACCGCGCATTATAGCCACTTAATCATTTGCTTTCAGCAACAGAATTGGCTTTAAAATGCCGCAAACGCACACCAAGCAGCCCCAATAACAGAAAATACCCGGCAACGGCCAGCAGACACAATGCGCTTAAACGCCACACCTGTGCAGTAAAACTAAGCTGCACCCACTGTGCCAGTGTTGGTGTTTGCCAATAAAGCAATGCCGCCATCAGACAACTGGCAATAACCAGCTTGAGTAAAAATACCAGACTGGTTTTACTTAATTGGTATACCCCGGCCAGTTTTAAACCACGGTACAGTAAAAATGCATTTAAACTGGCTGACATAGCCGTAGCCAGCGCCAGACCGACATAGCTTAAAAAAGGTGCCAGCATCAGGTTAAACACCATATTGGCTACCATGGCAATAATGCCAATACGTACCGGTGTTTTAATATCCTGGCGCGCATAAAAACCCGGCGCCAACACTTTTATCAGCATATAGCTTAATAAGCCGGTACTGTAAGCAATTAAACTGTACGACACCATCAGCACATCATTTTGGCTAAACTCGCCACGCATAAACAGCAAAGCAATAATCGGCTGCGACAACACCATTAAACCCGCCATTGCGGGTATACCAAACAAGGCAACAAAGCGCAGTGACCAGTCCAGCGTATGGCTAAAACGTTCGGTATTAGCAGTGGCATGATGGCGGGATAAATTTGGCAGAATTACCGTTGCAATAGCAATACCAAATAAACCCAGCGGAAACTCAATTAACCGGTCAGAGTAATACAGCCAGCTAACCGCACCAGTGAGCAAAAACGAGGCAATTACGGTATCAAGCAGTAAATTTATCTGGCTGACCGACACACCAAACAGTGCTGGCAGCATAAGTTTGCGGATTTTAGTGACATTTTCATCGCGCCAGCCCCACTTTGGCCACACCAGCACACCGGCTTTGGCTAAAAACGGCAGTTGAAACAACAACTGCACTACACCACCGATAAATACCCCCCATGCCAACGCCAGCGCAGGCTCTTCCATAGTGGGTGCCATATAAACCGCGCAGGCAATCATAGCGATATTTAAAAACACCGGCGTAAAAGCTGCCACAGCAAAACGATTATAGGTATTAAGCACGGCCCCCGATAACGCCACCAGGCTGATAAACCACAAATAAGGAAAAGTAATTTTCAGCATCAGGCTGGCCAGTTCGAATTTATGTGCTTCAGGGCCATCATTTAGCCACTCAACAAACCAGCCCATACCAAACAGCATCGCTACCAGAGGCGAGGCAATCACCCCAAACAATGTTACCAGAGTAACAACAACGCCGAGGCTGCCGGCTACTTTAGCCAGCAATTCGCGCACTGCATCATCGCCATGTTTGGCTTTTACTTCGGCCAGCACCGGTACAAAGGCCTGCGAAAAAGCGCCTTCAGCAAATAAGCGGCGCAGAAAATTAGGAATACGATTAGCAAAAAAGAATACGTCGGCAGCGGCACCTGCACCGATAAAGTTGGCTACTACTACATCGCGTACCAGCCCCAGTACACGCGAAATTAACGTCATAAAACTAACGATGAGGCCTGATTTTAATAACTTTGCAGACACTTAAACTTCCTTCTTCTGGCAAGCTGCTATTTTGCCCCTTTATTAACGCAGATTACCAGTAGGCCACCGGATTAAAATCTGCGTCTTTACCGTTAAAGCATTTGACAACGGGCCATTAAATAGGCATATTATGCGGCCTTTGATGGGTCCGGTTTAGTTTTTTAGGAGTGTTACCTTGGCTAACATTAAGTCTGCTAAGAAGCGCGCAATTCAATCAGAAAAACGTCGTCAGCAAAATGCTTCACAACGTTCTATGATGCGTACTTTCATAAAGAAAACCTACGCAGCGGTATTAACTGCTGACGTAACTGCTTCAACTGAAGCATTCAAGAAAATGGTGCCTGTTCTGGATCGTATGGCCGCTAAAGGTCTGATCCACAAGAACAAAGCAGCACGTCATAAAGCTCGTTTAAATGCCCATGTTAAAGCATTAAGCGTTGCTTAAGACACAGTTCCAACAAAAAAGCCGGCATTAGCCGGCTTTTTTGTTTTCGCTATCCGCTATTAAGAGCAATATAACTTATGCAGTAATGCAATCAGCGCTTCAGCTTCTTTGCTGTTCAGGCTGTAAAATACCGTTTGTGCTTCTTTGCGGGTTTTTACCAGCTTATGCCGGCGTAACAACGCCAGATGCTGCGACAATGCGGACTGACTCAGCTCCAGTTTTTGATTCATTTCCCCTACCGACAGCTCCCCTTCCAGCAAATGGCAAAGGATTAATAAACGCCGCTCATTGGATACTGCTTTTAACAGCTTTACTGCTTTAGCAGAATTTTTCAGCATATCCTGTAAATTCATTTCGTGTACCTGTATGTCCGGACGGCCCGATATTACCGCCTTCCTTATAGAGCGACAATATAATCATTCTTATTTAACAAAGAATAACACTTTCTGCTTTACCTCAGCGGTGAACACCTCTGTTAGTCTGACAAACAGCAGCTTTTAGCGTGCATAACTTCGGCAGCGAAAAAAAAAGTGCTACAGTCTGCGCACTACAATAACAAAAGGAACAAACAACGATGAAATTATGGTTAACCACGCTGGCAACCGCACTTAGCCTGCAAATCTCAGCTCAGGAACTTACACTGGATAACACCCTGGCTTATCAGCTGACAGAATCTATAACGGTAGAAGTAGGCCAGCGTCTGGCCGGTAGCGAAGCCGATGCCAGAGCAGTAGCCTGGGCAGAGCAGAAATTTAAACAGCTGGGCTACGATAAAGTCTGGACCGAGCCATTTAGCATGCAGTACTGGGAGCGGGGCAATGCCAGCCTGAGTGTCAGTGCACCTTTTCATCAAAATCTGGTTGTTACCGCTTTAGGTGGTTCTGTCGCTACGCCGTTTGACGGGATTAATGCTCAGGTAGTGATGTTTGACAGCCTGGAACAGCTAAAACAAGCCGATGCTGCGCTGGTAAAAGATAAAATCGTTTTTATTAATAAAAGTATGGGTAAAGACAAACTGGGTACCTTTTATGGCTCAGTGGTTGGCGCGCGCGCTCAGGGTGCGGTAGAAGCAGCAAAATTGGGCGCCAAAGCTATTATTATCCGCTCG
This sequence comes from Rheinheimera oceanensis, assembly GCF_018831085.1. GTDB lineage: Bacteria > Pseudomonadota > Gammaproteobacteria > Enterobacterales > Alteromonadaceae > Alishewanella > Alishewanella oceanensis. The sequence goes on from NZ_JAGPNM010000001.1 coordinate 389,328, forward strand.
GTGGGTACCAGTATTAACCGTTTTGCCCATACCGGCATTATGCGTTACAACGATGAAGTCGCACGGATCCCCGCCGCTGCGATCTCGGTGCCTGACGCCATGCAACTGGCTAAAATGCTAAACCGCCAGCCAGAGCTGACACTGCACTTACAAATGCAGAACAAATTACCCGGCGAAGTAATAAGCCACAATGTTATTGCCGAGATCACCGGCAGCAAATACCCGGATGAAATTGTATTAATAAGCGCCCACATTGATTCCTGGGATGAAGGTACCGGTGCACTGGACGACGGCGCCGGAGTAGGCATTGTTATGGCAACCGGCGCTTTACTGAAAAAACAAGGCCGCCCGGAGCGCACGGTACGGGTGGTGCTGTTTGGCAATGAAGAAGGTGGCTTAGTAGGTGCCCGTGCTTATGCAGCCAAACACGCTGCCAGTCTGAATAAGCATGTATTTGCTTCAGAATCTGACTTTGGTGCAGGCCGCATCTGGCGGCTGGATACCGGCTTTGGTGAAAAGGCACTGGCCTTTGGTAAAACATTGCAGCAAAAACTGGCACCGCTTGGTATAGAAATGGGTGATAACACAGCCTCTGGTGGCCCGGATGTCTCTGTTTTAAAAGCACAGGGCGTGCCGGTTGCCAGTTTACAGCAAGACGGTACAGATTATTTCGACTACCACCACACGCCAAACGATACGCTGGATAAAATTGATCCTGCGGCAATGCAGCAAAACCTGGAAGCCTGGTTAATTACCACCAAAGCTATTGCAAACAGCCGCATTGATCTAAGGCAGTAAGCTAACCACGCACTCGCAGCGGCCTGGCTTTAACCGGAACAGGCCGCTGATGTTTACGATAACTGCTACGTAACAGCCATAACTGTATACCCACTACCAGCATAATCATGGCTGAAGGATAAAAGTACACATTGTCACTAACGGTAAACAGCAGCATCGCCACTATGCCGTAGTTAAAAGGTAGCATCTCGTAAAACCAGAACGGTAAAACCCCACCGTACTTATTTCTGGCATCTTTAATGTCTGAACGGCGGTTATCTGAACGCAACACCCAGATAACTGCACCGGCAAACACAATAAGCACCCCGGAAACAACGGCCAGCCAGGAGTTTATCCCCAGTAAAATTGCACAGCCAACAGCAATATAAACGTAAGGTATCGTTTCATATAATTTTGCAGGCAACATCAGTGAACCCTCTCCTTGTTCAGCTAAAACTAAGTGTAGAACAAGTTTTGTTTTATGTATGACAATGCCATTACAACCATTAATTAAACTAATCCTAAAACAGCAAAATTCCTCAGTTGAGTAACACTGCACCGAACAGCATAATGCGCACAAATTATAGTCAGCCAGATACGCAGGAAAACGTTATGGAAAACATTATGTTCGATATTATCAGCTGGGTTGGCTTAACAATTTGTATTGGCGCGTTTTTTATTAAAGATGTGTTCTGGCTGCGCTTAGCAACACTGATTGGCTGTAGCCTGTTATTCGTCTACTACAGCCATATTGCTATTCCACAGGGTGTTATCTCTAATTTATTAGTATTATTAATTAATGCTTACTACCTGCTGCGCTTTGCCAAAGCACGTAAAGCCGAAAAAGCCGCCCGGCAAAATCCGGCCACTACTCCGCTGGCAACTCAGGCCGAATAACCCTGCAACACTTTTGTCTGACAAACACTCAGGCTATAATTGCCGACCGATCAGACAGGAGTACCCACTATGCAAAACGATGAATCAGACTTGTTTCTGCAGGAGATGTCTGGTGTAACGCCATTGTCTCAGGATGCTGTATTACTGGAAAACGGTGAGTTCAGCCCTACGCTGGCACAACAAGCCCGGCGTAAAGCGGCAGAGCAGGACATGGAGTACGATGCTAACTATCTCAGCATGGAATATGTTGATCTGGTAAAGCCGGACGAGCCCTTCACCTATAAAAAAGATGGCGTACAGGATGGCGTTTACCGCAATTTACGCCTGGGTAAATATCAGCTGGACGCCACATTAAACCTGCTGGGCAAAAGCCTGAGCGATGCCCGCCGTGAGCTGTTTTTCTTTATTGAAGATTGCCATAAGCGTGGCGTGCGCACTTTGCTTATTCACCACGGTATGGGCCGCAATAGTAAACCGCACCCGGCAATATTGCGCAGTTACGTATTTAAATGGTTACCGCAAATACCAACAGTGCTGGCCTGTAATACCGCCCAAAAGCAACATGGTGGTTATTCAGCCACCTATGTTTTACTGCAAAAAAATGCCGAACAAAAGCGTGAAAACAGAGAGTTACACAGCAAACGCGGCACACAGAAATAACTAACCCCCGGCAAGCCGGGGGTTAGATTTAGTCAATCCGTTTGACTGTATTCGATTCCTGCTATCCGCCACACAACAAACAGACAGCTTCGGCTGTGGTTAAAAATGCCGATAACGCCATTAAGCACACCACAACGGCGATTGCGGTAAAGCCAAAACCACGACTGGACGCTTTACTCATAACTAACCTCAGTTACGCATTTTGTTATTTTAATTAGCAACTTGGCCTAAGTTTCCTTAAACCGTCACTGAGTGTAGTTAAGTTGTAACAAAGTTACAATAACTGTGTATTTAACCAGTCTTTTCAATATGATGCGCTAACGCTGAATAAACAAAATCTGCCGCCAGCAAGCGGCTGTCATTCAGCTGCGGTAAAGCTTCTGTACTGTGCTCAATATGGCTAATAACAAAACCAGCCTGCTGGTAATTTTTCAGCGCCGACGGATGATCTGCGCTGCAGGTATGCAGCCATATTTTGCTGGCCTGCCACTGTGCTGCCTGTACTATAGCGGCTTGTGCCAGCTTTAACCCCAGACCCTGACCGATAAATTGCGGCAATAAGCCAAAAAACTTAATCTCAACACTGCGATCGGCGTGCTTTAATAGCTCTATATAACCTGCCGGAGTGCCTTTTACCCAAAGCAGCCAGGTACGAACCTGTTGCTGCGTTAAATAATCCAGCCACTGCTGATAGTTCCAGCTTAAGCGGCTAAACCAACGCCAGGGGCCGCCAACAGTGCGAAACATAAACTGGCTTAACTCAGGGCTGATAACTTCAGCTTCTGCTAATTGCACACCATCCGGCCATTGCGGCGGCGCTGGTGTGGGCGCATCAAACTGCAAAAACCAGGTGGTAATCTCTGTGGTATGCATTTTAATATCCCCTGCCAATATCTACCGGATTAAGCAAAGCTTCACCGCGTTGGCTACGCCGGTAATTATCAGCAATTTGTTCAACCACAGCGCCAACATCTGTTACCGCTGAAACATGCGGGGTAATAAGCACAGCCGGATGGCTCCACAGTGCATGCTCTGCCGGTAACGGCTCCTGACAAAATACATCCAGGCACGCAGCCTGCAACCGGCCGTTATCAAGCGCTGCCAGTAATGCGGCTTCATCAACAATATCGCCACGTGCCACATTAATAAAAATGGCACCGTTTTTTAAGCTGCTGAAAAAATTCTCTGAGAGCATCTGCTGCGTTGCCGGTGTTAGCGGCAGTAAGCAAATCACAATATCAGCATCAGCTACAGCTTTAGCAAGGCCCTCTGTACCTTGAAAACAACTAACATGCTCAAGCTGCTTTGGTGTTCTGGCCCAGCCTCTCACACTATAACCCAGGCTAACAAAATGCATGGCAGCAGCGCTGCCCAGCTCACCCAGACCAAGCACAGCAATATGGGCAATCTTTCTTGGACTTTTCTGCTTCCACTGCTTTAGTCGCTGCTGCGCGCTGAACATATCTAAGCGCAGGCGGTAGTAACTGACCACACCATCAAGATAGCGCACCATGGTATCTGTCAGCGTAGGGTCAACAATACGGGCAATAGGTAAGGCAGGCAAAGTGGGATCAGCCAATATGGCATCCACCCCGGCACCAAAACACTGCACGGCTTTTAAAGCTGGCAGGCTGGCCAGGCTGCCGTGCGGTTGCTTCCATACTACGGCAAATTCAACAGCTGCCGGGTTACTGATCTGTGGCCAGATTTCAATTTCAGTATCAGGCAAAGCCTGCATTAAGCGTTGTTGTAAATCGTCAAGTTTACGATCGGGAATGATTAGGGCAAGGCTCATAGGTCACCAAAGCTTCAAAAAAGCGTCATATCGCTGACACAGCTCGCGCTGATGCTGGAAATGCCTAAAGATAACATGGTACAGACTGATGCTAAACTGCCGCACTATCTTTTTATCTGACGTTCATCTGGGGTGCAAAGACTGCCAGGCCGATTATCTGCTGAGCTTTCTTGAGCATACTCAGGCGCAAACTATTTATCTGTTGGGTGATATTGTCGATTTATGGGCCATGCGCAAACAGGTGCACTGGACACCCAGCCAGAACAAAGTGCTGCGTTGCCTGCTGGATAAAGCCGAGCAAGGCGTAGAGATAGTGTATATCCCCGGTAACCACGATGAAGCCATGCGGCTATATGCCGGTAAGAGCTTTGGTAACATTCGTATTGCCCTGCGCGCCAGCCATACCACAGCACAAGGCAAGAAATTGTTACTACTGCACGGTGATGAGTTTGATAAAGAGGTTAACTTTGGCCGCTTACATGCCTGGCTGGGTGACAACCTGTATGACTTGTTACTGTTTTTAAACCGCTGGTACAACCGCCTGCGCCGGTTAACCGGAGGTAGTTACTTTAGCCTGGCGGCCTACATTAAAAGCAAGGTACCGGGCGCACAAAAAGCTATCGCCCGTTACCGTGAAGCGGCTATCGCCAAAGCCAAACGCGGTGGCTTTGACGGTATAGTATGCGGCCATATCCATCATGCTGAAATTCGCCTGGAGCAAGGCATTATTTACTGTAACGATGGCGACTGGATAGACAGCTGCACGGCACTGATTGAACAACCCGACGGTAGCCTGGCATTGTATCATTGGACAGAGCAGACAGAAAAAATTGCCGCCTTGCCACTTGCAGCCAGTAGTAAAAAAGCTGCCTGAAATTTCAGCAAACTGCCATAAATCCGACACTGAATTGTCATACAACCGCTTTAGCCTGAGCGCAGCCTACTGCCGTGTTATCGGAGCAAACCATGATCAGTGTCGAACAAGTGCTTGCACAAAACCTGCCTCAGCTGTCAAACAAGCCATGGCTATATAAACCCGTAAAAGGTGCCTTGCGCCGTTTGCTGCATGAGCAGGACTTTATTGCCTTTGCCAGCCGTTATCCGCATTTACAAGGGCTGGAATTTGTTGAACAGGTACTGGACTACTTTAACTTTCGCTATTCGGTGCGCGACAACGAAATAGAGCGCATCCCCACCACCGGCCGTATTGTGATTATTGCCAACCATCCCATCGGCTCGCTGGATGGTTTAGCCTTGTTAAAGCTGGTAAGCGATATTCGCCCCGATGTTAAAGTAGTAGCCAACCAATTGTTGATGGCGCTTGAACCTCTGCATAACCTGCTGCTGCCGGTAAACAATATGAGTGGTGGCACAGAGCGGCGGGCACTGGATAATATTCAGCAGCATTTAGCCGCAGAGGGAGCACTGATCCTATTTCCGTCGGGCGAAGTATCGCGCCTGCGCCCGGAAGGTATTCGTGATGGCAAATGGCATAGCGGCTTTTTACGTTTTGCCAGCAATGCCAAAGCACCAATATTACCTATTTTTATTGATGGCCGTAACTCAGCGCTATTCTATGGCGCCTCTATGCTTTACAAACCGCTGGCAACCATGCTGCTGGTAAAAGAAATGTTTAAGCAGCAGCGTAAAAAGCTCGAAATGCGTATTGGTGAGCAGATCCCTTACGAAGCCTTTGCCAATATGGCGCTGGAAACTCAGGCCAAAGTAAAGCTGTTTAAAAAACACCTGTACCGGCTGGCTAAAGATAAATCAGCGCTGTTTATTACTCAAAGCGCTATTGCTCACCCTGAAGACCGTATTACGCTAAAAAAAGCTGTTGAGGCCTGCGAATTGCTTGGCCAAACCGGTGATGGCAAGCAAATTTACCTGTATTGCCATCAGCAAAGCTCGCCGATACTGCGTGAAATTGGCCGGCTACGCGAATTTGCCTTTCGGGCTGTTGGCGAAGGCAGTGGTTTACGCCGCGATATTGACCGCTTTGACAGCCACTACGAACAGTTGATCCTGTGGGATAAAGACGATCTGGAAATTGTCGGCGCTTACCGCTTTGCCAACACCCGCAAAGTGTTGGCGGAATATGGCGAGAATGGCCTGTACACTGCGTCATTGTTTCAGTTTGATGCCAAGATGCAGCCGTATCTTGATGCCGGGCTGGAACTTGGTCGCAGCTTTGTGCAACCACGTTACTGGGGGAAACGCAGCCTGGAATATTTATGGTACGGCATTGGCGCTTACTTAAAACGTAACCCGGATATCCGCTATCTGTTTGGCGGTGTCAGCCTGTCGAACAGCTACCCACAGGCAGCACGCGATCTTATGGTGTATTTTTACAGCCTGTACTTTAGCGACACAGCCTGCGCGGCGGTGTCAAAACAACCTTATCAGCTGCCACAGGCTATTTTATCTGAATTACAGCAGCACTTTAGCGGCGATAACTACCTGGAGGATTTTACCCAGCTAAAACACTTGCTGGCCAATATGGGCGTTAGCGTACCCACACTGTATAAACAGTACAGCGAACTGTGTGAGCCGGGTGGCGTGAAGTTTCTCGCTTTTGGTACCGACCCCGGTTTTGCCAACTGCGTTGACGGCCTGGTACTGGTAGATATGACCATGCTAAAAGCCAGTAAAAAAGCACGCTATATCGACACAGAATAATCAGGCTAATGCATCATTGTAACTGGCAGCTTTGGCTGCCGGTTTTGCTATGTAAAGGTTCAGTAAAGTTCAGTTTCAATTCAGCCTAATCCCTCTATAAGCTATACACTGTACAAAAAGCCGTCGGTGCAGTAATTTGCTAACGGTGAAACTGAGGATAGCAAGATGAAAAACCTGATGCTGCAACTAAGCCGGATGCTGGCGATGTGCGTGCTGCTGGTTAGCCAGTCGTTTGATGTCCGGGCTGAAGAAGAAACCTTGTCACAGGCGCAGCTGGATCAAATGCTGGCGCCGGTAGCCCTGTATCCTGATACCGTATTAACCCATGTACTGATTGCCTCAACCTACCCGCTGGAAGTAGTACAAGCTGCCCGCTGGGTAAAAGATAACCCTAAACTGACCGGCGAAGCCGCTGTAGATGCAGTAGAAAAACAAAGCTGGGACCCAAGCGTCAAGGCACTGGTAGCGTTTCCACAATTACTGGAGCGGCTAAGCAATGATCTGGACTGGACCCAGGAGCTTGGTGAGGCATTTTTAGCCGACGAAGCCCAGGTAATGGCCAGCATTCAGACACTGCGGCAAAAGGCTTATGCCAATGGCTCATTAAATGACACTAAACACGTGGTGGTAGAACGCGAACGTGAAATTATAATTATTGAGCCGGCACGCAAAGAAGTGGTTTACGTGCCGGTATACGACACCCGTGTGGTATATGGCGACTGGTGGTGGCCATCCCACCCGCCGGTATACTGGCATACTGCAGGCGTGTATTACCGCAATAGCCCGTTTCACTGGGGCATAAGTGTTAATGTACGGCCCTGGTTTTACTTTAGTATCTTCGACTGGCGTCATCGCCATGTGGTAGTACACCACCACTATTACCACAAGTACGCCACAGGCACTATGTAGATGCCCGCCGCTGGCACCACAACACCGAACATCGCCGTGGTGTGCATTACCGCCATGAACGGTTAAACCGGGATTACAACGCAGGCTATGGTTACCGCCAGCCAACACGTGAAGTACAAGGCCAGCCGGTGCGCCATACCCGTGTTGACAGTAATGTTACGGTGCGGGAAAACAAGCAGCATTATCAGCGTAAAACAGCTGAGCAGGTAAAAATGCCGAACCGTGACTGGCAGGCTAACAACAACACCCAACGTCAGCAACGCCATGTCTCAACAGAACAACGTAATGTATCAACAGAGCAACGGCTGCGGCCAACCGAGGTTAACCGCGACGAACGCCGCCAGCAGCAGCTTAACCAGCAATTAAAAGAGCAGCGCCAGCCGGCTGTACAGCGTGAGCGTTCAGAGCGGGTGATCAGCACCGAGCAGCTGCGCCAGCGTGAAGTGCAAACTACGCAGCCACAGCGTACTGAACAGCGCCAGCTCAGAACAGAACAGCGCCAGCCGGCTGTGCAGCAGCAACCTGCGCTGCAGCAGCGTCAGCCGCAAGTGCAGCAGCCAAGACAACAACCGGCTGTGCAACAACGGCAACCTCAGGTACAGCAACAAGCCCCAGCCGTGCGCCAGCAGCAGATACGTGAACCACGCCAGGCTGCTACTGTGCAACGCCAGGAGCGGCCAGCGCGGCAAATTCAGTAATACTGACTTTATTTGATATAAAACAAACTACGGGGCTGAATTCATATCAGCCCCGTTTTTTTATTGATCCAGCCCAATATTCTTTGCTGAGCAAAGCGGACAATTGGCCACAGAACTTATCTGTGGAGATCACTATGAAAACAACCCTGTCTATTATCACTCTTGCCTCACTGTTAGCCGCTGCTCCTGCCTCTGCCGACTTTGCAATTAATATAGGTGCCATTACCGTAGCGCCGGACGACAGCAGCTCCAGCTTAAACGTTATTGAGCAGGTAGCCGGTTTGCCATCAGGTTCCACTGCTGTTGGCGTTAACACTAATACCCAGTTGGGCCTGACATTTGACTACCGCATTAACCCGAACTGGGCAGTACAGTTGATTGCCGCTACCCCATTCAGTCATGATATTACCGTAAAAGGCTCAGCGATAGATGGCTTAAAAGTAGGTAAAACCAAGCATTTACCACCAACATTGCTGGCGCAGTATCATTTTATGCCACAGCATCAGATGTTTGATCCCTTCGTTGGTGTTGGATTAAATTACACTGAGTTTTTTAACGAAAAGGCCGATGCGCAATTGATTGGTGCCTTAAACGCACTGGAAGTCGCAGGCGCTGATGACAATGTCGGGCTAAAACTAAAAAGCTCTTTTGGCCTGGCGTTACAAGCTGGCGTAAACATTAAACTCACCGACACCTTAGGGCTGCATCTGATGGTAAGCAAAATGGATATCGACACTACCGGCCGGGTTCAGATAAATGGCACTACAGTGCAAAGCGTTGATGTTGACATAGACCCCTATGTTGCCATGGTAGGCCTGCGCTGGAAGTTATAAAGCAATAACTTAGACTAAAGGCGACTGCGCGCCGGTTGCCTTTTAGCCTAAACTGTTATCCTATAGCGGTACTACACTACACGGAGCATAACAGTGGCTAAAGCCCCCGCTACGCTGAACTGGCAACAGCTGTTAAAATCCGGCGATCGTATTTTTATCGGTTCACATGCGGCTACGCCAACGGCGCTGATAGATCACCTGATTAGCAATGCTAAACAACTGCATGATATCGAAATTGTGCAGGTATACTCATTGTCTGACAACAAATGGGCAAAACCTGAATATCAACAATTGTTTAAAGTGAATGCCCTGTTTATTGGTGGTGATCAGGTGCGACGGGCAGTAGCTGAAGGCCGGGCCGATTACACTCCCTGCTTTATGTCAGATATTCCGTCGTTATTCAGCGAAGGCGTATTACCACTGGATGCTGCATTAATTATGGTAAGCCCGGCCGATGAGCATGGTTATCACTCGCTTGGCGTATCAGTAGATGTGGTATCGGCGGCAGCTAAATCGGCCAAAAAAGTTATCGCTCAGGTAAACACGTCCATGCCGGTTACTTACGGCCAGGCCTTTATTCACCGCGATCAGATTGATAATTTCTTTTATGCTGACCAGCCACTGCCACAAATGCCGGCACCCGAGCTTGATGCCATTACTGAACGGATTGGCCAGTATGTATCTTTGCTGATAGAAGATGGCGCAACAATTCAGATTGGTGTCGGCAAGATGTGTGATGCCGTACTGCGGTATCTTGGCAACCATACTGACCTTGGCATTCACAGTGAAATGATTACCGACTCCATGATGGAGCTGATAAAAAAAGGCGTCGTCACTAACCGCCAAAAGACCTTTCATCCGGGCAAAACTGTGGCAAGTTTCTGTGTAGGCAGTAAAGCCTTGTACGATTTCGTTCACTGTAACCCCCATATGGGTTTCTACCCGAGCGAATACGTGAACTCACCGGCTAATATTGCCCGTAACGACAATATGGTATCAATAAACAGTGCGATTGAAGTAGACCTTACCGGCCAGATAGTGTCTGATTCAATTGGACATTTATTTTACAGCGGCATTGGCGGCCAGGTTGATTTCAGCCGGGGCGCATCCATGAGCAGCGGCGGTAAGCCCATTATTGCCCTGCCCTCTACCGCGCAAAACGGCACAATATCACGCATAGTACCCTTTATTTCTGAAGGTGCAGGCGTAGTAACCTCGCGTGGCCACGTACACTATGTGGTTACCGAGTTTGGTGTAGCCTCACTGCGCGGTAAAAGCATCCGCGAACGATCACTGGAGCTTATTCGGGTGGCGCACCCAAAGTTTCGCCAGCAGTTGCTCGAAGAAGTACGTAAACATTACTGGGTACCGCATTATCAGTTGCATACACCAATGGAAGTACCCGAGCTGGGCGATGTGGGCTTTAAAGAACTATTAATTGATGGCGAAGAGTTTGATCTTCGGCCATTAAACCCGTCTGACGAGCGCCGCCTGCAGGAGTTTTTCTACTCACACACCAAAGAAACCCTGCAGCTGCGTTACAGCGCCGTGCCAACACAAATGAGCCGGGAGAAATCCTGTACTTTGGTTGGCGTTGATCAATCCCGAGATTTAGCACTGTGTATTGTGAAGCAAAAAGGCTCTGTGGTACAAATTCAGGCAGTGGGCCGCTATTACCTGTTAAACGACAACCAAAGCTGCGAAGTTGCCTTTGTGACACGGGAAAAATATCAGGGCAAAGGTATGGCTAAACGCCTGCTACAGGAGATGATTACCATTGCAGAACTACGCGGTTTAACCAGCATGACAGCCTATGTACGCTCAGAAAATAAAGCCATGCTGGCAGTATTCCAGAAAGCCGGTTTTAGCCGCCTGCCGGGAGATGATCCCAGTGAAGTTTACCTGCAGCTACGCCTGCCCCACTCAGCCAGCAGCAAACCAGCAGAGCAAAGCTGATGGCAATTACCCTGTTTAGCCACCCCAGCTGTTATTTACACCAGGCCGGCGATGATCACCCGGAACAACCTGCCCGGCTAAGTGCAATAAATGATCAGTTAATCCGCTCTGGCCTGGAGTTTATTGTACAGCAGCGTGATGCCACACCTGCCCGTGCGGAAGATTTATATCATGTACACAGCAAGCTGTATATTGATGAAATTTATGCCAAAAACCCTGAGGATGGCCACATCTGGCTAGACCCTGACACCCAGATAATGAAACATAGCCTCAATGCAGCTCTGCATGCCGCAGGCGCAACCATTAATGCGGTAGATCAGGTAATGAGTGACACCAACCAGCAGGCGTTTTGTAATGTACGCCCGCCAGGCCACCATGCCACTCGCGACCAGGCCATGGGTTTTTGTATTTTTAACAATATCGCTGTAGCAGCGGCTTATGCGCTTGAGCACCACCAACTTAGCCGGGTAGCAATTGTCGATTTTGATGTGCATCACGGCAACGGTACTGAAGATATTTTCGCCGCTGATGATCGGGTATTGTTTTGTTCATCCTTTCAGTATCCACTTTACCCCAATACCGGTGAACACCCCAGCGCCAGTAATATCGAAAACTTACCACTGCCTGCCCTGTGCAAACCAGCCATCTGGCGCGAGCAAATTCAGCAGCACTGGCTGCCGCGTATTAACGCATTTAAACCGCAGCTTATTCTGGTATCCGCCGGTTTTGACGGCCACCGCGAAGATGATATGGCGCAATTTCTGCTAACCGAAGCCGATTACCAGTGGATAGCACAACAGCTAAAACAACTGGCCGATCAACACTGCCAGGGCCGTATTGTCGCCGCACTGGAAGGCGGCTACGCCCTAAGCGCACTGGGCCGTAGTGTAGTAGCATTTTTAAAAGGCTTGATGTAGGTAAATACCGCCGCAACACCAACCGCTGATGCTTTTATCTTTTAGCTAGCCATAAAAAAAACCTGCCGCAGCAGGTTTTTTCGTTATTACAGTTGGTTAGCTTAACCTAACCAAACCCGCGCGTTGCGGAACATGCGCATCCAGGGGCTGTCTTCCTGCCAGCCGTCTGGCTGCCATGAATTAGCTACGGCGCGGAACACCCGCTCCGGGTGTGGCATCATAATCGTTACACGGCCATCAGTAGTGGTAAGCGACGTAATACCAGCTGGTGAGCCGTTCGGGTTTTGCGGGTATTGCTCAGTGGCTTTGCCGTAGTGATCGACAAAGCGCATGGCAACCGTGCCGCTATGGTTGGCTTTGGCGAAAGCTTCAGATGAAGCAAACTCAGCATGCCCCTCACCGTGCGACACCGCAATCGGCATACGTGAACCGGCCATACCGTTAAAAAACAACGACGGGCTTTGCTGTATTTCTACCAGGCTAAAACGACCCTCAAAGCGCTCAGATTTGTTGCGGACAAAGTGTGGCCACAGCTCTGCACCCGGGATCAGGCTCTTAAGGTTAGACATCATCTGGCAGCCGTTACACACCCCCAGCGAGAAGGTGCTTTGGCGCTCGAAAAACTCAGCAAACTGCTTACGGGCGATGTCGTTAAACAATACTGATTTAGCCCAACCTTCACCGGCGCCCAGTACGTCGCCGTAAGAGAAGCCGCCACAGGCCACTAAGCCGTTAAAATCGGCTAACTTAGCCCGGCCTGCCAGTATATCGCTCATATGTACATCAACCGCGGTAAAACCGGCACGGTTAAAGGCGGCAGCCATTTCTACGTGCGAGTTAACACCCTGCTCACGCAGTATCGCTACTTTCGGCGCTGCACCTTTTAAAATAAAGGGTGCGGCAACATCGGCATTTAAATCAAAACTCAGTTTTACATTAAGGCCCGGATCGGCAACATCAGCTTTGGCGTCAAACTCTTGTTTAGCACCTGCCGGGTTATCACGCAGCGCTTGCATCTGATACGTGGTTTCGGCCCAGATACAACGCAAACGAGTGCGGCTGTCGCTTAATACCACTTTATCGCCACGGCTGAATATCAGCTCGTCGTCAGTATTTACACTGCCTATAACATGGCTGCAGTTGCCCAGTTGATGCTGCGCCAGTACCTGTTTAACGTAATCCAGATCTGCTGCGGCAACCTGAATCACCGCGCCAGGCTCTTCAGAGAACAGCACCGCCATATCATCGTTACCCAGTGCGCTGATATCGGTACGTATACCGGCTTTACCGGCAAAGGCCATTTCAGCCAGCGTCACAAATAAACCACCGTCGGAGCGGTCATGGTAGGCCAGCAGTTTCTGCTCGCGGGTTAACTGCTGCACGGCGTTAAAAAAGTTAATCAGCAGCTGTGGGCTGTCTAAATCAACCGGTGTTTGTCCGAGCTGCTTATACACCTGCGCCAGACAGGACGCGCCCAAGCGGTTTTGCCCCAGGCCTAAGTCAATTAACAGCAGGCTGGTGTCGCCTTTGTCAGTACGCAGCTGCGGTGTAACCGTTTTGCGGATATCTTCTACCCGTGCAAACGCAGTGATCACTAAAGACAATGGTGCGGTAACGGCTTTATCTTCACCGTTTTGCTGCCATTTGGTTTTCATAGACATCGAGTCTTTGCCCACCGGAATGGTTACTTCCAGTGCCGGGCACAGCTCTTCACCAATGGCTTTAACGGCTGCATATAAACCAGCATCTTCGCCGGGGTGGCCAGCCGCAGCCATCCAGTTTGCAGATAGTTTTATCCGCTTTAAATCGCCAATATCAGTGGCGGCAATATTAGTAATGGCTTCTGCTACCGCTAAACGGGCTGAGGCAGCAAAATCAAGCAGCGCCACCGGCGTGCGCTCACCCATCGCCATGGCTTCACCGTGGTATGTATCGTAACTGGCTGCAGTAACTCCGCAGTTAGCTACCGGTACCTGCCAGGGGCCTACCATCTGGTCGCGTGCTACCAAACCGGTGACAGAACGATCACCAATAGTTACCAGAAAGGTTTTTTCGGCAATGGCTGGCAAACGCAATAAACGCTCTGCCGCGTCTTTTACTGATACACCGGCTAAATCCAGTGCTTTACCTGCTGCTTGTGTGCTTTGCACATCACGGTGCATTTTCGGTGCTTTGCCCAACAGCACATTTAATGGCAAATCAATAGGTGTACTGCCAAAGTGGGTGTCGGTCAGCGTTAAGTGTTGCTCTGCTGTAGCTTCGCCTACAACGGCAAAAGGTGCCCGCTCACGCTGACAAATCTGCTCAAACACCGGCATTTTGTCGGCAGGTATCGCCATCACATAACGCTCTTGTGATTCGTTACACCAGATTTGCAGCGGTGACATACCGGGCTCGTCGTTTGGTACATTACGCAGCTCAAACTTACCGCCTACGCCACCGTCGTTGACCAGCTCTGGAAAAGCATTCGATAAACCACCGGCGCCAACATCATGAATAAATACGATCGGGTTTTCGCTGCCCAACTGCCAGCAACGATCGATAACTTCCTGACAACGACGTTCAATTTCCGGGTTTTCGCGTTGCACTGAGGCAAAGTCTAAATCTTCGGCCGACTGACCCGACGCCATCGAAGATGCCGCACCGCCGCCAAGCCCGATATTCATCGCCGGGCCACCCAGTACCACCAGTTTTGCACCAACCGGTAAATTACCTTTTTGCACATGATCAGCACGGATATTCCCCAAACCACCGGCAATCATAATCGGCTTATGGTAACCGCGTACTTCGTCGCCGTTATGGCTGGGTACCTTTTCTTCATAGGTACGGAAATAACCGTTAATAGCCGGGCGGCCAAATTCATTATTAAAAGCCGCACCACCCAGAGGGCCTTCCAGCATAATATCCAGCGCCGATACAATACGCTCCGGTTTGCCAAAATCAGTTTCCCACGGCTGCTCAAAACCCGGAATACGTAAATTAGACACAGAAAAGCCGACTAAACCGGCTTTAGGTTTAGACCCCACACCGGTAGCGCCTTCGTCACGAATTTCACCGCCAGAACCGGTAGCTGCACCCGGATATGGCGAAATAGCCGTTGGGTGGTTATGGGTTTCAACTTTCATCAGTATATGAATAGGTTCATGGTGATACTGATAAGTTAAATTACCGGGCTGGGCAAAAAACCGGCCAGCGGTAGAACCTTCCATTACCGCAGCGTTGTCTTTATAAGCCGACAATACATAATCCGGTGTTTGCTCATAGGTGTTTTTAATCATTTTAAACAGCGATTTAGGCTGTTGTACGCCGTCTATAGTCCAGTCGGCGTTAAAAATTTTGTGCCGGCAATGTTCTGAGTTCGCCTGAGCAAACATATAGAGTTCAATGTCGTTCGGGTTACGGCCAAGTGCGGTGAAGTTATCAAACAGATAATCAATTTCATCATCGGCCAGGGCCAGGCCCATATCGATATTAGCTTTAGCCAGCGCCGCACGGCCACCGCTTTTAATATCTACCGAGCTAAGCGCTGCTGGCTCAGCTTTGCTAAACAGCGCCTGTGCCTGCGCCAGTTCAGTAAATACCGCTTCCATCATACGGTCATGTAGCAATGCCGCGACTTGCTGTAACTGCGGTGCATTCAGTGCCGTTGGCGCTTCAATATAGTAAGCAATACCACGTTCTAAGCGCGAAACCTGCATTAAACCACAGTTGCGGGCAATATCTGTCGCTTTAGACGACCAGGGCGAAATAGTGCCCGGCCGCGGCGTTACCAGCACTAACTGGCCGCGAGGTTCATGGCTGGCAATGGCCGGGCCATAGGTTAACAATTTATCCAGTGTTTGCTGCTGGGCGTCAGTCAATGCGCTGCTAACATCAGCAAAGTGCATAAACTCAGCATAAATACCGCTGATGGTTAAGCCACTCTGGGCGCATTGGTCTAGTAACTTCTGAACTCTGAAATCGGACAGTGCTGGCGCACCACGCAGGATCAACATAGGCTTTTTTTTCCCGTGGGTTTGTCAAATTGAAACCTGGGGCTGGAACCCCTTATAGGCGCGCCATTATAAAGAAATTTCTGCTCAAGTGGTATGAGTAAACACTGACGCGGCGACAGAAGTTTGTTATAACAGCGCAGAACGTGACATTGCAGGTTAGCAAAGATGTGGAAAAATCAGGCCTGGTTGCTGTTGTTGCTGTGTTTAGCAGGGTGTAGCCCCGAGCCATCACAAAGCCAGCTTTACCAGATATATCAGCGTGATAGCTTAAAAGTTGGCATTTTGCATGGCCCTACCAGCTATTACGTTGGCATTGACGGCCCCACCGGTTTCGAGCTGGAGCTCAGCCAGGCACTGGCCGATAAGCTTGGTGTAAAACTGGAGTTATTTCCCAGCTATCAACTGGACGAGCTGCTGCAAAAGTTGCAAAGCGGCCAGGTTGACTATATTGCCGGCGGCCTGACCCTAACAGAACTGCGCAAAGGCAAGTACCGTTCATCACCGGCTTATCGCTGGATCAATGAGGTATTAGTATTTAAACAAGGCAATACCTGGCCACGTTCGCTGGATGACCTGACCGACACTGTCGTTGTTGTAAAAGACAGCAGCCATGCCGAAACCCTGCAACAGCTAAGCCTGGACAAACCCGATTTACAATGGCAACAACACCCTACACTGGACGCCGACGAAATTTTACAGCAGGTGGTTGACGGTAGTATTGCTTACACCCTGACCGACTCAAACCAACTGGCACTAAACCGGCGTTTTTACCCCAACCTTAGTATTGCTTTTACCGTACGTGACAACTTACCGGTTAGCTGGTTACTGGCAGATAGCAGCGACGACTCGCTCTACGCCGTATTGATTGAGTTTTTTGGTGCTATGTACCAGGGCGGCGAGCTTATTGCGCTGGAAGATCGCTATTTTGGTCATGTGCAATTGTTCGACTACGTAGACACGCTGGTGTATATCGATGCTATAGAACAACAACTGCCAAAGTTTAAAGCCTGGTTCACGCAATATGCCGGAGAGCTTGACTGGCGCTTACTTGCCGCGCTCAGTTATCAGGAATCACACTGGGATCCGAAAGCCAAAAGTCCGACCGGTGTACGCGGTTTAATGATGCTAACCTTGCCCACAGCACAGCAAATGGGTGTTACCAGCCGGCTTGATCCTGAGCAAAGCATACAAGGTGGCAGCCGTTACCTGCATCGCATGGTTACCCGCATACCTGAGCGTATTACCATGCCAGATCGCCTCTGGTTTGCGCTGGCATCTTATAATGTTGGTTGGGGCCACGTTGAAGATGCGCGTATTATCACGCAGCGCCAGGGCGCTGATCCGGATAAGTGGCTTGATGTAAAACAACGCCTGCCTTTGCTGCGGCAAAAAAATGTCTATCAAACCACTAAATATGGCTATGCCCGCGGTGATGAAGCGGTAACCTATGTTGAAAATATCCGCCGTTACTACGACACCTTATTATGGGTAGATGAACGCCAACAGGCAGAACAGCGGCTTGAACAGCAAAAACAACGTTTAACCGAGCAGCTGAGTACAGAAATATTGCCAGAGCCCGCACAGGATAACAATTAACGCGACTATTGAAACAAAGCAGTCACGCATCCATAGTAAGCATAATTCTCCTTATGCAGGCTTTTTATGTTAAAACGAAAGAAACCCCAAATCAGAGCAAAACGCCGCCTGGCAAATATTGCATCAAGCAGGCGCCGTATTAAACGTAATATTGCGGTAGCGAAACTGCACCAACGCCGACGCCATTATCTGAGCTTTTTTAATCAGGCAGCCGAAGCTGTTTAGCGGCTTTGTGTTCCTGCCTGCGGCGCTGAAAAAACGCCGATAACTGTGCAGCACATTCTGCCGCCAGTACACCGGATACCACCTCAAGTTGATGATTAAACTGGCTATGCTGCACCAGATTAAGCACCGAGCCCGCCGCACCTGTTTTTAAATCTGTGGCACCAAATACCAGCCGCTTAATACGGCTATGTACCATTACCCCGGCACACATGCTGCAAGGCTCCAGTGTTACGTACAACGTACAGTCCGGCAAGCGGTAATTAGCCATACTGGCCGATGCGGCACGTATGGCCTGCATCTCAGCATGAGCTGACGGATCATTCAGGCTGATCATCTGATTCCAGCCTTCTGCAATCATCTTACCGTCTTTAACCAACACGGCGCCAACCGGCACTTCGCCCTGCTGCTCGGCGTTAGCTGCCAGCGCGATAGCACGGCGCATCCAGTTTTCATCAGTCATAATGCTTTACAATTAATTGCTAGATTGATGGCGGAGTTTACCACTATATTATGGTGAAATTGGCTAAACTTTTGTGTGCTTACCATTGTTATCAATTAGATTACCAGCACATCCAACTGATATATATATACATATTATTAGTTGGCATCTGATTTGCACACAACGCCATTAAACTATTACAGAGAATAACAGGAGCATACAATGGGACCCTTCGAAATAGCGGCACTGGCCATTATTGGCGGTATAGGATTATCAGCCTTTAAGGTATATCACGATAATAAGGGCAAAGCGGGTAGTGCAGAATTGGAGCAACTCAGAGCCGAGCAAGAAAAACTGAAACAACGTATAGCTACACTGGAAAGCATTGTTACAGACAAAAGTTACCAGCTAAAAGAACAAATTAACCGGTTATAAACAACCATATTTTCATCCTGTTGCACTGTATGGCGTGCGTGGCAGTTAAGCTTTGTTATGGTACACTGCCAGCAACTGCTGACAGGAGCTGAAAATGTCGACGGAAACTCTGGTTAACCGGGCGCGCACAATTTGCGAACAAAATGGTGCCCGCTTTACATCTATCCGCGAAAAGGTATTTCGCCTGCTGGCCGGCCTTAATGGCGGCATTGGCGCCTATGAACTGCTTGAGCAGTTAAAACAAACTGAGCCCGGTGCAAAACCCGCTACGGTTTACCGGGCGATAGAGTTTCTTACCGAACAGGGCTTTATTCATAAAATTGAATCCAGCAATGCGTTTATGCTGTGTCATCATTTTGGCCAGCATCACCCGGCTCAGCTGTTAATTTGCGATCAATGTGGTAATGTCACTGAGCTACATTCCAGTTTATTGCAAGATGAGTTTAACCGTCAGGCAGTATCGCAAGGGTTTGTTATCAAACACCAGACCATTGAAGCGCATGGATTGTGCAAAATATGTAAAGCCAAATAATAATACTTATCTATATCAAGGATCTGGCTTGTACATTTATAAAAAGGTTTCTAATCTTAAACAAGTTTTCGCTTTAGTTCTGTTTTCTGATAGGCATTGACATGAATGTTGAATTTATAAATCCGTTTTTATCGTCTTTAGTCAATGTGCTAAGCACTATGGCAAATACCACCATTATTCCCGGACAACCACGTATTAAAAAAGACGAAGTTGCCCGTGGCGATGTATCTGGTTTAATTGGTATGGTTAGCCCGCAAACCAAAGGCTCATTTTCTATTACCTTTGAAGAATCGTTAGCAGTGGAAATTATGTTTCGTATGCTGGGCGAACGGCCAAAAGGCATTACAGCAGATGTTACCGACATGGTAGGTGAAATTACCAATATGGTTACCGGCGGTGCCAAACGTATTTTAGGCGAAAAAGGCTATGACTTTACTATGGCAACCCCTGTGGTGGTGTCTGGTAAAAACCATACTATTTCGCATAAATCTGAAGGTGCAAAAATTCTGATGCCGTTTGATTCAGATTTTGGCAAGGTACATATTGAAGTGAGCTTTGATAAATAAGCTGCGATCTACACAGCACAACGCCGGCCTAGTGTTAACTCACGCTTAGCGCCGGCGTTTTTGTTTACAATATTAATTTTCACATATTCAAAGTAATTGAAGCGGCAGTGAGGCGACAAGCGAACGAGATCCCCATGAGCATAGATAAACTATGTGATTGGGCCGGGCTGGCGTTCCAGCGAGAGAACGCCGTCAACAAAGCTGTAGCTTCAAGTACGATGGATATAGCTGAATTGTACACGGCTGGTGATATTACACAGCAATTCATAAGGAATAGTATCAACACAGCGCGCCAGTTGCTCTACCGGTAAATCGCGGCCCCACAGGATCACTTTATCACCCACGGCTACAGCCTCGTTGCCAATATCGACAGTAATCATATCCATCGACACCCGGCCAACTATCGGCAAATGCTTACCGTTAATCAGCACATCGGCATTATTACCGGCTGCGCGCGGGTAGCCATCGCCATAGCCCATCGCCACCACGGCTAAACGGGTCTTATGCGCCGCTATCCAGCTACCGCCATAGCCTACAGCGTCGCCAGCATTTACCTCGCGTACCGCGATAACGCTGCTGCTAAGTGTCATGACTGGCTTTAAACCGTGAGCAGTGCCCACTGCTTCAGCCATGGGCGATACACCGTACAGCATTAAGCCCGGCCGTACCCAGTCGCCATGGCTTTGCGGCCAGTTTAATACGGCAGCAGAGTTAGCCAGTGAATGCTCACCGGCACAGCCTTGCGTAGTATGCTGAAATAATGCCAGTTGGTTAGCCGTTGCAGGTTTATCCAGCTCGTCTGAGCTGGCAAAGTGGCTCATTAATCTAAGCGGCCCCTGCACATTGCGGCTTTGGCTTAAGCGCTGATATAACCCGTTAAACTCATGCGGATAAATACCAAGGCGGTGCATACCGGAATCTACTTTTAGCCATACACGTACCGGCGCATCCAGCTCTGCCGCCAGCAAGGCTTCGGCCTGGTCGCGGTGGTGTATTACCAGTTGCAGGTTAGAGGCAACCACTTGTGCCAGTTCATCCGGGTGAAAAAAGCCTTCCAGCAACACTATCGGCCTGGCGATACCACCGGCACGCAGTGCTAAGGCTTCATCAAGGCGCGCTACGCCCAAAGCATCGGCTTGCGTTAACGCCTGAGCTACCGGCAACATGCCATGGCCATAGGCATTGGCTTTTAACACCGCCAGTAACTTGCTGTTCGGCGCCAGCTGCTTTACCCGCGCGAAGTTATGTTCAAGCGCGGCTAGGTCTATAGTGGCCTGGGGCCGGCGGCTTAGCATTAATCGTCCTCGAACCTGGCACTGCCGGCGTAGTTATCAAAGCGCGAATAGCGGCCGTGGAAGGTTAAGCGCACGCGGCCAATCGGGCCATTCCGCTGCTTACCGATAATCACCTCTGCCGTGCCTTTATCCGGGCTGTCGTCGTTGTACACTTCGTCGCGATAGATAAACATAATTAAGTCAGCATCCTGCTCAATAGAGCCGGATTCACGTAAGTCGGAGTTTACCGGCCGTTTATCGGCACGTTGTTCCAGTGAGCGGTTTAGCTGCGACAGCGCCACTACCGGCACTTTCAGCTCTTTGGCCAGAGCTTTTAACGAGCGCGAAATTTCTGCAATTTCCAGCGTACGGTTTTCACTTAAGCCCGGCACTGTCATCAGCTGTAAGTAATCTACCATGATCATACTTAAGCCACCGTGCTCACGCGCAACACGGCGCGCCCGCGAGCGTACCTCTGTCGGCGTTAGGCCAGAGCCATCGTCGATATACATTTTGCCTTTGGTGTTCAATAACTCAATCGCGGAGGATAACCGCGCCCAGTCTTCATCTTCCAGCTGGCCGGTACGCACCTTGGTTTGATCAATCCGGCCCAAAGAGGCCAACATACGCATCATAATTTGTTCGGACGGCATCTCTAAGCTGAAAATCAGCACCGGCTTATCCGAGGTAATAGCCGCATGTTCACACAGGTTCATCGCAAAGGTGGTTTTACCCATTGATGGCCGGGCAGCAACAATGATCAAGTCTGATGGCTGCATGCCGTTAGTCATTTTATCCAAATCGACATAGCCGGTAGATACCCCGGTAACACCATCGTGTGGCGAGCGAAACAACTCGTCAATTTTCTCAATGGTTTTGGCCAGTATACTATTAATTGGCTCGGGGCCTTCATTAGCGTTGGTGCGCTGCTCAGCAATTTTAAATACTTTGGTTTCGGCAAAGTCCAGCAGCTCAGCCGAGGTACGGCCCTGGGTGTCGTAACCGGCGTCGGCAATATCATGCGCTACTGCAATCATATCGCGCACCACGGCGCGCTCACGCACGATTTCAGCATAAGCCAGAATATTAGCCGCGCTGGGGGTATTTTTGGCAATTTCACCCAGATAGGCAAAACCACCCACATCATCCAGCTGCAGGTTGGCTTCTAAATCTTCCGATACGGTAATAATATCTATCGGCTGGGTAGCCTCAGCCAAACGTGACATAGCAGCGAAAATAAAGCGGTGCGCGCGTAGGTAAAAATCCTGCTCGACCACTTTTTCAGCTACCCGATCCCAGGCCTCATTATCCAGCATTAAGCCGCCAAGTACCGATTGCTCAGCTTCTATCGAATGCGGCGGCATTTTAACCGCAGCAACCTGTTTGTCTTTGATACTACTCATAACACCTGTGTCAGTTGGCGAAAACAACATAATGCTAACCCGCCTAAGGCAGATCACAAAGCGAAGTGTCAGATATTTTTTAGTGGCTTAACTAAACAGTTAAGGTAAACAACAACGGGGGAAAACAGAGGAAAAAGCGCACTGCAGATACAGTGCGCTTTAAAGCTTATTAAGCTTCTGCGATTACGACAACTTTTACAGTTGCAGTAACTTCAGCGTGTAACTGTACGTCGATTTCGTACTCGCCAGTTTCACGTAAAGTACCTGTAGGCAGTTTAACTTCTGCTTTAGTTACTTTAACGCCGGCTTCAGTGATCGCATCAGCGATATCACGTGTGCCTACTGAACCGAACAGTTTGCCTTCGTCACCGGCTTTAGAAGCGATAGTCACTTCACCCAGCGCAGCAATTTTAGCAGCACGGTCGTTTGCAGCAGTTAAATCATCAGCTAATTTAGCTTCTAATTCAGCACGACGGGCTTCGAACTTCTCGATGTTAGCCTTGGTGGCCGGAACTGCTTTACCCTGTGGGAACAAGAAGTTACGAGCATAACCTGACTTAACAGCTACATTGTCACCTAAACCACCCAGGTTAGCGACTTTGTCTAACAGAATAATTTGCATTGCTTATACCCCTTCTGTATTAACTGTGTGAGTCGCTGTAAGGCAGCAGAGCCAGGTAGCGTGCGCGCTTGATAGCACGAGCCAGTTGACGCTGATACTTAGCGCTGGTACCAGTAATACGGCTAGGTACGATCTTACCGCTTTCTGTAACATAGTTTTTCAGAACAACGGTATCTTTATAATCAATCTCTACAGTGCCTTCTGCAGAAAAACGGCAGAATTTACGGCGACGGAAAAAACGTGACATTTGCCTGTCTCCTAACTTATATATTCAATTTGTTGCGCATGCAGCACCAGCTTAGCTTGTCCGCTGCGGCTTTGGTGGCGGTTTAAAAAACCTGTCACCTTTACCATGTTGCCCAACGTTAACTGTCGGGTATGTTGTGTTAGTGCGGCTCCGGTCAGTACAACCTGTATCCGGACATAAGCCTGGCGGTTTAAACCGGCTTCTGTCTGCAAACTTCGGTGTTCTAACACCAAAACCGTATGCGGTATGCCCGCAGGACTTTCGCTGTGCTCCGGTTGACGGCAGATACTGCCAACCAGTACGGTGCTATTGTCCATTAACAACAACTTACTCTTCGTTTGCTACTTGCTCTTCATGTTCGCGAGGAGCACGCTCACGACGTTCATCACGTACCTTTGCCATTGGTGATGGCTCAACTACGGCACTGTCAGTGCGCATAATCAGGTTACGTAATACCGCGTCGTTGTAGCGGAAGTTAGTTTCCAGCTCATCAATCACAGTTTGTGGTGCTTCTACGTTCATCAGAACATAGTGAGCTTTATGCAACTTCTGGATTGGGTAAGCCAGTTGACGACGGCCCCAGTCTTCCAGACGGTGAATAGAACCACCCGCTTCTTTGATTGCGCCAGTGTAACGCTCAATCATGCCAGGTACTTGTTCACTCTGATCAGGGTGAACCATAAAAACGATTTCGTAATGACGCATTGTAGCTCCTTACGGTTAGTAAGCCTCGGGGGAACTCGGCCGGGGTTCTCATGGAGGCAAGGAACGTTAGTGTATGGCCGAAGGTCGCGTATTTTACGGACTCAGCGGGCAAATAACAAGCAGAAAGCTGCAAAGTGGTTCGATTAAATAGACATAGCAGGTAAAAGTGAGTGATAGCGGCCCGGTTGCAATTCCGCTTATGCTCGCCACAATGGAATTTCGGGCAATCCTGCCCTCAATCTGGCGGGCCAGCTACACTGACCAAATTCGTTCCTGACGAATTTGTTACCCGCCTTCGCTTACGCGAAAATGGTTTGTGGCTGCGCTAACCGGTTTGCAACCTAACATGGGTAGTTCACCGGCGAAGCCAGGAAGGTGTGTTCCGATTGCGCAGCCACAGAGTGTCTGAGCCCTGCCGCAGGCATTAGGGCGAGTTGCTGTGGCGAGCACAGCGGAATTCACCTTCCTTGCTGTAATTAACTAACTACGTTGACGCACCGCTTCAAACAAGCAGATTCCGGCGGCAACCGATACGTTAAGGCTGGACACAGTACCAAACATCGGAATTTTTACCAGGCTGTCGCAGGTTTCACGGGTTAAACGGCGCAGGCCTTCTCCTTCTGCACCCAACACCAGCGCCAGCGGGCCTTTTAAATCGGCGTTGTACACCAGGGTTTCAGTTTCACCGGCGGTACCGACTATCCAAACACCGGCGTCCTGCAATTCACGCAGGGTACGGGCCAAGTTGGTTACGGTAATAAAAGGCACACTCTCTGCTGCACCACAGGCAACTTTACGCACCACTGAAGTGAGCTTAACAGAGCGATCTTTTGGCGCGACGACAGCATGCACACCCGCGGCATCCGCACTGCGTAAAATAGCACCTAAGTTATGCGGGTCGGTTACACCATCGAGGATCAGAATAAACGGCTTGTCCTGCTGTGCAACAATGGCGGCTAAATCCGTTTCACTGCCGCTGCTTTGCAGCCGGGCTTTGGCAATAATACCCTGATGCTGGCCACCAACCATATCGTCCAGAGTTTTGCGGTTACAAAACTGCACCGACACACCGTTTTGCCGTGCTTGCTGAATTAACGGCTGCATACGCTTGTCGTCGCGATCTTTCATCACGAACATTTCCAGCACATCCTGCGGTGCGCGCTGTAGTAAAGCCCCAACCGCATGAATACCAAACACCAGATCTGCGTTCATTGTTAACCCTTAATGCCGACACTTAAAAAAGGCCGGCAGTTTACCTTATTACTTCGCTTTACGCCGTGGCTTTTTGCGTGCGGTAATATTGCGTGCGCCTTTTGGCTTCGCTTCCGTTTTAGCCGGAGCTTTTGCGGCTTTAGCTGAACCGCGTTTTGCGCCCTTGTCTGCAGCTGCCTGCTTAGAGGCTTTAATATCAGCCTTGTTCACCACACGCTTAGGCTCACCTACCAGCACTAAATCAATTTTACGCGCTTCAAGGTTAACGGCGGCCACTTTTACTTTTAGTAAATCGCCCATGCGGTAAGTTACTTTGCCATGCTCCCCACTTAACGTATGGCGCTCAGCGTCAAAGTGGTAATAGTCGTTTTGCAAAGACGTAACATGCACCAGGCCTTCGATATACAGCTCGGTTAAGCGCACAAACAGGCCAAAGCTGGTCACGGTAGATACAACACCGTCAAACTCTGCACCTAAATGATCCTGCATATATTCGCATTTTAGCCAGTCGGCTACTTCGCGGGTGGCATCATCCGCGCGGCGCTCGGTCATCGAGCACTGCTCGCCCAGTGGGGTAATTTCCGCTTCGGTGTATCCACGGGCACCGGTAACTTTCTGGCCTTGCTTTGCCAGTAAGGCTTTAATACCACGGTGCAGCACTAAATCCGGATAACGACGGATGGGTGAAGTAAAATGGGCATAAGCTTCCAGCGCTAAACCAAAGTGGCCCTGATTATCGCCCTGATACACCGCCTGCTTCATTGAGCGCAGCATAGTGGTTTCTATCAGCTCACGATCCGGCCTGTCGCCGATTTTCTCCAGTGTTTGCGTTAACTCCAGCGGCGTTGGCTCAGCCGATAAGTTAGCCTCTATACCCAGCTCGGCTAAAAAGCGGCGGAAATTATCGAAGCGATCGCCATCCGGACGCTCGTGTACGCGAAACAGCGTATGGGCCTCGTGCTTTTCAATAAAGCGTGCGGCGGCCACATTGGCCATAATCATGCACTCTTCAATAATCTTATGCGACTCAACTCGGTGCACCGGCACAATTTGTTCAATTTTACGGTGGCTGTTAAACACAAAGCGGGTTTCTACTGTTTCAAATTCAATAGCGCCACGTTGGCCGCGTACTTTGGCCAACTTTTTATACAGGCTGTTCAGGGTTTCAATGTTAGTCAGGTTAGCAGCATATTGCTGGCGTAACTCCGGGTCGCCCTGCAGTATTTTATGAACTTTGTTATAAGTTAAGCGGGCGCTGGAATGCATTACCGCTTCATAAAACTGGTAACTGTCAAGTTTACCGTTGGCACTAATATGCATATCGGCCACTAAACATAAGCGATCGGTATGCGGGTTAAGCGAGCACAGGCCGTTAGATAACGCCTCTGGCAGCATTGGCACTACGTGATCAGGGAAATACACCGAGTTGCCGCGTTCCAGCGCACTTTTGTCCAGTGCGGTATCCGGCAGCACATAGCTACTAACATCGGCAATAGCTACCCATAAACGCCATCCGCCGTTGTCTTTAACTTCGGCGTAAACAGCATCGTCAAAATCGCGCGCATCCTCACCATCAATGGTGATCAAGCCTAATTTAGTTAAATCAACCCGGCCTTGTTTGGCCGCTGCCGGTACGTCTTCGCCGTATTGTGCTACTTGCTTTAATACCGCATCAGAAAACACATGCGGAATACCATGATTACGAATGGCAATTTCAATTTCCATACCCGGCGCCATATGTTCGCCCAGCACTTCGGTTACTTTGCCCACAGCATTAACCCGTTTTGATGGCCGCTGTGTTATCTCTACCAACACCACCTGACCATGCCGGGCAGCGCCCTGTTCACCATCGGGAATGACAATATCCTGCGTTATACGCGGATCATCCGGCACTACCACACCTAAAGCGAAATCTTTGTAGTAGCGCCCAACTATCGGCTCACTGCGCGGCTCCAACACCCGTACCACACGGGCTTCTATTTTGTCTTTACTGTTTATACTTTGTGCAGTAGCCAGCACAATATCGCCGTGCAGCAAGCGCTGCATTTCAAAATTGGGAATAAACCAGTCCGGCCCGCCCTGCTCCAGCTTTAAAAAGCCGAAACCTTCGCGGTGGCCCAACACCGTGCCTTTAACCAGGTCCATATTATCGACCAGGCCATAGCGGCGGTTTTTGGTATAAATTAACTGGCCGTCGCGCTCCATGGCACGCAGGCGTTTTTTCAGTGCGAAAACAGCGTCGTCATCGGTTAAGCCCAGCTCGGCAACTAACTCTTCAAAATAAGCAGGGCTCTGGCGTTTTTCGATATGCTCGAGAATAAATTCACGGCTGGGGATAGGGTTGTCATATTTTTCCTGCTCACGCGCAAGATGCGGATCATTTACCGTCATTAAGTTATCTTTTGTTTCCTAAATTATGCTAAGTGTAACAGCTAAACCGTATTATGAGTATGAACTTCATTTTACCGGCCGTTTGGCATTCGCCACTACCCTTGCGGGCATTTTTTGGCTTAACTTGCCAAGCAACTGTTGTACTTGTTTATGTGTAGCGGCATCTGCCGTTACTGCATTATGCAGCCAGCGGTAGCTTTGCTCAAAATCTACCGGGCTGCCATGGCCATCAACTAATATCTGCGCTAAACGTAACTGTGCTTTTAAATTACCCAGTGCCGAGGCTTCACGCAGATAAATAATAGCTTTATCTATATCGGGCTGCACAAAGCGGCCAATATGATAATAACGGCCTACCTGTTCCAGCCCTTCTGGTAACCCCTGGCCTGCAGCCTGCAGCATCAGGTCCCAGCCACGTTCTACATTACGAGGCACACAAACCGCATAGGCCAGCATATCACCATATAAAAACTGGTAAGCCGGCAGTTGCATAATATCGGCCCTGGCTTCGATATCACGCACCAGCTGACAGTCGTCAGCCCGCACGCGCTTAAGATGGCTGTTGGTACGTATCAATGCCAACAGTTCATCCTGCGAATATAACTGTACGGCTTCAAGTTCCTGCGCCTGTGTTAACGGCGTTTGCAGTAGCAGAACAGCCAGCACCAGCCTTAGTGTTTTAATCATAATATGCGCCTGAAAATTGTTATCTTAGGCTTTATCGGCCTCAACCTGCTTTTTTTAAGCAAACTTCACGCCTTTTATTGCTCATTATTTAATACCCAGGGGGCTGCCAGCTTAGGTTTTGCCTGCTCAGCACGTACAGTTGCACTGCTTACTGCGGTATCACTACAACTGCCACTGGCAATATAATTAACTGCCTCTGCATACAAAGGGTCAGTAACAACGCCCCAATCGCCGGTAATACTGTCAGCAACTGGGCAGTTAGGCTGTAAACCGTCAAAGTAACCGCCTTGATCCAGCGCGTTTACCGTTTGAAAGTTAATAGCAAACAACACATAGTTGCCAATAATATCCGGTTGCTGCCCTACTGGCTTACCACAAGTTGCACTGCCTATCTGTACCACATCAACAAAAGGCGTCAGAGAATTAATCACCAGT
Source organism: Rheinheimera oceanensis (assembly GCF_018831085.1). Lineage (GTDB taxonomy): Bacteria > Pseudomonadota > Gammaproteobacteria > Enterobacterales > Alteromonadaceae > Alishewanella > Alishewanella oceanensis. Next base: position 418,213 of record NZ_JAGPNM010000001.1, read on the forward strand.
TCGCTGGATGAGCAGCTGCTTTGGGTTGTCAGTATAAATACTCTGGGCAGATTCAGAGCCGTTCTGCCAGCCCCCAGCGCAAACAGGGTGGTATTATTTTTTGCCGTATTTTTGTCATTAAACTGATATTTTACGAATACTTCGCCCTGAACAAAGTTTCGTGCAATCTGTGTACTTAGCTGGTTTGCCACCCGGATCAGACCGCCACCGTTGTAACGTACATCCAGCACTAACTCATTAACCCCTTGCGTCACAAAATAGGCAAAGGCTTCTTCCAGTTCTGTCTCTGATAATTCGATAAAAGTATTAAACACCAGATAACCAATACGCTTACTGCCTTGTACCACTACCGAGCGGTGCAACACTGTATTGGTTGTCACTTCCTTTTTAATAAAATCTGCGGCCTGCTCAGAAGTATCAGGTTTACGCCAGACAAAGTTACGTATTACACCCGTTTCGTTCGGGCCATAAATATCCTCATTGGTCGCCGTGCCTGCATCAAGCCAGCTTAACCACTGTGCAACGCTGACGCCCTCAATTGCAATTATTTTATCACCGCGGCGCAGACCATTTTGCGCCGCTGAACCATCATCATATACATAGGCAATTTGCAGTGCTGTATTATTATCCGCTCTGACACTGGAGAAACCGTAGCCGAAAAAGGTCGCGTTGATATAGCGATCCTCATATTCCTGCCGGGTAAGAATAAAACTGTAGCGGTCCTGTGGCGCAGCTACTGCCTGCAATAATTGATTAGGAGAGCTGTAACTGTCGGGGTTAATTGACGCAGGCAAATCACGGTACCACAGATAATCCCGCTGCAAAGCACAAAACACCTGAGAGTTAATATCAGTGCGCTGGCAAATGCTGGTTTGCCCTGTGCTGCCTGTATCCGTGCTGCCACCGCCGCCACAAGCTGTAAGTAATAATAACGCTGCTAATAATGTAAAAATACGCATAACCGTAACTCCCTGTTTTGCTTAATATCAGCATAAACAAAAACACTGCCAGGTGGCAGCGTTTTTTTATACGGCACAGCTTAACAAACAGATGCCTCAGGCAAAAGGATGGCGCAGCACAATAGTCTGAACACGATCAGGGCCGGTAGACACTATATCAACAGGCACGCCGGTCAGTTGCTCTAAACGGCTGATATAGTTACGCGCTGCCTGCGGTAAGTCTTCAAGTTGCTGCACACCAAAGGTGCTTTCACTCCAGCCTGGCATTTCTTCATATACCGGTGTTACCAGTTCAAAGCCTTCTGCAGCCATAGGTGGAACGTCAGTCACATTACCTGCCGCATCTTTGTATCCGGTACAGATGTGTATTGTCTCCAGGCCATCTAATACATCCAGCTTGGTTAAGCAAAAACCAGAGATACTGTTTAATTGCACTGCACGCTTAACGGCTACGGCATCAAACCAGCCACAGCGACGTTTACGGCCGGTAGTCGCACCAAACTCATGGCCTTTTACACCTAAATGCTCGCCTACTGCACAGCCTAGCTCTGTCGGGAACGGGCCTGAGCCAACACGGGTGGTATAAGCTTTAACAATACCCAGTACATAATCCAAATAACGCGGCCCAAAACCAGCACCGGTTGCTACACCACCGGCGGTGGTATTAGACGAGGTAACATAAGGGTAGGTACCGTGATCAATATCCAGTAGTGTGCCCTGAGCCCCTTCAAACATAATTTCCTGGCCGGCTTTACGCGCTTTGTCCAGCAAATCAGTAACATCTACTACCAATGGTTTTAAAATGTCTGCAATAGCCAGCGCATTGTCCAGCGTAGTCTGATAATCCACCGCGGGCACTTTATAGTACTGCGTAAGGGTGAAATTATGCAGATCCATCAGCGTTTTCAGCTTTTCAGCAAACTGCGTCGGGTTAAACAAATCCCCTACACGTAAGCCACGGCGGGCAACTTTGTCTTCGTATGCCGGGCCAATACCCCGGCCGGTAGTGCCGATAGGCTTGTCGCCGCGAGCCAGTTCACGCGCTTTATCCAGTTCAACATGGAACGGCAGGATCAGCGGACAGGCTTCACTTAACAGTAAGCGCTCTTTTACCGGTACACCACGCTGCTCCAGCATGGTCATTTCCTTTAAGAACGCTTCAGGGGACAGCACTACACCATTACCAATAACGCATTTCACGTTGGCACGTAAAATACCTGACGGAATTAAATGTAATACGGTTTTCTCACCGTCGATAACCAAAGTGTGGCCTGCATTATGGCCGCCCTGATAGCGCACCACGAAGCTTGCTTTATCTGTTAATAAATCGACGATTTTACCTTTACCTTCGTCACCCCATTGGGTGCCGAGCACTACGACGTTTTTGGCCATGGTTCCTACATCATGGGAAAAATTAGGCGGGGATTCTACCAAATTGGCAACCAAGTTTCAGCCGTCTGGGTGAAAAAAAGCCGCTTTTTTCTCGGCGGCTTAATTATTGGTTTTTATTCAGTCAGTTAAGTATGTTCGCGGGTTAGGCAAGTTAAATCATATTGCGCACTGTTATGGTATAAGGCAAAACCAAACCGTAAACGATCTGCGCGATAGTCGGTTTCTATACCCGCGCGTTTTAACTGTGCGGCCAGTTCAGCCACTTCAGCTGCACTGCCCAGGCGGAAAGTTAAAAAGTGGCCGTGGTGTGCCAAATCATGTTGCAGCAGTGTTTGTACATTTAACTTAGCATGCTTTAACTCTGCTAGTTTGGCTAAAAACGCCTGCTGTAACTGCTGTACATACTGATGAATACGCCCAACACTTATACCCTGCTGTTTAAACAAACGCAGCACGGCATTAAGCCGGTACAACGCAGAGAAGTCCATTGTTGAGCCGGCAAAACGATAACCATCTTCACTGTACAGTACCGTGGCAGACTTCTCGCCTGCCAAAGTGCCAAACTCAGCAAACCAGCCGGTATATAACGGCCGCGCAGAGCTTCCCAGCGGCACTGTCATAAAACAGCAGCCCTCACCGCCCTGTGCATACTTATAACTGCCTGCCAAGTAGAAAATACGTTCAGCGATGGCCGATAAGTCTGTCGGTAATGCCATAAAACCATGATAACCATCGATCACGATCATCGCATCGCTGTCGGCAGCCAGTTGCTGCACGAAGCCGGTCAGGTCGGCAATAGCAAAACCAGAATTGAAAAACACCTGGCTGCAGAAAATCAGCTGATAGTTATTTGCTGCCGCAGCGTCACTAAAGCGTTGTGCAAAGCTGGCAAAAGGCTCTGTTGAAATAATATCAAGTTGCACATTGTCATATTCAGCCAAACGCTTTACCTGACGCGAAAAACTATGAAACTCGCTGTCGGTGGTTAAAATTCTCAGTGGTTGGCGTAAATCAAAACAACTCAGCAAACGCATCACCAGTTCATGAGTATTAGGCGCAAATACAATTTGTTCAGCCTGGGGTAATTGCAATATATCGGCAATGAGTTGCTGAGTTTGCGGCACTTTCTCAGCGAAAATATAGCGCCATTTATCATCTACCAGCCTGGCGGTGTCATCCCAATACGCTAGCATGGCCTCGCGGGTCACATCTGGCCAGTAGTGATGCGAATGACAGGCAAAATGCTGCTTGCCCTGATTCGCCTGCAAAAACCGCTGATAAAACTGTTGGTACATAACTCCCCCTATGACCCTGTCAGAGACAAAAAAGGCCCTGAACGGGCCTTTTTTTATACAACATAATCAGTTTTGTACTTTATCTGATTGCATATATTTAAAGAATTCATTATCCGGTTGTACCACCAACACATCATCTTTACTGCTAAAGCTTTTGCGGTAGGCTTCCATACTGCGAACAAATGAAAAGAACTCGGCATTTTTGTTATAGGCTTCTGCATAAACATTGGCGGCCAGTGCATCACCTTCACCGCGCACGGTACGCGAGTTACGCTCTGCATCGGCAACCATAACAGTAACCCGTGCATCAACATCAGCCCGTATGATCTCGGCTTCTTCCATACCACGTGAACGATGCTCACGCGCCACAGCATGACGCTCGGCTTCCATCCGGGCGAAAATAGAGCTGCTGACTTCCTGCGGCAGGTTAATTTGCTTTACCCGCACGTCAACAACTTCAATTCCGAGCTCTCTTGACGCAGCGCCAGCTTGTTGCAAAGCGCCCTGCATCAACTCTGCACGCTCACCTGATACAATTTCCTGAATGGTACGGGTACCAAACTCGGTGCGTAAGCCGTTGTTGATATATTGTTTTAACAACACCTCTGCTTGCGCGATATTGCCGCCTGTTGCCAGAAAATAGGCACCAAAGTCATTAATACGCCATTTGACATAGCTGTCTACCAGCAAGTCTTTTTTCTCAGCCGTTACAAAACGATCCTGTGCATCATCTAACGTTTGCACCCGTGCATCTAACTTACGCACAGTTTCAATAAACGGCAGCTTAAAATGTAAGCCTGGTTCATACACTACGACGTTTTGCTCAGCATCACGCTGAATTTTACCAAACTGAATCACAATGGCGCGTTGGCCTTCAGGCACTACAAACAGGGCAGATACAAAGATAAACCCAATAATGACGATAATGGCTATAGTAAAGTTTTTCATATCTTACCCCCGGCCGCCGCTGCGTGTTGTTGTGCTGCGCGAACTGTCAGTCCGGTTAGAACTGCTACTGCTGTCAGTGCTGCTACGCGATGGGATCAACGGCAAGCTGCCTGACGGTGTTGAACTCCCGGCGCCTTGATTAATCATCTTATCAAGAGGTAAATACATAATATTATTACCATTCTTAACATCCAGAAGCACTTTAGATGTACTGCTGTATACCTGCTCCATTGTTTCAATATACATACGATCGCGGGTTACCTTAGGCGCAGCCAGATATTCTGGTAACAGCTTTTCAAAGCGTGCAACTTCACCTTGCGCTTTTAATACAATTTGCTGCTTGTAAGCATCGGCTTCCTGCATTACACGGTTAACCTGGCCACGGGCACGCGGCTCAATTTCACGCGCATATGCCTGAGCTTCCTGAACAAAGCGCTCCTGATCTTCCTGTGCTTTAATCGCATCATCAAAAGCATCACGTACTTCTTCCGGTGGCCGGGCATCGCGGAAGTTTACATCAACCAGCGCTATACCCATGTTGTAAGGCTGAATGATACTTTCCAGCTCCTGACGGGTATTCTGCCTTACCACTTCACGGCCGCGGGTTAACACATCGTCCATGATCGAGTGGCCGATAACATAACGCAGTGCTGCATCAGTTGCCTGATGTAAACTGCTGTCAGCATCTACCACTGAAAACTTATATAAACGGGCGTTAAATACACGATACTGAATTTCAAATGTAACCCGTACTAAGTTCTGATCCTGCGTCAGCATAAAACCATCGCTGCGCAAAGTACGTACGCTGGTCACATCAACCGGCAGCACGTTGTCAATAAAGGTAGGCTTCCAGTGAATACCGGGGCCAACTTCATCATGATACTGGCCGAAACGCAGCACAACACCGCGCTCAGATTCTTTAATGGTATAAAAACCACTGAAGGCCCATACCAACGCAGCGACAATCAGTATCAGTACCAACGCAGCAGAAGCTCCACCGCCGCTGCTACCGCCAGTTGACTTGCCACCGCCGAAGATGCCTCCTAACTTTTTGCCAAAGTTGCGAAATACTTCATCTAAATCGGGCGGGCCCTGATCACGACCACCCTGTTTCCAGGGATCGTTATTCTTGCCGTTATTGCCCGGCTCATTCCAAGCCATGGTTTACTCCATTCTAAGTTGCAAAATAAGGGTTAATGTATCAAATAACCGGCTTACTGACGACATAGTTTTCTAATTGTCCATGCGACTGCTTAAGACAACGGTTCCAGACCGACTCACTTAACCGCAGTTGCAGCTGACAATTGCCATCAGCATCAAACTGTTCTTGCTCAATACTATGTTGCTGGTGAAATCTGGCCCGCCAGTGCATTTGATCCGGAGGCAACTGCAGTGCTATCTCCAGATAGCGCTCTGACAACAACTGACTTATTGCCTGCGCCAGCAAATCTACCCCGGCACCACTCACAGCTGACAAATAGACAGCTACCGGTTGCTTATATTCGTTGTATTCAATACGTGGTAATTGTTGTAACAGGTCAATTTTGTTATACACCACTAACTGTGGTAACTGATCTGCTTCAATTTCCTGCAGCACCAGTTCTACCTGTTGCATATTGTCATCTTTGCGCGGATCAGACAGATCTACCACATGTAACTGCAAATCAGCGTCACGTGTTTCCTGCAATGTCGATTTAAAAGCAGCCACCAGATCATGTGGCAAATGTCGGATAAAACCGACAGTGTCAGCCAGAATAATCTCGCCAACGCCTTTTAATTTCAGTTTACGTAAAGTGGGGTCAAGGGTGGCAAACAGCTGGTCAGCCGCATACACATCGGCTTTGGTAATACGATTAAATAACGTCGACTTACCGGCATTAGTATAACCAACGACAGACACTACCGGCACTTCTGAACGTTGCCGTGCCCGGCGCCCCTGTTCACGTTGCTTTGTCAGCTTTGCTAATCGGGCTTGCAACGCTTTTACACGCTCCCGCAGTAAACGCCGGTCAGTTTCCAGTTGAGTTTCACCAGGGCCGCGCAGGCCTATACCGCCTTTTTGCCGATCAAGGCTGTCCCAGCCCCGCACCAGCCTTGAGGCTAAATGCTGCAACTGTGCCAACTCGACCTGCAACTTACCTTCGAAGGTGCGGGCGCGCTGAGCAAAAATATCCAGGATCAAAGTGGTACGATCAATAACTCTGGTCAGACACAAACGCTCCAAGTTTCGTGTTTGTGCCGGGCTCAGCGCATGATTAAAAATAACCACATCAGCGCCGGTTTCTTCCACCAGTGCAGCTATTTCGCCGGCCTTACCTGAACCAACAAAAAACTTAGCATCAGGCACACTTCTGCTTGCAGTTACAACCTGCAATGTTTGCACACCGGCGGAAGCCACCAACAATTTCAGTTCGGTTAAATCCTCACTGACATGCTGCTGCGAAAAGTTTACATGGACAAGGATCGCTTGTTCCGGTATCACGCTAATATCAGACAAGCGACTAACCCCTGAAATTATTCCACGTCCTCTTCGTCATCACCCTGGCCATTACTGTGAGTTACCATGGTATTAACCGCGCGGGCCGGTACCACAGTTGAAATGGCATGCTTATATACCATCTGACTTACAGTGTTTTTCAGCAGAATAACGAACTGATCGAAAGATTCGATCTGACCCTGAAGTTTAATGCCATTCACCAGATAAATTGATACCGGAATACGCTCCCGTCTCAAGGTGTTTAAAAATGGGTCTTGTAAAGATTGGCCCTTTGCCATGTGCCGCTTTCCTTTTTTAATTAGTCCGACTTATATTGGTATTATTTTTTTTATTTCAAGTTGTTAAAACGTCTTTTTCTATATCTTATTTAGCTTAGCGAAGATAAAACGGCTTGCAAGTTTTCTGACACCGGCGCATCACTTTCCAGCCATGTCAGCTCAGGCCAGCCACGCAACCAGGTTAACTGTCGTTTTGCCAGCTGCCGGGTTGCGGCTATACCGCGTTCACGCATTTGCTGATAGCTACTATTACCAGACAGATAATCCCACATTTGCCGGTAACCTACGCAGCGCATAGAGGGCAAATCCAGGTGTAAATCCGGCCGGGTTTTAAGTGCCGCAACTTCCTGTTCAAAACCAGCAGCCAGCATCTGCTCAAACCTTAGCGCAATACGCTGGTGCAATACCGCCCGATCCTCCGGCGCTATCGCAAATTGGTGTGCCGGATAAGCAAAAGGTTCCCCTTTTTCTGCAGTTAAATCGGTTAAACTGCGGCCGGTCAGCCGGTATACCTCCAATGCCCTGTTAATACGCTGCGGATCATTTGGGTGTATACGTTGTGCAGATACAGGATCTATCTGTGCTAACTCGTCGTGTAAACCGGCCCAGCCTTTTACTGCGGCTTCCTGCTCCAACTGTTGCCGTACTGCCTCGTTGGCCTCTGGTAGCGGCGAAATCCCCTCGAGCAAGGCTTTGAAGTACAACATAGTACCACCAACGAGAATAGGGATGTTACCACGATGTTGAATTTCGGCAATTAAACGCAACGCATCTGTACGGAAGTCTGCCGCAGAATAACTTTGTGCCGGGTCCCGAATATCGATCAGGTGATGCGGCGTTACGGCCAGTTCCTGTGCTGTAGGTTTGGCAGTGCCTATATCCATGCCACGGTACACCAGGGCACTGTCAACACTGATAAGCTCTGCTGGTAACTGTTGGTAGAGTTCTGTTGCCAACGCTGTTTTACCTGATGCGGTTGGCCCCATCAGAAAAATTACATCGCGCTTTATCTGGCTCATGGTTGTTGCCTTGTTAACAAACTCAGCGTGGTATCAAGTTGCAAAGGCGCACTGACCCAATACTCAGACAGCAACAGCACTTGCGGCACTGACCTTAACACCGTAGCAGCAGCTACCCCTTCAGCATTGAGCAACATTAACAACAGGGTTTCCGGCACATCATCGCTGTTCTGCTGTACCAGTTGCTCAAACCATAACGGCAACCAATGCCCCAATACAGTTTGGCGTAACCAGTCCGGTACTGCCCGCACTATCACCGTATTGTCAGTAAGCAGCATATCAAAACCTGCCCGGCTAAAACTGTCAGCCAGTTGGGTTAGTTTACGTAGCTGTACCGCATTGACACTGATACGCAGTGGCAACAATAACGGCACAGCTGGTGAACCATTGGCATTAAAGTATGCCGACAACGTAGGTACAAGATCAATCAATAGTACATCGCCTGCATATTGTTTCAGCATATACCGGTTACGTACAATCAACAGCGCATCGGTTTGTTGGCTGGGCTCAGGCGGGCTTAAGGCAGCCCCCCCGGATGGCGGTTGTGCCGGTGTTTCTGCCTGTACATCTGCTGCTGTGTGACTATGCTGCCAGTACGATAGCTCGCGTTTCACGGCTGCAGCACCGGGCTGGCGGGCTGAATAACCTCCGTAACTGCCTGATGGCCTGCCGGAAACCTGCCGGTTGCCACCATCTGGCTGGCAGTTATAAGCTGCGGCTTCCTGCACCCGGTTAACTCTGTCTTCGGTTAACGGTGCTGCAGTTAGCTGGCTTAACGCATCACCCAGTGCCGATACCACAAAATCGTGTATCAGCCTGGCCTGATGAAACCTTACTTCATGCTTGGCCGGGTGTACATTCACATCAACCTGACGCGGGTCAAGCTCCAGGTATATGACAAAGGCAGGCTGTTGCTCAGCGGTAAGCAGATCGCCATAGGCCTGACGGATAGCATGGTTTAACAGCTTATCGCGCATCATCCGGCCATTAACATAGCTGTACTGGCATTGCGACTGGCTGCTACAAGCTTGCGGCTGCACTATCCAGCCCCATACTCGTACGTCACCATACTGATTCTGAATAAAAGCCGCGTTTTCGGCAAACACCCGGCCACAAAGTGCCGCTACCCGCTTTTGACGTTGCTCTTCAGTTTTCGCCGCCTTTAACCTGCGCACTATCTGGCCATTGTGGCTCAGCTGCCAACTGACATCATAACGGCTTAATGCCAGCCGTTTTATCAGCTCATCAATATGACTGAATTCTGTTTTATCCGTGCGCAAAAACTTACGCCGTGCCGGGGTATTAAAAAAAAGGTCAAGCACTTCAATGCTGGTCCCCACCGGGTGCGCCGCAGGCTGCACTTCTACCTGCATATCACGCCCGGCGGCACTGGCCTGCCAGGCTGCACTTTGTTCAGCGGTTTTTGAGGTTAATGTCAGCCTGGACACTGAACTGATACTGGCCAAGGCTTCACCACGAAATCCCAGGCTGGTAATAGCTTCCAAATCATTCAAATCAGTAATTTTGCTGGTAGCATGCCGGCTTAACGCCAGTACCAGTTCTTGCTCTGCAATGCCGCTGCCGTTGTCACGCACCCGGATAAGCTTGCTGCCACCTTTTTCAATATCTATTTCTATCTGGTCGGCACCGGCATCCAGGCTGTTTTCTACCAGTTCTTTCACTACAGATGCAGGGCGTTCAACAACTTCACCCGCCGCAATCTGGTTAGCTAGCTGCGGCGGTAAAATACGAATAGGCATAGTTATGGGATCCGCAGTGTCTGGCCAACGCGGATACTGTCAGTGGTAAGCTGATTAAGATTGCGTAATTCATCAACAGACACATTGTAGCGCTGAGCCAGCAACGATAAAGATTCACCGGCACTAACGCGGTGCTCACGGGCGCGTTGCTGGGCAAATAAAGAGTCAGCTGGCGGTGATTTTTCAAAATGACGTTTGAGCGCAGTAAACAGCGATTGCGCCAATTTAGCCTGATGTGCAGACGAGCGCATAAGCTTTTCATCTTGCGGATTAGAAATAAACCCGATCTCTACCAAAATAGACGGAATATCCGGCGCTTTAAGTACACCAAAACTGGCCGCCTGCGGCTCTTTCTTATGTAAATGCGCTACTTTCCCCAGCTCTTGCAGCACTTCACCGGCCACCTGATAAGCGGTTACCATCGAGTGGTTCATTGATAAATCCAGCACGGTTTGAGCCAGATAGCGCTCATTAGCTGAGTCTTTAATAATTTCTGCTACCCCCCCCAACAACTCAGAGTGCCGTTCAGTCTGCTCCAGCATACGCCCGACTTCTGTTGTAGCGCGACGTAAAGATAACACCCACACAGAAGCACCACGCGGTTGTGGTGTGGTGAAAGCATCAGCATGAATAGACACCAGCAAATCAGCCTGCTGGCCACGGGCGATTTCAGTACGGCGGTTAACATGAATATAGTAATCGTTGGTACGCACCATCATGGCTTTCATGCCGGGCTGGCGGTCAATTAACTGCGCCAGTTGTCTGGCTACAGGTAAAGTAATATTTTTCTCATAAAAACCACTCGGGCCTATTGAACCCGGATCTTCACCACCATGACCTGCATCTATAGCAATAACAATATCACGTGCCGCGCGGATTGCCGGTGGAGGGGTATTTTGTACAGGTTGTTCGTCCGGTAAATCCACCACCAGGCGGTGGCCATAAGGCGCTGTAGGTGACAAAGCAAACACATTGGCTTTGGTTGATTTGGCTAAATCCAGCACGATACGCATACGGTTAGCATCGCCACTGCTGCGGATAGCTTTAATTAACGGCGACTCCCCCGACACTGCCGGTAAACTGCTGCCACCTTTAATGTTACTCAGGTCAATCACCAACCGGTGTGGATTGTCCAGTGTGAAATATTTATGATCCGGTGCAGCAGATAAATCAAATACCACGCGGGTATTATCCGGCGATGGCCAAATCCTTACCCCCTGCACCTGATTCGCCGCCATGCTACCCATACTGAACAACGCCAGCAGCAACAGCAATAAACCGCATAACTTATTGTAATTATTCGTTTTCATTATTTAGTGCATTCAGCATTTTGGCTCCGGCTGAGGTATTAGCGCTTATCCTTACCCGCCGCTGCTCTTGTTCGAATAATAAGTGTATGTCCAGATCCGCCACAGGTAAATAACCCATGCCTTGTTGTGGCCATTCAATCAGGCATAAACTGTCGTTGCGAAAGTAATCCCGAATGCCCATAAACTCAAGCTCTTCAGCATCACGCAAACGGTATAGGTCAAAATGATACACCGTTAAGCTTTCCAGTTGGTATGGTTCAACCAGAGTATAAGTTGGGCTTTTTACCGTGCCCTTATGGCCAAGAGCATTAAGCAGGCCGCGGCTGAAAGTGGTTTTACCCGCCCCCAGTTCCCCCCGCAGAAATATTGTTTGCCCGCCCGACACGAGTAAAGCCACCCGTGACGCTAACGCTAATGTCGCTTGTTCATCCTTTAACACACTTTCAAATTGCTGCACCGGCATTTTCTCTGTTGTCGTACAAAAACCGCACCATGTTAACAAATTAATTGCTTGCTGAGCCAGCAAAACCGCTTGTCGCGACTCTGACATGCTTTGCTGGCAGCAAGTTCCCGTCCAACTAGGCGCCACAGGGCAGTTTATGCTAAATTACACTGTGTTTTTTAACCGGTTTTTTGCATGACAACAGATTATGCCGCACTGGCATTACAGATTAAACGCTGGGCACAGGAACTGGGCTTTGCACAGCTGGGAATAACAGGCGTTTCTTTACCGGATGCAGAACGGCAGCTACAAAAGTGGCTGGATGCCGGCTATCACGGCGAAATGGATTATATGGCCAGCCACGGCATGTTACGGGCAAGGCCGGCAGAACTGGTACCCGGTACATTGCGGGTATTAAGTGTACGGATGAACTATTTACCCAAAGGCGCCGGCTTTGCCACCAACCTGGCTGACCCTACTCAGGCTTACATCAGCCGCTATGCTCTGGGGCGGGACTACCATAAGCTGATCCGCAACCGGCTAAAGCAACTGGGCGAGCGTATTAATCAGCAGGTAGCAGAACTGGGCTACCGGCCATTTACCGATTCAGCCCCCATTTTAGAGCGGCCGCTGGCACAACAGGCCGGGCTGGGCTGGGTAGGAAAACACAGCTTATTGCTAAACCAGGAAGCAGGATCCTGGTTTTTTTTAGGTGAACTGCTGGTCAATTTGCCATTACCGGTAGATACACCGCATGATGGCAATTGTGGTAGTTGTGTAGCCTGTATTACCAGTTGCCCCACCGGCGCCATCGTTGAACCCTATGTGGTAGATGCCCGCCGCTGCATTTCGTATCTGACCATCGAACTTAAAGGCGCAATTCCGGAAGAATTCAGGCCGTTACTGGGCAACCGGATTTATGGTTGTGATGATTGCCAGCTAGTTTGTCCGGAAAACCGCACAGCACCGCTTAGTATTGAAGGTGACTTTCAGCGCAGGCCTCAGTGGCAAAGTCAAAGCCTGCTCAGTTTATTTGCCTGGCAGGAATATGAGTTTTTAAGCAACACAGAAGGCAGTGCGATCCGCCGCATTGGCTATGAGCGCTGGCAACGTAATATTGCCGTAGCACTGGGTAATGCACCTTATCAGGCAGACATTGTACGGGCGTTAAATGCCAAACTTGATAACGCCAGTGAATTGGTCGCAGAGCATATCCACTGGGCGTTAGCACAGCAAAAACGTAAAGGCTGGCAGGCAGAGTCTATCTTACCGCGCAGCACCGAGCGTTTAGTCAGGATTATTCAGAAGGGTCTGCCGCGGGATGCCTGAGTACATATAACTGTTGGCGCTGAGTCAGACGCTTAGCAGCCAGATCCAGAATCGCGCCGCGCCGCATACCATCTGCATTGTGCCACTCTATAATTTCGCTTAATAACCGGCCACACCCCAGACAACAATCATGCTGATCCAGGCAACAGTTACGCACACAGGGTGATTCAGGCATAGCAGACAGGTGTTAAGCTAAACAAGCACTAACTATATCTCAGAAAACAAAAAACCGCACTGTGCTTGCGCAAGGTGCGGTTTTTCATCGAATTTGGAGCGAGTAACGAGGTTCGAACTCGTGACCTCGACCTTGGCAAGGTCGCGCTCTACCAGCTGAGCTATACTCGCATCAACTAACGTTATTACGTCGTGATGGCGCGCATTTTACAAAATCAGTTAGCTTATGCAAGCACTTTATTGCGGTAATTTGAAAAAATGCTCGCGATAGGTTACTAATTCAGCAATTGACTCACGAATATCGTCCAGTGCCAGATGGCTGCCGGCTTTTTGTACTTTTTTCAGCACGTCCGGATGCCAGCGCCGGGCCAGCTCTTTTACTGTACTGACATCAAGATTACGGTAGTGGAAAAACGCTTCCAGAGTTGGCGCATACTCAGCCAGAAAACGCCGGTCCTGCCCTATACTGTTGCCACACATTGGCGATTTACCTACCGCCACATACTGGCGTAAAAACGCGATGGTTTGTTGTTCAGCATCTGCCAGCGTAGTAGTACTGGCCCGGCAACGCGCCGTTAAACCGCTTTTACCGTGTTGCTCAACACACCAGGCGCTCATATTATCCAGCACAGTATCCGGTTGTTTAATGGCAAATACCGGCCCCTCGGCCAGAATATTCAATTGGCTGTCGGTCACAATAGTGGCCATTTCCAGAATTACATCGGTTTTTGGCTCCAGGCCGGTCATTTCCAAATCAAGCCAAATCAGATTATTGTCATTTACACTCATCAAAAACCCTTACACTCGTTGCTGCTTTGTTCATTAACAGATTGCAGGTATCATACACGCCCTAAGCTTAGCAGTAATAGCATCCTTTACATCAGAGCGATAAAAGCAGCAGTGACAAAGAAAAAACATCTTACCCAGCGCCAGCAGCAACGTATTGCCGATAATGCCAGCAAACGGCTGCGTGCACCCAAAAATAAAGGTGTCGAAGCTGTTGATGACAGCAGCTTTGCCGTATCAGAAACCGGCCTGATACTCAGCCGGTTTGGCCAGCATGCTGATGTTGAAGATAGCAGCGGTACCGTGGTGCGTTGCAATATGCGCCGCTCTGTTGCCTCTTTGGTTACCGGTGATCGCGTAGTATGGCGCCGCGCTTTGCAGCCAACCGGTGGTATTGATGGCGTAATAGATGCGGTAGAAGAGCGCAGTTCTGTGCTGCTGCGGCCAGATTTTTACGATGGCTTAAAACCGGTAGCCGCCAATATTGATTTAATGATTATCGTCTCTGCTATTTTGCCTGCGTTGTCGCTGAATATTATTGACCGCTACCTTGTAGCTGCAGAGATCACCGGTATTAAACCACTGCTGGTGATTAACAAAGCCGATTTGCTCAGCACTGATGAGTTTATTGCCACGGAGCAGCAACTGGCATTGTACCAAAAGCTGGGGTATAACTTTTTGCTGGTCAGCGCTAAAAGCGGTGTGGGTATGACGCAATTGCTCAGTTACCTGCACAGCGGTACCAGTATTTTTGTCGGCCAGTCTGGTGTGGGTAAGTCGTCGTTAATGAACCACTTAATGCCAGGTCTTGAAGCGTTAACACAAGAAGTATCGGCAAACTCAGGCCTGGGCCAGCACACCACTACCGTGTCCCGCCTGTATCATTTGCCTGATGGCGGCGATTTAATTGACTCACCCGGTATTCGTGAATTTGCACTATGGCACTTAACAGCAGAAGAAGTTACCCGTGGCTTTACTGAATTTACGCCCTGGCTTGGGCGCTGTAAATTCCGTGACTGTAAGCATATTTCCGATCCTGGTTGTGCTATTCAGCATGCTGTAGAAACCGGAGACATCAGTCAGGAACGCTACGACAGCTATTTAAAAATCCTCGCCAGCATGGCGCAGGACAAACCGAATCACTTTTAACTTTATACAGAGAACATAATGGATAATTTAAAAATTACCCTGCAATACTTATTGCCTAAACATCTTATCTCCCGTTTGGCAGGCAAATTAGCTGCAGCAAAACTGGGCTGGTTCAGCCACTTTTTAATTAACCGTTTTATTAAAGCCTACGGCATTAATATGGCAGAAGCTCAGTTTGAACAAGCTAAAGACTACGCCAGTTTTAATGAGTTTTTTACCCGGCCATTAAAAGATGGTATTCGCCCACTGGCTACAGAGGCTAATATTGTTGCGCATCCGGTAGACGGCACTATCAGCCAGCTTGGGCCTATCGTTGATGGCAAACTTATTCAGGCAAAAAACCACAATTATTCGCTACAGGCCCTGTTAGGCGGGGATAGCAGCACGGCATTGCCGTTTCAAAACGGCCACTTTGCTACTATTTATCTGGCACCAAAAGATTATCATCGTATTCATATGCCTGTGCGGGGCACTTTGCGCCAGATGATTTACGTGCCAGGAGAACTCTTCTCGGTTAACCCTTTAACCGCAGAGTGCGTAAAAGATTTATTTGCGTTGAACGAGCGCGTAGTAACTATTTTCGATACTGAGCTTGGCCCTATGGCATTAGTGCTGGTAGGTGCCACGATAGTTGCCAGTATTGAAACCGTGTGGGCTGGCACGGTAACGCCACCGGCGGGTAAAAATGTGTTTCGCTGGAGCTATCCGGCACATGGCAAAAACGCCATTACGCTGGAAAAAGGTGCCGAGATGGGTCGCTTTAAACTGGGCTCAACAGTAGTGCTGGCTTTTCCGGCGAACAAACTGCAGTTTTTAGCCGATCAGCAACCTGGTACCGTTACCCGTATGGGTGCGCCTTTTGCTAATACAGCAATTTAAAGCTAATCTTCAGCTACGGCGCTTCGAAAACGTGAATGCGCCGTATATTTTTTCTGCAACACGCCGTGAACCCATCCATGGGGGCTCGATTCGGCCATCCTGGCCTGCAACGGTCGCCGAAAAAAATACTCTGCATTCACTTCTGCCAGTTTTATCCCTAACTCTTCTGAACAGGACCGAACATGCAAATCATCGCTCATCGTGGTGCCAGTGGTGAATACCCGGAAAACACCCTATTGGCTATTGGCCAAGCCATAGCTCAGGGTGCTGACGCTATAGAAATAGACGTATTCGCCGTACAGGGCGAGCTGATTGTTATTCATGATCATCACTTAGCGCGCACCACCAATGGCACAGGCAGTATCTACCAATACTCTGTAGAGCAACTGCTGCAACTGGATGCCGGCCGTGGCGAGCGCATTCCTACGCTATGGCAGGTATTGCAGTTACTGCAAAACACCAGGCTGTGGCTAAATATTGAATTAAAAGGCGAAAACACCGTAGCACCACTGCTGGCCTTGCTGGATAAAGCACAGCAAGAGCTGCAGTTTGACAGTCAGCGGCTGCTGATCTCATCTTTTAACCACCATTTACTTGCCAATCTTAAACTGGCAGAGCCAGAGCTAAAACTTGGCGCACTTACTGCCTGCCTGCCACTTGATTACGCAGCCTTTGCGCAGCAGTTGCAAGCATACTCGGTAAATTGCGATGTCAGCTTTATTAACCAGGCTTTTGTTGATGATGCTAAAGCACGTGGTTTAAAGGTGTATGTGTATACTGTGGATCAACCTGACGATCTCAGCCGCCTGCAGCAATACGGCGTAGACGGTATTTTCAGCAATTTCCCGGCCAGAAGCCGGCAACGATTGGCAGAAAAACGCTAACTACATAACGCAAAAATCCCGCCGCAGCGGGATTTTTATAAATTTTTTACCTTAGTGGTCATGACAGCTTTTACAGCTATTACACAACCGCATATTCATCACATGCGCCAACACCACCAGGGATGCACCAACGATCAAAACTGCATGTTCATATTCGTGGCCCCATACATCCCGCTGCCAATATATAAATACACCTAAAAACAAAGAGTAAAATGGGTATAGCTTGCGGTGATAACGATGAAAACCAATAAACAAAGCAATAAAGCCCAGCACAATAGTAACCAGCAACATCACGCGCTCAAAAGCATGATTATGGCCAACGCTAAGGCCCAGCAACGGCAAAACCGGCAGAATGATCGGCAGCATTATGCAATGAATAGCGCAAAGCGAAGTCACTGTAATACCTACTTTATCAAATACGTTTCTTACTGTTGCTAACACGTCGCTTACTCTGACAGCTGAAAATGAAGAAACGAGATAATATAACAAAACGTTTGCTAAAGGAACGGGCTCTGAAAAAAATACCCGTAAAAACGGGCTTTCACTGCAAGTCTGCTGAAGCGGGGCCGGGCTTATGGCATAATAACAGCACTTTTTTCAGCTAAGCCGTATTATGGATACTTTACTTAACCAACTCGATGACAACCTAAAAGAGCTGTATCGCAAAGCGCTGGACGCTGATGCACTGCTGGATAACCTGCAACAGCAAGGCCATGCCAAACACCAGCGTATTTTTGCCGACAATAAGCTATTTAAAGCATCCAGCAACCGCTTTATGCCTTATCTGGCAGAAACCGCTGAACAGGTTGCCGCCATGCGGCAAAGCCAGCAGTTTAATACTGCAACATTACAACGCGTGGTGCAGCAACTAAAACAGTTACACACTACGCTGGCTGAGTTTCGTACTCTGGTAGCAAAATAAAATCAGCACGTATGCAAGGGCAACACCAGCTGAAGTTACAGCAGTATTTATCATCACCTAGCTGGTTTGCCCTGCACTCAGTTTGTGCTTACTTTGGGCAGTGCTAACGCATACTGCTCAACTTTTGGCTGCAATTCTTTGCTAAACCAATTGTTCAGCATCTGTTTTTCATAGCGAAACTCTTCGTTGTCATTAACTGAACGTAACGACTGCATAAAGCCCATATCACGCAAGCGCTCTTCACCACTGACAACCTCTTCACCATGTTTATCCCGCAGCACATGGGTAAAGCGGATCGCTGGTGAGTAAATATCTTTCACCACCCGTAAAGCATTACCGTTCCTACTGATAAAATAATCCACATCACCGGCCAGATCGACGTCAGTTACTGTAACTTCCCATTTATAACCTTCAGGTAACTGGGTTGCCATATCATTGAAAAAGCCGTCAAACTTTTTAATCACTCTTTCGCGGAACGCTTTACGGCTGTCATTTGCCGGACGAATATCAGTGAATTTTTCCGGGTCTTGCCATTTGATCTGTACCTCACCTGCCTGTACAGCCCCTGTGCTAAGCACTATAGCTAAACCGCATAACAATATAGTTGTACGCATCGTTTGTCTCCTGTACCAATGGCCAGTTGTAACCACTTTAGTTAGAGCCGCCAGCCGGTAATAAGTTTACTCAACACTAGTAACTATAGCCTTGATCAGTATCTGAATGCTGTAGCCTTTTGTATAAAAATGTAGCCAGTTACAATAAAAGCAACACCGGTAAAAAACAAAACCCCGGCATAAAGCCGGGGTTTTCTGGTAAGTAGGCACTTACACTTTTATCACATCATGCCGCCCATACCACCCATGCCGCCCATATCAGGCATTGCCGGGGCATCTTTCTTTGGCAGCTCTGTTACCATCGCTTCAGTGGTAATCATCAGTGAGCCAACAGAGGCAGCAAACTGCAGTGCTGAACGGGTTACTTTGGTTGGATCCAGAATACCCATTTCCAGCATATCGCCGTACTCGCCGCTGGCAGCGTTGTAACCGTAGTTGCCTGTGCCTGATTTAACCTGATTAACCACTACTGATGGCTCATCACCGGCGTTATCCACGATTTGACGCAGTGGCGATTCCATTGCGCGCAGCGCAATTTTAATACCGTGGTTCTGATCTTCATTAGCGCCACGCAGGTTAGCCAGTTTAGCAGCAACACGCACCAATGCTACACCGCCGCCAGGCACAACGCCTTCTTCAACTGCGGCACGGGTTGCATGCAGCGCATCTTCAACGCGGTGTTTTTTCTCTTTCATTTCAATTTCAGTAGCGGCGCCAACTTTGATTACCGCAACGCCGCCAGCCAGTTTGGCTAAACGCTCTTGCAGTTTCTCTTTGTCGTAGTCTGATGTTGCTTCTTCAATTTGCTGGCGAATTTGCTTCACGCGGCCATCAATGCCTGCTTGCTCACCGGCGCCATCAATAATAGTGGTGTTGTCTTTGGTAATCACTACGCGCTTGGCAGTACCCAACTCTTCCAGGCCTGCTTTTTCCAGCTCCATACCAATTTCTTCAGAAATTACAGTACCGCCGGTTAAGGTAGCAATATCCTGCAGCATGGCTTTACGGCGATCGCCAAAACCTGGTGCTTTCACCGCAGAGATTTTTACGATACCGCGCATATTGTTTACTACCAGTGTCGCTAACGCTTCACCTTCAACATCCTCAGCAATAATCAGCAATGGCTTGCCTGATTTAGCTACGCCTTCAAGTACTGGCAGCAGTTCGCGGATGTTAGAGATTTTCTTATCAACAGTCAGAATGTAAGGGTTGTCCAGTTCTACCTGGCCGGCTTCCTGGTTGTTGATGAAGTACGGTGACAGGTAGCCACGGTCAAACTGCATACCTTCAACTACATCCAGCTCGTTGGCTAAACCCTGGCCTTCTTCAACAGTGATCACGCCTTCTTTGCCTACTTTGTCCATCGCTTTGGCAATAATCTGGCCAATTTCGTCGTCAGAGTTAGCAGAGATAGTACCTACCTGAGCAATAGCCTTGCTGTCGGCACATGGCTGCGACAACGTTTTTAATTCTTCCACCGCAGCCACAACAGCTTTGTCGATACCGCGTTTTAAATCCATCGGGTTCATACCGGCAGCAACGGCTTTAACACCTTCGTTGATGATGTTTTGTGCCAGTACTGTTGCCGTGGTTGTACCGTCACCGGCTTCGTCATTGGCTTTAGAAGCAACTTCTTTTACCATCTGCGCGCCCATATTTTCGAACTTATCTTCCAGCTCGATTTCTTTAGCAACAGATACACCATCTTTTGTGATAACAGGTGAGCCGAATGATTTGTCCAGAATCACATTACGGCCTTTAGGGCCCAATGTAACGCGCACGGCGTTTGCTAAAATATTGACGCCTTTAAGCATCTTGTTACGGGCTTCATCGCCAAAACGTACGTCTTTTGCTGCCATTTTCTTAATCCTTAAATTCAGTTAATCGTTGTAAGGTTTACGGAAAAATTAATCCAGAATTACACCTAAGATATTGTCTTCTTTGGTGATCACATATTCCTGACCATCAATTTTTTCTGTGCGCTCTACATAAGCACCAAACAGCACCTTGTCACCAACTTTAACGTCTAACGGCTTAACATCGCCGTTATCTAAAATACGGCCCAAGCCAACCGCAACCACTTCACCGCGGGTAGATTTTTCCGCTGAAGCGCCCGTTAAGACTATGCCACCAGCTGATTTGCTTTCAGCCTCTAAACGTTTGATGATGACACGATCATGTAATGGACGAATATTCATGCTCTATCTCCTAAAGCTATTTTGTGTTTTAACATGGGTGTTAAATTGTCTGCCGGGTATATGGGGCACTGCAGAAAAAAATCCAAGGGGTAAAGCGAAAATTTCTTAATTGCTGCTTAAAGCAAACCGATTAAATTTACCGCTATTGAAATAAACTGTTCCCGGCGCAGGTCTGTACCGGGGTGACAATAGTCGCGTTGATAAAGCCGTATAGCGGCTATCAGCGTATAGTAAGCTCATGTTAGTGTAATACCATAACAACGCGGTGGGCGTTTAAGAGGAAATATAAGCTGATGTATAAAGTCTTTGTTCTGCCATTTTTACTCTGGTTTGCGTTGCTGGCGCCAGCCTCTGCCCAGCAAAACTCGGTACTCAATAGCCTGCTCAACGCCAATGATAACTTTTTGCCGGTAGAGCAGGCATTTGAGTTTGATTTTGTGCAAAAGCAAAATGAGCTGATCGTCAGTTGGACAATCGCCGACGGTTATTATCTGTATAAAGATAAAATAAAACTGGGAGGCATCGCGGTCAGTTTCTCTCACCCCAGCTATCCGGCCAGCATGCAGATAGAAGATGAGTTTTTCGGCGTATCTCAGGTGTATTTTCATCAGTTAACCCTGCGCATTCCGTTAACGGATGTCAGCGAAGATGCGGTATTTAAAATTCAGTATATGGGCTGTGCCGAAGCCGGTTTATGCTATCCTCCGGTAACCAAAGAGCTGCCGCTAATTCCCCTTAACGCGGAGCAACCCACTGCAGCCACCCCTGGCAGCTTAGCTAACCAGAGCACCGCGCCGGTATCCAGCCAGAATACTCTTGCCGCAAAATTGAGCGATGGTGCAGGCCTGGTAACACTGGCCGGTTTCTTTTTACTTGGTTTGGGCCTGGCGTTTACGCCATGCGTATTTCCAATGTACCCCATTTTAACCAGTATTATCGTTGGCCAGGGCAAGCAGTTATCCAGCAAGCGTGCTTTTACGCTGTCGTTTTCTTATGTACAGGGCATGGCTATTACTTATTCGGCTCTGGGTTTAGTGGTGGCCAGTTTAGGCGTGCGGTTTCAGGGTTATATGCAGCACCCGGCAGTACTCATTGTTGCCAGTGTTATTTTTGTGCTGCTGGCACTGGCGATGTTTGGCGTATTTAATCTGACACTGCCCTCCAGCTGGCAGGAAAAAATCAGCAGCGTGAGCAACAAGCAGCAAGGCGGCTCGCACAAAGGTGCCTTTACCATGGGTGCACTGTCTGGCCTTATCGCCTCGCCCTGCACCACAGCGCCATTGTCGGCAGCGCTGTTGTACGTAGCACAAAGCGGTGACTTATTGCTGGGCGCGGTTACGCTGTATATTTTAAGCTTGGGTATGGGCCTGCCGCTGCTTATTCTGGGTAGCTCTGGCGGTAAACTGCTGCCCAAAGCCGGTAACTGGATGAATGCGGTAAAAGCCACATTCGGCTTCCTGCTGTTGGCGGTACCGCTTATTTTGCTGGAGCGGATGCTGCCGTTCAGTTATATCCTGGTTATTGGTAGTTTGCTGTTACTCAGCTTTATTATTTATTTGTATCGTATGATGTTCAGCTTGCAAAATAACAGTGCCAAAGCGGTTATTTTAATACTGGCTCAATTGCTGCTTAGCGCAGCGTTATACCTGAACCTGAAACATTGGTGGCCAGCTACAGAACAAACAGCCGCCGTTACGCAACAACAGCAGGCAGGTTTTGAACTGGTGAGCTCACTGGAAGAACTGCAGCAGAAAATTGCCACCAGTGAAGGCCGCTACACTCTGGTAGACTTGTATGCCGACTGGTGTATTGCCTGTAAAGAGTTTGAGCATTTAACCTTTCCCAAAGCTGAAGTGCAGGCCCAAATGCAGCAGATGCAGCTGATTAAGGTAGACGTAACCAGGATGACACGTAAAGATCAGGCACTGTTGGACAATTATCAGGTGTTGGGCCTGCCCACCCTGCTGTTTTTCAGCCCGCAAGGTGAAGAAATAAGTACAGCCCGGGTGACCGGCTTTATGAACGCCACCGACTTTGCTGCCCATTTGAAACAACTGCAACAGTAAACTTCGTGCGGTGCTTTTAACCGGCACCGCCTACTGCCAACTGTGTTCTGGCTGATAAGACCAGTATTTTGCTGCCATTTGTCACGATTTCACTATAATAAGGCGCTATTGTTAAGCCAACGGCACTGCTTGCTGGCAAATTTTGGCAAACAGATGCAATTATCCGTTAGCTTTGGCAAGATAGGGCCGGATCAAAACAATTAGCGGGAATAACGCACAAATGGCGGCAACTTATCGAATTTTAGTGTTGAATGGCCCTAACCTGAATATGCTGGGTGTGCGCGAGCCAACAGTATATGGCAGTGCCACCTTGCAGGATATTATTACCGGCCTGACGGAACAGGCAGCGGCAAAAGGTGTCGAACTGACACATTTACAATCTAATGCCGAGCACGAACTGGTGACTGCTATTCAACAAAGCCTGGGCAAACAGGATTATATTCTAATTAATCCCGGTGCTTTTACCCATACCAGTGTCGCTATTCGCGATGCGCTGCTGGCGGTGGCCGTTCCTTTTATTGAAGTGCATTTATCTAATGTGCACGCGCGCGAAAGTTTTCGCCGGCACTCATATTTATCTGATATCGCCAAAGGGGTGATCTGTGGCCTTGGTGCCAGAGGTTACCACTACGCACTTGATGCGGCGGTAGCAGCGTTACAAACAACCAAACAGTAATAACTAATCAGGCTAAAAAGACATGGATATTAGAAAGATTAAAAAATTGATCGAGCTGTTAGAAGAATCTGGCATTAACGAGCTTGAAATCACCGAAGGTGAAGAATCGGTTCGTATTAGCCGTAACGGCCCTACTCCGCAATATGCCCCCATGCAGCACTATGCTCCGGCACCACAACAATATGCACCGGCAGCTGCGCCGGCCCCAGCGGCTGCACCCGTTGCAACTGCTGCAGCCGAAGCGCCAAAAGCCATCAGTGGCCATATTATGAAATCGCCAATGGTAGGCTCTTTCTACCGTGCAGCATCACCAACAGCTAAAGCCTTTGTTGAAGTAGGCCAGAGCGTTAAAGTTGGCGATACATTATGTATTGTTGAAGCAATGAAAATGATGAACCAGATCCAGTCTGACAAGGCCGGTGTGATCAAAGAAATTCTGGTAGAAAACGGCGAGCCGGTTGAATTTGACCAGCCACTCTTTGTGATTGAATAACGCAAAAGGCAGACTGATGCTAGAAAAAGTACTGATTGCCAACCGCGGCGAAATTGCACTGCGTATTTTACGCGCGTGTAAAGAGCTGGGCATAAAAACGGTAGCCGTGCACTCTACGGTAGACCGTAATTTAAAACACGTGCTGCTGGCCGATGAAACCATTTGTATCGGCCCCGCTGCATCACCGCAAAGCTATTTAAATATACCGGCGCTGATTGCTGCAGCTGAAGTAACCAACGCGCAGGCAATTCATCCTGGCTATGGCTTTTTAGCCGAGCGCGCTGATTTTGCCCAGCAGGTAGAAGAAAGCGGCCTGGTGTTTATTGGCCCGCACCCGGATTCTATCCGCTTAATGGGCGATAAAGTGTCAGCCATTGAGGCGATGAAAAAAGCCGGTGTACCTTGTGTGCCTGGCTCTGACGGCGCTGTAGGCGACGATCCGGCCACTAATATGGTTATTGCCAAACGCATTGGCTACCCAATCATCGTTAAAGCCGCTGGCGGCGGTGGTGGCCGTGGTATGCGTGTGGTGCGCAGCGAAGAAGAACTGGTTAGCTCTATCGAGATGACCAAAGCCGAAGCCAAAGCTGCCTTTGGTAACGATATGGTGTACATGGAGAAATTCCTGGAAAACCCGCGCCATATTGAAATTCAGGTATTAGCCGATGGCCAGGGCAATGCTATTCACTTAGGTGAGCGTGACTGTTCTATGCAGCGCCGCCATCAGAAAGTGGTAGAAGAAGCACCGGCACCTGGCATTACGCCGGAACTGCGTGCTTTTATCGGTGGCCGCTGTGTTGATGCCTGTAAAGTCATGAATTACCGCGGTGCCGGTACTTTTGAGTTCCTGTTTGAAAACGGCGAGTTCTTCTTTATTGAAATGAACACCCGTATTCAGGTAGAGCACCCTGTTACCGAGATGATCACTGGTGTTGACCTGATTAAAGAGCAGCTGCGTATTGCCTCTGGCATGCCAATGACGATTAAACAGGAAGATATCATTATTCGCGGTCATGCCGTCGAGTGTCGTATCAATGCTGAAGATCCGGTTACCTTTATCCCGTCGCCGGGTAAAATTACCCGTTTCCATCCGGCCGGTGGTAACGGTATCCGCTGGGATTCACATATTTACGCCGATTACACTGTACCGCCCAACTATGACTCTATGGTAGGCAAGCTGATCACCTACGGTGAAACCCGCGATATCGCTATTGCCCGGATGCGTAATGCGCTGGACGAACTGCTGGTAGACGGCATTAAAACCAATATCCCGTTGCATAAAGACATTATGCGTGATGCAGGTTTCTGTAAAGGTGGTACTAATATCCACTATTTAGAGAAAAAGCTGGGTATTAAGTAAGCCTGAGCTTACACAGATTAAAGGCCGCTTTTGCGGCCTTTTTGCTATAATGCGGCAAATTTTTATAAGCGAGACTGACTATGCCCTGGATCCAACTGCGCGTTAACACCAACGAAGAAAAAGCCGAACAAGTCAGCGATATGCTGATGGGCTGGGGCGCTCAGGCCGTTAGTTTTGTTGATGCACAAGACACCCCGATTTACGAGCCAATGCCCGGCGAAGTGATTTACTGGACCAATACCGTAGTAGTGGGCCTGTTTGATGCTGAGCATCCGATGGATAAGGTGGTAACACAGCTGCAGCAGGTGTCCTTTTTTAAAGACGGTGTCGATTACAAGCTGGAACAGTTAGAAGATAAAGACTGGGAGCGCGAATGGATGGATAACTTCCATCCGATTAAATTCGGCAGCCGCTTATGGGTATGCCCCAGCTGGCGTGATATCCCGGATCCGACAGCAGTAAACGTCATGTTAGACCCTGGCCTGGCTTTTGGTACCGGCACCCACCCCACTACTGCGTTATGTATGCAGTGGCTGGATGCTACTATTCAACCGCAGCAGACCGTGGTCGATTTTGGCTGTGGCTCCGGCATTCTGGGCATTGCCGCATTAAAGCTTGGTGCCAAACGGGTAATCGGTGTCGACATTGACCCGCAGGCAATAGAAGCCAGTACGGCCAACGCCAAACGCAATAATGTCGAAGGCCAGATAGAACTGTATTTACCCAAAGACCAGCCAAGTGATTTTCAGGCCGATGTCGTCGTAGCCAATATTCTCGCCGGGCCGCTGGCCGAATTAAAAGCCGTGATCAGCAGCTATGTTAAACCCGGTGGTAAACTGGCGCTGTCAGGCATTTTAGAAAGCCAGGCACAAAGTGTAATAGACGCTTACAGCGATGAGTTCAGCTTTGACCCAATAGCCGTGCAGGAAGAATGGGTGCGCCTGAGTGCACAAAAACATGGCGGCTAGTGTAAATTAGCCGCCATGCTGAGAATTTATGGGCAGGCAACAACATAACCGGGGGGCTATGTTAAACGCTATAAACCGGCAAACTGAAATGCCGCGGCTTTTTTAAACTGCTTAATGGTATTGCCGGCATAGGTTTGGTTTTTATCCAATGCCAGTTTACGTACCGGTTGTCCGGCACGAAAATCAGCTTGTGTTAATTCAACCCAGAACGTATTGGGTGTGAATACCGTTTCAAAGTAATAACGCAACGATTTATGATCGGCCACTGAGCGCCAGCGGGTGGAGGAAATATTCGGCTCAGTAGGCGACGAAATGCCATAGGGCACAGACGTATTGCGGATCAGGCTAAACACGCTGGCAGCAGCCAGTGTAGGATCATTAGTTTGCGGTATTGCATTTAAGTAAAACGACGCCCTGACAAACCGGTCTGCAGCACGGTTGGTACCAGGCAACATGGTAGTGCCGCCCAGCTCTTGCCAGTATTCGTTTATCGCCAGTTGTTTCTCGAACACCGGAGAATTTGTCATCACGGTATAGGATGGGTCATGATGAATAACCAGCTTGCCGTCAATATATTCAAATACAGCATTGTCTCCGCTGGCATCAGACAACGACAAATGCACAGTAGTAAAACGGTCAGTGCCGGGAATAGTAGAGGATACCATTACAAAAGGTTCGGCCTGCATGGCGGTAACCGCCTCGGCTACACTGGCAAAGTTATCCAGCATATACTGCACCCAGGCTGCTACTGTTAACCCTGGCTGGCTGCCATCATATTGCGGGTAACGTGACTCTACCAGCCAGAGTAAATTGGCAACCAAGCCTTTTTCATTCATACCGTCAGCACTGGCAATATCAAAGGCACTGGCTATTACACTGCCATATTTCGATGTCCAGCGTACCGAGTTAGCCCCGACCTCGCCCTGACGCTGCATGCCACGGGGAAACAACCACAGGTTAACCGGGATCTCATCCCGCCAGTCCATTGAGCGGGCAGTTAGGATAAGGCTATCCTGGCCTTTATATACCGCGCGGGTACAGGCTTCAGTAGCAGTTGAAATCGTAACGCTAAGTAAAGCGCTTAACAATAATACGGACATTTTCATCAAGAATTCCTTACAGGCTGGCAGCTTTAATCACCATCAAGTAAAGCAACTATTTTACAAAATGAAAACCAAAGTGCCGATATTCCGCGCTGGCGCCTTATAACGCTGCCAGAAAACGCTCGCTGCGGGGCAGGTAATAATTATCGTAGTCCAGCGAAAACAATACACTGCTGGCCCGGCCAACTATTTCATCACGAGGTACAAAGCCTATTACACGTGAGTCGGCGCTGTTATCACGGTTATCGCCCAACACCAGATAGTGGCCTTGTGGCACCCGCACCGGTGCAAAACTGTCGCGGCCAGTGGCAAAAGGTGCCAGCTTTACTGCATGGGTAATAGTGCCCAGTTGTTCACTTAACAGCTGACTACTGCCGTCAGTAGCTGAACCAACCTTTATTGCATCAGCCAGTTGGTTGTATGCCAGTTGCTCACCGTTAATACTCAGCACATTGTGTTGCATTGCCACCACATCGCCCGGCACACCCACAACACGTTTTACCAGTCGGTTACCGGCAGCTTCAGAGGCAAAAATAACTATATCGCCGCGTTGTGGATCAGCACGTTTTATCAGCGATACGGTAGTAAAAGGCAGGCGTACATCATAGGCCATTTTATTAACCAGGATACGATCACCGATTTCTATTGTGGGTTGCATCGAACCGGATGGCACATCATTCCAATCGGCCACCGCACTTCTGAACACAAACATTAAACTTAAAAACACCACTATGCCGCGATTATCACGCCACAACTGTAATAACTTAGCCATTCCCTTTCTCTGCCCCATTTCCTTACTCCACCATGTTACTAAATCCGCTATGTTGCTAAATAAGTACAAACATCCTGTCAGACCGAAGGCCGGAAGCAAAGTTCAGCTCTGCTGATAAGGCTAAAGCCAACCTGCAGACAGCCGGGCTGCGATACCCGGCTGTGAGCTGATTTTAAATAGTGCGGTAAGCTTAAAAGGTGTACTGAATACCGATGCTGGCATAGTCTACTTTAGTGTCAAAGTTATCAATATCGGCTAATATCCCGATTTCGTCACGATCAAACTTAACGTCAAAGCGCGTGTAATCCAGCCGCAGTGCCAGGCTTTGTGTCAGAGCAAAAGATACGCCTACGCCATAAAATATATCTGAGCCATCTACATCGGCACTGTCATCGGTGGCATTAATGTCTGCTTTCCACCAAATATTGCCGCCCTGAGCATAAACAGTAAAGCGCTCTGTCAGCGGTAAACCGGCTTTTAACGCCAGAGTGTAACCATCTAAATCTGTGTTAAACACGCTATTGCCATAGTTACCGAAATCGATATAACCACCTTCTAAAGACAGTACCTGATTAAACTGGGCGCCCAGAAAATAGCGGCTGGCATTATCTTCATCATCAAAATCCTGATCATCACCGTCTACCTTCAGCAAACCATAAGCGGCGCCAACGTAAATTCCCCTGTGATCAACATTATCTTGTGGTGTAGCGGCATAAGCAGAGGTGGCGATAAAAGAAGATGCTGTAAATGCGGCTAAAATTGACTTTTTCATAGTAAACTCCGTTAAATCAGCTAGTGACAACAGGCACTTTGGCCTTAGTTCGCTTTAACGGTTACAAGCTTTATACCACTTTGGAAAATAAAAATAATCCATTTAAAATCATAATCTTAAAAAACATTCCACCTATTCAACCGGTTTTAAACCGTTATAAAATTGTAATACTAACATCGTGGAATGCAGAATTTACAATGGTTAAACGAAAGCGTCAGCATCAAACCAGGCTACAGTTGCTTGATTTGTATACTAATACCGGATATCGATAGCTGAAAATACCCTAGCGGCATGTTAACACTACGCTATGCAGTGCCTGTTTAGTGATAGGTTTTAACAGACTCTGCTGGACGATAGCACTGCCAGACGCCGCAACATCGTGCTCATGCCCGCTCACCACAATAACAATATTGTCAGGATAGTTGTGCTCAATCCGTTCGATAAGCTGCACGCCGTCGCTGTCCGGTAAGCCCAGATCAAGCAAAATTCTGTCAAACCGGTGCAGTAAGGCCAGTTCCCGCATACACTCTTCTGCGCTGTGTGCCAGGGTGCTTTTCACTCCCAGACTTTGCAGCAGTATCTGCATTAATTCTGCAGCTTCGGTATCATCCTCTACCACCAGAAAATGCAGCGGTGCAATATCTGTTGTGCTGTTGTCTGTTAAGGCGGTATGGCCTGCTAAATAGCAGCGTAATACACGGTACAGCTGGCTCTTAGTGATCGGTTTGGACAACACATCATTAAAACCCAACGCCGTTAGCTGCTGGCGGATCCCCTTCGCCATTGCGGCAGTAAGTGCAACCACCGGATAGCCATAGCCCGTTTCACGGATAGCAACTGTCGCTTCTCTGCCACCTATGCCTGGCATGTGTAAATCCATCAGGATCAGATCGTAATACTTGCCAGATGCTACTTTGTGTTTCACCTTTGCAATAGCCTCGGCGCCGTTTTCTGCAAAGTCTACTAACGCGCCTGTGGCCTGAATCCAGTGTGCAGAAAGCTTACGTAAGTCAGCCAAATCATCGACAATAAGCACCTCACCGGTTAACGTCAGCGTATTATGTGCACCGCTAACATTGCCAAGTGAAGGTTCCAGACTTAATTGCTTGCGCTGTGCCTGTGCAATATCGCCAGGGTCAACAGAAAAGGTAAATACACTGCCCTTGCCTTCTTCAGAGGCTACATCAATATAGCCTCCCATACGCTGAATCAGTTCAGCTGAAATGGCCAGCCCCAGGCCTGCGCCGCCTTTTTTCCGGGTAAGGTAATCTTCTATTTGGGTAAAGGGCGCAAAAATTTCTTTAAGTTGCCGCTGCGGAATACCTACGCCGGTGTCGGTTATACGGAAATACAACATCTCTTTCGCTGCATCCTGCTGTACCCACAGCTCAACGCTGATACTGCCGGTGTCGGTAAATTTAATAGCGTTGTATATCAGATTTATTAACACCTGGCGTAAGCGCGTGCCGTCAACAGTAATAAGCACGGGTAACGGCGTTACCGAACTAACAGTGAGTTCCAGCCCGTTATCAATAGCGGTAACTCTGAGCAGGGTATAAATATCCAGCATCAGATGGCGTAAGCTGGTAGGCTCGGGTCGTAATTCCAGTTTGTTTGCTGTAATTCTGGACAGATCAAGAATGTCGTTTAACAAGCTCAGTAAATGTTTGCCATTGTTGAGAATGATATTCAGCTCTGGCCGCGCGTTTTCTGTATGGTTTGACTCAAGCAGTAACTCGGTGTAGCCCAAAATAGACGACAACGGCGTTCTGAGCTCGTGGCTGAGATGGGCTAAAAACCGGTCTTTTGATCGGTTATCTGCCTCAAGGCGAAGCCGGTTTAAACGTTCCAGTTCAAACTCGCGGCGGCTTAAGGCATAGCGTATTGCTCTGGCAAACCTTGCTTCACTCAGTTCGCTTTTTACTAAAAAGTCGGCAGCACCGTATTCCAGTGCCTGTAAGTCAAGCTGCTTATCCGGTTGGCCGGTAAGCATAATAATGGGTGTAGATATTCCGTTATCTACTGCCTGTTTTAACAAAGATAAACCGGTTTCGGCGCCTAGCTGATAATCCAGCAGACAAATATCAAAATTGCCTTCTGTTAGCTTTTGCAACCCTTCAACTGAATTTGTTACCCATGTCAGTTGGCTGTCAAGCGAGGTTAAATCCTCCAGGTGGCTGCGTGTAATGATGTAATCATCTTCATCGTCTTCCACCAGAAGAATTTTTGCCTGTGTAACCGGCTTAGGCTGGTTAGTCATTGTCTTGTACTGGTAGCTCAACAAACTCTACCCAATACTTACCCAGGGTGCGCATTAGCTCTACCAAACCTTCAAAGTTTACCGGTTTGGTGATATACGACGCCGCGCCGAGGTTATAACCACGCACCATGTCTTCTTCTTGTTTTGACGTGGTAAGAATAACAATAGGAATACCACGCAAATTATCGTCATTTTTAATATTGTGCAGTGCTTCACGGCCATCCATACGAGGCATATTTAAGTCCAGCAATATCAGGCTGGGGCGCGGACAAGGCACGCCATTGGCGTATTTGCCTTCTTTGCGCAAATATTCCAGCAGCTCTACGCCATCTTCGACACAATACAGCGAATTAAGCACCCGGCTTTCCCGTAGCGCATCTTGTGTCAGTAATCTGTCATCTTCGTCATCATCAGCCATTAAAATAGTAATTGGCCGTGTTTTGGTAAGCGGCATTATTCAGTCTCTCCCCTGCTGCCAAACGGTGTACCATCGGCAGGCAAAATTAATGTGAAAGTGGCGCCAACTCCTGGCTCACCCGATGCGTAAATTAACCCTCTGTGCCTTTCTACAATGCGCCGGCATACCGCCAGACCTATGCCGGTGCCTTTATATTCCGAGCGGCCGTGCAGGCGTTGAAACGGTGTGAAAATTTTTTCAGCGTACTCTATAGCAAAGCCAATGCCGTTATCTGTAAGTGTTATTACATACCAGTCCGGGCAAATTGCCTGCTGCATAATATTAGGCTGGTGCACTGCTGCAGTAATAGTAATAACCGGCGTTCTGTCCGGTATGCGAAACTTCAGCGAATTTGACAGCAAATTAAGGAACAGCTGGCTAAGCTGGCTGCTATCAGCCTGTATTACCGGTAAATTCCCGATGTCGATTTGAGCGTTACTTTCCGCAACTGCAATTTCAAGATCGTCCAGTGCGCCATTAACAATGTCATTTAAATTGGTGGCTGCAAAATCACGGCCCCGGGTATTTATGCGGGAGAAATCCAGCAAATCGTTAATTAACAGCGACATCCTTTGTGCTGCGTTACGCATTCGTTTCATATAGTCCAGGCCCTGCTCACCCAGATCCTGACTAAATGACGCTTCCAGACGATCGCCAAAGGCCTGAATTTTTCGCAAAGGTTCCTGTAAGTCGTGGGATGCCACAAAAGCAAAATCTTCCAGCTCACGGTTGCTACGGCTTAATTCCTCAGAATACAAGCGTAATTCCTGCGTGCGCTCTTCCACTTTCAGTGCCAGTTCTTCGTTCTTACTTTCCAGTGCAGCCAGATATTTCCGCTCTTTCTTTACATTAATAAATGACAGTATCAGCATCAATATCACCAGCACACTGCTCAGTACGCCAGATAAAATAAAGTTAAGCCTGGCATCGTCCCGCCCTTTAGTAAGGCGCAGCAATAGGCTTTCGCGGTAAGATTTCTCTACCTGGCGGGTGATGTCAAATAACGTCCGAAACTCCAGATATATATTCTTGCCACGGTCAGTTTTTAGCAATCTGAGCGCCAGCTCATCTTTATTTTGCTGCGCCAAGCCAACTATCTCAGTCAGCTCTGCTATTTTGGCATCAGCTAACCGGATAATCTCATTGATACGTAACTGTTGCTCCGGAATCTCAGATTTAATGGCCTGAACTTCAGTAATTTGCTCTCGTACCCGGCTTAATGCCGCCTGATAGGGTTCCAGATAGATGATATTGTCTGTCAGCAAATAACCCCGCTGACCAGACTCAGCCGACAATACCGACAAATGCAAATCATCAAGTTTGACAATATTATCGCCGGTGTTGGTCAGGCTGGTTTGCGTATGAGTTAACTCTTTAATCGAACTGATTGCCAGATAGGCATTGAAGCCAATCAGGCACATCATCACCAATCCCAGTATAAACCAACTGGTACGGGCGCTGTTTAGCAGACTGCCTGGCATCTATACTTCCTTTTTAATGGCTTCACGCTGGTGGCTCTGACAAATTTTCCAGCAACTGACTGCAGTCCTGACAGGACTGCAGTATTTTATCCACAGCTTCAATCGCTTTTTGCGGTGGTAAATTGTTTTCCAGTACCAGCTTAATTAACTCGGCCTGCATTGAGATCCGGTTCAGTGGCTTGCGAATATCATGTACTTGCTTAGCTAACTCAGCCACTTTTACATCAGACATAATATTCTCTCCCTGTTAATACCTAGCTAAATTCCCCTAAGCCGCCATAAGCACTTAAGCGGTTGTACAGCGTTTTTACACTTACCCCCAACATATCAGCAGCCATCGCTTTGTTGCCACCAACTTTTTTTAATGTCAGGTAAATTAACTCTTTCTCGACTTCATCAATGGTTTTGCCTGCTGTCAGGCCGGTTGTTTCTTTCTGTGCAACAGAAAACGGAGACGCAAAAGACGCAGGCAGCTCAATCTCATTCTTAGCAGGATCACTCATAATATAAGCGCGGTGTACAGTATGGCGCAGCTCTCTGACATTACCCGGCCAATCAAAACTGGCCAGGCGCTGCAGCTGAGCGTTGCTAAATTGATAGTTGGTGCCATTTTCATCATTTAAACTGGCTAAAAATGCTTTTGCTAACAGTGGGATGTCGGTGGCACGCTCTCTGAGCGGCGGAATTTCTATCGGGAATACGGCGAGGCGAAAATAAATATCCTCCCGCAGAATATTTTTTCCGGCAATATTTTCCAGGCTTCGGTTAGTAGCCGATACTACCCGGCAATCTACAGCAATTTCTTTACTACCGCCTACCCGCACGATTTTTTTTGTCTCTAATACCCGCAATAAATGCGGTTGCATATCAAGCGGCATTTCTGTTACTTCATCTAAAAATAATGTGCCACCCTGAGCGCGCTCAAAAACACCGGTTTTTTGCGCAACGGCGCCGGTAAAAGCGCCTTTTTCATGGCCAAACAGCTCGCTGCTGATCAGCTCTTTTGATAAACCACCACAATTTGTGGCAACTAAAGCGCCGGTTGTAGCACTGGCATAATGAATGGCTGAGGCAACCAGTTCCTTACCTACACCACTTTCCCCCAACAACATCACGTTAGCATTCGACGCTGCAACACGCTCAATCATGGTGTACAGCGCTTGCATCGGTGCGGACTCGCCAATCAGGCAGCCAAAATGCAGCTCAGACTGAGTAGCAGAAGATTTTTTTGCTTTTTGTTTGTCCGGATTAAGTACCCGTTCTAAGCACTCACGCTGTATTGGCTTTAGCAAATAATCTACTTTGGGCCCACACAGATCAGCAATAATGGATTTTACCGACGGGTGTCCGGTAATAAAAGTGACTTTGGGAACAGGAAACAGGTGCTGGACTCTATCCATCAGATGGATGCCACTGCCGTCTGGCAGCATAAAGTCGAGCAGAATATGGTCAAAGCTATTGTGCTCAAGCCACTCATTGGCTTCGGCTAAACTGCCGGCGACAGACACGGTATGCCCTAAAAAATCTATAATATGGGAGGCAACCGCGGTGAATTCGTGGTCATCATCTACAAGTAATATCGATAGCAAAGCTCAAATCTCATATCAGTCTATTAACAATTATCAGTTTTATGCACTATCAGGTGGCAATATACTGCAATAACAGGCCAATACTAAGTGTTTAGTACCCAGCTGAATAGTGGTTTATTAATTATTTGTGTAAATCTGTTTGTTATTGCTGATATCAAAAAGCGCAGGGCTGTTTGTAACGCTAAAGCACTATTTTACATTTAGCTCTGCTCACATAGCGCCTTGAGTTTTTGCAGCGCCTTGGGCCAGGTATCCTGCATATATTGCTCATACTCTGGCGCGATATCCTGCTCAATACTGACTTCAGTGCCACCGGCTACGCTGGCAAAGCGGTAATTTTCAAACGCCGGCGCCCAGCTGGTTACCTGTTCGCTCTCAAAATCATCTTGGCCATTAACGATAAACCCCAGGTGCTTAATCGAGATAAACTCCAGTGGTTTATGTTCAGCAATCGTTGCCACCATGCCATCACCGGACGGCGATAAAAACCGTATCGTCTCACCTTGCTGCCAGCTGCCTTTAAAATACGAGCCTTCGCAAAATGCCGAGGTCCAGTTACGGTAACCAACGTCAGACAACATCCGCTGCCACACCGTTTGCACCGGTGCATTAATCATAATACTGAAGTGAAGTTGTTTTACATTACGCATTATCCGCTCTCCGCTGTTAGCGTTTTTCTTCCATCAGGCCCACCAGATTTGCATCCGGGTCACGCACAAACGCCAGCCACAGCTCATGGTCCGGCATTTTCGCCGCCAATTGCGGCTCGCGCTCTGGCTTAGCACCTTTGACGACTATCGCCTCGTAGGTTGCACTGATATCGGTAACACTGAAATACAAAACCGAGTTAGCGCCCACTGCACCAGCGCCCTGTGGTGTACTGAGCATCAGCCTGGTGCTGCCTGCCTGTAAAAACGCCAGCTGTGGTGAGGGTTGAAATAAAAACGGCAAACCTAAGATATCGCGATAAAAGCCAAGCGCGGTTTCCACATCGCTGACCGTCAGTGCAATCTGGCCAATCCGGCCGCTTAATTCAGACATGATGCTCTCTCTGCCAAAAGCAAAATAACCTCAGCTGTTATAGCAAAAAGGCCAGCATTGCGCTGGCCTTTTGTTTCATTTCAGGAAATTATTCCCACTCAATCGTCGCTGGCGGCTTGCCGCTGATATCGTACACCACACGGGATATACCGTTTATCTCATTGATAATGCGGTTAGATACTTTACCCAGCAAATCATACGGCAGGTGTGCCCAGTGCGCTGTCATAAAGTCGATAGTTTCTACTGCACGCAGTGATACTACCCAATCGTACTTACGCGCATCGCCCATTACGCCTACCGATTTTACCGGCAGGAACACGGCAAAGGCCTGGCTTACTTTATGGTACAGCTCAGCCTTGTGCAGCTCTTCGATAAAGATCGCATCGGCGCGGCGCAGAATATCGCAATACTCTTTTTTGATCTCGCCCAGTACGCGCACACCTAAACCCGGGCCCGGGAACGGGTGACGGTACAGCATATCGTAGGGCAGGCCCAGCTCTAAACCCACTTTGCGCACTTCGTCTTTAAACAGCTCGCGCAGTGGCTCTACCAGGCCCATCTTCATATGTGCCGGTAAGCCACCCACGTTATGGTGCGATTTAATTACGTGCGCTTTACCGGTGGCCGAGCCGGCTGACTCGATCACGTCCGGGTAAATAGTGCCCTGGGCTAACCACTTGGCGTTTTCCAGCTTTTGCGCCTGCTCGTCGAACACTTCAACAAAGACGCGGCCGATAATTTTACGTTTGGCTTCCGGCTCATTTTCACCGGCTAAAGCATCTAAAAAGCGCTGTTCAGCGTCTACCTTGATAATGTTCAGGCCGAAATGGTCGCCAAACATATCCATGACCTGCTTGCCTTCGTTTAAGCGCAGCAGGCCGTTATCCACAAAGACACAGGTCAGGTTTTTGCCAATAGCACGGTGCAGCAACATGGCCACGACCGAGCTGTCGACACCGCCGGACAAGCCTAAAATAACCTGATCATCACCAATTTGTTGCTTTAAGCGGATAATAGCATCTTCAATAATCGACGCCGGAGTCCACAGTTTGTCACAACCGCAGATATCCACCACAAAATGCTCCAGCATGCGCAGGCCCTGACGGGTGTGGGTAACTTCCGGGTGGAACTGCACACCGTAGAACTGGCGCGCTTCGTCTACCATACCGGCATGCGGGCAGGTACTGGTGCTGGCACAGGTAATAAAGCCTTCCGGAATTTGTACTACTTTATCACCGTGGCTCATCCATACATCTAACAGCGCGTTGCCGTTACTGCCGACGTGATCTTCAATTTTTGCAAACAGGTCGTTTTCAGCTACCACTTCTACCTGCGCATAACCAAACTCGCGCAAATCTGAACCCTGTACCTTGCCACCCAGCTGCTCAGCCATAGTTTGCATACCGTAGCAAATGCCCAGCACCGGTACACCGGCTTCAAACACATATTGTGGCGCGCGTGGTGAGTTTTGCTCGTGCACGCTTTCCGGGCCACCGGATAAAATAATGCCGGTCGGGTTAAAGTCACGGATTTGTGCTTCGGTCACATCCCAGGCCCACAGCTCACAGTACACGCCAATTTCGCGTACGCGGCGGGCGATAAGCTGGGTATATTGCGAACCAAAATCGAGAATTAAGATGCGGTGGTGATGAATGTTTTTGTTCATAGCAACCTTTAAAAAGTACAGCGGCCGGTATCCCCCGGCCGCATTAACAGTAAACAGTTTAGCCTAAGCGGTAGTTGGGCGCTTCTTTGGTAATTTGCACATCGTGCACATGCGACTCGCCCATACCGGCTGAAGTTACCCGGACAAACTCCGGCTTGGTGCGCAGCTCGTCGATGGTTGGGCAACCGGTTAAGCCCATGGCACTGCGCAGGCCGCCCATTTGCTGGTGAATAATGTTTTCCATCGGGCCTTTATAAGCCACACGGCCTTCAATGCCTTCCGGCACCAGTTTCTCGGCGTTGTTGCTGCCCTGGAAATAACGGTCTGACGAGCCGTTACGCTGCGCCATGGCGCCAAGCGAGCCCATACCACGGTAAGATTTATAGTAGCGGCCCTGGTACAGTTCTACTTCGCCCGGCGCTTCTTCGGTACCGGCAAACATAGAGCCCACCATCACCAGGTTGGCACCGGCCACTAAGGCTTTGGCGATGTCACCGGAGAAACGGATACCGCCGTCGGCAATAATAGTGACATCAGTACCCGCCACACCCATCACCGCTTCAGAAATAGCAGTAATTTGCGGCACACCACAACCGGTAACAATACGGGTAGTACAGATAGAGCCCGGGCCTATACCCACTTTTACTGCATTGGCACCGGCTTCTGCCAGCGCTTTGGCTCCTTCTGCCGTGGCCACGTTACCGGCGACAATTTGTAAATCCGGGTACTGGGCACGGGTTTGTTTTACGCGGTCAATTACGCCCTGCGAGTGGCCGTGCGAGGTATCTATCAGCAGAATATCGACACCGGCTTCAACCAGCGCAGCAATGCGCTCGTCGGTGCCCGGGCCCACGCCCACTGCCGCGCCTACGCGCAAGCGGCCTAACTCGTCTTTACAGGCGTTAGGCTTACTGGCAGCTTTGTAGTAATCACGTACGGTAATTAAACCTTTTAGTTTAAAGTCACTATCTACTACCAGCACTTTTTCAATGCGGTGCTGGTGCATCTTCTTAAAGGCTTCTTCACGTGGCGCACTTTCCAGCACTGTTACTAAACGCTCGCGTGGCGTCATCAGGCTGGAGACTTTTTCATTGTTGTTAGCTTCAAAACTCATATCGCGGCTGGTTAGCATACCCACCAGGTTATTGCTGGCATCCACCACCGGAAAACCGGAGAAGCCACACTGCTGCGCTAACGCCTGCACTTCACGGATACTCATATCCGGCGTTACTGTTACCGGGTCTGACACCACACCGCTTTCGAATTTTTTAACTTTACGAACGTTAGCGGCCTGTTCTTCTATGGTCATATTTTTATGAATAAAGCCTAAGCCACCTTCCTGCGCCAGCGCTATGGCTAAGCGGGCTTCGGTTACCGTGTCCATAGAAGCAGAAACCATAGGAATATTCAGCGTGATGCTTTTAGTCAGTCGGGTGCGTAAATCGGCTGTATGAGGTAGAACAGTAGAGTGCGCCGGTACCAGTAACACGTCGTCAAAGGTAAGGGCTTCTTGTTTGATCCTGAGCATTGCAACAATCTCGCTGTGGCTGAAAAGATAGGGAATGTTGCGGCGCAATTTTAACGGTTTTGCGCACGTATAACAAACGCTTTTTTGTTTTATGTTACTCTTATGCTCTGCCTGATACTGGCTGCTGTTGTGAGCTTTAGATGCAAAACCCCGATATTTATAGTGTTTCCCGTTTAAACAGTGAAGTACGCCTGACACTGGAGTTACAGTTTCAAACGCTGTGGCTGCAGGGTGAAGTGTCTAACTTTGTCGCTGCCGCCAGCGGCCACTGGTATTTTTCGTTAAAAGACAGTGCCGCCCAGGTAAAATGCGCCATGTTTAAAATGGCCAACCGCAACAGCAGCTTTAGGCCACAAAACGGTCAGCAGGTACTGATCCGCGCCCGCATCAGCGTGTACGAGCCACGCGGTGAATATCAGCTACTGGCCGAGTTTATTGAAAGCGCCGGCGCAGGTTTGCTAAAACAACAGTTCGAACAGTTAAAAGCTAAATTACAGGCCGAAGGTTTATTCGATCCTACCCGTAAGAAACCACTGCCAGCGCAAGTACAACGCGTAGGTGTTATTACCTCACCCACCGGTGCTGCCGTGCGTGATATTGTTACGGTGCTAAATCGCCGTGCGCCGGGTATTGAAGTTGTTATTTACCCTTCGCAGGTGCAGGGCGAAACCGCTGCGGCACAGCTTCGCAATATGCTTAGCAGTGCAATACGCCGTAACGAAGTCGATGTATTAATTATTGGCCGTGGTGGTGGCTCGCTGGAAGATTTATGGTGCTTTAACGATGAAGCTTTATGTCGTGCAGTAGCCGCCTGCCCTATTCCGATTGTCAGCGCCGTAGGCCATGAAATTGATTTTGCCTTAACCGACTTTGTTGCCGACGTACGCGCACCAACCCCTTCTGCCGCTGCAGAATTAGTTTCACCGGATCAGTCGCACTTACTGGATCGCATACTGCAGCTAAAAAACCGTCTGTTACAGGCACAGCGCAGCCGCTTGCAGCACGCCGCGCCTAAGCTGCTGAATTTAAGCCAGCGCTTGTTAGCCCTGCACCCGAAACGCCGTTTGCAACAACAGCAGCAACGGCTGGATGAGCTGCAACTGCGCCTTGCAGCCAGCGCCAAACGCACGCTGCAAGGCTCGCAGCAACAACAGCTTTATTTAGATAAAAGCCTGCGCCAGTTATCACCGGCTAAAGCCTTATTAGCGCATACCCAGCACATTAATCAGTTGGAGCGCCGTCTCGTTAATGCCCAGCAATTGCAGTTAAAGCAAAACAAACAACAACTGGCGCAGCTAAGCAGCCAGCTAAACACCGTAAGCCCGCTGGCCACCTTAGCGCGCGGTTACAGCATTACCTTTGATGATAAACAGCAGGTGCTAACCTCTGCCGCTCAGCTAAAAGCCGGAGATACAATTACCACCCGACTGGCAGAAGGCAGCATCAGTGCCATAGTCGATAAGGTAAGCCACACCTAAGTGCTGACATTTCTTATACAGTAATTAGCCGACAGAAAGGTTAAGGTTGTGTTTTTTATATTCTTTGCATCAGAGCCCCTTAGATGAAGAAACTGCTGTCAGTGTTACTTTCTGGTTTTTTGCTGACAATAAGCAGCATTAGCCTGGCAGAAGAAGAGTCTGGTTTTAACTGGCAGTTCGGTGTCGGGCTGGGAGTCAGCCATAACCGCAACCTGCTACCAACAATGGACAGCCCGCGCAACGGCATACCGCAGCTGCAGCTATTGTTCGATTTTGAGTATAAAAACTGGTTTGCTGAAACACCAAGCTTACGCAGTGGCCAGCTTTTTGGCGTACGCAGTGGCCGACTGCTTGATGACTTCACGCTGGGTTACCGCCTGAGCAATAGCGAACGACAGAATCTGGCAGTGATTATAGCCAGTTACCATGATGGATTCGGCCCCTCGGTTGCTCGTGGCGATGGTATTAGTAACAGTAAACTTGAAGGTTTGCATAACCGCGAAAGTGATCTGATGCCCGGCTTGCGATATCAGCTTTATACAACAGATAACCAGTTGCTTTCATTGCAGTTAAATAAGGACATCAGCACCCATCATGGCGAAATGCTCCGGCTATTTTATGGTTTTCGGTTTGAACAGCATAATTGGGACCTGTATTTTAACAACGAACTCAGCTGGTACAGCGCCAAGCTGATAAATTACTACTATGGCGTAACAGCGGCAGAAGTTCGTTCCCAGCGCCCACTGTATCAAAGTGGCGGCGGCTGGCGCTGGCATAGTGGACTGGTTGGTGTGTACCCGTTGAACAAGCATTGGGTGACCGAGTTGGGCGCAGGTATTAACTGGTATACGCACGCTTTTACTGGCAGCCCTTTGACACGGAACAACCCGGAAATCGTTTCTTTTGCGCTTATACGTTATGTTTTTTAGATGCTGCCTATTACTATTAGCTGGCAGCTTCTTTTGGCAACCGGCTAAGGCTGAAGTAGTACTTAGCGCCGCCCCCAACAATTGCGTGACCTTGCAGCAAGGACGGGAATGCCATGCCCAAATTCAGGCAAGCTGGAAGATCCCACAGCCCGCAGCAGTCTGCCTGTATCTGGAAGAACAACAGCTACAATGCTGGCACAATCTAACCTCGGCTCAGTGGCAATGGCATTTCACCGATGTGCAAAGCCGTCAGTTAATTTTATGGCAAATGACACCTTCAGAACAAAAGCACCATGTACTGGCAACAACCAGAATTGAAGTCAGCTGGGTACAAAGCGCACATAAAAAACGATTATGGCGGCGCTTCTGACACTTCCTGACATTTTACCGACAACCCCGCTACAGCACTTTATGCTTTCCAGTCAGACAATAGCAGCACCTATATTTTAACGGATGACATATAAGTATGATGCGTGCTAAACCTCGATTAAAACTGTTATTGATGCCACTGCTGCTCAGTAATCTGACAATGCTTTGTGCTACAGCCAGCGCCCAGTCAACTGACACTTCACCGCAACATCTGCAACAGGTTGAACGGCTGACCGTTAGCGGACGTCGTAATATGCCACAAACAGAGGTAAGCGAAGATACCCAAAAGCTGCTGAATATTGGCGGGTTAATGGGAGATCCCATTCAGGCACTTTATACCTTGCCAGGTGTTGTTTATGACACCACAGACAGCGCCCCGGCAGTAAGAGGTTCATCACCAAGAGACAATCACTTTATGCTGGATGGGCAGCGTACCGGCCCCTTGCTTAATCAATTATACGGCAGTGCCCTTAATGGCGATCTGCTACGTGATTTTACCCTCTATCCGGCAGCATTTCCGGCTCCGTTCGGCCATGCCACCGGCGCCGTATTTGATGTTACGCTGCGCGATCCGAAAGATCAGCCTATAGGGGGCATTATTGATCTAAATATGCTACGCACTTCGGCGCTGGTTGAAGGCGCCCTGACAGACACACAGGGCTTTTATGCTGCTTACCGCCATAGCACCATGCAATATTTTATAAAGAAAGATGAAGAACTGGACGATGGTGAAACCATTACCAAAGTACCCGTACTAAATGATTACCAGCTACGCTACCAATGGCGGCCCGGCGAGCAACATAAACTGACACTAACTGCGCTGGGGGTCGGTGAAAAAGCAGGCATTAACCTGTCAGAAGCCTCAGAAGCAGGCCGTATTGACCCTGACTACATCGGAGAAGCCTACCTTAACAGCCGCTGGCATAGTCAGCAGTTGCGTTATGACTATTTTGGCCAGACACAGCAACATTTGAGCATGTCGGTATTGCAACTGAATCAGCAAGAGCGTGGCGGTTTTGGCAATGGCCAGTTCTATCAGTTGGATCAGGATAACACCGAGCTACAGCTTAGCTGGCAGCAGCCACTGACAAACTCTGTTTTACTGCAAACCGGCATTGAAACCGGCCAGTTAACTGCGGATTATAACTACGATATGATCTTGTATTACTGCACTGATCATCAGCAGGACTGCGAGGCTAACCGTGGCGAACGCGAACAGGACAGTGACCGGCTGAAAATCCGCTATCAGACAGCCTATATCAGCACAGACTGGCAACTGACACCCGATCTGCTATGGCAACTGGGTGGCCGCTACGACCATCAGAATTATACCAGCGAAACCCTGTTTGCCCCGCGCACCCGCATCAGCTGGTTTGCAACCAACAAGTTGGAGCTGGTCGCCAGCGCTGGCCGTCATCAGCGACAGGCCGATATTGAAAAAGCATTGCCGAAAATTGGTAACCGTAATCTGCAATCTCCACACTCAGATCATTATGCTGCAGGTTTTCGTTATCAGTTTGATGGCTGGCGGTTGCTGCTCGATCTGTATTACAAAAAAATGTGGCAGTTACCCAGAGCACTTAATCCGGCAGAAGATCCACAGCAGTTACATTATGTTAGCGACGTAACCGGCAACAGCCGCGGACTGGAACTAATGCTGGAAAAAGAAATGCTTGATAACTGGTCAGGCTGGCTGGCCATCAGCTATTCACAATCTGAGCGTACCGATCCTCTGACAGGTGCAAACACGCCCTACCGCTTAGATACTCCGGTAGTGATTCACGGTGTGCTGAATTATAAACTTGGCAATGGCTGGACTCTGGGTAGCGTATTTACCGGCCGCTCAGGCAACTTGTATTCACCGATTACCGGAGCCAGGCCAAACCCTTATCATCCTGATTACCTGCTACCGGTCTATGGCGAACTAAACAGCAAACGGCTGCCATTTTATCACCGGCTGGATCTGGAACTGCGTAAACAAAGTACTCTGTTTAAGCGTCCGGCGGAATACACCATTGCGGTCAGAAACCTGTATAACTGCGAAAATGTTACTGGCTATTATTTGCTGAATCAGCCAGAGCAGCAAAGCTACAGTATCAAGAAAGACGAGGATTTAGGTTTGTTTCCGTATGTTGGTATGAAACTCTGGTTCTGAGAACCTGCGTACTCTTACACTTTACATACATCATTCTCCCGCGGGCTGCGCTATATTAAGCGCCAGCCTGCTTTACCGCGACAGCCTGAGGTTCTGAGTGTCCGCTGAAACAAGTATTGAATATAGCGCAACAGTGTTACTGGTTGAGGACGATCTGGCTCTTGCGGCCTGGATCAGTGACTTTCTGCATGCAAGAGGCTTCCGTGTTATCCATTTTAGCCGGGGTGATCAGGCTGCAGCCCAATGGCAGCACTCCTGCGCAGATATTATTCTGCTGGATTTGATGCTGCCGGGCATGAATGGCCTTGATATTTGCAAACTGATACGGCAGCAATCTGATGTGCCGGTACTAATGCTGACAGCACAGGGCGAAGAGCTGGACGAAGTACTGGCACTGGAAAATGGCGCTAACGACTATCTGGTCAAGCCGGTTCGGCCGAGAGCCTTACTGGCACGGCTAAATAGCATACTCCGCCAACAACAGAAATTACAGCACCAGCAACCGGCACAGCTGCAATTCGGGCAGCTGTCACTGGATTTATCTTCACACCGGGTCTGTCTGGGCAATCACGAAATTCCACTATCTGCCACGGAATTTAAGCTGCTATGGTTTCTGGCCAGCCATGCCGGCACCGTTCTGAGCCGTCAGCAGGTTTTTCTGGAAATGACAGGCCGCGATTATGATGGGCTGGATCGCCGTATCGACATGCTGATATCCGTGCTGCGACGTAAACTGGGTGACAACAGCAGTCAGCC
Organism: Rheinheimera oceanensis; assembly: GCF_018831085.1. Classification (GTDB taxonomy): domain Bacteria; phylum Pseudomonadota; class Gammaproteobacteria; order Enterobacterales; family Alteromonadaceae; genus Alishewanella; species Alishewanella oceanensis. The sequence goes on from NZ_JAGPNM010000001.1 coordinate 462,967, forward strand.
ACAACGGATTAAAACCGTCTGGGGTCAGGGATACCTGTTTGTCGCCGATGCCTGGCAGCCATTATGACACGCCTGTTCAGTGGCCTGCTGCTCACCTGCCTGTTATCGTTATTTCTGCTCGGTTATCTGATTGACAAAGTAACAGACAGTGAGCAGTCGCCATCCCGTCAGGAAAACCTGTCTGCTCACTTACTGAACTATCTGGTCAGCCAGAGCAACCCACTGGCAGAACACCAGTTACACTATCATTATCAGCAACAGGCCGCGGCACTTGGGCTAACCCTGCAACTGGCTCCTTATCAGGCTATGGCATTGCCACCGGAACTGACAGTGCAACTGACATCCCCCGGCGGCCTGGCCTTAGCCACCAGTGAACAGGACTATCTGGTACAGCAATTACCTGCCCATCCGGCGTGGCTTCTTAAACTCGCCCTGCCGCCTGAACAGGAGCATCACCCTCTCAGCCTGTGGCTGACCCTCGGGCTTTATATTGGTCTGGCATTACTGTTGCTGTTATGGCTGTGGCCACTGGTTAACCGGTTGAATCTGCTCACGCGGTTAGCCGTGCGTTTTGGTCATGGTGAACATGACATCAGGTTACCACCTTCCCGATTAAGTTATATTCCCCGGCTGGAACGTAGTTTTAACCAGATGGCAGAGCAAATAAGCCAGTTATTGCAAGAAAACCGCTTGCTGGCAAAAAGCCTGTCGCATGATTTGCGCACACCCATTGCCTGTTTACGGTTTGGCCTGGAGGCAGTACAAGAAGCAACAAGCCCGGAAAAAAACAACAACTATTGCTGCGGATGGAACAGGATGTAGACAGAATGGAAACCATGGTAAATTCCTTTCTGGAGTTTGCCAGCCTGTCCCGTACGGCAAATAATCTGGAGTTTAGCCGGCACACTATGCAGCACTGGCTGGCAGAATATGTTCACAGTATTGAGCCGTTAATGCTACAGCATCAACTGCGTTTATCATTACTGATGACAAAGCCCGCGTTATACAGCCAGATTAACCCGCACTGGCTGGAACGGGCACTCAATAACATTGTTGGCAATGCCTGTCGTTTTGCCAGCAGCCAGCTGCAGCTCACTCTGTCAGCCAAAGCATCAAAACTGCTGATTAGCATCAGTGATGACGGCCCAGGCATAGCGGCAGAAGATACCCAAAACGTATTGTTACCTTTCGTAAAACTGGACAGCACAGCCCAGGATAGCCAGCCGCACTTTGGCCTGGGGCTGGCTATCAGCGCAGAAATAATCAAATGGCACAAAGGCAAGATAGTTGTTGACCGCGATCCAATTTTAGCAGGTGCCAGATTCAGCCTGTATCTAAACTCTTGCAGCTGACACAATTTGTACAAAAGCCACACAAGCCTCATACAGCTCTGGCTGCCGCTTACTTATAAAGTGACAAGCAGTTATTACCAGCCCAGAGAAAACTGTTATGAAAACAAGAATGACACTAGCACTGCTTAGCACGGTATTATTACTAACGGCATGCGGCAGCGATGACAAACCCAAACCCGCCAAACTTGCCGGCATTTATGAGCAAGCAGGTTATGGCAACATTATAGTGTTTAGCAACAACACTTATGAAACTTACTATGCACTGGACAAATTCTGCTGGCGTGCAGAGCATGGCCCCCTGGCGGATCTGAACATATCAGCACCAAACTTCTCTGACAAAGGCAACCGTCTTAGTTTTACCATGCCGGGCGCGCAGGCCTTTGAGGTACAGCTTAAACGTATAAACCGCTTACCGGATAAATGTCGCAATCCTGTGGCGCCAACACAAAGCCCGATGCAAAATTTTGAGCTGTTCTGGCATACAATCAACGATCTTTATGCGTTCCTGCCCGAACGCCAAATCGACTGGCAACAGCGATATCAGCAGTATGCCCCCATGATCAGCGAGCAGTTAACTGATGACGTACTGTTTACTATTTTTGCGCAGATGCTCACGGGTTTTAATGATAGCCATACTACGCTGTCGGCTAAAATCAATGGCGAACAAGTTGATTATAGTGCTGCCCCCGCCAATGCTATTGCTGATTATGCTGTTGCAACAGAGCTCTCAACAGAGGAGCTGTTATCTGAAATGCGCAATAAAGCGCTGGAACTGATGCAGCTTTATGCTGGCAAAGCATTAACACAAGCTGATACCGAACAACCTTTATGGTGGGCCAAAAGTGACAATAACGTTGGTTATATTTTGCTGGGTGCTCTGGGAGGTTTTGCTGCCGGCGAGAGTGATGTTGCCGGAGATTATAATCTGGCAACAGCCGCGTTTCAGGCCATGATGGCAGATCTTGCCGGCACAGACGCTATTATTATAGACAATCGCTTTAATGAAGGTGGTTATGACGATATTGGCAGCGAATTAGTACGCTACTTTTTAACTCAGCCACAAACTGTATTACAAAAACAGGCAAACAACCGTTTGGCTACCACCGATTTGGTCAGCCTGAAGCTTACCCCTGCTGCGATGACGTACAGCAAACCGGTATTGCTGATTAACAGCAAACTGAGTGTTTCGGCAGCAGAAACCTTCAGCATTATGATGAAAAGCTTACCGCAGGTAACCCTCCTCGGTGAAGCCAGCAATGGGGCCCTGTCAGATATGCTACAAATCACCCTGCCAAACGGCTGGCTGTTAACCTTATCTAATGAGCGCTATCTGGATATGCAGGGCAATAGCTACGAAGTGACCGGCATACCGGCTGATATTGAAACCGCCGTATTTTCTCAGCAAGATAAAGCCTTATCCAGAGTTCAGGCTTACGACACAGCGCTGTCGTTAGTGAATAAATCTTTTGCCATGCCGTTTAGCTTTAACGATGTAGAAGCGCTTATAACAGAAGCCTTACAACAAAAAACGCTACCCGGTATTGCGCTGGCCGCGCTAAAAAATGGCGAACTACTTTATAGCCAGGGCTTCGGCAAGGCCAGCGAAAATCAGCTGGCCACTGCAGACACAGCATTTTTTCTGGCATCTGTCAGCAAAGTATTTAATGGCACGCTCGCAGCAATAATGACAGCTGAGGGGCACATTAGCCCGGATTTACCTGTCTCAGGCAATATTGGTTTTGAGCTGACGCCGCCAACACATTTTTCTCAGCCCATTTTGTTTAAACACTTGCTGTCGCACACCAGCGGTATTATAGACAGCGCATACTTTAACTGTGCCTATTTTCAAAGTAATGACGGCAGTAGTTTATACAATGAGCTTTTTACTGCTACAGAATGCCCGGAACCAGCCTATCAGGCACTGGAGGTATTTCTGCCAAACTACCTGCAACAATCCGGTAATCGTTACACTCAGGGCAATTACCAGCAAGACAACAACATACAACCCGGCGATAATATTACCTACTCTAACGTCGGTGCTGCAACGGCAGCCTTACTGATGTCGGCAAGCGCAGGTAAAGCCTACACAGAACTTTTTGCAGAAAAACTAACCATCCCCTTACAACTTACGCAAACCCGCTGGGATCTGACAGGCAACAGCATTGCCCACACAGCAACACGCTATGCCAAAACTGACGGTGAGTTTATTGCTTATCCTGACTATGCTGCCAATACCTGGCCGGACGGTTTTTTAACAGCATCAGCAAATGATCTGGCCAAATTTGTCATGGTGTTGTTAGCTGCTCATCACCCGGTTATTACGGCTGAGGTAAAAGACATCATGTTCAAAGCGTTGCACCAGGAGTATCTGGGGCAAGGTATTGGCTATTTTTGGGGCCTGGATCATTCTTATGCCTCGCATGACGGCGCAGATCCTGGCGTAACAACCTTATTGCTACTGGACAGAGCAAGCCGTAATGCGCTGATAGTGCTGATCAATACTGACGAAAACGACAATGAAGAACTCAATAACTTTGTCGAACGCCTGCAAGTAACCGCCTGGCATGCTATCTGGGGCACAGATTAAACTAACAGGCTCAGTCTCAGAAGAGGCTGAGCCTGCCACTGTTATACTCTTTTGCTACCTCAATAAAGTATTTCACTTCGCTTTCGATCAGTTTGCCCACCAAGTCTGGCAAGGTTCGGCTAAAAATAGATGTTAATTTTTATCTGCCCCTAATAATTTGAAAAATCTGTGCAAATCGAAAATTCAAATAAAAAACGCCAATCTGAGATCTCTCAACAAAATTACACGTATATCTGAAAATCAATCCGACACCTGCGTGCCATTCTGCCAACTTATACAGGAGGTTTTACATGAAAAACTTTACCGGTTTACTGTTAATCATTTTATTACAGGGTTTTTTCTTGCAGACCGCATTAGCGCAAGAAGGCAAAACAGCGCTGGTACCTTTGCCCTCAGTAGACGACTTCACCAGAGGCAAAGATGGCTGGGCTTTCGGGCTGGGCCTTGGTATTGAATATGAAACCGCCTACGAAGGCTCGGACGAATTTGGTGTTGAAGTTGAACCGGCTGGTGCAGTGCAATGGCGCCGTGGTGATGATATTTTCTACTTTGCCGGCGAAGCATTGGGCTGGCGAGGTCTGCGGGCTGACACCTGGTTACTGGAAGCCTTAATAGGCTTTGATGAGGGCCGCGAAGAAAGTGACTCTGATGATGGTCGTCTGGACGGGATGGGTGATAACGATGAGGGGTTTGAATTAGTATTGCAGGCCCGGCGGGCATTTAGCAACGACTGGCGTTATTGGTTGGTAAGCCGGCTGGTAACCGGAGAAAACGGCAATCTTGGCTTGTTTGGCGTGGGCCGGCGCTTCGGCGATAAAACCGACGGTTCGGGTTCGGAAATTAATGTCGTGGCAGTATTTCACGACAGCAAATATGCCAATAACGGCTTTGGCATTACCGCGCAGCAGTCGCTGGCATCCGGTTTGGCTGAAACCAGGCTGAGTGGCGGCTTACGCTCAATCGGTGTTGATTACAACTACCGGCATAATATCAACCACAACTGGCAGATTTTCGCCGAGGCACTGTATGAGCATTTCAGTAGCGACGTGCGCAATAGCCCCATCGCCCGCAGCAACTATGAAGCCGAAGTAGGCATTGGCTTTATTTATATCTTCTAGCCCGACCTGGGTTTACTCAAGGGACCGGTTTTAGCCGGTCCTGCAATCAGCAAAGCGAACAACTTATGGCACATAGCCTGTCTCCGTTCCCGGTATCATACTCACCGGGCAAATTTCCTTCTGGTTGGATCAGGCGGCGATCTAACCCACAAGATTGTCTGAACTGAGTAATGCTTTGACTCAGCATCGCTGTCAGCATTCCTGATAAAGCCGATAGATTGAAAAATTCGGGTAGCTACCAGCAACAACGCACTTCCACATTGCGAAATTAACAAATTTTATTTTGCAATACAGCCAAAACCATTAGGGTAAGTACATTTGGCCGTATTGCAAAATAATCTGTCCGAATTTCGCAATGCCTCCCCTTTGTTTTCATTGTTAAATGCGGCATCTAAATGAAAATGAGTATTATTTATGGAAAAGCTCACTACAACTTGGAAGTTCCGGTGGTCAATTAACAGATACGTAGAGCCAGCCGTCTATCCTCATCTGGATGGAGCGAACAAACGCACCGCAAGGAGTACACCCCGCACCGTGCTGGGCTCGGCACTTGCGGCAGCAGTTCTCATTAGCGCGCAGAGCGCATTCGCCGCTGAGTCAGAGCAGAATCAAACCAAAGCGGGAGAAACGTCTCAAGAAGATACAGCTTTGCCAACTACCACCGTAACGAACAACATGGAAACCATCACCGTAACGGGTCACAGGGAGACGGCTACCACCGAAGGTACTGGCTCTTACACCACGGGCGAAACGGCTGCTGCAATCCGTCTGCCTCTGTCGTTGCGTGAAACGCCGCAGTCGGTAACGGTCATCACCCGCCAGCGCATGGACGACCAGCAACTGAACTCGGTCAAGGACGTACTGGAAAATAGTACAGGGATCTCCTCAAACACCAACGATAGCGAACGGGTGAGTTTTTATTCGCGGGGCTTCCAGATCGACAGCTTCCAGTACGACAGTATCCCCACGGCCTATTTTGAGGGAACCAGCTTCCTGAATACCGCATTCTACGACCGCATAGAAATTGTACGCGGTGCAACCGGCCTGCTGTCCGGTGCAGGCAATCCATCCGCGTCGGTGAACTTGGTGCGCAAGCGACCAACGCGCAGATTGTCAGCCTCCGCATCGGTCAGCGCCGGCTCCTGGGACAACTATCGAGGTACGGCCGATATATCGACGCCGCTGACCGAAGACGGCAGTATCCGTGCACGACTGGTGGGTGTTCATCAGGAGCGAGACTCCTTTATCGACCGCTATGAGCAAAATAAAGATGCTTTCTATGGCATCATCGAGGCGGCTCTCACTCCGGATACGACCTTGAGCCTGGGCTACGACTATCAGGACATCCGGGCCGATGGCACGACCTGGGGCGGCATACCAATCTGGTTCAGCGACGGCTCCGAAGCCAACTGGTCGCGCTCAAAGTCGTTGGCCGCCGACTGGAGCGGCTGGGACAACTCACTCAAGACGACCTTTTCCAGTCTCGAACACCATTTCGACAATGACTGGACCGCACGCGCTGTGTTCACGCATCAGGAGACCGACTCCAATGCCAAGCTGTTCAGCGGCTCCGGCACCCCAGATCGCGTAACCGGCGGGGGCCTGTTTCCGGTGGGTCTGGCAAGCGACACAGCTACACGTCAGAACAGCTTTGATGCAATGACGTCTGGCCCCTTCCAGCTTTTCGGTCGCCAACACGAACTGGTCGTGGGTGTCATGGGATCGAAGCGAACCTCCAACCAGAACAGCACCGGCTTTATCTTTGGGCTCACCCCGATGGGCAGCATCTACGACTGGAATGGCAACTACCCTGAGCTAGATTTCGCCGCAGCGGGCTACACGCCCACCGACATCACCACCAAGCAAAGTGGTGCCTACAGCGCGGCGCGTTTCTCGCTGACCGAGCCGTTGAAGCTCATCATCGGCGGACGGTTCAGCAATTACGAGATTGACCAGGACACAAACGGCGTCCGCTTCCACTACGAAAAGACAGGTGAGTTCACCCCCTATGCCGGTCTGGTCTACGACATCAACGAGACCTACTCAGCGTACATTAGCTACACGGAGATCTTTAATCCGCAGACCTACCGGGATCGCGATGGCAATGTGCTCAAGCCCACAACAGGCAAGAACAAAGAGGTAGGTCTAAAGGGCGAATATCTTAACGGGCGCCTGAATGCGTCGGTTTCGCTATTCGAGGCAAGGTTGGACAACCTGGGGCAGACCGATCCGGGACAGATCCTCCCCGATGGCACTCAGGCTTACTACGGTGCCAGTGGAACCAAGTCTCGCGGGATCGACGTGGACCTGCAGGGCGAGCTGACGCAGGACTGGAATCTCTACGCCGGAGTTTCGCACTTCTCCGGAGCCGATTCGTCGGATGCGAGGCTAAGCAGCCAACTGCCACGCACCACAGCGCGGCTGTTCACCACCTACCGGCTTCCGGATACATGGAACAAACTGACAGTGGGCGGCGGAGTATCTTGGCAAAGCCGTTTTTACCAGTCCGCTACCAGTCCCCTCGGTGCGGTTACTGCAGAGCAAAAGCCCTATGGGCTGGTGTCGCTGATGACGCACTATGCTGCCACGGATAAGGTCGAATTGGCCGTCAACGTCAACAACCTGTTCGATAAGAAATACACTGTTATGAACGGCTTCTTCAACCAGATGCTTTATGGAGAGCCACGCAATGTGATGGCAACGGTCAGCGTGAAGTACTAGCGCAGCCATCGCACTCGCTCTGCCAATATTAGTAATAAATAAGGATCTTCCATGACTTCTTCCCCATCAAATCTGAGACGTTCCGCTCAAGGCCCGAGCATGAGCTACCATCAGAACAAGCCCGCATTATTCTGGTTGACGACCGCCGTCGGTGCTGTGCTGTTTTTGACGCTCCAGTCTTTCTCCTACATGAACGACTACTTGAAGGCGAACGGCACGATACCCGCGATCACCTTCGACGCTGGCGCACTGTGGATGTTTTCTATCTTCTACGGTGCCTGGATCGTCACGGTCTTGCTTGCGTTGATCGGAACTGTCCGATCCCTGTGGACTGCACTGATCCTTGGTGGCCTTCTGATTTTCGTGAACAGTTTTACTGGCGTGTTCGACGGGCTGCGCGATGGTGGGCACATCGCTTTCTCGGCACTTTTCTTCATTACCCTTCCCGGTTTATGCGCAATCGTGGTCACTTGGCGCCAACTCAAGCTAAAAGGAACGCCTCATGTCGGTAAATAGTCCGCAATTTCCTTCGTCTGGATAAGTCTTGGGCAAGCCCACAGGCTTCTGACACTTAAATAACAATTCATAATTCTAATAGTGCATAGCCTGGGCAAGCTACAAATTGGTGGTTGCATTCGTCAAATATGGTACAGGAGACTCTACCACTACGTTATCTATTTCATTAAGACAATGCCGCAGCCAATACACGTGGCCCACGCCGTACAACACAAGAATACGATCTCCTGGTTCTGCTATTTGCAAAATACGTTCGCAGATCATTGCATTACGTAAGTACCAGTCAGCAACAAGTTTGGCCCCGGGTTGCCTGGTACCGTCTGATACTTGTAGTAAAAGCGCATAAAATGCGTGATTAGCATTAATCATGTCTTCGCTATTCAGCCACGCCAGATAAGCGGGGATACTCATCTGCTTCATGTTTTCGTTCATTTGCTGCCCCAAATCAGTGCCAGCTTCGTTCATCAGCTGCATATAGTGCCGGGCCCGTGCATTGGAAAGTGCCTGTAATGGTTGCATATCAAAACTCCCTTCGGCATCAACGGCATGTAAGTGTTTAATGCCCGCCAGCAAGGCCACTCTTTCCCCTATTTGAGTAATTTCGTTTCGATCTTGTTTTAATGCCGCCTGATTGACTGGCTCACGCATTAACAAACTATCGTCTTTTGGTTTGGCTTCTACCGCTACTTTAGTTGGTTTAAAAGCCATTAGCGCATTTGCCAGAGCTTCTAGCTCACGCTGTCGGGTGGGTGCTAATACATCATCAGCATCAATATTTACAGCATCAAGCCCAGGATTATGCATATGATAACTGCCAAGCAGCAGAATGCGTGTCTCTGATGGTTTTGCTGCCACTGCGGCGGTCCATGTAGCAGTAAGTATTAGTGCTAAGCAGTATATACGTGGGCTAATTATTGGCATTAGCCATGCTGAAACTAATGTATAAAAAGCATTTAGCTTGTGGTTCATCTGATAGGCTCCCTGGGCAATTTATACTTGCCTGACAATTTCAACTCTTAAGTGCACTTTTAAGAAGCATCACTGTTCAAGACAGATTCTAGCTCTGTTTTACCTTAAGTTACCAAGCTGCTCTGGCTTTAGACTTCCATCTTCGCTGCATATTTAGCCATTTCTTTGCGCAAAATCTTCCAGGAAAGATCAGAATATGTGGCAAAGGCCTGTTTATTATGCGGCTCTTTTTCTTCAACAAAGTCGAATTGATCGCGCGTATCGGGCTTTGGCTTATCCTTTAATAAAGGCAGTTCATCTTTGTTCAGGTATACATGAAAAGTGGCCGCGAAATTGCCTTTAGGCATCGGGCAAAAAACTTTGTGCACCGGGAACTGCTCTTCACTTAGCCAGGCACACTGCCCCGGTGTTAGCGTTAGCAACGCCAGTTTCTTTGCATCCCATCCCAGGCTTTCATAAACCATCACCTCAATCTGCCCGGTAAGGCAATAGATAATACCTGTAGTTTTGCCGTGTGAGTGGATTGGAGAATAATGCCCGGCTGGCCATATTTCTAACACCACGGGAGAACCGAATTCGCCTTTATGTGCGTCATCTGATGAAGCCAGTGTTGCGTCATGTTTGAGCGCCATACTGTCGTAATCGCCTTTACCGGTGCAAGCTACACGGATATAAGCCGGGTGAGAATCATCTTTTTTATACTTGTCTGCTAATATCTTTTTAAGAATACCGCCATTTAAACTGGCTCTTATCGCTTCAATTTCCCAGGTAGAGAAATGAATGCTGGCGGCTTTACGTGCAAGCTCCATCACAGTTGCAGGGATCATCAATTGCTGGACGAAATCATCAAATGACGTCGCAGGAGCGATAACAGGCGATGGCACAAGTTGATCAGCCCGAATACGCAGTTTCAGCTCTTCTTCCGGGGTAATATAAAAAGGGGGTTTAAGATTATCAACTGATGGGCTCACATCTCTCTCCTTTAAATTATGCAGGTTCAACAGATGCGGCCTTTCACTTCCACAGACTGCTGACAGTACAACTAACAATTAAATGACTGGTTATAATCGCAACGCCCTCTGAGCTTACAATAATCAGAGTTTATTACTGCCAGTAAATTAAATGGCATCTATTGTATAATTTATGTTTAATAAAAATACAACTGTAAAGATCGCAGCACGTGTCGCCAGGTTAATGATAACTATTATCATTTTAATTACTATGGCATAATTACGCTCAGGGCCATTAAGTAAGGACTGTTATGCGTAATATTATCAATGCCACTGTCACTGATGTTCATCACTGGAATGACACTCTGTTTAGCTTTAAAACAACGCGGGAATCATCTTTCCGATTTGAAAGCGGCCAGTTTGTCATGCTTGGGTTGGAGGTTGGCGGCCGCCCGTTAATGCGCGCGTACAGTATTGCCAGCCCTCATTATGAGGAAGAGCTTGAGTTTTTCAGTATTAAGGTGCCGGACGGCGCACTGACATCGAGGCTGCAAAATATCAGAGCTGGCGATCAAATTATGCTAACGGTAAAACCAGCAGGCACTTTGGTACCCGGCTATCTTATCCCTGGTAAACATTTGTATTTATTAAGCACTGGCACAGGGCTGGCGCCTTTTATGAGCATCATACGCGACCCTTTTATTTATGAAGGCTATGATAAAATTATTCTGGTACATGGCACACGATGGCGCTCAGAACTGGCATACCAGCATGAAATTGAACAAGTGTTACCAGACAACCCTTATTTTGGCGATGAAGTTCGCGCAAAACTGATTTATTACCCCACAGTGACAAGGGAAAACTATGTCAGAAATGGCGTGCCACACCAAGGCCGTATTACCGATCTGCTGGACAGCGGTAAGTTACTGGCAGATATTGGCATGCCAGCCCTTAACCCTGAGCACGACAGATTTATGTTATGCGGCAACGATGCCATGTTGCAGCAGTTGATGAGTATGCTGGATCAGCGCGGCTTTATAAAAGCCAATTCCCGCACTATGGGCCACTACGTGATTGAACAAGCCTTTATTGAAAAGTAACGCGCTATAAAAAACCGGGAAGGCATAACACCAACCCGGTTTTTCTAAGCACTAAAAACTCAACATTACAAACTTAGCACTCAACACTTATTCTTTTACCACATCAATAAAGTACTTCAGCTCACCGTCTACCATTTCGCGCACCAAGCCGTGCACGTCGGTTTCAAAGCCCGGGAAGGCACCATTAAAGGCGCGGGTAAATTGCAGGTAGTTAATAATGGTTTTATTAAAACGCTCGCCCGGCACCATCAGCGGTATGCCCGGCGGGTATGGCGTAACCAGCATGGCGGTTACTCTGCCTGCAATATCATCAATAGATACCCGCTCTATTTCGCGGTGCGCCATTTTCGCCCAGGCATCGGCTGGTGTCATGGCGGTTTCAATATTCGACAAATACATTTCAGTGGTGACTTTAGCCACGTCAAACTTACGGTACATATTGTGAATTTGCTGGCACAGATCGCGCAAACCAACTCTTTCATAGCGCGGATGCTTTTTGGCAAACTCCGGCATTATGCGCCACATCGGCTGGTTTTGATCGTAGTCATCTTTAAACTGCTGTAGTTCAGTTACCATTGAATTCCAGCGGCCTTTGGTAATACCGATGGTAAACATAATAAAGAACGAGTACAGGCCGGTTTTCTCAATAATAATACCGTGCTCAGCCAGATATTTACTGACGATAGCCGCCGGTATACCTTGTTCGTCAAACTGACCGTGCAGGTTTAAGCCTGGGGTAATAATAGTGGCTTTAATCGGATCGAGAATATTAAAACCTGATTCTATAGCGCCAAAACCATGCCAGCTGTCTTTAGCATGTAGCGTCCAGTTATCGCGTGTACCCAGACCCTCTTCCGGTAACTCGTCCGGGCCCCAGACACGGAACCACCAGTCGTCATCGCCAAATTCAGCATCGACTTTACGCATAGCACGGCGAAAATCAATCGCTTCCATTAAGCTTTCTTCTACCAGCGCAGTGCCACCCGGCGCTTCCATCATGGCTGCCGCAACATCGCAGCTGGCAATAATGGCATATTGCGGGCTGGTAGAGCTGTGCATCAGATAAGACTCGTTAAAGCGGTGCGTATCCAGGCTGCGCTTTTGCGCGTTTTGCACCAGAATTTGTGAAGCCTGTGATAAGCCAGCCAATAGCTTGTGCGTAGACTGGGTAGCAAACACTAAGGTGTCTTCTGAGCGTGGCCGGTCTTTACCTATCGCATGCATATTTTTGTAGAAATCATGGAAGCTGGCGTGCGGCAGCCAGGCTTCATCAAAATGCAGTGTATCAATGGTTGAACCCAGCTCCTGCTTAATTTCCTCCACGTTATACAAGATGCCGTCGTAGGTGCTTTGCGTAATGGTTAAAATACGTGGCTTTTTGTTTTTGGCATTGCGGGCAAAGGGGTTAGCTTCAATCTTTTTCGCAATAGCTGCTGGCGAAAATTCGCTTTTCGGAATAGGGCCAATAATGCCGTAGTGGTTGCGCGTTGGCATTAAAAACACCGGAATAGCGCCGGTCATAATAATCGAGTGCAGTATCGATTTATGGCAGTTACGGTCTACCACCACGATATCGCCCGGCGCTACCACTGAGTGCCAGACCATTTTATTGGAAGTGGAAGTACCGTTGGTAACAAAGAATAAGTGGTCGCAGCTGAAAATACGCGCGGCGTTCGCTTCGCTCTCAGCCACCGGGCCGGTGTGGTCCAGCAGTTGGCCTAATTCATCTACCGCGTTACACACGTCGGCACGCAGCATGTTTTCACCAAAGAACTGGTGAAACATCTGGCCAACCGGGCTTTTTAAAAACGCTACACCACCGGAGTGGCCAGGGCAGTGCCAGGAATATGAGCCGTCGGAGGCGTAATCCATCAGTGCATTAAAAAACGGCGGTGCTAACGCATCCAGGTACTTTTTTGCTTCGCGGATAATATGCTTGGCGACAAACTCCGGTGTGTCTTCAAACATATGAATAAAACCGTGCAATTCGCGCAGTACGTCGTTGGGTACGTGGCGCGTGGTGCGGGTTTCGCCATAGAGGAAAATAGGAATATCAGCGTTGCGCTTGCGTACTTCCTTAATAAAAGTACGCAGCTCTTTTAACGCCAGCGCCACTTCGTCGGCACTGCCGCTGCCGAATTCTTCATCGTCTATCGACAAAATAAAGCACGAAGCACGGCTGGCCTGCTGGGCAAAAGCACTTAAATCAACATAGCTGGTGTAGCCTACCACCTCAAAACCATGGCTGCTGATAGCCTGGGCTAAATCACGAATGCCAGAGCCTGAAATATTCTCTGAACGGAAGTCTTCATCGATAACAATAACCGGGAAACGAAAATTCATGCCATTGGTCCTTATTGGTCCAGTTTTTTGCGCGCTTTCATTAACCGCTCGCGTTTGTATTTCTGCAGCGGCGTTTCAGTGTTCTTTTTCGTTGGGGCAAACGGGTTTTCACCCTCGCGGAACTCTATGCGAATGGGTGTACCCATCATTTGCAGTGCTTTACGATAGTAATTCATCAGATAACGTTTATAGGAATCTGGCAAGTCGTCTACCTGATTACCATGAATTACAATTAACGGCGGGTTATAACCACCGGCATGAGCGTACTTCAGTTTTACCCGCCGGCCATGTACCAACGGCGGCTGGTGATCTTCCTGCGCCATTTTCATAATACGGGTTAACAAGGCAGTGCTGTGGCGTTTGGTGGCGGAGTCAAAAGCCTCTTCAACCGATTCAAACAGGTTGCCTACACCCGAGCCATGCAAAGCAGAAATAAAATGCAACCTGGCGAAATCGATAAAACCTAAACGACGGTCCAGCTCGCGCTTTATTTCCTCTTTGATGCTGTCATTTAAGCCGTCCCATTTATTCACCGCAATAACCAGTGAGCGGCCAGCATTAAGCACAAAGCCTAAAATACTTAAATCCTGATCCGAAATGCCTAAACGGGCGTCCAGCACTAAAATAACCACGTTGGCGTCTTCAATGGCCTGCAGCGTTTTCACTACTGAAAATTTCTCTACCACATCGTCAATTCTGCCACGACGGCGCACACCGGCGGTGTCGATCAGCGTATATTCGCGCTCGTTGCGCTGCATAGGAATATAAATAGCATCACGCGTGGTGCCGGGCATATCGAATACCACCACCCGCTCTTCACCCAGAATACGGTTAGTTAAGGTTGATTTACCCACATTCGGCCGGCCAACAATAGCCAGCTTAATATGCTCGCTGCGCAGGCGTGCCGCTTCGGCATCGGCTTCTTCTTCGGTTAGCGTTTCCAGTACCGGGCCTTCGGCCTCGTCAATTTCACCAGTCAGGCGTTTTTGCTGCTCTTCGCTTAACAATGGAATCAATGCCTGGTTTAACAGCGACGACACACCACGGCCATGGGCGGCAGCAATAGCATATACCTCACCCAAACCTAAACTATAGAAGTCGGCCACGGCGGTATCAGCATCCAGGCCATCGGTTTTATTGGCAACTACAAATACTTTCTTTTCAACTTTGCGGATATGTGCAGCAATGGCTTCATCACCTGCGGTGGCGCCAACACGGGCGTCAACCATAAACAGCACCACGTCGGCTTCGTCAATGGCTTTAAGCGACTGCTCCGCCATTTCCACTTCAATGCCCTGCTCGTTGCCATCAATACCACCGGTATCGACTACAATAAATTCCAGCCCTTCATACTTTACCGAGCCGTATTTACGGTCACGGGTCAGGCCGGGGAAATCTGCTACCAGCGCATCACGGGTGCGGGTTAAGCGGTTAAAAAGTGTCGATTTACCGACATTGGCTCGCCCTACCAGGGCAACGACAGGCAACATTATGTGAACCTCAAAAATAACAAAACAGGCCCGGTACAGGCCTGTTTAAAACTTCAACCGCTGTTCACGGTTTAAGGCGTTTGTAATAAGACTAGCTTACCATTGCGGCTTTGCACCAACACATAGCTGCCATTACTGACCGCTTCGGTGTAAAAACCGGAACTATTCATACTCTGGCGCGCAACAAAGTCACCGGTTTGACGATTAACCCAATGCAAATTGCCTTTGTTATCGCCAATTACCAGATAGTCTTTATATACGGTAGGGCCGGTCAGATAATGCTTGTTCAGACCAAACTGTGACCATTTCTCTGAGCCGCTGCGTACATCCAACGCATAAATACGGCCGACAGAATCTACCAGATATAAGGTATCACCTGCCACAGTCATATTACGGAAACTGGCATAATCGCGCTTCCACAACTGACGGCCGGTACGCAATTCCAGCGCAACCAGTTCACCATTAAAGGCAATGCTGTACACTGTGCCACCAATCACTAAAGGCCGTGCATCCACATCAACCAGACGGGACAAATCAGTGCTGCCCTTCGGTACTGCTATCGGTTCTTCCCATGCCTGGTAGCCGCGTTCAGCGATCAGTACGCCAATGTGGCCATTACCAGAGCCGTATATTACGCCACCGGCCTCAATTACCGGATCGCTGACGCCACGCAGAGTAAGCGCAGGTTGTTCGTTCTCAAACTGCCAGCGCTCTTCGCCAGTGTCAGGGTGCAATGCCACCAGAGTGCCGGCACCGGTCGCCACCACCACCAGCCCTTCACCTACGGCAGGCCTGGCCAACACTTCGCCTTTTACTTCTGAGCGCCACACCAGTTCGCCATCAACAGACAAGGCCACCACATCGCCGTTTTCAGTACCAAAATAGATTTTGTCGTAACCGTAGCTTAAACCACCGGCGATACGGGCATTGTCGCCAGACCAAACATCACTGATGCCACGCCAGAATGAGCTGCCAGCTGGTTTACGTAAATCAAACTGCCATTTACGCTTACCATTGTCCAGATTGTATGCAGCGACCAGGCCCTCCCGGCTGGCGGCATATACGGTATCGCCGACAATCATCGGAGTTAATGATGATTCATAATGTGCAACACCTGAGCCTATGCTGGTGCTCCATACTACATCAGGATCGATGCTGTTCTGTACCGGCGGTAGTACCAGCTTTTCTTTGCTGGAACATCCGGCGAGTATAATTGCACTAAGCAGCAAGAGCTGTTTTAACTGTAATTTCACGCTTACCTCTTTACACTGCAGTGACGTGCGCCAGCTCGTCCAGCTTGATCTGAAGCAACTGCTGATTTTGTCCTGCAGTTGCCAGCGCTTGTTGATAGGCAGCTTTCGCCTCAGGCAGTTTTTCTGCCAGTACCAGAATGTCACCTTTAAGTTCAGCCTGCAAAGAAGCAAAACTCTCTGGCATGGCTTTCTCCAGGGTTTTCAGCGCAGCATCATAGCTGCCCTGCTCCTGTTGCAATTTTGCCAGTCGCAGCTGGGTTAGCGCCAATATTGCCGGTTCTTTGGCATTAGCCAGTACCCAGTTCAGTTGCTGTGCTGCCACATCATAGTTTTTAGCTGTTACCGCTTCTTTTGCTGCTATTAATGCAGCCAGCACTGCGTAATTATCGCCTTTAGAGGCCGTCACAAAGCTCTGCGCCTCTGTCAGCCAGTCTTCACTGCTGCCAGCTTCACGTTGTTGCAGTAACTGGTTAAATGCCGTTGAAGCCTGTTCAGCTGTGCTGCGCTGCTCGGCCTGGTAGTAACGAAAACCATATAACGCTGCCAGGCCCAGTACCACACCAGCAAGAATTGCTTTGCCGTACTCATGCCAAAAACGTTTAATTGCTTCTACCTGTTGTTCTTCACTGCTGTAAATTTCCACTGCGTTACTCCGTTTTACGTCAAAAGCCCGTTATGCTGAAAGGGCCAGCGTATTCGCCAGTTCTGTTAATAAAATTGTTTGTTGCGGTTTGTCTTCACGTAACCACTTTACCGTGATTTCACCGCGTGCCAGTTCATCTTCGCCGATGATCAGTCCAATCGCCGCACCGGATTTATCAGCCCGCTTAATTTGTTTTTTCAGGTTGCCGCCGCCACAATGCACCATAATGCGTTTATCCGGCAAGCTGGCACGCAGCCTTTCGGCAACAGAAAGTACAGCAAGTTCAGCTTGTTCGCCAAGTGCCATCAGGTAAATATCCGCAACTGCCGGCAATACGGGTAATAACTGCAGTGTTTGCAGTAATAACACCAACCGCTCCAGCCCCAGGGCAAAACCGACCGCTGGCGTGGCTTTGCCACCTAATTGCTCAACTAAACCATCGTAACGGCCACCGGCACATACAGTACCTTGTGAGCCCAGTTCTGTGGTTACCCACTCAAATACGGTTTTGTTATAGTAATCCAGCCCACGCACTAAACGTGGATTTACACTAAACTCAATACCTGCTTGCGTCAGCAACTGCTTTAAACGGGCAAAATGCTCTGCTGAATCCTGATCCAGATAATCTGCCAGTTTAGGCGCAGCAGCCAATATATCTGCCAGAGCCGGATTTTTACTGTCCAGCACCCTAAGCGGGTTGCTATACATACGGCGCAAACTGTCTTCATCCAGCGCCGCTTTATGCTGCTCTAAATAAGCTACCAGCGCATCACGATATGCCGCACGGGCTTCACTTGAACCCAGAGAGTTCAGCTCCAGCTTTACATAAGGTGTTAACCCCAGTTGCTGCCATAGCCGCGCACTTAGCATAATCACTTCAGCATCAATGTCGGCACTGGCAATGCCAAAAGCTTCCAGGCCAAACTGATGAAATTGCCGGTAGCGGCCTTTTTGCGGCCTTTCATGGCGAAACATTGGCCCGGTATACCACAGCCGTTGTTCCTGGTTGTACAGCAAACCATGCTCATTACCGGCCCGCACACAGCAGGCAGTACCTTCAGGGCGCAGGGTTAAACTGTCACCATTGCGGTCAGCAAAGGTGTACATTTCTTTCTCTACTATGTCAGTCACTTCGCCAATTGAGCGCTTAAACAGCTCAGTCATCTCAACAATAGGAAAGCGAATTTCGCTGTAACCATAGCTGGCCACTGTCTGGCGCAGTGTTTGTTCAACATATTGCCAGGCTACAGTATCCTGCGGCAGGCAATCGTTCATTCCGCGAATGGCCTGAATTTGCTTCGACAAAATTAAACTTCCATCGGTTTGAGTTAAAAAACAGCCGCGATTATAGGCGTAACAGGACTAAACACCAAGCCTGTTGCCCGGCTTAATCCAGCTGACGCACCGCAATTTTTTGCTGCAGGTATTCACGTACCTGCTGTTCGAGCTGCTCAGCCACCTGCTCATTGTCCAGCCGCAGTTTTTGCCGCTGGCCGTTAATGTAAAAACCGCTTTTTTTACTGGCTCCGGCCACACCTAAATCAGATACCAGTGCTTCACCAGGGCCGTTTACCACACAGCCTATCACCGATACCGTTAAAGGTTCGGTAATATCTTCCAGCCGCTCTTCGAGCTGGTTCATGGTTTTGATCACATCAAATTCCTGGCGCGAGCAGCTGGGGCAGGCAATAAAATTGATACCGCGGGAACGAATGCGCAGCGATTTTAAAATATCAAAGGCAACTTTTACCTCTTCTACCGGATCTGCCGCCAGCGATATGCGCAATGTGTCGCCAATACCTTCGGCCAGTAACATACCCAGACCAATAGCTGACTTTACGGCCCCGGCACGGGCACCGCCAGCTTCGGTAATACCTAAATGCAGTGGCTGCTTAATTTGCTGTGCCAGTAAACGATAAGCACCAACCGCCAGAAATACATCTGACGCTTTAACACTAACTTTAAACTGATCAAAATTCAGCCGGTCTAGAATATCGACATGCCGCATAGCTGACTCAACCAGTGCCTGTGGCGTGGGCTCGCCGTATTTTTCCTGAATGTCGGCTTCAAGCGAGCCACCATTTACACCGATACGAATCGGGATATTGTAATCCCGTGCGCAATCTACTACGGCGCGGATACGATCCTCGCGGCCGATATTACCCGGGTTAATCCGCAGACAATCTACACCGTATTCGGCGACTTTTAACGCAATGCGGTAATCAAAATGAATATCTGCCACCAGCGGAATGGGCGACTGCTGTTTAATCAGCTTAAAGGCTTCCGCAGCTTCCATCGTTGGTACCGATACCCGCACCAGATCAGCTCCGGCTTTGGCAATAGCCTGAATTTGGGCAACGGTAGCAGCAACATCGGTAGTGCGGGTGTTAGTCATAGACTGTACGGCTATTGGCGCATCACCACCAATCAATACGTTACCCACCCGGATCTGCGTACTTTGACGACGTTTAATAGGATTTTCTGCAAACATGCTTATTCTGACTCGGGAATAGTAAATTTGGCCACTCTGCCACCTGGAAAGGCAGACATATCAAAGGCTTGCTGATTAAAATTAATTTTTACCACACTGGGATTACCCAAAGTAATAACAAAAGGCGCCGTGCCGGTAAGCTGCATAATATAACCTGCCTGCTTAGTACCATAGGCTACGCGGTTGCCGTCAGCGTCAACCACATCTATCCAGCAGTTTTCGCTAAAGCGCATTTCCAGTGTATCCAGCTGTGGTACTTCTGCCGCAGGGACCAGCTCTGCTGATGGTGGTACCAGTTGCTGCAACATTTCATTCAGTTGCTGCTCGCTGATGGCATTATCAGCAGCATTACCTATGCCAGCAGCTTGTTCATCTGAGGCTGGCGTGTCTGTTGTTAACTGCGGCGATACGGGCTGTGCTCTGGCCTCAGTTGGCTGGCTGGCATAGGTAATGCTGCTGATATCTGCGGTATTTTCACGCGCGCTTTGCCACCACCAGACAAATAACAGTGCCAATAGCAATACGATAATGGCATAAGTCAGCCACATAAAACGGTTTTCGGTTGCCTGATGAGCGGTACGGTTAGAAAAAGTACGCATCGGCTTGGTTGTCGATGCGACAGAGCCTGTCTGGCGGCTAAGTGCAGCCATCAGCTCTGTTTCAGGTAGTTTCAGCAAGCGGCCATAAGCACGTACATAACCACGGGCAAAGGTTTCCAGTGTCTTGCCATCGGGTTGATCCTGCTCCAGCCGTTCGACCTGCTCAGCTTTCAGATTCAGCTGTAACGCTACCTGCTGTATGGTCAGCTTACGCTGCTCACGCGCCTGTCGCAGCAATTGGCCTACGCTGATTTCAGCAACTGTTTCAGTTTCGGGTTCTTTATTCATTGTTCAATACTGGCCGGATCAACAATATACACTTGCTGGCCAACCTTAAGCCTGCTTTGCTCGGTTAAATTATTCCAGCTGAGAAACCTGTCCAGCCGGATATTATAGCGATAAGAAATAGCAAACATGGTTTCACCGCTTGCTACCTGATGATAAGGCGAGCTGATCTCCTGCCGGACAACCGCAGGTGGGCGGCTAATTTGCGCTGCCTGCAATTGCTCATCACTAACCTCAGCCAGCCATATTTTTTGTCCGGCTTTAATCACTGAAGCAGGCGTTAGCTGGTTCCACTGCATCAGGCTTGGCAGCCGGATATTATGCTGCACTGAGATGGCATACAAGGATTCTGCCTCTTTAACAATATGAAATGGCGCACTGCTGCTTTCTGATATTTCTTGCGAAGCCGGTGCAGCGCTGGTAGCTGTTGCAGTTTCCGTCTCAGCCTGACTTACTTCAACAACAGCTGTGGTTGCCGTAGCAGCCGGCTCTGGCGCTGTTTCAGCAGCAACGGCTTGCGCCGGCGCCGGTGTTGTTTCCTGTGGTAAGCTTGCAGGCTGTGATGCCGCTGTTGTCAGCGCAGTGTTATTTTGCGTCAAACTACCGGCAATAGCAGTGATGCTGTTATTCAGTGGCTGAGCCGGAGCTACAGCCGGCGCTGCGACAGTGGGCGCTGGCATGGCCTTTTTAACTGGCTTTTGCGCAATCACAGCAGCAACCGGTGTATCTGCTTCTGCGGTTTTACGCTTAACTATTTTCATCTTCGGGTTATCTGTCGGCTGCGCTGGCAATTGCTGCCTTGCGTTGTCGTCCGGCAACACAATATTAGCCATCAGACTGTCTTTATAGCGCTCACGCAGTTGTTCAAACTCGCTGTCTGCTAAACGGCCCTGCAATAATAGCCGGGTTTCCGGCGAGTCTGTGTATAGTGTCAGCAATAACTGCTCGGCGCTTTGCATTGTGTCACGATCACCACTTTTTTCAGCAATCAGGTAACCTAGCAATACTGTGCGGGCAGAAACCCGGCCAAGGCGTGAAATGCGGTCTAACTGGTTTTTCGCAGCGCGATTATCACCCATGGCGTAGGATAACCCAGCGGCCATTGTCAGCGAGGTAATGCGGGTAGTGTTATGGCTGACGGAGTTGTCCAGATAGCTTTTAGCTTTACTGAAGTTATTTTGCTGCAACTTACATAAAGCCAGGTTTTCATAGCTTTCTGCTACGCGGATATATCCAGGCCGGCTAATCGCTTTTAGCAACAACTGCTCAGCTTCGTCATAACGCTGCAACTGACATAAAAAAGCGCCGTAGTTATTGTAAGCATCAGCGTAATTAGCATCTTTCTGGATAGCCTGGCGAAAATATTCTTCCGCTTGTTTTTCTTCACCAACGCTCTGATAGTAATAGGCCAGTGCACTGTATACTTCAGCGGAATTAGGCGCAAAGCTACGGGCACGTTCCAGATTATATTTGGCCTGCGAGGTGTCACCGCGGCGCAGGTAGTTAAGACCAAGCGAAATACGGGTACGGGCGGCTTCTATATTGTCAAAGGAACGATCTGACACCGGCTTATCACTACCGACATAGGTCTGCTCTGACACACATCCGGCCAGTATCAATACACTACTCAGCGTTACACCGATGAAAAATTTCTGCTTTAACACACGCCCTTCCTTGCTTTATGGCAGCATTTTTACTGCTATAGGTTGGCCTTTTTGTTGCTTTTTGATCAATCGTTTTGTTCTGTCAATCACATCGCCAACCAGTTGGCCGCAAGCAGCATCAATATCGTCGCCGCGGGTTTTACGTACAATAACAGTAAAGCCGTATTCTTGTAAGACTTTGTTAAACCTGTCAATCCGTGAGTTGCTTGACCGTTTGTATGGTGAGCCCGGATAAGGGTTAAATGGGATCAGGTTAATTTTCGACGGGGTATCTTTCAGTGCATGCGCTAATTCATGCGCCTGTTCCATACTGTCGTTCACGCCATCCAGCATCACATACTCTACTGTGACCTTATCATTTGCCTTAGAGTTCGCTACATAACGTCTTGAAGCAGCTAAAAATTCTTCCATCGGGTATTTACGGTTTACCGGTACCAGCTCATTACGCAACTCATTGTTTGGTGCATGCAGAGAAATAGCCAGCGCTACGTCAATTTTATCGCGCAGTAAGTCCAGCGCCGGAACTACGCCTGATGTACTTAAGGTTACACGGCGCTTGGATAAACCAAAGCCAAAGTCTTCCAGCATTAATTCCATTGCTGGCACCACGTTGTTCAGGTTCAGCAAAGGTTCGCCCATGCCCATCATCACCACGTTCGTTACTGGTTTGTCACCGGTATCACCATAACTGCCGATAATTTGCGCCACGCGCCATACCTGGCCAATGATTTCTGCCACGCTGAGGTTACGGTTAAAGCCTTGCTGCGCCGTTGAGCAGAACGAACAATCCAGTGCACAACCCACCTGCGACGACACACACAAAGTGCGGCGATCTTTTTCCGGGATCCATACTGTTTCTACTTCCTGGCCACCACTTAAGCCCATCACAAATTTAATGGTGCCGTCACTGCTGTCTTGCCGTGTTACTACTACCGGTGCTTCAATAACACAGCGTGCTTTGAGCTTTTCACGCAATACTTTATTGATATTGCTCATCTTATCGAAATCATCGATACAGAAGTGGTAAATCCATTTCATTACCTGATCGGCACGAAACGGTTTTTCGCCCATTTCGACGAAAAATTGCTGCATTTGTGCACGGGTTAAATCAAGTAAATTAATTTTGTTTTGCTGCTCAGTCATTTGCAGAGCGCTCCTTACCACAATAAACAATAGCCATAAAACACTGTACCAACATGCACTAAGGGGGCTGTTGCCCCCTTAGTCCGTTACCGCAGGCGATTAACGCTTAACGGGTACGGGCACACAGCTCAGCTTCAGTGAAGAAGTAAGCAATTTCACGCGCAGCAGAAGCAGCAGCGTCTGAACCGTGAACAGCATTTTCGTCGATGCTGGCGGCATAATCAGCACGTAAAGTACCGGCTAAAGCATCTTTCGGGTTAGTCGCACCCATGATCTCACGGTTTTTACGCACGGCGTCTTCACCTTCCAAAACTTGCACCATTACCGGGCCTGAAGTCATAAAAGACACTAAAGCACCAAAGAATGGACGCGCACTGTGTTCAGCGTAGAAACCTTCAGCTTGCTCTTTGCTTAAGTGTAGCATTTTAGCAGCAACGATACGTAAACCGGCAGATTCAAAACGGTTGTAAATAGCACCGATTACGTTCTTGGCAACAGCATCCGGCTTGATAATTGAAAAAGTACGCTCTAACGCCATAACAGGCTCCTGATTTAAGTTGGTAATTAAACTGAATGATTCAAATTTAAGGCGGCAAATTATACGCTAGTTGCAAAAAAAAACCTATTTTTGCTGACAAAAAAGCCGCGAACTCAGGTATTGAACCATCAGTATCGCGGCTTATTATGACAATGAGGTGGCTAAAAGCTGGCGACTACTTTCACACTGCTATCAACACTACTGCTACTGATATAGCCAATAGCACTGCTGTCAGCAGCAACCGCGGCTTTAACCGCAGCATCATCGGCCAGTTCTTTTGGTGGCGTGCCCTTACCGGTAAACACCAGCTTTGACCAATACGCTTTTAGCTGGGCGGCAGAGCGGTTCAGCACTTTACTGTCAAACTCGTCCCGTGCCGCTTTGCCTTCTGCCATATTCAGTGGTGTGGCTTTACTGCCATCAGCAAAGCTGCTGGCCCGGCCTAAAAACAAGCGGTTTAAATCATCTGCCGACACCGCATTAGTATTAGCCGGGTTTACCACTACAGCAATATCTGCAACAGCACTACCGGATAACAGGGTTGCCAGCAACAAAACTGTTTTAATTGTACGCATGGCGCCTCCTTAAAATACTAAATCTACGCCAAACGCCAGCACGTCCTGACGCAGATCAGCGATTTTATTATCTTCAGAGCTGTACTGTAGTTTAAACGCCGCTGAAGGATGGAAGTCGTAACGTAACCCCAGATTATACGTGGTGGCTTTACGGGCCTGGCTTTGTACAATACCCGCTACCGGGATTAACAATTGTGGTGGCAATGTTGCCAGGTAAGGAGTGTAAATTTCCGTTTTGGCCTCATTATCTTCTTTCTCATAAGACACATATGGCGTTATGACATCAAAACGATGACCAACCGATACATAGAAATTTTTCTGATCGGCAATAAAACTGTTGTCCACCTTCACAGTGGTATATTCCGCCACCAGCAGCCAGTCGTTTTTGTCGGCGGTAAAACCCAGGCCAAAAAACGCACCGTCTTCTTCATTAATATCTATCTCGTTTACCAGTGCACCAAAGCCTGCGCCGGACAAACCTGTGAAAAAATCACCAAAAGTAACACCGGGTTGTAACTGAGCGCTTTGAGCATCAATCGTTACTTTGCCTCTTAAATAGGCCGCACGCAGGCTATACCAGTCGCGCCCCAATTCCCAGGCTACACCCAGTACGTTTTTTATCTCGGCATCAACACTATTACCGCTGACTGTGGCATCGCCGTCGTAGGCACCGGCAATCAGCTGCAGGTTTGAATCAAAGCTGCCTAACTGCGTAGTGTGATAAAAAGATATGCCCTCAATATTATCAAAGCCCAAGCCATAAACACTTTGCGGCACCCGCAGCCAGTCGTAGGCATACCCTACATCACGAAAGTCAGAGTATTTATAAAACGGTGTGCGTAAACGCCCGGCATTAATGCGTATTTCGTCAGTAAGCTGATAACTGATAAAAGCCCATTCAAATTCAACATCAAAGTCTTCTGCGCCACGGCCCATTAGCTGAGCCGTAACAGACAGCTTTTCGCCTAAATCTGACATTAGCTGTACGGCAAATAAACTCTCGTTTTTAAAGTCCAGGCTGTCATCATAACCATAGAGAGTGTCGTCGCTGTCCAGTGTTATACCGGCTTTAATTGATGCAAAGCCATTTATAGTCAAATCGGCGTACGCCGGTGCAGCCAACAAAGTTGATAACGCCGCCGCTATCAGAGATTTTTTTAACATAGTTACTCCGTCTTTTATCGTTGTCTTTCAGATCCTAGCCCAAGCTTCACTATTCACCAGTAAAGTGCTGGTTTTATTGAGTAACCGCAGATTATTGGCATAAAAAAACGGCCCTGCAGGCCGTTTCGTTACCAGAGCAGGTAAATTAGTGGCCTTCGCTGACCATATTGACGGTGTACTTTGGAATTTCTACCACCAAATCTTCATCGGCTATACGCGCCTGGCAGCCTAAACGTGATTCCGGTTCCAGGCCCCAGGCTTTATCCAGCATATCGTCTTCGAGTTCTTCGCTTTCATTCAGTGAATAAAAACCTTCGCGCACAATGACATGACAGGTAGTGCAGGCGCAGGATTTCTCACAGGCGTGCTCTATCGAAATACCACTGCGCAGCGCCACATCCAGTACCGTTTCACCAGCTTTGGCTTCAACTGCAGCGCCATCGGGACACAGCTCGGCATGGGGTAAAAATACGATTTGTGGCATCTGTTATACCTCGTCCACGTTATGGCCTGTTAACGCACTACGGATTGATTTATCCATGCGTCTGGCGGCAAAGTCATCAGTTAATGTGTTGGTGTGCTCAATCGCCGCTTTGATAGCAGCGGTATCGTCGCCTTGTTTGACGCTGGCAAGGGTTGTCAGCGCCTGCTTAATTGTTGTCAGCTCCTGCGCACTTAGCAAAGCCGCATCGGCTTTAAGTGCCTGTGACACGGCTTCAAGCACTCGTTCAGCTTCTACCTGTTGCTCACGCAATAGCCGCAATTGCATATCCTGCCGCGCATATTGCATGGAGCCTTTTAGCATAGTAGCAACCTGATCATCGCTTAAACCATAAGACGGTTTAACCTGAATATTAGCCTGCACACCGGTGGATTTTTCCTGTGCAGTTACACTTAATAAACCATCGGCATCTACCTGAAAGGTTACGCGGATATGGGCACCACCGGCTGGCAGCGGCGGTATACCGCGCAGTTCAAAGCGCGCCAGAGAACGGCAGTCTTCTACCAGCTCACGCTCGCCCTGTACCACATGCAGTGCCATTGCAGTCTGGCCATCTTTAAAGGTGGTAAATTCCTGCGCCCGCGCCACCGGTATAACGGTATTACGCGGAATAATTTTTTCGGTTAACCCGCCCATGGTTTCCAGGCCCAGTGATAACGGGATCACATCCAGCAGCAGGGTATCGCCTTCAGCTTTATTACCTACCAGCACATTGGCCTGAATAGCCGCACCTATTGCAACCACTTTATCCGGATCAATTGACGTAAGCGGTTCAGTGGCAAAAAACGCAGCCACTTCACTGCGCACTAAAGGCACACGGGTAGAACCGCCAACCATCACCACTTTAACAATGTCGTCGCTGGTTAAGCCGGCGTCACGCAACACCTGGCGGCAAGCGCGAATAGTTTTTTTAACCAGCGGTGCTATCAGCTGCTCAAATTCTGCTTTGCTTAGCGTGCCGCTAAATTGGCTGCCCGCCACAGGCAGAGAAAAACTGACCGTATCACTGCCGGTTAATTGCTCTTTAATATTGCGCGCTGTGGTTAAATACTGCCGCATGGCCTGGTGCGATAACTCAGCTTCACCGGTCTGTTGCTGCAAATAACTGACAATAGCATGGTCGAAATCATCACCGCCAAGGGCAGAATCACCGCCTGTGGCCAGTACTTCAAACACACCGCGGCGTAAACGCAGAATAGAGATATCAAAGGTGCCGCCGCCTAAATCATATACGGCAATCACACCTTCCTGGCCGGAATCAAGACCGTAGGCCAGTGCTGCTGCGGTAGGCTCATTTAGCAGGCGCATTACAGTTAGCCCAGCCAGTTTAGCGGCATCTTTAGTGGCCTGGCGCTGGGCATCATCAAAATAGGCCGGTACCGTAATGACTACGCCGTTTAATTCGCCACCTAAAGTCTCACTGGCGGTATTGGCCAGCGTTGCCAGAATTTCAGCCGATACTTCCACCGGATTTTTTACGCCCTGCACGGTGTTAATGGCAACTAAACCTTGCTGATCGATAAGCTGATACGGCACTTTGTCTTTTAGCGCCAGAGTTTCGTTATAACCTTTACCCATCAGCCGTTTTACCGACACTATGGTATTTTCAGCGTCATTTACTGCTGCGGCCATAGCAGCGTCACCCACCACCACGCTATCAGCGCTATAACGCACTACTGATGGCAACATATCGCGCCCCTGGCTGTTAACCAATGTTTTGGCTTCGCCACTGCGTACTGTTGCCACCAGTGAGTTGGTGGTACCAAGGTCAATACCGGCCGCCAGCTTGTGCTGATGCGGCGCAGCGCTTTGTCCGGGCTCTGCGATTTGTAATAACATAGTGTTGTTTAGTCTTGTAGTTGCTGCTCAATCAGCTCCAGCTCTTGCTGCAGCTTGAAGAAGAATTTTAGTTTACGAATAAGGTCTGCCGCCAGTTGGTCCTGCTCAGCAGTTTCAGTATCTAAGGCACTGGCTAACTGCTGCAATAACTGTTTTTTCTGTTGCTGCAACTGGCGTTCTATATCGGCAATAACTGCATCGGGATCTGCACTTTGCTCTATTTCAGCCAGTTGCTCACGCAGTTCCATTTGCTGCATTAAAAACAGCGGATCAGTAAAGCTGCGCTGCTCATGGCTTATTTTTAAACCGCGCAGTGCCAGCAAATGTTCTGCCCGCAATAATGGCTGCTTTAAACTGTGATAAGCGTCGTTAATATTGGCAGTTTGTTGCACGGCCAACAGCTTGTCACGCTCAGAACCACTACTGTGCTGATCCGGATGAAACTGCTTTTGCAGCTTAAGGTAGCGCGACCCCAGCTCAGTTAAATCGAGGTCGAACTTCGCCGGCAGGTTAAACAGCTTAAAGTAATTCATCCGGCCCTTAGATGTTTAAATTAATTACCTGGAACACGCACTTAAACAGTAAAGCTTTCGCCACAACCACATTCGCCGTTAACGTTGGGGTTGTTAAACTGAAAACCTTCATTCAGGCCTTCTTTAACAAAGTCCAGCTGGGTGCCATCTATGTACACCAGGCTTTTGCCGTCGACTATCAGCTTCAGGTCGTCTTGTTCAAACACCTGATCATCATCGTTAAGCGTATCGACAAACTCCAGTACATAAGCCAGACCCGAGCAACCGGTAGTTTTTACACCCACCCGTAAACCCACGCCTTTACCACGGTTTTGCAAAAAACTGCGTACCCGATCGGCGGCTGCCGTTGTCATCGAAATAGCCATAATGTTTAGCCTCCGTGTTTCTGCTTATAATCAGCAATCGCTGCTTTAATGGCATCTTCTGCCAGAATAGAGCAGTGAATTTTTACCGGCGGCAACGCCAACTCCTGGGCAATGTCAGTATTTTTAATTTGCTGCGCTTCGTCCAGGCTTTTACCTTTAACCCACTCTGTTACCAGAGAGCTGGAAGCAATAGCACTGCCACAGCCATAGGTTTTGAATTTCGCATCTTCGATAATGCCCTCAGCATTTACTTTAATTTGCAGCTTCATTACGTCGCCACATGCTGGTGCGCCTACCATACCGGTGGCAACACTGGCATCATCTTTATCAAATGAGCCAACATTGCGCGGGTTTTCGTAGTGATCGATTACTTTATTACTGTATGCCATGATAGTTACCTCTGTATGCAGCCAGCGCGCTTAATGCGCAACCCAGGCTACAGTGTTTAAATCGACGCCATCTTTGTACATGTCCCACAGTGGCGACATTGCGCGCAGTTTTTCAATCGCCTGATGCACAATTTTAATCGTATGATCAATCTGCGCTTCGGTGGTGTAACGGCCGATACTGAAACGGATAGAACTGTGTGCTAACTCGTCACTCATGCCCAGGGCACGCAGCACATAAGATGGCTCCAGGCTGGCAGATGTACAGGCAGAGCCCGACGATACGGCGATATCTTTCAGTGCCATAATCAGCGACTCACCTTCAACATAGTTAAAGCTGATATTGGTAATATGCGGCACGCGGTGTTCGCGGTTACCGTTTAAAAACACCTGCTCAATGTCTTTCACACCGTTTATCAACCTGTCGCGCAGCGCAGTAATACGCTTAATTTCATCGTGCATTTCCAGCTTAGCTAACCGGAAAGCTTCACCCATAGCGACAATCTGGTGCGTTGGTAACGTACCTGAACGCATACCACGTTCATGGCCGCCGCCGTGCATCTGTGCTTCTAAACGGATACGTGGTTTACGCCGCACAAACAAGGCACCTATGCCTTTAGGGCCATAAGCTTTGTGGCCGGAGAAGGACATTAAATCCACTTTCAACGCCTGTAAATCAATATCCAGCTTGCCTGCTGCCTGTGCTGCATCTACATGAAAAATAATACCTTTACTGCGGCACAGCTCGCCAATGGCGGCAATATCCTGTACCACACCAATTTCGTTGTTAACAAACATTACGCTGACAACACTGGTGTCTGGCCGGATAGCCGCCTCAAGCATGGCAACCGTAATCAAGCCATCGGTTTGCGGTTCAAGGTAGGTAACTTCATAACCTTCGCGCTCCAGCTGGCGCATAGTATCCAGCGTGGCTTTGTGCTCGGTTTTAACCGTGATCAGGTGCTTGCCTTTTTTACGGTAAAAATCGGCTGCGCCTTTAATGGCCAGATTATTCGATTCGGTAGCACCTGAGGTAAATACAATTTCTCGTGGATCTGCATTTACCAGCTCTGCAATCTGGCTGCGGGCAATTTCTACCGCCTCTTCTGCTTGCCAGCCAAAACGATGCGAACGCGACGCCGGGTTACCAAACTCGCCGTCCATTGTTAAAAACTGCATCATTTTTTCTGCTACCCGGGCATCGACCGGGGTAGTTGCAGCGTAATCCAGATAAATAGGTAGCTTCATTCTTTGCTCCGTGTTGCCTACAGCTGGCAGCTGACTTCGATATCAGTTGCCGGATTTTTTACAATACGGCTGTTCTGCCGTTTTGCCAGATATTGTACATCTTGCTTATTTACCAGCTCGCCCAGCGTAATTCCGGTAAGAAAGTCTTCAATGCGGTGGCTTAAGTCACTCCACAAGGTATGGGTTAAACAGCGCGTACCGCTATGGCAGTCAGATTTGCCCTGACAGCGGGTAGCGTCTACCGACTCATCGACTGCGCTTATTACATCTGATACTGAGATACTGCCCGCTTCACGCCCCAGCTGATAACCACCGCCAGGCCCGCGTACACTGCTAACCAAACCCTGTTTACGTAAACGGGCAAACAATTGTTCAAGATATGACAACGAAATGCCCTGACGTTCTGAAATATCAGCCAGTGGCACCGGCCCGGTTGCTGTGTGTAAGGCTACATCCAGCATAGCCGTTACCGCGTAGCGGCCTTTCGATGTTAATCTCATGGTTTGCTCCCTGAAAACAATGGCGCCATTGTACATTCCCGACTGTTTTAGTCAAGTATTAATAACCTACTGTATTAGTCAGGTATTCAGAATTAAGGTTCCATTAAATGGTCGGGTCAAAAGCTTCTACGTCACGTTTGCGCTCTTGTGCCGCGCGCTGCTCAGCTAACTTAAAGTCTTCTTCTTCAATATTCACTGTCGGCACTTCTTCGCAAACATTACCACCGAGCTGATTTATGCTGTGGCATAACTCGCCTACTTTGTTATCCAACAGCTGAATATGGTCCAGCATACGGCCAATGGCATTGGCCACCGGGTCGGGGTTATCGGCGGCCACTGCATAAGCGTCAAAACCAAATTTTTGCGCCAGCTGTTTGCGCCCGGCACTAACCTCAACATCAGCTTTAGCCACAATACGGCCGGGAATGCCTATTACGGTGGCGCCGGCCGGTACATCTTTTACCACTACCGCATTAGAACCAATACGGGCATTTTCACCGACATACAGCGGGCCGAGCACCTTGGCGCCGGCACCAATAACCACTCCGTTACCCAAAGTAGGGTGACGTTTGCCCGGATTCCAGCTGGTGCCGCCCAGCGTAACGCCATGATACAGGGTAACATCATCGCCGATTTCAGCGGTTTCGCCTATCACCACACCCATACCATGATCGATAAAAAAGCGCCGGCCGATTTTAGCCCCCGGGTGAATTTCTACCCCGGTAAGCCAGCGCGCAACAGTGCTTAGAAAACGCGCCAGCCATTTCCAGTTACCCCGCCACAGCTTATGACAAACACGATGCCACCAGATGGCATGCAAACCAGGGTAAGTGGTTAGTATCTCAAAGCTGCTACGTGCAGCCGGGTCGCGTTCAAACACACTTTTGATATCTTCTTTGATACCGGCAAACATGCGCTACTCCTTCTCGCCCTGAGCCTTGCGGCCATAACGCTGCACCGAAGTTAAAATGCCGCGCAATATGTTGTATTCAGCCTCTTCCGGCCGGGCCCGGGTAAATAAACGTTTCAGTTTGGTCATAACCACACCGGGGTGCTGCCTGATAATAAAGCCGGTATCGTTCAACGTTTGTTCCAGATGTTGATAAAAGCTGTTCATCTGCTCGCTGCTAGGGTAAGCCACATCGTTAGCTGTTGACGCAGCAGCTTGCTGCTGTAACTCTTTTTGCAGCCAGGCCATACGCACTTCGTAAGTTACAATTTGCACTGCCATGGCTAAATTCAGCGAGCTGTATTCCGGGTTAGCCGGAATACAAACGTGGTAGTTACACAATTGCAGCTCTTCATTGGTTAAACCACTGCTTTCACGGCCAAACACCAGCGCTACCGGCTGGGTAGCCGCCTCGTGTACCGCTTTAACACCGCATTCACGCGGCTCCAGCATTGGCCAGCTTAAAGTACGCGAACGCGCGCTGCTGCCCACCACTAAACTGCAATCTCTTATTGCCTGTTCAAGCGTATCGAACACTTTAGCATTGGCCAAAATATCGCTGGCCCCGGCAGATAGCGCATAGGCCTGGCCGTCGGGCAACTCTTTGGGCGCCACTAAATACAACTCTGACAAGCCCATGGTTTTCATGGCGCGGGCCACCGAACCAATATTGCCGGTATGAGTGGTGCCCACAAGAATGATACGGATCTGTTTTAACATAAGGCTTCCCGCGTAAAAGGGCAGGCATTCTAGCATAGCCTTACGCATTTGTTGACGATAAAATAGCAGTCTGGCCATCCGTATAATACAGATTAATGCACCGGTGCAACCTGCTTTTTGGCTATTGTTTTGCTACACTAGCGCCACTTTTACAACAGGGAACCACGAAGATGAAAACAATAAAACTTGCTCTTGCGCTGTCCGCTGTTCTGCTAAGCCCACTAACCCATGCTGATGCCGGTAAAACTGATCACACTGAAGCCTTACAATTGGCGGTAGATCATCAAACACGCAGCCCGGCAAATGTCGCCCGCGACAAATACCGTAATCCGGTTGCTACCTTAGCGTTTTTTGAAGTTAAACCCGACAGCACAGTGGTAGAAATATCCCCGGGCGGCGGCTGGTACACTGAGATTCTGGCGCCATTACTGGCCGCGCACGGCACTTATTATGCTGCGCATTTCCCTGCCGATAGCACCTCTGATTATTACAAGCGCAACCGCGCTGCCTTTGTCGAAAAACTCTCTGCTAACCCTATATATAACCGCGTGCAGTTAACCGACTTTGCCCCGGGCAACAGCGCTGCCATTGCCCCTGCCGGTAGCGCAGATGTGGTTTTGACCTTCCGTAATCTGCACAACTGGTACAGTAATGGCGGAGATGACGGTATGGTCGCTATTTTTAAAGACTTCTATAACGCATTAAAACCCGGTGGTGTGCTGGGCGTGGTAGAACACCGTTTACCGGCCGGTAAAATGACCGGCGAGTGGATGAAGTCAGGCTATTTTCCACAGCAGTTAGCCATTACGCTGGCAGAAAAAGCCGGTTTTGTTTTTGACAGCAGCAGCGAAATAAATGCCAACCCGAAAGATACTGCAGATCATCCGGGCGGCGTTTGGACATTACCGCCGGTACTGCAGTTAAAAGAGCAGGATAAAGAGAAATATCTGGCCATCGGCGAAAGTGACCGCATGACACTGAAGTTTCGCAAACCTGTCACTAAATAAACTGATATTGAATAACCTTTATTGCACACTTTTTTGAATAACTAACGGAAAGCTAAATGAAAGTATTGGTAATAGGCGGCGGTGGCCGCGAGCATGCACTGGCCTGGAAAGCAGCACAGTCACCTTTAGCCAGCAAGGTATTTGTTGCACCGGGTAACGCAGGCACGGCCCGCGAAAGTAATCTAACCAACGTTGCGATAGCGGCAGATGACGTGCCGGCCCTGCTGGCATTTGCCCAACAAGAAAACATTGAGCTGACCATCGTGGGCCCGGAAGCGCCGCTGGCCAAAGGTGTGGTTGACGCCTTTCGCGCTGCCGGGTTAGCTATTTTTGGCCCAACCAAGGCCGCAGCACAGCTGGAAAGCTCTAAAGCCTTTGCCAAAGACTTCTTAGCCCGGCATAACATTCCTACTGCGGCTTACCAAAACTTTACCGAAACAGCCCCGGCCAAAGCCTTCGCGCAAAAGTTGGGCACGCCGGTAGTGATTAAAGCCGATGGTTTAGCCGCCGGTAAAGGTGTGATCATTGCACAAACGCAGGAAGAAGCCGCTGCGGCAATTGACGATATGTTATCCGGCAATAAATTTGGCGATGCCGGCAGCCGTGTTGTGGTAGAAGAGTTTTTAACCGGGGAAGAAGCTTCATTTATTGTGATGGTTGATGGCACTACGGCACTGCCGTTTGCGTCTTCACAGGACCATAAAGCACGTGATAATGCCGACAAAGGCCCCAACACCGGAGGTATGGGCGCCTATTCGCCGGCACCGGTGGTAACAGCAGCGGTGCACGATTGGGTAATGCAAAATGTTATTTACCCCACCGTAAACGGTATGGCTGCAGAAGGTACAGTATTTACCGGCTTTTTATATGCCGGTTTAATGATAGCGCCGGATGGCAGCGCCAAAGTGCTGGAGTTTAACTGCCGCTTTGGCGACCCGGAAACCCAGCCGATTATGCTGCGGCTGGAATCTGACTTAGTAGAGCTGTGTTTAGCTGCTACCCAAACAGCTCTGGCCGGTAAGCACATTAAGTTCAGCCAGCAGGCTGCAGTAGGCGTAGTGCTGGCAGCCGGAGGCTACCCTGATACTTATGCCAAAGGCAAAATCATTAGTGGCTTAGACGGTGCTGACAGTGCCACAGCTAAAGTATTCCATGCCGGTACTGAGCTAAAAGATACTCACGTTGTAACCAACGGCGGGCGGGTGCTATGCGCCACAGCCCTGGGTACTAATGTGACAGCAGCACAACAGGCGGCCTACAAGCTGGCAGATAAAATTAGCTGGGATGGCATGTTCTGCCGTACCGACATAGGTTACCGCGCTATTGCCAGAGAGCAAAAGTAGTAATGAAGGTAAACGCGTTTTTACTATTAAGCTCCGTCCTGCTAAGCGCAGCGGCGGTAGCCGAATGCACTGCTGACTATACCGTTATACAAGATATTCAGGGCACCGGTGACAGCAGTCCGCTGGCAGGTCAGCAGCTCACTACACGGGGAGTTGTCACCGCCGTAGTATATCCTGACAGCAAAGCGGCCGGTATAGTGCTGCGGGCTACAGAACCGGGTAACAGTGCAGCTTCGTCAAGCCTGTTTATTGCACATACCGAGGCAGCTACTACTTATCAACCGGGCCAGTTACTACAAATAAGCGGCACTGTTGCCGAAATTAACCAGCTTACCAGCCTGACCAACGTCAGCAGGATCAGTGATTGCGGCCGTTCTTCAAACATACAGCCGTTTACACTGAGGCTGCCATTACCGGCCGGGCAAAGCTGGGAGCAACTGGAAGGTGCCTGGTTACGTTTTGAACAGCCGCTTACCGTTAATGATACCTACAGCCTGGGCCGCTACGGCGAAATAACGCTGGCCGATAAACGCCTGATGGCTGCCACTGAGGTCATGTTACCCGGCAAAGAGGCTGCAGCCCTAACCAGAACGCAGCAAGAACGGCATATGCTGGTGCTGGACGATGGCCTGTATCAGCAAAACCCGGATCCGCTGTTATTCCCCAATGGCGGTTTAACAGCAGACAATACTTTACGTATCGGCGATACGCTAACTGGTGTTGAGGGTGTATTGCTGCAAGACGAGCGTGGCTACCGGTTGCTGCCAACAAAAATGCCGCAGTTTAATGCGCAAAATCCACGCCCGGCAAAACCGCAACCAAAGCCAGCCAAAGCTCTGCGCATAGCCAGCTTTAATGTGCTTAATTACTTTAATGGCGAAGGCCAGCCACAACCCTTCCCTACCCGCCGCGGTGCCGACACAGCCGCAGAGCTGGAGCGGCAACAGGCTAAATTGATAGTAGCGCTTGCTGCGCTGGACGCAGATATCATTGGCCTGCTGGAAGTAGAAAACAATGGCTACAGCCCAAAAGGCGCTTTAGCCAGTTTGACAACAGCACTAAACAAAGTGGCCGGCAAACCTTACCGCTTTATTATTACTAAAGAACAGCCCGGCTCTGATGCTATTAAAGTTGCTTTGCTGTACCGGCCGTCAAGCGTTAGCGTGGAAGGTAACGCAGCTATGTTGCTGGGTAAGCCTTTTGACTGGGGCAGCCGGCCGCCACTGGCGCAGAGCTTCCGCCATCTGCAGTCAAATGAGCTGGTTACTGTCAGCATTAACCACTTTAAATCCAAAGGCAGTTGCCCGAAAGATACTGCATCGAACGATGCCGATCAGCACGATGGCCAGGCGTGCTGGAACGCACTGCGTACTTTGTCAGCTAAAGCACTGAGCGACTGGCTTGCCAGCCAGCCCACCGGTGTAAAAACCGGTAAGCAGATTATTCTCGGCGATTTAAATGCTTACCGGATGGAAGATCCGGTGAAAATGCTGGAGCAGCAAGGCTGGACATACCTCAAAGCAGAAACTGGTTCACAGTATTCTTATGTTTATCGTGGCCGCACCGGTTCGCTTGACCATGCACTGGCAAGCCCCGCGCTGGCAAAAAACCTGGCGTCTATGCAGCACTGGGCTATTAACGCCGATGAACCGGTATTACTGGATTACAACGTCGAATTTAAAAGCGACAACCTGCAACAGCTATTGTACGCCCCCTCGCCGTACCGCTCGTCCGATCATGATCCGTTAATTGCCACCTTTCAGTTTTAACGCTAACTGCGGGCTGCCGCTAAGGTAATTCAATTACTTAGCGGCTATAGTGTCATTAACATAACAATAAACAGTTGCGCCAGCTTAACCGGATGCTTTAAGGTGAGGTTCAGTTAGCTTAGCGGGCCGCGCCTATGTCACATAAAAACCCCATTATTGCTATTACCGGTTCCTCCGGCGCCGGTACCAGCACAACCTCTACTGCCTTTCAGCATATTTTCCGCACGCTGGATATAGATGCCGCCTTTGTTGAAGGTGATAGTTTTCACCGTTTCAGCCGCCCGGAAATGGAAGTAGAGATCCGCAAAGCCAAAGAAGCCGGTAAGTACATTAGCTACTTTGGCCCTGAAGCGAATGATTTTGGCGCGCTGGAAAACTTTTTTGCCAGCTATGGCGAAACCGGCTGCGGTAAAATACGCCATTATCTGCACACTTTTGACGAGGCCGTGCCTTATAACCAGTTACCGGGTACTTTTACCCCATGGCAGGATTTACGCGCCAACACCGACTTATTATTTTACGAAGGCCTGCATGGCGGTGCCGTTACCGGGCAACATAATGTTGCCCAGCATGTTGATTTGCTGATCGGCATGGTGCCGATAGTTAACCTGGAGTGGATCCAGAAAATTATCCGCGATACCTCTGAGCGCGGCCACAGCCGGGAGGCCGTGCAAGCCAGCATAGTGCGCAGTATGGATGACTACATTAACCATATCACACCGCAATTTTCGCGCACCCATATTAACTTTCAGCGTGTGCCTACGGTAGACACCTCTAACCCGTTCAGCGCCAAAGATATACCGTCACTGGATGAAAGCTTTGTGGTGATCCGCTTTCGCGGCATTAAGCACGTAGATTTCCCCTACTACCTGCAAATGATCAACGGCGCCTTTATGTCGCGGGTTAATACCCTGGTGGTACCGGGCGGTAAAATGGGCCTGGCAATGGAGCTGATTTTAACGCCGCTGATTGAAGAGCTGATGATAAAACGGCGCCAGGCACGCGGCCAGGTAGATTGGCTGGGAACTTAGGCATCGGGCTCAATACTCTGGCAGCAAAAGTGGTATGCCCTAAACCAACCGTTGAAGGCATGGATGCCTTAGTCGAGCCTACAGGGACGTATTTACGGCGTGTTGGTGTGGGCATACCGCTTTTGCGTTTACAACGGAACTACCGGATTGCTATCAAAACTCCATCATTTCCCTGGTCACAAAACCAACAGCGTTACAATTTTCATTTTCGCCACCCCGCATCCTACTGTTGTCTCAGCTTTACAAAACACCAATTTTCAGCCGTTTAGCGAATGTCAAGACAGCAAAGGCCAGTAAATTTATACTTTTGTTTAAATAATAGCCTTTGCTTTGGCGGAAAAAATCCGTAAACTTAGCGCCCCTTACGGGTAGAGCCTTGGATTCAGTGGTGCGCATAGGTCCATATCAGTTAACGAACAAGGTAATTTGTGCTCCGATGGCCGGAGTAACCGATCACACTTTTCGTGAGCTTTGCCGGCGTTTTGGTGCAGCATTAGCTGTGTCTGAAATGCTGTCGAGCAACCCGTTGGTATGGCAAAGCGAAAAATCACAAAATCGCATGGGCCACCGGCAAGAATCAGGTATTCGTTCAGTACAAATTGCTGGTGCAGATCCACAGCAAATGGCTGAAGCCGCCCAATATAATGTTGACATCGGTGCCGATATTATCGACATCAACATGGGTTGCCCGGCGAAAAAAGTGAACAAGAAACTGGCTGGCTCTGCGTTATTGCAGTACCCGGATTTAGTGGAACAAATTGTACGCGCTGTGGTCGATGCGGTTAAGGTACCGGTTACGTTAAAAATACGCACCGGCTGGGATCCAGAGCACAAAAACGGTATTCAGATTGCCCGTATTGCACAGGATAATGGCATACAGGCGCTGGCGGTACACGGCAGGACACGCGCCTGCATGTACAAAGGTGAAGCGGAATATGACACCATCCGCGCCATTAAACAAAGTGTGTCAATCCCGGTAATTGCCAATGGCGACATCACCGGGCCGGAAAAAGCGCGCTATGTGCTGGATTACACCGGTGCTGACGCCATTATGATTGGCCGCGCAGCGCAGGGACGGCCATGGATTTTCCGCGAAGTGGTGCATTATCTGGCCACTGGCGACAAACTGGCGCCCCCCGGCATAGCCGAAGTACGTCAGATCATGCAGGAACATGTGCAGGGTTTACACCAGCTTTATGGTGAGCATGCCGGTTCCCGCATTGCCCGCAAGCATGTGGGCTGGTATTTAGCTGAGCACGACAAGCTCGGAGATTTTCGTAGTGAATTCAATGGCATTGAATGTGCTAAGCAACAGCTTGACGCCTTAAATGACTATTTTCATCAACTAGCAGCAACCTAACGTAAAAGAGAAAAGCAATGTTTAATTCGAACGTTACTTCGCCATTTATTACTAACGCCCACGTACAAACGCAGGAAAAGCCACAAGCTTTAAGCACTGCCGCGCAAAAAGCAGTAGCTAACTACCTGCAGCAATTAAACGGTCAGGACGTTAACGATTTATATGAACTGGTATTATCTGAATTAGAGCGTCCGTTACTGGAAGAAGTGATGAAATATACCCGCGGTAACCAAACCCGCGCGGCTAACCTGATGGGCATCAACCGCGGCACGCTGCGCAAGAAGCTTAAACAGTACGGCATGAGTTAATGCCACCGCGGGGCCAGCGCCCCGCCACTAAGCACCTTCGGGTGCTTTTTTATTGGTTAGGTTAAAATCTGATTTCTGCAAGCTACAAGAGAGTCTAAGCATGACGACATTAAGACCCATCCGCCGCGCACTGCTGAGTGTGTCAGACAAAACCGGTATTGTAGAGTTCGCCCGTGCGCTGGCCGCGCAACAGGTAGATATACTGTCAACCGGCGGCACTGCCAAACTGTTGACCGAACAAGGCATTAAGGTTACAGAAGTGTCTGACTACACCGGCCATCCGGAAATTATGGACGGCCGGGTAAAAACCCTGCACCCGAAAATTCACGGTGGTATTTTAGCCCGGCGCGGCGTAGATGAAAGCGTAATGGCAGACAACAATATCGGCCCTATAGACTTAGTGGTAGTAAACCTGTATCCGTTTGCCAGCACCGTAGCCAAGCCAGGCTGTACGCTGGAAGATGCGGTGGAAAATATCGACATCGGCGGCCCGACTATGGTGCGTGCGGCGGCAAAAAACCACAAAGATGTGACCATTGTTGTTAATGCCAAAGACTACGACACCGTACTGGCAGAAATGCAGGCCAACAGCGGCGCAACCACTCACGCCACCCGCTTTAGTCTGGCGATCAGCGCTTTTGAACACACCGCACAGTACGACGGCATGATAGCCAACTATTTTGGCGCCATGTTACCGGCCTATGATACACCGGCAGAGCCGGCAACTAAGTTCCCGCGTACTTTTAACAGCCAGTTCGTGAAGAAACAAGACTTACGCTACGGCGAAAACAGCCACCAGAGCGCGGCCTTTTATGTGCAGGACGGTATTACTGAAGCCTCAGTGTCTACTGCCACACAGCTACAGGGTAAGGCATTGTCATACAACAATATCGCCGATACCGATGCCGCACTGGAATGCGTAAAAGAATTTGCTGAACCGGCCTGCGTTATTGTTAAACACGCTAACCCGTGCGGCGTCGCCATTGGTGATTCGATTCTGGCAGCCTATAACCGTGCCTACCAGACCGATCCAACCTCAGCGTTTGGCGGCATTATCGCCTTTAATCGCGAGTTGGATGAAACCACAGCAAAAGAAATTGTCAGCCGCCAGTTTGTCGAAGTGATTATTGCGCCTTCAGCTACGGCTGCGGCCGTTGCCGTGGTTGGCACTAAGCCGAACGTACGCCTGCTGGTATGTGGTGAATTCAGCGCCGCCGTACCTGCACTGGATATTAAACAGGTAAACGGCGGCATGTTGTTGCAGGATCGCGATCAGGCAAAAATTACTGCGGATGACTTAAAAGTAGTGACCAAGCGCCAGCCTACCGAACAAGAGTTAAAAGACTTACTGTTCTGCTGGAAGGTAGCTAAGTTTGTCAAATCCAATGCGATTGTATACGTAAAAGACAGTATGACCATAGGTGTTGGTGCTGGGCAAATGAGCCGCGTATACAGTGCGAAAATTGCTGGTATTAAGGCTGCAGACGAGAAGCTGGAAGTAAAAGGCTCAGTAATGGCCTCAGACGCCTTCTTCCCGTTCCGCGACGGTATCGACGCTGCAGCCGCAGCTGGCATTACCGCCGTAATTCAGCCAGGTGGCTCAATGCGCGACGCTGAAGTAATCGCCGCCGCAGACGAGCACGGCATGGCAATGGTATTTACCGGCGTAAGACACTTCCGTCATTAAGCCATGTTTTACTTACCCAAAGGCCGCGTTGCGGCCTTTTTTAATTACAATCTCACCCAGCCAATACTCAGCAAATAACGGCTGCCCTGCTCTACTTTGCTTACTGCATGCTCGCACAAGTCCGGGCGGAAAAACTTAATGCGGGAGTTCTGATAAATCGGTGTGGCGCAGATAGATAAAGTCGCCGCCCTTCTCCACCTGTTTTAATACGATATTCAGGCGGCGCTGTTTAATATCAGCTTTTCAACTTTTGGCTGCTCGCCGTGTTCTGCCTGCCAGGCATCATAATTAGCCTGCAGATTAATCCACAACCCGACATTACTGTCTGTCGCCAGCGCGATACGCTGCGCCAAATCAACTGAGCACGGTATATGACCATGGCAAAAATTGCTCATGGTAGTACGGGAAACACCCAATGCTTTGGCAGCTTTGGTTACCGATATAGCATTTTCTTCCAGGATCTGGATACGAAAAATCACCCCCGGATGCGTGGGACAACGCGTCATTTTTTCCATAGTATCCTCCAGATTGTTACCGGCATTAGATGCGCTATTTCTGAGCGCGGATTTGCTTACCGTGATAATCGCGATAATCCAATAACACCGCACCATCGTCTTCCAGTTCAAACGTCACGCGCCAGTTGCCATTAACCTCAATCGAATAAACACCTGCTCCGGAACCTACTTTTTCCGCAAACTTCGCCTGAAACAGTGCGCGCAAATCTCTTGGTTGATGTGATGCAGCGATGGCATCAAGAATTATCGTAAGCTTTACAGCGTGCTTTGGTTGCACACCGCTATGGTCGCCATGCAGAAAAAGTTTCTTCAGGCCTTTGTGCTTAAAGTTCTTTATCGCCATGTTGCTCCCTCACCAATGACAAAAGTGTAAAGCATTACTTTACACTTATCAAATTAAACATGGAATTTACTGCACGATTTTATCAGCCAGAAAATCGCCGTTCTGAATTAACGTCAGCCCGTCAGTGTTGCGGTTATACACATACACCCAGGCCAGAACCCGACCACCATTCTCCGGCATGATACTTTGCAGTTCACGCCGATACTCGTGTGGCGGTGTAAACTGAGGGCTGCATTCTTCGTAATTATCCAAGGCTGCTAGCAGAGGTTCTGGTTGTTGCAGTTGATACAGCTCTCCCACCACCTGATCGGCTGCATTATTCGATGGTACTGCGCCGGGATAATAATCTACCTGATACAACCTGGCCTGATAGCGTGCTTTGCCAATAAAGCGGCTGTGCTGTGCCAGTAGCTGATACATAGGATGATTGGCATTTTGCCGCAGGGTGCCGTAAACAAATAAATAATGCTGCATAACCGTAAGTAGAAGAAATTTTACTTACTTTGCCGCACTGCGTGGCCAATGGCAATACAGCTTTGCCATCACACCTTTGTTATTACATAAAGCGTGCCGGTACTGACCACTGTAATTCAAAGCGGCCACTTTCACTGCAAAAACCAATACAGGTTAATGACGATTTACGGATATTAAGCAATAGCTTGTCGCTACCCAGCAAGCGGCTTATCAGGGCAGAGAAATCTGGCTCATGCCCCACCAGTAAGCTGTGCGCCGGTAGCGTAGTGAGTTGCTCTGTTACATGGCTATAAGCAACGTCGGTTGGCGTTTCCAGCGCCAGCCAGGCTTGCTCACTGGCGGCGGTAAAACCGGCTTCTTTGCAGACAATAGCTGCTGTTTGCATCGCCCTTGGATACGGGCTGCTAAGCACTGTTTCAACCATAATGCTGTGACGCTGCATAAACGCAGCAACGCGGCGTGCCTGTAAACGGCCTTTTTCTATCAGACAGCGGTCTATATCCAGCTGATTAGGCCGGATCACCTCTGCGGTAGCGTGACGTAAAAAATATAAGTATTTATTCATAGCGGGCGCAGTTATAACACGGCTGTAAGGCAAATTTATGACAAAAAGTGTTCTGCAAGCAGGTTTCAGATCAGATAAGATGTTTTTTTGCCGGTTTCCCAAAGTGGGAAACATTCAACGGCTACATTAATAATTGAAGGTTTGGTATGGCTGTAGAGTGGTTATTGGCATTTTTATTATTGGGTAGCTTTGCCGGCTTTATGGCAGGGCTGTTGGGCATAGGTGGTGGTGGTATTATGGTGCCATTGCTTACCAGTCTTTTTCTGGCACAGGGTATAGCAGCAGAACATGTGGTGCATCTGGCGCTGGGTACGTCAATGGCCGCTATTGTTATGACATCTGTCTCCAGCATGCGCGCGCACCATACCAGAGGTGGTGTGCTATGGCCGCTGGTTAAAACCATGGCTCCGGGCGTTATTATTGGTACCTTTCTGGCCACCTTTGTGGCAGCCAAAGTAAACTCGTTGTATCTGGCTATTTTTTTCGCCCTGTTTATGGGTTATGTCGCCATAAATATGTTGCGCAATAAAAAGCCTGCCGGCGGCGAAAAGCATGCTTCCAAAACTGAGCTGATAGCTGCCGGCGCCGGTATTGGTGCGGTATCTGCCATAGTGTCTATTGGCGGGGGATCGTTAACGGTGCCCTACCTTACCTCACGCAGCATTGATATTAAAAAAGCCATTGGCACCTCGGCTGCTGTAGGCTTACCTATTTCAATTGCCGGCACCGCAGGCTACATGCTTAACAGCCAGCCGGGGCTGGAGTTGCCCTATGCTGTCGGCCTGGTGTATTTACCCGGTGTGTTGTTAATGTCGGCTGCCAGTTTTGTCAGTGCACCGCTTGGTGCCAGGCTGGCGCATAAATTACCGGTAGCCACATTAAAACGGGTATTTGGTGTACTACTAATGCTGCTTAGCCTTAAAATGCTCTGGTCGGTAATTGCCAGCTCTTAAGCAAAGCAGTGGCTACTTTTTAGTCACTGCTGTTAATACAATCACGGCCATCGGCCTTGGCACGGTACAACGCCGTATCGGCGGCACACAGCAATGCCATGCTGGTACGGTATTGGCCGTTAATTTC
Organism: Rheinheimera oceanensis; assembly: GCF_018831085.1. GTDB lineage: Bacteria > Pseudomonadota > Gammaproteobacteria > Enterobacterales > Alteromonadaceae > Alishewanella > Alishewanella oceanensis. Next base: position 506,992 of record NZ_JAGPNM010000001.1, read on the forward strand.
AGTGGCAATACCCTGGCTTACTGACACCGTTAGCGCGGCAGGTAAGCCCGCGTCAGTAAATTGCAGCTGACGCACCGCCTGCTGTACATCGCGGGCAACCTGCAGTGCCATGATTTCGTTGTGATGCGGCAATATCAGTGCAAACTCTTCGCCGCCGTAACGGGCAGCCAGCTTGGCATCCACCGGCATCGCCTGCACTATGGCACCGGCCACTTTACGCAGGCAGGCATCGCCCTGAATATGGCCGTAGCGATCGTTAAAATGTTTAAAAAAGTCGATATCAATAATCACTACACTCAGCGGCCGTCTGGCAGCAGTGCACTGTTGCCACTGCTGTTGTAACTGCTCATCAAAGGCACGGCGGTTAGCCAGGCCGGTTAATGCATCGGTAGAAGCCTGCAGGCGCAGTTTTTCGTATTCAGCTTTGTAGCGCGTAAGGTCGCGCATTACCAGTACTAAGTGCGCCTCTGGTTCAGGCAAAAACGATACCGACAGCTCAATATCTTTTACCTCGCCATCGGCACAGCGCAGCGCCATTTCAGTAGGGCCAGCCTGTAGCGACAATACCCGTTTAGCTACCATTTTTACCAGGCCCTGATACTGCTGCTGGCAGCGGCCCATTAAAAATTCCGGCCATTGCTGGCCAATCAGCGGTTTATCTACACAGTTAAGCAATAACGCCGCCTTGGCATTGGCACACTCAATAACGCCATCCGGGCTAACCACTAACACAGCTTCCGCCAGGTACTGAATAAAACTGCCCACTTCCATTCCCGGCGACAAATCTTTGCAGCCATCATCAGACCATAAGCTGTCATCATTCAGAGCCAAAGGCCGAAGTTCGTTTTTGCGGTTGGAATTAGTCATCAGGTTATCCCGCTACAGTTGGCTTATCTGCAGCAAACTTTAACCTTTAGCTATATAAACAACCTTCTGACAACCTTCTGATTTAATCTATTGATTTTAAAAGACTAAAAAACCCCTTTCGGGGCTTTGACTGATACTAAATTATCTAGATAGCGAAGCTATAAGAATTAATTTGGATCATTCTTAACTTGTGGATCCGGGCTTAACACCAGTAACGTATTTGTGCTGTTGGTTAGCACAAACTGAAATTTAGTCGTACCGGCTGTTTGATCCATATCCAGCATCTGCACATACTGGCCGTCACTGCTAACAGTCACCGCATCAATAATGCCATCAAAAGGTGTTATAAAACCGACACCAGAAAATTTTAAACCTTTACCGGTGTTATCTTTTAGTTGATAGGTAATAGTACTGGCTTCGGTAACGGTGACATCGCCAGTACATGGCTCACCGCCAGGTGTTTGGTAGCTAAATACTGGCTCACCGTTTTCCAGATTTACCACTACTTGAATAATCTCTGAGGCTCTTGTAGACATAACGTAACTCCTTATAGTTGATGTTAAAAATGATAATTGACTATGCCATTTTGTTTGAGCATAGCAATAAGATCAGAGTGTTTTTTTAACTCCCCCTGGCAATCCAGCGCCTTTGCATAGGTAATAAGATACCGTGGTTCTTTATTTTTTCCGGTGATAACAGCTAAACGGTCTTGAGTTTGCTTGCAAAAATTTATAGCCACATCAAATTTATCCGCAGCTATTAAAACCTTAGCTTGCAGCAATTGGCTGTCAGATAAAGCCGCACTATAAATTGGGTTTTGTTTATACTGCTCAGCAAGCTCAGCGAAAGAAACATAAGCTAAATCGGCGTATTTCTTACTTGGCGCAAATTGACTTATCGCCTGTAATTGTTCTGCAGCAGTAAGCCAAAGCCTGGCCATTATATCTTTATGGTTAGTGGCTGAAAGTAGCATTTTTTGTGCATTTAATCTGTCAGTCAATAAGATAAGATTCTGCTCAATCTGCTCTACATCTGAGACTGCGTTTATTCTAAACTGCTGATAATCTACAAAATGTTTATTTCGTTGCCATCTGCTGTTTTGGGGATCTTGTTCTATTGTCTGAGATAGAGCCCTGTGTCCTAGTGTGGACGCTGCTTGAGCCTCTGCTATTTTGCCTTGATAACTCAGTAAGTCTGCGAGTATTTGATAGCTACTTGACAGAATATCGAGCAAGTAAGGTTCTGGCTTTGTTTTAGTATTGGTCAACTCAGCTTGCAATTGCTGATGAATTTCAATAGCCAAATGCATATTACCACCAGCCAACGCTGCACTTGCCAACCAGGAACGGGTGTCAGCAATATCAGCGAGCATCATGCCACTATCAGGTTGTTGTTTCTGCGCTAATACTTTAAGTCGTAATGACTCTTCAAAGTTCTTACGTGCTACATCAAACTGCTGCTGCTTCATCGCCAGTGAGCCTAATGAGTTGGTGGCATAAGACAGCTCCATAATGGCGTCTAAATCGTCTGGTGCTAATTCATACATCCGCTCGCTGTATTGGTAGTACAGCTCAAACTCCGGCTTCGCCGCCTGCCAGTTACTGGCATCATATTGAATTTGCGCCAGCCAGAAAGCATTGGCGCCTAAGGTTTTTAATAACTCTAAATTATCGGGCTGTTCAGCCAACACCGAAAGCAGTTTAACTCTGGCGGCTTGCAGTGCTGCCACGGCTTCATCAATTTTGCCGCGGGAATAGGCTACTTCCCCCATTGCTTCCAGTGTTTGGCCATGTTTAAAGCGGGCTTCGGCAGTTAAATGATCATTGGCGGAAGAAAAATCACTAAAATACTCCAGCGCTTTATTGCTGATACCGTCGAGTAAGTCCATACGGCCTATGCTGCGCAGTTTATCGGCGAACTCCCCCACCATAAAACCCAGCAGGTTTTCCGCTGCCAGCCGTTTTTGCTGGGCCTGCTGCTCGGCTTCAAAACTCTTAATACTCATAATCACAGCGGTAAAGGTTAATACACATAGCAGCGCCACTGTCATTCGCCGGCCCCAGCGCAGCATACGGGCTTTTTTAGCTGATGCCTGAATAAAGCCGCTTTCTTCTGCATCGAGCTGAAATAAACGGTTGTTTGCCAGCAGCAGAGCTTCTTGCAGCGGTTTACCTTCTGCCAGCAAATAAGCACTGTTTTTACCCTCAGCCTGCCAGCGGTTGGTTAAGTGATGCAAACGGCTTTTAACGCTTAAACTGTCGTGGTGCTCAGTGATCCAGGCCGTTGCCCTTGGCCAGCGCCGCAGCAGCGCTTCGTGCGCTATGCTAAAACAAGGTTCGCCATTTTGCAGGTGTGACACAAACAAACGGTGTTCTACCATGGTTTTTACCAGCATACGCTCGTCGTCGGTTTGCAGTTGCTGCACACGCCCACTGCGGCTGGTAATGGTTTGCTCGTCTTCCCGCAGGGTAACCAGCAACGACAACACCCGCGGTAAGCTGGCTTTTTGCGCGGTTGTCAGTTGCTTAATCGCCTGCTCGGCATTTTTACCAATGGCGCCTTCAATACCGCCAAGCGCTTTATACACCGACACCAGCAAGCGGTTATCTTTGCTGCGCTGCAAATACAGTTCCTGCAGGGTGTACTGCAGCATTGGCAGTGCATCCGGGTTACTGGCTGCTTCGCTGCACAACATTTCGTCCAGTGGTGTAGCGGTGTCAGGATCGGTGTCCCAGCTTAAATTTGCCGCCAGCGCCGGTAAACGGATCATCTGCAGCAGCTCAGCGCGGCCCGGCGGGGCTAAGTCGAAATGTGCGCCCCGGCCTTTACCTGCCATCAGGCTGGGGTAAGCCACCAGTGAGGGGTAAAACTCATTACGGCAGGCGCTTAATACCAGCACTGCACCGGAGTTAGCAAAGAGTTCGAGCAAATCGACAAAGGTTTTACGCTCATCGGCACTAAACAGCGGGGATGACAGCAGCACTTCCAGCCGGTCAACAAACAACGCGAAACGCTGGCGGTTCTGGCTTTGCTGTGTAAGCGCAGTATGGCATTGCTGCAATACCTGCTGCGGGCTATGTAACAACCGCTGTGCCAGGCTGTCTGCACTTTCACCGTCAAATACCGGTACACCGGCCAACTCCCAGTCAAGTAATGCACTGGCCAGGCTGCTGAATAGCTGCTGGCTCGCAACGTCGGCCAAATCCAGGCTGCTGCTATCCATAACCTGTATACCGTTGTAGCCGCCACTTTGCATCAGGTTAGGCATAACACCGGCATTAATTAACGACGACTTACCACTGCCACTTGGGCCAAGCAGTAAACAGAAAGCGCGGCCATACTGTACCTGCTGTGCTATACGCTGTAATAAGGTGTCAATTTGTACACCGCGGCCAAAAAACACTTTGGCATAGCGGGCATCGTAGGCCTGTAACCCCGGAAACGGTGAGCCACCCTGCCAGCTTTGCGGTTGGGCGCTTTGTTCCTGCCCCAGTGGAAAACGCACCTCAGCCAGCGTACGGTAACCGCGCTTGCGAATGGTTTCGATATAGCTGGAGCTGGTTGCCGTATCGCCCAGTGCCCGGCGCAGCTGGTTAATGGTTTTATGCAGCGGGTTATCGCCGGTGTCGGTATCGGGCCAGCACTGGCTGACAATATCATCACTGCTCAGTACTTCACCGCTGTGCTGACATAACAATACCAGCACATCCATGGCTTTGGGTTCAAGCTGCTGCAGCAACTTACCGCGCCGTAGTGTATTGGCGGCTGGCTCAACCTGCCAGTCGCCGAAGAAAAAGGTGCCGCCCATAGTCACTGCTGTGCTGTTAAACATAGGCCATAACATAGCATGCAGTGCAGCATTAGTTTAGCGGTTTTGCATACACTGCAGCACACTGACAAACAAAAAAGTTATTTGAGTAACCCTCTGTTGTTAGCTAGGCTAAAGCAGGACGCAGTTAAAGGAAACTAAAGATGGCACAATGGCTTAACGGCACGGTAACGGCGAATCATCACTGGCACGCCAACCTGTTCAGCATTAAAGTGCAAACGCCGCCGTTTGACTTCATTGCCGGCCAGTTTGTCCGGCTGGCTATTGATACCCCCGATGGCCGGGTGCAGCGTGCTTACTCGCTGGTTAATAGCCCTGGCAACAGCGAGGCCGAGTTTTTAGTCAGCACCGTGGCAGACGGCTTGCTGTCGCCATTGCTACAGCAACTGAAAATGGGTGACAAGCTGGATGTCAGCCAGCCTGCCTCAGGCTTTTTTATTCTGGATGAAGTGCCGGATGGCGATAATTTATGGTTAATATCAAGCGGCACCGGCATAGGTCCGTATTTATCGATGCTGGGTACTCATACATTGTGGCAGCGTTTTAAGCATATTGTGCTGGTGCATACTGTGCGCACCATCGCTGATTTAGCCTATCGTGGCTATATTCAGCACTGGCAACATCAGTACCCAAACCAATTGCATTATCAACCTGTGGTAACGCGCGAGACAATGCCGGGCGCGTTAGATAAACGCCTGCCACAGCTAATACAAACAGGTGAACTACAGCGCTCATGCAAGCAAGTTCTGGATCAGCGCTCACAGGTTATGCTATGTGGCAACCCGCAAATGATTACTGACACTAAAGACCTGCTACAAAGCATGGGCCTGAAGAAAAACCTGCGCCGCGATCCGGGTAATATTACCGTTGAGCAATACTGGAAGTAGCCGCTGCCGGGTTTGCATAGTTAGTCTGGGTATTTATCAATTAACCATTCGCGCCATATGGCTACCAACAACGCCATCAGCACCGGGCCAACAAACAACCCCACCAGCCCCATCGTTTTTACCCCGCCAATCAGGCCAAAAAACGTGGGTAAAAACGGCAGCTTAATTGGCCCGCCCACTAAAGTGGGCCGGATGGTTTTATCCACAATAAACAGCTCTATACTACCCCATAAAAATAAGCCCACACCGGCTGTCATTTCACCGGTGCCTACCAGATACAACGATAACAGTGTGAAGGCCAGCGGCGCGCCGCCGGGGATCAGCGCCATGAATGCCGTTAACAGGCCAAAAGCCACCGGTGAGGGCACGCCCGCTATCCAGTATGCCACGCCAAGTATCACCCCTTCGCCAATGGCTATCACTGTCATGCCAATAACGGTAGAGCTGATGGTAGCGGGTACCACCCGGGAGAAACGCTGCCAGCGGCTGGGTAAAATGCGCTCGCCAACCAAATCCAGTTGCGATGATAAGCTGTCGCCGTCTTTGTATAAAAAGAACAAGGTGATCAGCATAAACAGCAAAGTAAGCAGAAAACCAACAGTATTCCAGCCAAACATCAGTACCCACCGCGAAATACCACTGAGGTGCTGGCCGCTTACCACGCTGATAATATGCCCCAGCTCACCGGGTTGTGATAAATATAGCTGCCACTGTTCGGCCAGCCAGTTGCCTGCCAGTGGCAGCTCGGCAATCCACAGCGGCACCGGTGCACCAAACTGGTTAGCGTGTAATAACCAGCTGATCCAGGTGCGTATCTCTTCCATTGCATAAGAAAACACCAACGCCAGCGGGATCACCAGGCCAAGAATAATGGCGCAAATGGCGATAGTGGCAGCCAGGGCCGGCCTGTTGCCACACCAATGCAGCAAACGGCTATATAAAGGCCAGCTGGCAAAGCAGATAATCAGTGCTGCCAATACCGGTACCAGAAACCCAATAAAGAAAAACACCCCGGCGCAGAGGATCAGAATTAACAGGGTACGGCTAATTGCCACATTGCTGAATATTTGTGCCATTCAGGCAAACTCCGTCATTAAACCGACCAAAAAATACCAGCCATGCTACCATCCGTCAGGTTGACCCGCCAGATAGCTGTTAATATAATCGCTGCGGCATGACTAATAAAAACAATAACTTTATGCAATTTATCCTGACAACACCCGGTTAAATAACAACACCTTCGCCTGCTATCTTCCGAACCTATGGCTGTTGTGCCGGACACATTACTCAGCCTCATACGCCACTCAACCCGGCGTATTATTGATTTCGGAGAATTATGACACTACTTCTGCTGCTTCTGTTGCCTTTTTTGGGTTGTGTTATTGCGGCTTGCATGCCGGCCTATGCGCGAAATCGTGAAGCCTGGTTTGCCGCGTTTATTGCATTGTGCGGCCTGCTGTTAACATTTAGCCTGTACCCGGCAGTCAGTAGCGGTATCGTTATAAAACATGAACTGGCCTGGTTGCCCATGTTCAATCTTAACCTGGTGCTGCGCATGGATGGCCTTGCCTGGCTGTTCTCAGTGCTTGTTCAGGGTATTTGCCTTTTGGTGGTGCTCTACGCCCGCTACTATATGTCTCCCAAAGATCCGGTGCCACGCTTTTTCGCCTTTTTACTGGCCTTTATGGGCGCGATGCAAGGTGTGGTTATTTCCGGCAATCTGATCCAGTTAGTGATGTTTTGGGAGCTAACCAGCCTGACATCTTTTTTACTGATTGGTTACTGGCACCACCGTGCCGATGCCCGCCGCGGCGCACGGATGGCCTTTACTGTAACCTCAATTGGCGGCCTGTGTTTACTGGCCGGTGTATTATTACTGGGCTATATAGCAGGCAGTTATGATTTAGATACCGTGCTGGCATCTGCCGATGTTGTTCGCGCTCATCAGGCTTATTCACCGGCACTGGTGCTGATTGCCCTGGGTGCCCTGAGCAAAAGTGCGCAATTCCCGTTTCATTTCTGGTTGCCGCATGCCATGGCTGCGCCGACTCCGGTATCAGCTTATCTGCACTCGGCGACAATGGTAAAAGCCGGTATTTTTCTGCTGATGCGCTTATGGCCGGTACTGGCCGGTACACCGGAATGGACCTGGATCATCGGCACTGCCGGTGTCTGTACTATGCTGATTGGCGCCTATCTGGCTATTTTCCAGCATGATTTAAAAGGCCTGCTGGCATACTCTACTATCAGCCATCTGGGCCTGATCACCTGTCTGCTGGGCATTGGTACGCCGCTGGCAATGGTAGCCGCTATTTTTCATACGCTTAACCATGCCATTTTTAAAGCCTCGCTGTTTATGGCGGTAGGTATTATTGACCACGAATCCGGCACGCGCGACATGCGTAAGTTATCGGGGTTATCGCGCTTAATGCCCTACACGGCTACCCTGGCTATTGTTGCCAGTGCAGCAATGGCAGGCGTACCTTTATTAAACGGCTTTTTATCGAAAGAAATGTTTTTTGCCGAAGCGCTGCTGGTGGGGCCAAGCACTAACTGGTGGATGTCTGCGGCTGCAGTGCTAATGGGCGTTTTTGGTGTCGCGTATTCTATGCGGTTTATCAGCGTTTTTTTCGGTGCCAAAGCAACTGAGTTACCAAAACAGCCACACGAGCCACCACGCTGGATGCGCTTTCCGGTTGAGCTTCTGGTGTTGTGCTGTCTGATCGTTGGCGTGGCGCCGCAGCTTAGCATTGGCGTGCCGCTGCAAACAGCTGCAGCCTCAGTGCTGGGTGAACGTCTGCCGGATTACAACCTGGCAATATGGCATGGCATTAATGCACCGCTGATTATGAGTGTGCTGGCATTTGCTTTGGGCATACTGCTGTTTAAAGTGCTGAAGTACCGCTTTAACTTGCTGCAAAGTATTCATATTCCGGTACTGTACCGGTTTAACGGCAAACAAGCTTATGAAAGCAGTATGCTGATACTGGCGTCATCAGCTGCCAGGCTGGAGCGGTTGTTTAGCAGCCGGCGGCTGCAGCCGCAGCTGTTTTTGCTGGTACTGGCCGGATTATTTGCCTCGGCACTGATGCTGCAGGCCATGCCGGATTTTAACCATGCCTGGTCCGTTGATAATGTAAATTTGCCGTTTGCAATGCTGTGGCTGGTTGGCTGCACTTGCGCAGTGTGCGCAGCCTGGCAGGCTAAGTACCACCGGCTGGCAGCATTAATGCTGGTAGGCGGCACCGGCATTGTCACCAGCCTGACCTTTTTATGGTTATCAGCACCTGATTTGGCCCTGACACAATTAATGGTAGAAACAGTGACCACGGTGTTGCTATTGCTGGGTCTGCGCTGGCTGCCATCGCGGATTTCAGCACGCCAAATGAATCTGGTAGCCAGCAACCGCGATAAGTTACGCCGTAGCCGCGATCTGGTTATAGCCATTATTGCCGGTAGTGTCATGTTTGTTATCAGCTACTTTGTGCTACTGCACCCGGCCAACTTTACTATCAGTAACTTTTTCCTCGACAACGCCGTGCCCGGTGGCGGTGGCACCAACGTGGTAAATGTATTGCTGGTTGATTTTCGTAACTTCGACACTCTGGGTGAAATCACCGTACTTAGCATAGTCGCACTAACAGTGTATGCCTTGTTGCGGCGTTTTCGCCCGGCGCAGGAGAGCATCGGCATCCCGGCGCAACAGGCAAACCAGGTTGACCCGGCCAGCCGGCAAACACCGGCAGAGCAAGCCAACAGCGGTTATTTGTTAATTCCCGGTATATACCTGCGGCTGCTACTGCCGGTAATTGGTATCAGCGCGGCTTACTTCTTTATGCGCGGCCATAATTTACCCGGCGGTGGCTTTATAGCCGGTTTGGTTTTCGCCGTGGGTATGATTATTCAGTATATGCTGGCCGGTACAGTGTGGATTGAATCGCGCCTTAAGCTTAACCCACACCGCTGGATAGCTGTGGGTATCGGCCTGGCCTGTTTTACCGGTTTGGGTTCACTGCTGCTTGGTTATCCGTTTCTTACCACCCATACCGCGCATGTAACGGTGCCTCTGCTGGGCGAAATACATCTGCCCAGTGCCTTTATTTTTGATCTGGGTGTTTTTGCCGTTGTTGTCGGCACCACCATGCTGATCCTGATAGCACTGGCGCACCAGTCTGTGCGCAGCCACCGGGTACCGGGCACACAACAGGACAACAGCACAGCAGCCAACAGGGAGATCCGTTAATGGAATTAACTATTGCTTTATCCATCGGCGTACTGTTTGGCTCTGGTATCTGGCTTATTCTGCGCCCGCGTAGTTTTCAGGTTATTACCGGCTTATTGCTGCTGTCTTATGCGGTTAACCTGTTTATTTTTATCACCGGCCGTTTGTCGGTAAATAAACCGCCGCTCATTATACAAGGCGAAGTGGTAGACCCTGCACTATATGCCGACCCGCTACCGCAGGCTTTGGTGCTTACTGCCATTGTTATTGGTTTTGCTACCACTGCACTTTATCTGGTGGTGTTGCTGGGCTCACGCGGGCTTACCGGCACCGACCACGTTGACGGCAAAGAAAGAGATTCAGAAGAATGATGTATCTGAACCCGCATTTAATGATGTTACCGATACTGCTGCCACTGTTGGCCGGTGCAACGATGGTATTTATTAATGAACGCCATCACCGGCTAAAGTTTTTAATTAATCTGTCCAGCACCGCCGTTATGCTGTTAACCGCAATTCAGCTGCTGATGCAGGCACAAAGCGGCTTGTGGCCTGCCGATATGGCAGTGTATCTGGCCGCTAACTGGTCAGCTCCTTTTGGCATAGCTCTGGTGGCTGACCGGCTGGCGGCAGTAATGCTTATACTCACTGCTACCCTTGGCGCAGCTACGCTGGTGTTTTCCTACAGCCGCTGGTCTAAAACCGGTGTGCACTTTCATACCTTGTTCCAGCTACTGTTGATGGGCATTAACGGCGCAATTTTAACCGCTGACTTATTTAACCTGTTTGTATTTTTTGAAGTGATGCTGGCGGCATCTTATGGCTTGCTGCTGCATGGTTATAACATCAGCCGTATTCGTGCCGGCATGCAATATATCGTGGTAAACCTGGTAGCCTCGTTGTTTTTTCTGATTGGTATTGCGCTGATATATGCAGCCACCGGCACGCTGAACTTTGCCGATCTGGCGTTAAAAATAGCCACGCTGGATAGCACAGACCGTTTTATTCTGCAAACCGGCGCAGCGATACTGGCGGTGGCATTTTTAACTAAAAGTGCCATGTGGCCGCTGGGTTTCTGGTTACCTGTTACTTATTCTGCCGCCTGTGCCCCGGTTGGCGCCATGCTGGTGCTGCTAACAAAAATAGGGGTGTACGTTATTTTACGGCTATGGTGGCTGCTGTTTTCAGAGTACGGCGGCGCTTCAGCCGGTTTTGGCGGCAGTGTTTTACTCTGTGGCGGTTTGTTAACATTGGCATTTGGTGCAATTGGTTTACTGGCCAGCCAGGAACCACGCCGTATCGCCAGCTTCAGTGCCGTCATTTCATCAGGTACCTTACTGGCCCTTATCGGCTATGGTGACGCATCACTGCTTAGCTCAGCACTGTTTTATTTAATCAGTTCCACACTAGCGGTAGCCGCTTTTATTATGCTGACTGAACTGACCGACCGCATTTACACCCCGGCAGCCAGTGTACTGGCACTCAGTATGGAAGCCTTTGCCGTAGAAGAAGACACGCAGGAAAGCGCCGGTGTGGTTATCCCGGCAGCCATGGCATTTCTTGGCCTGGCGTTTGCAGCCTGCGCCTTAATTATGGCGGGCTTACCGCCGTTATCCGGCTTTGTTGCCAAATTCAGTATTTTGCATAGCTTATTAGATAGCAGTGCTGCACATGCCCCCCTGTGGGCACGCTGGCTAATACTGACGTTGCTGCTGGTGGCGGGCCTTAGCGCCATCATTGCACTGATGCGCTTTGGTGTGCGCACTTTCTGGACCTTATACAACAGTGTGCCTCTGCGGTTGCATCCGACAGAAGCCCTGCCAATACTGGCAATACTACTGCTGGGTGTCTGCATGGTATTTACTGCCAGCCCACTGTTTAACCTGCTGGACCGTGTCAGTGCCGATTTACAACAGACGCCGGCCTATATAGAGCGGGTATTACAGCAGCCAATTATCGGCGCGGAGGAGGTATTATGACACGCTGGCTACCATCCCCACTGTTATCGCTGGCGTTGCTGCTGTTATGGTTAATGCTGAACCAGACACTGGAACCGGCCCACCTGTTGCTGGGCGCCGCATTTGCCATAGCGGCACCATTGTTAACCGCACCGCTGAGGCCGTTTAAAGCCCGGATCCGCAGGCCGGCAGCCATACTGCGGTTATTCTGCTGGGCTTTTCTGGAAATTATCCGCTCCTGCTTTAACGTAAGCCGGATTATTTTATTCAGCAAAGCCGATAACCTTAACTCTCAGTTTATTAAAATTCCGCTGAGCCTGCAGGACCCAACCGGCCTGGCGGTATTATCCTGCCTGATAAACTGTACTCCGGGCACAGTTTGGGTAGAAATTCTGCAGGATACCCATCAGCTGTCTTTGCATGTATTTGATCTGCATGACGAGAACTGGTGGATAGATACCATTAAACAGCGGTACGAAAGCCCGCTGATGACTATTTTCGAACGGGAGGCAGCATGAGGCTGTTACTGGAAATATCGCTGTATTTTTCCCAATTCTGTGTTGTGCTGGCCATGTTGTTTTGTATGTTACGGCTGTTAAAAGGCCCCACTGCACAGGACAGAGTACTGGCACTGGATACCATCTGGATGTGTGCAATGCTGTTTGCTTTGCTGCTGGGTATCAGCTTTGCCAGCCTGGTGTATTTTGAATGGGCAATGCTGATTGCTCTGACAGGCTTTGTGTCATCTGTTGCACTGGCTAAATTTCTAATGCGCGGAGAAATTATCGAATGATGCAAATTCCTGCCGATATTCCGGCCTGGCTAGCCATAGCGGTTGCTTTGCTGCTTATTTGTGGCAGCCTTATAACACTTGTCGGTACTTTGGGGCTGCTGCGTTTACCGCACTTTTATCAGCGTATTCATGGCCCGGCTATTACCATTACCTTTGGTGCAGGCTGTTTTTTGCTGGCCTCTATGCTGTACTTTACCGCTTTACAAGAGCGGCCGGTTATTCACGAACTGCTTATTACCGCTTTTATCATGCTTACTGCTCCGGTGACCGCCATGTTGCTGATGCGAACCGCGGTATACCGTGATTTGCGCAACGGCAGGCGTATTGCAGATATGGCAACTGATCCACAGCCTGCAGCCGGGCATGGTGCAACTGCCGGAGCAACAAGCCCCGGCCTGATGGAGGAATCACGTGACAGAAACCCTTAATAACATCTCATTATGGTTTGAACAATATCCGCAATGGCAACTGGCTGCGTCGCTCAGCGCCATACTGTTATTATCCTGGTTGGGTAATTTAATTGTAAAACGGGTTCTGGTTGCTGGCATTGTCCGGGCACTTAAAAGCACCAGCTTAAGCTCGCATCATCTGATCAAAGACTTCAGCTTTATCTCCAGGCTGGCCAATATCGTACCGGCATTGATCATCTCTACCGGCATAAAACTGGTGCCTAACCTCTCCACCAGCCTGGTAACGGTTGTCGTCAATGTGTGTAATGCTTTCGTTATTCTTACTATTGCTCTGGCTATAGCCAATATACTCAATTTAGTTAATACCGTTTACGAGCAACGGCCCGATGCCAAAACCAAGCCAATAAAAGGCTATATCCAGGTTATAACCATTGCAATTTATGCTATTGCATTAATTCTGATTATTGCCGCCCTGTTTGATCGCTCACCCCTGATCCTGCTATCCGGTTTGGGAGCCATGGCTGCAGTGCTGATGTTAATATTTCAGGACACTATTTTGTCATTAGTCGCCAGTGTACAGATATCGTCTAACGACGTGTTGCGCGTAGGTGACTGGGTAGAAATGCCACAGTTAAATGCCGACGGCGATGTGATTGATATTGCACTGCACACAGTAAAAATTCAGAACTGGGACAAAACCATCACCACTATTCCCACCCGCCGTTTTATGACAGATCCGTTTAAAAACTGGCGCGGTATGCAGGAATCTGGCGGCAGACGCATTAAACGCAGCATTATGCTGGATCAGCAAAGCGTGCATTTTCTCGATCAGGAGCAAATCAGCCGGCTGGGGCGGTTTCGTTTGTTACAGGATTACTTACCCGCCAAACAGCAGGAAATTGATGAGTGGAACCTGCAACTGGCAGAACAGGGCAAAGAGCCGGTTAACACCCGCCGTATTACCAACCTGGGCTCATTTAGGGCCTATGTTTTACATTATCTGAAAAACCATGCCGGCATTCACCAACAGATGACCATCATGGTACGCCAACTGGCGCCGGGGGCCGATGGCCTGCCGCTGGAATTGTATTGTTTTACCAATACCACCGCCTGGCTCGACTACGAGGGTATTCAGTCAGATATCTTTGATCATTTGTTGTCCATTCTGCCGGAATTTGGCTTAAGGGTATATCAACACCCCAGTGGTATGGATGTGCGGGCGCTGGTAAGAACCCTTAACCCGGCAGAAAACCCAGGCAAAAGCGCACAGTAACAGCGGGCATGGCACAATGTAACAAGTTAACCGCAGCCGCGGTTTTTACCTTTACTTTTTTCTGTTAGCCGTTACAATGTGCGCCGCTCTTTTGACCGAAATTTACACAGCTCTTTTCAAAATAAGGTAATTGCTATGCATCCGATGTTAAACATCGCGGTTCGCGCTGCCCGCAGCGCCGGTAACGTGATCGCTCGTGCCTGTGGCCAGCTTGATATGGTTCAGAAAGTACAAAAAGGCACTAACGACTTTGTGACCAATGTCGACAGAGAAGCCGAACAAGCTATTGTTCAGGTGTTAAAAAAATCGTTCCCGACCCACGGTATTGTCGGTGAAGAGCATGGTGATTACGGCAATAACGACAGCGAGTTTCAGTGGATTATCGACCCGCTGGACGGCACCACCAACTTTGTTAAAGGCATTCCGCATTTTGCGGTGTCTATCGCATTAAAACATCAGGGTAAATTAGACCAGGCAGTGATCTTTGATCCACTGCGCGGTGAGTTATTTACCGCATCACGTGGCCGTGGCGCCCAGTTAAATGGTACCCGTATCCGTGTTACTAACCTGGCCGATATGCAGGGCACTATCCTCGCAACGGGCTTTCCGTTTAAAAACAAAACTCACTTACCGGCACACAGCGCTATGCTGACGTCGTTGCTGGCAGACGCTGCCGATATCCGCCGCACCGGTTCTGCCGCGCTGGATTTAGCCTACGTTGCCGCAGGCCGTTTTGATGGTTTCTTTGAAATTGGCTTAAAGCCGTGGGATATCGCCGCAGGTGAGTTAATTGTGCGCGAAGCCGGTGGCCTGGTGTGTGATTTTGTCGGTGGCAATAACCAGCTACGCAGTGGCAACGTGGTAGCGGCCAGCCCGAAAGTACTGGCGGCTATGCTAAAAGGTATTCGCCCACACCTGACAGAAACGCTGTCACGCTAGACAACGCTGCATAGTCTGCAACACCCGCTGTGCTCGCCACAGCAACTCGCAAGCCATCCCTGGCTTGCTCAGACACTCTGTGGCTGCGCATCGGGGTTGCAGACTATAAGCCAGAAGCTCTATAACCAAGTGCTACAACTGCTTGATGCTGTAGCCCTGCTCACGCAGTAACTGCAATACATTGGCCTCACCTGCCAGATGCAAAGCCCCCACTAACACCAGTTCTATCTCCGGCGTGGCCAGCATTTGCTCCAGCTGCGGTAGCCAGTTTTTATTGCGCTGCACTAACAATGCATCATAAAACAGCTTACCTTCCGGCGTATCGGTAAACGCCATTGCCAGTTCTGCCATAGTGCCGGTGTCACCACTGCGCCAGGCCGCGATAATTTTCGTTAGTTCAGCCTCCAGCTCAGACAACTGCTGCAGGTTTTGCGTAACAAACGCATCTTCATTTTCTGCCGAGATATTCAGCAACATCGCCAGTTGCTGCTCCACGGTTTCCAGAAATAGCATCGGTTTATTGTCGGTAACGGCCTGCTTAAGAAAATGCATATCCACGCCCTCGCCTGCCATACCGGCCTTTTGCAGGGCAACCTGCATTAACGTCAGTAGCACAAAGTCGGGTTTAAATTGGTTCAGCGGCGCTAAATCAACGCCCTGGGTTTTCGCATACTGTTGTAACTGCTGATAGGTGCTGGCAGACAACACCTGCGACAAACTGCGGCCATCGCTGTACATAGCATGCTGCATCAGCAATTGCACGCCCTTTGCAGTTTCAAGCTCACGTACATCGGTTTCAAATACCAGCGTATCAGCCTGGCTGTAAGCCTGGCTAAACTCCTGCGGCAATGGAAATTGCTCTGGCGGTAGCAAGTGTACCGTACCGGCAATGTATAAGCGCTGTTCACCCTTTGTTACCTGCCATACCGATGTCTCAGCCTGTACTGAAACACTTAGCAGCAGCGCTGCTGATAATAGCATTATTAGTTTTTTCATTTGTTAACCCTTACTGGCAGTTGGCACATCAAGCGGTAACTTACGCTCGCACCATTCACGAAAACCGCCTGCCAGGCTAAATACATTCTGATAGCCCATTTGCTGTAGTGTTTGTGCAGACAACGCCGAGCGAAAGCCACCACCGCAGTACAACACCAGCTTTTGCTTTTTGTCCGGTACCGTTTGCTCAATATCACGTTCAATAATACCTTTGCCCAGGTGCATGGCCTCCGGCAGATGGCCTTGCGCCCATTCGTGATCTTCACGGATATCCAGCAGCACATAAGGCTGATTATGCTCAAGCAGCTCGGTAATGGTAATTTCTTTAATCTGGGCTTTGGCCTGTTCAACCAGCGCCAGAAAAGCCGGTGCATGTTGTTTGCTCATAGTATGGTTATCCTTAATGTGGCGGCGTTAAAAACAAAAATGCCGGTCAGTGACCGGCATTTTTAGCATGTTTAACGCCACAATTACAGTAAAGCAGCTACAGTAAAGCGTCGGTATTTTCACCTTCTTTTTCTACCGGTGGTGGCGGCAGCATATCTTCACGGCTGATGCCGAGAATTTCTGCAATTGAACTGGCCACATAGACAGAAGAGTAAGTACCTATAGCAATACCAAACAGCAAAGCCGTGGCAAAACCGTGTATTAACGCGCCACCCATATAAAACAGTACCACTAATACCAGCACCGTGGTTAATGATGTAATAACTGTACGGTTTAATGTAGAGGTAATGGCATCATTAATGGTGTCGTCGACGCTGGTATCACGTAATTTACGGAAACTCTCACGGATACGGTCAAACACTACAATGGTATCGTTAATGGAGTAACCTATCAGCGCCAGTATCGCAGCCAGCACTGTTAAATCAAACTCCAGCTGCAGTAACGAAAACAGGCCCATGGTTAAAATTACGTCATGCGCCAGTGATGCCACAGCCCCCACCGACAAACGCCATTCAAAGCGCATGGTGACATAAAGCAAAATACCTATCAGCGCCACCAGCATCGCCAGGCCGCCGTCTTCTTTTAACTCAGCGCCTACGCTTGGCCCGACAAACTCAACCCGGCGCATAGTTACCGGCTCGGCTTGCTGGGCATTAAGCGCTTTAATTACGCTGTCGCCCACGGCTGCCTGCTCTACATCAGTGCGTAGCGGAATACGGATCAGTACATCACGGCTGGTACCGAACAACTGTACCACCGCATCACCATAACCGGCGTCGGTCAGGGTTTGCCTTACTGCTGTTAAATCCGCCGGAGTGGCAAAGCCAACTTCAATGACAGTGCCGCCGGTAAAATCCAGCCCCCAGTTAATACCTTTAGTGGCGATAGAAAAAAACGAGCCCAAAATTAACAGTGTTGACAGTATAATCGCCGGCCATTTTAACCGCATAAAGTTTAACGGCTGGCTAAAATTAAAAATTCTCATGCCGTATTCCTTATATCGGTAATGACTGCACGCGGCGGCCACCCCAGAATAAATTCACTAATAAGCGGGTACCTACTACCGCCGTAAAAATAGACGTCAGAATACCTATCGCCAGCGTTACCGCAAAGCCTTTTACCGGCCCGGTACCTATACCGAACAGGATCAATGCCACTAACAACGTAGTAATGTTAGAGTCGGCAATGGTTGAAAAAGC
The DNA here is from genome assembly GCF_018831085.1 of Rheinheimera oceanensis. Lineage (GTDB taxonomy): Bacteria > Pseudomonadota > Gammaproteobacteria > Enterobacterales > Alteromonadaceae > Alishewanella > Alishewanella oceanensis. The sequence continues at coordinate 524,811 of NZ_JAGPNM010000001.1, forward strand.
GCGATCATAACCGTGGTGAATAGCCTGCTGCACTGAGCGGCCTTCCAGCAGCTCTTCGCGGATACGCTCAAATATCAGCACGTTGGCATCTACTGCCATACCTACTGTAAGCACAATACCGGCCATACCAGGCAAAGTGAGTGTCGCGCCCGGTATCATAGACATAATACCGACAATCAGCACCAGATTGGCTATCAGTGCGCAGTTGGCCACCAGGCCAAAGGCCTTATAGTAAATCACCATAAAGATCAGTACGCACACCATACCCCACTGAATAGCCGTTACGCCCAGTTCAATGTTTTCTTTACCTAAGCTCGGGCCTATAGTGCGCTCTTCAATGATCTGAATTGGCGCAATCAAGGCACCGGCCCGCAGTAACGTAGACAGGTTTTGCGCTTCGCCCGGTGACGAGATACCGGTAATGCGGAAATCACGGCCTAAACGGGCCTGAATAGTGGCGTCGTTAATGACTTCCTGCTGTTTAATCAGTACCGGATTGCCATCAGCGCCAATTTCAGTACCGGGCTTGTACTCAATAAATACTGATGCCATACGCCGGCCAATGGCATCGCGCGTAGCGGCAGATAACATATTGCCGCCTTTGGCGTCCAGCTTAATGCTGACCTGCGGCCGACTGTATTCATCAAACGCCGAACTGGCACCGGTAATATGTTCACCGGTAAGCATAATACGTTTTTCCAGCAATAGCGGGCGGCCATCGCGGGTGTAATACAGTTCTGAATTAGGCGGTACCCGGCCTTCCAGCGCAGCAGACAAATCGCCTTGCTCATCGACCAGGCGAAACTCCAGTGATGCGGTAGCTCCCAGAATTTCTTTCGCCTGAGCGGTGTCCTGCACCCCAGGCAACTGCACGACAATACGATCAGCACCCTGGCGCTGCACTAACGGCTCAGCTACACCAATTTCGTTTACCCGGTTACGGATAATAGTGATGTTTTGCTCCAGTGCATATTCGCGGATTTCCCGTAAACGGATTTCGCTGATGCTAACCAGTAAGGTCAGATTATCGCTGCCAGTGCTAAACACCAGTTCACGATCACGTTTTTTCAGCGCGGCCTCTGCTGCTGCAACATCCTCTTCACTGCGAAAACTTACCAGTACCTGACCACGGGCAACATCGGCCTGCACATTACGGTAACGGATTTTGTCCTCACGTAAGTCAGCACGGAAGGTTTGCACCATATCATTGAGGTTTTTATCCAGCGCGGCTTTCATGTCCACGGCCATCAGAAAGTGCACACCACCACGCAGGTCCAGACCTAAATTCATTGGCGTAGCGCCTATGGCAGTTAACCAGCCGGGTGTAGCCGGTGCCAGGTTAAGCGCCGTAACAAAGTTGCCGCCCAGTTGCTGGTTGGCAATTTCGCGGGCCTGCAGCTGATCTTCAGTGCTGTGAAAGCGGGCCAGTATCTGACCGTCTTCCAACACTACAGATTTAGCAGCAATATTGGCAGCACGGAAGCTTTGCTCCAATTGCAAGCGGGTTTCTTCTGCCACGGTGCCACCGCGGGTGGCGCTGATATTCAGCGCCGGATCTTCCGGATATAAGTTTGGCAAAGCATATACCAGCGCCAGCAGCAGCATGCCGATAACGACGATATAGCGCCAAAGTGGGTTTTGATTTAACACCTGTTTATCCTTTCTTCGGGCTTACAGTGATTTCAGTGTGCCTTTTGGCAGTACCGCACTGATCGCTGCTTTTTGTACCGTTACTTCTGTGGTGTCGTTCAGCGCAATAACCACAAAGTCTTTGTCTTCAGCAATTTTGCTGATACGGCCAATCAGGCCACCCTGGGTTAATACCTCGTCACCTTTACCTAAGGCTGCCATCAGGTTGCGGTGTTCTTTTACACGTTTAGCCTGTGGGCGGTAGATCAGAAAATAAAAAATCAAACCAAACGCCACCAACATGATGATAAGGTCCCAACCGCCGCCCTGAGCTGGCTGGCTGGCTACGTCGGCGTATGCATTGCTGATAAATAAACTCATAAGTGTCCCCTAATTGTGATTAATGTTGTTCTGTATTGGTATCAATTGCTTGCAGTGCCGGAACCGGCAAACCGCGCTTAGTGTAAAACTGTTCAACAAACTGCTCCAAGTTACCAGCGGCTATAGCTGCGCGCAATCCTTGCATCAGCTTTTGGTAATGATGCAGGTTGTGGACGGTATTAAGCCGGGCGCCCTGAATTTCGTTACAACGGTCCAGATGGTGTAAATAGGCACGGGAATAATTTTTACAAGTGTAACAGTCGCATTCTGCATCCAGCGGGCCAATATCATCTTTGTATTTGGCATTACGGATTTTTACCACACCGGTGCTGACAAACAGATGACCGTTACGCGCATTACGGGTTGGCATAACGCAGTCAAACATATCGATACCACGGCGTACCGCTTCAACGATATCTTCCGGCTTGCCCACGCCCATTAAATAGCGCGGCTTGTGTGCCGGCATTTTATCGGTGGTGTGGTTTAAAATGCGGATCATATCTTCTTTAGGCTCACCTACCGACAACCCGCCGATAGCGTAACCATCAAAGCCAATATCTTCCAGGCCGTTAAGCGATACATCGCGTAAGTTCGGATACATACCGCCCTGAATAATACCAAATAATGCTGCGGGGTTATCGCCGTGCGCATCTTTGCTGCGTTTAGCCCAGCGCAGAGACATTTCCATCGACTTTTTCGCTTCCTGCTCGGTGGCCGGATATGGCGTACATTCGTCGAAAATCATCACGATATCTGAGCCTAAATCACGCTGCACTTCCATTGAGCGCTCCGGCGTTAACATGATGCGCTCGCCATTTAGCGGCGAGCGGAATTTAACGCCTTCTTCAGTAATTTTGCGCAGCTCACCCAGGCTGAATACCTGAAAACCGCCGGAGTCGGTCAAAATGGGTTTATGCCAGTGCATAAAGTCATGCAGATCACCATGTTTTTTGATGATCTCAGTGCCCGGGCGCAGCATTAAGTGAAAGGTGTTGCCAAGGCAGATTTGCGCGCCGGTAGCGTCCAGCTCTTCCGGTGTCATGCCTTTTACCGTACCGTAAGTACCCACCGGCATAAAGGCGGGCGTTTCTACTACACCACGCTCAAAGATCAGCCGGCCACGGCGGGCCTTGCCATCTGTGGTATCTAATTCAAATTTCATTACTATCCTCATACGCCGGAAAAACAGTCCGGCTTTTTTGCGCCGCCGATTATAGCAGCTTAAGTGACAGAAGCTAAGCTGAACCCGCCTGATGATGATTCAGCTGACTATCAAGGCTATAGCAGGGTGTTCTTATGCAGCAGCGGCAGGGATGCCGCGGAGGCTGAGACAGCACAGGGACGTGCTGTCGAAGGCGGCGAAATAAGAATTTCCCTGCCGTAGGCCCTCCCCCTTATCCAAGCACAATGTTAACTAATAAACATCGCATCGCCGTAAGAATAAAACCGGTATTGCTCGGCAATAGCAGTGTTATAGGCGTTCATTACATAATCGCGGCTACTGAATGCAGATACCAGCATAATCAGCGTAGATTCCGGCAAATGGAAGTTAGTGATCAGCGCGTCAATCACCTTAAACTCGTAGCCCGGATAGATAAAAATCTGTGTATCGCCGTTATAGGCCACCAGGTTGCCACCACCTTGTTGTGCGGCTGACTCCAGCGAGCGTACTGACGTTGTGCCCACAGCCACCACCCGGTTACCACGCGCTTTGCAGGCCGCCACAGCATCTACCACCTGTTGTGGCACCTCGACGTACTCGGCGTGCATTTTGTGCTCCAGCACATTCGCCACCCGTACCGGCTGAAAAGTACCGGCACCAACATGCAAAGTTACATAAGCAAATTCAACGCCTTTAGCTTTAAGCTTATCCAGCAGCGGCTGGTCAAAATGCAACCCGGCGGTGGGCGCAGCCACGGCGCCCGGTTTTTCGTTATACACTGTTTGATAACGTGCTTTATCTTCAGCGTTGTCGGGCCGGTCAATATAAGGTGGCAGCGGCATATGGCCTAAACGCTCCAGCATTTCAAGTACCGGCTCATTGCCTGTTACTTCCAGCTCAAACAACTCATCATGGCGCTGATTCATCAGCACTTTGGCACTGTTTTCCAGTATCAGCTCAGTGCCGGGCTTAGGTGCTTTACTGGCGCGCACATGGGCCAAAAAGCGCTTGTCGTCCAGTATGCGCTCTACCAGCACTTCTACTTTGCCACCTGAAGCTTTCTGGCCGAACAACCGCGCCGGTATCACTTTGGTATTGTTAAATACCAGCAAATCACCAGGCTGTAAAAAGCCGGCTAAGTCTTTAAAAATATGGTGTTGTAACTCGCCACTGTGTTTGTCCATGGCCAGTAAGCGGCTGGATGAACGTTCGGCTTTGGGAAAACGGGCAATAAGCTGCTCGGGTAGTTCGAATGAAAAATCTTTAACTTGCATACTTTTAGCTGGCATAGAAGGTTCCTTGGCTTTACCGACCAGAGGGCACGGCTGTAAAAAACAGCCGGCATTTTAGCAGAACAGCTGCCTTAACGGCACTTTTGTTGCAGCACTTCGCTAATCAAATCTGCCATCAGCCGGTAGCTGCGGGCCTTGGTTGATGTTGGCCGCCAGGCCACACCGATATCACGGTAAGCATTGCCGGTAGTGGGTGATTGTGTAACCAGCTCGGTACCATCGAGCAAACCACTGTTAATCGCCATTTGCGGCATAAACGTCACGCCCAGTTTATTGTTTACCATCTGGGTTAAGGTGTGCAGGCTGGTAGCAAAAAACGGGTTAACCTTGCGGCTGTCTTCCAGCTCACAGGCTTTTACTGCATGGTTAGTCAGACAATGCTCACGTTCCAGCAGAAAAATACTTTCATCCGGCCACTGGCTGATATCCTGGTTAAAACCGCGGTTTAGCCAGTCTTTATGCAGCACCAGTTTAAAGGCATCCTGCGATAACACTTCAGTGTGAAACGCGCCGGTTTCATACGGCAGTGCCAGCAGCACCATATCCAGCCGGCCTTCAGCCAGAGCATGCAACGAATTTTCAGAGGTATCTTCACGCAGCAACAGCTGTAAATCCGGATAACGCTGGCGGCACAATGCCATAACCTCGCTGAGGACAAAAGGCGCTATGGTGGGTATACAGCCTAAACGGAACGGCCCTGTCATCGGTTTACCCTGGCATTTGGCAAATTCAGTTAACTCACCGCATTGCTCAATAATATGCCGGGCCTGGCGCACCACATCTTCACCCAGCGGGGTAAAAATAAAGGTTTTATGATCGCGCTCCAGCAGTTGTGCGTCCATGGTTTCTTCTAAATTAGCAATAGCCGCACTGAGTGTTGACTGGCCGATATAACAAGCCTCAGCAGCACGGCCAAAGTGCTGGTGTTCATGTAACGCCAGCAGATACTGCAATTGTTTAATACTGGGCAAACGTTTCATTATTTATTCCGATTAAAAACATAAATGCCATTCTACAAAAGTGCTTAAACTTTACGCCCTGTAACCACGCTATGCAAGTGGCAGCCGGTAATTTTACGGCACACACAAAATTACAACTGATAAAAATTAGTAAACACAAATTCAACACCTTAAGTGATTTTCTCCACTTTCATGTAAACATGAGTTTGAATAACCGTATTATTTGTTATAGCGTAAATAGCTAATTGTATTAGAACAGTCAAAAGGCAGCTAACTGCCCTGCTGCAACAACTGAAGTCAATACAATAGTTCCCCCGTTTGCGAGTTGTGCTATCCGCGTTGTATCGGGTTCTGACAATTTAAAAACTATAAAAATCACCTGGAGGGTGAACATGTCCAGATCACATCACACTGTACTACTGATCGGCGTTAGCTTACTGGCAAGCGCAGTATCCAATGCCATGGCCGCATCAGCAGACTCATTACGTCAGGCCGCTGAACAAGCCAGCAGCGAGCGCTATATCGTAAAATATAAAGACAGCAGCCTGAGTAAAGATCCGCTGCTCAACCGCAGTAAAGCCGCAAAAGATAATGCGCTGTCGGCATTAACCTCTAATAGCGAGCGCTTAAGCCGGCAGGGTGCGCGTATTCACCATGTACTGGCCAAACGTAATGCCATAGCAGCCGAGCTAAGCCCGGCTGCGGTTAAAGCGTTAAAAGCAGATCCTAATGTGGAATACGTCGAACGCGATTTACCGCGTTTTCCTATGTCACAACAAGTGCCTTACGGCTATACCATGGTGCAGGCCGATCAGGTTAGTGACCAGTTTGCTTCTAACCAGACGGTATGTGTTATCGACTCTGGCCTGGGCTTACCGCATGAAGATTTTAACGATGCCAATATTACCGGCACCAATGATATAGGTACCGGTAACTGGTTTGACGCCGGTGGCCCGCACGGTACGCATGTAGCCGGTACCATTGCGGCGCTGAATAACGATGTTGGTATTGTTGGCGTGTTGCCCAACGGCAACGTAAAACTGCATATTATTAAAGTATTTAACGCTGGTGGCTGGGGTTATTCTTCTACTCTGGCACAGGCGGTAGATACCTGTGTGCAAAACGGCTCTACGGTAATTAATATGAGTTTGGGCGGCGCCGGTTCAAACGTAACCGAGCGCAATGCCATGCAGGCCGCCTATGACGCCGGTGTGTTACTTGTTGCTGCTGCCGGTAATGACGGCAACACCGCGATGTCGTATCCGGCCTCTTATGATTCTGTGGTATCTGTTGCAGCAGTTGACGACACTAAAGCCCATGCCGATTTCTCCCAACGTAATACACAGGTAGAACTGGCGGGCCCTGGCGTAGCCGTAATGAGTACTTATCCAACCGGTACAGGCCTGGAAACCAGCCTGACGGTTAACAGCACCACCTACAGTACTAACCCGTTGGAAGGCTCTGCCATGGCAAGTTTAAATGCTGAACTTGCCAGCTGCGGCCTTGCTGTAAATACCTGTACCGACGTTGCCGGTAAAATATGTCTGATCCAGCGAGGCGAAGTGTCTTTCGCGCAAAAAGTGGAGTCATGTCAGGCTGGCGGTGGTATTGGCGCGGTGATTTATAACAATGAACCAGGCAATTTCAGCGGTACTTTAGGTGATGCCCCTACTACTAATATCGTGGCGTTAAGCGTATCGCAGGAAGATGGCCAGTTACTGGTTGCTGAGGTAGGTAACGATGCCAGTTTATTTGCCGGCCCGTCTAACTACGGCCTGATGGACGGTACCTCTATGGCGTCACCGCATGTAGCCGGCGTAGCAGCATTGGTATGGAGCCATTACCCGGATTGTAGCAATGCACAAATCCGCAGTGCTTTAGCAGCAACAGCAGAAGATTTAGGCGCCGCTGGCCGTGATACGTCTTATGGCTATGGTTTGGTGCAAGCCAAAGCGGCGGTAGATTATCTGGCCGAGTTTGGTTGTGACGGCGATGGCGACGATAACGAGCCACCACCAACCGGCACTGAGCTGAGCAATGGCGTAACAGTATCAGGCATCAGCGCTGCTGCCGGTGAAGAATTGCTGTATACCCTGGCCGTACCTGCAGGCGCCAGCAACCTGTCATTTGTTATGAACGGCGGTACCGGTGATGCCGATCTGTATGTCAGGTTTGGCAGCGAGCCAACCGCATCAAGCTGGGACTGCCGGCCTTACCTGTTCGGTAATAACGAAAGCTGTGCTATTGACCCGGCACAAACCGGTACTTACTTTGTTAAGTTAGTAGCATACAGCGCCTTTACCGGTGTAAACCTGACCGGTAGCTTTACCGCACCGGATTTACCGGATGCCGGTGGCGAAACCATTACCAACATCAATATAGCGCGCCGTGCCTGGCAGCACTATACGCTGGATGTACCAGAAGGTATGGCCCAGCTAACGGTTGAGATCAGCGGTGGCACAGGTGATGCCGATCTGTACGTAAAATATGGCAGCCAGCCTACCAGTGGCAGCTATGATTGCCGGCCAAATAAAAACGGCAATAGCGAAACCTGTGTTATTAACAACCCGCAGGCCGGTGTCTGGCATTTCTCTGTATATGCCTTCCGGGCGGTAAGCGGCTTAACGCTGGTGAGTGAGTACCAGCCATAAGCGAGATAACCAGCATAAAAAAGCCCTCATTTGAGGGCTTTTTTGCAGCATAGTATCAGCATTAAATGCTGAAAATCGCCTTAAGAATATAGAAAAATACAATTGCCAGGCCAGCACCTACCGGCAGGGTAATAATCCACGAGATAAAGATATTACGCACCACACCTAAATTCAGCGCAGCAATACCACGGGCTAAACCTACACCTAACACTGCGCCAACCAGGGTTTGCGTGGTAGAAATAGGCAAACCGGTGCCAGAGGCGATAACCACGGTAGAAGCTGCAGACAACTCAGCAGCAAAACCACGGCTTGGCGTTAAATGCGTAATAGCCGTACCTACGGTTTTAATAACCCGTGCACCTAAGGTCGCTAAACCAATAACAATACCTACCGCGCCTAAAGGCAGTATCCACCAGGCCAGTTGTGCCTTACTGCTGATTTCGCCACCGGAGCTGACAACACTCACTACAGCAGCCAAAGGCCCTATCGCATTCGCCACATCGTTAGAACCATGAGCAAAAGCCATACAGCAGGCTGTGGTGATCATCAGTACACCAAAAATGCGCTCAACGTTATTAAACTGCATTTTTTTATCCGCTGCCGGGTCAAACTTAATACGGGAAATGACTACTTTACCAATCAAGCCCACCACCACCGCAATAGCCAGGGCAATGTAATAACCGGTTATAGTGCTGATATCCAGACCCACATGCACTAAACCTTTTTGCACAGTTACCAGTGACATCATAAAAGCAGCAAACGCCATATAGAACGGTACATACTTTTTAGCATTCGCCAGCGGATTATCGGTATCAAAAATCAGCCTTTGTGCACTCATAAAAAACATATAAGCCAGTACCCCTGCCAGCATTGGGGTAACAACCCAGCTGCCGACAATACCGCCTACTTTGTTCCAGTGTACGGCGTCCATGCCCACGCCTACCGCAGCAAAACCAATAATGGCGCCAACTATAGAGTGCGTGGTAGATACCGGCCAGCCAAAGTACGAGGCCACAATTAGCCAGGTGGCAGCAGCTAACAGCGCCGCTATCATGCCGTAAGCCATTAATTCAGGTGTATCAACAAAGAAAGAAGCGTCGGTAATACCGCCGCGAATGGTAGAGGTAACTGAACCGCCGGCAAGATAAGCACCGGCAAATTCAAAAATAGCAGCAATAAAAATAGCTTGTTTTATTGTCAGCGCTTTAGAACCTACAGAAGTGCCCATTGCATTGGCAACGTCATTGGCACCCACACCATAAGCCATTAAAAAACCGAACACGGCGGCGATAATAATCAGGATCAAACCGTATGATTGAATAATATCCATCAGGGAAACCTTTTAAAATTAACGGGCGAGCATAATTTCAAGACGCGAACCAACTTTAAGCGCGACGTCGGCTAAATCACCTACCCATTCCAGCGTGCGATACAGGAACATCACATCAATTGGGTTTAACTCTGTCTCGGCCAGACGCAAGGCTTTACGCAACTTGATTTGCATCTCGTCAGTGTCACCTTCGATGGTGTCCAGTTGTTCAACCATCTTAATAACCAGATCAACTTCACGGCCCCGAAAACCGGTTTCCAGTAGTTCATCCAGCTCGTTAATCACTTCACTTGCCAGTGCGGTAGCGTCAATACAGCGCTGCACATAGGCTTTAAAGCCAGCCTGCAGGCTTGCAGGAATAAGTAACTCGCGGCCCAGTACACGGCCGGTAATATCTTTGGTTTTGTTAGCAATTTTGTCTTGCTGCGACACCAATTCTAAAATGTCAGTCCGGTCTACCGGCAAAAATAGCCCACGCGGCAGATTAACGCGGATTTCGCGTTTTAATTTGTCGGCTTCCTTTTCCAACGCCACGATGTTTTTGCGTACATCCGCAGCTGTTTGCCAGTCCTGCACATACACTGCATCAAAAAATGGCAACAACAATTCACTCGCCTGATGCACCTTGCGAATATGTTCCTCTATTGGCTTAATCGGTGATTTGGCAAACACGGATAAAAAAGTACTAGCTGGCATAGCCTGGCCTCGTATGTTGGTTTGACGATAGTCGGCGCGCATTGTAACGGCATTCAAAGCGCATGAAAAACGAAAAATGAATACACAATGAAAACGCCCTGAGCAGAAGTCTAGTCAGGGCGTTGGCGATGTACAGTAAAAACAGATGAAAATCAGCTGCGTGCATCTTGCTCCAGCTGCTCAGCGCTGCTGTGGCGCACCACCTTACCTTTAACGAAAAAAATAATGTACTCAGCCAGATTTTTACAGCGATCGCCGATACGCTCCAGTGAGCGGGCCGACCAGAGTACATTCATAATTTTTGGAATAGAGCGCGGATCTTCAATCATATAGGTCATTAGCTGGCGGGTAATGGCCTCATATTCGCGGTCAACTTTCTTATCTTCTTTATGTACCAGCAAGGCGGTTTCTACGTCCATGCGGGCAAAAGCATCCAGTACATCGTGCAGCATCTGGCCTACATGGCGGCCTAAATTATCCAGATTTACCAGTAAGCCCTGCTGTTCTGAATTAAACGACTCCAGCGCCACCCTGGCAATACGGCGGGTTTCATCGCCGATACGCTCTAAATCAGCAATGGTTTTCATAATGGCCATAATCAGGCGTAAATCGCTGGCAGCCGGCTGGCGGCGCACAATAATGCGGGTGCACTCTTTATCAATCTGCAGCTCCCAGTTATTTACCTTTAAATCGTTGTCTATCACCTTTTGCGCCAGCTCGGCGTCAGCATCGGCAATGGCCATCAGCGCGTTATTCAGCTGTTGTTCGATTAAGCCGCCCATCGCCATTACATGGTTGCGCACTTCGTCAATTTCTTCATTAAAAGAGCTGGAAATATGTTTTGTTAAATTGAGTTTATCCACTGCGAACTCCGTGCATGTGTATGATAAGGTGAAACCAAAGGTGTGAGCCATCGCAAAAACAGCTTAAGTATAGTCAGAAACGCAACCGCAGTGCCAGCATAGCGCTAACCTGACAGGCTTAACTTACTAAATTTACAAATAATGTTAAGGCTACATTTTAAAAATCGGTAACAGGCGCTACACTCAGGTCGTGTAAGCGGCAAACTACGGTGTTTTTGGCCGATACGCTAATTTAAGTCTGACAGGAAAATAGCGCATGAAGCAGTTAGTACTGACCTTAATTGGTAAAGATAAAGCAGGTTTGGTCGAGACTCTGGCAACAGTGGTCAGCACACACAACGGTAATTGGATGGCCAGCAACCTTAGCCATCTGGCAGGTTATTTCGCCGGTATATTACAAGTAGAAGTGGCCGAGCAGGATTTAGCAGAGCTTACCGCTGCACTGGAAAAAATCAGTGATCTGGATATTAAAATTCAGCATGGTATTCCCAGCAGCCTGAACGAGCAGCAACATCTGAAATTTGTGATTACCGGTAACGATCGCCCGGGTATAGTGCGCGAGTTGTCATCGGTTATTAAACATAAAGGTACCAATATAGTGCACTTTGAAAGCAGCAAACAAAGCGCGCCAAACTGGGGAGTGCCGCTGTTTAATGCAGTAGCCACAGTAGAGCTGCCCTCCAGCGTTAGCCGTGACGAAGTGGTCAGGGCACTTGAAGCCATTGCCACTGATATTGTTGTTGATATTGAAACACAGGCCTGACATTTATACCGCAGCTGAACCTCAGCTGCGTTCATCTTATTGTCACAAAACTGCCATAGAGTAATAGCCAGTTGTAGTCAGGAGCTGGATCATGGAACATACCGACGCTGCCAACAGCGAATTTCCGCTTTACCCCCGCGAGCTTAGCTGGTTGTCTTTTAATGGCCGCGTGCTGCAGGAAGCCGCCGACGAGCGTAACCCACCGATAGAGCGCTTACGTTTTCTTGGCATTTATTCCAATAATATGGACGAGTTTTTCCGCGTGCGGGTAGCCGACGTTAAACGCCGCATTTTGCTGAAAAAGTACCAGCAAAGTGAACAGGAAGATGCAGAAGAGCTGATGCAGGAAATTCAGCAGCGCGTATTGCAGCTGGGCCAGCGCTTTAATGCTATTTATCTGGATATTCAGCTGGAACTTCGTAAGCACAATATTGAATTAATAGACAATTTTAAACTTACTGAGCTACAGTCCGGCTGGGTGCGCAGCTATTTTCGTGACGAAGTGATCAAGCATATTTCGCCGATGATTCTGTCGGGTGACGAGGTCAGTTTACCTAAGGCGTTGGAAGATAATACCACCTATCTGATGGTAGAAATGACCGGCAATGGTAAACCGGAATATGCCATAGTGCAGGTGCCTACCACCGAATTGTCGCGCTTTATTGAACTGCCGCTGCATTTAAACACCCGCAAGAAAAACGGCCATTACCGGCGGCAAATATTATTGCTGGACGATGTCATAGTGCATTGTATTGCCGACTTATTTGCCGGTTTTTTTGAGTTTGATCATATTCAGGCTTACTCGTTAAAACTGACCCGCGACGCTGAATACAATATCAGTGACACCCTGGATCAAAGCCTGCTGGATAAAATGTCTAAGGGTATTCGTCAACGCTTGAAATCGGAACCGGTGCGGCTGGTATATGATGCTGCCATGCCAGAACAAATGCTAAGAGTACTGAGCAAACAGCTGGGCACCAGCTCAACCGACTCGTTAATTCCCGGCAGCCGGTACCGCAATTTTAAAGACTTTATCAGCTTTCCGAATATCGGCCATCAAAGCACCGAATTTCCACCGATGCCGCCGCTAAAGAGCCCGGAGTTTGAGCAATACACTACCAGTTTTGACGCCATCCGCGCCGGCGATATTCTGCTGCACTACCCCTACCATAACTTTGGCTACTTTACCGAATGGGTGCGACAGGCATCATTCGACCCTAAAGTAACCCACATTAAAATGACCATGTACCGGGTAGCCAAACACTCACGGGTCATTCATTCATTACTGGATGCAGTGCGCAATGGCAAAAAAGTTACCGTGGTGGTTGAGCTAAAAGCGCGGTTTGATGAAGAAAACAATATCAACTGGGCGCGTAAAATGACCGAAGCCGGTATCCAGGTGGTATTTGGCTTAACCACACTGAAAATTCACTCTAAGTTATGCCTGATCAGCCGGATGGAAAAAGGCAAACTGATGCACTACGGCCATATCGGCACCGGTAACTTTAACGAGAAAACCGCACGTATATACACCGATATGAGCTTGTTTACCTGCCATCAGGAAATTACCGCAGAAGTCGGCCAGGTATTTGAGTTTATTGAATACAGCTACCGGCCATACCAGTTTAACCACCTGATTGTCTCGCCCACCTGGAGCCGGCCACGGCTGATGCAGCTTATTCAACGCGAAATCGATTTTGCTGTTAGCGGCCGCAAAGCGGAGATTTTCCTTAAGGTGAATAACCTGGTTGACCAGCAAATTGTTGACCTGTTGTACCGCGCCAGCCAGGCCGGGGTAAAAATTCGTATGATTATCCGCGGTATGTGCTCGCTTGTTCCCGGTTTGCCAGGCAAAAGCCAGAATATCAGAGTCATTTCTGTACTTGACCGCTTCTTAGAGCATTCTCGTATTTACGTGTTTCATAACGGCGGCGAAACCGACGTTTACCTGTCGTCAGCCGACTGGATGACCCGTAATATCGACCAGCGGGTAGAGGTAGGTGTACCGATATACGATGTGCGTTTAAAGCAACAAGTATTAGACACTCTGGATATTCAGTGGCGGGACAACGTAAAGGCACGTATTATTGATGCCAAACAAAGTAATGCCTATGTTAAACGCGGCAATAAACGCAGCATCCGCTCGCAGCAGCAGATCTACGAATATCTTGCCCGCCAGCAAGGGCAACTGATCAGTACCGAGACGGAATGAACGACAACCAACCAAGTAAAGATCGCCCGGACGACCACGCCTATATGGCAGCGGTCGATCTGGGCTCAAACTCTTTTCATATGGTAATAGCGCGGGTAATAGATGGCGATATTCAGCTGTTACACCGCGAGAAACAAAAAGTACAACTGGCCGAAGGCTTAAACGAGCAACTGGTATTAAGTGAAGAAGCCATAGAGCGCGGCCTGAATGTGTTGGCACAATTTGCCGATACCTTACTCCCTTTTGCACCGCAGTCAGTGCGGGTTATTGCCACCTACACCCTGCGCCGGGCCCGCAATTCAGCCACTTTTTTACGCCGTGCCAAAGCCATATTCCCCTTTCCGATAGAAGTGATCTCCGGCCAGGAAGAAGCCCGTTTTATTTATCAGGGGGTAGCGCATTTTGAGCATTTCTCTGGCCGGCGGCTGGTAATAGATATTGGTGGCGGCAGTACCGAATTTGCCATTGGCGAGGGCGTGCAGCCGCTGCGGCTCAGCAGCCGCAATATGGGTTGTGTCAGCTACGCGTTGCAGCATTTTGCCCAGGGCCGCATTAGTGAAAAACGTTTTAACCGCGCTATTTTACAGGCCGAGCAAGAGCTGGAGCCGATTGTCAGCAGCTTTAAAGCCGCCGGCTGGCAGCAGGCAGTAGGCACCTCTGGCACGGTAAAAACCATCCGCGATATTATTGTCGGTATGGGGTTAAGCAGCAATGCACTTGAACTACCACACCTGCTGGCGCTAAAAGAGCATCTGGTGCAGCAGGAAAACAGCTATCAACTGGACTTACCCGGCCTGACAGATGATCGCAAACTGCTGATTTGCTCTGGCCTGGCAATTCTGATTGCCGCCTTTAATCTACTGCAAATCGAGCAACTGATTTATATTGACGCAGCTCTGCGCGAAGGCGTGCTATACGAAATGAGTGACCGGCTGCAGCATCTGGATATACGCGAACACAGCGTGGCCAGCCTGCAACGCCGGTATGACGTAGATATGGCGCAGGCAGAGCGGGTTAGCCAAACCGCACTGTTGTTGTTTAGCCAGGTACGTAGCCAGTGGCAACTGACCGATGAAGACGCCATGTTGCTGGGCTGGGCAGCTACTTTATACGAAGTAGGCCTGCACATTAACTCGTCCGGTGTACAAAAACACTCGGCTTATATTCTGCAAAATGCCAACCTGCCTGGCTTTAACCAGGAACAACAGCAGCTTATCGCCACGCTGGTGCGGTTTCACCGCCGTAAAATCCGTGCCGATGAAATACCAGCCTTTAGTTTGTATCAACTACCGCAAGTTATATGTCTGCTGGTACTGTTACGCCTGGCTGTACTGCTAAACCAAAAGCGCCGCGACGACCTGCTGCCAGAACTACAAGCCGAAGCCGGTAGCCAGTATTTGCAACTTAAACTCGGTACAGACTGGCTAGCACAACAAAGCTTGCTGGCAGCCGATTTAATGCTGGAGCAAAAATCGCTGAAAAAAATCGCTTTTGTGCTCGATTGCCCCGGGTTAGTGGATGCAGTGCCGGGGTAAATCAGCTGTAGCATTTAAAACTGTGCTTGTGCAGCGCAGTTTTATGCTCAATATCATCTGCCCTGAACACAAAACAACAACCCAGATACAAATTGAACAATTTGACAACAAATAAGCAACCAAATACTATTCAGGTACTTCACTCTACAAGGAATAGTAATGGCTTCTGTATTAGATTTAGCAAAATGCTGCAGTGCAGTGTATGAAACAGCACCCAATGTTCCAGGCTTAAACCTTATTCGCCGCTATAGTCATCCAACAGATGGCTTTTTTGCTGCCCTGTTCAAAAAAGGCAATACCGCTATTTTTGCAGTGCGCGGTACCGATGATCTGCGTTACGATGTTCCAAGTAACGCTTCGCTCTTCGCCGGTGCTATGCCTGCGCAGTACCGCCCAGCTCGTGATTCACTTAACCTTGCACTAAGAGAAGCGGAAGTAAACGCAGAAAACTTTTATGTCACTGGCCATTCATTAGGCGGCGGTTTAGCAGCATTATTATCGGCTAAACACAGTTCACCTTTACCTCTGGTCACTTTTAATGCACCGGGTATGTTAAGGGCTGCAACCAGCTCTAACTTTGGTTTAATTGGCAATTTAATTAACCGTGCCCGCCTAAGTGGTTACCGCAATAACTTTAAAAAGGTGCTGCATATCCGTAGTGAGCACGATACCGTATCGGTGGGTACAGGCCCCAGAATTACCGGCAATACCCGCACGCTTAGCAATAACCAATGTGGCAATATCAGCCTGGCTGGCAGAATATCGCCAGCACTTGGCGCAGCACAAGCCGGGCAACGCACATTATGCGCCCATAGCATGGCAGGCTTAGTACAATTAATTGCGGCAGAGACTGAATTTACTAAACCAATTAGCTGGAGTTAGCCGCATGCGTTTTTTGTTATTACTGTTGGCGGCTATTGTATTGCTGAGTTGCTCTGAGCCTGATGCCGTATCAGCGCCTAAACAACCCGAAAACATAACAAAGCATGACCCTAAACAGTATTCTTCGCTAAACGAGCAATTGGTATACACCGCACGTTTTGCTGAGATTTTCGGCCTGGACCCGGCAAACGCGATTAAACTTGATCCCAGTGTACTAGCGATTCGAATTTACTGGACGGTATTTGCCAATCAGGAATCTTTATTTTCGCTATATGAACCGCACGAATACCGTGACAACTTACCCAGCATGAGAATTCAGTTGTTTCTGGATAGAAGCATTCCTGTGAACCTGAGCAGAGAAGAAGGCACTTTATACAATTACGAGTCTTTTGTGCGCTCTGGTTTTCGCTACTTTCAGCATAAACCTCCCCAACCAACTGAGGAGATGGAACAATCTGATTATCAAGAGTTTTATAACCGTATTATTTTAAGCAGCAATGTTGAAGGTTCGATGACCAGCACCATCAATCGCTATAAACGCACACTGGTACCCGGTGTAACAGCAATCGAGTTTGATGGCGGGCTATATAAAGCACCATTTGCTATTTTCTTATATATTGGTAACCAACCTGCTAGCCCCGAGATAGTGGTACCCCAGCAAGATCGGGTTGCACTATCAAACGAGGACTACGATCCCGCGCTGTTTTTCAGAATTCGTGTACCGGATGAAATGACTCCAGTCCTTAATCAGCCATACCGCGAATAACCCGCCTATGAATACTGCTAAACAGTTCGGTTTTATAACCTGTATGCACTCGTTACTATAAGCTGAAAACGCTTGCACCTGTAAGTCATTGTAGCAGTCGAAAAGCAAAGTAATGTGAACTGCATTAAATGCTCAAAGGCTGGTTAATCCGTATTTAGACGCTTATGGCGTTTGATTACACTATGGAGACTTTGGAGGTAACATGTGGGAAGGACTAAACGCTGTTGCGACTTGTATCTCAGCTCTAGCGGCATGCTTTGCTACTTATTTTGCTGCCAGCACCCTTAAGCAAAGTAACCTGGCTAAACGTGCCGAATTTCTCGAGTCACGGCCTCTATTTACTTTTGCTAGCTTTGCTCTCACACGCCCGACAGTCTCAAAAGCTCTCAGTACTGAGAAAGAAATTCTTGATCCTAGAGTAGGTATCATATCAGGCTATATTCGTAATTCCGGCCGTCGTCCTGCATGCAACGTCTCGGGTTTTGTATTTGTACTACCGCATGAACAGCGCAAAGAGGTCAAAGCCTTCCCTATAGGAATAGCCGATGATGCAATGCCTAATACGGAATGGAATGTCAAGAGTGGCTATATTCAGGTTGTTCCAGACAACTTTCCAGGATCAGATGTGGCTAACTACAACGACCCAGACTTTTTCGTAGCGATCGCAATTGCCTACGATGACACGGCTGCAAGCACTTCTTATACGCAAGTGTCCTTTATGAAATGGCCCGGTGTGACTAACAATGTGGTATCTGGCGTATTGATAGCGGCAACATCAGAAGAGAAGCGACTGATGCTTCAACAGCACGCAAACTTGCTTCTGCAATTTCAGCGCCCACCTAACAATGCTTCTTAGTTTCCGTGTGGAGGTTGAGCATTTTTCACCCTACACTTTAATCGTTACGCCACAGGTAACGCTTTAAAATTAAGATGCACTTCAGTGAGGCTGATATGACAGTTTTAACACGTAGCACCAAGTTAGCTGTGCAACATCCTGGGCAGGTATTGCTGCAGCGTTGCCTGCAACCACATAAACTGAGTATCGCAGAGGCTGCGGCCAAACTGCATATCAGCCGTAAGCAGTTATCGTTGTTTGTTAACGGCCACAGCTCTGTATCGGTATTACTGGCTAAAAAGCTCGAGCTTGGCACCGGCATCAGCGCGCAGTTTTGGCTAAATCGGCAGCAAAAATATGATCTGCATAAAGCTGCAACGCTCAATGTGGTAGCAGAGCCGCTGTACCAATATGGCTAATCAATACAAATAGCAGCGCCCGGTAACACCCGCCTTTTTCATTTTGTTATTTGACATTGCCTGATTACGGGCGTAAATTTCGTTTATCGTCGAATAACGATAATAAAATAAATGAGCCCAGAAAACGATCCATCCAATGAGCAACTGGCAGCTATTGCCAAAGCTTTAGCGCACCCTGCACGCATTCAGATTATCCGTTTGCTGCTTAGCAAAACCTCCTGTATTGGCGGCGAGATCACCCACGAGGTTGGTCTGGCGCAATCGACAGTATCGGAGCATTTGCGCATTCTAAAAGCCGCTGGCGTGGTGGCAGGTGAAATAGAACACCCGCGCGTATGCTACTCGCTTAACCTTAACAGCTTGTTACCACTAATGAGCCTGCTACAGCTTGTGGCCGATACAGCAACAACCGTTGCTGGCAGCGATGGCCTGTGTTGCCCCCTTACGCCGCAATCTTGTGATCTGCCATCTCGTGATCGGGAGTAACCCTATGCACAACTTACCTAATATTAACCCAGCGCTATTACAACAACCGGACAATGCTCAGGTGTTTGCCGATAAACCTTCTGCACATAAACCGCGTATTTTGTTGTTATATGGCTCATTGCGCCAGCGCTCGTTTAGCCGGCTGGTAACAGAAGAAGCTGCACGCCTGTTAGATGCCATGGGCGCAGAAATCCGTATTTTTAACCCGGCAGGCTTACCGCTGCCAGACAGCGAAGATGTGAGTCACCCTAAAGTAGCCGAGCTGCGCGAATTGGTAGAATGGTGTGAAGGCATGGTGTGGTGCTCACCCGAGCGCCACGGCGCCATGACCGGCATTATGAAAACCCAAATTGACTGGATCCCGTTATCGCTTGGCGCAGTGCGGCCAACTCAGGGTAAAACCCTGGCGGTAATGCAGGTATGCGGCGGCTCACAGTCTTTTAATACTGTTAATCAGATGCGGGTGTTAGGGCGCTGGATGCGTATGCTGACCATTCCAAACCAGTCTTCTGTTGCCAAAGCTTATCAGGAATTTGATGACAACGACCGGATGAAACCGTCACCCTATTACGACCGCATAGTTGATGTAATGGAAGAGCTGGTTAAATTTACCCTGCTGGTACGCGATCGTAGCGGCTACCTTGTAGATCGCTATTCCGAGCGCAAAGAATCGGCAGAAGCGGTAGCAACGCGGGTAAATCAGAGCACTATGTAGCTGGATAACTGGTTTGGTATTGTAATTACACAACAAGGTCGTTGTTAATGGGTATTTTTGAACGTTATTTATCAGTTTGGGTTGGCCTTTGCATACTAGCCGGGGTACTACTGGGCAACATGCTGCCGGCAGTGTTTCAGGCCATTGCCGCGCTGGAATATGGCCAGATCAACTTAGTGGTAGCCGTGTTGATTTGGCTGATGATTTACCCGATGATGGTACAAGTTGATTTTGCTGCCATTAAAGACGTCGGTAAAAAGCCTAAAGGTTTAGTGCTGACATTGATAATGAACTGGCTGGTAAAGCCCTTTACCATGGCTGCATTAGGCTGGTTGTTTTTTAAAGTGTTTTTTGCCGGCTGGGTAGACCCGCAAAGCGCCAATGAATATATCGCCGGTATGATTTTACTCGGTGTTGCACCTTGCACTGCGATGGTGTTTGTCTGGAGCCAGCTTACTAAAGGTGATGCCAACTACACGCTGGTGCAGGTGTCGGTAAACGACATTATTATGATTTTCGCCTTTGCGCCGCTGGCTGCTCTACTACTGGGCGTTAGTGATATTACCATCCCTTGGCAAACGCTTTTATTGTCCGTGTTGCTATATGTACTGCTGCCACTGATTGCCGGCGTGCTAACGCGTAAGCAGCTTAATAATGGCAGCAGTGAGCAGCGAATTGGCCAATTCTTAGCTAAAGCCAAACCCTGGTCGATGCTTGGTTTGCTGGCCACCGTAATGCTGCTATTTGGTTTTCAGGCGCAAGCCATTGTAACCAAGCCACTGATTATTCTACTGATTGTGATACCCTTACTTATTCAAACCTATGGCATTTTTGCTATTACTTATGCTGTAGCGAAAAAAATACGCCTGCCGCACAATATTGCCGCACCGGCTTGCATGATCAGCACTTCTAACTTTTTTGAACTGGCGGTGGCAGTGGCTATCGCCTTATTTGGCTTAAACAGCGGAGCCGCCCTGGCCACCGTTGTTGGCGTACTGGTAGAAGTACCGGTAATGCTATCGCTGGTATGGTTTGCTAACCGCACCCGGCACTGGTTTAACTAACTGAATAAAAAACTACTACAGGACAAAATATGAGCCATCCGTTTGATATATTAGCGCTAAGTACCGGGCAACTGATTTTTACACCCTGCCCCGGCACAAAAGGCGTGGGCCTTACCGATAGCATTGCCCAGCTTAAAGCTGCCGGTGCGGCTGCCATTATTACGCTGATGCCACAGCAGGAGCTGGCACAAAATAACGTTGATAATCTGGGCGCTATATGCGGCGAGCTTGGCTTGCAGTGGTTTCAGTTACCGGTAGAAGATGATTGCGCGCCACAACAACCGTTTGAGCAGGCTTTTGCCACCCATAAAGCCGCAATACTGTCCTTGCTGCAAGCCGGCAACACGGTAGCTATTCACTGCAAAGGTGGCTCTGGCCGCACCGGCTTAATGGCGGCGATACTGATGACACAACTGGGTTATAGCAAAGCCGACGCCACAGCAAAGGTACAAGGGCTGCGGCCCGGAGCCTTATGCCACACAGTGCATAAGGACTACTTTGCTGCCTTTAACAGCTAACCTTACATAAATGCTGCTTTGGCCTGCACTGAGCAGTGCCAAAGCAACACTCTCACTTCTCACTCAGCACTCAACACTCAACACTCAACACTCAACACTCAAAACTTATCCTAACCGTCGCCCCTGAGTCTGTGTTTGCGGCAAAAGTGTTACATAAATAAAAAAATTAAATGTTGTAACAGTGCTGCTTCCCTGAGCGACTTAATTATCAAACAGCTTAACAAGCTTGTTCTGTTGATTATCAATACCTTGAGGAGCACCCGTTTGAACACACTAAAATTAAAATACCTATGCGCTGCCTGGCCGCTTGTTGCGGCAACGGCGTTACTGATGCCGGCAGCAGCAAGTGCACAGCAGACAAAATTAATAACGCCACAACAGGCGAAGCCTGCCCTGACCCCTTGTTATGCCAAAAATTTAACTGACCGTATGCTGTGCGGCAGTATTCGTCGGCCGCTGCACGCTAACGCGCCCACTCAAGATGCCAGCATCGATATTCATTTTGCCGTGCTGCCCGCAATTAACCCGTTGCACCCACAAGAGGCGGTACTGGGCTTTGCCGGAGGGCCTGGTCAAGCCGCATTTGATGCGGCGGCAACCTTTGTTCATGGCCTGCGCTACGCCCGGGAAAGCCGCGATATTCTGCTGGTCGATCAACGTGGTACCGGAAAGTCCGGGTTGCTGCAATGCGATAGCCTGGACTTAACCAGCCAGTTTGCGCTGGATGAAAACAACCTGGATATGGCAGCAATAACGCGCCAGGAAACCGCGCTGTGCCTGGACAAATTACAGGTCGACCTTAGCCATTACACTACAGTAGCCGCCGCTGCGGATTTTGAAGCGGTACGTCTGGCGCTGGGCTATCAAAAGCTGCATTTGTATGGTGGCTCGTACGGCACGCGGATGGCGCAGGAATATATGCGCCAGTATCCGGATGCCGTGCTCACTGCCACTCTGGATGGCGTCGTGCCGTTTAACCAAAGCTTCGGCGCTATGGGTGCTGCCTCTGATGCGTCGTTGGAAGCCGTCTACACTTACTGTGATGCGTCACCAGAATGCCGCCAGCAGTTTCCTGATGCCAGGGCGCAATTGCAGCAGCTACAACAAAGGCTGACAGCCCAAACTATCAGCACAACAGTGCGCCACCCACGCACTTATGAGCTGATTGAACTGAAACTGACCAGAGCTAAGCTACAACAAGCACTGCGCTTTGCACTCTACAGTAATCGTTACCGTGCAATGATCCCGATGGTGGTAGAACAAGCTAGCCAAGGTGACTATAGTGCACTTGTCGGCTTAATGCTGGCACAGGATTTTGCTGCCGATTTATCCATCGGGGTTAACTTTGCCGTTGTCTGCGGCGAAGACCGGCCATTTTGGACCGCTCAAAGCCAGGCTGAGTTTACTAAAAGCTATTTAGGTCACAGCTGGCTGCAGGGCGCCGAGGCCAGCTGTAATGTGTGGCAGGTTAAGCCGGTCGCTGCTGATTACACGGTGCCACTACAAACCGACACGCCAGTGCTGTTGTTATCCGGTGGCTTAGATCCGGCCACCCCGCCTGGTTGGGCTGAACTGGCGATGGCGCAGATGAGCAATGCGCGCCATCTGATTGCACCTCATGCAACCCACATTGTCGCTTCGCAAACTTGTGCCCCAAAACTGATTAGCCAGTTTATTAACCAGCAGTCTGCCAGCACATTGGATGATAACTGTTTAAAACAAGAACTGCGCCATCCCTTTTTAACCAATGCCAATGGTACCGCCATGACAGCGGCAGCGGCACTGCAGATAAGCCCGGTATCAACCCCCATCAGCGATCAGGAATAAACCATGATTAAAGTAACTGATTTACATAAAAAAATAGGCCAGGTGCAAGCATTAAACGGCCTGAGTTTTCAGGCAGAAAATGGCACCATCACCGGCTTATTAGGCCCCAATGGTGCCGGAAAAACCACCTGTTTACGCACCCTGTTTGGCTTACTGAAAGCAGACAGCGGCAGCGCAGAAATTGACGGCCTGAATGTGGCAACCCAAAGCACACAAGCAAAGCAACAGCTGGGGCTGTTTCCCGATCCCTGTGGCTTATATGAACGGCTAACACCGCGCGAATATGTGCAGTTTTTTGCCGAGCTCAATGGCATGAGCACACAAGATGCCAAACTCGCCACCGCCGAAGCCCTCAGTTTGTTAAAAATGCAGGATATCGCCGATAGGCGCTGTCAGGGTTTTTCACAGGGCCAACGGATGAAAACCGCGCTAGCCCAAGCCATAGTGCATAAGCCCACCAATATTGTTTTGGACGAGCCGACCCGCGGTTTAGATGTCATGAGCACCCGGCTGCTGCGCGATTTACTGCTGATGTTAAAACAGCAAGGCCATTGCGTGCTGTTTTCCAGCCATGTCATGCAAGAAGTGGCCGCGCTGTGTGATCAAGTGGTGGTTATGGCTAAAGGCCGGGTAGTAGCACAGGGCTCACCGGCCGAACTCTGTCTACGTACCGGCAAAACCAGCCTGGAAGATGCATTTATTAGCCTGATAGGCACCGATGAAGGAATTGCAGCATGATGAACTTATTCCGTACTTTGTTTCGTAAAGAACTGCTGGATGCCAGCCGTGATAAACGCTCGGTAATGGCCGGACTGTATTATTCTGTTGGCACACCTCTACTGATGTGCTTGCTGTTTTCAGTGCTGTTCAAGCAGCTTAGCTCCAGCGATGAGTTACTGATCAGCATCGACAACGCTGACGCCGCGCCGGCGCTGGTGCAATATCTTGCCAACAAAGATATCCGCCATGGCGAAGGGGATGACGTCAAAGCTATTCGCTTAGTTTTCAGCACTGATTTTCAGCAGCACATGCAGCAAGGCCGGCCAGCAACCGTTATTATTGATACCGATCGTGCCAACGACCAGCTGCAAACCGCTATCCGCCGCTTAGAGCGTGAGCTTGGCCGTTACAACAGTGACATTGCCACTTTACGCCTGATGGCACGAGGTATAGATCCACAATTGATGCAGCCGGTGGATGTGCAGTTACAGGATCAGGCCACACCAGACTCCCGCGGCGGCACCTTCTTAGCCATTGCCACCCTGAGCATTATTTTAACGCTGTTCTACGCCGCGATGAACCTGGCCATAGACACCAGTGCCGGCGAGCGTGAGCGTAATTCGCTAACACTGTTACTCAGCCAGCCACTGAATAGCCTGCAGCTGGTATTAGCTAAAATTACCGCCATCGCTTGTTTTTCCATGCTGGGCTTGCTGGTTATTCTGCTTGTGTCCAAGTTTGCCTATGGCATGGTGCCCTGGCAGCAACTGGGCTTTAACATCAGCTTAAATGCCGACTTTATGCTGTTCACACTGCTGATTGGCTTGCCGCTGGCACTTCTGTCAGCCAGTTTACAAGTAATGGTATCTTTCGTGGCCAAGTCGTTTAAAGAAGCGCAAACCTACGTGACTATGGCACTGCTGGTACCGGCGGGCCTGAGCATGGTGACAGCTTATAACATAGCGCCGGATTACCTGCAGTGGCTGCCAATAGCGGCGCAGCAACAAGCTATGATCGCTTATTTAAAAGGCAGCACCATCGCCATGCCGCAACTGTTGGTATCTGGCCTGCTGACATTGGCTATCTTTGCCGGCTGCAGTTACGCCAGCAGCCGGCTGTTAAAAAGCGAAAAAGTGGTGTTTGGTTTATAAGCAAAACCCGCCAGTGCTAAACGGCACTAGCGGTTACTCAAACTCACATCAGCAATATATTTAATGCGAATTACTCTGCCAGCCCAAGGTATGCAAAATGCGGTTACGCATTGAATGCCAGTGGTTTTTCGGCAAGGTTGGGGCTTGTGCCAGAATGTCATTAAAATTGATGCTGTCGCCCGCGCGGGGCGGCAGATGAGCAAAATACAGCTGATTCGGTTGCAACGCGCTAACGCGCTTAAGTGACTGTTTATATTGATTAGGGTGACAAACGGGATAAGGTGGCACCAAGCGTTTTTTAACCGACACAATTAAATCAGCAATATACAACTGTTTACTGGGCTGGTGCATAAGCGACACATCATGGTCGGTATGACCAGGGGTATAGATCACCTGCCAGTCTGGAAAATCAGGCAGGAGCTGCTCATCTAACAGCACCATATCTGCTTTTAGTATCGGATTATACCAGATATGACGTTTGGGCTTGCCCAGCCGGTTGGCTACCCACCAGGTTAAGCTAACATCAATGACATGCGCTGTACGGCCCAGTAGCCCGGAGTACCACAGGCAAGCTTTGGGATGGCAGGCAATGCGGGCGCCGGTTTTGCGCCGTAACAGATGTGCCCCACCAGCATGATCCGGATGCATATGTGTTACCACCACCAGCTTAAGCGCAGTTAGCGGCAACGCTAATTTTTGGCTGATAAAGTCACACACTGTGGATACATCGGCACGGCTGCAACCATCAAGCAACAGTAAACCTGCCGCATCCTGCACCAGATAAATGTTCTGAATGTATCCCGGAATAATATGTAACTGCATTGGCCTGCGTCTGTTTTTGAAGCAACTGGTCCGACATTACCTAAGCTAACGGCAATTTTCCAGCAACAATTGCCATTTTCATCAGTGGCGCTTAAGGTAGTAGCACTATAAAAAAATGATGGAGTTACTATGCGCTGGTCACTGTTAAGCCTGGCTTTATTACCGCTGTTACAAACCCCGATAGCTGCTGCCGGGCAACGGCAAGAGCTCAGCAAGCAAATTGAACAAGTAATGCCTAAGGTTATAGCGTGGCGCCGTGATATTCACCAACACCCGGAATTATCTAACCGCGAAGTGCGTACTGCAGCCAAAGTGGCGGCTCATCTGGAAAAACTCGGCTTAGAAGTGCGTACCGGCATTGCCCATACCGGTGTAGTGGGTATTTTAACAGGCGCGAAACCCGGCCCTGTAGTAGCACTGCGCGCGGATATGGACGCACTGCCGGTAACCGAGCAAACCGGGCTGCCATTTGCATCAAAAGTTATCAGTGAATTTAACGGTCAGCAAACCGGCGTAATGCATGCCTGTGGCCATGATGCCCATGTGGCTATGCTAATGGGCGCTGCCGAAGTGCTGAGCAAACAAAAAGCCGATATTGCCGGTACCATTATGTTTGTGTTTCAGCCCGCCGAAGAAGGCCCGCCGGCCGGTGAAGAAGGTGGCGCCAAGATGATGCTGGCCGAAGGCCTATTTGCTAACCCCAGCCCCAGCGCCATTTTCGGCCTGCATGTCTGGCCCGGAGAACCCGGCCAGCTGCAGGTAAAAACCGAAGGCATTATGGCGGCGGCCGATAGCTTTCAAATTACCGTTAAGGGCAAACAAGTACATGGCTCGTCACCATGGCGTGGTATAGACCCGATCAACGTTACCGGCCAGTTAATCAGCGCTATTAACCTGATACCGGCGCGGCAAATTGATGTCACCAAAGCACCGGCCGTGGTGTCATTTGGCCAGGTACATGGCGGTATTCGCTGGAATATTATTCCCGATGACGTAAAGCTCGAAGGCACCATCCGTACCTTTGACAGTGAAATGCGTGAAGACTTAATTGCCCGCATGGCGCATACCAGCGAGCATATTGCCAAAGCCAGCGGCGCTGAAGCACATTTTCACGTGCATAATTTTGCAGCTGTAACCTGGAATGATCCGGCATTAACTGAGTGGGCGATGCCAAGCCTGAAATGGGCTGCCGGCGACAAAGGCGTAGCGTCTATTAAACCCATTACCGGCGCCGAAGACTTCTCGTTTTACCAGCAACAAATTCCGGGCGTGTTTTTCTTTTTAGGCATCTCACCCGAAGGTAAACCGCTTAGCGAAGTGCCGCCAAACCACTCACCGATGTTTGATGTTAACGAAGATGCACTGATAAACGGCGTACGGGCATTAACCGGCCTGGCATTGGATTATCTGGCCCAGCCACCCAAGCTGGAAAAATAAGGAACCTATGATGAACACACCGTGCCGCTGCCACTGGGTAGATTTAACCAAACCGGATTATGTTGCCTACCACGATACAGAATGGGGCGTGCCGGTGTATGACGACAACAAGCTGTTTGAGTTTTTAACGCTGGAAGCAGCACAGGCCGGGCTTAGCTGGTACACGGTACTGAAAAAGCGTGATAGCTACCGTGCCGCTTTTGCTAATTTTGACCCGGTAAAAGTAGCCGCCTTTGATGACGCCAAAGCGGCTGAACTGCTGCAAAACCCCGGTATTATCCGCAACCGGTTAAAAGTAGCTGCGGCTATTAATAACGCCGCCCGGTTTTTAGAAGTACAAGCCGAGTTTGGCAGCTTCAGCAACTACCAATGGCGCTTTGTAAACGGCCAGCCGCAGTTAAACAGCATTGCCAGCCCGGCCGATTACCGCGCTACCAGCCCGGAATCAGATGCAATGAGCAAAGACCTAAAAAAGCGTGGCTTTAAGTTTGTTGGCTCCACCATTATTTACGCCCATATGCAGGCCTGCGGTATGGTAAATGATCATCACAATAACTGCTTTCGCAAAACACAGGTAGTAGCAAACTAAGATGCAACCGGCTGAGATTACAATACGTGCAGCGAATACTGGTGATGCTGCAGCAATAGTGGCTATTTATAACCACTACATTACCAATACTGCAGTGAGCTTTGAAACCGAAGAAATTGATGCACCACAGATGCAAAACCGGATCAGCGAGGTACTGCAGGCCAACCTGCCCTATCTGGTAGCTGAAGATAGCAACGGTAATATCACCGGTTATGCCTATGCCACTAAATGGCGGGCCAGGTTTGCTTACCGTTTTTCGGTAGAGATCAGCGTCTATCTGGCGCCTGGTGCTACCGGTGCCGGTATAGGTTCAATGCTGTATCGCCAGCTATTTTCCCAACTGAAACAACGCGGTATTCATGCGGTTATTGCCGGCATTGCTCTGCCAAATGATGCCAGCATAGCGCTGCATAAAAAATTTGCTATGACGCAGGTAGCCGAGTTTAAACAGGTGGGTTTTAAGTTTAATCAATGGCTGGATGTCGGCTACTGGCAGGTGTTGTTGTAACATTTTTCACCAGAGTAGCTATTCAATCGTTTGAGTGCGTAAGATAATTGCCAGGGTCAATATAAAACATTTTTTTATAGCCCTGGCTGCTGCCGTCTGCCGCCCAGGGTGCAGGAATAAGCCGTACTATAGAATAATGCAGATGAGGCGGTTTGCCTTTGGCATTACCGCTATCTCCTATCGTACCAATAACCTCACCCGAACTTACCGCTGTAAAACCGGTGATATTTATGCTGTTAAGGTGCGAAAAATAATGCAGCCGCCATTTCGGCCCCAACACCAATACTACCTTACCGCCTTTGGATATTTCGCCCTGATATAACACTATGCCGGCTGTTGTACTGGTTACAGCAGTACCCTTTTTAGCAAAAATATCAATCCCCTTGTGCACGCCGGAGCTGCCCCAGGGTTCATACCAGAAAGTGTCCGGGTGCCAGTCGCGGTGGGTAGCACCAGCCACCGGCATTTTAATGCGCTCGGGCAATGCAAAGCCTGCAACCAGCACAGCCAGAATTAACAACAGCAAGTAATTTTTTATTTTCATAGTGCCAAGATATAACTGAGCTAAAGTTAATAGCTAATTAACAACCACTGTGCTTGCGACATTCTGTTGCTTATGAAAGTTTTACGTTTTACGCCGGTAAGATATTCAGCCCCGGCTCAATTTCTACTCCCGTTATCCCGCTCACTCACCAGCCTCTAACAACCCTTCTGCCTGATTCAATTGCGCTATTCGTTAGCCTGGCGGTATAGGCACAAAACCTGCTTACCGTGCTTATATCCCTAGTATCGTTCTGTGTAACTTAACCGGAGGTACCTGATGAAGACGCAAAACCAGTGCAGTATGCAAGATCCCCGTAAGCAGTATCAGATAGATAACACCCACTATGATGAAACCCAGCCTGACCCTGCGCTTGATGCAATATTATCGCCCAGAGCGGATCACGGTGAAAACAGCTATCAGGGTAGTGACAGATTAACAGGCCGAAAAGCGCTGATCACCGGTGGTGATTCAGGTATTGGCCGCGCTGTAGCTATTGCCTTTGCCCGCGAAGGCGCTGATGTGGTGATCAGCTATCTCCCGTCTGAAGAACAAGATGCTCATACCGTGCTAAAAGAATTGCACGCCGCTGAGGTAAAAGCCTATGCAGTAGCCGGCGATATTTCAGATGAAAAGTTTTGCCAAAGCCTGGTGCGACAAGCAGCTGAAAAGCTGGGCAGTATCGATATACTGGTAAATAACGCCGGCAAGCAACAGTTTGTGGCGGAATTGGCGGAGCTAAGCAGTGAACAATTTCAGCAAACTTATGCAACCAATGTGTTTGCCATGTTTTGGATTACCAAAGCTGCACTGCCGCATATGCCAGCCGGTGCCAGTATAATTAATACTACGTCAATCCAGTCTTACCAACCATCGGCCGGTTTGCTGGACTATGCCTCCAGTAAAAGCGCTATTACCGGCTTTACCAAAAGTTTAGCTAAGATGCTGATCAAAAAAGGCATAAGGGTTAATGCCGTAGCGCCGGGCCCAATTTGGACGCCGTTACAACAAAGTGGTGGCCAACCTGCAGACAAACTGGAAGAATTTGGCCAGAATACACCGATGGGCCGCCCCGGCCAGCCGGCTGAATTAGCACCGGCTTACGTTTATCTGGCGTCGCAGGAATCTGGTTATGTTACCGCTGAAGTACTTGGCGTAACCGGCGGCCAGCATCTGCCATAAGATAAAAACTGCAACAGACAGGTTGGTAAATATTACATTGCAGAACAGCAGGGCTGAAGACGGTTTACTTCATTCCTGTGCTAACGCCACAGGCTGATGCGATAAACCTGGTGATAGCACAGTAAAAACCAGCGCAATAATATTTTTGCAGGTTATTACTGCGATTTTGCTTCACGTTTTGTTGTTTTCTGCCCCAGCACCAATTCTGCCGGTATAGAGAAAGAAAAGCTGCTGCCTTTACCCGGCTCACTGAAAATCATTAACCGGCTGTTATGGCGCGACAATACGTGTTTTACAATCGCCAGCCCCAACCCGGTACCACCGGTATTGCGGGCGCGGGCCTGATCTACCCGGTAAAAGCGCTCGGTAAGCCGCTTTACATGATGTGCTGCTATACCTTCACCATTGTCGTTAACGGCAAACAACGCTTTTAAATGCTGGCGCTGCCAGCTAACGGTGATATCACCACCGGCCGGGGTATATTTAATAGCATTAGTTACCAGATTGGAGAAAGCACTGCGTAGCTCTTCGGTAACACCAGTAACCTTCAGGCTGTCGTCAATATCAAAGCGGATGCTGTGCTGTTTTTCACGGTTCAATGTTTGTGCCTCCTGCTCCAGTTGGTGCAGCATAGCCGGCACATCTACTATTGGTTCAAACTGCACCCTGGCCGAGGCTTCAATACGCGACAGTGTTAACAGCTGCTGCACCAGAGAATCCATGCGTTTGGTTTGATCCAACATAACGTTATGGGCTTTTTTCCACATGGCTTTATCAGGCAGATGTTCGTCGTCCATCACTTCAAGATAGCCCTGCAGCACAGTAAGTGGCGTGCGCAGCTCATGTGATACATTGGCGACAAAGTCTTTGCGGATTTGCTCCAGCTGCTTTAGCTGAGTAATATCGCGCACAATCAGCAGGTATTGCTCTGCGCCGTAAGACATAATATTAAATTCAAGCGTCAGTTGATCGTTAACCGGCGAGGCAAGTTCAAGCGGTTGCTCAAACTTGGCGTGTTTTAAATAATGCAAAAAATCAGGGTGACGGATCAGGTTGTCTAACCGCTGGCCTTCATCAGCCGGCCAATGCAGGCCTACCAGAATTTGCGCCAGCTTATTGCTCCAGATAATGCTCCAGTCGTCAGTTAGCACCACTACCGCTTCAGGCAGGGCTTCGGCACCATCACGAAAACGCCGTACTACATTACGTAGCTCACGCTTTTTACGTCTGTCGCGCCGTTGCAGGTAATAGATACCTTCGAATAAATGTCCCCAGATGCCTTCGCTGATCGGTGGTGATAATTTGCGGTCACGCCACAGCCATTTATCCATTAAAAATAAGTGATGGTAATGCCAAAGCAACAGCGCGACTGTAAAAATAAGTAATGCCAGCAGCAGGCTGTTAGAAATAAGGCCAACCAGAGCAATAAAACAGTAAAAAAGGAAGAGTTTAGTGTATACCTTCCTTTTTGATAACAGTTGGCGCATAGCGTTAGGGTTTAGCCTCTATTTAGCAGAGAAACGGTAGCCTGAGCCCCGCACGGTTTGCACTAATCTATCATGACCGGCAACAGAAATCGCCTTGCGTAAACGGCGGATATGCACATCTACTGTGCGGTCTTCTACATACACATTGGTGCCCCAGACATGATCCAGCAGTTGTTCACGGCTGTAAACCCGCTCCGGGTGAGTCATAAAGAAATGCAGTAAGCGAAACTCGGTTGGCCCCATATCCAGCGCCTGATCAGAAGCCATTACGCGGTGCGACACCGGGTCAAGCTTTAACCCCTGAACTTCGATTACTTCATCCAGGCTGGTAGGTGCCACGCGGCGGATCACCGCTTTAATGCGGGCCATCAGCTCTTTGGGTGAAAATGGCTTGGTAACATAATCATCGGCGCCTACTTCCAGGCCACGTACTTTATCTTCTTCTTCACCGCGGGCGGTAATCATAATGATAGGAATATTACGGGTAAGGTCGTGCTGCTTCATTTTCTTTGCGATCTGAATACCGCTGCCACCGGGCAACATCCAGTCCAGCAGAACTAAATCAGGGTAGGGTTCAACCAGTGCATTAATGGCAGAGTCGAAATCTTCTGCCGTTGCAGCCTGATAACCGTTTTGTTCCAGCACAAAACACAGCATATCGCGGATGGGCGCTTCATCTTCTACAACCAGGATTCTTCTTGACATAGTGTTCTACCGAAGTGTTTAGCATGCACCTATTATGCGCATAAATTATGACAATTTTATGAAATAAAATAAAATAAACATATAATTAACACGGCTGGGCATTTAATAAAAAAACCGCAACGAGTGCGGTTTTTTTACAGGAGGCGTTAATCAGAAGCTGTACTGCAGACCCAGAGATAAACCAGTAGCGTTCTCACCACGAATAGTACTTAGTTGAGTATCGCGCCCACCAGCTGATACGCGGAAGCTGGCATTATCATCATTAGATGTTACGCCATAGGCTACATACATCACCAGATCTTTACCGAAGTTGCGGTCGGCACCAATAACAAACATATTAGCACCGGTGTCGTCAGCATCGTTGTCACCGGCTACGTAATATTGGCTGCGCAGAGTATAAGCGCCCATTTTGTAGCTGGCACCGATACCGTACACATTGCGGTCACCACCTGGTACATCGCTGGCATTCTGATACATACCGGCTAAACGGAAAGCATCAGTGATGTCATAGAACACACCTACACGCACTGCGCTTGGGTCCAGATCATTTTGGCCTTCAAAAGTTTCATATGCTACAGCAGCATAGAAGCCTTTAACTTCATAGCTTACCGACATACTGTAAGATTCCTGCACGTTGTCTACTGTTGCGCCGGTGTTGTTGTGCGGCGTGTAGTGCAGGTCAAACGTGAAGTTGTTCATTTTCGGGCTGCGGTAATGCACACCGTTTTTATAACGCTCGTCAAACACGTTACCGATATTGGCATTAGTATCGCCTGAAGTGCTGGTACGGGTTAAGTTACGGATATCACCGATACGGTCACCGAACATGTCTACTTTGCCACGCACTGCTTTTAATGGTGTATCAAACTGACCGGCACGTACCTGGCCGAAATCACCTTTGATACCAACGAAAGAATCACGCGATGCCCAGTTGCCAGAACCTTCATCAAAACGGATATTCTGTTCAATCTGCACAAAAGCTTCTAAATCGCCTTCCAGTTTAGTGCTGGCTTTAAAACCCAGACGGCTGGAGTTACTTGACACGTTAGTGCCATCTTCATCACCGTTATCCAGTGAGTCCAGTGATAAATGGGCGCGGCCATATATGGTAACGTCAGCAGCCATAGCCGGAACAGCTAAAGAAGCCAGTACAGCGGCGGCAACCAGACCAAATTTGATTGTTTTCATATTACTCTCCGAATAGTCGTTATTATCGATGTGCCTGTGTTTAACTGGGGCACAGTATCGGCAGAGAAAATGTCGGTATGATGTCTGTTTGGTGACAGTTTTATGACGAAAGCAAAATTAACCTTATTGCGTTTATTGCCCTTAAGCTGGTCAGGCAGAAAAAACAAAGCCCCATGTTAGCGGGGCCTTGTTACATTTAACTGGTGGTGCTGATGTTATTTAAAGGTGTAACGCACACCAACCGCATAACGCGGGCCGTACTGCCTGGCAAACAGAAATTGCTCTTCATAACGGCCATAACCACGCTCGGTTTCATTATTCAGGTTAATGCCTTCGAAGAACACCGTCAGGTTGTCATTAATGTTGTAATTTATGCTCATATCCCACTGGCCAAAGGATTTAGCAAACTGCGGCGGAGCATCAGACGAGCCTTGTGCCTGCCCTACTCCAATCAGGTATTTATCACGCCAGGCATAAGTGACTTTTACTGATAAACCATGATTTTCGTAAAACAGCTGGAAGTTGGCAGAGTCACTCAGCCCGGTCAGCGGTGCTTGTTGATCCAGACTTTCCGTATTGAACTTAACATCACCATCAACAAAGGTAGCATTGGCGCCAATACCAAAACCACTATCGCCCAGCAGATGCTGTACTGCAATTTCAAAACCATCGACTGATTTCTTATCTGTGTTAGCTGGCTGGCTTATGTTCCAGACAATAAGCGGATCATTGGCGGAAGGCTCAATTTTACCTTCTGCATTGCCATGCCCGTTTGCCAGCATTTGCTCAAAAATGGCGGTGCTGGTTGCCTGCTCACCACGGGCCTCAATATCGGCAATAGCTTGCAAATAGCGGGGGCCATTAAGCACATCATGCAAACCGTCGATAGTCAGTTCAGTAATAGTGGTCTGAATAAAATTATCAACATCCTTTTTAAAGTATCCTACCGCAGCGTAGCTGCCTTCGGCATAGTAATACTCCAGGCTCAGATCCAGATTCGTAGACTCAAACGGCAGCAGATTGGTATTTCCCTGGCTACCGGTACGGGATCCTGGTTTGGGGCTGCCACTTAAACTACGCCCACCGGCCAACAAGCCCAGCGGAGCACGGGAAATTGTTTTGCCCCAGGAAAACCGCGCCACAATATCGTCGGTTACATCAACCCGGAAATCAAACATGGGCAATAACACATCATGTTTACCGGTTTGGCCGAGGAATGTATCCTGCCCCTGCTCATATTGCATAATCCATTCTGATGCACTATCCCAGTTTACCTGGCGCTCTACCCGCTGACGCACATTACTGGTAACGTCGGTTTCTTCATAACGCAGGCCGGCATTTAACCGCACCGGAAAACGACCAACATCAAACTGCCAGTCAGACTGCAGATAAATACTGGTGGTTTTTTCTTCTACAGAACTTTCGCTGTCAATGCCGTCAAAGTAAGCATCCGGCACATAGACATCGCCCCCCATCACGGCTTCAGTTAAAAATGCCCTCTGCCGGGCCACTGCTTCATCAAAATCGTAGGTATAGTAATAAGGCGAAGCCATGCTAAGGCCTCCGCCACTGAATTGATCAAGAAAGTTTGCTGTAGAGTGGCGAACAAACATGCTGTCCGGAAAAATCGCCGTAAAACTGGGGTTAAAACCCGGGCCGCCACGCAAACCGCTCCAGGCTTCATAGCCCCCCATGGTTTGCTTGGTATGTGCTACACCGCTACTGATACTAACAAGCGGTATTTTAAACACCGAGTTATACCAGGTGCCATCCAGTTGCAGTTGTTTAATGGCCGACTCACCCGGTGAATGGGTAAACTGACTGAAGTTAGAGTCTATCTCCCCCGGAGCCAGTTCATTGGTGCCATTGCGCCATAAAATGGAGGCTTGCGGGATTTCCCCTGTACGATAATCATAGATTTTAGTTGTCAGTTTATCTGAGCCTAATATCACCTGGCCAAAATTGCCACTGCCTTTGTCAGCACCATTGTCGGTTTTATTATTAGAGTCGTGATAATCAAGGCTGACATGAAAATCTTCATTGATTGTCCAGTCAAGATTTAAACCTATTGAACGCGCTTTAACTTCAGTTGTGCCTTTACTGGCCGTAAAAGAACCGTCGTTCCCGCCGATATCGGCAAATATCGCCGTTCCGCGCTCATCAAGCTCGTAGGCATTGATATTGCCACCAAACTCATTCCAGATCCCCCAACCAATAGTTTCTACCCCGGTAATGGCCTGTGATGCCGTGTAGTCGAGTGTTGCCACAAAGTTATTTACCGGGGCAAATTGCAGTGTCACCTGGCCATTACTGCGCTCACGCTGCACATCATCAATACCGTAGTTCATATCTTTGGGGAAAAAGGCATAACCCATTTTGTTGCCGTCAGCATCAGTTGGCCGCGCGTCGACAACCCGTGACGGATCAAGGTTAGGTAGCTGTGCATTGGTCTGTACCTGCCAGCCCTGAATATTAGCGTACTGGCGCTGAAAATCGCGCTGCTGATGCGACAATGAAATGGCAATACCAAACTTTTCATCGGCAAAGGTATTACTGTAAATAGCAGCCAGCTCTGGCGTAATATCATCGCCTTTTTCATTAGAGGAATCGTAAATACCTTTGGCAGAAAAGCTATAACGCTGCCCCGGGCTGCTAAGCGGCTTGGCTGTAATAATATTAACGGTGGCGCCTAATCCACCGCTGGGGTTTTCTGCCCGCGCCGTTTTATATACTTCCAGTGCACTTACACCTTCTGAAGCCAGGTTTTCCAGGTTGTATGAGCGGGTATAACCGGTGCCCGGCATCTGTCGTCCGTTCAGTGTTACCAGGTTAAAATCCGGACCAAAACCACGCACAGTGATCTGGCTGCCCTCACCATTGGCACGGCTGACAGATACGCCGGTAATACGTTGCAGTGATTCTGCCAGGTTGGTGTCGGGAAATTTGCCCATTTCTTCTGCTGATATCGCATCCACTACGCCATAGGCTTCACGCTTGACATCCATTGAACGGATCAAGCTGCCACGGATGCCACTGATCTGAATAACTTCAATGCCCGGTTCAGCAGCATTGGTGTTTATGTTTTCCTGCGCCTGCAATGACGCACTGCCTGTAGCAATTACCACTGAAATAGCAGCAGCCAGGCGGCTTTTTGCAAAAATACTGTTTTTCATAACGGCCCTACTGATTTTATTTTGTTATTAATGGCCGGGCCTGTTACCCGGCACTTCGTTTTCTTCAGCGTTACGGCTGCTTAATGATGACGTTGTCCAGGCGATACACTGCCCCCTCGCCCTGCCCCCAGGCCGGAAAGACCATCAACACATCAATAGCAGAAACATCAAACCCGGTGGCCGCTATATCCGCCAGATTAAAAGTATAGGTTTGCCATTGCCCGGTTACCGGTGCGGCTTGTTCTACGCTGTCGGCCAGATTCAGCTCGACGGCGCCATCGCCACTGCCATTGGCTTCAAGTTTAAACAGCCAGTCAGCGGCGGCATTAGCCGGGGCACTTACCACTTTCATTTCAAACTGCACCACACCGCCGTTGGTTAATAAGCTAGCATCAAACACCTCATCGCTACCGCCATGCAGCGAGCGGGTGCTAAAGCCCATTACTGTTGGCGTGGCACCAATACTAAACTGCGCTACCGTGCCGTGCTCTGCATCGTCCATTACTTCTGTTGGTACTGAGCCACCACAACAGTCCCATAACGGCCAGTCCGGGTTGGCTTCATCGGCAAATAACACCAGCTCGGGGTAATCCAGAGTAATTTCTACATTGTCCAGCCGGTACACCGCGCCTTCGCCCTGCCCCCAGGCCGGAAATACCATTACCACATCAATGGCGGCAACATCTAACCCGGCATCAGCCAGTGCCTGCAGCGGAAAAGTATAGGTTTGCCATTGCCCGGTTACCGGCGCAGCCGCTTCGGCACTTGCCGTAAGCTCAAGTTCTACCGCCGTGCTGGCGCCAACACTTTCTACTTTAAATATCCAGGGCGCACTGCTGTTACCCGGTGCTGATGTAACCTGCATATCAAAGCGGATATAGCCGATTTCTGTAATACCGGAAGCATCAAAAGGCGAGGCGACACCGGGTTCAGTAACAAATTCTGCCCGGCTGGTAAAACCATTTACGGTAGGTGTTGCACCAACACTGAACTCATATACATCGCCACGCTGTGCATCAGCCACCAGCGCGGGCGTTGTGCCGCCACAGCAATCCCAGGCAGCCCAGTTCGGGTTTGGTGTACCATCAAAAATAGTCAGGCTTTGCACAAGCCCTGAAGCTGCCGTTGGGATTGGAGCCAGACCGGTAACCAGCGCATCGTCCGGGCTGTCATACCCCCCACGTACAGTGTCACAGCCTTTGCCTGTTACAGGGTTGGTAGAACACTCATAAACACGGATATAATCAACCTGAAAACGCTGGCCATCAGTAAAAGCACTGGCGTCAATACCCAGGTTATTAACGTTTTCCGGCCAGTTACCGCCTACGGCTAAATTAAGGATCAGATAAAATTTCTGGTCAAAAGGGGCGGCATCCCAGTGCGTTTCAAGCTCGCCGCTGGCGATGTTATAATACTCGGCAAACCAGCCACGATGCGAAAGCCCGACAGCGTCACCGTTGGCGTTATAACGCACTTCTGACTGGCGTTGGGTAGCATACAGATAACCATCCACATACCAGCGGATTTCACCTTCCTGCCATTCAATGGCGTAGGTATGAAAATCGTCTGCCGGATTAACACCATTGGGTAACTGATACGATTTACCTGAATACACATTGTCCGGCCACTCACGGCCATAATGTAAGGTGCCGTGCACATTGGCTTCTGCTACGCCATCCTCACCTACTACTTTAAGATTCACTGCTTCGAGAATGTCAATTTCGCCCGATCTGGGCCAACCGCCGTACACGCTGTCGGTGGGCATCATCCAAAACGCCGGCCAGCTGCCCTGCCCAAACGGCAGCTGAGCACGCATTTCAATACGGCCATATTTAAAATCGGCTTTATTGCGGGTAACCAACCGGGCAGAGGTATAAGGTTTTTCAGCACCTTCTTCTGCCGGTAACGCCACAATATTTAGTATGCCGTTGGCAACATAGGCATTGTCGCTGCTGTCGGTATAACATTGCTTTTCATTATTGCCACCACCCGCACAGTTTACTTCGTGCGTCCATTTGCTGGCATCTATGCTGTTGCCGTCGAATTCGTCACTCCACACCAGTTGCCAGTCAGTTACCGGCTGTGTTACGTCAACATTATCAAAATCTGAGCGCGTTTCGGCCCCACCGCCGCACCCCGATAAAGTTGACATAAGCAGGCCCGCACTAACAAGCGCAGCCAAATTTGCTGATTTTTTCATGCTATCCTTCCCCGTGTTATCAGTTTTTAATGATGGTTTTTAATTAAATATTTTTTACCATCAATGTAAGCGCTTTCATAAGTTAAGACACAATACTGAAAACGTCAATGTAACCCAGCGCATTTTTTGCACAAAAAATAAGGCACATGCCAAGAGAAAAATAAAACTGTTTAAAAACAAAAAATTAAATTTTATTAAGGTATAAAAGGAAACGCCAACACTATGGTTGGCGTTTTGCTGATAAACAGAACCGGGTTATTGTCAGAACCGGTGTTTGATACCCACCGCCAGATAATCGCGGTCAGGCTGGGGTGTCTCTAAATTAAAACTGCTGTACCAGGCAAATAACGTGGTGTTTTTACCGGCTTTGTAATCCAACCCCACACTAAAGGAATTATCGTCTTCCAGAGTCTGATATTGGGCTTTCAGTTCCGTTTTACCCAATGGGTAAGCTGCACTTATCAGCCAGCCATCTTGCTTTAGCCCGGTTTCGATATCTTCCTGGCGCTGCAATATAGCACCCAGAGTAACACCGGCTATTTTGGTCTGGGTATTTAACCGCATAGCATCATAGCCATTTACTTCAGCATCCAGCGCCAACGAGGCATAAAAATTAATACTTTTAAGATTTTCATCGCCATAGAACAGCGCAACAGAATAGGCATCTTCAGCATCGGCTGAATCTTCCAGAATGTAGGTCAGCTGGGCACCAAAGCCATTGATAACAGGAGTGAAGTAACTGATAGAATTATTGGCGCGTACTTCTGCTTCCCACAAAGCCCCCAGATCACCTTCAAAATCGTTAAACTGATCAATTTTAGCCTGCGACATTTTCAGTGCGGTATCGTGCCGTCCCAGCCGTACCTCACCAAAACCGCCTGTCAGACCAATATACTGGTTGCGGGCCGTAACATTGCTACTGCTACTGTCAGACACATTAACGCCCCACTCCAGCTGATACACCAGCGTAAGGCCATCGTCCAATGCATAGTCGCCCTTTAAACCAAAGCGTGAGTTGTTGCTTTTCATTTCAGAAAAACGCCCTTCGCCTTCATCAACCGATTGCGCCGAGACATTAATCAGGCCATAAAGGGTAATAGGCTCTGCATGCACGGCTGTCGTTGCAGAGATCATCATTGCCACTGCTATCGCTGTTTTTTTCATAGTGTGTCCTGTGCCTGTTTATTGTTTTTATTACGCTGTTAAACGCTATAAACATATTAAGACAACAAACTGAAAAGCGACACTTTTATGAAAGTAAAATGACAAAATTATGACTGTTGCAACAAAGAACATATTGCCAAAGTAACAGCTTGCAGATAGTACAAAAGGGGCAAAGCCCCTTTTGTACTACAGAGGGTAACAGCTACAGTTAGTCGCGCTTTTTCTCAACAATTTGTTGCAGCTCATCATCATTCAGATGTGCCACATTGCGGCCTTTGCTAAGGAAAATAGCATGCTGGCATATATTACGGCTATGATCGCCCACCCGCTCCAGCGCTTTAGCGACGTTGGAAATTTGCAAACTAACACTGATCTGTTGTGAATCATGCATCATGGCGCTGAGACTTTGCTGCATAATACGGCTGTAGTCGTCATCAATCGCTTTATCTTCACGCAGCACACTCAGTGCTTTATCGGCATCAATTTGCTGAAACGCCAGTAAAGCATGCTGTAACATCAATTGTACTTTTGCACTCATACCATTTAGCTCTGCCAGTTGCTCTGCACTTGGCCTGCTTCCCTGTTCATCTTTAAGCAGGGTTTTGGCAATACGTTTGGCCTGATCACCAATGCGCTCAACGTCGTTAATACTTTTGAGTACCGACAATACCAGACGTAGATCTGTTGCTGCGGGCTGACGGCGTGCCAGAATATCCAGACAATGCTCATCGATATCCACTTCAAAGCTATTTACCTGACGGTCGCCTTTTTTCACCTGTTTTGCCAGTACAATATCCGCAGTAGTAAAAGCAGCCATGCTGTCACGCAATTGCTGCAATACCAAGCCACCCATATCTACCAGACGATCTACCGCCTGCTGTAGTTCTTCATCATAGGCCTGTGAGTAATGGCCACCGATCTTGTTATTTGGCATAACGCCAGTCTCCTGTCAGAAATAGCAATAAAGGGTCAACAAGCCAGATTAACCATAACGGCCGGTAATATAGTCTTCCGTACGCTTATTTTGCGGGTTGGTAAACAGCTCATTTGTTGGCCCCATCTCAACCAGCTCACCCAGATGGAAAAACGCCGTTTTGTCTGATACGCGCGCCGCCTGCTGCATATTGTGCGTTACCATGACGATGGTGAAATTTTGTTTTAACTCGTCAATCAGCTCTTCAATAATTGAGGTTGCAATAGGATCAAGCGCTGAGCAGGGTTCATCCATCAGTATTACTTCCGGGCTAACCGCTATGGTACGGGCAATACATAAACGCTGTTGCTGGCCGCCAGACAAACCCGTACCGGGCTGATCCAGACGATCTTTTACTTCGTTCCATAAACCGGCACGGCGTAAGCTGGATTCAACAATATCATCCAGGTCAGCTTTGCGCTCTGCCAGACCATGCAGTTTCGGGCCATAGGCGATATTTTCGTAAATAGATTTTGGAAACGGGTTGGGCTTTTGAAACACCATACCAACCTGCGCCCGCAGCTGCACTACATCCAGTGCCGGATCGTGAATATTCAGACCGGCCATTTCAATTAAACCGGTAACCCGGCAATGTTCTATGGTGTCGTTCATGCGGTTAAAACAGCGTAAAAAGGTGGACTTACCACAGCCAGACGGGCCGATAAAGGCAACAACTTCGTTCTGGGCAATGTCCATGCTAATACCTTTTACAGCCTCAGCCTGACCATAAAACACCTTAACGTCACGCGCGATGATTTTAAGGTTAGTTGCATTGTCCTGCGCTACATTGCTCATAGTAAGTTCCGCTGCTGTTAAATCAGGTTTTGTGAGTAAAGCGTTGTTATTCATCATATTCATAGCTATTACCAGCGTTTTTCGTATTTTTTACGCAGCCAGATCGCCAGTGCGTTTAATGAAATCATCAGCGCCAGCAATACAATAATGGCCGCTGAGGTTCTTGCTTCAAAGAAGTTACGTAGTTCATTGCCCTGCCACAGGAAAATCTGTACCGGTAAAGCCGTAGACTGATCAAACGGTGAACCTGGTACTGATGCCACAAAAGACTTCATCCCTATCAGCAGCAATGGTGCCGC
The DNA here is from genome assembly GCF_018831085.1 of Rheinheimera oceanensis. GTDB lineage: Bacteria > Pseudomonadota > Gammaproteobacteria > Enterobacterales > Alteromonadaceae > Alishewanella > Alishewanella oceanensis. The sequence goes on from NZ_JAGPNM010000001.1 coordinate 566,730, forward strand.
CTCACCCAGTGCCTGCGCCACGCCCAAAATAGCGCCGGTTAAAATGCCAGGGATCGCCAGCGGCAACACATGGTGAAAAATAGCCTGCATTTTTGACGCTCCAAGCCCCAGTGCAGCCTGACGGATAGATGGCGGTATAGCCTTTAACGTAGAGCGGGTAGCAATTATAACTGTAGGTAATGTCATCAGCGACAACACCAAACCACCCACAATAGGCGCCGACATGGGCAGATTAAACCAGCCGATAAACACCGAAGCTCCAAGCAAACCAAACACAATAGAAGGCACTGCCGCCAGGTTATTAATATTCACTTCAACAAAATCGGTGAAACGGTTTTTCGGTGCAAATTCTTCCAGATAAATTGCTGCAGCAACACCCATGGGGACTGCCAGAACAATAACTACCAGCATCATATACAACGAGCCCATAAAGGCTCCGGCTAAACCCGCCGACGCCAGCGAACTACGTGAATCTGCGTTCATAAACAGGGCAAAACTAAAGCGGTTTTGTATCAGGCCTTGCTCTGATAATTGCTGCACCCATTCACGCATTTTCGGGCTTAATTGCTGCATTGCATCAGGCAAACTGCGATCAATATTACCTTTTAACCAAACATCAATGTTGGCATCGGTGAGCAAATGTAAAGTGCGGGTTTGGCCAATAATGCCTGGATCCTGCACCACCATATCACGCAGTGCAAAACGCTCACCGGAGGTCACTATACGTTGCAAATCGCGCCGGTGTTGTCTGGCATCGGGCAACACCTTTTCCAGGCTATCGGTAATTAAGCGGTTGAAATTTATAAAGCCAACTTCTGTTTGCCATTCAATATCGCGCTGGCGAAAGGCGTTATCGCTTTCATTTGCCGCTTGTACCGGTTTTTCGCTAATGTTAACCACTTGCGGATCAAAATAAATATCCAGCGTAATAGCTGACTGCCAGAATGCCGGTAAACCTTTAGAAAAAATATTAATAAATAAAATCAACACTAAAGCCAGGCTGGCCAGCACTGCTGCCAGACCAAAGCTTTTAAATACACGCTCTTTACGATGCCGCCGGGCAAGTGAAGCGTTTACTTTTTGTTGTACTGTGCCAGCAGTTATTACCGGCTTGATAAGAGGTTCTGCTACTTTCATACTCAGTTACTCGTATTGTTCACGGTATTTACGGACAATAACCAGCGCCATCACATTAAGTAGCAGCGTGATGACAAACAAGGTTAAACCCAGCGCAAAAGCGACCAAAGATTGCGGGCTGGCAAAATCGTTGTCGCCGGTTAACTGGTTAACAATGGTTACCGTCACTGTCGACACCGCTTCAAACGGGTTGGCAGTCAGCGCCGGGCTATTACCAGCTGCTAATACCACTATCATGGTTTCGCCTATAGCACGGCTGGCCGCCAGCAATACGGCCCCAACTATGCCTGGTAATGCCGCAGGCAACACTACTTTAAGAATGGTTTCTGATTTAGTCGCACCCAGCCCCAGCGAGCCATCCCGCATGGTTTTTGGCACCTGGGTAATAATGTCGTCTGTCAGTGATGAGATAAACGGCACAATCATAATACCCATGACAACACCGGCCGTCAGGGCTGAGGTAGCACGAATTGTCAGCCCCAGCATTGCGCCCAGATCGGTTAGAAAGGGCCCCACCGTAACCAGCGCAAAAAAACCGTACACTATGGTTGGAATACCGGCCAGTACTTCAATAATCGGCTTGGCGGTGGCGCGAAATTTTGCCGGTGCATACTCTGATAAATAAATCGCTACCATCAAACCGAGCGGTATAGCGACCACCAGCGCGATAAATGCTACCAGCATAGTACCCGATAGTAATGGCAACAGACCGAAGCTGCCCTGACTGCCGGTAAGCGAACCTTCCCCTACTCCGGTAGTAGAAAAGCGCGGGTTCCAGGTGGTACCGAAAAAGAAGTCTGACGGTTTAATAAAACTGAAAAATTTCATGGTTTCGCCCACCATCGACAGCACTATGCCGACAGTAGTCAGCACGGCAACGGTGGAGCACAACACCAATAATACTTTTACTACCCGCTCTACCTGATGGCGGGCGCGTAGTTGTGGTTGAATTTTGTAGAAACTGATCACCAACCCTGCTGACGCTAATGTTGCCATCAGTGCAGTAAGCAGCATGGTACTGCTATGTTGCAATTGCTTCATATATTCAGCGGCAACCAGTTCCCAGTCGGCCGCATCGGCAACAATACCGAAATTAGCAGCCAGGTTGCTGATCCGGCGCATAACAATGCGCATTTCATTACCGTCCAGGGTAGTGAATTCTGCTGGTAAGCTGGCCTGCACCATAGTGTTTATAACACCCGGAGCAAACCAGGCCCATATTAACAATACGAAAAAGGCCGGTAAAACCGCCCACAGACCAACCATCATACCATAGTGTTGTGGCCTTGAGTGCATGCGCACGCCGGGGTTTATCGTCGCGACCTTGCGACTGCGTACCATACCAACCTGATAGGCAATTGCCATCAGTGCCAGTAACAGTACGATCAACGAAATATTACTCATGGTTGCTCCAATTAAGCGTCTGATTGAGCATGACGAACCAGTGGCACAAGTGTAACTGCAAATAATTGCAGTTTTATGACAATAAGCAAAAGAGCTGGCAAGCCAGCTCTTTATAACTACACCACAGTAATATTACAGGGTTTTCTTCGCGCGGATGTTTTTCAGGATCTCAGCACGCTCACCATCAGCCAGCGGGATAAGGCCAGCAGCTTCTAACGGGCTGCCAAAACCTGAGGCCGCGTCAGACACAAAGTATTCAGCAAACTGCTGTAAGCCTGGTACTACACCAATGTGCTCGCCTTTAACATAGAAAAACAGCGGGCGTGATACCGGGTATTCACCGGCAATAATGCTGTCCAGCGTAGGCACAACACCTGACACTGTTGCTACTTTGATGCGGTCACGGTTAGCTTCGTAGAAGCTTAAACCAAACACGCCAACAGCATCTTTTTGTGCTTGCAGACGCGCCAGAGTTTCAGTGTAATCACCAGCAATTTCTACTACACGACCATCGGTACGCATTGCCAGACAGAACTTGCCGGCATCATCTTTTGATAGCGCTTTTACTTCAGCAAAGGATTGACAACCTGGTACTACAACCTTTTCTTCGTAAACTTCACGGGTACCGTGGTTAGAGCCAGGAATAGCTAATAAAATAGCCTGATCTGGTAAAGATTTATCAATTTGTGACCAGCGGGTGTATGGGTTTGCAACCATTTTACCGTTCTGTGGTACCTGAGCAGCCTGAGCTAAAAATACATGCTTAGGTTCCAGTTTAAAATCACCGGCATCAATACGCGAAGCAAACACAATACCGTCGTAGCCAATTTTCACTTCAACAATCTGATTTACACCATTCGCTTTACAGGCTTCAACTTCTGCCGGGCGGATAGGACGTGACGAGTTAGCGATATCGATAGTGCTGGTGCCAACGCCCTGACAGAACTGACGTAAGCCACCAGAAGAGCCGCCTGAACCTACTACCGGCGTTTTAAACTGAGCAAAATTGTTGCCGAATTCTTCAGCAGCAACTGAAGAAAAAGGTAATACGGTTGACGAACCTGCCACCTGGATAGTGTCACGGCCGCTTGTTTGCGCAACAGTGCTGAAGCTCAGTGCAACTGCACTTGCCAGAACCAGTTTGGTTAAGTTATTCAATGTCATGATGGTGTCCTCGTTAAATATAAGTATTGGATTACTTTGACGAGGTGCAGTGTGCTTGATGATTATTGCAGCAATATGACAAGCAATATTTTTTGCATTGTTTCTCTGTTCAGCCGCATTACAGCGATTGTTGCCTGATAATTCGCTGCAGCATTTCCTGCCGCAGCTCTGGCGTGAGTACAATTAAACCGGCATCTTGCAGCGGGCTGTTTTCACCGGATACAGCATCGCTTGCCAGGTAACGGCTAAACTCCAGCAGGCCCGGAGTTAAGCCAACATGTGCCAGCTTGACATAAAAGTACAGTGGCCGGGTTAGTGGGTACTCACCGGCTAAAATGGTTTCTGTAGCGGGCAGCACACCGGAAATAGCAGCCACTTTAATACGATCGCGGTTAGCCTGATAAAAACTCACCCCAAACACCCCGACTGCGTCATGCTGAGCATCCAGCCGGGCCAGAGTTTCAGTATAATCTCCGGCAATTTCAATCACTCTGCCGTCTTTGCGTATTGCACTACAAAAGTTAAGCTGAGCCTCAGGTTCAAGTTGCTGTACAGCCGGCATCGCCTGACAGCCGGGTAATACAATATCTTCTTCGTAAATTTCGCGCGTACCGTGGTTTGTGCCGGGAATGGCTAACACAATTTGTTGCTCAGGCAAGCTACTATCGATATCAGACCAACGCTTATAAGGGTTAGCCACCATACCCTTTGCAGATGGCACCTGAGCAGCCTGAGCCAGAAAAATTTGCCCGGGAGTTAGATTAAAAGCTGCCGCGTCAATACGCGAGGCAAACACAATAGCGTCGTAGCCCAGTGTAACTTCAAGAATTTGCTCTACCCCATTAGCTTTACAGGCCGCCAGCTCGGCCGGGCGCATGGGTCTGGACGTATTGGCAATGTCAATAGTGTGGCTGCCCACCCCCTGACAAAACTGCCGCAAGCCACCAGCCGAACCACCTGAGCCTACAACAGGAACCCGAAACTGAGCAAAACTGTAGCCAAACTCTTCTGCAGCAATAGAGACAAAGGGCAACATAGTTGAAGAGCCGGCAATTTGAATAGTGTCACGAAAGCGGGTTTGAGCCTTAACCTGGGCACTGATTATTGCTGTAACCAGCATGATTGCCAGCAACAAACGACTACACAACATAACTCAAGATCCTTTACCAAGCAGATTGCCAGTATAACCGGCAATTTAGTATTTGCAGTTACTATTGTTGCACTGCACAACGATTACGGCCCTGATGCTTGGCCTGATATAACGCCTGATCAGCCCTTAAGAGCAGCTTATCCAGATCATCGCGCTCCGGCAGGTACATGGCAATACCGATGCTGCAACTAAGCTGCACGGCAGTACTGTCGGTAAGGGTAAAGTTATGTTGTGACACTGTCATACGGAGCCGCTCAGCAGACAAAATAGCGGTTTGCAAATCAATTTCCGGCAATACCAGAATAAACTCTTCGCCACCGTAGCGCCCGAGCAAATCGGTATCCCGAATACTTTGCTGGCACAACACCGCAAAATCACGCAGCACTTTATCACCAGCGGCATGACCGTACTGATCATTGATGTGTTTAAAGTGGTCGATGTCCAGCATTAGCACGGCCAGATCTTTCTGGTAGCGTTTAGCGCGGCGCAGCTCGCTTAGTGCCTGCTGTATAACAGCACGCCGGTTTAATAAACCGGTAAGCAGATCAGTACTTGCCAGTTGCAGCAGCTCTTTATTACGTTCAATCAGTTGCTGTTCGGTTTGCGCGTGGCGGGCTATTTCTGCGCGCAACGCAGCAGCCATGCGGCGAAATCTCAGGGCAACAACACTTACCAATGCAACAGCCAGCAACAGCAATAACAACATAATAATCTGCTTGTAATCAACGGGCCCTGATGGTGCAGTACGGAATACCGTATCGGCACGCACATATGTACTTACTAAAGCAACTATTAGCAGCAGTAAATTAAGCCACCATAGTTGCCGCGATTGACTGCGTATAGCTGTCAGCACAAAAGCTCCCAGCCGTTTAAGGGCGTTATAAGTCGCTTATTCAGTATAGGCCAGCTTATTAAGCCGTACAGCGGTAGTTACAGTTAAAAAAAAGCCCGGTTTTTCAACCGGGCCCCTTCAGTTGCTACATTATCAGTTTGCTGTTACTTCCAGCAGTGTTGTTGCCTGCTCAAGGCCATCAGCACCTTTAAATGACACCACACCCAAATAAGGGAACGGGCTGGCAGTCAGGTTAGATGTTTGCAGAGTAACCACGTTAGCACGTCCTTCAATCGCCCTGGTGCTGGCAGCCACTCGGGTGTTGCCTGCGTCGGTACCCACTATCCATAATGGCATAGTGTAGTTAACCGTAGCCTGACCTAACAGATCATAAGCATGTACAAACACCAGATAGAAGTTACCGGCAGCGCCATTAGCCGCAGGTGCTGGATCGCGTAATGTTACCTGCTCATTACCACCAGTGCTGGTTGAAGAACCCACAGCAGTACATAATGACGCAATACAACGGTAAACATACATATCTAAATCAGCACCCGGCACACTGGCCAGCGCCTCATACAGACTGAAACGTAATACTCTGGTACCTGCTGGCACTTCGAACGTATGTAAGCCTAAGCCTGGCTCATTAAAGCTGAAAGTGCTGTCAGGGTCTTGCGGAATAGTACGGCTTGAACCAGCAGGTGCGGTCAGGCCTACCATGCTGGCACTGGTGTTTCCACTGTAATTCATGGTAACAGGGAAGCTAATCCGACCGGCTTTAGCCGCTACTGACGCAGTAATGTTTGCTGGTGCCTCAATCAGTTTTGGTGGCACAACTCTGACTGCGATCGGGCTACGTACACTGTGTACTCCATCAGACCAGGTAATAGCACCAAATACCCATTGCCCGATAACAGCACTTTGGTTAGGTTTGAAGGTTAAACCATATGCAGCCTTACCATTGGCAGGCACTGACATACTATTGCCACCGACCAGCGTAACATCCACACCGGCTGGTGCTTCAATTGTTGCAGTGTACACTGAGGCTGAACCACTTACGTCAGTAACTTCACGGTACAAGGTTTCTGTACCAGACAACTCACCAATTGCCAGAGATGGCAGGTTCAGCTGACTTGGATCAGTGTCGTAATTCGCCGCTTCAAACGCATCACAGGAATAGCCACTTGCACTCAGAACAAAGGCACGGTTACCTACACCACACAGGAAAGCAAAGTAATCCAGATTATTAATATCATAAGTTAAACCCGGATTAGTTGCTTTATTTGGTACCGCATGACCAGCACCAAAATCAAACGGATCAGCAGGCGTGATACCGTTCTCTTTGGTTAAATTCTGCCGTGCAGTTGTCATCAGCGCAGATTTAATCATCGCTGGTGTCCAGCTTGGATTCGCTTCTTTTACCAAAGCTGCCATACCGGCAATATGCGGGCTGGACATAGAAGTACCCTGCAGATAAGTAAAGCTGTTACCGTGTGCGGTTAACATCGGCTGAGATGACGCGCCAGCCAGAATTTTAACACCCGGAGCAGTAATATCAGGCTTGATAACATCAAAAGTTGCTAAATTAGGCCCGCGTGACGAGAAGCCCGCCATCAGGTTGCCTACTTCAACTACATCGGTAACAAACACAGACGGGCTCATTACTACATTAACAGTGCCGCCTGCGGTAACTTCTGCATTAAATGCATTACCGGCTGCCAGTGGGATCATTACCGCCGGAATAGCAAAACTGGCTGAACCACCCATAACAGATGGAGAAGCAGTAGTATTGTTATATACAATAACGCCTACAGCACCGGCAGCTTCAGCGGCGGCCAGCTTAACGTCAAAGTTACAGGTGCCACGCTGAATAAGCGCAAACTTACCAGCCAGCTCAGCCGCATTACTTAACGGTGTACAAGCTTCAAGCGGAGCAGCAACTGCGATGTCGGCAGTAATATTGCCGGTTTCTTTCAGAGGCTTAGAGGTAGCAGCTTCAACGGCAATATAAGTACCCTGCAGTGGACCTGCTGTTACTTCAATACCGTTAGCAACACTGGTACCATCATAAGTCGATGCCGCAACCGTGGTTACCCATGGCGCCGGAGTACCAATAGTACCGGCTCCCGGACCATCGTTACCGGCCGATACTGCAACAAATACCCCTGCCTGAGTAGCGCGTAATTTGGCTGCCACCGCTAAGGTAGTTAAATCAGTTAAACTACCGCCGATAGAATAGTTAATAACATCAACACCGTCAGCTACAGCCTGATCAATAGCTGCCATGGTATCGCCATAGAAACAACCGCGCTCAGCAACACCAGCCGGGCTGACATAAGTACTGTTCCAACAGGCTTTATACATGGCAATACGTGCACGCGGCGCAATACCAGAGACTGTTGCAACAGGAGTATTATTAAATACTGCCGTTACACCTTCGTTACCACCCGCAGTAGACGCAACGTGAGTACCATGGTTGTCGGCATCACGTGGTGACACAAACTCACCCGGTTGCAGCTGATATACGCTTTCGAAAGTGTTTTTATAGTAGCGGGCGCCAATCAGTTTATTACTGCAGCTAAAATTAGCATCTTCGCCAACATCACAGGTACCAGACCAGCCTGCCAGCGGCCCGTACGAGCCGTCATCAGCAAAGCTTGGGTGCTCTGGCCAAATACCACTGTCAACAATACCAATAACAATATCTTCGCCTTTCACACCCAGAGTGTGTAAACCATCCGGTGAGCCTGTCAACTCAAGAAAGGCCGGTGTATTTGATGTGGTTAGTTGCTGAGCTTCATCACGCCATACGCCAACAACATTCGGCAGGCTGCGCATTGCCTCAGCCTGTGCCGCTGTCATTTTGGCAGAGAAACCATTAAAAGTATGGGTGTAAGAGTAAATAACCTCAACCGCCCCCGTTTGTGCCGCCAGTTGCCGGTGAAAGGCTTTTAAGCTGTTGGTATAGTTTTGCATACGGGCTGAGCCGGCATTATAGCGGTTCAGCGCCTGAGTTACTGATTGTCTGGCTGGCAGCAGTTCGCCAAGCTCTTCTGCTCTTTCTACGCCACTTTTACCTTTAACCTGAACAATATAAGGTGCAGTTTCGGTGTCATCGCCCGCCACTTGGCGCAGCTGGCTTGGATCAATAGTCACTTCATATTGGTTTGCCAGTGCATTGGCGTGGACCGCGCCAACCGCTACTGCAACTGCTAACGCAGTTCTGGACATAATTCTGTTAAATCGCATGTAATATCTCCGTTTATTTTTATTACCCATCAGAGCCTTAAACGCAAACAGCCAGGTTCAGTTAAACCAAAGCAGTGCGTTTATTACGGCAACTGACGATATTTATTCGAGCACTATTTTTTAACCTGGATTTCTTCAACCGGTTTGCTTTATATCTGCTAACAACGCTGCTTAACGCAAAAGCAGCCTGACAGAAATGCATAAAAAGCTGACACTTCAATATGGCTTACAAACACAAACATGGTAGCCATGTTGCCTCTTGCAGCAGAGACAACATGTGTGAACAAGCTACCATAGTTGTTAACCACAAATAATTTCACTGATAAAAAAGCTGACACTTAACCCTGACGGCGGCGCAGTAACAAACCACCAACAGCACCCAGCATCAAAAACAGCGTTGCTGGTTCAGACACTAAAGTAACGTTACTTAAGTAGAAAGAACCTGCATCAATGAATTGACCATCAGGAGTGAAAATATCCATGAAACCTTCACCAAAAGCGCTGTCCCAGAAGCCCTGGAAAGCAAAAGAGTTGGAGATATCATTTACGTCGAAGCTTAAGAAAGTAAAACCTGCCGCCAGATTTAACGGGTTATATTCTGCCAGAAACAGGAAGCTCTCACCGATGGTAAAACCGAACAGCTCAAATGCTTCCCACTGAAGTACATTACCGAACTCGTCGATGTTATCCAGATCAACAGATAACACACCAAAGCTGGTACCATCTTCAAACAGGAATTCTTGTGTCATTATAGGTGCAGCCTGCACGGTCTGCGGCAACGCCAGGCTGCTCAGTACCAAAGCTGATAGAGCAAACAATATAGACTTCAACATGGATATACCTCTGAATTTTGTTATTGGTTGTAGTAATGCAATAGCTTGCAACAGCACAATGCATAAACCACTCCAACTCACAAAAAACATTTAAAAATAACCACTTAAAAAATCTTATTTTAAATACACACTTGTAACTCAATGTTACTGGCAAAAAAACAGACATAAAAAAAGCGAACCTCAGTTCGCTTTTTGCTGTATCTGACCTACTTCACTGTGTTAAGACCAGTTCAGTACCACTTTGCCGGATTGGCCAGAGCACATAATGTCGAAGCCTTCCTGAAAACGCTCCATTGGTAACTCATGGGTTATCATGGGTGTTAAATCCAGCCCGGATTGAATTAAGCTGGCCATCTTGTACCAGGTTTCAAACATCTCCCGGCCATAAATACCTTTAATTATCAGTCCTTTAAAAATAACTTTGTTCCAGTCAACTGCCATATCAGACGGCGGGATCCCCAGCATGGCAATTTTGCCACCGTGGTTCATGGTATCCAGCATGCTGCGAAATGCTGCCGGTACGCCAGACATTTCCAGGCCAACGTCAAAGCCTTCTGTCATACCCAACTCTTTCATCACGTCTTTTAAATTCTGCTTGCTCACATCTACCGCACGGGTGGCTCCCATTTTCAGTGCCAACTCCAACCGGTATGGGTTTACATCGGTAATCACTACATGGCGGGCACCAACATGACGCGCCACTGCAGCGGCCATAATACCGATAGGGCCGGCACCGGTTATCAGTACATCTTCACCAACTAAATCGAATGACAAGGCAGTATGCACAGCATTGCCGAACGGGTCGAAAATAGCGGCGATATTGTCCGGAATATTATCAGCCAGTTTAAAGGCGTTATAGGCCGGGATCACCAGGTACTCGGCAAAAGAGCCGGCACGGTTTACACCAACGCCAATAGTATTGCGGCATAAATGCACTCTACCGGCACGGCAGTTACGGCAGTAGCCGCAGGTGATATGGCCTTCGCCGGAGACGCGATCGCCAATGTTAAAGCCACGCACTTCCGAGCCCATGCCTTCAATTACGCCCACATATTCATGGCCAACCACCATACCGTGCGGAATAGTATTTTGTGCCCACTCGTCCCACTTATAGATATGCACATCGGTGCCACAAATCGCGGTTTTTTTAATGCGGATTAACACATCATTTGGGCCAACCTCCGGTTTGTCTACTTCGGTTTGCCAAATGCCAGGTTCTGCTTTTAACTTTGCTAATGCTTTCATTTTCACGCCCCGCCCTTATGCGATCACGCCCATGTCTTTACCAATACGGATAAAGGCTGCAATCGCCTTATCCAGTTGCTCTGTTGTATGTGCTGCTGAAATCTGGGTGCGGATCCGCGCCTGGCCTTTTGGCACCACCGGAAACGAGAAACCCACCACGTAAATACCTTCGGCCAGCATACGTTTGGCCATTTCTGCCGCGACTTTGGCATCGCCCAGCATTACCGGAATAATAGCGTGGTCTTTACCGGCCAGCGTAAAACCGGCAGCAGACATTTTTTCGCGAAAGTAATTGGCGTTATCCCACAGTTTAGCCCGCAGCGCATCGCCTTGCGCCAACATGTCCAGCACCTTTATAGAGGCAGTGACAATAGACGGCGCCAGCGAATTAGAGAATAAATATGGCCGTGAGCGCTGACGCAGCCACTCAATCACTTCTTTTTTACCTGAGGTATAACCGCCGGACGCGCCGCCAAGTGCCTTACCCAGGGTACCGGTAATAATATCAACGCGGTTCATCACATTGCAGTATTCATGGGTGCCACGGCCATTTTTACCAACAAAACCTACAGCATGGCTGTCATCTACCATTACCATGGCGCCGTATTTATCGGCCAGGTCGCACACAGCTTTTAAGTCGGCGATTACGCCATCCATTGAGAATACACCGTCGGTGGCAATCAGCTTAAAGCGGGCGCCGTCGGCATCGGCTTGTTTTAGCTGGGCTTCAAGCTCTTGCATATCGTTATTGGCATAACGGTAACGTTTGGCTTTACACAACCGCACACCGTCAATAATAGAGGCATGGTTTAACGCATCAGATATTACCGCATCTTCGGCGCCTAAAATGGTTTCGAACAAGCCGCCGTTAGCATCAAAGCAGGATGAATACAAAATGGTATCTTCAGTGCCTAAAAAAGCACTGATATTTTGTTCCAGCGTTTTATGAATATCCTGGGTACCGCAGATAAAGCGTACCGACGCCACACCAAAACCATGGCTGGCTAAGCCCTGCTGCGCAGCAGCAATTAAATCAGGGTGATTGGCCAGGCCTAAATAGTTGTTAGCGCAAAAATTCAGTACCTGCTGGCCACCAACAGTAACGTCAGCACGTTGTTGAGACGTAATAATACGTTCTGCTTTGTACAAACCTTCTGCTTTCACATCGTCTATTTGTTGTTGTAGATGTTGCAGAAAAGCGCCATTGCGCATAAAGCCTCCTGTTGCGGGGGTAAGAGAACAGAAAAAAACGGCGCCATTGTAAAGCTTATAGCGTTGTCCTGCAGCGCTTTTAACGTATCCAAAGCGCTGCTCAGACCTGCAGCTGTAAAGTTTAAACTACATAAACATCAATATCTAAACAGCCTTACCGGGCCAAGGCTTCGTAATGCTGCTGCAAACGGGCGATACGTGGCCGGGCTTGCTCGGTGGCATAAGGCTTAAATAACAGCAATACCTTAAGCACCCCCTGATATACGCTGGCCTGATCAATCGCCTGATCCGGTGCCTGGGTTTTCAGATAGCTGATCCAGAATGTCACCAATAGTTTTATGCTATGCGCCAGATCGGTAATATCGTCATCGTCAATCTGGATCACAGCAGATTGCTTCAGTGCTTTTAGTACGGCAATAACACGCGCCAGCACGCCTTGCTGCACTTGCAGGTAGTCTTGCTGCAAAGCGGGATCACGCGACAGAATATCCGGCAAATTGGCGTAGAAGAAATGAAAACGCCACATTAGCTCAAACACCGCATCCAGATAACAGGCCAGCGCGTCTAAAGCTTCAGCTTTGTCTGACGGCGGTTTAATACGGGTTTCCAGCAACTTGGCGTATTCTTTAAAAATCTGCCGGACGATGTCTTCTTTATTACGGAAGTGGTAATACAGATTACCCGGGCTAATGCCCAGGTGGGCAGCAATATGATTGGTAGTGACCTGACGCTCACCAACCTGGTTAAACAGCTCTATGCTGGCTTGCAGAATTTTATCTTTAGTTCTTAACTTCTTTTCCATCTGCGAAACAGGCTTATTGTTAGCTAAATTAATTTGCTATAGTAACGCCAAATTGACTAAAAACTCTAGTCGCAGGACAGCCACTGCTGTGCCCTCGCCAAGGAAAGCTTACAACTCAATGAAAATAAAAGCTATTTACCCAGGCACCTTTGACCCACTCACCAATGGGCATGCCGATTTAGTGCAGCGGGCTGCCCGTATATTCGATCAGGTTATACTGGCTGTCGCGGCTAACCCCAGTAAACAGCCACTGTTTAGTCTGGACGAACGGGTAGCACTGGCCCAACAGGCTTTTACCGGCATCAGCAATGTTAGTGTTATTGGCTTCTCAGGCTTACTGGCTAAATTTGCTGAAGAGCAATCAGCACAGGTGCTGATCCGTGGTGTGCGCGCAGTGGCAGATTTTGAATATGAGTTTCAGCTGGCCAGCATGAACCGCCAGTTAAATCCGGCGCTGGACAGTATTTTTATGACACCGTCCGAAAAAAATACCTTTATCTCCTCAACGCTGGTAAAAGAAGTATGCCGCCATGGCGGTGATGTCTCCAGTTTCGTACCCTGCCACGTTGAACAGGCACTAAAAACTAAATTTAAACTATGACTTTTAAACCCGCTTTATTAACTGCATTGCTGTTTGCCCTGCCAGCTGTGGCTGCGCCCTGGGTAGACACTACCGATAACTATTTGCGCCAGTCACTGCAAACACTGTCTCACGCTGGTGTAATTACCGGCCCGGTAAATACCTACCCGCTAATGTGGAAAAACATAGTTGCTGATTTAGCGGCGGCGCAAGAGCTACCCACAGAAGAGCTGCGCTTTGCCCTGGCCCATGTGCGCTCAGCATTAAATGCGAATCAGCACAGCTATATTGCCGGTATTAAACTTAAAGCCAGTTCAGATCCCTCTTTGTATCAAAGCTTTGGCGAAACTTACTTTGATAAAGCCAGTGTCAGTGTATTTAAAGAGTATCTTGGTGATAACTGGGCAGCGAAAACCCAGATTAATTACCGTGAACCGGAAGATGGCAGCACTGAGCAGGAATTAACCTACGACGGCAGCTATATGGCCGTTATTGCCGGCAACTGGGTACTGGCATTGGATCAGCAGCCATTATGGTGGGGACCCGGCCAGCAAACCTCACTGCTGGTAACCAATAATGCCCGCCCGATCCCGTCATTGCGCTTAAGCCGCCACAGCTGGCAAAAGAGTGACACTATGTTATTCAGTTGGTTAGGCCCGTGGAGCTTTACTACCTTTGTTGGCCAGGGTGAGCACAGCAGCATCCCGCAACAGATTAAACATTTTGGTGCACGTTTCAGCGCCAGGCCCTTGCCGCAACTGGAACTTGGCGTATCGCGGGTAAGCCAGTGGGGTGGCAAGACACTGGATAACGGCCTGGATGCCTTCGGCGATATGTTGTTATTCAATGATGATAACAACGCCGATAACCTGGCCGCATTGGACATGACTTTTCACACAAATCTGTTTAACCGCCCGTTCAGCTTTTATACCGAACTGGCAGACGACAACGGTGGCCGCAAGTTAGGTAAACCCATGCAACTGTATGGCGTGCGTACTTTCTTTGGCAGTGAAAGCGCGGTGCACACACTGAATTTAGAATGGTCTGACACCTATATCCGCTGTGAAGAGCAAATGGTGGCCGGTGATTGCGCCTACGAAGGCGACATTTATCCGCAAGGCTACCGCCGCTATGGCCGGGTGATCGGCAGCGGTTATGGTGCCGATGCCAGAGTGTTGTCAGCAGGTTACCGCTATCAGACATTTGACGGCTACAGCTGGGCAGTTAGTGTGCTGCGGGGTGAATTTCTTGCTGCCAGTTCAGAGCTGAAAAACTGGCAGTTAAGACTGGAATACCGCCAACCGCTGTTTAACGGCTTGCTAAGCATTGAAGGCCGGGCGTTCGATAAATCGCCGCAGCCAGAACTACGCATAAAACGCGGTAGCCTGGCGGCAACCTGGGAATACCGCTTTTAAGCTAACACAGTATCGGGCTGGCTCTAGCGCCAGCGGGTTAATTTGTGGCCTTTAAGCGCATAAAACAGAATAAACAGGTAACAGGGCAGCATCACGATATAAGCGCCCTGTTGCCCCAGCGCGCTGCCGCTGGCCAGCCCCCAAAACAACGGGCCAAAGGCACCACCGGCAATACCCATAATCAGTAACGCCGAGCCTACACTGGTAAGTGAGCCCAAACCAGACAACGCCAAAGGCCACACTGCCGGCCAGACAATAGCATTTGCCAGCCCTAATACCGCAATAAGCAGCAAGGTGTCGGGTAAGGCTGTACCACCAAAAGGCACCAGCAGCGTATTGGCTATAACATAAGATGAAGCATCCCCCATAACAATTGCCAGCGTAAGCACTACGCCCAGCACAGCTGATACTGCCAGTGCAGCCTGCTGCGACAGCACTCTTGGGATCAGCACTATGCCCAAAACATAACCCAGCACCATACAAGCCATAGTGTAAGACGTCATTACGGTATACCGCTCCACTCCCAGCGATAATGCAAACAGGCCGATGGTGTCACCGGCGATCACTTCTACCGCAACATAAACAAACAGTGCCAGCACCCCAAGTGCCAGGCTGGGCCTTGCCAGCGCGGCTTTAACCTGCCCGGCTTTGTTACCTTCGCCGGTTTCTTTTTCCAGCTCTGGCAATGGTGAAAACTTCACTGCCAGGGCCAGCAAACCCAAAAAGGCAGCTAACCCGAGATAAGGCAACACTAAACTGGCTGCCATAGTGTCAATCTGCTCTGCACTAAGCTCCGTGCCGGCAGGTGCAACAAAGCTGCTGGCGATAAGGGCAGTAAAAACTATGGGCGCAACTACACCGGCAGTTTTATTTAAAATACCCATAATGCTGATACGCACAGCCGCAGTTTCTTCCGGGCCAATTTTAACCACATAAGGGTTTACCGCGGTTTGCAATAAAGTCTGGCCGGTACCAATAACCAGCTGCGCTAACAAAAATAAGGCAAAGGTCTGGGTTTGGGCCGCCGGAATATATAGCAACCCGGCCAGCATCATTGTGGCCATACCCAGCGCCATACCATTTTTATAACCTACTTTACGGATAAGCCAGGCAGAGGGCAGCGCGGTAAAGGTTACGGCGATATAAAATGAAAACAACACCAGCGATGCCTGAAACGGTGTTAGCAATAGCATCTGCTTCAGATAAGGCATTAACGAGCCATTAAGCCAGGTAGCAAACCCCAGTACAAAAAACAGCATCGCCACTATGATCATTGGCAGTATGCTGCTGCGCTTTTTTGCCTGCTCAGCTGTCATTTCCATATTTATTCCCCGCTTTTATTATTATGCTATTCGGCAGCAAATACCGGCTTACCGTTAATCCAGTTAGCCTGCACCTGCCAGTTATTATTCAGTAATACTAAATCTGCCTGCGCCCCGGCTACTATACGGCCTTTGTTCGGTTGTGCTAAAAACTGCGCCGGGTACAACGACGCCATACGTAAGGCTTCTGCAGCACTCACATCAAGCTGTTCCACGGCATATTGCACGGCGGCTGCCATATCCAGTACCGAGCCTGCCAGCGCACCGGCTTCGTTGGTTAGTTTGTTACCCTCGCGGATAACTTTGCCGTCAAAAAAAGCAAATTCGCTATCTGAAGTGCCAACCGGCGACATGGCATCGGTGACGATCATCAGTTTACCCTTAGGCTTGGCAGCCAGCGCCACTTTGGCAGCCACCGGGTGCATATGGTGACCGTCAAAAATAACCCCGCACCAGCTGTTGGCATCTGCCAGTGCAACCCCAACCATACCCGGCTCGCGCGAGGTCAGCGGCGACATAGCATTATAAAGATGGGTAAAACCGCTGGCACCGGCAGCCAGCGCGGCTTGTACGGTAGCCGCGTCGGCATTGGAGTGTCCAAGGCAAACAATTACATTCAGCGCGACCAGCTGCTGTATTTGCTGCGGGCTGATATTTTCCGGCGCCACTGTCACCAGCTTAACACCAAGATCGGTACGGCCGTATATTGCCAACTCCGCTTCACTTAATTGCCGGATGTGTTGCTGCGGGTGCACACCTTTTTTTGGTACCGACAAATGCGGCCCTTCAAAATGCACACCAATAATACCGGGCTCAGCATCGGCAATAGCATCGGCAATAGTGTCAGCAGCTTGCTGCATAACACTAATGCTGTCAGTAATTACCGTAGGCAGCATAGCTGTGGTACCAAAACGGGCATGTGCCTGCAACATGGTGCGCAGTGTCTGGCGGCTGGGAGCGGTATTAAATAACGCCCCGCCACCTCCGTTAACCTGTACATCAATAAAACCGGGCACCAGTAAACCCGTTTGCACTGCACCGGCTGCCGGTGTTACCGCCTGAATAATGCCGTCTTTAATTACGACACTGACATTATCAAACCACTTTTCGCCGTCAAACAGGCGGCTGACACTTAACTGCTGCATGTACTCACTACCCTTAGGTTGGGTTATACCGTTTTGGTCACTTTATTCAGGCCCGGCGGTGCATCGGGGTTAATGCCCCTGCTGCGCGCCACTACTTCAACATCCAGATAAAACCGCTGCAATACCAGCAACGGTAAT
The DNA here is from genome assembly GCF_018831085.1 of Rheinheimera oceanensis. GTDB lineage: Bacteria > Pseudomonadota > Gammaproteobacteria > Enterobacterales > Alteromonadaceae > Alishewanella > Alishewanella oceanensis. The sequence continues at coordinate 584,358 of NZ_JAGPNM010000001.1, forward strand.
ACCCGCGCATCGGCGTTTACACCACGGTGGTGCAACTGCACTATGGCAGCACCACGGCTGCGTACATCTTCTATCTGGCTGCGGTGTGCGCTTAAGCTTTCATCTTCTATAGTGACATCAACAATAGCAAACTGGTTTTTTACCAGTGTAACCGGGCCGTGTAAAAACTCAGCACTGGAAAACGCTTCGGCATGAATGCCACACACTTCTTTTAGCTTTAGTGCAATTTCGCGGGAAATGGCATAGCCCAGACCACGGCCTAATACCACCAGATGTGCCACTTTTTCTAACGCCTGTGCCGTTAACTGCTGTGGTAATTCGATAGCAGCCTGCAAACTTTGCGGTAATTGCTGCACCGCCTGTTGCAGTGCCTGATTACCCGACCAAACCGACACCAACTGCAAAATAGCACTTAAGGTAGCCAGATAGCTTTTGGTCGCCGCCACTGCCTTTTCCGCACCAACATGCAGCGGCAGCGTATAATGCGCCAGCTCTGCCAGAGGAGAGGTGGTATCGTTTACCAATGCCACCACCATAGCGCCGCTACGTTTGGCCATATCAACCTGTGCCAGAATATCCGGGCTACGGCCCGACTGTGAAATAACCAGTACCAGCGCATCGGCCAGCTGCAATGATTTGTTGTATACACTGGCAATAGACGGCGCGGCGGCAGCTACCGGCAAACCAACTTCTATTTCAATTAAATATTTGGCAAATACCCCGGCATGATCAGAAGACCCGCGCCCCACCATATAGACAAACTTTGGCGCACGTTGGCGAATGTGTTCTACCACCTGCTGCACGGTAGCGGCATTGGCTGCCAGTTGCTCGGCAATACGTTGTGGCGCTTCTGTGGCTTCCAGAGCCATAATACTGTTGCTCATTTTTACTTCTTACCTATAACGACATAACGGAAGATGGCAGTTGGCTGCGCTGACGGGCAAACCACACTGCACCGAGTTCCGGCGGTTGTAATGCCGGTGTAACCTGTTGCTGAATATGTTCTGGCAGATACGGCAGCAGTTTATGCGCCAAGCCACCAATAAAAGATAATCTGGGCGGCGCTATGCTAAGCAACCTGTCGGCAATAGCGCTGATAAACTCTGCGCCCTGACGCACCAATTGTAATGCCGTAGCATCACCAGCCTCTGCGGCAATAAATACCAGAGGCGCATATTTGGCATAAGTAGTTGGCGTTGCCTGCATAAAATGCGACACCACCTCAATGCTATTGCTGGCAGCCAGCTCTTGTAGCAGCAAGGTTGTCATTTGCGTAGGAGGCGCCAGTTGATCCAGGCTTAGTAATACCTTATGCAGCAACTGCATACCAAACCAGGCGCCGCTGCCATTGTCACCATAAGGGAAACCATGGCCGCCCACCTCTATCAACTGACCGTTTACTTCGGCCAGACCGCAAGACCCCGTGCCAACAATAATGACTGCACCATCAAGCCCCTGATGCGCTCCCATACAGGCAATATGCAAATCACTGGTAAGGTGTAGCGTTTTAAACGGATGCTGCCAGGCAGAAAAAAGCCGGTAATATTGTGGCATATTAACACCCGCTAAACCGGCACCGGCAATTAAGCGCGACATATCATTAAATGCCAGCCCCGCACTGCTAAGCGCCTGCTGGGTAGCCGTTAAAATAGAGTCTGTTGCTACTTTCATGCCACGCAACGGGTTAGCCGGGCCGGACAAGCCTTCGCCTAAAATTTGCTGATCTGCCGATACAATAACAGCGCGGCATTTACTGCCACCACCGTCTATTCCTAAATATAAAGGCGTATCGGCCTTCAGCGCTGTACTCATCCTGTAAACCTCATTGCAAATTGTGTTGATGCCTCTGGCTGTCATCACTGTGGCTGTCTGCTATTAGCTGTTGCCTGTTAGCTTAGCAAATTGACAGCGTTGTCATTTTTAAAAACCAGCATATAATAAATCTGACAAATAACAAGTGTCTTGTTTAAAAATCAGGCTGGCATTTTACGACACTGGCCGCATTAAATTTAAAATTAACAATATAATCATAAATTTACATAATATGTTTGAGTTGTTTGTTAACATACTAAAATAACAAGCCGGTGCAGTTGGTACAGCACCGGCTACAACAGGGGAACTTTTTATGCGCGTTATGATTTTTTTACTGCTGCTAAGCACAGCTCCGGCATCGGCAGCATGGACCCAGCAACAACTGGCAGAATTTGCCCAAAACAGTACTTTGCAATTTACTGTGCAGTCAAACCAGCTCAATACGCCTTCACGTTTTAACGCAGCTATTATTTTACAGAATAACTCTGCGGTCGCTTTACCTGCCGGTGCAGCAGACTGGCAAATATACTTTCATTTAATCCGCCGGATAGAACATACCCAGCAGCATGGGCTGCAAATTGAGCACGTGCAGGGCGACCTGCACCGCATTAGTCCCGTAGCAGGCTTTGCCGGCCTTAAACCCTCGCAACAATTAACACTGCCGTTTGAGTCTGGCCCCTGGATGGTAAGCTACAGTGATTTTATGCCACGTGCTTTTATTGCCTTTGCTAACCTGCAGGCCGAAGTTTTTACCAATACTGACACTGAAGACTTCAGCCGGTTTGTGCAGCCTATAAACACAGCAGAGCAGCAACTACGTAGTTTGGGCGAGCCGGATCAGGTGCCGGTAGTAGATGCAGCTTTGCGTTTTAGCCACAACGAGCAGTTAAACCGTGCCCGTATAAGCGATGATGTCAGTACCCGCATTATACCTACGCCATTGCAGGCAGAATTTAGTAAGCGCCGCGTTACACTGGATAACAGCTGGCACATTCACTTCAGTGGCCGCCTTACGCAAGAAGCAAAATACCTGCAGCAGCAATTACAGCAACTAGGCTTAGCCCTGCCCGGCAGCAGCGCGGCAGCAGATAAAAAAACCAGTGTGATAACATTACAGGTAGATAGCAGCTTAGCTGTCAGCGCAGAAGGCTACCAGCTTGATATCAGCGATAAAGCCATCCGTATTACCGGTAAAGATAATGCCGGCGCATTTTATGCTGTGCAGTCATTACTGGCGCTATTACAACAGCAAGACAACAAACTGTTGCTACCTACAGGTAACATAACCGACCAGCCACGTGCTGCCTGGCGTGGCATGCATTACGATATGGCGCGTAACTTTCATGGTAAAGCAGTCACTATGCGGCTGATTGATAATATGGCGCGCTACAAACTGAATAAACTACACCTGCACCTGACAGAAGACGAAGGCTGGCGGCTGGAAATTCCCGGCCTGCCGGAGCTGACTGATATTGGCGCCAAACGTTGCTTTGATTTAACCGAGCAGCACTGTCTGCTAACCCAACTGGGTACCGGCCCGCACCCGGATGGCTCTGGTAATGGTTATTACAGCACAGCCGATTTTATTGAAATTTTACAATACGCTGCAGAGCGCCATATTGAAGTTATACCGGAAATTGACCTGCCAGGCCATGCCAGGGCCGCTATTGTGGCTATGAAAGCCCGTTATAACCGCCTAATGGCCGCCGGCCAACCCCAGGCTGCCAGCCAGTATTTGCTGTCTGATCCGAACGACAGCTCCAGTTACCTTAGCGTGCAAAACTACAACGACAATTCAGCTAATGTCTGTCTGCCCTCAACCTATGCCTTTGTCGATAAAGTAGTGTATGAGTTGCAACAAATGTATCGCCAGGCTGGTATTAAGCTGAATATTTTTCATATGGGCGGTGATGAAGTAGCAAACGGTTCCTGGCTGGGCTCTGCCGCCTGCCAGCAACTGTTTAGCACACCGGACAATGGCGTAGCAGGCGTAGCCGATTTAAAGCCCTATTTTGTCAGCCGGCTGGCTGATATTACCCAAAGGCGCGGCCTTGCGCTGGCAGGCTGGGAAGACGGCTTAATGTACGACCGGCAAAATACCTTTAACCGCAGCCAGTTTGCTAACGAGCGGGTAATCGCCAATGCCTGGGACAATATCTGGGAATGGGGCGTGGGCGATCGCGCTTACCGGCTGGCGAATAATGGTTATCAGGTGATCCTGTCGCCCGGTACGCATTTGTATTTTGATCACCCGCACGAAGCCAACCCCGCCGAGCGCGGCTATTACTGGGCTACCCGCTTTAGCAGTATTGATAAAGTGTTTGGCTTTATGCCTGACAATTTATACGCCAATGCCGATACTACCCGCAGTGGCGCCCTGATTACCGATTTAGAAGCTCTGGTTGGCCGCGAAATGCCGGCACTGAAGCAGGCAGAAAATATCCTGGGTATTCAGGGCCAGGTGTGGAGCGAAACCATACGCACAGCAGAGCAACTGGAGCAAATGATTTACCCCCGCCTGCTGGCTTTGGCCGAGCGCGCCTGGCATAAAGCCAGCTGGGAGGCCAATAATAATAGCATCCAGCGTAGCCAGGACTGGCAGCGGTTTGCTTTGCGCTTAAGCCAGGTTGAGCTGGGCCGGCTGGCCGCGAATAACAGCAGTTTTTACCTGCCACCGCCGGGCGTAAAACTAAACGCAGAACAACTTAAGGTTAATACCGCGCTACCGTTTTTAACCACCGAGTGCAGCACCGATCAGGGCCAGAACTGGCACTCCTGCCCGGCTGCCGCGCCAGCACAACCAGCCACACTTTGGCTGCGCAGCCGCCTTGGCAATACCGTAAGCCGTACGGTAATCCCCGACCTTAGGCCCTGAATATAAAAAAGCCAGCTAACCTAAGCTAGCTGGCTTTCAGGCAACACCAACAACAAAGCTAACAGCATCAAGCCATTAGCTTTATTACTTAACTGGCGTCAGCGATTTTCTTTACCAGTTTCTGTGTATGCTGCAGCGACATCAGCTGGGCATAAATCGCAGTTAAATAACCGCTCTTACGCAGCTCAAGGAACACTTCATCACTCAGTTCATTCAGTTTTGGCTCGTCAATCAGGTAAATACCGTTAATACGGCGCTCTTCACCTTTAATTGTCAGCGTTAATACCTGTTCTTTAATCAGTTCCAGGCTTTGCAATTTTTCCACAAAGTTGCGGGTAATCATGCCCATATCAACATATTCAGCCATTTGCTGCTTACGCTGGGTTAAAAATTCGCTTTCACTGCCATCATCGTTAAACAGAGCATGACCTTCAGCCTGGCCTACACGCTCAGAACTTTCATCCAGGCCTACCAACAGGCGGTCGCCATCCGGCTTATCTTTTACCAGTACCAGCGGGTAATTGCGTGCTGCACGCGGTACATACAGCGCCTGCCATTGGTCATTTTGCATAAACAGGTTTTGTTGTGCAGCCAGGCCCAGCATAGCTACCGGCTGAAAAGTGTCATTAGCTTTTACAAAAACAATAGGAAACTCAGCACCAGCCACAACAAATTCGTGTACCACTACCGGTAATAAATGCTCGCTGCTGATATGAGAAAAGGCGTTGTTATTATTGATTTTAGTTGCGGCGTGCTGTTCTTTATTTAACGGCACAATCTTAGGTGTTGAAGTCATAAACTGCTCTTTATTCTGTTCATGGATTTGAGAAGTACTGATGGCAAAGATGTTGTTATAAGTCGTCTACCCCGAACGCCATCAGCAATGCGCTGTTATCATGCGCTAAGTCAACAATGGGATCAATACCAAATCACTGCTCTGCTTACATAGTTTTTAGCTGCGTTATCAGCCAATCTTTAATGTTGGCATCCCGCTTGTTCGGCAGTTCACCTGCAATCCCTTGTTGTGTATCAGCTAAATGTGCTACCGGGTTGCCATCAGCATGGAATGCAAAATGATTAAAAAATGCCTGCCAATGCTGCCGTTGCTCTGGTGGCAGATTCCTTATTGTTATTAAGGTGTGCAACAGACTATCAAACGGTGAAGCCTGATTCGCATCATCACCGAGTGAGCCACCCCACCAATAATTGATAAGAATATTAACTGCAGACAATGATTCCACATGATGCCACCACAAGGTAGGTATATACAGTACATCGCCAGGTTCAAGCGCAGCGAATTGAGCATGCTCAAGCGCCGTTTTGAATTTAGGATGTGCGGCAAAATCCGGCTTTAGCATATCAACCATACTGATGGGAGCTCCAGCCGGGGTGAAGTCCAGCGGGCCGATATATAAGTTGCTGACCTGCTCTGGAGGAAATAAGGTAAAACGCCGTGCCCCCGCCACGACACAGGCCAAGTTATCTGCATTGTCAAAGTGCGCTGGCACTATTATGCGGTTTCCTACCCAGATCCGTGGGCAAATATCTGCCGCCAGCAACGGCATAGTATTAAAACGGTGAAAGTCTGGTAAACAGGCATCAGTCCGCGCACTTTGCACTGCTATATGCAACGCATCTTTTTTACCATTAATTTTGCGCAGCTCATTAATAACAGCCGTAACGGGCGCCTTTTGCCGTTCAAAGTTAAACCCTGTCAGCGTGTCGTTGTAACTTAAACGCCCGCCACTGTCCGGATGAGCCAGAACTGTATTGACTTCAGCTCTGTTATCCAGCGCGGCAAAATACTGTTGTAATTGCATATCTGATTGCAAAGCAGCCTGCACTGCAGGCCAGTGTTTTACTGCCTGGCGCAATATCGCTGGCTGATGTAACGGAACAATCTTCTGCCGGAACAAAGCTTCATCGACGTTGTGCCACTGGGTAACATCTTTCATATAATTACCTCCACTCAGTAGCTGAAAATATAAAGGTTGGTACTGCTAAGCAGTACCAACCTTGGCCTTACGGTCAACATTTCGCAAATCAGAAGTTCATACGAACACCGGCAACAAAACGGCGGCCATTTTCATAGATTGAAAATAACCGGGCTTTATCAGTATTGTATTCAACAACTTCTTCATTGGTCAGGTTAACAGCTTCCAGGGAGAAGGTAATATTGTCGGTCAGGTTATAACTTAGACTGGCATCCAGTTGGCCATAACTGTCATTCCATAACTCATCACCGTTATAGTGCAGGCCTTTGTACCATTCAGTGCGGTAGTTATACATTAAACGGGCACCAATTTTATCTGTCTCATAGTACACGCTGGCATTAGCCATATGTCTGGATGTACCTTCAACCAGGCCCGATCCCGGCAAAGTCAGATCGCGCGTTTCATCACGTTTAGCATTGGTATAGGTGTAATTGGCACTTATGCCAAAATCACCAAACGCCTGCTGATAACTCACTTCAAAACCATCTGTTTTACCACCTGGGCCATTTTCAGGGCGGGTAAAGGTAACATCGACCCACTCTTCGCCTTCTTCCCAGTAGCGCTCATCCACAAAGGTTGAGAAGCTGCGGTAACTTTTTACATCTTTATGGAAGTACGTTACTGCAAACAAGGCTGATGCATCAAAATACCACTCCCAGGATATATCAAACTGGTCAGCAATTTGTGGCATTAACATTGGGTTGCTGGCACTACCCGTTGGCTGGGCTACGTCAAGCGAACCATAGGTGATAGAAGATGAAATATTATTCCAGTCTTGCCGTGCCATCACTCGCGCAGCACCAAAGCGCAGGATCTGATCGTCTGATAAATCAAAAGCAATATTCAGGCTGGGCAGCACTTCACTGTAGTCGTTATCCGTTTCAACCCAAGCCAGGTACTCCGGTGTCAACCATTCACGATCTATAGTTTGTAAGCCCCAGGAATCGCCGGAAAATTCATAGCCACCAGAGGTTTGTTTGGTATCAACATAACGAATACCAACGTTACCGCGGAAGCCCTCTCCCTCAAAATCCCCCTGAACATACAGCGCTAAAATATTCTCTTCAACACTCCAGATTTCTGGCAAATTAAGTGATTTAGCATAATCTGCCGGTACACCATTTAGCCCTTCAAAAGCAATTTGTTCCATAACAGCACGGTTATGAGCCAGTTGCCGTGTCATATTGCCATTTACTACAGCATCAATATTAACGGTGCCGCTGAACAGGCCACATTGGGCTAAATCGTAACAACTGGCAAAAATATGATCCAGATAACTACCTGCAACATCCTCGTTACCTGTCATGGTTTGTGGGCCATGCCAGCTATAAGCAATACGGTCCTGAGTACGTTCAGCTACGCGATATTTAACGCCGGTTTTTACTGCTGAAAACGCTCCTTTTTGTACCGGAATAGTGAAATCGAGCTGACCATAGGTTTCTTCGTCAGTTGTTGGTTTTTCGCCACCCCATATCCAGCCAGGCCGGAACTGAGTAGGGTCAGACGCATCTACCGTAGTTGACGCCGATGGTTTACTACCACGCAAATCAAAGGTGTAGCCGGTAATATCTGCCGGGGTACCATATTCCCATGACGTTTCGCGATAAGTACCACCTTTGGCTTTGGTATGGCCTACCTGAGTATGTAATTCAAACGTTTCTGCACTATAGGTCAGATCGAAGTCTATAGATCGGGTTTCAGTAGAAGATACACGATTAATAAAGTTATATGCCGCTGTACCACCCGTCGCGACTTCACCTGCAACAATACTGCCATTTTCGATGACCGTGTTTGTCAGTGCAGCGGCATTGTTATTGACAAAAATAAGCCAGTTCTGGTTCTGGTTGTTGGCGTCTACTTTAGAATCCAGTACGTTCAGCACCATATCCAGATTGTCATTTGGTCTTGCCTGTAATGACAAAAACAAGGTTTCGCGTTCGCGGTCTTGTTCAAACCGAGGCACACCAATATGGCTCGGTACTTTTGTATCTAAATCAGGGTTAGTTGGCCAGCCCAGAACTTCAACACCTTCACGAACAACTTTACGATCCTGCTTAATAGCCGACACTAAAATACCGAAACTGTCGTCATCGTTTTTCCAGGAATACAAGCCAGAGATCTGAGGGTCCCACTTTTCTGACGTTTCTGAATACTGCCCTTCCAGAGAAATATTGACTGAATTAGCATCCATCGACAACGGTTTGCGTGTACGCAGAATAACCGTACCGCCAATCGAACCTTCATCAATACTGGCAAGCGGCGATTTATAAACTTCTAAATCGGATACCAGTGCTGACGGCAACATAGTGTAGTTAAAGCTACGCCCCGGATTATCCAGAATAAACCAGTCTGCTGTTGCTACGGTCTGACCATTAAGTAAAGTACGGTTAGTAGATGAACTGGCACCGCGTACTGTAATTTTTTCACCTTCACCAAACTCACGGCTTACACCGACACCGGTAATACGTGACAATGACTCGGCAACGTTTTTATCAGGAAACTTGCCGATATCTTCTGCCGTAACCACATCTACCACGGCATTTGAGTAGCGCTTGGCATTTAAGTTAGCCTCTTGTGACGCGCGGATACCGCGGATCTCTATAACTTCAACCTGTTCTGTTGTTTCAACCTGATCAGCGGCAAATGCCGGCATTGTTAATGCGGCGCTTCCTACCAACAAGCTGAGTTTCACTGCTAAGGCACATTTATTAATTTTATTGTGCTGCATATGCTTCTCCCGTTCCTGTTTTAATTTTTACTGTTTTACTTCATCCCGGACACTTAATGACAACGCTGTCATTGCAAATGAACATACACAAAAAAATTTGCCTTTGCAAACCCAATACGACGAAAATTTAACCATATTACCCACAACACGCTATTGGCTTATTTAGCCGCCTCTTTGCTACGGTAAAAATCTGCTCGTAAAAAAAGCAGCTCTGTAGGTTTATTTTTTAAAATTAATTCATAAAGTTAAACAAAAATACTGCCAGATAAAGCAAAGCGGAGCTCAGTGCAGTAGTAATTAACATTTGCCGTTTAGCTCAAAAAGAGGTATCCATTAGTTTAATTTGATCTAACAGATGACCAGCGCTGTCATTTCTATACTAAACATTACTGCAAATGGCGATATAATAGGCAGCCTTAACGTAGTAAAACCGTGGGATAAACCATGAAAGTAACCATTAATGATGTTGCCAGCCATGCTGGGGTATCCATTAAAACCGTATCCCGGGTAATGAACAATGAACCGTCGGTGCGAAAAGACACCTATGACAAAGTGATGGCCGCTATAACCGCACTGCAATATCAGCCTAATGCCGCCGCCCGTAACCTGGCCAGTAGCCGCTCATTTAGCATTGGTTATATTTACGACAACCCTAATGCCTATTATGTTATTGATATGCAACGTGGTTTACTTGATGCCTGCCGCAAGCACGGTTATGAGTTGCTTATTCACCCTACCAATGCCAAATCACCGGATATTGTGCAGGAGGTTATAGATTTAGTGCAGCAATCACGTTTAGCCGGTCTGGTGCTGACACCACCGTTTTCTGAAATGCCACATATTGCCGAAGCGCTGGAAAAAATCGGCGTGCATTTTGTCAGAATTATCTCCGGCTCTACCCCATCGCCTAAGTTAAGTAACTGCGTGCTGGTAGACGATTTTACCGCCGCCTTTAAAATTACTAACCATCTGCTGGAACTGGGCCACACGGATATCGCCTTTTTATGCGGTGACGAAGAACACAGCTCAAGCGGCGAGCGCTTAGCCGGTTATCAGGCCGCACTGACTAAACGCGGCATTACCCCCAACCCCAAATTTATTGTGCCGGGCAGTTATTCATTTGAATCGGGCGTAAAAGGCGCAAAACAGCTGATGAACCTGAGCAAAAAACCCAGCGCTATTTTTGCCTGTAATGATGAAATTGCCGCCGGTGCCCTATTCAGTGCCCGGCTGATGAATATTGCTATTCCACAGCAACTGGCCATTGCCGGTTTTGAAAACAGCCCGTTTTCACGCCAAACCTGGCCGCCGTTAACCACGGCACATCAGCCTAACGTTACCATAGCGCAGCAAGCGGCAGAGTTGTTATTCCGCCATGCCAAGCCTAATGCCAGCAAGATGCTGGCAGACAAACAGCCGGTATTTATTCCTGAGCTGCTGGTGCGTGAATCTACTGCTGTTAATGATTAATAATATCAAGACAAGATTTTTGAAAATCTTGTCTTGATATATGCAACTAGTACGCACATCTGGGAACTGTACATGTTAGAGTTGTACCAGAAAATGAGCATATCATAATGTAAGAAGTGCACGTCATATTATTAAATACTGATACGCCAAACATTGCCTCCAGATACTGTCTCATACTTTGATAACTTTCTGGATTAGAAAATTGATATGAACCGGTGATCATATTACGATTGGTTGGCACAGTATTATTATCTGCGTCCCTTGCTGTATTCTCAGCTATATCTAAGGTTCGGGAAGACAGATTTGGGTATACGAGGATAGAAGAACCGTCAGGGAACTCTATTCTATAGCCTAACTTCAGATCTTTAAGATGCAGAGCCCCCAATGACAGAGTGTCTGTTATTCTATTGGTTATTGCTGCAATATCATATACACCTAATGCAATATGGGACTCATACATATTGTTTCGCATTTGGCTGTTAGATAAAAAGTCATGAACAGTGATAGCTGGGTGTATTATTTTCACAGTTCCCAACTCAAAGGGAGCCGCATTCTTCAAGAGCAACGATGGTGCAACCTTATTATTTAAGGATCTATTGTTCTGAATAGCAGATTTCAAACTGTCGTACAGAGCAAAGATATCATTAAACGCTTCCTGCTCAGCAGGGTTCAAAGGAATTAAATTCGTTTTATGAATGGGAAATCGGTCTGGTCCTTCTACAACATAATCTATGTACACATTGTATTTGAAGCCCTCTCGCATATAAAAATCAGCTACATACACTTCACCGGATTGATTCCAGTTAAATACTGACTTTGCTGCGTGCTCCCGACCAACAGTACCGCATGGATCACAGGCAGTAATTTTTGCTATAGAAGCAGCAGTAGCATTCAGAGATCCAATTATCAACAAAAGTGTAAAAAGCATGTATTTTAACATTGCACATTCCTGTAATTGATGTTCCTATATAAGATAAACAGGAAAAGACTTAAAGTAAACAAAATTTAAACATTTACAAGCAGACAACACCCAAATGACTCCCATTTACATTACACCGTCAACCTAAAAGCACTTAAATTATTTACTTTGAGAAAAACAGACTGTATTTTGTGCCTATTCACAATAATTAGTACATTGAGAAAATCCCAGGCAGACAGCATTCTCCGGCAATATAGCATTAACAGTTGATTGATTATAAAGAATTCAAAAGGGGCCTTTAGTATGATTATGACCAATACTTATGACGGATTAGTCGGTTTCGTAGTGACCTTTATAGCAGCCATGCTATGGGTGCTGCTACCAATATTTATCTACCTGATTGGCAGTAGGGTTCGTCGTATGTTACGAATTATGGAGTCGAACCAAATTGCAATTGAGGATCTGAACCGCAATGTCAAAATATTAACCGAGATACAGAAAAAACAATTATAAAACAACAGCCTAAATTCACCCGATGTAATATTTTAACTAAATAGAGAGGCTATGCAGTTTGCAACAGCCTCAACTATTTTTTCGGTACTCTATCCAAAGTTATAATAGGTTGGTGAACCCGGCCCCACCGGCAGGCCAAATACAAACACCCACAGGTAAAACAATGTAACCCAGCCGACAAAAAACACCATGGTGTAGGGCAGCATGGTGGCAATCAGTGTACCTATGCCTAAATCCTTTTTGTAGCGTGCCGCTACCGCCAGTATTAAACCAAAGTAGCTCATCATCGGTGTAATAAGGTTGGTAACAGAATCACCGATCCGGTATGCCGCCTGTATTACCTCGGGGGAATAGCCAACGATCATCAGCATCGGCACAAAAATGGGTGCAAAAATTGCCCACTGCGCCGATGCAGAGCCCAGTGACAGGTTCACCAACGCGCACATACCAATAAAAAACACAAACAGCATTGGGCCGGTCAGGCCAATATCCTGCAGCAAGGTTGCACCTTTTACTGCCAGAATCGACCCCAGATTCGACCAGCCAAAAAAGGCAACAAACTGAGCCGCAAAAAATACCAGTACGATATACAACCCCATTGAGCTGATGCTTTTGGCCATAGCATTAATTACATCGCGGTCGGTTTTCATAGTGCCGACAATACGGCCGTAGATATAACCCGGTATCGCAAAGCTGATAAAAATAAATACCACTATGCCTTGTAAAAACGGTGAGCCGGCAACTAAACCCGTTTGTGGGTGGCGTAACGGCCCCCATTGCGGCACCACACTTAGTGCTAATAAAACACCCAGCGCAACAAAGGCCAACCCGGCTGCTGTTAAGCCGCGTTTTTCCGCAGCAGTCAGCTTATCCAGTTGCGGCTCGCCCAGTTCAATCGCCGCTTCACGCACATCATATTTGCCCAGTTTCGGCTCGACTATTTTTTCAGTAACAAAAGCACCCAGCGCCGCAATAAAAAAGGTACTGGCAATCATAAAAAACCAGTTCGCTTCTGGCCCTACAGTGTAGTTAGGGTCAATTAAATTGGCAGCAGACTGGGTAAAGCCCGCCAGTAACGGGTCAACAGTACCAATAAACAAATTAGCGCTATAGCCGCCTGACACACCGGCAAAAGCAGCTGCTAAGCCTGCCAGCGGGTGCCGGCCCAGTGAATGGAAGATCACTGCCGCCATCGGTATTAACACCACATAACCAAGCTCAGATGCCGTATTAGAAATAATACCGGCAAACACGATAGTCACGGTAACCATACGCTTGGACGCGCCCATAACCAGGCCACGCATCGCGGCAGAAATCAGCCCGGAGTGCTCGGCAATACTCACACCCAGCAAAGCTACCAGCACCACACCCAGTGGCGGAAAGCTGGTAAAATTAGTAACCAGGTTAGATACAATGCGTTGCAGGCCATCAACACTAACCAGGTTAACCACACGGATCACGCCATCTGCCGCCCGCCCGGCAGTACCTTCCGGCCGCGGATCTACCGCGCTAACGTCAAAGTATGCTGCTATACCGCTGCCCAGCACCACGGCTACTGCAAACATCGCAAACAAGGTAACAGGGTGTGGCAACAGGTTACCAAACCACTCTACCGTATCAAGAAAACGGGTAAACCAACCACGTTTGCCGTTATCGGCAGTGTAATTGTCAGAAGCTGACATAAAGTATCCTCAACGTAAGACTTTATCCGGTGCTACAACCACTGGGTTAGCACACTGATTATGCCGCTTTATGCCATACAGAGCGTAATAAGCTATTAAAACGCTGAAAAATAACATTTATGACGGCCAAAACCATCATCGGAGCGGGCGTAATTTTGTTGTAAGCCGGCAAATTTAGCACAACTGGCGGGCATCACAAAACCTCAATAGCTTATTCTGTCAATTAGCCATCCGGATAACATCGTACCTCAATGTTTTAGCGCAACATAAAGTACGCAGGCACTTATAGCACTAAAGTAGCGTTGCCCAACTTTAGCGCGGCTTCTAGCATGAGCAGAATCAGCCAATAGCTATTTCACTACGGAGCAAACAGCATGCAGGTTCTTGTAACAGGGGGTACCGGCGGTATAGGTTTTGCCATTGCCAGCCATTTTGCCGCTCAGGGGCACAAGGTTATTCTTGCCGATCTGCAACAAAGCAGTATCGACAACAAAGTGGCAGAGCTTCAACAACAGGGGTTTGCCGCAGAGGGCATTGTGCTTGATGTTACCGATGCGGCCTCAATAGCCAACTGTGCGGCAAAATACCCGGCAGATGTACTGATTAACAATGCCGGCATTCAGCATGTTGCCAGGCTGGAAGATTTTCCACCGGAAAAATGGCAGCTATTGCTTAATGTCATGCTTACCGGCCCGGCAATGCTAAGCCGCGCTATGCTGCCTGGCATGCGCCAGCGTAATTTTGGCCGCATTATTAATATTGGTTCTATTCATGCGCTGGTAGCCTCGCCATTTAAATCGGCTTATGTTGCTGCCAAACATGGTTTACTCGGTTTTAGTAAAGTGGTGGCACTGGAGAACGCCGACATCAATTTTACCATTAATACTGTTTGTCCGGCTTATGTAAAAACCCCGCTGGTAGAGCAACAAATTGCGGCTCAGGCAAAAGAACATAACCTGACCGAGCAACAGGTAATAGAGCAGATCATGCTGGCGCCTATGCCACAAAAAGCTTTTATTGGTGTTGATGAAATTGCCGCCACTGCAGCCTTTTTATGTAGTGAGGCCGCACGGCATATGACAGCGCAAACCCTGGTGCTGGATGGCGGCTGGACAGCACGCTAGCTCAATGGTGAAAACTCGGGCACAATCCGTACATTATGTTATCTGATGACAGCACCTGAACTTATGATGCTAAACGGCAGCAGCATTGGGCTTGGCACCATTGCTGCGCTTTCGTTGGTTTACCTGTTAATTTTGTTCAGCGTCGGCCGTTTTGGCAGGCGCATTAATAGTAAACACCCACTGGCCCCCTGGGTGTTCAGCTTTGCGCTGTCTATTTATTGTACGTCCTGGGCATTTTATGGTGTTACCGCACAGGCCGCCGTAAACGGCTGGTGGATGCCCCCTACTTATATCGGTTCTTTTATTCTGTTCTGGTTCGGCTTTAAGCTTATTGCCCGTATTGCTATTGCCTGCCGCCGTTACCGCATCACCTCTGTTGCCGACTTTATCGCCACCCGCTTTGGCCATTCACGCAGCCTGGCGGTGATCACCACACTTATTCTGTTGATGTCTACGGTGCCTTATATTGCGCTGCAGCTGCATGCCGTATCTACCAGCATTAATACCCTGGTTGGCAGTGCCCCCAGCCTGGCCTGGTACAGCGATACCGGGCTGTATGTCAGCTTATGGATGGCCGTATTTGCGCTGCTGTTTGTCAGCAAAAGTGCCAAGGCTCACCAGCCCAACCCCGGCCTGATGACCGCCATCGCCTTTGAATCGCTGATTAAATTACTGGCCCTGCTGGCTATTGGCGCCTTTGTATTTTGGGGTATGTACGACGGTATCGGCCAGATTTTCCAACTGGCCGCGCTCAGCCCGGCGGTGCAACAGGTGCAGCAACAGGCTCTGCCGGCCCACACCTACTGGCTGCACGTATTGCTGGGTTTTGCTGCTACCTTGTGTCTACCACGGCAGTTTCACGTTACCTTTGTTGAAAACCAGCATCTGGGGCATTTACGCAGCGCACGCTGGATTTTTCCGCTTTATCTGCTGCTAATGGGTATGTTTACCCTGCCGCTGGCACTGGCCGGCGTAATGTTGCTGGGCAGCAATGCCAATATCGATCTGGTGGTACTGCAACTGCCACTGGCGGCACAGCGTACCGATATCGCTTTGCTGGCTTATCTGGGTGGTTTTTCTGCCGCGACCAGTATGGTGGTAGTGGCCACAGTAGTGCTGGGTATTATGATCACCAACGAACTGCTGGCCCCGCTGCTTTACCGCACACCGGCGCGCCAGGCAGCAGCGTCCGGCCATATCAAAATTTCAACCCTGCGCCGTATTGCCATGCTGGCGGTTATGGCACTGGGTTATGTGTATTATCGCTGGATCGGCACCGAAACCGGCCTGGCTCAGCTGGGTTTAACCGCCTTTGCCCTGGTAGCACAACTGGCCCCGGCGCTGATCCTTGGCTTGCTCAGCCGCAATATTAACCGTCAGGGCGCTATTGCCGGTTTATGTGGCGGCGCGCTGGTGTGGGCTTATATTATTTTACTGCCCGAACTCAGCCGGGCCGGTTTACTGGGCAATCAGTGGTTAACGCAAGGGCCTTTTGGTATCGGCCTGCTGGCACCGCAAAAACTACTGGGCTTAAATATCGATATGATTAGCCTGGGCGTACTGATCAGCCTGACAGTAAATTGTTTATTAGTGCTAATAGTCAGCCGTTTTAGCACCACCCGGGTGGGCGAATGGCTGGAAAGCGGCCGCTTTTTACGTACCCAGCTTACCCAGCACAACGCCAGGCCACTTAACCTCAGCGTGCAGGATTGCTACCTGCTGGTAAAACGCTTTGCCGGAGAAAAAGAAGCCCGCCGCCTGCTGCAACGTAATTTAAAAGACCCAAACGCTTTGCAACAACTGGCACCGGCCAATTTGCTGCAAGCCGCCGAACGCAGTTTAGCCGCCGTAGTAGGCGGTGCCTCTATGCGACTGATTATGGACGCCAGCGGCCGCCATGCGGCGCTGCCGCTGGAATCGGTAGCCCGTTTTGTCGACGAGGCCAGCCAGGTATTTCAGTTTAATCAGGCATTGTTACGTTCCACCATCGACAATATCAGCCAGGGTATCAGCGTGGTAGATGCCGATCTGCGCCTGATAGCCTGGAACCAGCGCTATATTGATATGTTCAGCTACCCGCCGGCACTGGTAGAAGTAGGCCGGCCGGTAGCCGATGTTATTCGCTTTAACCTGCAGCGCGGCCTGATCGACAGCCACGACATAGAAGCCGAAATTAACAAACGGCTTAGCTACCTGAGGCAAGGCAGCGCCTATAAATTTCAGCGCCGCCAGCAAGACGGCCGCGTACTGGAAATGCAGGGCAACCCATTACCCGGCGGAGGCTTTGTTACCACCTACAGTGATGTCAGTGCTTTTATCGATACCCAGCAGCAATTAGAACAACGCGTAACAGAGCGCACCCAGGCCCTGCAACAACTTAACCAGCAGTTGCAACTAGCGCAGCAAAAAATTGAAGCCGCTACGCAGGCGAAAACCCGCTTTTTTGCTGCTGCCAGCCATGACTTAATGCAGCCGTTTAATGCCTCAGCTCTGTTTGCCAGCCTGCTGCGCGATAAACAAACCGAGCCCGAGCTTAAACAACTTAGCCAGAACCTGATCAGTTCTTTAAATTCTGCCGAAGAGCTGCTCGGGGCCATACTGGAGCTGACTAAACTGGATTCAGGCGTGATCAGCGCCCATCACCAGCCGGTAACTATACAAGCGCTGCTGGATGACATTGCCAAAGACGCCGGCGTTCTGGCACAGGAAAAAGGCCTGTCGTTGCATTACCGGCCATCAAAGCTGGCAGTAAATACCGACAGAAAACTACTAAAACGGGTGGTGCAAAACCTGTTATCCAATGCCATACGTTACACCCAAAGCGGTAAAGTACTGCTGGGCGTAAAGCGGCGCGGCAGCGATGTGCAAATTTGCGTTATAGATACCGGTGTTGGCATTGCGTTACAGGATCAACAACGTATTTTTGAAGAGTTTCAGCAAGGTGAGCAGCAGGATCAAAAAGGCCTCGGGCTGGGTCTGGCGATAGCACGACGTATCAGCACTATATTAGGCCACCCGTTAACACTGCAATCGGTGCCGGGCAAAGGCAGTTGTTTTAGCGTTACTTTACCATTAAGTAACACACCGGCTATTTTACTTACCCCAGTCAGACCGCCACAAATCCATATCAGCTTTAGCGGTAAAACCGTATTATTACTGGATAATGAATCGCAACTGCGCGCGGCCGTCGCGGAGCTGCTGCGCAGCTGGCAGATTAACGTTACGGCTGTCGGCCAGCCGGCGGAAGCGCTGCAGGCGTTGCAACAAGGTCTGAAACCCGATTTACTGCTGTTTGATTATCATCTGGACAACAATGCCACCGGCATTGAAGTTGCAGAGCAACTGGCGGCACATTTCGCTGTTAATGTACCGGTGGTAATTCACTCAGCAGATCATAGTGAAGACATCCGCGAAAGCGCACTAAATGCCGGTTACTACTTCTTACTTAAGCCGTTAAAACCAGTAGCGCTGAAACAACTGTTCCAGCGCCTACTGCGTTAACCAATACGTCATGTTTAGCTGGCGCTTCTAAAGCGCCGGCTGAACGGTAATACCGCAACGAGTGCAAACAACCACAGTGTTGCTGGCACCGGTATTTCTGCCGCACACTGCCCCTGCCCCACACCAATACAAGCGCCGCGCGCCATCAGATCCAGACTGATCCCATCAGCACCGACAACGTTAAGCTCAAAATTAGTATCAGAACCAAAATTAATCAGGCTAACTCCATCGGTAAGCGCCAGAAAGCTGACTGAAAACAGCCGTACCGGTTCTGTTTGCTTTAACGCCAGCTCAGCATCAGTCAGAAAAGACACCATAAAACTACTGACAGCACCACCGGTGATATTAAAATCATACAGCGCATCCAACAGCGGATCGTCAGTAAAGTTAGCCAGATCAAAAAACACGTCTGTGGCTTGCAGAATACTGTCATCAAACAGCAACAGCAGATCCCAACCAGAAACAATTTCGCCAGCCAGGCCAGAGACAAACACATCCACCGACAAAGTGTCAGAAACCGCTCCTTGCTGCTGGGCCGGGGACATATAAATCATCGCCGCTTTGGCCGGCAAAGCTGCCAGTAATACCGCAAACATAACGGACATCATAAACTTACTCATAATAGTATCCTTCTATTTAGGTTAAACCGTTGGCTAAGGTGCTATGGCACAGCGGGGTAAGCTGCACTTCAGCGCACATAAACGGGTATCGTTGACAGTTATTAAGCCATCGCCATTTTGATCCCGGACATCACCAGGCAACGCGGTCTGCCCAATACCGGCACGCACCAGTGCTACGTCAACCGAATCAGTAGCACCATTACCGTTGACATCACAACCGGCATCCACTGCAGTAATAGTAAGGTCAAACAGTATTGGTGAGTCGCCCTGATCACTGCCATTTAACCGGCTTTGCACTTGTATAAACCGGCCACTGCCCGCCAGAGGGTCTGCTTTGCCTGTGAGCTGATAGCTGGCTAATGCCAATCCGGCTTCTGTTTCCGCCATACGATACGATACCTGTACCGAGGTATTAGCAGGCACCAGGTCGTTCCAATTGATATTGTCCCACGCCATACCAGCGCTACCACCGTCGTACACTACGGTCCAGGTGCCGGTTGGGTTGGTCACATTACGGGCCACCAAACCGGTTGCATCGCTGTAGGTATAGGGCATATTGCCGACCGGAAATACCCCCAGCGGCGCGCCATCGGTTCCGCGGTATTTTTGCACGCGCCCAGCACTGGTAAAACCAATTTGCAGCACATCGTTATTGGCATCTACCTGAATACCTACTGAGCTGCTGCCACCGGCTTGCAACGGTGCCTGCCACTGTAAAGTGCCATCGGGCGCCACTTTACGTACGGTTGAACTACCGGCAATAATATTACCGCTGCCATCCACCACAATACCTGAGCTGCCAACTGTCATATTAGGAATAGCACTGTAGGTGTTAGTGGCTGGGTCAAACTGCTGATTGGCACTGCCTAAGTACACCTTGCCATTACCTAAGCCAATACCGTAATTAAAACCAGAAGCAAAAGACGCTACGGTGTAAGGTCCGGCATTACTTTGAGTGTTGGTAATTTTACCTAAAATACCAGACAGAGAAGCACTCCACAGCGTACCATCGGCACTAATCAAACAGCCATAAGGTGTCCAGGAGCCGGCATTAGGTTGCCCGGCACTGGGTGCTGTTGACACCGGCCCGGCGATGGTAGAACCGTCGGCAGCACTGATTTTGTAGTAAGTACGATCACTAAACAGGCCCACCCACAAATTGCCATCGGTACCGATACACATAGCGCGGCCCAGCACTCCCGTTGGCCGCAGCGGGGCGCCAATGCCATCGGGTATGCGTTTTACCCAGGCAATGCGTTCATCCTGAATTTCATTATCATCAATAATGCCATTGCCGTTTGCATCGGCCAGCGGCAGCATTTCACCGGGTTCAATAATGCCGTTATTACTCGTATCAGCGGAGGTGTCCATAACACCGTTGCCATTGCGGTCGATAAAACCTTCTGCCAGTATTTTCAGTACCACGCCCCCACTACTGCTCCCCTGGCTAAAATGCCGGTTCAGCACATAGGCATTACCGTTAATATCCACCGCGGTGCGTGACGGCGCGGCGCCATCATAAGCGTTGCCCAGATGGTTATAAAAGCCCGGCTGCCCCGCCGGACCAAACCAGGTGCGATAGCGTGCGACCTCTTTATTCAGGTTAGTGTCAAACTTAGACACCGTATCTTCACCGGCGTTGGCTATCCACGCCACCGGAAAAGTAGTACCAACGGCATTAAGCTGCAGTTGATCGCTATTGGGCGCGTCATAGTTAACACCGTCCAGTAAGCCGAGGGCAAAATCAGCGTCCAGAGTATAGGTTTTTCCGGCCGCCAATGCTGCTGTACTGGCACAGCACAAAGTGGCAATGATCAGCTGGCACAACACGCCCTGCCTGACCAACCGGGTAGATTTAGTGTTCATACGACAGGTCTCCTTTTGTTAGCGACACCGCAGTTTGCAAAACACGTACTGCTGCAGGCTGGGGCACCTGGTCCATATCATGAGATTTATTATCGGTTAACCGCTCCGATTGTTTCGATACTAAATCGTAGGCAAAAATTTGCGCGGTACCGCTACGTAAACTGGTGAAAATGATCCGTTTGCCATCAGCCGCCCAATGCGGATTGAAATCTTCGTGCGGATGCCGGCTCAGGTTAGTTACCGCAGAGCCATCGGCGTTCATCAGGAAAATATCCATCCGGGTTAAGCCGGGATCATCCCGGCTACTGGCAAACACCAACTGACGGCCATCCGCAGACCAACGCGGTGTTTCATAGGCGGCCGGTTTACCGGCGGTCAAATTTATCGATTCACCACTGTGCAAATCAGTGCGAAACAGCGCTAAATAACCGCGCATATCGGCGACATACACCACAAAACGTCCATCCGGTGAAATCGCTGCATGCGCTTTATGCCGGGTAGACACCGACTGGCTGATATTTTTCAGGCCGCTGCCATCACGCTGTGTAACCCAAACATCGTTTTTACCTTGATCATTCTCGCCCAGAAAAACTAATTGCTGGCTGTCTGCCGACCAGACTGGCGCGTCCGGGCCTTTTTCCGCACCATCCGCCGCTACTACTGTCACAGCGCCATCATCCAAGCGGACGATATGCAACTCGACTCCGGCCTTGCTGTTGTCTCGCGCCAGAAAAGCAATTGCGCTACCATCGGGTGACCAGGAAGGGGCGGTTTGCCACAACAGGCTATCGTTAAGCCGACGCAAATTGCTGCCATCGGCGTTAATCAGGTAAATTGCTGACTGACCATTTCGTACCGAGCTAAATGCCAGTTGAGAGCCATCAGCAGACCAGGCTGGCTGGGTATTTACTGAGTTGCCACTGGTCAGTGCCCGCTCTTCATAACCCTGACTAACATAAATATGTGCATTACCATCACGGATGGAAACAAATGCCATACCTTGTTGCAGCGAGCCTGCCGTCGCGGCACTGCTGCCTAACAGCAACATTGCAGCAGCAAAATGCAAGTATTGATAAGACGCCATCGTTACTCCCCTGCCGGATGCACCAGCACTATCGAAGTTGCTATCAGACGGTTACTGCTATCACGTACCTGCAACTGATACTTGCCCGCACTGGAGGTAACTAACTGATACGACAAGCTACCGTCACTACCAGAACTCACCAGCTCCTGAGTTGTTTTTTTGCCCACTGTGGTTTTCACCGTGAAACTGGCTCCGGCAGCAAAATGCTGGCCATTAAGCTGAACCAGATCACCAACCACAGCTTGCGATGGCCCATACAACACCGGCTTAGCGGCGGCCATTACCGTGGAACTGACAAACAATATTGAAACAATACTGGTGGCGCAGATGCGCCGAATTGAAAAAGGGTTTTCCATTGCTAGCTTCTCCTTTGCTATAAAGCAGAAACCCGCATCACACCTTAATATGCAGGGGATACTACAATGAGGGATAATGCATAGCACAGGCCAATATTAGAACTTGCTGTTTTAATTCATGTTGCTGCAGCAGTGGTTGTATAGCATTGTGCTGGCTGTAAAGCCTATTGACGCAAGAGCAGCAGGTTTAGTACCGCTGCAGCTGACAGAGTTATTGTGGCAGGCGCAATTTTTCAAACAAAATACCGGCCAGAGTGCGGTTATTAACGTTAAGTTTGCGCAAAATGGCTGATACATGCTGCTTAATGGTGGTTTCCTGCACGTTCATTTCAAAGGCAATTTGCTTATTCAGCAGGCCGTCGGCAATCATTTTTAACACCCGGAACTGCTGCGGGGTAAGTTGCTCCAGGCGGTGGGCAAAATCTTCATCAATCAGCGGTTTGGCATTACGTACATCCTGCTCCAGTTCGGCTGGTAGCCAGCTGTCGCCGTTTAATACCGCCGCTATGGCCTCAGATAACAACTCCAGCGGCGCTGATTTGGGAATATAGGCCGCAGCGCCCAGTGCCAGTGCCTGGCGGATAATTACCGGGTTTTCTTCTGCCGATACCATAATAACCGGTACGTCGGGATATTCGGTGCGCAGTGCGCTTAAGCCGGTAAAACCGTCTGAACCGGGCATTTTTAAATCGAGAAAAATAAAGTTGGTGTCAGGGTGCGCCCTTAGCAAGGGCCAGAGTTGTTGCATGTTTTGCGCCTGCAGCAGCAGGGCGTCGCTGCCAAGAATATTGGCGCAAGCCTGCGATAGTGCTACGCGAAACAGCGGGTGGTCGTCAGCAATTAAAGCAATCATAAATCCGGTTCAGAGCCTTTTGGCCCATCATAATGTACCGGGGCTTTCGCCCCGGCAAGCACTTTGTTAATTAAAAACGGTAACCAACGCTCAGGCTAACAGTGCGCGGGTCAATATAAAAACCCAGTACTGAGTTATCCAGTGCAGCACCGGCAAAGTTATAACCGGCAATACGCGCTTGTTTGTCACCCAGGTTTTTACCCTGTAACGACACGTCCCAGTGGCCATCGTTTGAATACCAGTTCACACCGGCATTAAATACCGTGTAACCGCCGTAATCCAGCATTGACGGTACTTCAAAAATCTGGGTTTCACTGCGGTGCGCCATATTGGCCGTAATGACAAACTCACCTATTTCAGTCGCAATGCTGTACTTACCGGCCAGGGTTGCGGTGAGTTCCGGCGTATTGGCAAAAGCCCAAACGTTTGACACGTCCACCACCTGCTGCTGGTTCGGGTCAAAAAACTCTACTTTATTAAAGCTGGCATCTACATAGCCGACTATCATACTTAAATCGAAATTACGGCTTACTGCAAACTGCGCTTCAAGCTCTACGCCGTTAATATCGGCACTGGCAGCATTTAATACCTGTGAGGCCACCGTAACCACACCGGGTGAAGTTTCAACCGAGCGTTGCACAGTAACCTGCATATCGTCGTAAGACGACATAAACACCGCAGCATTTAAGCGTAAACGCTGATTAAACCACTCGCTTTTCATACCCAGCTCGTAGGTATCTACGGTTTCTTCCTGATACGGCTCGTCAGCATCAGGGTTGATAGACTGGTTAGCCCGCATATCAAAACCACCGGATTTAAAACCGTTGGTGTAGCTGCCGTACAGCATCAGATCGCGGCTGTACTGATATTCAGCGCCCACCCGCGGCGAGAAATGGCTGAAGCTCTCTTTACCGCTAAATTCGGTTTGGGTAGACAGGTAAACGCCGTCATTATCACGCGGGAACTTATAACCGGCATAAACATAGCGATACACGCTGGCGTCTTTATCATCCTTGGTATAACGGCCACCAAAGGTTAATGACCATTTATCATCCAGCTGATAAGTGCCCTGGGCATAAGCTGCAATGCTGTCGGTTTGCACACAACCGCCGTTTTCGGTGGTGCTTAAGCCATAAACCACCTGGCCAAAGGCACCGCAGGCTTCGCCGTCGTAGTAATACAGGCCGGATGCTACTTTGAGCTTATCATCGCTGTATAACAGCTGTAGCTCTTGCGATACCTGAGTGTCTTCATAAAATGCCGGGATATCCAGCGTTGGAAAGCTGGTAGAGTCGAAATCGATATTGGTATCGGTTACACCTTCGCGCCGGGCAGTAACAGACTTAAGCGTCCAGTTATCAGACAAATCCAGCGTCATGGTAATAGACTGGCCTTCAGTTTCTACCTTATTGGTTACCGGCATGCTGATATTGGCATCATATACGCTGCCCGGCACAGCATCTGTTGGTGCCAGTGCACTGGGGAACAGCCTGAAACCTCCGCGCGGGTTTGAATCATCTACCGTTTTATCCGCGTTTAGCAACATGCGAAAACTGTCGTTCACGTTCCACTGCAGGCTTACCCGGCCTGTCATCAGCTCTTTGTTGTAGTTGTCATCACCGGTATTTAAAAACTTACCAAAACCGTCACGGTTAAAGGTAGCAAAAGCACCGCTGATATACACATTGTCGCTCAGGCCGGTCTGGCCGGAAATTTTCAGGTCACGCTGGTTTTTTGTGCCCACAGTGCCGCGCACGGCAAATTCGTTATCGCCGGTCAGTTGTTTGGTAACATACTTTACCGCACCACCAATGGTATTACGGCCATACAGTGTGCCCTGCGGGCCACGCAGCACTTCTATCCGTTCAACGTCGTATACATCCAGTGCTGCGCCTTGTGGCCGCGCCATGTATACGTCATCAATATAAATACCTACACCGGGTTCAAAACCCCACAATGGGTCCTGCTGGCCAATACCACGGATATAAGCAGTAAGGGTACTGTTGGTACCGCGCGATACCTGCAGTGTGGTGTTAGGTGAAAACTGCGCCACAGCAGTAATGTTGTCCATACCGCGCTGCGCCAGCTCTTCTTCACCCAAAGACGTTACCGCAACCGGTACTGTCTGCAAATTTTCTATGGTGCGCCGGGCAGTAACCTCGATGCGCTCCAGTTTAATTTCAGCATCGGCCTCTGTGGCCGTTTCCTGCGCCAGGGCGCCGGTGGCAAAGCAACTGCTGATCGCCAGTGCTACTAAGCTGGGTTTCAGTAGGGTACGGCTAAACTTGTGCTGTGCATCGCTATTATAGTTATTGGCCATCTTGGCTCTCCTGCTGTTTGATTTCACATCATCTTGTAATTATTTTTGCAGCTTTACTGTAGGCCTAAACGCAGAATTTTTAACCTGTACCTTAGTACTATGGTGATGCCCGTCGTCCTGTATCAGACTAACTGAAACTGATAATAAGGATAACAAGATGTTGAGTCTTATCGGATTGCTGGCCGGGCTAGGCCTGCTGATAGTACTGACGATGCGCGGCTTTAACCTGTTTATTACCGCCCCCCTGTGCGCATTACTGGTAGCAATAACCAATGACATTCCGTTCTGGCAACTGGCCGATAAAGCCGATTTTGTTCACGGTTATATGTCTGGTTTTGCCGGTTTTGTTGCCGCCTGGTTTCTGATGTTTTTATTAGGCTCTATCTTCGGCAAATTAATGGAGCACACCGGCGCCGCAGACGCCGTAGCACTGGCAATTGTTAAACGGCTGGGCCATACCCGCGCGGTGCTGGCTATAGTGCTGGCATGTGCGGTATTAACCTATGGTGGCGTCAGCTTATTTGTAGTGGCGTTTTCAGCCTACCCTATGGCGGTAAGCCTGTTTAAAGGCGCTAACCTGCCGCGGCGTTTTATTCCTGCCGCGCTGGCATTGGGCTCGGTTACCTTTACCATGACATCGGCCGGCTCACCGGAAATACAAAACTGGATCCCCATCCCCTACCTTGGCACCACACCTTACGCCGGCTGGCAGGTAAGCATTATTGTGGCGCTGTTTATGGCAGTTGGCGGCTATTTTACGCTAATACGGATGATTAAATCTGCTGTAGCCAAAGGCGAGCAGTTTAACGCCCGCAGCAGCGATCCGCTGTTAAGTGATAAGCCCTTACCGCATTGGTTTACCGGTTTGCTACCGTTGTTGGTGGTGCTGCTAACCTCCTTTTTGCTGCACGACAGCCTGCAACAAGCCGCATTAATTATTGCTCTGGCCGGTGGCGTAATCAGTTTATATTTATTAAATTTCCGCTTTTTATCCAACCCGGCAGCAGCTACTAACGAAGGCGTGCTGGGCGCTCTGCTGGCCATTGGTAATACTGCCGCCGTAGTCGGCTTTGGTGCAGTTGCAAAATTAACACCGGCATTTAGCAGCGTAGTAGATTACATGACTCACCTGCCCGGGCCCGAACTTTTGGGTGCTGCCGTGGCAGTAAGTGCCATAGCCGGTTTAACCGGCTCAGCTTCCGGCGGCCAGGTTATTGCGCTGCCGGAAATTGCGCCGCATTATCTGGAGCGCGGCGTAGATGCCGAGCAACTGCACCGCGTAGTGGCTATTTCATCCGGCGCGCTCGATTCTCTGCCGCATAACGGCTATGTGGTTACCACCATCCGTGCTATCTGTGGTGAAACACACCAAAATGCCTACTGGCCGGTTGCAGTTGTCAGCGTGCTGATGCCGGTGTTGGGTACTATGCTGGCCATAGCGCTGTTTCAGTGGTTTTAACCGGAGGCAACACCATGTTTATCAGGCTTATTTTACTCTGCTGCATTATGCTATCGGCCAGCGCGCATGCCATGCTGGTGCAAAAACAGCGTTTTACACTGGACAACTTCAGCACAGAAAACGGGCACACTATTGCACAGGTAAATATCGGCTGGGAAGCTTATGGCCGGCTTAATGCCGATAAATCTAACGTGATCTTAATTACCCATTTTTTTTCCGGCACCAGCCATGCTGCCGGTAAGTACCATAAAGACGACAGCACCGCCGGCTACTGGGATGCCATTATCGGCCCCGGTAAAGCAATAGATACCAATAAGTTTTACGTGATCAGCAGCGATACACTGGTAAACGCCAACGTATTTGACCCAAACGTGATTACCACAGGCCCGGCCACCACCAACCCGGCTACCGGTAAACCCTATGCGTTAAGTTTTCCGGTCGTCACCATCGGTGATTTTGTTGAGGTACAAAAAGCCTTGCTCGACAGTCTTGGCATTGGCAAATTACATGCAGTTATCGGCCCGTCGATGGGCTCGTTTCAGGCCATTGAATGGGCGGTGCGCTACCCCGACAGAGTTGCGCGCTTAATTCCGGTTATCGGCAGTGCTTATATCGATGCCTACGCCGCAGTAAAACTGGAGCGTTGGGCTTACCCAATCAAAGCAGATCCAAACTGGCATAACGGCAACTACTATGACAAAGGCCAGCCAATACAAGGGTTAAGCACTGCGCTGGCGTATATTACCCAGGACGCGCTGCACCCTACCGGCTTTAACCAGCGCTACCCGGCGCCGACGCAGGATAACACCCCGTTGCAAGACATCACAGCTACATTTTCTGCCTGGGATCAACTGCTGCAGCACGCCAAAGCACGGGCAGAATATCAGGACGCCAACCATATACTGTATTTGGTGCGCGCATCGCAATTATGGCGCGCCGGTATGGGCGATAACTGGCAACACGCCCTTAGCCGGGTAAAAGCCAAAACGCTGTTTTTACCGGCCAGCGGCGATTTACTGCTACCACCGGCCTTAAGCCAGCATAGCGCAGCCGCCATGACAACTGGCGGTAATACACCACACTATGCTGAAATTCCGGGCAGTTGGGGCCATCTTGATGGCGTGGTGAGCATTAGTGCTGTGGCAGGGCAAATCGCTGAATTTTTAAACTAGTTTTTTCTGGCGGGTGCTGCGTTTATCGGGCACCCTTTTCCCTTTTTACCACCCCCTTAGCCCAGGCAGCCAGCAGGTAACCGACGCATCGTATAATTAACTCGCACTCAAACGCATTTTGGGCTAAAACTAACCGGCAGAGGATTGCAAAAATTCAGCCGTCAGGCAAGATAGTATCTTTTTCAACAAACTGATTTATAAAAGGAAGTAACCATGGCTTATGATTATGGTAGCGAGTCGTTAGGGATCCGTAACCCGTTTAAAGCCGAAGGCTTGCTGCGGGCAGTACGGGGTTTAGTGGTCAGTTTGCTTGGTATTTACCCGCTACTGCAAGTGGTAAGCCTGGTACAACAGGACAAAGCCCTGGCCTGGTTTTATGCTGCCATTGGCTTTATGTTGCTGGCAGGTGGCTTACGCGCACTGGGCGGCGGCATTTTCCAGATGCTGCGCTTTTTTGTAGGCCGCAGTGTACCTACCTCACTGGCGCCGAATTACAGTAAATCCGAGCGTGAAACCGCCAAGCTGGAACAGCCGCATTATAAAAGCGCCGACTTAGAAGAAATGCTGATGGGGCGCAAAAACAAAACCTTCGTCGAGCCGGTGGGCTTTATCTCCCGCCTGGTGCACACGCTGGTGCCCAAACTTATTTTTCTGCCCTACCCTCTGCGTAATCTGGCGCAACGTTTTTCCGGTGCCTTAATTGCCACCGTAATTGCACTGGTAGCTTATGCGTTAACCGCTTTTGTTTGTTTAACCGGCCTGGCCGGCAACACCGGCGATATTCTGCTGCCATTTTTCTCGTTTGTGCTGGTGGTGTATTTAATTCTCAGCTGGCGCAGTGCCAGTACAGTGTACCGTAAAGCCGAAAAAACCATTGAAACCAAAGGCAACCTGCAACTGGCCAAAATTATGGCCTTTGCCATACTGGCGCCGGTGCTGCTGGGCTTATTAATCAGCTACTTGCTGCAACAGCATGATATTCAGCAGTTTGTTGCAGACTTACAGCAGTCTGAGCTGGAAAGCTTTGCCGTAGCACCGCAATTATTGCTGGTGCTGTTATTTGCCGCCATTAGCGGCACCTTTATCTTTTTACTGTTAAAACAACGTACTGCCCAGGTAAAAGCGCAAACCAAGGTGTCGGAATACCGCGCCAACTGGCAGGAAAATATTCACCCGCGTGAGCTGTTTGTTAATATCGACAATATTGTCATGGCCAACCGGCGCTACAAAGAAATACCTAACCGGATCTACCGCGAGCTAAACCCGCAATTAAATGAGCAATCGGAAAGCAAAGGCGATTTTAGCGGCGAAGTGATTATAGAAACCCAGCCCGCTTATGCCCCAATGGACCACAATGCACTGTTTAAACAATTGCGGCTACTGGCCACTATTACCGGCCAGGTACTGTTGTTAATCGGGCCTTTTATTCTGTTTTATTTATTGTTTGAGGCAGAAACCGTACTGCAACTGATCCGGGAATACAGTGCACTGGCCCGCCCGTCTGATGCAGTAACACAAAGCTTTGCAGTTAACCTGTTTAATGAAAGCCAGTTTGTTTTAAGTCTGATTTTCAGCTGGCTTATTTGCCACAGCTTTGGCCGCCTGCTGGAAAACTATAGCCACACCTTCTGGGCCGAGCTGAACTTTGATTCTTTACTGGTGTATTTAAAATGCGAAGGCACCTACACCCAAAGCAAGCTGACCACGGGTAAAGGCATTTACGATTCTACCGCGTCAGAAAACTACGTTATGCGCTCATCGTTAACACCGTGGATTATTACCTCACGCATTATGAGCAGCACCTTTGCCGACAGCGGTGCCAAAAATGTCGAGCACCCGCGGCATATTCTGGAAATGCAGGACAACCCGCAGGAACTGCAGGCGATACTGGACGACATTCAGGGCTTCTTGTCTGATCGCGAAACCATTGCCAGCATTAAAAACCAGCAGGACTTATCCAACACTGAGCAAATTTATCAGATTAACCAGCAATCACGCGCCATGCCGGTTACGTCAGATCAGGCCATGCTGGCCAGCCCACAGCAAGACGCCGAAGCCAGCACCAGTCTGCCACCAGAGCAGCCACAAAACCCATAACCTAAGCCGAAATACCCTTGCGCCAGCAGGCGCAAGGGCTCGCCATGACAATTTGCTGCATTTACCGAGCTATAGCTTTTACTAACAATGCCGGTAATGGGCTTTGCCATACGGCTAAGGCGAATGTATTGGCAATCTATCTTGCTGATGAATAACAGACTGGCCGCTAACACTGCCAGCAGCAAACTTGAAACATGCACAAATTTTGATGCTTAATCTTACTACTATGGTTTATTTCAGCAATTCTACAGGTACTGCCTTTTTTCTTTCCCAGCAGTATTTTTCTTTATTGAGCGAATAAACACTGTCGACTATTAAGCGCCCTTCAATCTCGCGACGGTCACTTCTGAAGGTTGCTAAGAAATACCCCTTAATGTCTACCCATCCGTTATTGCATTCCATGTCATACAACTCACCTGTTTCAGTATCATCCAATACATTGATCGCTGATTTGTTGTCGCGAAATTTTGCATGATCAGATGTTAAATACAGCCAACTATCGCCAGCACTAAGGAAATGTCCGCGTACACGAATTCTTTTGTTCAGAAATTTGTCTGGGGTAGCGATTAGTTGAACCAAGCTCACAGGAAGCACTTCAGTACTGCCATAAAATTGATCTGCGTTGAATTTCTCTTCAGCAACAACAGCTGATGACAGTAAAAAGCAGCAAACACCAAGCAAAGCTTTTAACATTACTTAAACCTCTTAAATGTATTCTCGTTGCAGTAAAAAACCGACTTCAAAGCATCCATTCCTGTGCCAATCAGAAAAACTGGTGTGCGGGTCTTTTTTGAGAGTTGCTTGCAATCACCAACAGTGACTCGTCCCATAATACTGGTTAATCTGTAACTTGGCGGAGCGGCAACAATAATTGCAGCTTCGTCCAGAATGTCCTGCCAAGAACAGACGAATCCATTTTGGTAACACTCCCGCCCATCCCAAGCATCAGTACCAATAGTACCTAATTTATAATCGCCTTTATTGTCTCGTCGCATAACAGCCCCCAGAAATCTGTGCTTTCTGATTTGATCTGCCGTCAATGGATCATGCGCCAGCCTTGTTTGCATCCCTAACTGGCCTCTAGCAACGTCCAATGCAGATAAAAATTTGCTGTCTTTACAAAGTTCCTTGCACTCTTCAATCTCTGCCATCTCGCTATCTCCTTATAAAAAGAACATGCAGTATAAAAACGCACAACACAAATATCAACCTAATTAAAACCAAATATTAACAATTCAGATGTATAAGTTCGCTTACGCCAGCGGCTAGTTAATTGAGCAACAAAGCCGCACCAGCCAGTGGGAGCGGTACAGTTTTTCTTTTGTGCATAAATGGGGCATGTTGCAGCCATTACTCGGCCGCGAAGGCCGCGATATGCTGGTAGTAGGCTTTATGGTATTGCTGCTCACAATGGCGGTATTGGGCTTCGCCATGCGGCTTAGGCGGCGCCAAAGCAGGATGTGTTAACAGCTGTGTTGCTGATAAATAACAGACTGGCCGCGAATGCGGCCAGAAGAGCGGTTTTACCTGTTTACTCAGGAGCAGTTGATAAGTGCCATGACCATCATGTTCCGAACTTTAGCTGATACTCTTCTTCAAAACCTTTTATCATGGTGTCAATCAACATTGCATCATTGGACAAATGAACATACTCATCTTCTTCATCAGAAATGAGTTCCATCCTTTCGATGGTTTCTTGCAGTAGCTTTTTTAGGCCGAGAATAACCAGCCGCTGCTCTTTAGCTTGTAGTTCCATATTATTTCCCCTGAGCCTTTTTATCAGCGACATCGAATGTTCTTTCTGCGAATGCGGCCAGCTCTTCCAGTAAAGAGATATATTGCCTCAATGGCATATCATACAAGGGCCTGATTGTGTAATGAGTGGGATGCGCAGACGGTTTTGGATTAAAATCCATACTTACCCTTAAACCCGAAGGCAACTTGGTTCCTCTTGGAATTTTCCACCAAAAAGTTCCAAATCCGGGCTTCTCTCTGTCGAAAGTTGAAATACCGCCAGTATCCTTCGATACGTAATCAACACCATTTTTCGTATATATTTGAATATCAAAACTTTCTTCAAGCATACGCGGCGGCATAGTTCGCAATTTATGCAGCTGAGGACTATTTTTGCTGCCGTTTCGGTATAAATTTACAGGGATAACTTTGACGTACATTTCAACGATTGTATGGCTCATGATTCTGTTCCTGTTTTGTCATAACAAGCCTGTAGAAAAATCTGTTTCCAGCACAGCATTTCTATACCACCATTTTGTTTACTATTTGTTAGCAACTCTGCATGTTTTTGGTGGGAATTTCAAGACAAGAATTTCTATGGTAACTGCCAAATCTGTTAAGTGTGTGGCTATATCGTTTTATATAGCTCACTTGATGAAGAGTGGTGCTTGTTGATTTCAGATATAGTCTTTTCAAGGGCTATGATGTCTGTTGTGTCTGCAAAGTAAAGCGTATTTATCCCAGACTTTTCGTCCTTCACAAAGTATTCGTACTCAATATCGAAGTGCTCAACAAGGACGTCTTCAATGTAATCGCGGTGTTCCAAGTCGTCCAGCACCAGAACTATACCTCGCTCTGGTGCAATTTTCAGCTCTAGTATTCTTCTAATATCAGACACACTTATAGACCTTAAAGCGATGGAGCAATAGGCAAGGCTGTAGTTGTTTTAGCTTGTCAGAAGCCACCGCTATTGCCACCGAACTTGAGTTCATGCTTAACAGCTTGAACGAAAGCATCAACTAACTCCAGAGAGAGCGGGCTTTTATGGAAGTGAATTTTAGCTTTTTGCTCAGTGTAGCTAATTAATTCAGCCTCAATAAGCAGTTCATCTCCGTTGCAACATTCTAAACTCAGGCAGTCGTAATCATTTGCACTGGTAACGACGACATTGTACTCAATTCCATCTATCAGCATATGGTTCCCAACTCAAAGCTCACGGGCAACAGGCCACAACTGCTGCGCATTATCATACGCGTTTTAGCGAACACATCATTTAGCAAAATAGTGACAGCCCCATTTTCGGGCTGAGGCTAATGCAAAGCCAAAACTTACTATTGAAAACACTAAGTAATAATACATATATTGCTTCGGCTGAAAAGTTAGTGCATATGCTATAGAAACAAGAAAACCGAACATTGATGCGAACCAAATAAACTTAAGAACCTGATCATAAAAGCCATTCAACACGATACCACTATGCTGCTGGAAGCTTAAAAACAACGACGTCAGCTTGTAGGTTAACCACACGAGGAATAATGACATTGTTGATATGAAAATTGCACCTGATACTTCGTGGAACAGTACGCCCCAAATTAGGGCCATTGAGGACCAGAAAACCGGAAATCGAAATCCAATATTATCTGTTTTAATCAAGTATTTTGGTTTGGTATACAGTCGCTCCAACTCAGTACTCCGCAAACGTTGCTCTTACCCATAACAATCAAACCCGATACCTCACCATAATTTAATTCATTTAATTTTGATCTGCCTCCCGTTTATTCCAGCGAATTGTTCGGAGCCTTTACAGCGAAGAGTCTTCAAATGAAAAGTGAACTCTATATGAAAATAACTTCAGTCCAGGAATGATGCTAGCCGCATAGCGAACGCCTTCGGGAAAATCTGACGCAACGACTATGCCACGAGGAAGCTTTCCATCGGATTTTGCGAACCAACCAAGGTACCTAGCAATTTGACCTATGACGGAATCTTTAGCCTCGCCAACCTTGACCTCAATTACAACCCGATCGCCTTTGGCATCTTCTGCAAGAATATCAATGCGACCAATGTCAGTATGCAATTGTCGCGAGATAAACTTTAGACCTTTCTCAATAGAAGCAAGATTATTTATTAAGTGATCTTCGATGTCACGCTCTAGACCGATTGATGTTTCAACCATTTCTGCTACTGGCGAGATTTGATCCTCTCCCTCCGCTGGAGCCCACTCATTTACTCCATGTCGCTCTTCGTCATATAGCTCAAAACTCCCGTCTGAATTTTTGTAGAGAAATTTTACAGCTGATGGATGATGAATGTATGCTTTTGGATTATTCACCGCGCAAGCATAAAGGTGGGCTTGCAGTGTTGTCGGCTTCCATTGCCCTGGATAGTCAGCGTTAATTGCTTGCTTTACCTCTTCAGAAGTAACCCTTCTGCCAGATTTTTCTAGAAACTTTCTAATTGCTTCTGCCATCGTCATGTTTATCTCTCCTCGACATTGTTTAAAACGCCGAACGCCCTCAGCACGTGCGGCTTTGTAGAATCCCGCACGTTCCAAAATTTTATCCAGTCTAGGCTGCTAATTGAATGTAAATCAAGAATTTTTATGATGTAGGAATTTTGCTGCAACAAACTACCGCTTTTAAACCACTACACCACTGCGACAATTTGCCACAGCGACGTAAACCGCCGGTGGGGTTACACTAAAAGCTCAAACATGACATTATCGCTGCAATGGTTGAATCTTTTCTGACATGTTGCTGCCACAGTCGGGCTTAAGCTTTATTGCCACACTAAGGGCCGCATTACCGCAATGCCGTACTGTTATCGCCCAAGCAACTGGAGTGAGAGCATATTCACCGTGTACTAGCCAAACAGGATGGCAATATCAGCCGCACCGCAGAACTGCCGGGCATGCACCGACGCACCCTGCAACGTAAGCTAAGCAAACACCGACCTTGTTAAGTGCGGTAATTTGATACATCATTTGTGTATTGCCATGTTCAATGTGTGGGATGAAACAATGGAAACAGCAGAGCTTGAAAATATAACCAATGCCGCTATGACCCTACCCGAAAAGCAGCGGGCAAAACTTGCACATGATTTAATGGCCAGTTTAGACGGGCCCGCAGATATCAGCGTAACAGAAGCCTGGGATGCAGAAATTTGCCGCAGGATAAGCGATATTCAATCAGGCAAAACTGAACTGCTGGATGCAGATAAAGCCGTCGCTCGCGCCAGAGCCAAAATAAGGGGCTGAGTTTGAAGGTAAAGGTTAGCAAGGAAGCAACCGAAGAATTGATTGAAGCCGCAGCCTGGTATGAGTTGGAACTACCCGGTTTAGGAGAGCAACTTATTAATGCCTTTGAGCTTGCAACAGCAACGCTGGCCGAACCAAACCCACCGCTCGTACCTGCAATTGGCAAAGCCGCTAAGCTGGGTGCCAAAAGGTTAATTCTGCAACGGTTCCGTTCTCTATTGTGACCATTGCAAACAATCAGGTAATTACAGTTATTGCCTTTGCCCATCACTCCAGAAAGCCGGGCTACTGGCGCAGTCGGCTAACGCCACCATAACAACGGATGTAAAATAGGATCTGGCAATGCAGCATTAGCGCTATTGCTGCCCGGCCATTTGCTGTAAAAACTGCAGGCGTTGCAACTCTTCGGCATCGGGTTGCCAGGGTTCGTCAGTTAGCTGGCTTAACGCAAAATAATCCAGCTTATATTCTGCTTTTTCACTGTCGCCGTACTGGGTTAGCTCGCCGGGTACGGCCGGGCGCTTTTCCAGCACAAAGGTGCCGAGAATATAAGGCCCGCTTTGCTGTTGCAGCACCGCTTTAAAAGCCCGTAAGATTATTTCACCCTGCCCTTCACTTAGCTTTGCGTTGCCTGTTAACAGGGCTAGCGGCTGGCGTTTTTCGGTAAATAAATTAGCCCGTAAGCGGTAATAACCAGCTTGATGAACCGCTATTTTTACCGGGATCAGCATATCACTGCCCACGCCACGGCTATCGCCCACGCCGGTGATAGTGGCTACCGGGTGGCTGTATTCAATACCGGTTTTCAGCACTTGCTGCTGGCCGTTGGCGCTAAAGCTGACGCTGATTTCAAAAGCGCCATTCCAGTCGGCCTCTGCATTAAAGGTAGCTGACCAGTTAGCCGGTGTACCGCGCATGTCTTCTGTGGCCACTATTGTAGCCGTACTTTCCGCGCTTAGTGCCACACTGACATCTGACACCTGAATACCGCTTACCTGCAGCGTTACCGGTATCGCCTCGGGGTAACTAAAACGGAATTTTGGCAGCACTATCGTTGCGCTGGCACCGCCCTCAAGTGGCACGGTTTGCGGGATATAGCGGTTTGGCGCCAGCAGGTGTTCATCATCCAGGCTTAATGGCCGTGAATACGGCGGTAACTCAAGCTCTGCAGCATAAGCGCTGGCCAGTAATTTAAAGCTTTCGCTTACCGGCTGGGGTATTTTTTCTGTTACGTTAATTTGCTGTGGCTTTGCCGCTGGTGTATTAGCTGGCTTAACGGCAGCAGCGGCTGACAGCGTGGTAATTTGCGGCGCTGTTTCTGGCACTACCGTTGCCGGTTGCAGCCAGAAAAACCATAAGCCTGCCAGCAATGCCGGCAGGCATAATAATAACCACTTTTTCATTAGGCTAGTTCGCTGCCTGATACACCAATGCTGACATACTGGTGTTATCAGAGTTACGCACTATACGATAACGCGAGCTAAACACCCACCAGCCACGGTTTTCGTCAACAGTGTTAAATTGCAGCCGCTCGCCATTAAGGTAGTTAACACTATTGCTGGCCGCAGTTATTTCGTCAGCAGCGCGGTTGGCTATAACATCGCTGTGGCTGTAGCCTTCGCTCATTAACATCGGGTAATGGTATGGCATAAAGCTGGCTGGCCCGCTAACCGATGTCAGCTTGCCATCAAAGGCCACACTGCGTGAACAACTGTTAAAGCTGCCAACGTTGGCGGCACCACAGCTGGAATGGCTGGCCACTACGCCGTCATCTTCACCTGGCAAAAATGCGCCGGTGGCACCTAAAAAGTCAGAACCGGCGCCAACAAAACGTAAGCGCGGCACCCGGCTGTCGGGGAAAGCTGCTAACTGGCGTGCGGTGTTTACCCGTAAGTCGTTTAACACACCAATGTTAGCCGGCGACGGTATCTGCCCCAGCCACAAAGATATAGCCAGCCGCAGTGCGCCATCAATCAGGCCGGAACCGCCGGCCACATTTACCGCTAAATCTGCCAGTTCTACCCCGCCGCCAGCACCGGCAAAATCAAACGTCGCAACAATATTCAGCGGCTGTAAGCCGGCGTTTTGCAGCCACAGCGCCTGATTATCAATAATGTAGCGGGTAACTAAATCACCGGTAGAGTGCGACACAAAAATACAGCCACTGGCGCAGGTGCCATTTTGTGACAGCTGTTGCAGCTTAGGCCAGACATAGTCACTGGCAATTTTACCGGCCACCCGCTCTTGCGATGGCCAGTCAATACGTACATCGGCGCGGTCGCGCCAGTATCCGGCCCAGTACTCTGCGCCATTGTTGCTTACCTGGTTGCCGGTAGGCCGGCTGGCTAAATTATCCGGTTGAAAACCGTGCACCAATACCACCGGATAGCCGCCTACAGCGGCCTGCGCAGCGCCGCTAAACAGGCCTGCCAGTAAAAGCAGGGTAGATTTTTTCATTTGGGTTGTCCTCGTCTTTTCTCTGCTGAAACAGGGTTCTTGCTAAGATTATCGTTATTATTCTGCCGCCTCGTCCCTTTGACATTACCCAAACTACTTGCAGATGCAGCAAGGCGGCAAGTGAGCACATCTCCATGAACATAGTTACCTATGTGATGGAACCGTGCTGGCGTTCCAGTGGGCTAACGTAGTTAACACCGCTGCAGCTTCAAGTAGGGCGGGTAAAC
The DNA here is from genome assembly GCF_018831085.1 of Rheinheimera oceanensis. GTDB lineage: Bacteria > Pseudomonadota > Gammaproteobacteria > Enterobacterales > Alteromonadaceae > Alishewanella > Alishewanella oceanensis. Next base: position 622,477 of record NZ_JAGPNM010000001.1, read on the forward strand.
AACTCCACCAACAAGATAGACCAGTTCATTTTGAATGCAATGCACTGATTTTGCTGCCAGCAAGCTGCCAGACCGGCTAAACCGGTAACGGTGTTTGAATTTTCTTAAACAGAGAAAAATGTGAACAGCGCTACAACAGAGTTAAACCGGCAGTGTGCTTTTTAAGCAGATAACTGGCAGCTAAAACACTGTTTAAAGTGATTGCTCAAACTATTTTTGTTTTTTTGCCTCGCCGGATAACGTAATGGCTTACTAAACACTCTCAGCCCACGACTACCGGGTTAATCTGCAGTGTGTAACTTAACACTTTGCATAATGCTGTGCTCTGCCGCTCTGGCGTTGGCATGCCAGTAGTGAAAATAAGCCGGTAAATTTGCTTTGTACGCAAAACGGATTTTTAAATAAAACTGCTCCGACAGCGGGTAGCAGTAGTAGTGATACTGCCGGGTAAACGCCCGGCTGGCGTGCGTGTAATGCAACCATTGCTGGCTGCCAAAGTGTTTAATGCTATAACACTGCGGCAGTTGCTCTTTGTGCCTTAGCACAGCATATTGCTGCGTTTGCCCGGCAAGTAATTTATTGCTGTGTCTGCGGGCTTCGTAGTGTTGTAAAGCGTGTTTTAGCTGCGCAGCGCCAGCAGAAATATAGCTGCCGTTTGCATCGCCGTTCTGCCCGCAGAGATATTGGCCTAACTGTGCAAGATCATGCCGGGAAATGCTTTTACCCGTTGCAACCTGCTTTAGCCAGATTGATAACATTAACTGCCCCAGCGGCTCGCCGTGAGTTCTTAAAAAATGCCCTCTGTACCAATATTGTTGCTGGTTTATACAAACAAAACGATGCCGCTGTCGCTGATCGGTATAAAGCTCAAACCAGCCGGGCGTCTGGTAAGGAAACAACACCGGAAACGTCATCGGGTTGGGGCTGGGAATGCAAAACGCTAACAGATCATTATCCAGCAACACTTTGTAATTAAAGCGCCTGTAGGCATCTGGCCCGCCATCAAAGCCACGGCCGGTAATGCGTTTTAAAAAGTTCTTTATCATACCGGCGCCAACACTGTGCAATTTACGCTTTTATGTTGTTAGTTTGTGCAGCATTGCTACAGGTAAACTTACGCTGCCTGCACCAGGCTAAAGCCAGTTCATCCATCAGCTCAGCGTTGATGGCTAAAGTGAGCCAGATCCCGGTTTTATCCTGCTCCAGAATACATTCAGTTGGGTTTCGTAAGTCAATGTAAGCACAAGGAATATTGTCACCGTGCACAGTTTTCTCACTAAACACGATATGCGCCACCGGCTTTGCGTTAACATTGCAGTTCATAACAGAGATCTCCCCGTATGTTATTGGGTGCCAAGAGCAAATATGCCGCCAACAACACTCTTTGCTTTTACGTTTTCTTCACATTATTGCGAATTACGCAAATTTATCAAGCTAATTTTGCAGCAACCGCTTTGTGCATCTGGGCCAATGCACCGAGAATCGCCCAGATGAAAATTGGCAACATACTGAGACATAGAAGAAAAATGCTAGGGAAAACCCTGGAGGATGTTGCTTATGCCGCAGAAACTGATGCCGGAAATTTGTCACGTATTGAGCGCGACGAGCAGCGCCCGTCACTGGATTTGCTGGAAGCTATCGCCCACGCTTTAGATATGCAGGTGTCGGCGCTGTATCAAAGCGCTGAGGAGCACAGCCGCACGGAGGTTATGGAACAAGGCAACCATTACAGCCCGTCGGCTACTGCAGTAGACGCGCAACTGGCTTTGTTGCTTAAGCATTACCATAGCCTGACCGACGAAGGCCGGGCTTTGGCTGTTAACCTTGTCAGCACATTGAAGAAAACTCATGGCGCAGGCAAATAAACCGCTTTAACCCACGCCACTCTTACTCTGTGTTATCTATTTGAGTTATTAACCAAATCGCCAACAACGTGCGATACGTAATCGGCGCCTTTGAGTATTTCATCAATAATGCTGGCTGCTTCTGAGATAAGATCAGCATTTTTATCTGCCTGCTCAGTAACCAGCAACATGCTGCCCCTGCCCTGCGTTACCAGTTGATTATTTTTGCTTACCATTTGGTTTATTTCTTCTGTCGACTTGGTGGTGCGCCCGGCTAATGTTCTTACTTCATCGGCTACTACTGCAAAGCCTCTGCCATGCTCGCCCGCGCGGGCCGCTTCAATAGCAGCATTTAATGCCAGCAGGTTGGTTTGATCAGCAATAGATTTTATCGTAGTGACAATTTTAGAGATTTCACCTGACTGAATATTTAACTCTTCCACCAGCCCGGCCAATTGTTTGATATCCTGCGACACTTTCTCTGAGTTGCGCAGATTTTCTTTTAAAATGCTGGCGCCCCGCTCTGACACCTGCGCGGTTTCAACCGAGGTGCTGTGTGCCAGCTCTGCCGCTTTTTGAATGGCCAGTTGCCGCTCCATCCGCCTGGTAATATCGCTGGCTATCTTAACCACTTTGATGACTTTACCGGCATGGTCAAACACCGGGTTGTAAGTTGCCTCAATCCACACCGAATTGCCCTGGCTGCTTACGCGGCGGAATAAACCGTTTTTTACCTGGCCGTTTTCCAGATCCTGCCAGAATGTCGGGTTATCATGGTAAAACTCCGGCGCACAAAAAATTCTATGGTGCTTACCGCGGATATCGCTAAGGCTGCGATATCCCAACGCATTGATAAAATTCTCATTTGCCGTAAGGATAGTGCCGTCAGGGGTAAATTCTATTACCGCATTGGAGCGCTCTACCGCATTGATAAAAGCCGAATTACTAACAAATTGCTCATGCACTTTTGTAACATCATTGGCAATTTTCATCACCTGAACAACCTGCCCACTTTCAATGGTAGGAATATACGTTGCCTCAAGCCAGATATCGCTGCCATTTTTATGCTTTCGTCTGAACAGGCCCCGTTTGGGCTGGCCTTTTGCCAGATCGGCCCAAAACTGCCGGTAGTCGGCCGATTCAGTCAGCTCTTTCGGGCATAACGTTTTGTGATGCCGCCCCTGGATTTCTTCCATGCTGTAACCAATACAATTGAGAAACAGCGGGCTGGCTTTAAGTATGTCACCAGCCGGTGAAAAATAAATAACGGCACATGAGTTTGAAATACTGTGAGCCTGTGCTTCTAAAGCTTTTACCGCTGCGCTGATAACATCTTGCTTTTCTTTATTTTTATTAAAAAACATTTGGACGATCTCCACGGCGGAATTAGTTAAAACAACTGGCAACGCTTTGTGTTGTACCGGACATGACACAGGCACACCCTACCTAGTTTAGTTAAAACAATGAAAAAAGCTGTGTTCAACCTCGTTGTTGTCTAAAAAGTACCGTTTTGCCATATAAACAAAAAACGCAGCCGAAGCTGCGTTTTTCTGTTTACTGTAAAGCTTATTGTTTTTTCATTTGTTGATGAAAGGCAGCCACGTCAGTTACCCTTGTTTGGCCGGGTAAATCGGCAAATGGCTGGTCGCGGAACTTAGTGCCGCGCATTTGTACCGAAATCCGTGCTGCGTTGTCATTTAGCATGGTTTCGCGGTAAAAGGCTTTTACCTGCTCCAGTGTTACCTGCTCTACGGCGGCAATTAACTGCTGTTTGCTGTCGAAGCTAAATTTCTCGCGGTACCAGTCGGTAATTAACGGCCCTACTTCTTCCTGCAGGTTTTTCGCCGGCTCTTTTAGCGTGATCAGTGTACTGGCTTTAAGCTGGGCAAAGCTATCTTCAGTTAACTTATCCAGCTCGGTGGCATATTGCTGCTTAAAGCTGTCAAAGCGGGCCTGCATATCGGCTACACCTTTTACCGGTGTTTGAATATACATGGCAAAACCGGTGTAGTTTTCTATTTGCATGGCGGTGCCACCCACGGCATAGGCCAGTTGCTCTTCGGTACGCAGTTTATCAAAAGCCACATTACTAAAATGGCTGTTAAGCACCGTTGCCCGCGCCAGTTGGGTATATGAAGCTTCAGGGTGTATATGCACATCTACCAGGCCAACATCGGCAACGTCGATATCTTTTTGCAGTACCAGTTTTTCACCTGCGGCCGGTTGCCAGTAAGCTGTGCGGCTGTATGGCTGCTCGTTACGCTGCGCCGGCAGCGCCTGTTGCACGGTAGCCACTACCTGGGTTATGGCGGCTTTGTCGTAGTTACCAAAGGCGAATACCCGCAGCTGATTATTCGCCAGCGTGTCGGCGATAAAGCTTTGCAGCTGTGCAATGGTTAAACTGTTGGCAGCAGTAATTAGCTGCTCTGGCTCATAGTTACCATTGCGCACCAGGGTGTTGTAGCCATTAAATGCCTGATAAAACGGGAATTGCTTGCCCTGGTTTTGCAAACCGCGGATATAGCGGTCTTTCGCCTGAGCAAAGCTTTGCTCGTCAGTGCTAACCACTAAACCGGCCAGGGCCTGCTGCAACAACTCAGGCTGTTTGTCAGTAAAACCGGCTACCGTCAGCGCCATACCGCTACCGGCGGTTAACCGCAGCTGCATACCGGCAATATCGGCTTCTGTTGCCAGCACGCTTTGTTGCAGGCTGAAAATGTCGCGCCACAGTGCCAGGGCTACTCTGGCTTTAATATCCTGCTGTGGTGCCGGTGTATTGATAAAAATTTCCAGCACGCCACGCGGCTGGCTGGCAAACTGCTGGCTGGGGTACAACCAGGCGGTAATACCGTTTTGCTGCAGCACAATTTCCGGTTTGGCTTGCTGTACCGGCGCTACCAGCTCAAAGTTTTCCGGTAACAGCCGGTTTACTGCCGGTAAGTTCAGAGCCAGCTGCGGGCTTTGTTGCCAGCTTTGCTGTTCTTCACTGCTGATATCAGTAATTTTATATTTGCCGTCGTAAAAATGCAGGCTGCTATCGTGCGGCTCTTGCTTGCTGATATACCATACGCGCAGGCGCTCTGGCGTTAACTGCGCCAGCACATCTTTAATGGCTTTGGCATCAAAACGCTGGTAATAAAACGGCGCATTTACCGCGTTGCGAGCCGGTACTTTTTGCATGGCACCGGCCAGGTCAGACACATAGCCAAATTCGTCACCTTTTTCCAGAAAGCGGAACTGGTTGTTCAGGCTGGTTTGAATTTCGCTGAAGTATTTGCTGTCTACGCCCTGCTGCTTCACCAGCTCAATGTACTGCATAATAGTGGCTACTATACCTTCACGGTTTTGCATACCGGCGTCGGTTAGCTCTACGTCTATGCTTAGTGAGCCGTAATTGCCGTATAAGTCGGGTGTGGCACTGGCGTTCAGCTTAGAAATAAGCCCCATGGCTTTGAGTTGCTCAGCCGGAGTGCCGGGCATTTCTGAGCCCAGCAGGTAACTGATAAATTCATTGGGTTTAACGGCAAACTGCTCGCTGTTATTGCTGATGGTAAAATCCAGCCGCAGCTGCTTTACGTCCTGATTCGGCACATAATGAATACGCTTGCCACCTAACTGGCTAAAATCCAGCTCTGCGGTTACGGCGGGTTTTTCAATGTTCTTATTCACAATACTGCTAAAGTGTTTGCTGGCCAGTAGCTCCATTTCGCTTAGCGGTAAATTGCTCAGCAGGGCCACTTTCATAATATTGGCCGAGTAATAGCGGTTATAAAACGCCAGGGTTTCAGGGTGCAGTTTACTGCCGTCTTTATCGCCCAGGGTTTCCAGGTTACCAATTAAAAACCGGTTTGCCGGGTGGTTACCCATCATGCCGCGTGACAAATTGTACTGGCCGAAGTAGTCCATTTCGCGGCGCATTGACCACTCTGCATTAACGGCATTTTTCTCTTTATCGGCGTATTCGGGGTATAACTTGGGGGCTTTAAAAAAATCGGAGAAACGATCCAGCGCTTCGTCGTAAGCGTTGTTATTTACCTTAAACATGTAGTTGGTAATATCAAGCCAGGTGTAAGCGTTTTGCGCGCCGCCGTTGGCTGTCATAAATTCGCTGTAGCCTTTGGTATCAGGGTAACGCTCGGTGCCTAAAAACAGCATATGCTCTAAATAATGCGCCATACCCTGCTGGCTCATGGGATCTTGCAGTAACCCTACGCCTACACTTAACGCCGCGGCCGATTTTTCTGCTGTAGGGTCTGACACCAGCAGCACTTCCAGTTTATTTGGCAGTACCAGAGTTTTATAAGCACGGCTGTCGTTCGGGCTTACCACTACCTGGCCCTGCACCTGTTGCTGTGCAGCACGCGTATCAGCAGATAAACTGCGCTCACCGGCACAACCGGTTAATACAGCCAGCGCAACTGCACTGATAACAAATATTTTTTTCATTGAACCACCACGATTAGACAACTTGTTACTTTTTGTGAAGCTCAATGTAATGAAAACGACTGGCCACTACCAGCGCTAACCACCTCTGGATTGTAATAAATTGTGTCGGCACACTTGTTGGATAAGACTGTTGCTGGGTAAGACTATCAGCTAAGTGCAGTATCCAATAACATCATCAAGACAAAGCCCAGCATTAAGCCGTTGGTGGCAGCCATTTCGTGGCCCTGCCGGTGCGATTCAGGGATCATTTCATGGCTGATCACAAATAACATAGCGCCAGCCGCTACTGCCAGGCCCCAGGGTAACAACAGGCTGGATTCGCCCAACACCGCCGCGCCAACAATAGCCATAACCGGTTCGGTTAAGCCAGATAATATCGCAATACCCACTGCCAGTGCGCGGCCGTACCCTACGGCCAGCAATGCCATTGCCACTACCAGCCCTTCGGGAATGTCCTGCACCGAGATACCGGTAGCCAGTGCGCTTGCTGCTGCAACATCGCCACTGGCAAAAGAGGCGCCAATGGCCAGCCCTTCAGGAATATTATGCAGCGCTATGGCAAACACAAATAACCAGCTGCGGCGCAGGGTTTGGCCACGTTGCCGGTCTTCATCTTTAATAAAGTGTTCATGGGGTACCAGCCGCTCCAGCAGTAGCATAAAAACACCGCCAAGCAAAATAGCCAGCGCCACACTGCCAGAGCTGTACCACGCAGAGGCACCACTGTTGGCTAATAAAGCCAGCGCCGGTACGATCAGCGAAAACATACAAGCTGCCAGCATAACGCCGGCACCAAAGCCCAGCATTACATCAAGCAACTTTTGCGGCAACCGGCGCATAAACAGCGCCGGTATCGCACCGGCTGCCGTTGCGGTAGCGGCCACCATACCGGCATAAAAGGCATAGCGCACATTAGCTTGCTGTTGCAGTAATAACACCAGTTGCTGCAAACCATAGCCTGCACCGGCCAGTACTATCAGCAGACCTGCCAGTTTACGCAGGCCCAGCGCGGGCCATTGCAACAACATTAGCTTCATTGCTTCTCCTGATATAACCCCGCCACACAGGGCCAGTTTATTACATTAAAAAACGCTGCCACATATTCCGGCCGCTTATTCTGGTACTGCAGGTAGTATGCATGTTCCCACACATCCAGCCCCAGTATTGGCGTTAACCCTTCCATTAACGGGCTGTCCTGGTTCGCACTGCTGCTTACCTGCAATTTGCCCTGCTTGTCTTTTACCAGCCACGCCCAGCCACTGCCAAACCGGCTTAGCGCGGCCTGAATAAATTGCTGCTTAAACAGGGCAAAGCTGCCAAAGTACTGTGTTATGGCTTCAGCCAGTTCGCCGCCAGGTTCGCCACCGCCTTGTGGTGACATAATCTGCCAGAACAAACTGTGGTTAGCATGGCCACCACCGTGGTTACGTACCGCCAGCTGTAACGGTTGTGGCAAGGCAGATATTTCACTGAGTAAACGCTGCAATGGCCAGTCAGTATAGGCGCTGCCTTCAAGTGCTGCATTTAAACCATTAACATAAGTTTGATGGTGCCGGCTGTGGTGTATTTCCATCGTCAGTGCATCCAGATGCGGTTCCAGTGCGTTGTAGCTGTATGGTAGTTCCGGTAATGTAAAGTTCATATCGCCCTCCAATTAATGATAACCATTATCATTTGCATTTAATCGAAAAACAAGCCATATTTTCAGTCAGGTTCCCGACAAGGTGAGTGATATGGATACGATAGAACACTGGAAACACATTATCCGCCAGGCCAACAGTGCGTTTGCACATGACCACTATGTACTGGCGGCCGATTTATACCAGCAGGCTGCAGTGTTGCTAACACAAGCCTGGCCGGAGTACGAAGCCAGATCGGCTGACAATTTTATACCCGGTGCACCCGATGGCACTGCATTGTTAATTATTTGCCTGTCGATCAGTGTGCAGAATCTGGCCGAAACCTATGCCAGACAACAACGCTGGCGCCGCTGTCTGGCCACATTAAACCGTGCTTTGCAGCAAGTGCTGCAATTGCAGGCACAGTTGCCCGACACCCACCCGGCTAACGTTGCGCTACTGCGGGAAAGCTGCAGCCTGCGCCGCGAACTGTGCCGTTTTTCGCAGTTAGCACCCGTTACACAAACCGCAACGCAGCCGGCCTCTGCCACACTGCATTAAGGAGCATATTATGCTGATACAAAGTTCATTGTGGCAGGATTTCAGCCGCCTGAGCCGGCAGCTAAAAGCAGGAAAGATCATGCCGGACGACTATCACCGGCTGGTATCTGATTACAGCTGCCGCTGCTGTCAGTTGGCCACTATGCTGGAACAGCAAAACAGCAGTGTGTTGCAGGAATGGTGTTTGCGCTATGCGCTGTTTACACTAGCCGAAGGCGCTGTGAGCCAGCTACACACAGCAATGCAGCGCCAGGCCTGTATGGATATGCTGTATATGCCGCTGATTGCGCTAACCCGGCTATACCGGCGCCAGCCACAAGGTCAGGCTGAACTGGCAGCACTGCATGCAAAACTAAAATACTGTTTTGCATGCTCATAAGCGCTGCTATTACATCTGTGACTGCAAATAGTTGGGCAGGCCAAGCAGTTTAATCAGGTTAAGTTGCTGCTCCAGCCAGTGGGCGTGGTCTACCTCGGTATCGTCCAGCAACTGTTGCAACATAGCACGGGTAACGTAGTCCTGCTCTTGCTCACACAGCGCCATGGTTTGCTTTAACAACTTTTGCACGGTGAATTCTACGTTTAAATCGTTTTGCAACATGGCAGGCACATCCTGGCCAACGTGAATGGCGTCACGTTTGCTCATATCCGGCACACCTTCTAAGAAGATAATGCGTTCAATCAGCTTGGAGGCATGGCCTTTTTCGTCATCAAATTCATGATCGATACGTTCAAATAACTTGTGCAGGCCCCAGTCGTGGTACATGCGCGAGTGAATAAAGTACTGATCCATCGCTGCCAGCTCGTTGGCCAGTAGCACGTTTAGCGCGTCAATAATTTTGCGGTTGCCTTTCATTTACTCGCCTCCCAGCTGAGCCTGCAGATAATTTGCCAGCCCCATAGTGCTGATTTGGTGCTGCTGGGTTTCCAGCCAGTCCAGATGTTCTTCTTCATATTCCAGAATTTCGGTCAGAATATCGCGGCTAACGTAGTCCTGCTCGGTTTCACATAATGCAATAGTGGCACGCAGCAACGGCAGTTGCTCTACCTGAAATTCCATATCGCACTGCAGCATTTCCGGTGTGTCTTCACCAATGCGTAATTTACCCAGCGCCTGTAAATTGGGCAGGCCTTCAAGCATTAAAATACGCTCAATCAGTTCGTCGGCCTGCTTCATGTCTTTAATCGACTTTTTGTAGCACACATCGTTAAGTGCTTTTAAGCCCCAGTTTTTATAGATGCGGGCATGCAGAAAGTACTGATTAATCGACGTTAATTCAGCTGTCAGCACTTCATTCAGCTTAGACAGCACCTGCGGATTACCTTTCATGTAATGTACCTTTTCTGTCGCGGCAAGAATTGTTGCACAGTGTAGACCAAAATACCTCTTTACGCAAAATTATGTTTATAATCAATAACATAATACTGATAACCATTCGTATTATTAACTCGTTTAGCTTAACGTTTAATTAGCACATTAAAGCTTAAGCCGGATTTCAGGGTGCTTGTCTCAAGCCTTTTGAATTGTCGGGCATTTTACGGTAAACAGAGAGTGGTATTACTTACCTATAATAATAATCCGGGGGTCCGATGAAACTGTTCCAACCTATTGCGCTGTTACTGCTGCTATGCAGCACTGTGGTGCTGGCAACTGAGCGCCAGATTGAAATTGACAACAGTGTAACCACAGAACATAAAACCGAAGTTAACGGCAAACGCTTTAGCTATACCGCTACTACCGGCACCCAGCCGGTGTGGGATGAAGACGGCGTACCTACCGCCACCTTGTTTTATACTTATTATCAGCGCAGCGATATTAAAGATCGCAGCAAGCGACCGCTGTTAATATCATTTAACGGCGGCCCCGGCTCTGCCTCAGTATGGATGCACATTGCCTATACCGGCCCTAAAGCACTGATTATTGATGAAGAAGGTTACCCGGTGCAGCCGTATGGCGTAAAAACCAACCCGTATTCTGTACTTGATGTTGCCGACATTGTATTTGTTAACCCGGTAAATACCGGTTACTCACGCGTATTACCGGGTAAAGACGGTAAAATGCCATCAAAAGATCAGCAACAAAAAATGTTCTTTGGTGTTAATGCCGACGTGAAGTACCTGGCCGAGTGGATTAATACTTTTGTTACCCGCACTGAGCGCTGGCAATCACCAAAGTTTTTAATTGGCGAAAGTTACGGCACTACCCGGGTATCAGGCCTGGCGCTGGCACTGCAAAACCAGCAGTGGATGTATTTAAACGGTGTGGTACTGGTATCACCTACCGACTTAGGCATAGAGCGTGCCGGCCCGGTTAAAGCCGCCAACCGCCTGCCGTACTTCGCGGCCACTGCCTGGTACCACAAAAAGCTTAACAGCGACCTGCAGCAAAAAGATTTATACGACATTTTGCCGGAAGTAGAAGACTTTACGCTAAACCAATACCTGCCGGCACTGGCTAAAGGTAATGCTATAAGTAACGACGAAAAACAACGCATAGCCCAGCAGGTAGCCAGCTATTCGGGTTTATCACTGCAGGCGGTGCTGCAAAATAACCTGGATATTCCTACCAGCTATTTCTGGAAAGAGCTGCTGCGCGATCGCGGCCAAACCGTCGGCCGGCTGGATTCACGCTATTTAGGCATTGATAAACGCGACGCCGGTGACAAACCGGACTACAACGCCGAGCTAACATCCTGGCTGCACTCGTTTACCCCGGCCATTAACCACTACCTGCGCAACGATCTGAAATACAAAACCGACATTAAATACAATATGTTCGGCCCGGTACACCCGTGGGACAGATCTGACGACAACACCGGTGAAAACCTGCGCCAGGCCATGGCACAGAACCCCTATCTTAAAGTCATGACGCAGTCTGGCTACTTTGACGGCGCCACTAACTATTTTGATGGCAAGTACAATATGTGGCAGCTGGACCCAAGCGGTAAAATGAAACATCGCCTGAGTTTTAAAGGCTACCGCAGCGGCCATATGATGTATCTGCGTTATGAAGATTTGAAAAAGTCGAACGACGACCTGCGTGAGTTTATCCTGGGTGCTTTGCCGGCCGAAGGTGTAGCCGCCAAATACTGATACGGCAGCAAAACACTGTCAGACAAATCCCTGCTCCGGCGGGGATTTTGCTTTAAAGCTAACGCGATAACTTAGTACGGTTTGCAGCTAACACCACCAATGCAATACCGCCCAAAATAGCCAGCGAAGCCAGCAACAAACGCAGTGTTAGCGGCTCCTGCAATAGCAATACACCACCCAGTGCTGCCAGCAGCGGTACACTTAACTGCGCCGTGGCAGCAGTTGTAGCTTTTAGTAACGGTAAAGCGGTATACCAGATGGCATAACCAATACCAGAGGTTAAAACCCCGGATAGCAGCGCATACCCTACCCCGGCACTGTCTAACGACGCCTGCTTTATTAACAACACACTTAGCAGCAGCGCCATCGGCACGGCGCGGATAAAGTTACCGCTGGTTACCGCAAGCGGATCGCCTGCACCTTTGCCACGCAGCGAGTACACGCCCCAGGCCACACCGGCAGCTAACATCAGCAAAGCCCCTGACAGCGGCGGTGCCGACAGCCCCGGCAGTAACAAACCAATAAGCCCCGAGCAAGCCAGCAGCAAACCCAGCCACTGCAACAAACTAAAGCGTTCACCGCGCCACAGGCCGCAAGCTATCATGCTGGTTTGCACTGCTCCGAACAGGATCAGTGCGCCTATACCGGTGTTCAGCTGAATATAAGCAAACGAAAACCCGGCAGCATAAACAAACAGCGCCAGCGCTGATAGCCAGTTACCACGGCCGCTGTGTTCAGCCCGGCGCAATGCTACCAAAGCCCATAACACCACAGCACCGGATACCAGCCTTATAGCGGTAAAACTGGCAGCATCTATCTGGGTATGCGCCAGTGCCGCACGGCACAGCAGCGAGTTACCGGCAAAGGCGATAAGCGCCAGCAGGGTTAACAGCACAACGCGGGTGTAGGGCATAGTACAACCTATAAAACAGCAGGATTTGCAGCAGGCTAGCACTAAAACCGACCCGATAATATCGCGACAAAAGTTGTAGTTAAGGAATATAGCGCCAGAGTTAATGTATCGGCTCAGTAACAAAACCCAACTGCGTAATGCTCAACTGCTGTGCCAACGCCATTACGTTAAGCACATGCCGGTACTCCACGGCTTTATCGGCCATTAGCTGCAGCGGTGGTTGCTGGGGTAACTGCGCTATTTGTGCCAGCTTATGTTGCAGTTGCTCTGCCGTTACCGCTTCGCTATTCCACTGCACGCTGCCGTCGCGCAGTATACTGATGGCAATGCTGTCGGGCTGTGTGGTAGCGGGTGTTGCACTGGCCTGAGGCAACTCTACCAGTACAGTCTGAGTAAGCACCGGCATGGTGATCATAAAAATAATCAGCAGTACCAGCATCACATCCACCAGGGGTGTCATATTAATTTCGCTGATGATTTCATCATCCTGTGAGTCTGCGGCGAAAGCCATTTATGCACTCTCCCCGTTACTGGCCTGTTTAGTGGTTAACACACTGACACTGGCTTTAGGCGCCGCGCCGGTAAGAAAATACGCATGTAGTTGATGGGCAAAACGGTTAAGCCGGGTAATCACACCTTTATTGGCCCGTTGCAGTGCGTTGTAGCCCAGCACTGCCGGTATGGCCACCGCCAGACCAACGGCAGTCATAATTAATGCCTCACCTACCGGGCCGGCTACTTTATCAATACCGGCCTGGCCGGATACCCCTATGCTAACCAGCGCATGGTAAATGCCCCATACTGTGCCAAACAAGCCAATAAAGGGTGCGGTTGAGCCTACCGATGCCAGCACCGGCAGGCCACGCTGTAGTTGCTGGACGTTGTCGTCAATAGCATTGCGCAAACAGGCGCTTAGCCAGTCGTTTAAACTTAGCTGGCCGTGTAAATCGGCTTTGTGCAGGCTGTGATGATCAACCGCCGCCTGGCCTTCTTCGGCCAGCATACGGTATGGGCTGGCACTGTTGTGCGGTTGTAGTAACTGCAGGCCCTGGGCAAAGCTTTGCGCATGCCAGAAATCACGCGAGGCAGTATTGGCCGGGCGCAGGCGCCACAGCATCAGGCTGCGCCAGATAATCACGCTCCAACTGGCAACCGACATTAGCAGCAGCAACAACGCCACGCCTTTTATTACCCAGTCGCCCTGCGCCCAAAGCGCAGCTAAACCATAAGGGTTGTCTGTTAGTTGTGTCATCAGTTAACTCCTTCGGTTAAGGAAAATGCTACCCGCTGGCGGTAGCGGTAATCTATGGCGGTTTCGCCACGGCGCGCCGCCTGATAACGCCAGTGCTGCACGGCGCTGAGCGCAGCCTGATCTAATCTTGGGTAGCCGCTGCTTTGCAGCACGATAACATCGGCTACGGTGCCGTTAACCAGCACGGTAAGTTCCAGCACCACTGTGCCCTGCTCACGCAGTTTGCGCGATAACTGCGGGTATACCGGCGGCGCGTTGTAGTGCGCTGTAGCATTTAACACCGGTGCAGAAACCGGCACGGCTTTAGCAGCGTGGTCTTGCTTTGCGGATGGGTTAGCTGGCTCAGTAACCGGCTGTGCTATGGCTTTTATTTCGGCGGCTTTTGTTAGCGGTGCCTGTTCTGCCGCTTTAGCTGGCTTTTTATCTGCCTGAGTTTGCTTTAGCTCACGCTTAGCTGCCGGTTTAACTGCAGGCTTAATTTCTTGTTTTACTACCGGTTGCGTTTCTGCTGTAGCCACAGGCTTTTGCTCTGGTGGTGGCCCGGCAGTTTGCTGCGATGCCGGCTGTGATAGCAATACCCCGGTTAATACCGGCGGCTTTACTGTTACACTGTTTTGCTGTGCTGCCAGATACCAGGCCAGTGGTAATAAATGCGCACTAAATACGGCAACCAGCGTAAACAAAAAGCCCCCTGCTTTAACAGCAGGGGGAAGGCTTTGCGCCAGCGGTTGCATAGCGGCGGGAGAAAACATCAGAAACTATAACTAATGGCCAGTTTGGCATAACGGCCAGGTTCGCTGTAACGCTGCAGGCCGGTACCGTCAGCCAGAACACCACCTCGTGCGCCACTGCCTACCCAGTTGGTAACAAAACGCACCCTTTGCCATTGGTAGTATTCTTCGTCGAACAGGTTATAAATGCCGGCTCTCAGCTGCCAGTTTGGTGTCAGGTCCAGTGTCGCCATCAGATCAACCACGGTGTAGCTGTCGGTCAGGTAAGGCTTTGCTTCAAAAGAGCTTTCTGTTGAGTCATAGGCGTCTTTGGCTTTTTTAGCCGCACTGTGGGTTAGGTTCGCAGTAACATTCCAGTTAGCTCCGTCGTAGCGAAAGCCCAGCACTGCTGAAGCCGGGTTAATGCTGCGTAGCGGGTCACCGTTTTCTTTCTCACCCTCGTTATACGAATAAGCCAAACGTGAGCTAAAAGCGCGGCTAATGCGCCAGGCGGCTTCCAACTCCACACCTTTTACATCTGTTTCGCCAATATTATCAATGGTGTTGTACTGGTTACCCTGCGATTCTGTGCAAACACCACGGCTACAGGTTTCGTACACCACATCGGGGTTTTGTATCCGGGTAACAGTGTCAATCATATCGCTGTACTGATCTTTAAACAGCGATACGCCAAGTAACAGATTGTCGGTTTGATAACGGTAACCGGTTTCCAGATTCAGGCTACGCTCGGCCTTTAAATCCGGGTTAGCGATACTGCTCCATAAGTCGTCTACAATAACACCCGTTGCTTGTTCAGTACGGCTGATCAGCGAGGTGGGGGAATACATTTCTGCTACGGTTGGCGCCCTAAAACCACGCCCGGCCTGAACCCATACCTGATGCGCCGGGGTTATCTGGTAGGTCAGGTTAGTTTGCCAGGTAAAAGCGGTGAAATCGACGTCGCCTACGGTTTGGCTGTCATCACTAAACTGCTCATCTAACTCAGGGCTGTACTTTAGCGAATCAAAGCGGCCGCCGATACGTAAAGTCCAGCGTGGATCAAACTTGATCACATCACGGGCATACAGGCTAAGTGCGGTAACATCGGTTTTGGGCACCTGATCCGGATCAATTACCGGTGGGCTGGCCAGCTCATCTGTCTGGCCGATATAACGGCGGTCAACAGCAGAATATTCCACCTTGCGCCGCTCAGCTGAACCACCATACAGCCACTGCTGGTGCACAGTATTGCTAAACAGTTCCTTATCCAGTGCCACAGCCAGTTTCAGTTGTTGCTGCTTAAAATCACGATCTTCACTGCGCAGGCAAGGCGATACTTCACCATTTACTGCACCACTGCAGCCTGTGGTGAGCATGGTGGTTAAACCATGAGTGTAATTTGACTGATAATCCAGCGTGGCATTTACGCTGTCGGCAAAGGCCTGAGCGGCCAGCCACTCATATTGCAGGCCAAAGCGTTTGCGTTCAATTTCATCGTCACCAAAGCGGGATAAATAAGTGCTGTCCAGCCTGGATTGGTTGTCCAGCTCGCTTTTTTGTTTAAAGTATTCGCCGGTCCAGCCCAGGCGCTGGCTATCCGTTAGCTGATATTGCAATTTGGCCAGAATATTATTGCTACTGTAATCCAGCGGATCGGCAATAATGCGCCCGGCACCGCTGATATTTTCACCAGAGCGGGCAGTTTCAGTTTCACTACCATCACGGCGGGTATACACCAATAAAGATTCCAGCTTGCCGCTGCGATTAGCCACAGTGCCGCTGAATGAGGTTTCGTCATTTGAGCCGCTAAAACCGGCAGACAAGCCAATATGGCTGTCATCACCTTCTGCAGTTAAATAGTCGGCCGGATCTTTGGTAACAAACAATACCGCCCCACCTAAAGCGCCGCTGCCGGCGGCGATAGCATCAGCCCCTTTTACAATTTCAATTTGCTTTAGTGCGTCGATATCGACTCCGCCTCTGGCGGAGCGGAAAAACTCATAAGCAACAAAAGTGGGCGGGTCCAGCGTTTCACCCAGCGACAAACCATCTACAGTAATGGCTACCCTGTCGCCATCTAAACCACGGATATTAAAGCCATTACTACCAAAACGCCCCATGTCGGTAGTGGTAACACCAGGCACAAAGCGCACCGCATCAGCAATATTTTGCGCTTGTTGCTGTTGCAGCTGCTGTGCGCTGAGTTGCTCGGTTTGTTTGCTGTTAGCCTGAGTTTGTGCCGGGGCCTGTGCGGTTACCGATACGGTATCCAGCTCTGGCGCAGTGTTATCCGCCAGTGCCTGGCCGGTAAAGGCGCCCGTTACTGCCAGCGCTAATAAAGTGTACTGCATAACCATGTTACTGTTCTCCTGAATGCGGCTTAGTCTGCTTTTTTGCCGGTCTGGCTTATTTGTTTGTCCAGCCGGGCGGCAAATTCTGCAACGTATTCGTCGTAACTCAGCTGGCCATCGCCATTGGCATCGGTAGCCGCAAACTGTGCAGCACGGCCTTTGGCATATTCTTCGCGGCTGATTACGCCATCTTTGTTGCTGTCGTACATCGCCAGCATGCCTTCAACAGAATGGGTGGTTGGCATTTTTAACAGGCGCTCGCGCCGGGGCTGTTCAGTGCGCTGTGCTTGCTGTTGGCGGCTTTGCTCTGCACGCGTTTGCTCTGATCGCGTGTCTTCGCCACGCGGCTCCGGTTTAGGATCGGCAGCAGATAACACGCCGTCTTTATTGGTATCCATCCGCTCAAAAGCTAAATCGCCGGAGCGGTTAAATTCAGCGCGGCTGATATAGCCATCTTCGTCTTTATCCAGCGCATTAAAGCGCACATGAGTCTGGCGCAAGTGGCCGGCACGCTCGCTAGCCAGTTGTTTTTGCTGCGCCTCGTTTAAACGCGGCAAATCGGAGGCCATCGTATTGCTGCAGGCACTCAGGTAGGCACTGCTTAGCGCCAGAAATAAGGTGGTATATAAATGTTGTTTGTTCATCGGTAAAACTCCTGCTGTAACGGGTGGGCGCTATTGGGTAACTTCCAGCACAACACTGTAGCTGTAACTGTATTGCGGCACTTTGGCGCTGGCCGGAGCATCAGCGCGATAGCGGCTTAGCAATAAATAAGTACCGGCTTTTTCGGGTTTAAAGCTGATAATACCGGCGGCATCAGTTGTCAGTTGCTGCGTGATTTTTTCGTCATTGGCACCGGCTTCCACGAAGTACGCATTTACCGTCTGTTGTGCCAGCGGCTTGCCGTTAAACAGTACGCGGGCCCGTAGGGTGCTGTCGGTATAAAGATCATTAGGGTGGCTGAGAAACTCCAGCTCCAGTGCCTCGCCACCGGGTTTTAATGCGTTATGGCTTGGGGCGCCTTTGCTGACATAGGTTTCAGCCCGGGTTACCGCCTGAAAATGCGCAATAGATTTAGCCCCGGCCGGTAATGTGAAGTTTTCATCACGGCTGTTTTTCCGTTCACCATCTTGCTCGTAAGTATGAAATACCGCGCCGTAACGCAGGCCGGTGCTAAAGCGGTAAGTGCCGTCGTCGGTTAACCGGTGCTCTGCCGTGGTGCGGGTATGGCTGTACTGCACCAGAGCCGGTTTAACTGACGTGCCAGCCGGTGTCAGTACACTGAACTGGCTGTTATCAAAAGCTACTTCGGGAATAAAAAAACGGTCGGCGAAGGCGGCATCCAGGCTTACCCAACCACCGCGGATCGGCTCAAAACTGTTGGGCTGTAAATACGGCACATGGGCTTGTACTACAAAAGGCGCGGCAATGCTGGCAGACAATAGCCCAGCAACAAAAATAGCCCGGTTAAGTGGCAACGACATAACGGCCCCTTAATGATAATAATTCTTATTAACTTGCGAGCCGCACTTTAATCTAACTGAGAATCATTTGCAAATGATAATTGATCTTATTTGGATAACTTAACGACAATAGCAAAACAATAAACATGCGGGCAGAAAAAAGCCGGGCTATAGAACCCGGCTTGGTAAGGTGTTGTAGCAGCTTATTCGGTTTGTCCCAGCAGGTTAAGAATAAAGGCATACTCCTGCGCGTACTCGGCTAAGCGTGAAAAGCGACCAGATTTACCGCCGTGGCCGGCCTCCATGTTGGTTTTAAACAATAATGGCTGGTTGTCGGTTTTAAGCGTGCGCAATTTAGCGACCCATTTGGCCGGTTCAAAATACTGCACCTGAGAATCATGCAAGCCGGTGGTGACCAGCAGTGCCGGGTAAGCCTGCTTGCTTAGCTGATCATAGGGCGAATAAGACAGCATATAATCGTAATAAACTTTTTGCTTTGGGTTGCCCCACTCGTCAAACTCGTTGGTGGTAAGCGGAATGCTTTCATCCAGCATAGTGGTAACCACATCAACAAAAGGCACATGCGCTATCAGTGCCCGGTATTTTTCCGGCGCCATGTTTGCTACTGCGCCCATCAGCAAGCCACCGGCACTGCCGCCCATACCAAATACTTTATCTTTGGCGGCGTATTTATTGGCTACCAGATAATCGGTTACCGCGATGTAATCGGTAAAGGTATTAATTTTTTTCAGCAGTTTGCCATCTTCATACCAGTGGCGGCCCATTTCCTGGCCACCACGGATATGAGCAATAGCATAAACAAAACCCCGGTCAACCAACGAAAATACGGTAGAGCGGAATGACGGATCAGACGAGCTGCCATAAGAGCCATAAGCATATTGGTACAAGGGTGCAGTGCCGTCGGCTTTAAAGCCTTTTTTATACAATAAAGACACCGGTATTTTTACGCCATCGGCGGCGGTGGCCCATACGCGCTCAGTGGCATAGTTGTTTTTATCAAACCCACCCAGTACTTCGGTTTCTTTTAGCAGCTGTTTTTCACCGGTTTTCATATTCAGCTGATACACACTTTGCGGTGTGGTCAATGATGTATAGGTGTAGCGTAACCAGTCGGTGTTTTGCTCCGGGTTGGTTTCAAAGGTGGCAACGTAGGCCGCTTCATCTGATGCGACATAAAAGGCTTTATCGGGAGTGTTCCATGGCATTACTTTAATACGCCGCAAACCATCGCTACGCTCGCTGATAGCCAGATAATTGTCAAACGCTTCAAAGCCATCAATAAATACTTTCTCATCATGCGCGACCAGCGGTTGCCAGTTGTTGCGATCACCCAGCTTAGCGGTTTCTACTGTCATTAAGCGGAAATTAGGTGCATCCCAGTCGGTATTAATAATCCAGCGGCCATTAAGATGCTCGGCCGTATACTGAAAATCACGCTGGCGCGGAGCGATAACTTTAAACTCGCTTTGGGGCTTGCTGGCATCCTGTACCCGTATTTCGCCAGACACAGTACTGCTGGAGTAAATCATCACATACTTGTCGTCCAGCGTATTGCCCACCCCCATGTAAAAGCTGTTGTCTTTTTCTTCATATACCTGGCGGGCACTGGCAGGATCATTACCCAGCGTATGTTGCAATACCTTAGTGCTAAGCAGGGTTACCGGGTCGTTTTTAATTACGTACAGCGTTTTGTTATCCTGCGCCCAGGCCAGGCTGCCGGATAAGCCGGTAAGCTGATCAGGTAAATCCTGGCCGGTGCGTAAATCACGTACTTTAAGGGTGTATTGACGCCGGCCATTAGTGTCTTCCATGTAGGCCAGCAGGTTTTGGTCCGGGCTTACCTGCCAGTTAGCTACCTGATAAAAGTTTTTCCCCTGCGCCAGTTTGTTCACATCCAGCATAATCTGTTCGGTGCCGTCTTTTAACGACTTACGCGCAAACACCGGGTATTCCTGGCCGGTTTCAAAACGACGGTAATAGCTGTAATCACCTCTGTTGTAAGGTACTGAGCTGTCGTCCTGTTTAATACGGCCGATAATTTCATCTGTCAGTTTGCTGGTAAGCGGCTGATATTTGCTGGCATAGGCTGCAAAGTAGTCATTTTCCTGCTGCAGGTAATCCAGCACGGTTGGCGAGGTGCGGCTGTCGTCACGCAGCCAGTAAAAGGGGTCTTGCCGGTCGCCATTGGGTGATTTAACAGTATAAGGTTGTTGTACTGCTACCGGTGCGGCAGGCTGGGTAGCGTGAGTCAGGCCGCTGTTAATCAGGGCAGTAAATAATAATGAATAAAATGTGGTTTTCATGGTTTTGCTCTGTTGTACCGTTAACCGCTGAAATTAGCATGCAGCGGTAAACAACTCTATTAGCGATGGTTTAAAAAAGTGTAACCGGGTGTTACATAGTCTTCAGCTATGTAGGCTTTAGCTGTTGGCTATTCACAAACGTCTGATTTTAGGCTATTACTTGTAAGTTTTCTAATTAACAGGATCAGGTTATGGCACTAATGACAGTTGAGCAGGTTGCAAATCTGCTTGGCGTACAAACAACAAGAGTAGAGCGATTGGCACGGGAAAATTTGCTGATTGCTGCTAAGACAGACAGCGAAGGTAAGCCCTTGTTTAATGAAGAGGATGTAAAACGCTATAAAACGCTGGCTGAACGTTTAGGTGGTTTGTAACTTTAAAGCCGCTAAAGCTTGTACCTGCTGCTGCCAATAGTTTGCCTGTGTCTGGCAATCTGGCAGCGCCAGATACCACAGCCAGCAAAAACCGCTGTACAGCAGCTTAGCTGCAGGGAGCTTTTTATCTAACAATTTTTTATCTAACAATGTTGCCAGCTCACTATGTTGCCGTAAGCGGGCATAATCTGCCAGCATTTGCGCTTCGGCTGTTTTATCTAAGTTAAAATGCAAACTTATGGCGGCTAAATCCAGGCTGCTGTCGGCCTGCTGGCTGTACTCAAAATCAAGTAACCACAATGCATCAGCGGCCCAAAGCAAATTCCCCTGATGTAAATCCAGATGACATAATACTAAATCAGGCGCCAGGCTGCTAAGCAGCTGTGCGGCCTGCTTCACCTCAGCCAGCACAGCTTTGTTAATTTGGCAATCTGCTGGCAGCGCTGCCAGTAGTTGTGGTAAATAGGCTACATAATCCAGGGTGGTAGTTTGCACCTGTAACTGATGAAACTGTGCCAACACAGATAGCAAAGCGCTACCGCCATGGCGGGCATAATCGAACGGCTCGGCGCCGCGGATATATTCGCTTAACATCACCTGATAGTGGTTATTTAAACACAGAGGCGTAGCGGCCAGCCCTTTGGCAGCGGCGGCATGCTGACAACGTAGCTCCTGCTGGCGGCATACGGTAGATTCTGCCGGATAACAGCGCAACACGTATTCGCCCTGCACTGTTTTTACATAGTAACTTTGGTTACTGGCGCCATGAGACAGAGCCCGCACCTGCAACGGCGGCTGATCAACAAAAAACTCCAGCCGCTGGCATAAGCGGGTTACATGCTCAATCTCACTGCCGGTTGCTGCTGATAATGACTGCGCCAAATAAAGAACCCTGCAATAGCGATAACCGTATACAGCATAAACAAGCCGGTAAGGAAATACAGATGTTTTTGTGCATAAACGAAAATTGATACGGCGTCTATCACCACCCAATACAACCAGTTTGACACCAGTTTGCGTGCTACCAGCCAGGTTGCCATTACACTGAACACTGTGGTTTGCGCATCAATATGGGCGAAATCGGCCTGAGTATAATTTGCCATAAAGGCCCCCAGCACCACTCCGGCCGCGGCAGTAATACCAATTAACACCGCATGGCGCTGCCAGGGCCACTCATACACCGGGCCGCGCTGGTCCGCAGCACTTTGACGTAACTGCTGCCAGCGCCACCAGCCATATAACGCCATAGCAGCGTAATACAACTGTAGCAAGGCATCAGATAACAGTGCCGACTGCCACATAACATGGGTAAACAGCACGGTACTTAACAGCGCTGCCGGCCAGCACCACAGGCTTTGTTTTAATGCCAGAATCACATAAGCCAGCGCCAGCAGCGTTGCTGCCAGCTCAAGGCTGTGCATCAACTGCCACTGCGCCATAGCCTGTGTGATCAGCTCGTTCATGGCCGTAAATCACCGTGAATAAACTTAACGACAAACACCACCTTGCCGTACTGCTCAAATGACCATTTGATGCAGGCCTGCAGTGCCTGCATCACTGCATCATAATCACCAAATAACTGGGTACTCATGGTGTTGGTCAGCACGGTTATGCCCGGGTATTTATTCAGCTCGGCAATAAAACCTTTTATCGGCGTAATGTAATCGTCGGCTAACGGATACTTACTGATTTCAACAGATAATTGCATAATGCCCTCCTTAAATAATCAATCGCTTCAGAACTGGTAGCTGGCCGTTACGCCAAAGCGGCGCGGTTCAGCAAACTGCTCATAGACATGTGGCTCGTAGCCGTCACGCGGGTCGTTGCCAAAGTAGAAGCCACGTACACCAATATCCTGATCCAGCGCGTTACGGGTCCATACTGCCAGCTCCCAGTTTGTCAGCTGGTAGCTTAAACGTGCGCCTAACAGCTCGTAACGTTTTGAGCGGGCATTGTGGCCGTCAGAGTAAAAGAAGGCATCTTTGCCCTGCAGGCTGACATTAAAGGTAAGGGCTTCGGTGATATACCAGTCAGTGGCTACACTGTATTGAAAGCGCGGCGCCTGAGCCTGCTCACGGCCGCTGAAGTTTTCTTCATCCAGCGTAATATAATTACCCAGCTTGGTTTTAAGCCAGCTGGCAGATAAAAACAGCGCAAACTGCGGGTGCAGTTGCAGGCGGTTTTCCATTTCAATACCGTAGTTACGGCCGCTACCGGCATTATCAATAAAACCGGCAAATTGCGGGCCGCTGTCGGGATTAAGCCAGCCTTTTACCTGCATATCGTCACGCCACATATAAAACGCCGCAACCCTTGCGGTTATGCTTTGGTCCAGCGCACTGCCCTTTACACCAAATTCAGCGTTGTACAGTGTTTCTGGCTTAAAGCTGGCTTTGCTGTTTAGCTCGCTTAAGCTGTCATCGGCGGCTTTAGCCAGTGCGTCACCGTTTACACCGCCGGCTTTGTAGCCGCGTGACGCCAGCAGGTATATTAATGCCTGGCTATTAACCTGATAATTCAGGCTTAGATTGGCACCCCACATAGTGTCGTGGTTTTTAATATTGTTGCCGCTGATATCGCTGTAGTCATCGTCATAACGCTCCAGCCGCAGGCCCGACACCAGGCTCCAGCCACTGCTTAGCGGCGTGCTTAGCTCACCATACACAGCGGCATTGCTACGGCTGAGCTCACTGACAAAACTGTCGGCTTGCCATAAATCCCAGTTCCAGAATTGCCGGGTTAAATCGAAGTTTTTACTGGCGGCATAGAGGCCAAATACCCAGTCGCTGTTACCCAGCTTGCCCGCTGGCGTGGAGATAAACCGGTAATCCAGCGTAAGTTGATCTCGGCTGCGCAAGTAACGATCGGTAGTGGCATATTCATCGGGGTGAATACCAACATAACTCCAGTCTTCGTCAAAACCATAATCGCTGTCGGCAGTTAAATAACTCAGTTGCACCAGCACTGTAGCAAACGGCAAACCACGGTAATCTGCCTGCAGCGCTACCGCTTTGCTGCGGATCTTATCTTGCCCCGGCTCGTCTGACAGCGTGGTACGGTTGCGATCCAGCGAAAACGCATCATAGCCGTTATCCTGATCGGTAAAGTGCGTAACCAGTTGCAGTGTCAGGGCATCTGATGGCTGATAACGCAGTTTAAAACGGCCGGTAAATTCATCGATATTGTTGGTATCGTCGCGGTTTAAATAGGCATTATCGATAAAACCATCTGAGGTTTGCTGTTCCAGTGAAAAACTGTAACCCAGTTGCTGATTAATGCTGTTACTAAACTGGCCTGCCAGTTGGCGGCTGTTGTAGTTAGCCAGGGTAGCGCTTAACTTACCCTCCGGCGTCGCCGTTGGGCCTTTGGTAGTCAGGTTTAACATACCGGCCAGCGCATTGGCACCAAAGCGGCTGGCTTCAGGGCCTCGAAATACTTCCAACTGGGCTAAATCACTGATGCCACTGATCCCTAAACCCGAGTAATCAATACCGTCAATCAGTATGCCCACTGATGGGTTAATGGTGTCGACAAATTCGCTACGCTCGCCGATACCGCGCATCTGAATATAGCGGCCACGCGATGCACCTGAGGTAAAGTTAACATTGGCAAACTGGTTGAGTAAGTCATCCAGATGTTGCGCTGAGGTGCGCTTAACATCCTGCTCACTGACCAGCACGATACTACCGGCAACCTGTTGTACTGCCTGCTGGCGAAAATCACCCTGTACACGGATCCGCTCTATAGCCGTATCAACCGGCTCTGAGGCAGTTTCAGTTGCATTGATCTGAATAGCAAAACTGCTGCATACCGCAACAGTAATTAACGATGGGAAAAAACGCATTTTTGTATGAATCTCCATAACAACACAGAGATCACACCAGCTTGAGGAGTTAGCACCATCCCTCCGCCGGTATAATCCGGATCAGGTTCTAAGGGTTCGCCTTGCGGCATCTCAGCTATTGCACCCCTTGGTTGCGCGGCAAGTGTAAAGCGTTTTATTTGTACATGCAATGCACAAAGCAACACCAGTGGCCTGTTGCTACTTTGCTATGGTGAAATGGGTACTGTGATACGGCAGCTTTGTCAGTTAATTGGCAAATACCTGCCAGTCGTTATTTAGCTGGGCAGCCAGTTGGGTTAATTGCTCACTGGCACTGGCTGAGCGGCTGGCTTCATTGCTTAACTGGCTAACCTCATCGTTTAGCTGATGTATAGTGGCGGCGATATTTTCTGAAACCACCTGCTGCTGTGCTGTGGCGGTGTGGATTTGAGCATTTGCACTGCTGATATGCTCAACCGCACTGGCCAGTTGATTAAAGCGGCTACCAGTGTCCTGCGCCAGCTGCACATTGGTATTGGCCTGTGTATACGCCTGCTGCATTACCTGTACGGCGTCAGAAGCTTGCTGCTGCAACTTTGAAATCATGCCGTTTATTGACTCTGTAGCCTGCTTGGTATTGGCAGACAAGGTGCGCACTTCGTCAGCGACCACAGAAAAGCCGCGTCCGGCCTCGCCTGCCCTGGCGGCTTCAATGGCGGCATTTAACGCCAGTAAATTGGTTTGCTCAGAAATTTTACCGATCACCTCCAGCACACCTGAGATCTGGCCGGAGCCCTGTTGCAAACTACTTACCACCTCAACACTATGCTGTAACTGTTTAGCCAGTGCTGTGATACCTGCGGCGCTTTTATCAGCAGCAGTATGGCCACTTTGGCACAGCTGCTCTGCGTTCACTGCCGCCTGTGCAGCAACACCGGCGTTTTGCGCTACCTGCTGCACGCTGCTGCTCATCTGCTCTGCGGCGGCGGCCAGTTGCTGTGCCTGGCGTGCCTGCACGGCAGCACTCTGGTTTACCTCAGTACTGATATCGTACACCTGCCCTGCCTGCTGGTTTAATGCCACAGCACTGTGGCCCAGCTTGGCAACCAGCTGCTCAAAATGCTGCATCATCTGATTTAGTGCGCCGGCAGCTTGTGCCAGTTCGTCGTTGCCATTGTCATTTGCCCGCAAGCTAAGATCAGAGCGGGTAACCACCTGCACCAGCAAGTCACGCAATGCCAGCAATGGCCGGCATACAGAGCGCTGTATCGCCCAAATCAGTGCACTAACCAGCAATACCAGCGCTAAGCCACCCAATAAATAAGCCCGCACCAACTGCCCGGTAAAATGCTGCGCTCTGTCACGCACTGTTACTGCAGCACTGAGTTGTTGCTGAATGAACGCCTCGGTCAGTTGGGTAAAGCCAGTGATCCTAAGCTCGATTTCGCTGTTAACGGTAGACTCATTCAAAATACGCACCAGCAGCGCATCGCTGCCGGCATAACTAATCCATTCGCCATAATGCTTAACTGCTTTGGCAAAGGCCTGATCCAGTTCGGTATAAAATTCGCTGTTATCCTGCATTGGCCTGCTTTGCACAAAGCCCTGCCAGTGCTGCTGCGCCTGCGCCATATGTTGTTTAATGACTTGTTCAGTGGCTTCTGCTGAAGCCCAGCCGGTACGGTACTTACGGATATCCTGCAATGCGGTTTGCTGTAAAATCTGCTGCACCGCCATAACATCAGACAAAATCGCCAGATGATCATCATACAGCTGATTAAACAACCTGTCTTTTTGCTGTGCCGACCAAAAAGCACCGGCTAACACCAGCAACAACATTAATAACGGCAGTACACCAAGTATCAGTACCCTGCTGGAGATTTTCAGCTTCGACAACATAACCGCTCCCAACGTCCGGCTTAAAACTGGCGGCAGTGTAAAGCGGCCAGATGACAGTTATGTGAATATTAATAATCGCCATTGACATGCAAAATAACAGATATATGATATTTCACATATGTATAAAGGGTAATTACCATGAGCAAAAAGTCCGTTATTTTTATCTGCACCGGCAACTCAGCCCGCTCGCAGCTTGCTGAAGCCCTGCTCCGGCATATGGCGGGAGACCAGTTTGACGTATTTAGTGCCGGTACCGCGCCAGAACCGGTAGACCCAAGGGTATTTGAAGTATTAAACAGCCGGCATATGTCAGCTGAACACCTGCGCAGTAAAGATTTAGCCAGCCTCAGTGAGCGGTATTTCGACTACGCTATTACGCTGTGTGACAAAGCCCGGCAAAGCTGCGTTACTCAGGTAAAAGCAGCACAAATTCTGGCCTGGGATTTTGCCGATCCTAAACCCAAAGCCGGTACTAAAGCCTTTGATGTGGTGTTAAACGAGCTAAGCGAGCGGATTAAATACTTCTTACTGTTCAGCCAGAAATACCGCTCTGGGCCAGAGCAGCTTGGCGATGCATTAAGTTTTTATAAAGCACTGGCCGATGATACCCGGTTAAAAACCCTGTTACTGATCCAGCAGCAACAAGAACTGTGCGTCTGTGAGTTAACTGCTGCACTGACTGAAACCCAGCCGAAAATTTCCCGCCATCTGGCTCAGCTGCGTAAAGCGGCTATTTTGCAAGACCGCCGCCACGGCCAGTGGGTGTTTTACCGCTTAGCCGATAACCTGCCAGACTGGGCATTAACAGTACTGCAGCTTACGGCAGAAAATAACGGCGACCTTATCGCTGATAACCTTAGCAAACTTAACCAGATGGGCGACAGACCGCAACGCGTCGCGCTATGTAACTGAGTGACTTAGCAGTATAGTTAACAAACAGGATCAACAAGATGACAATTAAAGTAGGTATTAATGGCTTTGGCCGCATTGGGCGTTTGGCATTGCGCGCGGCGTTTGACTGGCCCGAGCTGGAATTTGTACAAATTAATGACCCGGCTGCCGATGCGGCCACCTTTGCCCACTTACTGAACTTTGACTCAGTGCACGGCATCTGGCGCCACAATGCCGTGGCAGAAGGCGATAACATCCTGATCAACGGCAAAACGCTTGCTGTAAGCCAAAACAAAGCCATTGCTGATACCGACTGGTCACAATGTGATGTAGTTATTGAAGCGTCTGGCAAGATGAAAAGTAAAACTGTACTTGAAGCGTATTTAGCCCAGGGCGTAAAACGGGTGGTGGTAAGCGCACCGGTAAAAGAGCCGGGTGTATTAAACGTGGTAATGGGCGTAAACCAGCAGCTATATAATAAAGACATGCACCGCATTGTTACCGCCGCCAGTTGCACCACTAACTGCCTGGCACCGGTGGTAAAAGTAATACACGAACAGCTGGGCATTAAGCATGGCAGCATTACCACCATTCACGATTTAACCAATACCCAGAGTATCCTGGATACACCACATAAAGACTTACGCCGCGCCCGAGCCTGTGGCAGCAGCTTAATCCCAACCACCACCGGCTCGGCTACCGCCATTACCGAAATATTCCCTGAGCTTAAAGGCCGCTTAAATGGCCATGCGGTGCGCGTGCCGCTGGCTAATGCCTCGTTAACTGACTGCGTCTTTGAAGTAGAGCGCGCCACCACAAGCGATGAAGTCAACGCCCTGCTAAAAGCCGCCTCAGAGGGTGAGTTAAAAGATATTCTCGGTTATGAAACCCGGCCTCTGGTGTCGGTAGATTATAAAACCGATCCGCGCTCAAGCATTATTGATGCACTATCCACTATGGTGGTTAACGGCACTCAGGTAAAAATTTATGCCTGGTACGATAATGAATGGGGCTACGCCAACCGCACGGTTGAACTGGCCAAACTGGTTGGCCTGCAGGACAAACACTAAGCAATGCTAACCGGAACAAGTCTATGCTAAGCACACTAAGCCCGCAGCTGCGCCAGTATATGCTGGTAACAGCTAATTACTGGGCTTTTACCCTGACCGATGGCGCGCTGCGCATGCTGGTGGTGCTGCATTTTTATAGCCTGGGTTACAGTGGACTGGCCATTGCCATGCTGTTTTTGTTTTATGAAATTTTTGGCGTTATTACCAACCTGGTTGGCGGCTGGCTGGGTGCCCGCATCGGCCTGAATAAAACCATGAACATCGGTCTGTTGCTGCAAATACTGGCACTGGGTATGTTACTGCTACCGGCACAATATTTAATTGTGCCCTGGGTAATGGCAGCGCAGGCACTATCAGGCGTCGCCAAAGACTTAAATAAAATGAGTGCCAAAAGCAGCATTAAACTGCTGGTGGCAGACAATGCTCAAAGCACCTTATTTAAATGGGTAGCTATTCTTACCGGTTCAAAAAATGCGCTTAAAGGTGTGGGCTTTTTTATCGGCGGTTTACTGCTAAGCCTGTATGGTTTTAGCACTGCGATACTACTTATGTTGCTGACACTAAGTGCAGTGTGGTTGCTAAGTTTATGGCGCTTAAAAGCCGATTTAGGTAAAAGTAAAACCAAGCCCAAATTTACTGAGCTGTTGTCAAAAAGCCGGGCAATTAATTTACTGTCAGCCGCACGTATGCTGTTGTTTGGCGCCCGCGATGTCTGGTTTGTTATTGCGCTGCCGTTAACGCTGGCCAGCCAGTTTGGCTGGAGTCACTGGGCAGTGGGCAGCTTTCTGGCATTATGGGTTATTGGCTATGGCGCGGTGCAAAGTATGGCCCCCTTGCTTACCGGCAAAACCACCCTGCCTGATGGCCGCACTTTAACGCTATGGGCACTGCTCTTGTGTGCCATACCAGCCGCTATTGCGGTAGCGCTTGAGCAACAATGGCAGGCAGAAACTGCTTTGCTTGGTGGTCTGCTGCTGTTTGGCGCCGTGTTTGCCATTAATTCCTCCTTACACAGCTATATGATTGTCAGCATGGCGAAAAGCGATGGCGTGTCACTGGATGTCGGCTTTTACTATATGGCCAATGCCATGGGCCGCCTTATTGGTACGGTGTTATCCGGCTGGGTATATCAGCTGGCAGGCTTAACGGCCTGTTTATGGATCTCGTCTGCCATGCTGGTGGCTACCGTATTGGTATCGCTGCTTTTACCCAAACACCACGCATAACATCATATGGCATCACCTGACAATGCATGACACCAGATGACATCAGGCAGCGGCTGCTCTACACTGCAGTAAGCCGCTGATAAATTGTGAATTACACCATGTTAAACTTAGGCGCACGCCAGTTACTGCTGCTGTCTTTAGTGGGTGCCTTTGCCACTATGGCACTTAA
This sequence comes from Rheinheimera oceanensis, assembly GCF_018831085.1. Classification (GTDB taxonomy): domain Bacteria; phylum Pseudomonadota; class Gammaproteobacteria; order Enterobacterales; family Alteromonadaceae; genus Alishewanella; species Alishewanella oceanensis. The sequence continues at coordinate 652,505 of NZ_JAGPNM010000001.1, forward strand.
GTCACTGGCCTGGTACCTTACCGGCTCGGTCGGTTTTTTATCTGACGCAGTAGAATCTCTGGTTAACGTTGCCGGCGCAGGTTTTGCGCTGGCCATGGTAAGTCTGGCCCGCCGCCCGGCAGACAACAGCCACCCTTATGGCCACAGCAAAGCGGAATATTTATCGGCCGCCTTTGAAGGCGGCATGATTTTTCTGGCTGCACTGGTCATTCTTACCACAGCTATTGAACGCCTGTTTAACCCGCAGCCTATTTCTACGCTGGGTATAGGCACCTTGCTTACGGTGCTGGCCAGCCTGATTAACCTGGCTATTGCCATGCTGTTGCTAAAAGGCGGTAAGCAGTATAACTCCCCTGCTCTGGAAGGCGATGGCAAGCACCTGCTAACTGATGTCTGGACCACCGCCGGTGTGGTTATCGGCGTTGGCCTTGCTGTGCTCAGCGGCCACAACTGGTTAGATGCAGCTGTGGCTATTGCCGTTGCGCTGCATATTCTGCATGAAGGTGGTGGCATTTTGTATCGTGCGGCAAACGGCCTGATGGACAAAGCCCTGCCTGACAGCCGCATCAGTGAAATAGCACAGGCGCTGGAGCATTTTGCCAGCGGTAAAGTGCAGTTTATTAACCTGCGCACCCGCGCAGCAGCCACCCTGCAGTTTGCCCAGGTAGATATGCAGGTACCCGGCCACTGGACAGTAGAGCAGGCGCATCAATTAGCTGACGACGCCGAACTGGCTATGCAGCAGCTGGGCGTTGAACTTAGCGTACATATAGAACCACAGCATGCGCATGGCACGCCCACCAACCCTGTAACGGAATATAAAGGAGTTTAACATGACCGTACGTACCCGATCTGAATGGCTCTGCCTGCAACAGAGTTACGACAAAATGGATATGCAGGCGCTGTGGCTAAAACTGCTTAGCCTGCTGGTCTGGTTTTGGCTGCTGTATAGCGGCAGTAGTTTGCGCGTTCAATTCGCAGCAATAGCCTTATTCTGGCTGCATGAAGCCTTACTGCGCACAGTGCAGCAGCGCACCGCCGGGCGGCTGTTACAGTTAGAGCAGGCACTGGCACAAAATCAGGACATTGGTATGCAATGGCACAGCGCCTGGCAGCAACAACGCGGCGGCATCACCGCCCTGGCTATGTCATACCTGCGTCAGGCGTTAAAGCCAACTGTGGCGATTACCTATATTGCTCTTGCCGTACTAAGCATAATTCGCATGAATGTTGTATTTAGTTAGTTACATCAACCTGCGGCAGTGATTTTTCAGCCTCAGCCAATAAGTAAAACCGCATGCCGCCCCTATACCCACCAGCTATACTTCATACCAGCCGCAGGCTGCGGCTAACCCGGTAACACCGGGGTAACGGAGGAGCTTTTACTATGGCCAGAGATATGGTGATGGAACACCTGCATCCGACTTTCCGGCAAAAAGTCGAGTTGCTGTTGCAGGAACTTGCCCGCGCAAACTTACCTTTCAGATTATTTGAGGGCTTTCGCTCGCCACAGCGACAACGCGAGCTGTATAGCCAGGGCCGCACACGCCCCGGCGCCAAAGTAACCAATGCCGATGCCTGGAGCTCATTGCACCAGTATGGCGTTGCTGCCGATTTTGTACTTTATATTGACGGCAAATGGAGCTGGGATGATAGCGGCGAGCGCAAAGCCTGGTGGAAAAAACTGCATAAACTGGCGCAGTTGCAGCAGTTGGAGCCATTAAGCTGGGAGTTGCCGCATTTACAAATGCAGGGTATGCAGCTGGCACAACTGCGCAGCGGCAGCTACCCGCCGGATGGTGATAGCGATTGGGCTGAAAACCTGCAACAAGCCATTGTTAGCTGGCACGGCACACCACTGGCCCCACCGTTACCGGCTGCACAATTTGGTCGTCCACCATTACCGGCTAATGCTCCAGAACCTGAGGCAAGCAACACGCTGGCGCAAGCTGGTTTAAAGCGCGCTACAGTAATAGCCCGCGATGGTTTACGCCTGCGGGCAGGCCCGGGTACAAGCTTTGATGTTAAAACCACATTACGCAGTGGCCAGCTGATTACGGTAATGCAGACCAGCGGCGACTGGAGCCAGATAGATATTCAGGGTGACGGTTTAGCCGACGGATACTGCCACAGCGGTTATCTGGCATTTGCTTAGCCATTTTCTTACAGCACTGCGTAACATACGCAGTGCTGCTTTGTTAAAGCCCCAGATACCAGGTCGCAATAGAAAAGTACAACACCACACCAGCAACGTCAGCAAGAGAGGTAATTAACGGCCCGCTGGCGGTAGCCGGGTCAAGGTTAAAACGGCTGAGCAGGAACGGTAGAGATAAGCCCGTTAAACTACCTGCCAGTACTACCAGCATCATAGTGAGTGATACCACCAGCGCAATATCATATCCGCCACGCCACCAGCCTAGCCCGACTACAGCAGCAGCCATCGTCAGGCCGAGCAAACCGGCAACCAGGCATTCCTTGCCAAGCAAATAGCCCCAGTCGCGCAGCTTAATTTCACCGGTAGCCAGAGCCCTTACCATCAGAGTGCCGGATTGTGCCCCGGCATTACCACTGCTGCCTATCAGCAAGGGCAAAAAGAATAACAACGCTATATTGTCAGATATTGTGCCTTCAAAATAAGCAATACCTGCACCGGAGAAAATATTGCCAAACACCAGGATCACCAGCCAAAGTACCCGCTTGCGGTATAACAGGCCGATACCAGCGTCTTTTACACTGGTTTCCAGCTTGCCGATGGTGGCGGTTTTGTGGAAATCTTCTGTGGCTTCTTCTGCTGCAACGTCCATCGCATCATCGTAGGTTACAATACCCACCATCTGGTGCTCGCTGTTAACAATAGGTAATGCAAGTAAGTCATATTTAGCGATTAACGACGCTACTTCTTCCTGTGGCATATCAACACTGGCATAAATAGGATCGTGGTTAATCAGCTCTTCTATCGGCATATGCAGCGGTGCCAGAATAAGATCGCGCAATGACACCACACCGATTAATTTACGGGCAGCATCTACCACATAGGCAGAATAAATGGTTTCTTTGTCCGGCGCTTCACGGCGCAGTGAGTCCAGCGCCTGTGCCACTGTCAGCTCAGCGGCAAGAATGGCGTAGTCAGACGTCATAATAGCGCCAGCGGTGCCTTCTTCATGCGATGTCAGACGCAATAAGTCTTCACGCTCAGCTTGTGCCAGTGCGGGCAGCAGAGTTTCGCGTTGTTCATCACTTAAGCGGTTGAATAAATCGGCGCGCTCATCAGACGACATCTGGCGGATGATAGGTGCCAGTTTACGACGGCTGATACTAATCGATAATTTGACCTGTTCTTCTGCCGGTAAATAGCCAAATACTTCTGCTTGCTCAGCCCTTGGCAACACTGTTAACAGCGTCCATAGATCCTGAGGCGCAAACTCAACCAGCGCACTGGCAAGGTCGGCGGGGTGCACATCGTCCAGCCGCTCACGCAGCAAATGTACAGTATCTGATTCCAGCGCGGTGCGCAGCGTGTTGATCAGCGCAGGTAATTCCATAGCAACCTCTTACTAAACAAGCTTAGTAAGGGCTGAAGGCTACCTCACTAAGCGGCACAATTGGCGAAACAATTGCAAAAAATGGGTGTTTGCAGGCAAGGCCTGCTACTGGGCACGTCCATAAGGGTGATAAATCTCCGGCTAAGTTAATTAACCTGTTGCTGAATAAGCAAAATATTGCGCTATTTTATAAAGCATAGCAGTGAATCTCAACTGAATATTGCCAAAACGCCGATAGGACTTATACAGTCTTCTTGCTAAGATTGCTGCAGTACCATGATTGAGCAAACTATATGACAACAAAAAACTCAGCAGATAATGCCTGGTGGCTGCCAATTGAACTGGCCGCTGACAGTTGCTGGAGCTTCAACATAGGCCCGTTAAGTATTTATTTTAAACGCCAGGCGCAACAGTGGTTGCTGGCATATGAACGCACCGGCAGCATGGGCGAACGCGAATTACTTAGTAGCTCTGCGGCAATTTGTATGCCGCCGCAGCTAAAAGCCGAACGTTATATGTTTCGTCAAAGCCCGGCGGCATTGTGCCTGAAACCCGTGCTGATGGACAGGCCTGTCGTGGTGAAAACGCTGCAACCTGTGCATATACCTCCTGCTGAACAAACCACCTTGTATATCAGCTCTCCGGTAAGCGTACGGGTGTCTTTGCAACAACCGGAATACCTGTTGCAGGAAATTGCCATAACGCGTTTATCCGATACCTGGTTTGGCCCTTCTACTCAGGTGGGCGAATTATGCTACGCTGACAAAACCCATGCCCGCCACAATAAAAACGAGCTGCCTCTGCGGCCACATCGTGCCATTACACCCGTAGTGGTGCAAAACACGTCAAAACAAATGCTGTCATTGAGCAAAATCAGTATTCCTGTGCCTTATCTGGCCGTTTACAGTTCGGCTGATGGCAATTTGTGGACCGACCCGATAACCTTGCAACACGAAGGCGCCAACAGCCTGGCCCGCTTTAAAACCGGCACTTTGTCGGCAACTGACGCCAGTGGAGCAACCCTGGTAAGCCCGGCGCGGGCTGTGCCGGAAAAACATAGCCTGATCCGCGCCTTTACCCATATTTTTGCTGAATAACCCAGAGGCAATATGACTGAACAACTACTGCACTGGCTGGAATCAGAACAAGCCAGCCATCTGTTAAGAGCAACAATTCTGCTGCTTGCCGGTTTTGTTATCGCAGGCCTGGCGTCACGTGCTATCGGCCGTATTCTGCTCAAAAGCTTTTCACAGCATCATGTGGTGTTATTTAAACGCCTAGTGTACTGGCTATTACTGGCGTTGTTTATAGCTTCGGCGCTAAAACAGCTGGGCTTTTCGCTTAGCGTATTACTTGGTGCCGCCGGTGTGCTATCGGTTGCGCTGGGGTTTGCTTCACAAACCTCGGCATCTAACCTGATTAGCGGCTTATTTTTAATTGGTGAGCAGCCATTTCAGCTGGGCGACACCATTAAAGTAGGCAACACTACCGGTGAAGTATTATCGATAGATTTACTGTCGGTAAAACTGCGTACCTTTGATAATCTTTATGTGCGCATTCCAAATGAAAGCCTGATTAAAAGCGAAATGACCAACCTGACACGCTTTCCGATCCGGCGTTTTGATTTATTAATAGGCGTCGCTTACAAAGAAAATATCTCACAGGTGCGCCAGGTAATGCAGAGCGTGGCCGACAATAACCCCTTATGCCTGGACGAACCCAGCCCGATGTTTTTATTTCTCGGCTTTGGTGATTCATCGCTGAATATTCAATTTTCAGTATGGGCAAAGCGGGAAAACTTCCGCGATTTACGCAACAGCCTGCAGGAGGAAATTAAACTGGCGTTTGATAAAGCTGGTATTGAAATTCCATTTCCGCAGCGTACCGTTTATCTGGCACAACAGGCTACACCGCTACCAACAGAGGATGCTGACCCGGTAAAACAGCACAAGCCGGTATAGGCTTTACTTGCTAAGTACGCTGAAATAACGTTAACTGGTAACACTATTGCTACAGACTCTACCTTACCGTCAGCCAGAGGAGCAGGCTTATGTTTCGCAGTCTAAGCTGCTTATTAACCGCTGTTTTCTGCTGTACCAGTTGGGCTGATTGCACTGAAGTCAGCCCACAAAGTAATACCACGCTACCCAAAGGCGTTAAAGTGGGTAATATCGAATACCAACGTAATAACGTATTCGACCTGAACGAGAAAGGCACATTCTGGCTGCACCGCTTTGCTAACTACAGCCACATTGTAACCAAAGAACCTACAATACAGGACGATTTGCTGTTTCTGCCCGGAGAGCCGCTTAACCTGCATGATCTGGAGGAAACCGAACGCTTACTGCGCAGCCGTGGTTACATCCGCGAGGCCTCCGTCAATGTGATCCGCTACTGCGAAGATACACAAAGCGTCGATATACTGGTAGAAACCTGGGACACCTGGTCTTTACTGCCCAAAATAGATTTTAGCAGCGAAGGTGGTGAAACCGACTACTCCCTAGGTATTGCCGACGATAACCTGCTGGGTACCGGTAACCAGCTACAGCTGGACTACGCAAAAGACAGTGAACGTAGCGGCTATCTGCTGAGTTTTGCCTCGCCGAATATCTTTGGCACCCACTGGAATACCCTCACCCGCTACGCCGATAACTCAGACGGCGAAAGCTATCACTTTGCGCTGACACGGCCTTTTTACCGGCTGTCATCCAAGTGGGCATTCAGTTTAGATATAGAGCAGAAAAAAGAAGAAATTAAAGACTATCTGCTGGGTGATGAAGTAAACCTGTACCACCGCAAACAAAAATGGTTTGAAAGTTACGCCGGTTTTAAAATTGCAGAGCAGGGCAACCGCATTCACCGGCTTAACGTGGGTATAACGCTGGACGATACTAAATTTCAGTATATTGATGAAACCCAGTATACCGTGCCGGAAGATCGCAATTTGTCCTCTGTCTGGCTGGAATACCAGATGCTGCAAACTGACTATAAAAAGCTGTTTAACATTAACCAGTTTAACCGGGTAGAAGATATTAACCTGGGCTGGCAGGCACGGTTACGCATTGGCCGTTTGCAGTCATGGCTTAGTGCAGACAAGCCTGGCTGGCAACTGGATTCTGAGCTGGCCAAGGTATGGCAGCTAAACAGCGACACCTTCTTGCTGGGTAACAGCCGCTATCAGGCGCTATGGTTAAAACAAATGAACCAGCATTTGTTTAGTAATCAGCTGCAGCTGGTACATCAGTTAAACAACAGCAGTAGTGCGGTAGGTATTATCAACGCTGAATTTGGCCGTCAGCTGTTCCAGGATAACACCCTCTACTTGGGCGGTGACACCGGCCTGCGTGCCTTTCCGCTGTACTACCAACGAGGTGACAGCCGTATTGTTGCCACTGCCGAATACCGCTACTTTACCGATTGGACAATATTACAATTGCTGGACGTAGGCTTTGCCAGCTTTGTTGATGCCGGCCGCAGCTGGGGTGCCGAGCAGGATTTTGACAGCAATATCGATGATGGCGTGTTGTTTGGTGTCGGTGGTGGTATCCGTTTGCTGTCGTCGCATTCCAGCCGTGGCACCATGATCCATATTGATCTAACCCATCCTTTTACCGACAACCCTGAGCTGGATGCCTGGCAGTGGCGGGTTACTGCGAAAAAACGTTTTTAGTTCTAAGTTATCTGACGAAAACCGGCTTGCCCTAAGTCAACCGTTGCAGGCCAGGATGGCCGAATCGAGCCCCCAGGGAGGGGTTCACGGCGTGTTGACGTAGGCAAACCGGTTTTCGCCTAAACTCAACTAGCCGTTTGAATTGTTAATTTTGACACTTCGGACAAAACACGGTGCTGCGCTGGCCAAGCCGAATTTCACTTAATACCGTGCCACAGGTTAAACAAGGCTGGCCGCCGCGGCCATACACCAGCAATTGCTGGGCAAAATAGCCAGGCTTACCGTCAGCCTGGCTAAAATCTTTTAACGTAGTACCGCCCTGCTTAATGGCTGCTGCCAGCGTGTCTTTGATCACCGGCAACAGTTTTTTCAGTTGTCGTGTTGTTACCGCTTTGGCCGGTTTAGATGGCAAAATACCGGCTTTGAATAAGGCTTCGTTGGCGTAAATATTACCCACGCCTACCACCACATGGTTATCCATCAGCACCAGTTTTGCTGCACTGCCCCGCCTGGCAAAAGCCGCGGTTAAATGCGCCAGATTAAAACTATCGCTCAATGGCTCCGGCCCCAGGCTGGCCAGTAACGGGTGGGTTTCTCCCTTGTGTTGCCACAACACAGCGCCAAAACGGCGGGTATCGTTTAACCTAAGCAGCATACCGCTGGCTAATACCAGATCAATATGATCATGCTTAGTTGCAGGCGTATCAGCCGGTATAACCTTTAAATGGCCCGACATACCCAGATGCAAAATAATATCGCCTTCAGGCAGCTGAATAAGCAAATACTTGGCACGGCGCGTTACCGACAAAATCGGCTGGTTTAGTTGCGCCAGCACCTCATCCGGTACCCACCAGCGTAGCTGGCGTTGGCGTGCCACCACGTTAACTAATTGCTGGTTTTCCAGATAAGGGCTAATGCCCTGGCGCGATACTTCAACTTCCGGTAATTCTGGCACGGTTACTCCGCTGTATCGATTAAAAACAATTGCGCAGCCTGGGCGGCGCTTAACTGGTAAAACTGCTGCTGCCCGGCCTGTTGCAGCAAATACCGGCCGTTACCGGTATCAGACGCCGGATACAATAACCAAATAAGCGGTGCCGTTTGCCCCACCAGCTGTACACTGGCCTGTGCTACCGGTACACGGCTTTTATCTGTACCCACCTCAACCGGCGTAAGCAAACTATGCTGCCAGGCCACTGCCAACTGTGCTGCATCCAGCGGCTTACTGAGTGGGGGTTGTAACTGCCATACCGGCCCGGCTTTAACAAGCCGCGTATTAGCAAAAGCTACCATCAGTAGTTCACTATCAGCGGGGAGCAACCTGTGCTCAGGCGCATTAAACTGTGCTAAACGCTGCGGTATACCGTACAGCGCAAACATTAGTATCAGCACTGCAAAAATCAGTACATTGTTCCAGTTACGGCGGGAAAGTTTTAGCATAACCATACCTGTGTGCAAAAGCTTTGCGGCATAGTAACTTAGGCGGGCTTTAAAAAGCAAAAACCCGGCGTTGGCCGGGTTTCTGTGTTCGATTACTTGATTTTCGCTTCTTTGAAAATCACATGCTTACGCACTTTAGGATCAAACTTTTTGATTTCCATTTTTTCTGGCATGGTGCGCTTGTTCTTCGTTGTTGTATAGAAGAAACCAGTGCCTGCAGAAGAAACTAAACGGATTTTATCGCGCATTTTTTATTCCTTACACCTTGTGACCGTTAGCACGCACTTCGGCTAATACCGCATCGATACCTTTCTTATCGATGATGCGCATACCACGGGTAGAAGTACGTAATGTAACAAAACGGTTTTCACTTTCAACCCAGAAACGGTGAGTTTGCAGGTTAGGCAGGAAACGGCGCTTAGTAGCATTGTTGGCGTGCGAACGACGGTTACCCACCATCGGACCTTTGCCAGTTACTTGGCACACTCTAGACATGTCAATAGTTCTCCAAAATTACATCAGCTCGAGCTGTCATCACCCTTCTGGCCAAGAAGGTTGCCCCAAAACAAGAGGGCGCAATTTATACACGAATAAGCCGCCTTATTCAAGCGAAATCTTTCGCCCGCGCGCAGAGATCCGGCAAGGATCCCGGCGGTTCTTTACAGCCAGCCACGCTCTGCAAAGGAGATTACATCAGCATCGCCCACAATAAAGTGATCCAATACCTTGATATCTACCAACATTAACGCCTGAATTAATCGTTCAGTAATCGCTCTGTCCGCCCGGCTTGGTTCAGCCACGCCAGAGGGATGATTGTGCGCCAGAATAACAGCGGCGGCATTATGCGCTAAAGCCTGCTGAACTACAATACGCGGATACACCGGCGAGGCATCTATAGTGCCAGCAAATAACGGCTCGGCTTTAATCAGCCGGTGTTGGCTGTCTAAATACAGTAAAAGAAAAACTTCGCGCTGCTCACCACTGATAGCATGCTGCAAATAACGTTTCACGGTAGCGGGCTCGGTAAACACGGTATCGCGTTGCATTTGCTGATGCAAATAACGTTTGCTCAGCTCCAGCACAGCCTGCAACTGTACAAACTTGGCCTCACCCAAGCCTTTGGCCGAACAAAAATCAGCCTGGCTGGCACCAAGTAAACGCCTTAACGATCCAAACTGATTTAACAACTGCCGTGCCAGCGTTACCGCATCGGTACCGGCTATACCGGTGCGCAAAAAAATAGCCAGTAACTCGGCGTCTGACAGTGCTGTCGCGCCTCTGTCGAGCAGTTTTTCCCTTGGCCGCTCTGTGGCCGGCCAGTGACGAATACTCATGCTATCCCTCCCTGAATTGATGCTGAATTTGTGTTTCCATGCTATCTTATCGCCAGTTTTTTCCGGTTCCGGTGTCTCTGTTATGTTGCAAACCCTTGCCCAAAAACACATTTTGTTAGGTATCAGTGGCGGTATTGCCGCCTATAAAAGTGCAGACTTAGTACGCCGCTTAAAAGAACGCGGCGCGGATGTACGGGTTATTTTAACCGACGCAGCCCAGCACTTTATTACCCCGCTAACACTGCAGGCAGTATCCGGCAACCCGGTAAGCACCAGCTTGCTGGACCCGGCAGCTGAAGCCGCCATGGGCCATATCGAGCTGGCAAAATGGGCTGACATCGTGTTAATTGCCCCGGCCAGTGCCGATATTATCGCCCGCATAGCGCATGGCTTAGCCAACGATTTGCTGACAACCTGCGTGCTGGCCACTGCGGCACCTGTTGCTGTAGCGCCTGCAATGAACCAGCAGATGTATAAAAACATAGCTACCCAGAATAATTTAGCCACTTTAAAAGCACATAATTTTTACATTTATGGCCCTGGTGTGGGTGAACAAGCCTGCGGTGATGTTGGTTCAGGCCGCATGCTGGAGCCGTTAGAACTGGTCAGCGCCCTAGAAAAACATTTTTCAGCTGAACAGCAACTTAATAACATAAAAATCACAATCACTGCCGGCCCAACGCGTGAAGCTATTGATCCGGTGCGTTATATTTCTAACCACAGCTCCGGCAAAATGGGTTTTGCCTTAGCGCAAGCCGCCGTAGCTATGGGCGCACAGGTAACTCTGATTAGCGGCCCGGTGCAGTTAGCCACACCGGCAGGCGTAACACGCATTGACGTGACCACAGCAGAGCAGATGCATAACGCCGCGCTGGCGCAGGCGGTACAAAGCGATATTTTTATTGGCTGTGCCGCTGTAGCCGATTATCGGGTGGCAGAGGTTGCCAGTGAAAAGATGAAAAAAACTGCCGGCGACAGCCTTGAGCTGAAGCTGGTAAAAAACCCCGATATCATTGCCGCTGTTGCGGCACTTTCCGCACAACGCCCCTTTACTGTAGGTTTTGCCGCAGAAACACAAAACGTACTGCAATACGCCAAAGATAAACTGGCACGCAAAAAGCTGGATTTAATTTGCGCTAATGACGTATCAGGCACTGAACTGGGTTTTAACAGCGATCATAATGCTGTCACCCTGGTGTGGCAGCATGGCGAGCAGGCATTAGAAGCCCAGCCCAAAGCTGATTTAGCCAAAGCCATACTGCAGCATATTTATGCCCGGTTTTCCGCCAGCTAATTACCATTAAAAGACTAATTATCAATAAAATAAGAGTTAAGCCGTAAATGAAAAAAGCCATTGATTTAAAAATACTTGACCCGCGTATTGGTACAGAATTTCCGTTACCGGCTTATGCCACACCGGGCTCTGCCGGGTTAGATTTACGCGCCTGTATAGACAGCACGCTGACACTGGCACCAGGTGAAACGACATTAATTCCTACCGGTTTATCTATTTTTATCGGTGATGCCAATTTATGCGCCACTATCCTGCCCCGCTCTGGCCTTGGCCATAAGCACGGCATCGTGTTGGGCAATCTGGTTGGCTTAATCGACTCGGATTATCAGGGCCCGTTAATGGTATCTATGTGGAACCGCGGCAATGACAGCTTTACTATCGAGCCGGGTGATCGCATTGCCCAGCTGGTGTTTATGCCGGTAGTGCAGGCAGAATTTAATATTGTCGACAGTTTTGAGCAGACAGCGCGCGGCGAAGGCGGTTTTGGCTCATCAGGTAAAGCTTAAGATGCCGGCACCTCGTCGTAGTAACCGTAAAGAAGATATTTTGCAGGCCCTTGCGGCCATGTTGCAAAGCAATAACGGCCAGCGTATTACCACCGCCGCACTGGCAGAAAAAGTCGGCGTATCTGAAGCAGCGCTATACCGGCACTTTCCCAGTAAGGCACGGATGTTTGAAGGCTTAATTGAGTTTATCGAAGATACCCTGCTATCACGCATTAATGGCATTCTGGACGAACATAAAGACACCGCCAGCCGTACCGGGCTTATTCTGCAGCTGATATTAGTGTTCGCCGAACGTAACCCCGGTATTTGCCGTATTCTCACCGGTGATGCCTTGCAAGGCGAGCAGGAACGCCTGCAAGAACGGGTAGCCCAGTTATTTGAAAAGCTGGAAACCCAGTTAAAGCAATGTCTGCGTGAGCGTAAGCTGCGTGAAGGTAAAGGCTTTAGTATCGACGAAGGCGAGCTGGCAAACCTGCTGCTGGCCACGGTAGAGGGTAAGCTAAGCCAGTTTGTCCGCTCTGGTTTTACCCGCTTACCAACCCAGCACTGGGCTAATCAGTGGGCACAACTACAAACTGCTCTGTTTAGCTAAATCATAACGTGAGAGCAGCGTGGCTGCTGTGCTTTCGTAGCAGCGGCAACTAAGGTAGTAACGTCTGGGATTAGGAAATGCTTTCTTCGCCGGCTTCAAGGAGCACATCCATGTGCCCTCTCAGCCTGCGCGGCATCCATGCCGCTGCTGCGAAAGCACACCTAATCCCTTCCTAATTCAACTCCGGTTCAAACAAAGCGCTCGTACAGCGCCGCGCCCCATACCAGCGCCACTATTACTAAACTAACAAACACCGCCGCCGAACCCATATCTTTAGCGCGGCCCGACAACTCATGCCGCTCCAGGCCAACGCGGTCAGTCAGTGATTCAATCGCAGAATTTAATAGCTCCACTACCAATACCAAACACCAGACACTCACCAACAGCGCAAACTGGCTTACTGACGTGGCCAACCAGGCCGCTAACGGCACTGAGATAACGGCTAAGGTAGTTTCCTGCCGAAAAGCAGACTCAAACTTCCAACTGGCAGCAAAGCCCTGCATAGAACACTTTGCTGCTTTAATAATGCGGCCTATTCCAGTGCCATTGGGCTTTAACATCTTTGCTGTCCTTAGTTGCTGTTTTTATCAGGCTAACGCCGAAACATCAGGTACAGGGTCAGGTGTGCTTTCGGAACAGCGGCATGGATGCCGCGCAGGCTGAGAGGGCACAGGGATGTGATCCTTGAAGCCGGTGCAGAAAGCATTTCCTGACACTGTACCCTAATCTGCAGCCCGGTTGTCCTTAAGCATGCACACCATATTGCGCCCGGTAAGCTTTTACCGCATCCAGATGCTGCGCCATCTCCGGCTTATCGGCCAAATAGCTGATTAAATCCGGCAGGCTGATAATCGAGATCACCTTAGTATTAAAGTCGCGCTCCACTTCCTGGATCGCCGACAACTCCCCCTGGCCGCGCTCTTGCCGATCCAGTGCAATTAACACCCCGGTCAGCTCAGCGCCCTGCGCCTGAATTAACTGCATCGACTCACGAATCGCCGTGCCAGCAGTGATTACATCATCCACCAGCATAATACGGCCTTTTAGCGGCGAGCCGACTAAATTACCGCCTTCACCATGGGTTTTGGCTTCTTTACGGTTAAAACAGTACGGCACATCGCGGTTATAATGATCGGCCAATGCCACCGCAGTAGTAGTGGCAATAGGAATACCTTTATAAGCCGGGCCAAACAGTACATCAAATTCCAGGCCGCTATCTTGCAATGCTGCGGCATAAAAACGACCAAGTTTGGCCAGATCACCGCCGGTGTTAAACAAACCGGCATTAAAAAAGTACGGGCTGGTACGGCCGGATTTCAGCGTAAAACTGCCAAACTTAAGCACCTGGCGCGACAGCGCAAACTCAATAAAATCACGTTGAAACTGTTTCATAGCCTGATCTTTACCTTCAAACCTTAATAAGTCTTAAGCCAGCACGCGCTTTTGCTCATCGATAATTTCACGGATAGCATGCTTGCCTAAATCCATCATCTGCTGCATTTCTTCAAAGCTAAACGGCGCTTCTTCGGCGGTGCCCTGAATTTCAATCACTTTGCCGGTTTCAGTCATCACGATATTCATATCCGTTTCCGCATTTGAATCTTCGGCGTAGTCTAAATCGGCTACCGCTGTGCCTTGATAAATACCGACCGATACCGCAGCTACCATAAAATTCAGCGGGTTGGTTTTTATCATACCTTTAGCACGCATAAAATTCAGCGCGTCAACCAGCGCTACACAAGCACCGGTAATAGAGGCCGTGCGGGTACCGCCATCGGCCTGAATCACATCACAATCGATAGTAATCGTATTTTCACCCAATAGTTTTAAATCAACCGCCGTGCGTAGCGCGCGGCCAATAAGGCGCTGAATTTCCATCGTGCGGCCGCCCTGTTTGCCACGTGCCGCTTCGCGGTCATTGCGGGTATGGGTAGCGCGCGGCAACATACCGTATTCAGCCGTTACCCAGCCTTTACCCTGGCCTTTCATAAAGCGTGGCACTCCTTCAATTACGCTGGCGGTACAAATCACCTTGGTATTACCAAATTCAACCAATACTGAGCCTTCAGCATGAGCGGTAAATTGACGGGTAAAAGTAAGGGGACGGATCTGACTGGCGGTTCGGCCACTTGGACGCATAGCTGCACTCCTGAAATTAACAATGTTCGCCATTATACGCTATGAATTTCTAAATGCACGTAGGCGGCCAGGCTGCGAGCCCCATGAGCTTAGCGTTACTAAGTGATTGGGGCACGTAGCTGCAGCCAACACCCGTGCAGTTTGAAAGGCGACGCGTTTAAAGGGTTAACGACTGTTAGGGCGAGCAATTCGCCAAAATCCGTGTTCCTGCGGTATACTCGGTGTTTATTTGTCGCCAGAGAGTCTTTTATGATCCACAGCATGACCGCCTTCGCCCGCCACGAAACCAAAGCCAGCTGGGGCACCGCCCAGTGGGAAATCCGCTCGGTAAACCAGCGTTACCTGGAATCCTACTTCCGCTTGCCGGAGCAGTTTCGCGGCTTAGAAAGCTTGCTGCGCGACAAACTACGCAACAGCCTGCAACGCGGCAAAATAGAAGTAAACCTGCGCTACCATGCCAACCAGGCCGCTGGCGAACTCACGTTAAATGAAGTATTCGCCGAGCAATTACTGCAAAAGGCACAACAATTACTGCAAAAGGCGCCGCAAGCCCAGTTAAATATTGCCGACATTCTGCGCTGGCCCGGTGTAATGGAAACGCCAACCGAAGATTTAGATAGCTTACAAGCTGAGCTACTGGCCGGTTTTGATGCTGCCTTACAAGACTTTTTAGCCGGCCGCGGCCGCGAAGGTGACGCTATAGAAGAAATGATTCAGCAGCGTTTAACCGCCATTAGCGAGCAGGTAGCCTTTGTCCGCAGCCATCTGCCACAGGCGATGCAATGGCAGCGCGACCGCATTGTTAACCGTTTAAATGAAATTAAAGCCGATATTGAACAAGGCCGTTTAGAGCAGGAAATGGCGTTTTTAGCGTCAAAGTCTGACGTGGCTGAAGAGCTCGACCGCCTCGACGCCCACATTAAAGAAACCCGCCACACCCTGAAAAAAGGCGGCGCTTGCGGTCGGCGTCTCGATTTTATGATGCAGGAATTTAACCGCGAAGCAAATACGCTGTCGTCTAAAGCCATAAGCACCGAGATCACCAACGCGGCGGTGGAGTTAAAGGTGTTAATTGAGCAGATGCGCGAACAGATCCAAAACGTTGAATAACTTTTCCACTCTTCAAAGATCAACTAAAAAGCCCTGTTATTTGCCTGCAAATACAGGGCTTTTTTCTAATACAACCCAGCAATTAATCACCACTATCGGTTATTTATTTAAGAAATCTTTCATTAACTGCGTATATTCACCGTTATTAGTGATTATATTTGAAATTTCTCAATACCCCTCTATAATCACCAAATATGGTGATTAATAGCTAAAGCAGAGCCAACATCATGGCAAAAAAAGTAACGGTTTCAGATATGCCTGATTCAGTATTTATCGATAACGCCGGAATACTGGGACAACTGATTAAAGCGAAGCGGACAGAACTCGGTATTAAATTAGCCGACTGTGCGGCGCTATGCGGGGTCGGCATTAACACCCTGTCACGTATTGAAAACGGCAACGCAAATTGCACCTTAGCTGCAGTATTCTCTGTGTTAAACGGCTTGGGCATTAAACTGACTTCGAAAGAGCTGACATCGGCAGCGATTCCCACCTCAGGTGGAAGGAAGTGGATTTGATGATGGCGAAAATCGACGCATACCAACTAAAGGTAACTTATGGTGATGATGTCATAGGAACATTGGCACTGGATAACAGCACTAACCTATTAAGACTTAGCTATGCACCGCATTGGCAGCAACAGGGTTTTGCCATTTCACCGCATTTGCCACTTAATAATCAGCATACACCGGAAGTTGCCTACAACTATCTTGATAACGCCCTACCGGAAGGTGAAGCGCGAAAGCTGCTGGCAGAAAACTTAGGCGTTTCGGAAAAAAACGTCTATTCGCAAGTGCGTGCTATTGGTAATGATTTAGCAGGGGCCGTTGTATTTAGCCCCGTTGAAGAGAAGCATGTAGATAAGACGCAACCCAGCTTTAGGCTACTTGAAGAAGCTGAGTTAATTGAAAGACTTAACATTAAAGAAGAGTTTGGCCTGCTGACATGGGATGACAAGCCCCGGCTAAGTGTGGCTGGCGTGCAGGACAAATTAAATGTTTTTATTGATGAAGCCGGCCACCTTGGCTTTGGTGACGGCTCACTGTGCTCTACCCATATTCTGAAATTTGAAAAGAAAAACTGTCCAAACCTCGTATTAAACGAGTTCTTCTGCATGAAGCTTTCAACTGCAATTGGCTTACCCACAGCCGACGTGGCGTTTAGGCGATTCGGTCCTCATCCGGCGCTTATCGTTAAGCGGTTTGATCGCAAATACGTGAGGGACAATAACAGAGTATTGAGACGCCACGTAATAGATGGCTGCCAAGCACTTAACTTATCGAGAGATCATAAATATGAGCGTAACCTTGGCGATGGCCGGGACGTTAAACACATCCGTGATGGTGCAAGTTTAGAGAAGCTATTTGGGTTTTGTCGGAAAATGTCTTCGCCCGTAGAAAGCATGCAATGGCTGATCCACTGGCAGTTGTTCAATTTAATGATCGGCAATTACGACAGTCACGGCAAAAACGTGTCGCTGTATTTCGACGACAGCACTGCCCGCTTTACCCCGGCTTACGATTTAGTTAATGTCTCGATGTTCCCACAATTCAAGCATGTGCTAGCAATGGCGATGGGAGATGAATTTGAACCTGACTCCATACACGCTTATCAACTGGCAGATTTTGCAGAAACTTGTAAGATCGATAAAAAGCTATTGTCGAGACTGTTAGTTGGCTTAGCAGATAAAGTCCTAAACCAGCTTTCCGATGAATTACTAATTAATCATCTGAAAGATCTGCCCAGCATTACCTCTGATGATATTCAGTACTTTCTGGTATTGCGTGACAACATAGTTGCGAGAACAATCCACTTAAAAACGCAGGCAGTCGATATTCCCTTTATCAAGGTATAGACGCATGATGAATTTGCTACAAGACCCTATTCGCTACTTCAATGCCAGTATAAACCAATCGAGCTGACTTTCGGTTACCTTACTGGCCTGGCCTATCACATTGAGCACTGCGATCAGACTCTGATTTTCATCATTATCCAGCACCCACAGCTTTTTATGCCCAGGCTCCAGCGCACGAAATCAGGTTGCATCGTCGGTTTACTTAACAACCGCTGCAACCTGCTGCTACAGCCCCCCCAAACACAGGTATTTTAAATCGGTGTAATCATCCAAACCGTATTTAGAACCTTCGCGGCCATAGCCCGATTGCTTGATACCACCAAAGGGCGCGGCAGCGTTAGAGACTATGCCCTCGTTAATACCCACCATGCCAAACTGCAGCGCTTGCGCCACCCGAAACACCCGGCCGACATCGCGGCTGTAAAAATACGCCGCTAAGCCATATTCGGTATTATTGGCCAGTGCTATTGCTTCAGCCTCGGTATCAAACGCCATTAACGGCGCTACCGGACCGAAGATTTCCTCATTATTTATAGCCATATCCGTGCTGACATCGCTAAGCAAGGTCGGCTGAAAAAACTGCTTACCGGCGCTGTGGGTTTTGCCGCCCAGCAGCACTTTGGCGCCATCATCAAGCGCGCTTTGCAGCAGTTTTTCTACTTTTTCTACCGCTTTACCATCAATTAACGGCCCAATTTGGCTATCTCCGTTTAAGCCATCGCCTACCTTCAGTTGGGTAACGGCAATGGCAAGCTTGTCAGCAAAGGCCTGATATACACCGCGCTGCACTAAAATGCGGTTGGCACAAACACAGGTTTGGCCGGCATTGCGAAACTTGGCCGCCATCAGGCCCTGCACGGCGGCGTCTAAGTCGGCGTCGTCAAATACAATAAAGGGGGCATTGCCGCCCAGTTCCATGGTTACCCGTTTTACACTGTCGGCGCATTGCTTTGCCAACTGCTTACCCACGGCGGTAGAGCCGGTAAAACTGAATTTAGCTACCTTAGTGTGCCCGGTAAATACCTCGCCAATAGCTTTGGCGTCGGTTCCTACTACCACATTAAATACCCCGGCCGGAATACCGGCCTGGTGGGCTAACTCAGCCAGCGCCAGCGCCGATAACGGTGTTTGCTGTGCCGGTTTCACCACAAAGGTACAGCCGGCTGCCAATGCAGCGGCGGCCTTACGCGCCAGCATGGCATTGGGGAAATTCCACGGTGTAATGGCTGCCACTACCCCGACCGGCTGGCGCTGCACAATAATGCGTTTATCATTGGAGGGTGCCGGTATGGTATCGCCGTATAAGCGTCTGGCTTCTTCGGCAAACCATTGTAAATAAGAAGCGCCATAGGCTATTTCGCCTTTGGCCTCGCTAAGTGGTTTGCCTTGTTCAAGCGTGAGTATGCGGGCTAAGTCGTCCTGATGCTGCATCACCAGCTGATACCAGCTTTGCAGCAGCTGTGCGCGTTCTGCGGCCGGTTTTGCTGCCCAGCCGGCAAAAGCACTGCTGGCTGCCTGCACGGCTTGTTCA
Source organism: Rheinheimera oceanensis (assembly GCF_018831085.1). Classification (GTDB taxonomy): domain Bacteria; phylum Pseudomonadota; class Gammaproteobacteria; order Enterobacterales; family Alteromonadaceae; genus Alishewanella; species Alishewanella oceanensis. The sequence continues at coordinate 671,518 of NZ_JAGPNM010000001.1, forward strand.
GCCTCGTTGGCACCAGCAATAGCAACCTTAGCAAGTAACTGCTGGTTGGCCGGGTTAACCACTTCAAAAGTATCAGTATGCTGTAACCAACTACCGTTGATGTAGGAGCCTTGTTTAATCAGGGTGTTATTGAGCTGTTGCATGATCGGCTGCATAGTTCACTCCGCTAAGCTGAGAATGTCAGTGAATGTTAGCATACTGAAGTGAACCGCAAATTAAACAAACGGCGGGCAAAGGCCCGCCGTTTTCAGTATCAGGCTGGTGGATCAGAAACGATACGCTAAGCCCAAAGATGCATTGCGGCCATTGATGGTACGGGCACGGATAATACCGTTCTCCGGCACAGAACCTTCTTCGGCTTCTGTCAGGCCAATTTCATCAAACAGGTTGTTGATATTCAGCGACAACGTCAGGTTTTCGGCCAGATTGTAGCTGGCAAACGCATTGACCTGAGTGTAACCGCTGAATTTTAAATCGTTATTGTCCTGGGCATAGGCAGCAGTGGTGCCAATAATGCTGACACCCAGCTGGGCTTGTTCAAAGAAATAACGCGCCAGCAGGTTATAAACGAAGTCAGCCTGGCGTCGTGGTGTATTGCCTACCACTTCCGGGCTCAGCGCATCTTTGCTGATCTCAGCATCGGTCCAGGTAACAGAGCCACGCATATCAAAATCGCCGATGCGGTAGCTGCTTTCTAACTCTATGCCGTGTGCTTTGTACGTGCGGTCGAAAAAGCGCTGGCTGGTGGCTTCAAAGTTTTGCTCTTCGGTTTCGGCAAAAAACAAGGTAGCAAACAGGTTTAAATTACCATGCCGGCTTTTACTGCCCAGCTCATACTGGGTAACTTCATCTATGGCATCTTCTTTGGCAACACTGCCATCGGCATTAACTTTACCAAATAATAACCGGTCGGCATTGGCACGTCCGCCTTTGCTGATGCGGCCAAACATGGCCCAGTCTTTATTAAACTGGTAGTTGGCGCCGGCCGAGTAAGAGTTGTAGCCCCAGCTGTAGTTAACAATGCTGGCATTGGCTAAGTCGATACCCGATACGCTTTGCTCTACCTGGCTGATTACGCCATCGCCGTTCATATCGCGGCTACTTTGCACCGCACCGGCATAAGTGCCTGAAGCACTGCCGATATCGCGGCGGATACTGGCATCAAGCGACAAATCACCAAAAGCCCAGCTTACACCGGCATAAGGTGCTTTAATGCTGTAGTCGGTGTCGTAGTTGCGCTGGCAACAGTTGCCGAAAAACGGCACACCATAGGCGGTAAGGCCCTGCTCAGAAAATGCGGTACCGTCTGCTGCAGTAACATTTAGCAGCTCGGCATTGTTGCCTTTTAACGCCATTAAATACGAGTTCCACAACCACGACATACTGATACTTTGATCAGCAATGTAGTAACCCAGGTTCACATCAACCTCACCAAAGCGGCGCGACAATTTTAAGTCGTTCACGATAGAACCGAAATCGTCTATCTCAATATCGAAAGTGTGAATACGCATGGCGTTTTCTGCTGTATAGGCCTCACCGGCATTAGGCCCTACTGCATAAGTTAAGTTGGCACCGGCACCGGCGATACTATCGGCAATAGCCTGGGCATTGCCTACTTCTGCCGGAAACAGCGTATTAAAGTTGCCGCTGACGTCGCTGACGCGAAAACGGTTTTCCAGCGTCCAGCCTTCAGCCAGATCAAACACTGCCTCTGCCCCTACGCTGCTAACTTTGGGGTTCATACCATCGCGCAGATCACCGCGGGAGATTTGGTTAGCACCGTTTAAACGCACCGTCTGGGTTAAATATACCGATTGCAGCGTGTCAGAGCCGGCGTCGTAGCCGGGTATTGAGCTGCCATCAGCATACATTGGCATCGGCATATAGCTGGTGGCTTTGTCGTTTAAATGTTTAACGTACAACCGCACATAACCGGTATCGAATTCTTTGGTCAGGTTACCCTTTAACTGAAAGCCTTTTTCGCCCTGATAGCCAGGGTCACGTAAACCTTCACCCTGGCGGACAAAACCGCCCAGATGAAAACGCATATCGCTGCTGATATCGCCACCATAGTCAAAGTCGGTGCGGAAACTGTCGTAATCCAGCCCGGTAGTAAAACCGATGCTGCCGCCGCTTTCTTCGCCGGTTTTACTGACAAAATTGATGATACCGCCTGGCGAATTACTGGCAGTGGTACTGGCCGAGCCGCCGCGGATCACATCCAGCCTGGATAAGGTAGCATCAGCACGCAGAAAAATATCGGCATTACCAAAAGCAATATCGCCAAACTGCATTACCGGCAAACCATCTTCCTGCAGGGTAAGAAACTTGGCACCTCCGGATGCTACCGGCAAACCACGCACGGCAATATTGGCATTACCTTCACCGCCGCTGGCTTCACTGCGCACGCCCGGCAGCATACGGAATATCTCGGCTGTGCTACGCGGCGTAGCAACGGCAATATCATCTAGTGTCAGGCTGCTAACCGACACACTGGACTGCATTACCGTTTGGTTACGCGACACGGCACCGGTAATAACGATGCGCTCAAAGCCTAAACCGGCGTTGTTGCTGTCTGATTGCGCTGCTGCCGGTTCGTTTGTATCAGCCTGCTGCGCCAGCAGTGATGTACTTGTCAGCGCCACACTTACCGCTGCAGCGACTAAAGCTGGTGTTAGTTTATTTTTTTGCATTGTCTATCTCCCGTGTTGAAATGGCTATCTGTGTATTCCGATAGTCTTTTATATAGTCTTAATCGTTTAAGTTCAGTTAACTGAAAAAGCCTGTTAGTCGGCCATTTGCTCTAACCTGGCTTTCGCCGGCTGTTTCAACCAGTTGTACAGCATGGCAACTGCTAACATGGCGGAAAACAGCGTGGCCAGATAAAACCCGGCGGTAACATCGTTAGCCCAATCACCCAGCACAGCCATTAACGCCGGAGCTACCGCCGCCGCTAACGCAGTAAAAGCCAGAATTAACCCTGCCACAGCGCCATGCTGCTGCCGGGTAAAGCAACTGATACCTTTAGAATTCAGCGTGGGATAAATCATCGACATAAACAGGCCGGACAGTGGCATCAGCCATACCGCAACGTCTTTACCGCCCAGCATACTGGCAGCAAAACAGACAAAAATGCACAGCGTAAACACTGCCATCACGCTGCTCCAGCAAAAGCGGCTTAAAATGGCGGTGGCAAGAAAACGCCCCAGCGCACGCAGAATAAAAAACACTGTTATCGCCTGGGCAGCCAGTAAGCTCCAGCGGCCGTCGTAATCGGCCAGTAAGGTGGGCAACCAGACAAATATTGCTACTTCACAGCTGACATACAGCGCTATCGCCAGCGAAAAACCCAGTGCATAGCGATCTTTTAACAGCAGCATAGAACGGCGCAGTGATACCTGCTCTGCAGATGCCTGATACGGCGGATAGGGCAGCCGCGCCGACATTACTACCAACAGGGTGCATAGCAAACCGGCCAGTAAATACAGCGATGTCCAGTGAATAGAGGCTGCTATCATCAGGCCAACTAAGGCCGGGCCCACTATAGCACCAATAGCAAAGAAGCCTTCTACCGTGTTCATCGTGCGGGTATGGCTTTGGCTGTCTGGGCTGATATCGCCAATTAACGCCAGCGCAGCGGTTTTAAAAATACCAATTGCCAGGCCGCACAGGCCCATTAATAAGATAAAAAACAGCGCACTGTTACCGGCCATAAAGGCATAGCAAGATACTGCATACAGGCTTAAGCCAACGATAATCAGCTTTTTGCGGCCCAGTTTATCGGCCAGGCGGCCAAGGAATAAACCGGCCAAACCAATGGCTAACATGGGTACGTAGTGAAAGGCACTGGCCTGAAACATGGTTAACTGATATTCCGCCATCGCCTGCGGAATAATGACACCCACCGCATCGGTGGTCATGGCAAAGACAAAAAACATCAGGTAGGTCATCCAGCGCACCTGGCGCTGCAAACCCACGGCGCGATCTAACGTCACAGCTGCCCCGACAGCCTGACGCTTCGCTTGCGTAGTAAGCATAGTGTTCCCCGTTTATATTACCTTTAACAGTGGGTGTAAGCGCACCGCTCTGCAAAGGCTTATTGGCACGATACACTTTGGCACCGGCACCCGTTTTATTATTATCCGGGGGGTTGACAAAGTTGTCCGTTGGCTTAAAGCTATATCTTAATCGTTTAAGAAGCAAATTTTTTTTCAGGATATATGCCATGAATCGTCAGTACAACGCTAACCAAATTCAGCTGATCACCTATATAGACCGGCTAAGCGGCGGCAAAATCAAAGACTTACATACTATGTTGCAAGGCCCGCTGGCAGGCTTGTTTGATGGCGTACATTTGCTGCCGTTTTACCCGCCGATAGATGGTGAAGATGCCGGCTTTGATCCTACCGACCACACCGCAGTAGACAGCCGGCTGGGCAACTGGCACGATATCCGCGCTTTAGCCCAAGACTACCCGCTAATGGCCGATATGATTGTTAACCATATGTCGGCACAGTCACCACAATTTGCCGATGTACTGGAAAAAGGCGAAGCGTCGCCTTACTGGCCGCTGTTTTTAACCCGTGACAAAGTGTTTGCCGCTGATGCCCCGGCAGAGCAGCTTGCTGCCGTATACCGGCCAAGGCCAACACCGTTTTTCACCGAGTTCAGTTTAAAAAATGGCACTAAAGTACCGTTTTGGACCACCTTTACCGCCAACCAGATTGATATTGATGTTAACTCAACGGCCGGTAAAGCCTATCTGCAGGCCATTTTAGATCGCTTTACTGAAAACGGGGTGAAATATATCCGCCTGGATGCCGCCGGTTATGCTATTAAAAAAGCCGGTACCCGCTGCTTTATGCTACCGGAAACCTTCGAGTTTATTGCGGCTTTATCTGAACAAGCCAAAGCACGCGGCATGGTGTGTCTGGTAGAAATACATGGCTACCACCAAACCCAGATTGAGATCGCCCGCCGCTGTGATCTGGTATACGACTTCGCCCTGCCGCCACTGGTACTGCATACCTTATTCAGCCGCAATGCCGATGCACTGAAGCACTGGCTGGATATTGCACCACGCAACTGCATAACGGTGCTGGACACCCACGACGGCATTGGTATTGTTGATGCCGCCGATTATCAGGGCCAACCGGGCCTGCTGACAGATCCGCAATTAGACAGCCTGGTAGAAACCATTCATACCAACAGCAAAGGCAGCTCAAAACTGGCTACCGGCAATGCCGCTAACAACGTTGACTTATATCAGGTGAACTGCAGCTTTTATGATGCGCTGGGCCAGAATGACCAACAGTATTTGCTGGCCCGCGCCATTCAGCTGTTTTGCCCGGGTATCAGCCAGATTTATTATGCCGGTTTACTGGCCATGCCAAACGACCTTGCACTGCTGCAGCACAGCCGGGTAGGCCGCGATATCGGCCGGCCTTATTTAACCGCCGCCAAAGTTGAGCAAGCGTTGCAAAAACCTGTGGTACAGGCGCTGTGTCAACTGATTAAACTACGCCGTAGCATGCTGGCATTTAACGGTACATTCAGCCAACAACTGACAGCGCATGATTACCAGTTGCAGTGGCAATATCAGGGCCACAGCGCCAGTTTGCACATTCAGTTAGCCAGCTTAGACGCCACTGTACACTGGCAGGCGGCCGGTGAAGCCGCACAAAGCCTGAGCCTGAATGCCTTGTACCAGAGCGTGCTTTAACTGCTTTCGCCCGGTCGTAGCTGGTAAGGTAATAATTGTGAGCTGTCGTCCGCACTTAAAAACGCCCTAACGGCCGCCTCACCTTTAGCATCACTAAACTGCCACACCGACGTAAGCGTCGGGTGGTAGCGCTGTGTTTCTTCAATGCCATCAAAACCTACTACCCGGATATCCTGCGGAATGCTCAACCCCAGTTGCAGCGCTTCGCGCATTGCACTTAAGCCGATAAGGTCGCTCATACACAGCAATACTGTTGGCCTTGGTTTCATCGCCAGCACGGCTTTGGCTGCCTCGCTGGCATAATTCTGATTGCTTTCCGGAATATGCCATAAGTAGCCAGCCGCCAGTGTTAAGCCGCGTTGCTGCATCGCCCTTTGGTAACCGTCTAAGCGGCGGTGCGCTATAGAGCTTTGATTATCCCACATTGGCGCATCCCCCACCGGCCGGCTGGTGGTAGCATCAATTAAACGTAAGCCCAGTACAGCAACAGTATCATTGTCCCGCAGTACAGCCATGGCGCTGTCAAAAGCGGCCTGCTCGTTATCAATATTTACCGACGGGCGGCCAGGCAAGTCAAAATCGACAGTAAGAACCCGCTTATGTGATTGACGTAGCTGTTCAATTAAAGCGGTATTGCGTGGTGCACCATAGCAAATAAAGCCGTCGACAAAATCACTGATCGCATCCAGGTTTGTAGCCTGGCCGGAAAACAACAGCAAGTGCAGCTGATGGCGCTCCAGCTCACGGCTAACCCCCTGCAAAAACTGGCTTGCTACCGGATCGCTCACCATATATTCCAGCGAGTCAGATAAAATCACTGCGACAATACCCGAGCTGCCGGTACGTAACGACTGCGCGGCCTTATTCGGGCCTAAATAGCCCAGTTCATTACAGGCAGCCAGAATTTTCTCCCTAAGCGCTACTGAAAGCTGATCCGGCCGGTTAAAGGCATTGGAGATCGTCGCAGTAGAAACACCTAAGGTTTTGGCGACCCTTTTCAGGGTTAGTTTTGTTGTCATTGTTGTAATTTTCGCTATCATCTTAATTGATTAAGTTATATGATTTTGCAGTAATTGCGAAGCTTTCCGGCTACCTTTTTTCCACAGCTAACCCGACCACCTAACATAACAGGATAACCCTATGCTTGCAGTAATTGGAGAGAATGTAGTCGATATAATACCCGCGGAACACGGTATGTACCGGCCATATCTTGGCGGTTCCCCCTTTAATGTGGTAATAGGTGCTGCCCGTCGCGGTATCAATGTCTGTTATTTATCACCGTTATCGCAAGACCATTTTGGTCAGCAGTTTGCCCGCTATCTGGCCGACAACGGCGCCTGCTATGGCCTGCCGTTTTTCAGCAGTGCTCCGTCTTCGCTGGCCATGGTCAGTGTTGATGCACAGCAGCAACCGCAATACAGCCTGTACCGCAGCAACATTGCCGACCGCGCTGTCAGCGCAGAGCAGCAAATTGCTGCCTTGCCCGGCAACAGCAAACTGTTGCACCTGGGCTCGCTGGCGCTGGAGCCACAAGACGCGCCGCGTATCCGTGCGGTGTTGCAAGCGGCGGCAGCACAGCATATTTTAATCAGCGTTGATATTAATGTGCGGCTTAATGCCGTATCAGACATTACCGCCTACCGGGCTTTTTTGCCTGAAGTCACTGCGCTAAGCCAGTTTATTAAAGCCAGTGATGAAGACCTGCAGCTGTTATATCCAATGCTTAACACCCGCGACGCGCTGGCCGCCCTGCGGGCTACTGCCCCCACAGCCTTAGTAGCACTGACCGAAGGCGACAAAGGTGCTACGCTGTACTGGCAACAACACCGGATCAGCCTGCCGGTTATTCCGGCCACGCCTTTTGTTGATACCGTAGGCGCCGGTGACACCTTCTGGGCCAATTTGCTGGCATCGTTGCTACAGCTGGGCCTGCCAACAGCAGAGCAAATCAGCACCGCTCAGTTAACGCTGTGCCTGCAACAGGCCATGCTCGCCGCCAGTTTAAATATCGCCCGCCAGGGCTGTAACCCACCCAATAGCGCTGAACTTGCAGCAGCGTTACTGCAGTTACAAACCGCTAAAGGTTAAAGACCGCTGCTGCGTGCTACGCGCCTTGCTATCGCTTGTTGCAATAACGCCGGATTGGCACACAGCAGCGTAAATTGCTGCTTAGCGCGGGTAATGCCGGTGTACAACAACTCACGGCTAAGCAAAGGGCTGTTATCAGGTGGCAGCACTAAACAGCAGTGGTTAAACTCCGAGCCCTGCGATTTATGCACCGTAATAGCAAAGGCGGTATCTACCTCAGTTAAACGGCTCGGCAATACCCACTTTAAGCTGCCATCAGCCAGTTGAAACACTACCCGTAACTGGCCACTTAACGGGTCTTGCAGTGTAATGCCAATATCGCCGTTCATTAAGCCTAAGCCATAGTTATTGCGCTGCATCATTACCGGCCGCGCGGCGTACCAGTGCTGGCGCGCATCAATTAAGCCTGCGCTGGTTAACCAGGCAGCAATCTGCTGGTTTAGCCCTTCCACGCCCCAATCACCGCTACGCAGTGCACACAGCAGCTGAAAATGGCTGTAGCCGCCAAGTACCGCTGCAGCCCACTGATCACGATCAGGTTGGTGGTGCTGCATCAGTTGCAGGTAGTGGCGGTAACCGGCCACCACGGTGGTTTTTAATGTCGTAGGCGAATCTGCGGCTAGCAGTTCAATATCCGCAAACTGCGTAAATAATGCCACGGCACTGCTGTCGCCACGATTAACCGCAGCAGCCAATTGACCAATACCGGAATCAGCAGCAAAACGGTGGCTATGGCGCAGCATCACCGTCGCCTGATTCAGCACACTGCCATCGCCCTGCCAGCTTTTCAGGGGAACACGACTAAAAGGCGTAAGTAAAGCTAAGGTATCGTTGCTGTAACCGCCCAGATCGGCACCCCGGCATAAATCACCCAATACTGAACCTGCCTCCACCGACGATAACTGATCTTTATCGCCCAGCAACACCAGTTGCGCCCGCTCTGGCAAAGCAGCCAGCAGCGCTGCCATCATTTCCAGATCCACCATTGAGGCTTCATCTACCACCAGCACGTCCAGTTGCAGCGGGTTGTCGCTGTCGTGTTTAAAACTACGCCGGTTGGGTAGTGCTCCCAGTAAGCGGTGCAAGGTAGTGACTTCAGTCGGGATACGCTGTAGCTGCTCAGACGATAGTTGCCCGGAAAGCTTAGCCAGTGCGCCGCTGATAGACTCGGTTAAGCGCACAGCGGCCTTACCGGTTGGCGCAGCCAGTTTTATTGTCAGCTCACGCTGTTGGTTAAGAGCAGCCCCCTGCTGCAACAGCACCAGCAGTTTTACTACCGTGGTGGTTTTACCGGTGCCGGGGCCGCCGGTAATAATGGCAAAGCGGCGTTGCAGTGCCATAGCGCAGGCCAGCTTTTGCCAGTCAGGCTCTGTGTGAGAGGTTGGCGGGAATAACCCATCAAGTTGAGCACCAATAGCCGCTGCCAGTGGCAGCACAGCGCCCACGCGCTGGCTTATTTGCTGTTTTACCAGTTGCTCGGCCTGATATAGCCGGTTTAAATATAAGCGCTCATCGGCCAATACCAAAGGCGCGCCGCCCTCACCTTGCAGCCAGGCACTTTGTACCAGTGCACTGCGGTAATCCTGCAATGTTAAGCCCTGTAAAATGGCCGAGGGCCGATCACTAAAGCGTTGTAAAAACTGATTTTGTGGCGGCAAACTGAGCAGGCCGTCCGGGTCGCTCACTAAGTCCTGCAGCAAAATGCAGCTGTGGCCACGGCCATACTGATGGCACAACAAGGCGCTTAGCAACCACACCAGCGGGTTAGGCTCGGCCGCCAGCTGATGCAGGGTTTGCGGTAGCTGTGCATCTAACGCGCGCAGCCAGCGCCGCTCTGTCCAGCGTTGCAGCAGTGCCTGCATCTGGTTTAAATCCGTCAGGGCGCTGTTAGTCGCAGCACTTGGCGCGGTGAATAAATCAAACTGCATTGTCAGCCTCCGCCGCTACCGGCTCACCGGCAAATAAGGCATCTAACTGCAGCAGCAGCCTGATGTCGGCATTTAGCAGCAGCTGGCCCTTCTCAGGTGCGCGGATAAACCAGTACAACGCACCGCCAATATATTGCTCCGGTGCCTGCAGGTAGCCGGGCTGGCGCAGCTTTAACAACCGGTGCAGCGCCAGTAAATACAGCGCAGCCTGCACATCATAGCGTTTATCCAGTACCACCTGTTGCATGGCCTCCTGGCTGTAGTCGGCGTCTGCCGGGCCTAACCAGTTAGATTTATAGTCCAGCACCCAATAGCGGCCATCTGCACCTTGTAAGGTTAAGTCGATAAAACCCTTGAGCATACCGTTTAGTGTATCAGGCAACAGCGGCGGGCGGGCCATACCCGGCAATATGGCGCGGCTGATCAGAGCATCCAGTGTAACCACATTAACCGCACAGCTTTGCAGCCAGAACTCCAGCTCGGCACGAACCTTATGCAACTGCGCCAGGTTAAGCACGGCGCCCTGCAGCGGGGTGTGCAACATCTGCGTTAACCAGCTTTGCAGCACACTTTGCCACTGCAGCCAATTGTGTTGCGTTAACCTGTGCTGCAATAACTGAGCAGTAAACACGCTATCGCAGGCGGCAAAACCCTGCTGTTGGGCATCTTCCAGTAACTGGTGCAAAAAGGTCCCCGGCACAGCACCACGCGGAAAATCATGTATTGATAACTGTTGCTCGCTGTGGGCAAGCGGCTCGCTGGCTTCCTCCTGCAACAGAGAATCCAGTGCGGTATCGGCGGCCAGTCCGGCTGTTGCTGCCATACCGGCCTCTGCTGCGCCGGCCTTGCTGCCGCTACGCAGCGCCGAATAGCTGGCTATCCACCAGTGTTCACACTTTAACGGCGCGCTAAGTGTAAGTGCCGCGGCTGGCTGCGTTAGCTGCGTTTCCGGCATAAATTTACAAAACTGCGGCAACGGCTGTTGCTGCCACGGCAATGCTGCCAAAGCGGCTTGCAGATCGCTAAGGGCCGGATCTTCGGGCACACCAAGCAAATACCCTATGGCACTTTGCGATAGCTTGCTTTTTTTCGCTGCGCCCTCGCTAAACAGGGCTAACCCCAACCAGCAGGCATATACCGGCCGTGTTAATGCGACATATAACAGGCGAATATCTTCGAGTAAACGTTCATGCTCGGCGCAAGCCAGCGCGCTATCGTCCGGGGTTAAATCCAGCACCATCTGGCTGCCGTTGAAATAGCGCTGTGGCTGGCCTTTTCTGACATTTTTAAAGCCACAGATAAAAGGCAAAAACACCAGGTTGTATTGCAGGCCCTTACTTTTATGAATAGTGACTACCTGCACCAGTTGCTGATCGCTCTCCAGCCGCAGTTGCTGCTCATCGGCATTTTTCGGGTTGTCCAGCTGTTCAGCCAGCCAGCGTAGCAAGCCGCTTTCACCGTCGCGCTGCTGGCTTTCACTTTGTAACAGCTCTGCCAAATGCAATACGTTGGTTAAGCGCCGCTCGCCCTGCTCCAGCGCCAGCCATTTCGCCGGTAAAGCAAAATAATGCAACCAGGCAGTTAACATGGCCAGCACACCTTTAACGCGCCAGATCTGGCGAAACTCACGCACTTGCTCGGCAAGCTTCTCCCAGGCCTGTTCATCATTTAGCCAGTAATGCAGCTGCGCATCGCTGTTATTGGCCAGCGGCAACGCCAGTGCGGCACGCAGCAGGCTTTCATCTTCCGGTTGCTGACAGGCCCGCAGCCAGCTAAGCACAGCTATGGCTTCCTGGCTTTGGAAAATTGATTCGTTATCAGATAAATACACCGAGCGCACATTACGGGCGCTTAACTCGCGCCGTACCAGAGCCGCTTCATTGCGGTCGCGTACTAAAATGGCAATATCCGCCGGTTGTAGTGGCTTAAGCCTGTCGCCGCCAGTGGCAAAACCTGCCTTGCCAAGCTGTGCCTGCAACAACAGCGCGGCCACTTCATCGGCACAGGCGTTGGCCATTAAGCTCTGGTAGCTGCCTTTTTTCAGCTGCGCCGGGTCAATATCACTTAGCCAGTAATTTAGCGCCGCAACAGTGTTACCGTCGCGCTCTAGCTGATCAGTTTTACCTTTGGCCTTAACCGGTAAAAACGGCAGCGTTGTGCTGTCGGCTGCACCAAAACCAAAGGCGCCACGCTGCTGCTCGGCACGGGCAAACAGTTGGTTAACACTGTCTACCAGGGCAACGGTAGAGCGAAAGTTAGTACCCAGGCTGTAATGGCGCCCGGCTGTTAAGCTGCGGGCATTCAGGTAAGTGTGTAAATCGGCGCCGCGAAAGCTGTAAATCGCTTGCTTGGGATCGCCCACCATAATCAGTGCGCAGTCGCTACTGTTAACGTCAGGGTAAATGGCGCGAAAAATAGCAAATTGCAGCGGATCAGTGTCCTGAAATTCATCTACCATGGCAAACGGATACTGGGCCCGGATACGGGCAGCCAATACCTCACCGGCTTCGCCTTGCAAAGCATGATACAACTGCAGCAGTAAGTCGTTAAAATCCAGCTCGCCGCGCTGGCGTTTATGCCGGTTAAACTCACTAGCCAGCCACAGGGCGGCATGATGGCGCACACTTAATGCCAGTTCGGGTTTGGTATCCAGCAAGGTTGCTGTGCGCTCAAATAAGTCAAATAGCGGGTGGCTAACCAGCGGCTGGCTCTTTTTTTGCGCACCAGCCAGCTTAGCACCGCTGAATTTTTGCACCATGGTGGCAAAACCGGCATCACGGTTATTCAGCAGTGCCGGCTCTGCCAGCATGGCCTGCCACCATTGCCGCTCGGCGCTCCAGCTGGCGGCGCGGTATTTAGTGCCGTTTAACCAGCCATTAGCGTAGGCATCGTCCAGCAGTTGCAGTGCATCCGGGCTTAGCGCCTGCTGCAGTTGGCTACAGTGGCTATCAAGTTGCTCTTGCCACTGCAATAACGGCAGGGCCGCCTGCTGCGGGCTTAATGGTGCTGGCAGTGGCACACCGGCGGCATTAAAGCGTAAGTTAACTGCATCGGCCTGCAACCAGGGCCGTACGTCGTCAAGTAAGGCTTGTGGCGCTTTGGCGACATTACCCAGCTCGTGCAATATGGCGGCCTCAGTTAGCGGGTACAAAAAGCGCCGCCAGTAGTCACAGGCCAGGGTGTGCAGCAGCTGTTGGTTATCATCGCTGAGTGTTTCGCCAAAGCTCATGCCGGAATCAAAAGCATGTTCAGCCAGCATACGCTGACACCAGCCATGAATGGTAAAAACAGCCGCTTCGTCCATCCATTCGGCAGCGCTGCTCAAACGCGAGGCGCAGGCGGCAAACTGCTGTGGCTGATACTCTGCCAGTAAGCCGGCGAGAAACTGATCTTCAGCACCACCGCTACGAAATGCTGCCGCCGCCTCGACCAGACGGCTGCGGATCCTGTCGCGCAGTTCAGCTGTGGCAGCACGGGTAAAGGTAACCACTAAAATTTCCGGTGGTAATAACGGCCGGCTAAAGCCTGCGCCTGTATTAGCGTTACCGCCCTGTGGTGCAGCCCGGCCATGCCCCAGCACCAAACGCAGATACAGTGCAGCCAGGGTGTAGGTTTTACCGGTACCGGCGCTGGCTTCAATTAAGCGGCTACCGGTTAGCGGGAAGCTTAGCGCATCTAAGGCTTGTACATCGCTCATGCGTTGGCTTCCTTGTTAGCATGTTCTGCCAGTGGGGTTTGCAACAGCGGGCCATACAGCTTTTGTGCCCAGTCGGCAAAACCGGCCTGCAGTAAGCTGGCAAAATCCGGGTAATAACGCTGCAGCTCAGGTGCGCTTTCTACTTCACCGGCAAAGTTATAGCCGCCTTCAAACAGCTCGCGGCATTTGGCTTCGTCCTGCGTTTGCAAATAGCACAGCGCGGTTTTCGGCATTACCGGCAAGGGTTGCTTAAGGCCCTGCTGCCAGTATTGCACCAGTGCGGTTAGCTGTGTGTCGGCCTGTTGCTGCTGATGTGGTAACAGTTGCACTGCGTCGTCCAGCCCGAACTGCCAGGTGCTTAGTGCCTCACCCTGCGCATTGGCGGCCAGTTGCTGCAACCAGGCGCTACGCAGGGTATGCCAGCGCAGCTCGCCCTTATTGCGGATGGCCGTTGGCCTGAGCAGCAACAATGCCTGTTGCCCGGCCGGGCTTTGGTAAACATTCGTTAAGTTGTCTTGCAGCGCGATACCGGCCGGGTTTAGCGCCAGCCGAAGTGGAGTTGCACGGCGCTGCCAATCGATACCGGCGGCGCGGTAGCGGGCAAACACCACTTTGGCTTCACGGCCAATAGCTGCGCCGCTAAGGGTGCCAAACAGCGCCAGCGGCAACTTAGCCTCATGCGCCAGCTGAGCAATAGCAGCATCGACATCCAGCTGTGGCTCGGCCAGCAGTTGCTGCAGCAACTGCTGTTTTAGCTGATATAACTCCAGCGCATTAAGTACAAAGGGTTCTGCATCTTCGCTTGCCAGTTCAGCCTGGTAAAAACGGGTTTTAAAGCGCTGCTGCAAATAGTGCCGGCAGGGGTTGGCTAAAAAGTCGTCCAGCAGGCGCAAACTTAATAGTGGCAGCTCGTCGCTGTGGCTGGCTGTAGTCATAACAGCCGGTGCCGCCTGGTGCGCAGCTTGCCACTCATGCGCATAGGTGGCGTAGTTACCGTTAAAATACTGCTGCGAAAAGGGCTGCAGCGGATAGTTATGCAACAACGCCTGTGACACTTTTTGCTCCGACGGATGCCGCCAGCCGCTATCGAGCAGATCCATCAGCTGGCTTAACAACACACTGGGCGGTAATTCGCTGTTATTACGGATATCGCGCCCTATCCAGCTTAAATACAGGCTTTCGCGGGCGCTTAACAGCGCTTCTAAAAACAGGTAACGGTCATCGTCACGGCGCGAGCGATCGCCGGGGCGGTAATCTGCCGCCATTAAGTCAAAATCATCGCGCATGCGTGAACGCGGGTAATCGCCGTCGTTCAGCCCCAGCAGGTAAATGCGTTTAAACGGAATAGCCCGCATCGGCATTAAGGTAGAAAAGGTCAGGCTGCCGGCTAAAAAACGCTGGCTTAAGCCGCTGCTGGCGGCCTGCTCCAGCCAGGCTTCGCGCAACACCGCCAGTTGAATATCGCCGGTAAAATCTCCACTTTGCGCGGCACTGACCAGTTGCGCTATGCCCTGGGTAAGCCTGGCGTAAATAAGCTGATCCTGCTCATCAGCAAAATCAAACAGGCTGTTTAGCAGGCCGTCGTCACTGAGCAGCAGTTGCTGCCAGTCAGTCAGGTTGCGCCCGCTGTTGTGGCTAAGTAGTACATGCCAGCGTTTTAGCTGCTGAATAAACTGCAGCAGCGGCCCCAGCTCAGCAGCAGCCAAACCGGCCACTTCGGCATAGGGTGCGCGGCCCTGCCACAATGGTACATCGCCGATGGCAAAACCGAGCAACATACGCTCTATGGCAAACATCCAGCTGTAACTGTGGCCTGGTGTGGCTAAATCGAGGCTGGCGCGCTGCTCCGTATCCAACCCCCAGCGCACACCGGCTTCACTAAGCCACAGCCGTAATTGCGGCAGCGCCTCGCTGTTGATGCCAAAGCGGCGTTGAATGGCCGGCACATCAAGCAGATCGCATATTTCGGTCAGGGTAAAACGCTGGTTAGGTAAGTCGAGCAGGTACTCCAGTGCCAGCATTAATGGCTGGCTGCCGCGCAGGCTCTGATCGGCCAGGGTGTAGGGTAAAAAACGCGCATCGTCATGTGTCAGACGCCCAAACACCGCATGCACATGACTTTGGTACTGGCTGATATCCGGCGTCATAATAATCACATCGCGCGGCTTAAGTGTTGGGTCGGCGGCAAAAGCAGCGATCAGATTGTCCTGCAAAATTTCGACTTCACGCTGGCGGCTATGAGCAATATGAAAACTGATACTGGTGTCGCCAGCAGCCAGTTGCCGTGGTGGCTGCGGTGTAGGGTTAAGCTCTAGCATATCCTGCTGCAGTTGCGCCAAAACCGGCAGTACGCTGATATCGGCCACCGGTTCTGAGAATAAATCTATCCGGCCATTAAACCAGTGCTGATAACGCTCGCTGTGATCAAACGCATCCAGCAGGCTGATGTAATCGCGCCCCTGTTTACCCAGGCTGGCCAGCAACACGGGCGCGTGCAGGTACAAAGCATCAGTGTCCAGCACCGGCGGTAAGCCGGGTTTACGGCCGTGGCGTTTTTGCGCTGCGCGCATTTCATCTTTAGCCTGGCTGATATCGCCCCAAAAATGCCGGCACGGGTTCAGCACCGTTAGCAGCACCTGGCGCTGCGCACCCAGCGCGGCCAGCAATTCTACCGTTTGCTGCGGCAGCGACGATACACCAAATACGACGATACGATCGGGCAGTAAATCGGGCCGTTGCAACTTGCCTTGTTGCAGCGCTTCCAGCGCCATGCTGTGTACATCGGCCCGGCTGGAAAACGCCAGATCGCCCACCACTGTTGCCAGCTGGCTTTGCAGCAGACGCCACAATGCCGGTTGCCATAATTGATCGGGCGGCACCTGCTGTTTTTTGCTGTTGGGTAACAGGTTAGTGCCGCTGCGCCAGCTTTGCAGCCAGTCGGCGCGGTACACCTGATATTGGTCAAATAAATCGGCCAGCCGCAGCGCCAACTGGTAGCTTTTGCGGCCGTCACTGTCATCCTGTAAATACCGTTTTAGCGGCGCATATACCGCATCGGTTAACTGTGGCAGCAAGCCAAGTAAACGCCAGCTTAAGTTAATTTTGTCATACGGCAGGCTTTTCGGGATCGTGTCGCCCAGCACGGCGCGGTAAAGCTGCCAGACAAATTGATTAGGCAGTTCAACCTGTAAACCGGCCGCAATACCGGGGTGGCCGTTGGCCGTTTCAGCCAGCGCCATTTTTAACCACTGCGCTATGCCATTACTTTGTACCAGAATTTCTTCTGTGCCCAGCACCGGCACCGGATGTGCGCTTAACCACTGCACCAATAACTCGCGCAGTGTTTCCAGCTGATTGGCGTGGATCACAACAAAACCAGGCTCTGGCATGCACTTTCTCTGCTAAAACAATATGCTGGCAGGTTAGCACAGCGGCCCGGTTTTGAGAATGCAGCGTTATTGCACCACTCTACCCACGCCTTGCTACCCGCTGCCTGCAAATTTTGCATCCGCCTGCATCTGGCATTAGTATTGGCCGATGATACCCGCCAAACAGCGCGGCCCTGCGGAGACAACATGCATTTGACAGCCAAATCACGCAAAACCCTGGTTATTATTTTAGTTCTCGTTTGTGTTGGCTGTGCTGCTCTGGCCAGCCGGGAATTAGATGCGCAATATGGCAAGGCTGCAGTCACTAACCGCGCAGTACCTGCCGGCGATGATCTGCTAAGCGATCATTACAACAAGCATGTTAAACCGGTTATTGAGGCCCGCTGTGTGGTATGTCATGCCTGTTATGACTCGCCCTGCCAGTTGAATATGGCCTCCGCCGATGGCATAGAGCGCGGCGCGCACAAAGAAAAAGTATACGATGGCGCGCGGCTGCTGGCGGCCACGCCAAACCGTTTATTTACCGACGCTTTTGGCAGCGATGCCTGGCGGGAACGTGGCTTTTTTCCGGTACTGAATGAGCGCCAACAAAGCCCGCAAGCTAACACACAGGCCTCGGTACTGGCACGCACTTTGTTATTAAAACAACAATACCCGCTGCCGCCGGGCGACATACTCCCCAAGCCTTTTGATTTCAGCCTTGACCGCAACCAAAGCTGCCCCACTATTGAAGAATTTGATCGCTACGCCCAAAGCCAGCCTTATGCCGGTATGCCCTACGGCTTGCCGGGTTTAAGCACAGCAGAACACAACGCTTTACTTGACTGGCTAAAACGCGGTGCCGTTATGCCACAGGCCAGCGCGCTGCCAGACGCCGAGCTGGCCGAAGTAACCAGGCTGGAGCAATGGCTTAACGCCGACAACCTGAACATGCAACTTAGTGCCCGCTATATTTACGAGCATTTATTTACCTCACAGTTATATTTCAGTGCATTGCATGCAGCAGAGCATACTCCACAGTTCTATAACCTGGTACGTTCAAAAACTCCGCCCGGCAAGCCGGTTGACGTTATCGCCAGCCGCCGGCCCTTTGATGCTCCGGGCGTAAGCCGGGTGTATTACCGGCTGCAACCGGTTCAGGCCACTATCGTAAATAAAACCCTGCAACCCTATGACATTAACGCTGATTTGCTGGCCAAATGGCAGCAATGGTTTGTTGACGCCGACTATCAGGTAAGTGAATTACCGGGTTACCAGCCAGAGGTAGCTGCCAACCCGCTTACGGCTTTTGCGCAGTTGCCGGTTAATGCCCGCTACCGTTTTATGCTGGAGCGGGCAGAAAACACCATTATGGGTTATATCAAAGGCCCGGTATGCCGCGGCCAGGTAGCGTTAAATGTAATTAACGACCACTTCTGGGTATATTTTGTAACACCTGAGATGGCCAGTGCGGCTGAAGTTGAAGCGTTTTATTTGTCACAGCAGGATAATTTGCGTTTACCGGCAGAAAAAGAAAGCACCGCCGCAGCGCTAAGTTGGGTGGCCTTTGCCAAACGTCAGGGTAATTATTTACGCGCCCGCAGCGATTTTATGAACAGCGCTTTCAAAGATGGCAAGCACCTGACCACCAGCGGCATCTGGGATGGTGATGGCAATAACCATAATGCCAGCCTGACAGTATTCCGTCACTTTGATAACGCTACCGTAGTAAAAGGCCTGCAGGGCCAGGCACCGAAAACCGCCTGGGTAATAGATTACGCCCTGCTGGAACGCATTCACTACCTGCTGGTAGCCGGTTTTGACGTATACGGTAATTATGGTCATCAGTTAATGACACGGCTGTATATGGACTTTTTGCGCATGGAGGGCGAGTCTAACTTTCTCGCCCTGCTGCCACCCGATGCACGGCGGCGTGAATTTAGGGACTGGTATCAGAAATCCGGCACTGAGCTGACTAAATTTATTGAAGGTGATATCAACCCCTTCCACCAGCCAAGTGGTATCCGTTATAGCACCGACAACCCTAAAGCTGAACTGTATCAGTTATTGCAACAGCATTTGGCGAAGGTACAACCGCAGCGTTATCAGCTGCATAACAGCAAGCTTGCTGCCAACAGCCAGGCATTGCTGACACAGCTGGGTAAAATCAGTGGCCACGGCGCAGCCATTTTGCCCGAGTTAACCATGATCATGCTCGAACCGGAAAATGGCTCCACGCCAGAGCTGTTTACCTTGATCCGCAACAGCGCGCATTACAACGTAAACAGCCTGTTTGCCGAAGAGCAAAACCGTAACCCGGCGCAGGATAATATGACCTTAGTATACGGCCTGCTGGGCAGTTACCCGAATGCATTCTGGCGGGTAAAAGAAGCCGATTTAGCAAAACTGGTAGCACAGGCAGAGCAAATAAGCAGTGAGCAGGATTATGCCAAACTGCTGGATAATTTCGGTGTGAGGCGCACCGCCGCTGATTTTTGGGCGTTTAGTGATAAGGTCAACCAACTGTTTATGCGCCAATATCCGGTAGACAGCGGCTGGCTGGATTACAACCGGCTGGAAAACAGATAGCCGGTTGGGCACATAAAAAATGTAGTTAACCCAGCATCAGATAACGATGCGCCGCCGCACCGGCTTTAACCCCGGCTGCAGCGGCCAGCATGCCATTGTGCATCGGGCTTGCCATATCACCGGCGGCAAATAAACCGGCTACCGAGCTTAGCTGCATGGCATCGGTTTTAATGTAAGCGCCAACCGGTCCCTGCTCCAGCTCGCAGCCCAGTTGCTGCGCCAGCGTATGGCCAAAAGCGGTTTTCGGAGCCACATACACTACCTGCGCCGGCACACGGCGGCGATCTGCCAGCAGCATATAACTGATATCCGGGCCTTCACCTGCTACTGCCGTTACGGCAGTGTGTTCAAGCGTTACACCACGGCGTTCAAACAAAGCCAGTTGCTCAGCATCGGGTATAAACTTACCCTGGCTAAAATAGGTTACCGGGCCCCAATCAGGCAAAATAGCCGCCTGATGTATTGATGCCTCGCCGGTGGCGATAACAGCAATAGGCTGATTGCGAAACTCATAACCGTGGCAGTACGGGCAATGAATAACCGACTTGCCCCAACGCGGTGCCAAACCCGGTATATCCGGCAAGGTGTCGGTAAGCCCGGTGGCCAGGATCAACACCTTGCTCTGATATTGCCGCTCAGTTTCATCCTTAATACAAAAACTGCCGTCAGCCAGCTTTTGCGCGCTGCTAACCCGGCTTTGCCGGAACTGCACTGTTGGGTAGGCTATAAGTTGTTGCCAGGCGCGGCCGCGCAACTCGCCGGGTTCAGCACCATCGGCAGCGAAAAACCCATGCGACTGCGCCGCAAAACGGTTACGCGGCTCACCGGCATCAATCAGCAATACCCGGCGCTGGCCGCGCGCCAGTTGCATAGCCGCCGAAAGCCCGGCAAAGCTGCCGCCTATCACTATTGCATCCCATATCATTTGAGTACCTCACTTTTGTATTAAACAGCGGATGGATTAAACAGCTAATGCCTTAAGCTGCCGCCTTAAGAAACATCATAAGTTACATAAAAACCAAAAACAACTCTCGTAACATAAAAAGTGTCTTAAAACTGCGGTAGAATATCCGCCACTACAGCGCTTAAAGAGTCACTAATGAGAAAAGACAGCCGTTTATCACGCATGCTGCACGTACTGGTGCATCTGCATCAGCTGCAACAAGCCGTTACGTCAGACCAACTGGCGTTAATGCTGCACACCAACCCGGTAGTGGTGCGCCGCACTATGTCATTGCTGCGTGAGCAAGGCTATGTCAGCGCGGTAAAAGGCCATGGCGGTGGCTGGACCTTAGCCAAACCACTGCACGAAATCACATTACTGGATATTCACCGCTCGCTAAGCGAAAGCTCGTTATTTACCATAGGCTTAACCGATGAGCACAATAACTGCCCGATAGAAAAAGCAGTAAATCTGGCCATTGATGATGTGTTACAGGAAGCAGAAACGCTGGTACTACAACGCTTTGGTGAGGTAACTCTGGATAAACTGGCGGCAGGCTACATACCCCGGTAATACCCTTGCTGGCGCAGTGCTTTACATAACTGTTATGCTGCCTGCACTTTGTTTGGCTGTACTACTAAAACCTGATAAGAACCAGATGAAAATTATTGTAAAAAGTTTACTTAAAGGCCTGGCAATCGTTCTGCCACTGGTTATCACTATCGAGCTACTGCGCTGGCTGTTGTTAACAGTTGAAACGGTATTAAACCCGGTATTGCAAATGGTATTACCGGGTGAATGGTACCTGCCGGGTATGGCAATACTGGGTTTTTTACTGGTATGTACCGCCATTGGCTACAGTTCGCGCTGGCCAAGCTTTAACTGGCTGTGGCAGGTACCCGGCAAAATTTTAATGAAGCTGCCCGGCACCAGGCAGGTATATGGCATGCTGCAGGACATTATTGACGTAATGGCAGGCAAAAACTTTACCGATGGCTCGGTAGTGATAGTTAAGCTCCCTTCGTCTGAAATTGAGTTAATTGGCATTGTTACCAAGCAAGGCGGCCAACCGCACGACCGCATGTCGTCACTAATGCAGGAAGAGCAGCTGGCGGTATTTATTCCGATGGCATACAACGTTGGCGGTTATACCATTATCATACCCCGCAGCTGCACGCGGAATATTGACATGAAACCCGCCGAAGCCTTACAGCTGGTACTCAGTGGCGGTTTGGGCAGTGCTAAAGCGCCGGGCTCATCAATACGTTAAAACGCCGGGCTTAACCCAGCAACATCCACAGCGCCACGCCAAACATCAGGCTGGCGCCAATGCGGTTTAAATACTGCACCCGGTTGGCTTTGCCAAAAAACAGCGCCAGCGCTTTACCGCCACTGGCATATAACAGCATAGATAAAAACTCCAGCAGCAAAATAATAGCCACCAGCACCAACAACTGCGGCCAAAACGCCAGTTGGGTATCTATAAACGGCGGTAACAGCGCCATATGAAAGGCCCAGCCTTTTGGGTTCGACACCGCAGTAACAAAGCCCTGGCTAAATAAGGTACGCCGCGCCATCAGCGGCGGCAGCTCACCCGCTTTAGGCAATGCCAGCTTACCTTTAGCACGCCACATTTGCAGGCCAATATAGCTAAGGTAGCAGGCACCAACAACTTTAAGCCACTGAAACACAGCCGGAAACTGCAGCATTATTGCCGCCACACCGCATACAGCCAGCACAGCCACCAGGCCCACACCCAGCATTTCGCCCCACATCATCCAAAAGGTACGCCGCACGCCCTGGCTCATGCCCAATGTCATCGCCAGTGTCATACACATACCCGGAGTTACCGAGACAAATAAAAACGTCGGAATAAAAGCACCCAGCAACGCCAGATTAACCATAGCCACCTCAACAGCAAAGTAGCGCTATTCTGGCGGGTTGTATCAGCGCCAGCAATAGGGTTAGGCAGAGTTTTTAAGCGCCTGATCGAAACCTTTATTATTCAAACCAGTTCTCTACAACAAGACCGGCAACACGGGAAAACTCACTAACGTTGCGCGTTACCAGTATTGCCCCTGAAGCTTTTGCGCTGGCAGCAATAAGGTTATCCAGCGGGCCTATCATTCGGCCCTGCTGTTCCAAATCGGCGCGCACATCCGCGGCAATACGGGCTGCTTTGGCATCAAAAGGGATAATTTGAATAACTTTTAATAGCTCATTAAGTTGATCACGTCTTTTAGCCGGGGCCTGCGATTTAGCAATACCTGTTTCAAGTTCAAACAATACCACCGCGGGTAATAAAATATCGCTTGGGGCCTTTGCTAAAAGTTTTTGCTCAACCTTACCCATTCCTTTAAAGAAGTAAATCAGTGTGTTGGTATCCAGCGCATATTTCATAGCGGCTCTCGCGGAATGTCTTTGCCTTGTTCTGCGCGGATCTCTTCCTGCTGCGGAAACACCTGCCAGCTGCCAGCCATCTCCCGCACAGATAAAGGCCAGTCAGTATGGCAATGCTGTCGGATAAGATCTGCAATCCATTGGCTTTGCGATACCTTCGCCTCTGCGGCAGATTGTTTCACTTGCTGGATTAATTCGTCATCCAGATAAATAGTAATTTGCGCCATAGCCCCCTCCAACAACACATATAAGTACAAGTATAATTTTACTGAGCGTAAATGCAAAATATTGACATGAAAAAATTTCCACCCTCTGTCGAATCCTGCCCTGCTGCTTCGACTAAGCTGTGATACGTCAAACTAATGCGTTTAACACAGGGGGTTAAGTATGTCAGGCAATACCGTAACACTGCACCGGGTTATAAAAACCACACCAGAGCGGTTGTACCGCGCTTTTTTAGATGCCGATGCGCTGGCAAAATGGTGCCCGCCGCATGGTTTTACCGGCAAGGTGCATAGCATGGATGCAAGGGTAGGTGGTGGTTATAAAATGAGTTTTACCAACTTTAATACCGGCCAGAGCCACAGCTTTGGTGGCACTTATCTTGAGTTAAAACCAAACGAGCTGATCCGCTATAACGACCAGTTTGATGACCCAAGCCTGCCGGGTCAGATGCTGGTTACTATCCGGCTAAAGCCGGTACTGTGTGGCACTGAACTGCATATTGAACAAAGCGGTATACCCAAGGCAATACCGCTGGAGTTTTGCTATGCCGGCTGGCAGGAGTCATTACAATTGCTGGCATTTTTAACCGAGCCGGAAATACCGGATCAAAACGCCGGCTAACTGCCACGCCGCACTATTGCTGTTGCAGCCACTCTCTGGGGCTGGCACCGGTTTTACGCCGGAACGCCCGCGCCAGTGCGGACGGGCTTTCGTAGCCCACTTCATCAGCAATTAAGGCAATAGGCCGGCCTTCGCGCAGGCGCTTTTGTGTCAGGCTAACGCGCCAGCTTAGTAAGTAGTCAGCCGGGGTTTTGCCTACTACTTTATGAAACTGTGCCGCAAAGCTGGCGCGCGACATACTGGCCGCGCTGGCCAGTTCAGCCACCGACCAGGGCTTGGCCGGCTGGTCGTGCATTAGCGTAACCGCGCGGGCTAAGCGTAAATCGGCCAGCCCCGCCATCATACCGGATGACATGCTGCTACTGGCCATAACATGGCGTAGCAACTGGATCATCACCAGCTCAAACAGCCGGTTTAACACCGCATTTTTACCGCAGTTTTGCTCTGCGGCTTCGCTGAACAACCACAATACGCTGTCGGTCAGGATGGGTAATTCATTAACCGGCAGCAACATATAATCGGGTAAAGCCGTGGTTAACGGGTTATCCAGGCCACCATCGAAACTTACCGCCGCACCGACAAGCTGGGTATTGTCTGTCGGCACCGCACTTAACTGGTGTTTACAGGGCCGGGGAATAAACAGCAGGCTGGGCTGGCTGATAACAATATCCTGCTTTGCTATATGCAAGCGTGCCTTGCCGGTATTAAACAAATACAGCTTGCCACTACGCTCCTGTGCGCCATAGGCCAGTTCACCACTAAAAGTGCCGGCATAAAAGGTTGTGGCGTGCATACCAAATTGCGCCAGTAAGGTTGAAAGCCTGTCCATACCCATCTCCAATTAGACCATCTGCAGCATAATTTAGACAATATGGCGCCAAAAGACAAGGTTAACCGCCTAATATACTCCCAACGCTCACAAATGAGCTGAAGCTAAGCAGTACGTCACTTTAGGCATGACGTTAACCAACGAAAACACTATTAACTTAAAAGGAATACATTATGACTAAGTTCAAATTTCGCCACATCGCTGCTGCTATTGTTACTACAGCGTTGACATTAAGCAGTGCCGCCTTTGCCGCAGAAAAACCCACTGTTGTGCTGGTACATGGCGCCTTTGCTGAATCGTCCAGCTGGAACGGCGTAGCCGCTAACCTGCAGCAACAAGGCTACCCGGTGGTTGCCGTTGCTAACCCACTGCGCAGTTTAACTGCCGACGCCGACTATGTTGCCAGCCTGGTAAAACAAACCAGCGGCCCGGTTGTACTGGTTGGCCACTCGTACGGTGGCGCGGTGATCAGCAACGCAGTGCAGGACAACACTAATGTTACCGCTCTGGTATATGTTGCTGCCTTTGCCCCGGAGCAAGGCGAAACGGTACTGGAATTGTCTGGCCGTTACCCCGGCAGTACTTTAGGTTCAACACTGGCAGCGCCGGTGATACTAAAAGACGGCAATAAAGACTTATACATCCAGCAAGATAAGTTCGGCGAGCAGTTTGCTGCCGATGTACCGGCGGCCGACGCCGTGCTGATGGCCGCTACCCAGCGCCCTATTACTGAATTGGCATTAACAGAGCCCGCCGGCCAACCTGCCTGGCACACAGTACCGTCATGGGCCATTTATGGTACTGCCGACAAGAATATTCCGGCAGTTGCAATGAAATTTATGGCACAGCGGGCTAAGGCAAAAAAAATCGTTGAAGTGCCGGATGCTTCTCATGTGGTGATGACATCTCACCCGGACAAAGTCGCCGCGCTGATTGTTGAAGCAGCCACGGCCACCACGAAATAACCGCCGCTAACTGCGGCACACTGAACCGATATTGAGACTAAACGAGCATAAACTAACTGAATAAATTAAGGAAACTACCATGAAAACATTAAACACTATTGTCACAGCCAGCCTGTTAGCCTTAAGTATCGGCAATGCGTTTGCCGCCGGCTCACCGGGTGTTGAAACTCAGACCCAGGGCTTTTTAAATGCGTTAGCCCAGGGCGGCGGTAAACCACTGGAACAGTTATCTGTCGCCGATGCCCGTGCTGTGCTGGTGGGAGCGCAACAAGGTGCTACCTTACCGGCAGCCGACGTTAGCGAAAAAACCATTAACGTTGATGGCCAGAGCATTAAGCTGGTAATTGTTAAACCCAAGGGCGCAAAAGGCACCTTACCGGCCTTTATGTTCTTCCACGGTGGTGGCTGGGTGTTGGGTGATTACCCCACGCATGAGCGTTTAATTCGTGACTTAGTAGTGCGCTCTGGTGCCGTAGCAGTGTATGTAGATTACACCCCGTCACCGGAAGCGAAATACCCAACAGCAATTAACCAGGCTTATGCAGCAACAAAATGGGTGGCAGAGCATGGTAAAGAGATTGGTGTGGATGGCAGTCGTTTAGCGGTAGCCGGTAATAGCGTTGGCGGCAATATGGCCGCGGTAGTGGCCTTAAAAGCGAAAGAACAGGGCACTCCGGCGCTGAAGTTCCAGTTGCTGCTGTGGCCGGTAACCGACGCCAGCTTTAACAATACCTCGTATCAAACTTATGCCGAGGGCCATTTTTTAACCCGTAATATGATGCAGTGGTTTTGGGATAACTACACCACCAGTCAGGAGCAGCGTAACGATATTTATGCCTCGCCACTGCGTGCTACAACAGAGCAGCTAAAGGGGTTGCCACCGGCGTTAATTCAAACGGCAGAAATGGATGTACTGCGTGATGAGGGCGAGGCTTATGGCCGCCACCTGAATGCCGCCGGTGTCACCGTAACCTCAGTACGCTACAACGGTATGATCCACGACTTTGGCTTGCTGAATGTATTAAGTAACGTACCGGCAGTACAGGACGCCTTAGATCAGGCAGGCCGCGAGTTAAAAGACCATCTTAAGTAAACCCACCGCCCGCAGAAAAGGCCCCCTCCCGGGGCCTTTTTGTTTTATACCGTCAGCCCATAAACTGCTAGGTTTGCAGCCGCGTAGCGCTAAAGCGGTTTAGTAACTGGTGCATCAGATACACGGCAATTAAGGTACAGATCACCGAAATAGCCACCGAGCTAAAGCGATACAGCGCGCTGTATACCAGATCTTTTTCTGGCGTAAGATATTGGCCAAATAAAATGCCCATTGTGGTCATAGCACCAAAACCGGCACCGGCCTGGCCGCCTTCAAACATATGATGCCGGGCAAACAGCATGATGCTAAGCCATATTGCCAGCGCGACAAACAGCAGCACTCCGGCATGGTTATACAACAGCAATTGGATCAGCAAACCGGCGTTACAGCCCACTAAAGTACCGATTGCCCGGTTCCAGCCTGCTTTACCGGCACCGTGCCAGTTTAGCGGAAACAATACCAGCACCGATGCCACCTGCGCTGACAACGAATCTACCAGATCAAAGCTTTGAAACACCAAAAACGATAAAGTTGCCACAGTGGTAGCCAGGATCACTTCATGGCGCTGGTTACTCAGCGGTTTAACCGGCAGCTGCCGCCCTTGCCTTGGTGCAGTGTCGGGAAACAGGGTATACATTAAAAAGGTAATAAACAGGGTAACAGCACCGGCCACCAGATTAGACATCACAATATCGCTGACCTGGGTAACAGGCGCCGGATAACTGGCAAAGTGCAGTTGCATTGATAAACCCACCATGGTCATGGCGCCAAACAAAAAATTAACCCCACGTGTCATACAGCGAAATAAAAAGCCAAACTGCAAAATAACCAAAAGTGTCATCGCCAGTGGCTTATCACCAAACAGGCCCTGCAATACCAAAATACTGATACTGACAAACAGCGTACTGGCAATAAACTGGCGCAGTATATGGGCATTAAGCACCGGTACCAGCCCCAGCAATAACATGGGGTTAACGACAAAAAAAGTACCGTAACTCCAGCCCATTAGCTTACACAGCACAAAACCCAAAGTACCGGCAAAAGCAATACGCAAACACTGGCGCAGATCGTTACTGCTTAGCTGCAATTTTTGTGGCGTAATGCTCAGGGGCGAAGACATAGCCGCTACCTTAATAGATATAATGCAGCAGGCTGACAAACTGCGCCTGCGCCTGCCCCAACCAGCGGGCCGGGCCACCTACCGGATACAACTGCACCGTGGCACGTGCGCCGCTTGGCAAAGCTGCCAGCACCTGATCATTATCCTTTAATGCCAGATGCAAACGCAGATACTGGGCATCGCGCACCCAGCGATCAGAACTTTCCGGGTTAGCCAGGCTGCCATCGGCCGGTAACTGGCCGTCTTTTACCCCGGCATCAACCGACGCTACTGTGGCCGCAAACACCTGGCCTGGCAGGCTGTCAAACATGACACTGGCCGCAGTACCCACGCTAACCTTCATCAACGATTTTTCCCGAAAATCAGCAATAATATCGGCTTTCGCTGCCACCAGCGCAGCCAGGGCTTTACCGGCGGTAGCATAGTTACCGGGCAGCAATTGCAGGTTACTGATAACGCCATCTACTTTGGCCTGCACTGCAGTGTACTGCAGGTTTAGCCTGGCATTGGCTAAGTTATTGCTAGCCTGGCGCAGCAACAGGTTGTCATCACCGGCAGCACCACGGCGCACCACCAGCTCATTTACCTGAGCTTTAGCAGCCTCTACCTGTGCCAGTGCGCCGGTGTAATTGGCCCGGGTTTGATCAACTAACTGCTGCGATACACTTTTGCTGCCAATAAGTTGCCCCAGCCGCTTTACTTCCAGCGCCAGCTCATCGGCACTGGCCTGATGCGCGGTTACACTTGCGCGGGCTGCGACAATAGCGGCCTCCAGTTGAGCGTTTTCCTGCTTTGCGGCTTCAAGCGCCAATTCGGCTTTGTCTATCGCCAATAAGTAAGCGCGCTGGTCCAGCGTAAACAACGTATCACCGGCTTTTACCGGCTGGTTGTTTTGCACCAGCACTTGGGTTATCTGGCCGCTTACATCGGGCGCTATAGCAACCACAGGGTGCATTACCCGCGCCTGGGTACTTAGCGGCATCCAGATATCTGCACAAATAAAATAAACAAAGGCTATAACAAATACCGCTAAAGCCCCCTGTACCCAACGTTTAAAAATCTGATCCGGTGTCATGCTTTATTCTCTGTAGCGGTAGCGAGCAGCAAAGTACGGGCGTTACGCTCCATAATATCTAACGACTGCATTAACTGCTGTACCGCAGCCGGGGTTAAATCCTGGTACAGTGCCTGGCGGATTTGCATCGTGCGCTCAATCAACTGCGCCAACATATGCTGGCCGGCGGCGGTGAAATACAAGCACTGCGCTCTTTTATCGGTAGGGTGTGGCTGGCGCTGCAGCATGTCCTGCTCTACCAGTTGGCTGAGCGTACGGCTTAGCGACGGCATTTCTATACCCAGCTCCTGCGCCAGAGCCTGCTGGGTTGCGCCTTCGCCCAACATTTTCAGGTGTAACATCGCTGTCCAGCGTGCCTCTGTCATACCCAGCGATTGCACCGACGCAGTAATAGCACTGCGCCATAAACGATGCACCCGGCCTATCTGGTTGCCCAACGGCACTTTCAGCATGGCTTTCATCTCGGTCAGGTTGGTTATTTCAGTCATTACATGCCCGGCAATTAGTTAGCATGCTAAGTATTATATGGTCAGCAATATACTTAGCAAGCTAACTAATTTGTTATTGCGTTGAACTGCACAGGGGTTACGTTAAACGCAGCAACATGGCTGCCACTGCAGGTTCAATGCTATAGTGACGCCATATTTAACGCTGCCACTGGCAGCCTTTATTACAGGAATACGCATGAACACTATTTACCATATCGGCACTGTGGGCCAACCCTGGGGCGCAGCAGAAAAAGCGCAATGGCTTAGCGAACAACAGATAAAACGCAGTTTCTTCGACGATGTACTACCGGCAATTACAGCACTGCAAAACGAGTTTGATGTTGAGCAATACGGCGAGCTGAATTATCAGCACGTTTGCGGCAAAACCTACCCGCTGTATGCAGTAAAAAGCCGCAACTGGCAAAACGATAAGCCGACTATTTTAGTTACCGGTGGTGTACATGGCTATGAAACCAGTGGTGTACATGGTGCGTTGCGTTTTTTACAAACCCAGGCCAAAGCTTATAGCAACAAAGTAAACGTATTGGTGCTGCCCTGTATCAGCCCCTGGGGTTATGAAACCATTAACCGCTGGAACCCAGAGGCGATAGATCCGAACCGCAGCTTTAGCACCGGTGGCAAAGCCACTGAAGCGCAGCAGGTGCGGCAATATCTGGCCCACCTGAACACCCATTTTGCGCTACATATTGATCTGCACGAAACGACTGATTCAGATAACAGCGAGTTTCGCCCGGCCAAAGCTGCCCGCGATGGCACAGTAAATAACAACTGGAATATTCCGGATGGTTATTACACGGTAGATGATGCCGAACACCCTTGCCCGGCGCTGCAAAAAGCTATTATCGACAGCGTAGCCAGGGTGACGCATATTGCCGAAGCAGATGAAAACGGCGAGCTAATTGGCGAGAAGATCGCGCAGTTTGGTGTAATTAACTATGCCAAAGCCAGCTTAGGTTTATGTGGCAGCGTAACCGATGCCCCGTTGGTTAGCACCACAGAAGTATACCCTGACAGCCCAAGCGCCACGCCGGAGCAGTGTATTCAGGCCCAGGTGGCAGCGGTAACCGGTGCACTGGAATATTTGCTGCAGCAAAATTAACTAATACTCTGCCGGGGCAACCTGCAGTAAATGCTCAATAAGCAAACGCAGCCGCAGCGGTTGGTTATCTCGATCGCGGTATAACAGATAAGTTTTACGCAGCGGCCCCAGCCAGTCTGTGGCCAGCGCGACCAGCCTGCCCTGCTGCATATGCTCCTGCACTACCCGGCGCGGTAAATAACCAATACCTACGCCGGCCTCAACTGCCTGCATGGCAATATTCATATCATCAACAAACAGCCGGACATTGCCTTGCGGACGAAAGTCAACGTGCTCGCGGCGCTGCTGATGCTCAAAACGCCAGACATTAATCGGGTTGCTGACAACCAGCGGATAATTAATCAGTTCAGACGGGTGCTGAATGTGATGCCACTGCGTTGCCTGACTGGCAGCACACAGTAACGATTGCACATTGGTCAGCGGCCGGGCAATCCAGCCTTGCAATGCAGGCTCACCTACGCGAATAGCTAAATCGATAGCTTGTTCGCCAACGTCAATCAGCCAGTTTGACATACGAATATCTAAATCAATTTTCGGGTAGCGTAACTGAAACTGATTCAGTGCGGTTGCCAGCCAGCGGTACATGGTATTAACCGGCACCGCGACTCTAAGCGCACCAGCAGGTTCATGCTTTTCAGCATGCAAATCGCCGGAAATGTCGTTCAGCTCAGTAAACAATGGCCCGCAACGCTCAAAATACTGCTGCCCGGTACCGGTCAGGTTAATACGATGCGCATCGCGGTGCAGCAGGCGTAGCCCTAATGCTTGTTCCAGCGCATTAATGCGCCGGCTTAGCGTAGACGGCGGAATACCTACCTGCTCTGCCGCCTGGCGAAAACTGCCGGCTTGCGCCACCAGCCAAAACAGCCGCATATCATCCAGAGAATAATTAGGTTTCATTTTTGGCATTTAACCTGCTATTAGTTGGCATTTATTTTATTTATGAAACAAATAAACTATACGGCAAGTTAAACTGCCAGAGCAATGCTATGAGCCGCCAATCGCCAATCGCTACTATTTTATTGTTGTTAATCAGTATATTTTGCTGGGGCAGCGTGTTTCCTGTGTCAAAACTGGTGCTGGATCAGATGTCACAAAACTCCCTGGTAGTATGGCGCTTTAGTATCGCCGCGCTATGTCTGGTGCTGTGCCTGCTGGTTAAGCGTGAGCGCTGGCCGCAACTGAGTGTGAAGCAATACGCCTGGTTGCTGTTTATCAGCGTGATAGGTGTAGGCGGCTTTAATTTATTGCTGTTTACCGGCGTTAAACATACTGCAGCCACTAATGGCGCACTGGTGATGGCATTAAGCCCTTTAGTTACCTCATTAATGGTGGCTGCGCTGTCACGCAAGTGGCTTAGCCGCTCGCAAAGTGTCAGCCTGGTAATAGGCTTAGCTGGCGTATTGCTGGTTATTACCAAAGGCAGTTGGCAAGCCCTGCTGCAGTTTGAGTTTAACCGCGGCGACATCACTATTATCGCCGCTATGCTGTTATGGTCGGCCTACACCACGGCATCACAAAAAATGACCACCTGGTTGCCACTGTTGCCTTTTACGTTAATCAGCATGTTAGCAGGCGATGCCTTTATTCTGGGCTTTAACAGCATACAGGGCGATATTCATCCGGTTACAGAACTGCTGCAACTGCCGCTGCAGGGAATATTGGCAGTGGTTTATATCGGCGTGTTTGGCACTGTAATAGGGTATTTATTTTTCTTAAATGCAGTGCAGCGGCTGGGCTCTGCAACTGCGGCATTGTTTTTCAACTTAATTCCGGTGTGCGCGGCTTTAACAGCGCTGATGATGGGGCAAAAGGTTACATCTGTTCAGGTTACCGGTATGGCGGTTGTGTTGCTGGGCCTGATGCTGCCGCAGCTATTAAAACTAATACGCCAGCGTAACGCTGCACAAATACCAGCTAATCAGTAATGATAACGGCAGGAAATAACGGTTAGCGCATTACCGTCCACCGCATATACCAGCCGGTTGCTGTCATCAATACGGCGCGACCAGAAACCCGACAGATTTTCCTTTAGCGGCTCAGGTTTACCGATGCCGTTAAAGGGGCTGCGTTTCGCCTCGTTAATAAGTTTATTAATGCGTTTCAGCGTCTTTTTATCCTGGCTTTGCCAGTACAGATAATCGTGCCAGGCTTCGTCTGTCCATGACAATAAACGACTACTCATCCACCAGCTCTTTGTTTGTTACCTTACCCGCTTTGAACTGCGCAATAGAGCGCTGCAAATGTTCAGCGTTAGCCGGTGAGCGTAGCAAATGCACTGTTTCCATCAGGCTGTTGTAGTAATCCAGCGACATTACCACGGCATCTTCAGCATCGCGCCGCGTAATTACGGTGGTATCAGCGTCATTCACCACGGCATCTAGCACAGCTTTTAAGCTATTTCTGGCTTCGGTAAAAGATACAACTTTCATAAGGCCTCAACATTTACAATTAACCGCATAAGTATAGGCTTAAGCACCAGACTTGTACAGAGAATAGCACAGGTAAAATCTCATTAGACAAGAGCAGGTAAAGCAGTTACAGGTAAGCAAGATGCTTTCACCACAACGCCTTTTGTGCTCGCCACAGCAACTCGCCGCCACTTTCGTGGCGACTCAGACACTCTGTGGCTGTGCGCAAAAGGGTTCTGGTCGCATCTTGTTTTCGCAGGCCCGGCCTGTGCTATCAGTTACGCTGCGGAATACGCTCCAGCACCGCTAACAACAATTGCCAGTATTGACCTACGGTGGTGATATTAACCATTTCATCCGGGCCGTGCGGGAAGCGGATAGTGGGGCCGATGGATACCATATCCATATCCGGGTAAGGTTTTTTAAACAGGCCACATTCTAAACCGGCGTGAATAACCATAATCACCGGATCTTTGTGGTAAATGTCTTTGTAGGTTTGGTTTACTATCGCCATTACCGGTGAATCCGGGTTGGGTTTCCAGCCAGGGTAGGCACCGCTGAATTTCACTTCTGCGCCAGCTAATTGTGCCAGTGAGCCAAGCATGCTTTGCACCTGCTCACGGCCGGAATCAATTAACGAGCGGATTAAACACAAAACCTGAACACTGTTATCTTTGGTGGTGATCACACCCATATTCAGCGAGGTTTCGGTAACACCGGCTACCTCATCACTCATGCGCATTACGCCATTAGGGCACACATTTAGCAGATTGATAAGCGTGCTTTGTGCTGCTGGCGTTAATACCTGCGCCGGTGTGGTTACTTCGGCCAGGCTTAGTTTTAATGCTGGCTCTACGGCGGCCAGTTCCAACTGTAACAGTGCCTCAAACTCTGCTACGGCCTGTTGTAACAGCGCCAGCTTTGCCGCCGGTACTGTTACAGTAACACTGGCTTCACGCGGAATGGCATTACGTAAAGAGCCGCCGTTAAAGGCTGCTACAGCCAGTTGCAAAGCTATTGCCTGGTCGGCCAAAAAGCGCGCCAGCAGTTTATTGGCGTTACCACGGCCTAAATGAATATTCACACCCGAATGGCCGCCTTTTAACCCGGTTAAGCTTAAAGTAAACGCCGTTACGCCGCTTGCAGGTACCTGCCACTGTGTTGGTACGGTAAATTCAGCGTCTACGCCTCCGGCGCAGCCCATGTAAATTTCACCTTCCTGCTCTGAGTCGGTATTGATCAGAATTTCGGCTTCCAGCATGCCCGGCTCTACACCAAAAGCACCGGTCATACCGGCTTCTTCGTCTATTGTCAGCAGCACTTCCAACGGGCCGTGTTTAATATCGCTACTGCCTAAAATAGCCAGTGCCGAAGCCATACCAATACCGTTGTCAGCACCTAAGGTAGTACCGTTGGCTTTTACCCAATCGCCATCAATATAAGCTTCTATAGGGTCTTTGGTGAAATCATGCACTTTGTCGGCGTTTTTCTGCGGCACCATATCCAGGTGCGCCTGGATCACCGCGGTTTTGCGGTTTTCAAAACCGGCTGTCGCTGGTTTTTTAATGATCAGGTTACCAACTTTGTCTTCCAGTACGCTTAAGCCTTTATCACGAGCCCAGGCCTGTATGTGCTGGCTCAAGGCTTGCTCGTGCTTGGATGGGTGCGGGATGGCACATATTTGGGCGAACCATTGCCATAACGGCTGCGGATATAAACTTGATAATGCTGACACTGCAGGCTCCTGTATTACTGACGCGGCAAAAAAACTTACCGGCGAAAAGGCGGCTATTTTAGCACAGCGGGCTGCAGGCTTCACAGTGTCGCGGCTAACGCGAAAATATCAGCCGTGCTGTGTAGTAAAGTCTTTGTTACTGATGGCGTGCAGTGTACCGGCTGCCAGTAAACTGGTTATTGAAGTAGTATCGGCCGATGTGCCGGCAGGCTGAACTGAGACAGGTAGCAGTAACAGATAACCATCGCGGCCATGCTCTTTTACCCAGTACAACGCCTGATCAGCCAGGCGCAGGCTATGTTGCCAGTTGCAATCGGTTAACTGCGCAATGGCACCAATTGAGCAGGTTAGCGGCTGTTGCAAGGCCATATTTTTCTGCCAGGGGTATTGGCGGATCGCATCCTGAATACGCTGTAACACGAGCTCGGCATCTTCACTGTGTTCGAGGATCAATAAGAACTCTTCCCCACCCCAACGAATAACGTGATCAGAGCTGCGGCTGTTCTGCCGCAGAATATCGGCCACTACCATTAATATATTGTCACCGGTTTGATGGCCCAGGCTGTCATTGATGCGTTTAAAGTAATCCAGATCAAGCAAAACCCAAATCAGTGGTTCGGCATGACGGTTGGCACGCGCTAATACCTGCTGAATATTACTGTCCAGATAATGCCTGTTGTGCAGCCCTGTAAGCGCATCCTGCATGCTCATCAGCTGCAGTTTTTCATTGGCCTGGTGTAACTCGCGGGTACGGTCAGCTACCAGTTTGGCTAACTGGCGCTGCGAGCGGGCCAATGCCAGTAAACGCCAACGATACAGCCCCCACAACAACAATATAAACAACACAGCTAATACACCACGCGCCCAGGCGGTTTCGTGCCAGTAAGGCGTTAGGCGTATATCCATGGTTACTGCGTCACTCCAGCGGTAATCGGCCGCCACCCGTACCTGCACATTAAAGCTGTAATGGCCGGGTGGCAGGTTGGTGTAAAACGCCTCCCGCCGGTTGCCAGCATCAATCCAGTGGGCGTCGTAACCTTGCAACTGATAGCGAAACTGCACTGATGACGCCTGCACATAGTAAGGTGCGGTAAAGCGGAAATGCCAGTCGCGCTGCTCTGGTGCCAGCCGGGCTTCGCTATTGCGATAATACTGTTCATCGGCAATTAAACTTTCCAGTACAGGTTCAGGCAAAGGGCCATGCTGAATGAGTTGCTGCAGCGGCAGAGATACCACGCCGTCCAATGTTGGATACCATACCCGCCCCTGATGCACTGCACCTTTGCTACTGCCGGCACCATTACAGCAACGATGTGAATCAGTGGCGGCTTCCGGCCTGCGGTCGTCCACTAACATATATAACTGCTCTACGCGACCTTGCAGCAAACCAGCATAATTTACACGGTAAAATCCCTGAAAATTGCTGATCAATAATTGATTGCCAACCAATTCAGCATGCAATGCTCCGCTGCCAGGCAAGCCATTTTGCTGGTTAAACCATTGCCACTGCCCCGGCTGCCCCAACACGAACCCCTGATCCAGGCCGCCCACCAGAATATTGCCATCGGCAAATTCTACGATGGTACTAACAAAACTACCCGACAACGGCATATCGTCAACCCGGCTAAAGCCATTGGCATCACGTATATACAGGCCGTTTTCGGTGCCAACCCATAGCCGTTGCCGGCTATCGGGATACACCATGCGTACTTTAGCCTGGCGCAGGGCTTCTGGCACCTCAGACTGTTGCAGCTCATCCTGCTGCAAATAGAACAAACCACCGTTGGTCCCAACCCAAATACGTTCATCTTCCTGCGCCAACGTGGTTACCAGCAAATGCGCTATAGCATCATAATTACGCTGCCAGGCCAGCGTTACACCGTCCAGTTGGCTTAAACCGCCGCGGGTGCCTACCCACAGCCGCTGCTGCGTGTCCAGCAACAAGCTATATACAAAGTTGTTTGGCAAATACTGATTGGCAGTCAGTGGCTGAAACTGGCCGTATTGCAGTAAGGCTAAACCATTACTGGTACCTGTCAGCAAATGTTGCTGCCAGGGCAGCAGTGCCCAAACATAAGGATCCGGTATACCCTGTGCCCGGCTAAAGCGCTGGGTTGATGCGCGGCGTAACCGTTTCAAGCCGTGAGAATGACTACCCAGCCACAAATTGCCGTGCTTGTCCTGCAACATGCTTTCTACCCAGACAAAATCGCCATCTTTATCACTGACAAAATCAGTTTCAACTAATACGCCTTTGTGCAGGTTGTAAAGCTTTTCGTAGGTGGTTACCCATAGTCGCTGCTGTGGATCCCGGTAGAGTAATTCTATGCGGGTATCCGTTGGCTGCCCCGGTAAGGTTAGCTTTTGCCACTGTTTATTCTGCCAGCTGAACAAGCCCATATTCGAGCCCAGATACACATTTGCGCCCTGCACGGCAATTTCAGAAATTTGCAAAGCCGACACCTGCTCAGGTGCCGGATGCCACTGGTACCCATCAGCATTCAGCGTGGCAAAACCGTTTAGTGCGCCAATCCATACCGTGTCATGCTGCTGATGCAGCTGAAATACCTGGCCATGGTGTTCAACTACCGGCTGTAATTGTTTTAATTGCTCATGCCAGCGAAATAACTGCGTTGCGCCTATCAGCACTGTGCCATCTGCCAGCTCAGCAAAACTGCTTACCGCCCCCAGAGCATCCTGTTGTTGATCCAAACGGCTGAACTCATGTTGCTGCAACCGCACCAGGCCATTAACAGTGCCAACCCATAGCCGTTGCTGTGCATCTATATGCAGCGCTGAAATCAGGTTAGAGGGTAACGTCGGCGTATTGGCGGTGTTGTATACTTTGAAATTAAGGCCATCAAAACGGGCCAGGCCGTTTTGCGTACCCAGCCAGATAAAACCCTGGGCATCTTGTGCTATTGCTGTAACTGAAATTTGTGGTAAACCCGCTTCTACCGACCAGATACGGTATAAGTAATCATCCTGTGTCAGCACCAAAGCTGTTGCCTGTGGCACACTCAGGCAACTTGGTAAAAGGGAAAAAAGTAACACCAGATGACACCAACGCACTTTATTAATATCCGCTACCTGCAAAAAGTTAATTTCAATCCGACTTTACTATAGCTTGCTTTAAAGCCCACCACAGAAACCTGACGAATGGTATTTTTTACAGCATTAACGGTCAGGTTGCAGCAATGGTCATACCAGTGTAAGCTCAAGCCAAATTTCAATACAGGAGCCATGCTATGGCTATTTCCCTGCGCAAAGCCAACTGGGGTTTAAAATTATTTGCCTGGCGTTATATTCCGCTGATTGGCTTTTGTTCGCCGAAAATTGTACGTATGAACAGCAAAACGCTGGAAGTTATCATGCCGCATAGTTGGCGCACTAAGAACCATTTAGGCAGTATTTATTTTGGCGCTTTGGCTATAGGTGCTGATTTAGCCGGCGCTTTTTTAGTGTTTAGCAAAGCCAAAGCGCGTGGCGTAAATGCTAATTTTGCCTTTAAAGATGTGCAGGGCCAGTTTTTAAAACGGCCGGAAGCAACCGTGCACTTTACCAGCCATGATGGTGATATTATTGACGCCATGATTGATGAATCGTTAGCCACAGGCGAGCGTATTAACAAGCCGGTGTCGGTGGTGGTTACCTGCCCGACTTTACATGGTGACGAGCCGATGGCAACTTTTACGCTGACGTTATCGGTTAAAGCTAAAAAGCAAAAGAATTAACCGTTCCAGCTCTGGGGCTCCCGGAGCCGGTATACCCACATCAACACGCCGTAAACCCATCCCTGGGGGCTCGATTATAAGCTTCATCCATGAAGCTTATCCTGGCGGACCAGCAGAGCTGTTCAAATTCGCTCCAGGCGAATTTGTCAGCATCCTGGCCTGCAACGGTTGATTTAGGGTACACCGACTCCTTGCTAAACAATCTCATCTTATTTGCAGCAACAGCCAACAGCGTCTAAAATCCGCATTCTTTCATTTTCAGGCGTCAACCCCATGCAGGAACTTGCCGGTAATCTGTTTATTATTTCGGCGCCAAGCGGCGCCGGTAAATCCAGCCTGATCCAGGCGCTGTTAAAAAACCACAGCGATATGCAGGTTAGCGTATCACACACCACCCGTGCGCCACGTCCGGGTGAGCAGGATGGCGTGCACTATCATTTTATCAGCGTAGATCAGTTTAAAGCACTGATTGCACAGGATGAGTTTTTAGAGTGGGCCGAAGTGTTTGGTAACTACTATGGCACCTCAAAAAGCACTATTCGCACCAGCCTAAGCCAGGGTATAGACGTTTTTCTGGATATAGACTGGCAGGGGGCACGGCAAATCCGCCAGCAGGCACCGTCAGCTAAAGGTATTTTTATTCTGCCGCCCAGCCTTACTGAGCTGGAACAACGGTTAAACCAGCGTGGGCAGGATTCACCAGAAGTTATCGCCAAACGTATGGCACAGGCACGCAACGAAATGAGCCATGCTAACGAGTACGAGTACCTGATTATTAACGATAACTTTGACACTGCTTTAGCCGAGTTTGAGCGCATTGTGCTGGCACAGCGTAATAGCTACGGCAGCCAGGCCAGCAAACATAGCCCGTTGCTTAAGCAACTGTTGGCGAAAACAGCAAATTAGCGTAAACTATGCGGTCTTGTGATGGCCCGAACACTGGAGTGGTAAATGGCACGTGTAACTGTTCAAGATGCAGTAGATAAAATTGGTAACCGTTTTGACTTAATCCTGGTGGCCGCACGTCGTGCCCGTCAGTTAGCTGTTGAAGGGAAAGAGCCGCTGGTAGATATCGAAAACGATAAGCCAACCGTAATTGCCCTGCGCGAAATTGAAAAAGGCTTTATCACCAATTCAGTTCTGGATGAGCAAGAGCGTCGCGATCAGATCCAGCAGGAAGCGTCAGAAATGGCAGCCGTAGCTGCGATTATCGGTTCAGACCACTAAAATCCCTCGCCGTATGCAGGCCAGCGGCGTTTAGCCGTTGGCAACTGTGATAAATAGACGTATATTCATAATAAATCCCGCGCTTAACGGCGTGTTTTATTTGCTGTCGCAGTTTGGGAGCACAGGTGTATTTATTTGAAGGTCTGAAAAACCAGATTAGTGCCTATTTGCCGCCGGAGCAGGTTGCCCTAGTGCAACAAGCCTATGTAGTGGCAAGGGATGCGCACGCGCCACAAACCCGATCCAGCGGCGAGCCTTACATAACCCACCCTGTTGCCGTAAGCAGTATTCTGGCTGATATGCACATGGACCACGAAACCTTAATGGCCGCCCTGCTGCATGATGTCATTGAAGACACACCGGTAAGCAAAGAAGACTTAACCCGGCTGTTTGGTAATACCGTTGCAGAGCTGGTACAGGGAGTAAGTAAGCTTGATAAGGTAAAGTTCAAAGACTATCAGGAATTTGAAGTTACCAACCTGCAAAAAATGTTTATGGCCATGACGCAGGATATCCGCGTTATTTTAATTAAACTGGCCGATCGCACTCATAATATGCGTACTTTAGGTGCCCTGCGTCCCGAAAAACGCCGCCGTATTGCCAAAGAAACCCTCGAACTGTACGCCCCTATTGCTAACCGTCTGGGTATTCATAACATCAAAAACGAGCTCGAAGACTGGGGCTTTCAGGCGCTGTACCCTATGCGTTACCGTGCGTTGTCTACCGCGGTTAAACAGGCTCGTGGCAACCGGCGTGAGCTGCTGGAAAAAATTCAGCATGAAATTTTAGGCCGCTTAGAACAGGCTGGCATTAACGCTGAAGTTAGCGGCCGGGAAAAACACCTGTACAGCATTTACCGTAAAATGAAAAACAAAGAGCTGATGTTCAACGACGTCATGGACATTTATGCCTTTCGTGTAGTGGTAGAAAGCGTTGATCACTGTTACCGCACTTTGGGCGTGGTGCACAACCTGTACAAGCCGATTGAAATTCGCTTTAAAGACTATATCGCCATCCCAAAGCAAAACGGCTATCAGTCGCTGCATACCTCGCTAATTGGTCCGCACGGTATACCGGTAGAAATACAGATGCGTACCCGTGAAATGGACGAAATGGCCGACAAAGGTATTGCCGCCCACTGGATGTACAAAGCCAATGGCGAGCATCAGGACACCACAGCGCAAATCCGTGCCAGACGCTGGATCCAAAGCTTACTGGAATTACAGCAAAATGCCGGTAACAGCGCTGAATTTGTCGAGAACGTAAAATCAGAACTGTACCCGGACGAGCTGTATGTGTTCTCCCCCAAAGGTAAAATAGTTGAACTGCCGATTGGCGCCACAGCAGTGGATTTTGCTTACGCCGTACATACCGACATTGGTAACCGCTGCGTAGGTGCTAAAGTAGACCGCAGACCTTACCCGCTGAACAAACCGCTGGAAACCGGCCAGACGGTAGAAATTGTTACCAGCCCCGGCGGTAAACCCAACGCGAACTGGCTGAATTATGTGGTAACCAGCCGGGCTATTTTAGGCATTCGTAACTACCTGAAAAAACAGCAACAAAACGAATCTACTGGCCTGGGCCGGCGCTTGTTAAGTTCAGCGTTGGGCGAGGTAAAACTGGAAGATATCGCACCGGAGCGGATTGAACAGGTACTGCAAAACACCAAACAGAAATCATTAGACGAGCTTTGCAGCGAAATTGGCCTGGGTAATCAGCTCGCCATCGCCGTAGCGCGGCGCTTGCTGGGCGAATTTGATTCTGATGAGTCCAGCAGCAAAGATAACAACGGCCCGATGCCGAAAAGCAAAGCCTTTATTATTGGCTCTGAGGGTATGTTGCTGACATTCGGCAAATGCTGCCGGCCTATACCGGGCGATGATATTATCGCCAACGCGACACCGGGCAAAGGCCTGAACGTGCACCGGGCCGATTGCCGCAATATTAAAGGCTGGGACAAAGAGCCGGGTAAGTTTTTCCCGGTACGCTGGGATAAAACCGGCGATAAACAGTTCCTGTGCGATATCCGGGTATTTATTGTTAACCGTCAGGGCGTACTGGCTAAACTTACCACCCTGATTGCTTCGCAGGGGTCGAATATTCAGGACTTAGCCACCGACGATCGTGACACTGGTGAATACGTGATTAAAATTACGCTGTCAGTGCGTGACAGAGTGCATCTGGCCAACGTAATGCGCAAAATCCGCGTGATGCCAGACGTACAAAAAGTTTACAGAAGGAAATAAACAGCATGTCTAAAGTGATTATCCGTACCAGCGATGCACCGGCTGCCATTGGCACATACAGCCAGGCAGTAAAAATTGGTACCACGGTGTATTTGTCTGGCCAGATCCCATTAGTGCCAGCCACTATGCAACTGGTATCAGAAAACTTTGCCGAACAAACCCATCAGGTATTTAAAAACCTGGCAGCAGTGTGTGACGCCGCCGGTGGTAGCTTAAATGATATGGTGAAGGTAAATATTTTTCTAACCGATCTTGGCCAGTTTGCCACAGTAAATGAAATTATGAGCCAGTACTTTGCCGAGCCTTACCCGGCGCGTGCCGCAGTGCAGGTATCGGCTCTGCCGCGTGCCAGCCAGATTGAGATCGACGGCGTAATGGAAGTGCCGTCAACACACTAGGCCGACAATGACTCCTGCCCGCCTGCTCTGCCTTACTGTTACCGTTATGCTGGCCAGCTGGCTGGCAGCTACGGCAGTGCAGGCCGAAGAGCCACTGCCGGGCGAAAGTGAGCCGCAGTTGCTTTGGTGTCTGGATCACTTTTCCCGCTTTCATCACTATGAAGACGTCACCACACCTTACGGCCCGTCGGTTGATTTAATGCAGGAATTAGCCAGCCGCGCAGGTTTTAAACTGGTCTTCACCCCTAAAACGCCGGGAGCACGTTGCCTGCGGCTGATGGCCGAAGGCAAAGTAGATTTAATGTCAAACCTGAAGTTCAGCGCCGAGCGTGACGCCATCATGCACCTCTTGCCGTACAATAAAACGGTGCCGGAAAGCCTGTTTATCCGCCAGGACGACAAGCGCCAGCTAGAAACCGAAGCACAGCTGCAGCAGCTAACACTGGTGAGTATCCGCAGCTATGTTTATTCGCCGGCACTCATGGCACTGCTACAGCAAAAACAACGTCATATCGTAGAAGTAGACTCAATTGAAGCCGGGTTGGAAATGGTTCTACGTGGCAGAGTAGATGGCTTAGTTGCACCTACCATCAGCACCTCTGAGGCTATCCGCAGTATCAGCAGCTACCATAACAAATTCCGTAATGCGGGTATCGACTTCAGCCGTGGTCAGTCTGGCTTTATTCATATTGGTTTATCACGGCTAAGCCCCTATGCAGCAATGGAGCCGATATTACGCCAACACCTGGCCACCATGTTAAACGACGGTACGGTCGAGCGCTTATATGCTACACCAACCAAGCTGCAACCTGCCCCCCAGTTAAATAAACAGCCCTGATGACATTAGCCGACTCTGTTGCCAGACAGCCTGTTTCTGCCATTAAAGGCGTAGGTGCCAAAGTGGCCGAGCGGCTGGATAAACTGGGCATACAAAGCATACAGGATATTTTGTTTCACCTGCCACTACGCTATGAAGACCGCACCCGCATTTATGCCATAGCCGATTTAATGCCACTGATGCATGGCACTGTGCTGGGAGAGGTTACCAGCAGCGAAATACAAATGGGTAAAAGGCGCAGCTGGCTGGTAAAAATTAAAGACGGCAGCGGCTTTCTTACCCTGCGTTTTTTCCATTTTAGTGCCGCGCAAAAAAATGCTGTTACCCCAGGCGTGTTACTGCGCTGCTTTGGTGAGGCCAAACGCGGCCCACGCGGGCTGGAAATGTTGCACCCGGAATACCGCGTCCACAACGACGAACTGCTGACCGAAGTAAATGAAACCTTAACACCCATTTACCCCACTACTGAAGGCTTACGCCAGGCCACCTGGCGCAGCCTTACCGATGCCGCGCTGCAGTATTTACAACGCAGCCAGCCGGACGAATATTTACCCGCAGATATGCTGCGCCAGCCATGGTCACTTACTGAAGCCTTAACCTACATTCACCGGCCGCCGCCGGACGCCAGCCTGCAATTACTGGAGCTGGGTAAGCACCCGGCGCAGCAACGGCTGATTATTGAAGAATTAGTGGCGCAGCAGCTGAGCATGCACAAGCTGCGCAGCCAAAGCCAGCAACAACAGGCTGTAGCACTGAAAATTGACAGCAGCTTACAGCAGCGCTTTTTGGCCACGCTGCCGTTTTTACCCACCAACGCCCAGCAGCGGGTAACCGATGAAATACGCCACGACTTAAGCCAAACCCTGCCAATGTTGCGCCTGGTACAGGGTGATGTCGGCTCAGGTAAAACCCTGGTAGCGGCATTAGCAGCCCTGACAGCCATAGGTAATGGTTATCAGGTAGCGTTAATGGCCCCCACTGAACTCTTAGCCGAGCAACATGCGGTAAACTTTGCCCGCTGGTTTGAACCTTTGGGCATTAGCGTAGCCTGGTTGGGTGGTAAAACCAAAGGCAAAGCACGTCAGGCAACCCTTGCAGCCATTGCTGATGGCAGTGCCAAAATGGTGGTAGGTACCCATGCGCTGTTTCAGCAGCAAGTAGAGTTTAACGCCTTAACACTGATTATTATTGACGAGCAACACCGCTTTGGTGTGCACCAGCGGTTGGCACTACGTGAAAAAGGCGGTATCGAAGGTAAGTATCCGCACCAGCTGGTCATGACCGCCACCCCGATACCGCGCACGCTGGCCATGACTGCTTATGCTGATCTGGACACCTCAATTATTGACGAACTGCCGCCAGGCCGTACGCCGGTTACCACAGTAGCAATACCGGATACACGGCGCGATGATATTATCGAACGGGTGCGCAGCGCCGTACAGAGCGAGCGGCGTCAGGCGTACTGGGTATGTACGCTGATTGAAGAATCTGAAACGCTGCAATGCCAGGCTGCTGAAGACACCATGCTGAACTTGCAACAAGCCTTACCGCAACTGAAAATCGGCCTGGTGCATGGCCGGTTAAAAGCCGCTGACAAACAAGCCGTAATGCAGCAATTCAGCAGTGGTGAACTCGACTTACTGGTGGCCACTACAGTAATTGAAGTTGGCGTAGATGTGCCCAATGCCA
The DNA here is from genome assembly GCF_018831085.1 of Rheinheimera oceanensis. Lineage (GTDB taxonomy): Bacteria > Pseudomonadota > Gammaproteobacteria > Enterobacterales > Alteromonadaceae > Alishewanella > Alishewanella oceanensis. Next base: position 716,070 of record NZ_JAGPNM010000001.1, read on the forward strand.
GTTTAATGATTATTGAAAACCCGGAGCGGCTGGGCTTAGCTCAGTTGCACCAGTTACGCGGCCGTGTAGGCCGTGGCAGCACTGCTTCGCACTGTGTATTGCTGTACCATGCGCCGCTGTCACGCACCGCACAATCGCGGCTTGGCGTACTGCGCGATTCTAACGACGGCTTTGTTATTGCCCAGCGTGATTTAGAAATACGCGGCCCCGGCGAACTATTGGGCACCCGCCAAACGGGTATTTTACAGTTTAAAATTGCCGACCTAGCCCGCGACGCCGACTTACTGCCACAGGCACAACAACTGGCCACACAGTTATGGCAACACAACCGCCCCGCCAGCCTGGCGCTAATCAAACGCTGGCTGGCCAATAAAGAAATTTATGGTAATGCCTGATACAACAAAACTGGCTATAAATTACTGCACCCTGCCGTATTGCGCTGGACGACAGATGCTGTGCTTGCGCAATATAACAGCGGTATTTCGCCAAAGGACAATCGTATGACAGCATTAAGCCCTTACCAATTACGCCAGCAGTGTCGCAGCGGCGCCTTTAGCGGCAATACCTCGGGTTTTGCACCAGGGTTTGTGCAGGCTAATATGGCGATATTGCCCAAGCAGTACGCGACGGATTTTTTGCAATTTTGCCACTTTAACCCCAAACCCTGCCCGTTGCTGGGTATGGCGGCCACACCAGGTGCCATTGATATGCCCTCTTTGGCCAAAGATCTGGATATCCGCAGCGATCTGCCAAAGTATCGTATTTTCAAAAACGGCCGACTGACAGATGAAGTAACCGATGTGCGTGAATACTGGCGTGATGATTTAGTCACCTTTTTAATTGGCTGCTCATTCTCGTTTGAAGAATCGTTACTGGCCGATGGCCTGGAAATCCGTAATATTACAGAAAAAGTAAACGTACCAATGTACCGCACCAATATCGCCTGCACCCCGGCCGGGGTATTTCACGGCGGCATGGTGGTAAGCATGCGGCCGATGAAGCCGTTTGATGCAATACGCGCTATCCAAATTTGCTCACGCTTTCCGCAGGTGCACGGCGCGCCGGTGCATTTTGGCGACCCGGCCGCTATCGGCATTAATGATATTAATAAACCGGATTTCGGTGATGCAGTAACCATAAAGCCCGGCGAAGTGCCGGTATTCTGGGCCTGCGGCGTTACCCCTCAGGTAGCTATAGCCAACGCCGGCGTGGATTTTTGCATTACCCACAGCCCGGGCCATATGCTGGTAACTGACTTAACTAACAGCAAGTTGTCGGTGCTGTGACGCTAACGTTACGGCAATAGCTGAATTAGCACGCCAGCGACAGCAGCACATGCCAGCACCGGCATTATGCCCTGGTTATAGCGAAATAGAGCGACGCCGGCGGCGATACCCAGCAGTAATGCAAACCAATCGAAACTACCGCTTACCCCTTGTGGCCATAACACATGGTAGCCAAAAAACAACGCCAGATTTGCAATTACTCCCACCACTGCTGCCGTAATGGCGGTAAGCGGTGCAGTAAGAGCGGCTTGCTTACGGCTGCTTTCAACCAGCGGCGCGCCAACTAAAATAAACAGGAATGACGGCAAAAAGGTAAAAAAAGTGACAATAGCCGCGGCCAGCATACCTGCCAGGGGCAGCATGTTTGGCCCAAACAATTGCTCAGTCCAGCCGGCAATAAAACCGACAAAGGCCACTACCATAATCAAAGGGCCGGGAGTACTTTCGCCCAGCGCCAGTGCGTCGATCATTTGCAGTGCAGTCAGCCAGCTGTAGTGCTCTACCGCGCCCTGATACACATAAGGTAATACCGCATAAGCGCCGCCAAAGGTTAACAGTGCTGCCTTGGTAAAAAACCAGCCCAGCTGCGCCTGTGGGCTGTGCCAGCCATATAACAGTACCAGCACACCAAGTGAAACCGCCCAGATCCCCAGCCCCAGAGCAATACCCAGCACAAACCGGCGCCAGCTGAATAACTGCCATTTTGGTAATGCCGTGTTGTCGTTTATCACTGCATCGCCCGCTGCAGCATGCGCTGTGCCACTGCCATGTGACACTGGCGGTACTGTTAACTGTACCGGCCAAAAGCGCATTAGCAGCAAACCAATACACGCCGCAGCAAGTACGATATAGGGAAAAGGTAGCTTAAATACGGCTATGCCAATAAGCGCCGCTAACGCCAACAGTTTAAGGGCGCTGGTGTGTAAGGTTTTTTTACCGATACGCCAGGCGGCAAACAGCACTATGGCGGTAACCGCCGGTTTTACGCCATACAGCAGGCCTTGTACCAGCGGCACGTCGCCATGTGCCAGATACAACCAGGCCAGCAGACTTAAGATAAAAAATGACGGCAGAATAAACAATAAACCAGCAATTAAGGCACCTTTAGCGCCGTGTAATAGCCAGCCGATATAGGTAGCCAATTGCTGTGCCTCAGGCCCGGGCAGTAGCATGCAGTAGTTCAGCGCATGTAAAAAACGTGCTTCAGAGATCCAGCGGCGTTTATCTACCAGCTCCTGGTGCATCATACCCAGTTGCCCGGCCGGCCCGCCAAAGCTGATAAAGCCCAGCTTTAGCCAGTAGCGGAATGCCTCGCGCAGGCTAACGGCTTTGGCCGCTGAAGATAAAGGCTGTGACATAAACTAAGTTATCCTGCTCTGCTGAATGTTGCTTTAAAGCTGTCCGGTGCAGTATGCCAAAATAATATGGCAGTAGCATTGTTTAAACTGAGTTTATTACGCCGGGTATAACGGAAACAACAGCGGCACCAGTAACACGCTTACCACCAGTACCAACAAGGTAAAAGGCACACCAATACGCATAAAGTCACTGAATTTATATTGCCCCGGCCCTAATACCAACGTATTTACCGGTGACGATACCGGCGTCATAAAAGCTGCCGAAGCGGCCAGCGCCACCATCATAGCAAACGGATAAGGCGATGCCTCCAGCGTAGCGGCCAGTGACACTGCAACCGGTGCCATCAGCACCGCAGTGGCAGTATTAGAAATAAATAAGCCGGTTGCCGCTGTTAACACAAATAATGCCGCTAACAGGGCGTAATGGCCGCTGTCGCCAAGCACATACAACAGGCTGCTGACGGCCAGCTCAATACCGCCGGTTTTTTGCAATGCCTGTGCAAAGGGCAGCATACCCACAATCAGCACCAGGCTGGGCCAGTGAATGGCTTTATAGGCACTGTTTAAATCAATACAGCGCAGTGCACCTAACAGCAGGCAGGTAATCAGCGCTGCTATTACGTTGGGTACTATGCCCGTTACCATTAGCAGCACCATCAGCGCCAGACAACAAAGCGCATGTGGTGCTTTGCGGGCGGCAGGGGTCATTTCATCTACTTCAGCCGGCAGGCTAAGTACCAGAAAGTCGCGGCCCTGATGCTGCAGGCTGTGAATGTCTTTCCAGTTACCGGCTACCAGCAAGGTATCAGCCCGCTGTAATTGTTCATCTACCAGTACACCTTGTAGCGCCTCGCCGCCACGGCGCAGCCCCACTACATTCAGTTTATGCCGGCTGCGAAACGCTAGTTGCTGAATTGTTTTACCCGGCATAGATGACTCTGGCGGAAACGCCACTTCTGCCAATCCTAACTCATGAGCATGTAAAGCATAGTAAGAACTGGTTAACGGCTGTGGCTCAAGCCCCAAGTGGTGGCAAATTTGCAGTACGTCCTGCGCCGGATACATCAGGTCAACCAGCAGCACATCACCTGCCTGCACGATAGTATTGCCGGTAGCATTAAGCAGTAAGGTACGGAATTTTTGCAGCCGCTCTACCGCCACTACATTAATGCCATAGTCTTTGCGCAGTGCCAGTTCATTCAGTTGCTGGTTTAATAACAGCGATCCCGGCAGTACCCTTAGCCGGTGTTCACGCTCGTTTAAGCGGTAACTTTGTGCCAGCGCGCTTAATGTCAGGCGCGGCGCACCACTCTGCCCCGGCACTAACTGCGGTTTAAGCCAGCGCCGCGCCAGCAGCATATAACCAATACCCAGTAACAGCACCACTAAGCCGATAGGTGTAAAGCTGAAAAAGTTAAAGCCTTCCAGGCCATTACGTTGCAATTCACTGTGCACCACCATATTCGGCGGTGTAGCCACCAGTGTTTGCATACCGCTGATCAGTGCGGCAAAAGCCAGCGGCATCATTAACCGTCCCGGCGCAATATTCAGCCGGGCGCAAATGCTTAACACCACAGGGATAAAAATAGCTACCACACCAGTAGAGCTCATTACCGAGCCTAATAGTGCTACTGCTAACATCAGCAGTACCAGCAGCCGGGTTTCGCTGCTCGCTGCCACCCGTACCAAAGCATCGCCCAGCCGGTATACTATGCCGGTGCGAACCAGGCCATCGCCAATAACAAACAAGGCCGCAATAAGAATAACGGCAGGATCACTAAACCCGGCCAGCGTTTGTTGTAAATCCAGCACACCTGTTAGCGGGAACAGCACCAATACCATCAAGGCCACGACATCAGTACGGGGTTTATTCGCTGCAAAGCAGCCAATACACAACAGCAGCATAGCCAGCACGCAAAGCAGTTCTGTGTTCATCGGCTATGGGCTCCGCTTAGTGTTAAAGGCGTGATAGTAAGGTAAACAGAGTAAGCTTTCTTAGCGGCAGATCAACAATACTCATTAGCTATGATACCTTTTGCCTCGCGGCAATACTTAACATTAAAGCTACTCAGGACCAGGGCCGGGCCTCTATGCGCAATACGCCCCGCAGACCAGGGCGGCTTTTCTGCTCTATCGGAATAGCGAAAACAAAACCTTTAGCCGCATCGTCAGACAACAGGCGAACCTCTGCATCTATGCCAGGTTTACCGGGGTTGATATCCTGATAACCATATTTAACACGCCAGCCCCCCAGTGCCTTTTCATCGGGGAAAGCCTCCACCAGTATTAACTCCCGGAAGATAAAACCGCCCTCATAATGCCGCTTCATAAACAGTACGCCATTTACCTCGTAATCGGGAACCAGCACTTTTACATCAAAGGCAAAACTGACAGACTTCGACGTTTTTACGCTCTTTCCGGGATCGAGGAATACAGAAAAAAGGTGCGGGCTCATCGCCCGGTCCGGCTTGCGTTCAGTACCGTCCTTGCCGGGGAAAAGCTGGCCATAGCTGCGAAAAATAGCAGAGTTTTCGCGGACCTCGCGCCGGGTCATCTGCCACTGGCAACCACGCACACTGGCGGCAATTTCAAATTGGTATGACGCCCGCACCGTTTTGCCATCTTTCAGGGCTTTCTGCACTTCCATCGGTAAAGTGATATCGTCCACATCCAGGATGCCATCAACACGCAGCGTACCAAACAGGAAACGGGTGAGATTCTGATACCCCTCTTCGGAATTCACAATACCATAGTGCCCGGAGTGGCTGCGGTGCACAAAAGCACGTGGTGAGGTGACATCCTTGCCATCCGCGCCCGGCCCGTGGGTAGTGGCATTTTCAATACGCACCAGCCCGTCACTGGCATCCCCGGCTGCCCAGGCCGAAATACCACCTGCTACGGTGTAATCGCGCGGATTGGTGCCAACAAGGTTGAAGATCCGCTCAGGTGGGAAGTTTTTTACCAGGCTGACGTCGTCTCCCCTGGGGACATCAAGGTATGCCGCCATCCTCTGACGATTAAAGTTGTTAACATCACCGAATGAAAGCCAGCCCGGCACATTACGTACTATGCGCATATCAATACCATTATGTGGCGTGGCATAGGTAAAGACCTTATCTACCGCCGCTCGTGCGGCTGCCGAGCCAAGCTTGGTATTTTGCAGGAAAGCACGACACACCAATCCGCCCATAGAATGCGCAACCAAATGCACACGAAAGTCTGCTGCTGTCATATTGTTCGCTTTATTGGCACACACTTTATCCCGCAAGCGCAGAATAAGTTGATCTAACCCTTTGGCAAAGTGTTCAATCGGTGGCGTTTCACCAGTGCCAAAATCTTTAGACGCCTCGTCGTAGTAACGGTAAATAATGATACTACGATATGGCACAGGGTGATTATTGCGCTCGGCCGCGACCAGATCATCGCCATCGACAAAAACATCTTCATACTTGTGATCACTCATCAGACGTACCAGTGGCGATTCGAAGTAAAAGCGTTTGACATCACCGCTCCAGGCCATGCGCGACTTAGTTGAACCAACATTAAACCCCATATAAGGGTCGGCAACGGTTTCCTCAATCTCACCCTGAGTAGCAGCAAAGCCGCGGACATAGATGATCGGATGATAAGGATGCTGTGAATTTGTGGCCATAGCAGAGGCTCCGTGTTGAAGTAAATTGGGTCAGGGTTTGTAATCACAATCAATGACACCCGAGCTAACACTGCTGAGCTGTTAAAGTGCGCTGATGTACAGCATTTTTTAATCAAACAATTTTTTTAATCAAACAACTGTAGTTTAAAAACAAATAAAATGTGAGGTGTTAGACACATGATTAAAAATGGTATATTTCAATTTATAAATGAATATTTATCATACATCGTAGCCAAGGTAGCAGCATGATTGAAAAAATTCACCTGAGTATTTTGCGTGAAATTGACCGCCAGGGCTCGCTAACAGCGGCAGCCAGCAGCCTGAGTCTGACGCAGTCGGCCTTAAGCCACACCATAAAAAAGCTGGAGCGGCAGGGCAATATCAATTTGTGGCTTAAAGATGGCCGTAATATCCGTTTAACTGAGGCTGGTAACTACCTGCTGGAGCAAGCAAACCGCTTGCTGCCGCAGTTTGAACGCATGGACGATACGCTGCGCCAGTTCGCCGATAACGAAAAAGGCAGTCTGGCAGTGGGTATGGAATGTCACCCATGTTATCAGTGGTTACTAAAGGTGGTGCAGCCGTTTTTGGCGCAATCGCCGGGGGTAGATATCGACGTAAAGCAACGCTTCCAATTTGGTGGCATGGCAGCGCTGTTTAACTACGATATCGATTTACTGATAACACCCGACCCAATCAACAAAGAAAGCATAGTGTTTGAGCCGGTGTTTCCGTACGAGCTGGTGCTGGTGGTTAGCCAGCACAGTAAACTGAGTGGTTTAAGCCAGGTAGCCCCGGCACAGCTAAGCGACCAGGTATTGCTAACCTACCCGGTAGAAACGGCGCGGCTGGATATTTTTCAGCAGTTTTTACTACCGGCCCAGTGTATGCCCAAATTACATAAAACACTGGAAGCCACCGACATTATTCTGCAAATGGTGGCGGCTAACCGCGGTGTTGCGGCTATGCCGAAATGGCTGGCGCTGGAATATGCGCAAAACCTGCCGGTTAATGTTATTCGCTTAGGCAGCAGCGGTATTCATAAGCATATTTATGTCGGTTACCGTAAGCAGGAAAAACTGAATAAACATATCCAAACCTTTATTACTCTGGCCAAAAGCAGCGGTGCAGCCTTGTCGGCAGAAGTGTAAACAGCACTCAGGTAAATGGCAGCTTAGTGCTGCCGTGCCAGCTTCCACTGTAACACCGCTTTTACCACTAAAGTGGCAATAGCAATAAGTGTTAGCAAAGCTGCGGCAATAAAGGCCCCGGCGGTGTTGTAATCTTGCTGCAGCAGTTCAATATGCAGTGGCAGTGTATTGGTTTGGCCACGAATAGTACCCGACACCACAGACACCGCGCCAAACTCGCCCACCGCACGGGCGTTGGTTAAAATAACGCCATACAGCAGCGCCCAGCGAATATTGGGCAAGGTAATATGCCAGAACACCTGCCAGCCACTGGCACCCAGCAACACAGCTGCTTCTTCCTGCTCGGTGCCCAGCGTCGACATCAGCGGCACCAGTTCGCGCACCACAAAGGGGCAAGATACAAATACCGTTACCATTACCAGGCCGGGCCAGGCAAACATCAGCTGTATATCATGCTGCTCCAATATATTCGCAAAAGGGCCGTTGCTGCCATATAGCAATAAATACAGCAAACCGGCCACTACCGGGGATACGGCAAACGGAATATCAATCAGCGTAAGTAATAAACGCCGGCCGGGGAAACTAAAACGGGTAACACACCAGGCAATCAGGGTGCCAAAAATCAGGTTTACCGGCACCGTTAAGCCCGCCACCAGCAGTGTTAAACCAATGGCATGCAGCATGTCAGGCTCAGTCAGGTTTTGCCACACCCCGCCGACACCGGCAGAAAACGCCGCGACAAAAATAAACACCAACGGCACCACTAACAGCAACAGCGTTAACACCACACCCAGGCTGATTAATAACGGCCTGATCCAGCGCCGTGAGCTATTAAGCGCGGTTTGGCTCATTTCACGCCTCCGGTAATGTGCTGATAGCGCTGCTGAATGCCATTAATAACAAACAGCAAAATTAACGATGCCAGCAGCACCACACTGGCAATAGCGCTGGCACCGGCGTAATCAAATTCCTGCAGCCGGACAAAAATCATCAGCGAGGTCACTTCAGTTTGCCACGGCAGGTTACCGGCAATAAAAATAACCGCACCAAATTCGCCCAGACTGCGGGTAAACGACAATGCCGTACCGGTAAGCAGTGCCGGCTTTATTTCCGGTAATATAATACGAAAAAACGTTTGCCACGGGCTGGCGCCCAGCGTAGCCGAGGCCTCTTCATACTCCGGGCCAAATTCTTCCAGCACCGGCTGCACCGAACGCACCACAAAAGGCACACTGGTAAAAATCATTGCCAGCACTATGCCCAGCCAGGTGTAAGATACCTTTATATCCCACAGCGCCAGATACTGGCCAAACCAACCCTGGGTAGAAAACACCGCCGCCAGTGTTAAACCCGCAACAGCGGTGGGCAAGGCGAAAGGTAAATCCATCAGGCCATCGAGCAAAATACGGCCGGGAAAACGATAACGGGTTAAGATCCAGGCCATTAGCAGGCCAAAAAATAAGTTAAAAATGCTGGCCACCAATGCTGCAGACAGCGTAACTTTATAGGTAGCTACTACCCGCGGATCAGAAATAATCGCCCAGTACTGCGCCCAGCTTAACTCTGCCGTTTGCACTATTAAGCCGGTAATGGGCAGTAAAATAACCAGGCTGATAAAAAACAAACTGCTGCCAAGGCTGATACCAAAGCCCGGCAGCACACGTTTACTGCTGATACTGCGATAAAATGCCACGGTTAGCGTTTACCCTCGGCCAGTAATTGGTCCAGCACACCACCGTTGGCAAAATGGTTACTTTGCACGGCATCCCAACTGCTGAACACATCTTCTACTTTAAACAGTTTAGTTGCCGGAAACTGCGCCGCAGTGGCAGCAACCACGTCGGCATCGTGCACCCGGTAAAAGTGGCGTGCCAGTACCTGCTGTGCCGCCTTGCTGTATAAAAACTCCAGGTACGCTTTAGCTTGTTTTTCGCTGCCGTTGCGCTGAATATTGCGGTCAATCCAGGCTACAGGGAATTCGGCCAGCACATTGGTTGGCGGCACTACCCGCTCAAACTGCTGATCCGGATATTGTTTAATAATACCGTTTACTTCAGATTCAAAGGTGATCAGCACATCACCCAGCCCACGTTCAACAAAAGAGGTGGTAGCGCCACGGCCACCGGTGTCAAATACCACTACGTTGGCTAAAAAGGTTTTTACCCAGTTACGGGCTTTGGCATCGTCGTTGTCAAAACGCTGCAGCGCATCACCGTAGGCGCCTAAATAAGTGTAACGCGCGTTGCCCGAGGTTTTCGGGTTAGGAAATACCAGGCCAATGCCCGGTTTAGCCAGATCCTGCCAGCTGCTGATTTGCTTGGGATTACCCTTACGCACTAAAAAGGCCATGGTAGAGTAATAAGGCGAGGCATTATTGGCTAAGCGTTCACGCCAGTTTGCCGGCAGCAAATTACCACGCTGGTGCAGTACATCAATGTCGGTGCTTTGGTTAAAGGTTACCACGTCGGCACGCAGCCCCTGCAAAATAGCCTGTGCCTGGCGCGATGAGCCACCATGCGATTGGTTAATGGTTAAGGTTTCACCGGTTTGCTGCTGCCAATGGGCAATAAATAACGGGTTAATTTCAGCAAATAATTCACGGGCAATATCATAGCTGCTGTTTAACAGTTCTTTTGCGGCCAGTGGTGCGCTTAGCAAGGTGGCAAACAACAGCAGCGCCAGTTTTTTTGAAATGTGCATAGGTACCGTCCTGTAAATTAAATGCCTTCGCCAAGGAAGACTTTGCTGTAACGGGGCTGGATCCAGGCAATATCGCCCTGCGCCAGCGCCAGCTGTTTAAATTGCTCTTTGGGTAATTCAATATGAATAAGCTGTTGCCCGGTATCGGTTATTACTTCCAGCCGCGCCACCGGCCCGACTATGGTTACCAAATCCAGCTTTACTTTTAGCCCGTTGCTTACCGGTGCTTTAAATACCTCTATTTCATGCGGCCGCACGTAGGCAAAGCCGTCCTGCTCGTCACCATTAGTATGTTCCGGCGACGCCAGTTGTACACTGCCAATGGTGGTTTGGCCCTGTTTTACCCTGGCATGAAATAAATTTACGTTGCCAAGAAACTCATACACAAAGGGGTTGGCCGGGTGATCGTAAACCTGCTCTGGTGTGCCATCCTGTTCAATGGCACCTTTGTTCATTACCACTATACGGTCGGCTACTTCCAGCGCTTCTTCCTGATCGTGGGTGACAAACACACTGGTTACATGAATTTCGTCGTGTAAGCGGCGTAACCAGCGGCGCAGTTCGGCCCGCACCTTGGCATCTAAGGCACCGAAAGGCTCGTCCAGCAGCAATACTTTAGGCTCTACCGCCAGTGCCCGTGCCAGGGCAATACGCTGGCGCTGACCACCGGATAACTGCGCCGGGTAGCGATCTGCTGTCCAGTCCAGTTGCACCAGCTGCAGTAATTTATTCACTTTTCTCGCAATTTCGGCCTTATTGGGGCGAAATTTTTTCGGTTTTACCGTTAAACCATAAGCAACATTTTCAAATACCGTCATATGCTTAAACAGCGCATAGTGCTGAAACACAAAACCCACGCCGCGCTCAGACACATGCTGGCCGGTAATGTCTTCATTATTAAACTGAATACGGCCGCTGTCGGCTTGTTCCAGCCCGGCAATAATACGTAACAAGGTGGTTTTGCCCGAGCCTGACGGCCCCAGTAGAGCCGTTAATTCGCCGGTATTAATACTCAGGTTAACATTGTCTACCGCTACAAAATCACCAAAGCGTTTATTTACCTGTTCAATGCTGATGCTCATAACCTGTTAATCCTGTTCTGTTGTTACAGTGCATGGCCGCTCAGGCTGTGGAGTATTGCCGGGCTCAGCAGTAGACAGCTGTTATCTTACGCCTGGTATTTAATAACTTTAAAATAGCAAATTAGAATCTTCTATATCTTTTAGAAATATAAGTAGCAAAATGCCTTCCGCAAAAGTGCTAAAACACAGCCCCGATACAGCATTTTTACTTTGCACTTGCGTTACATAATAAAAAAAGCAAGAAGGTAACGCATTTTGACAACTTCCCCGAAGTGACAAGATTACTACAATGATTGCCAGGGGTTGGCTATTCGGCATGGATGTGCAGGAAGCCGTACGGTCAGCGCCTGCACAAACGAACATGCCGGCAGCTTCCAATATCTGTAGTTAGTAACCGTGCTGCTGCCCTATTGTTTGATTTGAATGACTTATAACAAATCACGAGGGGATGTAGATAAAATGGAAAACAGGAAAAAATTTAGCCGGACAGCATTGGCCAAAGCCGTGTCTTTGCTGCTTGGCAGCACCGCTGGTATGCCGCTGTACGCGCAACAAGCCCCGCAGACCGAAGCGGTAACACCGGCCGACATTGAAGTAATACAAGTGCGTGGCGTACGGTCAAGTATGCAGGAAGCCGCTGATATAAAACGTAATTCAATGGGTGTGGTCGATGCTATTTCTGCTGAGGATATCGGTAAATTTCCAGACACCAACCTGGCAGAATCGCTGCAGCGTATTACCGGTGTGTCTATCAGCCGCACCAATGGTGAAGGTTCGGAAGTAACAGTACGCGGCTTTGGTGGCGACAACAATATGGTTACCCTGAATGGCCGTACCATGCCGTCAGCCACTACTTATGGTGCCGGTTCAGGTGCCGACGGCACCACCCGTGGCGGTAGCGCCCGGGCTTTTGATTTCTCTAATCTGGCATCAGAAAGTATCCGCGCAGTAGAGGTGTATAAAACAGGTAAAGCCAATATCGCCACCGGCGGCATTGGTGCCACACTTAACGTTAAAACAGCCCGCCCGCTGGATACAGAAGAAACTGTAGCCAGTGTTGGTTTAAAAGCAGTACATGATTCCACCAACCGCACCGGCAATGATGTCACCCCGGAAATATCCGGCATATTCAGCCATACGCTGGATAATGGCAAATTTGGTGTGAGTTTATCGGCCAGCCATCAAAGGCGCGACTCCGGTTACACCGGCGCCACCGTTAACGACTGGCAGGTAGATTACTGGGACGACATCGCCGATGCCGATCGTACCTGGAATAACGCTGATACTGAAGTGATTAATGCGCCAGAACAAGGCCAGCTATATGCCCGGCCAAATGATATCCGCTATGCGTTTTCCAATACCCGGCGCGAGCGCGACAATGCCCAGCTGACGTTACAGTTCAGGCCGGTAGACAACTTTACTGCAACAGCAGACTACACCTTTGCCGAAAACAACCTGGTTGAGCACCGTGGTGAAGTGGGTAACTGGATGCAAACCGGTAGCAATACTAAGGTGGTAGAATTTGATAACAATAGCGTTAAAACGCCGTCTTATATTCAGGAAACCTATGCCAGTGCCGTAGATGAAGGCTATGAGCAACAATGGCGTGAACAAACCAATACGCTGAAATCTGCCGGTTTAAACCTGGAGTATCAGGTTAATGATGCCCTAACCCTGATGCTTGATGCCCACAGTTCCGAGATGTTCAGCCGGGGTACCGGGCCACGCGGCTCAGGCGAACTGGCCGTAGGTTTAGGCGCCCCTATTGTTACCTCGCGTGAATGGTTCTGGGGTGCCGATTTACCCACTTATCAAAACGTGTATGACGATACCATCCCGGAGAAAGGCGCTAATGCTAATGGCATGGTAGATGCCGGTGATGTTGGTTCATCCATTGCCCGTATTCGCAACGCCAGCCAGGAAAGTAAAATCAAACAGCTTAAACTGGATGGTATGTATGAGCTGGACGATGGCCGCTTTGATTTTGGCGTAGAAATGCGCAAAATGGAGTCGCGCTCTATCCAGACAGCCGGTAATAATATTGCACTGGGTAACTGGAACGTAGGTAACCCCGGCGAATTTGGTGATTTAATTAAACCATTTGATTTACCCGGCGAGTTTGACGATTACAGCGCCCGCCCGGGCGGCTACGGCTTTATTGCTGATCCGCGCGCATTATACAACGCTGCGTTAGATTTATATCCCGGTATTCCTACCGGCGTAGAAAGCTCATTATCGTATGACAACATCGTTGAAGAAGACACCACTGCAGTGTACTTTCAGGTGGCGTTAGGCGGTGAACTTGGCGGCATGCCATTTGATGTGTTAACCGGCCTGCGTTATGAAAAAACCAAATCAAAATCCAGTTCACTGGTCAGCCAGGTGTATTTCAGCTGGGAAGATAATAACGACATTGTTGCCTATGTCGATTCTACTGTACCACCAGAGCCTACCTCAGCGGAAAATGATTACGACTACCTGCTACCCAGCCTGGATGTTACCCTGCACCTGAGCGATGACCTTGTCAGCCGCTTCTCGTTCAGTAAAACCATAGCCCGTGCCGGTTTGGGCAGCCTGGGCGTATCGGCGTCTAACTTTGGCGGCGGTGGTGGCTCTACGCTGTTAGGTGCTCAGCCTACTGCCGATGCCTCTAACCCCGGCTTATTGCCGCTGGAATCGAGCAACTTTGATTTGTCGCTGGAATGGTATTACAACCCCTTTAGCTATATGTCAGCCGGTTTGTTTCAGAAAAACGTTATCAACTTTATCGGTAGCCGCCAGGTAGATCAGCCACTGCTGGGTATTCGCGATGTTACCGGCGGGCCACGGGCAATAGCTGCGGCTCAGGCAGTGCGCGATGCCGGCTTCCCGCTGGACGATACCTATTTGTTCGCCATGATGGCCTTTAATGAGTTCCGTAACCACCCGGATATGATTGCCAGATACGGCGCTAACCCGCAATTTACCGGTACGCAAGAACAAATCGACTTTTTGGCCAGTAACCCTGGTTTTGATTTACGCGCTAACGATGATGATCCGGAAATGGTGTTCCGTACCAGCACACCCGATAACAACCGCGAAGCGAAAATATACGGTGCCGAATTTGCTATCCAGCATTTCTTTGGTGAAAGCGGTTTTGGTGTGCAGGCTAACTACACCATAGTGCGCGGCGATATTGGCTTTAATAACAACGCTAATCCTGGCGAGTCGCAGTTTGCGCTGATTGGCCTGAGTGATACCGCCAACCTGATTGGTATCTACGAAAAAGACAGCTGGCAGGCCAGGGTAGCCTGGAACTGGCGTGACAAGTATCTGGCCGAAGTAAATAAAGGTGGCTCTAACAACCCCAGATATGAAGAAGCCTACTGGCAGATAGACGTTAATGTCAGCTACGACATCAACCCGCAGTTAACGGTATTTGCCGAAGTGTTGAACCTGACAGGTGAAAACAGCCGTTCTCATGCCAGGAATGAAGCCATGCTGTGGTATCTGACAGATCTGGGACCACGCTATCAGATTGGCGTCCGTTACGACTTCTAACAGCTGCTCCCGCCAGCCAGACTGGCGGGAATGTTGTATCAGTTGTACATTAAAAGCCAGGCCGCCGTTACAGCGGCCTTTCCTGACCGATGGGAGTTATAGCTACACAGCAGACACAGGAAGTAAAAATGCCCCGACATGCACTGTTAAACAATATCAGCCACCAACACACCCGTGTACTACACCGGTTTGGCGCAGAATACGGCGACAATATTGCCAGCGTGCTGGTGTTTCCTACCGAATTTACCGAACTGCAAAAAGAGTACCCCATTCTGCTGCGCCGTGACACCGGCGACAATCAGTATTATGCCAGTGCTTTATTAGGTTTTGCTGCAGATGAAAATTTGTACCTTAACAACCAGCAGCCGTCTGGCTGGGACGCACGCTATATTCCGGCCAGCATTGAAAAAGGCCCGTTTCTGATTGGTTTTCAACGCCAGAGCAGTGATCTGAACGAAGCACCGGAGCCGGTAGTACATATAGATATGGACCACCCCAAAATTAATGAGCAATACGGCCAGCAATTATTTTTGCCGCAAGGTGGCAACAGCCCTTATCTGGAGCATATATCTGCCCGGTTGCAGACAATTCATCAGGGGCTGGCTATAGCACCGGCGATGTTTGCTGCTTTTACCAAACTGGAGCTGATAGAGCCGGTCAATATTGAGTTCAGCCTCGATAACGGCGAAAAATACCGTTTAACCGGCAATTACTGCATTAATGCAGCCCGTTTGGCTGCACTACGTGGCACAGAGTTAGAACAGCTGCATCAGGCCGGCTTTTTGCAACTGGCGTATGCCATTGTTAACTCAATGAGCAATATCCGCAGCTTAATTGAACGTAAAAATCAGCTTAACCGGCAACAGGCCGCCACTGTAAGCAACAAGCCATTATGAGCAAAGCATTATGCTGAATATTAGCCGCCATTGCCGTATTGTTGACATTTGCCAACCCGGTGTTTTACCGGCAGAAATCGTCAACGCCAAACAACCGGTGGTGCTAAAAGGCCTGGCAAAACACTGGCCCATGGTACAACTGGGGCAGCAAAATCCGGCCTTAGTGGCCGATTACCTTAACAGCCACTATAACGGCCAGCCCACCCAGGTATATTACGGCGAACCCGGCCTGAACGGCCGCTACTTTTATAACGATGACGCCACCAAACTAAATTTTACCGTTAGCTTAGGTAAAGTTGATCAGGTGCTACGCGATATACTGGCCTGGCAGCAGCAAGCACAAGCGCCGTCGGTTTACATTGCCTCTAACCTGCTGCAAAGCCACTTTCCTACCCTGCCCGATCAGCATAATATGCAGCTGCCCAAACCTGAGCTGGGCTATGCCACCGAGCCTGACCGCATCAGCATCTGGCTGGGTAACCGCTCACTGGCCGCCTGCCACTATGATACCTCTGAAAACCTGGCTTGCTGCGTACTGGGTACACGCCGTTTTACCCTGTTTCCGCCAGAACAAATCAGTAATTTGTACCCCGGGCCACTGGAACCGACACCAGGCGGCCAGGCCATCAGTATGGTCGACTTTAGCAAGCCGGATTTACAGCGTTTTCCTGATTTCCCCAAGGCTGTAGCGGCTGGCCAGATAGCCGAGCTGGAACCGGGCGATGCACTGTATTTACCCAGCATGTGGTGGCATCAGGTAGAAGCGCCGGGCACATTTAATATTTTGATTAATTACTGGTGGAGCACCGCCCCGCGTTATACCGGCTCAGGCATGAACCTGTTGTACCACGCCCTGTTGTGCCTGCGCGACAAGCCAGAGCATGAACGCCGCGCCTGGCAGGCGCTGTTAAATTACTATGTATTTGACGACCCCAAACAAGCCGGGCAACACCTGCCTGAAGCCGCCCGTGGTGTATTGGGCGGGCTGGATGATATGCAGGCGCGGCAGCTCAGAGCCATGCTGCTAAACCGGTTAAATCGCTAAAAATATTATAAAAATCACAGGGAGCAGACCATGCAAAACAATACAGTTAAAAAAGTGGTGATCGCCGGTGGCGGTACCGCCGGTTGGGTAGCCGCTGCCGCGCTGTCAAAACGGCTAAAAGGCTTAATTGATGTGGTGCTGATAGAATCGGAAGAAATAGGCACTGTCGGCGTGGGCGAATCTACCGTGCCACCGGTACAGCTGTTTCATAATTTGCTTGGCATAAACGAGCAGGAGTTTATGCAGGCTACCGATGCCACCTTTAAACTGGCCATTTCATTTGAAAACTGGGGCCGGCCGGGCGACCATTATTTCCATCCCTTTGGCGTAACCGGCAAAGGCAGTTTTCTGAGTGATTTTCAGCACTACTATTTACACGGTTTAAGCCAGGGCATAACCGAACCTTTTGGCGACTATTGTTATGAGTTACAGGCGGCCAAACAGCATAAATTTGCCAAAACCGAACAATCCACCATTAACTATGCCTACCATCTGGATGCCGGCCGGTATGCCCGCTTTTTACGCCGTTTCAGCGAAGAGTTAGGTGCGGTGCGTATTGAAGGCAAAATTGCCCAGGTGCAGCAGCATGTTAACGGCGATATACGTTCTGTAGTGCTGGAGTCTGGCCAGGAAATAACCGGCGATTTGTTTATCGACTGCACCGGCTTTCGCGCCTTGTTAATAGAGCAAACATTAAAAACCGGTTACGAGCGCTGGGATCACTGGTTACCGTGCAATAAAGCGGTAGTAGTGCAAACCGAGCCCGGCCCTACTGTGCCGCCTTATACCAGAGCTATCGCCCATGACAGTGGCTGGCAGTGGAAAATTCCGCTGCAGCACAGAGTTGGTAATGGTTTGGTGTATGCCAGCGATTATTTGTCCGACGACAAGGCCAGACAGCGTTTACTCGATGGCCTCGAAGCTCCGGCCATTATGGAACCACGGGTACTGAGTTATCAAACCGGGCGGCGTAAAAAGCTCTGGCATAAAAACTGTGTGGCTATTGGTTTATCCAGTGGTTTTATTGAACCGCTGGAATCAACCAGTATTTTTCTGTTTATGAGCGGCATTATCCGCTTACTGCGCTTATTTCCGTTTAATGGTGTAACACCGGCCTTAACTGATGAATATAACCAGCAATCTATTACTGAAGTAGAGAAAATCCGCGACTTTATTATTTTGCATTACCACCAGACCGAGCGTAACGACAGCCCGTTCTGGGACTATTGCCGCACTATGACGATCCCGGATTCACTGGCACACCGCATAGCCTTGTTCCGCGAAAGTGCCCATGCTTTTCAAACCGGCGATGAGATGTTCCGGCTCGAATCCTGGAGCCATGTGATGCTGGGGCAGCGGTTACAACCACAAAGTTATCATCAGTTGGTGGCGGGCCTGAACAACGGCGAATTAAGCCGCCACTTACAACAGATCCGTGACACCATTAACAGCGCCGTGCACCGGCTGCCGTCACACCGTGACTTTTTGCGCCAGTACTGCCCGTCTAATCTGACATAGCTGCAGTGCTGAATAAGTGCTGATATAAAAATGCAGATCACCCGGCTGGCTACAGGCAAAGAACAATCGCCATTGCTGGTGGTAGATAATTTTGTGCCACAGCCGGAAGCATTAGTTGAATATGCCTGTGGCCAGCCATTTTTGGCCAATTCACCTTATTATCCGGGCGTGCGCTCAGCAGCGCCTGAAAGCTATCGCCAGTTTATGCTGCAAAACCTGCAGGCTATGTTAATAGATTACTTTGCCCTACCGGCAACGGCGCTGGGCTTTTCGGTGTGCCATTTTTCGCTGGTAACTACGCCACCGGCACAACTCAAACTGCTGCAACGTATTCCGCATTTTGACACGACAGAAAAACACGCTCTGGCGGCGGTGCATTATTTATTTCACGGCGATCAGGGCGGTACAGCGTTTTACCGCCACCGCAAAACCGGCTTTGAAACTATTGATGACAGCCGCACTATGGCGTATTACCGCGCGCTGGAAGCCGAAAACGATGGCCCCAACCTGCCCAAAGCCAGCGATGGTTATATTGGCGGCGATACCGCATTATTTGAGCAAATTGGCGCGCAGCAAGGCATCTTTAACCGGCTGATTATTTACCGCCGCCATGCATTACACAGCGGCATTATTACCCCAAACACCAGCTTATCCGCCAACCCACGTTTGGGCCGGCTAACCATTAGCAGCTTTATCGATATGCAGCCAGAGCGTGGCTAAATACTACCGATACTTTGCTAAACGGCTTAACCCGAACTTGCGCCACCAGCAAAAATGTCAGCTGTACCGATAAGTTATTGTAAGTTTTAAATAAGCGGTGTAGTGTTTTGTACATTTACAAGCACAGGTTAACCCGTGTTTAATTGCGGGTAGAACCGGCGAATAAGTGTTAAGCATCATGATAGATCAGCAACATATCAATAAATATGCGGAATGCATGGAGGAGATCAAGAAACGAACCGAAGTCATTCGAGCGTTTCTCGACGGCCGTTGCAATGCCCTGTATAAACAAACAACAGCTGAATCTATTTGCCTTCAAGTACGAAAAATACTTGAGCTTATAGCTTTGGCATCACTTGTAGCCAACAAAGAAGAATATGCAAACATCCGGGCTAACTTTTCTAAAGATTGGCACGCCAAAAGAATCCTGCAAAGCATCCAGGAAATAAACCCAAACTTTTACCCATCTCCAAGTACTCAGATCCTTGATAAGGTCACGGGAAAAGTTTTAGAAGTAAAGGCTATCAAGTCAGGCTTTCTCACCAGAAAAGACTTTGAAAATATCTACGACCGGTGCGGGGGTTTACTTCATGCTCAAAACCCTTTTGCCGCCTCCAAGGATATAGACAACTTCTTAAAAATAGTACCTTCTTGGTTAGACAAAATTAAAACTCTGCTAAACCACCATCAAGCTCAGCTAGTACAAGACGACCTTCAGCTTTGGGTGGTGATGCAATCTAAAACAGATGGTAGAGTTCAGGTTAGTCTTTTTCAGCGGGTCAGTGAAAATGTTTAAAAATAAATGGGTCACAATAAACGTAATAAACGGGGGTCAGATAAAAATTAAATAGCTGATAGTTTAATTTTTATCTAACCCTAATAATTCAAATTCGTGCAGTATATATAACAGGCAAAGGCTGCGCACCGCTGCTTTGGGCACTGTGTATTCATCAGGAGTAAGTATGCCAAAGAAAACTGTTGTTGGGGAATATCAGGGCAGTAAGATTATCGTGGAAAACACTTGGTTTGGGGGTGCAAAGCTTTTCCACAACAATGATCTTGTGGCAACCAATAATGACTTTTTTGCCGTTAAGAAGAGCGTCCCTCTAATGAGTGGGATAATCACTATTAACGGGGTTGAGCATCTGATACAGGTTTTCGGATATGCGCTCATCACAGTTAAGCTTCAAATAAAAATAAATGGAGAATATTTGGCCGGTGATAGATTTTAAGTACATAAGCAAAGGCAACATTATTCTCGCGAGGCTTGAACTCGCTTCGCTCGGCTGTTGCTTTGTTCGTTAGGTACCTTCGCACATTTTCACTTATCAAGGTTATAGCAATTGAATTATAAAGACAGATGTATAAATGCAGTCAAGAAGACCAAAGAGTTCGGTCTTGAAATTGATCAAAGCCCCATTCCTTTTTCAAAG
Source organism: Rheinheimera oceanensis (assembly GCF_018831085.1). Lineage (GTDB taxonomy): Bacteria > Pseudomonadota > Gammaproteobacteria > Enterobacterales > Alteromonadaceae > Alishewanella > Alishewanella oceanensis. The sequence continues at coordinate 736,451 of NZ_JAGPNM010000001.1, forward strand.
CCGATATCAAATTCGAAGCGACAGAAAATTTTATTTAATAGCGCATGGGCGTTAGAGTCAATCGGCTATCTCACGTCTTTTGATTTAGCGCAAAAATGTATTCCAGTACATCTAATGCTTAACCAGTTTTTAAAAAAAGAATTGGGAGTTGTAAGCTATATAACCATTGGTGATAGGTTTTGGAGTAATAGTGAGATCTACTGTGAAATGTCATATGATAATATTCAAAAAGAGCTTAATACCCCTCAAATAAATTCACCAATCAATGCACATATATGGCTAACTCTATCTGACGGAAGTATTTTGGATTGCACTTCCGAAGCTCACTTGGATATATTGGAAAATCGAGGGATTTATCCAACACACCAGTGTATTACGTACATAGAAGCAAATAGCAAACAAAATGTACTGAGCGGATATCATCGTCCATACTTATTTGGCTCCGATTTTCTGATAAAAACTGGAGCAGCTCCTGCGGTACTTTGTAAACCAGCTAACCTATGAAGCGGCACATAACAAACTACTCAACCGGAAAAATTACTCGCTGGCGCTCCCAATTTCCGGTGAGTAAAGCGTTAGCAGGTTTTCGGGAGTTAATGCCTTTGGCCAGTGGCTTTATTCCGGTCGCGATCACTTACCACCTTGCTACAGCTGCAATTACTTTAGCTGGTAAATAAAGGGTGATGCCGGTAGTCCTGCGCTGTTGTACAGCACTGCATCCGGGTTATCGGCCCAGGCGTAGCGTACTTGTACCGGCGCGGTAATATCAGCATGCGACAGCGCTAATTGTTTACCCTGCAGCTGTACCTGCGCCCAGCAATACTTGCCGTCGCTGCCGGCGATGGCAAAGCTCTGGCCGGGTTTTAGCACCAGTTGCTGATCAAAGCTAAGCAGTAATTTATTGCCCTGCGCCTGTACCGACACCAACTGCGGCCCCTGATACTGCACATCTTCGCCAAGCGCCACCGCCCGCGCCGCCAGTGCCAGGCGCTCTGCTAAGGTTTTTTTATCTACCGGGTGAATATCGTTCCACTCGCCGGTATCAATCGCCACCACCACAGCGGTATCAGGTTCGGTTAAGCTCTGGCGCTGCGCTTCGCGTAACCCGGCCCAGTGGCTGTCGGTGGGCTCTGCTGTTTTTTCCAGATAATTAGCCAGCTGCACAAATAAAAACGGTAATGGCTGTTGCTGGCCACTATTTTGCGCCCACTTTAGCCGCCAATCGCGGATCATCGCGGTAAAACGCTGCTGATACTGCGCGTACTGGCCAACATTAGATTCGCCCTGATACCAGATCACGCCTTTAACCGGCAAATAAGTTAACGGCGCGGTTAAGCCATTAAATAAGCCCAGCGGTTTCCAGCGGATAAAGGTATCACCGGGCAAAGGCTCTGCTGTGGCGGAGCTTTGCATTTTCCACGGCCCGGTTAAATCCAGCTTGCTGTTATCTGTGCCAAGCCAATAAGGTTTATCCGGCATTAAGCCGGTTTTACCATTGGTGGCGATAATACGCACTGCCAGCAGGTTGTTACCGGCTTTAAGCAGGTTGTCAGGTAAGGCATAACGGCGCGGCGGGTACTGATAGGTGGTATTGCCCACTTGCGTGCCATTGATATATACCTCGTCGGCATCGACAATAGAGCCCAGGCGCAAGGTATTGGCCTGTGCCGCCTGTTTGGCAGTTAACTGCACCGTTTTACGTAACCACCAGACACCGGTAAAAGGCTCGGGCCGAAAACCCGGCACGTTAAAGGTGGCCCAGTTGCTGTCGTCCAACGCGGTACTATACCAGGGTGTTTTACTGTTTAAGCCCGCATCACGCTGCTGTAAATCACCATACCAGTTGGCATTTTTTGCCTTATCGGCTTCGGTAACTGCCTGGATCAGTTTATCATCGCGAAAACGGATGCCTTCAGCCAGCGCATCAGGAAATGGCTGCAGCGCCTGCTCGCTCATCCAGGCTTCAACCGGCGAGCCACCCAGCGCATTATTTAAAATACCGATGGCAACGCTGCTATGTGCGGCAACAGAATGTTCAAACAGCTCGCGGGCAAAATAAAATGCCAGCGCAGAAAACTCGCTAATAGTGTCCGGGCTGGCAGCAACCCAGTGGCCGCTGCTGAAATCCTGCTGCGGCGTTTTAAAATTGTAATGTTGCGGTACTTTAAACTGGCGGATTAACGGATAGCTGGCGGCGGTTAAATCCTGCGGATAGGCCTCGGCCAGGCGTGCCATCTCCATTTCCATATTAGACTGGCCCGACGCCACCCAAACATCACCAAAATAAATATCCTGTAGCGTGATCTGGTTATGGCCGTGAAAGCTCAGCTGATAAGGCCCACCGGCAGCTTGTGCTGGCAGCTTAAGCTGCCAGCGGCCATTGGCAGGCTTTGCCTGCCCCACGGCTTTGCCATTAAAGCGCACTTCAACTGTTTCATCCTCAGCGGCCCAGCCCCACAATGTAATAGTGGTGTCGCGCTGCAGCACCATACCATCGCTAATCAGCTTTGGCAGGCTGATATCAGCAATTGCCAGCGGGCTAAGCAGCAGTGCAATATATAAGCTGGCGTGCTTAGCCCAGACGGTATAGCCAGCAAATTTTAGTTGCCGCATGTAGCATTGCCTTCATTTTGCGCCAGCCGCACATTGGCCAGTTGTAATACCAAGCCAGCACCAGCTTGCAGCACCATTGGCCGGGTAACTTTACTGATATCAAAAGCGCTGTCGGCTTCACTAAAGCAGCGCAAGGCAATTTTCATACTCTGCCAGCCCTGGCCCTGCATTTGCGCCAGTTGGCCGCTGATATCAATATTGGCACTGCAGTTGTCGCCGCATTGCATGCCAAGCGTAGTGTTACTGTTGCTAAGTGCCAGCACCTGATATTCCAGCTCCAACGCCATATCACCGTTAGACTGGCGGGCTAAATCCAGCACTACTCCATCGGCATGGGTTAGCAACACTGTACCGGGTTGCACAAAACTGAGTGTAACCGAGTCTTCCTGCTGCAACCGGTCTGTGGCAGTGGCGGTTATTGCGCCAAGGGCTGAGGTATGCAGGGCGTCTGTTACCCGCGTGATCTGGCCCTGATCGAGCAATTGCAACTGCCAGGGTGTTACGGCTTTGCCTGCATGCAGATAACGGCTGGCATTGAGCATTTGATCAGCGCTGATCCCGGCCTCTTCATGCAATTGGCCAACTGTGGTGTTGTCGCCGTAGTTTAAACCATAGCCATAGGCAAACAGCGGCTTGTAGCCCGCATCACCTACATTAAGCGGCTCGCCTTTGGCGTTATCCGGCCAGGAGAATGACAACTTACCCTGAAAATCGTGCTGCACTTCACCTGCGGGCGAGCGGAACAGTACATCGGCCACAGCACCACCTTCGCTGCCGGGTAAAAACGCTGCGACAAAAGCATCAGACTGATTCAGCTCAGGGTTTACCCACAACGGCCGGCCGGATAAAAACACCGCTACGGTAGGAATACCCTGGCTTTTTAGTTGGGTAAGAATTTGCAAACCGCGGTTGTCGTCAAACGCCAGATGGCTGCGATCGCCAATAAACTCGGCATAAGGCTCTTCACCAAATACTACTATGGCAACATCAGGCCGCTGGCTGTAACGGCCATTTTCGCTAAGCTCAACACTGCCGCCCCCGGCGGTAACCGTTTGCAGGATACCGGCATAAACAGACTCGCCATTAGGGAAATCGCTGTTGGCATTACCCGAGCCCTGCCAGCTTAGTGTCCAGCCGCCGCTTTGCTTACCAATATTGTCGGCACCATCACCCGCCACCAGTACCCGGCCAGTAGTATTTAACGGTAACAACTGTTGATTATTTTTCAGCAATACCAGAGATTTACGTGCAGCCTCCCGTGCCAGTGCCCGGTGCTGTGCATTGCCCAGCAGTTCATAACGCCCGGCCAGTGGCCGCTCAGACGGTTTTACCTGCTCAAATAAGCCCATTTCTGCCTTAATGCGCAGTATGCGCAGTACGGCTTCATCCAGCCGCGCCATCGGCAGGCGGCCGTCTTTTACCTGCGCCAGCGTATTGGCGTACAGTGCCTGCCAGCTGTCCGGTGCCATATACATATCCAGCCCGGCAATAACCGAGGCCGCACAATCTGTTGGCGTACAACCGGTTATCTGGCCGTGGCCGTTCCAGTCGCCCACTACAAAACCGTCAAAGCCCATCCGGTGTACCAGTACGTCTGTCAGCATAGGGGCAAAACCGTGCATTTTATCGCCATGCCAGCTGTTGTAAGACGCCATTACCACGCGCGCACCCGCCTTAATGGCACTGTAGTAAGGCGGTGCATGTATGTCGCGCAGCTGCGCTTCTGTATCTATATTGTCGCCCTGATCTTTACCGCCTACGGTACCGCCGTCACCCAAAAAGTGTTTTACCGTAGCCAGCATATGCTCAGCACGCAAAAAGTCTGCGGCGCCCGGCGTACCCTGAATGCCCTGCAGAATATATGGCGCATAGCTGGCGACCAGTGCAGGGTCTTCACTGTACGATTCATAAGTGCGGCCCCAGCGATCGTCACGCGCTACCGCTATGGTTGGTGCAAAGGTCCAGTCGAGCCCGGTTACCTGCATTTCAATGGCGGTTGCACGGCCAATAGCATGCAGTAGCTGTGGCTCGCGCATGGCTCCCAGGCCAATATTATGCGGAAAAATCGTCGCGCCTTTTACATTGCTATGGCCGTGCACGGCATCGGTACCCCAAATCAGCGGAATATAAGGCCGGCCGTCGCTGGTGTCGGTACTGGCCTGCCAGAAGGCATCGGCCAGCTGCAACCAGGCCGCTGCACCAACACGGTTATCACGCCCCGGTGCCGAGTTGCCACCGTTTAGCACCGAGCCCAGATAATAATCCCGCGCTTGCTGTGGTGTAACCGAGGCAATATCGGCCTGAATAATCTGGCCGACTTTCTGCTCCGGCGTCATCTGGCGGAGCAAAGCGTTAATTTTGTCTTCTATCTGCTGATTGCGCGCAATCGGCGCGCTTTGCAGCGGCCAGTTTTGCGGCTGGATCTGTGGTTTTTCTGCTGCCTGGCTGCTGCCATCAGGTGCCTGCCCGGCACAACCAACCAGCGCCAAACTGCAGGCTAACGCCAGTGTCAGTATGGCCGACAACTGGCCACTGCCCTGATATCGCTTGCTTTGTTGCATAATTCCTCCCGCTGTTGCGGTTAATCCTATTGTGATATGCCCACCGCAGTTACTTATTGCTGATCACGGCCTGGCTCAGATACGCCTTATTGTTAGCTACTTCAGTCACGTCACCTTTGATAACAAAACTGCCTGTTAAGCGAATGTCTGCCGACGAACTGCCCAGCATCAGGCGGATTTCGCCCGGCTCTACTACCCAGCGCATGCTCTGGTCAAAAAAAGCCAACAGGTTAACCGGCACAGTAAACCGCAGTGTGGCCTGTTCGCCGGGTTTAAGGGGTACCCGCTTAAAGCCGGTTAACTGCTGCACCGGCCGGGTGACACTGGCCTGCGGGTCGTTAACATATAACTGCACCACCTCAGTGCCCTGACGCTGGCCACTGTTTTGTACCGTCAGGCTTATTTGCACTTCACCGTTGGCACGGGCGCCGCTGGCATCAATCTGCAAGTTGCTGTAGGTAAAGCTGGTGTAGCTTAAACCATGGCCAAAAGGATACAGCGGGCTGATATCGTCAAATAAATAGCCACGTTTAGCAGAGACTTTATGGTTGTAATAGCTGGGAATATGGCCGGCACTGCGCGGGAATGTCAGCGGCAACTTGCCAGACGGGTTAACATCGCCAAACAACACATTAGCGATAGCCGTGCCGGTTTCCTGGCCCAGATACCAGGCTTCAATAATTGCCGGTGCGGTTTCGGCCAACTCGCCAAGCGCCAGCGGCCGGCCATTAGTCAGCAGCAGCACTACCGGTTTGCCGGTGGCCAGTATTGCCTGCGCCAGCTGCTGCTGGTTACCTACCAGCTCTAAACTGGTACGGTCGCCCAAATGGCTTTCGGCCCAGGCTTCGCGTGATAAGCCCTCGTTTTCACCTAACACCAGCACCACTGCATCGGCGGTTTTTGCCAGTGCCACGGCTTCATCCAGCAGGCCTTTACGGTCGTTATCGGTCGCCAGCGCTATAGGATCGTAGTTCCAGCGCTGCATTGAAAATGTACCGGCCGCCTGGCTGCGCTGGCGGATATCTGAGGTAATAAAAGCCTGATTCTGCTCTTGCGCTTTAGTTGCTGTTAAGGCTTTGGTTAAAACAGTGCCGCGGGCAAACTGCACTTGTGCTTTGCCCTGCAGTTTTTGTTTTAAGCCCTGATAAATACTCACCGTCTGGCGCGGAATACTGCTGTAACCACCCAGTAAAACTTCATCGGCATGCGGGCCAATAACCGCCAGCTTGCTAATTTTTGCGGCATTTAGTGGCAAAATGCCGTTATTTTTCAGCAACACCATCGACTTTTCAGCCACCCGCCGGGCAAAGTCGCGATCTTTAGCGGCCCCTACCAGCGCATTGGCCTGGCTGGCATCAACATAGGGGTTGTCAAACAAACCCAGGCGGAATTTCAGCGCAAGTACGCGGCGTACTGCGGTATCTATCACGCTTTCGTCTAACTGGCCACTTTGCACCAGTGCCGTTAAGTGCGGGAAGGTTTTCGGATCCGGCGTTTCCATATCCACTCCGGCCAGCAAAGCGGCTTTAGCCGCTGCGGCCTCGGTGTCGTACAAATTATGGCGGCTGTTCAGCTCTTCGATGGCAAAATAATCGCTGACAATAACGCCGTTAAAACCCCATTCTTTGCGCACTATGTCTTGCAATAAGGCGCGGTTAACATGCGAGGGAATACCGTCGATTTCATTGTACGACGCCATAATACTGGCGGCATGTGCCAGCTTTACGGCGGCTTCAAACGGCGGTAAAAACACCTCATGCAGCTCACGCGGGGCTATGTGTGCCGGGGCAATATTTACCCCGGCCTGCGGCTGACCGTGGCCGGTAAGATGCTTTAATGTGGCCACCACTTTATCTGGCGCAAACTGGCCGGTTTTACCGGTTTTGCCCTGAAAGCCCTGTACTGCTGCTACCCCCATGGCCGACATCAGGTACGGATCTTCGCCCATGGTTTCTTCAATCCGGCCCCAGCGCGGATCACGGGCAATATCCAAAATGGGCGTTAAGGCCCAGTGTGCCCCGGTAGCGCGCATCTCGCGGGCGGCCAGCGCATATACATCGTGCATATCTTCCGGTGACCAGCTGCTGGCCAACGCTATTGCCTGCGGAAAACTGGTGGCATCAAAGGCGGCATAGCCGTGTAGTGCTTCTTCGTGCATCAGCGCCGGAATACCCAGCCGGGTGTTTTCTTTTAGCCAGCGCTGCAGTGCATTGTTAAACTCTGCGGTTTGTTGTGGTGTTTTAAATTCACTCGGCCGGCCGATATGGCCAATGCCCAGCGGGATAATTTGTGCTGCTTTGCCGGGTAAAAACTGCTGTTGCTGGTTTTCCATACCACGGCGCTGTTGCCATACCGTTTGCAGCTGGGCGACTTTTTCTTCCAGTGTCATGCGGGCCAGTAAGTCGTCTACCCGTTGCTCTGTGCTCAGGCTGGCGTTTTGATATGGCTGTTGCGCTAACACAGTAAATACTGCGCTAACCCCTAATAGTGCTGCAAGCAGTTGCCTGGCCATGCGGTGTCTCCTGTTTAGTCGCGGTACGGCGTTAAGGTACGGATCCGCCCTTCGGCGTCATACTGCAGTTCAGTCATTTTTACCGAGCGCAAATGGGTTACCCCTTCAGACAGCACCGAGTCGTGGTAAAACAGATACCATTTACCGTTAAATTCGCAGATAGAATGATGGGTAGTCCAGCCGATAACCGGCTCCAATATGCGGCCCTGATAAGTAAAGGGGCCGTAGGGGCTGTTGCCGGTGGCGTAGCAAAGAAAATGCGTATCGCCGGTAGAATAAGAAAAATAGTATTTACCGTTATATTTATGCAGCCAGGACGCTTCAAAAAAGCGCCGCTCAGTATCACCGGCCAGTAATGGCTGGCCGTGTTCGTCCAGAATGATAATTTCGCGTGGCGCTTCGGCAAATTCCAGCATATTGTCGGTCAGCCGGGCCACTTTGGGCCCCAGCGCCGGTTCATTGGCAGCAGGTTCAGCATATTGTGCATCATAGCGGTTATTGCGGTACTGCTGTAACTGGCCACCCCAGATGCCACCAAAGTACAGATAATAGCTGCCGTCGTCGTCGGCAAATACGGCCGGGTCTATCGAGTAACTGCCCTGAATGGGCTCAGGCTGTGCCGTAAAAGGCCCGGCCGGGCTATCACCGGTAGCAACCCCTAGCTGAAAGCGGCCATCGGCTTTTTTCGCCGGAAAATAAAAATAATATTTGTCGCCTTTTTTTGCCGCATCCGGTGCCCACATTTGCCGCTCTGCCCAGGGTACGTCGTTAATATGCAGCGCTACGCCGTGATCTACTGCAGTAGCTTCCGGGCCGTCCAGCGACAGTACGTGATAATCCTGCATGGCAAAATGATCGCCGTTGTCGTTAAAGGCAATACCCGCATCAATGTCATGCGACGGGTAAATATAAATACGGCCGTCAAATACATGCGCTGACGGGTCGGCAGTGTAAATATGCTCTACCAGTGGCTGCGAAATTGCTTTGGCTTTTAGTGCCTTATAATCGGTGTCTGACATTAGCGTTATTCTCCCTGCAACAAACCGGCCGCGGCGCGCCGCTGGCTTAGCTCTTGTTCAATCTGAATTTCTTTATGCTTATTAATTTCATAAACAAACATGCAGGCCACGCCGAGTAAAAACGGCAGCGCCGCATATAAACTGACCGACAGTTTAATGCCGTTAATGGTGCTCTCTGCCTGGGAGGACAACAGAGCGTCATAGCCGTAGTGCGCCAGCAGGCCGGCCACCAGAGCGCCGCCAATGCTCAGCCCCAACTTAAGACCAAAAATCATCGCTGAAAAAATAATGGCCGTAGCACGGCGATGATTTTTCCATTCGGAATAATCAGCCACGTCGGCAATCATGGCCCACAACAGCGGAATAGTAATACCGTAGAAAAAGCCGTGCAGCAGCTGCGCTAAAAACACCAGGCCAATGGCATCGGGCGGCAGCAGATAAAACAACAAAATAAACAGCGTAGAAATAAACAGCGCCACAGCAAACACATCACGCTTGCCAAACCTGTCGGCCAGTGGCTTGGCAAAGCTAATGCCAATAATCATGCAGATAATGCCACCGGCATTAAACAGGCTAAAACCCGAGGTAGGCGCGTCTTCAGGCCAGAGAAACCCGTTTAAGCCCATACCGGTAAGCATGGCATTAAGCCCGGCAATAAAGCGGTTAAAGCCAATATCGTCCAGAAAACCGGCAATATGGGCTTCGCTAAGATAATGCTCAAAATAAAAAATATACATGCCGCCTTTTAGCGCCAGCGTAATAAACACCAGCACTGTTAACAGCAGCAGAATAAACCAGGGCTTGTTGCGCAGCAGATCACCGAGATCCTGGCGGATACTGGACTTTTGTAATTGTGGTGACTGCACCCGCTCTTTAGTGGTAATAAAGGTGATCAGAAAAAACACTATGCCGGTAATGGCAAACAGCAGCATGGTCTTTTCAAAACCTACAGCTTTATCGCCATCACCGAGGATCAGCACCAGAGGTAGCAACAACGCCTGAATAATAAACTGCGCCACCATTACCGCCACAAAGCGGTATGCCGACAGGCTGTTACGTTCGGCCATATTACCGGTAAGTACGCCGCTTAATGCCGAATACGGCAGGTTATTGGCAGAATACACCAGCACCAGCAACACATAGGTAATAAAAGCATAAATAATTTTGCCCTGCGGGCTGAAATCGGGTGTGCTGAACGCCAGCAAAGCAATAACGCCAAAGGGTACCGCTGTCCACAAGATCCAGGGCCTGAACTTGCCCCAGCGGCTTTGTGTGCGATCGGCAATCAGGCCCATAACCGGATTAAAACAGGCGCCAATTATACCGCCGAAGAAGATAATCGCCGCCGCAGAGCCGGCCGGGATCTGATAAACGTCGGTATAAAAAAAAGCCAGAAAGGTCATCAGTGTCTGAAAGATCAGGTTAGCCGCCAGATCGCCGAGGCTATAGCCGATTTTTTCTGTCACACTGAGTTTTTCTGTCGTGCTGAGTTTTGCTGTGGCGCTTGAGCTAGCTGTTTGCATCTTTGTCTGCCTGTTGATTATCGTTGTTTTTATTCTGTTTTATATGTTGGTACAGGCAACCAGGCCTGAAACTGCCCGCTTACATGCAACAATGCCAGCATATACAACATGCCATCATAGTAACGGTAATGGCCTTCTGGTACTGGCAGCTGCCACAAGGCCTGCACAAATTTACCGGCATCCGGCCGGGTAGCCGCCAGGCTGGCCACGGCATTCATTGCCACTAAGCCACTTTGCTGGGCGTTATCCAGCTTTTTACCGTCCAGGCTGTACTGGCTGCTGTAACTGCTTAACCCTTCACTGACAAAAAACGCCTGCAGCCGGTTGCTTAGTTCTACCGCTCTGGCATCCTTGCGCCACCAGCTCCAGTCAAACGACCAGTTCATTGCCGTGCGCCAGGCATCAAAGCGAAAATCGGCTGACTCGGGCCGCCATGGCGCCGCCCAGGGGCTGCCATCAAAGTTGCCGTAATCCGGCGTCAGGCCTGTGCCTGGATGAGCCGCCTTGCTGAAATAGTCGCGGCTAACCTGCGCGGCCTGTTGCCAGAATGCCCGGTCGGCTTCTGGCCCCATTCTGGCCCACACTTCATAAAAGGCCGGTAAATGGTATGAGGCATCGGTATGATCGGCATTGGCTAAATCGGGTGTAAAGCGCACCATGGCGTATTCAGGATGAAACAAATTCGTGCCGGTTTGGCTGCCACGCCGGGTCTGGCCGGTAATAATGTTGCGGTGGCGCATATGCTGCAGTAATTCATCGGCCCTGGCCTTGTACTGGTAAATACCCGCCCCGTCGCCCCAGCGTACCGAGGCAAAATATAGCGCCGTAGCAAAATATTCTTCGCCATCAGGCGCGGGCATTTCATCCAGTGCCACTCCGTCGGTACCTACAGACCAGGCAAAGTAGCCATAGGCCGGATGCGCCGGGTCGCTATGGTACATATGGCTGACAGCCCAGTTCCACAGCGCATTAAATTCAGCCTGTTTATTCAGTTGCACGGCGATCATCATGCCGTACGACATGCCCTCAGAGCGCACATCATTGTTATTAATATCTGCAATATACGCCTTGGCGCCATGCCCGTTACTGCCATCAGCAAAATACACTGCCTGGCTATCTGGCGCGCCATAAAACAGCTGGTTAAAAGCCCGGCTAATTTTGGCGTTAATGGCCTGCTGGCTGTAGCCCTGCTGAGCAAATAAGTTAGGGTAACGGCCACTAACAGCACTGCCCTGCTCTGCCTGCCCGGGCACTATAGTTGCTGTTTGCCGGTTAGCCGTACAGGCTGCTAACAGAGCTATCAGGCAAAGGCTGCAAGCCAGTAGTGCCGGTTTGTATAACAGCAAAAACTTAGGTGCTGACATCATGGGTATTGCTACTTTTATAATGACAATCTGACCTTACCATACAATGCAAGGCCGCTTAGCGGATTAACGAAATGTACTGAAAGAATTATGTTTTTTAACAAGCACGCTGCTTAAGTACCGATTAAACTTTATGCTGCTTAAAGATAACTACAATAACAGGGGTCACTATTTTGCAGCCTAACTCAGTAAACGCAGCACTCACTGCGACAGAAGCCGATAACCGCGGTTTTATTTTATTTATTACCATAGTCGCCACCTTAGGTGGCTTTTTATTTGGCTACGACAGCGGCGTGATTAACGGCACTGTGGATGGCCTGCAGCAGGCGTTTAACTCACAAAGTGCCGGTACCGGCTTTAACGTAGCCAGTATGCTGCTGGGCTGCGCCGTCGGCGCTTTTTTTGCCGGCCGGTTAGCCGACATTAGCGGCAGGCGTACCTTACTGCAGGTAGCGGCTGTGTTTTTTGTTATCAGCGCCTGGGGCTCAGGCGTGGCTGACAGCTCAGTAGAGTTTGTGTTTTACCGTATTCTCGGCGGCTTGGCGGTGGGGGCCGCGTCGGTAATGGCACCGGCTTATATCTCTGAAGTAGCACCGGCGCGTTATCGGGGCATGCTCACCACAGTGCAGCAAATTGCCATTATCTTTGGCCTGTTTATGGCTTTTATCAGCAATTACCTGCTGGCAAAATTCGCCGGGGCCTCCACCGCAGTGCTGTGGCTCGACTTTGCTGCCTGGCGCTGGATGTTCTGGATGGAGCTTATTCCGGCAGTGCTGTTTTTACTGATGCTGTTGTTTATACCGGAAAGCCCGCGTTTTCTGGTGCTCAGAGGCAAAGCCGCACTGGCAAAAACGGTGTTAACACGGCTGTATGGCGACACTGCCGCAACGCGTAAATTAACCGAGATCCAGCAGTCGCTGGAAGGCAATCATCAACCACAGCTGCGCGATTTAGTGGATAAGCAAAGCGGCAAATTGCGCCGTATTGTCTGGGTTGGCATTGGCCTGGCGACGTTTCAGCAATTAGTTGGTATTAATGTGGTGTTTTATTACGGCGCTGTACTGTGGCAGGCGGTGGGGTTTTCCGAATCAGACGCGCTGTTAATCAACGTGATCAGCGGCGGCCTGAGTATTGCTGCCTGCGTGATTACGCTGCTGGTAATTGATAAAATTGGCCGCAAGCCACTGCTGAAATGGGGCTCAGTTGGCATGGCTATTACGCTGGCTTTGATGGTACTGGCTTTTGCCAATGCCGATCAGGACGCCAATGGCCGCCTGTTGCTGGGCGACTGGGGTATAGTGGCGCTTATTAGTGCCAATGCTTATGTGTTTTTCTTTAATATGTCCTGGGGCCCGGTAATGTGGGTAATGCTGGGCGAGATGTTCCCTAACCAGATCCGTGGCTCGGGCCTGGCGGTTAGCGGCCTGGCACAGTGGAGCAGTAACTTTCTGATCACCATGACCTTTCCGCTATTACTAAGCGGCATAGGTTTAGCCGGCGCTTACGGTTTATACACGCTGGGCGCGCTGTTATCGGTGTTCTTTGTTGCGAAAATGGTGCATGAAACCAAAGGCACCGAGCTGGAAGATATGCAGGGTTAAAGCAGCGTGCACCAGATACAATGGCAACTGCAGTTATAGTAAACGGCTGCAGTGCCAAAAAGCTGGCATTGTTTCATGCACCTGCCAAAGCGCTTGTCAGGTCGTTATTTTGCCTAATATATATCTTCAATGTACCGTGCATCTGGCAAAGCGACGATGACCTATCGATCAATTATCAGGTGAAAAAGCTTCAGCAGCTGGTTACTGCATGCGCTATACTGCACCAGTAGTATGATTATTGGTGAGGAATATGAATTATGGCTGTTGTCCGAAAAACAATTACCTTAACCGAGCAGCAAGGTGACTGGGTAAAAACACGCATTGCCAGCGGCGATTTCACCAACGACAGTGAGTATTTCCGCGACTTAATCCGCCGCGATCAAGCCCGCAACGCCCAGCTTGAAGCAGTACGCGCAGCACTGATTGAAGGTGAGCAAAGCGGCATAAGCCCACGTTCTGCTGATGATATTTTGCAGGCCGCAAGAGCAAGGCTGAAAGCCGATGGCACGATACCGGCTTAGTCATAGCGCAGATCAGGATTTTTTTGACATCTATATCTATGGGGCGCAGACCTTCGGTGTTAAACAAGCTGAAGCCTATACTGCGGGTATGCAACTACGTTTTCAGGAAATTGCCGAAGCGCCCCATTTGTATCAGGCTGTCGACAATATCAGGCCAGGGTATCGCCGCAGTGTGTACGGCGTTCACGCAATTTATTACCGCCAAGACGGTGCAGATGTACTGATCGTTCGTATTCTACGAGCACAGAATCTAACCACAGCGCTTACGGAAGATATTAGTTAGCACAGCCCAATCCCCCAGCATCTGGTTTTGCCTTTAAACAAACTAGCAAAAGGAATGGCATGCATAAATTTTTAATATTATTTTTAGTTGTCATGACTAATTATGCTCACGCAACTCAGCAGATTAAAGAAACATATATTATTGATGGTGAATCATTTGGTCTAGATATGGGGCCTGGAGATGTAAGTCCTCTTAACTCACTATACACCTTTGAAGAAATTCACTTAATGTTGGAATCAGAAGGTTGGTGTTCTGCAAACTGGCGAGGTTATAAAGGTACTTGGGAAGTTAAAAATAACCAATTGTTTTTAAACGCTCTAGTTAAAGGAGCTTGCTCTGAGAATCCTCCATTAGTTGATCCGGTTTTATTCTTCGGTGAAAAATCTTATCCACTAAAAGCAAAATGGTTTAGTGGAAATATTAAATTACGACTATCTCCCGACACATATAAATATTGCAAAACCGATGGCAACACAAAAAAAATGATCGGTTATGAATATGAAGCCATGGTATATGAATTCTCTAATGGCGACTTTGTGTATAAGTCAAAGCAGTTAATTAAAGAAACATGGGAGCATGCTCTGGAGAGCTGCCTAACGGAGCGTTGATATGCCGTTCAGAGGTTTGGAGACGCAGTAATTGGCAGTGAACAACTGCCGATAAACTGAGTTTTACTGTTTTTTATATGCAGTTTGATTATACAAAAGAATTTCCGGCTGCCCCGCAACTACGCTAAAACTGACTTCAACCCCGGTATCTTCATGTACATAGGTATTTTCACCCTGCACTGCTGTTAACGGATAAATATCGCCATTGGGGAATTTAACTGCAATCCCGTCAGCCTCCGCCACTGGAATAATGTCCACCTGCCAACCTGCTGCAAAGGGATATTTGCCGATAAACACGGCCTGCTCTTCCAGATTAACTTTACGCTTATTAAAAGATTTGCCTTTAAAATTAGGCCAGTTATAGACAAATGACGCTGCCCTCATCATTTCAAACCCAACACTATAGCCAGCATCGGAGTTTGTCATAAATACTGCGCCATCCCCTGTTTCGGGATACATTACCATAAAGCATCTGTAACCCTGGGTGCCACCACCATGCTGAAACAAGAATTGCTCACCTTCACCGGCAACGATAAATGTCATTGCCGGTTGCCCGCCAAACTCTTCTGATAGATCCTGGTCCGGCATTACCGGGGCTAACATTTCTCTGGCGGAGGCTTGTGACAGCAAATGACTTTGCCCTTTATATGCCTTACTGGTTTCTATCGCCAGCTTGGCTAAATCGGTTGGTGTAGACCACAGTCCGGCAGCAGCTTGTTCAGGATGCACCCGCCAACTGCCGTCTATCATCTTGCCCGACGTTTCGTGGCCTAAAGCTACTTGAATACCGTCCTTTTGCGGATAATCCATAGCAAATGAGCTGTTTTGCATACCCACTTGCGATAACATCCAAACATCCATAACACGTTCAAACGGTTGTTTGAACGTATCACTTAAGGCTATTTCGGCAAGGGTGTACCCCGCGCCTGAATAGCGAACTATAGTGCCTGGTGTTGTCTCAACACTGGCAGCTTTACTTGTCGCTGGCGCATCGCCGTTAAACGTTTGAATATCCGATGGTATTTCGGTACCTTTTTCATAGCCCTGATAACCTCCTGCTGTTAAACCGGAACTGTGATCAAGAATGTTTTTAAACGTCACAGGAGCCTCAGACGTTTGCTTGCCTTTCGCTAAGGTCAACGATGTTAAATATGTCGCGATATCGGCATTAATATCGATAACGCCCTGGTCTTTCATTCTCATCACAGCAAATGCCGTTGCAGGTTTTGCAATAGACGCCGCCTGAAACACTGTGTTGACAGTAACAGCCTGCTCTGAAGTTGCAGAGACAGTGCCGTAGCCCTGGGCCCAGGATACTTCTCCGTTTTGGATCAGGGCGAAACTTATACCAGGCACTTTGTGATGTAACAACCGTTCATTTATTGCAAAAGTGCTTACCCTTTCCTGTTCAAACTTAACAGGAAGACGCAAACCTGTTTCAACTGCAGCCTTTAGTGCCGCTGTGCCAGGCTCAATATCAACAGTGTTTTTAGCCTGAGCGATATTGGTGCTGACAGCCAATATTAATAACAAATACTTCTGCATATTTTCCTCAGTAGGGTTGCTCACATTTGAACGCAACGATAATGACCAAAGGCAGAACAACAGGCATGATTTCCCGATGACTTTTTATGACCTTTAATGACCTGACGTGGTGAACATGTTAAGTTCTGCCCTCCACAGGGACAGCAAGGGTTAAGCAATGCGTTGGCAAATTGAAGGTTTTGTTTTTTGTGATCAGCAACAGTCGCTAACGCATGATGGTAAAAGGCAACAACTGGAACCTATTCTGGTTGAATTACTCAGCTACTTTTGCAATAACCCGGATAACATCATCAGCAGAGACACTCTGGTTGAAACAGTATGGCTTGGCCGCACAGTAACAGATAGCGCCGTGAACAGAGCCATTACCAAATTGCGGCGTTGTTTTGCAGATGATCCCAGAACCCCCAGATTTATCGCTACCTTTCCGAAAAAGGGCTATAAATTTATTGCTGTAGCTAACAGAATAACACCCGATGATACAACTACTTTGCAACCAGGCAATACAGCTTTGCCTGTGCGCACAGCCCGGCGCCAAGCATCGGGTAAATGGCTCCTTTATACCACTGCTGCCGCCATAGCCGTTGCTATCGGCTTGTTGTGGTATCAGGGTAGCGACAAGGCCACTTCATTGTTTACTGCAGCAAAACCCCTTACCCGCTCTTCAGGGCAAGAATGGCAACCACGGATTTCACCCGACCAGCAATACCTGACATACACCGAAATTGTTTCCAATAATATGCAGTTGTTTATCAAGAAGTTATCTGACGGCCATACAATAGAAGTGATGTCAGAAGCTGAGGCCAATGCCTGGGTTGGACCTGCCAGCTGGAGCCCTGCAGGTGATAAAATTGTTTATCTGGTGGCGACTAAAGATTACTGCCGCTATTACCTGCAAGCATTTGACGCTATGACACTAGGCGAGCCACAGCTAATTCACAATTGCCCTGCCGGTAGTTACGGCAAAATTGCCTTTACGCATAGCGATAACCTGTTAGTTTTTACTGAACGCTCCGCAGCCAACGCGCCCTACGTGCTATTTGCATTTGACCTGGCAACAGGCAAAAAGCGCAAACTTAACCAGCCACCACTGATACTGGCTGGTAATGTGTCGTTCGATTTGCATCCAACGCAAAACAAACTGCTGGTGTCCTCCGTAGACGAGCAAATGTGGGAGCGTTTTTATAGCCTCGACCTGAACACCGATACAATAAAACTGCTGTTTAAGCTAAACAGCTACATCTGCTGTGGTATTTGGGATCATAGCGGAAAGCGCGTAGTGTTGATGGGTGAACACCCGGCAGTACAACTTATTAGCTACGATCTGCAAGGCACAGACCGGCAGGTAATTTATGCCGGCTCACAACAATTACATGCACCGGAACGGCACCCGAATGGCCGCGACTACGTCTTTGCCGCTGGCAGCAGCAACCTCGATGTGCATTTCTATAGTTTTAGCTCAGGGCAAACACAACAGATTACCAATACGTCTGTGGATGACAGGTTGGTGGTGATCAGCCCACAGCAGAACAAGGTGGCCTACGTCGGGCTGGCAAGTGGCACAGAAGAAATCTGGCTGGCAGATAGCGATGGCAAAAATCAGCGCCAGCTGAGCCATTTTGCTGATCAACGGCATTTCCTGGATTTAACCTGGTCACCAGATGGCAAACAGCTGGCGGCTCTGATGCTAAACGAAATCCATCTGTTTGATATCAGCCATAACAGCAACCGGGTTTTGCTGATCCCACAGACAGAGATCCGTGCTATATCTTTTCAGGATCAGCAAAAGCTGTTTTACAGCGTAAAGCAAGACGGCAACTGGCTTGTTAAACAGTACAATCTTGCAACCAATGAAGTCTCAGCCACAGAGAGTAAATGGCAGTTTGTCCGCTTCGCTGTCAATGCTGACGATACCTTGTGGTTGGATCAGCAAAACAACCTCTATACAGGCGCAACTGCTCAACCGGCAGAACTGCCTCAGCCCGACAGTCTTAATATCATGGCAGGGCGACATTTTAATTTACGAAAACTCGGCGCCAACTGGTACTGGCAACTCTGGGACAACGATCAGTATCAGCTCTATAGCATAACGGCAGAACACCAGCAGCCCCAACCGCTGCTGCGCTCCGACAGCCCGCATTTTGATCTGTCTGAAACCGGGATTTTTTACCATGTTGCCGAGCAGCGCAATACTGATATCTTTCAAACCGTAGCGCTGAAGTAGCACATCACCATAAATCCCGTTATATAAAAAAGCCCGGCAAGCCGGGCAACAACAACGGGGTAGTACAACCTTAGCGGTACAGCACCAGATTAACCTGGTTTTCTAACCTTTCTTGCTGGCCGCTCACTGCTTGCGGGTTCAGTTGCTCACGCGCGACCATATCAGCCAGTGATTGCAGGCTGTGCTCACCGCTCTGAATGGCTTTACCCAGCGTGTTACTCCAGCCAGCGTAGCGTTTGGCAACTGCGGCGCTGAGGAAGTCTTTTTCCAGCAAGGTAGCGGCGCGTTTTAATGCCATGGCCAGATGGTCCATGCCACCGATATGGCCGTAAAACAGATCGTAACGATCGACACTTTGGCGGCGTAACTTAGCGTCGAAATTAAAACCGCCGGTAGATAAACCGCCCGATTTTAAAATTTCGTACATTACCAGGCTTAACTCTTCCACGTTGATAGGAAACTGATCGGTATCCCAGCCATTTTGTGCGTCACCACGGTTAGCATCGATGCTGCCAAAAATACCCAGCGAAATAGCAGTTGCCACTTCATGGTGGAAAGAATGGCCTGCCAGGGTGGCATGGTTGGCTTCGATATTAACTCTGAACTCTTTTTCCAGGCCATACTGCTTTAAAAAGCCGTACACTGTTGCTGAGTCATAATCGTACTGGTGTTTAGTGGGCTCTTGCGGTTTAGGCTCGATCAGTAAGGTGCCTTTAAAACCAATTTTATGCTTATGCTCTACCACCATTTGCATAAAGCGGCCCAGTTGGGCTCTTTCCTGGCGCAGATCAGTGTTAAGCAGTGTTTCGTAGCCTTCACGGCCGCCCCACAGTACATAGTTATCACCGCCCAGCCGTTTGGTGGCGTTCAGGGCGTGAAATACCTGGGTAGCGCCGTAACTGAACACTTCAGGATCGGGGTTAGACGCGGCACCGGCGGCATAGCGCGGGTTGCTGAATAAATTCGCGGTACCCCACAACAACTTAACGCCGGTTTGCGCTTGCTTTTGTTCCAACACATCTACCATGGCCGCGAAATTATTCACGTACTCTTTGATGCTGTTGCCTTCGGGCGCTACGTCGATGTCATGGAAACAGTAATACGGAATACCTAACTTTTGGAAAAATTCAAAGGCGACATCGGCTTTGTGTTTTGCCTGTTGCATAGCATCACCGGCTGCCAGCCAGGGACGGTTAAATGTGGGCTGGCCAAACACATCCTGGCCGTTCCAGCAGAAGTTATGCCAGTAACAGGCTGCCATACGCAGGTGTTCTGCCATGGTTTTACCGAGGATTTTTTCACTGGCGTTGTAATGTTTAAATGCGAGGGGATTGGTGCTGTCAGCACCTTCATAGGCGATTTTATCTACTTTATCGAAATACTGAGCCACGCTGCTCTCCTTGGTTTTGCACATATGCTGCTGGTGTAATGTTGGGCAATGATGCGGCTTATCACAATTATGTTTTTTCAGAGCCATCTTGTGCTTTTCAACATAATTGCCGTCATCATTGCTGCTGTAGCGTTGTTGGTTGCGTGCCTTCGCCCCAATCACATAGTTTACTATGCTCATGGGGCTCATCCGCTTGCTGCCTGGCTACAACAGCAATGATTCAGGCAATATCAGCTCTGCAGCTGTAACTTAAAAATGCCCGGCCAGGCTCTGGTACAGTGCCTTGAATTTGCTGTAGCGCGGCAATAGCGCGGCATGGCGCTGGCTGTCGGGCAGATGCCGGCTTACCAGCTCAGGTTGCGGGCAAATATCGGCCATTAGCGTGTGCGGCTCCATTGCCAGCTGCGCCAGCCTGGCAGCGCCCAGTGCAGGCCCCACTTCACCGCTTTGGCGAAAGCTAAGCGGCAGGTCTAATATATCTGCCAGTAGCTGGCGCCAATAGGCGCTGCGGGCGCCGCCGCCAATAAGGTTAATTTCTGTCGGCAGCAGGCCGCTGGCATGCACGGCATCGGCCCCCTGCGCCAGGGCAAAGCTCACACCCTCTAACACCGAATAGGTAAGCGCTTTGCGATCTGTACTGTGGCTTAAACCAAACCAGACGCCTTTAGCATTAGGGTTATTGTGTGGCGTACGTTCGCCAGATAAATAAGGCAAAAACAGTGGCAGCTCTGCAATATCGGCACTTATATCAGCAGTTGTATCAGCACTGGCCTGCTCCAGTTCGGCTAACAGTTCAGCCACCGGGGCATGCGCCACCTGATCGGCGTACCATTGCAGGCAACTGGCGGCACTTAAGGTTACCGACATTAAATGCCAGCTACCGGGTAATGCATGGCAAAAACTATGCACTGCCGACTGCGGATTCGCCATAAACCCATCGCTGACCGCAAAATACACACCCGAGGTGCCAAGCGACAACATTGCCTGCCCAGCACGGACAATACCTGCGCCAACAGCGCCGGCGGCGTTATCCCCCCCACCGGCAACCAGTGGTACTTCGGCCATACCCCAGCGCTGTGCCAGTTCCGGCAGCAAAGTACCGGTGATCTGGTTGCCTTCATACAATTGCGGCATTTGGCCCCGCTGTAAACCGCAGGCCTGCAGCAGTGCATCACTCCAGTCCCGTTTGGCCATATCCAGCCATAAAGTACCGGCCGAATCAGACAGATCAGAGGCAAAATCACCGCTTAAGCAAAAGCGCAGGTAGTCTTTTGGCAATAATACTTTTGCGACACGGGCGAAGTGCTCTGGCTCATTTTGATGCAACCATAACAATTTTGGTGCAGTAAAACCGGGCATGGCCAGGTTGCCGGTAAGCTGCTGCAATTGTGGCACCTGTTGCTGCAACTGCTGGCACTGCGCAAAAGCGCGGCCATCGTTCCAGAGTATCGCCGGGCGGATTACCTGGTTGTTGCTGTCAAGCAAGGTGGCGCCATGCATTTGCCCCGCCAGCCCGATGGCTTTTACCCCGGCTAACGACTGGCGCTGGCTTAGCTGGGCCATGCATTGCTGCAGGCCGGCCCACCAGTGCTGTGGGTCTTGCTCTGACCATAACGGATAAGGCCGGCTTACCAAAAGTTCGCTACTGCTGCTGTCAATAACGCTGCCGGTGCTACTAAGTAAAATAACCTTTATGCCGGATGTGCCTAAGTCTATACCTATGTACATTTGCAATAATTATCCGAATGTTAGCGCTGATAAACGCATCTTTGATGAGCCTGCTGTCAGCAGCAATTACGAAAATTCATAATTAATGGCTGAATTATGTTTTCTGGTTTGCCTGCCGCGCTGGCTGGTCTAATATTGAACACGCTTGCACTATTTTAGTTAAAAATACAAAACAAAAATAATAACCAGATAAACCAGACGGGGCGGGGATATGTTTAAGGCCAAACACAGCATTACGTTGTTGTTTAATGCGAACAAAGTTTACGATAGACAGGTTATTGAGGGTATAGGGCACTATTTGCAGTCATCTAAAGTGGATTGGGATCTGTATCTGGAAGAGGATTTTCTCTGCCGGCTGGAGCATATTCACGAGTGGAGCGGCGATGGCATTATTGCCGATTTTGATGATATGAATATCCAGCGCGCTTTGGCAGGTACAGTTAAACCGCTGGTTGGTGTTGGTGGGTCTTACACCAATGCCGCCGATTATCCGGCAGTACCCTATGTCGCTACCGATAACTACGCTTTAGTGCAAAGTGCCTATGAGCATTTAAAACGCAAAGGGCTGGATCGCTTTGCGTTTTACAGTGTGCCGGTTGATGAGCACCACCGCTGGGCAAAAGAGCGCGAAAATGCCGTGCGCACGCTAACGGCGCAAGATGGTTACGATTGTCAGGTATATCAGGGCCACTGCACCCGGCCGGAAACCTGGCAATATGCGATGAACCGCCTGACCGACTGGATCCAGGGCCTGCCCAAACCAATTGGCATTATTGCCGTAACCGACTCACGCGCCCGCCATTTGTTGCAGGCCTGTGAGCATGTTGGCATTATTGTGCCGGACAATATCGCCATTATTGGTATCGACGATGATGATATCGCCCGTTACCTCAGCCGCATCAGTTTAAGCTCGGTAACCCAGGGTTGTTTTGAAATGGGCTACAAGGCTGCCAAGTTGCTGCATATGCAACTGAATAATATTGATGTCGGCAATAAGCGTATTCTGGTGCCGCCGGTGGGCGTGGCTTCGCGCCAGTCTACCGATTTTAAAGCACTGCGGGACCCTTATGTTATTCAGGCTATGCATTACATTCGCCGCCATGCAACCCGTGGCGCCAAGGTTGAACAGGTTACTGACTTTGTTGGTATTTCGCGCTCTAACTTAGAACAACGCTTCCGCTCAGAGCGTGGCCATTCTATTCACACAGAATTGCATAACCAAAAGCTGACCAAAGCCTGCAAAATGCTGAGAGAAACCGAGGTTAATCCCACCGAAATTGCAAAAATGTGCGGTTACCCATCGTTACAATATATGTATGCCGTTTTTCAGCGCCATTTCAGCCAGACACCGAAAGAGTACCGTACTGAGCGCAATGACGCCTTTAACGGCATGGCGGTAAATGATTAACCTGAACCGCTGCTATTTGCCCGGTTAGCGCTTTGCGCAAAAAACGCACAGCGCAGACGTATTTTCATAACACTAAGGCCATTGATGAATATGGCCTTTTTTCTTTTAATGACACTACCTTTTTATGTAACGGGCCAGCGCACAGGCTGCCCCGGCATTGACAGCGGGAGTGTTATAAATGACAAACAACTATCGGACGGTGTTACAACAATCAGTACTGGGGCTGGTATTTTGCTTAAGCGCCTGCCAACCCGCTGTGGATACAGCAGCAAACCACACCACTGAGCCTGTACCAGCACCTGCAGCCGCACAATTTAACTGGTTTGAATATCAGGGCCTTGACCCGCTGTTTGCCGAGCCATTAGCGCAGGGCACCTATCAAAACCCGGTACTGGCAGGTTTTTTCCCTGACCCCAGCATTACCCGCAATGGCGACGACTATTATATGACGGTGTCGTCTTTTACTTACACGCCCGGGCTGCCCATTTTACATAGCCGCGATCTGGTAAACTGGCAGCTTATTGGTTATGCGCTAACACGCCAGTCGCAAATGGAAATGGCTGGTCTGCAGGTGTCGCGCGGTATTTTCGCCCCTACGCTGCGTTACCATAACGGCACTTACTATATTATCACCACCGTGGTAGACAGAGGCGGCAATTTCATTCTTACCGCTACCGATCCGGCTGGCCCCTGGTCTGATCCCATCTGGCTACCTGAAGTGGAAGGTATTGATCCGGATATTTTCTTTGATGACGATGGCAAGGTATATATTGCCCACAATGGCGACCCCGTCGAATCATTGTACGAGGGCCATAAAGCCATTTGGTTATGGGAGTACGATTTAGCAAACCAGAAAATTATCGCCGACTCGCAGCGCTTATTGGTTAATGGCGGCGTTGACTTAAGCACTAAGCCGATCTGGATTGAAGCCCCGCACCTGTATAAACATGATGGCTGGTATTATTTACTCTGTGCCGAAGGCGGTACAGCAGATCAGCATTCGGCGGTAATCTTTCGCAGCCGCAGCCTGACCGAACCCTTTGTACCCTACAGCGGCAACCCTATTCTAACCCAGCGCGATCTGGCACCCGAGCGGCCGGATCCTATTACCACCGCCGGCCATGCCGACTTTGTACAACTGCCCGATGGCAGCTGGTGGGCGGTATTTCTGGCCAGCCGCGCCTATCAGGAACGCTATTTTAATACCGGCCGTGAAACCTTCTTATTACCGGTTAGCTGGCAGGATGGCTGGCCGCATATTTTACCGGCCGGTGAAGCTATACCCTACCGCCCTGCCGCCCCGGCCAGCCTGGCCAGGCAGACTGTGTCGCAACCACTAACCGGCAACTTTAGCTGGCGTGACGACTTTAGCGCAAACACACTGGATTTAAACTGGAATACGTTGCGTAAATATGACCAAAGCTGGCTTAACCTGAGCAACCAGCAACTTACACTG
The DNA here is from genome assembly GCF_018831085.1 of Rheinheimera oceanensis. Classification (GTDB taxonomy): domain Bacteria; phylum Pseudomonadota; class Gammaproteobacteria; order Enterobacterales; family Alteromonadaceae; genus Alishewanella; species Alishewanella oceanensis. The sequence continues at coordinate 760,804 of NZ_JAGPNM010000001.1, forward strand.
CAGGCCGGTGCCACCGGGCTGGATTCTTCCGAGCAACCGGCTTTTATTGGCCGTCGCCAGCAACATACCCATTTTGATGCCAGCACCAGCCTGACACTGCCTGCCGGGCAAGTTTCTGCAAGCCCGTTTTCTGCCGGAATAGTAGCGTTTCAAAACGAGCAGTATCACTACTATCTGGGTATTAAAACCCACGGTGAGCAGGTGAGCATTTTTCTGGAACAGGCCAATGGCGGCGCACCGCAGCAAATAGCCAGCCAGCCGCTAACCAGCGCCACTGACCAAATCCGCCTGAAAATAAGCGGCCGCGCCGGTAGCATCAACTTTTATTACGCAAAGGGCAACGATGACTGGCAAGCGCTGGCAGGTACCCAGGACGCCACACTGTTAAGCACGCAGGTAGCCGGTGGTTTTGTTGGCACTATGCTGGGTTTACATAGCCGACAGGAAACCGGGGGTAACTGATGAAACCCTCTTTATTACAGCACTGTTTACTGCAGTGCTGTTTACTACTGTACTGTGCGCTGTTTAGCCTGCAAATATACGCCTTACCGGGTGATTATCTGGCACTGACACCCGCTAAGGCTGATTTTGCGCTGGTAGGCAAAAACAGCCAGGCCACCATTCTGGTAGCAGAGCAAGACCATAAAGGCTTATTGCGGGCGGTTAACAGCCTGCAGCAAGATATTGCCAGGGTTAGTGGTAAACAGCTGAGCATCAGCTATAAGGTAGAAGCTGAGCCAACCGGGCAAGTGCTGATTATTGGCACTTTGGGCAACAACCCGTTGCTGGATCAGCTGGCAGCGGCAGGCAAGCTGGATAGCAGCGCTATTGCCGGCAAGTGGGAAGCCTATCTTATTCAAGTGATAGAGCAACCGTTGCCGGGCGTAGCACAAGCTCTGGTTATCGCAGGCAGTGACAAACGCGGCGCGATTTACGGCGTGTTTGATCTGGCCGAAACCCTTGGCGTTTCGCCGTGGCACTGGTGGGCCGACGTACCGGTAATCAAACGCGAGCAACTGTATATTAAAGCGGGCACCGCCTTTACTGATGCACCAAAGGTAAAATACCGCGGCATTTTTCTGAACGACGAACACCCGGCATTAACAAACTGGGTACACGAAAAATTCGGCGACTATAACAGCCTGTTTTATATCCATGTATTTGAGCTGTTACAAAGGCTTAAAGCCAACTTTTTATGGCCGGCAATGTGGAACAACGCCTTTGCCGATGATGATCCGCAAAATGCCGTTCTGGCCGATGAAATGGGCATAGTGATGAGCAACAGCCACCACGAGCCGATGATGCGCGCCGACAAAGAATGGAACCGTTACGGCGAAGGGCCGTGGGAGTACTCTACCAACCGCGACAATATCTATAAGTTCTGGCAGCACGGCGCGAAGCGGCATAAAAACCTGGAAAGTATTTTTACGCTGGGTATGCGCGGCCAGGAAGACGAACCAATGAGCGAAGGCGATAATATTGAATTACTGCAGCAGATAGTGGCCGATCAGCGCACTATTTTGCAGCAAACCTTTACTGATCGCCCGGTTGAAACCGTGCCGCAGGTATGGGCACTGTATAAAGAAGTACAGGGCTTTTACGAGCGCGGCATGCGGGTACCAGACGATGTTACCCTGCTTTGGGCCGACGATAACTTTGGTAATATCCGCCGTTTGCCCACAGCCAGCGAGCGTAGCCGGGCCGGTGGTGCCGGCGTGTATTATCATTTTGATTATGTTGGCAGCCCCCGTTCGTATCGCTGGATTAACACCGTACCGATGGCGAAAATATGGGAGCAAATGCAGCTGGCCTGGCACTATCAGGCTGATCGCATCTGGATAGTGAATGTCGGTGATTTAAAACCGATGGAATTTCCGATTGATTTCTTCCTGCGTATGGCCTGGAACCCGGACGCTTTTAACGCGAACAATTTGCAGCAATTTGCTGCTGACTGGGCCACGCAACAATTTGGCCCTGAACATGCCACTACCATAGCAGAGCTGATCCAGGGCTACACCCGGCATAACGGCCGCCGCAAACCTGAAGCCGTAGAGCCCGGCACTTACAGTATTTTTCACTACAATGAGGCACAGCGCATAAGCGATGAACTGGCGCAACTGGTAGCAACAGCAGATAAAGTACAGCAGCAGTTAACCCCAAAGCTGCATGATGCTTATATTCAGCTGGTTGCCCACCCGCTAAAAGCCAGCCAGGCGGTGTATGAGCTAAACCGCGCGGTGGCAATAAACCAGCTGCACGGCGCACAGGGCCGGGTAACCACCAACTACTGGGCGCAGCAGGTAAGGTTTTGGTTTAACCGCGATGCCGAACTGACAGCACAATATCATAGCCTGGGCAATGGCCGCTGGAACCACATGATGTCACAGCCGCATATCGGTTTTACTTACTGGCGTAACCCACCGGCTAACCTGATGCCCGTTGTCTCGGTAGCTGAACCTATGGCGGTGGCTGATATGGGCGTAGCCGCCGAAGGTTCGCCGCTGTCATGGCCAATAAGCGAGTATCAGGGCCAGCAACTGGCACTGGATCACTTTTATCCGCATGGCCAGCAACAACGCACTATCGAAGTGTTTAATAAAGGCACAGTGCCGTTTGAGTTTAGTGCTAAAGCCTCGGCAGACTGGGTAAAACTGAGCCACAGCAGCGGCCAAATTGCTGTTGAGCAACACATTGCCGTATCCGTTGACTGGAGCAAAGCCCAAACCGGGCTGAATAACGCCGAAGTGCATATTCAGGGCACCGGCTGGGGCGGGGCAAAAATACAGCTGGCTGCCATAAAACCCGCTACAACCGCAACACAGGGTTTTGTTGAAGCTGATGGCTATATTGCTATCGAAGCCGCCAGTGGCAAAACGGTTGCCAATAATAAGCAAGCCTGGTGGCTGGAAATTCCGGGCCATGGCCGTACGCATTCTTCGATGTCGGCTATGACAGTACCGGATTATCAACCCGGTGCGCTAAAACAGGCACCTTATCTGGAATATCCGCTGTTTTTTCATAGCACCGGCACTTTTACCCTGCACAGCATAGTGGCACCAACGCTGGACTTAGTGCCGGGGCGCGGCCTGCGTTTTGCCGTGGCGCTGAATAATGACCCGCCGCAACTGGTTGATACGCTGGCCGATAACAGCCAGCAGGTGTGGGAGAAGTCGGTACTGGATGGTGTGCGTATTATCAAAAGCCCACTGCAGGTAACTAAACCCGGAACCCATACACTGCGTATTTATCTGGTAGATCCGGCGCTGGTACTGCAAAAACTGCTGATTGATACCGGTGGCCTTAAACCCAGTTATCTTGGCCCACAAGAAAGCAAACGGCTGCGCTAGCAGCTGTTTGCTGCCAGGCCACAGTAATTTTGCTCAAATGCACTACTGCGGTGGTGCGAACGCTGCAAACATCTCGTCGCAGGTCATATTGTGGGTGTGTTCAGCAAAGTTGTAATAACCTGGTTTGCTGTCGATACACACCTGATGATCGAGCACTAAATCATCGCTGTTATCAAATAGTCCTGCCGGCATAACATATTGGCCATTTTGGCTTAAGCGATAAAACAAATGTGTACCGCATTCAGCGCAAAAACCCCGCTCGGCCCAGTCGGATGAACGAAAAGCACGGATATATTGCTCACCGTTAAACTTAACTTCTGTACCGCAATCGATCGCCAGCAGTGGCCCGCCACCCCAGCGCCGGCACATACCACAGTGGCAGGCGCCTATCTTGCTCTCTGCTTTTGCCGCACTGATAATAACTTTACCACACAGGCAACTGCCTTTACGTTGAACTGACATGTTATGCTCCCATCAGGTTAATGCTAGCTAGTTAATGCTACACACTTTAGCACAGCACTAATTTATTCGCGTCCAGCACTGAACATTGCGACAATAATTGCGTACCCCGTTACATCTGACAACCGCTTAAGAGAGGCTGTTATTCCAGTTAGCATTTACCAACAACAGGTTGCCAAAGCAGCCCTAAACTACGACGAAAACCAGTATCAGCTGCTGCAACGCTTATCGCTGCTGGCACAACAGCTAAGTACCGGCCAAAGTGCCGGTGCTCCGTCTTCGCTGCGTGGTTTGTATATTCAGGGCCCGGTTGGCCGTGGCAAAACCCTGCTGATGGATCTGTTTTACCAACAGTTGCAAACGCCACAGAAGATCCGGCTGCATTTTCATCATTTTATGGCACGTATCCACCAGGAGCTGCACCAGCTAAGCGGCCAACCGGATCCATTGCAGCGTATTGCTGCACAGTGGGCAGCACGTTACCGGGTATTGTGTTTTGATGAGTTCTTTGTCAACGATATCGGCGATGCCATGTTACTCGGCACGCTGTGGCGCCATCTGTTTAACGCTGGTGTAGTATTGGTTACTACCTCGAATACCTTGCCGGAACAGCTATACGCCAACGGCCTGCAACGGCAACGTTTTTTGCCTACAATCGCCTTACTGCAGCAATACTGTGAAGTGGTAACGCTGGACAGCGGCGAAGATTACCGTCTGCGCCAGCAGCAAAGCTGGCCGTATTATTTGCAGGGTGCCAGCCTGGCAACACTGCAGCAAAAGGCGGAACAGCTAAGCGGCCCGCTGACACCCTTACCGGCCATTAACTTGTTAAACCGCCCTGTACCGGTACTGTGGCATAACCAACACCTTATAGCTTTTAGCTTTAACGCCCTGTGCGCCGGGCCGCGCAGCCAGCTGGATTATATGGCGCTGTGTGGCCAATACGCCGCCATTGCTGTACACGGTGTACCGCAATTTAGCTATCTGGCCGATAAACCGATAGTGCACGGCGTTGAAGACTGTTATCAGCGTGAACACAAAGAATACTACGTAAGTAAACTGGACAACGAAGCGCGCCGCTTTATCGCCCTGGTCGATGAATGCTACGACAGAGGCACCTTGCTACTACTTAGCGCCGACGTGCCGGTTAATGAGTTATATCAGGCAAAACAACTGGCGTTCGCCTTCGCCCGCTGCAGCTCGCGGCTGCATGAAATGCAAAACCGGGTGCTGGGTCAGAGCACTGACATCAAATAGCACAGTTTCGCCTGAGCTATTATGTACTTGCTACCCGGCTTATAGACTTATGCGACCAGCGGATAGCAGTAACTGGTCGCATACGACTAGACTATTACTAAAATTGAACGCAATATGAATAAATTATTTTTCCATTGCGGAGGGAAGATGAAACTTAACTGTGATCTGGGTGAAAGCTTTGGCAGCTGGCAAATGGGGCTGGACAGCGAGGTTATGCCACATATCGATATGGCCAATATTGCCTGTGGCTTTCATGCCGGTGATGCGGATGTAATGGCAAAAACCTTACAACTGGCGAAACAGCACAGTGTTGTTATCGGCGCACACCCATCTTACCCTGATTTGCAAGGCTTTGGCCGGCGCAGTATGGCCCTGTCGCATAGCGAAATTGTGAACTGCCTGCATTACCAGATTGCCGCGCTGGATGGTATGGCACAAAGCGCTGGCTTAACCCTCAACTATGCCAAGCCGCATGGTGCTTTATATAATGATATGATGAGCAAACCAGCCGTATTCGCTGCGGTACTGGACGCCGTTGCCCGTTATTATAAGCCGCTTAAACTGATGATTTTAGCCACTGCACAGCAGCAAGATTACCGCGATTTAGCTGCTGCCAAAGGCGTTACCCTGTTATTTGAAGCCTTTGCCGACCGGCGTTACACCATTGATGGCAAACTCACACCTCGCGGCCAGCCGGGCGCCGTATTACATGCTGATGAAATGCTGGCACAGGTTAGCCAACTGGTTAAACACGGCACAGTCACCACCGCAACCGGTAAACAGCTGGTACTTGACGCCGATACGCTGTGTGTACATGGCGATAACCAGGCCGCTATTACCCAGGTGCAGCAAATTAGAGCCCTGTTAAAATGAGTATGGGCATGAGTAAGCCGCAGTACCAACTAACCCTGGCCGGTGAAAATGCCCTGATGCTGTATTTTGACCAGCGCATTGACCCGGCCATATCCGCCCTGGTACAGCAGGCTTGCGAGCTGATCCGTGCTGAACTGGCAGCAGATCTTATTGATGTATTACCCTCTTACGCCTCGGTGCTGGTGATGTTTAACCCGCTGCGTACTGATCACTTTCGCGTACAGGCGCAGCTGAAGCACAGCATGACGCAGCTGCAAAACAGCGACAGCCGAAGCGGCAAGCAGGTAGAACTGCCGGTGTATTACAGCGAAGAGAGCGGGCCGGATTTAGCCCTTATCGCCCAAACAAAAAACATCAGCATTGATGAGGTTATTCAGCGTCATCAGGCTGTCAGTTACCGTGTTTATGCTATTGGCTTTGCACCGGGTTTTGCCTATTTAGGTGAGGTAGACCCCATATTACAGATGCCACGTTTAGCCACACCACGCGCCAAAGTGCCACGCGGTGCCGTTGCTATTGCCGACCGGCAAACTGCAGTATATCCGGCACAATCGCCCGGGGGCTGGAATTTGATCGGCCTGTGCCCGACACGGATGTTTAACCCAGAGCAAACACCGGCAATGCCGGTATCGGTAGGCGATGAAGTACGCTTTGTAGCGATAGATAAAGCAGAATTTTTGCGCCTGGGCGGTGAACTACAAGGTGCCGGGCTATGAGTGGCTTTGAAGTAATAGCTGCCGGCGTACTAAGCCTGCTGCAGGATAACGGCCGTTTTGGCCAGAACGCGCTGGGCTTAACCACCGGCGGCGCTATGGATGCCCCTTCTGCCCGCTGGGCTAACCGGTTACTGGGCAACGACAATAACGCTACCCTGATAGAGTGCAGTGTTGGCGGCCTGCAACTGCGTGCCAACAGCAGCAGCTATATTGCCGTTACCGGCGCAGAACTGCCGCTTAGCATTAACGGCAACTCGGCTGAGCTTTGGGCAGTACATAAAGTTCAGCCAGGCGATGTCATCGAACTGGGTATGGTAAACCAGGGCCTGCGGGCATACCTGGCTGTTGCCGGGGGTTTTGCTGTTACACCTCAGTTTGGCAGCGTGTCTACCGTGCTGCGCGAAGGTATTGGTGGCTTAAAGGGTAATAAATTGCAAACCGGTGATTTTCTGGCAGCACAGCCGGTTAACCAGCTACCTCGGCTAAGCCTGCCGCTGGCCTACCGGCCACAGTTTAACCGCGTTCTGACGCTACGGCTGGTTGAAGGTTATCAGGCAGACAGCTTCCCCAGCACAGAGCGCCAGCGCTTTTACCTTAACAGCTATAAAGTAACACCGCAGGCCGATCGCATGGGCTATAAGCTGGCCGGTACTGCCATTCGCAGCCAGCAAAGCCAGTTGTTATCTGAAGGCATCTGTTACGGCGCAGTACAAATACCGCCCGATGGCCAGCCGATAGTATTACTGAATGACCGCCAGACGCTGGGAGGTTATCCGAAAATAGGCTCAGTTCTGTCGCTCGATTGCGCACTGCTGGCGCAGGCTGTGGCCGGTACCGAGCTGTACTTTACCCCAATCAGCCCAGAGCAGGCGCACAATGCTCTCTGTTTAGCCAAAGTACGTACTGATGCAATAACAAGCCAACTGGTGAGCCTGTAATGACAGCACTGCCTCCTGATTATCTTGCACTAAGCCAACAAATAGAGCACATGCTGGTGCGGCAAAACCTGCGCGGCATGGCCACACTGCAGCCACATTTGCGCCCCGGTTATATTCTGCGTGCGGCGCGGCTGATTAACCAATGCCGTGGTACTGTGCTTATAGGCACCGGTTTTCCGGTGCTGGATACCTTTGAAACCGACGGCCCGGTAGGCGCTATTGCTTTATATCAGTTACTCATGCAGCTAGGGGCAAAGCCGGTTATCGTCTGTGGTGACCCGCTGTACAGCGCATTAAAAGCTGATTACCAGTGTTACCAAATTACGGTAAATCAGTATGAGGCGCTGCCTGCCATTGCCAGTGAAGCGCTGGCAGCATTACAGCCGCAGCTGGTGATATCCATAGAACGGCCCGGTTTTAATGCGCTGCAGCGCTACGCCAATATGCGCGGTGAAGATATCAGTTCGCGCTGCGCCAGCTTTGACTACTTTTTAACACAAGCGGCCTGCCCCACCATCGGTATTGGCGATGGCGGCAATGAAATTGGTATGGGTAATTTGTATCAGCAGGTTAGTGCACTGAATATTACCCCGGCGGTAACCGAATGCGATGAGCTGATTGTGGCCGATGTATCAAACTGGGCAGCCTGGGGCCTGGCGGCTATGGTGTCCTTGCTGCGCAATGAAAACCTGCTTGCCAGTGCCAACCCGCTGGAAATTTTGCAGTATTTATCGGCCAAAGGCAGTGTAGATGGCGTTACCCGGCTAAATACCCTGACCGAAGATGGCCTGGCGCATACTGAAGGCGAGCAACTGATTACGGATTTTAAGTTACTGATTAAGTGAGAATCGGTTTACCCTAAACCAACCGTTGACGGCATGGATGCCGGACAAATGTGTCTGGAACACATTTGAACATCGTAGATAGCCCGCAGGGTGAACTGTAGGAAACAGTTCATCATCGAGCCTACAGGGACGTATTTACGGCGTGTTGGTGTGGGTAAACCGGTTCGATTGTACACCAACGAACAGCGTTAACAGCGAGAACCGCAATGACAACAGTATATTTAAACGGCGCCTTTGTACCGGCCAGTGAAGCAAAAATATCGCCGATGGACCGCGGCTTTTTATTTGGCGACGGCATTTACGAAGTGATCCCAAGTTATGGCGGCCGCTTTGTTGGTTTTGGCCCGCATATCGACCGCATGCACAACGGCCTGGCGCAACTGTCGATTGACCCTAAACTAAGCCTGGCTGACTGGCAAACCATTGCCAACAAACTACTGGCAGATAACCGTGCAGAACTGGGCGATAACCTCGGTGTGTATTTTCAGGTTAGCCGCGGTACCGATACCAAGCGCGGCCATGCCTTTCCGGCCAATATAGCGCCAACGGTGTTTGGCTTTGCCTTTGCCATCCCGCCAGAGCCGGTGGCCGATAAAGCCAAAGCTACTACCTACGCTGTGGTTACCGGCCAGGATTTACGCTGGCAACGCTGCCATATTAAATCGACGTCGCTACTGGGCAATGTGCTGCACTACCAGCAAAGCTACAGCCAGGGCGCACAGGAGATATTACTGTTTGATAAAGACGGTAATTTAACCGAAGGCGCTGCAGTTAATGTCTTTATCGTAAAAGATGGCGTTATTGCCACGCCGCCGTTAAGCCATAAACTGCTGCCGGGCATAACGCGGCAAATTCTGCTGGCCATTTTAGCCAAACACAGCAGTATCAAAGTGGAAGAGCGTGATATCAGCGAAGCCGAAGTGCTGGCCGCCGATGAAATATGGCTTACCAGCTCCAGCAAAGAAATTGCCCCGGTGTTATATGTTAACGACAAACCCGTCGCTGACGGCAAAGTAGGCGATGTCTGGCTTGCTGTACAACAGCTGTTCAGCATGCATAAGTTCGATTATTAACCTCAAACCTCACACACTATTAAAATAGCGCTACTGCAGCGCTGCCAACCCCGGGCAGCGCTATCTTTTATCTTCTTTTAATCACAATTTCACAAATAATTAATTTACAAAATTGCATTATTTATATATCTTTTAGCAACGTCATTTTAGCCGGAGCCCGGATGCGTATTTCTAACGTCTGGCGAAAGCCGCTGCCGCTGCTGGCAGCTGCCTTGAGCTTTTTAGTATTTATTGTTTTCTCACAACAGGTTAACGCAGATATGTTTAGCTGGTTTAAAAAATACGATGTGCATTTATCACCTGCCGTGCACGGTAAAATAACTTTCAATGGCAATCCGGTGGCCAACGTTAAAGTATTCCGTGAGCTGACTTATGACACTGAATATCTGGACTACGCAATAACCGATGTTAATGGCCAATTTTCCTTTGCTGAAAAGAATATCCGGTCACGCCGGCCAGGTAGCCTGCTCGAAACCTTTACCCGGCAGGTATTATTTTTGGATCATAACGACAAGCGGTATATTTTGTGGCGCTTTACTAATCGCACCATAGAACCCGCGAAAACGATAAATAGTTTGCTCAATGGTCTGCATTGCGATTTGTCAAACCCAGATATGATTTATGACCTGAGAAATCAGGAACATCCTGCTCATCCTCATGTAGTTTCGGGGATTTGTACATTTGAAACAGAAACCTACATTATTGGACAAGAGAGGAAGTAATCGTGCCTACACTTACCCCTTCAATGGCAGTGAAGCTTGCATCTTTAGCTTATGAAATTAAAGCTCCGGGGTCCTCCGGTAGCTATGATTTTGACGCTGCACCGGAAATAAGAAACGCTTTCAGTTTCGATTTATCCAACGGACCTATACGAGGCGTCTCTGGTAGCATGCTGGCCAGAATGCTAAAACGCTCAACTGGATTTGCAATGATTGGCAAAGGGAAAGGCCAATACAACGGTGATCACGTTGTTGCTATTCGAGGCACAGCAAGCTTAAGTGATGGTATCACTGATGCCCATATTGGTTTGACTGGTGGAGATAATAACTCTTTAATCCATGCCGGTTTTAATAAAACCTTTCAAAGTATGAAGCCAGCATTAGAAAACACATTAACGCCTTTACTAGCGCGTAGCTCAACCGGAACCGTACATTGTGTCGGCCATAGCTTGGGTGGTGCACTGGCACATATCACGGCCGATTGGGTTAAACGTCGTTATAAAAATAAGGTATTTTTGTATACCTTTGGCGCTCCCCGTGTCGGGCTGGATGGTTTCGCCATCAAAACATCTAATAACATCGACCGTATTTTCCGCTGTACCCATGCTGCCGATCCGGTACCAATGGTCCCTCTGTGGCCCTTTGTACATGCCCCTTATCAAGGTGAAGAAGTATTGTTAGCGCCAGGACAAGGAATTAGCTTTGCTGCACATAAAATGGCTGAGGCTGCCACTCCTGGTTATTTGAATACAGCCAACAGTGATAGCTGGCGCAGTCTTCAGCAAAGATCATCGCTGAATCTGGCGACAGTAAGGTTACAGTATGATAACCGCCACCAAGCTTCTTTCTCAAACTATTGGGCGGAAAAAATAAGTGCTGGTTTAATTACTCTGTTAAAGGACGCAGGGTATTACACTGCTGTCATGGCACAAGCTGCTATTGGCACCGGTTTAACATTCTACGATATGCTGGCAAGAACTTTAGAAGCTGTTGCAAAAGCCTCGACTAAACTTGCTGAGCAAACAAAAGGCTTGCTTGGCCACATGTTAGTGTTTGCCCGTCAGGCAGTTTCCACAGTCACCGAGTTATCGTTTAAATTTATCCGCTGGGTATTTGATGTCACTTTAGGTGCTTTATATCGCACTGCACGTGAAGCCATTAACAGCGTAATGTAAAGTTACTGCCCGGCTTTGCCGGGCTTTTTACTTATTTGTCTTATTAACATCAGAAAATACTTACCGGTTTCCACGCCATTGAGGTTGTCAAAAATCGATGCAACGCCAAACCATGAGATGGTTTTTCCTAATTTTCGTTGCTTTTTCACAGCAGGTTAACGCAGATATGTTTAGCTGGTTTAAAAAATACGATGTGCATTTGTCACCTGCGGTGCAGGGCCAGGTGTTACTTAACGGCCAACCATTAGTGGGTGCCGTGGTATCGCGTGAGCTTAACTATGACAAAGAATATGTTGATAAAACTACCACCGATGCTAAAGGCCATTTTAGCTTTACGGAGAAAAATATCCGATCCGGCAAACCTGGCAGTCTTTGGGAAATGCGAACCCGTCAGGTTATTGTTGTCCACCACAACCAACAACCCTATCTGCTTTGGTATCTGACAACGTCCAGCATTAAGCCACAACAAGCCGTGTTGCAGCGCTTGGCAGCGCTAAACTGCGATCTTAAAGACGAAGAACTGGATCAGGTATTTGCAAACGTTGAAACACCCGACTTTCCTCATGGCGTGGTAAGTATTTGCCGCTGGCCGGAATAAAGATAACTACATACAAGTAATTCAGCTAATGCTGCGATAACATCATTTGCCATACTGCGGCGGGCTGCTCGGTTTGCTGCAAATAATCGATAACAGCCTGCTGCTCGGCAGGCGTTTTGTTTTGCGATAACTTAAAACGTCCCGTGATACTGCTCAGGTTAATCTCAACGCCGACTATGGCGTTAACTAACTTTTGTTGGTAATCAGCGGCTTGTACCATATCAGCTGCGCTGTGCGCTTCCTGCTTTTTGACCAACGCCAACGTTTGCCCGGTATTTAACAGCCGTGCGGTGCCTTTTAATTCAGCCAGAGCGTAGTTCCAGGTAGATACCGCAGGTTGCTGCCGGTAACAACTGGCAGCAATAAAAGCATGCGGCCCCTGAATAACAATAGTAACCTCAGCACCATCCAACTGGCGAAGCTGCGGGTTATTGCGCGCTAAATGGCAATACGCTTTATCACTCTGGTTTTGCCAGTCAAATAAAAACGGCGAGGGTGTATAGCTTAAACCGGCGTTATTACTCAGCAGTAAACCAAAATAATGTTGCTGTAAAAATGCCTGTAACTGCGTGCGGTCATCGCTGGAATAAAAAGCAGGTGGATACACGGCTGGCTCCCGGTTAGTACTGGCGCTGAATATGAAAGGCGTTATCTATCGCGGTAAAGCCCACTTGTGGGTAATACTGCATGGCAGACGGCGCACTACGCAGTAATTGTTGTACCTGCGGCCCGGTAGCCTGTTGCACCGCAGCCAGCAGCGCTTTACCTATACCCTGCTGCTGATAAGCTTGATCTACCAGCAGATCACAGATATACACCACATAGGCTTTGTCGGTTAAACAGCGCGCCAGCCCGAGCAACCGGCCATTTTGCCTGGCGGTAATCAGTAAATTGCTACTTGCCAGCATAATGGCCATTCTTGCTCTGTCGTCTGTTGGCCGGTTAATGCCCGATGCGCGGTAAAGCGCCAGCATTTCGTCCAGATTAAAACTGCTTTCCTGTTGGTATACGATGGTCATTAGCTGTCTCCTTCTTGTCTTGCCGCTAGCATAGCGACTAAACTGGCACCATAAAAAGTACCAGTTTTAACAAAATGAGAGATCCAGTTGCGTATACTAACCGACAACCTGCAGCTTAGCGGCCGGGGTAGCCTGCAATTGCAGCTATACCAGTTGTTACAATATCAAATACTGCAGGGGCTCTGGCCTAATGGGGCCTTATTGCCATCCAGCCGTCAGCTGGCCACGGATTTAAAGCTAAGCCGCAACACGGTAAATCAGGTACTGCAGCAATTGGTGGCAGAAGGCTATATCGTGGGCCAGCCGGGCCGAGGTTATCAGATTATTGCAGTGCCAGATCAGTACTTTCAGCCGGAGCCAGCCCGTGCTTTACCAGTTAACCGGCTAACACTTAACCATTACGATTTACCGCAAAAACAGGGAATGGTAACTGGCTTGCTGCAACCGGGTGTACCGGCTTTGCCGCTGTTTCCTTATGCGTTATGGCAACGTCTGCTGTCGCGCCACAGCAACCGCGGGCAGCTAAGCGGCTTTGCTGAGCCTTTGGGTTACCTGCCACTACGTCGGACACTGGCTGTTTATCTGCGTCAGTCGCGCCAGGTGGTGTGTAACGAGCACAACATACTGATCACCGCCGGAGCACAGCAGGCACTGTTTATTGCAGCCAAACTGGTGGCAAAGGCAGGCCAGCAGGTATTGATGGAAACACCCGGCTATCCGCGCCTGAAGCAAGCCTTGCAGTTGTGCGAGTTGCAGGTGCGGCATTTGGATGCCAGCTCTGCTAATGGCCTGGATATAAAACAGCTTCCATCATCATCTGAGGCCAAAGCGCTATTCCTTACGCCCGGACATCAGTATCCACTGGGCGGCATTATGCCACTGGCAAACCGGCTGGCTGTGTTGCAATGGGCGCGTCAACACAACTGCTGGCTGGTAGAAGATGATTACGACAGCGAGTTTCAGTATCAGCACCGGCCTGTTGCCAGCCTGCAGGGTTTAGCAGGAGGTGAAGGGGTGTTATTTGCCGGTTCGTGCAGCAAAACCTTGTTTCCGGCGCTGCGCCTCGGTTATCTGGTTGCACCCAAAGCGGTTATCGCTCAGGCTGCCAGCATTTTGCAGGCGCTGCATGGCGATGTACCACTATTGCCGCAAGCCGCATTGGCCGATTTTATCAGCGAGGGGCATTTCGGCCGGCACCTGCGCAAAATGCGCCGCTATTATCAGCAGCAAAAGCAGTTTGCGGCACAGCTGTTACAACAAGGTCTGCCGCAGTGCCGCTTATATGCGCTGGACGCCGGCTTACATTTAGTGTTGCAGTTTCCTGAACCAATTGATGACGTCAGCTTACAGCAACAACTCACAGCCTATGGTATTAAAGCACAACCGCTTAGCCGCTACCTGTTTAATGCTGAGCCACGCAGTGGTTTGGTATTAGGTATTGGCAACAGTAGCCAGCCGGAATTAGCGGGCGCACTGCAACAGCTGATAACCTTATGCCAGCGCGCACTGCGTTAAGGACGGGAATGCTCTTAGGTGCCTGCCTAGTGGTTTAGCAATGCGTTAGCTGCGTATAGCTTACTTTCGCCCTGATGCTGCACGGCATAATTAAAACCCGGCTGCAGGCAATAGCTGCCATATTCACCTTGTTTATTCAGCGCAATAAAGCCAATTTGGGTATCGGCAATATTGCCTTTGCGCAGCTGCAGCTTGTGATAAATACGCTGCACCGCCTGCTCACACGCCTGCTGCGGGCTGTAGCCCTGACGCATCAGCTCGACTACCAGAAAAGACCCTGTCACCCGGATCACCTCTTCGCCATGGCCTGTGGCAGTGGCCGCCCCCACTTCGTTATCGACATAAAGCCCGGCGCCGATAATCGGCGAATCACCCACCCGGCCGTGCAGTTTAAACGCCATACCACTGGTGGTGCAGGCACCGGCTAAATTACCGTGGCTGTCCAGCGCCAGCATCCCTATGGTGTCATGGTTTTCAATGTTTACAATTGGCCGGTAATTGGCATCTTTTCGCCACTGCTGCCATTCCTGCTCTGACTCTGCCGTGAGTAAATTCTCGGCGACAAAACCTTGCGCCAGTGCAAAGTCGAGCGCACCCTGGCCTACCAGCATCACATGCGGTGTCTGCTCCATCACCGCCCGGGCTACCGCTACCGGGTGTTTAATTTGTTGCAGTGCTGCGACAGCACCAATATTGGCAAATTCGTCCATGATGCAGGCATCCAGCGTGACTTTGCCATCACGATCCGGCCGGCCGCCATAGCCCACACTACGCTCGGTCGGGTCGGCTTCGGTCAGCATTACACCTTGCTGCACCGCATCAACGCCACGGGCTCCCTGTTGTAATAAATTAAACGCCACCTTGTTCGCCTGCAGGCCGAAATCCCAGGTGCTGATCACCACAGGTTTACGCCCCGGCGCCGCTACTGCCGCACGCCCCGGAAACAGGGCTGCAGCCGATACACCGGCGCCGAGCATAGCGCCGAGTTTTAAAAAATAACGCCGTTTAAGCATAGGGCTCTCCTTGTTGCCGGTTTGGCACTGGTTGTTGATTTGGCTTAGCCCGTCCGGTCAGGCAATATTGTAGTTGCTCAAGCTTAGCGGCATCGACCATACCTTCAGTGAGTACCGCCGAATGCAAATGCCAGCACAACTGCGCATTGTCGTGCAGTGTTTGCTGCAATTGCGGCAAATTCGCCAGCGTAACCCCACCTCCTGCCACCAGCACCATGCGCCCGGCAATATACTGCTGCAGCACCGCCAGCTGACGTACGCCCTGCGTTATGCTTTGCTGTTGCTGCCAGGGTGTACCATTACTTAATAACCGCTGTATGCCTAATGCCAGCAGTTGCTCTACTGCTGCTGCCGGGCTGATGCAGGCATCAAAAGCACGGTGAAAAGTACAAGCCAGACCAAGCTGCCGGCACTGTTGCAATAAGCCGGTTAAAAACGGCAAATCCGGCTGCGCATCGGCACTTAGCGCACCTACCACTATGCCATCTGCACCCAACTGCGCTGCCTGCAATAACTGCGCCTGCATTTGCTGCTTCTCTGGCACCGAGTAAACAAAATTACCGGCTCTGGGCCTTAGCATAACCCGCAGCTGCGTATGCGAATTACAAGCCGCACGCGCCTGGCGTAAAGCATCGGCACTGACAGATAAGCCCTGCTGTGCCATCTGGCTGCACAGCTCAATGCTGTCAATACCAGCGGCGCAAACGGTGCGGATATTCTGCGTAAGGTAACGGCTATCGCTATCAAGGCATATTTCAATTTTCGCCATACTGCTTAGCCTCCTGCGCTGCAATGGCCAGTTGGCGGCGGGCATAATAAATAGCCCCTACCGTTGCCGCTGCCAGCGGTGCACTAAAGCGGCTACGTTGCGCCGGCGGCAGGTAAGTGAGCAAACGCTGGCCCACGCCACCGAGCAGACAACAACGGCCGGACGGTAGCTGGCTACTGAGCTGCGCGATAAACGCCAGTGCCTGTTGCAACATATCAGTAGCCACAGCATCAGCGCTATCTGCTGCCTGAAATACCAGCGGTGCCAGCTCAGCATATTGCTGCGGTGTCGCCTGCAGCAGTTGCTCTGCCATTTGCGCAGCGCTACCATTAAAGTGTTGTTGTAGCAAGGCAGTCAGCATAGTGGCAGGGGCCAAGCCATCCAGTGCCAGCAATACCGCCTGCACTGCCTGTAAACCCAAACCGGCACCGCTGCACACAGCGTTAATTGGAAAACCATAGCCACCAAGCAGGGTTTCGCCCTGCTCCGTCAGCCCGATAGCACTAAAGCCGGTGCCCAGAATAATCACGCTGCCAGCCCCGCCGCCATGGGCACCATAACAGGCTGCATGTAAATCGGTGGTAACATGCCAGCTGGCAAAAGGGTGCTGCCACTGCAGCGCTGTGGCTTTTAACCCGGCCAGATGGGCACCGGCAAAACCGGCACCTACATGCAAACGCGGATAAGCCCTGCTGTCCAGCCCGGCCTGTTGCAAAGCAGCATTTAACGCCTGCCAGACATTGGCTTCAACCTGTGGCCAGCCCAGCCCCAGGTTGGCAGCGCCCGAGTGCCCTTCACCCAGCAAAGCGCCGTTTTTATCTTCCAGCCGCACCCGGCAATGGCTGCCCCCGGCATCGATACCGGCAAACAGTGCAGAGCTTACAGTTAACATCAATCAGATTACCTTTATGATAAAAGGCGCAGCCTTAGCTACGCCTTTGTATGCCAACAATATTGCAGCTTAAAGCACGGGGCCGATCAGCTCAAACTCTGCTACCTGCATTAAATTGGTATCACCTTTGTTTTTTGTGATCTCAATGCGGTAATGGCTGAAACTGCGACCATTTAGTATGCTAAAGCTACGCCGCTCGGCTCGTGCCACGAAACTCTCGCCAGCCCAGTTACCCAGTGGCTGCCAGCTTTCACCATCGTTTGAGCCGAGCAGACGGAAGTTCTCCGGATCGCGATCCGGCGCATCGTTGGCACTGGTAATAGCAAAGGTATTCACAATTACCGGCTGCGGCAAGCTGATTTCCAGCCAGGAGGGCGCTTCAACCGACGGTACGCCGCCGTTGTCCAGCCATTTGGTTGCCGGATTATTATCAAACGCCATAGTGCCGGCTTCACCATCACTGATAGCGGCCCGCTCGTTGATCTGGGCTGCAGCATTATCACTGTGATCCTGCGCCTGCACCTGTGGGCCAATCAGCTCAATTTCGGCTACCTGCATTAAAGCACTATCACCTTTGTTTTTAGTGATATTCAGCCGGTAATGGCTGTAGCCCAGTGCATTAGCTACTGCAAAAGTTTGCCGCTCGGCGCGTTCGCTAAAACTGATACCGGCCCATTGCCCCAGGCTAACCCAATACTCACCATCAGCAGAGGCCAGCAGGTTAAAGTTTTCCGGGTCACGGTCCGGCGCATCATTGGCACTTACCAGCGCCAGCATGTTCACCGCCTGCGGCTCTGCCAGAGCTACACTGGCCCAGGCCGGTGCTGCGGCTGTTGGCACTGCGGTGTTGTCCAGCCACTTGGTCTGGCTGTCACCGTCAAAGGCGTAACCGGCGGCTTCGGCTTCACTGATAGCGCCGCTGGAAGTTACTGCTGTTGCCGCCAAAGCATGATTCAGTGCTGGCATTGCCGGCCCGATAAGCTCAATTTCAGCAATTTGCATCAGGCTGTTATCACCTTTGTTTTTGCTGATATTAAGCCGGTAGTAGTGATAAGCCAGGCTATTACCGGTGCTGAATAAACGGCGCTGACCACGGCTGTCAAAACTCTCTCCGGCCCACTCGCCTAAAGTCAGCCAGTTGACACCGTCGGTTGAGGCCTGCAGGTTAAAGTTCTCCGGATCGCGTTCCGGCGCATCGTTAGCACTACTGATAGCCAGGCTGCTAACAGCTTTTGCTTCACTAAATTGCACCTGCACCCAGGATGGCTGCTCAGCTGTTGGCACCGCCGTATTATCCAGCCATTTGGTGCTCAGCAAACCATCAAACGCCATCTCAGCCCGCTCGGCATCACCAATAGCACCTCTGGCGCTAATGTTGCCGCCTTGCTGAATTTGGTCAGGATACACCGGGCCAAACAGCTGCACTTCAGCCAGTTGCATTAAGTTAGTATCACCTTTATTTTTTGTGACATTCAGCCGGTAATAGCGGTACGGCAAGCTGTTATTAAAGGCAAAATCCTGCGCCGTTAAGCGCTGCTCAAAGCTGATCCCGGCCCATTGCCCCAGCGTAAACCAGCTTTCACCATCGTTGGAGGCCTGCAGATTAAAGTTTTCCGGGTCGCGGTCCGGCGCATCATTGGCGCTGGTAACAGACAACACACTGATAGCTTGCGCCTGAGCAAACTGCAGCGTTAACCAGGCAGGAGCCTCTGCACTGGGCACGGCTGTATTATCCAGCCATTTAGTGTCGGCACTGCCATCAAAAGCTTGCTCACCACTTTCGCTATCGCTGATAGCACCGCGGTAGCTGATTTGCGCACCGGCTAAATAGGCTGCAGTGGTGTATTCACGGATCGGTCCGCTGCTGTTATCTGCCAGCACTAATGGCAGCTCAAGATCAATAATGCTGTCTGGGGTTAAACCCAGCTCTGCCAGTACCGGATGGCCCTGTAATGCATCCAGCAGTTGCTGGCGCAGTGCTGTAGCAGCGGCTTCATCGCCCCCGGCTGCCAGCGCAACCTGCGCAGCCGCTGCCGCAAAGGTGTCGGCCAGAGTTGCCTCAGCGCCAATGTGGGCAAAAGCGGCATTAACAAATGACAACCGAATCAACTGGTTGCTACTTTGAGCAAAATTTTCAGCATTATCGGCACTTTGCAGTGGCTGCTGCATCAGGTTTATTGCCGGCATGTCAACGCCAAGAATACGTAACAGCTGCGCGGAGTACTCCAGTTGCGCCGGTTCCAGCGTAGCCAGTGCTGACACATTCCGCCCTCCTGCAATTGCTGCTTCCAGTAATTGGCTGGCAAAGGTGGTCAGGGCATTGACCTGCACTGTGGCATCAGCAGTGCCATCAGCGGCAGCACCCAGCGGTGCTTTTAACCAGAACAGGTTAGTTAATGTCACACTGCCCAGCGCGCCAGCACTGACCGGTGCACCCAAGACTACTTCGCCACACAGGCTAAGATCACATAGCATACTGCTGTCGGCGGTAGTGGTAACAGCCAGTTTGTGTACTGCGCTAAAGGCATAACCCGGAGCTGATGTCAGGGTGGTAGCGGCCATACCGTTACTGTCGGTTTGCACGGCGGTACTGCTTACCGTAGTACCGTTTAATGCACTGACACTAACCGCAGCACCACTTAAAACCCCTTTTACAGCACTGGCGTTTACCTCGGCTGAGGTTAACACTGGTGTTGGTGCATTATTTACATCCGGTGTCTCACCACTATCACAACCGGTTATTGCACCTAGTGCCACTGCCATCGCACACAGTAGCTGACATTGTTGTATTGTTTTCATTATATATTCTGCCTCTTTGTGTACATGGTTCAGAAATTAAACGTAATACCGGCATAATAGCGCCGGCCAGAGTAGCTATTGTTTAAAAAGCGTGCGTCGGTGTCGTTACCTAACCTGGATGTTGATTCAGATTTTGTCAGGTTTATAACCGATGCACTTAGCAACCAGCTCTCTGTCAGGGCGTAGGTGGCATTCACATCCACCTGATCATAAGGGTCCTGATACACGTTTAAACCACTGTTAATACCCAATACCGTTTCGCCACGTTTGTTATAAGACGCCCGGATACTGTAATCGTCTGTTTCGTAAAACGCCGACAGGTTGTACTGGTACTTGGCACTGCCCACTAAAGGCGATTCACCAAATTTTTCACCATCAACATTCACGTCTGCCTGGTTAGTTTTGTTGTAGGTATAGTTGGCGTTAAGACCAAAGCCGTTGGCAAAAGCATGCTGGATAAACAGCTCTACACCTTGCGACTTCGCGTTTGTACCATTACCTACAGTGCTGTAAGGGCTGATCGTGATCTGGCCCGGTTCAACCACACCCGGTTCACCGGCAAAATCACGCACTGAATCAATGATCAGCGGCACCACAAAGTTATCAACGTCTTTATAAAACAGTGCCATCCCCACCGCCGAGCCGGTGCCGTAGTAATACTCTATCGAAAGATCGGCCTGCATAGATTCAAACGGCTTCAGATTTTTATTACCACCACTGCCGCTAAAACCCGGTTGGGTGTTAAAGGCCTCACGGTCTTTAGCCCATTCATCTGATATAAAGCTGATACGCTCCTGACTGCCTAAATCGCTGTAACCCGGTGGCGACATCACTTTTGCCAGGGCGCCGCGCACCACCAGATTATCACCGGCATCCCATACCAGGTTCAGGCTGGGTAATACATAGGTTTCTTCGGTAGTTTGCGAGATCAGTTGCCAGTTTTCGACAAAACGGGCGTCGCCGGTCACAGGTAAACCGGTTACATCGTCGGTATGATCAAGAAAGTAGGTGTATAAATCGGTCGATTCACCGGTGGTTTTGGTTTTTACTACCCGCACACCGGTATTACCGCGGAAATCACCAAAGCTAAAATCGCCCTGCAGATAGAATGCTTCACTTTGCTCACGGATGTTGTAAACAAAATTATCTTCAATCCGGGTATAAGGTTTGTAATTGCTTAAAATAATGCTGCGGTATTTATCCCAGTCTATCACCGGCATCAGATTAATATTAAAGCCACCGGCAATATTACCCTCGCCCTGAGGTTTTAATACATCTTTTGCCAGTGGCATACCGCCGTTCCACTGGTAACTGTCAAACTGATCTATGCCCCGGCCACTGGCCAGTGCACCTTCAATATCAAAATCGGGTGCCAGAAAGAAGTTATTCCCGGTTTCGCGGTGTAATTTGGCATCACGGAATTTTAAGCCGGTGCGAACCAGCGTAAAAATGCCCCAGTCGACATCAAAATCAAGATCCAGCTGATAGTAGCGCTCTTCCAGCGTGCTACGCACAAAGCTGGAATTAGACGACCCCGGGTCCCGGCCGCCGCCGACACCACTTAGCAGATTGGTTAAGGTGTTAGGATCGATATACATTGACATACGGTCACCCGTTGACCAGCCAGCGTACTGTGCAGCATTTTCAATAAAGGGTTGGTTTTCACCCCAGTTTGAACTTTTATACGCCACATCCCAGCTTTCTGTTGGCCCACCTTTAGCTTTGGTGTTACCGGCAATCAGTTTCAGGCGGTAGCTATCACCCTCGTAACTGAAGTTAAAATCGAAAGTATCTGAGGTAGACTCTTCCCTGACATAGCTGCCATTCATCCAGGGAAACTGCAAATCATTCTCGGCCCCACCGGCGCCGACAGTATAATCCATGCCGGTAATAATGGTGCCGGAAGCATCCAGCGTTACGCCGGTAAGAAAATTAGGGTTTAATGACCACTCCGGCATTGACACCACTGAACGGGTTCTGTCCTGGCCCAGAGTAAAACCAAAATAGTTAAAACCCAGCTCCAGCCGGTCAGTAGGTCGCCATTGCCCGGTAAGCTGCACGCCTTCGCGATCACGCTCTTCTTTGGTTACACCAACCCGGGCCACCTGCGGAAACCAGACCCCGTTATAAACATTGCCCTGGGCATCTGTCAACGCAGCCCAGTTGTTGTTATTGTCTACCGGATTGCCATTAACATCTACCGCCGTATCTGCCACACCGCCCCAACGCCAGACACTCGAATCGGTACCGCCCGACAACACACGGCTGGTGCGGTTTTGCCGGGTATATCCTACCAGCAGGCCCAGGCTTTCAGCATCGTTTTTCCACGAGTACACGCCGGTAAACTGCGGTTCGTGTTTGTCGGTAACATCGGCATAGGTCGATTCAATATTTAGTACGCCAGAATTAGCATCCATCTCAAACGGCTTGCGTGTATGTAACAGCACAGTACCGCCAACCCCACCGGCATCCAGCCGGGCTTCCGGCGATTTAAATACTTCAACGGTCTGGATCATCGCCGACGGCAACAGGGTGTAATCAAATGAACGTGATGGTTCACCGGGTGACGATGCAATAAAGTTGCCGTTTAACTGGGTAAACGTCAGATCAGACGATAAACCACGGATACTTACAGTTGAACCTTCACCGCCGTCACGCTGGATCACCACACCCGGCACCCGCTGCAGTGAATCAGCAACGTTTTTATCCGGAAACTTACCGATATCCTCAGCAGTAATGGCATCCACCACCGCGCTGGACAAGCGTTTTATCGCCATATTCTCGGCCATACTGGCACGGATACCCCGAACCTGTACTACCTCAACTTCGGCTTCAGCCTTGGTTTCTGCCGCTGGCTCAGTTTGCTGTGCCAGTGCTGTATTGCAACCGGCGGTTAATAACAGGCTTAAACTTACTGCCTGTGCCAGCCGGTGTTTACGCAGCTTTAGTGGCTGCGTGATATTCCCCGTTTTGTTGTACATATTTTTGCTGTACATAGTGTGTCGCTCTCATTTTTTTAGTTTTAAATATTGTTCTGAGCTATGAGTTTCTCTTACCGCCTAAACGCAGTCAGAACCCTGTTTTTCACTTGTGTCACTATTTAATTAGCTGCCCGATTGACCACGGGCATTGGTTTAACTTTTTAGTTTCAGTTTGCGCAGCACCTCATCAGGCGGGCCGTCGAAACTGGCCATAGGTTTATTGCCGATATAACCGATGTCGGCCATACCGGGTTCAGTGGTGTAAAAAGCTGTGGCAGTTAAATCGCGTACTTTGGCAAAGAAACGGGCGCCGTGCTTTAAGTTGGCAGCCGCTTTGGGCTCAAAACAAATATCGTCACAAATTTGCCGTTGCTCAGCCGTACTGAGTTTGGCGAATGCTTTACCAAAGCGTTTCTTTGCTTCGCCGTTTAACCAGACCAGGCCACCACGTACCAACACAAGATCGGCTTTTTGTTGCGGATAAGGCGCGCTAACCCATTCATTAATAAAGTGTTGCGCGCCCAGGCTGGCTGCCGAAGGCGACTGGGCATCGGCCGGAATAATAATGTCAGCCAGTACGGCCAGATCGTCCAGCTCAGCCTGAGTCAGTGTCATTGACCAGGGCACTACAGGCTTGAGCATATCCGGATCGGTAGGCCGGTAAATAAGCTCTGCCCCTTTGGTTTTTGCTGTTACCGCCGCAGCATGGCCCGCCATACTCAGCACAGGTATCGATACGGCCGCCGTAGCAAGCAGCTTTAAGGCATCACGGCGTTTTAAGTTGGTGCTGTTATTGTCGTTATGATCTGCCATATCAGATATTCCTTTGCTTGAACTGCTCAACAATGTAATCACTGGTGCGCCAGGCCAGTGCCAGAATAGTCAAAGTGGGGTTTTTATCAGCGTTCGACGCGAAAGGCGCGCCATCAGCAACAAACAGATTGGGTACATCCCAGGCTTGACAATACTGATTCAACACCGATTTTTTGCGGTCGGCGCCCATAATGGTGCCGCCCACTTCGTGAATAATGGCACCGCCGTTCATGATGGCTTTACGGCCGTCGGTTTCTATGTTGCTGGTTACCTTGCCGCCCATACCGGTAATAATGTCGGCGAAGGTTTTTTGCATGTGCGCCGCCTGATTTATCTCATGCTCTGACCACTGCCAGTGAAACTTCAGCACCGGTATCCCCCACTGATCCACCACTGTCGGGTCCAGTTCGGCATAGCTGTTTTCGTTGGGGATCATTTCGCCACGGCCATCAAAGTGCACAAAGGTGCCGTAATAGCGCCGGCACGCCTGTTTAAAATCAGCACCGTAAGCTCCTTCAGTAAAACTTTGCAGGCCGCCAAAAGCACCGGCCCCCGGCATGCCACGGCCACCGCTCATTTCAATGTGATAACCACGGGCAAAATTCAGCTTGCCGGCTTTTTGCTGCTTGTACAGCCACCATGGTTGATACAGATGCATACCGGACGAGCCGTCTTCATTCATTGGCGGCAGGTTTTCCAGCGCCGGAATTTGCCCGCCGACGCCGGCACCGACGGTATCCATCAGGTATTTACCCACCAGGCCGGAACTGTTGGCAATACCGTCGGGAAACAGCGGGCTGCGCGAGTTAAGGAAAATCCGCGCCGTTTCTGCTGCACTGGCAGCTACAACAACTGCACGGCCTTTAACTTTTACTTCTTCACGGCTGTTTTTATCGATGTAAATCACCCCGTCAGCTTTACCGGCCTTATTCAGCGTTACTTCGCGTACCATCGCATCGGTAATGATGGTCAGATTGCCGGTAGCCAGTGCCGGTGGAATTAACACCGTAGTTGACTGAAAATTGGCTTTAATCGAACAGCCACGGCCGCAAGGCGTGGCCCAGAAACAGGCAGCGCGGGATTGCATAGAATCGGCCACCACTTTTTGCCCCAGCTCACTGTTAGGAAACAGCTTCGCTGGCAGCCGGGTGTGGTCCTGGCGCTGGCTTAAAATGGCCAGATGCGCCGGGATCACTGGTATATTCAACTCATCACAGGATTTTTTCGCCAACAGCTCATAAGCACGCGGCTTGGGAGCCGGTTGCAAAATGCCTTCGGGCGAATCAGGGGTGTTTTCCAAACCATGGCCGGTGTCACCGTACACACCAATTAACATTTCGGTTTTATCATAATAAGGTGCTAAATCGGCATAGCTTATCGGCCAGTCAAAACCCAGGCCATCGCGGCTGTAGGGTTTAAAGTCATACTCGCCGTTACGCAACGAAATACGGCCCCAGTGGTTGGTGCGCCCCCCCAGCATGCGCGCGCGCCACCAATCAAAACGTTGTTGTGGCTCGCGGCTGGCCTGGGTATAAGGTTCACCCGGTACCTGCCAGCCACCGTCGATGGTAGCGTCATAGAAACCAAAAGGTTTGTCCGGGGTACTGGCTCCGCGTAGCGGTGCTTCTTTGGGCAGGTTAAACATCGGCGTTTCTGTTACCGGGTCATAATGCCGCCCTGCTTCGAGCATTAATACCTTTAACCCGGCAATGCTTAATATTAATGCTGACATACCGCCGCCGGCCCCCGAGCCGACTACGATTACATCATATTCCTGTTGTCCGGATGCTCCTGACATCTTGCACTCTCCTCGTCTGCACACTTTATAACGGTGCGCTTTGTTATAATAATTGTGCCGGCCAGGCTGCTAACGGCCTGCTGGCTTGGAACTACTCACTTAAACACCACTTTGTAACCGGTTACACTACTAAGCAAAAAAAACCGGGCATTGCATTTAACCTCAACGCCCGGTGTAATTGGCCACTGCCAGCAATAAATCGCGTGTGGCACGGATCCCGGCATCTTCATCAGCACTTTCACCTTCATACTCAATACCTATATACCCCTGATAGCCTGAGTTTTGGATTAATTGCCACATGCGCTGATAATCGATACTGCTCTCAGCACCATTTTCATCAAAGGCATAGCTTTTAGCACTGATGCCTTTGGCAAACGGCAACAGTAGTTGCGTGCCCTGGTATTTGTCACCGCTAAAGTTACCAAAATCCGGCAGGCTGCCAATATTACCGGCCTGCTGCAATACCGTAGCCAGCCAGTTGGCATCCATAGAGTGGCCCATATGGTTTTCGACAATAATGCTGATGCCAAAGGGCGCGGCGAAAGCCGCCAATTGTTGCAGGCCCAATACTGCCGCCTGCTGCATCTCTACTGCATCGGTTTTGGCGTTATCAGCAATACTGACGCGGATAGCGTGGCAACCTAAAAACGCTGCGGCTTCAACCCACTTATAGTGGTTTTCTACCGCCTGCTGGCGCTGCTTTGCCTCCACTGCAGCCAGATCGCCTTCAGCGTCGACCATAATCAGTAAACTGCTGACACCGCTGTCATCGGCACGCTGTTTTAACTGGCGCAAGAAAGATTGATCCTGCACCTTGTCGGCAAAAAACTGATTTACGTATTCCACCGCGCCCAGCTGAAAATCGCGGCGGGTTTTTACAGCAAAATCCAGTACCTTTAACTGACCGGAACGTAACTGGCGGTGCAATGACCACTGGGCCAGCGAAATTTTTGGTTGCACCGGGCTGGCAGCAAACAACGGCCAGCTTAACGGCAACTGGCTGGCTAAACCGGCAACAGCAGCTCCGGCAAAGGCCCGACATAAAAAATGGCGACGGTTAATAGCCATAACATTCTCCTGTTATAAGGCCCGGATCCGGATCTGACGAAAAGCTATTTTGTCGTTATGGTCTTGCAAAACAATATGCCCCGGCTCGTTTGCGCCAAGCACTCTCTTGGGGGCAAATTTACTATTGGCAGCGCGCTGCTGCCAGTCGGCGGAGCCCAACTCAAACTGCAGTACCAGTTTGCCATTAAGCCAGTGTTCAACCTGCGGGTGGCGCACTACAATGCGGGTATGGTTCCAGCTACCGGCAGGTAAATGAGCATCAACCTGCGGTGCGTATATATCAAATAATGAAGCGGTAAAATGGATCGGATTGTCATGGCCGGGATAATTATCATCATCCAGTAGCTGGTACTCTAAACCACCGGACCAACCTGCGCTGTTAACCTTGTAGAAGATACCACTGTTGCCGGATGCCGAAATTTGCCATTCCAGTTCCAGTTCAAAATCGGTAAAGCTTTGTTTACTGACAATATCACCACCGCCAGCTGCAGTAAGCACCAGTGCATTGTCGATAACTTGCCACTGCTGGCCAATCGGTTCACCGCTCTTGTCGGTCCAGGCTTCGACAGACTCACCATTAAACAGCCATTGCCAGTCAGCTGATACTTCTGCTGTGGCTTTATCAGGTGTAGCAGCACCAGAGATGCCTTCGGAGGTAGTTGGTGCAGGTTTACAGCCGGTAACAGCCACCAGTAACAGCAGGCTGCTCGCCGCTGCACGGAAAAACGCATCCGAGTTAACTCTGATCACGTTGACGCTCCCCTTGTTGTAGCCAGCGCTATTGCCAGCCGGTACCGCTCGTTATAATTATTTTGTTGGCGTGATTCTGCGATCACTGCCAATGAAACCGGTTACATCATTTAAGTTAAATCCGGCGCAGAATTTTGTCAAGCCAGATTGGTTATTTTTTGCTGCTATTGCAGCGGTGAGTCATGCACCGCTGCACGGGTATATTGGCTGCCTTAGTCGCTTAAACCCAGAATACGACGGTTACGATCGGCATCGGTAGCACCACCGGCAAAATCATCGAAGGGTCGCTCGGCCACGCAGATCAGCCGTTTGGCAATAAAAGGCGCGCCTTCTGCAGCACCTTGTTGCGGGTGTTTTAAACAACATTCCCACTCCAGTACTGCCCAGCCGGTATAGCCGTATTGTGTTAGTTTGCTGAAAATAGCATTGAAATCTATCTGGCCATCACCAAGCGAGCGAAACCGGCCCGGCCGTTCCAGCCAGCTGCTGTAGCCACCGTAAACACCCGCTTTACCGGAGGGGCGAAACTCAGCATCTTTAACATGAAACGCCCGGATGCGCTGATGATAAAAATCAATAAATTGCAGATAATCCATCTGCTGCAGCAGAAAATGACTGGGATCATACAAAATACAGGCGCGTGGGTGCTGCCCGGTAGCGTTAAGAAAGCGCTCAAATGATAAGCCATCGTGTAAATCTTCACCCGGGTGCAGTTCAAAGCATACATCTATGCCTGCGGCATCAAAAGCATCCAGCACCGGTAACCAGCGCTGCGCCAGTTCGGCAAAGCCCTGTTCTACCAGGCCGGCCGGGCGCTGTGGCCACGGGTACACAGTATGCCATAGCAAAGCACCGGAGAAAGTAACATGGCAGTTCAGGCCGAGGCGTTTTGACGCCTGCGCTGCCAGTAACAATTGCTCAGTCGCCCACTGTTGCTTCTGCGCTTCGGTTTTCGCGTGCGCCGGGGCAAAACCCTGATACAGCTCATTGTATGCCGGGTGCACTGCCATTAACTGGCCCTGCAAATGGGTCGACAACTCGGTAATATGCAACTGATAACGCTGGCATAATGCCAGCAGCTGATCGCAATATTGCTGGCTTTGTGCAGCTTGCTCTAAATCAAAAATGCGTTTATCCCAGGTTGGCAACTGCACGCCTTTGTATCCCAGTTCCGCCGCCCAGCGTAATAATGACTCTAATGTACAGGCCTCTCCGGCAGGTGGCAGATACTGCGCCAGAAATATCGCTGGCCCTTTAATTTTGCTTGTCAGCATACATTTATTATCCCGTAAAAGTGTACTGCCCGGTTATGCTTACCCAAGCCGCATTTTGCCTGCTGCTTAACACAGCAGCCTGCACGAAGGCCATACCGCGCACCGCCTGCTCAATACCTGCAGCTAGGTTGCCGGTTGTGGGTTGGCGTAATGCCAGCGCAAAGTCACGATAAATATTAGCAAAAGCCTCCAGATAGCCCTCAGGGTGTCCCGCCGGAGTGCGGCAACAGGCCCGTACCTGCGGTGCCAGGTATGTTTTATCAGTACCCGCCTGCCAGGTTTGCTGTGGCTGATTGCGCATCTGTACTATCAACTGGTCTGGTTGCTCCTGCTGCCAACTAAGTGAACCGAGCTCGCCATACACACTAATTTGTAAACCATTGCCCATGCCGGCACATACCTGGCTGGCCAGCAAAGTGCCGCGGGCACCATTACTAAAACGCAGCAAAGCGCTGCCATCATCATCCAGTTGGCGGCCGTCTATCACGGTTGCCAGATCGGCGCACAGCTCTGTTACCTCAAGCGCACTGATAAACTCTGCCAGTTGAAAAGCATGGGTGCCAATATCAGCAAAACAACCACTGACACCCGAGCGGGCCGGATCTAACCGCCACTGCGCCTGAGCACTGCCATCGCTGTCGGCTTTATTTGCCAGCCATCCCTGTGGATAGCTAACAGCAACGCGACGCACCGTACCTAAATGGCCCTGCTGCACTAATAATCTGGCTTGCAGCGCCATCGGGTAAGCGGCATAAGTATGAGTTAAACCATAATGCAGGCCCGTTTGCTGCACCAGCGCCTGTAGCTGCAGAGCTTCGTCTAATGACAAGGTTGCAGGTTTATCTGACAACACATGAAAACCGGCCTGCAAGGCTGCTTTTGCCACCGGAAAATGCAGATGATTCGGTGTCACTATAGTAACAAACTCTATCCGTTGCTCCGGCGGCAGCTGGGCTTCTGCAGCAAACAACTGCTGATAGGAATCGTAACAACGCGCGGTGCTGATACCCAACTGAGCCGCCATAGCGGCGCTGCGCTCAGCCTTGCTGCTAAAGCAGCCTGCTACCAGCTCGATCTGATTATCCAGCCGGGCTGCAATACGGTGTATAGCCCCGATAAAAGCACCCTCACCACCACCAACCATCGCCATTCTGACTTTTGTTTGCGCCATTAGCACCCCTTGAAACCGGTTACAACACCGAAAAACTCTATGCTGTTTTACTGTAGCAGCACCGCTGTGGTTACACCGGTAACCGGCGCTGCTTTGGAAAGCTTAATACAAATACCACTAGTACCAACGCCGCTATACCAGCCGGAATTAACCAGATTTGCCACCACTGGTAGCCACTATCCAGGTGATGCAAATCGGTGATGTAACCGGCCAGACGGAACCCCAGTAACATACCTACGCCATAGGTTGCCAGCGTGATCAGGCCCTGCGCCGCAGCTTTTATCTCACGGCCGGCTTTTTGTTCGGTGTAAATCTGGCCGCTGACAAAGAAAAAGTCATAACAAATACCGTGCAGCAAAATACCAAAAAACAGCATCCACAACTGCTCACCGCTGTTACCATAGGCAAACAGCACATAGCGTAGCACCCAGGCCAGCATGCCTACCAATAAGGTAGCTTTAATGCCATAACGGCGCAAAAATAACGGTAGCAATAACATAAAGGCAATTTCAGACATCTGCCCCAGCGACATTTTTGCCGCAGCACCGCTGATGCCCAAATCGTTCAGATACAGGTTGGCATTTTGATAATAAAACGCCAGCGGAATACAGATCAGCACCGAGGCCAGAAAAAACACCAGATAAGCGCGATCTTTCAGCAAGGCCAGTGCATCCAGCCCCAATAGTTGCCGCATGCCAGGCCGCTGTTGCGAGGCCTGCGGTGGTGTATCGGGCAGGGTCAGGCTAAACACGCCAAGCGCCAAAGACGCACCAGCGGCCAGCATAAAGGTAAACTGTAACTTCTGACTGCTTTCCCAGCCAAACCAGCCAATTAACAAACCAGCGGTGATCCAGCCAACAGTGCCTAATACACGGATATGGGCAAACTGCGCGGTTTTTTCTGCCAACTGGCGAAAGCTAATGGCATTAACCAGCGCCAGCGTTGGCATATACACCACCATATACAACAGAATATAGGGGTAAAAACTGCTAAAACTGCCACTGTAGGCCGCACTAAACAGCAAGGCCGCCCCCACCAGATGCAACAGCGCCAGAATTTTCTGTGCGGCAAAGTAACGATCGGCAATCAGGCCGATAATAAAAGGCGCGATAATAGCGCCGATAGACTGCGTTTCATACGCCATGCCCATTTGCGCACCGGAGGCAGAAAAACGCTGTGACAGATAGGTGCCCATGGTAACAAACCAGGCGCCCCAGATAAAAAACTGCAGAAACATCATTAGCGACAATTTAAGTCGGATGCTGATAGGCATGGCGGTGTTTTTCCCTGTTGATTTTATTGGCATTAGTGGCTGCTAACTCTGTTGGTTAGCATACTTTTTATCCACAACAGAAATAACTGTAACCGGTTACACCAAAAATTACAAGCTGGCACGCAGCAGAAAATACCGCCGCCAACTACTCAAACTTTAAAGATATAACCGCGTTTATAACACCAGTGCATTAACAGGTAGGAAAGCAACAAAAAGCTCAGCGCAAAGGCCAGTGAGCCGTTGTAATCGCCAAACAATGGCTGATATACAGCGCTGAATAACCAGCCGTGTAAAGAGGTATCGCCGACAGATACCATCATCAGTATGCGCGCTGCCACACCGGCAAACATAAAAAACAAAATAGCGTTGGCGCCAAACACCACAAAAGGCGCACTCCACAGCCGCCAGCGTTTAACATCACATAACCACAGGCAGGCCGCCAGTGCGATAGCGCAATAACCGCTGCTTAGCAGTACAAAGCTCGGTGTCCACAGGCTTTTATTAATTGGCAGGCCCATATGCCACAGCTCGGCCAGCCATACGGCCACTACACCAAATAATAAAAAGCCACGAATTTTTTGCACCAGGGTGCGATCGCTTTGCAGATATTGCGCCATTAACACCCCGGTCAGGCAGCTGCTGATTGCCGGTAAGGTAGACCAAAGCCCTTCCGGATCAAACGCAAACGGTGTGGCACTGCGGTAATACACATGGCCGGCACCCAGCACGACATGATCCAGCCAGGCGGCAAAACTGTTACCAAACTCCAGTAAACCACGGAACTGGTTGCCCTGCGCATCCTGATACGGCAGATACAACATGCCGGCCAGATATAAGGCACACAACCCTAACAGCCAGCCGATGCGGCCACGGGTGCCACAATACAGCACAATAAGCACAGTAAAAAAATATACCAGGCCAATGCGTTGCAATACCCCAAGCCAGCGCAGCGTAAGCAGTTTCTGCTCAATATAGTTGTACGCCGGGTCACGGAAATTGTAATAAAACAATGCTAAAAACAACCCCAGAGCAAACAGCTTTATGCTGCGCACTGCGGCATGTTTTATCACTGCAATATTGCCATTGCTGTTTTGCCGCTGCAGGCTTAATTGCAGCGACATACCGACAATAACAATAAAAAACGGGAAGATCAGATCTGTTACTGTCCAGCCATGCCACTGCGCATGCAGCAACGGGCTGTACACATGGCTCCAACTGCCGGGGTTGTTAACCAGTATCATGGCGGTAATCGTTAGCCCGCGCAGCGCATCCAGCGCCAGCAGGCGCTTTGGTGGTAATACAGAAAGTATTGCTTCAGCGTAACGCTGATACCAGTTAAACATAATTTTAATACCCGCTAACAGTAACCGGCAGCTTACCGGTTAAACGATATTGGCCAAGTAAAGCCTGCGCCAACGCTTCGTATACCGCATTACCGGCGCCCATAGCGGTTGGCTGTTCTGACGTGTTATAGGCATAGCTTGCCAGCACTACATCGGCATACTGGCCATAACGGCTGATATCATAAGGTGCGCGCAGGCTTAAAAACACGTGCGGTTTTTTCTTCGCTGTAATCTGCGGCAGCAATGTCTCAAATTGCAGGCTCTGGCGCTCATAAGCGGCGGTAATATTAGCAATACCGGTTAAATCATCCATACCGCCAATATCGGCCAGGCTTTGCATAGGGGCAATAAAGCCGCTTATCACCAAATCAGCCGCGCCAATTTGTGCACTGGCTTTGCTTAGATCAGTTTGTTGCAGGCTAATGGTGTCGATCACGAAATGATCTTTGCTGTAGTGCTGCAGCGCGGCGGCTAAGGCCTTAGCTTTAGTTTGGTCCGGCATAATCAGCAACAGTTTTTTTGTATCGCTGAGTTTAAACGGCCAGTAAGACGAAGCCGGTTTTACCTGGGTTATCGCTGCTTTGGCCAGTGCCAGTTCGCTTTGCCGGTGCGCTACGCTGCCAAGCAGTTTGCCGGCCAGTTTGGTTTGTTCTGCCACCGATTTCACCGCCGGTAATAAAGGATACTGCTGCTTTAAGGCCACTATGCGCTGATAAGATTCGACCAGTTCCGTTTTAGCAATAGCACCTTTGTCTACCGCAGCCTCAAGCTCATTAAGCAGTGCTGCCAGCGCTTTTAGCTCGCCGGGGTGTTGCAGCTTTACCGGCATCAGGGCGATATCAGCACCGGCGGCAAAGGTTTGTACTACCGCTTCGGTGTGGGTAAAAAACTTGCTGATCCCGGCCATATCCAGTGCGTCAGTCACTATCACACCCTTATAGCCCATTTCCTGGCGCAATACGTCATGCAAAATGGTGCGTGACAGCGTAGCCGGTTTAAGCATTTCTTCACCATTTTTGGAAACAAAAGTGCTGCTGTCCAGCGCTGGAAACTGAATATGCGCGGTCATAATCATGCCGGGCGTTTGCTGCTTAATAATATACGCAAACGGGTATAAATCGACCTGGCGGATTTGCTCACTGCTGTGCTCTACCCGTGGCAAGCCTAAATGGCTGTCTACTTCAGTATCACCGTGGCCGGGGAAATGCTTTAGTGCCGCTATCATGCCGCGCTGTTGCATAGCGCTGGTCATAGCGTTACCCAGTTCGGCCACGTGCTGCGGGTTTTCACCAAAAGCCCGTACGTTAATCACCGGGTTTTGCGGGTTAACGTTAACATCTATCGTAGGGGCAAAGTTTACGTTAATGCCCAGTGCCAGCAATTCATCGGCCAACACCTTGCCTACTTCAGCGGCAAAAGTAGTACCGTGTTCAGCATAAGTTGCACCTATAGCCATATTGCCGGCAAAAGATGTGGCTAAACTACGTGGCAGACGGGCAACCCGGCCGCCTTCCTGGTCAATACTGATAAACAGCGGTAATTTAAGCTTCGATGCCGCTGCCGCACTTTGTAAATCACGGTTAAGCTGCACAGTTTGAGCAACATCGGCCAGGTTTTCTGCAAACAGGATCACACCGCCAATATCATAGTCACGTACCAGTGTGGCCAGCTCAGGTGGCAATTGTGTCATTGGGGTGCGACACTGGCCGTTTATCGGCACCTGTTCACAGTAGTAGCGCAGGTCCAACATCAGCTTTTGCCCCAGCATTTGTTTTACACTGGCAGCCGGCGTAGCAGATTTAACCGGCATAGCAGCAGCCGGCAGAGTAAAACTGCAGGCACTTAGCAGCAGTAAAGAAGCGCGGGTCAAGCATGACATAGAGTTCCCAAGAGATAAAACAACCACGGCGGTATCCTGTTATTTTGGCAAAAGCTGCAGGCAGTACAACAAAAATAAATTATTCATTCAAGTAAAATTTAAATGAATACTTTACTCACCCACTATACATTATGGTATGGTTAAGCACTTTTTCATGGTTAAGAGCTGCGCATGCAACTGACATTACTGGACTGGACGGTATTTTTTGGCTACTTCGCCATACTGGCACTGGCGGGCTGGTATGTAAACCGGCGTAAGGCCGGTAACAGTAATGACTATTTTTTAGCAGCCAACAGCATGCCGGTATGGGTGGTAGCGGTGTCGGTGCTGGCTACTTCACAATCGGCAGCTACCTTTCTTGGCGGCCCTGATATGGGTTTTCGTGGCAACTTAAGCTATATCGCCACGAATATTGGCGCCCTTATTGCTACCTATATCGTGATTAAGTTTTTACTGCCGCGTTATTACCAGCTTAAGGTAACCACGGTATATGAACTGCTGGAACAACGCTTTGGTGCCAGTGCCAAAGATCACGCCGGTAAAATGTATTTATTTGGCCGGGTGTTTGCCAGCGGCGCACGGCTTTATATGGCAGCCATAGCGGTGGCTATGTTGTTGTTTAACGATATTCAGGCCGGTAGTGTACTGACTGCCGTAGTATTACTGGCATTGATCGGCCTGGCCTGTACTGTTGCCGGGGGCATCCGCTCAGTTATTTATACCGATGCGCTGCAATGCGGCGTTTATGTGCTGGCCGCGCTGCTGGTGCTGGGTTATCTGTATCACAGCCTGGGACTGGATTTACCCATCCTGATACAGGCGCTTAGCTCACCGGTAGAGGGCGGGCCATCTAAATTATTGCTGTTTGACTGGCGTTTTGATGTCAGCTCAGCTGGTGTTTTCAATATGTGGTCAGCATTAACCGGTTTTATTTTGCTGAATATTGCCGCTTTTGGCTTAGATCAGGATATGACGCAACGAGTGCTCACCTGTAAAGACAGCAAAGCCGGTGCCAGAGCACTGTTAAGCTCAGCACTGATGGTGATCCCCATTATGCTGGTATTTATTCTGATTGGCTTTTTGTTATATATCTTTTATCAACGGCCAGATTTATACCAACCGGCGCAGGGTTTTGCCGACAGCTTCGGCGGGGAAAAAGTCACGGTATTTATGTATTACGTATTAAATGAAATGCCATCCGGCCTGCGCGGCCTGGTAGTTGTTGGTGTAATAGCGGCGGCGTTATCTACTATTACCTCAGGCTTAAATTCTATGTCATCTGTGTTGGTAGCCGACATGTACAAACCCTGGCGGTTAAAGCACCACCCTGTTACCGATGACCGGCATTTTGTCCGCGCCGGCCAGCTGGGTATGCTGTTTACCGCTATCACCCTGTCGGCCATGGCTATTTTGTGTTTTTACTGGCAGCAGTATTCGGATATGCCACTACTGGCGTTTGCCCTTAGCGTAATGGTGTTCTCATACAGCGGCTTACTGGGGGTATTTTTTACCGCCTTGTTTAGCAAACGCGGTAACCGTTACTCTGTTAGTGCAGCACTGTTAAGCGGATTTTGCGTGACCCTGCTGCTACAACCTTATATTCTGCACCAACTTAGTCCGCAACTGGCTGCACTCGACTTAGGCTTTACCTGGCAGCTGTGTATCGGCACCCTGGTGGCAACATTAGTGTGTCTGGCCGGTAAACCAGCGGAAAAAAAAGGCGCTGCCATGGAGGGAGTTAACTAAATGTGGATTTTGGCAGTTGATGGTGGTGGCAGTAAAACGCTGGCCCGCCTGACTAATAGCAGCACCGGCCAACACTGGCAGCAACAGGCCGGTCCGGCCTCACTGACCAATGATTTTTCGCTGGCACTGAGTAACATTAATTTACTCAGTGCCAGCCTGTGCCAGCAAGCCGGTATCAGCAGCCAGCAAGTGGTGGCCGTAATGGGTCTGGCTGGTGCGGGTAACCCACAGCAGCATCAGCAGGCTTGCCAGCAACTGGCCCGGCACTATGCCCGTTTTTTACTGACCACCGATGCCAAAACCTCTCTTTATGGCGCTAATCTGGGCCAGCCGGTACTGGTAGTTGCACTGGGTACCGGTTCAGTTGCTATGCGCCTTCTCGCCGATGGCGCTGAACAACAGGTTGGCGGTTGGGGCTTTAATATTGGCGATGAAGGCGGTGGCGCCTGGTTAGGTAAACAGACAGTACGCGAACTGCTATGGCAGGTAGACAGCCTGGCCGGGGTACAAAGCCCACTGCTGCAGGCCGTGGCACAACAAATCGGTGACGACGCGGCTGTGTTACTACCCTGGCTGAAAACCGCCAGCCCAAACGATTACGCTGCTCTGGCACCATTAGTGTTTAATTATGCCGGGCACTGCACAGTGGCCGATAAATTGTTACAACGCCACAGCGCAGCGGTACACCAATTGCTATATAGCGCCCGTGAGCAATTTGAGCTGCCGGTAGTCTTATTAGGCGGCCTGGCGGATATTACCGCCCCGCTTTTAAATACAGAATGCCGCGCTTTGCTGCAACCGCCTCGCGGTAGCGCACTGGATGGCGCTTTTATTCTTGCAACACAACTGACAAACTCTTTACCCCTTTCAGGAAACGGCAATGACAAATAACCAACAGGACTCTTTACTACAACAACTGGATGCCATGAGCTCAGAGGCACGCAATCCCGATAGTTGGGATATCGATTTGTTGTCGAGCCTGGAGATCGTAAAACGCATTAACGCTGAAGATCAAACCGTGGCACAAAGCATTACCAGCTGCCTCGGACAGGTGGCAGCAGTGGCTGATCGCATAGTAGAAGCCTTTGATGCCGGTGGCCGCCTGGTGTACCTGGGTGCGGGCACCAGTGGCCGGTTGGGTATTCTTGATGCCGTAGAATGCCCGCCTACTTACAGTGTACCTTCAACTCAGGTAATCGCGTTAATTGCCGGTGGTAACGGCGCCGTATACAAAGCGGTAGAAGGAGCCGAAGACAACCCACAACTGGCCGTAGAAGATTTACAAAGCATAAACCTGCAGCCCAGGGATATTCTGATTGGCATTGCCGCCAGTGGCCGCACACCTTATGTGCTGGGTGGCCTGGCCTATGCCCGCAGTATCGGCTGTTTTACCGCCGCCATCAGCTGTAACGCCAATGCACCGGTGCTAAGCGCAGCCGATATCGGCATTGCTGCTGTGGTCGGGCCGGAAGTGGTTACCGGTTCTACCCGGATGAAAGCCGGTACGGCACAAAAGCTGATTTTAAATATGCTCACCACAACAGCCATGATCCGCAGCGGTAAGGTGTATCAGAACCTGATGGTAGATTTGCACGCCAGTAACGAAAAACTGGTGGCACGCGCAGTACGCATTGTTATGCAGGCCACCGATTGCACACCAGAAACCGCACGCGAAGCGTTAAAAGCCGCTGATATGAGCGCTAAACTGGCTATTTTGCATATTCTCAGCGGCCAGAGCATTGAGCACTGCCGCCGGCAATTGCAGCAACAACATGGCTTTATCCGTAAGGTATTACAGCAAGGCACCCCCGAATGAAACCGTTACTGTTACTGCTGCTAGGTTGCTGTTTGCTGGCCTGCCAGCCGGATACAGAACGCCCCGGCACGCAGCCGGCAAAAGCTGAACTGCAAACCGGAGCTGAGCAATTGCAACAGTACCTGCCGCTACTGCAAGGTAAACGCGTTGGCGTGTTGGTAAACCAAACGTCGCTGGTTGGCGGGCAGCATCTGGTTGATGTACTGCTGGCCAATAAGGTGAATGTTGTCAGTATTTTTGCGCCTGAGCATGGCTTTCGCGGTGATTATGACGCTGGCGCCAGTGTAAAAAACAGCACAGACAGCAAAACCGGTTTACCGCTGCTGTCGTTGTACGGTGCCAGCAAAAAGCCGTCAGCAGAGCAAATGCAGCAACTGGATATCGTTATTTTTGATATTCAGGATGTTGGTGTGCGTTACTACACCTATATCAGCTCTATGCACTATATGATGGCAGCCGCAGCCGAGTATAACGTAGCCATGCTGGTGCTGGACCGGCCCAACCCGAATGGCGCCTATATAGACGGCCCGGTGCTGGATCCCGCCTTTCAGTCTTTTGTTGGCATGCACCCTATTCCGCTGCTGCACGGTATGACAGTGGCTGAGTTGGCACAAATGATTAAAGGCGAACGCTGGATTACTAACGCCGACAAACTACAACTGCATGTAGTGCCACTGCGCGGTTATCAGCGTAGCCAGCCTTATTCGTTGCCGGTAAAACCCAGCCCGAACCTGCCCAATGATCAGGCCATAGCGTTGTATCCGTCGCTGGGCTTTTTTGAAGCCACACCACTAAGTGTGGGCCGCGGCACGGAATTTCCGTTTCAGGTGATTGGCTACGACAAATTTGGCCCGGCTGGCTTTCAGTTTATGCCGGTATCCACTCCAGGTGCTGCGTTAACACCACCGTTAATGGACAAACTGCTGCAGGGCGAAGATTTGCGTCAGGTACAAGCACAGGGGCTGAATTTACAGTATTTGTTACAATGGCATGCTCTATTTAAGCAGCACAACGAGGTGTTTTTTACCTCTGCCAACTTTATGGACAAACTGGCGGGCACCGATCAGTTAAGGCTGCAAATTGAACAGGGGCAAACCGAACAGCAAATCCGTGCCAGCTGGCAAAGCGCACTGCAGCAGTTTAAACAACGACGCCAGCCTTACCTGCTGTACCCATAAGCCTAATGCAGGTAGCGTAATAGTGCTTGTTGCACCGCACCGCTTTGCTGTTGCTGCAAAATAAACTGGTTAAGTGCCGGTAATAACGGCTGCCATTTAGGGTGCAGGCATAAACTGATACTGGCTTTGGCAACCCCCTGCTCCAACGGATACAGCGTGGCTTGCTGCAACTGCTGCTGCATTAGCCAGCGCGCAATGATGTCGTTCATGTAGGCCAAATCACAACGTTCATTCAGCAACATTTTCAGCTGTGCCTCCTGGCTGGAGGCATCGACCCTGATAAAACCCTGCTGGCTGAAATACGGCTCAAGCTCAGGGTATATATAATGCTCGCGGGTACAGATCCGTAATTGACGCGCCGTGGTTAAATCCATTACCGCATCTTCTGGCCTTAAACTAAACAGGTAGTCGTTGTAACTGAGTACCGGATCTGAAAATATCAATGCGTCTGGCTGGCTTAGCCAGGCAGGGTTAATAAACATTGCGTCGATATCACCCTGATATAACGCCTGCTCGGCGCGCAGCGGGTTATTAAAAACGTAGCGGCTGCTTATTTTCTGCTGGCGGAAAAACGGCTCAAACAACTCAGGCAAAATACCGCTTACCTGTTCTGAGCGCCCGTTAAGATAAATAAAAGGCGGAAACTGAGGATGGTGAATAATCAGTTGGCCTGTCTTTGGCTGTGCTATTGCCCCTTCTATGCTTAATACTGCCAATAGTAATAACAGCCCAAACTTCATGCTTTACTCCGTTAGTTTCTGCAAGCGATAGCGTGCAGCTAAATCCCCCTCAATACGTTTTCCTTGCTTATCAAGCATAAATAACTGATTTTCCGCAACAAAAAACTGTACAGGTTGCTCCGCTTCCAACAACACCGTGCTACCAATATCACTCCAGTTAAACACACCCTGCTCCGTAAATACCCTGGCAGATTTACCTACATACACCTGTTCCAGCTGATAACTGCCATCGGCATTTAACGTTACCGTGGTATTAATGGCCTCGCAGTCGGCACAGGGCAACATGCCCTGATAAGTACCCACCCAATCCAGGCTGGTACGCGCATTGTGTGTAATATCAGCCTGTGGCGTAACACTGTGCGGCGGAGCATTGTTTACGCTTTGTTTAGCTGTGTTGTCACAACCGGCAGCCAGCATTATTGCGGCAGTTACAGCCAAACCTTTAGCTAAATTTTTCGTCAAACTCTGCTTTAACATTATAAGTTCCTAATGTGTCGGGCAATGTTGACAGCCAGCATATAACTTAGCTAATCAACAGCGCTTTACCAGTACTAAAAGGTGATATTGCACTGCCGGGGCTGTATAGCGGCTGAATAATCAATATAAAAGAGATATGCATCATCATGTTATTGTTAGAGGCCAACAATAAAAATATATGGCTTGCTCACTGCATAATAAAACAATGAGCAAGCCGGGCCGGTGGTTAAATAACTAATGGCTTAAGGCAGGTCAAAAATCAGTGCCTTGGCAGCGCTGGTGGCAGTAAGTTGCAATGCAATTTGCTCACTGATCTTAATACCATCACCACGCTGCAGTTTATGCCCGGCAATGTCCAGCTCACCGGAGATCAGGTGAATATACACTTTACGGCCGGGCGCTATATCCAGTTG
The DNA here is from genome assembly GCF_018831085.1 of Rheinheimera oceanensis. Lineage (GTDB taxonomy): Bacteria > Pseudomonadota > Gammaproteobacteria > Enterobacterales > Alteromonadaceae > Alishewanella > Alishewanella oceanensis. The sequence goes on from NZ_JAGPNM010000001.1 coordinate 801,531, forward strand.
TTGTTTTGCCGCTGTTGGCAAAATCAGCTGATACAGCTGTGCATCCTGCAGCACGGTTAAACTGCCTTCACGACCGTCCGGCGATAATATCAGCGTTAAACCCGGCTTTTGGCCAAAGTCTTTTTGCTGATAACCCGGCTCACCGCCAAACTGATTTGGTTGCAGCCATATTTGCAAAAAGGTTAGCTCGTCGTGCTTACTGGCATTAAACTCGCTGTGGTAAATACCTTTACCGGCGCTCATCAACTGGAACTCGCCGGCTGGCAGTACCTCGGTATTACCTGCCGAATCTTTATGCGCAATCTGGCCCGACAGCACCAGGCTTAAAATCTCCATATCTTTATGGCCATGAGTGTCAAACCCGGCACCGGGCGCCACTCTGTCGTCATTAATTACCCTTAACGCTGAAAACCCCATCTGCGCCGGATCATAATAACTGCCAAACGAAAACGTATGCTGGCTTTGCAACCAGCCAAAATCGGCTTTACCGCGATCAGCTGCGTAACGTATCTCAAACATTGTCTTTCTCCCGCTCAGGTCTTAAGTTGGGTGTAGCTTATAGTTGCTTCTCAGGCGACAAAAGCGGAATAATTTGGGTTCAATGTTCAGTTTTTTTGAACTAAAGCCCGTCAATGCCACCATAAGCTACAATGGTCCTGAGCGACACAACTACAACACCTACTTACGGAGCTGATTATGAGTATTAATGTACTGGCCATTTGCGGCAGTTTACGGGCGAAATCCACTAACCGCGGGCTGCTGCGTTATGCCCAGGCGCATGCGCCTGATGGTATGCAAATTCATCTGGCTGATCTGCAGGAGGTACCGTTTTACAATGCCGATCTGGCCGAAAAACCCGCCGCAGTAAAGCAGCTGTTAAAACAAATTGGCGAAGCCGATGCCTTATTGTTTGGCTGCCCTGAATATAACTACTCGCTGGCACCGGCGCTGAAAAACGCCATTGACTGGGCCTCGCGTGAGCCGGACAACCAGCTGTTAACCGGCAAACCTGTCGCCATCATGGGCGCTGGCGGTGGCATGGGCACCAGCCGGGCGCAATACCATCTGCGTCAGGTATGCGTATATGTGAATTTGCACCCGCTAAACCAACCCGAAGTCTTTGCCAATGCCTTTACCGGCAGCTTTGACAACGATGGTAATCTGACCGATGAAAAAATACAGGGTATGGTGCGCAAGCAACTGGACGCCCTGGTCAAATGGCAGCAACAACTGGCGCGTTAACCCGCTCCGGCCCGGCTAAACTAAGCTAAGCACCGGGCCGGTTTTCTTCTGTGCTTTATTTTCAGCTGTAGGTTGTTTGGTGGCTTTGGGCTAAAATAAGCTACCTTCAACTCACTGCCTGCTTTGCCGTTATGAAACTTCTTGCGCTGTTGTTATTTATTTTAAGTTGCTCTGTTTTTGCCAAACTGCCCAAAGTCAGCTCGGGCAGTATTGAACGGCTGGAAAACTATCATTCTGAGTTTGTACCACCACGTCATATCGATATCTGGCTGCCAGAAGGCTACAACGGTAAGAAAAAGTACGCCGTAGTGTATATGCATGACGGCCAGATGCTGTTTGACGGCAGCAACAGCTGGAACCAGCAGGAATGGCGGGTAGATGAAACCGCTGCCAGGCTGATGGCAGAAGGTAAAACCCGGCCTTTTATTGTGGTAGGTATTTTTAACGCCGGGCCGCACCGGCACAGCGAGTACTTTCCGCAGCAACCCTTTATGGCCTTAACGGCCGGGCAACAGCAGGCGTTGTATCAACCTGATGCAGCACAACAGGCCTCACTGTTTAGCCAGCCGGTGTATTCAGATAACTACCTTAAGTTTTTGGTACAGGAGCTCAAACCCTATATCGACAGCCGTTATGCCGTGCATACCGATGCCGCCAATACTTTTATTATGGGTTCCAGCATGGGCGGGTTAATTTCATTGTATGCCATCAGCGAATACCCACAGGTATTTGGCGGTGCGGCTTGTTTATCTACCCATTGGCCCGGCAGCTTTGAACAACACAACAACCCGGTACCGGCACAGTTTTTTGCCTATATGCGCAATAAATTGCCTGAAGCCGGTAAGCACAAACTGTATTTTGACTATGGCACCGCCACGCTCGACGCCTGGTACCCACCGCTGCAGGCGCAGGCCGATGCCATTATTGCCAGCAAAGGTTACGACGATACCAACTGGCAAACCCTGCGCTTTGACGGTGCCGAACACAGCGAGAATGCCTGGGCAGAGCGTTTACATCTGCCACTGACCTTTTTGCTGGGTCACGCCACTGCGGCTAAATAATTCTGCGGCGTTTAGCAGCAAGGCAGCCTACTGCCCTGCCGGGAGCAGCTGAATAAACACCGGATTACTGTAAAACCATAAGTCGTGCCACGGGTTCTCACCTTTGGCATCGGCTTCGGGCTCAAGCTCATCTTTGTTATTGGTGCCGCGCAAGCGCAGGTAACCGCTTTGGCTAACTTTACCCAGCGCCAGCTCAAATCCGCTATAGCCGTGTTTAGTTTGCCAGTCGCCGGCATACAAACGTTTAGCTACCCGGGTAGCCAGTGCTTCGTCACTATTGCGGTTTTGCGCCGGCCCGCTAATTACACCTTGTATTACATCTACCCGCTGCACCTGCGGCTTAAAACCGCCGCCATTAGGGCCATCAGGGCCCCTGAATCGTACACGTAGTAGTAACTCATCTTCAGCCGACACAAGTAAAGTCTCGCCTAAGGTAGCCTTTTGAGCCGTATTTTTTACCACCACGTCAATATAGAGGGCATCAATTAAATCGCCGGTGGTAACAAATATATTGCCGGCTTTTAGCGCAGCAAAAATACTCTGGTAGTCTTTTTCGGCATAAACATAGGTTTTGGCGTATTGCCCGGGCCAGAAATCGGCCCAGCCATCGGTGTAATGGCCATGGCTGTCAGACACGCCGGTAACCCACCAACGCCGGCCTTCGCTAAGCAGGCTATCCCACACGCCGCCTAAGCGCGCTGTCATTTGGTCGTAGCCGCCCATAGTCGGGTAATGCGGGTATTCGGCGCGAATGGCGTTGGCATCGATACTGCCATCCGGGTTTAATGTGGCGGCCTGGTGGCCTTCAGCGCCGGTCATACCAATCACCACATCCGGTGCCGTATCTTGCCAGTCGCGCAATTGTTGCGGGGTAATTTTATGATACTGACGAAAACCTGTGGCTAAACGCGATGGATGATTTGCCAGCAGCAAGGGTTTATCCGGTAGCGCATCCATGGCTTTTAATGCCAACAGCATAAAGGCATCTTCAGCTTTTTCCGGCCCGGGTGGCATGCCCTGACGGCCATTATAGCGGTGTTCTATCTGGTACAGCTGCTGTGCTTCAGTCGTGCTGTACGGCATAATAAAACTGGCATGGCGACCGCCAGGGCTGTTGCCTGGTACATCAAATTCCATACCGTAAAATTGCAAAATGTGCGGCAAGGCTTTGCGCGACGCCACCAGCTCCGGATACGCCTGCTGCAGCGCTAATTTGGCACGGTTCGGGCCGCCATGGTCTGTTACCACCATCCAGCTTAAACCGTAATGCGCGGCCATCTGGGCATTTAATGCGGTAGAATATTTCGCATCCCCACCAATAATTGGTGCCGGTGGAAATACCGAGGTATCCCACTTTACGCTGTAGTGGGTGTGCACATGGTGATCACCGGCCAGCCAGCTTTTGCTTTGCTTTGTATTCAGGTCTGTTGGCACTTGCTGGCAAGATGTGACCAGCAAGGTCACAATAGCAGCTAAGCCCAACTGCTTTTTATTCACTACAAAATTCATTGATCAATACACCCTACTAAAACAGTGTACCTATACCCAAAGTAATTGGTGCTGCAGCGGGGCGGCAAGTGCTTGAGGCCCCGGTCACATAGTTAACCTATGTGACCGGGCCACGTGATGCAAGCAGGTGCGCAGCCAACAAAGCTGCAGCTTCCAGTACGAGGGTATAAGCTTAAAACTGAACGGTGATGCCCGCCATATAAGTACGGCCACTGTAGGTGGTGTTATAGGCTCTGTTGCTGGAGTCGCTGTATAACTCGTCCCGTACATTGGTCAGGTTTATCGCTTCCAGGTTTAGCTTTATGTTGTCAGTTAAGCGATAAAACGCGGAGAAATCGACGTTAGTCGTGGCATGGTAGCCACGCTCGTCATCGTCAATAGAGCCGCTTTCCACACCGGTGATGTATTTGCTGCGATAAGCAGCAGCAACACGGGCGCCCCACTGCTCGGTTTCATAATATACCGTCAGGTTGTAGCTTTGTTTTGATAGTCCCGGGAAGGCTTTAAATTGATCTTCGCCTGAGTTTTCTACGTTGCGATACAAGGTTTTAGCATCGGCCCAGGTGTAGTTTGCTATAACACCAAGGTTATTAAACGGCGCTGGCAAAAAGTCGAGATCACGTTGCACTGCCAGTTCAAAGCCCTTAATAGTTGAGGAGTCTGAGTTTTGCGGTGAAGACACGTTAAAAATATCATCTACCGTTTTCCCCACCGGCAACAGCACAGCCGGTAAGCCTAACTCGCTATAGACAATTTGCTGGGTTTCGGTAACGATAAAGTTGTCGATATCTTTATAAAACAGTGCTATCGACGCCAGACCGACATCTTCAAAATACCACTCCAACGCGGTATCAAAGTTAGTAGATTCAAAAGGTTGTAGGTTCGGGTTACCTATTGAAATCTGGCCGATATCGTTTTCGCCCAGCGACGTCTGGCTAACATTGGCCGAAAATGCCATAGCGCCCAATGATGGCCGGGTCATATTCTTGCTAATACCGGTGCGCCAGATCACATCGTCGATAAACTCATAAGCAATGTTCAGGCTGGGCAGATAATCGGAGTAATCGCGCACCATCTGCGTAGGTACACCTTTCGATAAGCCTGCAGAGGTGATCTCGGTGTTAAAATATCGCACACCTAAATTCAACCGCAATGGCGCACCGGCCACGTCATACTCGGTGTCGTACACCAAATAGGCTGCGCGGGTTTCTTCGGTCAAATCATACGCCGAGCTTTCTACTGTGTACTCGTCGGTTAAAGCGAAATCTGTCAGGCCATAAAATGCCTGCAAAGCTGCCATATCACCCTGCAACCAGCTTCTGTCAGGGTGGTGAAATACCTGCACCTGTTCTGCCGTTAGCGTAAGTACGCCCTGATTTTGTGGTGTGGCGGGGTTAGTCGGAAAGTTTTGCGCTACCCGCTCAAAGCCGGTGTTGCTGAACTTTTTATAATTAGCGCCAAATTTTAAACTGGAACTGTCTGTCAGGTAGTAGTCAAAATCCAGCCTGGCATTATCAAAGTCGGAGTAGATAAAATTCGATTGAAAGTACAAATCTTTTACCGTGTAACCTTCCAGCGTACTAACATCAAAATCAGGTGAATAACTGTGGCCGTAAAACGCATCCTGGGTAAAGTCAGTAATAATATTGACGCTTTTTTTCGCTTCAATATTCAGCTTATTTACCCGTGGCTGTTCATAATCTGATGAGCTGTGCCCCAGCATGGCGCGCATTTTCAGCGCATCGCTCAGTGTCCAGTCGGCTGTCAGGCTGATTTGGTTAAACACCGATTCGTTATAGTCCTGGCGGTTTTCATTACGCCAGGTGGCGTTTTCATAATCGGCATAAATCACTTCTTTATCGCCATTGTTGTCGCGCCACACCAGTTCATTCACCACGTTGTTATCTTTTACCGCATGGTGATGCTCAGACAGGGTGTTTTCCAGCTTGCCATGCATCAAATCCAGCACCAGGCTAAAATTCTGGCTGGGTTTATATTGCAGTGCAACCGTTACTCCAAGCCGCTTTTGCTCATTTTCCCACATTGAATAGCGATGGCCGCGCGGGAACCATAATTCCCCGGAATCCAGCTCGGCTTGTAATGCTGTATTGCTGGCATCGGCAGCAGTTTTGCCACCTTCACGCCGCCAGCGCGTGGTATTGCTGCCATATTCCATCGTGTCTCTGTCGCTGTACGCAACAGATACCAGGGCGCCAAAGTCAGACCAGGTGTTTGACAATAACGCCGCAATCCGCGGATCGGTGCTGTCGGTGTTACTGTTGGTACCCAACTGGCCAGACACAGCGGCCTGAGCGCCGTCATAGTCAAAAGGTTTGGCGGTACGTAAGTTTACGGTACCGGCAATGCCGCCTTCTTCCTGATCGGCCGAGTAAGATTTTTTCACATCAATCTGGTTAAACAGCTCAGAGGCGAAAATATTAAAATCAAAGGCCCGACTACGTGACACCCCGCCACGCGCATCCATTGGCGATGACGACGTGCCCAGCGCTTCCATACCGTTTACCTGCACCCGGGTAAAATCCGGGCCCAGACCACGCAAAGAAATCTGCCGGCCTTCGCCGCCTTCACGGGTAATGGTTACGCCAGGCACGCGCTGCAGTGAGTCGGCCAGGTTTAAATCCGGGAAGTCGGCAATGTCTTCCGCCACTATCGAATCCTGCGCTATCATCGCTTCGCGTTTTAAGTCTTTTGCTTTGATAATGGCGCTGCGAAAGCCCTTTACTTCAATCACTTCGGTTTCTGTTGCCACTTCTGCCGCAGCAGATTGGGCCTGCACGGGGGCGCTGCATAAAGCCGGAATTGCAGCCAGTATCGCCAGGGCCAGATGGCTCTTGCAAAGATTCGTCTTCATAATGTGTCCGTTAATCCTGATTAGTTAAGCTAATTGGTGGAGTAAATCTGCCAGCGCAATTGCACAGCAGTCCCCTTAAAGAGCAACAACCCGTGATTTTTGGACAGAAAAAAATATTAAGCTTTTTTGACAGCGGGTTAGGATCAGGCTTAATCAGCTTGCTACACGGTTCGATAATTTAAGGCGTTCTGTTCAATAAAATGCATTTTATTTATGATGTGCTTTTAAACACACTAACCGCTACTTCTGTTTAAAAGGATACCCAGTGCTTAGAAACTCCGCCTCCCACTATGGTTATGTCGCCCGAACACTGCACTGGCTAACTGCCCTGCTGTTTTTACTGGCTTATATCAGTGTTTACTACCGGCAATGGTTTACCGAAGCGCGCACGCCGGAAAACTGGACAGCACTGCAACTGCATCTGTCTTTTGGCGTAACTATTGCGGTGTTAGTGGCATTAAGGGTGTATTGGCGCTTAACTAACCCGCAACCTCAGCCAGAACCAGGCTCGGCCTTAATGCATAAAGCTGCGCACCTGGGGCATATTGCTTTATATGGCGTGTTAATTGTTATGCCGCTAACCGGTTATCTGGGTACCGGCGTTGCCACTGAATATTTTTTCCTGTTCGACATACCCAAATTTGAAGACACCTGGTTATTTCAGACTGTGGTAGCCAGTGGTATGGGCCTGAGCTTTGAGCAGTTTGAAGCGCCGATAGATTTTATTCATAAACAAGGCGGAGCCTATGTGGTATGGCTATTAATACTCGGCCATGCAGGTGCTGCGTTTTATCATCACCTGAAACTAAAAGATCGCACCTTACTAAAAATGTTAGGCCCTAAAAAAACAGCCAACTAGTTGCTGGCTGTTTAAGGGTATAAGTTTTATCAGCCCGGAATCCGGGCTATCACCTTAATCTCAAAATCAAAGCCCGATAACCAGGTGACTCCCACTGCTGTCCAGTTTGGATATGGCGGTGCGCCAAAGATCTTTTGTTTCACTTTCATAATGGTGCCAAATTGATGTTGTGGATCGGTATGAAAGGTGGTGACATCGACGATATCGTCAAAGCCGCAACCTGCTGCAGCTAAAGTGGCTTTGAGATTCTCAAAAGCTAACTCAACCTGAAGCTCGAAATCTGCTTCAGGGCTACCGTCTGCCCGACTGCCAACCTGGCCGGAAACAAACAGCAAATCGCCTGAGCGGATTGCTGCGGAATAACCATGCTCTTCATAAAGTGCATGTCTGTTGGCTGGGAAAATGGCTTCTCTTTTCGTCATGGTATGGCTCTCTTTTTGAGGGTTCGATTGCCAGCGCTGCTGATATCAGCAGCGCTGCACAATTTGGATAGTTTTATTGCTCCTGCATGTTGAATTGGTTTAACATACGAGGCGTATGTATAATATCTGACATACGCCTCGTATGTCAAGTGGCATACATATCGTATGTGACAGGAGTATCGAATGAGCACCCGATTAACCAAGATGGCAGAAAACCGTGAGAAACTGATTGCCTCTGCAAGGCGCGCCTTTGCTCAGCAGGGTTATGCTGCCGCCTCTATGGACAGTTTAACTGCGGAAGCCGGGCTAACCCGGGGCGCGCTGTATCATAACTTTGGCGACAAACGTGGTTTGTTAGCTGCTGTTGTCGATCAGATAGATTCTGAAATGGCGGCATATGCGAAATCTGTCGGAGCCAAAGCCGGCGATGCCTGGCTAGGTTTACTGGCCGAAGGCGCTGCCTATATAGAAAAGGCACTAGACCCGGAAGTGCGGCGCATTGTGTTGCTGGATGGCCCCTCAGTACTGGGTGACCCGTCGCAATGGCCAAGCCAGAATAAATGCCTGCAATCAACCAGAAACACTATTGAACAGTTGATTAAAGATGGCACGTTAAAGCCGGTAGATCCTGAAGCCGCTGCAATGCTGTTAAATGGCGCAGCGTTAAATGCCGCCCTCTGGATAGCGTCCAGTGCTAATCCTCAGGCTATGCTGCCAAAAACGCTGGAGGCATTTAATTTGCTCGCTTCAGGGTTCCTTACGAAAGACTAACGAAAAACAGCTGGATAAGTACAACTGTACATCGGCTAAAGAAAACTCGTGCTCTTAAAGCAAAACCGATTGCTTCTTCAAAGCTGCATTTGGTGATATTACAGATGATGCTATGGCCCCAGCATTGTTGCATTAATATTATTTCTCATTGCAACCAAATGCATTTTAGTGACATTATTGTAAATAACTATCACTAATAGGACTGTGAAGATGAAATATCGTATAGAAGATGGTAAATACACTACTTTAGGCCCTCAGGAATTATGGGCATTTTATCGTGGCCTCAGTGGCCTTTATCGGGGAGCCGGAAGTTCGGGCAGCCCTAAACTGGTTAGAGCCAACGGGCCTAGAAGTAAAGACGTAACGATTGTTTATGATGCCGAACATGAGATTGAGATGGTACTCCCTGACAGGACAAAGGGCTTGTCATTTGCCAGTTCGGTAGAGAAATTGGCAAAAACTCCAATTATCTCAGGTCATGTCTGGTTGTTGCCTAAAGGGACTATGTTACCGGAGGGGCTGATTTTTAATGTCAAAGACAAAGATCATCCTTTGCTGAACGTATCCCGTAAAATGTCTGTGTCAGAATTTACTGAGAAGCTACTGGTATTGTCAGGCAAGATGGTGGCAGCAAATATCAGTGTTGAAAAAGGCACCGGAAAACTTGTCCAAAACGCTGCGTTGCAGGATCAAAAATCTAAAAGGTATTAACGATGTCCAGGATTAATGTGTATTTTCCGACTGAGCTGCTTGATGAAATCTACAGTATTGTCATGCAAGAAGGATATGAAGCGATTAAGCCTTTGTTTAATAATTACATTAAAGCTGAAACAGAGTATTTGAGTGTTGATCAGGATGCTGCGGTAAATTTACTCCGGCTGGCAAATATCGAAATGCAAAAAGCGTTGTTGAAATACCCTTACACGGATGATGAGGATGAAAATTACAACCCTGAACATGAAGCGCAATTTGACGATGTGATGATGGGAATCTACGAGAAAACCTATTATTACTTGCGAACTGAGTTCCCGGATCTTGAAGTCTGAACCCGTTAACAGCATCTGCTGTTAACGTTGATCACGTCTGCTTCATTGATACACACACATTAGGCTTGCTTCTCAATGCTTGCATGGTCTTTTTAGTTTTAGTGCAAGAACTAGAACTTATTATTTAGAGCAGCTTTGGCAATTGGTGAGTCTAAAAGAGTTTCCGGACGAACGTCACTGACTCGTTTAACAATTATTGCTTTTTGCTTCTCTGATATTTTGTCACGGCTTCCGGTAAGGGTTCTTGCTCCACTTTTCATCCTGTCTAACACATAATCCGGCAATTCATGGTCTTTGACAGATAAAGTTCCCTTGTCAGGCGAAATTCGCCCTGTTTTCCATCCTCTATTACTGGGCAGCTTTATTGGGCAGAGTTGTAGAAACTTTAAATACTTAACATAGATAAATGAGCAAGTATCGGTTGTTAGGACATCATGTTCTATACCCCGAACTAGGTACATGCTAAAGTCACTATCCGAGGAATTACTTGGCTTATCTAAGAGAATTAGAAGTTGGCGCTGCTCTCCTGCTGTAGGAGACTGCCCCAGTAGATACTTTCTAAGCCGGTCAATCGCTAGAGGAACATGGCGCAACATGTTTTCGTCAAAATAGCTAAGTTCACCGCTATAGTAAGCATGAGCAAGTACTCTAAAAGAAATAGAAGCCAGATACTTAGCTAACCAAGCTTCATGTGAAAATGTGTCCTGAGTTCCATCTTGATATTTAAAGAATATTTCTTTCGCAAACTTTGCTTCCCAACAGCTAAACAAATCTTCGCAGTCACCGCATAAAAATGGGAGCTTCAATCCATCTTGCTCTGATTTGTTTGGGTTTTCAGTTGAACGCATATTCCCAGTTGGTGATGTGTTCTTGAGGTGACGAAAGATAAACTTTGGAATTATATGACTCAACTCCAGATCTTTTTCTTTTTCACATAGCCTGCATTTAGTCATAAGATTTCCTGCATATAACATCATCTGCATTGCAAACCAAACGAGAGCCCAAAAGCCAGATTGGCACAGCCCTCTACCAAAATAAATAACATAAAAGAATAATTAGCTTAATCAAACATCTGTATCAGACGTAAATAAAGAGAAAATGCGCTTAAAAGTGAAGCAAATCTGCCCCACATCCTTATTGGATCTCAAACAATTCCACATCAAAAATCAGTACAGAACCTGCCGGAATTTTGCCGGTGCTGCGGTCGCCGTAGCCAAGACCTGATGGAATAAAAAAGCGAAATTTATCGCCAACTTTCATCAGCTGTAAACCTTCTGTCCAGCCAGGAATAACGCGGTTTAGCGGGAAAGAAATAGTTTCGTCGCGCTCAACTGAAGAATCGAATACTGTGCCGTCAATCAGAGTGCCGTGGTAATGCACCCGCACTGTGGTGCTGGCCGTTGGGTGGATTTCGCCGTTGCCACTTTGTAATACTTCATATTGCAGGCCTGAAGCGGTAGTTTTTACACCTTCTTTTTTACTGTTTTCAGCTAAAAATGCACTGCCTTTTTCATGGTTCAGCACGGCGGCTTTCTGGTTGTTGGCGTTGTTGTAGAAATAATAAGCGATGCAAGCAAGAACAATGATAATCAAAGCAATTTTCATAGTGAACTCTGTTAGTTGAGTTAGGTAGCGGCTATCTTATGGTGCATAGTAGTTTTGGTCAAAGGTTGGTAGCAGACACAGGGCTACCAGCCCCATTTTCTTTGTTTCTTACCGTCGCACTTGAGCAGCCTGCCGACCTTGCCTACAGTGCACACAGGGTCAGGCTAATGTGATGGCTCGCCTCCCATCCCGTCTTAGGATGCAGGTGACCCTACATGCTCGGTGTATTTAAAATTGAGCCTTCTTTATAAATTGCTTTGTGAGAATAACGATATCAGGAATACACCCGCCATCTTCCGCATAGATCGAAATTTCATTTTCATCGGGATAAGGGGAATGTTCAGACTCAACTATCTTTACTCCTGCACCTTGAAATTTCTCTACATCCAGCGTGTACATATACCCATCACATGTATTCCCCCTTGTCGCAAAATGCCTGGCGACTTCAAAGCTGGTCGATGTAGAGATAAAACCCAAATTTTTCATTCCAGAATCTACTTGATGTGCTAATACTCCATTTTCTAAAGATTCTCCCCATGTATAGCCAGCTCTAAAAGCAGCACCTTCTTGACCGAAGTCGACGCTACTACTGACTGTATTACCATAAGGTTTGAGAATTCCCTGATTAAGGGCATCAAGTTCGGCAGACACTCCTCTGTATAACTTTTTCATCAATAAACAGACCTCCATATGCGCATATCGTACCCTTCTCTGGTGCACAGCGCCGAATAACTATAGCTTTCGCTGTGCACCTTAAATATCAATAGTCACTGGATGCCACTCCCATCAGTATCCACTCGGGAAAAACCCTGGGGGACTTCCTGTTAGCCTGTTCGCTCCTTAATTTTTTCCACTCTCATTAACGCAATATTTAAAAATTCAATTTCAAGACCAAAAATCAGTTCAAAAATATTTCGAGGAGAGACTGAATTAATAGTGATTGATTCACTAGACATCCCCCACTCCGGAGCCTTTTCACGTAATGCTGATAAGTATGCGTCTATAACAAGGTGATCTTCGATAGCAGCATTTAACCTATCTCGAATATCGGAGTCACTCAATGATATAGAACTGACGTTATGAGCAAACTCATTACGGATTCTTCTAAATATATTGAACATTACGCTCTGCTTTTTTGTAATGAGACCCAGCCTGTAAGACATTTCAATCTTCGCTGAAAATGTGCCTAAAGCTCCATTATTTTCAAATATTGGATCACGTTTAACAGTGCTTTCGACCAATTTCGCCACTAATAGCTTTTCTAACCCAAGCTCTAGCATTGCTGCAGCAATAAGGACAGCCCCCCGATCACTTTCACCTTTTAAGGTGCTAGTTGTAATTTGATATGAGCTCACTTTACATCACCGTAAATTTATAGGCTGGCTAACGCTGATCGACGGATCAACACGCACTTAAACACGAGTTCACCTGTCTTTGTAAATTTGGATTAGAAAACATTACGCCGTTTTTCTAAGGCTGACAATACCTTATGGGTACATGTAGTTTTGCCTTGAGCACAATGCCTGCTTTGCCTACAATGGCGCATATTTTATTTACCATAGGCCTTAGCCATGAACGACACTGTAAAAAACGACACTGTACGCCCGGAGTTACCGGATCGCCTTTCAGTTAACCCGCGCAGCAAGCATTATGTGGCAGCAATTTTCGAGCATGACATTGGTATTAAGCTAAACGGCAAAGAGCGTTTTGATGTGGAAGAATATTGCATCAGCGAAGGTTGGGTGAAAGTGGCTGCAGCTAAAGCACTGGACCGCCGTGGCCAGCCGCTGTTAATGACACTAAAAGGCACTGTTGAAGCGTTTTATCGTTAAGCCATAGCGGTAAACCCGTCTTAACAGCTAACTTGCCGCTTTGCTTAAAAACCTGCTAAGCGGCATGCTGTGCCAAAACTGGCTTAGCCAGCCGCAAAACCTCCGCCATTAAAACTCTGCTGTAACCCCCAACATATAAGTGCGGCCGCTATAGGTGCTGTTATAGGCTCTGTCGCTGGAATCGCTATACAACTCTTCGCGCAAATTAGTCAGGTTAAGCGCTTCAATATTTAGCTTTATATAGTCGTTTAAGCGGTAAAACGCTGAGAAATCGATATTAGTGCTGGCGTGATAACCACGCTCGTCATCATCAATAGAGCCACTTTCTACCGCCACGATATAACGGCTGCGATAGGCGCTGGTTAGCCGAGCGCCCCAGCGTGGCGTATCATAGTGCAGCGCCAGGTTGTAGCTGTGTCGGGATAAACCGGTAAAGGCTTTACGCTGATCTTCGCCGGAGTTTTGCACATTACGGTACAGCGTATTACCGTCAGCCCAGGTGTAATTTAATGCTATACCAAACTGGTTAAACGGCGCTGGCAGAAAATCCAGCCTACGCTGCAGTGCCAGTTCAACGCCTTTAATTGACGAGGGGCCGCCGTTTTGCGGCGAAGATAAATTAAACACATCATTCAGCGTTTTGCCCTCTGGCAACAGGCTGGCAGGCAAACCCAGTTCGCGGTAGATAACCGGCCGGGTTTCGATGGCAATAAAGTGCTCAATATCTTTATAAAACAGCGCGGCAGAAAATAGCCCGCCATCAGCAAAATACCATTCCAGCGCGGTATCCAGGTTATTGGCGCTAAACGGCTTTAGCTGCGGGTTGCCGGTGTTAATTTGGCCAATATCATTTTCGCCGAGCGAAGTTTGGGTGACATTGGTAAACAGTGCTAAATCACTTAACGACGGCCGGGTGATATTTTTACTCAGGCCTAAGCGCCATAGCACGTCGTCGGCAACTTCATAGGATATATCCAACCCTGGCAGGTAACCGGAGTAATGGCGCACTACGTTGGCCGGCCCGGTGCTGCTGGCCGGGCTGCTGTTAGCCAAACTCTGCGGTGGCGTTTGGCTGGTAAGCTGGGTATGAAAATAGCGCAGGCCCAGGCTGGCCCGCAGCGGTGCCCCGGCCACAGCAAATTCTTGCTGGTACTGCAGGTAGCTGGCATTGGTTTGTTCGGTTAACCGGTACACCGAACTGGCAAGAGTATCGGCGCAGGTTAAAGCAAACCTGCTCAGGCCATAAAACGCCTGCAGTGCGGCAATATCGCCCTGTAGCCAGTTTTGGTCAGGGTGGCCGCTATACAACTGCACCTGATCGGCCTTCAGGCTAACCATGCCCTGGTTTAGCGGTGTAGCACTGCTGTGCGGAAAGCCGCTGGCCTCTTGCTGAAAACCGGAATTGCTAAAGGTTTTATAGTGCAAACCAAAGGTGAGTGCGCGGTTGTCGCTAAGCTGCCAGGTAAAATCCAGCCTGGCGTTGTCAAAATCGGAATAAGTATAGTTAGACTGAAAAAACAAGTCCCTTACGGTGTAGCCCGCCAGTGCCGTAACATCAAAATTGCTGGAATAGCTGCGGCCATAAAAGGCGTCCTGAGTAAAATCTGTGACGATATCAGCTTGTTGTTTTGCCTCAATATTCAGTTTGCTTAGCAGCGGCTGGCGATAATCGGATGAACTGTGCCCCAGCATAGCGCGTAATTGCAAATTGTTGCTTAACGCCCAGTCAGCCGCCAGGCTGATTTGGCTAAACACCGACTCGTTATAGTCTTGCCGGTTTTCATTGCGCCAGCTGGCATTTTTATAGCGGGCATACAGCACTTGTTTATCGCCCGTACCATCACCGTTGCTGTCGCGCCAGATTAAATCCTGCACCAGATTATTATCTTTTACTGCATGGTGATGCTCAGACAGCTGGTTTTCCAGCCTGCCGTGCATTACATCCAATAACAGACTTAACTGCGCTAAGGGCTGATATTGCAACGCTGCCGTTATACCGAAACGCTGTTGCTGATTTTCCCACACCGACAAGCGCTGGCCGCGCGGGAACCATAAATCGCCGGAATCTAACAGGCTTTGTAACGCGCTATTGTTAGGGTCTGCCGCCTGTTTGCCACTTTCACGGCGCCAGCGTGTAGTATTACTGCCATATTCGTTAGTGGCACGGCTGCTATAAGTTAGCGAAATAAGCGCGCCTATATCAGACCAGCGTTTTGACAACAACGCAGAAAAGCGCGGATCAACACTGCTTAAGTTGCTACTGGCGTTGCTGTTACTGCCAAACTGGGCAGAAATGCTGGCTTTGTCGGCAGCATAATCAAAGGGTTTGGCGGTGCGTAAGTTTACCGTACCGGCAATACCACCTTCTTCCTGCTCAGCAGAGTAGGATTTTTTTACATCAATCTGGTTAAACAGCTCGGCAGCAAAAATATTAAAGTCAAAAGCGCGGCTACGCGACAGTGCGCCGCGCGCATCCATCGGTGACGATGAGGTGCCTAATGTTTCCATACCATTTATCTGCACCCGGGTAAAATCAGGGCCTAAACCGCGCAGCGAAATCTGCCGCCCCTCACCCCACTCGCGGGTAATACTAATGCCCGGCACCCGCGATATCGCATTGGCAACATTCAGAGCCGGAAAGTCGGTAATGTCCTCCGCTACCAGCGAGTCTTGCGCAATCATGGCCTGGCGCTTTAATACTTGAGCAGTTGGCGGTGCCGCAGCAGCACTGTTATGGCGGTGCACACCGCCATTAGCCCGCACGGCTATAACTTCCATCGCCGGTGCAATGGCTTTGACTGCAGTATCTGGCTTAGCCTGGGGCACAACGGGCTTTACGGTTACCACTTTGGCTTTAATTAACCAGCCGGATGCCTGAGGTATAGCTTCCAGCGGCTGCTGCGCTAACAGTTGCTGTAGTACTTCGTCAGCGGTAAATTCCCCCGCCACCGCAGGTGCCTGTAAGCCGGCAAGTTGGGCCGGGTTATACAACAAGGGTTTATTTATCTGGCGGGCAAATTGCAATAATGCCGCCGACAACGGTTGTGCCGCCAGAGCATAACGCTGGCGGTCAGCTGCCTTTTGCTGCGCTTCAGGATTATGCTGCGCTGCGGGCCATACAGCAAAGCTAAATAACAGTAATAAAACTAAGTAAAACACAGGCTGCACTGGCACAAGCCCGGCCATACTACTGCGGTGACGGGTGCGGTGACCGGCTAAGCCGGATACCGCCGCTGTATTGTTGCAACGTCAGGCCATAGGCTTCTGCTAGTGCCTGTACCGTTTGCTGCGTATTGGCCAGCTCAAAGCGGCCGGCTACTCTTAAACCAGCGACTTCAGCACTGGCGCTAACCGGCACCGGCGCAGAGCGGTTTAACCGGTGCAGCAAATAAGCTAAAGGTTCGTTTTCAATTTCGATCCAGCCCGAGCGCCAGTCAACCAATTGCTGCAGGTCGACTTTTTCTACCGCCGATAATCTATTCTGCCTGATACGCACCCGCTCACCAGCTTTAAGCAACTGCCGTGGGCCGGCGGCGGTGGCCTGCACCTGCACTGCCCCTTCGTACACGGTAATATCTATCAGATCCGGGTCACGGTCGATATTAAATTCAGTGCCTACCGCTACCACCGTTGCTTGATCCAGCCGCACTTCAAACGGCCGTCGTTTATCTTTGGCTACGGCAAAATAAGCTGCGCCCAATCCCTGCACTACCTGGCGTTTATCTGCACTAAACAATACCGTTAGCTGGCTGGCGGCGGCCATATCTACCACCGAGCCATCGCCCAACATCTGGTGCATGGTGCCGGCCTGCGCTGTTTTTAATTCATAAGGCGCAGCAGTATGGAACAAGCTGCCGTAGCCCAGATACAGCATCACTGCCAGCACAGCGCCGCATGCAACTGCAGTTAACGATACCGCCCGGGGAAATACAGCTGTGCCGGCTATATGAGCGCGCGATAATGAAAGCCACCAGCGTTTTAACGGGTGTAGCTGATAAGCGGCCAATGCTTTAGTTAACGCCGGATCCTGCCAGGTTTGCAACATCGACAATAATAACTCGCGGTGGCGCGGATCGGCATCCAGCCAATGGCTGAACCGCCTTTTGCTCAGGCTGTCCAGCTCACCGGCGGCGAGCTTTTCTACCCAGGCGGCAGCCTGTAAATACAGATCCTGTTCTGTTTGTTCTGCTGTACTCAAAGTGCTGTACTCAAAATCCGGTATAAAAATGCTGTAATCAACGTATTGTAATAAAACTAGCGCTCACTTAACGGCTTTATTTACCCGGCACTAATGTTACCCCGCGCGTTGCTGATCAATTTGACGCTGAATATCTGCCAGAGCACGACTTACATGTTTCGATACCGCTTCTTCACTGATTTGCAGTAAAGTGGCAATGCAACTGCGGCTTTTGCCTTCCATACGGTATAACACAAAGACCTGGCGCCGCAGTGCAGGCATAGCTGCCAGCGCCTGACTAAACAGAGCAACAGTTTGCTGCATACTGGCCATTTCTTCCGGATTGGCACTTTGACAGGCAAGCTCGTCTGGTTGTTCTGCCGGCAGCGGTTTTAGCCGCATCAGCATATGGCGGGCCACGGTAAAGGCATATGCCAGCGGGTTGAGCACAGGTTTTTGCCGTGCTTGCTCCAGCACTCTGGCGATAGACTCCTGAAAAATATCAGCCGCATCAGCACTACTGGCATTTTTTTCCAGGTAACGTGCCAGTGACGCGGCATTTTTCAGCGCCTGGTGCAGCTCTGGCTCTGACTGATTTACGCTAGACACTGATTCCCTAAACATAATGCCCGCTCTGTTATTGCATCGCCACACAATAACGCACAGATATGACACTATGTTGACAACGATGTCAGGTAGATAGCGCTATAATGAGCCGGCCAGTTTATGCCAGCTGGCTTAGCGCTATTTATTAAGATCCAACACTGTAGCGCGGTTAAGATCCAGCAACTGGCCGTTTAGCAGCGCCAGTTGCACGCCTTGTTCATTACGCAGTAAAAATGTAGCCAGGCGGTGGCGCTGTGGTGTTGCTGTGCTTAACCCTTTGGGGTTTATCACTACCGGAAAATCAGAGTTATTAATCAGCAGTTTGGCATCACCGCTAAAGTGGCTGTAGCCCTGACGCAGCAGCGCAATATAAGCCGCGTTATCCAGCGTTAAGGCTTTGCTAAGCGCATAGGCTTTAGGCGCCTGATACTGCAGGCCGCTGGCATCAAACTGCTGGTAAGCACCATAAATAGATAAATCACCGATATCGCGTACCCGGCCCTGGCCACCTGCAGAGCTATCCAGCTCTAACGCCAGATCTATCTGAGCATTATTGCCATTAACGCTGATACCCAGATTATTAATCAGCACATCTTTAATACCGCCATCACGGTTAAACGGAATGGCCTGATATGCACTTAGCGGCTGTTGCTGATAAGCACCGCTGCCGATACTTTCAATACTCATTACCAGCAACTGGGCATTAAGTTTACGCGCTACCTGACGGTTGTCGTCGCGCGGATGGCCGCCGGATTCAATCAGTACGGTGCTGATACCCATACCGGCAAAGGTGTCGCCAAAAGAGCGCCAGGAAAAAGTATCGTTGTATTTAGCCAGATAGCCCGGCAGCTCACTCTCCAGCAAATCACGCATATCGCCAATTAGCTGCATAGCTTTTTTACGGGCCTCGTCTATATCTTTTGCTTCATTAAATGCCGGCGCCAGTAAAGAGATTGTCGCCTGCTTATTGGTATCGCCTACAGCATAAAAGCGGTTTTGATCATGCAGGTTAAGGCCAAAATCCGGTTTAAACTCTTTGGCAGCCTGCATTAGCAAACGGCCTTCCGGGCTTTGTAACGCTTTGGCATCGCGGTTAATATCGATGCCCATGCTGTTAAAACGGGAACCGGCAGCGGCACCATCGGGGTTTACCATCGGTATCAGCCGGATACTGACTTTACTTAACCAATTGTCACGCCAGTTTTTTTGCCGCTCTGCAGCAATAAAATTCAGTAAATCCATCAGCGCCGCCGTAGCGGTAGATTCATTGCCGTGCATTTGTGACCAGGCCAGAATTTTTACCGGGCCGCTGCCAATGTCTATTTGCCAGATTGGTGTACCCAGCGCCGATAGCCCCAACTGCGTAAAACGGAATAACGGGTTTTGCTGATGCTGCAACAGCAGCGGCGCGATATCGTCATAGTCCAGTTGCGGCTTATCCAGAGCACTTTGTTTAATGTCGTTATATTGCTGTGGGGATAAACTATTCATTGTCATTGCCTGTACCGCCATGGTTAAACTGAATACGCTGGCCACAAACCCGCCAGCCAAAAGTTTATGAAGAGCACCTTGCATGTTACACCTCTGCTTAACTGCCTGAGCTTGCTAGCATCTCGCACTTTTGTTAACAATTGCAAGTTAATAGCCAACCAGCAAACCGCTGAATAGCACCTACTGTCGCAATCGGCTGCAATGCCCGCTTTATCGCAAAAGCCACGGCAAAGCTTGCGACACTCTGACACAACCGGTATAAATTATTCAGCAGCAAAGCAAAACAAAATAATAATAACAGGAGGCCATTTTGGCTGATTGGTTAACCTTGGTTCCGGCGCTGGTCGCCATTGTCATTGTACTGTGGCGCAAAGAAGTAATACTGGCCCTGCTGTTATCATTATGCAGCGCTGAATTACTTATTTTTTTGCAAGCCAGCCAGGGCGCAGGGCCTGGCCTGTTGCTGGATGGCGGCATTCAGACACTGGAGCGCATTGTTGCAGTAACCAAAGACAGCGATAACGCCCGTATTTTAATGTTCTCTCTGCTGGTAGGCGGCCTGCTGGCCTATATGCGTGACTCGGGCGGGGTGTCGGCTACGGTAAAAATGCTGGTAGAAAAAGGTGTGGCAAAAACCCCGCGTCAGGCTGGCCTGCTGACCTTTTTTATCAGCTCTGTCACTTTTATTGAATCTAACCTCAGCTCACTTACCGCCGGTATCAGCTCACGCGGCTTATTCGACAAGTTTAAAATGAGCCGCGCCCGGCTGGCCTATATTATCGACAGTACCAGCGCCCCCATTTGTATTATTATTCTGCTTAACGGCTGGGGGGCTTATATTCTGGGCCTGCTTAGCAACTATTCACTGGGCGATAACGCGGTAAGCGTACTGATTGGCACTATACCGCTGAATTTTTATGCGCTGTTTACGCTGGCAGTAGTGCTGTATACCATACTTACCGGTAAGGTTTATGGCCCTATGCGTAAGTCAGAGCAAGAATTACATACGCTGTCAGCCCATACCGAAATTGATGTAAAACCCAGCCATCCGTCTTTTATGCTGGTGCCGCTACTCACGCTGGTCGCCTCAATGCTGGGCTTTATGCTGATGACCGGCAACGGCAGGCTGGTATCGGGTTCGGGCTCACAATCGGTACTGTATGCCACCACACTGGCGTGTTTAGTGGCGTATTGCATGATGTTATTTAGCAAACGTTTTAAGCATCAGCAACTGGTTGATATCGGCTTTAAAGGCATGAGTGAACTGCTGCCACTGGTTACCATAGTGCTGTTATCGCTGGCGCTGGGCAGTAGTTTAAAGCTGCTGGGCACCGGTACTTTTATTGCATCTATCGTTAATGACAGCCTGCCACTGGTTCTGATCCCATGCCTGCTATTTTTAGCGGGCGGCTTAATTTCGTTTACCACCGGCACCAGTTGGGGCACCTTTGCTATTTTGATCCCCATCGGCATGCCGATGGTAGAACTGCTCGGCCTGCCGCCATCTTTGGTACTGGCGGCAATACTCAGCGGTGGTGTGTTTGGCGATCACTGCTCGCCGATATCAGACAGCACAGCAGTAAGTTCAGTTGCCTCGGGTTGTGATTTACTCGAACACGTTAAAACCCAGCTGCCTTATGCCCTGTTCTGCGGCGCACTGGCGCTGCTGGCATTCTTACTGGCCGGAGTGATAATGATATGAAGACACTAATGCCTATGGCATTGCTATTAACCGGTTGCGCAGCGGTAGAACCACACACCGGTGTACCGGCTGACTTTGTCGATATTGCTACTTTAGTGCCACAGGCACAGGTGCGTATGGCCTACCTGGGTACAGAGAATTTTGTTGGCAGCAAAGTAGACGGTTATCAGGCTAACAAATGCTATTTGCAACAAAATGCGGCTCAGGCGCTGGTACAGGTGCAGCAAGCCGCCGCAGCCCAGGGTTATACACTGTGGATATTTGACTGCTACCGGCCACAACGGGCGGTAAACCATTTTATGCGCTGGGCCAGCGATTTAAGCGACACCCGTACCAAAGCGCAGTACTACCCTAATCTGGGCAAAGATAAACTGGTGGGCGAATATATTGCCGAAAAATCCGGCCACAGCCGCGGCAGCACGATAGATTTAACCCTTGCAGCAAAAGATAACAGCGGCAACTGGCGGCCAATTGATATGGGCTCACCCTTTGATATGTTTGATCCTATATCCAATGTTGGCGCCCCCGGCATCAGCGCTGAACAACAGGCTAACCGGCAGTTACTGGAAAACCTGATGCACGACGCCGGTTTTAAGGTATACAACATGGAATGGTGGCACTTTACCCACCAGCCACCGGTATATACCGAGCAGTACTTTGATTTTGTAGTGAAGTAACAGCCAACGCTGCCTTTAAAATAAAGCCACCTGCGGGTGGCTTTATTGTCTCAGAGGCATAGCTACTATGAATGACTGCGAATACGGAACACCATCGCATAAAGCAGTGGCACCGCCACCAGCGTCAGTATGGTTGCAAACGCCAGGCCGCCCATGATGGTAACAGCCATACTGTCAAAAAACGCGTCCCACAGCAGCGGCAGCATACCTAAAATAGTGGTGAGTGCTGCCAGAATTACCGGCCGGATCCGGCTCATGCTGGCCTGCACTATGGCCTGAATTTTGTCCGGCACTTGTTGTATTTGCAGGTCAATTTCATCTACCAGCACGATAGCATTTTTCATCAGCATTCCCGACAGGCTTAAAAAGCCCAGCAACGATGTAAAGCCAAACGGCAAACCCGACAACATTAAACCGGCCGTAACACCGCAAATAGACATCGGTACAATTAACCAGATCACTAACGGTTGCTTTAACGAGCCAAACAACAAAATACTGATAACCAGCATCACAATGAAGCTCAGTGGTAATTGCCCTGCCAACGATTCCTGCGCCTCGGCAGAGCTTTCATATTCACCACCCCAGCTTAGCTTATATCCTGTGGGCAGCGGCAGTTGCTCTATACGGGCCCGAACTTGCTTTAACGCCTGATCAGCGGTGACACCAGGGACCGGTTCAGCCTCGACTGTAAGAGTACGCACACGATTGCGGCGTTGGATCTTTGCCTCTTCGGTTTGGGTAATCAGGCCATCTATTACCTGGGTAATTGGAACATAGGTATTGTCTGCCGCGCTCCAGATCATCCGGTCATTTAAACGGTCTACATCAAAACGCTCGCTGGCAGGTGGCCGCACAACTATGGGGATCTGACGGTCGTTTTCACGATACACACCACTTTGTATGCCGCTGCTGGCAAATTGCAGAGCTTGCGCCAGATCAGTGCGGCTAACCCCGGCAACTCTGGCCCGCTCTTCATTGAAATCAGGCACTATCACCACCTCACGCTGGCGCCAGTTCTGCCTGATATCAGTAATATTACTGTTTTCACGCATAATGTTGGCAATTTGCTGGCCAAGCTGTCGCAGCACAGTTTCGTCGGCACCGGACACTCTGGCTTGCAACTTGGCACCAGAGCCAGGGCCAAACATTAATTGCTCAGTATAAATTTCGGCGTCTGGCAGTTGTGCCGGTAAATGTTGCCTTAAGCGCTGCATCAGCAGCGGAATATCATCACGCTGTTGTGTACGGATGATCATCTGGGCATAAGCCGCACTGGGCTGTTCCGGCGCATATGTCAGCATAAAACGGCTGGCACCGCCGCCAATAAAACTGCTTACCGACACCACCTCTGGTTGCTGCTGTACAAATTGTTCAATTTTCGCGATATCACGCGATGTCGCATTAATATCCGAGCCCTGCGGCAAATGGTAGTTTAAGTAGAAAATAGGTGTATTAGAGGCCGGAAAAAACACCTGCCTAAGCTGACCAAAGCCAATAACACTGCTGACAGTAAATGCCACCAGCAGGCTCAAGGTTAGCATCCGGTGTTTTAACGCCAGCCGGAGCAAGCTGGCATAACGCTGATAAAAACCTGCCGCATAAGGGTCAGCGTCAACATTAGCCGGATTAACTTTAAACAGATAGTGGCCAAATAGCGGAGTAACTGTAATGGCCAACACCCAACTTAACAACAGCGATATGCCGATCACTGCAAACAGCGAGAATAAAAACTCACCGGTGGCATCCGGTGACAAACCTATACCGGCAAAAGCCATAATACCAATCACAGTGGCACCTAACAGCGGAATTTGTGTCCGGCCAGCAGCCTCGCCGGCAGCCTGGCGTGAAGGCATACCACGCTGCATGTTGATCAGCATGGTTTCTGCTACAACAATAGCGTTATCTACCAGCATACCCATAGCAATGATTAGCGCACCAAGTGAGATCCGCTCCATTTCAATTTGCCACAGCCGCATAAAAAACACAGTACCCAGTACCGTGAGTAATAAGGTAACGCCAACGACAATACCAACCCGCCAACCCATTGCCACACATAACACTGCAATCACAATAACCACCGATAACAGCAGATTGACAATAAAATCATTAATCGACTGATCAACCACGATATGCTGCTGGTACACCGGATGCAGGGTAACACCAAGCGGGATCTGCTGCTGCAAACTGGCAAGATGTTTATCTACCGCATTGCCCACGTCAACAATATTGACGTCGCTCTGGCCTGCTACTGCCAGTGTAAATGCCGGCTTACCGTTAAAGCGGATCAACATTGATGGCGTTTCTGCTTTTTCACGGCTGACGTTAGCAACATCAAAGATACTTAATTGCTCAGTAGAGCCGGGGTTACCAATACGGACATTTTCAATCGCCTTTACTGAATCCAGGCCGGGCCGGCTCACCAACCGCACTCTCTTGTCATCAACCTGCAGCGAGCCTGCGGCTGTTACAGTATTTTCTGACTGCAGCGTGTCAACGATTGACTGCGGCGATAAGCCAAGGCCAAGCATACGCTGATGCGAAATTTCAACATAGATAGCTTCTTCCGGCTCACCGGCAGTTTGTACTTTCGCCACGCCGGGTACAGTGAGCATTTCGCGGCGTAAAAATGTCGCTAATTCCAATAGCTCCCGGTCGCTGTACCCCTCGGCCGTTACGGCATAAAAAATACCGAAAACATCGCCAAAATCATCATTCACTACAGATTGTTGCACACCAGACGGTAAACTTGCCTGAGCATCATTAACTTTGCGACGCAACTCATCCCAAATTTGCGGCATAGCATTACCGTCATATCTGTCTTGCATCTCGGCCCTGATTTCCGACATACCCGGCATCGATTTTGACGTAATCCGCTTTAACTGTGGTAACTGCTGGATAGCCGATTCCAGCTTTTCGGTTACCTCCGTTTCAACCTCAACTGCAGTAGCCCCGGGGTAAGCTGTGGTAATAATGGCTTCTTTTAAGGTAAAAGAGGGGTCTTCCAACCGGCCAATAGTGATTAACGCCCATAAGCCACCAAGCAGGCACAGCATGATCAGCAGCCAGGTATTTACCTGTTTCTCAATCGCATAACTGGCAATTCGCATAGTACTGCTCCTGCCTAGTAAGCGTTAAAGGGCCGCACAAGCTGGCCATTTTGCAAATGATAGATACCGGCAGAAACAACCTGCGCGCCCTGATTAAGGCCGCTCAAAATTTCAACCTGCTGCTCGCGCATTGTGCCTACCTGCACTGGTATGCGCTGCACCCGCTGGCTATCTGCATCATACCGCCAGACAAAAAACTGGTCTGGTGTAGATGTGTCCAGTGCAGAAACCGGAACAGACACCTTGCTCAGCGCTTGCTGCTTTTGCGTGACAACATTAACTGTCATGCCGGGCAATAAATTGACACCCGGCATCCGGGGCAAAGCAAAAGATACCTGATAAGTTTGTGTATAGGGATCCGCTTCAGTGGCATGCTCACGATATACCAGCGGATAACGCTCTGTGGCTTTGTCGGATAGGCGCACAGATACCTGATAATCGTTGCTGTCGCTCACCAGACGCATAATTTGCTCCGGCACATTAATATGTACCCGCAGCTCACTGACATTCTGTACCCGCAGCACTGCCGTACCGCCTGCAACAGTGGTATAGCGCTCAATCAGCCGACGGGTAACCAGAGCATCAAAAGGAGCATTAAGCCGGGTGTAATCTGTATTACGCTTGGCATTTTCCTGTGCCACTTTGGCTATGTCATAACTGGTTTGTAATTGGTCAAAATCAGACGGCGTTAAAATACCCTGCTCACGCAGCGGCTGGCCTCTGGCTAAATCACGTTTAGCTTGTTCTAACTGCACATTAGCCTGCTGTAATGCCAACTGATAATCGGTCGGGTCCAGTGCCGCCAATAACTCTCCGGCAGGCACTATCTGGCCTTGCTGCACGGCCAGTTCAGTTACACGGCCACCAACCTGGAATGCCAGATCAACAGTACTGACAGCATCAACCCGGCCAACAAAATGCCGGCTGTTTAGCTGCTCATCGCCATTGACAGTGTATAGCTTCACCGTAACAGGCGTTACCGACTGCGCTTCAGCTGGCGCTTCAGAGCAGGACGCTAACATCAACAGTATCGCCAAGCTTGGCAGTAAATACCTGATAGACATAGGTTTCATTTTATCAGCTCCTGTGCGCGGCTAAGCATATAGTGATCTAAATTGGCTTTTTGCTCGCTACTGAACGGGGATATGTGCAGTAACTCCTGAAAAATCATTGCCTCACTGGCTAATAGCAACATCAACGCTTCAGAATTGTCGCCACTGGCCTCAGCAATTTCATGCATAACTTTCCGGCCGATCTGCTGCACGGGCGCCAGTAAGGCCGGTTGCTCAGCTGCTGCTGCCAGTATCGCCATGGCAGTATTGCCTTTCACCTGAGAACTGAAATTAGCATGTGCCTTTATAACAGCAGTTAATACATTGTCTCCTTGCTGCATCAGTGCTAAGCGGCTTGTCTCTGTCTCATCTACCAGCTGTTGTATCATGGCGCTGATCAGCGCTTCTTTAGTAGGAAAGTGATATAGCAGCCCCCTTTACTCAGGCCGCTGACTTTGGCTACCGCATCAAGCGTTACCTTGCCGGCGCCTTGATCAGCGGCAACATTTAATGCAGCAGAGAGGATCTGCGTGGTAGTAATCTGCGATTTTTTGCTCAATTTACGTCTCCCAGGTCTGTTTATAGCGTTATGCCAATAAAAAAAACCGTCTGGTTGGTATAGAATACTGAAATTCTATACCGTCCAGTTGGTACAGTAAAGTTATAAAACCTGCAGTAATAAAAAATCGCGGTAAAGTAACCGATATAGGGAAAGATGCACAAAAAATAAGCCGCAATACGGCTGTATTGCTATGGGGATTTAACAGATATCGTGAAGTTCGGCTTAGCCTGAAACCCGCTGCCGCTGATACATTTGCATTGCCAGCTCGTCCTGCTGCTTTTGCTCGCGCCGTTGTTGTTGCAGTAACTGGCGCTGGCGGCGTTTTTCCAGTACCTGCTCTATCGCCAGATTATAGGCTGCCTGCTTGTTGCAGGCCTGTTGCTGCATGGTTGCTTCCTGTTGTGCCAGTAAACTGCGGTGTTGCTGCTGCTGCGCCATATCATGCATGATCACCTTTAAACCCGACAAATTCTGCAGGCTGAGGCTGCAGACCATCTGGCGGCTGGTTTCCATGCTGTCAATATGTTGTGCCAGCAGGCTGCTGCGCTGTTGCTCATATTCGGCCTGACGTTGCAGCTGGCTGTGCCGGCTGCGCATGATATCGAAGTTATCCTGTTGCGTTTGCAGATATTTTTTAAGCATGTTGCGCTACCAAAGTTGCCAGTTGTTGTTCGGTTTGGCTGAAATCAACCTGTTCATTTAAACCCTGACACAGGAACTGCTCTATCTTCGGATACAAGGCCACGGCGCGATCCAGCTCGCTGTCTTTCCCGGCCTGATAAGCCCCCAGCGGGATCAGTTCCTGTACCTGCTGATAACGGCTATATAAACGTTTTAAGCTGTAACAGCTTTTCAGCTGCTGCTCGGAAACAATATTCGGCATAACCCGGCTGATAGAAGCGCCAATATCTATCGCCGGATAATGGCCGCGCTCGGCCAGTTCGCGGCTTAGTACCACGTGGCCATCCAGAATAGCGCGGGCGGCATCGGCTATCGGATCTTGCTGGTCGTCACCTTCGGCCAGCACGGTGTAAATGGCTGTCATGCTACCACTGCTATCGCTGCTGTTACCGGCGCGCTCGACCAACTGGGTAAGTTTGCTAAACACCGACGGCGGATAGCCCCGGGTAGCCGGCGGCTCACCAACTGACAACGCAATTTCGCGCTGTGCCTGGGCATAGCGGGTTAATGAATCAACCAGTAACAATACATGCAAACCCTGATCGCGAAACCAGGCTGCCAAACGGTGCGCCAACTCGGCACTGCGCATCCGCAGCAACGGCGACTGATCTGCCGGTGCCGCCACAACAATGGCTTTTTTCATGCCTTCAGGGCCCAGGCTATGTTCAATAAAATCTTTTACTTCCCAGCCACGCTCACCTACTAAGCCAACGATCACCACATCAGCACTGGTAAAACGTGTCATCATGCCGAGCAATTTACTTTTACCCACACCAGAACCGGCAAATAAACCCAGCCGCTGGCCCTGGCCAACAGTAAATAAACCATTAATGGCTTTTATGCCGACATCCAGGGGCGCACTGACGCCCTTTTTCTGCATCGGGTTTACCGCCGCCAACTGGCTGCTGATATGCTCGCCTTTGGTTAAAGCCGGGCCACCGTCAAGCGGCTGCATCAGGCCATCAAGTACCCGCCCCAGCAAAGCCCGGCTTACAGTTAATGCTGCTGCGTTTAACTGTGGCTTTACTCTGGCACCGGTTGTCAGCGCACTGGCGTTGGTAAGCGGCATTAAAAACGCCTGCTCGCGGTCAAAACCGACTACTTCAGCTTCTACCCACTGGCCGTCCTGCATTTCTACCTGATAACGCTGCCCCAGCGTATACTGGCCACCGGCTACGGTAAGCACCATGCCGTTTACCCGTACCAGAGTACCAAAGCTCTGATATAAAGCGCCGGCATCCAGCTGGCTGCCAGCCTGTTGCAGGCGGTTAAGCAGGTTCATCAGTGCTCTCAAGCTGTTGCTTCAACTGCGGTAACATCTGGCTTAAACGCTGACGAAAATCGAGTAAATGCAGCTGAGACAGGCCAACAAATTCAGCGCTGCCCACTGCCAGCCGGGCGTCGGGTTGCAGGGTAATAGTGCCAAGGGCGGCAATATCCAGTTGCTGCCATAATGTAAAGTCTGCCGGGGCCAGCCGGATAGTATGGATCTGTTCATTCACCTGCAATAAAGCCAGTACGCTGGTTACTGCCTGCTGCAAGTGTGCAGGTTGCAGGCTAAGTTCAGCCTCAAGCGTGAGTGTGGCCAGTTGGCTGATCAGTTCAAATATGGCTTGTGCCAGTTGTTTTTCCTGCTGTTGCTGTTGTTGCTGCAATTGCAGTTGTAACTGTTGCAATTGCTGCTCAAACTGCTGGCGCAGTTGCTGTATCGCCTGTTGCTGGCGGGCATCAGCCTGTTGCAACGCCTGTTGCTCAGCTTGCTGTTGTGCCTGCTGGCGGCCTTGCTCTGCCCCTTGCAGCCGGCCTTCCTGCACGCCGCGCTCATAAGCTTGCTGCAGTTGCTGCTCGGGGCTTTGCCGGCTCAGATCGCGCTGTACACCGGGGAAACGATACAGATCGGCCATAGTTATCCCAGCGTTGCTTCTTCGTATAAGCGGTAATCTACTTCGCCTTTGGCCATCATCTGGCGGATCATGCGCATTATTTCTGCCCGGGCCGCTTCTACTTTAGTAACAGTCTGTGCTTTAGTACCTTCAATTTGCTGGCGGTAAACCTGCGCCAGCCGTTTTGGCAGGGCCGACATAATGCTGTCCAGCATGGCCGGCTCGCAGCCTTTTAATGCCACTACCCATAGCTCGTCCGGTATTTCGTTCAGTAAGTACGCCAGCACATCTTCGCTTTGGCGGGCCAGTGAGGCAAAGTCATACATTTTGTCCTGCACGGCTTCAGCGGTTTCAGCGTTATGCTGCTTTAGCAGTTCCATTACCTCAGCTTTATTGCCGTTGTAACGGTTCATAATTTCTGCCACTTTTTCCACGCCATTAACGCGGGCACCAACCTGTTCGCCAACAAATTCAATGCAGGCTTCCAGTGTATGGCGTAAATCATCCATTACGTGCTCACTGACTTCACGCAGGCTGGCAATACGAAACAGAATGTCGTCGTGCTTTTGTTTGGGAAACAGCGCGATAACGGCTGAGGCTTGCTCGGGCGGCAAAAATGCCAGCAACAATGCCTGCATTTGCACATGCTCCTGCTCTAAAAAGCGCGCCAGCAACTCAGGAGGTACCCATTCCAGCCGGCGTAAGTCATCCGCCAGTGCACCACCGTATATATCATCCAGCATGCCGCGCGCCAGCTTACGGCCAACGGCTTTATCCAGCGCCCGTTCCAGATACAACCTTGAAGCACCACTGACACCGCTTTCACTGCGGTAGCAGTCAAAAAAGTCGTTTAAAATTAACGCTACGTCGTCCTGCGTTATGTTGGTGATCTTCGCCATCCGCTCTGACAACGCCCGCACTTCATGCCGGCTAAGCTTTTTAATGATGCCAGCGGCATTTTCTTCGCCCATGCTTAGCAGCAGTATGGCCGCCCGATCTAAATCGGTAATAGTGCGGCTATGTTCAGACCTTAGTTGATTCAATGCTGACTCCTCGCTCTACCCAATATTTAATCACTGCGGTTACCCTGTCAGATTCTTTACTGGCCAAAAGCTGCATATGGCTGATTTGCTCGGCAAATTCAGAACCAATTTTAGGCAGGTTAATGGCGTTAAAACCCGGTTGTGGTATATCGCTCTGAGCGTTATCAGCGCTGCTATCTGCGGCATTTTTCACATTTGACTGCGCATTCAGTGCGGCCAGTGGTTCATCCGGCAAGGTGGCGTAAGCGTGGTTTGTTTCCGGCTCGCGCTGCTTTTTGCCCGTGATCAGATGGTTAACCAAAGGCCGCACACCGAACAGGATCAACGCCAGCGCGATTAAACTGCCAAATACATAGCGGGCATATTCTTTTACTTCAGGTAGCTGCCACCAGGGTAAACCTGCCTGCGGCTCAGTTGACAGCTCTGCGGCAACAAAGCCGAAACTGGTGATATTAAACTGATCGCCACGGTCGGCCTGAAAACCGGTTGCCGTTTTTACCATTTCACCCAGTTGTTGTAACTGAGGTTGCGTCCAGCCGGCATCGCCTGCAGCAGCTTCATTTACCAGCACCGACACGCTCATAGACTTTAACCGGCCCACTTCAAAGCGGGTGTGTGTTACTGCACGGCCATTATCAAACTGGCGGCTGCTTTCATTGCGCTCTGAGGTACGCTGGTTATTGTCTTCAGCCTGCTGATTGGCCGGTAATGGCGGTTGATTTGCCAGCGAGCCGGGAATGCCCATTGCCAGTTGATCAAGCATGGTATCGGTTTTTATTGATTCAGACCGCATGACCGAGGCTGGGTCTACCACTTCGCGGGTTTCTTCTACCACACTAAAATCGACATCTGACGATACCTGGATCCGGTAGTTGCCATCGCCCAGAATAGGCAGCAACATAATGGCGGCACGTTGCTCTATATTACGTTCCAGCTTTTGAATAAAAGCCAGCTTTTTGTCTGTTTCTTTGCCAATCGGGGCATCGTCGTACAACTCGCCGGTAAGCAATTTACCACGCTGATCTACCACCGATACTTTGCGTGGATCCAGCCCCGGCACACTGCCACTGATCAGGCTGACGATTGCTTCAACCTGAGTTGGTTTAAGCTCATAGCCCGGTGCCAAATCAACCATTACCGAAGCGGCAGATTTTTCTTCCTGACGGCCAACAAATAAATTGCGTTTAGGCACAGCCAGATGCACCCGGCTGTTGCGCACGCCATCCATAGTAATAATGGTACGGGCCAGTTCGCCTTCCAGTGCATGCTGGTATTGCATAGACTCCATAAACTGGCTGGTACCCATCGTTACTTTCTCGCCGATGGTTGACAACCCCTCTGGCATGGCGGCTTTAATACCGCGGGCAGCCAGCGTAATACGGGCATCTGCCAGGCGGTCCTGCGGCACCATAATATTGCCGGTGTCAGTATCAATCCGAAAGGCGACTTTTTCTTTGTCGAGCACTTCCAGAATACCGGCTTTATCATAATGTTCCTGATTACCATATAAAGGCACGTAGTTTTTAGCTGAAGTCCATAAAATCAGTACTATCGTCGCCGCCACCAGCGTTGCCAGCAAAGCGATAGAAGCTATGCTGCGATCGCCACCCGGTAACCAGTTAAACCTGTTGGACAAGTTAATGACTTTCTCGCGAAAGTTACCCTCAATATGCGCAGCGGGCATTTGTTTTATCACTTCGCCTTTCATTACATTGTCCTTACAGTGACATCCGCATTACATCATCAATGCCGCTCAGTACCTTGTTACGCGCCTGCAGCAGCATAGAGAAACTTAAACTGGCTTTCTGGCTGGCTATCATAGCGCCCACCACATCGTCAGACTGGCCGGTGTCTACTGCCGTCATCATATCCGCAGCGATATTCTGCTGCTGATTGATTGAGCGGATCACCTGTGAAAAGTCGCTGCCGATGCCGCTGTCATTATTAGCCGGTGCAACGCGCTCATTACTGGCAACCTGCTGTAACGCTGTCATCATATCCAGCAGTTGGCTCTGGCTGTTTATTGGTGAAATCATCATAAATTCCTTAAGAAGCTAATGCGTCTATATCGACACCATGCTCACGCATAGCAGCTAGTTTGTAGCGCAGGGCGCGGGTACTCACCCCCAGAGCCTGTGCCGTGCGGGTGCGGTGGCCATTAAATTTGTTCAGTACATCGAGAATGTAATCAAACTCGGCATTTTTCTTACTTTGCTTAAGCAAGCCGGCACAAATAGCAGCAGCCTGCGGGTGGCATTGCGGTAAGTTCAGATCGGCTATCTGCAGTTCGATGCCGCGCGCCATAACCAGGGCTCGCTGCATGACATTTTCCAGTTCGCGCACATTGCCCGGCCAGTTGTATTGCAACATTACGTCGGCCGCGCTGCGGCTTAAACGGTATTTGCCGTTACCGTATTTATTAATAAAAAACTCTGCCAGTGGCAAAATGTCATCACGCCGCTCGCGTAGTGCCGGCCAGCTTAGTGGTAAAACATCCAGCCGGTAGAATAAGTCTTCGCGAAATAGCCCCTGCTCTACCTGAGTGCGTAAATTTTTATTGCTGGCAGCAATAACGCGGATATCCAGCTTAATGCGGTTGTTACTGCCCAGACGTTCTAATTCCCGCTCTTGCAGTACACGTAATAGTTTGGCCTGCAAGGCCAGTGGTAACTCAGAAATTTCATCCAGCAAAATGCTGCCGCCGTTGGCGGCTTCAAATTTACCAATTTGCTGGCTGACAGCACCGGTAAAAGCGCCCTTGTTGTAACCAAACAACATGGCTTCAAGCATATGTTCCGGAATAGCCGCGCAATTAACGGCAATAAAAGGTTTACCGGCGCGGTCTGATGCCTGATGAATAAACTGTGCCAGCCGTTCTTTACCTGTGCCAGACTCGCCCAGTATCAATACACTGGCTTCAGTTTGCGCGGCCCGGTTTGCCAGCTGCAGGATCTGACGGCTGGCATGCGACACGGCTACTAAATCTTTCAGCCCCTTGCTCATGGCCGTAGCGTTACGGATTGAGGTTTTTAACTGCGAGGCAAAAAAAGGTTTAAGTAAATAATCAATAGCGCCGCTTTGTAAGGTATCAGACGCCAATTCGCTTTGGTCGTTATTTACCATACTGATAATTTGTGCAGCAGGTAGTTTGCGGTAAACCAGTGTTACCAGATCCGGCAGCGTCATTTGCGGTACACCACTGTCAATAAATACCAGCGCCGGCTGGTAGTCATGGCACAAACTGATTATCTCAGTCACGCAGTGGGTGTGTAATAAGCGGTACCCTTCTGCACTGATACATTGCTGTATCTCGGCATTGGGTTTTTGTTGATCAATCCATAATACATAAGGTGAATTCATGGTTAGTCAGATCCTGCTCAGGAAGTGGTTCGGATTAACCGGATAGACACCCGGCGATTAGATTGCTCAGCCTTACCCTGGCTGTGCAACAACGGATAACGGTTACCATGGGCGCGTACTTCCAGCATGCTGGCCTTTACCCCCAGTTCTATCAGTCGGGCAGCCACGTCATCGGCTCTTTCTTTTGACAGCTGCCGGTTAGCCAATGCTGTGCCAACGTCGTCGGTATGGCCATCAATCAGAATTTTCTTAACAGAAGGATCAAGTTGCAGATAGCGCGCCAGTTTTTGCAATACCGGCAATTGCGTACGGTCAACCACACGCTGGCCTGAAGCAAAAACAATGTCGGTGTCGCGGGCCTGCTGCCAGGACAGCGGCGACATTTTTGCCACACAACCACGAAACTGCTCTACTGCCTCGTGGCCACGCACGCTGGTAAGTAACAACTGTTGCTGCTGCCGGCCATTACCCAGCTCAAACTGTAGCCAGGCTCCGGCCTGCACTTGCTGAAATAACGGTAATGCGGCCTGTAAGAAGCTTACCCGGCTATCGTGATACAGCTCGGCTATATAAGGCTGGCTTTCCAACTGGATGACGTCAGGTTGCCAATCGGCACTGCGGGCGGCGACAGTGGCTTGCTCTAAAGCAGGGTAAGGCTGCGCCAGTTCAACATCAAGCTGCAGCGACTGGCCAGGTTCCAACGCAAAGCTTACCTGGCCCAGCCCGCTAACCCGCTGCTGCAAACGGCAATGAAAGGCGCTGCTGTCAAGCTGCCACTGCGCCTGCTCGGCTGGCTGGATCAGCACAGTGCCCG
This sequence comes from Rheinheimera oceanensis, assembly GCF_018831085.1. Classification (GTDB taxonomy): domain Bacteria; phylum Pseudomonadota; class Gammaproteobacteria; order Enterobacterales; family Alteromonadaceae; genus Alishewanella; species Alishewanella oceanensis. Next base: position 835,905 of record NZ_JAGPNM010000001.1, read on the forward strand.
CAATGGCAGTGCCAATTGCAGAGGTGCTGAACCACAAGCTAAGAGAAAACAAAGACACATTGATACCCTTTTATTTAACCGCAACCTGTATCGCAACGCGATACGCCACTGGCTTAAGAAAATAAAAGGAAAACTGCATAGAAAGCGCCCGGCACTGACACGGGCAGCCGCGCAGGCAGAGACACATCACGAGGATGTCGCCAAGCTAATGCAACCCCGCTATCGTAACGTTGTTAAACGCCGTAGACCGGTGGCTTTGCGTCCTGCCCTTTCGGTGCAGTTTGCCTTTTAATTGTCTTAACTGGCTCATAAAACGTAAAACGATTTATGAACCCAAACTGAATAATATAAAAGATATCTAAATTACCACTCTCTGGCAAGTCAAACTTTAAAAAGATCTTTCATGATCTTAAAGATCATATGGTTAAAACTACATATTGTTACATATTCAGCCAGTTTTTTGCGGCAACAGCTCAGACCAGATCTTGTTTAAAACTGATTAAATATTTACAAAGCCTGCACAACTATCTAAATACATCATTCAGCATACCGCAGCGCTGTGACAACACGATGACAGCCCGGGCCAACAACATATTACTTTAGCCCAGCGCACCTATTACATTTACCCGTAATGTTTCCGGGATTTCATTATATGAAAGCACTGCCAGCGAGTTTTGTGTAAAAGTACGGGCATAGCGCGCCAGCAACGGCCGTAATTGTGGCACTACTACTAATGCCGGGGTATGGCCCTGTTGCTGCATCTGGCTGCAGATCAGCGGCATATTGCGCTGAAACTGGCTTAACAGGTTGGGGGCTACCGGAAAACTGTCTAACGCAACTTTGCCGGCCTGCATTGCCTGGTTAAGCGCACTTTGTAAGGTTTGTTCCAGTTTCTCATCCAACGTAAAAGCAGCCAGTTCATCTTTATCACCACTGATCTGCCGCACCAGCGCACGTTGCAGTGCACAGCGCACGTCTGAGGTAAGCAAAATAGGATCTTTGGTTACTTCGCTGCTGTCCAGTAAGGTACTGGCAATAGTCAGAATATCGCCCAGGCTCACCTGCTCCCGCAGCATCAGCCGGTACACTTTCAGCTGCACTGTGGCACTAAGCGCTTTATCCAGTGCTTCTGCCAGTACCGGCGCTACTGCTGCCAACCGCTTATTTAGCTGCTTTACGTCTTCATAAACAAACAGCTCAGATAAGTTTTCTTTAATAACCTTGCCGGCGTGGGTGGCAATAATGGTCGCCAGATCAACCACCGAATAACCCAGATTCAGTGCCTTGGCGCGGGTATTGTTGTCAATCCATACCGCTTCGAGACCGTAGGCCGGATCACGGGTAATTTCACCGTCAAGCTGGCCATAAATTTCGCCGGTGTTAAGTGCCAGCAACTGCTGCGGGTTTAACCGGCCGCTGGCCAGCGGCACCCCGGCCAGTTTAATACGGTATTCCTGCGGGTTTAGCTGCAGGTTATCGCGTACCCGTACTTCAGGTAATAAAAAGCCACTTTGCTCTGACAACGTTTTGCGAATACCGCGCAAGGTTTGTACCAGTTCTTCGCCTTTATCTTTATCGGCCAGATACACCAGACGAAAGCCCAGCTCTATTGATAAACGGTCAATATGTGGAATATCGTCCCAACCCAGTGCTTTCGGCGTTTGCGCTATACTTTCGGTTAACAGCTCTGCCTGAACCAACTCGCCCTTATCTACCCGTTGCTGTAAACGCCAGGCAACATATACCAGCGGCAGGCCAAAGCTGATAAAAGCCAGCGCCGGCATACCCGGTACCAGCCCCAGGATCAACATAATACCGCCGGTGGTCAGTAACACTCTGGGAGAGGCCAGCAACTGCTTGCCAACCTCATCTGACATTTCGCCTTCGTCATTCATCCGGGTGACGATAATCGCCGCCGCAACGGCCAGCAGTAAAGAGGGGATCTGGGCTACCAGGCCATCACCTATGGTAAGCAAAGCAAAACGCTGAAAGGCTTCGCCCATGCTCAGGCCATGCTGGAATACCCCGATGCTGATACCACCAAGCAGGTTAATCACCAGAATAATTAAACCGGCAATGGCATCACCACGGACAAACTTGGACGCACCATCCATTGAACCGTAAAAATCTGCTTCGCGGGCAACTTCATTACGCCGCTCTTTGGCTTGTTCCGGGCCAATCAGGCCGGCATTCATATCTGCATCTATGGCCATTTGCTTGCCGGGTAAAGCATCCAGCGTAAAACGGGCAGCCACTTCTGAAATACGCTCGCCACCTTTGGTGATAACCACAAAGTTAATCACCATCAGAATAATAAATACCACCATACCAACAACATAGTTGCCGCCAATCACTACCTCACCAAAGGCCTGGATCACCCGGCCGGCAACATCTGAGCCTTCATGGCCGTGCAACAATACTACCCGGGTAGAAGCAATGTTCAGCGTTAACCGCATCAGCGTTGCCACCAGCAGCACGGTAGGAAATACCGAAAAATCCAATGGTTTTTTACTTGAAACGGCTACCAGCAGCACTATGACCGACAGCACTATATTGAAGGTAAACAGCGCGTCCAGCATCCAGGCCGGTAACGGTAGTACCACCATCGCCAGAATGGCCAGCAGTAATATGGGAATAGCGGTATAAGGTTGGGTAAGAGTACGCCAGTTCACTGTTTAACTACCTCTGACATTAGCTTTGTCTAACAACGATTTCGGAATATCCAGCGCCGGCAGCGGTGCCGGTTGCTGGCCACGGCCATGTTTATAGGCTTTTAACTGCATCACGTAGGTCAGTACATAGGCTATCGCCGTATACAGGCCTTTAGGCACTTCCTGATCCACGCGGGTAGAATAATAAATAGCCCGCGCCAGCACCGGCACTTCTAGCACTTCTATCTGATGACGCTGGCCTACCGCTTTGATCCGCAGCGCCATTTCGTCTATGCCTTTGGCTACCACATAAGGCGCTCTGGCATCTTTTTCGCTATAGCGGATGGCCACAGCATAGTGGGTTGGGTTCATTACAATCACATCTGCTTTGGGCACCCGCTCTTCAATGCGCCGGTTGGCCATCTGAAACTGGATCTGCCGGATCCGGCCTTTGATCTCCGGGCTGCCGTCTGAGGATTTACGCTCTTCTTTTACTTCCTGTTTGGTCATCTTGATCTTGGAAGAAATAGTGTACTGCTGATAGGGTACATCTATCGCTGCGACTAACAGTAACAAGGTTACCGTGATCATCAGGCTCAGTGACAACAGGCCAAATCCTTCCTGCAACGCGGTTGTCAGATCCAATCGTTGCAAAAACAGCAGGCGGGTCCATAACTGGCTGAGAAAGCCATACAAACACCCACCCAATAACAGCACTTTAATGATTGATTTGGCCAGCTCAACCAGGGCGTTCAGGCTGAACATGCGCGCCAAACCGGTTAGCGGGTTTAACTTATTAAACTTAGGCCCGAGCAGGCTGCCGGAAAATATAAAACCACCGGGCATGGCACCAATAATCCACATCGCCAGAAACAACAGCAGCAAAAACGGCATCAGTGCACCAAGCATCTCTAAAAATGCCTGGCCTATTGCCAGAGGCATCAGTTTATTATTCGCCAGCATTTCCTTATTCAGCTGCATGCTGTTGTGCATTAACTGCATAAACAGCGTAAACAATAACTGAGCAAACCACAGTAAGCCCGCAACACCCAGCATTAACAGCACAGCAGTGTTCAACTCTTTTGAGCGTGCAACCTGGCCATCTTTACGGGCTTTTTTCAGCCGTTTCTCGGTGGGTTGTTCGGTTTTTTCCTGCGCGCTGTTTTGTTCACTCATGGCTTACTCCATCAGCAAACGCATGCTACCCAACACATGGCTGGTCAGCGCAGAAAACTGCACACCGGTTTGGCTTAAGGTTAAAAATACACAAACAAACCCCAGCAGCAGTGTCATTGGAAAACCCAATACAAACAGATTTAACGATGGCGCAGAACGTGTCGCTACACCAAAGGTCAGGTTAACCAGCAGCATAGCAATTACCGCAGGTAAGGCTACCAGCAAAGCGGCACCGAACATCCAGCCAAACAATTGCAGCAACACGGTAATATTCAGCTGATACAGGCTGGCGCCCACCGGCCACAGGGTAAAACTGTCAACCAGCACCGCCAGCGTCAGTAAATGGCCATTTAAAGAAAAAAACAGCAGGGCCGACATCACCCAAAATAAATGCCCCAGCAAAGAGGTAGAATCACCGCTGCCGGGGTCCATCATCATCGCCATCGACAAGCCCATCTGCATCGACAGCATCAGCCCGGTCAGGGCCAGCACTTCAAACAAAATACGTACTGCCAGCCCCATCATAATGCCAAAGCCAATTTGCTCGAAGGTCATAACCGCTGCATCCAGCGAAAACGGGTCAACCTGCGGCATTGCGGGTAACGTGGGGCCAACCAGAAAGCTTAAAAACATCGCCAGCAAAATACGCGCACGTGGCGTAACGGCAGGGTTGTCAAATACCGGCATCGCCCACAACAACGCTGATAAGCGGACAAAAGGCCACCACACGGCGCCAATCCAGCTCATCAGTTCGCCACTTGTCAGCGAAATTAACGAATTCACCCGAATACTCCGGGGATAATCTGGGTCAGGTTAGCAAACCATGTCAGCAGGGTTTTAATCAGCCAGTGGCCGGCAAATACCACCATTAACAGCGTTAGCAACATACGCGGTAAAAATGTCAGTGTTTGCTCCTGAATAGACGTAGCCGCCTGAAACACTGCAACCACAATACCCAGAATAAGCCCCGGTACTATCAGCACCAGCAGCATCTGAATGATGGTATACACTGCCTGAGCAATAAGCTCTGTAGCCTGTTCCGGACTCATAGTCTGGCTCCCGTCATGGTGCCGCTCCGAACGTGGCCGCTAAAGTACCGGCCACCATAGACCAGCCATCTGCCAGCACAAAAATCATTAACTTAAACGGCAGGCTGATAATAAGCGGTGACAACATCATCATACCCATCGACATCAGCACACTGGCCACCACCAGATCGATAATCAGAAACGGAATAAACAACATAAAGCCTATCTGAAACGCCGTCGTCAGCTCACTGAGCACAAAGGCCGGCATCAATACTTCCAACGGCACATCTGCCGCAGCCATAGTGGTAGGCTCTTTGGCAATTAACAGCACCTGATGCAGTTCATTTTCACGTGTTTGTGCCAGCATAAACTGCCGTAATGGTTGTTCTGCACGTGCCAGGGCTTGCTCAAGCGTCATCTCTTCGGCCTGGTAGGGTTTAAAGGCATTTTGATAAACGTCCTGCCACACCGGGCGCATAATCAGCAGTGTCAGCATCAAAGAAATGCCAATCAGCACACGGTTCGGCGGGCTTTGTTGCAACCCCAGCGCCTGGCGCAATATGGCCAGTACGATCACAATACGGGTAAACGAGGTGAGTACCATCAGCATACCGGGGATCAGACTTAGTGCTGTCATCAGCAGCACAATTTGCAGCTTTACGCTGTAATCCTGGCCGCCATCTGCATCACGCACTGATAGCAGCGTTAAGTCATTTGCCATTGCTGTACCGCTTAGCAGCATAGCTGCCAGCAGCAACAACAAGGTCAACAGCGGCTTACTCATGATACTCAGGTGCCGCCTTGCGGTTAACAAACTTAAGGCCATATTTGCCATCAACCATCACCACCTCAGCTTTGGCAAACAACACACCATTTACTTTTACATCCAGCGCTTCGCCTACGGCTTTATCCAGCGGCAGCACATCGCCGACACTGGCCCGGCTAAGCTCGCCCAGCGTAACTTCGGCACTGGCCACTTCTAATGTGACAGTGAGCGGCACATCACGAAACATCGACAAACCATCGCCTGTGGTACCGGCACTGTCAGTACCCTGCTCGAAGATATCGTCCATCTCCATCATATCCAGCCCGGCCAAAGCCGCATCCAGACCTTTGCTGTGATTCAGGTTTTCGTTCATGCTTGTTTCTCTTTATTAACGATATCAGTAATCTGGAATACCAGGCTGTTGGCTTCTTCTGCCACTTTGCCCAGAAATAATGCTGTCTGGTTAAGCTGTAATGTCATAGCACTGCCAAACTCAATTGGTAGCACAGCACCATCCAGACAGGCCTGTAACTGGCGCAGGCTGACTTTTTTGCGCACCATTTCAACCCGGCACTGCACCGGCACCTGCGGCCAGTGCGATATATCTACCGCACTGGCACTGACTGCACTGTGATATTGCGGTGCAATAAAAAACTCCAGTGGCAGCCACAAAAACCAGCTAATCACATCACTGCCAAGCAACAGCCGTACCTTCAATGGCAGGTACTGAAACCGGGCCGGTTCCATTTGCTGCTTTACTGCACTGGCCGGTAATGCTGATTGCTCTTTAAACAACAGCTGTTGCATGGCCTGTAGCTGGCGCTGGGCAATGCGGCTGCATATGCGTAGCTCTGAAGCGCTTAGCTCGGTTTTTTCTTCACCGGGCAGCACTTTGCTAAGCTGGCCGCCAAGCGATAAATCAGCCAGATGATGTACGCTGGTATAATCCAGTGCCAGATAACAGTTGGTATCGGTTGGCACCAGCACCGGACACTGTAATAACAGCCGCCCCGGCTCTGCCAGCCAACTGTCCAGTGCCGTGCCCTGGCATAAGGTCAGTTCAATATTAAATTCGACATCGGTCAGCAATTTGCTCAGTTCTGTCTCTACCGCCTGTGCCAGATCCGCTAAGCGCTGTTTCGCCTGTTTACTGGCCGCGCTGAAGCGGCGCTGATCCAGTGTCAATGCAAAAGGCTGGCAATGGGCGGCCTGGTCAGCCGGGATCAGCAAAGTAGGGGTTTTCATCTTATTCATCTGCAGTTACGTTATCCGTGGCTTTGGCATCGCGTGATGCCCGGTAGGCTTTTTTACTTAAGCGGCGCAGTAAATTCAGCCGCTGTTCGCGCTTAGCGTCCAGCCAGCTGATACCCAGAAACACCAGTTTGTCGCTAACCTGGCGGCGATACACCACCTCAGCTTTAATTTTGAACTGGTTGTCATATTCAACCATAACGATATCCGGTACCGTTTTTGTCAGCGGCGCCAGTAAGCCGGCGCCACCCAGGCTGATGTCTTTTACCACGGCCTGGCATATCTGGCTGCCAAACAGGCCGCTTTGCCACAACTTTACCGCTATGCCTTTAGTCTGAGTTTCATGGGGTTGACTTGCCGAACTAAAGTACCAGCGCAAATACTTGCGCGACACATCAGGCTTAGTTGCTACCATCTTCTACCCTCACTCCTGAACGGCCAACTGGCTGATTACGCTGTGCTTCCTGTGCGGCCTGCTGTACGGGATTGTTCTGGTTATCGGGCGAAAACAGCTGGTTGAGTTCCGCTTCGGCGGCACTGGTTAAGATCAGTAATTCAATGCGCCGGTTAGCGCTGTCGCCACTGTCCTGCTCGTTTAGCGGCCGGGTAGCCGAAAATGCAGCCACCTGAGCTACGCGGCCAACCGGCATGCCACCGGCAACCAATACCTGGCGGGCCTGTAAAGCGCGGTCGCCGGATAACTCCCAGTTACTGTACTGGCTGCCACTAAAAGCTGTGCTGTCAGTGTGGCCGGAAATAATCAGTTTGTTTTGTACTTTTTTAAACACCGGCCCCAGGCTAAGCAATAAATCCTCAAAAAACGGTGTCATACGCATTTGGCCGCGGATAAACATTTGCTGCTTTTTGTTGTCGCGGATAATAACCCGCAAGCCCGATGGTACTACGTCCAGCTGGATATGCTCCTGCGCCATCAGTTCAGCGGCCAGCTGTTCAAAGGCCTGCAACAACAAACTCAGTTCAGCCGGGCTGTCGAACTGGCCATCAATCAGTGAATTCAGCTTATCGCCCTTACCTGCCAGTGGCCTGTCGTCACCTGAGGGCACCTGCAGATATTCTGACATGCCAGGCAAGGGGTTATCCGGCGGTAAGGTGTTGGCAGAATTCTGATCAATTACCGAGGGCGTGCCGCCTAAATCAACCGGAAACGGGCTATTACCGGGTTCAAACGGCGCAGGGCTACCTTCGAAAATAGAGTGGGTGCGCATATAGTTGGCAATTTCAGCGCGCTCTTTCATATTGGAGACTTCTAAAATCCACAACACCATAAAGAACGCCATCATCGCCAGCGTAAAATCGGCAAAGGCCACTTTCCAGGCGCCGCCAGATTTGGCTTTGGCAGAGCTGCGCTGACTGCGCTTAATAATAACCGGCGAGCTGGAGCTGTTCATCAGGCGGCCTTATCGTTAATCCATTGTTCCATCGTGGTAAACGATGGCTTCTGCTCTTCGTTAATCATGCGACGGCCAGAGTCGGTCGCTACTATCGCCACATGGCCTTTGGCATGTGCCACCAAAATAGCGCGCACACATTCAAGCAGAGCAACCTGCTTTTTAACGTATTGCTCCATAGCAGAACTTAACGGGGCCATCAGACAATAGCAGCCAAAAATACCAATAAAGGTACCCACCAGTGCAGCCGCAACGTGATAACCAATATTGCTTAGCGGGCCGTCCAGATGCTGCATGGTAATAATTATGCCCCCCACCGCAGCCAGAATGCCAAAGCCGGGCATAGCCTCAGCAATGGTTGCCATGGCTGCAGAAGGCTTTAACTTTTGCTGTTCAATGGTATAAATTTCCTGCTCCAGCAGGCTGTCAAAGTCATGGGCGTTTAACTTACCCATGCTCATCAGACGCAGGTTGTCGCAGACAAACACCACCAGTGCTTCATGTTCCAGCACCAGTGGATAGGCGAGAAAGACTGAGCTGGTTTGCGGGTTTTCAACATGCTCGTCCAGTTCGCGTAAGCCTTTGCTTTTGGCCAGATCCAACAACGAGTACATTAATAACAGCAGCTCGCGGTACAAGGCACTGCTGTCTTTGTGTTTGATAAACTGCGACTTCAGCTGCGACCACATTTCTTTTAACACATAGCCGGAATTACCCACTACCAGAGCACCGAAACCGGCACCAAAAATAATAAGAAACTCAGCAGGTTGCCACAATGTTGCCACATTGCCGCCGGCAAACATATAACCACCGACAACGGCGCCCAGTACGATAATAAAACCTACTATTTTTTGCATTGTTCTGCTTCCTGTACCTTTACCATTGCGCCAGCTTTTTGCTGAGCATTTCCACCGATTGCTTATGTAACTGGCAAACCCTGGACTCGGTTAATTCCAGTACCAGTGCAATCTCTTTCATATTTAACTCATGGGTGTAATACAGCTGTAGCAACAATTTATTGCGCTCAGGCAATGATGCCATCGCCTTTGTCAGTGACAGCTTAAGTTCGAACTGGCTTAAACTGCTGCTGCCAAGCTGGGCCTCAGCCTGTTGCTCCAGCAATAAATCCAGGCTTTCCATCGCCTCTGCCTGGCCGACATACTGCAGTTCAAGCAAGGTTTTTTGATCAATGTCCAGCGCCTCACACAGCTCGTCATCAGTGGGTACACGGCCCAGTTGCCGGGTAAGTTCACGGCTTTTATCCCGTAACTGATGCGACTGCTGGCGTAATTGCCGTGGCCGCCAGTCGATGCGGCGAAATTCATCCAGCATGGCACCCCGGACACGCTTAAAGGCATAAGACTCAAACTGTTCGTCTACATCACGGCCATAGCGGCGCAGCGCACTTAGCAGGCCCATCAGACCAATTTGTTGTAAGTCGTCTTTATCTACCATACTGCCAACCAGGCTGCGTAAATGTGCCGCCGCCCGTTTTACCAGATAGCCGTAACGGTTCAGCAAAGCACTTTCCTGCGCCGGGCTGAACTTAAAACTGCTCGGTTGTTCCGGATCAGACCATTGGGTTGTAGCCAGCATAAAACGGCCTTACTGAATAAACACGTTAGTAACCAGTACCTGTTCAATCTGATAACTGAACTTGTTCTGGCGCAGGGTCTGGTTAAACTTATCCAGTAATGTGCCTTGCACCTGAGGAATATCCTTAAAGGCATCTTTCGCATCGCCATGGCTGATATTGCTAAAATGCGCCACCAGCGTATTACGCAGTAACGGCGAAGCATCAGGCAGTTGTGCCATTACCTGGCTGTCGTGGCTGAGCAGTGTCAGCTCCAACACCAGATAACGCGAATGTTGTGCATGGTCAACGCTGATAACAAAGCGGTCCAGCGGATAAAACAGTGGCTTGCTTTGCTCCGCAACCTGGCTTTGCTGCTGGCCAAACCAAAAATAAGCTGCACCACCACCAACGGCCAGCAGTAACACTGCTGCAATCACTAACACTAAAGCTTTCATGTCTTACTGTTCTCCTATACCAGCCGGTTAAGCCAGCCAGTGGTTAGCTGCGCTGACGCTGAGCTGCTTAGCTCTGTCACGTCGTCGGCAAAATGGGCAGCAATAGGCTCAGGCTCAGCATGTTGCTGCCCTGCCTGCTGCTGTGATTGCTGGCGTACATCTATATCAAGCAGTTGTTCACTGCCCAGCCGCTGAGCCAGTTGCTGGCGCAGCTGATCCAGGTTTTGTTGCATAGCGTCACGCATCTGATTATTGCTGGCATATAGCTGCACCGTAGTGCGGTCGCCATCAACACTGACACTCAGTTCAATTAACCCCAGTTGTGGCGGGTCCAGCCGGATTTGAGCCCGCTGTATTTGCTGGCCCAGTTGTAAATTAATTTTGTCGGACAATAAATACACCAGCTTTTGGCCCCACTGGCTGCTTTGCAAACCCAATTGATCAGCCTTCCACTGAAACGCTGGCTCTGCTGATGCTGTGCTGGCAGATATCTGCGCGGCTGTTATGCCGCTAACTGCAGCAGTGTCACTGCTAAGCGGGCGTACCAGCTCTGTAGCCTGGCGGATAAAATGCTGCAAAGACATTGGCGTAACAGGCAAAGCCGTGTTTGTGCCCGCCAGCGGCAAATCTTTTGTAGTGCTGTAAGCGCTGCTGTTTAGCAATGCTGCGTTATAGTCTATGCCAGTAAAACCTGATAACCCTGTACTGCTTTGCGGCATGCTCTCTGTACGCAACGGGTTTACTGCTGGCAAAGGCAAAAAATTAAGTGCAGACAGCAGCAAAGGGTCTATTGATATTTCTGCGCCATCGCCTGGCAGTTGCACAGCGTCAGTTGTGCTGCCGCTATTATCCGTTTTGGTGCTACTACCAGCTACAGCGGCCCCTGCAGGTAAAACACCGGTTTCCGCTATCGCTGCCGTTATCAGGTTTACCTGTGTTATTTCTGTCAGTGCACTGATATCAGGCTGGGGTTCAGGCGCTGCCAATTGCAAATCAGCCTGCCCAGGCAGAGTGTCTGTTAAAGTGCTATTTACATTGCCGCCAGTACCGGCCTCAGACAACTGTGCCAATAGCTCTGTATAACGGCCAGAAGATGCTGCGGTGTCTGGCTGGTTTAACATAAACACTAAGCTGTCAGTGCTCTCTGCAGCGCTCCCGGCAGAGCTGTGGTTTGGCAGCACCCCGGCAGTCACACCGCTGCTGTTAGCAATTGGCTGACCTACCTGTAACTGGCTCATAGCCCTTCACCTTCAATGGTTTGTTTATAAGCCAGCACACCCGGCCGGTTTTGATTAAATTGCTTCATCTGCGTCTCAGTGCGGTGCATTTCATCTTTAGCCAGCGTTACCACCTGCTGGTAGCTCTGCTGCAGTGCGCTAAGCTGGGTTGAAAATTGCCCACGGGCACCGGCAAGATCTAACTGCCGGAGCAACGCCATTAACTGGCGATCCACGTTGCGCAACAACGGCCAATTCTGTGCCTTTGCTGCCAGCAGTAAGTTCTGCTGCAGCTGTAACAGCTGCTTTGCCATATCAACTGCCTGTAAGTGGTTTAACGGCACATTCAGCCCCTGTTCAACTTCGCTAAGCAGAATGATTTAGCAACTGTCAGGCCACAATTCAAACCAATGATTTATAAGTATTTTTAAGATAGATTAGATAAAAAGCGGAAGTAATACTTCCGCTGATCGGAAGCAAGCCAATACCGCTTGCCGCTAGCTTCCGGTTAAAGCCTGGCGAAAAAAAACCGCAGCCAAAGCAGCGGTTTTTCAGGTTATTAAGGTAGGTAAGCCATACCGGAGTATAGGGGTATATACCCAAAATCATTGAAGATGCAGGTAGGCGGCAAGTGAGCGCATCCCCATCAGCATAGGAATACTATGTGATAGGGGCGAGCGGGCACAGCCAACACCGCTGCAGCTTCAAGGATGACGGGTATCTGTCAGGCTGCAGTTTGTGCCAGCCCTTGCCAGCCTTCTTGCAGGTTGGTCATAATCACCCGCACGGTATCCAGTGAAGTTAAATCGTTTTTCAGGCTGGCGTTAAGCAATGCCTGGCCGCAGTGCTGATACAGTTTTTGCATATTGGCTGCCACTTCACCACCGTTTTGCTGGTCCAGCGACGCATCCAGCCCACCCAGAATTTTTAGCATGCGCTCAATGCCGGCGGCTTTTTTATCAAAACGTTTCGCCTGAATATGGCCCTCGGTGCGCGACAGTTCATCAAGAAAACCATCAAATAACATCAGCACCAGCTTGTGAATATCAGCCCCGGCAGCTTTACCCTCTACTGCCGTACTTTTATAAGCCTGATAACCATTGCCAAAATCTAACATAAGCTGTCTCTCACTAGTTAAAACTGACCCATAGAGCTTTCAAGCTGCGCTATGGTAATTTGCATCTGGGTAAACTGACTCAGATAGCGCTTGTAGGTTAGTTCCATGGAATAATCATGCCGCTTTTGTTTTTCGGTGATTAAATCCAGGCTGGCCTGCAGCGTTTTTTGCTTATCACCCAGTAAACCACCATAACTTTTGCTGTAGGGTTCTACTGTTTTTTCCAGCTTGGCCAGCACTCCGGTATCCGAGGTTAGCATGGCTTCCAGTGCTGCCGGATCATCTGCCAGCGCTTTTTCAAACCGGCCGCTGTTAATACTCAGCTTACCGTTGCGGTCAAATTCCAGACCCACGCTATATAGTGTTTTGCCGTCAATCTCACCCTGAAAAGCCGCACGGAACTGGCTTTGTATGCTGCGCGCCATACTGTCATTCTTCAGGTTGGAGTCCCCGGTAATACTGCTGACAATGCCATTGTAACCATCAATAAACTTTTGCAGGTTATCTTTAATCGCCTGCTGATCCTGGCCGATTTTAATATTTACCGGGCTGTCACCGGCTGCCTGTGCTTTAACTAAATCAATAGTTACACCTTCAATCACATCGGTTAAGCTGTTGCTGGCGCTGGTAACGCTAATAGCACTGTCGCTACCTAAACGCACTATCGCGTCCTGAGCTTTTTTTAATTCCTGTTTTGCCGCCAGGGCCGCCGTAATATCGGCACCGGCTGCATCTGCACCGGCGGTAAAGCTCAGTGTCAGCTCATTGGCTGCGCCACTTTCATTGCTTGAGATCACTAAAAAGGTTTCATTGCCGCTGCGCATTAACGTAGCACTGACGCCGGGGTTATCGGCATGGCTGTTAATTGCTTTGGCCAGATCAGCCAGCTTGGCATTGGCAGGTAACCCGGCCATATCGACAGAAAAACTGCTGCCGCCCAAATCAATAGTAAACTCACCATCTGTTGCCAGCGCGGCTGTGGGATCAAATGACATCGCTAACTGATGGTTTTGTGCCAGTTGCTGCACAAAAATATCGTAACTGCCTGCCACCGCTTTACCACTGGCTTTAACAGCTAAAGTCGACTCGCTGCTGCTACTGGCAGTATTGGCCAGCAGGCTGCTGTCAGCTTTACGGAAATCTTTCAGCTGGGTTAAGAAGCTACCCATAGAGGTTTGTAATTTTTTAATGGCATTAAGCTGGGCGGTAAACTGTTTTGACTTAGCCGACAGTAAATTATCTTTACCGGCACGGTCAATTTGGGTGTACTGGCTCGCCAGAGTCTGGGGATCAATACTTAAATAAGACGCCATAATGTATACCTTCTGCCACCAACTATTGCCTGAAAAATACCCTGCCAGCTAAAGCCGGCAGGGTTATAACACTATTGTTACCCTGGCAGCGTATTAACGCAGCAGTGAACCAATCATTTGTGTTGTGCTGTTAGACGCGCTCAGTACAGAAATACCTGAGTTCATCAGTAACTGCTGTTTGGTCATATTTGAGGTTTCTTTGGCGAAATCTGCATCCATCAGCTGAGAAGCAGAAGCCTGAGTGTTTTCAACCATGTTAGTCAGGTTATTGATAGTATGATCCAGACGGTTCATAGTCGCACCCAGGTTGGCACGGGCAGCACCGATATTATCGATCAGTGTATCAATCTCGGCCATACTAGCAACTGAGTCGGCCTGATCAGCCAGACCGGTCAGAGCGCCTAAAGCGGTATCTACATCGCCTAGCTCAGCTGAAATGTCCACATCTAAAGTTTCAGCAGCAGTAGAGCCAATCTGGAGAGTTACAGGGCCAGCACCGAACTTACCGGCAGCATCTAATAAAGTAGTGCCTGAACCGTAAGATGTATTGGACATAATATTGGTTAGTTCGGCAGACAGTGCATCAAACTCTGCACCCATTGCAGTATATTCAGAAGTGTTATTCGTGCCGTTGGCGCCTTGCGTTGCCAGCTCTTTCATACGGTAAGCAATGTTAGTCATCTCTTCAAACGCGCCTTCAGCGGTTTGCAGCATAGAGTTAGCATTGTTAGCGTTATAGATAGCCGCTTCCTGGCCACGTACCTGCGCATTTAAGCGGTTGGCAATTTGTAAACCGGCTGCGTCATCTTTAGCAGAGTTAATTTTAAAACCAGAGCCTAAACGCTGTAACGCTACCGATAAATCGTTGTTAGTACGACTCAGTTGGTTTTGGATCGATTTTGACGCTGCATTAGATTGAATTGATAAAGCCATCGTGAAATCTCCTGTGATTGATGCTCACAGAGTTAAAGCGACGGCGGTGTTGCAGAACTAAAATTTTTTTAAAAGAATTTTTGGTGCGCCGGTATAACTAAAATGCCAGGCCGACAAAAGCACCGCGGTTACGCTTAGCCACCGCCTGCATAAAAGCGGCAAATTGTGCAGCGTCACCACCAACGGGCCGGTAAAAACCGATACCATGAATACGAAAACGCGGATTACCGGCCGGGTCGGCATTTTTGCCGGTAATAGTGCCGACAATGGCATCCAGGCTGGAGGAGCGATAATCATCGCCAAATACATACAGGCTAACTTTGCCTTTTGTTTTGCTGTACAAGTCCAGCGCACGTAAAATGCCCACCTCAGGCGCACTGCCGCCGCCGGTAAAGCGTTTCATCCGGTCCATGGCACGCTGGCGCATGCTGGTTGAGTCACTCAGCCACTGGCCTTCCTGGCCGGGGTATAAAAAGGTGCCATCGGCGGCCATTACCTGAAAGCCTTTCATTTGCGGGTGATTCACTAAAATATCATTCACTACATTAATCACCTGCTGCCATTTATTGCCTGCCACCATTGAGCCTGAATTATCAATAACAAAGATCACATAATCGGCATCGGTTGGAATGCCGCCCACTTCGTCTGACGGTTTATCGGTAGATTTGGGCACATTCAGCATTGCTGTGGCCTGGCGCAGTTCATTACGCAACGAGCTGGCCTGATCCTGCAATTGCTGTAACGTCTGCTGGGCGCGGGGAATCGAAGACTCCAGCGATTTCAGCTGCTCTGTCACAGAAGCAGAACGGGCCTGAGCAGCAGCAAGCTGCTGCTGTTTATCTGACACCGCGCCTTTTAACAGCTCAACGTTAAGCTGCGCTGCTAATACCTGCTCAACCATAGTGCTTAAATTGTCCGGCCCCAGTTCAGTTTCGCTTTCACCATTTTTCGCCAGCAACACCAGCAATACCACAGCGCCAAAAGCACAGGAGATAATATCAAGAAACGACAGGGTAAAAATTTCCACCGGCGGCCGTTTTATTCTGCGTGCTCTTGCTGCCATTATGGCCACTCCTTAGCCGGCGCTAAAAAGGTACCCTGCGTTACCTGCGACCAGCTCCAGTAAATGGCCGACGCATAAGGATCACCATCTATTGGCAGCAAAATCACATTCATCCGCAGCCCCTGGCCAGCACGTTTAACGGTTTCAACCAACAGTTCCTGCCGGCACTGCGACGAAATTGACTTTTTACTGGTTAGCAAACCGCGACAACGCACACCAAGGCCGTCACCCAGTGTCGGTAAGCCATCAGTAATTAAATACACATCAGTGACATTGGGGTGCAACTCGCGCAGTTTTTGCAGGCCAATTTGCAAATTAGTACCACCGCTGGGCACCAGTTTGCCAATATCACGCACTATAGCGTTCATTGAGTCAGATACCTGGGCAGAACTGGCCGGGCGTTGGCCTAACATAATGGCGTCTTCAGAAAAAGCCACTACGGTTACTTTGGCGTTCTTTGGCAAACGGGCCAGCAGCCACTGTGCTGCACGCCTGCTACGCTGCCATTTGGGCAGCGCCAGCTTCTGGTTATCGGGCAGCGCCATATAGCGCAGCACTTCAAGCAGGTTTTCGCCCATCATCGACGCTGATTTGTCCAGCAAAATACCAATTTCCTGGCCCTCTACCTTCAGCCCGGTAATATAATTTTGCTGGCCGCTGCCGCGTAGCTGCACATTGGCATCCGGTACCGGCAAGCGGGCGATGGCGGCCAGTTGTTTTTCCAGATCGGCTACTACCGCCAGTTCAGTGGAAATTTGTTGCAGCAGTTTACTTTGGTCGCTGCTGGTATCGCTTTGCGACAGCTTAACATCCTGCTGGCTGGCCGATTCCAGTGCAATTTTGTCGTTTAGCTCATCAATCGATTTTTGCAGTTGCTCGCGTTGCTGCTGGGCAGCGTTTAGCTCCTGCTGCAGCTTATTGGTTTCGTCGGTGGGTTCTGGCACAAAGGCGTTAAAATCGACCAGAATTAAAATCAGAATAACCGCGCCCAGCCCGCATGCCATCACATCCAGAAATGACATATTAAAACCATCTTCAGCGCGCCGTTTTAGTCTCATAACGTGCTAATCAGTTATGTAAATGCGCTAACAGGTGTTTCTCACAGGACTGTTGTGTATTTAACACCATGGTATCCTGCCTGCCATTAAGAATGTGCATAAAATACATTAAAATCAGTGAAATAAATAACGCTACCAGTGTTGAGTTAAAGGCAACCCCCAGCGAGGCTGTCATACCGGCGATGTCGCCGGCCAGGGCTTTATCTGCCTGTGCCAATGCCTGGCCAATACCACGCACAGTACCAACAAAGCCAATACTGGGAATGGCCCAGATAATATAACGCACCATACTGTTACCGCTTTCCAGTTGTGCCGCCAGGCTTTCTACAGAGGACTCAATAGCGTCGGCAGCATGCTGCACATTACGGGTGTTTTTAAAACGCCGGATACAATTGATCCAGGTTGCCATGGCCGGGTTATCTTTGTAAGACGACGCCTCCAACTCTGACAGTGCCAGCTCTACGTCCAGCGGCAGGCTTTTGTCATAGTCCCGCAGAAAATCACGGGTATACAGGGTTTCTTCATCTAGCAGCCGCCATAACTTGTAGCCCATCAGAAACAAACAAAACAGCAGCAACGAAAAACACACCTGCTGCTCCATGTCTTTTACAATAACCCAGACAGAAAACAAACCACTACTGCCCTCGGCAGCCAGAATTGCGGCTGCGGTTGGCCGCACTATGCCTTCATAAAACAAATGCACCAGAGTAAAACAACCCGCCAGCACCAACACACTGGTAATAATGCCGGGGTTCATGGCGGCAGAATCTTTGTTACGCATAAATGTGCTGCTCCGCTCGTCAGATATTAATAGGGAAATCCTGTGGCGCATCCAGTGATACAAAATAAGCCGCCGCAGATCCTGCTACAGCCAGTAGCACCAGGGCCAGTATGATGCGTTTTTTCATAGTTAACTCCTGCTATTGATACTATTGATAGCGGGCAATCCGAAAGCCAACATCGTCTTGCGGCCCGTTACCTTCGTTACGGATACTGGCTCTGAGCTCTTTTAAGCGGCCAGATTTATACGACGCCCCCTTAATCACATGCCCCTGCCCGCCGCTGGCGCCGCGATAATCAGTATACTGTTTTGTCGTATCGGGCGCGGTTACCGCATAAGCATCATGCACCCATTCGCGCACATTGCCATCCAGATCATAAAAACCCGCCCGGTCAGCACGGAAACTGCCTACCGGCGCTTTACCGGCAAAGCCGTCGTTATAATCGCGGAAAAAGAAAGTTTGTTGTCCTTGTACCGATTTATCGGCAAAATTACCCTGCTTATCACGCAGCCGATCTTCGTTGCCCCACACATAGGTGGTTCTGGCAGCACGCCGGTTGTGCTTGGCAATAAACTCCCATTCGGCTTCTGTTAGCAGCCGGTAACCGGGGCTATCGGCGTTAATGCCAACCACCCTGTCGCCTTGCAGGTTATAAAATGGTGCCAGCCCTTCCTGCACGCTTAACCAGTTGCTGAATTTAACGGCGTCCAGCCAGGATACCTGGGTTACCGGCAGCGCCGAGCCACCGGTTTGACCTTTAAAAGCGCCATACTGAGCTTCAGTGATCTCATGGGCCGACACCCAGATATTACGGCTGAAATTAACATTAAGCGGGTGCTCATTGCGGCCCCGGTCTGCCTCATTGGCCGGTGACCCCATGGTAAAAGCTTTAAGTTGTACTTCAATAAGATTAATGCCCAGTGTTTGGGCAAACAACGGTTTACCTTCACGGCGACGGGCGTCGAATTCTGTCAGCATGTCGGCTTGTACGGTTTGCGTTTGCCGCTGACTGGGCGTAACAGTGCGGCTGACGGTACGATAACCGTTTTTACGAAATTCAACATTCTGCGCTAATGCCTGCAACGTCAGAGTTAACGGGGTTTGCCCCACCATCTTGCCATTAATCAGTACATCGGCCGTGTGGTTAGCACTAAAACGGACCTGGCCCATTTCTGCTTTCAGCTCAAAATTCAGTGTACGCTGCTCTGCCGGTTTTAGCGTAACGCTTTGCGACTGCGCCAGGTAACCGGCCTTTTCATAGCGCACGGTATAAGCTTTACCGGCATCAATACTGGCCGGGCTGCTGGCCGGTTTACCATTTAAAAGCAGCACGCCGTCTTGTGGCGTGGTGGTTATGGTGAGTACAGCCTGCAGCGGCTGTAAAAAATAATCCCGTGCCGCTTTGGGCTGGCGGTAAGTTATGTCGATAGTATCCTGCACCGGCTCGTAGCCTTCCAGGTTAACCTGTACCTGATAGCTGCCGCCATTTTGCGGTAAAATTAATGGCGTTTTACCGACAGCCTGGCCATTTACTGTAACGCTTGCCCCTGCCGGGCGCGAAGCCAGTGTCAGCTCGCCCTGTACCGGTGTTAGTGTCAGGGTTTGCGCAATCTCATCGGCAATAGCAGTTGTCAGTGTCAGGCTTTGCGGCTGAAAAAACGGCTGTTCGGCACTGATTTGATACTCACCCGGTGCAAAACGGTCTGCCAGCTTTGGCCCCTGGCTGTGTAGCTGGCCATTGACTGTCCAGCTGATATCCGCCACTTCAGGCACTGTATCCAGTTTAATACTGGCTGGCATTGGCTGCAGCGTAACAGCCAGGTTGCTTTGTTCACTGCTTAGCACCAAACGTTGTAATGGCTCAAACTTATCGGCGCTGACTACAATTTCTGCACGCGAGCCCAACATATAGAGTTTATTTTCGATAAAAAAGCCACTGCCCGACACCACTGCAAAACGCTGGGTGTGCGCGGCTTCAGCCGGCAATACGGTGACGGTAAAACCTTTTAATAAAAACAGCCAGGCCAGATAGCTGGCCATAACCAGAGCCAGCAGCACAATACTGCTGAGCACAACCCACTTGCGCTTGCGTTTATCTGATGCGATAGACGTATCAATCCGACTCACTGCTTATTCCTCTCAGATCCGGGTTTTGCATTGTAGCTGTACAGCAGGCATAGCCGGGCTAACTTCAACACTGATAATTTCAGTACGATAGCCTTTACAACTGCCTTCAAACTGATAAGTGCCTGGTAGCAGGTTAATGGTTTTCTCTTTTACTTCACCGACATTACCCACCCCAAGCACCCGGATGTTAGTGCGGCCATCACTTTTTACCAGCACCGGCACCGGTTGTACCTGAGCCTGCAGCAAGCTTTGTAACTGGTTAAGCTGTTGTGCCAGCTTGTCGCTTTGCGTTATTAACGGCTGGGCTGCCGCTATTGCTTCATTGGCGCGCTGGCGGATATTGGCATCACTAAGGCGTTGTGGGCTGGCTAAAAATGTCTGCAACCGCTGCCCGGCCTGAATAATCTGATTAGCGTTTTGCAGCGCCTGCTGCAATACCGGGTTATCGGCGTTTAATTTCAGGCCATTTTCGGCCAGCATTTTTACTGTCGGCCATTCGTCAACCTCAATAAACACCTGAATTTGCTGCTCGGCCTGTGCGGCTGCACCGGCTTTTTCGGCGCTATCGAGCCGGCGCTGTAAACTCACTAACTCCGGCCGGTTGCTATCAATGCTGCGCGCCCGGGCTAATGCCTGGCGGGCAGTGGCGTAATCGGCCTGATCCAATGCGGCAACGGCCTGCGCCACAACATCAGCAAATGATTGTTGCTGCGCTTGCTGGTTTAACGCGGCCAAACGTTGCTGTGCCTGTTGCTCGGCCGGATCTAACCGGCGAATGCTCTCCAGCAATGTTTTTTGCTTACTGACATTGTTTTCCAGCTGCGCTACCCGTACCTGTTGCCACAGTTCCTGTACTTGCGTTGCCACATCCAGCCGCTGCTGTAACTGCAATGCCGGCTGGTATAACGGGTTTACTGCCAGCGCCCGGCTGTTGTTAAGCTGCGCCGCAGACAGGTCGGTATTGGCAAATGCTGTACTGGCTGTCTGGTACGCTGTTTCATAAGCCTTGACATAGTTTTGCTGTAACGCGCTGCTTTGTTGCTGAATATCGCGCAGCAAAGTACCGGTTTCACTGTACAGTTGCTGGCCGTATAGCCGGTAAGCTTGCTGCATATTTTGCTGTAAGGTATTTACCGTAGCGCTTTGCCAGGCAAAAAGATGCGGATCTGCAGCCAGCTGATTAACCTGGTTATTGGTGTCTGACAGCATTTGTTGTAAAGCCTTACGGGCTTGCTCGTCCTGAACCTCTGGTACAGCGGGCGCAGACGTTGCAGATAACGGCGCGCCCGGTGCAGTACCGGCAACCGGGGCCGAAGCAGCAAACCAGTTCAACGCCAGCCACACCACAAGCAATAAAAGTAATACCGCAAAAAAACCGGCTATTACTTTGATATAAAACGCCTTTTGTGACTGTTTATCCTGGTTGATTACATCATCTAACGCTGCCACATCCGGCTCCTTGCCCGAAGCTCAAAACACATTTACAACTGCTGATTTGGTGTTGCTTCTAACTGATAAATCTCAAACAGCTTTTG
The DNA here is from genome assembly GCF_018831085.1 of Rheinheimera oceanensis. Classification (GTDB taxonomy): domain Bacteria; phylum Pseudomonadota; class Gammaproteobacteria; order Enterobacterales; family Alteromonadaceae; genus Alishewanella; species Alishewanella oceanensis. Next base: position 857,362 of record NZ_JAGPNM010000001.1, read on the forward strand.
TCTTAACTGGGTGTATTGCTCAGTAGCTGTACCTTTAAGCTCAATAGTCTGTTCGTTAAGTTCCACCACCTGCGGTGTCACTTTAATATCCAGGCTTTGCCCCATTTCACTGAGCACATCACGTTGTGCACTCAGCTCGCGGTTTGTCTGTATCGCCTGGCTAAGGCTGTAAATTGCTGCGGCACCCGCCGCAATGGCACCAACTTCACCAATAGCTGAATTAGAGTTTTTCACCAGCATAATGCCCAGCACTGCACTGCCGGCAGCAACTAATTGCTGGGTGGTGCGTTCTGCTTTTTTCTTGCGGATATCGGCAGCAATCGGCAGGGTTTCACGCTGATATTTGCGATAGGCCTCATCTGACTCGGCATAAAAGGCTTCATAGCTGTCCTGCAGTTGGTCAACAAACTGTTCATCTTTTGCCTGTAGCAAGTTTACCCGTTGCAACATCGGGTCGTTTACTGCCGGTGCTCCGTTCAGATCGAATACGGTTTGCCGTGAGGTAAAGCTTTTTCTTTTGCTGACCAGATAAGGTGCAAAGGCTTCCTGGCTATACATAGCGGCATAGCGTAAATCTGACACCTGCTGAATTTTCTTTTTATCTGCCTCTGATTTTTTAATCAGCAAATCGTAAACATAAGCGGCAATATCGTTAAATACCGGCGAGTAAGGGTTTTGATCTTTACGTAAAGCATCGCGGTAAAAGGCTTCACCCACCTGATGTTCAAAGGTTTTCTCCCCCCAAATATCATTGGTAGCATCCATTACCCGCACACTGATACGCACGGTTTCGGTATCCGAATAATTGATTTTGCCAAGTACATACACATCGGCAGAAACCGACGCGTCCGGAGTAACATTAATCGAACCAAATACTTTGGTTGCCGCCAGTGCTTTTTTGGTATCAATGGCAAAGCGGTTTGCTTCCAGCCGCCGTACCTGTGGCCAGATATCTTCTTCAGCCACTTTTTTGTCATCAATATTGCCTTTGGCATCCAGTGGAATACCCGGGTCAAATACCGGCACAGCCACATCCAGATAAATTGCCGACTGATACTTAAACTCGCGTTCTGTCTTACCCAACTCCGCTGCTTTTGCCTGGCCGCCAATAGCAGGGCCTACGCTGCTGACATTAGTCTGGGTTGACTGACAGCCACTAAGCGCCAGTGCAATCAGGGCACAGGCGGCCGCCAGCCAGTGTTTATAGTGTTGCAAAAGAGAACGAGGTTGCATTGCCAGCTCCATTTCTAAATTATCCACAGCTATTCTAAATTATTCACGGCTATTCTGAATTATTCGCAGCCATATTGTGTCATCAAAGCGCTGAAATGTTTTTTCTCAGCGTCGGTCGTTGCAGCCGCCAGGCCTTGTTTTACCGTGTCACACACAGCAGAGTTACCTTGCTGCCCTTTGCCTTTCTGAGTTGTTTTTGACGGTGATGTCTCTGGCTCTTTCGTACTATCAGCATGTTGTGTCTGTTCAGTACCGGCTGATTGTGCGGCCTGTTCATTAGTACCTGCAGAGGCATCAGCCACGCTGCCGGCTCCGGCGCCTGAGGCACTGATCCGCCCGGCACCGCTGCTTATTGCTTCTGCCATACATTTTTCAGTTTGATTCAGATTGGCGGCAAAATCGGCGTCCATGCGCTCCAGTAGCTCGGCTTTGGTCAGCTCGCTGCCATCAATATCTTTAAAATCAATCAGTGAACAATCACCGTAAGAGGTCACGGCCCCGGTTGCAGGCTGCGGCGAAGTTTGCTGAGCACAAGCCGGAAGTGTTAATAACATTAATGAAAAGCTGAACAACCATGATCGGGCGCAGAAAATAGTTTCGCTGGACATTCTTTACTCCTTAACGGCCAGGCTGAATAGATTGCATAGCCGGTTACATTGCAGGCCAACAGACAAGCACACAGCACTGCAGTTCAACTAAGTAGATTTGCAGTATATTATGGCGGTTTTTACTTATTAACCAGCAAAATCAAGCCTAAGCTATTACATCTTTATAGATGTACCAGCTCTCAACTTGTTAATGCTGTAGTAGTGACTGCAAAAAACACTATATGATGCGGTACAAATTTAAATACATTAGACCACCTTTAAAACCGCAGCCTATCATCCGGTTTAGTATATTCAGGTTCATTGCCCGGCTGCCACTTTCGCGTTAACCATGTTCCAGAATTACACCAGGTTTATCGCCCAGCCGGTCGGCTAAATGCAGCTGCATACTTTGCATAATTTTCTGCTCAGCCTTGCGCGCATCAGCCTGCCAATACTGCGAAAAGCCCAATTCATCATGGTAGCCAAAACGGATCTGCAAATAATGTTGGCTGGTAAGCGGGTAGCAATAATGTCTTGCAGGAATATCAAGCGGACTGCGCCGATGTAAGTATAATAACCAACGCTGGTTAGCTATTTCAGTAATGTCGAAATATTCCGGCATTAGCTTACCTTCCCTAACCATTAGCTCGTCTAATTCTTCTTCGGTGCGGTTACGCATTAATAGTGGCGGAGAGCGCAGTTCGTTACGCCGCTGCGTGTTCCACCCCCGTCCGGTTTCAGCATCATATTCTGGCGCATTATAGTAATCATCGTATTCCCAACCAATATAGTGGCCTAGTAATTCCAGATTATGCCGCTCTATTGCCTGGCCGGGTACTACCCGCTTTAGCCAGATATTCAGTGTTAAATAAGCCAGCGGATGGCCGCCAGTTTTAAGAAAAGGGCCGCCATACCAGTAGCTTTGCTGGTTAAGATATAAATAGGGCTGCCCCATATCCTTCCGTTCGCTTTTTTCAAACAAATCATTGGTTGAATATGGCCAGTGCACAGGGAAATTTTTGGCAGTAACCACCGGAATACTAAATTCCAACACATCCTGCTCCAGCTCTATGCGGTGCGGAATAAACTTAAGCGCATTGGGGCCACCTTTAAAGCCACGGCCTATTATTCTGTTTACTATATTCAGGCTCATTTTATCGCCCTGTAATACGGTTAATTAGCTGTTTGCTGCTGCGTTTTACCTTAGCCAGCCGCAGGTTATACACCTGCTTTACCATCGCCGCTTTTAAAGGGCGGCCGGTACTTTGTAATTGTTGCTGGTAGCTGCGTAACCCCAAATAAGGCAAGGTATGCGGGCTGGTTAATGGCGTACCGCCAATAACAGAGCAAAACGTACTAATACTACGTAATAAGCCACTGGGGCTTAAGTTATTGGCCCCGGCCACATTCGGCACAGCATCAAACGGGTTAGCACGGTTTTTAATTATCTTTACCCCAACGGCCTGTGCAGCGTCACGTAATTTAACCATATTGGCACCACCGGCATGCACTACCACTTCGTGTTTATCCAACATAATGCCCTGTGCCCGGCATTGTTGCAAAGCACGGGTAAAAATTATCGCGCCCTGGCTGTGTACCAGCCACTGTGTGGTTTTACCCTGCGCCTGGCGCTGGCGCAGGGCACTGACTAAATGCTGGGCATTATGGCTGGGAGCTGCATCAGGTCTTTTATCCCATAAGCATTCAACAAAATCCTGCAAAATGCCTTCGGTCGGGTTATGCACCAGCGTGTAGTCAGGCATAGCAGCTTTAGGGTAAGCGACATCTAAATGCGCGCCCATTAACCAGGCGGCTTTTGTTACATCGTTAAGCATACCATTTACCGCAGCATAGTCTGTGGTGATTAAGCTTACCGGATCTTTAAGCTCCCAGGCTCCCTGCATAGCCAACAGGTCACCATCTGCCTGAGCCACCCTGTAAGGCACCGCGCCAGGAGCCCTATTTACCTGATACAACATATTGCGCTCATTTTTAGGCGGCTGCTGTGGCCCTTTTAGCTGCATATCAAAATAAATTTCATGAATTAAAATATGCTGCGCAGCTTCACGCTGATAGCTAATTAAATAGTGGTATTGCTGAAACGGATAACGGCTTTTTGTTAAGCGCCGTGTGGCATCACGCCACCAGCCTGCACTGCCCTGCGGCTGGCTGTCATAACACAGTGCTGCAATTTCTTGCCATACCTGTTTAAAGTCAAAATCGTTTAATACTTCCAGCATACCCAAAGCCTGATCGGTAAAACTAAGTCGGTGTTGCAATGGCAGAATACTGCCTTTACCTATACCGGCTGCTGCCAACCGTTGTTGCAAAAGTTCAGCTTGCGCAAGTGGGTAGCGGGTTAGTGCCTGGCGGGTAATTTCCTGGTAACTCATAAGCAGCGTCCTTTGCACAGTGTAAACACAATGCAAAATACCAAACCACCCACCTGAATACAAATAACAAACAAAATAAATAACAAAATTACATTAAATTCACTTAAAAATGTACTTTTGCTGTGATAACAGAACGGCCATGCCTCAGAGGATGAATCTTACATCATGGTACTGCTTAATTAAGCGGGGGAAGCGGTTTTCTTTACCGCATTATTAAAATATAAAAAGTCTGCTACCAACCCGTGGAGTTATTGCAATAGGTCCTGCAGTTCGTATTCAAGATAATCGGCCAGGCCTGACCAGTCACGGTTTTGCTGGCATTGCAGCACGGCCGTTAATAGCTGGTGTAACTGAGCGATCTGTTGTGGTGTAGCACCGGCAAACAACGTAACAAGTTGCCCGGCAAGGGTTGCCAGCTCAAGAGCAGGCTGTGTGGTGATACCCAGCCGGAACTGCAGCGCCAGCGCTTTGGCGTGCTGCCTGTATTGCTCCACAGTACCCATTAGCTTGCCAGCTCCGTATGGTATTGTGTACCGGCAATAACCGCACCGGCTTTAGAGGTATTAACAAAGCTGACAGCAGGTTGCTTGCTGATATAACGCTCTAAGCCGGTAAGGTAAGTAAGCAGGTTACGTAAGGTGGGCACTTTTTCGCCAAAACCATTAATAACCTGTTCGGTAGCAGCCTGGTACCCCGGCCCTAAAGCACCGTTTTGCCAGCTGGCATGGGTTTTATTGTGGCTAAAGGCAAAGTCGGCGCCAAACAACAGCACACGCTTTGCGCCCATTTTTACAGCCAGATCAACGGCGGGGTGTATTACACTGCCATGGCTGAATAACACCGCGGCAGCTAATTGTTTACGCACCGGATTGAACACGGCACTGTCACTTAGGGCAATATAACGTGTACCGGGGAAATGCTGTAACAATTCGGGGTTAGCCAGCGGAAAATACACCAAACTGCTGGCAGCGGTTAAGCTGCTGCAGGGCAAATGCTTTAATGTAATTTTATGGTCACGGCTAACAATAATATCCGGTCTGATATCCTGTGCTAACAAGGCTTTTACTGCGGTGTCAACGCAGATCAGTAAAGGTGCATTAGCCTGCTGCTGCGCTTGCCTGATAAAGCCGTAATGTTGTTCCAGCGAAGGTCCGGCCCCTATCACATAAACGTCCTTATCTGCCGCTAAAGAGTTAAATAACACCTGTACCTGTTGGTCTTGCTGCCAGAAAGGCTGGTTTTGCTGCAGGCGCGGTAAAAACGTGCTGACATCCTGCCGCAAGCGCTGCGCGGCGTAACCGGCTTCGAGCTCGCTGTACAAGCGATCACGGGTTTTCATATTGTCATCGCTGGCCAACACTAATTCAGACGGCAGCACGGCAAATGGCAGCTGAATATCACTCTGGCTGGCAGCCAGCTGTAAGCTTACCCGGCTATCACTGAGCCAGTGCCGTTGATCAAGCAATTGCAGCACCAGCGCAAAAATATACTCATTTAAAATACAAACACTTAACTGCTGCAGGCGCTCACGGCTGAGCAACTGTTGCTGCATATCGCCAAGGCCGGTGCCGTACAATGTAATATGTGGGTAATGTTGCGGCAATTTACTGATTTGCTGCAAGGCTTCCTGCTGCCGGTTATGCCGGCTGGTTAGCTGAATACCGTTAATCAGCAGGGTGTTGTCCTGCCCTTCTATCAGCTGCACTGCCGGGCGGTGTTTTTCAGCGGCAGCCTGCTGTAACACGTCAGCCAGTGTGGGCCAGCGGCTGGCAATTACGCGCATATTTTGCGCAAAACAGTCGTTAATCATTACTCTGTCAACCCAAACCAAACTCAACCAGGCTACGGGTAATATTGGCTTGCGACATGACCACAGACACCGCACTTTTACTGCCACCTTGCATTGCAATACGCAGTTGCTGGCTAAGCGCATTAAGTTCAGTGTTATCGTTCTGGCTTTGCGAAATCGCCACCAGTTGCGCCTGCAATGCGGCACGCTGTGCCTGCACTTTACCCAGCGCGTCTTTTAATTGCTGCTGCGCCAGCTGAATTTGCTGGCTATAGGCCTGCACATTGTCGGCTGTTGCCGCAGCTTTACCCAACTGAGCCAGTGTGCTGTCAGCAGCCTGTAGCTTTACACTTACCGGGTTACCTGCGGCAACACGCACGCCCTGGCCACTGATGAGCCAGGGTTCCTGCAACTTACGGGCATCGCGCGCTTCGGCAGAGAAATACAGTTGCTGATTATCGCTGCTAACACTGATTTGCTGTTGGGCAAAGGCTTGCTGCACGGTGTGCAGATTTTGCTCTGCGCTTTGGCCTGCCGGTAAACTGATACTGACAGCACTACCGCTGCGGCCCAGTAAAATACTAACCTGCTCGTTTTGGCGCCGCTCAGACAATAAATCGATATTGCTGCCCAGGCTGGCTTTTAGCGGTGCCGGTTGCATACTGGCCGGAGTGAGATCAGCATTGAGGCCAGAACTGCTGTGTGCCAGTTTTTGTTCCAGTTGCGCTAACTGCTGCTGTGCCTGCTGTTGCTGTTGCGCTGATAACTTGCTGTTACCCGGCGCATTCAGCTGCCGGCGCAGGTTTTCCAGCGCCTGATATGCCTGGCGGATATTGCGTTCGGTTTGATCTGTCTGGCTAAGCTGTTTACTGACATCTGCTGCCAGTGCCCATTTGCTTAATACCTGTATTTGCCGCGACTGCCGGGATACCGGCACAGTGCGGCCAGTATCGTCAGCACGTACAGCTTTGATCACAGCAGCCCTATCCGCCGCATTTAACGGCGTTAGCGCACTGTTACTGACCTTATCAACCGCACCGGATAGCTGCATAGCTGTACCTTATTTAAACATAGGAAAACAAGGTAAGCCGCGAGACACTGGAATACACTTTCAGCGACGACTCATAAGACGCCATGGCCTGATTCATTTTAACGTAGGCTTCAGGGTAATCCACTTCTTTAATGTCATCACGCAGTGTTTCGGTAAAGAGTGCTATATCCTCATTGCCCAGTGCCATTTCCTCCAGCGAGGCTAAAGTACCACCAATGCGGGTGATCTCACCACTTACTGTAGCCAGAAAACTACTGATATGGCCCAGCATATCGCGTGACTCGTCACCCACACCGCCTGCCGGCGCGGTGCTGATCAAATCCAGATAGGTTTGCATTTCATTTAAGAAATTCACGCCCGGATCCAGCGCGCTGCCAACAATATTGCCCGGCACACTGGAATTATCTGACACAGCAATCTGCCGTACACGGTTGTCGCCATTGTACTGATATACCCCGGCGCCATCGCGCTCAAACGGTTTAACGTCGGTTAAGCTGCCTGAAAAATAATAATTGCCGTTGCCGTCTTTGGCGTTAAGTAAATCAACTATACCCGGCATTAATACTGCCAGTTCCTGGCTAAATGCTTCCAGCTCGGCCTGGCCCATAGTGCCATCGGCGGCCGTAGTGACAATTTCCTGAATTGAATACAGCGTATTGACAATACTGCTTAACTGCGTTTCCTGCTGCCCCAGATTAAAATGCACAGCGTTCATATTCGATTTGTACTGATCCAGTTTAGTCAGCTCGCTGTTTAACGTTAACAGCATCACTGAGCCTAATGGGTCATCTGACGGATTTTGGATCCGTTGGTTAGTTGCAAGCTGGGTAGATAACTTGCTGTACTCAGCAGTAGACTGCTGAATATTGCGGATAGTGGTTAGGTGATACTGATTGCTGCTAACGCGCATAGCCACGGCCTCAGAAGATATTAATCAGGGTTTTAAACAATTGATCCGCTGTGCTGATCACCCGGGCATTAGCGTCATATAGCTGCTGGTAATACATCAGGTTAGCGGCTTCTTCGTCCAGATTTACGCCACTCACGCTGTCACGCGCGGCCACGGCATTGTTGTTCAGCACCTGGGCAGTTTTCACACTGCTTTGCACCTGCTTGCTTTGAATAGCCAGATCGCCGATTAACGTATCATAGCCTGCTGTGCCGCCATTTAATGACGCCACCAGATTAGCAATGTTGCCATTGTCGCCGCGGCCACCGGCCGGATTGCCGAAACCGTCGTTGCCAATAAAGGCCAGGCCATCCGGTTGCAAGTCAGGGTTCACACTAATAGTGCCCAGTACATCAGCCGGGTTGTACAAGAACAACGGTTCGCCCGGCTGGCCGTTTAAATCGAAGCCTTGTGACAGCGCAGTGTTTACTGAATCAGCAATATTAGTAACTATTTGCTCCAGCTGCAGTTTACTCGGTTGCAGCACGTTTACATCGACATTGAGTAAACCGCCGATACGGCCACCGACAAACTCGTTCAGGCCGAAGTTCTGGCCGTTAAAGCTAACATTAACCGCAGTGCCATTTACGCTGACTACCGAAGCTTTAGAGCCAACCACCAGTGGTGCGCCGTTTTTACTGCTGATATTAATATTGCCATCGCCCGGATCGACAATATCTACACCCATATAACCAGACAGTTCGGTTATTAGCACTTCGCGGGCGTCAGCCAGCTCTGCGATAGGCTGGCCCAGCGCCTGCGCTTTGCTTATTTTGCTGTTTAGCTCAGCAACCTGTTGTAACAACGAACTGCTGTTATCTGCCAGGTTGCTTAATTCTTTGCCAAGTTTGTCTTGCTGATCTGACAAGGCACCATTAATTTGCGACAGGTCCTGTACCAGTGCCTGTGCAGCAGACAATACCTGCTGACGGTAAGCGCTTGAGTCGGGGGCTGACATTGCGGCATTAAAAGCCGCACTGATACCGGCAACAGCGTCATTCAGGTTCAGCGATTCAGTGCCGAGTATTTGTTCCAGATACCCCAGATAGCTTTGAAAACCTTCGTAATAGCTTAAATCTGAACTGGTGCGCCAGATATCGTCATTAAGAAAATCATTAACGATGCGATCAACCTTAGTCACCTTAACGCCGTTTAAGCCACCGGCAGCGGTTTCCAGATATACCGTTTGGCGGCTATAGCCCTTTACGGCAGCATTGGCCACGTTCTGGCCTACCACGTTTAGTGCATTGTTAGCCGCGTTAAGGCCAGACACACCGTTTAAAAGCATACTCATAAGCTGGGTTTCCCGCCGCTGTCGGCCTGCCATAATGGCTGGCTAAATCCGCTGTTACTGTATTCCGGCGCAACCAGACTCAGCGCCGCCTTATCAGGTAAAGCGACGGCTTCGGCCAGTTGCTTAAATTTATTTTCGGTTTGCGCCAGACCATCGCCTAACTGCCGCACTATGGCTTCAGCTAAACCGAGCTGCTGCCTGGAAGCCAGGTTTTGTGCCAGCTGAGCATCGTGCATATCACGGAATGTTTGTGCCTCACTGCTGCCAAACAGGCCATTGTCACCGGCAATAGCATCGGTGCCGGCATGCATGTTTTTTAGTACCAGCTGCAAAAATATCGCTTCAAACTGTTCTGCCGCTTTAGTCAGCCGGGCGGCAGGATCCTGGTTGCTATCTATGCCTGCGGCAGCGCGTGGGTCTATCGCCAGCCCTTCGCCAGGTAAAGCGTAACCGGTTAACGAGGTTATATTCATTCAGATCACCAGCAAATCAGCATCCAGCGCACCGGCGTTATCCAGCGCAATCAGGATCGACATCAGTTCTGCCGGAGTTGCCCCCAGCGCGTTAATGGCCTGCACTATAGCGTCCAGCGAGCTGCCTTCCGGCCACAGCATCATATTGGCAGTGCGCTCCTGCACATCAACCCCGCTGTTTTGTAGCGGTGTTGTCGTGCCACCACTAAAAGGCAATGGCTGGCTTACTCCCTGTTGCTCACTGATCGTAATAGTTAAACTGCCATGGCTGACTGCAGCGCGCTTTACCCGCACTACGTCGTTCATCACCACAGTACCGGTGCGGCTGTTAAACACTACGCGCGGCCGCTGGCTGCCTTCTTCTACGTCAATGTCCTGTAACATTGACATAAAGGTAATACGGCTGTTCGCGTCTACCGGTGCACTGACGACCAGCTTGCCTTTATGCTCGGCTCTGGCGACATCAGGCCCAAACACCTGATTAATGGCGGTAACAACATTGCGGGCAGTCTGATAATTGGGTTGCTTCAGGTTAAGCACGACCTGGGCGGCAGGTTCATATAATTGCTGCACGCTGCGCTCAACAATAGCGCCGGACGGAATAATACCGGCAGTGGGCACATTGACGGTAACCGACGAGCCATTCTGGCCGGTGGCATTTAAGCCCCCTACCACCAGATTACCCTGCGCCAGCGCATATACTTTGCCGTCAACCCCGCGCAACGGCGTCAGCATCAAGCTGCCACCATGCAGGCTTTTGGCATCACCCAGCGACATAATAGTTACGTCCATAGTTTGCCCGGGACTGGCATTGGCCGGCAACGTTGCGGTAACGGCGACCGCCGCCACGTTTTTTGACTTCGGCAGGCTGTTTTCATCCAACTGCACGCCAAACTGTTTCAGCATATTGTTTAATGACTGGGCAGCAAACCGGATTTGCGCCTTATCGCCGGAGCCGGGCAAACCTACCACCAGGCCATAGCCCACCAGTTGGTTGTCGCGCACACCCTGAATATCGACCAGATCCAGCAGTGGCCGGGCTTGCAACAATACGGGCCACAACAGCAACAGCACGGCAGTTATACAATGTTTCATAACACCTCAGTTAAAACGGGTTAAGAAAGCGGTTAAACAAACGGGTAAACCAGCCAGCCTGGCTGGCACTGGCTAAATCGCCTTTGCCGGAATAACTAATGCGGGCATCGGCAATACGCTGCGACGAGATGCGGTTGGTAACATCAATATCTTCCGGCCGCACCAGCCCCTGCAGGCGGATATATTCATCGCCCTGGTTCAGCTTGATCCATTTTTCGCCACGGATAGCCAGAGCACCGTTGGGCAATACATCGGTTACCCGCACGGTAATAGAGCCGCGCAGAAAGTTCTGCTGGCTGGCGGCACTTTCGCCATCAAATTGTGAACGTGAGTTCAGTTGCATGGCCAGCTCTGAGGTATTTAAGTTACCTACCAGTGGCACGCCAACATTAATGCCGGTGCTTCTGTCTATACTGGCATCGGCGCTTTTACTTGATTGGGTACGCTCATTCAGCTCCACGGTAAGAATATCGCCTACCCTGTAGGCACGTTTATCTTCGTACAGGGTAAACATATAACGATCGCTGTACAGGCTGCCATGCTGCTGGCCCGGCAGCGGTTCATCAACGCTGCGCTGCGCCACCACCTGCTCCCAGTCGGCTTCATGTACCAACGGCGGCTGGCTGGCACAGGCGCTTAGCAGTAACATAATGATTAAGGCGCTACAGGCTTTCATAGGCTTACAGGCTCTGGTTAATAAAGCGCAGCATTTCATCGGCCGCCGATACCACTTTGGCGTTCATTTCATAGGCGCGCTGCACTGCTATCATGCTGACCATTTCATCAACCACGCTAACGTTAGAGCCTTCAATGGTGTGTTGCTGTAAAGCACCCAGCGCGTCTTCTCCGGGAACACCTTCTACCGCTTCACCTGAGGCGGCAGTGGCGCGGAATAAGTTGCCACCCAGCGCTTCCAAACCGGCAGGGTTAACAAAGTTAACGGTTAAAATCTGGCCCAGTTCTACCGGTTCAGCCTGGCCGGCAACGACAGCTGTAACGGTACCGTCGCGGCCAATAGTTACGCTGGTGGAGTTCTCTGGTATCGCAATATTTTGCAGCAGTGGCAGGCCATTGGCGTTTACGATTAATGAATCGGCGTTTAGCTGAAACTGGCCGCTGCGGCTATACAGGATTTCACCGTCCGGGTTTTCAATCTGGAAAAAGCCCTGTCCGGCAATGGCGATATCCAACGGGTTGTCACTTTTTTCAAAGCTGCCTTCCGTAAAAATTTTCTGGGTACCGTTAATACGTACACCGGTACCCACCTGAATGCCTGACGGCACCTGGTTTAGCTCGTCAGCCTGAGTGCCCGGCTGGCGCTGTACCTGATAAAATAAATCTTCAAACACGACGCGGTCTTTTTTAAAGCCTGCGGTACTAACGTTAGCCAGATTGTTGGAGATGGTTGTCATGCGCATATCCTGCGCGGCTAAACCGGTTTTACTAACCCATAAGGCAGAGTTCATGTGCTGCTCCTGTTAACTGTTGCCACTTACCAGCTTGTTACCGGCTACCGCCAGTTCGTCAGCGGTTTTCATCATGCGGATATTCATTTCAAACTGGCGGCTGATATTCATGGTGTTTACCATCTCTTCCACCGCATTAACATTGGCGCCTTCCAGCGCGCCGGTACGCAGGGTAATAGTTAAATCTGCCGGTAGTTGCTCCTGCTGTTGCGGCCGTAACAGGCCGTCCAGCCCTTTTACCAGAGTATTATCACCAACACTGACCATTTTTAACCGGCCTTCCTGCGCAATAACACCACCGCCTATCGGCAACAAATTAATGGTGCCATCGCTGCTGATGTCGATATCACCAAACTCCGGTAACACTATGTCGCCCTGCTCACCCTGCACCGCATAGCCATTTAGCATTAAACGGCCATCGGCATCTACCTGCAGGTTGCCGGCACGGGTATAGGCTTCATTACCGTTGGCATCGGCTATGGCTAAAAAGCCGCCATCGCTCAGCACAATGTCCAGATCACGGCCGGTTTGCTGCACCGGGCCATTAGCCAGATTGGTAAACACCGGCAGTAACTGTGCCTGATAACGGGTGCGAAAACCGTCACCGGCAATCATCATTGCCTGTGCCTGTTCAATATCTGCTTTAAAACCAGGCGTATTAACGTTGGCCAGATTATTGGCACTAACGCGCAGCGCTGTCTGGTTAAGTTCGGCACCCGATACAGCGGTATAAATTAAGCGTTCCATAGCGGTTTACCTTTAGGTGGCGTTAAACAAAACCTGCATCATCTGATCAGCCGTGCTGATGGTTTTGGCATTCGCCTGATAGTTTTGCTGAAACGCCATTAAATCAACCAACTGCTCACTGATATCCACGTTAGAGCCAACATAGGCACCCGATAACAAAGCACCAAAACTACCGGCATCCGGTGTGCCATACAGGGCTGCACCAGATTCATTGGTGGCATACCAAACGGTTTTATTACCGGTTTGCAGGCCATTGATATTGGCAAAGTTAGCCAGTACTACCTGGCCTTGCAGCTTGGTTTCACCATTGGTAAAAGTGGCAAATACTTCGCCGGTTTCAGCTATTGCTACTCCGGCAAATTCACCAGCGGTAAAGCCGTCAGCATCATTTTTATATATGTTGAAGCCACTACCAAACTGGGTGGTTTTGACAAGATCAATAGTGAAATTCATCACTTCTGCACCAGCGGGCGCATAGGTGAGTTCGACTTTGCGCTGATTATAGGGATCTGTAACGTTGTCGTCTGGCTGAGCAGGCGGAGGCGGGATAGCTGCCGGATTGAACGGTTGTAACTGGCCATTTGCACCAAAAGACATCCTTACAATTGATGCATTAACTGTATTGCCTGCTGAATCTTTTACCGGTTGGATCGGAGCAAGGGCTGGAGGATTTGCTCCCGGTGCAGCTAGCCCTGTTAAAGGTTCGCCATCCACGTAGTACATAACATCCCAGGCATTACCGCCCTGATGGTTAAAGTACTGTGTCAATGTATGACTATTACCCAAGGAATCAAAAATTTCTGTGGATTGTGAATAGCTGTAATGTGAGCCGTCTTTAGGATCAAATATTGCGGGGGCTACCGGATAAGGTGTTACACCAGTAGCCGCACTTAAATTTAATGAGAACTCCATGCTTTCAGTTGCTTCAGCCGGAATATTCGCCGCTTCAATTTTTAAATCGGTTAGCACGCCGGGTACCAGGTTGCCATTGGCATCGATACCATAGCCCTGCAACCGGTTGCCGCTGCTGTTAACAATGTTCTGATCTTTATCCAGATCAAAGCGGCCTGCCTGGGTGTAAGCCATACGGCCGTTTTCAGCTACCACAAAAAAACCTTTACCGGTAATGGCTAAATCCAGCGCTGAACCGGTGTTTACCACACCGCCTTCACGGGTAAAGTTTTCTTTAATATCACTTACGTCTACCCCGCCGCGCTGGCCGCCGTTATACACTGAAGCAAATTCAGCGCTGCCACTTTTAAAACCGGCAGTACCTGAGTTGGCAATGTTATGACTGGTAATTTCCAGTGCTTTTTGCGTGGTTTTCAGCCCACTTAACCCGATATTAAACATAGACATAATACTGATTCCTTAACTGTTGCTGCCAAAGGCCAGCTGATTGGTATCTAACAGAGCGTGGTTACCCAGGCCGTTGACTTGCAAAATAATGTCGTCTTTATTGCTACCGACAGACACCCGCTCAACCTCGCCACTTAATAACGTGGTAAGCGGTTTTGGCTGTCCGTTAATATAGGCATCGGCCTGCACGTAGTAGCCACCGGCTGCTTCTTCATCAAAGGCAAACCGCAAGGTACCGATGCCACTGTATGGCAGCGTTTGCTGTTGCATTAATTTACCTTCAGCGTTATATAGCCGCAGTTCAATGCTGTCGGCTTCAACACCCAGATTAAGCGCACCTTTTACCTGGCCTGCTTGTTCCAGCACTATGGTTTCAGCAGCAACATCAACCTGAGTACCAATTAACGCTGTGGCCTGTAATGCCTGCTGGCTGCTTTGCAGTGCCAGGTTTTTGCCGGAATCTATTTTCAGGCTTTGCAGGCTTTCAACGTTGGCAAACTCGGCCAGCTGGCTGACATATTGGGTGCCGTCCATTGGGTCCAGCGGGTTCTGGTGGCTGATTTGCGCCACCAGTAATTCCAGAAACATGGTGGACAACCCTTCTGCGCCGGCAGTACCGTTTTTTGCTATCGTACTGTCATTAGTCGTATTAGTACCGGCACCCAGGCCGCTGATTGCACTCACGCTATTACTCCTTTACTGGCCAAGCCGCAGCACACTTTGCTGCATACTGGATACCCGGCCCATCACTTCTACCGAAGTTTGATAACTGCGCGACGCAGACATCATGTCAGCCATTTCCTCCAGCACATTAACGTTGGAATAAAATACATAACCGTCTTGATTCGCCAGTGGGTTATTCGGCTCGTAGCGCTGCTCTACCGGCCGACTGGAGGTAGTCACACCCAGCATTTGTACTTCGGCAGACAAACTCTGGCTGTCTGCCGTTTGTTTATATAACGCAGCAAATACCGGCTTTAATGCTCTGAATGCCCCGGCTTCAGTAGCTGAAGCCGTGTCGGCATTGGCTAAATTTGAGGCGATGGTATCCAGGCGCATTACCTGAGCACGCATTGCACTGCCGCTGACGTCATAAATGCTGTTAAATGACATGCTTATTCTCCTTTGATGGCTTTTTGCAGGCCGCTGATTTTCATATTCATGAAGGTAAGGCTGGTTTGAAAATCCATGCTGTTGGCGGCGAAATTAGCCTGCTCAATATTCAGCTCGGCCGTGTTGCCATCGGCAGACACCTGGTACGGCGTGCGGTACAGTAACTGATGCCCGTTTTGTGCTACCTGATACGGCTTGTCCATGCCGTTGCTCATGTTGTAAGCCACATCCTGCATAATTTGCTTGTAGTTGATATCCCGCGCTTTAAAACCGGGCGTATCGACATTGGCCAGATTGCCTGCAATAATTTCAGCTCTGTCCAGGCGTAGCTGTAATGAAAACGGGTGTACACCAAGCGCTTTATCAAACATATTCAGGTTGCTCTCTTTACACAGGTTGCCTTTGCTTACCCTGGGTTTTACAAGCTCTGTGCCACAATTAAAAAGCGATATGTATCAATGAATTGCTATATGAATACGCCAGAATTACCACCCAAAGCGGAAGTAACACTTCCGCAGCGGAAGCTGGCGTTTTTTCCTGCAGCCTGCAGCATAATGGCGCTGTTACTGCTAATCGTCTGGCCAGCGCAGGCTTTGCCCGGGCCTACACCCGAGCAACAGCTTAAACAGCATATTCAACAAGAGCTGCAGCAGTACCTGCGCCAGTTAGGGGTAAAAGCCCGCCAGCAGGAGATCCAGCTTAATTTACCTTCAGCGCTAAGCGACAACCGCTGCGACAAGCTTGATATCAGCCGCCGCCAGCAAACCGAGCCGCCGCTGGGCCGGGTTAGCTATAGTTTAAGTTGCACCTCGCCGCAGCGCTGGCAAAGCCGGGCGGTGGCACAAGTAAAACTATTTTTACCGCTGGTAGTAGCCAGCCGTACGCTGGAGCGCGATGAAGTGCTCACTGCTGATATGCTCAGCCTGCAGGATTTGGATATCAGTAGCATACGCCATGGCCTGGAGTTTGATGCCGCAACCCTGCTGGGCATGACAGTAAAACGCCGTATAAGTGCAGGCAGCCCGGTTAGCCGCCATCTGTTACAGGCGGCTTATCTGGTGCAAAAAGGTGCGCAGATCACTTTGCAGTACCGTGGCGATGGCTTTGCAGTTACCACCAGCGCTATAGCCCTTAGTGATGGCCAGTTGGGCGAGCGGATCAGTGTGCAGAATGTCAGTTCCGGTAAAGTCATTGATGCCATCGTAACCGGAGAAAATAATGCAGAAACCACGCAGAAATAAATTAAAGTTTCACTGGTATCGCGCCGCTTTATTTAAACAGAGCCAAATTGTGGAACATACAGTATGCAAATAGATCCGAAAAACCCGCTACAGGTAAACCCGGTAAACCGGCTGGCACAAGAGCAACACAGTGCAGAGCCAGCCAAAACCCGGGTAGCAGACAAAACTGAAGCTGGCGTCAGTCAGGTAAGTGCCTTTAGCCGTTCACTGGAACAAACCTTTCAGGCTCTGTCAGACAAAGACAGTGTAGATATGGCCAAGGTGCAGCAACTTAAACAAGCTATCGCCAATGGTGAATTACAGCTGGATGAAGACGCGCTGGTTAGCGCTATGCTGGAAATGCACAAACGATGAGCGCCCAGCTGCTGAAACAATTTATCAGCAGCCTGCAACAGGATGTGCAGCGGCTGGATCAGCTGAACCAGTTACTGGAACAACAGTATGAACTGATGAGCCAACGCGACAGCACCCAGCTGCAGCAGTTGAACCAACAGTCACTGCAGTTGATGACAACGCTTGAGCTTAGCCACAACGAACGCGACACGCTGCTGCAACAGTTTGGTTTGCAAAATAACCGCGACGGTATGCGCCAACTGGTAAGCCGCTTACCGGCACCGGTGCAGCACGGTACCCGCCAATTACTGCAGGAGCTGACATTAAAAGCCCGCTTATGCCACGCCCAGAACGAAAAAAGTGGTAAGCTGCTGGCCAGTCAGCGCCAGCTAATGCAGAAACTCACCGGGATGAACAGCCGCACCAGCTATCCCGCTATGCCGCTGTAACCGCGGCCAGCCTTTACCACAGGAAGCCAACAACCATGTTTTCAGCTAGAGCCACGCAGGATAAAACCGGTACTAAACATGCAACATTGCTTTCTGAAGGCTGTGAATTGCAGGGCGACCTGATGCTCAATTGCAATATGCAAATTGACGGCCGTTTGCAAGGCAGCATCCGTAGCGTGCACGCAGTAACCATTAGCCAGCCTGGCCGGGTACAGGGCAAAGTTTACGCCCGCCATCTGATAATAAAAGGCTGTGCCGAAGGCGAATTTTATGCCGAGCAGGTTGAAATTCTGCAATCCGGCATTCTAAGTGGTACTATTTACAGCGACAATCTGAGCATTGAACCAGGCGGCCGCTTTATTGGTGAAGTGCAGGCAGCTGACAGCAGCAGAAAAACCGGCAGCAATAAGTCGGTATTACCACTGCGTGATGCCAGAGGCAAAGTACTGAGTATGACCTCAGCACCACAAGGCGCCAATTAAGGCTACTTATAAACGCTACCGATTAAATATCACCGAGGTTTGGGTGCATTTGTTTGTTTTGTTACCGCTGCTGCTGATCCTGTTGTTGCAATGGCAGTTTGCGCCGCTGGCCTCAGCCATCAGTGCCCAGTTTCCTCACATTGTTGCTGCCATGATATTGCTAACCGCCACGCTGGCCAGCCTGATGCGGCAATGGCACTGGTTATACAGCCTCAGCTTGCTTGGCAGCCACTATTATGTAGTGCAGCAAGCACTACAACGCCCGTTAACCGACCCTGCTACTGCGGCCCTTAGTTTTACCCTACCGCTGCTGTTCACCGTACTGATGCTTTTACTGCAACTGCAGCAAAAACCACAATTACTTACCCCGCGCGGGGTATTACTGCTACTGCTGATGCTACTGCTACCACCACTACTGTTATTGTTACCACTGGCCGATTGGCTGGCATTGTTACCCCTGCCGGCAGCCTTTTTTCAGCCGGTATCAGCACAATTTTTGCTTAGCTGGGGGCAGTTATGGTGGGTGGCGGTTATCGCTGCCTGTTGGTTAGGTTTGCTCAATTTTTACGCTGCCAACAGCCAGCGCTGGGGCCAGTTTGCCGCCTGGCTGGCGGTAATGCTGTTTTATCTGTTGATCCAGCAACCACAGATGTCGGGCTGGATGACACTGGCAGCCAGTTTAAGTTTGCTGCTTAGCCTGGCCAGCCAGATGCTGCAACTGGCTTATATTGACGAGCTTACCCAGTTACCGCAGCGGCGTGCCCTGCTAAACCATTTAAGCCGCCTTGGCCGGCGCAGTGCTGTGACTATGCTGGATGTTGATCACTTTAAAAAATTTAACGACACCTACGGCCACGATGTTGGCGATCAGGTATTAAAACTACTGGGCTCCTTACTTGGCAGCGAACGCGGCCTTAGTGCCTACCGCTACGGCGGCGAAGAGTTTACACTGGTATTCCGTCACAATAATAAAGACACCCTGGCAGAAAAGCTGGAACAGGTGCGCGCTAAAGTTGCAGAATACCCACTGGTGATCCGCCAGCAAACCCGGCCGCAAGACAGTAAGCAAGGCAAGCAACAACGCGGCAATACGCCGGGCAGTAAAACCGTGCATGTTACCATCAGCTTAGGCTGCGCCATTCGCACCCCCGGCGAAACCACAGAACAACTGCTAAAACGTGCTGACGAAGCGCTATACAGCGCCAAAAAAGCCGGCCGTAACAGAGTGGCTTTTGCACGCTAACCAACCAGCAAGCGGCATGAATGCGCCTTTCTGGCTAAGCTTGTTGCAGTTTAGTAGCCTTAGTCAGCTACACGTTATATTACTGCCTTGCTAAACACCTGTTTCGCGCGTGACAAAGGCAGCAATAATAAGCAGGCAAAAAATGCTGACGTTGAGTTTGGGTTCCCAGTAACTCATAAACAAATAGGTAATGGTAAGCCACCCTAAACCTGCAGCAAGCGAAAGCAGTAGTATTGGCGTTTCACTCAATGTATTAATACTTCGCCACGCTAACAGCAATCCAAGTACTCCGAACACAGTCTGCCCGAGAGCAAACGCAGAATGAAGGCCATAGTATAAGGTTGTCTCAATGCCTGGAGCATGCTTCCCTCTTAGGTGTTGAGAGATAACATCGACACAGAAATGCAGAATGCCGGTAAGAGTAAGCCAGCCATAGGCCGTATAGATGATGTATTTGTGCATGTTAGTCTACTTTTAAATTAGTGTGCCAGTTGTATACAAAGCTGCAGATTTATCAGAATTGCTCATCGGAAAACGCCACTCCGGTTAACTGTTCTGATACCATCCACAAACTTGATGCAATTTCTGTTTCATGTGCTTGCGGAGGAATTTTGGCTAATGCCGGATAACCCCGGGTTTCACTCAGTTTATCCGGGCCATAGTACATTCCCGCCTGAGCTTGCGGCGACGTTGCGGCAAAGAGTATTGGCAACGCGCCTTGTGCTGCAGGCTGGAACAGGAACCAAAGAATACGGCGGGCAATACCAGCAACGCTGCGGGAACCCGAGCCATTAGGAATAAGTGCTGTACGTGAAATACCAGGATGAGCAGCAATACTTTTAATACCCCACCCAGCTATATCACTGCGACGTTGCAGCTCCAATGAAAACATTAAGCATGCAAGTTTTGACTGTGCATAGGCTGTCATTGGCTTGTATTGGTGTTCGGACTGCAAATCATCAAGGTGAATTGTGCCGTTTCGGGCAGCAATACTTGATAAGTTGATAACCCGGGCGTCATTACCTTTAACAAGCATAGGCAATAGTTTAGCTGTTAATGCAAAGTGGCCTAAATAATTAGTGCCCAATTGCAACTCAAAATCGTCGACAGTTTCCAGCCGCTTTGGCGGGGCCATTACAGCAGCATTATTAATCAACAAATCAATACTGCCCCATTCACGTTGTAACCGTTTGCTAAACGCGCTAATAGACGAAAGATCTGCAATATCTAACACTTCAAAGCACACCTTTGCAGAAGGATAGATTTGCCGGATATGATTAACCGCTATTAATCCCTTATCAGGGTTTCTGCTGGCAATAATGACATTAGCGCCCGCCGAAGCTAAGGCCAATGCACATTGAAAGCCAAGCCCACCGGCTCCGGTAACAATGGCTGTTCTGCCTTGTTGAGACGGGATCTCTGCTGTTGTCCAGGTAACCATAGTTTTGCCTTATATGAGAAAGAAAGATAAACTTCTGCCAATAAATTTTGTACTTGGCACTAAAAATTGCACCAAGTGCAAAAAATAATGCACCCAGTGCAATTATGTGTTGAGTTTTAGCTAATGTCAAACCCTGATCGTTTTCCAGATACTGGTACTACCTCTGCTGAAGGTTTGCGGGAGCGTAAGCGTCGTGATACACGCCAGCGTATAGCCGAGGTAGGGCAACGTTTATTCCTCGTTAACGGCTATGAAGATACAACTCTGGATGCTATCGCAGCGGAGGCCGGTATATCGCGGCGTACTTTTTTTTCTTACTTTAAGTCAAAAGACGACATCATATTATTTTGGCAACAGGTTGATTCAGAAAAACTTATTGACGATCTGCTAAACACATCACCGGATGTATCGCCACTTGATGCAGTGCGTGATGTCATGATTAAACATATTGCCCGCTATACCACTGAGCAAATGATTGCAGTTGACAACCTTATGCGATCGAGTGCATCACTTCTTGCACGTAAACAAGCATATTACGCAGAACAAGAGCAGGTACTCTTCAGTGCACTATGTGAGGTTTGGCGCCAACCAGAGCGCCGCGCAGAACTTAGAATGGTTGCAATGGTATCCATTGGCATTATGAGGCTCTCGCTTCAGGCCTGGAGAGAGCAGGCTGAACCGCGAAAACCTGTAGCTACATTTTTAAGCGATGCGTTTAATAGCCTGAAGATTAATCTTTAAATTTTGTTTATCGCTCGTGGCGAACGAACATAATGCGGCAACTATAATTCTTTCATCACTTGCTGTATGCGACCACCATGAAACTCACAGCAAAACACCCGATCACACAAAATCTTCACATCGCCTTAAAATAATAATTGACTTATTTCTGGCCTGAATATAGAAATAGCACAAATCTTAAACAGTCTAACCTACCCCTTAATCAAGGATGATTTTCATGCATAAATCCTATTTGCAGCCTTCAGTAATGCTGAAGTGGCTGATGTTTGTTGGTGCCTTCGGTTTACTCAGCGCCTGTGGTGGTGGCAGTGGTGGCGACAATAACACCGGCACTGCGGTTACTGACACTACGCCGGATAGTTTTAGCTTTGCAGCTCAAGCTAATACGCCATTAAACCAGTGGGTTACGGCTCAAGCCATTACCGTAAGCGGCATTAACAGCGCTACTGCTGTCAGTATCACTAATGGCGAATTCGCTATTAATGGCGGTACTTTTACCAGCAGTAACGGCTCGGTAACTAACGGTAATACTGTGGTTGTGCGCCATATGGCATCAGCACAAAATGCTACAACTACAAACACCATCTTAACGATAGGCGGCGTCAGCGCCACTTTTAGCAGTACTACTGTGCCTGCAGACACCGGCAGTGCTGCGGCGTTAGTAAATATCACCTTTCCGCTGGGGAAAGCAAAAACCAGTAGCAATACTATAAGAGTTACCGGCACAGCAAACAGCGCACAGCCATTAGCCAATCTGAGCGTTAATGGCACACCTGCGACTTTTGCAGCTCTAAGTGCATCCATACCCGGTAAAGTATCTGCAGCGCTGTCGCCGCCAGATTATGCAGTTAACTGGTATGCCGATGTCCCGCTGACAGCCAACGCAGATAACACCTTAACGGTGGCAGTAACAGATAACGCAGGCAACAGTAATAATGAAGCGGCTACCGTGCAGGTTAGCCGTAAGTTTGCTCCTTCAACCTTTAGCTACGATGCACAGACAAACCGTTTATATGCCACAGTAGAAAACAATGAACTGGTCAGCATTGATCTGCAAAGCTATGAATATCATGCGCTAAGCAACCTACAATCGGCATATAATCTGGTATTTGCTCAGGATACCGGCAAGGTATTTTATGTCACTGCAGTGAATAGCAATATAACCCTGTACAGTACTGATACTGAAACGGGTATTGTTAACCAGGTACATACTTTTAATGTTGCGTTGCAAAATGGTCAGTTTACTAATCTGACGGATATCGTTTATGCCAGCGCTACACAAACGATTTATTTTATGCTGACCTATCCTTCCAGTGATCGTGCGCTACATTCGTATGAACTGTACGGCTTTAACCTTAGTTCTGGTAGTTTATCGCTAGTCTCAAGCGATGCGGTGGGTAATGGCCCCCGGCTGGAGAGCAATAAATTACTATCAGTAAACAATATGTTATATGGATTTAACTGGGAACGGGACGGCCTGATTAGTATCGACCCTGCCACAGGCAACCGCAGCTTATTAGTTGAAGGCATAGCGGGCTACAATATGGCTCTGGCTAAAGGTGAAACGGATAATATTATCTACACCGCCGGTTTTGCGGGCGTATTCCGGATTGATCTGACAACACAGCAAATAACCAATATTTCGCCGGAGGCAGAGCAAGACATCTATGTTACCGAGCAAATACAAAGCCTGGCACTGGATGCTCAGGGTAGCCGCTTATTGCTTAGCGACTCTACAGCCGGCTTAGTACTGGCGGTTGATTTAAACACGGGTGAACGCAGCAAGGTGCTAAGTTCCGGCGTAGGTGATGGCCGTTACCTGCTGATGCCTCAGTTTATCGCTACCGATACCACTACAGATACCGTGTATCTGCTGGATGCCAATACCAATGCCAACCAGGCACTGCTGGAGGTAAACCTTAGCACGGCCAATCGCAGTTTTGTTACCGACAGCAGTGCCCTGCCTGATGATATTGCTGCAGATTTATTGCTAGACAAAGCCCGTAACCGCTTAATTGCTATTTACAATAATCAGATAGTGGCTGTCGATTTAACCAGCGGTGCTGTAAGTACACTAAAAACCAATAGCGGAGCTGCAGGCATAGCGGTACAAAGCTTTAACGGCGGCGTAATTGACAGCGTAAATAACAAGCTGTTGATAAGCGCCTTTCATGCAGATAATACATTGATAGAGTTAGACTTAATCACCAACCAGCATCAGTTACTGTCAATGACACCTGCTAGTACCAATACTCCTGTAAGCGGTATTATTGATATCACACTGAACAGCAGTGCCGACAAGGTATATTTACTAAGCCAATCGCAGGGCGCAATTTATCAGTTTGATCGCAACAGCGGCGTGGCACAGGTAATTGTTAGCGCATGTAACAATGCAACCAATATGAATATGTTGGATCTGAATTACGCAACTCCGCTTAATATCATTTATAACCCGAACGCCGACAGCTTGCTTGTTACAGCAAGCTCAGTGCTGGAAGTCAACCTGGCCGACAACAGTTGTGTGGCTTACGGCAACAATGGCGACAGCTATATTGATGTAAGCCTGACCAGCGATAACCAATTACTGGCAACCCAACAGAATAAACTACTGCATTATGACCGTATCAATAACCAGAGCGTAGTGATCTCACGCTAAACGTTTTTTCACTGCCATATAAACAAATCCCGCCACGGCGGGATTTGTTTTTCTACTACCCACACGTCCACATTAGGTTAGGCCGGAACCGGGAAAATATGGTAAAATTGCAACCGTATTAAGCAGATAACAGGGTTAAGAGACAACAAAATGGCAAGACGTACCAAGGCCGAAGCCGAAAGCACCCGGGCAGCAATTTTAGATGCTGCAGAAGTGTTATTTTTTCAGCACGGTGTATCGCGTACGACGTTGGAAAAAATCGCCGTAGCCGCTAATGTAACCCGCGGCGCTATTTACTGGCACTTTCAGAACAAGGCTGATTTATTCAATGCCATGCTGGAACGGGTACGGTTGCCATTTCAAACCCTGTTAACTGAAATAGATAATAACCCCACTGCCAACCCTTTTGAGCAAATCCGCAATTTAATGATTAATGGCTTGCAGCTTATTGCCTCCAGTGCCCAGCATCACAGGGTACTGACCATTGTGTTTCACCGCTGTGAATATATTGATGAGTTAAACCCGGCGGTAAATAAGCAGGATGAACTGGATGAGCAAACCATTGCGATACTGCAACGGGCTTTTGAGCGCGCAGCCCAGGCAGATTTACTGCGTGATGGTATCTGCCCCTATCTGGCGGCTACAGCTTTGCATATGTACATGGGCGGTATTATCAGTAATTTTCTGCTTAAACCGCAACAATGCGACTTACATCAGCATGCCGGCGCGCTGGTAGATGCCATGCTGCAGGGCCTGAAAAAACCATAAAAAAAACCGGCAGTTCAGCGTGGGACCAAAAAGCCGGTAAAGGTACAAACTTAGCAGGGCAGCAACGCAGCCCTGTGTTAATTTAAGACTGCCTCACAACTTCAGCGTTACCTTGTCCGGTATCATCTTGCTGCGTGGTTTTGGCTTTTGTTGCAAACACACGCATTATTACCAGATAAAACACCGGCACCAGAAACACCGCCAGCACAGTGGCCGAAATCATGCCGCCCAGTACACCGGTACCGATGGCATTACGGCTGGCCGACCCTGCGCCACTGCTGATAACCAAGGGTAGTACGCCTAATGAAAACGCCATTGACGTCATAATGATGGGCCTTAAGCGTAAGCGCACAGCTTCTAATATGGCATCTACCAGTGCTTTACCCTGATGTTGCAGTTCGCGGGCAAATTCAACGATTAAAATGGCGTTTTTCGATGCCAACCCCATGGTGGTCAGTAAGCCCACCTGAAAGTACACATCGTTACCCAGGCCTCGCATATAAGCGGCTGTCAGCGCACCGACAATACCAAGCGGTACTACCAGTATTACTGCAAAAGGTACGCTCCAGCTTTCATAAAGTGCAGCTAAGCACAAAAACACCACCAGAATAGACAGCGCATATAAAGCCGGCGCCTGCGAGCCAGACAGCTTTTCCTGATACGAGGTGGCTGTCCATTCAAAACCAATACCGTCCGGTAACTGGCCAATTAAGCGCTCCATTGTTGCCATAGCATCACCCGAGCTGGAGCCCGGTGCCGGCTCACCCTGAATTTCCATGGCCGACACGCCGTTGTAGCGCTCTAACCGTTGCGGGCCATATGCCCAATCACTGCTGGCGAAAGAGGCAAAGCTAACCATCTCACCGCTGCTGTTACGCACATGCCAGCGTTTAATATCTTCCGGTGTCATGCGAAACTCAGGCTCGGCCTGCACATACACTTTTTTCACCCGGCCACGGTCAACAAAGTCGTTAACGTAGGTAGAACCCCAGCCAATAGACAAGGTTTGGTTAATATCGCTAAGCGACACGCCAAGTGCCTGCGCCTTTAACTGATCGACAGAGATTTGTAACTGCGGCGCGTCTTCCATACCGTTTGGCCGTACACCTACCAGGTTTTGTTGCTGTGCCGCCATACCCAGTAATTGGTTACGCGCATTTAATAACGCCTGATGCCCCATCCCGCCGCGGTCTTGTAAAAACAGCGAGAAACCGGTTGCCCGGCCCAGCTCAGCAATAGGCGGCAGGTTGAAAGCAAAAATCTGCGCTTCTTTTACCGTACCAAAAAAGCCCCAGGCGCGGCCGATAACCGCCTGTACGCTATCTTCCGGGCCACGATCCCCCCAGTCAGCCAACCGCACAAACGCCAGGCCCATATTCTGGCCCCGCCCGGCAAAACTGAAACCCGATACCGTAAACACCGACTTTACCGCAGCCTCAGTACCATAGTGTTCAGCCACTTTATCCATAATGGCTTCGGTACGCTCCTGGCTGGCGCCGGTAGGCAGTTGGATCATGGTTAAAAACACGCCCTGATCTTCTTCCGGTAAAAACGACGTAGGCAAACGCATAAACATCAGCGCCATAACAGCAACAATAGCGCCATACACCAGCATCGACCGCTTCGGCCGGGCCAGCATTCCTGCTACACCGCGCTGATAATTACGGTTGGTGCTGTCAAAACCACGATTAAACCAGCCGAAAAAACCGCCTTTGGCGTGATGATCGCCCTTAATCGGCTTTAACATAGTGGCACAAAGCGCCGGGGTGAAAATTAACGCCACCAGCACCGACAACGCCATGGCAGTAACAATGGTAATAGAAAACTGCTTATAGATGGCTCCGGTTGCGCCGCCGAAAAATGCCATCGGCACAAATACTGCTGATAACACCAGGCCAATACCTACCAGCGCACCGGTGATCTGGCCCATAGATTTACGCGTGGCTTCCACCGGGCCCAGGCCTTCTTCGCTCATTACCCGTTCAACGTTTTCTACCACCACAATAGCATCGTCTACCAGCAGGCCGATGGCCAGCACCATACCAAACATGGTTAGGGTATTAATGGTAAAACCAAAGGCCGACATCACACCAAAGGTACCCAGCAATACTACCGGTACTGCCAGGGTAGGAATTAACGTAGCGCGGAAGTTCTGTAAAAACAGATACATGACGAAAAACACCAGAATGATAGCTTCAATCAGGGTTTGCACTACCGAGCTGATAGATACTTCCACAAAAGGTGTGGTGTCATAAGGGATCACCGTGGATAAACCGGCCGGGAAGTAAGGTTCCAGCTCAGCCAGTTTGGCTTTTACCGCACTGGCGGTATCCAGTGCGTTAGCGCCGGTGGCCAGTTCAATAGCCAAACCTGTGGCCATTTTGCCGTTATAACGGGCAATAACAGAGTAATCTTCGCCGCCCAGCTCAATGCGGGCCACATCAGACAGCTTTACCGTTGAACCATCGGCATTAACTTTAAGCAAGATCCGGCCAAACTCTTCGGCCGAGGTCAGCCGGGTTTGCGCCAGAATAGCCGCATTAAACTGCTGGCCCGGTAACGCAGGCGCGCCGCCAAGCTGCCCGGCAGTAACCTGATTATTTTGTACCTGAATAGCCGAGGTTACATCGGCCGGTGTCAGCTGATACTGGTTTAGTTTATCAGCATCCAGCCATACCCGCATAGCATACTGGCTGCCAAACACCTGCACATTACCTACGCCCTGAGTACGGCTTAACGGGTCTCTTACGTTGGCAACCACAAAGTCGGATATATCATCGCGCGCCATGCTGCCATCTTCGGAGATAAACCCCACTACCATCAAAAAGCCGCCGTTAGACTTGGCTACCCTTACGCCGTTTTGCTGCACTTCCTGCGGTAATAACGGTAACGCCTGTTGCAGTTTGTTTTGCACCTGCACCTGGGCAATATCCGGGTCGGTACCGGTTTCAAAGGTCAGGGTCAGGCTAACATTACCGGATGAATCGGTATTGGCCGACATATACATCAGGTTGTCCAGGCCGTTCATTGCCTGCTCAATAACCTGGGTTACCGCATCTTCAGCTGTTTGCGCCGCAGCACCGCGGTAAGAGGCGCTGATACTGATAGCTGGAGGTGCTACACGCGGATATTGTTCTACCGGCAGTTGTTTAATAGACAACAACCCGGCCAACATTATTACTATTGCAATTACCCAGGCAAAAATTGGCCTGTTAATAAAGAAATTTGCCATCTGCTACTCCTGAGTTTACTGCGCAGCAGTATTAGCGGCGTCATTTTTAGCAGCAGCTTGCGCTGTAACCACTTTAACCGTGGCGCCCGGCTGCACTTTTTGCAGGCCCGCCACTATCACTTTGTCACCGGCTTTAAGGCCCGACAGCACCTGCCAGCTTTGCGCAACGGTACGGCCGGTTTCAATCACCCGGGCTTCCACTTTATTTTCACCGGTTACCAGCATTACTGACGCCTGGCCTTTAGGTGTACGGCTAACGGCAGCCTGTGGCACTAACAGGGCATTATCATCGGTACCGTGGTGTAAGCGGGCCCGCACAAACATACCCGGCAGCAAGTCGCCACTTTCATTCGGAAACACCGCCCGCAGCGTTACCATGCCGGTGCTGGGGTCAACATTTACCTCAGAAAACTGCAGGCTGCCTTTGTGTGCATACTCGCTGCCATCATCCAGCAATAAATCCACACTGACTTTCTCAGTACCGTCGCCCTGGTGTTGCCGCTTTAACCGCAGCAGCTCACTGCTGGACTGGGTTAAATCAACATAAATCGGATCCAGCTGGCGAATAGTAGCCATTACCTGAGTTTGGTTTGCGGTTAACAGTGCACCTTCAGTCACGGCAGAGCGGCCAATCTGGCCGCTAATCGGGGCGGTAATATTGGTGTAGTCCAGGTTAATTTGTGCTGTTTGCAGTGCTGCTTCGCTGCTGGCTACCGCCGCATCAGCCTGCATCAATGCAGCCTGGGCATCATCAAAATCTTGTTGGCTTACCGCTTTGCCACCCAGCAAGCCTTTAAAACGGTCGGCTTTCAGCCTGGCATTGTGTTGCACCGCTTTACTGCTGGTAAGGTTAGCTTTGGCATTGGCCAGTGCTGCCTGGTAAGGCGCGGCA
Source organism: Rheinheimera oceanensis (assembly GCF_018831085.1). Classification (GTDB taxonomy): domain Bacteria; phylum Pseudomonadota; class Gammaproteobacteria; order Enterobacterales; family Alteromonadaceae; genus Alishewanella; species Alishewanella oceanensis. The sequence continues at coordinate 886,389 of NZ_JAGPNM010000001.1, forward strand.
TCAATTTTATATAGCACCTGGCCTGCTTCAACCAGTTGGCCTTCGGTAAATAAACGCTGTTTTAAAATACCATTTACCTGCGGGCGGATTTCAGCCTGGCGGTAATCTGTAGTACGGCCCGGTAACTCAGTTGTTAGCGCCACAGATGACTGGCTCAGTGTTACAACTTCAACTTCCGGTGTAGCCGCCCCCTGTGCCCCGGCTTGTTCCGGCTCGCTACAGGCTACCAATAATACGGCCAGCACTGACGCACTTAACAGCTTCATATTTACACGCATACAAACTCCTGTGAGACACTGCCCTAATAAGCTGTGCACAGCTCAGGCAGAATAAGACTGGCAATATACATACAGGGCTGTATGTAATCAAGCCTGAAATAATTGCTGCGCGACCAACAGCGTAAAAACGCTGACCAACAGCAAGAATGTTCAGAGTAAGGTCCAGTATAGTCTCGTCAGAGCAAAGCAGCGGCGCCGGGCAGGTCCAGCTCCGGCTCTGCCAGGCCCCCGCATTACACATTTATTGCTGTGTAAAAACTTCAGTGTCGTCCTGAGTATCCCCGCCCGATGGCCCGGTATCCGACAGCCGGCTGGCCAACCAATATTGAATAGTGACATTAGCTAGTACTGCTGTGGTTTCAGCATATGCTGGCTGTGGGTAAGGTTTCTGATCTAACGCCCGCACCATATAAGACGAAGCAAAAAACACACAAGCCCCCAGGCCAACTGCAGCTAAGGCATTTTTATAATCATCGTTGTCGCGGGTAACAAAAAATAACATCAACATGGCACAGCAGGCAGCCATGTAAACTGCGACGTAATTAAAAACATTATTACCAACAACAACACCAAGGGTATAAATGCTCAGATACACCAGCACCGGTGCAACCAGCATAAATGTAGATTTCATATACCTGTACATGCTGTAAGCTCCTGTCGTTAAGTGTTAGTTGTCATGTTCAACCGTGTTCAACATTACGCCAGCAAAAAACAAACCAACCATATAATATTGTTTTTATTGAATTACTTTAAAAACACCTTGGCTTGCTTCTGTAGTATTTACAAAAAGTACTGGAATTTTTTCCCGCTACCGCCGTTGCTAATGGTTAAAACAGCACAGAAGGGCCAACCGCCATCCTCCTTAACGTTATTCAGAAGTTAAGCCGTAAGCCAAAGCAGTGATGAGGTTGGTGAGATGGGGTAAAACACAAACTACGGCTGATAGTTGCGCCAATCAGCTAACCGCTCATGCCGGTAATACAAGAGGTTACTTTACTGACGTTAAGTGCTTACGTTTATGCGCTTTATCAATAGCGATGTCTTCGGCGATAGTTTTTTCCGGCATTACATCTTCCCAACTACGCGGACCGGCAATAAGGCCGCTACCAACATCGGCCAGATCCTCAGGGATTTCAGCAGTAAATAGTTCGTCAGACCATTTTTGTGCTTTGGCCAATAGCCAGGCTTCAAATTCTGCTGTGCCGTGTTTTGGTCTGTCCGCGCCAAACAGTCTTTCAGAGCGTGCTTTTGCCCGCTCCAGCATCCACTGTTCAAATTCGGGTGAATCGGGTGAAGGTCTTTTCATTTTTATTACTGATAGCGCTGTTTGTATTGTGTAATTAATAATTCAATCTGCGCGGTTACTTCATCGCGGGACGGCTTTGCGCCAGTTGCAAGCTGCTCATCAAACCAATCAAGTATTTCGCGGTTAACTAAATAAGACTCGTCGTGGCAATAAGCCTGCTGATTTATCCATATCTGCCCCGAAAACGCAGCGGTGCGGCTTAACTTATCGCAGTAGATAAACCCTTTGGCTGGTAAATATTCACCCAGAAAAACCCCCACAGCAAAACGCGATGCCAAAACCAATAGCAAACAAGGCAACGCAGCTTTTAATAGCTTGTCCAAATTCAGCTGCGGCAATACTGGCAATCCCCTGCCAAGCAAAATATAGCTGAGCATCAGCAGCACAGGCACCAGCCATAATGCAGCTAAGGCGAATGGCATGACATCGATATAAAAAGCTTGTGCTGCAGGTTGCCAAAGTGTTTTGAAAGTAATCCAGGCTTCATTAACAATTAGAAAACATGCAAGCAGCAGTACTACGCTGTAAACAAGAGCCAATCCTTTTTGAAAAAATGATAGCTTAGAATTATCAGCAATCATTAATATCGCTCCAGTCTCGGGATGGCGAAGAAACGATGCAAAAACCCCATCATGTCTTCTGAATATTGATTGCTAAGTTTATCTGCAGCATGACGGGAATTATTTAGAGAGCGCTCTAGCTTGGCTGACTCTTGTTTCAAAAGCGTCGCTAAAGTCTCGCCGAGCATGATGTTTTTATCCAAAATACCAAATGCTAGAGCCAACCCAACACCAACAAGCACAACCAGCGCTAATGGCCCGATAGTAAAAGTTGCAACGCCACCAACTACAATTGATACTGCTGAATACGCTATCGCCGAGGCCGCCCCGGCATAAATCACATCAGCGGCAACGCCACCGACAAAGTCATGCCAAGTTTTTTGATCCTTTAACAACTGGTCAACCGCATGAAATCCTACGGACAACACTATCGATAATACAAAGCCCCCCTTAATAGCTTTAGCCGCATCCATTTTGCCAATACCCATAGAAACCACTTTAGGGTGGCTAGCCAGGTAACGGGTGCCGGTTAGGTGCTGTCGCAGCGATGGGTAGCCTTTAATAATCACGTAAGTACGGCCATGATAATTTTTAATCTGATACTTGGTCAGTATATTGCCGCTTTTACTTAAATCCTTTGTCAGCACAGCCAGAGCGGCACCATCAACAAAACTGGGGGCAAATGAAATAAGACTTTTCAGCCCCTCACTTCTGCGTTGCCACAGCGCTGTTAAGCCCGAATGCTCTTGGCTAAGATTTTCCAGCCAGAACAATATCTGCTGTTCATTTAAACCTTGTTGCAGTTTTATATTTACCGCCAGCTCAAAAAATTCAGCTTCATTCATAACAAACATCGTATGTGAATTGGCGGCTAATGCCTTGGTCAACGCTTCTCTTTGCTGGTTTTGCTGCGCCTGCTGGCGGATCTGGTTAGTACGCTGAATATCGTGCAGTGTTTTCATAAGCGGATCTCATCCTTGAAAACCAGAAACATAACACAATTTACAATTTGAAAACAAATAAAATGGCGATTATGTAGCTTTTAAATAATCAGCAACACAGGTAGTATCAAGGCGTTTGTAGCGAAATCGCGGCCAGATAAATGTCATCTGAAACAATAGATTATTACAACCAGAATGCAGCTGATTTTGTTTTAGCAACCGATCAGATTGATATGACTGCGCTGTATGCCGAGTTTCTGCCTTTGGTTAAGCCTGGTGGCCATATTCTCGATGCTGGCTGCGGCAGTGGCCGTGACGCCAGCTATTTTAAACAGCAAGGTTTTACCGTAAGCGCTTTTGATGCCAGTACAGAAATGGCACACATTGCCAGTGAGCGCTTACAACAAACTGTTATGGTGCGTACCTTTGAACAGTTGGATCAAGCAGAAACCTATGATGGCATTTGGTGTTGCGCCAGCCTGCTGCATGTTGCCAACCGAACCTTGCCTGATGTTTCCACCCGTTTACAACGTGCGCTTAAACCGGGGGCAGTACTGTATGTGTCGTTTAAATACGGTGACACAGAGCGTGAGGTAAATGGCAGACGTTTTACCGATATGAACGAGCAAACATTAACAGCGCTGGTCGCTGATATAGCAGGGCTAACACTTAAAAAAACCTGGCTTACGTGCGATCAGCGGCCAGAGCGTAATAACGAAAAATGGCTTAATGCCTTACTGACAAAGGATGCGGTTTAGTTATGGCAGGTATGCAGCAGCAACTTGATTTTATTGCTTATATCCAGCGCATGCTAAATGAGGGCGACTTTAGCGCCACCTATAAGTTTGCCCTGTTGCATGCTATTGCCGATGTCTGCGTAGAACACCCGCTGCAACAACCTGATAGTGAACTGGTGATCACGCTGGATGATCTGGTAGATAAATTTATTCTGCTGTACTGGCATCATGCAGTGCCGTTTGCCAGCGGCAGTAACGGAGATGCTGCGCTGCTAAAGCAAAACACCGGTAAACAATCGAAAGTAATCAGCGTTTTGTATCAGTGTCAGCAAAATGATATCCGCAATATCCGCCAGTTAAAGCAAAGCCGGTATTGGAAAGAAATTTACCGCGCTACGCTGGCAACGCTAAAAGATGGCCCGTTATGGCGCCTGCAAATTTTGTCCAAACAGGCGGAGTGCTTTTTATATCCGCACACTGATAACAGCAAATTTATTAAGCTGAACACTGGCATCGCCTATTCATTCCGCCGCTTTTACGATCTGGTAGTGTATCTGGCAAAAAATGCCTGGCTGCAAAAAATTCAGAGCATTAAAGACAATCAACAACTGATAGGCCCGCAAAGCCAGTTGCAGCAGTTTTTATTTGGCGTTGACCGCAATGCGTTAAATAAAGCGCGCCCGGTATTAATTGAGATTCAGCGAGGCCTGTGTTTTTACTGCAATAAACCACTGAATAATAACAGCGCCGATATTGATCACTTTATTCCCTTCGCCCGCTACTCTACCGATTTAGGTCATAACTTTGTGGCCACTCACAGCACCTGCAATAACAGCAAACGCGATCATTTAGCGGCGCAGCTGCATCGGGACAACTGGCAAGAACAAAACCTGGTACTTAACGAGCAACTGCTAAGCAAAGAGCTGGGAGCTTATTTTTATTGCGATGCGGTAAAGTCACGCGCAGTAAGTGATTGGGCTTACGGCGTTGCTCAAGCTAATGGTGCTAAATTATGGTTAAGTAAAGATGAGTTTGTTTATGCTGGCACCACACAGCCGGCTGTAACCCGGTTCACAACAAACACCGTCAACGCAGCCAATGATGAAACAACTTCGTTTGCAGGCACGGCTTTGCCACAGCTGCGTTACTTTCCCAACATCAAAATCGCCTGCGGCCACTTTAAAACCGGTGATGCCAGTGACGTTGAATATGTTGATGCCCCCGCCAGCTTTGGCAACCTGAACCCGGCTAAACACTTTTTAGCCCGCGCCAGCGGCAACTCAATGAACGGCGGTAAAAACCCGATATTAAACGGCCAACTACTATTGCTTGAGCTGATTAGCCCAACCAGCGCAGGTTCACTGCAAAACAGTACCGTTGCTATAGAACGCCAGGATCAAAGTGGTGATAACCAATACCTGCTGCGTGATGTGAAAAAAATCGCCGACGGGCAATATCTGCTAATGGCTAAAAACCCCGAATATCCGCCACTGGCAGCCGATGAAACCATGCGAACCTTCGCCAGACTAAGAGGCATAGTTGAATAAGCCCGGCACAAAACCCCGATTTGGTTATAATGCTTAGCTTTGGACGCTGCTATGGCTAACGATTCCCACTACCACCTGCTTGTACCCACCCGTAGCAACCACTTTAACACCTGCTTTTATTGCGGCTGTATTGCCGCTACGCATGACTATGCGCCGCCGTTGCAGTATCTGCAGTTTTACCTGGCTACGCGCGAGGCCAGTGAGTTTTTAAAAATTCCGGTTTGTAATGAATGCCATGAGCTGGTTAAACCCTGCAAGGCTGGCACTTTGGATGAGCGGCACAAATTTGCCAAAACCAAACTGGCTAAAAAGTATGCCAAGGCACTGAGCATTTACGAGATGTGGACGACGGAAGAGTTAGCGGCGTTAGATTTTAGCCTGCGCCACAGTATTGAAGCTGGCTTAAAACTGGGTGCGGAAACCACCGAGCGGCTTAACTTTTTTGGCTTTGATTATGAAGCCGGTGGTATTAGCCAGCAAGTACAAGATAGCGCCCCGCTGGTGTTTGATGTGTTTGGCGAGTGCTTTGCCAGCTTCCGTGAAGCGCTGGATTTTGCCAGCAAGGCTTATCGCATACCGAAAAATGCGTTAAAAGAAGCCTTTGCTGATAATGGCAATAGCTTTGAACAGGCAATACAGGCGATACACCAGCAAGTGGCGGAGAAAGAATTTAACCAGCAGCTAAAACAGCAATGCGCTGCCTTTGCCAAACAGCATAAACAAGCAGTGATTTTTGTGCATAAACAGGTAGAGCGTTACCTGAGTGAAAACGCCGATATGACGATAACCGAAGCGCTGCAGCATTTATATGACACCAGAGTAAAGCCGGCAGCAGCCAGGCGTTAAATTTAACTTAAGCCATAGTTGTGCCTGGTTGGCTTAAGACTGATGAGCAAACTTGACAAAGTTTGCCATAACAGCACAATTAGCTTAACTGCAGTAACAGAGACAAACCAATGGCAACCATGAACGTATCACTACCCGATGGTATGAAGCAATGGGTAGAACAACAAGCTGAAACCGGACGTTACAGCAATGCCAGCGACTACGTGCGGGACCTTATTCGGCGAGATCAGGAACGGGCAGCCAAAGTAGCCCACCTGCAGCAGTTAGTTGATGAAGGCATTAATAGTGGCCGGGGTAATCGCACTATTGCGCAGCTGGAAGCAGCGGCTATGGCGAAACTGGCGCAATAACGCATGGCTTATATTCTTAGCAACAAAGCTGAAGAAGATATAATTGCTATTTTTGTTGCCGGTGCAGAACAGTTTGGCCTGGCTCAGGCGCAGCGTTACCACCAGCAATTAACCACTACTTTTGAGTTTTTGTCTGACAACCCGCAGGCTGCGCCTGTGCGCGAAGAACTTATCCCACCTGTGCGGCTGCATCCTGTCGGTTCACACCTGGTTATTTACCAACTTGAAGATGACAACAGTATTTTTATTATTCGCGTGAGGCACGCGCATGAGGATTGGTTAAACAATAGCTAGTGGCTTTACCACAAAAGCTCTGGCGCCTAAATCAAGTGCCAGCGCGCGCAGTTCGCTTTGCTGCGTTACCGGCGCATAGGCAAAGCAGGTTACCTGCAAGCCTGCCTCACTGGCAGTGTGAATAAACTGGCATACATCACTAAAGCCCAGTTGTATTGGCTTAACCGCTTGCTGATAGGCCGGCGGGTTGCTGGCCGGCAGGTATATTTCCAGCTTTTCTACTTCCAGCTCCATTAGCTGCTGGCATAATGCCGCGGCCTCATTTGGTGGCACCAAACCATAAGTTACCAATGTAACCGGCACACCATGGCGTTTGGTTTTAAAAGCCGGTAAAAATGCGGCCAGCAGTTCCAGCTGCAACAGCGGATCGCCGATACCGGCAATAGCCAGGCCTTGCAGCTCGAACTCGGTAGAGGCCTGCTGCTCGTAACCGGCCTGATAGGCTTGCTCTGCGGCGTCCAGCAACTGCTGTGCAGTAGGCTCTGCCGCCAGTTGCGCCGGCAGTTGGCTATTACCCTCCAGTTGCAACAAGGATTGGGCGGCCGCTAACCGGCTGCCGCTTTGCAGCGTTAAACGCTGCTGCTCAAAATAATGGTAAGCGGATGATGACATTGCGATACTCCACAAAAAGCCTGAGCAGAAAGTAACACAAGCCGGTTTGGCTGTCTTGTTACGGCCGTAATGATCTTTTGCACAAAATATTGACGCAGAGCAGGTTTTAGCCTGATAAAACTGCCGCCGTGCCGGCAAAACAGACTAATATAAATAAGAATATGCTAATTTATGAGGTGAGTTATGCAAGCTAATGTAGGTGGTATAGATAAAGGCATACGCATTATTGCCGGTATGACATTAATGCTGCTGGCCGCAACCGGCTACATAGGTATATGGGGCTGGCTGGGTATAGTGCCACTGCTGACCGGGTTGTTTAACTTCTGCCCGCTGTATAGCCTGCTGGGAATTAAAACCGGTAAAATTAACCGCACTTAAGTACAACGGCGCCCAGAGGCGCCGTGATATTTAAGCTTAACGTGCGCCGGGTTCGGCGAATTTAGTCATCCAGTCTTTAACCTGGTTATACCAATAAATGGAGTTATTCGGTTTTAAGATCCAGTGGTTTTCATCCGGGAAATAAATCATCCGCGATTCCACGCCACGGCTTTGCAGCGTGCGGAACAACTCGAAGCCCTGACCTACCGGTACGCGGTAATCCAACTGGCCGTGGATCACTAAGGTTGGCGTGTTAAATTTATCGGCATGGTAGTGCGGCGAGATGTTTTTATAGATGTCTGGGTTTTCCCAGTAGCCACCAAAACGGGTGGAATGCACGGCAAAGTCGGCCGCCATTTGCGAGTACATATTGTATACCGCGGCATGAATAAGCAGCGCTTTAAACGGGTGTTCGGTACCCAGCAACACTGAGGTTAAATAACCGCCGTAGCTGGCCCCACCGGCCACCATACGGTCGGTGTCAATCCAGCTTTGGTTTTCAAACCATTTGGTTGCTGCCTGAATATCGGCTAACGGCTTGGTGCGCCAGTCGGGGTTTATCGCATCGGCAAAATCCTGGCCAAAACCGCTTGAACCATGAAAATTCGGCCAGGCAGTAACATAACCCCAGGAGGCAAAAGTTTGCGCATTCCAGCGGTAGCTGAAGCTGTCACCAATGGCATTATGCGGCCCGCCATGAATAAGCAAAAACAGCGGGTATTTTTTGCTTTTATCAAAGCCTGCCGGGTAATGCACCCACATCTGAATATCTTTACCGTCGGCACCTTTATAGGTTACCGACTCATAAGTACCCAGTTTGGTGTTGCCCAGAATATCGTCGTTAAAGCTGTCAAGCCGGGTGGTTTTGCCGTTACGGGCATCTACCGTTACCAGCCGCGCCGGGTACATAAAGCTGTCGTTGGTAGCAACCAGAGTATTACCGCCCGCTAACACCGGCTGGCCAAAGCTGGTGGCCTGGGTAATGGCGCGGGTTTTACCGCTTTTGGCATCAATATGGTACAGGCGCTGGGTGGCGGCATCATCGATACTGCTATAAAAGCCACGGCTGTCGGCTGTCCAGACAAAATTACTGACCGAGCGGTCCCAGTTGCGTGCTAACTCACGGCTGGTTTTTTTTGCCAGATCATAAATCGTTAATTTGGCGGTATCGGCATAAAAACCGTGAATACGCTGCCGGGTAAAAGCCAGGCTTTTGCCATCAGGGCTGAAACTGGGGTTAGCATCCGGCGCCTGGTTATCGCTCGTCAGATTCTCTGCGCTGTCGCCGCCAATACGCGCCAGGAAAATATCAATTTTGGCATCTACCTGGTTGTCCCAGCCGTTGGCAGTAAAGGCAATGTACTGCTCTTTGCTGTCAACATCGTAGCTGGATGCACTCTGGCTGGCTCGCGGCAGTTCATAACCCAGTGGCTGGGTAACGGCCTGCACTTCACCGCCGCTGGCGGCAATACGGAAGACATGCGCCTGGCGGTTTTTCATCTATCCAGTGATCAAACTGCGAGTAAGGCAGCGCATTCCACTGCCGGGCCGACATTTTTTTATCTTTGTCGGCTTTTAGCTGTTCGGCCATGTCGTCCCAGCTTTTATCCGGCCAGATACGGCTGATAAAATACAAATGCTTGCCTGCCCACTTAATACCATATACGCCGGTGGGAACCTGGGTTAAACGCTGTGCTTCACCCGGCTTGTCCATTGCCAGCAGGTAAATCTGCCCGGCGTCATCTTTGTCGCGCTGGCTGATAAAGGCTAAGGTTTTGCCGTCAGGCGAAAAGGTGGCTTCGCTGGCACGCAGGCCTTCGGCGGTAAGCGGTGTTTGCTGCTTGCCATCGGCACTGAACAGCCATAAGCGGGTATGTGCTTTGTCGGCTTTAACGTCATATTGGGTAACCGGCGCCACAATATAGCGGCCATCGGCTGATGCTACCGGCGAACCTATGCGCTGCAGTTGCCACAACCGTTCTACGCTAAGACTGCTGTCGTCCTGTGCAAAAACCATAAATGGCAGCAGGCACAACACCAGTAAAAGGTGCAGTTTTCTCATCGGTGAAACTCCCTGGTTGTTATTAGAATGATACCGGGGAGGATACTAGCACAAGGTACTGTGCTGTCATTACTACGTCAGACGAATGGCTAAATTAAGGCTGCTATTTACTGTGGTTTGACTAAAACCGGCTAAAACCGGGGCGGTGAGATGATACTTTTCAGCAAGTTCCGCCGTCAGATCCCTGCGACTCTGATTCTAATCAGCACTCAGCGAAATAAGTACCTATACATAAGCATAGTTACCCTGTAATAGCGCTTGGTTTAGTATTTTCTTATCACGTTAATAAGGAAAAAACTAATGAGCAGACTTACCAGTGCCGTGCCGCGATTTAGAGGCTGGTATGAAAACTAACCTCAGTACACTGGTATATAGTGCCGTCGGGCTGCTCTCGGCCCTGCTGCTCATTAGCGGCTGGTCGATCGGCTATGCTGGCGGTTTGCACTACATCAATGCAGCTGGTGTTAGCGTGGCTACTGTGCAAAGCGGAGACTTTACCCAACGTGTCACCGGCTACGGCAGCCTGCAATCGCAAAACCAGCGTTTGCTTACTGCCGGCAGTATGGCCACGGTAGATGAAATTAAGCTACGCCCCGGTGCGGTGGTAGAACCCGACAGCATTATTCTTACCTTAAAAAATCCTGCGCTTGAAGTGGCTGCGCAACAAGCGCTGGCAAACTTACATAATAAGCGCAGCAATAGCCGCCGACTGGCGCTAGAACAGCAGCGTGAAATTTTAGAACAAACATCCCGGCTAACTGAACTGAGATCAGACGCTGAGCTGGCCGCCTTGCAAGTGGAAGCTGAAGCGCCCTTAGCTGCGGCAGGCATTATCTCTGGCATGGATGCACGCCGAAGCCGCGGTAGGGCCGATCAGCTCGCTGAGCGTTATCAGTTAGAGCAACAGAAACTGGCCACCCTGAAGGAAGTACATCAGCAATATTTGCTGATCCAGCAAGAAGATGTGCAACAAGCCGAAGCGGAATTAAATAATGCCACCTATCAGCTACAACAATTAATTATCCACGCCGGGTTACGGGGGGTGCTGCAGCGCTTACCGGTTAGCCTTGGCCAAAGCGTTAACGTTGGCGACGAGTTGGCGCTGGTGGGCAGTTTATCGCCGCTGGTCGCGGAAGTAAAAGTGCCGCAAATGCAGGTGCGTTTATTACAAGTGGGTGCCAGTGCTGATGTAGATACCCGCCATGGCATCGTCACCGGGCAGGTGGTACGTATTGATCCTGTGGTAGCCGATGGTGCGGTGCAGGTAGATATTTTGCTGCCCGAGCAACTTTCAGCAGATATCCGGCCAATGCAGATGGTAGATGCCCGTATTCACGGCCAGAGCCGGGGTTTGGTGAATTTTGTCGACCGCCCGGCCGGGGTTGCCGAAGATTCGCGGGTAGAACTGTTTAAACTGGATGCAAACCAAGTGGCCAGCCGTATACCGGTACAGTTTGGCAAAGCCTCTGGCCAGCAAATAGAAGTGGTAGCAGGGCTTAATCCAGGTGACCGCATTATTGTCAGTGACTTGCAGCTTGATAGCAGCGTGAAGCAACTTAAACTGACTCAGTAAGGAAATGGCAATGAAAACTGAAGTATTAAAAGTAAAACAACTCAAAAAAGCGTTTCAGTCGGGCCAGCAGCAACAAGCCGTGCTTAATGGTGTCAGTTTTAGTGTGCGCGAAGGCGAATATGTGGCAATTTGTGGCCCCTCAGGTTGCGGTAAATCCACCTTGCTTAATATTTTGGGGCTACTGGATACCTCCGACAGCGGCGAATATTACATTGATAATTTGTTGGTATCGGATATGAATGCCGAGCAGCGGGCACAAATGCGAAGCCGCCGTATTGGTTTTGTATTTCAGGCGTTTAATCTGATTGATGAATATACCGTATTAGATAACGTGGCCTTGCCGCTGAAATACCGGGGCGACAGCATCAAACAACGCCACGCCAGAGCGCTGGAATGTTTAGAAAAAGTCGGCTTAGCCGATAAAGCCGCTTTGTTTCCCAACCAGTTATCCGGTGGTCAGCAGCAGCGGGTTTCTATAGCGCGGGCCCTCGCTGCCGATTCTGGCATTATGCTGGTCGATGAGCCCACCGGTAACCTCGATTCGAAAAATGGCGATGCCGTGATGGCGCTGCTTGCTGATTTACACCAGCAAGGTACCACTATTATTCTGGTTACCCATGACCCGCGTTACGCCGATATGGCTCACCGGCAAATTAATTTACTGGATGGCCAGGTCGTTAGCAGTACATCATCTGTCAAACCGCTGGAGCAAGAAGCATGAGCTTGCGCATGTTATGGCGTGGCTTTCAGCAAGCCCGGCAATATTATTTAACTGTGATATTAAGCCTGGTGTTCACCCTGACCTTGCTGTTTAGCGTGCTGAGCCTGGTTAATATCACTTTTTTTGCCCCGTTACCCTATAAAAATGATCAAGCGCTTTATTACATAGGTGCAGAGCTGAATTATCAGGGCGCGGTGCACCAATCCAGTAATGTACAAACTCTGTTCGATTTTCAGCAAAAAAGCCAGCTTATCGAGCAGATGGCGGTGTATTTTAGCTTTCAAACCGAATACAAACTTCTGGATCACCCGACACGCCCCAAAGTACCAGTGCTGTTTGGAGCTCATAATATTTTTGATGTAATGGGAGTAGAGCCATTACTAGGCCGTCTGTTTAACGAGCAGGAGCAGGTGGGCAATAAACAACCCTCGGTCGTGTTAAGTCAGGCTGTATGGCAGCAGTATTATCAGGGCCGTGCTGATATCGTTGGTCAGACTATTCAGCTTAATCAACGCCAGTTTACTGTGATCGGCGTATTAAAGCAGGTATTGGAATTGCCGGGCTTTAATGAAGCACATGAAGCTATCTGGCTTGCGCTGGATATGGATGAAGTTGTCAATATCCGCAACTTTAACGGTTACTCCTCTGGTTTTGCCGCTTTGGGCCGGCTTAAAGCAGGAGTAAACCAGCAAGACGCTGACGCCGAGGCTTATCAGCTTATTAAACAGGCTTCGGCAGAGCGCAACCCGACACTGCAAACCATGTTTGAGTACTATGGCAAGGTTGTACCGCTACGCCAGCAAATTCAGGGGGACTCCGGCCGTTTGGTGCTTATGCTGCTGGCGGGTGTATCCTTGCTTACTCTGATTGCGCTGGTCAATTTATCCAGTATGCAGTTGGCACGGGCGGTAAAGCGCTTGCAACCACTGGCGGTGTGTTACGCTTTTGGTGCCAGCAAAAAACAGATGTTTTATCAGGTGTTCCGCCATAATATTGCCTTGCTGGCGGGCGCAGGACTACTGGCGCTGCTGCTGACCTGGCTTGGTTTTGGCGTGATAGCCCAGGTAGCAGCCGATCAGCTACCGCGTATCAGTGCATTGCGCATTGATGGCCTGATGTTACTCCTTACCGCCCTGGTGCTATTGCTTATCGCGGTGTTGTTTAGTTGGATAGAACTGAGTGGCGTACGTGAAAAGCAGTTAATGGCCAGCCTGCAGAGCAGCGGTAAAGGCGCAGGCAAACAACTACGCCAGGGTGTAGCGCATAGTTTAATCGGTGTACAGCTATTGCTGTCTCTGTTGGTATTGCTGGCCACCGCCCATGTTTTTGCGGCGGCCTGGGCCGAAGCAAACCGGCCAACCGGCATAGATAGCACCGATCTGTGGTCGGTAACCATTAATTACAGTGATTTAGATAACCGTGAACAGCAGCAAAACAACCACCGCAGCCTGCTGCAAAATCTTGCTGCTATACCGACAGTGCAACAGGTTACTGCTGTTTCTGAACCTCGTGCGGTCAAAACACGTAATCAGGGTGCGGTAATTAATGATCAGGGCGATATTATTTCTTCTGCCCGGCAAATTGCGGTTTTGCCCGGTTATTTTCAGTTTTATGGGCTGGAGCTGACAGGCCAGGATTTTAGCGCTGAACACGTTAATTTGGAGCATTATCCGGTGATTATCAATCAGCGCCTTGCCGAGCGTATTGCCCGCTTAAGTGGCAAACCCGCGCTGAATCAAACCATATCACTTAGCGATGGCAGCACGCAGCGGCAGATTATCGGCATAGTAGCCAATACCAACTTTCCCGGTAACCCCGGCTTTGAAGTTGATGAAGTGTTTTACCCGCGGGAAAATATCGATCGGCGCGACTACAGTTATCTGTTAAAACTCAGTGCTGGCAGTTCGCTGAGTGATACCGCCTTATTAAACATGCTGCGCGAACAAGACCCACGGTTAGATCTGTCAGAGCTGACAACAGTGCAGGCAGCCTTTGATCACTTTACGCTTTCAAACCGGCTGGCAGCAGCCTTAGCTGCAACACTCGCGGTGATGAGCCTGCTAACGGTATTGGCAGGTATTGCCGGTATCGTCAGTTATCTGGTTCAGGCGCGGCGCTATCAGCTTGGCGTAGAAATGGCGATGGGTGCCAGCTTAAAACAACTGCTTAAAGATAATCTGAGCAAGCTGGCGCAACCTGTTACCGCGGCACTGCTGCTGGGCTTCTGCTGCTTTTTCTTTATCGCTGGTGTTAGCCGGACCCGGCCGGAGCTAATGTTTCAGGCAAATTGGGCTCTGGTAGCAGGCATACTGGGATTACTAACTTTTGCCGCCCTGCTCTGCTGCTTTATTCCCCTGCGGCAGGTGTTGCTGACTGATCCGGTGAAAGCCTTACGAAATGAGTAGTACATGGGCTGTAATGAGTAAAAATGTGCTGATACCGGCTCTCGTGTTTATTGCTTGTATGGCCCGGGCTGAAAACAAAGTGTATGCAGTTATAGACCTTCCGCCATATGGTTGTGAACCCTCAGATGGTGTTGGCTGCATCAACACTGAAATTACTCAGCTGATTGCCAACACTATCGAAGGTAAACCGGCCACTATTCATGCCTTCCCCTATCCAAGGGCTTTGCATATGTTTGAGAGCGGGAAGTCAAGCATCCTTGTGGCGTTAATGAATAAGCGGCTAATGGAACAGGCTGATGTAATTGAGCTGTATTCCGGCGTTTTTTATCTGGTGGCTATGGAAAAAAATGTCACGTCTAAACGCCCGACCATTGCCTACCTCAGAGGGGCCGACGCGCAAAAGGAGATTGCCGACGCGGTTGATGCTACGCCGGTTGAAGTAAATGACTACCGCCAGATCATAAGGATGCTAAAAGCCAACCGGTTAGACTATGTCATCATTCCGGGCCTTTTATATAATTCTGAGGTAAAAGCCGTTTTTAATAATGCTCACGTTATATCAGAGCACAGCTTGCCGGTTGTGTTATATGTAAACAGGCAAGAGGCACAGCATCTCGGGAAAATCAGAGATGCTGTATCGCAGTTATCCTTAAATATTTCAGAACAGTGCAGCCAGCTAAACCCTCAGGTTTGTGTTACTTCAACGTCGCAATAATGTTCCTGGCGTAACAACCATAGCAGGATGCCAATAGGCACCAGTAACGCCCAGAAGCTTACGGCTACGTAGCAAAAGCCAGCCACTATAGCACCGGTAGCAAAGGCGGCTATCGTCCATAAAGCTTTAGAAAGCCTTACTTTGGTAGCCGCATCTGCTTTCCCTAGCATTAACTCCATCGCATCCAGCACAACTTGCGTAACATTTCCTGTCATCATTGAGGTTGGTGCCAGATGGGGCAGCAGCAAACGGGTGTAAGCACTGTGCGCCCCCATCGCGGCAGCCCCAAACATACCGCAGACAATAGCGGCAACGGTTTGCTCATTACCGATAGGAGAAGCCAGTAAGCCTGTTACCATGAAGGCAACCAGCAGCATTAGCTGCAGTAAAACCGTCAGTTGAATTTGTAAACTTTGCCGGTGTTTACTATCCAGCCAAATAGTTAAGATGCGAATAGCTGCTATACCCAGAATAAAAGCCGGAAAGGCTAAAAACTTGATCAGTACAGCAGAGCTGGACTCACTGACTAAATTAGCACCTATCAGGATAAAGTTACCTGTGACGAGGGCGGTCATCAAACCAAACAACGCGACAAAGCCCAGGGTGTTAACATAGCCCGCCAGAAAACCCAGACTGATGGCCTGAAACCGGTGTTTAGATTCAATATTCATAATGTTGAACCTGTATTAGTAACCTGTGGCAGGCTGCTGCAAAAGTTGGGGCGGTTAGTTTCATTTATTCAGCTCCTGTCCTTAGAACGCAAAACAGCTGCAACCTAACACACCCCAAAACGAGTTATGGTCCGACACCGGCATATCAGAACGTCGCGCTATATCGTGCGAATGGCCGTGCACACCGCAAGATCCGGCACAATGCTGGGGTAAGCAGCTCGTCTGTGGATGAACTAGCCGGGCATGCCCCGGATACATCGCCACAGGCGACCACTCAGGGATCACCGGAATAGGCGCAGGGCCATGAGCGGAGAAATCACCGGCGGCGTAGACGACTTTGCCATCAACTACCGTCATAACCGACTCAATACCTTTAATCTCTTCTTCCGGCACGGTAAAGAAGTCTGACTCTAACACCACTAAATCAGCCAGCTGCCCGGCTTTAATCCGGCCTTTTTTATCCGTTTCACCGGAAAACCAGGCGCTGCCCGCGGTCCATAATTCCAATGCGGTATCGCGGGGCAAGCAGTCTTTATCCAGATACAACGGCATACCGCCAACTGTTTTGCCAGACACTAACCAATACAATGCTGTCCACGGATTATGGCTTGCAACCCGGGTTGCATCTGTGCCGCCCCCTACAGGAACCCCCATTTCTAACATCCGGGCTACAGGCGGAGTATTTTGTGCAGCTTGCTGCCCATAACGCCGGACAAAGTACTCGCCCTGAAACGCCATACGGTGCTGAATAGCAATACCACCGCCCAAGGCCCGTACCCGTTCGATATTTTTTTCTGTAATGGTTTCAGCATGATCGAACAACCAGCGCAGGCCGTTAAATGGGGTATCTCTATTCACTTTTTCAAATACATCCAGCATGCGGCTGATGGATTCGTTGTAGGTGGCATGTAAGCGAAATGGCCAGCGGTTTTCTACCAGATGTCGTACAACTTTCTCCAGTTGTTGCTCCATATCATCGGCCAGGTCTGGTCTGGGTTCAACAAAGTCTTCAAAGTCTGCCGCAGAAAACACTAACATTTCGCCGGCACCATTGTGGCGGTAAAAATCATCGCCCTGACCTGGTGTCACCATCTGGGTCCACTTTTGAAAGTCTTCCAGCTCAGCACCTTTGTTTTGCGTAAAAAGGTTATAGGCGATACGCACAGTCAGTTGGCCAGCTTTTGCCAACCGCTCCACCACCTGATAATCATCCGGGTAGTTTTGAAAACCACCACCGGCGTCAATTACACTGGTGACACCCAAACGATTAAGCTCACGCATAAACTGCCGGGTTGAGTTAATCTGATGCGATAACGGCAAAGTTGGGCCTTTGGCCAGCGTAGCATACAGGATCATGGCATTTGGCCGGGCTATCAGCATGCCGGTTGGGTTCCCTTTAGCATCCCGCTGGATTTCTCCACCCGGAGGATTGGGTGTATCTTTGGTATAACCCACGGCTTTTAGCGCCGCGCGGTTTAATAATGCCCTGTCGTACAAGTGCAGCAAAAACACCGGTGTATCCGGTGCCGCTTTGTTTATTTCATCCAAAGTTGGCATGCGCTTTTCGGCAAACTGAAACTCAGTCCAGCCGCCAACCACCCGCACCCACTGCGGATGAGGTGTACGGTCAGCTTGATTGCGTAGCATGGTAAGCGCGTCTGCAACTGAGGGTACGCCTTCCCAGCGCAATTCCAGATTGTAGTTTAAGCCACCGCGTATCAGATGCAGGTGTGAGTCATTTAAACCTGGAATAACAGTATGATTCTTAAGATCAATTACCTGACTTTGTTCATTCTGGTGGCGCAGCACTTCGGCTGTGCTACCTACTTCAACAAACTTGCCGTCGCGGATTAATACCGCACTGGCGACAGGTTGTTTTTTATCCATAGTATGAAAACGGCCGTTAATCAGGATCAGGTCGGTGTTTGAAGGCTTATCCATTGGCATAATTCCTCTAAATCTCTCCCTGGCTACTGCAGTGTTGGCAGAGCCTCGGGGGTAAAACCTTTGCAGTGATATTGAGTGTGAGAAAAATCCGCCCGCCCGTCTAGCTATACAAACAGATAATGGAACAAGGCCAGAAGCACTTCTAGTATATGTTCAGTTCTGATGAATTATTCAGACTAATACGATAGTCGGCAAAAGAGATAGCCGACGCAGCTATTCCTGGCAGGTGCTGCAACATCACTTAGCAGATAAAGCTGGCGGTTGTTTTTCTTAACGAAAGCAGTGCTGTACTGAAGTTAATTTATTAATCAGGTTAATACGCCGTGTGTAACACCGAGATTAACCATAGAAGGAATTATGTAAATGACAAACCCTAAACTTGAAGTACTGACTCCACAAAACAGTCAGCTTATTTTTATCGACCACCAACCACAAATGGCCTTTGGTGTGCAGTCAATTGACAGACAAACACTGAAAAACAACACTGTAGGCCTGGCTAAAGCAGCCAAGATTTTTAACATTCCTACCACTATTACCACGGTAGAAACTCAGGGTTTTTCTGGTTACACCTACCCTGAGTTATTGGACGTGTTCCCCGGTAAACCCATACTGGAGCGCACCTCAATGAACTCATGGGACGACCAGAAAGTACGTGATGCTTTAGCCAAAAATGGCAAAAAGAAAGTGGTAGTAGCGGGTTTATGGACTGAAGTGTGTAACACCACTTTTGCACTGTGCGCCATGCTGGAGGGCGACTACGAAATTTATATGGTGGCGGATGCTTCAGGCGGCACCACTAAAGAAGCGCACGATTATGCTATGCAGCGTATGGTGCAGGCAGGTGTTGTACCGATGACCTGGCAGCAGGTATTACTGGAATGGCAACGCGATTGGGCGCACAAAGATACTTATGATGCAGTTACCAGCCTGGTAAAAGAGCATTCTGGTGCTTACGGTATGGGCGTCGATTACGCCTACACCATGGTACATAAAGCGCCACAACGTGCAACAGGAACCCATGAAACTCTGGCGCCGGTAGCTGCTGCCAAATAATGTTACTGTGTGGCTGACAGATTATCTTTACTGCATCGCAGACTGACTGTCAGCCCATAACACACCATACCCTAACTGTGGATTATATGACGGCTAAAGTCTTATAACCCAAAGCATTCTCAGGTTTTATACCCTTTGGGGGTCTATATGAAATTATATCTGTTGTCACTGGGTGCCGGTTTATTGGTTGGAATTATTTACGCGCTGATGCAAGTGCGTTCACCTGCTCCACCGGCCGTTGCGTTGTTAGGTTTACTCGGCATGCTGATTGGTGAACAAATTGTACCTGTAGTTAAGCAATGGGTCGCAGGCCAGCCTGTAACTATGCTATGGTTTAAAACAGAGTGTGTTCCTAAAATCACCGGCACGCCAGTCACTTTAGTTTCCAAAGCCAGAACTGAGAGAGACACTAATCCCAAAGACGATGTCTGATACCTGACGTGTTGATTCAGTGAGCACTGAATAACTGCAATAATCGACCCAAGGCTGCAGACTCCAAAGGATATTTACTTGCTTAGCAGTATAGGAGTCATATGCGGACCATTGATAATAATAAAAAATTCATAGCGGTTGTCGATGATGATCTGTCTGTCCGGGCAGGGTTAAATAACTTATTGAGTTCAGTGGGCTATAAAACCCTATTATTTAAATCGGCCGAAGAGGTATTGCAAAGCGACGCTTTGACAAACTTAAGTTTTATGGTGCTTGACGTGAAGCTCAAAGGCATCAATGGCATAGAGTTGTTTGAACAATTACGCGCTGCCGATGTAAATATTCCAACGGTGTTTATCTCAGGTAATACCGATTTGAATACTCAGCTGCGTATCGCCCGTGCCGGGGCTTTACTATTTCTAACAAAACCGGTGGATGTAGAACTTTTGCTACGAACAATAGACAGTATAATGGAAGCCTGAATTCAGATGCGTCGAATGATCAGTCGCATGTCGTTAAGAGGCTGTGGCAATGAATAAGCTGGATCTTAGTGCATTCGATTTTAAACTATTACGGCAAGTCGATGGCATTAGCTATAGCCGTGGCACTGTGCCAATGCAGACAAATTCTGCTGTAGTCATAGCCAGAGCGACTACTGTTGATACAAGGATCAGTAAACAGCTGGAAAATGAATTTTCTCTGGCCTCTGTGCTGGGTGCAGCCTGGGCCATTCGTCCTGTCGATTTGGTTGTTTCAGATGACCAGCCGGTCTTACTATATGAAGATTATCAGGCAGAACCACTGCACCGCCGTTTTAAAGGCAGTTGTTCGCTGGAGTTTTTTTTCCCTCTGGCGTTACAAATTACAGCGTTATTAAAAGCCCTGCATGCTACTTCCTTACTACACAGAAACATTAATCCTGACACGCTGTTGATTGATCAGAACGGCATTATACGCTTAAGCGGCTTTGGCTTTGCAGGCCCCATAAACGGCACTAAACCTGCTTTAGCTGCGCCCGTGACAAACGGTTCCCTGGCTTATATCTCACCGGAACATACCGGTTTAGGTGCAACCCCTGTAGATTACCGTAGTGAACTTTATTCTGCCGGTGTTGTGCTGTATGAGCTGCTAACCGGCCGTTTACCGTTTGAGCTGGATGAAACAGCAGAGCCGCAAGACTGGATGCATTGCCACTTAGTATGTGATGTCAAAGCACCTAATATTCTAAACCTGGCTATTCCAGCCTGGTTATCAAAACTGATATTAAAGTTACTGGAAAAAGACCCTGCACAACGTTACCAATCTGCCGCCGCACTGGAAGCAGATTTGCTCTATTGCCATAAAGTCTGGCGGGAGACCGGCGATATCAGTCCTTTTCCGCTGGGGCAGTTTCATGCATCTGCAAGTTTAAAAATCCCTGACAACCTGCATTTACGACAACAGGAAGCAGAGCAGCTGCATTCAGCCTTACATTACAGCAGAGTGAGTAAACATAAAGCAGTAGTATTCCTGACAGGGGCTGCCGGTATTGGCAAGTCTGCATTATTGCAGGCTTTTATATCTGATTTAGATACCACCAGATTATGTGTTGCCAAGGGTAAAGCCGAACAACAAACCAATGTGGTGCCTTATATTACCTTAATCCAGGCATTCCGGTTTTGTCTTAAAAGGCTTTTGAAATTACCTGCGCCTGAACGTAATTTCTGGCAACAACGATTGGCAAAGAATCTTGGTAGCTATCTGAGCAAAGCTATTAACGCATTGCCTGAGTTGGCATCTCTTTGTACGGTAAAACAAGAGGGCGTTATACCAGCAGAACCGCAAGACAGCACCAGATTAATACTGCTAAAACTGGTTCAGGCTCTTACCACAACAGAAAATCCTTTTGTTTTAGTTGTGGATGACATTCAGTGGTTAGATCAAGCCAGTAAACATTTTTTAGTCCAGTTGATGTCAGAAACATCGTTTTCACCGCTGACACTGATACTGGGAGGGCGTGACAGTGAAGAAACTACGATACTCCGCTCTGCCTTACCGCAGCCTAATCCGGCCTGGTTGTTTGAGCTGCAGCTAAAACCACTGGATCAAGCGCAAATCACAAAAATTATTGCCGGCATGTTTCAAACCACTCACCCAAATATGCTGAATCTGGCAACACTGATACTGGCCAAAACATTAGGTAATCCCTTTTTTGTTACGCAGTTTTTAAACACGCTGGTACAAAAAGGTTTAATCAACCGGGTTCCTCATACCAGCAGTTGGCATTGCAACCAGAAGGCTATTGAAGCCATCGCCTATACCGACAATGTGGCAGACAACATTCTGCAGCACTTTCTGTTGTTTCCCTCGGAAACTCAACATCTGCTTATAGGTATGTCCTGTATTGGCCGTCAGGCAGAACAGCACCTTCTTACAGATCTTTTTAAGCTGACAAACGAAGAAATCCAGCACCGTCTGCTACCTGCGTTACACAATAATGTGCTGCATAAAACAGATACAGGTTATGCCTTTTATCATGATTTAGTACATAGCGCGATTAAGGAGCTGATTTCTCAGGAAGACATTTGTCAGTTTAATCTGATGATTGGCAGGCATTTATTAAAACAGGCGATGAGCAGCACATCTGATGATAAGCTGTTTCGGGCACTGGAGCATTTGTCTGTTGCCACCTTACTGTTAACTGATCCGCTGGAACGCCGGCATATTATGAACTGTGCTCTGACTGCGGCTAACAAAGCCAAAAGTGCGAATGCCTGGCAGTCGGCTTTGTACTTTATCCGTTTCGCCGACAGCCTTCTGAGCGACAATTGCGAAAACCATAAACAGATTTTAGTGGCATTGCGGCTGGCACTGGCTGAATGTGAAATTCTAACCGGCCGGTTAGAAGCCGTGCCAGCTATTCTGGCTGAAGCACTGCAAATGAATGTTGATAAGATACATAACGCGCAGGTCTACCAGCTTAATACCGAACTTAACTTACGCCGCTTTGCTTATCAGGAAGCGGTGAATGTGGCACTAAACGGCTTGCAAATATTTGACTACATAATAAGCCCTGCACCAACAGATAATGATTGTTTGAAAGCTTACAACCGGTTAAAAAAAAGGCTTGGCAATGACTTCAGACAATGTTTTATACAATTGCCATTGATGGCAGACCCACAGGCAGAGGCTATAACCGGCCTGCTGGCTGCGTTATCTGCTCCCGCCCTGTTTACCAACCAAAACCTGCATTTTATTCAGTTGTGTCATTCGCTGGAATTAGCACTGGATTATGGCATTAGCGGTATTGCTGCTTCAGCGTTAGGTTGGTATGGCGTATTGATCAGCCAAAAGTATGGCGAATACGAAGCCGGCATGGCTTACTGCCAATTGTCCCGCTCTTTGGTAGCTAAGCATCAGTTTATTGAGTATGAAGCAAAGGTTTTGCTACCTCTGGTTCGGGCAAGTGTATGGACCCAGCCGCTATCTTCTGCCGTTGATTGCGCCAACGCTGTTGTTTTTGCCGACGTTGTACACGGTGATTTAGCCGTAGCCTGTTTCGCGTTCTGCCATCAGATAGCCAATATCCTCAGTCTTGGTCAACCGCTGGATAAAGTGCTGGCAGAAACACACCGTGGTTTAACCTTAAGCAAAAAAGCAGCTTTTGATGATATAGAACTGATTTTAACGGTGCAGCAGGTATTTATTGACAACCTGCATCTTGGCAAAGGCAATGTGTTTTCAGGGCATAACCTCATGTCAGCTATGCCGCATCTTAGCGAAGATGAATTGTCAAAACGTATGCCGACATTAGTGTTCTTGTACTGGCTATACAAAGGTATGTCGCATTATTTTGCCGGTGAGTATCAGGACGCTGTAACCTGCCTGAACAAAGCGGGTGGTTATAATTGGTCAGTGCCTGCTCATATCCATTTGCTGGATTATCACTTTTTCAGTGCTATGTCGCTGATGGCAGCACACACTGAACTGAGCCCGGGCCTCAGACAGCAGGTGTTGCAGCATCAGCAACAAATAAACCAATGGGCCGAACTTAACCCAACAAATTTTGCCGATAAAGCCGCTATTCTGCAAGCCGAGTTATGGCGCTTTGATGGCGAAATTCTAAAAGCCATGGGAGCTTTTGAAAATATTACGGCCAGCTATAAAAACAAGGATTTTATCCAAAACAAAGCCTTAGCTTATGAAAGAGCTGGCCGCACCGCATTAGAACACGGACAGCCAACCGCTGCGGCTGCCTATCTGCAGCAGTCTATCCTTTGTTATAAGGAGTGGTCAGCCCAGAGTAAAGTTAAACAACTGGAGAACCTCTGTATTGATGCCGGGATAGCTGAGTTGCGTGGCGAAATTAAGCAATTACCGCATTCTGAGAGTGCCAATAGTTACTATTTATCTAATCTGTTAAGGGCATCTAAAGCTATTACCGAACAGGTGGATTATTCAACGTTATTACAAGTACTGTTAAAAATTATTGTCGAGCAAGCCGGCGCACAACGTGTATTACTGCTCAAACCGCAAGGCGATAGCCTGATACTGGAAGCAAGGGCAAATACCACCACCACAGGAGTCGTGTTTGAAGCGTTGAATAGCGAAGCTAACTGGGATGACTTACCAAAATCTTTTGTAAATACCGCAATACGAACACAGAAATTGCTGTATGTGAAAGCTAACCAGCTAAGTACACCTTATGAGTTGGACCCCTATTTCCAGCGCTTCTGCGATTTTACAGCACTATGTCTGCCGATGATCAGACAGGGTAAGTTACTCGCCATGTTCTACATTGAGCTTAAAGCAAAAGACGAGCAACTTAGTGAAGAGTACCTGAATGTACTTACATTTCTGGCAGGCCATGCTGCTGTGTCAATAGAAACGTCCCGGCTATACAACAGCATAGAAAATGTAAACCAACAGCGACTGCAGCTGGAGCGGGCACTACGGGTAGCGGATACCTCACTGGCATTGGGTGAACAGATCAGCAGAACCGGCAGTTGGCGCTGGGAGCTGCATAAAAACACCTTAGTTTGCTCAGAAGAATTTTGCCGAATCTTAGGCCTGGATCCACAGCGTCGTACTATTTTATTTGCTGCTTTTGCCGCTTGTATTCACCCGGATGACAAAAAATCTGTGCTGGAGCAAATTCATCGCGCAGTGCAAATGGAAACAGCAATTAAAGTGGAATACCGCATTCTTAAGGATGATGGCAGTATTTTATATTTAACAGGGCAAGGCTGTCCGGTATTTGGCACCGACAAATTAATTGATTACGTTGGCACTGTCACTGATGTAACAGCACGACGGGCGTCAGAAGATGCATTACGCGCAGCGCAAGACGATTTAGCCCGGGTATCCAGGGTTACCACTATCGGGCAACTCACTTCTTCTATTGCCCATGAAATTAATCAGCCTCTTATGTCTATTGCTGCCAATGCCGGCGCAGGTTTACGCTGGTTGCATCGCCCAACGCCCGACTTACAACAGGTTAGCGCCAGCTTACAGGCTATAGCCACCGAAGGACAAAGAGCCGGGCAAATTGTACAAAGCCTGCGCACTCTGACTAAAAACTCCAAAGCTGTATTGCGCGCGCTGGATATGCACGATGTACTAAACTGTATTGTGGCACTGGCGCGCAGTGAAATTGAGCGACGAGATGTATCTTTAGTTATGCATTTGGATGCACAGTTGTCACATATCCGTGGTGATATAGTGCAACTACAGCAGGTGATGTTGAACCTGGTGATGAACGCCTTAGAAGCGATGAGCGAAGTCAGCAACAGGCAAAGAGTGCTAACCATATCCACTTTTACGCAAGAAGAGCAGAAGATCTTTATCACAGTTGAAGACACAGGACCAGGTATTAATGATGAGATAAAAGACCGTTTGTTTGATGCCTTCTATACTACTAAGAAAGACGGCATGGGTATGGGGCTGGCAATTTGCCATTCGGTTGTTGATATGCATGGTGGTAAGTTATCTGCAGCAGCACGTCAGCCTGTTGGCAGCGTGTTTTCTTTTTTTGTTCCCTTAGTCAAAGACTAAGTCGTAGCGCCTGAACGGAGGAAGCCCATGACTGGTTTAGTGATAGTAGTGGAAGATGAAGAGCCGGTGCGTACTGCACTGGTGAGGTTGCTGGAATCCGCGGATCACACTGTACGTGATTTTGCCTCTGGCACAGACTTTTTGAACAGTACTATCCCGGATACTCCGGCATGCCTGCTGTTAGATATGCAAATGCCAGACATTACCGGTATAAATATTATTGAACAACTGGCCAGTATCGAAGCCAGAATTCCCGTAATTTTTATTACAGGTTATGGCTCTATTCCTATGAGTGTACAGGCAATGAAACTGGGGGCCAGAGAGTTTCTTACCAAACCTGTTTGCCCGGAAGCATTATTGACGGCTGTAACGGAAGCATTAGCATCTGATCAGGCAAATCTGCAGTACCGGCTTGAGCAAACCGAACTGACAACCCGCTATAACTTGCTAACGCCCCGGGAGCAGCAAGTGTTGGAATTTATTATTAGCGGTTTGCTAATCAAACAAATTGCGGCGGAACTAGCTGTTAGCGAAATAACCATTAAAGTACATAAAAAGCAGATTATGAATAAAATGTGCACCAAATCCATTACCGATTTGGTGCGTATTAGCGAGCGGTTGCATATATCCCAGGCCAGAAGCCGCTAGAAATCTGCTTTATCTATCTTTCAACGTCATGCTTCAGGCTGCTCTCAATGCGCTGGTCAGAGATCAATCAAACTTAGTACAAACAATTTTATCAAAACTAGCTCATAAGGCTCATCAAGATGAAAACAATTCATTTAATATTCGTTCTTTTGTCCACTTTTGGTGCCCATGTTTATGCGCAGCAAAAACCCTTTATGGATTATGTGCTCAGCTGGGACGGAGACACCTCAACACTGGAGGTCGAACTGACGTATTCTGCATCCCAAAAAGACAGTACTGTATTTGTATTCGGAGACCCCAGTTTTGGCGGACAGAATGATATATTTACAGTCATCAAAAATATTCGTGTTACCGAGCCTGAAGAGGTCAAGATTGACTCTGCAACCAGACAGATCACCGTACATCACAACGGCACTAAAAAACACCAAATCCGTTATGAAATAGATGGTTCATTTAATGAGAATCAGCCAACGGTAATATCTCAAACAGAACTGTTCAGGCCGGTTATCAGCAAAGGATTCTTAACCTTGGTAAATAAGCAATTTACCCTGGAAATAACCGATGAAAGTAATCCATTGGTATCCTTCGTATGGCGTGATCATCCCAAAAACTTCAACTATTTCAATTCCGTTGTTCCGTCTCAAACAGATCCATTGGAAAAGCTTGCAGCCGATTACAACCAGGTTTCCGAAAAGGTGTACTTTGTTATGGGAGACAATATTGATGTGAGGGAATACAAGGTTATCGGGGTTCCCTATTATAGTGTGACTACGAAAGAAGATAAGTATGGCAATGACTTGCAGGGGAGTCTCAAGCCTTTTTTCGAAAGCTATTTTCCGAGTATCCACAGGTTTTGGAACGATACCGATTTTCCGTTCTATTTTTTAGCCGTATCGGCGCTTCAAAATAATCAAAATGAAATAGGAGCAGGTGGCTTTGGGATCAGAAACGGCTTTGTAATGAAGCTGGGAAGAGCATTTGGTACTTGGGAAAAGTATGTAACAGCACACGAAACCGCCCATACTTGGATAGGGATAAAAATGATGTTGGGTAAAGGGAGTTTTGATCATCAATGGTTTGGTGAAGGGTTTAACGACTACACTACTCTCATTAATTTGGCAAACAGCAAAATTTACGGGCAAGGGGAGTTTCTGCATTACCTGAACGAAGAGACCCTGAAAAAGCATTACGAGAGTGAGGTTAAAGGGGCACATAATGATGCCATCGCCGCAAATTATTGGACCGACTATGCCAATTATGGAAAGCTTCCCTACAGACGAGGTCTTATCTATGCATTTTATCTGGATAACCAAATCAGGTTGGCGTCAAATGGAAAATTTACCCTGAGGAATATGCTGCTAGACCTTTACCAGTATAGAAAGGCTAAAAGTAAGGATGAAGCTTTAACTGTTGATGATTTTATTAACGCAGGCGCTACTTATATAGACAAAGAGGAGCTATCACAACAAGTAAAACGTTTTATGATAGAAGGGCTCCCCATTGATTTTAGCAGTGTAAAACTTATAGACGCATTCAATCTCGAAATCAACGATAACATACCAAAGCTGAACTTGCGTGAGGGGACAGACCTAGCAACAATATATCAATGGTAATGATAATATTAAATTAGCCTCCGACAAACCCGATGTGCTTCACTTTAGCGCTAAGCTGGCGCCCCTGTTCGCCGGCTTTGAATCGTCAGACAGCAGTTCTTACACGGGTATGGCTAAACGCAAAGACTTACTGGATGGGGCGGTATTGGTGTGCAATTACGTCAGCAAGGCCGGCTGTTAGAGCCGCTAGTTTGCACGTTCTTTACCTTGTAACATCATGCTTCAGGCTGCGCTCTATGCGTTGATCAGGGATCAACCATACCATGGCTATGGCCATGTAAATCGCTAAAGATAGCCACGGAGAAATAAAAGACAACAAAGCACCGATCAAATAAAACAACATAGATAAGCGGCCCTTCCAATCTGTTCCTACAGCATATTTCAACCTTGATTGCTCTCCCTGCGCGACAATAATTCTGTATTCCAGTATCCAGTAAGCCACAGAGGACATCAGTAAGACAACGCCATACAAAGCTACGGGTTGAGCTGAGAAGCGGCTTTCCCCCATCCAGGCAGTTGTGAATGGGATTAAAGACAACCAGAATAACAAATGCAGATTGGCCCAAAGAATAGACGCCGTCACTTTGTCACAGACATACAGCATATAATGATGGTTATTCCAGTAAATACCCAGGTAGATAAAACTCATTACATAACTGAAAATCACTGGCGCCATAGGTAATAAAGCATCCAGACTGTGTCCGGCCGGACTACGCATTTCCAGCACCATAATAGTGATAACAATGGCGATCACGCCGTCAAACAGGGCTTCCAGTCTGTTTTTACCCATAAGAATACTCTTCCCTATAACCTTAACTTATTTACCATTAAATATCTTTCGTAATTAAGTGCCGCAGATGTTCAATGAAAGACCTGGTAACAGGTCCTAACTTTTCCGCATCCGCATAGTTGAGGTAATACATCATACTTCGGCACCCACACCTTGGTAAGGCAAGCGGGCTTAACTGCCCGGAGTTAACGTAAGGCGTCACTAAATGCTTTGGAAGCCAGGCAAACCCAAAGCCATTTAAGAGTAGCTCAATCGAGATCGTGATATTACTTGCCGCCCATCTTTGCATGGATCCCGGCCAACCCTGTCCCCAGATTTTTTTCTGTCCGGAGTCTTGCAGTACAATCTGCCGGTAGCTTTTCAGATCTTCTAAAGTGACCTCTCTGCCAAGCTGATTAAGTGGATGAGACTGAGCAGCAACGGCAACAAACGTAATGTTACAAATGTCTTCGCTAAGATGATAATGATGCATAAAGGGCGACACGGCAATTTCTGCCTTACCTGCAGAAAGTAATTCATCAGCACCGGATAAAACTGTTTCCATCAGCTCAATCCGCACCAGTGGGTGCTCTTGTGACACAATCGCCAATGCTTTGTATAAAAGGTCTCTGGGAAAGGCATTATCAATAGCGATATTAATTGTCGGCTCGCCCCCGGCTTGATAGTTTAACGCTACACTCTCCATACGCTCAGCTTCAGAAAGCAGAAAATTAATCCGTTGTAATAATTGCTCTCCTGCCGGCGTTAAACTCGTCTTACGATTTTCAACGCTAACTAATTGTACACCCAATGTATTTTCCATTTTATAAACTGCATGGTGAATACTTGACTGACTTTTAAAAACCACCTCGGCGGCCTGGTGAAATCCGCCATGTTCGGCAACAGCTTTAAACATACGCCATTGCTGTACTGTTGAACGTACCATATTGACCTCTTAAAACTCATTCCATTCCGAACCAACACAAACAAAATCTGTACATCATCTGATGCCGTCATTCCTCACTTTGGGGCCGGGGTTTATAAAAAGGGCCCGGTTCAGATGTAGCGATATTGCTGCGGATAAACTGGCGGCCATTTTCCATACCGCCAATCAGTTCCAGTTTCACCCGTTCTTCGTCCCGCAAACGTACATCGCTAAGTGCATCCATTGCTTGTTCATTGTCAAACCCCAAACCCGTTAGTACTGCTTTACTAAAGGTCAGTGCGGATTCAAATGTTTCGCGAACCTGAAACGCAACTCCCGCTTTGATTAGCCTTAGTGAATGACCACGATCAAATGAGCGGACATAGAGTTTTGTCATAGGAAAAGCCGATTGGCATAGCTCGACAATCCGATCTGCAGACTCAGGGTTGTCAATACAAACCAGGATAGCTTCGGCTGTTTCAGCTCCGGATGCGCGTAATACATCAAGGCGGGTCCCGTCGCCGTAATGCACCTTAAAGCCAAACTTGGCGGCCGTTTGGATCATAGCAACATCATTTTCGATCACGGAAAGCTCAACACGTTGTGCCAACAATGCCTGGCTGGCTACCTGAGCAAACCGACCAAAACCGATAAGCAGAACCCGGCCACGCAAACCCTGAGCTTCATCAACATCCTTGAGATTAGGGGCCTCGCCACCTCTCTCCAGCCACTTATTGGCAAGTAAAACCAGCGGTGTCAGTGCCATAGAGATAATCACAATGGCACTTAAGATTGCCGAGTCGCGAACATCAAAGATGCCGGCGGCCACTGCTGCGGCATACAAAACAAACGCAAATTCGCCGCCTTGTGCAAACAGCGCCGTTCTGCGCATTGCCTGAGCATGTGTAGCGCTGGTTAAACGTGCTATGCCGTATATCCCGATTGCCTTTACCACCATAAAAACCAAGACACCGCCCAGCACAAGACGCCACTCTTCAGCAACAATAGGCAGATCGAGCGACATACCTACACTCAGGAAAAATAATCCGAGCAAAATGCCGCGAAACGGCTCAATATCTGCCTCCAACTGATGCCTAAAGTTAGATTCGGCAAGCAACACTCCGGCGATAAAAGCCCCCATCGCCATTGACAGGCCCACACTCTGCATAAACACGGCGGAACCCAACACAACCAACAAGGCCGCTGCAGTTAACACCTCCCGTGCTCCAGTGCGGGCAATAATTCTGAAAAAAGGGTCAAGCAACCAGTACCCCGCTGCCAGTAATGTAGCCAGGCCCGCAAAGGCGATTGCGGCACCTTGCCATAACGGCGCTGCGTCGACCTCTGGTGGACTGGCTAAAGTGCCCCATAGCGCAACCATCGCCAGCAACGGCACTATTGCCAAATCTTCCAACAGCAGGACAGATACCGCCCGCTGCCCTTCCGGGGAGGCTAGCTCGCCTTGTTCCTGCAACAGTTGCATAATGACAGCAGTGGATGACAACACAAATCCCATGGCGCCGATCACGGCAACCGGCAGTGACATACCCGCTGCCTTGGCGGCTAATGTTAGTAAGATGCCGCATGTCACTACCTGAGCTACGCCCAATCCGAATATCTGCCGTCTTAATGCCCACAGCTTAGATGGGTGCATCTCTAATCCGATAATAAACAGAAACATCACAACACCGAGTTCAGCGGTATGCAGCAGTGTTTCCGGGCTGTCTATCAGACCTAATCCAAAGGGACCTACTGCCAGCCCGGCCGCAAGATAGCCAAGCACAGAGCCGAGCCCCAGCCGCCTGAATAGCGGTACAGCGACAATTGCCGCCCCCAACAACACAACCACCTGGACCAGGCCGAAACCGGAAGCATCACCCATCAGTCCTCCTTAAACCTCAAGTACGCTGAAAAAATCGGCTGTAATAACGTCGGTAATCCTGGTTTTCGCAGTAGTAATTGCCAACTCACGGGCTTCCGGGCCGGAACCCAGCTTCTCTGCATGAATAAAGGTCACGTCAGTTATGCCAATAAAACCCAATAATGTTTTCAGGTATGGCTCCTGAAAGTCCATCCATTTGGTAGGGCCATCGGTAAACCGGCCCCCTCTTGCTTCGATCACCACAGCCCGTGTACCGGTAAGCAGCCCCTGCACAGCACCATCCTTGTATGCAAAGGTGACCCGTGGCCGCAGTACATGGTCAAACCAGGCGCGCAGTGATGTTGGTATGCTGAAGTTGTACATTGGCGCACCGATAACAACCACATCGGCTGCTGTTAACTCTGCAATCAGCTCGTCCGAAAGCGCCTGTGCCGTTAATTCAGCCTGAGTTTGCGCAACAGCTCTGATGCCGGCAACAGTAGCAGAAGTCAAATGCGGGATAGCGCCATCACCTAAGTCCCTATGGGTAATCTCAGCATCAGGTTCTATGGCCAGTAAACGCTGCACGGTTTCAGCTACCAATAACCGGGAAACCGAAGCATCACCTGACAGGCTGCTGTTTATCACTAAAATTTTGCTCATAATAAGCGGTGCTCCTTTGGATCAAACATGGCAATACCATGCTGAGCGTTAGTTACAGGGGCTTCGTTTTGCAATACATCCCAATGTTCGGCAAGCTTGCCATCCTCAATCCTGAAGATATCAACCACGACTTGCGGTACCTCACCCCAGCCACGGATACGGCCGTGGATCGCCACGACGTCTGCTTCGGCGATGATAAGGCCGGGTTCATAGAACACTTCTTTCGACAGGTTGCTGACAATCTGCTGTAACGCGTCCCGGCCTTGCGGAATATCAGGGTTGTGCTGGATATAATCTTTGGTATAGAGGCGTGCTACTGCGCTGGCATCATGGCGCTGAAACAACGAGGTCATTGCTTCGAGCACTAACGCTTTGTTACGGGCAGGTTTATCATCCGCGATAGTAGCCGCTTGCTGCGTAACAGTGATGTTTCCGGCCATACGCAAAAAAGTGCCATCGGGTAGTGTGGCAAAAGATTGCACAGCAAGGCGATCATAATCCTGAATATTGACCACAGTAGCGCCGTCTTTTTCCTGCCAGCTTACGGCGAAGGTACTGTTGCCAAGCGGAACGACCTGAATATCGACAATCTCGGTGCGGGCAAAAGGGCCGTCTTTAATTTCAAACTTAAGCTGCGTAACGGATAAAAGTGTAAGGCTTACCTGAAAGTGTGGAAAAGAAACATCCATTGCCAGCCCAACAGGAAACTGATTTAGCGACATCTTTGCTATTCCTTATTGAAGTAATAAACACCCGGGACAAGCCGTTTGCTCAGACGATAACGAAAATGAAGCCCGGGCCTGCTGCCCGGGCTTACTCAACTTAGCTCTTGCTGCCTGGCACTGGTGTATTAAGTAATTGCTGCTCCCACATATACGCAATACTGCTGCCACCACCATGCTGCCTCATAACATCAAGTATCCCGGCAAGGTGCTCGGTCCGCGCCCAGTCCCGCTGCCATTCGGACGCCAATGCCATCCAGGTCATCATATTCACGCCGGCCGCAATCATGCGCTGTATACCGACTTCGTGAGCCTCTACCGACGTACCGCCAGACGCATCCGTGATGACAGTGACGTCCCAGCCCTCGCCAGCAGCCTGGATAGCTGGCATCGCAACACATATTTCGGTCCACAGCCCTGCGATGATCAGTTGCTTGCGACCCGTCGCCTTGACCGCGTCCACAGTCGGTTTGTCTTCCCAGGTATTGATGAACGTGCGGTCGATGATCTCCTGCCCGGGAAATACATCCGTGATCTGAGGAAAGATGTTGCCGCCCTGGGCAGCGACCACACTCGTCAGGATGGTGGGAACATTGAAGGCTTTGGCTGTCTTGGCCAGGGCCGCCGAATTGTTAATTACCATCGTCGGTTCGTGGCTGTTCAGGTTGGCAAGCTGATAAGGTTGGTGGTCGATAAGTACAAGTACAGAATCTTCCGGACGAAGAAGTGAAGCCAGGCCATTACGTAATTTCATGATGATACCTCTACTGTTGTAAGTAAATTTGCGTTAGCGGGAGTCGGGTGTCGGCAACGATGTCTTCTCCGACAGGTAGAGATTGCCATTGCGAATTGTGGTGCGATATTATCTATTGAGATAGTATCCATTTATGACACTCTGTGTCGCGCCGGGAGGAACGCTCGGATTGGACATAGGAATATCAAGGTGGACATTGAAGAGCTGCAAACATTTATAGAAATTGCTGATGCAGGCGGTGTTTCACCTGCTGCACGCCGTCTTGGTGTATCTAAATCGATCGTTAGCAGGCGGCTTTTACGGCTTGAGGCTGAACTTGGCGTTCAGCTTCTTTCGCGAAGCACCAGAGGAGCAACACTGACAGAGGCAGGAGCTACCTTCAGGGATTATGCAGTAAAAGCCTGTACTGAGATCGATATAGCCAAAGAAACGATCCTGCCCGAAGGTGAGCTGCGTGGCAGATTAAGAATTGCAGCGCCGCTGTCTTTCGGCCCAACCCACCTCGCCCCCTTATTGGCGGAAATGGCGCGAAATCATCCTCTTCTGCATGTTCATACTTGCTATAGTGACCGCGTCGTCGATCTCATAGCAGAAGGATATGATTGCGCTATCCGGCTTGGTTATCTTCAGGATTCTAATCTGCTTGCAAAACGGGTAGGAACAATATACGGAACCGTAGTTGCCAGTCCAGACTACATCAAAACTCACGGAGCACCAGAAACGCCAGAGCAGTTGCTTACCCATCAGGCTCTTATGCAGGGTACTGAAAGCTGGCAATTCATGGATGGTGATAAAGTCATCGCTATACACCCTCAGGGGCGTTTCAAAGCCGACAATGGCTCAGCGTTGGTAGCAGCCGCCGTTGCAGGGCTTGGTATAGGTATGGTTCCCGATGGCTTAATTCATGAATATCTGGCTTCTGGCGCACTTGTAGCGGTGATGACTGGCTACCCGGTACGTCCCGGCGGAGCATATGTCGTCAGCCCGCCAAGTTCACATCCGGCACGAAAGGTGCGGCTGCTTACTGAACTGCTGATCGAACATTTCAAAAACGCGCCGCACTTTGCAAAGGCTTCTGATCCCCCCAAAAAAACCTGACTGTAATGCGTTTTACCTACAATCACATTAGCAACCGCCAATATGCTATATAGGCCAAGAATGCACCGCAGAATGCTGTCAGCATGTTTACATTACTTCGGTAATAACCTGGGTTTCACTCTGCGTCATCAATTTGTGTATCGGGCATTTTCCCGCAATTTCAGTAAGTTTCTGCTTATCTGACTCAGCGAGTTTACCGAAAAACTTCAATTTTACCTTAATAACATAAAGGCCTTTTGCCTCCTGAGTAGTGTCACGCTCAACATCAATATCAAGGTAATCTAATGGAATATTCTTATTTTTTGCATACATCATCACGGTAATGGCTTTGCACGCAGCCAAAGAGGCGTCATACAAATCATGAGGATCCGGTGCGCTGTTGTCCCCGCCAATAGAAGCGGCAATATCAGCAAAAATGGTATGTTGATTAATCCGGATAGTTTGACGGAATGCACCGCTATCACTTTTTCTCAGCTCAATAGCCATTACTTTGCTCCTGGTAAGGGGATAAATTCTTCTTCGTCACCCGGTACAACAGGGAACTTTTTTTCAATCCAATCGTGTTTTGCCTGCTCAATGCGTTCTTTTCGGCTGGATACAAAGTTCCACTCCATATAGCGGCTTGATATTTTCTCACCACCAATCAAGGCAATAACAGTTGGCTGTAGTGCGGTGATGGTAACGCCGGTAGCATCAGACAGAATAATCATCTGCTTTTCAGTATAACGACGCTCTTTAATTTTTAGCTCGCCTTTTGCAATATAAAGGCCCCGCTCAGCCTCGTTAGGTAACTCAAGAGTTTGGCCCGGCAGCAGTTGTGCCTCCAAATACAAGGTCCGGTAAAACTCTTTTACCGGGGAGACCACGCCATAAGCACGCCCAATAAGAACTCTGACAGGTACGCCATCTACTGCAACAGAAGGTATCTTGTCAGATGGGTAATGATGAAACTCAGGCTCTATTTCTTCTGACTCTTCGGGCAACGCCATCCACAATTGTAAACCATGCAGTCCACGGGTTTGTTGCGTTATCTCGGAAGCCTCGCGCTCAGAATGCACTATACCTTTGCCTGCAACCATCAGGTTAACCGCCCCCGGCGTGATCTTCTGGAAAGTGCCTAAGGAGTCCCGATGCAATACTTCACCTTCGAATAAATAGGTCACGGTTGCTAAATTTACATGAGGATGTGGCCGAACATTAATGCCAGACCCAGGCCGGAAGATTGCCGGCCCCATCTCATCAAAAAATATCCATGGCCCAACGCTGCGTTTCTCCAGCACTGGTAAACACCGGTTAACGCTAAATCCGCCTAAGTCTCTGAGTTTGGGCTGTACCACTAGCTCAATAGCATCACACTCGTTCACTTGTTGACATCGTGTTTCAAGTTCCAGTTGTTCAATACTCATAGCATTTACCTCTTATTTTTTAGCAACGACTTATACCGGAAACCGGCGTAGGTTAGGAGTAAGACTGCCAGCAAGCCTCGCAATGCACAGGAGTTCAATCTACTAAACCTGAGCGTTAAATAAACCTATACATAGGCATAGGTTTATTTGTAGTGGCAAACACATGGCTAAAGAAACTGCCTTCTTCGAGTCTTCCTTAGCTGAAATCTGGTAAAACTTCTTTGGCCAGTCGTTGTAACGTCGATTCAATGTCGGCCGTGTTAAAACGCAGATTCAATCCAACATGGTTTATACCAATCTGCTGCAACTGCCTCAAATAGGTTCGCAGGGCATTTGCACCTAAACTAAACCCCAAATGTATCGGACGCGGCGCGGCATTCGGGTTTTCCTGCAAATCAATATACAGCGATTGCATGGCCGGCTTATCCGCAATACCTGCTTCGGCCATGCGCTTGCGCCAGTCAGTGATAATGGCCGCCTGGGCGTCGATGCGTCGCGGGTATGTCATCCAGCCATCGCCATTGCGTGCGAGCCAGTCGGGGCTCTGCCGACTGGCGCCGGTAATCAATAGCGGCAAGCGTCCCGATACCGGCTTTGGAAGCAGCTCCATGCTGCTGTCGGGGTTACCGAACGCATTCGTAAAGCCAGGCCTGTTGCTCCAGGCATCGCGAATATAATCAAGGCTGGCCCGAAAGCTCTCGCCACGGCTTTCAAACGGACGGTGAAACGCAGGGTATTCTTCCGGGCGATCACCGGACGCTACCCCCAGCAAGATACGCCCACCGGACAAAACATCGGCGCTGGCAGCGGCTTTGGCCACATGGGCCGGGTGGCGCAGCGGCAAGACAATGCTTGATACACCAAGCGCAATGCGCTGGGTATTGCCTGCTAAATACCCAAGGTAAACAAAAGGATCGAAGATCTGCCCTGCGTCGCCGAAGGTCGGCACATTGAACGGGACATCACGCAACCATACCGCGCTGAATCCTAATTCTTCCACCAATTGCACCCGCTGCAAATGCTGCTGCATAGTCGGAATTGCACTATACGCATTATTTTCAATCGGAATGAAAATGCCCAGGCTAAGGCGCCCAGGCCGGAATGTTTCGTTATAGGCGTTGTTGATTGCCTGAAAATTCATACTACCCACCGGTTATCATCATGCTTAATTTATGTCTAACGCTTGCTGATTTATGATGAACGCTTTGGCAAGCGTTCATCACATCAGCTTAAGTGTGATCAACACATAGATATCTTCAGTGTCAAAAGCCCGTTAAAACGATCTTGCCGATAGTTTT
Organism: Rheinheimera oceanensis; assembly: GCF_018831085.1. GTDB lineage: Bacteria > Pseudomonadota > Gammaproteobacteria > Enterobacterales > Alteromonadaceae > Alishewanella > Alishewanella oceanensis. The sequence goes on from NZ_JAGPNM010000001.1 coordinate 923,607, forward strand.
ACCAGCTTCCAGCAACTGATGGCCTTTTCTGATATTTTCAGCGCTCATCCGGCCAAGTACTTCGCTTAGCGTGGCTTTTATCTCACCAGCATCGACCAGCTCACTGACTTTTTTCAATAAAGCATGTTGTTGCGCCATATCTTCCGTCTGGAACATCGACCGGGTAAACATCAGCTCCCAATGAAAACTCAGTGACTTCAGTTTCATTTTGGATATATCTAGCGGGCCCGGATCGTCAATCATCGCAATCTGCCCTCTGGGCGGCATAATGTCGATTAAGCGCTCAAAATGTAAATCAGAGCGCGTCAGCGCAGCCACATACTTAGGCGCTTTACCCAGCTGTGCAAGTTGCTCTTTCATGGATTGGCTGTGATCGATAACATCATCAGCTCCCAGCTCTAAACTCCATTGCTGTGTTTCAGGCCTTGAAGCTGTAGCGATAACATGTAGCCTGGTCAATTTCTTCGCCAGTTGAATCAGCGCCGAGCCAACACCGCCGGCACCGCCCACCACCAGCAAGCTTTCACCTTCGCCACCACCCATAGGTATTTTGAAGCTGTCAAACAATAACTCCCACGCCGTGATGCTGGTCAAAGGCAAAGACGCCGCTTCTTCAAACGAAATACTCTTGGGTTTCGGGCCCACTATGCGTTCATCTACCAGATGAAACTCAGCGTTTGTGCCTGGCCGGGTAATATCACCGGCATAAAACACCTCATCACCCGGTTGAAATAAGGTCACTTCAGCACCGACAGCTTCAACCACACCAGCGGCATCATAACCAAGGATACGATAACCAGACTCAGGCACACCATTGCGACGCACCTTGGTGTCTACCGGGTTCATGGATACCGCTTTAATGGCAACCAAAAGATCACGGGGGCCAGGTGTTGGTTTAGGCGTATCAAACGCAACCAGCGCATCCTGATGATCAGCAGGAAGATATGTTGAGAAACCTACAGCTTTCATTTTTCACCTCCGATTGTTGCTGCACTGTTGAAGTGGAACACCTCCACTTCGCCTGTAAAAAACGGAACCAGTGCATTAATAAAAGTTTCATGCGCTGCGCTGGGTTCAAACAGCTCGACATGATCGGCGTAACTGCGCCATTGCACCAGTAAACTGATACGGGACGAGTTTTCGATTTCCTGGCTAATAATGTGCGACTGATAACCTTCCGCCTGTTCAACATAGGCTTTCACCTCAGCGAAGGCCGCAAAAAAACCTTGTTGTTGCTCAGGTGCAACGTTAAAGCGGGCAATTTCTATAACCATTGTGTATTCCTCCGGGGTGTTAATACCATTAAGCGGTAACGTCGATGGCAATCTTGCCGCGTAACCCATTCGATTTTTGCTCCAGCCGCGCATGTGCCTGGCCCATTTCTGATAGCGGATACACTGCGCCGACAACTGGCTTAAGTTGGCCTCTTTCTACCAAACGCGATAAATCATCTAACTTGCCCCGGTTTTGCCGCGTAAACACAAAGTGATAACTGGCATTGCGCCCCCAGGCTTCTATCAGGTTTTGCGGCGTCGCTATATCAACAATGCTGACCACCCGCCCCAACTGCGCCAACACCAACGGGCTTCTTTGCAGCGTATCGCCACCAACGGTATCCAACACCACATTCACGCCCTGGCCATCTGTTGCTGCCAGCACCGCCTCTACATAATCGGTTTGCTTGTAGTCAATAGTGACATCTGCGCCCAAACCTTTTACAAACTCAGCGTTTTGTGAAGACACTGTCGTTATCACCCGCGCGCCGGCCGCTTTGGCTATCTGAATCGCAATATGGCCTACACCACCTGCGCCGCCATGTACCAGAATGGTTTCGCCGACCTGCAGATTGACCCGCGTAATCAGCGCTTCCCATACCGTGCCGCCCACTAAGCTCAGTGCTGCCGCTTCAAGATGCGTCAGGGCTTTGGGTTTCAGGCCTACGATGGCTTCATTCGCGACATGATATTCCGCATAGCTGCCATCACCGTTGAAAATTTCCGGCGTGTACCACACTTCATCACCCGGCTTAAACGCCGTAACGCCAGGGCCTACGGCCTCTACTACGCCGGAAACGTCATGTCCGGTAATCGCTGGCAGTGGCACATAATCTTTATAGTCTCCACGACGCACCTGATAGTCCAACGGGTTGACTGACGTCGCATGCACCCTGACTAAAACCTGACCGTCTCCTGCTACCGGCTTAGCCAGCACCACTTCACGGAAACTCTCTGGACCACCAAAAGACTCTAAAATCATTGCTCGCATATTTTTCACCTATTTATATATTTGCATATCGATATATGCAGATGTAACTGGTTTTAAAAAAAGAGTTGCCTCGCAACTCCCAACGTTTTCCTGCATGCCAGTGGCATAAATCTACCAATATCTGTGCACACCATTCGAATCTATATATCGGTAAATTTCGATATGTACACATAATATCTTTATATCGAGAAATGTCAATATGAATTTTCATTTTTAATCAAACTCTGTCCGTTACCGGGAAAGCGCCTCAAATAATGTGACTGCTGAAAATACTAGGATAGGCCATTCCATTTAGAAACTATATCTGCGTATAGGTCGGCTCTCTCATACGATAAAAGACGATATAAACAAGGCGGGGTTTAGTGAGAATAGACAGCAAAAACAGATCAGGAAAAGATCGCTAACCACAATAAATAAACCCCGGCTAAAAAACCGGGGTTTGTCATTCATCTAACAGAGCTGTATTACAACTCTTTACCAAGCAGCTCAATCAGCTTTTTGATATTCGCTTCATTGCGCTTGTAATAGGTCCAGCCACCCATGCGCTTGGAGGTAACCAATCCGGCCCGTTGCAGTGAAGCCAAATAAGTCGATGTCGTCGACTGGCTCAAGCCAACGCCTTCCTGGATACTGCCAACACAGACACCATCAATAGTGACATCGCCTTCGTCTTGCGGCGGAAAGTGCTTTTCCGGCTCACGAAGATTTTGCAGTATTGATAACCGGGTCGGATTACCTAATGCTTTAAATATTTCTACTATGTTCATGGGCATCATTATATCGCCATATTTAAAAAAGTAAATGCATTGTCCGCCGTTTTTTCAAACTTTTTTGGCGAAGTAAGAGCGTGTAAAGCCCTTACTTAAACCTCGGCAAACTCACGGATAATGCTGTTAATTGTATCTTTGGCATCACCCAATACCATCCGGGTATTGTCTTTAAAGAACAGTGGATTGTCCACACCGGCAAAACCAGCATCAGCAGAGCGTTTTAACACAAAGACCGTTTTTGCCCGGTACGCTTCAATCACCGGCATACCGTAAATTGGGCTGCCTTTCATTTCTTTTGCCGCAGGGTTAACCACATCGTTCGCACCGATCACAATCACCACATCGTAGTTTTCCATACGTGGGTTAACGTCTTCCATCTCGTAAAGTTGCTCATAAGGTACATCAGCTTCGGCCAGCAGCACGTTCATATGACCTGGCATACGCCCTGCCACCGCATGTATTGCGTAATCAACAGTACTACCATTTGCTTCCATTAACGATTGTAATTCGCGTACCGCATGCTGCGCCTGCGCTACCGCCATACCGTAACCCGGTACTACCAGCACTGACTGTGCCGCTTCCAGTACATAAAACGCATCTTGGGCCGCAAGAACTTTGATCTCACCTTCAATTTTCTCGCCTGCTTCAACCGGCTTAGCAAAACCCGACAGCAGCACGTTGACCAACGAACGGTTCATCGCTTTACACATAATGCTGGTCAGAATCAGCCCTGACGCACCCACAAGCAGGCCTGTTACGATAAGAATAGTATTACCTGTTGCCAAACCCGCCGTTGCAGCCGCCATGCCCGAGTAACTGTTCAGTAACGCAATGACCACTGGCATATCAGCACCACCAATGGAGATAGTTGCCCAAAGACCAAGACTTAATGCCAGCACAATGGCCAGGTAAAACCAAACCGGGGCTGCTGGTGCAGTAACAAAGAAATACCCCACAACCGCTATGGCCACTAAGTGCAGTATGCTTAACTCACGCAAGCCGGTAAACACCAGAGCCTTAGATTTAAGCTTACCGGACAGCTTACCCCATGCCACAACAGAGCCCGAAAAGGTAACGCCCCCCACCAGCACTGTGATAAACAAGGTAACAAAAACAAAGGTACTTTCGGTTTGTAACGTCAGCAGATCCATGCCCGCAAACGTAGCCCAACCTAATACCAGTGACGCTAAACCGCCAAAGCCGTTTAATAGCGACACCATTTCTGGCATGGCCGTCATCTGAATGGTTCTGGCTTTCCAGGCGCCAAAGGCACCGCCAATAACAAACCCCAGCGCAATGTAGTGATAACTAATAATTTGCTGATCCAGCAAGGTAACCAATACCGCAAGCAGCATACCCAGCGCTGATACAAAGTTGCCTTTTCTGGCTGTGTCAGGGTGACTTAACAATTTAAGACCTATGATAAAGAGCGCAGCAGCGACCACATACGACAGGTTGATGATGGTTTCGATAGTATTCATTTGCGTACTCCTGGTTTGTCTTTTTTCTTGAACATGCCAAGCATGCGATCAGTAACCCAATACCCGCCCACCACGTTGATACTGGCCAGCGCAACCGCCGCTGTACCCAAAATGGTGGTAAGCAGGTTATCGTCTCCGCCCGCCGCTGCTAAGGCGCCGACTAAGGTAATGCCTGAGATCGCGTTTGAACCCGACATCAGTGGGGTATGTAAGGTTGCAGGAACTTTCCGAATAAGCTCAAAGCCCAGATAAGCTGCCAACAACACAATAAAAAGTAAGTAAATAATTTCCACAATTAAGCTCCTCTATAGGCGTTTAGTAACATGTCGTTCGTGATCTTGCCGTTGTGTGCTATCACCGATCCGGCAAGAATGTCGTCGTCTAAATTCAAACCAAAGGATCGGCTCTCATCATCAAAGAACTCATCAATCAGGTTATAAATGTTGTTGGCGTACATATCTGTCGCCGCTCTCGCAACGGCCTGGCTCCAATAACCATCGCCAATCACCTTTACACCATTAATTTCAATGGTTTCACCCGCCACTGAACCTTCAACGTTGCCGCCGGATGTCGCCGCCATGTCTACGACCACGCTGCCAGGCTTCATTAACGCCAGGGTTGCTTTAGTAATCAGCACCGGCGGTTTACGGCCAAACAGCTGTGCTGTGGTGATCACGATGTCGGAGCCGGCAATCGCGTCGCGCTGTGCATCTTGTTGCCTGGCTTTTTGCTCGTCAGTCAGCTCTTTGGCATAACCATCTTTGGTTTGCCCGGTCTCACCGATATCAATGTTAAGAAACTTTCCGCCCAGCGACTCTACTTGCTCTGCCACCACCGGACGGGTGTCGTACGCCAGTACATTGGCTCCCAAACGCCTGGCGGTAGCGATAGCCTGAAGACCGGCCACCCCAGCACCTAGCACAAACACCTTGGCGGGCTTGATGGTGCCCGACGGCGTCATCATCATCGGTAATATTGAAGGTAACTGGTTAACCGCCTGCATCACCATGACATAACCAGCCAGACTGGCCTGTGAGCTCAACGCATCCATTTTCTGGGCACGCGAAGAACGCGGGATCATCTCTACCGACAGGGCGGTTAAGCCTTTTTCAGCAATTGACTCAATCAGTGGCTGTTGAAAGAAAGGATCAAGATGGCCAACCACCATGGCGCCTTTTTTCATTAACGCCAGGTGCGCTTCCGAGGGTTTATTGACTGCCGCCAGCATATCCACTGTGGGCAGCACCGGATTAACATCAGCAATGATTGTCACACCCACTGCTGCGTATTCTTTGTCTGCATAGCCAGAGGCCTCACCGGCCCCCTGCTCCAGCAACAGTGTTATGCCTTTTTTCACCAGTTTCTGCGCACTGCCTGGTGTAACTGCAACCCGCTTTTCCACATGGTTTAGCGGATCTGCGGCTTTAGATTCATTCAGTATTATGATTTTCATAAATTTTTCCTTACGAACCCATGCTTTGGTTGACTGATGTCGCATGCACCTTAACTAAAACCTGACCGTCTCCCGCTACTGGCTTAGCCAGCACCACTTCACGGAAACGCTCTGGACCATCAAATGACTCTAAAAGCATTGCTCGCATATTTTCACCTATCTTTACATTTATATATCGATATATATCGATATATGTAGTTTTAAAAAAAGAGTTGCCTCACAACTCCCAGCGTTTTCCGGCATGCCAGTGGCAGCAAGCTGCCAAGATCTATACATACCAACCAAATCTAAATATCGGTAAATTTCGATATGCGGATATGATATCTTGATATCGAGAAATGTCAATATGGTTCTTGCGATTTATTTATCGGTGCTCGCCCAGATGAACGGGTAGCGCTCAAGGCGACTCAGCCAAAGCACTGGCGCAAAATAGTTGAAAAACCGGACAAAATTTTAAGTTGCCGGGTTGCATCGTCTATCACTGTGATGCGGCATTATACGTTCCGATAATATCCATTTAGATAATATTCGTTAAGCGGCTTTTTTGTATAGACTGCGGAAAACCCAGATTTCAGGGCAAAGCATGGTGGTGTAAAGCCTATTATTGAACGCGATATAGAGGAGTCTCACTATGAGTAAGGCATCTGATCTGTTCATCCAGTGTCTGGAAGAAGAGGAAGTGGAGTATATTTTCGGGGTTCCCGGTGAGGAGAATCTCGACATGCTCGACAGCCTCAGCCGCTCCACCAGGATACAGCTGATCCTTACCCGGCACGAACAAGGTGCAGGTTTTATGGCCGCCACCTATGGTCGGCATACAGGCAAGACCGGCGTGTGCATGGCGACGCTGGGCCCGGGCGCTACCAATCTGGTCACCGCCGCCGCCTATGCGCAGCTTGGTGGCATGCCGATCCTGATGGTCACCGGGCAAAAGCCGATCAAGAAGTCTAAGCAAGGTCGCTTCCAGATCCTGGATGTGGTCGACATGATGAAGCCGCTAACCAAGTTTACCCATCAGCTCGCCAGCGCCGACAACATCCCCAGCCGGGTGCGCGAGGCCTTCCGGCTCGCCGAAGAAGAGAAGCCAGGCGCAACGCATATCGAGTTTCCCGAGGACATTGCCGCCGAGCAGACCGAATCGATACCGCTCAAGCGCAGCCACACGCGGCGGCCCAATGCCGATGTGAAATCGATCCGCGCGGCGGTGCATGCACTGGAAAAGGCCAGGTCGCCAATCCTGGTAGTCGGCGCAGGCGCCAACCGCACCATGACCTGCCGAATGTTGCGGCAGTTTATCGAAAAGACCGGCATTCCGTTCCTGACCACTCAGCTCGGCAAAGGCGTGATCGACGAACGGCACCCCAGGTTTGTCGGTTGCGCAGCCCTGTCGGCGGGCGACTTTGTTCACCGCGCGGTTGAGGCCGCCGACCTTATCGTCAATATCGGCCATGACGTGATCGAGAAGCCACCGTTCTTTATGCAGCCGGGCGGCACGCAGGTGATCCACATCTCGTCTAAGAGTGCCGAGGTCGATCCGGTCTACTTTCCGCAGATCGAGGTTATCGGCGACATCGCCAACGCGATCTGGCAGATCAAGCAGGACATCATTCCCAATGGCGGCTGGACATTCGACACTATACTGGCGGCGCGTAAGGGGCAGGTTGCGCACACAGAGTCAATCTCGGGCGATGCCCGCTTCCCTATCTTCCCGCCCTTTCTGGTCGCCCAGGTGCGCGCGGCGATGCCCGAAGACGGCATCATCTGCCTCGACAACGGGGTGTATAAGATCTGGTTCGCGCGCGACTATCCGGCTTACCGCTCCAATACCGTGCTGCTCGATAATGCGCTCGCCACTATGGGCGCAGGCCTGCCCTCGGCCATGGCCTCAGCGATGATCTATCCCGATCGTAAGGTGATGGCGATTTGCGGCGATGGCGGCTTTATGATGAACAGTCAGGAAATGGAAACCGCCGTTCGCTTAAAGCTGAACATTACCGTGCTGATCTTGAATGACAACAGCTATGGCATGATCCGCTGGAAGCAGGCAAACATGGGCTTTAAAGATTGGGGGCTGACCTATGGCAACCCCGATTTCGTCAAGTACGCGCAAAGTTATGGTGCGTTCGGCCATCGTGCCGAAAGCGCAGAGCACCTCAAGCAATTGCTCGCGTATTGCCGCGACACGCCGGGCGTTCATCTGATCGACTGTCCGGTTGATTATTCTGAGAACGATCAGATCCTAAACATCGACATCAAGACGCTGTCGAAAAATTTGTAATTATTGTCGTTTTCCCGGGAGTGTCGAATGTCCATACTCAAGTCGATCTATCCGCTCTATCTCAACAACGTGGCGCAGCAGCCGAATAGCGATCTTGCCGTAACCGACAAGTTCACCGGCGAGGTCGCGTTTCGCGTCGCCCAGGCTGATGCCGCGACGATCGATGCCGCAATAGCGGGTGCGGTCCGTGCGGCAGAACCTATGGCGCGAATGGCAAGCTACGAGCGCCAGGCGGTTTTGGCTCATTGCGTCACCCGTTTTACCGAGCGCTTCGATGAGCTCGCGTACGCGCTGTGTGTCGAGGCAGGCAAGCCGATTAAGGATAGCGAAGGTGAAGTTGGCAGGCTAATCGACACCTTCCGCATTGCAGCAGAGGAATCGGTACGGATGACCGGTGAGGTCCAGCCACTTGATATCTCGGCGCGCGCCAGAGGCTACCAGGGCATCTGGAAGCGCGTACCCATCGGGCCCTGTTCATTCATTTCACCGTTCAACTTTCCGCTTAACCTGGCCGCGCACAAGATCGCGCCGGCGCTTGCAGTGGGCTGCCCGTTCATAATGAAACCGGCAAGCCGCACGCCGCTGGGCGCGATCATTATTGGCGAAGTGCTTGCCGAGACCGACCTGCCCAAAGGCGCATTCTCCATCCTGCCCGCCAGCCGCGACGGCGCTGACCTGTTTACCACCGACGAGCGACTTAAACTGCTCTCGTTCACCGGATCGCCCGATGTCGGCTGGGACCTCAAGGCGCGTTGCGGCAAGAAAAAGGTGGTGCTTGAGCTGGGCGGCAATGCTGCGGTGATTGTCGATGCTGATGCCGATCTCGACGATGCGCTCGAACGCGTCATTTTCGGTGCCTTTTATCAATCCGGGCAGAGCTGTATCGGGGTGCAGCGCATTATCATCCATGCCGATGTCTACAACCGCTTCCGCGACATGCTGGTCGCAAAAACCAAGACGCTGGTGGCTGGTGATCCCAAGCAGCGCAATACGTTCATCGGTCCGATGATCGACGCCAAAGAAGCAATACGGCTCGAAACCTGGATCAACGAGGCAGTTGCCGCCGGTGGTACTCTGCTCTGCGGTGGCAACCGCGACAGCGCAATGCTTGATGCCACTCTGCTTGAAGCCGTGCCTGCCGATACCAAAATCGTCACGGAAGAGGCGTTCGGCCCGGTGGCAGTGCTGTCACGTTTCACTGATTTTCATGCTGCTCTTGCCGAGGTTAACGCCTCCAAATTCGGTTTGCAGGCGGGCGTCTTCACCCGAGATCTGTTCAAGGTGCTCGACGCCTGGGACCATCTCGATGTGGGCGGCGTGGTGATCAACGACGTGCCCAGCTACCGCGTTGACAACATGCCCTATGGCGGCGTCAAGGACTCGGGCCTGGGCCGAGAAGGCGTGCGTTTCGCCATGGAAGACATGACCGAAATCCGCAATCTGGTTATCCGACGGGCATGAACCGGACACCTCCCGGATGGCGGTGCCGCAACATACCAACAGGCCATGGTCTTTTACTCCTTACCCCACAGGCGCCTTAAGGGGTATGAGTCGACGGTGAGAAACTGCGCCATCACCGCCGTGATTTAGCTACTTTAGATTGCGTTGCAGGAAATCTTTGATCACCGGAATGATCTCTGATTGGTGGGTCTCCAATGCAAAGTGACCAGTATCAAAAAAGTGGATTTCAGCCTTAGGGATATCTCTCTTCCAGGCTTGCGCACCTTCTGGTGAGAAGAAAGGATCGTTCTTTCCCCAAACTGCCAGAAGCGGCGGCTGGTATTGACGGAAATATGCCTGATATTGCGGATACTGCTCTACGTTGGATTTGTAATCAAGCAACAAGTCCAACTGAATATCGGCCATGCCGGGCTTTGATACGTGTAGTCCTTCCAGGGTGTAGCCATCAGGCGAAACTTTGGTTAAATCGGGCACACCCTCCACGTATTGCCACTTAATGGATGCCGCTGTCGGGAAATCGCTTAACGCTGCTCTATTTTCGCTGGAAGGGTTTTGCCAATACTTTTTAATCGGTCCCCAGCCGTCGGCTAAACCATCTTCATAGGCATTGCCATTTTGAGAGATGATCGCTGTCACTTTACCAGGGTTTTTCAGTGCTAAACGCCAACCGACAGGGGCACCGTAATCGTGAACTGCAATAGCAAAAGAGTTAATCCCTTTTTGCTTGATAAATTTATCTACAGTATTTGCAAGGTTGGCAAAGGTGTACTCATAGTCTTCTCTGGCAGGAGACTCTGTAAAGCCAAAGGCCGGCAAATCTAAAGCGATAACATGATAGTCAGCAGATAATGCATTGATAACATCACGCCACATATAAGAAGAGGCGGCATAGCCGTGTAACATCAGAATTGTTGGTGAATCTTTACTTCCAACCTCTCTGTAGAAAATATTGACATTTTCTACTTGCTCATAGTTAAAACGCACATGCGGCTTAGTAGCGTTATTGCTCTGGTCAGCTAATGCCACACCACTAACCATGCCGCTGGCAAGTAACATCGCTGGAATTGTTTTTGATTGCATAAATAACCTCGTAACCATCTAAATGTTAATTTAGAGGTTACTCTAAACCTGATAACCTCTAAAGTCAAGTTATAAAGGTTACTTATTAAGTTAGGGTATTTAGAGGCTGGCATCGGTATGATTGCCTGCGGCGATAATCCTTGCTCAGAAAGATCTACAAACCCCGACTATGCTCTCCATCAATAGCAATGCCCCTGACAACAGCATTGCGGCTTCTGGTTAGTCGCTGTTTCTTTTCCTGAACTGCGCAGCTTTGTAGCGATTGCCACATGTTGCCATACTGCACCAACGGCGTTTATGCGCTTTTGTGCGATCATAAAACCACAAAATACAGTCCGGGTGTTCGCATTGCTTAACCAGTGTCGCGTCACCTTCAACCAGCAACTGAGCCACCGCTTCTGCAACCTGTCCCAGCATAGACGCCGCAGTGTCACTACATGAGAGACGGGTGATTACCAGCCGACCATCGCTGTCGGGTGCCAGATGCGGCGCGCTAACGTAGCTATGCAGGTAAGTATTTAACTCGCTGATTTCCTGAAGTTTTTCTTGTTTAAACCCTGTAATCAGCTGATGCGCAAGGGTTCTTAAAGTCTTAGCTTGTGAGAGTAGCTCACCATCAGTCAATGTGCTCTGCTCAACAGCAGGAGAAATTCCACTCTGCCGTAACCACCGGAGCACATCAGCATCACTGTTCCAGTACTCCACCACTTTATCGCCACTACGGGCCTGAGTGTTAAGCAAGTCCATTGCCAGGTGATCCCCCAACATTGGGGCATGGGGCAAATTTTTGTCATTCGGCATTTCAAACATAAGCATAGGCAACCTTTAAAGAATAGTATGGCCGGTTACTTACACTGGGTTAGGCACAGCATAAGTAACCATATAAATAAAACTATACGGGTTACAAAAAAGGTTTACCAGTCGTTCTTAAAGAAATAGCCATGGAAACTTAGTTAATACCAGCCACCGACACTGGCAATCCTGGGAGAAAAAGATCCGTTCTTTATTGCGGGCGCCTATGCATTTAAACATGGCTGCCCCAATGCTAAAGTTCGCTTTCTCAATACCGATTAGTTATGCCCATAACCCCATTCACCCGACGTACCAAGTGCTTCCAGGAATGCGCTACGGCCGCTTTCTGCCAACCAGCTCCGGAAAGTTTTCAGCTGCGGATTAATGTTTCTTAGCTCGTCCAGGTTCGCCGTGCCTGCCAGCACCCCGGTATCCAACAGCTCAGTGAGCTTTGCCAGAAAGGCATTACTGGCCAGTACATCGTCATCAAATCTTGAGTAGCTGATCTTACGCCCTGCCATTTCACTAAACACCGCCTCAATATCCCGGCCGGTAACATTATCACTGGCGGCAGCAAGTGTTGTTTCACTAAAGCGCTCAGGTTCGGCAAATACAGCTGCAACAACCAGCCCTAAATCCTCAAGTGCCAGCAGTTGCATAGTCTGTTCTGGCCGCATAAAAAAATTGAAGCGGCCCTGATCCAGCCCAAAACCGGGCATCAGTAACATCTCCATAAAGGCGGCAGGCCGCACGATGGTGCTGCTGACAGGCAAGGCACGAACATGCTTTTCAATCCGTGCCTTGCTATCAAAATGCCCCATGCCGGTTGGTGTATCAGTAATTGCATCTGTTGAGCTATAAACCAGATGCTGCACGCCGCTTTCTAAAGCAATATCGGCGATCTGCATGCCATAGCGCACCTCGTCTTCATCGCTAACGCCATACAGAGCGCCCTGGCCTGAACTGGGCTGCACACTAAAAACGCCATAAACGCCAATCATGGCACCGCGTATTGATTGCGGATCATTCAGATCGCCCTGCACCAACTCAACTCCAGCGCTCTGCAGCGCCAGCGCCTTGTCAGCATGAAGGTTGCGCACCAATGCCCGCACCCGCCAACCGTCGTTAAGTAAAGCCCTGGTCACCGCCCCGCCTTGCTGCCCCGTAGCACCAAAAACCAGAATCGGCTGTTCAATTTTTGACATAGAATAATCCTCGTATCGACTTTATAATCAAAATTCTAAGCTTTTTAAAAACAGCCCGGAAGACGGCACATTTTTGTGCCTCAGGCACACAGGTGATACGTTTGAGTAAATTTATTCACGGGCGTCCTTATCAGGAAACTGCAACAGGGCCGCAATTCAAGCCATGTGCGCCGCACAGTGTTCTTGCCAGACTGGGCGACAAATGGACCATCCTTGTTATGTCACACCTTGCCGTTGCACCAGGTTTCAGGCTGCGTTTTTCAGAGCTGAAAAGAGGAATTGAAGGCATTACGCAGCGCATGCTAACCCTGACAGTACGTAATCTGGAGCGGGATGTCTTGCTGATCCGCCACTATTATCCTGAGGTGCCGCCACGCGTTGAGTATGAGTTATCAACCATGGGGGCCAGCATGCTACCCGCTTTGGCAGGGTTTACCGCCTGGATAAGCAGTAACTGGCAACAAATTGAAGAAAACAGACGCCGCTTTGATGAGGGAGAATCATAAAAGTCATAAAGCGCTACCAAGTTGGTTTGCTCTGCAAATAACATCCAGCACTTTGTGCCAAATAGCAGGATCAGCCTCTGCTGTCGGGTCCTGATACAAATGTTCAATTGCCGGCCGCCCCAGCCGCATATAATTCAGCTTGTTTTTTATGCTGACAGGATCTAAGCAAGAACAAGCAAACAATACCAACCACCAGGAACAATGCGGTTCGCAATATATCGACATACAGCTGGGGAAGCTGCAATTGCAGATTGTCAATTAGCCCCTGCTGGATCGAATTTACCGTGCCATGTGCCAGAGCTGCAGGCCAGAAACTCCCGCTTTTAATAGTAAGCCAGCCGAAAAACAAGGATGCGCCAACCATTAACAGTGGGAACAAAATAAAAGAGCCGATATAAGGATGCTCGGGAAAGTTGTATCCCATTAATAAAGCGGGCAAATGCCAGGCCCACCAAATAGCCGCCAGTAACATAATGCCGGGCAATACGCCAAACTGACTGGTCAGTTGGCCCTGTAAAAAACCGCGCCATGCAAACTCTTCTCCCGTAGTAGCGAGCAAACCCACAATAGAAAAGGCAATGGCGGTAACACTGACATTTATTAAAAAGAATACCCAGCTCTGCCCCCCTTCACCAAGTAGCCAGGCTTCTCCTGAAACGACTACCCCTGTCGTTTGAAAGGTAAAATAGCCAGATGTCGCAAGCCCTGCCGCTATTAGCAAAGCCACTACAGCAAAACCTATCATTGTCTGAACCACTATACCTAGTGGCAAATAACTAAGCTTACCTAGACGCCACAGCACCTGGGAACGGACAGCCGGATTACGTAAAATAAAAACCAGCGCCAACAGCGTGGGTGACCACATGATAAATATAAATATATTGTTGATTACCGGGCTGTCTAAACCAAATAGCATAATCGCAGGTATCTGCACACACCAACTCAGTGCTATGGCCAGAACAGCATACAAAGCAATGGCGTTACGACTCATAGTGATTCTCTCTACTGTCTCAAATAAAGCAGATCCAGCGATATCAAACATACAGCTCGCCAAACTACTTCATACAACCTTACATATTGATTGAAAAAACGCTGTACCGCTAAAAAAGCACTTTGGCGGTAAACTCGATATACTCAGTTGCCCCCCGGCTACCGGTTTGCCGCACGAGGGCGGCAGGCTCAGAACGACCACCAGCCAGCGTTAATGTTGTCGATTTCGTTACACTAACTGCTGCGCTAAGGGAATACTCCGTTGCAACATATCGTCGGTCTGAAGCACTATCTACGTTCAATAAGTTACCGCCCGGGCCATAAACACCGTCGTTAGTGGATAATCGCCAATAAAAATTAACGGCTGTAGTCACCTTAACCGCCGGATGTGGTTGAAAAGTAAGATAGGGTTGGATGTTATAGAAATTTCTCGGCCCCAGGATTGCTAACTCCGAAAAATAATTCCCTCTGGGCAGCAGCGGATTGAAAGTCCCCAGTTTATTATCATCCTGATCTTTATCACCGCTAGCGACATTGGCTGAGACCCCTACACTACTAAAGGGATAGCGGCTTAGCGCATAACTCGTATCTGAAGCAATGGTCCAGGCCCTAATATCCTGTTCATTAAAACGACCAAATTGCAGCGCCAGTTCCCAGTTTAAGGTCAGCCCGCCACGTGTTCCCCAAAATCTGCTGCCCAGAGTGTGCCGGAGCTCTTCACCACTGCCTTGCAAATAATTTGCTTCATTGTTTCTGTAACCAAGGTAGTAAACATCAAATTTGGGCCACGAATATTCATTGTTTACAGCATAAATACCCCAAATAGCCTGATTACGATCTAACCTGTCATCGAAGCTACCTTGCGAGATTTGCCACGGACGGCCGACGAATACGTCGACCTGCCAGGACTTAACCTGGGATGTCAGTCGTAATGCATCATAGCGACGCCGGACGTTAGGCCCTTCCCTTGCGTCAACCAAACGGCCTGAACCCAAAGCAAGCTCTTGGCGCCCCAATGTCATTTGCCAGTGTTCACCACCTGAGAACTGAAAGAACGCC
The DNA here is from genome assembly GCF_018831085.1 of Rheinheimera oceanensis. Lineage (GTDB taxonomy): Bacteria > Pseudomonadota > Gammaproteobacteria > Enterobacterales > Alteromonadaceae > Alishewanella > Alishewanella oceanensis. The sequence goes on from NZ_JAGPNM010000001.1 coordinate 938,947, forward strand.
TGCTGAAAACTTAGCCGGTTTTCATCTAATGGCGAGGGTCCCTGCTCCAAACCGGCCGACAGTGCACTGTATAATTGCGTATAAATCCGCAACGATGGTGAAAGACGCCAGTCTGCAAATACGACATAGCGTTGCAGAAAGGCTCCATCGCTACCATCGGTTGCATTCTGCCAGTTCGCACCATTCGTAACCGCATATCGCCAACGGCCTTCCCCTCCGACACTAAGCAAGCCGTTCTGTGTCGGACGTAAACACTTGTATGCGTATTCATCGCTATCAAGGTTCTCCCGACACCATTCAGACCAGTTTTCATCCTGGCGCAGCCGTTCATATGATGGCGGCGTAGCTGCCGAAGCTACACCCGTGATTAACAGAGATAACATCAAACCAAGCGTAAACCTCATTTTTTGCCCTCATGCTTTGCATGGCTGGCGGCAATATAATGCTCTACAACCGGTTTAGGCCCCTGATGGAATGACAAAACAATGTTTTGAATGTCAGCATCAGCATGCGTTACCCGTTCATGCTGCCGCAGGTGTTCAAGCCAGGATTCAACCATAAAACATTCGATAAACCGGCCTGGTTTAGCGGTATCTTCAAACAAGCCCCAGGTGTAAGCACCATCCCGGTAACGCTGCTCTTTTAACTTATGTGCCGCAAGATAAAATGCATGTTTATCATCAGGTTTGACGAAGTATTCCAGGGTGATCATTACAGGCCCCTGATCCTGCTCAAATTCCACCCCGACAACAGGTTGAGGCCAGTGCATTGAGGGAGAGAGATCCATACTTTCACCAACTTGCAGTTTAAAGCGCCATGTTAGCGGAATAATTAATACCAATACGGCAGCAGCACAATAAAGCGCATTGGCAACCCCAAATAAACTTGAGAGCTGCCCCCAGAAAAGGCTCCCCACACTCATCGAACCAAAAAGCACGGTAATAAACACAGCAAGGCCGCGGGCACGCACCCATTCAGGCAATGCCACCTGCGCTGATACATTCAGACTGGTAAGAACTGCAATCCAGCAGGCGCCGGCAAAAAAGCAACTTACCACCGCCAACTGCTGGCTATACGCGCTGGCCAGCACCAGCATGCACATCGCGGTACCTACGGTACCTAAAGCAACAAGTGTATCTGCTCCGAACTGCTTTCTCAGGGATGGCAGAATAAAAGCACTGGAAACAGCACCAACCCCAACAGCTCCCATCATAAATCCGTAAAGTGTTGCATCGCCATTGAGCAGGTTTTTGGCAATAAGTGGCAGCAGCGCCCAATAAGCACTGGCAAACAGAAAAAATGACAATGCCCTGGCCAACGTAGCCTTAAGAGGAGAGCTGTGCAACGCATACCGCACCCCCGCTTTTAAGGCTCCTGCCATGTTTTCTGCTGGCAACAACCGGGGCGGAGTAGCTATTGGTCGCCACCACAACAGTGCGCAAACAACCAGTAAAAAACTAAGGCCATTAATCAGAAACGGAAGCGCAATTGAATATCCGATAATAAAACCGCCAAGCGCAGGGCCAATTGCTCTGCTGATATTGATACCAACGCTATTTACCGCAACAGCTTGCTGTAATATTTTTCGCGGAACTAAGCCAGGTACAATGGCCTGCCAGGCAGGGGCAGCAACAGCAGTGCCAATACCCATCATAAAAGTAAACAATAACAGCACAGCAGGCGTAGCATCGCCGCGGTATACCACATAACCTAAAGCCAAAGCAGTGCCTGCCATTACCAGTTGTACCCCCAGCAACAGCTTTCTTTTATTGACTATATCTGCAAGCGCCCCGGCTGGTAGCGCAAAAAGAAAGATAGGCAGTGTAGTTGCAGTTTGCACCAAAGCCACAAAAAGCGGAGAAGGGGAAAGCGATGTCATTAACCAACCAGCGCTGACATCATGCATCCAGGTGCCAACATTCGACATCACAGTGGCTATCCATAAAACCATAAAGTGGCGGGAGCCAAAAGGCGCTAAAACACTACTTGAGTGATGATCAGGTACTGTGTTCTGGCCTGCACTATTCATAAAAGCTCATTTCCTGCTAAATTGATTAGCCAATAACCATGCAAACGCCAAATGCCTAGCCGCCAATATTGAAATACTACTGAGGGCGGTATTTACCGCTGCATCATCGTGCAATACGTCTGAGTATTCTGAGAGAGTGCCATTCAAAACAGAGGGGCGATATTATCTATTGAGATAGTATCCCTTCAAAACGCTCTGTAGCGTACACAGACACCTGCCATAAACGGGGCATGATAGACATCAGAACAGTAGGCACTAAGCCACACAACACACGCAGAAGGAAACTTTGAGCATCTTAAAGTGAAACAGTGATACCTTGCGAATGACTCTTGCCAGAGGACCGATAGTAACTGGAAAAGCTTTGTTACCTTAATGGGCGGCGTGTTCTGCAAGCGCAAAGAGCAAACCATCAGGCCGCATTATGATGTTGAAATAGACACCGAAACCGGCCAAATCAGCACTGACTATTACGACGGATTTATTACTACCAAGTTAAAAGGCATTTGCTACCTAGGCCAAGCCATAATCACCCGCCTGCACCAATGGCGGCTTGATACGCAATGCTTGGCTCCCACCATGGGAGAATAGCTTTACAGTCTTCAAAGTAAACCTTCGATAAAATTGCGTATAACTGCTATTCAGATTAGCCGGAGGCCAAACTGTGTCAAGTTCGCTTATCGACAGCATTACTTTAACGTTTGTGACCTCAGTTACGCAGCTGCTCCTCTTCTCTGCAGAACATTTTTCCGCTGGGATACGCGTGTCTAACAATTCACCAAATGTGGCAAAAGCCTCTAAATATAAACTATAACAGCTTTCCAATTTATGCCATTTACTACAACGGTACCATGATGCAAGCTGATAGTTCTAGCCGTTGATTTGAGGGTATTTTCATAATTGAAAGAAGGCTACGGCCACAGTTGAGTATACCCTCATGGTGTATGCACGTAATATCTATGACCCGCCCTCGTCAGGCTCTACTGGACTATACTGAGGCTGCAGCCGGTTCGGTGTAATGACATAGCTGTCCCCTGACGGTACTTTAGTTTGCAGTAGCCAATCCCTGAGATATGTTCGATAAAGCCTAAGTTTAAGAAGATTAGGAAAGACAGTCCCTAATTTCATGTGGAAAACGGCACACTGAGAACTGTATTTAATGAGTACTCAACCACGAAGAGATACCTGTAAGAACAAGGTACTGACGTAATAACGCTGTCTAAGGTTGATATAAAACATGCAAAAAATAGATGCGTTAGTTGTTTATGCTACTGCGGAAACATTAGATAACTATAAATCTAAATTAGATGCTTAGGACAAATGGGTTTCAACTGGTAACAAAAAATACATAGAAAGTAAACTCAAAGCCCAGTAAGAGCAGGCTTCCTCTTGCTAAATCGCTGTTGGGGCCTACATCAAATCGTACAGAAACTCTTTTTTACCATCTGATCAAGCAACTATGTGAACGAACAATAAATGTTTATAAATTTAATAAAAAGCTCAAAAAAATAGAAAGTTTTACTTGATTTTACGATGTTCGCAAGTAAAGATTATAAATGTGTGGTTATTGGGTTAACAGAATGGAGGTGGTACGTGACGTCGCGGACCAAAATTATACTAGCAATCGTCGTGATTGTAGCAATTATCATTTTGTACACGCATTACGAAAAGCTGTTACCGAGTGCAAATTCATCAGTCCAAAATGTTAATGAACCTAAGGCTACATTTCAGGCAATGCCATCTACAGGGAATCGGAACCTCCTATACAAAATCTGGGTGTCAGCATTTAGGGATTCGAACAGTGATGGTGTGGGCGACATTAACGGTATTGTAGAAAAGCTAGATTATTTAAAGACGTTAGGCGTTTCTAGATTGCAACTGAGTCCAATATTCTCGTCTCCTGCATATCATGGGTATGAAGTAAGTGATTACCGTTCAATAGAATCTAAGTACGGTACAATGCAAGATTTTGATGTATTGATTGAAAGCGCAAGGAAAAAGGGAATTGAAATAATTCTAGATATCCCTATTAATCACACATCTGATCAGCACCCGTGGTTTTTAGGGGCGCTTGGTACTCAATCGCAGTATGCCGATTACTACATATGGCAAGATGTCCCTACCCCCTCATACGGAAAGCCGTGGGGCGACCATTCAGACCCTTTGTCTGTATTTCATACAAAAAAAGAGCGCAATGGCTATTACTACGGAGTATTTGGTTACCACAGTCCTGATCTCAATTTTGAAAACCCAAAGGTTGTAGACGAATTCAAGAATATTTTTCGCTTCTGGATTAATAAAGGTGTTAAAGGATTTCGGATTGATGCTGCAAGGTATTTGATTGAAACAGGCAGTTTAGAAGGGCAGCGAGATACTAAAGAAACACTAATGCTTTTGAATTTTTTTAATAATTATATCAAAAGTATAAGTCAAGACTCTTTCTTCATAGGCGAAGTTTTTGCCTCGACTGAGGTTCAAAACCTGTATTTTTGTAGCGATAAAATTTTGGACTACCTATATAACTTCGAATTTGGTCCGTTCGTCTTAGATTTGATAAATAATGATGAGATATCGAAAAAAGGTAGAGTTGCAGAGATTAAGAAACTATACCAATATTTATCTTCATCAGAAATACCAATGTCAAAACAGTACGTATTTTATCAGAATCATGACCTGCCTAGGATTAACATAGACAATCTAAATAAATTGAAGCTTGCTTATTCTCTGTTACTTACGTCACCTTTCCAAATTTCATTATATTATGGAGAGGAGAACGGACAAACTGGCTTTAGTCAGGAAAGTGATTTGTTTTATCGTGATGCGATGATTTGGAGTGATGATAATATTGCAGATCCAATAAAAAATTATCTACCGGAGATTATTCGCGAGGATTACTTGCTATGGAAGTCTAATCGGGAGGTTAATAAAAACCTATTCGAGTATATAAATTCAAGCATAAGATTAAGACAACTTGCAAAAGTATATGATGACCATGATATTGATATAAGCCTAGATCTTTCAAACGAATCATTTATAGTTTATTCAATATTTTCAAAAAATAAATCTTACTTTGCAATAATCAATCCGGACGTGGAGTTACCCCAGGATTTCAATGTAAGCATGTTGCCACCTGGAAGTTATAAAAATATTCAAAATGATGAATTTTTTTACGCGAATGAAGTTTTTAAAGTTCTTCCTGGCGAATTTATTTTGATAAGGAAATACAATGATTAAAAAAATAATTAAAATATCTTTATTAATTTCGCCAGCTTTTCTGATCTTTGGTGCACATGCTGCAGCGTCGGCTATTCATACCCCGGGGCAAATAAGGGTTAGCTGGACGAACGATGCATCAACACACTGTCCAACAAATCAAGTTTCATACTATTTGAAAGAACACATAAACGGAACTTATACAAAAACTATAGATATCTACTATGCCTCGCAAAAGTACATAAATATTAATGTTCCAGTTGTTGCACCAATGAATACAACGTATGAATATGTCGTGCATTATTTCAAATGCTATGGGAGCGGTGGTATTTACTTGATTGCAGGTTCTACGACGACAAATATATCTCCTGCTCCGGCTGCTGGGCATGGTCATGTGATATATATTCATACGGATATTCTGGGCTCAACTATAGCTGAATCAGATAATTCTGGAAATGTAATTAAAAGATACTACTATATGCCTTTTGGCAAGAAACAGGATTAACAATGAAAAATAAAAATATTGCAAGTAGCGTGCTAATTCTGTGCCTGCTCAAAGTTGGTTTTTTCTCTGTTGAAGCGAATCAAGATTACTCGTCTCACCCTGAAATTGAATTTACAACTGAGCCGCTAAGTCATTTTGAGAAAATGAATGTTACTAATGATTTAGGAGATAGTTATGACCCGATAACGGGCTTAGTTTCATTTTCTGTTACAGATGTCTCCATTCCAGGAAATTCAGGGCTAAGTGTTGAACTTAGAAGAACTTTATCAATTGCCCATAATTCTAATTTAGGGAATGGGGAATTTGGCATGTGGAGTGCTGAAGTTCCATACATCTTGGGACATTACACCGAAGGTGGTTACAGTCAACAAGCAGAAGGTGGTTGGCATCACGGCAAAGTTTGCTCAGGCAGCTTTCAAGATATCTACATTAGTGGACAACAAAACTCATACTATCTTAATCCTAAGTCTTATTGGAGCGGTAAACTCCTACATATCCCAGGTAAAGTGACAGAAAAATTTCTTAATGATACAACTCTTTCTAATGTTTTTGTAAATGGACAAGTCACGAAATCAAATTACGGTATATCATCATGTACAACGTCAGCCAATAGTACAGATGAGGGTATCGTAGTTAAAGGGCCTGACGGTACAAGTTACACATTTAACTATTCTATTAATAGAAACAAAAACGTGGGTACCGTAGCCACGGAAACACCATATATAAAAAAGATTCTTGTGACGCAGGTAAAGGATAAGTTCGGAAATACAGTTAACTACCGTTATATAAAGATTAATGGTGCGCCCCGGCTGTCTTCAATTGAAAGTAGTGGCGGTCGAAAAATAGAGTTGATATACAATGACGATGGCAACACTTGGGTTGATAAAGTTATAGTAAATGGTAATACATGGTCATATATTTACTTCAGTGGGTCAGGATATTTAGCAGGAAGATTAAAAGAGGTAGTTTTGCCAGATGGCAGAAAATGGGATTACAGTTACTCTTTATACAGTCAACTGCCAGGAAGGAAAGTTAGCAATACATCAATTTTTAATGGTGTAACCTACAAAGAGGGTACGTGTTTCGTTCAAGATCCCAACAGTTTAAGAAATTTCACAGTTGTTACACCCAGTGGCTTAACAATAAACTACACCACAAAAGACACATACTTCGGGAGAACAAATGTCGATCCAAATGTTCAACCGTTTAAAACGTACTTGAAAGATTACGCTCGTTTTTCCAATGTGAGCTGTGATGCGAACGCTGCTCTTGTTAAGAAAACTGTCACCGGGCCCGGTATCTCGACAAAAACATGGAACTATAGTTACTCACAGAATACAGGTAAGTATTCAGAAGAAGGACCAAATAGTTTCGGTTTTAAGGCTAATTCCCGACATTCTGGGTTTGATATAAATTTCAGTGGTGAACTTCCTGAGTCAGTTCCTAATAGGACTGATGTAATGACTACTACAATAAACGGACCTGAGAATATTAAAAGGTTATTTATTAATAGAGATTATAAATCAAATTATTATGGCAAGGTTCTTGCCGTGGATATTTTATCTAAAGAAGGCAATTTAGAAGAGCGTCAAGAAAGCTATTTCTCAGTAGGTAATAAGGTAGGAGATGCTTGGTATCGTGAGCCAATGAATTGCAGTGGCGGTAATTGCTTTGATTTAATTCAGTATCAAAGCACAAAGATTGATGAATATCGTATTAATCTAAGCAAGCAGGTCTATAAGCGTGGTGAGGACTCGTTTACTACTGAATTCAGCAATTATGATGATTTCGGTTTTGCCTTGGATATAGAAGAGTATAGCAATACCAGTAATGAAACACGTTTTATTAGAAACACTTATCTTCATGAGATTTCATATTGGATCCTTGGCCTTCCAAGGAAAAAAGAAATAAGCAGCAACGGCGTTAACTATACAACTACTGATGAAACAACGTATCATGACTTTTCTAATACAGGTTTATATCAAAGCCTCAAACTTCCTTATGAGAAAAAAGTATTTGGTGAATGGGTTACCCGAACCAGCCTTTATCATAGTTATGGTCTGCCTAAACGGGTTGAATTTAACAGCCCTCTTGAGAACAACAGCACTTCATACCGTTTCGTTGAACTCCTCAGCTACAAACGTGGCCTCGCGCAAATAGTTGAAGTACCAAAACGTTATTCAGAGGGATGTAATTCCATTTCAGGATGCCCTATAAGCGCGTCAAGAACTGTGGACAATGATGGTAATATTACAAAAATAACGGACTTTAACGGTAATACAACGATCTATCGGTACGATGCCTTGCGGCGTTTAATAACAGTTACTCCTTCTGATGGCTATTGGAGTCCTACCAATATTAGTTATACCACCTCATCTGGCTATTTCACTCAAACTATCAGTCGGGGAAATTATCGAAAAAAAATTACATTTGATGGATTGTTACGACCAATATTGACCCAGGAATGGGATAATAGTGACGCTACAGGGACCAGTCGCTATGTTGTTCAGCAATTTAACATTGATAATTTGCCTACATTTATTTCTTATCCAAGTACATATAGCGGCGAAACAAAAGGTACAGAATTTGCGTACGACGCTTTAAGTCGCTTGAAAAGAGAGTTCAATACGGTTGATGGCACCGGGGTAGATTATGATTATTTTGATAATAATCAGATGAAGACTACCGATGCTCGTGGCAATATCACTACTACGACTTATCGCGCATTTGGTATCCCAAGCCAATCTTTACCACGTTTAATTGAGCAACCTCATGGGGTTACCACCGATATAAGTTATAACTTATTTGATAATGTTACGACTGTCGCGCAGGGTGGTATTTCCGAGAGCCGCATCTATGACTCCCAGCAACGGCTATGCCGCCTGGTACGTCCGGATGTAGGACATACCGCTTATAGCTATAACGCATTAGGGCAACCAGTTTGGGTAGCGCAAGGCGCTTCTGGCGGAGCAACAGCTTGTAACGCAGATTCTGTAACATCAATTCAAAAGGTAGTTTATAGTTATGACAATCTTGGTACACTACGTTTAAAAGATTATTATGATAGCACAGCTGATAAGATTTATACCTATGACAATCAAGGTAACCTCAAAACACTTGCTGCCCAAGGTGCTGTTTGGAATTACACTTACAATAGCGAGAATCTTGTAGAAACAGAAACTTTTACCCTTCGTACAGGTTACCAAACTCAAAAAGTTTGGTCGATTGACCGCACCTACAACACGTTAGGGCACGTTAACAGCTTAATCTATCCATCCGGAAAAAGCGTAAATTTTGCGCCAAATGCTCTTGGCCAGCCAACAACGGTTGGTAGCTACGCAACTGCAGCCACTTACTACCCCAATGGCCAGTTAAAGGGTTTCACCTATGGTAATGGCTTAAGTTTCAGCCAACTACTGGACAGTCAGCAACGGCCTGAGTACCAAACAGTAAAACGCAGCAGTGCTAATGTGTTGAATCATCGTTACCAGTATGACAACAACCATAATATCGATACGATAAGCGACCTTATCACGCCATCGAAAAATATCAGCCTGACTTACGATGACTTGGACCGGTTAGACACGGCAGTAGGCTTTTGGGGTAATGGCAGTTTTGATTATGACAGTACAGGTAATATAACCCAAAAAACGCTTGGAAATCAGAGCCTAACGTATGCTTATACCAACAACCGTTTAACTGGGATTAGTGGCGGCGTGAGCAGAACTTTTGTTTACGATAACCGTGGGAACGTAACCAGTAATGGCCAGCGTTCTTTTAGCTTTAACCTTGCGAATCAACTAATAGGGTCCTCTGGTTACACCTATTGGTACGATGGTTACAACCGCAGAGTTAACAAGGTTAGTAACGGAAAATCGCAATACAGTTTATATAGCGTGACAGGCCAGTTACTGATGACAGAGGGCGATAAAGGCCTGACGGAATATTTTTACCTGGGTGACAAGTTGATTGCAAAGGGAAGCGATGTACCAACGAGTGATGATTCGCCTGGCTATACCGGGCATTTAGAAGATAACGACATACAGTTAACTTACATGCAGCAGCGGTACTATGACCCACTTATCGGGCGGTTTTATTCAAACGACCCGGTAGGCTTTACTGCCAGCAACCCGATGATGTTTAATCGGTATGCTTACGCAAATAATAATCCATATAAGTTTGTAGACCCAGACGGGCGAGCTGCTGTTGCATGTGCCGTACCACCAATAGCTGCGGGGTGTGCAGCTGTTGCTCAGAAAGTTGTTGAGGCTGTTGTTATCGGAGTAATCCTTGCCCAGAATGCACTCAGTGAGTCTCCATCAGATAAGGCCGTTGGAGAGGTCAAAGAAGGAAAAGAAAAGGCAAAAGGAGAGGCTGGAGAAAAAGGCCAACTTGAAGGGGCTGGAGGTAAAGAAGGCGCTTTATCGGATTTAGGGAAGTTACCCTTAGTTCCGGGAACAGAGTGGACATCACCTGACGGCACAAGAACTGGAGGTACTTTGGAAGACGGTCGTAAGGTGAATGTGCATCCCAGTGGAGGCGGTGATTCGTATCCCAAAGGAACATCAACATTAGAAATACAAAACCCGAACGGAAAAACAGAAGTTAAGATTAGATATCCAGAGGAAACCAGCTCTTGAAACGAGATCAGATAAACAATCTTATAAAATCAGTAAACTCAAAACTGATTGAGCCAATTAGCTTCCCTGAAGTGAGGCCTGCAGAAGGTTACACAAGCTTCATAATGCGGAAGGATGATGAATATTGGATGTCTCAAGAAGTATTCGAGAAAACGTTAGTTAAATTGTCGAATAGCGTAGGTTGTTCTCGAGTAATTGCAGCTGAAGATTTTGAGAGGGTGTATAAGTCTACTGGTGAAACAGTGAGACTAAATGAAACTTTCGGCGTTAGTTGGGAAGAATTCTCTCGTTTCTGTTCCAAAAACGCGATGATTTCATTTTACATATTTGACGATAGCCAGAGATGGTGTGCGTGGTTCAATGATGGATATTGGGTGTTGGTTTTCGACAAACAATTAAGTGACCATATTGACGACATTTATTTAAATGTTAACACTGCCTTACAAGCATTCCCTGAAGCTGATGAGCAATTCAAAATATTTATTAAGCATCTATACGCTGCATCTTAATTTAATTGTTACGAGAGAACAAAATATAGGACATCCATAAACCGGTGTCCTTTTTTAACCCAAATGACCTTTCCCCGGAATTAATACCAATCCCGTGATGAGATTTTCCAGCTTATGCTGCCTGTTTTGCATATTCAACAGGCGACATGTAATTCTGTGAGCTATGCGGTCTTACATTGTTGTAATGCTCACGCCATAACTCAATTTCATATCTGGCTTCATCCAGTGTTCTGAACCAATGCTGGTTCAGGCATTCGTTCCTGAATTTACCGTTTAGGCTTTCAACAAAGGCATTCTGTGTTGGTTTACCCGGCTGAATAAAACCTAATGTGACGCCTGTTTCTTTACTCCAGAAGAACATAGCCTTGCTGGTAAATTCGGTTCCATTGTCACAGACCACCTTGCCAGGTTTACCACGTTGTTCAATCAGCAGACTCAGGAATCTGGCTACCTGCCTGCCACTGATAGACACTTGAACTAATTGGCCAACCATTTCTCGCGAATAGTCATCCACCACATTCAGCACTCGAAAGCGTCTGCCGTTACTAAGTTGGTCAGACACAAAGTCCATTGACCAACGCTGGTTAGGGGCGGTTGGTACTTCAATCGGCTGTCGCGGCCGGGTCAGCTTTTTGCGTTTCTTCGTCCGAACCTGTAAGCCTTCTTCGGTGTAAAGCCGATACGTGCGTTTACGATTCTTCACCCAGCCTTCGCCCCGCAGCAAGCCATGCAACATCAGATAGCCATAACGTGGATATTGCGTTGCCAGCGCTTTTAAGCGCTGTCTAAGGCTGCTATCTGAGCTTGTTTTAGGCTTATAGCGAAACGCCGTTCGGCTTATCCCCGCCAGCTTACAGGCCACCCGTTCATTCAGGTGAAATGCGTCAATCAGATGTTGAGCAACAGGTTTCCTTGCCGCTGGCGTCACCACTTTTTTGACAGCACATCCTTCATAGCTTCAACTTCCAACATCTTGTCAGCCAGCATCTTTTTAAGCTTATTATTCTCGGCTTCAAGCTCTTTCAGCCGCTTAGCTTCGTTCACTTCCAATCCGGCATACTTGCTACGCCAGTTGTAGAACGTCCCAACAGACACGCCCATGTCGCGGCAAATGTCATCGACCTTTGCTCCGGCTTCATGCTGCTTGATGGCTTTGATGATTTGTTCTTCGGTATAACGCTTTTTCATTTTGAGATCTCCATTGGTTCCATTTTATTGGAAATCTCATCAATGTCATGGTTTTAAAATCGGGGGAGAGGTCACGGCAAGACAGCTTTTATCAGCTTAAAAAAGTTCACTTTATGGTTTAAACTTGAGAGTTCAATTTATGCTTTAAAAAACATATGTAATTGATTTTATTTGCTCTATAAAGTTCATGATATGCTTAAAATGACAGCATAAACAAAAAAACCACCCTGCGGTGGTTGTTTTGTTTATGGCGCACCCGATAGGTTCGAACCTATGACCTCTGCCTCCGGAGGTCAGAGGTACGAACCCAGTATAGAATATGAACTTACCACAAAAACATATATAAAACAACGCTTTTAGTCAAGCTAACCAGTTCAAATAAATTAAGCGAAATCCAATTTAGAACGTTTAAAGCACGTTGATCACGCAAATTTTGGTCACAATTGTTGCACTTGAATGTTTTGATTTTTTGACACCTGCACCACTTAGGTGGTGATAGGTTCACACAGCGCCGAGTTGTAGAGGTGGCGTGCAAATTGTTCCCGTTTGAATGCGATTAAGCATGCAAACAGGGACTCCACTCGTGATGCTTTGAACTAAGACGATTGAGTAATTCAAACGGGGACAATTTGTGCGACAGGTTTAGAAGTTGGCTCAGGTGAACCTTCATCACTGATCTCTTCAACGCTATACGAGTTGGCGCAGTTTTGGCGGAACTGCGCCAAAAACCCAGCCCAAAATGGAGCAGTTTGAAGAGTAAAAGAAAGCACGAGACGAGCTTTAACCGACTTAGAATAAAATGGGCCAATTTCCACTATAATATCCCCCACAGGGGTTAACTTGCCAATACCCCCTAAAGGGGTTAATATTGCTTTATCCCCTGAAGCGGTTAGGCATATCAAAAGACAATGAGGTGGAGAATGAGGGTAACGTCACCGACTGCGTTGGCGAATGCTGTACGTAATCAACGCAAGGCTTGCCAGAAAACACAGAAGGACACTGCCGACTTGGTTGGTATCAAGCAAACCACCGTATCCGATTTTGAACTTAAGCCCGAATCTACCAAGATTGAGACGCTGTTTAAAATACTTGCGGCGCTTGACCTAGAATTGCATGTCACTGCCCGGGGGGCACAAAAGAATGACCACTCGGACAACGCCAACAAACGAGAATGGTAAGGCATGAGAGTTAAAACCCTGATTGTCGCAATGAATGCAGAGATAGTCGGTACTTTATACCGCGATGGCGATGGCGCTCTGTCGTTTCAATACGACACTGCATGGTTATCCGACACCGAGGCCCGTCCAATATCATTATCATTACCATTAAGGGCAGAGCGACATCGGGGCCCTAAGGTCTTTAACTTCTTCCAAAACCTTCTGCCAGATTCTGATGCCATAATTGCGCGAATGCAAGCGAGGTTTAAAGTCGAAACATCGCATCCATTCGATTTACTAGCCAGCATCGGCCGTGATTGCATTGGTGCCATCCAGCTTTATCCACCACTTGCGACTATCCCTCCGGTAACAGAAATCACTGCAACGCCGTTAGCGGATGCAAAGATTGAAGAGATTTTGGCCGGCTACCAAGTCTCACCACTTGGCATGACCGAAGAGACGGATTTTCGTATCTCATTAGCAGGGGCTCAGGAGAAGACGGCATTACTCTGGCATCAGGGCCAATGGCAGCGGCCACAAGGCAGTACCCCAACCAGCCACATCTTTAAACTACCAATCGGCAGGCTCATTCATCACAACATCGATTTGTCAGAAAGCTGTGAAAATGAGTGGCTATGCCTGCAAATTGCCAAAGCCTTTGGTTTCGATACGGCAAATGCTGAAATCAAAACATTCGGCGAAAAGAAGGCGTTGGTTGTAGAACGTTTTGACCGACGCTGGGCTCAAAATGCTCTCTGGTTGATGAGATTACCCCAAGAGGATTTCTGTCAGGCTTTGGGGATCGCCCCGGCGTTAAAATATCAGGCCGACGGTGGCCCGGGTATTGAGGATGCCATGAGCTTGTTGTTAGGCTCGCGCTTGGCATCTCAGGATCGGGAACAGTTTTTTAAATCACAAGTATTGTTTTGGTTATTGGCAGCCATAGATGGGCATGGCAAAAATTTCAGCATCTATATCGAAGCGGGTTCATCCTATCGAATGACGCCCTTGTACGATGTCATATCTGCTCACCCACTATTTGTATCAGGCAGTATCCAGGAAAAGAAAGCAAAGATGGCGATGGCACTACAGGGTAAAAATCGGCATTACCACTACACAATGATCCAGCCTCGTCATTTTATCAGTACCGCTGCACATGTTGGTTTCTCTGTTCAACGGGCCGCCGAAATCATGCGTGATATGGCAGGAAATACAAAACTCGTGATAAGACAAGTTGCATCACAGCTCCCAGCTAACTTCCCTGAGCATATTAGCTCGGCGATATTCGCGGGATTGTCACAACAGGCAGAAAAGATCTTAAGAGCAAGGCTTTAATACAAGCCTTACTTGAAGGGGTAGGCTCGGGTGAAGCTGTGCTACTATACAATACATACCGAGACAGCGTTTCGTGTATGCCGAAGTTACATACCACTATCAGCTAAACGGCCACTTTGTACCCCATTGCCTTATAACTTTTCTCTCGCTTGGCAAACATACGCTGTAGCATTGGAATAGCACTATCAACGTAATCATGGATGGTCACCAGGGTTTTACCGTCAACTTCACGATGGATCCTGCCAGCGTACTGCGCTAAAGCGCCCTTCCAGGCAATAGGCATGGCAAGAAATAAGGTATCTAATCTGGGCAAGTCAAAACCTTCGCCAACATATTTACCGGTTGCCACCACCACTTTTGCTGTGGGTAAGCGCTCATTAGCACTTTTGCGCTCAGTAGATCTCATCGCGCCAGTAAGCATTACCGAATCAATTCCTTGTTCTTTCAGCAGCCGATAGATCTGTTGCGCATGTTCACGCCGCTCAGTTAAAACCAGTGGATGCCGATTCTCGCTAACACTTTGCACGACGTCTTCCACAATGCGATTAGTGCGCCTTTCATTCTCCATAATTACACGGTACACGTCCGCAACTTTGGGGCGCTCTTGTGCTAGCAAAACTGACGGTGATTCGGCATCGTGTAGCTGATGCACACGCACCTCCTGCTCAAACTGCTCCTCCGTCTGTGATTTGACTTTATGCCTGATCGGACCGGCCGCCATAAAGATAATTTTCTGATGGCCATCTTGTCTATCTGGCGTTGCTGTCAGACCCAGCACATATTTCGCTCTAACCTCGTTTAACACCATTTCAAAGCGCGGCGCTGAAACATGATGGCATTCGTCCACTATAACGTGGCCGTAATCCTGCACCAACGGCAGAACGGTGTTGTCTTTCATGTTGATTAAACTTTGATATGTCGCGATATCAATTACACCCGTAGGCTTTCTTTTGCCACCAGCGATCACACCTATTTCGGTTTCAGGTAGAAATGAGCGTAGGCGCTCCTGCCATTGCTCCAGCAACTGACGGCTATGTACCAGAATTAAAGTATTTACTTTGCGCTTCACGATAATACCAATCGCCGTTACCGTTTTGCCAAATGCAGTGGGGGCATGCAAGGTACCAGTATCGTGTTTGGCCATCTCCTTAACTGCAACTTTCTGGTTCGGTCTAAGCGTCATTAACGGTTTTAGACCGACAAGCTTTTCACCTATCGTACGCTTGTCATCAATGAGCACGGCAATTTTGCTCTCAGTAAGCAAAGTAATTGCCTCATCCAGACAGCCTCTTGGCAGCGATAGATAGCCCTGTTCCATACGTGCACACGAAATAAATCTCGGGATACCATTAGTTGAAAAACGTAGTGCCTGAGTTTTAAAAAACACTGGATTAGAAAAGCTGGCAAAGCGTTTTAGTCGTGCCGCCAGTAAATTGGGTAGCGTACTCAGCTCAAAATAAACTCTGTCAGCCAATGTAACCGTCAGCTGCGTTGGTGGATTATCTAGGAGCAATGGACCAGATTTTGCGCTAGTTTCCCAAGGCGGGCGACTATCAGGCACTTGTTGCTCTTTTTGCAGCAGCGTATTTGAGGATAGCTGGCTGAGTAGTTTGGTTAACTCTTGTTGTTTAAGACGTCTTATTTGCGCCAAGTGCTGCCACTGATCTTCTATCAATTTCAGTTCTGCATCAACAAATGAGCTGTTACCTGCTTGTCTGGCTTCACGCTGCAGCGGTAACGCAATTAAATTGCCAAAACCGCCCTCTGGTAACACATCCTGATTCGGGAATAATCTGTCATAGGAATCAAATGACAGGTTAGGAAAGATTTCCATAGCTCTATCGAGCAGTGCAAACCCCAGCAACCGAGCCTCAGTCGCTGGTAACCTATCTTCAAAAAAGATCCAAAGGTGTGCTCCCTGCCCGGAGCGGGATATTTCAATTACGTGGGGGATAGCCAAATCCACGCAGACTTTTGCGATTGCCTTAACTTCCTCTTGCCAATGGCCTTTGTCAAAATCGACAGCCAACAAATAGCAAGTATTGTCTTGGAGCAACGGATACAAACCAACCACTTGTTGACCTGCAAGATGGCGGTAAATAACCTGGTCATTCAACTCACTGAATTGCCGGTGATGGCAGTCCATGCATTTTATGCGCGGCTTATTACAAATTCCCTGCACCCATTCGTTGTTGCAGGCGACAGAGTAACCTGCCCGACCTTGTTGGTTTTGCCAACGATTAGCGAAAATATCCTGACGGCCACGGAATAGGTCTCGAAAAAGAGCAATCTTCTGCTTTGGAGTTAAATTGGAGCCATTATCGTCGTTTGAGGTTAACTTGAGCAATTCTTCTTTGAGAGCCAGTAAAGCACGTCTTTCATACTCAATTTCTGTCAGTCTGGCTTCAATAACGGCAACACTTGTGAAGTGTCTAACATCAGCTTGATTTGTAGACATTACAGAATCCAACCTCCTCAGCACTCATGTACAGCATGTAAGATCAATTCGGGGAAGCGATACAGACCTCGACCGCATTTAAGCAACCCCCAAGATGCTACTCAACCTATCGCAGGCTTCAGCATGTTTAATGGCTGTCATTTTCGATAAGTTATGCATTTTCCATCGCACGGCTGGCAATTGATCAATGCCATCAATATCCAGCAAGGTCCAATCAGGTTGTAGCCTTTTAAACGACAGCAAAAACTGTCTATCCTGTAGCGTCAACAAGGAGTGGATGTTATCAACCAACTGAACACGGGCAGTTTCCAATTCGGCTCGCGAAACCTCTTGTTCAGCCATGGTTTTAAACTCACCGTTGTAAAGCCCGGAAATGTCTTTAAAATTAGGCCGCAGTAATTCAGCAATTGGACGAGGATGGCTAATTATGTATACCAGCAGGGCTTTGCGAAGCTGCTCATCTATACCCTCGTTATCCAACAACTGTTTCACATCAAATAGATCTCGGGGATGTTGGCGATCCAGCGCCGCGCAGATTTTCCCCGCGTACAAGTCAGCAAAACTGACAACCGCCATCTCTGCGTAACCAAATTCAGCTTCGACAGCTTCGCTGACAGAGTGGATCTTCGGTTCATACACCGTACCACGCAGAACAGGTGATAACTCAATTTTAATCTGGATACCATTACGCTCAACCAACAAACGCAATGCATCTGCTTTTTCCTCAAAAGCACGTACAACTCGCACCGGGAGCCTGGTCTCAATGCTCGATGCCAAGGTATTCAAATTGGTTTTAATCGAGGTTAAGGCGTCATCTCTTTCCATCATGGGTAAGAACACCAAATCAATATCAACCGATAACCGTGGAAAATCACGGACAAATAAATTGATAGCGGTACCGCCTTTTAACGCAAAACAGTCATGCTTGGCGACATAAGGGATGATTCGCAACAAAAGCTGGACTTGTCGGTAATAAACGCTTTGCCTATCCATAGTATTACATGTCCTTAGGCACAGTTATCTGCCAAGTTGACTCGTACCGGCCACTTTTTGCAATCATGCGTTTGCCTGTACCTAGCGCATAATCATCATTACTAAGATGTTTCAGCCAAGCATGCTGGTGCCTATGGGCAAGCCAAAAAAACAGCCGCTTTACTTTAACGTTTAGACAGCCCCTTAATAGCTTATCCAATTTGCGCGGCGACAAATTGTGCATCCCCTGCATCAGTTGGTCGGCATGCTCAAAGCTGATTGCATCAGGTACCTGTAGTAATAACTCCAATATGGCCTTTTCCGGACAAGAATAGTAAAGACCCGGTAAGGGTGCTTGCCAGCTGTGCTCTCTTATGAAGTTGCTATCCGACATGATATTTTTGGCCCAAAGCCTGCGAGTACCCTGCCATTCAAATTCAGCAGCCACAGCAATTCTATTCAGCCACCTTGGTAGTGCTTTTTCACTACATAACGTAATACGAGGTGAGGTTGAACCAACTACATAGTGCGCTGCGCCTTCCAGCTCCAGCGCTGACAAAGCGCTAACATGCACAGGGGAGTCTGTCATTCGCTGCAAAGATGCCACAACACCCTGCCAACTGACTATTCCCTCCCTAACATAAACACCTGCAGTCAACGGTGTTAAAGTGCTACTGCGAACAGCATTATCCAGAAAATGCAGGTTCAAGCCCTGCGCTTCAAGCCAGGGCTTTGTTGCCAGCATTCCTATCGGCAACAATGTCTGCAGCTGCTTTCTAGCCTCTATGTTTAGCATTGGCCCCAAGGTTTGTAAAAATAAAAATATACGTTAATTATTGCCGCACATATTAATTATTGCAAACCATACAATTAATGCGGGTTCATTTATTTTAATTTTCACGCCAATTAACGGCGCATATTTAAAGTTTTATAAACCAAAGAGTCTATACTCTTGATGCTGTGCGCTGAAAAGATGGACTAACCTGCTGTCCATAGTGTCGAATTGAATACAGAGAATTGCAAAATGGATAAGCGTGTCTTTACTGAAATCGAAACAGCTGAATACATTGGTATGAGCCGCTCTTATCTGCGCCAATCAAGGATGGAGGGCAATAGAGCTAATCGCACGCCAGCTCCGCCGTTTATCAAAATTGGTCGCTCTATCCGCTATCTGAAAGAAGACTTAGACAAATGGCTGGATGAGCAGCCTAAATACCAACATAACGAAAACTGAAAACTACCAAAAGAACCAATGAAACGTATCCAGCGCTAAATTCATATTGATTTTTCCCGAACCTTGGTAAATCCTCTGGCAATGAAATCAAGCACATGCATGATACATGTGCTCTGCCAAGGACAGCTGGGCATGCAACTAATCACCATAACATTTGACCAAATAAGCGGCATTTATCCAAAGTTGGCTGATACATTAAAAGCCACTGCTCAACTTATGTACTCTGGCCAGATTAATGATTTCAGTCCAGCCGGTTTAGATAAGCTGTTACAGCTCTATCCTATTCACGTAGTAAAACATGCTACTGAAACCACCAGCTACTACGTGATAGCTGGGCTACGCCAGTACGAATTGCTTTGTGTTTTTCACACCGTAAAGAGCAGTGACAACGCTACTAAAAAACTGCTTAATATAATTCCGGTTATTGAGCATACAAACCTAAGCTCTCAAGCGATAAACAACATGGCAACTTGCGATATTGCCGGCAGTGCTTTGCTATTTTCTCTTGGGACTAAAGTGGGCGCTCAGCTGGCATCTATAAAGGAAAATTTGGCGTCAGACGTAACTAAGCATTTTCCAAAATATCAATCGGTAAGACGCATGGTAGACCGCCCTAGCGGCAAGGTAAGAGAAAAATGAGTCATACCGAGTATGATGATGCTTTAAAAGAACTCGGCATCGTCGATGGCGACCAACTCGAATATGCTGAGCTCTTGCGTTATCTTCACACACCAACAGATTTAAAATACCTACACGCAGTTTTAACAAATTTTATAAGTACATTCTCCGAAGGCTGGCTTGAAGATATTAGCGTGAATGGAGAGACAGTTTCATTTACTCATAAATCATTAGCGCTCTCACAAAAATTGATTGAGTCTATACAAGAATCAGAACGTTCGAAGATCTGTTTCAGACCAACAGATGAAACAAAGCTTGAGAAAATCTTCCACGGAGAACTAGAGGACTATCCGTTCTACGCTATTTATTTTCTTATTAACAATGTCAATGCAAATTTCTTTAGGTGGCTCCGCCAAGTATTATTTGCCATTCCTCAAATCATCAAAGACAGAACGTCAGACGAAGAGCGATTGATACCATACGAACCTGTTTTCTTGGGCCTTTTTTTCAGGCAGATGACTGAGCGGGAAGAAGCGCTTGAATGGCTCTCAGAAAAAAACTGTTCTCAGTGCAACAATTTGAAGTCTTTCGTTGGCTGGTTATATGAATACCGATATTACTTCCGGCGCAGGCACAATTTAAGTTTTACTGACTTAAAAGCAAAAGGCCTCAAATCCAGTAAGGATGTCAAATTAAAAGCTATAGCGCTTTATCATGAAATTTCAAAATGCATAAAAATTCTTGAAATACCGCTAGGACATCGAAAACAACGCCGCACCACTACAACCCGAGGTCCTGCAGAGCAGCTACCGTCGACGCTGGTTCCACTGTATGGCGTAACCGCGTTGGAAGGCGATGTTATTGTTCAGCTCGAAACACTACCTGAGGAGACTGACGATAAAAATGTGCTTTATTCAGTTGTTCAGGTGCAGTTAGAGGATGAACTGGTTCAGGCCGGTGAGGAGGTTTTTGAGCAGCAGCAAGATGAAATGTATATTTTTGCCGATCAAGAACCGATGGAGTCCTACGTAGCTGCGTTTCATGCCCGGCGCTTGTCCAAAGCCATTATGCGCAGGATAGAGCGACAGCATCAGTATTTAAGTACATCACTGCAGTGCTTGTCCAATTCACAAGTACATCAGTTGCTAATATCGACTCAAAAAGAAACAGACAACTGGAAAACAATCGAGGCCGCATTAGTCGCCTGCATTTGCTTTTTCACAGCCAGAAAACCGGAACAAATAACTTATGACAGCGCATCAGATTTTAGCAGTGAGACTGCAACAATAAAATTACCGGCATTTACGATTCAATACGCCAATTCTATTGCGCCAGCATCTATATTGGATAACAAGTCCCTGCAAGATAGCTCAGTAAGACCAGCTCTCTTTTTACCCATGCCTGAAATACTACTCAACTCACTAATAGGCTACGAGCGCAATTATCCTGGGTTCGGAAAGTTTTTAGAGTTAGGAGAGTTTTGTAGACAAAACTCTGATTTTCAAAATTTTTTACCTGATTATGAAAATCTACACATAACACCCCAACAATTGGCCAATCATTTATTCATAAAAGCCTGTGCAATGTTTGGCTCCGCATGCGCCACATTAATGTTTAACCGGCCTGCGCCGGGCAGCCAGGCCAGACTCTATTACACCTCGCTATCCGCTTCAGTACTTGAGCAGCGCTATCGGCAATTGGTGATACAGATATTAAGCGATGCCGGTATCGAAACCGCGGCTTTTGCTAACAGCGAGTCCATTAAGCAAGACTCTGTTCTAGGGTGTCGGCAAGCTCCAACCCTGGCAAGTTACCGCACATCACTAGACGGATTAAAAAACGATTTAGCTACACTAAGTAAGAACGATCTCAGCCCTGATTGGGTGCGGTTTCACAACCGGTTTACCGCTTATTGTGTTGTGGCACAAGGTTTACTTACTGGTATCAGGCCTACCCATAGTGGTTTTATAAACTACGCTGATATGTTACTCGAGGCACGCGTTGCTGTGGTTCGGGACAAAGACAGCGCTGATGAATACCATACTCGAACCATTCCGCTTCATCCTGTTGCTATCAAAATTGCCAAGGCGTACAAGGAACACATAGAGGCAATAGCCGGACGCCTGCATCGTATTGGCATGTTAACCCAGTGGCATGCAGCAAACTGCCCTACCCCCTTCTTTTTTACCAATACGCAAAACCTCGATAACCGTTACAAAGTGGCGATTATGCCGTTTAAACCAAGCCTGTTGAGCCAGGAGTTACAGCCTCATTTCAACTTGCCGCCTAACAGTAATCGGAAGTTGTTGCGCTCAGAGCTGGAAAGAAAAGCAGTTCCCGCTATGTGTATTGATGCGCTACTCGGCCACGCCAATCTCGGGGAAACACTGTGGCATCCGCATGCAACCCTCTCACTCGAAGACGTGCGGCAAACCTTGCTCCCATGTTTAAATGAGCTGGTTACATCCCTTGGTATTCAAGTATTAACAGGGGTGCGGATATGAAGTTTTTTGATTTAGACAGTTACTTACAAGACGTCATTCTAAAGGCCACGAAAACCAAAGCAAGAGACGTATCTGACGACTTTGTTCAGATAAATAGAGAGCATTATCGTGATATTTTTTGGCAGTTACACAACAACAAAGAGCTTGCGCGTGATGAATTTGGTAAACCTGCAGCCGCTAAGCAGGCCAACAACCTCATTCACCAACTAAATAACTATCTGCTGACTAACCGCAGCAAACTCAACGATGTCTTTCCCATTAAGAATCCGGTGCTCATCAGGCGCCCTAAACCACCACTACGTCAGCTTTACAGCCACTATCTGCCTGACATTGATGCGCTAGATCGGAAGCTGCTTTGTAATCCGGATTTTGGTTATCCCGCCCGAAGTGTTCAACCGGGATCTGTTCAGCAAGCCGAGTTTTATTTGGGGCAACTACTATACACAGCTGCGAGGTTCGGCAACTTATTGCGAATAGACTTGCTGAGCAGTCTATTTGAAAGTCTACGTCAAACTGCTCCAGTACAGCATCACAACATTACCTGGTTTGAGCTCAGCGGTAAGGCAAAGGAGCAATATCAATGGATACCGGATCCCGTTAGCAGTGCGCTGCTGCCCAGATATTTTCAATTACGCCATGACAGTAACTGGCAAAACGATCCGTTAGTTCTGAATTTACGATGGCTAACCTGTATACGTTACTTCCTCAGAAAGTCTCGCTGCAAGTCGGTAGCCTCTTTGCGTAAAAAGAAGCTTCTCAGCACGCTTAAATCACGCTTATCCATTACTCATACGCCTTGTCATTTAAATGTGGCAACCGGCGAAGAGCCTAACATGTCGCTAACGAAGAGCGGCTTCACCCGCTTAGTTGGTTATTATAATCCCATACGAGTCAACGAGGATGAGGTTAAGAATGAAGATAAGGTTGACGACATCAAACTTGCACCAAGTACGAGTGCACAACAAGCTCTTGCACAACATCAAGATAAACACCTTGACCGGGCTATCACAGATTGCAAAGTAGCAATTAAGTTAGTGAAACAAGCGCTGTCAGATTATCACTCGCACAGTCAGCACACTTCAGAAAAAATAACAGATGTTATCGTGACAAAGTCGCTAAGAGAATTGTCACAATCTCTTTTAGCAATAGCCGCAAATCCGAACTTCGTATTGCTACCTGTCACCAGGTTGCTCATTGAGTGGGCAGCTATGCGCCTGGTGTCACAAAATAAATGGTCTGGCAAACTTAAACCCAAATCTATTGTTACTTACCTCAGCCATATCTTCATTCCCATGGCGGATACCTTTGCTGGCCATGACATTATCCAAAAGCTGTCAAAGCAAGCACTGCTAAATCAGCAGCCTTGGGACATCGCAGATCTTGATGAATACTATTTGGAAATCATCGATGAAGGTCCAAGCAAAAACTCACAGCTGATGCGTGCCAAAATTCTGCGAGACTTTCATTTGTTTCTCGAGAAAGTCTATAACATCGAGCCCAGTTATGTTTGTTCTACAATCGTCATGCAAGGCGGCAAAATAAAGCCTTCAATGGTTGATGCCAATATCTTGCTACCTTATGAGTATCAGCAAGCCTGTGAAATATTACTTAAACGCGCGAAGTTATCACTTGAACCCGCATCAGATTATATACCGTTAATATTGTTAGTTTTGGGCTTTAGGTGCGGGTTACGACGACGTGAAGCACTCTTTCTTCGTGCTTCAGACATGCAAACACCTGGTGTAACTAACGTTA
The DNA here is from genome assembly GCF_018831085.1 of Rheinheimera oceanensis. Taxonomy (GTDB): domain Bacteria; phylum Pseudomonadota; class Gammaproteobacteria; order Enterobacterales; family Alteromonadaceae; genus Alishewanella; species Alishewanella oceanensis. The sequence continues at coordinate 963,061 of NZ_JAGPNM010000001.1, forward strand.
GTATTTCACCTCTGACTGAGCTCCTTGTAAGGCCTTTTGAGCAACGACAGCTCAAAAGTAAAGCCGCAGAGCGGCGACTCCCCCTTGGTAAACTTTTAAATGAGAGTGAGATCGAGTGGCTCAATGAATTCTTTACGTTGCGCCAACAAAGTGAGCCAAGCCTATATGTATTTTGCACCAACTCACCGGGCAAGCCTGCCGATGCCGATACGGTATTTCGTCCTTTAGTTGAGCAACTCAAGCTGATTACACAAGACGCTGCCTTCAGATATCACAGGCTACGACACAGTTTTGTTACCTGGACATTCTGGTATTGGCAGCAGCACAAGTATCAAAACACACACCCACTAAAGCCTTTGCTGCAACATGACGTCATGCTGCATTTAGAGAAAGCTCGTCAGCATTACTTTAATCAAGCGCCTGACAATGCCATTCGAGGTGAATTACATGCCATAAGTGTAATGGCTGGACACTCAAGTCCATCAATGACATTGCTACATTACCTGCACTCATTACACTGGTGTCAGTCAGCAGAAGCGTGGCGCCATTATTCGCTTGATCAAGATGCAATCGCAAAACTTCTCGGATTGCATCGCAGAACATTTTTCGACCAAAAAGACAAACACGGGCTAATAGTGATGTTACAGCAAGCTATCTCCCCCTGGTGTTCATCATTGCCTGTTAACTCGTCACCAGAAGCTGATGCAGACATTGCAGCAATACAAACAGCAGTAAAAACTGATGCCAACGACGTACACGATTTTTATCAGGTGCTGTATAAGTTTTACATTACTACACAGCTGTTTAAAGCGCCCACATCAGAAGAGAATGAAAACGATGACTACTACATCAACGATGAGAACATGACACCCGACTCCCTGCTAAAGCACCCAACTCAACAGCATCAGTGGGCAGAACAGCACTTTGTTAATCCCGGGCAATTCATAAATGCGGTTAATTCATTAAAAACACGACTGGTGAGAACGAACCGGGCTCTAAGACAACAAAAAAACAAATTTACGGGCAGCACCTACACTTCGAAAATAATCCGATACGAGCTGCCGCGATGGTCGGGAAAAGGTTACGCATCAAAAACAGCCAAGCTGATCATCCAAGCGTTTAATACTTTGCAAGAAGAAGAGCAAAACGCTGTATTAAATATCGCGCATTATATTGTGATGGATAGAGTGATATCGTGGAACAACTGTCAGTTCAGGCATCCAGATGACCTGTGGCGATTTGTCTTGCAAATCGCCCCCTTGATGAAACGGTTGCCTGCCAGGTATTACATCAATATCGATCTACTTCACAAAGCGCCTTTAGATAGCTCAGACCGAGCGGACTTTTACAGCACATGGCAAAAGCCGGCTGATTTTAGCATTACGCCGAAAATCAACCATATTGTCTATTCAGATACAAAAGGCAAAGGCTATGCGGCACTAACGCTAAGGGCTACCACATCACATAATAGTGACAATCGACAAGGCGACCACGGGCTTTATATTGGTATGTCAGCCATTTATTTTTACTTCAACTCATTGGAAAAGCCTATAGCAGTGTCACATAAAGACCTAAAACAAGCAGAGCCAACACAAAATATTGTGCAAGAACCAAGCAGACCTAATGGTGATGACTTATTGACGCTTACAGACGACATGCTGCTAAGTAGCATGGGAATCAGTATCGACGACCTAGATAATGTCATTCCAAACGGTATCGAGAGCACTTACGCAGACATTGAGAGTTACGTTGGAGATGACATTAATGACTCACATAACCGGGATGTTGATGAGCTACCAGCTTACGACCAAAAGCCGAAAGGCCCCAGAAAAAAGCCGTAAAACGTGATAATGTCTCGGATGATATTGATGACAAATTACACCTTAAATTGCATTAGTCTTGACTTAATCTGACACATCTACTTGAAAAGATCAGAGTTACCAGTTTTGATATGGGTATCGAATCCGTAATAAAAACAAAAAATTACTCTCATGCTGCATACTAACAAACCGATAATTAAACCCAAGGCTGGGCTGCTGAATTTAGCTCAGGAGCTTAATAACGTCTCAAAAGCCTGCAAGGTTATGGGCGTGTCACGTGACAAGTTTTACCGCTATCAGGAGCCTGTTGCTGAAGGTGGTGTTCATGCCCTTATCGATAAAAGCCGTAGAGCACCAAACCTCAAAAACCGTGTGGATGAAACCATAGAAAAGGCGGTTATTGATTATGCTATCGAGTATCCGGCTCATGGTCAGCACCCACCGCACCAGTAATGAGCTGCGTAAACAAGGCGTGTTCGTTCTGGCAACGGTGTTCGTTCTATCTGGCTACGTCACGATCTGGAGAACTTTAAAAAGCGTTTGAAGGCGCTGGAAGCCACCAAGGTGGCCGATAAAGGGATACTCCTGACTGACGCACAAATTGCTGCGCTGGAGAAGAAGGAACACGACGATGAAGCCTGTGGGGAGATTGAGACTGCCCATCCTGGCTACCTGGACTCGCAGGATACGTTTTACGTTGGCAACCTGAAGGGTGTAGGCCGGATTTACCAGCAAACTTACGTCGATACCTACTGTAACGTCCCGCATTGTAAGCTGTATACCACGAAAACGCCGATTACCGCAGCAGACTTACTCAACGATAAAGTGTTGCCATTCTATGAGACTCAGGGCTTGCCTGAGTTGCGTATTTTGACTGACCGGGGTACAGAATACTGCGGTAAAGTAGAACAGCACGACTATCAGCTGTATCTGGCAATCAATGACATCGACCATACCAAAACCATGTCGCCGCAAACGAACGGGATCTGTGAGCGGTTCCACAAGACCATATTGCAGGAGTTCTATCAGGTTACGTTCCGTAAAAAGCTCAATGTAGACCTGGCAGAGTTAAAAAAAAATCTGGACGAATGGCTGGTTTATTACAACAATGACCGAACTCATCAAGGCAAGATGTGCAATGGCAGAACGCCAAAGGATACTTTGCTGAATGGAAAGCAGGTTTGGGAGCAGAAGAATCTGACTCAAACCTAATCTGACAGACACCGTGGAAAACTGGTAACTGTCAGATCAAGTCTGAGCTAGTACACTTTGTAATAGCTGAAATAACGTTGGATGAGACTATAAAATTTTCTGTGTAAGTGGCTGTTTATCATAACGATACACGGTCACCGTACATGATCATAAACCGCGTCATGGCTGGCTTCCAATCTCGCAGTGGCATTGTCCACTTTTTAGCAATCTGGTGTAAAGCCAGATAGAGCAACTTCAGCACCGCATCATCACTTGGGAATGACCGTCTGGTTTTGGTGACCTGACGCAGGCTGGCATTGAGTGATTCGATAGCATTGGTGGTGTAAATCACCTTACGTATTTCGGGCGGATAGTCGAAGAACACGCTCAGCCTTGTCCAGTTGTCACGCCAGGACTTGCTGATACTCGGATGCTGGTTATCCCAGGTTTCGGCAAACTGTTCGAGCGCCTGCTCGGCCTGTTGCAGCGTGGCTGCGCCATAGATAGTTTTAAGGTCGGCTGCGACGGCCTTGCGCTCTTTCCAGCTAACGAAGCGCAGACTGTTGCGGATTTGATGCACGATACACAGTTGCACCTGTGTTTTAGGGTAAACCGCTTCTATCGCATCCGGGAAGCCCTTAAGGCCATCAACGCAGGCGATGAAGATATCTTCTACACCGCGGTTTTTTAGCTCGTTCATTACCGAGAGCCAGAACTTGGCACCTTCGGTTTGCGCTATCCATAAGCCCAGTAGCTCTTTCTCGCCATCCGTGTTTACACCAAGGGCAAGGTAGACAGACTTGTTCTGAATGCTGCCAGAATCGCGACTACGCACGACCAAACAGTCCAGATATACTATCGGGTATACCGGAGCCAGCGGCCGTTGCTGCCAGGCTTTAACTTCGTCCAATACGGCATTGGTTACCTGGGAGATAAAGGTCGGTGAGACTTCAACACCATAGGCTTCTTCAAAATGCGCCTGAATATCGCGGGTAGACATGCCTCTGGCATAGAGCGAGACGATACGCTCATCAAAACCACCGAGCTGTTTCTCGCCTTTCTTGATGAGCTTAGGCTCAAAGCTACCATTGCGGTCACGCGGTGTTTCAAGCTCGATATCGCTATGAATGCTGCGCACTGATTTACGGCTTTTACCGTTGCGGGAATTACCGGTATTTTTACCGGCGGCATCATGTTTGGCGTAACCAAGGTGCTGCTCCATCTCGGCCTCAAGAGCACGCTCAGCAATTTTCTTAGTTAATTGCTTAAGGATACCTTGCTCACCAAGCAGGTCTTCAGGGGATTTGTAGTCAGCTAATAACTGGTCGATAAGCTGGTCTGATACTGGCATTCTTTATTCCTTTCAAATACATGGGTAGAATGCCACTTACACAGATTTCTTACACTCTCCGTTGGATAATTTCCAATATTTTTGAAGCAACTTTGTCACTGCAATGATTAATAAAAAAATGGTCGCCATTGAAACGTGTTATATTTGTATTCTTGCTAGATAGCTCACGCCACGCAAACACATTTTTTTCCTCGACGCTGATATCTTGCTCTCCATGGAATATTTCAAAAGGTATATTTAGCACAATTGGTTCAGCAAGATATGTTTCTGAAATTCGGAAATCTGCCCGCAATAGTGGCAGTAGTAGCTCCATCAGCCCCTTGTTTTCTAGAACTTCACTCGGGGTTCCGTTGTGATTTTTCAGTTCATTCAAAAATTCATCTTCGGGCATATCATGGATACTTTTCACCAGTCCTTTGGTGTGTGGAGCTCTGCTTCCAGAGGCGATAACACATTCAGGTAAGTGCTTGTTCGCAGCCATCAACTGGCAACACAACTCATAGGCTACACGACTGCCCAAGCTGTGTCCAAACAGCACGTAAGGCTTTTCAACGATAAAGTCGGCATGATGCATTAGCTCCTTCATCAACGCTGCCATAGACTGATGCGCTGACTCAAAAATTCTTGTTCCTCTACCTGGCGGTTGCACAAAAACCAGTTCAGCATCTTCAGGGAAGAAATTTAGCCACGAAAAGTAAGTATTAATCCCCCCACCAGCGAAAGGAAAGCAAAACAACCGGACTTTTGCGTCAGGATTCGGGTTTCGTATTACGAAAAGCTTGTTTAAAGTCAACTTGAACTCCTAAAAGGTGATTCGTTACTATACAAAAACTGTTGAAGCAGAATTACAACCAGGTAATTTACGAGCAGGATACCTTATTCAAAACTTTCATACAGTTTACTATGCAATCAATGTTTAAAATTAGCACTCAGAGTAAGAAAATTGCACCTAATTATATTCAATTAATGTTACGCAAAGGTATCCAATGCAGATGGTTTAATATTATCCAGTCGTGCGTCATCTAGTGTTAGAGTCCCCTGTGACGGCTATTGCGGGCGATATTTCACGGTTATGTACAATGATGCCGAGAGCGTATTGTCATTGCTTATCCGTGGCCAACTTTATGATGGCGCGATACCCAGAGCGACTTAACGCGATTATCAGGCCAATATCACGAACGTTTTTTGAACAGTTTCAGCTCAGTTTTTGATGGTTTCTTGAGCGAAAAAGATCGACCATTAAACAAGCTGGACAGAAAACGAACACTCACGCTCTCGCCCTGACGCGACTATAAGTTACTCGACGTCATCGGAGCTCCGTTGTCGTAGTGCAGCACCGGCGGACTGAGAACCCAGTTTTCACTTAATACCGCGCGCGCGCTCAGTGCCGCAGCACGTCGCCACCGTTGCGCTAGTCCTTGGCAACGAACTTGCGGCTATAAATATCTGCCACCAGATACGGATACCAGTATGGCCCTTTGTACCAGAGACGGACAACAACTAAAATCCCGTGGCCACAAATCATTTGGACCACTAGCAACATAAATGCTCGGAATCAAGCGTGTTCGAGGTGGCGCTGCCTTTCTCCGCCAATTTAACTGATGATGCTTTCAGCACCCGGTAATATCCTGCTAAGACGTCAGAAACAAAACCACTACTTTACCATTAATTTTCACCTCAAAATCAAACGCTTATAAATTTATTAATGCAAGAAACCCCGACAATATCCGCATAGCGTATTTTGTCGGGATTCCTGAACCTCCAGAATCGTTTCCAGTTGATATTCTGCCAATTCAGGTAACGAACGATAATCAAAATCGTCATCAAGCACCAGCTATGCCAAGGTATAGACTTTAGCTATGCGGTCATAATAGCTAACCCCGCCAAGAACAGGATGAATACAAAAAACTCCTTTTGGCGGTGGACTGATTCAACTCCACCAAGGTAGCCAAGTCGTCATTCATACTTAGTCTCAATAGCCCTAATAATCGTTTCAACTCATCATTTCGGCACATCTTGTGGTGAAATCTTCAACTAAAGCGATCCAATCCTGTTCTTCCATTAAAATTCGGTGCCCGGCAAGTACACAACAGCTATGCTCACCGGCGTCAATATAAACAACTGCAAAAAGATTCTCATCGAACAGGTCGAAGCCTATAGCCATGTCTTTTTCTATGGCGGCGACCTTATCCTTGATTTCAGCGGCGTCAACGTCATGGATATCCTTCACCGAAATCACTTTTTTGACTGCGTTGCGGTCGAATTCGCGATACCATGCATTCACCACATTATCTTTTTCAACCAACTTGCAACTTAATTGGTCCTTCTGTTTAAGCAAATTACGAACCAAAGTACGCAAGTGAGTTTCGGTAAACGCTTTAGTAACAGGAACTATTGCAGTCCATCCAGATAAACTACGTTCCGCTATGTCATCCAGTATTTGCTGTTGATAATCGGTCAGCTTGATGGTGTCGGCATCGCAATGGTCTATCGGTTGTCCGCTAACGGGTTGTGCTTGCTGTTTGGCTGAAATGGCCTGGCACAATGCAGCAACCGTTTGGTTTTTCCAAATGTCACCCACCGTTAGCGTGAAACCAATGTTCGATGCCTCTGTCACCATTTGAATAGCCAACAAGGAGTTTCCACCCAGGTCGAAAAAGTTGTCGTTGGGTCCAATCGATTCTTTTTTCAGCAATTTACACCATAAATCAGCCATTTCCTGCTCTTGTGCAGAAAGAGTACTTTCCCCATCGTCTAAAGAAAATGCGGCCTCATAAAGGGGTAACTTCACCCTGTCAACATATCCGTCTTCCCCTACAGGTAGCGCCGGCACTACAACCACTAATTGAGGGCGGCTATAATCTGCTAACATTTCAACAAGGTAGAGTTCAAGCGTAGCACTAAAATTGCTCTCATCAAACACCGAATCATTGCGATTTTTGTGTGGTACTACATAAGCAATCAGTGCCTGAGACTCATCATCGGGATGTTGGCAGACAATAGCATCGTTTACCAATTCATGGCGGCAAATTTGCTGACAAATGAGGTCTGTTTGCATAGGAATACCATCAAGCTTGACCCAGTGTCGGTCAGCACCGGATTGCCGCTGCGGCGTACATACTTTACTCAATTGACAAAGCGGCATTGCAGGATTGTCCACTAATTCCTGCAGCAACTGTTCAAAGTGGTTGGCCATTATTTCGATAGTCGAAGCGTTAAATAAACTGGTGGCATAACTCCAATTTAACGACATGCCAAGGTCGTTCTCACTGGCAGTCAGTTCCAAATCAAACTTGATAATGCTTTCGCCACCGGGTAATCCACTAAGTTCAAGACCAGACAGTACCGGCACCGTTTGTTCGTTGTTTTGCAACACGAACATGATCTGGAATATCGGGTTGTGGCTCAAACTTCTCTTCAGTTGTAGTTCGTCGACGAGCATCTCAAAAGGTAGCTCCTGATTGGCAAAGGCACCAAGCGATTTTTCCTTGGTCTGTGCCAATACATCACCAAAATCGGCTGCTTCGGAAAAGCGATGCCTAAACACCAAAGTATTGATAAAGAGTCCAATCAGTGGCTCAATCTTTCGATGGTTACGTCCAGCGATAGGACTGCCTATCACGATGTCGTCTTCACCACTATATTGACTCAACAGATACGCGAAGGCACTTTCCAGCAACATGAACAAAGTCACATCGTGCTGTGAACACAACTTGTTAAGGCCATCCACCAATTTGTTGCCGATTTGCCGGGCGCAGGCGTCACCACGATAATCGGGTTTTGCCGGTCTTGCCCTGTCCAACGGAATGCCGTGAAGCGCCGGTATACCATGCAGCTCGGTTTTCCAGAAATCTAGCAATTTAGAAATACGTTCTTGAGTAAACGATTCGCGCTGCCAACGCGCAAAATCGGCATATTGTATCTCCAATGATGGCAAAGGATTCAGCCCGCCTTTGCTGAAAGCATTATAAAGAGCGACGAATTCACGGTTCAAAATACCCATCGACCAACCGTCCGATGCAACGTGATGCATGGTGTATAGCAGAACGTGTTTATGCTCAGCTAAATCGATTAGCATCACTCTGATCATCAAGTCTCGGGCCAAATCAAAGGGTTTGGTCGCCTGCGTCCGGAACAACCTTTCTACCTCGGTACGGCGCTGGTCTTCGCCTATTGCCGTCAGGTCCACCCGTTCGATGGCCACAGTTTTATCACGATGCACTATCTGGTAAGGGCCATCTTCATTGCGGGCATAGTTGGTCTGCATCACTAAGTGACGCTTTACAAGCACATCAAATACGCTTTGCAACGCAGCTATGTCCAAGTTGCCGGTTAACACCAATCCGGCTGGCATATTGTACTGACTATTACCTGGTTCGAGTTGGTCGATAAACCACAAACGCTGCTGGGCAAAAGACAGTGGTGCCGGTTGGCTCGACTCAACCATAGTAATGGTCTCATAAAGGCTTCTAGCCTGCTTGTCGATGTGGTCTGCCAGGGCTTTGACAGTGCTATGTTCAAACAATGCCCTTAAGATGTTTTCAACGTTAAACTGCTCGCTGACCGCGCTGGCCACTCGCATCGCCTTGATGGAGTTGCCACCCAAATCGAAGAAATTGTCGTTGATACCGATGCGCTCAAGGCCGAGGATCTCGATCCAGATCTCTGAAAGCTTGGTCTCGGTTGCACTGGTTGGTGCAACATAGGATTCACCGTCAGTTTCTTCGCCACTTGGTTGTTCTGGCTCTCCCTTTTGGCTGTCGAGACGTAACTGGCGATATTGCGCCTTAAGCACCTCGTCAACAACCTTTAATTCGCTGACCCGTTCGCACCGGGTCAAACCCATCAATATATGTTTCAATTGAGCCAGCAGAGTTTCGATGGTAGCAATCGAAAACTGTTCTTGGTAAAAACCCAATTGCACAACAAGCGATTGCTGCAAACTAACGGTAAAGGTCAGTTTGAAGTTGGTTTGTTCATTGCCACCTATGTCGTCAACAGTGATGGCGTCTTCCGACGGCTCATTATTAACTTCCATCGCCGCATCAATGGGGAAGTTTTCAAATGCCAGCAACGAATCGAACATAGTCATACCGGCTTTTACATTACTTTGCGCCTGAATTTGCGTCAGTGGCAAATAGCCGTAACTCATACTGGTTTGGAAACCCTGGTGCAATGACTCGATAAGTTTGATGATTTTATCATCCGGGTTAATCGATATCTTGACTGGAATGGCATTGATAAACAGCCCGACCATGGACTCGATTCCAGGCACTTCCGCCGGTCGCCCGGAAATGGTAGCACCAAACATCACGTGCTCCTGCTCTGTATAAGCATTGAGCAGCACCCCCCAAGCCAGCTGCATCAGGGTGTTTACCGTGGTTTGTTGTTTCTTGGCGAAAGCCTGCAATGTATCGGTGGCATCAACTTCCAATTTAAAGCCCAAGGTATAGTACCCTTGTCCGGGATCTTCTTTTGGCAGCAGATCTATCACCAACGGTGTCGGTTCAGCGATATCCGCCAGATACTCCTTCCAATACTGCCTAGCTTTATCCTTATCCTGCCTGGTCAGCCAGTCGATGTATTCCTGGTAAACGGCAACCGGCGGCAATTCGGCCTCACGTCCTTCCTGCAGCGCTTGATAGGCTAGCATCACATCACGGTAGACAATGGACGTACACCAGCCGTCAAGCAACATATGATGGTGGCTCCACAACATGGTGTAGCGACGATCAGTCAGTCTGAATAAAGTAATACGCTGTAATGGTGCTTTGGCGACATCGAAGCCTGCGGCCTTGTCCTGTTGACGAAACTGCTCAAACAACTGTGCCTGCTGCTCTGGAGATTTATCACGTAAGTCTTCTTCGTTCCAGGGAATAGTGGCCTGCTTGACTACCAACTGGTGAAGGTCGTCGCCCTCGCCGATAAACACGGTACGGAAAATATCGTAGCGGTCTACTACACTTTGCCACGCCTGACGGAAGTAATCAGTATTAAGCGGACCGTTGAAGGTCGGAAATATCTGGGTAACATAGGCTCCGGCTTCTAACATGGTGTGGAACAACATCCCCTGTTGCATTGATGTGGCTGGATATAACCGGTCGATGTCATAGTGACTTTGCCAATTGTCCAACTGTTCCATTGATACTTTGGCCAAAGGGAAATCGCTTGGGGTGTAGGTGCCACTTTTCACTTTCAGGCAATGTTCTATTACCTCGGCCAAACCTTGTTTAATATCGGCGGCCAACTTCTCCATGGTTTGAGTGTTAAATTGGGCACGACTGAAATCGAGGTTGAACTGCAACTTGCCTTGTACCGCCATACCATTGAGACCGAGAATATGATCCCTCAGTAAATGCGGGCTGACCGTGGTACCGGCAGATTCGGCCGCCACACCGAATTCAGTATCAGCACTCAACGATTGGTCGAACTGGCCAAGATAGTTAAATACCAGCTCAGCCGGACTTATCCCCGCCTCTTGCGGCCGGGCATCCTCAGACAGGTAATGCAATACGCCACAACCTATGCCGTTATTGGGAATGGATCGGTATTGTTCTTTAACATAGCGAATGAGACCGTCTACTTCATTGGCCTGACAACCCAATATTACCGGGAATGCCGTAGTGAACCAGCCCACCGTCTGGGTAGTGTCCAGATGTTCGAACAGATCTTCCCGGCCATGCCCTTCCAAGGTGATGCGTAATACTTCAACCTGGCACCAGCGTTTAAAACCTAGATACACGCCGCTAAGTAGCAGCTCATTAATAGTAGTGCGATAGGCGATGGAACATTTTTTAATTAAACTTGTTGTTTGCTCCTCACTTAAGATTATCTGCACCGTCTCAGTGGTTTCATAAGACGGCACTTCACTAACTTGGTTGTCCATCGGGAAAGCGGGAATTTCAGCATCCAACTTGGCCTGCCAGTAGTCTTTTTCCGACGCCAAGCGAGCGGAAGCAGCATATTCGGTCAACGTCGCGCCCCATTGTTGAAAAGACGAACTCTTCGGCGGCAGTGAAATTTCCATCCCGGCCAGACATGCCGCAAACGCCAGCTCAATGTCAGCCAACAATATACGCCATGAAATACCGTCAACCACCATATGATGCACAACCAACAACAAACGCGGATGCTCAGGGTGAGAAAAGTATACTGCCTTGAGCAGCGGCCCCTTTTCAAGATCAAGACTACGCTGAAAATACTCACACCTTTGAGTAACCGAATCGTCGCCCGGGGCAAAATCATCAGGCAGCGCTTCATTGAGACAGCTGGCTTCAAGCATTGCGTCATCAAATGGCACATGGCTGGCTCTCCAAATGGCACGGGCGGGCTCGAACCGCAAGCGCAGCGCATCGTGACGGTGATATAGCGCCTTAACTATCTTTTTGAGCATATCAAAATCAAGGGTGCTTGGCGGTACCAACAACATGGCTTGGTTGTAGTGATTCACAAAGCCCTTGTTAGTCATTAACAGCGACTGCTGAATAGGCAACAACGCAATCTCACCGGTCATCGCCTCTTGTGGCGTATCGGTAACCACTGCTTCTGTCGCCAGCGCCGCTAGTTCTGCCACAGTTTGGTTGCCGAACAGCTGCCGGGTAGTGATCCCTATACCGGCCTGGTTGGCCCGGGAAACCACCTGAATCGACAATATCGAATCCCCCCCGAGCTGGAAGAAATTATCATGAACACCTATGCGCTCGATTTTCAACAGCCGTTGCCAGATCTCACACAATTCTTGCTCGGTGGGGTTGCTCGGTGCGACGTAACTCTCTTCGAGCTGGGTCGAGATATCGACCTCTGGCAAAGCTCTGCGGTCGATCTTGCCGTTCACGGTCAACGGGAAGGACGGTAAAACCATAAATATCGCGGGCACCATGTACTCAGCTAATGATTGTTTGACTGACTGACGCAACTGCTCGACATATTTGAATTCGCGGAAGTCTTCATCAATTGGTACATCCGGCACCACATAAGCCACCAAGCGCTTTTCGCCGCCACTATTTTTAACCATGACTAGGCTGTCTTTAACCCCAGGTTGGCGGATAAGCTGAGAATTGATCTCTCCAAGTTCTATGCGGAAACCACGTATCTTGACTTGGTCATCGGCCCGACCAACATATTCCAAGTCGCCATTGGACAAGCGCCGCACCAAATCACCGGAGCGATACAACCGGTCATGCTGGGCATCATCATAGGGATTTTTAATAAAGCGTTCCTCGGTCAAGGCTTGGCGATTAAGATAACCCCTGGCAAGCCCGGCGCCGCCGACATATAGCTCTCCCGTTACACCTATCGGCAATATTTGACCATGGCTACAAACATAGGTCGACAGGTCGTCCAAGGGCAAACCGATATTACTCATGGTTTTGCCACCATCTTCAGCAGTAATCCGCCTGAAGGTAACATGCACAGTAGTTTCTGTAATACCGTACATATTGATTAACTGCGGTTTGTCGTAACCGAAAGCCTCGAACCATGGCGCCAAACGTGCAGGCTCCAAGGCTTCGCCGCCGAAGATCACATAACGCAAATCGCGCACTGTAGCCGTCACATCGATGAGATTGTAAAACGCTGAAGGAGTCTGGTTCAGTACCGTCACTCCTTCCCGGTGCAGCAATTCGTTAAAAGCTTTGGGATTACGCGAGATCTCAAACGGCACAACAACCAATTTGCCACCATACAACAATGCCCCCCAGAACTCCCACACTGAGAAGTCGAAGGCATAGGAATGAAACAGAGTCCAAACATCGTTGTGGTTGAAATCAAAATATTGTTCGGAAGAGGCAAACAGGCGAGTCACATTCCGATGGCTAATCATCACACCTTTAGGATTGCCGGTAGAGCCGGAAGTATAAATCACGTAGGCCAGGTTTGATGGTGTCAAGCCAATATCTGCAGTATCGACATTACTTATCGGATAATCTGCAAATGTTGCCCAATCATCGAGCATCAAAAGTTTTTGACCGTCGACAGGTATCTTTTCTTGAGTAGTCGTCTGGCACAATATCACGCCGATATTACTGTCTGACAACATATATTGCAAACGCTCGGTGGGGTGTTTGAAATCCAACGGCAAATAACCGCCACCGGCTTTCAAGATGGCCAGAATACCTACCGCCAGCTCCAATGAGCTTTGCACACACAGTCCGACCAGGGTATCAGGTTTGATCCCCTGCCCTTTAAGCCAATGAGCAACCTGATTCGCTCTTTCATTCAATTGTCGGTAGCTCAGGCTGTCTTGTTCGAAAATCACTGCGGTTGCATCCGGTTCGCGTTGCACCTGTTGTTCGAAAATTTGCTGTAGGCAAAGCGGCTGATCGTAGTTTTGTCCGGCTTGGTTCCACAGTGCTAACTGCAGCTTGTCCTGCTTTGTGGTAAAGCCAAGCTGGTACACCGGCAATTTCGGTTGCGCCACGATACTGCGTAACAACTCCTCAAAACTCGCCGCCATTCGCTCGATGGTCGAGATCTCAAACAAGCTGCTGGCAAAGCCCCAATTCATGTACAATCCATCGTCGAGTTCGCTGACCGCCAACTCTATGTCAAATTTGACCGTTACTTGCTTTTCCACCAGTCGTTCTACAGCCAAGCCCGCTAATTCCAGCGCAGCTCCGGGTTGCTGATTGTTTTGCATGGTAAACAGAATTTGAAACAATGGGCTGTGGCTCAAACTGCGCTCCGGTTGCAGCTTGTTTACTATCATTTCAAAAGGCACGTCTTGAATGGCATAGGCTTGCAGTGCCTTTGCCTTGTTTGCCGCCAAGTATTCAGTAAAGGTCTGTTCACCGTCAATCTTGTGACGGAATACCAGAGTGTTGACGAAAAAACCGATCAGTGGTTCTAGCTGGCTTTGAGTGCGACCGGCGAAAGGACTACCGATTGTAATATCGTCCTCATGGCTCCAACGCGCTACCAACAAAGCAAAGGCAGACTCTAGCAACATGAACATGGTCACGTCTTGGGCCCTTGCCAATTGCTGCAACTGACCAAGCAATCCGACGTCCAGAGTTTGCTTGACTACGGCACCGGCATATTGCTGTACAGCAGGGCGTGCCTTGTCCAGCGGCAGACTGTGAACACCTGCGACGCCCTCCAGCTCCTTTTGCCAGAATTCTAATTGCTTGGCAATCTTGTCGTCGTTGACGTTTTTACGCTGCCAATGGGCAAAATCGGCGTACTGGATCTCGAGCGGCGGCAGAGGATCGCTTAGACCTTGGGAAAATGCTCCGTAAAGCTGGATAAACTCCCGGGTCAACACGCCCATCGACCAACCGTCGGAGGCAATATGATGCATTGTAAGCATCAAAATATGTTCTTCGGCACCAAGTCTTACCAGGCTCACCCGCAACATCAAGTCTTTGCTTAAATCGAATTTGCCTACCGCCTGCTCATGAACCAACTGTTCGACTTTCTGCTGTTGCTCGGTTTGGGATGTTTCGGACAGGTCTAAATGCTCGATGGCAACATCAGTATGAGGTTGTACAATCTGGGCCGCAACCTCATCAACCTGGTCATAGACCGTTCTAAGTATTTCATGCCTTCGGACCAGCGCGTCAAGGGTCTGCTTCAAGGCACCAACATTTAATTGACCACGCAGGCGCAAAGCCATCGGCATGTTGTACTGGCTGGAACCGCCATCCATTTCGTCGATAAACCACAGTCGCTGCTGGGCGAATGACAAAGGTAGTGCGGCTTCGCCACGAACTACCGGTTCTATCTTTTCCTTATTGGCGTCAAGAACGTCAAACTGTGCGGCACTCAACAGTTCAATTAGTTGCTCTTTGGCATCGCGGATCTGTTGCCGCAGCTGATCTGTCATCGCGTTATTAGCGGCTTTTACTTTCAGTTTGCCTTCACTGAGATAAATGTGAACACCGTTGGCCTTTGCGTTCTTTAACAGGTGTAATGGCATTCTAAAATTCCTCTTCAATCAAATCTACGCCGAGCAAATCCG
This sequence comes from Rheinheimera oceanensis, assembly GCF_018831085.1. Lineage (GTDB taxonomy): Bacteria > Pseudomonadota > Gammaproteobacteria > Enterobacterales > Alteromonadaceae > Alishewanella > Alishewanella oceanensis. Next base: position 978,380 of record NZ_JAGPNM010000001.1, read on the forward strand.
GAACATCCGTATTCAGCAATCCGTTGATTTCTATCAGTTGAGCCTGTGCAAACAAGCCGCTCGTGGCAAACAGAGTTTTTATTGGTATATCGATTTGGTATTGGCTTTTGATCTCTGCATAAAGCCTGGTCAGGTTTAACGAGTTCCCGCCAAGCGCGAAGAAATCGGCGGTAGCGCTGACCTTCTCAAGTCCAAGAATATCTCTCCAAATCTGCGCCAACGAGATTTCTATTTCAGTACTGGGTTCGAGGTAATCGGCATTAAGCATCGCCTCGATGTCTATCTTCGGCAGCGCCGACTTATCGACCTTGCCGTTGGCGGTAAGCGAAAACTTCTCAATAACCATAAAGAATGCCGGAACCATGTAATCAGCCAGCGACTGCTGTAGACTTTGCTTCAAGTGATAAAAGAACTTTCTTTCATCTTCAGCTAGCGACAGCTCGGCAGGTATGACATAAGCCACCAACTGTTTGTTCTGGCTGTCGCCTTGGGTGAGCACAACCGCCTCACTGACAGTATCCAAAGCCCTAAGTTGGTTCTCCACTTCACCCAGCTCGATTCGGTAACCGCGAATTTTGATCTGATCGTCGACCCTGTCGATAAACTCGATATTGCCGTTAGCCATGTATCGCACCAAATCACCGGTTTGATAAATGCGCGGACTGCATTGTTTGGCTGGGTTATCAATGAACTTTTGTTCGGTCAGTAACGGATTGTTCAGGTATCCCCTGGCCAGTCCGGCTCCGCCGATAAACAACTCGCCTGGTATGCCTATAGGCTGTGGCTGACCTTCACTTGAGAGAATATAAAGCTGGTTGTTGCCAAGGGGTCGACCGATATGAGGTAGCCCGCCTTCGATAACCGTCCAAGTGACATCGACACAACATTCTGTCGGACCGTATACATTTAAGGCCTTTCGGTTGTATTGTTGCTGCCACTTCACTAGGCTACCCCAAAGGTTTAGAGAAATGGCTTCGCCGCCGATAATCATGTTCGGCAATACATCTCCCAATTGTTGGCTTAACCAGTTGTCTGCCAATCCTGGCGTACAATCGAGCATGTCGATGGAATGCTCTTGTAAAACCGCGCGTAACTGGTCGGTTTCCAATTTGTGGCGATTGTCGAGTACGACGAGGCCGCCGCCATAAGCCAAGCGAGTCAAACCCTGCAAGGACGCGTCAAAGACAAATGCTGCCACCCAGCCCCACAGTTTTGACTGGTCGGTAATGATATCCAGGTGATAACCAAGATGGGCCAGGCTGTGATGTTCGATACAAACGCCCTTGGGTTTGCCGGTCGAACCAGAGGTGTATATAACATAGGCATAATTTTCAGGGGTAAGACCGGCAACAATAGGATTACTGTCCGAGTAACCGGAAACGACAGATTCGTCGTCGAGTTTGAGCACCTCAGCACTGGCAAACTTAGTCTCTTTAACCACGTCGGAATGACTCAACACCAATTGAACACCGCTATCGACAATGATGTAGTCAATCCTGTCTTGTGGATTTTTCGGTTCGATAGGCAAGTAAGCACCACCGGCTTTCCAAATCGCCACTATGGCCGTCAACATTTCAACTGAGCGCTCTACACACAAACCGACTATGCTATCGGGTTTGACACCCAGCGCTATCAGGTGATGGGCTAGTTTGTTGGCCTTTTCGTTCAATTGTTGGTAGCTCAAACGCTGCTCACGAAATGCAACCGCCAATTGTTCAGGCTGCTGCGCGGCATAACGTTCAAAGCCCAGGTGAATACACTCGCTCGAACTGGTTTCATCATTTTGGCTTTTCCACTGAGCCAATAGCGTAATATCGTCCTCTGCAATGAATTCCAACTGGAAAATCGGCGTTTCAGGCGCCTTAACGATACTGCGCAACAGCACCTCGAATATTTTGCCCATTCGCACTATGGTGCCATGTTCGAATAAACTTGTGGCGTAATTCCAATTGAGCCATGCACCATCTTCGACTTCGGCAACAGTCAGTTGCAAATCGAATTTAGCGGTATCGTTGACGCCGTCGAGTCTTTCTATGGTCAACCCCGGAAGTTCCAGCGTGGTTAGCTCGTTGTTCTGCAAGGTAAACAAGATCTGGAACAGCGGGCTATGACTCAGACTGCGCTGAGGCTGTAAACTGTCCACCAACATTTCAAACGGAACCCCCTGATGATTGAAGGCATCCAGTGCTTTTTGTTTGGCCTGCTCGATAAACTCGTTAAAGCTCAGAGAACCATCGAGTTGGTGCCTGAACACCAAGGTGTTGACAAAAAATCCAATTAACGGTTCGAGTTGGTTTTGGGTTCTGCCTGCTATCGGGCAGCCGATTACGATATCGTTTTCGTGACTCCAACGCGCCAACAGCAGTGCAAAGGCACTTTCCAACAAAATAAACAGTGTCGTTCCACGGGCCAGCGCCATTTGGTTGAGCTGTGCCATCAACTCACCATCAAATTGATGGGAGTATACTGCACCGTCGTATTGCTGCTCAGCCGGGCGGGCTTTGTCTAATGGCAGACTGTGTACTGCTGGAATGCCCTGCAGCTCCTTAGTCCAGAACTCGAGACCGGCAGCCATGTCCCCATCGTCTTTACCACCGGTCTGCCAATAGGCAAAGTCGGCGTACTGGATCTGCAAGGGTTGTAGTGGGCTGTCAACGCCCCGGTAGAATGCGTCGTAAAGGGCCACGAATTCTTGAGTAAAAATCCCCATAGACCAACCGTCCGATGCGATATGATGCATGGTAAAGAGCAGAATGTACTCTTCGTTGTCCAATTTGAGCAGGCTGGCACGTAGCATCAGGTCCTGGCTCAGGATAAACGGCTTGGCTGCTTCTGCTATGATTGCCTTTTGCACCTCAGTTTCTTGCTGCGAGGTAACCAAAGCCGACAGGTCCACGTCCATCAAAGGCACGTTTGATGAAGCGTTGATCTGCTGAGCCGGCATTTGATCAACCTCAACATAAGTAGTACGTAACACTTCATGCCGTTCAACCACGCCATTTAGCGCATGCTGCAACGCAGTTTTGTCCAGGGCACCACGTAAGCGCATGACCACCGGCATATTGTATTGAACTGAGCCACCATCGACCTTATCAAGGAACCATAAGCGGGTTTGGGCATACGACAAAGGTAAAGGCTTGTCCCGGGATACCGGTTCAATCGCTGAAAATACACTTACTTGCTGAGTATCGATGAAAGCCGCCAGAGCTTCTACAGTGGTGTGTTCAAACAATGCCCTGACCGAAATTTTAACACTAAGGCGGGCTTCGACGGCTGTAGACAGTCGCATCGCCAACAAGGAATGGCCGCCGATTGTGAAGAAGTTATCGTGGATCCCCACCTGTTTGACTTTTAGCAATTCCTGCCAAATTTCACAAAGGGCGCGCTGGGTATCATTTTTCGGTCCCACGTAGCGAGCTTCCAACTGGCCGCTGATGTCGACTAACGGTAAGGCCCGTTTATCGATTTTACCGTTGACGGTCAGTTTGAAGGCGCCCAAAACCATTATCGCGCTGGGCACCATGTACTCTGCCAGCGTCTGTTTCAGAGACTGGCGCAAGGTATAGACAAAGTCGGCTTCATTGAAATCCGCCTGAGTTGAGCGCTCGGCAACCACATAGGCCACCAGACGTTTATCAGTATCTTTGCCCTGGGTAACCACGACACATTCTTTAACCCCAGGCTGGCGAACCAGCTGGGCATTGATCTCGCCCAACTCGATACGGAAGCCGCGGATCTTAACTTGGTCGTCCACCCGGCCGAGATACTCTAGCTCGCCGTTGGCCATCTGGCGCACCAAATCGCCGCTTCGGTACAACCTTTTATGACCGTTATGGCCAAACGGATTTTCAATAAAACGTTTGGCAGTCAATTCTTCCCGGTTGAGATAGCCTCGGGCCAGACCGTCCCCACCGACATACAACTCACCAGGTACGCCGATGGGCAGCAAATGATCATAGCCACAGACATAAACCGACAAGTCAGCCAGCGGCAAACCGATATTACTCAGCGCAGCTAGCGCATCGTCTTCGGTGATACGACGGAATGTGACATGCACCGTGGTCTCGGTGATACCATACATATTAATCAGTTCTGGCTTGTCATAACCGTATCTCTCGACCCAAGGAAGCAGCCTTTGGTGTTCCAAAGCTTCCCCGCCGAAAATGACGTAACGCAGCTTGGTTTCACCTTCGCTGGCATCGATCAGGTTATAAAACGCCGAAGGGGTGGTATTGAATACCGTGACATTTTCCTGTTTTAATAATTGCGCCAGCGCTTCAAAATTACGCGAAACGTCCCGCGAAACCACCACCAGTTTTCCGCCATATAGCAACGCCCCCCAAATCTCCCATACCGAAAAATCGAAGGCATAGGAATGGAACAAGCTCCATACATCATTAGCGTTAAACGCAAAATGTTGTTGGGACGATGCAAACAGCCGAGTGACATTACGGTGTTCAATCATTACCCCTTTAGGATTACCGGTAGAGCCAGAGGTATAAATAACGTAGGCCATGTTCGCAGCATTGATACCCAATGCATTGACATCCAGATTGTCTTTGGAATAGTTGCCGAAACTGGTAGGGTCGTCCAATGGAAAAAACTGCTGGTCGGTTAACGGCAAACCATCTCTAATGGACTGTTGGCCCAAAACGATACCAACACCGCTGTCGCCAAGAATATACTCCAATCTGGCCGTCGGATGATTCGGATCCAGCGGCAAGTAGGCTCCGCCTGATTTTAAAATCGCCAGAATGCCGACTAACATGTCGACAGAGCGTTCAACACACAAGCCCACCAGACTGTCGGGTTTAACACCATGCTCAACCAGCCAACGGGCCACTTGGTTGGCCCGTTCGTTTAGTTGCTGGTAGCTTAGAGCTACTTTCTCACAGCACACTGCAACTTGATCAGGATAGGCCTTCACCTGTTGCTCGAAGAGTTGATGCAGACACAACTGCTCTTTAAATTCACTGCAACGTTGCGCCCATTGCGCCAACTGTTGCTTGTCGGCTGCACTAGTGAAATCCAATTGGTAAATCAGTTTCGTCGGATCGGCAACTATTGCCCGCAACAATACCTCAAAACTATCGCTCATCCGTTCGATGGTTGTCGCGTCGAAAAGGCTGCTGGCAAAGTTCCAGTCCAGCTGCAACCCTTGGTCGCTTGCGCGCACCGCCAATTCCAAATCGAACTTGATAGTATTCTCGCCGCCGGGCAGCCCTTCGACGATCAAGTTCGGTAAATCCAATGATGATTGCTCGTTGTTTTGCAAGGTAAACAAGATCTGGAATACCGGGCTGTAACTCAGACTACGCTCCGGTTGCAATTTATCCACCAGCATTTCAAACGGAATATCCTGGCAGGTAAAGGCCTTAAGGGTTTTCTCTTTGGTCCTAGACAAGTGTTCACAAAACCGTTGCCCGTCATCAAACTGGTGCCTGAAAACCAGTGTGTTGACAAAAAAACCAATCAGTGGCTCAAGCTGACCTTGTGTGCGCCCAGCGATTGGGCTGCCGATTACGATATCTTTTTCGTGACTCCAACGGGCGATCAATAGAGCAAATGCGCTTTCAAGCAACATAAACAGTGTGACGTCCTGCACCTGAGCCAGATGACTGAGCTGTTTGCACAAATCGGCATCAAAGTGACGGGTTATAATGCAACCTTTGAACTGCTGTTGTGCAGGTCGCACCTTATCTAGCGGCAAACTGTGTATCGACGGAATACCGTCGAGGGCCCGATGCCAGTATTCCAAATGTTTGGCAATCTCCTGATCATCGACCTGAGCTCGTTGCCACTGGGCAAAATCAGCGTATTGGATATCCAGCGGCGGCATCGGGTTAACATGCCCCTGGCTAAATGCGCCATAGAAGGTAACGAATTCTCGGGTCATCACCCCCATGGACCAACCGTCCGAAGCGATATGATGCATGGTGAACAACAATACGTGATCTTCATCCGCCAGCTTCAGCAAGCGTACCCGTAACATCAAGTCATTGGCCAGGTCAAAGGGTAAACCTGCTTCACGCTGCAACTGATATTCGACTTGCACTAATTGTTCTGTCTCATTCAATTGTGACAGGTCGACTTCGGTTATTGTCATCTTAGAAGGTGGATGGATGATTTGTATGGCGACATCGTCTTGCTCGCCATAGCTGGTGCGTAGAACCTCATGACGCTCTACCACTGCATCTAATGTCTGCTGCAATGCAGCCAGATTCAAAGACCCGCGCAAACGCAATGCGCCGGGCATATTGTACTGCCTGCTGCCCCCTTCTAGTCGATCGATAAACCACAAACGTTGCTGAGCAAATGACAACTGCAGAGGCTGGTCCCGTGAAAAAACCGGTATGGCGACATATTCAATGCTGGTTTGTGCTACCAGCCAGGCAGACAATTCAGCAATGGTGTTGTTTTCAAACAATGCACGGATGGCATCTTCGACACCAAACTCTTTGGTAATGGCACTGGCAAGGCGCATTGCCTTGAGAGAGTTACCGCCCAAATCAAAGAAGTTGTCTGTGATCCCAATATTGGATTGTTCCAATACGGTTTGCCACAATCTGGTCATCTTCCTATGGACATCAGTGGCTGGCGCAATATACACCTTCGGCAGTTTTTTCAGGCTAACTTCGCCATTATCGAGCAGTTCGAGCTGCTCTACACTAACCAGAACCTCAGGTACATAGTGTTGATTAAACTGCTTGCTCAAGCGCGCAGTCAGTTCGCTGTCCAGCGGCATTTGGCCCGCTTTCGCGCCTTTCCGCTGGAGAAATGCCACCAAGCGTTTTTCATTACCGCCACCGACCGCAGTCGCATAAACTCTATCTACACCAGCTTCACGACTCAAGTAGTCTTGCAAAGCTGTGAGATTAATTTCTTCACCACCAACAGTGTCGGTTCTTTCACCGGCAGTTGCGTCTATGAATTGGGACGATTGTGTTTTATAAGTCAACTGCCCCACGATAGCGTCAACCGAATTGACTGCGAAAAACTCACCAATATTGGCATTAAAATCTGCCGTCAACGCTTCGAGTAATGCACTATAAATCGTAGCCATTTGTTCGACCAGTTCGGCATCGAACAGGCTGTCGGCATATTTCCAATTGAAACTCAAACCGCTTGACGATTGATTGACGGTCAATTCCAAGTCAAATTTGATAGTCGCTTCGGTTCCGAGAAAATCCAAAGCCAATCCAGGTAATTCCAACCGTTCCTGTCCGACATTCTGAAAGTTAAAAACCACTTGGAATATCGGTGAATGCGCCAGGCTTCGTTGTGGGCTTAGCAAACCCACCAAGGTATCGAAAGGCACGTTTTGGTGATTAAAAGCGTTGTAAATCATCTCCTTACTTTGCACCAAATAGCTGGTAAACGATTGGTTGTATTCCACTTCGCTGCGCAGTGCCAGCATATTGACAAACAACCCGATCAACGGTTCAACATCCACCGAAGTTCTGCCCGCAACGGGTGTTCCTACCACTACATCACGACTTTGACTTACACTGCCGATGAGCAATGAGAACATGCTTTGCAATACCACGAACAGCGTGGTCTTATGGACTTTGGCGACTTCACCTAGCCTGTCGCTTAGCTCTTTGCCGATGGCAATATCCACTGCTCTACCGGTAAAGATTTGCTGCGCTGGACGCCGCTTTTGGGTCGGCAACACTGGCGCTGAGGATACCCCAGACAGTTGTTTCATCCAGTATTCGATTTGATTGTTCAACTGGGCTTCGGCTATGTACTCCCGTTGCCAACATGCATAATCAGCATATTGTATTTTCAAATCCGGCAGTGAAGATTGCAGCCTATTGGTAAAGGCCATGTAATTGGCTGCAAACTCATTGACAAGCAACCCCATAGACCATCCGTCGGAGGCAATATGATGAATGGTAAACAAGAGAACATTTTCGTTGTCTGACAATTTGATCAATGCAGACCTGAGCATCAAATCATTGGATAGGTCAAACGGCCTAGACGCCTCGGCTATGCGCAGAGCTTCAACTTGTTTGTCTTGCTCGGTGCCATATAGGTCACTCAAGTCAAAACGTTCTAGGGTTACCGGTTTGGGAGCATGAATCTGCTGCCAGCTGTCGCCATCGACTTTGTAATAGGTACTGCGCAACACTTCATGTCTTGCCACAATAACACTGAGGCTATGACAAACCGCATCGACGTCCAATTTACCGGTCAGCTTAATCGCCACCGGCATATTATATTTGGCACCACCAACGTTGATAAGTTCGGCAAACCAGATCTGTTGCTGGGCATAAGACAATGGCAATAAGCGGTCACGATCGACCGGTCTGATGGCATCGACTTTCACCGCTATAATACTTTGATTGCAAGCCTGATTTTCAAGCTGCTGCTGACGTAAGTACTCGATAATTTTAGATTTGTGTCCAGTGACTTTGGCTTTCAACTCGGCGCTGAAGTTTCCTTGCTCGGCAACAAATGCCAATTGACCATCTTTGAGATACAACACCACCTCGCTACGCAAGGCTTCTTTAACCAATTGCTCAGCCAAATACATTACAACACCCCTTCTTCAATGTTCTTTCCCGCAGCAGAAAGTTGACTCTTCATCTCGCTTGCTTTATTCAATTCAAGGCCTGCTGTTAATTTCTGCGATATCTTTTCAATAGTCGGATTTTCGAAAAAATCTTTGATTCCAAATACAGATTCATCCAAGCCAAACCGTTGACGAATTACACTCAGTATTCGAGTGGCAACGACCGAATCGCCGCCAAGCTCAAAAAAGTCATCTTTGATACCTATATCTCTGATCCCCAGCAGCTCCTGCCACACATTCATTAATTTGAATTCAATCTCGCTGGACGGCTCAACATACTGTATGTCCAGTTCAGGCCGCGAATAAACCCTCATATTGCCGCGGTCATCCTGCGCTTTAAGCCAACGCTGCAGGCGCTGATCGAGCACCCCGGTTGAGTTGACCAATTGCGGCACTATGCCAGTAGCCAATGCACGTTTGAATGCTTTAATCCCTTCGTCAGGTAGCATGCTCAATTGGTCGCCAAACATTGCTGCCTGACCCGGCGCAGTATAGTTCCAGCCATCCCAGTTGACACTCAACCATCTTAAATCACCATCGTTGTGTTTTTGCCTGGCAAAGGCGTCCATGAAGACATTCGCAGAAGCATATGCCGCAAAACCGAGGCCACCGAGCACCGATGACAATGAAGACATCAGCAAGCAAAAATCAATCTTTCGACCTTCAAGCAATTGTTCGAGCACCAACAAACCTTTAACCTTGGATTGATATTGCAGGGCAAAATCTTCGGTGGTCGTTTCCGCAATAGCCTTGATAGACCCATGCAGCAAACCGGCGGCATGGATCACACCATCAATGCGACCCCAACGGGTTTCTACCCTGTCGAATACAGCCGACATCTGGCCAAAGTCCGCAACATCACCTGCACAGACCATCACTTCGGCACCACTAGCCTGCAATACCTTGAGCTTGTTAATTTTGGTACTGGTCGGGTCGCCGTCGGGGTGATTGGCAAGCCATTGCTCCCAATTTTCAACGGCAGGAAATTCGCTGCGTCCGACAAAAGCAATTCTCACCGCATCCTGCTCAGCAATGGCACCACCTAGCAGCAGGCCAATATTCCCCAGGCCACCGGTGATGAGGTAAATCCCTTGCGGTTTAATCGACCGGGCCTGGATTTGGCTATTGTCGGTCAAATGAGGCACGTAATTTCCAACCCAACGCTGTCGGCTCCTGAACGCCACATCTGCCGAGCGCGCAGACAAACACAGTTCAGACAGCAGCGATAACACAAAAGGTTTGAGCGCGGCACTATCAATTGACGACAGTGAAGACAGTCCCAAATCAACCACATTACATTTAATTTGCGGATACTCTTGCGGCACTACTTTACACAGGCCGATCACAGTTGCGCCATCGCGGTTTATCTTTTCCTCGCCCGTGACCCGGTAAATGTCTTGAGTGACAACATCTACCTGCAGGCTATGATCAATTTGCGTCGGTGCAAACTGTTTGATTGCCGCAAGCAGCGAGTAGACACCATAGCGCTGACAGGCTTCAAAGACTTCTGCCTTGTCGCTTCCGTTGCATCCGAGCTGGTCAACACTCCAGCAATGGACAATCCGATCGACCCGCAATCCAGCATCGTCCAAACTTTGTTTAAGTAGTTGATAATCATTCCCGGCAATGAGATTAACCACGTAATTGTTGCCGTCAAGCCGGGCAAATTGTTCACCCACATTAACCATAACCACATTCTGGCTCTGTCTAGCCAGGGACTGGCCTAGCTCAGCACCAAGACCATAGCTATCGGCAAATATCAGCCAGCATTGCTTTTCACTCGCCAAGTCAATCGGTTCGATGGCCATATTCGACTCGAGTCTGAAAGTCGGCGCGCAAAACCAATCATTGATGTTCGACTGCTTGTAACCGCTGACGGCAGGGGCCTGCTTGCTGTCTACTGCTTCTATCCAATATTTCTGTCGCTCATACGGATAGGTCGGCAAAGGCACTCGGCTCACTTTACTGTCTTGATAATAGCCCTGCCAGTCAATGTCGCAACCATGCAACCACAGTTGCCCCAACATTTGACTGACAAAAGCCAAGTCGGAGACCGCTTTGTTTGGATGGCGAATGCACGAAAGCAGCATCTGACCTGCAGCATGTGGGCTCTTTCTTGCCAACGAAGTCAGACTAATCCCCGGTCCGACTTCAATCAAGATCTTATCTACGTTCAACAGTTGTTGCTCACGCAGCAGAGTATTTATGCCTGCTGCAAAATTAACCGTCCCCCGTAGATGCTGCACCCAATACTCGACGCTGCTCGACTCTTGCTCAGTGATAAATTTACCACTGACGTTTGAAATGTATGCAAACTGAGGTGCATTGAAGCTAACCTGCTCAAGACACCGACGGAAATCATCGACAATGACATCCATCATACTGGAGTGGAACGCATGGGAAGTATGCAACGCGCTCACCGCCACCCCTTTTTTTTCCAGCGCTTTAGTCAAGGTATCTATGGCAGAGGATGGTCCGGAAGCCACACAGTTTTGCGGACCGTTCACAGCGGCCATGGAACAACCTGTCTGTTGCAGCAGTCCCTGCAGTTCACTCGCTGCCATAGGCACGGAAATCATGTCGCCAGGGTCGACTCTTTGCATCAACCTTGCCCGCTCGCTGACCAGTTTCAGTGCATCTTCCAGGTTAAATACGCCTGCAAGGCATGCCGCAACATACTCGCCGATACTGTGCCCAATCATTGCCGAGGGGATGATCCCCCATGACTGTAATAAAGTGGCCATGGCATATTCGACGCAGAACAATGCGGGCTGGGCTATTGAGGTTTGATTTAGCATGGTTTTGGCATTTTCATCCACAACCGGTGGATAGATAAAGTCTCGAATATCGACTTCGGCATACTTGCTCAGTATATTTGCACATTCATCCAATTGCTGACGAAACACGGGCTCTTGCTCGTACAATTCCTTGGCCATATTAACGTACTGCGAACCCTGCCCGGTAAACAGCAATATCACCGACTTGTTGACCCGCCCTTTGCTTGAGAAGCTGTGGCGGCTTACACCGTCGCCACTTTGCAACTGCTCGATTGCATGCTCTATGGATTTCGCTACCAACATACAACGATGTTCATGGGCCGTACGACCGACTTTGAGCGTAAAGCCGACATCACTCAATGACTGCTCAGGATGATTTTTCAGGTGCTGCACCAACTGCTCGCTTGCAGTAGCCAACGCTGTTTCGGTCTTGGCCGACAACACAATCAATTCTTCACTGCGACGTGGTTCCGTAACGACAAAGTCAGGAGCCTTCTCCAAGATTGCGTGGGCATTGGTACCTCCGATGCCGAAAGAGCTGACGCCAGCACGCCTTGGTCCTCCAGAAGTCGTCCACTCTCGCAATTCCGTGTTGACATAAAACGGCGTGTTGGCGAAGTCAATGCTAGGATTGGCCTCGGAGTAATTGATACTCGGTGGGATCATACCCGCTTTGAGCGCTTGCACCGCTTTAATCACGCTGACTACCCCCGCCGCAGCATCAAGATGGCCAATATTCGGCTTAAGCGTTCCAAGGGCGCAGAATCCGCGCTTAACACCGGCAAAGGCTTTGGTCAATGCTTTGATTTCGATGGGATCGCCAAGTTTAGTACCGGTACCATGGGTCTCGACGTATTGGATGGATTCAGGTTTGACTCCGGCAATCGCCTGGCACCGAATAATGACATCAGACTGACCCGAAACACTCGGTGCAGTAAAGCCAACTTTGTCTGAGCCATCATTGTTCACTGCTGTGCCTTTGATAACAGCATGAATAGTATCGCCGTCCGCAATTGCATCATCAAGCCGTTTCAAAACGATAATACCAGCACCATCGCCACTTCGGGTACCTTGAGCATCTTTGTCAAATGCACGGCAATGGCCATCTGGCGAAACGATCCCGCCTTCGTTATACATGTATCCGGCTGGGAAAAACTGTCCTACCCGTGCACCACCGGCAATGGCCATTTTAGATTCACGTAACAACAAGCTGTTGCACGCCTGATGGATCGCTACCAAAGAAGTTGAACAGGCAGTGACCACATTGATACTCGGTCCGTTCAAATTCAATTTATAAGCCAACCTTGTGGCCATATAACCTGAGCTGTTGGCATGTAATAAGCCAAACCCATGGGTTTGTTCAAGCTCAGTCCGCCCCATCAAGTGGCCAAAGAAATAGTTGCTTTCGGCAACCCCCACAAATACGCCGACATCGCGCTTACGTTTTTTGCAACCATACCCGGCATTCTCCAGCGCATTATTCGAGCATTCAAACAATAGCCGCTGTTGCGGATCCATCACCTCTGCCTCTCGCGGGGTAAAACCGAAATAGTTGGTATCGAAAGTGTTGATGTCTGAAAGCAATACCCCAGATTTGACATAGTTTGGGTGGTTGAGCATGTCGCGTCCCACACCAGCCTCGAGTAACTGCTCATCGCTAAACTCTTGCAACGACTCAACACCGTTGCTGATATTGTCCCAAAATTGCTCAACAGTGTCGGCGTCCGGCACCCGAAGCGACATTCCAATGATGGCCACATCTTGTTTGGGAACGTCCGCTACCGCTTCGTTCATAGCATGAACATTACTCAGTGTTTTATCGACGCTGTAGCTGAGATAACGAGACAATTCGTTAATGGTGGGATATTCGAACAGGTCAGTTATGTCAATTTCATAATCGGTGTTAATGGCAATCTGTTTTTGAATCTGAATGCTGAGGATCGAATTACCACCGATGTCGAAAAAGTTGTCATAAATGCTGACTTGTTCCAGCCCAAGCACTTGCTGCCAGATTTTACACAATTGGTGTTCGATGCGGCTGTTCGGCGCACTACCGGAAGTCTTGCCCGTGTTAGCCTTTTCAATCGGAGGCAATGCTTTGCTGTCTACCTTGCCGTTGATCGTCAGGGGCATTGAGTTAATAGAGACGAAGAATGCCGGTACCATGTACTCCGGCAGGCTTTCGCGCAGCAGTACCTTGACCTTGCTAATCCAATCGTTTTTGTTTTGTGCAGATGCCAAAGTGGAATCAACACCGATTTCGGGCGACAAAACCACATAGGCAACGAGCTGTTGCACGGTGCTTATCTGCCTGGACATGACAAAGGCATCTGCTATCAATGAAAGCTTGACCAATGCAGCTCGTACCTCACCCAATTCAATGCGATGCCCACGGATCTTGACCTGGTCGTCCATCCGGTTCAAAAACTCGTAGCTGCCGTCGGCTAGGCAGCGCACGGAATCTCCGGTCCTGTACAAGCGCACTTGCGGCCACTGACGGGCAAACTTTTCACTAAATCGCTCGGCAGTCAGATCAGGGCGATTCAAATAGTTATTAGCTAAACCGGCACCACCAATGTACAGCTCCCCCGCAACGCCAATAGGTGCCACAGCGCCATGCTCGTCGAGCACGTACATGGAAACATTGTTCAAAGCATGGCCAATAGTAATTCGTTGATTGGGTAAAATCTGGCCGGCACTGGTACATACCGTGCCTTCCGACGGCCCATATGCGTTGAATAGTCGGTACTTTTCAGCCCATTTCCAAGCGATTTGTTTTTCGCAGGCTTCACCGGCAATGATCAGGCTTTCAAAATGATACTGGTCCGTTAAATCCAGTTGTGCCAACAGCGCCGGAGGCAATGTCAGGTGGGTGATCTTATTGGCAATAAGATACTGCGTTAATTTACCTGGGTCAGTGCGGCATTCCCCCGGACACATAAACAAACAGGCGCCGCTCAGCAGGGCCATCAACCACTCAGAGATCGAAGCATCGAAGCTAAACGACGCAAACTGCAACGCCCGGCTGCTGTTTGATATTTCGAATATACGGATTTGGTTTAGTGCTAAGTTTACTGCACCTGTGTGCCGAAGCGATACGCCTTTAGGTTTTCCGGTCGAACCGGAGGTGTAGATTACATAGGCCTGAGAGTTTCCGGTAACATTGATATTGCTGAGATTGTCTGCACTATAACTTTGATAACTCTCAGCACGGTCTATCAGGATAGTATGGTCCTTAGCAACCGGTAAGTGTTCCAACAGATGAGATTGGGTCAATACCAATTCCACTCCACTGTCTTGTATCATGTATGCCACGCGTTGACGCGGATACTCTGGATCCAGCGGTACGTACGAGGCTCCTGCCTTGAGTATCGCAAGCATCGCAATCAACGATTCCGCTGAGCGATCAACACTCAACCCCACCAATACGCCGTATTTAAGGCCTTTTTGCTGCAGGTAGCGGGCCAGCTGATTGGCTTTTTGGTTCACCAGGCTATAGCTATACACTGAACCTTGATACTCCAGCGCTGCTGCATCTGGAGTTTTTGCAACCTGTTGCTCAAATATTTGATGGATACAGGTGGTGTCGGGATAATCCTCCGCATTGTCATTGAATGTCTTGATCTGGTCGATATCGGCCTTGGTGATCAGTGGTAAATGATAGATATCAGTCTGCGGTTCACGAACCAATGCAGCCAGCAGACATTCAAAGCTCGCAGCCAAACGTTTTATAGTGTCCAACTCAAACAGGCTGGTAGCAAAACTCCAGTTAAGCGCCAACCCATCGGGTTGTTCGGTTACCATCAGCTCCATATCAAACTTAATCATGGTTTGACGAGTAGGCAGCGGCTGAATAGACAACTCAGGCAGTGTCAACTCACCTTGTTCGTTGTTTTGCAGCCCAAACATCAATTGGAAAATCGGTGAATGACTCAAGCTACGTTTGGGCTGAAGTTTCTCTACCAGCATTTCGAACGGAATGTCCTGATTCGAGAATGCTTCGAGAATTGTTGTTTTGTTTTGCTCAAGTACTTGGGCAAAACTCATACCTTTAACAAAACGCGTCCGTAGCGGCAGGCTGTTGACAAAAAAACCAATCAACGGCTCAATATCCTTGTGGATACGGCCAGCCACCGGAGTACCGATTACGACATCCGCGGCATTACTCCAACGTGCAACCAACAAGGCAAAAGCACTTTCGAGCAGCATAAACAAAGTGATATCAAGGCTTAAGCTAAGGCTTTTTAACTGCGCCAACAAACTGTTGTCGATATGTTGATAATAGCTGCCGCCAACCAGAGATTGGCGCTTAGGCCGCATCTTATCCAACGGCAGCGTGTGCAGCTGAGGCATCGCTTCGAGGGTCTTCGACCAGTATTTCAACTGAGCATCGAGCTTTTCTTCCGTAAAGGTGTTCCTTTGCCAATAGGCAAAGTCACCATATTGAATAGGCAACGGTTGCAGCTCGTGCTGGCGGCCGTTACGGAAGGAGTCATAAAGGCTGCCAAACTCCTGCACTAGGATAGCTACAGACCAGCCGTCAGAAGCTATGTGATGCATGTTACACAACAACACGTGCTCGGTATCCGCCAGTTTTAACAATCGCACCCTAAGCATCAAGTCTTTTGACAGGTCAAAAGGCCGCCCCGCTTCTTCAGTTGCGATGCGTTCAACTTCTGCCGATTGTAGTGACATAGGCATTGCGCTTAAGTCGACGACATCCAGCGGAATAGCTTCAGCAGGGTTTACGATTTGCACACCTTGACCTTCAGACTCTTCGTAAGTAGTGCGCAATACTTCGTGCCGTACTACCAATATGGAAAACGCTCGGTGTAGCGCTTGAAAATCGAGATTGCCGTTTAGCTGCATCGCTGCGGGCATATTGTATTGATTACTGCCGGGTGTAATTTGATCGATAAACCACAACCTCTGTTGAGCAAAAGATAATGGTAAAGGGAGCTCTTTGGCTACGGGTTCGATGGTGACATGGGCAGATTTGTTCTGGGAGTCGATGTATGCCGCAAGCTTGGAAATAGTGCCCTTTTCAAACAAGACCCGCAGGGTATTGTTAACATTGAATTGTTTGGAAACCGCGGCGACGATGCGCATGGCTCTGAGCGAATTACCACCTAGATCGAAAAAATTGTCATGGATGGAAATCGACGCTTTACCAAGGATATCCTGCCATAATGTGGTCAAAGACATCTCTGTCGGCGTTCGGGCAGCGACAAAATTTTGTTCAGTTTCATTCCCTGGTTTGGGCAAAGCTTCAATATCAACAGTGCCATCTGGCTTTCGCGTTATTTTTTCCACTACATGATAGGCATTAGGCTGAAGGTAGTCAGGCACCATACCTGCCACCAAAGTAATGACTTTTTCTACCAATTCCGACTGGTCGGCATCGGCCGCTGACGGGACTATGTACGCTGCGATTGATATGCCATTGTCATTTTCCAACGCAACAACTGCGGCATCAGCTAGACAATCAAGGGATTGTAATTGTTTACGCACATGATAGATCGGTAACGGTAATCCGTTCACGTTGACTTTTTCATCTACAGTGCAGATAAACTCCAACTCACCTACCGGGTTGTAACGTACCCAATGTTGTGTCTTTACTAGGCTCTCGTTGGGCTGGTGCAATAAACTGTCGCCCGCCGATTCTTGCGCCTTGTAGTCAAGGTGTGTTAAGTCTAGTTTGGACGTATCATTAATCCCCAGATAAAGATACCCCGGAATGCCTACCGGCACGGGATTGCGTTGGTTATCTAACACGTAACTCCGTATTCCCGCCACGACTGCGCCATCAGTACGCTGTTTGGAGCAAATATCAATAATTTGACTGACATTACCGCAATTGCCCGCCCATTCCGCCTGTTTTGAAAGGTCCTCATCACTAATCACAGGCAGTTGGTAAATTGAAGCATTCGGCGCGTCAACAATGCCGTACAACAACAGCTCATAACCTTTGCACAACGCGTCCATAGTCTGCTCGTCGAAAATGCAGTCAGAACTGTTCCAATTTAGCAACAGCCCCTGTTCTACTTCAAACGCCGCAAGTTCAAGGTCGAATTTGATCATGCTCTTACCAGTATTGACATGTTCAATCACCAAATCAGGTATACTCAAATCCAAGGGTTGATTGTTCTGCAATACGAAGGCTATCTGCAAGACTGGCGAGTAACTCGAACTACGGGGCAATTCCAGCTTTTCTACTAACAGATCAAAAGGCATTTCTTGATGGGAAAAGGCTTGCAGAATATTCTCGCGGTTATGTGAGATCAAATCCTTAAAGGACATGTTATCTTTTAGCTGAGTTCTTAGCACCAGAGTATTGACGAAAAATCCGATCAGCGGTTCTATTTCCTTATAGTTACGGCCTGAGATCGGGCTTCCGATGATGATATCCTGTTGTTGGCTGAAACGCGCCAACAGCAGAGCTAGGGTAGTCTCCAGCAGCATGAACAAGGTTATATCCAATTCACGGGACAACTGCTTGAGTTTATTCAGCAGGTTGTTGTCAAAAGATTGCACCAGGGTTCTTCCTGTGAATATCTGCTGCTTTGGACGCATCTGTGAGCTAGGCAGATCATGAAGCAAAGGCTGACCTGATAATTGCCCCAGCCAGTAGTCACATTGCTGCTTCAATTCCTGCTCATTTAAATATTGCTGTTGCCATGCGGCATAATCGGCATACTGTATCGGCAGCGGTGTCAATGCATGTTGCTGACCGCCTTTGTGGGCCAAGTAGAGTTGCATCAGTTCTGCTTCGAATACCCCCAAAGACCAACCGTCAGAAGCAATATGGTGCATTACTAGTATTAGGATACTTTCCTCGGCAGACAACTTGATAAGGGTCAGCCGAATCATTAGATCTTTGCTCAGGTCAAATGGCTTGGATGACTCTGAAGCTATCAGGCTTTTGATCACACAATCGTGTTTAGTGTAGCCGTAGCCGATGTAATCGATGACAGGAATCGACAAAGGTTTGGCAGGCTCTACCACCTGTACAGCCTCACCATCGACTTCGCGGTACACGCTACGAAGAATTTCATGACGCTCTATAATAACGTCCAATGCATACTGCAAAGAGGCCATTTGCAGTGAGCCAGTAAACATTAAAGCAACTGGCACATTATACTGCGTCTCACTAATTTTCAGCTGTTCGATAAACCACAAACGTTGTTGTGAAAATGATAGCGGAAGCTGGTTGCTGGTTCGTAGCTTTGCAATAATCTGTTTTTTTGACGCCAGATTTTTCTCTTGCTGCACTTTTAACCAAGCCACGAGCTCAGCTTTTCTTTCTTTTATCGCTGCCAGCACATCTTGCGGTATCGATTTTGCTTTGGTAGTAACACGCAGATTATTACCGTCTACCGTAAAGGCCACTTTTTGTTCGAGACACCACTTGATAAAGTCATTTATATTCATTTTTGTCCAACTTTGGTCTGTTGTATTTCACGCTGTTCACTGCTCTACCATTGCTTCAGAACGTCGCGGCCGATAACCACGATCGTACTCAACAAACGTTTAACATTGCCAATCCACGGTAGGACAATTTCCAGGTCACAATTAAAGCCAATGGTGCCGGGCCTTCTAGACACTGGCACCTCTATTGAAGGAAGCAATTGTGTTAGAAGACTATTTCAAATGAACCTTTATCGACTTCGGCGCGAGTTATTTGCTCGAATTGCTGGGCATCAGAGTCTTCTGCTTGACGGTTTCCCAAATACACGGCCATGTCTTTGAGGCTGGTCCGCTCAAACACATCCCGGATCGAAATTTCGATATCAAAGCCTTCTCGAATTTCATAAACCAAACGAGTCAACTGCAGCGAGTTGCCACCGAGGTCGAAGAAGTTAGCAGTAGCGCTAACGTTTTCCAGCTCCAAAACTTGCGACCATATGGCTGCCAACTTGATTTCAGTGGCGCCTTCGGGTTCGACAATTGGCGGGGCCATAATTTCGCCCGGTTCGGGCAGTGCTTTCTTATTGACTTTACTGTTGGCGGTTAGTGGGAAAGCATCAAGCAATACAAATGCACTAGGCAACATGTAAACCGGCAAATTTTTCGCGATGCTCTGCTTCAACTGTTTGTTAAAGCCAGCAATATCGACCTCGGCGGGCATATGAGTTGGAATAATATAGGCAACCAACCGTCGAGCTAGCTTATCGCCCAAAGCCATAACGATGACTTCTCGAACAGTTTCCAGCTTGGCTAATTCAGCTTCAATTTCACCCAACTCGACTCGGAAGCCAAGAATTTTGACCTGGTCGTCAGCACGGCCAATAAACTCGATGTTGCCGTCGGCCATGTAACGTCCGAGATCCCCGGTACGATATAGGTTTTTACCCAAGCCCTTGTGGTAGAAGAAGCTAGCAGCGGAACGCTTTTCATCACCATAGTAGCAACGGGCAACACCTCTACCACCTATGTACAGTTCACCGGGCACACCAATAGGGACTGGCTGTTGCTCACGGTTAAGAATGTGAAATGACTGATTGGCCATAGCTTTACCATAAGGCACACTCTTGAGGTGGCTGGTATCCTCCGTGATCGGGTAACTGATAGACCAAATCGAAGCTTCTGTTGCACCACCAAGGCTATCGGTTCTACAGTTAGGGAATACGCCCCACAACCGTTTCGGTAAGCTTGGTGAAATCCAGTCACCACTCATTAAGATATTACGCAAAGTAGTGCCAGTTTTACCCTGACGCTCAAAAGTCAACGCCAACAGATCTGCAGATGCAGGTACTGCATTGAACAAAGTAATACTGTGCTGTTCAACTAATTCAGCCCAGTGCTCGGCGTCAGTCCCTTTTTCGTGTTCCGGATAGACCACTTCACCACCTGCGGCGAGAATGCCGAAAATATCGTATACAGACAGGTCAAAACTCAACGCCGAAACTGCCAACGCCTTGTCAGAGCTCGTCATACCATAAGTCCGGTTGATATCATGCAAGGTGTTGACCACGGCACCGTGTTCGATGGCCACGCCTTTAGGCTGTCCAGTAGAACCGGAGGTGAAGATCACGTATGCCAGCTTGTCGGCACATCCGGTGACTGGCACAGCTGCAGCCACGGAATCGAGTGAACCTTCCAACGGATTGACTTCATTGATGTTAATCTGAGTAAAGCCATCAATCCCCTCTTTGCAGTCAAGGACCACCATAAAGCGGGCATTGGCCTGTTGCAAAATACCTTCGCAACGCTGCTCCGGCCATCCGGTTTCCATCGGTAGGTATGCACCACCAACCATCATAATCGCCATGGTTGCAACGACTTGATGTCGACCTTTAGGTAGGCGTACGCCCACCAACTCTTCGCAGGCCACCTTCTGTTCTGCCAACTGTTTCGCCAGAGAAACGCTCAGGCGTAGTAATTGCTCATAGCTGATACTACCTTCAATGTCGGTTACCGCCACAGCATCTGGCTGTTTTAATGCAGTTCGCATAAACAGTTCATGCATGCCCTCTCCCTGCTCAAACTCAGCAGCGTTATCATTCCATTTTGCTATCAGAGCCAACTGAGCTTCGCTGGTCATATTCAAACGATGAATATCCTGTTCACAGTCAGCGACAATAGATTGCAACAACAATTCATAGCTTTCAGCCATGCGCTCGATGGTGCTTTTTTCGAACAGACTGGTGGCAAAGTTCCAGACCAGATCCAGACCGTCAGCTTCTTGCGAGGCTGACAGTTCGAGGTCGAACTTCACCAGATTATCGGCGCCCATTATCGATTTGACTTCGGCATTCGGCAATTCAAGCTGCGTTTTTTCGTTGTTCTGCAGCCTGAACATGATCTGGAAAATCGGGGTATGGCTGAGGCTGCGCATAGGGTGAACCGTGTCCACCAACAATTCAAACGGAATATCCTGGTTAGCAAAGCCGTTGAGAATATTGTTCTTTGCTACTTTGAGTAGTTCGCTGAAGCTTGCCCTTTCCGGCAACGTGGTACGCAATACCAAGTTATTAACAAAACAACCGATCATCGGTTCTATTTCTGCTCTGATACGTCCGGCAACTGGTGTGCCTATCACAATATCATCTTCGTTACTCCAACGACCTATCAGCAGCGCAAACGCAGTTTCAAGCAGCATGAACAAAGTAATGCTCTTGTCGTCAGCCAAGGCTTTTAACTGTCCCAACATATTGACATCAATGGTGTGCCGCAATTTGCACCCTTCAAAACTTTGCTGCGCCGGACGATTTTTGTCTAGCACCAGTGAATGTACCAGTGGGATGTCTTCGAGGTTCTGCTGCCAGTAGTTTAACTGCTGGGTGAATGAATCACTTTCGAAATATTCACGCTGCCAATCGGCATAGTCGGCATACTGAATGCTCAGAGTCTGATTGACCACCGAGCCATTTTCTAAAAACTCTTGGTAATACTGGGAAAATTCTTTAACCATCACGTTCATCGACCAACCATCAGCAGCTATTAAATGACTATTGAATAAAATGACATGACTGTGTTTGGATTGCTTAATCACAATTACTCGAAGCTTATGTGACTGGTTCAAATCAAAACGTACTTTAGATTCACTTAACATCAGTTCGCGGACTTTTACCTGCCGTGTCACTTCATTAAGCTCGCTGATATCAACAAGTTCTACTTTGGCCGGCTCTGGTTCGGAGATCTGCTGGTAGGTGACGCCGTGAGATTCAACATAGTTGGTCCTGAGTATTTCATGGCGAGCAATGATCTTGTCCAGAGCAGCCTGCAAAGCTTCGATGCTGAGCAGACCGTCCACACTGAACGCAGTAGAAATATTGTTCTGCACCGAATTATCACCCATATGGTCAAGAAACCAAAGGCGTTGCTGCGAATAAGACAGCCGCAACAGACCATCTCTTGCCACCTGTTTGATGGGTCGCGTTGCCAGTGACTTTGGATTATGGGTGGAGATGAAGCTGACCAGCGCAGGCTTGTTTTCTTTGAGTAGGTCAATCAGTTCGACGCTTGGGTACTCTTCAAACAATACCTCAAACTCACCATTTTCGACGTTCAATTGTACATTCTGGGCGGCGCACATCGCCAATATTTCTTGCAAATTCATTACTATTTCCAATTCTATTAATTTTAAATGACCATTTTTCTGGCTTGAGCAGCTTCTTCCATAACGAAGAGCTCTATCGCCCCCCTAGCAGAATTGATCACCCCATCATTCATTCCGATAGTCGCCGCTCTGATAAATGCGCCACTGTAATTGTTGCCGAAATCAAAGATCCCCCATACGGCTCTTGCCCCAACAATGCCATCTTGCGGATGACATATCGACACAGCATCAGGTTTACAATATTCCTGCACCAACCAATCGTTGTCGTCGCCATATTTCTCAATGATTTCCTGCCACTCTTCTGGCGAGCAGTCTTTGCCGATAAAAACATCGAGTCCCTGAAACGAATGCGCTTTCTTAATGACCAACCTATGCTGCTGTTCCATTAGAAATGGTCTTAACTCAACCTTTTCCGATTGCCAATTGGCCTCCTTACTGTTGAGTTTGGCGCCCCACGGGATGTTTTCAGTAATTAGCTTTCGTTCCTCATCGGTCAATTCAATTTTGTAAAGTGCTTCATGCATTAAGGCCAACAAATTTTTGCTTCCAAGTATCAACCGGTGAGGGCTGTCGGGAAAGACAAGTTTATTTCTTAAGCTGCTACTGGTAAGCTGGTAATACAATTTATCCTGACCTTGCATGGTGTCTCCGACCGGGATAAAAAAAGCGTCAACAATCTCCCCGTTCATAAACACATCACCGCCGGGTTTAAATTCAAGGTCGCTCACATTACGGCAGATCGAAAGTTTACCGTTGGGGAAACTGCCTTTTCGTGCCAAACGAAATTGCTCATAGAAAAACAAAATTGCGTCTTCAACAAACTCGTCATTGTCTTGATTTGCACTCATGACTGCCATAACAATGTTGCCTGTGGCTCCCGGGCCTTTTATACGCTTGATGCTAGCCAAAAGCGCTGCAAACAGATTTTCCACTATTGGCCGACTTTTAACATTCCACAGGGCTGTCTCGGGAAAAGCTTGAAGTACCCGAAGGAAATTGCCGGCGAGCCAATCGAGTTGCCATCCACCGATAGTTGACCCGGCATTGACTTCTAACAACTTGATCTTCTGTCCGGAAATGATGATATCGTGGCGTATCAACATATCCTTTGGGTCGACCCCCATGTTCAGCATCATTTCACAGATAAACAGCGGTTCGTTAACATAATTCGCCAACGCTTGGGCGTTATTGCCGAAAGTTTCCTTTATAACCTTGAGCAACACCTTAGGAAAGAGTTCGACGAAACGCGCTATCTCTTTAATCCGTTCACTCGACAAAATCAAAGGCCAACTGGCAAAAGGATATGGGTAGTTCTGCAATGCTCTGATATCGACCTCTACAACTTTTTTTCTCATAGCCTCACTGTCCGACATCAAATCGAACAATTGGACTTGCAATGACGAGTAAAACCTGTTTTCTGCTGCTGATACTATCACTTTTATTGTTCTCCTTCGGGTCACAGAGATAACTTGTTCTTTTCGCGCTTATCGCTGATATTGTTTAGCACGCTGTTGACCAACAGGTTTTCTTCGACCTTAGCTGCAATGTTCTTGATACTGCTGTCCTCAAAGAATATTTTGATAGATATTTCGACACCGGCTTGGGATTGAACACGTGACAACAGTTGGGTCGACAGCAGCGAATGCCCGCCGAGTTTAAAAAAGTCATCTGTTATTGAAATATCGTCGCGTTTCAATATCTCCTGCCATATTGGTAGCAGGTTTCTTTCCATATGAGTTTGAGGTGCAACTATTTCTCTTTGAGGTTCTAATTCGGTGTCCGACAATTCAAGCAGCGCTCGGGTATCCAATTTACCGTTCGCGGTTCTCGGTAAGCTGTCGATAGCATAGATTGACTGAGGCACCATGTAGCCCGCCAACTTGTTCTTGAGTAACGCTTTGATTTGAGCCGCCTCAAATGACTTTCCCTTGCTTTGTTCACTAAGAGTTAGGTAAGCCACCAGGTAGTTTTCGTTTTCATTACGTTGCTTGACCACAACTGCGGCTGTATCCACCATCTCAAGGCCGACAATTGCTGATTCGATTTCTCCGAGTTCAACCCTGAACCCGCGGACCTTGATTTGACGATCATTTCGACCAAGACAGATGACACTACCGTCATCATGGTATCGACCCAAATCTCCGGTCAGATAGATAATATCGCTACTATCGTCCAATACCGAACAAAATGGATTGGCGATAAATTTATCTGCAGTTTCCTTCGGATTATCGTGGTAACCCAAAGACAGATGGCGACTGCGAATACCGATTTGTCCCAACTCCCCGATGCCGCATTGATGTAAGTTTTGATTGAGCACAATCAGCTGACAATCGCCCATTCCCCTACCCACAGGCACATTGCCACTAGAGTGCTGTGTCAAATACTGTGCCGTGACCTCAAAGAATCCCAGTGCACGGCAGGTTTCGGTAGAACCATACAAATTGACTACTCGAACATTGTCACTAATACGCAAGATTGTCTTGAGATGGGCTTGGGTGAGTGGCTCTCCGGCGCTAAACAGCAACCGTAACGACATCAGCCGCGTGGTATTGCCCCCCCACAGGAATGAGCCGAGACTCGGGGTTATGTTGAGCACACTGATGCACATTTCATTAAGCCATTTGGTCAGTTTAACTACATCTTTGATGTCTTCTGGAATATAGAGCTGGGCACCAACACATAAGGGCGTAAACATATCCCGTTGCAGCGGATCGTGCATCAGCCCTGAAAGCATAGCAAAGCGGCATTGTTCGGTAATACTGAAGTGCTCAGCCGTCCATGGCAAATAGTAACTTAGTGCACTGTGTCGTCCTCTCACCACCTTAGATTTACCTTCAGTACCAGAGGTAAAGGCAATGTATGCCAGAGCATCACCGTCAACATTCTCACTTACAAACTCTGCTGCTTCAGGATAATCCGACAATTGTAACAACAGTTGTGCCACATTGAATTCTGGGACAAAGTGCTTTTCTTGGTAATCGTTTATAATGCCGGACACGTCGGTGCCATCGAGGGTGATGAAAGCAACCGGCGAAGCTAGCTCTATCTGAGAGTTTAATTTTTCAATCGGCGTATCGTCGGCCAACATGACAAAGGCTGCACCGGATTTCAACACGGCAAAAGTAGCCAAAACCAAGTAGTGATTACGTTGTGCTATTATACCGATGACATCACCGCGACCAATCCCACGTTTTTTCAAATAATGGGCAAAGGCATGGCTTAGCTCATTTAACTGCCGGTAATTCCACCGGACATCACCAAATTTAACTGCCATGCGATCACCATAGGTCTCAGCAGCCTCCTCAAACAGGTAGTGAACCGAACCGGCCCAGTGCTCGTGAACGGCTTTAGTTAACAGGCGTGGATCAGGCAACAGATTGGCCTGAGACAGCGTGCTAACCGGTTGTCTATGGAGATCATCATGCCATACCAGCGAATAACTGCCACAGGGTTTACTACTATCTTCAGCCACTTTGTAAAGCAGACAGACCAACTGATCAAGCATTAAGCCGACATATTTGCCGCCATAAACCTCTTTGTTGTAGTTACAAGTGATGGACATTCCATTATCGGTATCGTTGACATACAAAGTGATATCGAATTTACCTTCAATAGGCGGGGCAAAATCAACTTCGATATCAACACAATGACCGCTCAACTCCAACGGAGGCAGACTCAACACATTGAGCAACACCTGGAACAAAGGAGTAGATGCATCCCTTTGGACATCTATGGTTTCCAATATTTTTTGAAACGGTAGTTCTTGATGCGACAAAGCCCTGGCCAAACTTCTGGACTGCTCGATGATGCATTGATCAAAAGATTCGGACATATCCAGCTGACATCTGACCGGCAGATTGTTGATAAATACTCCAAGGATATTTTCAACACCGGCAAGATTTCGACCTGTAATTGGAACACCAATATTCAAATCCGACTCACCGCTAAGTCGCGATAGCACATTGGCAAGAGCACTGTGAATGACGTTAAACAAACTAACTTTATGTTTATGTGCAAGTTTCAGTAATTTGTTACGGGTCTCAGAATCAACCGCATTAGCCAGTTTCATTTCACCTGGATCTTCAGAAGGATTGGCTGCAGGAGAAAATGGCAACTGTAAAACCTGATTACAGCCAAACAAGTACTGTGCCCAAAATTCTCTTTGCTCTTCTGCCAAAGGCGTATTAAGGAATTCCTGCTGCCACAACACGAAGTCATGATATCCCAATGCATGTTCGCAGATAGCCAACCTTTTACCATCTGCAATGTCATCATAGACCTGCATAAACTCATTGAAAAAGGTATTGATTGACCAACCATCGGAAATAAGATGGTGGAAATTGACGAACAGTCGCCATTGGGTGTCTGACAGTTTGGCTATCAATACCGCGAACAATGCATCTCTATTTAGATCAAAACAACGGGTGCCGAACTCGCTGGCTTTCGCGGTATAAGTCTTGTCCCTCACATCTTCAGCACCATTGCTTAGGTCTAGAACTTCCAGCTTCGGTTTCAAGCTTTCATCAAAAAACTGCATCGGCAGTCCATCATTACCAACAGAGATCCTGGTTTTAAGGATCGGATGTTTGGCAACTAAAAAAGTCAACACTTCACAAGCGATGTTGACACTGAATTTGCCGTGAACTTTCACCCCGCCGGTAATATTATGCTTATTAGTTTGGCCTTCTAGTTGCTCGACGAACCATAACAAATGCTGTGTAAACGACAAAGGAACTGGACCTTGATGACCAGATTTTTGCAGTGGTAACAACGCGCTGGATTTACTGGTCCCTTGCGCATTATTTAACGCCCGCACCGCAAGACTGCATACCGTAGGACACTGGAAAATATCGATGATCGCAATAGACAAGCCGTGCTGGGTGCCGGCTATATGGATCAATTTCGAGGAAAGCAAAGAATTACCGCCGATTTCAAAAAAGTTCGCCTCTGTACTGATCTCGGCAACATTCAGATTCAAGAGCTCCGCCCATATGTCCACCAACGTCTGCTCGGTATCGTTCTTGGGAGCAACGTATTTACCTTGCAATACGGCGTAGTCGGGTTTTGGTAAGGCCCTGCGGTCCACTTTGCCGTTAAGGGTCGTCGGCCATTGCTCGATAACGACAAATGCCGAAGGGATCATGTGATTGGGCAACACAGTGCCGATGGACTGCTTGACTTGCCGCACCAGGGTCTGCTCGTCACTACCGGCATCCTCCGGAACCATATAAGCGACAAGAGATTTTTCGCCTTTTAAGTCTTCAAACAGCATGACCAGCGAAGAGTCCACGCCGGCGCAAGCAGTGATTTGGCTCATAACCTCACCGAGTTCCACCCTGAAACCTCTGATTTTGATCTGATCGTCTATCCTGCCGACAAATTGAATATTGCTATCAGGCAAGCGACGCACCAGATCACCAGTGCGATACAATCGGTCTTCAGGAGAATTGCCAAAGGGGTTGACGATAAACCGCTCTGCGGTCATCGCTGAGTTATTGATATAGCCCCGCGCCAAACCATCACCACCGACATAAAGCTCACCCGTCACGCCAACCGGACACAATTCCATATTTTTGCTCAGTATCAGTGTTTTGGTATTGGCCACAGGCTTGCCGATAGGCGTAAAGTTTTTGCCTTCTTCAATATGGTTATTTGGCACGTTGTATAATGTACAACAAACGGTCGTCTCCGATGGGCCGTACCCGTTGACAACCTGCAAGCCCTCGATATGTTTTTGCAAACTAACCAATACCGACTCAACAATTGGCTCGACCCCGACAAGCAACAGTTTAAGGCTTGATTTAACCTCTCTGGCGCGGATTTTAGCGGCAAATCTGAGCAGGTAAAATGCCGGTAAATAGGCGCTGTGAATCTGGTGCTCTTGCATCCAGTGGAACATCAACTCTTTATCGAGTCTGACCTGTTCCGGTACGACATGCAAAGTAGCACCACTGCACAAAGCACTCATGATTTCATAGACTGAAACGTCGAAACTGATATTGGTCCACACACTACAATTGTCGCCAACGCCGATTTTGCCCCTGGTCTGCATATCGGTCAGTAGATTGATCAAAGAGCGATGCAGACATCCTACACCTTTAGGCTGTCCGGTAGAGCCAGAGGTGTATATAACATAAGCCAGTGAGTCAGAATCTTGTCCTTCTGCCCGTTCAAGTCGGCTATCTGGATAGTCCTGCAACTGCCTGCTGAAACTTTCGGAATCGAGTTCAATTAAACTAACTCCTTGAGGGATTTGTAACCTGTCGGTCAGCCCACTAATCGTCACCAGATGTTGTAAGCCACTGTTTTCGATCATATATTCCAGCCGTCTTACAGGGTAGTTGGCATCGAGTGGAACATAGGCTCCACCGGCTTTGAGTATGGCCAACATAGCCACTATCATGTGCGTCGAGCGTGTTGTGCAGATCCCCACAACGGAGTCAGTCGTCACCCCTGCGTTTCTCAGATAATGAGCCCATTGACTGGATAATTTATCCAGCTCCCGGTAGCTGTACTTTTCATTTTCATAAACCAGGGCTATACCATCCTGAGCATTGTGAACACAGGCTTCAAACAACTCATGGATCAACATCTCATTCTGATATTCGGTGTCAGTGGCATTGCATTGTTTGACCAGATATTCAACCTCTTCAGGCAACAACATCGGCAACTCAGACAGCAATCCATCTGGGTTACGCGCAACCGACAACAACAGTTCGTGAAAATGATCACTTAGGCTCTGCACGTGATGCTGGGTAAACAACGATGTGTCATATACCCAAGACATGAAAATGCCGTCTTCATTGATCTTCGTCGAAATGTCCAAATCAAACTTCGCCATCACTTCACGACAGGGCAACTCGCTAATCTGCACCCCAGGTAGGTTCAATTCCGAAAAATCGTTGGTATCCATACTAAAAGTAATTTGGAACAACGGTGAATGCTGGGAAGTGCGAGGAGGTTTCAAATTTTCCACCAACGACTCAAAAGGCACGTCCTGATTTGCCTGTGCAGCCAGATTGACCTCTTTAACGTGTTTGAGATAAGACGGAAAACTTTTGTAGTCGGTATCGACACGTAACACAAGGGTATTAACAAAAAAACCGACCAAGGGTACCAATTCAGCCTGAGTTCGGTTGGCAGTCGGTGTGCCGATGACAATGTCCTGGCTGTTACTATGGCGTGAAATTACCAGACATAGCACCGCGTGCAATAACATAAATGGGGTAACGTCATGTTTTGCGGCTACTTCCATCAGCTGTTCGGTGAAGGAGCTGTCGACATGCCCCGTCACTACTTCGCCACGGAACAACTTTTTTTCAGGGCGAGCATGATCAAGCTGCAAGCTGTGTACTATTGGTGCATCTTCGAGTTGCTTGCTCCAGTAGCACAACTGAGCGTCCAATAACTCTCCTTGCAACGAATGCTGCTGCCAATAGACATAGTCGGAATACTGGATCTCAAGCGGGGGCAATGGATCTACTGCATCTTCCAGGGCCGCTTCGTACAGTGCGGCAAACTCCTTGAGCATAATATTGACAGACCAGCCATCCGAAGCGATATGGTGCATATTGAACAACAGGATCCCTTGTTGGTCATGGCCAGTACAAGACAAATCAATGTAGCCTACCCGAATCATCAAATCCTTTGATAAATCGAAGGTTTTTTTCGCATGATACAAAATTAATTCATTGGCGGTATCGTGCTGGTACTCAGTGTCAAGTTGACGCAAATCGAAATAATCAAGAGCAAAATTGAACTCGTCTCGTATGATTTGTACGCCATCGCCGTCATGCTCGGCAAATACCGTACGCAGTGGCTGATGGCGCTTAACTATATTGGTCACAGCCCGCTCCACAGCCTCCAGGTTCAGCCTCCCATCAACCCTAAATGCTGCAGGCATATTATAATGCACACTACTGCCTTCCATCTGATCAATAAACCATAGAGGATGCTGAGCATAGGACAACGCCATTTTGTCAGATTGAACATTGAGTCTACAAACGGCCGGACGAATCGGGAGTTCGCTTCCTTTATCTACCAGCGCAGCCAAACGCCGAATATTTTGCGCGGTGAAAATAGTTTCAACCGGCAATTCGCATGCCATTTGGGTACGTATCTCGGCAATCATCCGCATCGCCAGCAGAGAATGACCTCCGAGGGTGAAAAAATTGGCAGTAACACTTATTCGTTTCGCATCCAGTTCCAATATCTTCGCCCAAATATCAGTGAGCAATTTTTCACTGGCGGTTTCAGGCTGAACGTAATGGCCCTGCATGTCGGTCCCATCAGGCGCAGGCAAAGCCTTTTTGTCAATTTTGCCATTCAGTGACAACGGCCATTCGGTGATCAGCACAAAAGCCGAAGGCACCATATACTGCGGCATACTCTGATGCAAAGCGTCTTTTAGTTTTTTGACAAATTCGGCTTCATCCTCGTCGCCGTTCATTTCAACGTAAGCAACCAATCGCTTAGAGCCTGATTCATCGTCCCTTGCGACCACTATACTGGCAGCCACATTTGCACAATTTCCTAAATGGTGTTCCACTTCTTTAAGTTCGATACGAAAACCACGGATTTTGACCTGTTCGTCTATCCGACCAACATAGGCCAAGTTACCGTCAGGCATGTAACGCACCAAATCCCCGGTTTTGTATAAACGACCATCATCGTTGTCAGAAAATGAATTTTTAATAAAAACGCTTGAGTTGAGGTCAGGCCGATTGAGATACCCACGAGACAAACCATCGCCACCCAGATACAACTCACCAACGACACCCATCGGCAGCAATTCTCGCGCTTCGTTTAATATATAGGCTTGAGTATTGGTGATAGGTCTACCAATCAAAACCGAACCTTGGACCATATCGTCCATAGCCATGACGGTTGAATAAGTAGTATCTTCTGACGGCCCGTATAAGTTGACTACTCTGTCGAGAGATAGCAATTGGTGGAGGTCGTTCACCAACGACTGACGCAAAGCTTCTCCGGCCAAATTGATGGTTTTTACTGAACTAGGTATACGATTTTCCTTGAGTACCGCAGACACACCGGAAGGTACACTGTTGATCATCGTGATACCTTTGTCTTCATAGTTGTGTTCAACCAGCATCAGAATATTTTCGACGATTAAACAGCTGCCACCGCAACTGAGTGGCGCAAACAATTCAAATACCGACAGGTCGAAGTTTAATGAAGTACAGGCTAGCACGCATTGCATTTCGTTTGCGCTGAAGTAATCGATTGCCCAGCTCAACATGGCAACTGCGTTTCTGTGTTCTATCATCACCCCTTTGGGCTTACCTGTAGAGCCAGAGGTATAAATCACATAGGCCAGCTTGTTTGGTTGTTGTGCTTCAGCCAGTTCTAAATCACTTTCTGGAAATCGTCCTAGTAATTCTTTAAATGCCGGATCGTCCAGTTCAATACAGGTAAGGTCTGTTGATCGATCGAACTTCCCGACCAATTCACTCTGGGTCAAAACCCAATTAAGCGAGGTATCCTCAGTAATGTAATCTAAGCGGTTTTGCGGATAATTGGGGTCGAGCGATACATAGGCCCCGCCGACTTTTAAAACAGCCAAGATCCCCACCAGCATATCCAGCGAGCGTTCCACGCAAATGCCAACAAACTCCTCGACCCCGATCCCTTGTTCCCTCAAGTACTGCGCCAATCTATTGGCAGCACAATTGAGTTGATGGTAGGTCATCGAATCTTGCTCGAACATTACGGCAACTCTGTCCGGCGTTTTTTTCGCCTGAGCTTCGAAAAGCTGATGCATCAAATGGTTCTTGTTGTAGTCGGCCTGCGTATCGTTAAGTGACTGACATAGCATCTTGGCTTCATCTGATGGAATTAGCTCCAACTCTGTAATGGGCCTTTGCTGTTGCTCTGGACAAGTCAACAAACCAAGAATGTGTTCAAAACGTTTTGCTAGTAAGTGGATTTCGTCCTCACAAAAATAGCCGTGGTTGTAATCCAGCTGCAGCTCTATATCTTCGGCACCGCCATCCCATATGGTCACAGTAAGTGGTGCTTTTATACGGTTATGCGTATGGTAGACTACTTCAGCATGATGGCTATCGAACGACAGCCCACTGTAATCGAGCTTCAAAAAATTGAAACATACATCGTACATTTCATTATGTTCACCAGTTAATCCCAGTGATTGCATCAAGTGGCCGATAGGAAAGCCTTGGTGGCGAAAACTAGCCCTTTGCAGTCTGGTAATTTGTTTAACCAAACTGATACAGCTTTGCGACTTATCAACACCGACGATCAGCGGACTAACGCTGGTGAACACCCCAATCATTTTTTTTTGCGCATGGTTTTTACGATTATGAAACGGTGTACCAAACGATATTTTGTCCCGGCTATATGTCTTGGCAAAATAAATTGCCAGCATCGCCAAAAACAACTGTGACACCCCGGTTTCCATGGATTCGGCAGCTTTGCTATAGTCATTGTAAACACTTCTAGATATTGCAACGCGATAACGTGTACTGCGCGGCCCATCAATTTCCGAAATGTAATGGCCGGTTAAAATTTTATCGGGGACGTTGGCACAGTGGTCAAGCCAAAACTCTTTATCCAAGGCATACCGCTTTGATTCGACGTACTCTTGATTTTGCCGACATATTTGTTGCCAACTGCCAAGTTTGGTCGGTTCACCTTCGACTTCGTTGTAGTAATCGGCAAGCTTATGTGCCCAATTGGAGAAGCCCCAGCCATCCATTGCCAAGTGATGACTCAAGCCAACATACCAATATTCCGTCGCGGAAATTTTCACTAAAGTAGCTTTAGTCAACTCGCTATCATAGTATGGGATTGGAGTATTAAAAAGCTCATCCATCCAATCAAAAGCGGCTTTTTTTGGATCTAATCTGTCGCTGAAATCAAGCAGTGGTAATTCAATAGTACGGTCCGAACTGACATATTGCTTCACTTCATGCTCTTGATGGACAATTCGAATGCCAAACGCTTCATGATTTAATACCACCTCACGATGGGCATGGCGAATTCTTCCAATCTCCAGAGACCAACAGCGGACAAATCCGCCAATGTTATATAATGGACTACCTGCATGATGCAATTGGTCAAAATAGATGTCTTTTTGTGATATCGACAGATCGAATAAGGCTTTGTTAATAGTCATTTTTAGCTCTCAAATCCGTGTCAAACAGCTTCTTGCTGCCTAATTTTGCTGCTGACGACTGTGCGACTCAATGTTCGTTGGGCGATGAGTTCTTTGTCGATTATACAATCAATCAACTGACCATTTTCCATAACCAATATTTTGTCGGCAACATTGAAATAACGATCGTCATGACTGATAACAACTACTGCCTTACCTTTGTTCTTTAGTTGAGCTAATACGTTGTTATAGAAAAATTCTTTAAAGATTGGATCTTGGTCTGCCGCCCATTCGTCAAACAGATAAAACTCTTTGTCTTCAAGAAAGGCGACCAACAACGCCAGCCTTCTTTTCTGCCCGTCGGATAGCTTGATTGTTGAGAACTTGCCATCGACAATGGAGACTTTGGTATCTAGGCCGAGCTCACGCAGATACCGATGCATATCTTCTTTTTGCTCTTCGTGACTGCCATCGAGCAAACGGTCAAAAAGATAGTAGTCTGAATAAATCGAAGAAATGACTTGGCGACAGCTTTTAAGATTGGAATCGTCGACTACAGTTTCGCCATACTTGATTTGACCTTCGTCAGGTAAATGGTGAAGCGAAAGCATCTTACTTAATGTCGATTTACCAGAGCCGTTACCACCGACAATAAAGGCAATACTACCCTTTTCAATAGTGAAATTCACCGGACCAACTTTAAAACCGGGCGCCCCATCCTCCAGGTTGTACTTGTAACAAACATCGGAAAATAGGATCCGATTCCAAGGTTCAAGCTTGGTCACTTCTTGATTTATTTCCTCCGGTGGGATCTCTGCAAAAATGCGGTTGACTTTATTCAGCGAGATCCGAGCAATAACCAGCTGGGGAATAGTATTGATCACAATAGAAACCGGCCCAGTGATATACAACAACGCCATTACTACACCAACCAATTGTTCATTGCTGATGGACTCATAATTGACAAAAATAAAAGTCACTATCCCTATGACAAAAAAGCTGATCATATCGCCATAGTTGGCGGCAGTACGTACAATGGTATTACCGGTCTTATCGGCTTTGCGCACGGCAAACTCGTTATTCATCAACACATCTTTGACGTAAACCTTGCTTTTAACGTCATTCAACTTCAACTCTTTGGCACCATAAATCAAACCACGAATAGATTCCTGAAGCTCATCTACTTTTTTTCGCGAATGTTCAAAGTACCAATTACTCACCATGATCGGTAGCTGGTAAGTTACAATTCCGAAAAGTAGCGCCCCTATAACGAACCAGAATACATTGTAGTTTAGATATAGTAAAAATCCTAACAAACCAATAATAGTTACAGAATTAATCAGTACATCGGGGATCAATCTTGCTCCCATGACAATACGTGCAACATCGGTCGTAATGGTCGCAATCAATTTCGACGACCCCATTCTTTCCAGCACGTCGATTGGTGCTGCCATGATTCGCTCGTAGAGCTGAATACGTACTTTGGTGGTTAAATCGATAGATACCCGGGTTAATATCACCTGAGAAAGTGTCCTGGTGACTAAGATAAAGATACAGACAAACATAAATAAAGCCGCCATTTTGTAGTTGAGCACTTCAAATGACAATACTGTTCTAACACTAAGCTCGGATTCCACAATAGTACTGGAATCAACGGTGATAGCACTTAAAACAATGGGGATTAAAACAGCATAACTGATCCCCGACAGCGCACCCAGCACTATCGAAAGTAGTACTTTATTTGGAGCCTGCTTGCTGAATGCATCAAAAAGCTTCATCTGATTACCCCTGTTAACTACTTGTTTGTGGTCGATTTATTATCTTGGCTAATCAGTAATAGTTTATTATTGATTCGAGCGTCGTTGATATTGTGGTAGCGCCCTTGAGAAAACGATTCAACCATATCATCATAATGTTGACTAAACACATTCCCCGATTGTCCAGTTGAGTTCATGTAAAAATGCTCGACTCCTTGATCGCCGACTCGCATGATCTGCCTGAATCCGGCACCAAAAGTCTGTTCATATCCTTCAGCATCTCTAAATACTGACGACGATACATTGACTGTATTTGGCCCACCGGCGGCGGCAACTCTACGCTCAAAAATCTTTTTGAACAAATTGATACGGCTAAACGGGTTGTGGGCGTATACACCAGTATTTATTCTCCCCCAAGCCCAATCGTTCATATCAGTTCCCGCCAGCTTACTCAGCTCCTTGATGGCGTCGTTTAACGCTTGACGGGCTACCATCGAACATTCTTCTACCAGTATGGAATTATTATTTTCACACCAGAACGCACTGCCTGGGGTTAGCGCAGCTAAAATCTGGTCATACGTGGTGTTCAAATATATTCGTCTGAGCAGACCCGAATCTGCTACACGGCCATAATCGGCCTTAAATGCGTCCTTATATATTGCAATCCTCAGGTGCCTGGTCCAACTGTAAAAAATAGAAGCCGCTATACTGTCGGTTGCCATGTCTCCATCCCAATTTTTGATGAACTGCAGAGCTTCGTGTTGTTGCTCCGTCTCCATAGGCATAGTCTTAAGCAGGTCGAGCAGCTTTTTGGCACCGAGGCTCAAAGTATCCGCCTGCATTGTCTTAACGTAATCCAATGAAATTTCTCTGCCAGCTGCAATTTCCTCGGACAGCATCTGCTCGATTCGATTGGCTCTCGCAGGAGGCGCCCAATTATCGGAAATATGGAAGGGGTAGTCATCGCCGACAAGTTTGTTGTTGGCCGAAACGATAAAACCTTCGGGAGGATTGTAACTTTGTGGCCACTGCTCAAACGGTACATAACCACGCCAGAAATAATCACCACTACCGCCATGAACCGGCATATTACCCCGACCTTTTTCTCGAATCGGAATTTTACCGGCGCCTAGATAACCGATATTACCGTGTACATCGATGTATAAAAAATTCAAGTTAGGTGCAACGTAATGGCTCAAAGCCGATTTGAAAGAGCCCCAATCACTGACATAATTGAGCTTTAAGAAAGCTTCGTAACTTGTGTCTTTATCATCAAGTGCAGTCCATCGTAAGGAAATCGGTTGATCAGATAATCCGAATGCGTCACTGATCACCGGCCCTCTAACAGTTTCCCTTATCCTTATTTCAACCGGTTTTACCGCTTCTCTTAGCATTACTGGGAATTCGGGGCGAACCTTGATATACTCTTTTCGGGTTTTGAACTCCAGCCACTGCCCATTGTTGAGATATTGCTTGGGGTTGTTAAGCTTGACTTGCTCGAAATACAAATCCTGTACATCAGCCATCAAGTTGGTTCCACCCCAAGCTACTTTCTGGTTACGCCCGAAAATAATCACCGGCAAACCAACCAATGTCATGCCGACGGCATTAATTCTTTCTCCTGTTAAACTGGCCATATACCACAAAGAAGGGATTTGAAGCCCCAAGTGGGGATCGTTGGCTAACAATGCCTGACCGTTGTCAGTCAACCTCCCAGACACCACCCAAGCATTACTACCCACATATGGACTACCAACGATAAAATGCTGTTTCAGCACATCGTGCAGTTGCGCCATTGCGGCAAAGTTTTTCACCGTATTATTGCCAGATTGGGCAACGGTTAGCGTACTATCTTGAGAATAGTCAGCAAAAAACTCGGAAAATTGATCGTCGTTCAAATAGGATTTGGCCATAAATTGAGAGAGTTCGCTCCACATGCTGTCGGAAAGGTGTAGCGCGAACACCTTGCTCCAAGCGAGTGAATCAATTGGTGTCCAAGGTTCGGGAGTAATATCGAAAATATAGAATTCCGGTGGCAGTCCGTCGGTTTTTTCCAACCAGCTATTAATCCCGGCACTGTATGCAATGAGTGACGACTTGGCTTGCGGAGACAAGGACGCCCAGGCAGATTTAGCCGCGTCATACAAACCCAGAGTACGCATTTGTGCATCAACTGAAACGGAGGAAGCACCGAAAAGCTCACTTAAACGACCCTGTGCAATTCTTCGCTGCAGTTCAAGTTGCCATAGACGATCTTGAGCATGCGCCAGACCCATCCCAAAAAAGACTAGCTCATCCTTTGGCGCTTTAATATAAACCGTACCGTTGTCATCCCGTTCAATACTTATATTTTCCTTAATACCAGAGACCTGTAGCTCGCCTTTAACCTGAGGAATACCAAAATTTTCGTTAAAAAAGAAATAGGCTGAAACGGCCAGGGCAGGCAAAATGATTAATGCCAAAAGCCTTATAACTAAAGTTTTCATATTCTAAGTAGAGCTCCATTTGCTACCAATTACTTTTAACATTCAAGTATAAGGGCCATTAAATCTTTGCTGTTCACACTTCAACCAACTAACTTTGGCAGCTATATGAGGCAGTAAGCCAAGGATAGTGGGCTTGAATAATTCCGAGCCTATTTATCATATCTTATAGCTATTGAGCGATAATTCTTTAGCCTGGAAAATCAGTTCTCTATGGGATGGCAATACTTGTAAAAGTACCAGCAACATCGCCATTCCCTGCCCTTAAACTGCATTTACACGGTATGGCCCGGATACTATTTTTTTCGGGCCTACTCTCGTATTTTCTCACTATCATAGCCTCGACCAACGATAACATGCTCTGCATTAGACAACTGTTCTAGTAATTCTATAGCTGCTTTACAGTCGTGAGCTTTGTCACCCTTGATTATATAATCTATTGGTAGACTACAACTATCAACAGCCATATGAATTCTCGTCGTGTTACCCCCACGACTTTCCTAAAGCTTCTTTCCCTGAAGATAGAGCCTATATTGCTTGCTAATGCGCTATATCATCGTTCCAAAGACAAACGACTCACATACAGGATGCCTTTAAAAGAACTTCTGTGTCTAGTTAGTCTTAAACGCGGCCAGTTTTCATCATCATTCGAATTAGTTTTGACAACTACTTATCTGTTAATCATCTTTTTGGCTAGGCAGGTTGTCCCGGTTCGTTTTTGGCGAATGTAATGCCACCAGCCCATCTTAATGTCAAATTAACACCAGTCCTTAGAATTAAGAGTTCCACACTCTGAATCAGACAAAAAAATAGCTACGCAATTTTTTATAATCTACAGCATTAGAGCACTTTTTTAAGCTGAGCACTAGCCCTTAGTTTAATTATGGGGTAAACCAAATTCCCAATAATCAGGATAACAGATAATAATAGCGGGTCGCCAGCCCTGAAGTAGCAACCGGTCGCCAATCTTTGTACCGTTCAGCACTTCATAAGCGGACTTGGCTTTATGCTTTATCCATCGACGTTTCCTCAGGCTGTACAAGGCTCGGAACCACTCTGGTTGACGCCTTTGCGTTCATATAAAGATAGAAGCGCAAGGTGAAGTTGAGGCTTTCTTGGGCACAGGATTGCACAAGACGATTGTTCAGCAACCCTGTCGAACAGCATTTTGACCTGCTCCTACGGTCAGCAGCCAGAAGCTGCCCAATAACTCCTGAAACTGAAGGGGGCAGCTTTCAGCGGATGCTTTGTTTAGTACTCGCGCTACTTCGCCGATACGGAAGGCCAAGTAGACTTGATCTAGATGTAGTAATCAGTCAGAGTCAAGGAGCGTTAATACAGCCCCCGGTCAATGACAGGCGATCGCCAATGAAAGATAGCCTGAAAACTGCTCCAAGATCGCCTTCACTCGGCTTCTCCATTGTGTATCCGATCAGGCTTAATCATCGAAAAATGAAGGGCATCACTTTCCATGCTTTCGACCATGCCAGAGCTCGCAATGCGGGCTAAGTCAGCCTCTCGCATAAAAGAACGGAAAAATTAACTGAGCGACAATCGGATTAACTGCGAGAAGCCGTCTCACGCATGAGACGGGACAATATAAGCTGAGCGACAACCAGATTAACGCGAGAAACAATCTCACGCATGAGACAGGATAATATAAGCTGAGCGGCGACCCAGTCACGTGCGTGAAGCAAGTCCTTACCTATGATTCTAGAGCGTGTTGATCTTTGCGGTATAAAAAACGAACGGCAAATGAGTAAGTTATAATGGTTTCGCCAAAAAACAAAACAACGTACTCAAATGCCGAGACTTATGCTAACAGATAAAACCTGGGATTTACTATCGCGAGTGATGTATTTAACGGGACGAATTTACAAGAAACCGGAACATCGAATGACACTTGAGGGGATTTTGTTCCGAATGCGAACAGGTATACCCTGGCGGGATATTCCGAAGGAATTTGGGTGTTGGAGTAAGGTCTTCAGGCGCTTCAACCTTTGGTCACGTAAAGGTGTAATGAGTGAAATCTTCAATTTTCTTAGTTCTTTACGTGATCCAGAGTGGGTTTTTATAGACGGAAGTATCGTCAAGGCCCATCAAGACAGCACAAATATTCGAGACAGCCAATGCGAAGCCATTGGCTGTAGCCGGGGCGGTAAAACGACAAAAATCCACCTGGCTGTTGATAGTGGCGGTTTGCCAATACACTTTGAAATATCAGGCGGACAGGTTAATGATATTGTTCATGGCGAATCGTTAATTGAAGGGATAGCGGGTGTAGAAATGGTTGTAGCCGACAAGGGCTATGATAGCGAAGCGCTCAGAGAATTTACCCGTAGTGCTGGCGCGAAACCGGTAATACCAAGGCGAGGCAACAACAAGACGGGGAATCACGACATAGATTGGAGCATGTATCGCTTGCGGCACCTGGTCGAGAATGCCTTTTTGAAAATAAAGAAATATAGAGCTATATCAACGCGATATGACAAGTTGGCGAGGAACTACCAAGCGATGGTAGCCCTTGCGTTTAGCATGATGTGGCTACCAATGTGGGTTGATTAAAAAGTGAACTGCAAAGATCAACACGCTCTAGGGAAAATCGCCATCGAAAATTAAGTTTCTTGCAGAATAACTCGAGTCTTTCTATTCCCGACCTTACTCCAGCCCCTTAGTCAATCCTTGCATGCATACGAATGCGTGAACTAAAGGACTAGCCAATGGACAGCAGATGCCAAACATCCCAGCGACAGCGGCCGGAAAGAACCTTGCCATCCTATTGATTTGCACCCGGCTGAATACCTAGCTCATTTTCTGCCCAGTCATCGAAGTCGACCTGCGGAATTTTTGAGTTCAAGAACCTGGTATACGGGTCGCCAGTACTCGCTGCAATGAGCACGGTGCCGACCTATTAATTGCCTTGCCCCTGCAAATGCTGCGATATTTTTTTGCATGCAACTCCAAAGCTGATAACCACCGCTGCGGCACACTTGGTCGAA
Source organism: Rheinheimera oceanensis (assembly GCF_018831085.1). GTDB lineage: Bacteria > Pseudomonadota > Gammaproteobacteria > Enterobacterales > Alteromonadaceae > Alishewanella > Alishewanella oceanensis. The sequence continues at coordinate 1,019,170 of NZ_JAGPNM010000001.1, forward strand.
CATCTGATTCCGCAGGTGCTGACTCGCCTAAGGGGGCTCAGCAATCACAGTGCCGCTCCTGCAAATACTTCAGGGTCGCGGCCTTATGCTTCCGGAATGAGCGCTGGACATGCACGGCTTGGTTCATGGAGGCGGCAACTGCATGAATACCCTAGCAGGCATCTGCGCGAACAACTGCAAGGGCTGGTGTGTCTTACTCGCTACTGCCCTAGTCCAATTTAATCAGGCAAGTGCCTATGTTGAGACTCAAACCAAACCAAGTAATTGACACCTTCCACAAGCGTCGTCCCAATAGAGAAACTCAACAGCGCCTGAGCCCTCTGGATTAACTCGATAACATTGTCTGGATAGCTCTGTCTCTGTGCGTCCGCAGACAGCATTCCCAAGTGCTACTTCTCCTCTGACAGCTCCATGCGCCCAATGAGAAGCCGAATTAAGCCACCGGAAGATTGGGTCACGGGGTTTTTGGCGTACCTGCAAGCGCGAATCTATAAGGTCGCCCCACTCACCTGCCCTCATTAGATAGGAAAATTGCGGACTACCGAAGTCATTATCAAAATGACTAGCGTGCGGCGGATTCTAGATCTCATCAACTACATCTTCCAAGTCATGCCGGACAGCGAGTCCTTGGATCAAAGCTTATTCCGCTGAGCAGTTGCTGACTGGCGTGTTGCCCCTTCGGTCTTCAACGCAAGAATATCGAGCTCTACGGAACGGTTTGCCTTGCTCGCAATACTTGGGTAAACTAACAACAAATTTGCATATTAACGACAATTTCTTTGAAAAGTTTACCGCTTAGCTTGAGTTTAATGAAGGCTAATATGAAGTTTGGGGTGCAGAGACGATATAGATTGGGATTGCTGACAGCATAGTTGGGGGAGTTCTGGCATTTAATTTCCTACCCAAGTTTAAACCATATTGATAAGGAAGGATGTACGCAGAAAGTTTGAAAGGCGCAATAAACGTGATGAACATTGGGTAGACGATACCTTAGATACCTGATTGATTGCTTGCTTAGGTTTAAGTCCACCAAGAAAATAAGGACTTAAACAGCGGAATTAATTGGGGTCGGCAACATACCTGCCATAAAACCGTATGTAGAGCTGCCGCCTAATAAATCATTTGTGTTGTGCTATTAAATGGGGATGCTGTCATTTAGAGTAAGTATGAGCGAAAACATTGATAACTTGAAGACCGTGGTGGAATTGAACCAGTCCGCTGCCGCCAGGAACATTTTTTGTATTCACCCTGCCGGTGGTGGAGTGAGCTATTATGAGGGCATAGCCAAAGAACTTAGCGATATTGCCAAAGTCTATGCCTTGGAAGATCCGGTAATTTACGATGATTTTGATTATCGTTCATTGCCTGAATTGGCGGAGTATCATCTGGAAACTATTCAAGAGGTTCAGGAATCTGGTCGGTATACTCTATTTGGTTATTGCTCCGGAGGCCCTTTGGCTTATGAAATTGCTAAGCAGTTGATCCTAGAAGGGAAAGAGGTAGAGCGTGTAGTGATGTTTGGTTCTAAACTCGTAACCGGTTTTGATTCAACAGTCCCGGAAAAATACCTGTTCCTCCGTGACTATTTAGGGGCCCGCTTCGGTCTTCAATTGACCTCGTTGGATTGGCCTTCATTTGAATCGCGAGACATGCCCAAGGTATCAAAGGCGATTGTCGATTTATTGGTAGAGCGGAAGGTTGAAGGTATCAGTAATAATATACATTGGGTCGACCGCAGCATTCAGGCTCTGGTAATGATGCGCGAAGCGCAAAAACGTTATCGGGCCGGTAATTCATCGATGGATATCGACTTATATCAATGGAATTACGCAGACTCGGAAGCGGCAGCGAAAACCGCACCTTGGTGCGATTGGGAGCAATTGACAACCGGACGTTTGAATGTGTTCGGACCACCGGATAAAGTGGAGGATCATCTGGATATTATGTTTGCCCCCTACTTAGCGGAAACGGTCAATAAGGTAAAGGCTTATAGTTTGGCCTCTAGCTAGGGCTTGTTGATCTTTCATAATTGATTATTAATCAATATGATAGGTTGGAGTTGCTTTTCAGAAATTGACAATTTTAACCTTGCTCCACTGATAATGGTATGAGTATTAATTTATGGACGTAATGAAAACGAAAAAGCAGACCAAACTCTTCAGTGCCAGAAATATCGGAATGGTGACTTTTATTATAGTGGCATTTACATTTTATTTCAGCAGTTATTCAGACGCAGACAGTCAATCGATAGATCGAGACAAACTGCAATTTGCTAAAGTAGATTTTGGTTCTATGGAGATTTCCATTGAAGGCTTTGGCAATCTGCGTTCAAAAAATCAGACATTAATCACCACTCCAAGTGTCGCGACAGTAGAGGAGATAGTGCTTAAACCGGGAGCGATGGTTACTCCGGAGAGTGTGATCCTCAGACTAAGCAATCCAGAACTGGAAGTGGAGTTAATGAATGCCGAGCTTGAATTGGTTCGTCAAAGTGCAAGCCTGCGCCTGCTTGAACTCAATCACGAGCGAGAACTTATCAACGAAGAAGAGCAGTTGTATGAATTCAAAGCACAGCTAGAGGCGACCCAGTTCAAACTCGCAGCAGAAGGCGAGTTAGTTGGCGACGGTATCGTTCCGAAACTGACCTATATGGAAACCCAGCTTAAAGAAAAGCAGATGACAAAACGCTTGGAGTTGAAAGGCAAACGCTTCGAACAATTGAAGCTGGTGAATGCCGAGACGGTAAATATTCAGCGAGAACTTATCAATCAGCAACAAGGTGAATACGACGCTGTTAAGCGCCGTCACAGCATGTTGACGGTCACAGCTAATATGCATGGGGTGCTTCAGGAGCTGCCGGTAGAGCTTGGTCAGAGCCTGACAGCTGGCCAGCCATTGGCTTTGATTGGCGGTGTAGACGAATTTGTTGCGCTGGTCAAGGTTCCACAGTCCAGAGTGGGAAGCATTGAAGTCGGTCAGAGAGCCGTCGTCGATACCCGTAGAGACATGGTCCAAGCCGAGGTTGCACGCATCAATCCGTCAGTAGAAGACGGCGCTGTTACAGTTGAATTATTATTGCTTGGTGAGTTGCCACAGAGTACACGCCTGGGGCTAAACGTAGACGCCGAAATTTTCATCAACCAACTTGAAAACATTAGCTACGTCAAGCGACCGGCCAACGTCAGGGCCAATTCATCGGCAACAATTTTCAAATTGTCTGAAGATGGAAAATCGGCTTCCACCGAGACCGTCGTTTTCGGCGCAGAGTCCGGCCGCAAGTTACAGGTGGTCTCGGGCGCAGTAGCCAACGAAACAATCATTTTAACCGATTTATCGAAATACGACGGAGTTTCTAAGCTACAAATTAAAAACTAGACTTAAAAACAACAGGACTAAGAAAACCATGAGTAATGTAAAAATTCGATTAGAAGAAATAACAAAGGTATTTGTTGGTGAAGAGATGGATACGCATGCCTTAAAGGGAGTCAACCTGTCCATTTATGATGGTGATTATATTTCCATATCTGGTCAGTCAGGTTGCGGCAAGTCAACTTTGTTGTCTATTCTCGGATTGTTGGATATGCCCACAGGTGGAAAGTACTTTATTGAAGATCATGATGTTAGCCAGCTTACGCTCACACAAAGCGCCGAGATCCGAAATCAAAAAATCGGCTTCATCTTCCAGCAGTTTAATCTCATTGATGAACTCAGCGTGTTCGATAACATTGCACTGCCGCTAAACTACTCTAAGACTTCCTACAGCCAGACACAAATTGCCGAACGGGTTCAGTTTTGTCTCGACAAGGTTGAAATGGGTCATCGTGCCAAACACAAGCCCAACCAACTGTCCGGTGGTCAGCAACAACGTATCGCCATTGCCCGAGCCCTAGTGGCCAACCCAGCTATCTTGTTAGTCGACGAGCCTACCGGCAACCTCGACTCGAAAAACGGTGATGTAGTCATGGAGATGTTGGCCAAGCTTAACGAAGAAGGTACCACCATTTGCATGGTAACCCATGATCCTCGTTATGCCACTATGTCAAAAACTCAGTTCCACATGCTCGACGGTGTCTTGCTCGATGCAGAACAAGCGAGGTTAGCGGGATGATTGCAATTGCCAATAAATTCAGGCTGGCGCTGGTCAGTCTGAAGCATGCTCCGGGTTTTTGTATCAGTGTTTTAACGACACTAGGTATTACCATTGGCGCATTGATATGCATGTTCAACCTGAACCACTTGATATACGTCAAGTCACTGCCATATCCGGATCATGATAGGCTGTATGTCGCCCAAGGTGAAAGCTACAACAAAAATGAGATGCAATTGGATGGTTACCATCTCTATCCAATAGCCGAGCTGTTGTACAAAAAACAAGATGTTTTTGAGCATGTCAGTATCATGCACTTTGAAGAACAACTAATCACCAGTATTTCCGGTCAGCCGAAATTAAACGTAACCTTTACCACCTCTGGCTTGTTCACTATAGTAGATGCCCCAATGGAAATGGGCCGACCAATCGCTGCCACCGAAGATCTTGATGCCCGCAATCCGGTAGCGGTGATTAGCTATAAGACCTGGAATGATTACTATGGCAAACGTCCGGACATTCTTAACCAAAAGCTTACGGTCGGCGAAACGAGCTTCAGCATCGTTGGGGTAACGGCCAAAAATTTCTCGGAACCTGAACTGTATTCTATCGGCCGGAAAACTGCCGTGTGGTTGGCTTGGGACTTCAACAGCATTCCTGAGTCCAACAGAGAAGGCTGGCAGTCCTGGTCACCAAGCCTTTTGGTTGTAGGTAAGCTGAAAAAAGGTGTAACTGAAGATCAGGCCAATCAGCAGCTAACCCAGTTGACCAACACCGAATTCAAGGCTCAGACTATTGGTGTCGGCTGGTTGAAGGAAGGTTCTATTAAAGTTCGTTTGGAGTCATTTGAATCAGCCATTGTCGGCGACAATTACAAAACAGTGATGATGTTCTTGCTCGGTGCTCTAGCGTTGTTGTTGATTGCCTGTGCCAACGTATCCAACCTGTTCTTATCAAGAACAGCAGAAAAATTTCGCGAGTACGCCATAAGGGCAACCCTTGGCGCCACCAAAGCACACTTGTTCAAGCATGTATTGTATGAAACTTTTGTGCTGATGTTCCTGTCGAGCATGCTCGGCTTGGTAGTTGCCCATTTTGGTTTTGAGCTGTTGAAAACCCACGCGCAAGAACAATTGCCGCGTATCAATGATTTGTCTATCAACTTTGTTACCGTTGTCTTTGCGTTTTCAGTTGCCGCGCTGCTGGCTTCGTTTTTCTCAGTAATAATCACTAATATGATCAAGTACCGGCGCCTCAATTCGTCATTGCAAAGCAGTGGTAAAGGCAGCGGCCTACAAATTTCAGCTAAAGTCCGTAGCATGTTGATACTCAGCCAGGTGATACTCGCTAGCCTGCTGCTGACCGGCAGCTTCAATATCTTAAAGCAATCGCTGGGGGTCATAAATCAGGCAGCTGGTTTTGAAACCGAGAACTTGGTGCATGTAATAATGACCACCGGTGCCCAACAAACCACCCGGCCTGAGCGCATTCAGATGATTGAGTCGATTAAGAAAAAAGTGTTGGAATTACCCCAGGTAAGAGATATCAGTAATTCTATCTTCGCCCCAATGCAGACCAACAACTTCGTTTCGTTGGTTACCAAAGAACTTAGCGGCAACGAAAAAAACCAAGCCAATACCAACATGATAGACCATCAGTATGTTCCTATGTTTGGCTTAGAGTTGGTACAAGGTAACAACTTCAACCAAGAAAATATCCGCGATTCGGCCAAAATGGTGCTGGTCAACGAAACTTTGGCAAAGTTCTATGCGCCGGACGGCAACGCATTGGGTATGAACGTGTTTTGGCAAAGCCAGCCGGAGCCTTACAAGATTGTAGGTATTGTTAAAGATATCTACATTCCCCGTACCGGTGTAACGTCAAGGGTGTATCTGGCAGGCAGCAGTAGCCTCAGCTTTGTGATTAAGTTGAAAGACAACCACGACCTCACCAAAAACGAGCTTATAGACTTGGTGTCCCAAGTGAACCGCAATATCGCCATTTATTCATTTATAAAAGTTGACGATGCCTATAAGACCTTGTTGGCTAGAGATATTGCAATTGTCTCCATCACCGCAGCTATCGCGGTTCTTGCTTTGTTTTTAGCCAGCCTCGGTATCTACGGTGTTCTCAGTTACTCAATCAAGCTCAGACGTTACGAATTGGGTGTGCGCATGTCCATTGGGGCATGCCCTAAGAGGATTGCTAAGGTGGTGTTCGGCGACTACAGCCGTCCGGTCATGTTAGGATTGTTACTCACTATGTGTATAACCATTTTGTTGTACGCATGGAGCCTGAATACGGACAGCTTTGCAATCGAATTGATCCCTTCAATGCTGTCTTATGTTCTGGTTGTTTTGACCTCGGCAATTGCTTGCGCATTATCATTGCGACAAATTATTTGGGCACGACCGATTACTATTCTCAGGGGAGAATAGTGGTATTAGGCAGCTTTCCGTCTGCAGGTAATGTGGAGGTGCAAGTTGCGCTTCTACAGTAGTAATCAAAAAACTCTTTATAGAAGAAAAATTGTTATGGCAAATGAAAATAGACTGACTTTGGTTGTTATGCCCTTCGCTGGGTCCGGTGCGTCAGTATTTAATGAATGGAACCAGCTCAACAATAATATTGATGTAGTTGCAATACAGTTGCCTGGGCGAGAAAAGCGCTTTATTGAGACTCCATACACAGACGTAAAAACCGCCGTTGACCTTGAATTGCAGCAAGTATTAGATGCTATAGACCCAAATCAACCTATCGCTATTTTTGGCCACAGCTTAGGTGCTGTTTTGGCTTATGAAATGGTACACCTTTTGGTCAAACAACCTGGTCTCGATGTTCGCTCCTTGTATGTTAGCGGCTCACCGGGACCACGCACCCAAAGGACAAAGCGGGCAACTGGTTTGAATGACGATGATTTTGTTAAATGTGTTGAAGAGTTTGCAGGTTATAGCCATGTCGCATTGAAAGATCCGAACATGAGAGAACTGCTGCTACCGTTGCTCAGAGCCGATGTAGAAATGCATGAAAACTACAAGCCCTCTCGCGATATCAAGCTAAATATACCGATTTATACCTTACGTGGAGACCAAGATACCTTGGTTAGTGCTGAAATGGCCGACCAATGGAAGGATGCGACCACTGCTCCCAAGCACTGCATCGAATTCTCAGGTGGTCACATGTATTTGGTTGAGCAGGCTGCAGAGATGTTGCAGGAGATCGAGAAGACTTTTTTTAAGACTCCGTCAAATATTAATACAGTGGAGTATTCGTTGTGAAACTTTCAGGCAAGGTTGCGGTGGTTACCGGTGCTGCCCGCGGCCTTGGCCGTGCAATCGCACTGGAGTTCGCCAAAAATGGGGCAGATCTCGTTTTAATTGATATTAGCAAAAACATTGACGAAGTTCCTTATGCATTAGGGTCGTCGAGTCAATTAGCCTACACCGCACAGTTGTGTAGAGAACTGGATGCGACAGTTCTGGTTTGCGAAACAGATTTGCGCGACATGGGCCAAATTGAGTCGGCAATAGAACAGACCATGGCAAGGTTCGGCAAAATCGATATCTTGTTAAATAACGCCGGTATTGCTGCGCCATCGGGCAAAATCGCTCATGACGTCAGTCAAGAGCATTGGCAGGTAATGATAGACATCAACCTCAACAGCGTTTGGCGAATGACCAAGGCTGTAGGCAAATACATGGTCAAGCAGGGGGCAGGCAGTATTATTAATATTGCATCAACGGCAGGTCTGGTCGGCTACCGCCATTTTTCCGGCTACTGCGCGGCCAAACATGGCGTCATTGGATTAACAAAAGCCGTCGCGTTGGATTACGCACCGCTGAAAGTCAGGGTAAATGCGATTTGTCCAGGTTCCGTTAGGGACTCGCAAGAGGTCGAAGGCATGATGCTATCTGAAATTGCCAGAGTATTGAAGGTTTCAGTCAGCGAACATGAAGATACCTTTCTCCAGGCACAGCCGATGAATGAGCTTGTTGAACCACAAGATATTGCAGATGCTGCGGTGTGGTTGGCGTCTGACGATTGTAAACGCATGACCGGTAGTGTCATCACCGTTGACGGTGGCTTTTCAATCAAGTAAAAGCTGGCCTAGTGCCTAGGATACCTCTGTTGCTTCCAAGCACGAATGGAGCTCAAGATGAGCAATATCACGTTATCTAAATCGGGCAGCCTTATAGCTGCAGCAAACTCACATGCTGTAAGAGCCCGCATAAACAAGCCTGTCGCAGTTATCGACAATAATTGGCAGGTATTGGTTAAAGAGTTACCGACAAGACGAGAAGAATCTGCTGTTGAGCAGCTTTGGGTTGACAATTTGTCAATCGACTCCTACTCAGATAAAGCCGAATCAAATGCAATTAAAGAAATGAATCGTTCGATTTACTTCAGTGAAATCGGACTTAGAGCGACCCTTTTAGTTTACCGTGACGGTGTGGCCGATTTGATTGTGGTTGCCGACAAAACCGTTTACGACAAAGCATCGCTGTTGTTGATCATACGCAGAATAATAGGATCGGAAAACCCATCTGCATTAGTTGCGGCGTTATCTTTGTCTGCTGAGCACTTTAAACTGCACCAGGCTCTTTCTCCCACTGAAGTTGACGATATCGTCTTAAAGGCTGTTGCACTGGAAGGGGAGCCCGATGTTAGTAACCTTACTGTTATCATTGGCCATGTGTTGGCCGCATATGAAGTCAGTAAGGATGCACCTGTAGCCTGGATGAAAAACGATAACGATAACGATAACGCCGATACATTGGACTGCCAGACGCAATACCTAGCGCTGTCAATAGCCCTTGATGCTAATAGCACAGTCGCTTCACTGGTCGAGAAGTTGAATGTTGACAAAGAGGCAGATATGTCACAGTGCAAGGTTGGCATTATTCACGATCAACAAACTTATCGCATGCCTGGCGTAAGTAAATGGCAATACCTGCCTTGTTTGGGTCCATCTCACGAATTGACATTTATCATCAGTGAAAACCTAAACCAGGCCACTTCACTGCTGGTAATGTTCAATCGTAAGACCTATTGCCCAGATTTCATCAAACGTATGATTAATAGTATTCGCGGTATAGCAGCAGAAATTTCAAAAGGCACCAACCAGAGTCTCGGCAACCAGCGTTTGTTGGCTGAGAGTGAACAAGCTTCAGTCAGCCTACTTGGCAGAAACGACATTGAAGTTGAACCGCCCTACCGTGTGGAGGAAAGGATAAGCGAATTGGCACAATCGCAACCGGATAACATTGCCGTATGTTTTGAAGACTACCAGCTGACTTACCGCGAGTTAGAAGAAAAGGCCAACCAAGTAGCTCATACGCTGCTGGAAAAAGGTGTGGCCAAAGGCGAGCATATAGGTATTTGTCTATCTCGTTCGGCAGAGACAGTGATCACCATGCTAGCCATATTGAAAACCGGTTGTGTCTACGTACCGCTTGATCCAAACTATCCGTTGGATCGCATTTCCTATACCTGCACAGATGGCGGCTTGAAATTTATCATCAGTGAATTAGCCGAAATACCTGAAATCGCCACGGACCGGATACTTTTTCATGGGGCATTCTTTGCCGAAAGTTCCAAAAAACCCACCCACAAGCCTGAGATAGAAGGCTTACACGTGAGCGATGCCGCTTATATTATTTATACTTCGGGCTCCACCGGAAAACCTAAAGGGGTTGTTATTCCGCACTGTAATCTGACTCACTTAATAAATGCCACCAAAAATGACTTTGGCTTGCATAATCAAGATGTCTGGAGCCTGTTCCACTCTACTGCATTCGACTTTTCCGTATGGGAAATCTGGGGCTGTCTGCTAACAGGTGGCAAGCTAGTAGTTGTTTCCTACTGGACCAGCCGTGATGTTGAAGAATTTGCGACTTTGGTGCGTGAAAAGAAAATAACGGTACTTAGTCAGACACCTTCGGCATTTATCAGTCTGATTCGAGAGGACGAGTTCAATCCCGTGGGCAACAGTATTAGGTTGGTGATATTCGGTGGTGAAGCATTGGATACAAGAGCCCTGCTTCCGTGGTTTGACAGGCACCCAGAAACACAATGTCGCTTAGTCAATATGTACGGTATCACCGAAACTACCGTACATGTAACCGCGCAGAACATTAGCCGTCATCACGCCGTAACTGCTTCACGTTCAGTCGGCAAGCCACTACCAGGTTGGTATATATATGTACTAGATGAGAAGCAAAGAATGTTGCCTCCGGGAGTAAGCGGCGAAATTTATGTCGGTGGTGCCGGTGTAGCGATGTTCTATCATGACAGACCCGACTTGACGTCTGAACGCTTTATTCCAGATCCGTTCCATAAAGGCACCATGTATAGGAGTGGAGATAAAGGCATGATGCTCGAGAACGGCGAGATGCTGCATATGGGACGACTTGATGATCAAATTAAGCTGCGAGGGTTCAGGATTGAACTTGGCGAAATCCGCAATACCATGCTTGCAGCAGAGGGCATTACAGCAGCTGCGGTAACCTTTACGCAAAAAGATCCCCATGATCCTGCAACTGCAAGGCTTGACACCTATGTAATGCTTAAAGGCATTTCCATCGATGATGTAATAACCCACGCCAAGCGATATTTGCCAATTCACATGCAATCGTCAAGTTATCGCGAAGTCAGTGAAATGCCTTTGACGCCTAATGGCAAGCTCGACACTAAACGCATTGAAGAGTTTGTCATTGAGCGGGATAAAACAAATGCCCAGAGTAACCAGAAATTTACAGAGCCAACCAGTGAAGATAGCCCAGTCGAGGCATGTTCTGGTAAACAGAACCTTGAGGACCTCTTGGTGGCTATATGGACAGCGACTCTAGGTAAGCCGGTCAAAGCCGAGGACAACTTCTTCGACCTTGGCGGAAACTCACTATATGCCATCAGAATATCCGCTGCGGCGAAAGAAGCTGGACTGCCTCAAATTCACATGCGGGAACTTTACATCTATCAGACTATCACCAATTTGGCCGGATTATTGCGTGAGCAGTACTCCATATGCTGATGTTGATAAGTAAGCAGGACGTTGAGCACTTAGTAGAATAACAATGTTGTGGTAGATAGATAGGTAGATAGGTAGATAGGTAGATAGGTAGATAGGTAGATAGGTAGATAGGTAGATAGGTAGATAGGTAGATATGACAGATTATAACGTCTTGGAAAACAATGTATCTTTGTCTTCGCAGTATGCTCAGTTGATGGCTGCAGTGGCGGAAGATCCGCAGCTGCAGAATTTGCAAATCATGGAATATCCGGAAGCCGAGTCAATAGGGAAGTTTTATAAATGTGGTGTCGGCACGTGGCCACTGATATTTTCCCAAGCAAGAAAGCAGGAGTTTGAAAAAATTATCAGTACCTTACCGGCGTTGATCCGCAAGGCCATCCGTATTTATTTTGGCAAAGACGGAAAACTTTTCAGCGACTATCTACAGATGGGGGATTCCATCTTCAACATGTTAGACCAGGTAGAGCTGGACAAGCGCGACTTTGTTCAACGCTTTGACCTGCTCTACAGCAACCATCAATGCAAGGTATTGGAGATCAATGCCGGGACCAACCTCGGATTGTGGGAAGTCGATTGGTTATGTGGCTATATTGACGAGATATTTTCCCGGTTTCCGAAGTTAAATTTGATAAAGTTGGCGCACAAACAAGTAATGGATTCACTGATTACAGCTCTGCTCGATTCGGTTTCAAGGCTAAAGGCAGCAACGCCAAACGGCAATGTTCTGTTCATTACCGAGGAGTTTACCGAGCAGGGCATTGCCGGCATACATGCCAGTTTTGAGCGAGTTAAAGCCAAGTTCGTCAATAAATTCCCTAACGCGACGATGGCGTTTTGTCATCAACCCGAACAACTGGAATGCTTGAGCAACAATGCGGTTAGGTTTAATGGGATTATTTTCGATGCGGTATTAGTTAGTCACCGCGAACTCCCTCCTTCGTTGCATTTAAAATTGGTTTCGAGCTTTTTGGCAGGAAAACTCCATTATCCCGATAATCCGTTCCAAGTCATGATCGGCAACAAGTTGTTGATGGCTGTTCTCCATGAAGACAATGTCTTGTCCGAAGTTACCAACAGTGAAGCCCAGTTTATCAAGGCTTACATTCCGTGGAGTAAACGTCTTATCGAGCAACAGGTAAACTGGGAGGGCAAGGAATACAAGTTGTCCGACCTGCTCAAAGAGCAGCAAAACCGCTTTGTGCTGAAAAAAGGCGAATCCATGGCAGGTAAGGATGTCATTGTCGGTCAAGTCACAGATAGGCAGGAATGGATTGGATTGATAGATGAAAAGTTAAACAGTGTAGGATGGTTGATTCAGGAGTTCTGTCCGCCAGACAGGGTGCAAAACTCTGATACTTTTGGATTTTGTGAAGTCGAACCTGTGTGGGGCATCTATGATTTCGGTCAAGCATACTGTGGCGGTGCAGCCCGGGCTGCACGTGTTGGGAAGCTTAAAGGTGTTATCAATGCTGCTACCGGCGCGAATATTTATTTAATGGCTGAGGCAGCTAAACAGAAATTGAGTATTTAACCAGAATCCAAGTCTAGAACGAGATTGGCTCTCGGTTCATGATACGGCTGGGCAAGAGCGTGTATTTCAAGCTCTATATCGCCATGAATACTGCGTACAGAGAGTTACCGATATTTTTACCGATAGCATTATGTTTGGCAAAGTTGCTCCATCTCAGCTTCAAGGGCACGCTCAGCAAGCTTTTTGGTGAACTGCTTAAGGATACCTTGTCACCAAGCGGGTCTTCAGACGATTTGTAGTCAGCCAATAACTGATCGATAAGCTTGACTCATAATGGTATTCTTTATTCTTTTCAAATACAAGGGATGCCTCTTACACAGATTTTTTATACACTCACATTTAATATGTCGCCATTACGGCTGTACCGCTATAACACTTTCAATCCACTCTTGATAATGACTCATCCGAACATTACAACTGACTTGGTCATACCGCCCAGGTGTTCTGTTAGTACTTTGAAGATCAGACCATGAAGTCAATCCTGCCAACAACCATTCCGTCTCAGCCTGAATCAGAACTGGCCCGCCGCTATCTCCACTACCTGATCCGCCTTCAAGGGGTAAAGCATCCGCTGGGTTATCGAACACATAGCAAAACCAACGACCATCAGCGCTGCTGACTTTATTGTAAGCACGACGAAGTTCTGTACGGTGAGGGCTGCTGGATTCGTAACCGCTCATTCCGTTACCCGTTGCGCCTTTTCCTATAATCTTAACGATTTGGCCGAACTCGTTACTTCTATTGTAAACAGTCACAGGCGAGATATCATTAATTGGTTGCGCTAATTTCACCAGTGCGATGTCATCTGAGGAGGCGAGAAGAAGCCTGAAAAGCGTCCAATCCCACGTAGATAAAGCTTGCTCAAGTAGCAGTTTAGGTGGTGCATTGTAGCCGGGATGTACCTTGATGCGTTCAACAGCTCTGGGTATACCGCCAACCGTTATCTGTTTGATTTCAGATTGCCATGTGATCGCATGAGCAGCGGTAATCACCCATTGCGGGGCAATCAATACACCATGCCCCACACCAGGCATGTCGGCCAGAGCAGGAAGCTCATCCGCATGAACCCGATACTTTGAATCATCTATGTCGTGACGAACAACGATGGCGCTTACGCTGTAAGACACAACAAGCAGTGTTAAAAGCAAAAATCGAGGCATTTATGTTTCCTTTGGTAGTCCCTTTTAAGGCTAACACCTAGGGCTTGTTGAACTTTGTTTATTGATTGTTAGTCATTAAGATGAAGCTGGTATATTAATTTCACCATAAACTGACCATGCCAACTCATCATATTAAGAACAATATTAACAGATGAATACTGGACAAAGCTAATTCGATTAATCCAAAAGCAGGCCGAGCCTATTCCGAACTGGAACGTAGAGATACTTTTTACGTCAAGCTGTGTGAGGTTGGTGTTCGGTGTGGTAATCAAAATCAACGAAAAATCGGTGTTTGTGGTGAGCGAAGATAACCGGCAATGGAAAATCCCGCCTTAGCTAGTGCGGGTGATGAAAGGGGTTTAGTGATAGCAGTCAGAGATCTGAAGGTTGGTGTCAAAACGTCCAATTTTAACTGGTCAAGCTCTAGCGACTGCTACAGCTCATTTTCAGGCTTCTGCGTTGCCCGTTCTAATTTGGCGATGCGTTTTTCCTACATGCGCTCCATTGTGCTCAAAATTTCAGTCTGTTCAAGCAGCATTTTCCAGGCCAGTTCCACATCGTATGGCAGGGATTTGGGTGTCTATCTCATGGCCATTATTGTGACAGCCCAGAGTAATAAATAATCCAAGTTACTAACGTAAATAAAATATATATTTATTATAAATATTGACATGTGTTTGTAAATATCATAAGTTTATCATCTTTTGATAAGCCTAAAATTGTGTGCTTGTGATAGATTTCAGTCTGTTGACGAGTCGGCACCTATAACTCATTATTTGTCATGATCACTTGAGAATTAACAAACGGCAAAAGATTTACTCACCAATAAATAACTTTAAATAAAAAGGTTTAAGTAAATATGGATTCGATAGCAAGCCTATTGCGTGAAATATATAAAGATGCATATCTAGAAGGCCGAAAAGACGGTTTGGAGGGACTGCATACTGAGCCTCAGATAGTATTTGAAAACTATATAGTCAATGAAAAAGTGTCATTAAAATTGTCGAATCTGGGTTATACGTCCTCTTTTATCCTCTGTGAAAGCATAGAGGGCTAATGTTAAGCGATATTCCTACTTAATTTGGCGGCAAGATTGCTTGCTGCCAACTACTGTAAGATCTAAAATACTTTGACATAATATTGAATGAGTGGAGAAAGCTAGTGAGTGTTCTGTCTCTGGAGCAGAAACTAACTGCAAAACTGAATAGTATGGATTTTTCCAAAATCCTCATTGAGCAGCCGTATGAGTACAAATCAATTTTCCTGAACCGCATCCAGCCCGATCAGAGTAATGCCCGTTTTTTCCCGGCTGTAATAATACCTGATCAACTTGCTTATCAAATCGCCACCAAAAGACTGTCAAAAGCTCAATTAATAGAGCGGTTAGATTGCCGAAATCAGGTTGTGATTGGTAAGTCCTGTATTCTGAACTGCTTTAACAATAGCAGCTTCGAGTGGAAAAAAGCTAATGCCAACATTGCATCTATCCTTGAGCTAGCAGCAAACTTATCCGTCTCTGAGCTGATTCAAGCGCCGAGCATCTATCCACTTGAAAGCAATAGTTACCAGTTGCTGACTGGCCACCGCCGTTTTTTCGCGATGATCTATTCTAACGGCATCGACGGCGCAGCACACTTTAAGGTCTACAACCAACAACCATTGTTACCGCGCACTAAACAATTCCAAGAAAACGCTAGCCGGGAAGATTTACCCCAATATGGTAAACTGCAAGCGTTTCAGGAAGCAATACTAGAGCTTGAAACCTTAAGTGCAATGCGACAACGAACTGAGAGTAAAGGACTAACAGTTCGGGAAATTGCTAGTTTACTGGGTATATCCATGGGAGCATTTGACAACTATAACGTGTTGACTCGCTATCCGGCTGTGTTAAAGGCTTACCAAAAGGGTAATTCGATACCTTTTATCACGATGAAGAAAATCGTGCTTACGGAAGAACAACGCATCCGCAAAAAAACCGGCCAGAGTATCCTGAATGTAGAACACAAAAGGATGATCGATAAGAGAATTCATGACATTCTAAATGATATTAAATCTCCAGTGACCGCCGAGAAGAAAAGACATTACCGTTTAGGAACTGTCGAATCACCAGAACTGATGAAATTTATCCTGACAGAAAACATACTTGCTCTCGACTGTGGCATTGACTGGAACCTCTTGGACTGGGAACAGCCAAAAGCTGTGAGTGAAGCATTTAAGCATGTGGTTGATTATATCAAAGAGCAAAAGATACAGTAATGGCATCACTGACTGTTCTGAGAACGTAAATCGCTTTTTCTGCAATCTTCACTAATACTGTCCAGCCATTGAGTATTAACTGAGTTACTGCATACCAATGTAAGGACATCAGATTCACGGCAATTGAACCAGCAGAGATATTTTTGCTGAGGTGCTCTGGCAGCTACCCAGTTGGTGGTTAGTTGCAGCTGTAACCATCCGTGTCGACCAGTAATCATGGAATCACCTGCTAACTCAGAGCATTCCTCTAGTTCAGCGGCATCGAAACTAAAATATTCGCCAACAAAAGGACATATTGCTTTAAATAGAGCTTCTTTGGCCGAAAATAACAGAGTAGTTGCCTGCGCGTCGGTAAAGCCGGCTCTCACTAGTACATGCAGTTCATCTGGATTGTGAATAGATCCGGCTATTTCACTGGCTTGCTGCGAGGACAGCCAAAGTTCAATATCAACACCAACAAAATTGTTAACAGCCAGAGGTTGCGTTAAAACAGCAGCACAAGCACTGTATTGGTGATGCGTAATAGAGCCTGTCACTACCGCAGGCCAAGTCGGAGCCCTCAGCGCACCAATACCAATCTGTGGTGGAGCAGGCTCAAACAACCCGCTTTGCTGCATTGCAAGACGCCCCAGATATCGGCCAGCCAAATATTCTGCTTGCCTTTTCATTACAGCGCCCCCAATGGACGCTGGAAAGTCTACCGCTAGATCAGCAAAGTTAGTCTGTTGATAAGATTCAAGCGAGAAGTTTCCACGAGCCAAAATCAATCGTTGCAAAGTATCGCTGAACAACTGAATTTTGGAAAGACTAGGGACTGTGTTGATGGATAGTGGCAATCCAGATAAAAACGGAAAAGGCGTACGAGACATAGTCAGCTAATTCAATTATTGGTTTTACAAACCGATTAAACCAAACCACACCATAAAGATACTAATTATCAAAAGCAATTAATTGAAATAAATTAATTTGTTAATTTTTTTGGCAAGCGGTTCTTAGCCACGGCAGTAAAGTATTTGTCACGCTTAGTTAAGGCTAAACGTAATTGAACCCGCGCTAAGCGGGTTCTGTTTTATCTAGTGCAATAATTACTGCATCATTAAAACCAAGGACGCACCGATTGTCTCATTGTCCTTAATGTGTTTTATGAGGTTATCAAACCCCCTGAGACACATTTTCTGTTCATTAATGTCGGCAATCCTCATTCCGACCCGGTATGTACAAAACAACGTCTCGACCACCCCGCATTCTTCATCAATAATAACAACAGCAACTTAACGAATCAGCTGTAATGGATAGGGCGAGCACTCACGAATATTAATCCGTACCAACACTTTTGGACACCTTGCTAATTGAGTACCATCGCTTAACGAGGTGAATAGTGTCAACATTGAAAGTGTTTCCAATGGCCTTGTCTATTGTTAAGTGAGTGTAACCATGCAACCAAATTTCTGGCTGGTATTTGTCGACAAGCTGATTGAGATAGCAGCCCCAATATCAACATAACAGCAGCTAACTGTTCTACTTGCGATCAAATTCACAAGAAATTTTTTTATCCTTTGATAAATTCTCAAACCATAAAATCATCCAGCGCATTATAAATTGCGCTGGATGAAGTGCATTTCATAGTGATTAATTAACCTGCATACCCCCAGTCAAGTCGATAAACGACACACCGTAGCAAGACTCCCCTAGGCAGCGAAATACCAGCTTCTGCCAGTGCATCAGCATCAGTTTGTGGCCGATGAGCGGTATTACATCAAGCGGCTCAAAATATTCGGCGCCAGCCTTTTCACCGACTAACCAGGTAAACTCATTATTTTCCTGAATATACAGGCCCCAGCCTGCTTCAAGGTCTCCTTTTATGCTGGTTTTACACACTACCTTGGGCAACTCTTTCGCAAGACCATACCAGTCTGCCAGGCGGCCAGAATCGATCAGGATAATCTCGTTATGTTGCCGGGTTTGATAAGACGAAATTGGCGTTAGTATTTGCATAACAGCTCCTAGATCCAATTAATGAAGTTGACCGGTGGCGTCTGCAGTTTGCATAAGCGCCCGACAACACTGAATAACCGGATGAGACTCGTGCTCAATTGGGCCAAACTGCTGCGACTTTTCAGCCAAGAAAGTACATATTTGGATCAACACTGGGCTTACCAGAAAGTGCTCTATCTCATCTAAAAAGCCGCTTTCCTCAGAGCATTCCAGTAATCCCTCCATCCCCAAAAACGCATACTGGTAAGCATTTTGAATGCAAATGATACGGCGGCTAACCCGATAATCAGCAGACAGGCTAAACCCAAAAAGCAACGCAGAGGCAATACAACCTTGATGAGCCAGCATTTGGCAAAACGCCTGCTGCTCAACGCTGTACAGCTGCTGAAAACCATGGCGGCCCTGGCGCGTGTACGGATATAAAAAGCGTTGGTGTATACCTTTAATTTGCTTAACACGGTTGGACTCTGCCACCTGCTCAGACGTGATAAAATTCCCCAGCCAAATATGGATGGGGGAGTATAAAAAGGTTAAATCGCTCATTGCATGTCTCCCATAGGCACATCATGGTCTAGCAGCCAACGCACAAAGTTACGCTGCAGCGCCTTAAACTCGACTTCTCGCACACAGCTGACGCAGCAG
This sequence comes from Rheinheimera oceanensis, assembly GCF_018831085.1. Taxonomy (GTDB): domain Bacteria; phylum Pseudomonadota; class Gammaproteobacteria; order Enterobacterales; family Alteromonadaceae; genus Alishewanella; species Alishewanella oceanensis. The sequence continues at coordinate 1,037,871 of NZ_JAGPNM010000001.1, forward strand.
CATTGTTGTTTAACCCAGTTATAAACCACCTCAGTATTGTCATGAGGCTCCCCCGGGCAAATAAATGCAGCGAGTTGGCGCCCATGGGGGTCTATCTGCAGCACGGTGACCAGGTGCAGCGTGAACTGCCGCACCTTCTTTCTAAACGTGTTGTCGAGTAACTGCTGCCGGAAGATGGGTGAATGTTCAATCTGGATCATGCTTTATCTCCTTTGCGATGGGCTTTTAACAGCTGGTCAAACGCCGAGCCGTCCTGACGCGTCAGGTTGGGCACATAGCGGCTATACACACGGAATAACATTTCTGTGGTGGTATGCCCCATCTGCCTGGCAATCCATTCAGGGTTTTCACCCGCACCCAACCAGAGCGTGGCGGCGGTATGACGGGTCTGATATGGCACCCGCTCTCTAAGGCCACAGGCTTTTAGCGTGGGATACCAAACTCGTTGGGTTATGTTGCGATGGTTAAACGGGGTGCCATTTCGGGTGGCGAATACAAACTCTCCATCGCCAGTGTGTTTGAATTGCCGCTTCAGTGCATCACGCACTGGCTGCGACATGCGAATTTCACGCTGCGAGCCATCGTTTTTAGTGTATCCCACCTGCCCGATAACCCAGGTCTCCCGCACCAGAATCATGCCACGGTCAAAATCCACAAACCGCCATTTCAGGCCATCGATTTCACCGGTGCGCATCCCGGTAAAAAACCGCACAATAAAGTAGTCGGCAAATTTCTGCGGCACATGTTGTAAGAAGGCATTCACTTCATCCAACGTGAACGGGTCAACGTCACTTTTCTGTACTTTCAGTGGTTTTAACCGTTTGGGCGCAGTAAACTGATAGCGGTCGGCTGCTTCGCTTAGGATCATCTGGACAACTTTCAGATGACGGTTAATGTAACCTGCTGAAATCTGCTCTCCGTTTTCGCGACGAACTTTGCCGAGTGTGGCGCGAAATTGGATCAAATCAGCCTTAGTGATGTGGTCGACCTCCATCTTGCCAAAGTGTGGGATAAGCCGGTTCCCTACCAAGATGGCCATTGTCTTACGGTACGAATCGCGCCAGCTCACCTGCATTTCATCCAGCCAAATCACGGCGAACTCTTCAAAGGTAGGCAAACGTTCTGCTCTATTGCCGGCGAGCAAGCGCTGTTGCTGCTTTTCAAACCGCGCCACCATTTTGCTGTTGGGAAAATAGCTGCTGTACACGAAGGTCCCCAACAAGATTTCGGCCTCGATTTTCTGCAGTAGTTTCTCCAGCGTTTTGCGATTTGCCTGTGTGTCAGGCAAAGCTGTTTGTTCGCGGCAGCGCACGCCCATGTATCTGAAATCCAGCTGTAATGCGCCGGAATCCCGTTTTCTTAAACTACCCATGTGCTATACCTCCGTTTGCCATTGGGATGAAAGTCCTCGATTGAGGTTTACTGATGTCTTTTTGAATGGCTTCCCAGATATACAAAATCTTACGGCCACCAAAAGGACGGATGTAATGCACGCCCTCATGTAACACTCTATCTTTAAGCGTTTCACGAATAGTTCGCGCATCGTACTTAATGAGTTTCGACAACTCTTCCGTAGTCAGGTAGGTTTGTGCCATACTTATAACTCCTCTTAAGAAGGCATTTTTGCTTCTCTAGAGACACATTATTACACCCAGAAGGTACTTGTCAAGCTCATTTTGTATCTTTTGAGAATCATTTAGGTGCTTTAAAGTGATAAAATGCAACTTTTCCGCGCTACTTGGCGCAAAGAAACTGAAAGTTACAGATGTGATGAGGGATACAGGGATTAACCGCAGTACCTTGACCCGGCTATATCACGAGACAACAACGCGTATCGACTTTGAGACGCTTGAAACGCTATGCAAATACCTGGAATGTGATATCGGGGATTTTCTTGAGATAGCAGATGAAGAGGGTTGAATAAAACCATCTTCATCTAATTCTAATATTAGAAATTGGCCCTGACGCAGATGTACAATTTAGTTTTGGATAAAATGTCTGCTATGAGCGAAAAGCGGACATTAACACTCGCAATAGCGGACAATTTAGATCGAAGCGGAAAATTTTTCCGAGTGTTTGCGCTTTTTATACGTGATATGCATGATTATCTCTATGTCAGAGTTTGGCTAATGGAGGACCTTGGCGTAGACAAACTAAGCCCTCGTTCAATCAGTTCTTTATGCTAGATTGCAGCAAAGGAAAAAAACCATATCTCCCAACACTATCGTTGCCTGAAAAATGAATGTAATTCATGGATTGGTGTAAATCCTCGTCAGGTTCTTGGTTGTCCAAGACGATTAACTGCTTGCCAGAATAGTAATCACATAAATCACGGTAAAATGCGTAGATCAAATTATTTGATATGAATACTTCATTATTTGATGCTTCTTGGCTTTCGTCTTGTTTTTTATAGGTGGTTAAAGGCGAATCAAAAATCACAAAGCCAGGATGACGCCCCTTTGGAAACAAATATTCCATCAAGCCGAGCAGAATTGAAGAAAAACAAATTGCACGATATCCTTTCCCATAGTGACTTCTAGGCTTACCATTGATCACAATATCTCTAGCTGCTATATCAAAAATGACTTTGTCACCATTTGGGAAACCCCATCTTTTCAATATTTTTGATATTTCATTGCCCAGCTCAACTACCTGCTTTGAGAAGTCGGGAAACTTATAACTATCTGAGATTTTACCGTGCTCTACTTGTAGCTTTCCAATTTCCTCGAATATTTCCTGTCGTTTCTTTTCTTGATCACGCTCTGTTCTGAATTTGGAACGGACCAAATCAAGCTGCTTCATTACAGCGCGGTTTTCATTGAACTTACGTACTATATTCTGGGCTAAAATTTCATCCAGCCTTTTAACCTCCATCTCCATCTCTTCCAATTTCTTCCTGTTTGCATCAATGGCTGACTGTACAGACTCTTGGGTAGAGTTTAAATCATTGAGATGAACATCAATCTTCCTAATCTCAGCAATGTTGGCCTGCACAATTACGTCTAAATCAACATCATCCTGTTCGATAATTTCGCTGCCGCAAAGTGGGCAGTTTGCAAAACGTTGATGCTCCATATAAACAATTGCTTCGGAGTTAGCCTCTAGCCGTTCACGATCAGACAGGTATTTATTTTCCAGCATTCCAAATCTTTGATAAAGCACATTGTCGTCGGCTAGTTTCTCATAGATGGCCATAACCTGCTGCTTAGCATGATTTCTTTCTCTCACAATATTGTCATTAGCCTGAACAAGCTCATTTAATTCTCGATCTGCTTCTTCGTACGCGTTTTCTAATTGATCAAGAGCAGTGTCCAGTTGTTCCAAAGTATTCTCACTATCCTTTTCTTGAGGGAAAAAACGATCCAAAAACTCTTGGAGGTTCTCAATCTTCCTGCCAATTTTTTCTTTGGAATCCCTCTCCTCCCTGCACGCCAATATTGACGAGTCATCTTCACCGGTTAGCAAAGTTTTAATAAATGATGTTTCTAATGTTTTTTCCGTATTCTGTCCTTTACCGAATGGTGAGCTTTCCGAAATAATTCGCTCTTCGTCAACCAATAGTATTTTCTCGAAAATCCTCAAGGTTAGTGAGGATGGCTTCATGCGTTCCAGGCCCATAACTAATGTTTTATTATCAAGCCCTATTTGATCTAAAAAATAGCTGGATAGGTTTGGGTTCCCCTTATGGTTCGGCTTCAATACGGTCACAAGGTTATTATTGTTGAGCTCAGTAAGAGTAACATCTGCCTTCTCTGCAAGTTCTCTCGACAAGAGAACCTGTTTGCCATCGTTCAGCTCAATTGTAACTTCGAGATGAGTGTATCCCTTAGACTGCTCAATTTGCTTTGGAGGCTGCTCCGATCCAAATATGAATTGAAAGCACTTAGTTATGTACGACTTACCAGTGTCTGAAGCACCAGCAATTACATTAAGACCAGCTTCAAACTCAACAGATGCTGTCTCTTTTCCTGAGCCTTTTACTTCTAGCTTTTTAATAATCATGCAAAACTCTTCGCCAGCTCTGTAATTTTCGTATTAACAATGCGCTGCTTGTTATCGTGAATCCAGTTCAATCTAATCCATGCCTTTTTGTAATACGGTGACTGAAGACATGATACAAATTCAATAGTGCTTTGATTGCTTTCGTAGTAATGACCATCAGGCTTGACAGCCAAACGTATCAACCCCCTTTTCAAAAGAAAATCTATAGCCTTTGGGAGCATTTCCCTGCGGTGAGCAATTTCTGCTACATGATTTGGCAATGCAGGATGCAAATTATCTGGGCCATCGAACTCATTTGAGTAGAGCAAGGCATAATCTAGTAAAACCAAGTCATCCAAGCTCTGCTGTGAATTCAAAGCCGTCAACATCAAGCAAATTCGTGTGCCAAGCTCAATCGGGCTATTAAAGCTCTGATAGCGTTCCTTCATGAACTTTCCTCCTTGACCCACTTAATACGACTTGAGTTAACTAGCTGATGGCACATTCCCTTTTTATCCTGAATTTTTATGTACGGTCTCAGGGGGTGTGAATCATATGTAATTTTGGTTGCATGTGCATTGGTCTCCAAATAGCGCACATAACCATTTTCATACTTGCTTCTAACTGTTGCTGAAACAGCCTCATAACATTCTTCCACAAGGTCATCATATGAGTTTTCAGGAAGCCAATCACGGGAAAATTTCTCAAGCCCCTCTGCAGCATAGAAGTTTTTGCGAGCACTATCATATTCTTCTTTATAGTCACTTCCGACCACTAAGGACGCTGCCTTAAACTCTGATACGCCTTCAGCATCAGCAAAAGCATTTAAAAGTTCATTTGTATAAACAACTTCATTATCAGACAGCACTTCGGGCGGAGATTCAAATCTGGGCCTTTTTTTCACCTGAACACCAAAACGCTTCGCATGGAATTCTGTTTTTGAATGCAGTTCAATTATCTTAATTGGTGGCAGATGATCGAAGATACTAAAATCGATGGTGTCAATGAAGGCGCGCAATTCGTCTGTAAGCGCAATATCATCATCTCTCTTAGTTGTGATTTTACTCTTACAATCCTTATCCCATCTAGATAGGAGCTGAGTCTTTAACCTGCCTGGGTCATTAAGATGCTTTAGTAAGTCATTGGATACGCCCTGGGGAGCAACAAAGTAATAATGGGCTGGAATAGTGAATTCGCCCAGATGAGCGTAATGAATGACCTTCGCTATCTCCAATAAACCCTGCGCCAGATTAAGCTTATTACTGTAATGCTTGCACTGAAAATTTTCCCATAAATTAGGGGCTTTGTTTGAATAGGCGATCACGTCTCTTCCCTTATCACCGCCTGCACCACAACGGACTACACGCGAATATTGGGTTTTCCAGTGTGTCACCAGCTCTAGCGTCAGATCTTCCCAAGTGTCAGCGCTGAATAGTTTGAGATAGTCTAATTGCGATACTGGTGCACCAGAAGAAACTTCAAGTGAGGTCAATATGTGCTCATCTGATTTAGGGGCAGCTATTTCTATTTCGTTCGTATCAACCATCTCAAACCTATTAAACAAATTTCAATTGTATTCGCACTTATTTTCTTCGATTAAACACTTGATTTGGCAGTTTCTAAACAAACGTCGGCTTTGGGTCAAAAGTGGGCATATTAGGCCCGCCGTATAATGTCCGCATTTTCGGCTAGTTTGGAGCGCAGCGGAAAAAAGTCCGACAACATGCGCTTGTTACAAGTTGCTTGGCACAAGTTTTAAAGGCTCCCGAATCAAAGAATCAGTTTCAAATACGCTTGCAATATCTGATAGATTACCAATTTTTAAAGGATATGGCCCTGCTGCATGTTTTTGCTTAAATGCAATTCTCCACTCGTGCTGCCATGAGTAGTCAGAAAATTTATCGAATACGTCCATTTGGCCATGATGTTCTTCACGGCTCAAATACGAAACCTGCTTTGCAAGCACATTGTCTTCTCGTAGGGTGTATATATTTAGATCTTTAGCAAGAGCGTTTCTTAACCTATTATCAAACTCGATAATGTTTGAACCACCTATGACAACTGCCCGATTACCAAATTTTACAAACTTATTGTTTAGGGAAAGGCCGGAATCACCTGCCTCCAATATGTTTCCGTCACTGATCTTGGTCATGCTGTAAATGTTAATGTCACCTTCATGGTTGTAGCGCAGATCTACTTTACCTACAGCTCCTTCCAAAACGTGATCACCGAGCGAGATTGTGAGTCCCTCAGCTTTATAGCTTGCAGCTAAACCTTCGTGAATATCTCCGCGAAGTGCTACATCTGCATCCTCGTAGCTTCTGAAATAGTCAATGTTATTCATGAATAAGAGACCATCATTTAAGAATGAGTCAACATACCTCTCATCCATAAATTTGATAAGAACACGAAATATTTCATAGGGGTCTTCCATGCACGACATTCCTTATGACTTGTAACGCTTTAGCGTTTTATCCGGCACGTAGTTCAGTGACGGCTAAACGCCTGTTGAACGGCACGGTTCGCTTAATTT
>NZ_JAGPNM010000002.1:0-487574 GCF_018831085.1 Rheinheimera oceanensis
AACCGATAAATTTCATTTTTGTGAAATCCATCATAAGTGCCCACACAGATGATTGATTGCGTATTGTTAAAGAGCGTGCTTTGAACTCTCAAAGCGGGAGGCGTATATTACCCTTCCCAGTTTTTAAGTCAAGCGTGACGATGATTCTTAATGCAAAAACACATCGTCACACCAGACTTTTTATCTCATTTCACCGTGTTAACCACCACCGTGAAGCGAGGGCGCCATTTTAGTGATTTAACAGAGGCTGTCAAGCGTCTTTTTAAAAGATTTTTGCGGCCCGTTTTAACTCACCCGAAGCACCGCATCAGCGCTACCCCGTGGCATGGCGCGCATTATAGGGCCTTTTGGGATACCTGCAAGCGGTTATTTGAGAAAACTTATGTTTTTAAGATCGTTCGCAGAAAAACCGTACAAAGTGGTAAAAAAGCAAACAAAACACGCTACTTTTTAGCCTCTCGAATAACTACAGCAGCCTTAAGCCGGTTTTTGCCATAACTAAAAGCTTTCATAAACACGCTGTGCTCTACCGGGATGTACTGCCGCTCTGCTGCAGACAGCCAGGGGATATCTTCAGTATCTGGATCATTAATATAGACAAAATGTTCATCTACTGCGCATACCACCACCCAATGCGGCGCTTTGCTTTTATCAAACTGCCAGGTGCTTATTAATACCAGCAACAAAGCACCATCCTGTAGTAACTGTTTTATCTTGCTGATACCGGGCTCAGAGCGATGCAACACAATGCCACTTTGTTCAACCTTTTGCCGGTATGAATCGTGTACCCGTAGCAAAATAGCTTTCTTTACTTCGCTGCGCACAGTGTCAGTAAATAAAGGCCCCTCTTTATTTAGGAAAATCTCCACCGCGAACCCACGGCTATGGGCAGCTAAAGCCAGGCCTCTGGGCCCACAACCGCCATGACCCGAGGTCATAAAAATAGTTGTAGCCTCGCGCCAGATGTCTATTTCCAACGCAGCAGGATCGAACTTACCGGGCTGAAAGTAATTAAAAGCCATTAGTAAGCAAGCCGGGCCGCAAGTAAAAGGCGTAGTTTGCGGGATATAGGGTACTTGTCGGCTTAGAGAGGCACTATCAAACTGAATAATTTGTTTTTGCATGCAAATAGCATCAGAGTGATCTTCGTAGAAGTCATGCTTAATAGCAAATTCATGATAATTCAGTTTCTGGTACAGTTTAATTGCAGCAGTGTTATCGTAGCGTACCTCTAAACGCAGTAAGACGCAGCGCCTGGCAGCTGCAGTTTTTTCTGCATTTAGCATAAGAAATTCAGCCACCCCCTGCTTACGATAAACAGGATCTACCGCCAGAGAATAAAGCCGCGCCAGGCTGGTGCCTCTTCTATATATAAGCAGAAAGTAACCCGCTAACTGGCCAGCCTGTTCGGCGATCAGCAAGTCATTGCGGTTATCAGCGATAAAACGCCTGAAACTGCGTAAACTAATACGATCAGTTGTGAAGCACTTCTGCTCTAACGTCATTAGTGCTGAAATATCTCCGGCAGTTGCATATCTGCATGTCAGACCGGATGAATCGCTGTTTAATACTGTTGTTAAAGTCATTATTGCCTTTGGCTGATTTTTAACTAAGTTTAGGATAACAACAGCTAAACGAATGAAAAGCAAACAAGAAATTTAACTGTTGTGGTGCAATTTTCTTCACTGTCTTTTTATCTGGCATCACGACATGCTTTAGCAAAATTATAGGAGTGGCAATGGCCAAACTGATTATCGTAGTTGACAAAGCTCAGGATTGGGCACCTTTTCATCAGTATGATGGCGTAATGACATTGCCAGCCTATCTGAAATGGTCGGCTAAAAATAAACAACGTACCCGGGTTATTAACTTATGCCGCCAGGCGCAATACCTGGGAAGCGGCTACTACTGTTCATTACTGGCAGAAGCGCGCGGCCACCATGTGGTACCTTCTGTCCGGGCCTTTAATAAATTTAACCGCCACGAAATAGCCGATATTGCCGAAGAAATCCCAGGCACTATTCTGACACAGCTAAACAAAGCCTTAGTTGATGAAAGCAGCACGCAGCTTATTTTTAATATTTACTTTGGTGAAACTGAGCATAAAGCACTGAAAAAGGTGGCCCGCTATCTGTTTGACGCCTTTTCAGTACCTATATTGCGCGTTGAACTGCAAAAGAAAGTTAACTGGCAGGTAAAAACGCTGAAGATAGGCAGCGTGCATAAGCTGAACGAACAGGAGCAGAGCTTATTTGGCAACACCTTAGAACGCTACAGCCATAAGATCTGGCGGGTAGAGCCGACTAACCGTAAATATAAATATGATTTGGCAGTGTTGGTTGATCCGAAAGAGAAGTTTCCGCCGTGTACACCTAGATCGTTGGAGTTGTTTAGTAAGGCGGCTAAAAAGGCTGCTATGGACACCGAGCAAATTGGCGCCAGAGATATACACCGGCTGGCAGAGTTCGACGGCTTATTTATTCGCGAAACTACCGCCGTCAATCATCATACCTTTCATATGGCATTAAAAGCTGAACGTGAAGGCCTGGCGGTAATTGATGATCCAAATTCAATATTACGTTGTGGTAATAAAGTCTATTTACAAACGTTGTTCGAACAGCATAAGGTGCCTATGCCCGATGGCATTATGCTGTTTAAGCAGGACGAAGATAACTTAGAGCGTGCAGCCGATACTTTGGGCTTACCACTGGTGCTGAAAATTCCTGATGGCAGTTTTTCCCGTGGGGTGGTAAAAGTAAAAACCCTGACCGAACTACGTTCGCAGCTTACAGCCCTGTTTGAACAAAGCGCAATTATTCTGGCTCAGCGTTATACCTTTACCGAGTACGATTGGCGTATAGGGATACTGAACGGTACGCCTATTTTTGCCTGCAAATATTTTATGGCACGCAACCACTGGCAAATCTATAAACATGGCAAAGCCAAAACGGAAAGTGGCGGCTTTAGTACCTGTGCTATTACAGAAGTGCCTGCACATGTGCTGGATGCCGCTATCCGTGCCTGCGCGCCTATCGGCGATAGTTTATATGGCGTAGATGTAAAACAAGACGGTGACAAAGTTTACGTTATAGAAGTAAACGACAACCCTAATATTGATGATGGTGTAGAGGATTTATATTTGGGTAATAAACTCTATGACATGCTGGTGGATGACTTTATCCGCCGTATAGAACTAAAACGATAGAATCTAAAGCTGGCCTGCGCAGCAGGTTTTTACCAGGAATGATAAAAACACAAAAGCGCCAGGAGCGCTTTTGGACAGCCGAAGGCTGGTCCCGAAGGGATGCCTGCATGGATTGCAGGCACAAAAAAACCGGCCTTAGCCGGTTTATTTGGTGCAGATGGAGAGACTCGAACTCTCACGCCTTGTGGGCACAAACACCTGAAGCTTGCGTGTCTACCAATTCCACCACATCTGCGTTATGTCTTCGCTACTGCGTTAACATGGCGTGCAGTATAGCGACTTTATCAAACCAGTCAACTGTGAAAATGCACATTTTGTGTCGTTTTATATCGTTCGGGCAAATACTAAGCAAGATGCCTAGTATTTAGCCTTTTTCAGCAAACCAATCTCTTCTAAACGCTGCATTAAGTAGTCGTTAGAGTTAATCGGCTCCGGGTAGCGATTAGGCCTGTCGGCACTGATACAGCTATCCAGAGTTTTTATTACGTAATCCGGGTTCGGATGCATAAAAAACGGAATTGAATAACGTGGCTCACCTGCGGCTGCACCAGCCGGGTTAACCACCCGATGCGTTGTCGATGGCAATACATGGTTGGTCAGACGTTGCAGCATATCACCGATATTCACCACTATAGTGCCTTCAATCGTAGTAACCGGCAGCCAGCTGCCATCGCGGCGCAAAATTTCCAGACCGGCCTCATTCGACCCCACCAACAGGGTGATAAGGTTAATATCTTCGTGCTGGCCCGCACGAATAGACTGGGTGCTGGTGTCTTTAATCGGTGGATAATGAATAGGCCGCAAAATAGAGTTACCGTAATTCACCTTATCGGCAAAGTAACTTTGCTCCTGCCCCAGAAACAGGGCTAACGCTTCCAGCACACGATTACCTAACTTTTCCAGTTCAGCATAGAGAGCATAAGTGGCCTGCTGAAAACCCGGCACTTCGGTTGGCCAGACATTAGGGTACAAACTCGGATGTGGCGCCGGGCCATTCAGTTCACGGCCAACATGCCAGAACTCTTTTAAATCCGGATGATTAGAGTCTTTGGCTTTTTCTACACCAAAACCGGTGTAACCACGCGCACCGCCCTGGCCAGGTTTATGGTATTTCGCTTTAACCTCATTTGGTAAAGCGAAAAATTGCTTAATCGCTTTGTAAGTATTTGCTACCACTTCATCTGAAATACCATGGCCGCTAATGCCGCAGAATCCAAACTCAGTGTAGGCCTTGCCAATTTCGGCAACAAAGTTATCTTTGTCGGTGGCAAACCGTCTTATATCTAACGTTGGAACTTGCTGTGTCATATAAAAGACCTGTTTTTAGCCTAAGGAAAAAAAGAACCCTGCAATAGCAGCGCTCATTAAGTTAGCCAATGTTGCTGCAAGCAGGGCTTTTAAACCCAGTTCAGCAATATCAGCCCGGCGCCCTGGAGCCATACCGCCCAGACCACCTAATAAAATAGCAATTGAAGAAAAGTTAGCAAAACCACACAGGGCAATAGTTACTATCACCTGCGTATGAGCGCTTAACTGCTCTTTCACCTGCACAAAATCGAGGTATGCGACAAATTCATTGATTACCAGCTTCTGACCGATAAAACTACCGGCAAGCCGTGCTTCATCCCAGGATACGCCGAGGATAAATGCCAGCGGCTGGAACACATAACCAAAAATCAGCTGCAGCGTTAAATCATCTTTACCAAACCAACCACCTATACCACCTACTAAGCCGTTAACTAATGCAATTAAACCGACAAAGGCCAGCAACATAGCACCGACATTCAGCGCCAGTTGCATACCACTGGAGGCACCCGCAGCGGCGGCATCAATAACATTAGTATGTGGCTTGTCAGCGCTGATTTCAGTTAACTCGTTTTTAGGTTGCTCTGTTTCCGGCAAAATTAACTTTGCCATTAAAAAGCCGCCCGGTGCAGCCATAAAGCTGGCTGCAATCAGATACTTTAATTCAATACCTAAACCAGCATAACCAGCCAGTACTGAGCCTGCAACAGACGCTAAACCACCAACCATCACGGCAAAGAGTTCAGAGCGGGTCATAGTAGGAATAAAAGGCCGTACTATTAACGGCGCCTCAGTTTGACCAACAAAGATATTGGCCGCCGCCGACATAGACTCCGGCCGGCTGGTACCCAGCAACTTTTGTAAGCCGCCACCAATAATGCGGATAACCCAGGTCATAATGCCAATGTGATACAGTACAGCAATTAATGACGAGAAGAAGATAATGATAGTCAGTACATGGATAGCGAAAATAAAGCCTTGCGAGAACCTGCCTAAATCACCAAACAGGAATTGAATACCGGCGTTGGCATAACCAATCACATTGGCCACTACCTGCGAAATGTTATACAGCACGTCCTGACCAAAAGGCACATACAATACAAAGGCACCTATTGCCAACTGAATAGCAAAAGCACCGCCCACGGTACGCCAGTTAATACGGTTACGATTGGCAGAAGCCGCATACGCCACCAGTAACAGGGCTACAATGCCCACTAATCCCATCATACGTTATTCCCTGATTATTATTCAGCCAGCAACTGGCGGATTTTTGCTTTTATTATATCGATAGCAATCTGATTTTTACCGCCACGGGTAACCACTAAATCGGCATGCTGCTTGGAAGGTGCAATAAATTCGAAGAACGCCGGGCGCACAGAGTTTTCATATTGCTCGGTTACCGAGCTTAAACTGCGGCCACGATCTTCTAAATCACGTTTTATACGCCGTAACAGGCAAACATCCAGCGGCGTATCCATAAATACTGTAATATCAAACTGCTCTCTTAACTGCTCATCAGTTAGCAGCAAAATACCTTCAACCAAAATCACTTTTGCAGGCTGTACTGTTATAGTTTCTTCAGTACGGGTATGGTTTTTATAACTGTATTGCGGCATTTGTATTGCTTTACCGGCACGTAGTGCGCGCAAATGTGCTGCGAGCAACTCGTGCTCAAAGGCTGCCGGGTGGTCATAATTGGTTAACGTGCGCTGCTCAAACGACAAATGGCTCTGATCGCGGTAGTAGGCATCTTCCGACAAAATTGCGATACGCTCACCGCCCAGTTCAGCCACCAGTTCCTGGTATACCGTTGAAGCAAAAAGGCTTTTGCCTGATGCAGAAGCACCGGCAATTGCGATAATAGTATTTTTTCCCACTGACACGTTCACTTTTGCAGAAATAAGCTGCTGATTATCGCTAAAAAGCGCTGATTAAGGAATAAAAAAATGCCAGTCGGGCGACTGGCATTTTAACTTTACTATTTATTAAACAGATCAGAATTTATAGTTTAAACCAACCCGAACTTCCCACAGGGAAGGTTCAATACGGCGGTTTTCAGCTGTTGGCTGGTTAAAGGTGTATACATATTGACCATTAGCGTTAATGCTGGTGGTAACAGCTGATGTCTGTGAACTACCTTCTTTGACAATACCCCAATCATCATTCAGGAAATTACCAACGTTCTCCATCACGAAGTAAACACTACCTTTATGCTCTGGAGTAAAGCCTGGGAACTGTTGCTCAACACGAATATCAAACTTATTCCACCAGCTGCCGCTAAGAGCATTTCGTGGCATTATGCTTCCGCGGTAACCTTCAAGACCTTGCTCAGCGACCCAGTTATTAAAATTGGTTTCATGTTCCGCTGAAGCAAATACTACCTTGCTATCATTTAATGTTGGAACATAAAGCAACTGACGGCTAGCATCGTTAAAACCTAGACCTGAACTTGAGCGGTCAAAGGTATAGCCATATGAATTGCTTTTCACAACCTGACCGAACAAGCTGAAACGAGTTTCGTAACCTGCAAAAAACTCATGCGCATAGGTCAGATTCAGAGTAAAACGATGTGGAATCTCATAGTCAGATGTTGCTAAAGCTAAATTTTCAGTGTCCGAAGTAGAGACAAAGTGGTAATTAGAAAATGCCACAGAACTGTTCATCGGATGCACATCTTTAGCGTCTGTGTAAGCATAGGCTAACGCAACATCTACGCCGTTATCAAAAGACTTAGAACCTGACAATGAGAACACCGTAGAACGGGCATCGTTACCTTTGCGGTTCGTCAACAGGAAATCATTATTTGAACCACGTCTGGACGTATATACTGGACGGCCATCTGGCGCAGTACCGGTTTGATCTAGCGACAGGTCTTTGATAATTGCAGAGTTTTTCTTTCTGCTATGTAATAGATCTGCTGACACTACATAACCGCTATCAAAGCTGTATGTACCGCCTAAAGCATATTTCCACTCAGATGGTATCTTGAAATCCGGGTCAGTTACGTTAGTAGTAGAGTCAGCTGTTCCGGAACCAACTGCATCATACAACGCTTGAGGTATATCATACCCAGGACGACCTTCACCAATCAGGGCAACAGCATCAGGGCCTAACAGTTGCATATTTGTCCGGTTAACCTGAATATTCCGAATACCGTCATTTGAGTAACTATTTGATATCCAAACGTTCGGATTACCACCAGAGTAAAGGCCCGCGCCACCACGAACTTCTAATTGCTCCGTGGCTACCCAGTTAATGCCTAAACGAGGCTGTAATAAACTTTTTCCATCCAGGTTTTGCTGGTTAGAATAACCGTAGCGGTTTTCAAAATTAGCATTATAGGTAGGTACGCTGTCACTGGTATACCAGTCATAGCGTAAACCCGCTGTAACAGTTACGTCTGCATTAGGTAAACGATATTTATCCTGAGCATAAACTGTATGAATGTTATATTTAAATTCACCAGCAGCATCATTCGGATTATGCGATGAAGCATTACCGTAATAGGCTCTTGCTAAACCATTTCTGAATGCGTCGATACCAGCAAAACGGTACTGACCAACACTGTTTTGAACGAATAAGTTGAAAACATCTAAGTTCTCATATTCATAACCAAAATACAGTTCATGATCGTCTAGATAATAGGTACCAGCCAGTTTGAAAGACAGGTTATCGTAATTTAAAACGTTAGACTGACGCGAATCATCCGGCCCCAGATATATAGTGGTGCCATTCACACCAAGGATTTGCACTTCACCAAAGCCACTTGCAGCATCTATTGATACCTGACGATTACGCAACTCTGAGTAGCCAATACGTACTTCGGTAGAAAAATCAGGTGTCCAGTCTGAATACAAAGACGTTACATAAGCATTAAGCTCAGCTCCACGCTCGTAAAAGTGATTGGATAAAGACAGACGATCAGAGCCCGCATCAGACTGGGCTATAGAATAACCATCATTATAGTTATAAGTGAAGTTGGCACGATGCAGGTCATTGATGTTCCAATCAACTTTCAACAGTATTTTTTCGTCTTTAACTGGCATGCTTGGAATCGCATAACCAGGATCATAATTATAAATATCTTTTGAAATTGAAATAATTTCATCTATCTGGGCTTGTGTTACACGGCCGTTCGCTAACGGTGCATAATCGAATATTTCTGAGCCCTCTAATTTTTCATAGGCAAAAAAAGCAAACAACTTATCTTGCACTATCGGGAAGCCAACATTAACACCGTAGCGCTTTTCGTTGTAAGACCCCAAGTCCTGCTTATCACCCTCTAACTTATCACCTTTCATCGAGTCATTGGTGTAATCAACAAAAACGCTACCACTAACTTTATTTGAACCCGACTTTGTAACTGCATTGATATTACAGGCGGTGAAACCACCATACTTAACATCAAACGGAGCAAGCTCAACCGCAACCTGGTCTATAGCATCAAACGAAAATGGAATACGCTCTGTTGGGTAACCACTGCTATTTAAACCAAAGTTGTCGTTCATACGAACGCCATCGACAGTCAAACTGTTAGAACGTGGACTGCCGCCAGCACATTGCACAGAGCTGGCGTTTGTCTCATTAATATAAATGCGAGGGTCAATACGGATTACATCTTTAATATCACGGTTAACTGAAGGTGCAACTTCAAGAGCATAGCTATCAAACCGCACCGCTGGACCAGTGTCACCCGTTAAACTGGAAATGGCAGTACCTGCGACCTGAATTCTTTCAATATTCGATGCTTCTAACTGGCGCTGGAATTGGAAAGTCTCACCTAATGTCAGGTATACATCATTAATTACAGTATCAGCATACACATCTGAATCGACGATAATCTGGTAAGGACCGCCGACTCTCAACCCTGAAGCATTAAAAACGCCACTGTCGTTTACAACAGCCTGACGGCTGGTACCTGATGGTACGTGTAAAATTGTTATTTTGGTACCAGCAGCAGGAGAGCCTTGCGGGCTGTTAATCACACCGCGGATTGCCGATGATGTATCAGCAAACGCAACGTTTGCCATGCCCATAGAGAGCGCGACAGCCAAAGCTATATTTTTAATTTTCATATCGTTTTTTCACCTGGTAGTTGTAGGTATTTATCTAAATCCATTTGAATACAGATGCTGCTTTCAATTTGGGAGACAATGGTAACTAAACCATATTACACTTTTCTTACGCCAATCCGATTTATGGGAACTTTTAGCTCCTCTCATTGTCTTAGGCGGTTGCCATATAAGTGTAACATAGCTGGTCTGAGTTGCGCACTATGCTGGCCGAAATTGGCTAAAAAACCGACTTACTCAGTGTTTTCATCCATTTACTGGTTTTTGTTGCGCCAGCACTTTATGCTATCAGCCTGTCTGATTTACTTACTTTCATCTAATGAAAAAACTTTTATCCTCGCTCAGTTTTAGTGCTTTAATCAGCCTTGGAGTGTCTTTAAATATGCACGCCACCGAAGTTACCTTCGCTACTTTTAATGTCAGTATGGAAGCGCAAAATTACCTGCCTGAAGGCCAGAATGGCGGCCCGGCTATATTGGCAGAATTACTGCAAACCGATAGCCAGCCGCAAATTCGTAATATTGCTAACATTATCCAGTTGGTGCGTCCGGATGTGCTGTTACTGAATGAATTTGACTACATCGCCGATAGTAATAAAGGTATTCAAGCTTTTATCAAAAACTACCTGAACAAACCGCAAGGCACAGCTGAGGCGATTAACTATCCTTACTTTTACTACAATACAGTAAATACCGGCCAACCCAGCCCTTATGATTTAGACAACGATGGCAAAACAACAGGCATAGGTGCAGACGCCTGGGGCTATGGTTTTTATCCTGGTCAGTACGGTATGGTGCTGTTATCGAAATACCCGATAGATACCGCCAGGGTCCGTACTTTTCAGCAGTTTAAATGGAAAGATATGCCGGGTTTTATGCCAACCAAAAAAGCCGATGGCAGCCCCTGGTACAGCAAAGAAGCCTGGGCCGAGTTTCCGCTTTCTTCTAAAAGCCACTGGGATATTCCGCTTAATATAAATGGCAAAACGGTGCATGTATTAGCCAGCCATCCCACACCACCGGTATTTGACGGTGAGGAAAACCGCAATGGCATTCGTAACCATGACGAAATCCGTTTATGGGCCGATTATTTAACGCCAGAAAAAGCGGGCTATATTTACGATGACAACGGCAAAAAGGGTGGACTAGCAGCAAACGCCAGCTTTGTGTTGCTGGGAGATCAAAACGCTTCGGCCGATAATGAAGGCCATGCCTTAAACAGCGGTATTAACATGCTATATCGTCACCCGCGTATCAACAATAGTATGCCACCAGCCAGCAAAGGCGGCGCAGAACATACACCAAATAACCCCAAAGCAGCCTATCACACGGCCGATTGGCGGATGCGGGCCGACTACGTATTGCCCTCCAAAGCCGGTTTTGTGTTAAAAGACAGCGGCGTATTCTGGCCGGTAAAAGCAGACCCGCTTTACCCGCTTATTGGTTCACGCGGTGCCAGTTCAGACCACCGGCTGGTATGGGTAACAGCAGAATTAAGCGCTGACTAATTCAGCGCTGCTTGTTCTGCTCAACATGGTAAAACCCGGCGCGCAAGCTTATTAGAAACGCTGCACCAGATTTTGTATGTGCACGGTAACTTCTTCCCTATCGTGGTATAAGTGCTTCACCTGCAGCCGGTATTTGATGCTGGCTTCTATCAACCGCTGTTCAAGTTGCTGCAAAATGTCTGTTACCGTCTCATAGCGCTTTTTCATTGGCAGTTTAAGGTTGAAAATGGTTTCCTGACACCAACCGTTAATTAACCAGTCGGCAATGCGCTCTGCCACTCTTTGTGGTTGCTCTATCATGTCGCATACCAGCCAGTAGTTATTCTTTTTCTGTGGCTCGTATTTAAAACCGTCCACCGTTAAATGCCGTACCTGGCCAGTTTCCATTAACGACTCAGCCATAGGGCCGTTATCAATTGCGGTTACCATCATGCTGCGTTTAACCAGCTGATAAGTCCAGCCTCCAGGGCTGGCGCCAAGATCTACCGCATTCATGCCACCAGACAAACGCTTGTCCCACTCATGTTTGGGAATAAACTGAATAAAGGCTTCTTCAAGTTTTAACGTGCTGCGACTTGGTGCTTCATTGGGGAATTTCAGCCGCATAATGCCATTTTCCAGCGGGCTGTTGTTTTCCGGATACGACAAACCGACATACCCCTGCTGACCGGTTAATAAAAACAAGTGCAGCACGGGGGCGCGTTTTAGCTCTTTAGGCAACAACACCCCGGCCTGGCGTAATGACTGGCGCAGTGGCACCGTAAGTTTACGCGCCAGAGTTGATAGTGTTTTTCCGTCATTTGTTTCCGGGTATTCCACTCTTATTTCACCACAACCGCTTAGTTCAGCACCAAGTGCGGCAGCTATTACCGGCGCTATCCGATCTGCCGGCGGCAGCTCAAGCAGGTCGGCAAGCAGCAGGCTCCACTGGCGGATAAAGATAAACTGCTCAAACGGATAATCACGATAAAACTGCGCTAAGCTGTCCGCATCATAAGCTTCAAAAATAACGTAGGCGCTGTCCGCAGTTAACTTGCAGTAACCAAATACATTATGCAAAGCGGCTGTATGCTGAATTTCAGCTGCGCACTCTTTTTCGAAACCAGCGCGGCAGTACAGTAATAGTTGTTTCATGTTAACTCCGCCGCCAGGCACTTACAGCAAATAACAGCCAGGCAGCAATAAGCAACTGGCCACCAATGGGCGCCAGCTGTGAATAATAAAACGGCAGAGCAAACACCCCTGCCAGTATAGTCCAGACAAAAAACCACAACCCCAGATGCCAGACAACAGCAACCAGCTTTACCAATTTGACATCGGTGCGCTGCAGCCCCAGCACCAGCAGCGCTAAGGCATGAAACGCCAGCATAGCTAAAGCGCTTATTAGCCTGGCGATAGCCTCAGCAGTTAACTGCCCTTGCCATAAATGCATCAGCACAGCACTTAAGCCCACTACTGCGCCGCCATACAAAGCGCTGACGCTATTACTTAGCTGCCAAAAGTATTTCATCAATGCTCCTGTTACAAAATTGCGCGGCAGCAGCAATAAGTTGCTGCTGCGTCAGGCCGCTTTTTACTCTGGGTTTAAAATCATGATCGCCATCTGCCAGCCAGTGCATGGTCACTTCAGGCCATTGCATGGCTGCTACCTCGTCTTTTGTACCAAAAACATCACGCTCGCCCTGAGCAATAAATAACGGGCTGACCAGAGTAGCAAAGTGCTCAGTACGCCAGTTAAGTTTTTTCGGTGCATGAAACGGATAGCCAAAAGCAAATATCGCCTTTACGTTACGATGCTGGCCTAGCATACTGGCTACACGCCCCCCCATCGATTTACCACCAATAAACAACGGTAAATCAGTTGGGCTGTTATTTATCTGCTGGCTGAATTCTGCCTGCAATAACGGCATTTTCGCCGGTAAGCTACGTTTGCCGGTGTCGATAAAACGCTGCATATAAGCAAAATTAAAGCGCCATACTTCTATATTAAGCTCTGCCAGTTGCTCGGCCAGCTGTTGCATAAAGCCACTGTCAGCGCCGGCGCCGGCACCATGAGCCAGCAATAAACGGGCTTTAGCCGCAGCAGCGGTATTAATTAGTACCTTAGTCAAGGGCAACGGCATTCGTGAATTGCTGCTCAGCAAAAGCGGCTTGTTCTGCTTCTACCATCGATACCATCCACTGGCGAAAAGCGGTAATTTTACCAAGCTCAGTCTGGCTTTCCCGGCACACCAAATAATAGGCATCTTTGGAGATCAGCACATGATTAAATGGCACTATTAAGCGGCCAGAGTTTATATCTGGCCGCGCTAACACATTATGCGCCAGTGCTACGCCCTGGCCATGAATGGCGGCTTGCAATACCATTGATGAGTGGCTGAAAATAGGCCCCTGATTAACATTAAAATGTTTAAAGCCCTGCGTGGTAAACCAGGCTTTCCAGGCACGGCGTGAGCCGTCATGCAATAAATTGTGGTATTGCAAATCCGTGGGTTCTGACAATGGCTTAGAGCTGTTTAACAGCAATGGCGAACACACCGGCAGTAAATATTCGGTGTGCAGTTTATCTGCATGCAAATTACGCCAGGTGCCCCGGCCATAATATATCGCCACATCAACGTCATCGGTCAGTGAGCCTTCGTCCAGATCAACAGCTTTAATGCGTACATCTATATCCGGGTGCTGTTCACTAAACTGGTTTAACCTTGGCACTAACCACTGAATAGCAAAACTCGGCTGCAGGCTTACAGTTAATGAACCTTTGGCCCCGCGCGCCAGCAGTTTTTCAGTAGATTCATGCAGTTGCAAAAAAATCTCTTTAATATCCAGAAAATAACTCTGGCCTTCTTCTGTCAGCAGCAAAGAGCGGTTTTTCCGCATAAACAGTTTCAGGCCAAGATGATCTTCCAGTGCTTTAATCTGATGGCTGATAGCAGCCTGGGTAACGTACATCTCTTCTGCAGCCTTGGTAAAACTTAAGTGCCTGGCGGCAGTTTCAAAGGCTTTTAATGCGTTAAGCGGGGGCAGGCGACGCGCCATAATGTCTCTTAGATTATTAATATCTGATGATTAAAATTTCTAATCCGAATTATAACGCTGTCGTTGTCACGACGCCAGCAGGCTGCCAAGCTAAGTTCACTTCTCTACCGGCTTGTAGCCTTCAATTTCAACGTCTTCGCCTTTAAACAAGAAGGCTTCCATTTGTGCCTCCAGAAACTGGCGATGTTCCGGATTCATCATATTCAGCTTTTTTTCATTAATAAGCATAATTTGCTTTGCCTGCCACAGTGCAAAAGCTTCTTTGCTGATACTGTTAAAAATTCTTTTACCCAAATCGCCTGGATACAGCTGAAAATCCAGCCCGGGTGCTTCTTTGTTTAAATACTCACAAAATACGGTACGGCTCATAGTGGTTTGTCCTTTTTGTCCGGAATTGCAGCTAATAACTGCTGAAACAGTTGTTTTGCCGGTGCCGACAAGCCAACCTGCGGAATGGCATGTATTGTAAACCAAGTCGGTGCAGATTGCTCCTGCACCGCAGCGGGAGCATGTTTTAGTTTTACCCGCAGTGGCTGGATCCATAAATGAAAATGGCTGAACGTATGGCGAAAGCCTGCCAGTTCCTCCCTGCTTTCAACAGCCAGTGCATTTAGCGCCAGGTATTGCTCGCGCTCTGCTGCAGATGCAAACTCAATAAAACCAAACAAGCCGCCCCAAAGGCCGGATGCCGGGCGCTGCGACAACAACACCTTATCGTCGTGCTGCAATAACAACCAGAAACTCTGTTTTTCCGGCAGAGTTTTTTTGGCTTTTTTGCCAGGGTACAAAGCCTGCTCACCGGCCAGTGCAGCTTTGCATCTTAATTTAAGCGGGCACTCTACACAGCGCGGTTTGCTGCGGCTGCACAAAGTAGCACCAAGATCCATCATTGCCTGATTAAACGCCGCTACTGTATCTTCAGGCGTTAGCTGCTCTGCCAGTTGCCATAGCTGCTGCTCAACCTTTTTATCTCCGGGCCAGCCTGATATAGCCGCAAAACGCGCAAGCACCCGCTTGCAGTTACCATCTAAAATAGCATGGTGCTGCTCCAAAGCTAAAGATAACACTGCACCGGCCGTTGAACGCCCCACGCCGGGCAATGCCAGCACCTGTGCAAACTCAGTAGGGAATTTTCCGCCATGCTGCGTGGCAACTATTTGCGCGGCTTTATGCAGGTTACGCGCTCTGGCGTAATAACCCAACCCGGTCCATAAATGCAGTACTTCATCAAGCGGCGCCTGTGCCAGGGCATTAATATCGGCAAAGCGTGCGGTAAAACGCTGAAAATAAGGAATGACAGTAGCCACCTGGGTTTGCTGCAACATAACTTCACTAAGCCAGGTTTTATACGGGCTTTTATTAAGCTGCCAAGGCAATGTTTTGCGCCCGTGCTGCTGATACCAGCTAACCAGCTGATTTGAAAACCAAACTGCATCCTGTTGCGCTAACATAAAGTCCCCTGTGTTGAAGATTGCGCGCAGTATAAGCAGCCCTGTTTGCCTTGCCAACCATAATCACGGTTGAGCAAAGCCACTAATACAAGGATAATACGCGCCGTTAATGATTATGCGGAGCAACAGATGACAGACAGTACCGGCCAGCAGCAAGACGATCAGGCTGAAAATACCACCTACATGCGCAGGATCCGTTCCTTTG
Organism: Rheinheimera oceanensis; assembly: GCF_018831085.1. GTDB lineage: Bacteria > Pseudomonadota > Gammaproteobacteria > Enterobacterales > Alteromonadaceae > Alishewanella > Alishewanella oceanensis. The sequence goes on from NZ_JAGPNM010000002.1 coordinate 15,785, forward strand.
TTTTGCGTGAAGGCCGGCTGACCAAAGGCCAGCAGCATGCGCTGGATACTTACTGGGCAGATTACGGTTTAAGCTATCAGCCAGATCCATTGCCATTAGCAGAAATATTTGGCCGCGATAACCACAAGGTGCTGGAAATTGGCTTTGGTATGGGTAAATCGCTGGTGCAGATGGCAAAAGAAGCACCACAAAAAGATTTTATCGGCATTGAAGTACACCGCCCCGGCGTTGGCGCCTGTTTATCTGAGGCAGTGGCACAACAGGTTAAAAACCTCAAAGTATTTGAACACGATGCAGTAGAAGTACTGGAACACAGTATTGCTGATAACAGTCTGGACACGGTGCAGCTGTTTTTTCCTGATCCCTGGCATAAAAAACGCCACCACAAACGCCGTATAGTACAAAGCGACTTTGTACAGCTGCTACGGCGTAAATTAAAACCTGGCGGCGTATTTCATATGGCCACCGATTGGGAAAACTATGCTGAGCATATGCTCGAAGTTATGCTGGCAGCAGAAGGCTTTACTAATCTATCTGCCGATAATAGCTATGTTGAGCGGCCAGAGCAGCGGCCGCTGACAAAGTTTGAACAACGTGGCCAGCGTTTGGGCCATGGCGTCTGGGATCTGATGTTTAAAAAGGAAAGCTAAATGCTAGCAACAGCCAGTCAACTGGTATTACGTAACATCAGTGATCTTAAAGGCAAGGTATTAATAGTTGAACCCATGGCTGACAGCCTGGCAACAGAGCTACGCTACCTGGCACCAGAGCTTGAGTTAAGCTGCTACAGCACCGATGCGGCAGCAGCAGCCTGTTGGGCTCATGGCAATGTAACGCTTTATACCGATGTCAGCCCGCAGTTTAGCGGCACTTTTGATACGATTGTACTGTTTTACCCGAAAAGCAAAGAGCAACTGGCTTTTACACTGGCTCAGCTGAAAAGCGTTATCAGTGCAAAAACCGAAATTTTTGTTTGCGGTGACAACAAAGGCGGCATTAAAAGCCTGACCAGCCATGCCGAAAAACTGGGGCTGGGCGCCAATAAACTGGACAATGCCAAACACTGTTTATGGTTTTCACTATTTGGTGATTTCAGCCGCTTAGCCACCGTAGCGGCCAGTAGTTTTACCATTAACGCCGCAGGTGAAACCCTTACGCTTCATTCACTGCCCGGCGTATTTAACCATGGCAAACTGGATATCGGCACTGCCTTATTGCTGGATAACCTGCCAGACATAAGCCAGGGCAAGGTGCTCGATTTTGCCTGTGGTTGTGGTGTTATTGGTGCAATGTTAAAACGTAAACATCCTGAAATAGAGCTTTTTAGTTCTGATATCAGTAGCTTAGCCGTTAAAGCAACAGAGCTCACACTGGCAGCAAATAAGCTTAGCGGCACCGTGATAGCTGCTGACGGTTTGCCTGAGTCACCAAAACAGTTCGATTGTATTGTCAGCAACCCGCCGTTTCACACAGGTATTAAAACCGACTACAGTATTGTTGATACTTTTATCCGCCAAAGCTCAGCCAGGCTTAGCGGCAATGGCAGCCTGACAATAGTAGCTAACAGCCATCTGGCGTATATGGAATTACTACAACAGGCGTTTAAAAAGGTTACGCTAAAAGCCAAAGCCAACGGTTTTGCAGTGTACCGGGCAACGAATCAAAGTTAGAGGAAGTATTATGCGCAAACTGGCTGCTGTGTTATTACTGTTCTGGTTAACACCAACAATAGCAGCAGACAGTGCGCCCTGTATTCAAAACCCGAACCGGGTAAAAGCCTGTCCTAATCTGTTGTACCGTGTAGCGCAATTACCGCAAATGTCTGTGCCTGGTGTGGTATGTATATGTGCAACAGACTTTGCGCCGCTGCTGCTGCACCCCGCTGACGATACAGAAAAAATAAGGCAAAATATGACCAGGCGTCAGATGGAGGTGATACACGGCGAGAAGCTGCAGGCTGTATTGGATATATTACAGCGACGTAATAACTAAGCAGTAAATTACTAATCAGGTAACAGCACTAAACGCTCACTAAAAGCGCCCAGGCTCTCTTCATGCTGCGGCATTAACACCGGCACCAGAAATAACTCCCCCTGCTCTACCCAGTAAATTGCATTTTGCTCAAACTGCAGCGCCAGTTGTAATGCAGTGCTTTTATCGCATAACACTATCCAGCTTTTTTCCTGAAAACTTAAATCAGGTGCACTGCCTATTACAGAGCGATAGGGTAAACGTTGCAAATTCAGACAGGCTTGTAACTCTTTGTCGCGGCGTAAATTAAGATAAGGATGTTCAGCGTTCCCGGCGGGGTTTTGTGCGCTGATAATAGCGAAGTCAACATCACATTTCAGTGCCTGATGACACAGAAAAATACTCGTTTTATAACTTTCCCACAGGCTCATAACCAGACCTAAAAGTAACAAGTGCTTCTACTATAAACGGCTTTACTAAATTTACCAGCGCAGTTTGCTAAATTCCGTTAATGTGCATAACATCAATGCAGACGTTGCTCTGCAAACTAACGCTAAATTGGTCGAGATAACTGAATGATTGCAATAGATAAAACCACTTCAATTAAAAATGCATTGATTTGGGTCATTATGCTGATTTGCAGTCTTACACTGTGCCTGGCCATGATTATCTCTGCCACCCAGGATGTAAAATTACAACGCAAAAAACTGGTATCGCAGTTGGAGGGTTATATCAGCATTATTGCGTTTAATGCCAGCAGCAGTATTTTGCAGGACAATGCGGATATTGAAGAAAACCGCTTAAGCTCTTTTGCTGCGGTTAATATTTTGCATAATGTGCATATTTATAAAAAACAGCCCGACAATCATGAACTAAGTTTTTTTGCCAGCTACAACCGGCGCGATATAGGCCCTTACCCGGTGCAATTTGATCGCATACAACAGTTTTTAACACCGGTGATCAGTAGCAACTATATAGAAATAACCAAACCAATCAGCCATCAAGGCAACTTGCTTGGCTATGTTTATATCCGTGCCAGCCAGGAAGAACTCAGTTCCTATATTCAAACCAGGGTTCTGCTTGATATTCTGATCGCACTTGCTGCCCTGATCAGCGCTTTTTTTATCAGCTCCCGCTTACAGCGCCGCTTTACCGCACCGATAGAAACCTTACTCAGTGTGGTGCAAAAAGTAGCCAAAGAGAAAAACTATCAGATCCGTGCGCCGGTGGCACCAATCAAAGAATACAATATGCTCAGCCGCGCTTTTAATACCATGCTGGACAGAATTGAACAGCAAATCAGCAAACTGCAACAGGCTGAGCAGGAGAACCGCCAGTTGACACTAAGCCTGGAGCAAAAAATCAGCCAGCGCACTGAAGCTTTAAAAACATCAAACCAGGAACTGCTAAATACTCTGGCAACATTGCATCAGTATCAGAATCAGATTGTTGAAACCGAAAAAATGGCCAGCCTTGGCCAGATGGTGGCGGGTGTTGCGCATGAAGTAAATACTCCCATTGGTTTGGGTGTTACAGCATCAACCCTGTTACAGGACAAGCTGAGCGATATTCAAAAAGCCTTTGATGAAAAAAAGCTTACCTCATCACAGCTGGCCAGATTTTTGTCTGAAAGCAAAGAAAACCTGGGCATTATTTACCGCAATATGGAGCGGGCAGCCAGCCTGATCTCCAGCTTTAAACGTGTTGCTGTCGATCAGTCCAACGAAAACCGCCGCCAGTTCAATATGCTGCAACTTATTAATGAAGTATTGCTGTCACTGCGGCCAAACCTGAAAAAAACACAACATCAGGTGCTGGTAGATTGCCCGGCAGAACTCGAACTGGATAGTAAACCCGGCCCGATCAATCAGATCCTGATTAACCTGATTATGAACAGCCTGATCCATGCATTCGAACATATAGAACAAGGCGAAATGCATATTTCGGTTCAGGTAAAAGATAACCGTTGTTTTCTCAGCTACAGTGATAATGGCGCAGGTGTGCCCGAATCAATTAAAAAGCGTATTTTCGATCCCTTTGTCACCACTAAACGCGGCGAAGGTGGTAGTGGGTTGGGTTTGCATTTGGTTTATAATCTGGTTACCCAGGCCCTTAACGGCAAAATTCAGTTAGAAAGCACCTTGGGGGCTGGTATTCAAATTCAGATAAACTTCCCCGTGATTGTAAAAAGTGCACACCCGGCGTAGGAATAAACAATAATAACTGATGCTACTTTGGTCGAATGGAACATTAGCTGCGACTAATTGTTAACAAAAGAACTTGTTAACAATTGGACAGATGGTTATAATTGCGTATTATTTGACAAATCGACGTCATCTATAACACGCTTAGGTATTATAAATTTCACAAAATTCACATAAGGTTTAACTCCAATGCAAACACCTGTGATTCTCATAGTTGAAGACGAAGAAGTAACCCGCTTAAATCTGGTTAGCCTGTTTCAGGGAGAAGGCTATGATGTTATCGAGGCGGTAAATGGCGAGGAGATGAACCAGAAGCTTACTGAAAATCAGGTAAATCTGGTCGTCATGGACATTAACCTGCCAGGTAAAAATGGTCTGATCCTGGCCCGTGAACTGCGTCAGCGCGAAAACATCGGTTTAATTTTCCTGACCGGCCGCGACAGTGAAGTAGATCGCATTCTGGGCCTTGAAATTGGTGCAGACGATTACCTGACCAAGCCATTTAACCCACGCGAGCTAACTATCCGTGCCCGTAACCTGTTAAGCCGTACTGTGGCTCAGCCGGTGGTTGAAGAGCATAAAAGCATCGTTAAATTCAATGGCTGGACCCTGGACGAAAACAGCCGCAACCTGACATCACCAAAAGGCGTTGCCCGCCGTTTGCCAAAAGGCGAATATCGTGCACTGCGTTTAATGCTGGATACACCGGGTAAAATTTTCACCCGCGAGCAGTTAATCCGCCATATGACAGGCCGTGATTTACGCCCGAATGACCGTACTGTAGATGTAACTATCCGCCGTATCCGTAAGCATTTCGAATCTGATATTGAAAGCCCTGAGTTAATCAGCACCATCCACGGTGAAGGCTACCGCTTCGTTGGCAAACTGGAAAAGTAAGCCGCTAAGCGTTTTCAATATACTCAGACAGAGCAGCCAGGTGCTGCTCTGTTTTTAGGTGGAAATCTACCAGTTGCCGCTCTAACCCCTGCCAGTTAATGTGTTCCTGTTCCATCCGTTTTGCCTGTTGCTGCACCCATAACAAACCAACCGATGCAGCGGCGCCTTTTAACTTATGTGCCGCTTCCTGAAAATCTTTTTCCTGCCGCTGTACTGCGGTTTCCATCAGTTTATTCATATAACCGGGCAATAATTGGGCAAATAGCTGGGCACTGCGTTTCATGGCATCTTTGCCCAGGGACTGAATATAATCATTCAGCGTGCCGACATCCAGTATCTGATTTTCACTACTTACACTGGCCGGTTTTACCTGCTGCAATCGTACTGCACTGGGTGAAAACAGCCGCGCCAGCATTGAATCCAGCTTGCTGGTGTTGATAGGTTTGGCCAGCGCACCATCCACCTGTACACCATCCAGTTGTTGTTCAGCTTTACGCACATTGGCACTTAGCACCACTATAGGTAAGGCTGATAAATGTTCCTCGTCGCGGATATAGCGGGCTATTTGCTCGCCGCCCATATCGGGCAGTTGCATGTCCAGCAATACCAAATCAATATCATCTTCGGTTTCCAGCAAGGCAATAGCATCCTCACCGGTTTCAGCATGAATAACGCTATGGCCACGTTGCTCCAGCAGCCCTATCGCAATTTCGGCATTCAGCGGCACATCTTCTATCAGCAGTATGGTTAGCTCGGGACAGCTTATAGCCTGTTGTTGCTCTTGTTGCAGCAGTTCTGTAGGTAATAGCACGGTAAAACTGCTGCCTTTACCCACTTCGCTGCTAACACTGATATTCCCCTGCATTGCCTCAACCAGGGCCCGCGAAACAGACAGGCCTATGCCAGAGCCAATAATACTCAGGCGGCGGCCATCATTAGATTTGTAGTACATATCAAAGATACGCTCCTGCTCCTGAGCAGCAATACCAATACCCGTGTCTTCAATAGTAAAATGCAGCCGGTTATTTAGTGCATCGAGTTTGCAATACAGGCTTACAGAGCCCGTAGCGGTAAATTTCACTGCATTATTAAGCAGGTTCCATAACACCTGACGTAACCGGGTTGGATCAATCCTTAAATAAACATCCAGCTCGCCTTCACAACTTAGTTTGAACTGCAGCCCTTTTTGCTGGCACAACAGCTCGGCAAAATTTGCGATGTCATTGATAAACTGGCGTAACGATACGCTGTGGTAAACAATGTCGAGATCCTGCCGGTCAATTTTGTCCAGATCGATAATATCGTTAAAAATATTGCCCAATGTTTCCGCACTACTGAAAATGGTATTGGCCCAGCCATATTGCTGCTTACTGAGTTTGCTTTCCAACAAGCGCCGGCTTAAACCTACAATACCGTTTAGCGGCGTTCTGAGTTCATGGCTTAACGTAGCAATAAACTTGCCTTTATCCAGATAGGCTTTTTCCAGCGCCTGCTCGGCCAGCTTACGTGAGGTAATATCCCGGCCAAAACCCAGCAAACCGATATAACGGCCATAGCGGTCATAAAACGGCACTTTGCGCATTTCAAACCACAGCACCTGACCATCATCTTTAACAAATTCAACATCTAATGTCAGTTCAGATGGCTGCCCCATCTGCCCCTCATGCTCAGTAAGAATAGCAGCATGAGCACTGTCATCTGTGTATATTTCTGCCGGGGAACGGCCAATAAGCTCACGGGCTGTTTTGCCCATAATAGCTTCAAACATTTTATTACAACTGGCAAAACGGCCGGTCTCATCGCGGTAGTAGAATAAGTCGGGCGAGCTGTCAACAATAGAGCGGATCAGCAGGCTTTGCTCTTCCAGCTCTATCTGGGCTTTTTTACGTTCAGCAATTTCTTTACGCAGCTCATCAATTGCACGGCGTTTTGCCTGAAAGGCTTTTTTACGTTCTTCAATCTCAAAATTCAGTTGGCGGATATTGTCCTGCATCCCCTCATTGAGTAAACGTTCCTGATGGGCAGAATCAATCAGATAAGACAGGGCGGCATCAAGGTGCAGTACCAGATAGAAAATAAAACTGATAAACACCGGCCCCACTGCTAAGGTAAATAACAGAGCGCCGTTTAGCAGGGTAAAATCTATTTGATTATGCAGTACCAGCTCAAGGCAAATACTAAATAACGCCGCAAGAATAAGCAGTAGCAACTGGCAAAATAATGCCAATTGCAGCTTACCCCATTTACGGATCCAGGCAGCAATAATCCTGACGTGTGGATGAACCGGACCTTGCATCAGGCTGTTACCTCATATGATGTGTTACTGCACCGGTTGAATATCAACCCTGAAATTGCGATACGAGCAGTACTGCACTTCTTTACCCTGTAGCGGGTAAATGCCCTGACGGGCGTATGACAAATGATCTTTATACAGGCTGATATGCTGGCCCTGGCCAACCTTTACCGCTTTACCTTCAGCCTGACGGCTTTGGGTTAAGCACAGTAAATGCGCCAGTTGCTTATAGTTGTCACGCTCAAATAAGTCGCCAGATGCCAACATAGGCGCTTGCATATTACTTGGCGCAAACTTCCAGGCGGCAAAACGGGTGCGTAAAACGCCGTCTTTTATCTCAATCGCATCGCCTCTGGTCAGATAATGTGTGCTGACTTGTTTTATCACTGTTGCTTTACCCTCGCCGGTGCTTTGCAGGGCCTGAGTATCCACAACAAAAACACCTGCTGCCCCCAGTACCGACATTTTCACTTGTGGCGCATTTTCAGCATCAGTAAAACCAACCAGTAATGCTGTAGCTTCGTCAATACCAAAGCCAAAACGGGTTTGGGTATCGTTCAGTAAACGGATTAACCGCCCCTGCCGCCCCTGCTCTGAAAGATGCGTATCAATGGTGCCCCAGTTAAATAACCCTAAGCCACCTTTAGCGCTAAAAGTAAGATGCTTTTCTGCCAGGCCATTACTGCAGCTTTGATCTTTATCGCAACCCGGTTGGGGTGCAGGTAAATCAAAAGCACCAAACTGCATAGCGCTGTAACTGTCGCCGTTTGAGATCATTGGAATACGTTTGCCCAAGAAGCTGCCTCCGGCCATGGCGGCAGCTCCCGCACCGGTGCCGGCAACAATTATCTGCCCTGCCGACAGCATCCGCTCAATTTGTTTTAACTCTTCAGATGCAGAACCATCCTCCAGCCGGAAAGCTTTTAACATCAGGCTTTGATCATCACCATTAAAGAAAATAGCATCCGCTTTGCGGATCTGCTCAACAGCGGCTGCAGTACCAGCCTGACAAAAACGCTGCAACTGCTGCATTAAATCCGGATACACTCGGCTGCGCTGATAAGTGCGATGCTCTGTAGCTAAATATTGTGGTAAAGCATCACACGAAGATTTATTACCGCTTTTAGCCTGCTGAGCACTCTGGTATGCCGCATTAACCGGCAGCCAGCTCACCTCAGCACCGGCCTCTGTAAACAAGTTAGTATAAAAATCTACCTCAGCAAACGGATCTCTTGCAGACGCTGTAACAACGAGCAGCCGGGGCTTACGTTGGCTACCTGCAACCTGCTGCGCCAGCTCAACTATTTTGCGGTAAATCTCTACGCTGAACTCACCTTTGGTTTTCGCCAGATCGGCAAATTCTTTTAGCCGGGTATTAGTACGCCTGCTATTTTTTACCTGCTCTGCCGTTACCATTACCTGTAACTGATCACGCACAAAATTAAGCTCACGCTCGGTAAGTTCATTGTAATTTACCCGGCCAGACACCCAAATACCGTCCATTTCTGTTTCGGCAGAGCGCCATAACCGCGCCAGTTCACGCTCTGATATCAGTTCGCTGTCAAGGCGGCTGCGGATAAATTCAAGCAATGCAAGTGTACGTTGTTGTTCAATAACCCGCTCGGCCCCCCAAAACTCGGCATTGGCAATGTTTGCGATATTTTCTGACGACAATGCAAACAAATCTGCTGATTTCGCTGCAGCAGAAAAGGTGTCAGCAACAGAACAATACCGCGTATTGACAGAACTGCAAGCTTGCAGCCCGCCACCTATCAGCAACATGGAATATTCCGGCAAGCTGGTTTCGCGCCCGGTATTTGCTGCCGATACTGAGCAAGCCAGCAAAGTGGCTGATAGATAAAAACCAAATGATTTCATTATTCTCTTTCTTATATTAAACGCAGAGGTTTTAAGCTGCCGGGGCAGTAACCAGAATAAGGCTTAATTAATCATAAATCTGGCTTACCATAGATTATCCTTTATTGACTTCTTTGCCAATTAGCCTTACCGCCATTGGTTCTTTTTATTCACAGCCATATGCATTTTTTGTTACCTAAACAAACACATGAAAGCCGCATAAATATGGCGTCTTTACAGGCAAGTTTTACCAAAAAAATAGGCCTTATACGGCTGTTACCCCCACCCCTGGCAGACATAAGTGGCAAAAATATCGCCAATTCATGTAATTAATTTTCAGTTTTACAGGGGGACTTTCTGCGCCGGACGGCTAGCATTGCACTACAAAGTTAACTTGCAATTTGCCATATTTCACGGTATACCTGTAGCCGCTTTACACGTTTAGATGGCTAAACATTTTTAGAGCAAATACACTACAACGCATTGACCTCTGAAAGAGTAACCGTTATTTTCTTTCAGCAGCAGCAAAAACCAAAAACAAGAATAATAATTCAAAAATAATAAATATTTATTTAAATATCAGGACAAGTGTGGAGGTTAGTCATGGCGTTGTATCAGCACAGTCAGGCAAGAGAGAACTGTGGCTTCGGTCTGATCGCACATCTGGAGGGCGCGGCCAGCCACCGGATCGTCAGAACCGCAATAAACGGCCTTGACCGTATGCAGCACCGCGGCGGTATTTCTGCCGACGGTAAAACCGGCGATGGGTGTGGTTTATTAATGCAAAAACCAGACAGTTTCTTCCGTGCTATTGCCGAAGAAAACGGCTGGAACCTGGCAAAGAAATACGGCGTCGGCATGATTTTTTTCAGCCAGGACCCGGTAAAAGCCGCTTTAGCAAAAAAAATTATCGAGCAGGAAATTGCCCGCGAAACGCTAACCTTAGTGGCCTGGCGCACCGTGCCGGTAGACAGCAGCGTACTGGGCCCGTTAGCACTAAGCTCAATGCCCGGTATTGAGCAGGTTATTGTTAATGCGCCGCACGGCTGGGGCGATCATGACTTAGAGCGCCGGCTGTATATGCTGCGCCGGCGTATTGAAAAACAACTAAGCGACGATGCCGATTTTTATATCCCCAGCTTCTCGTCGCTGGTTACCGTATTTAAAGGCCTGATGATGCCGGCAGACTTGCCGCGTTATTATCTGGATTTAGCCGATATTCGCATGGAAACCGCCATTTGCGTGTTCCACCAGCGTTTTTCTACCAATACCATGCCACGCTGGCAGTTGGCACAGCCGTTTCGCTTTTTAGCCCATAACGGCGAGATTAATACCATTACCGGTAACCGCCAGTGGGCGCGTGCGCGCCAGTACAAGTTTGCTTCGCCTTTATTGCCGGATCTGCAAGACGCCGCGCCCTTTGTTAGCCAAAGCGGCTCCGACTCCAGCTCACTGGATAATATGCTGGAGCTGCTATTAGCCGGTGGCATGGACTTATTCCGTGCCATGCGTTTATTGGTGCCGCCAGCCTGGCAAGGCAACCGGGTAATGGATGACAACCTAAAAGCCTTCTACGAATTTAACTCTATGCATATGGAACCGTGGGACGGCCCGGCCGGTATCGTAATGACCAATGGCCAGCACGTAGCCTGTAACCTGGATCGCAACGGCCTGCGCCCTGCCCGCTTTGTTATTACCCGCGATAAATTAATTACACTGGCCTCTGAAGTGGGTATTTGGGATTACACCCCTGATGAAGTGGTAGAAAAAGGCCGTGTTGGCCCCGGCGAAATGCTGGCGGTAGATACCACCACCGGCAAAATCTGGCGCTCCAACGAAATAGACAGCGATTTAATGGCGCGTCATACCTACCGTGACTGGTTAAATGCCAACGTGCAGCGGCTGGTGCCGTACGAGAAATACGAAACCGATTTAATCGGCAAGCGGGTATTTTCTGATGATGACATGCTGGTGTATCACAAGCTGTTTAACTATAGCTATGAAGAAATCGATCAGGTAATGACAGTACTGGCCAAAGACGGCCAGGAAGCGGTCGGCTCTATGGGTGATGATACGCCGATGGCGGTATTATCGCGCAAGCCGCGCACCTTATACGATTACTTCCGCCAGCAGTTTGCTCAGGTCACCAATCCGCCCATCGATCCGCTGCGTGAATCCCATGTAATGTCGCTGGCCACCAGTATCGGCCGCGAGCATAACGTATTTAAAGAAACCGCCGGCTATGCGCGGCGCATTCAGTTTGAATCGCCGGTAATGATGTACTCCGACTTAAAGCAGTTAAAACAAGCGGATGAGAAGTACTACAAGCACCAGATATTTTCGCTGAACTTCGACCCGGCACAGCACAGCCTGCAACAAGCGGTAGAGCAATTGTGCGCCGACGTGATCAGCGCCGTGCGCGATAACAACGTCGTGCTGGTAATGCTCACCGACCGGCGTATTGAGCAAGGTAAACTGCCGATCCCTGCCGCTATGGCGGTAGGCGCGGTGCAACATGCCTTAGTTAATGCGCAGCTGCGCTGCGACTCCAACATTATTGTTGAAACCGCCTCAGCGCGTGACTCACACCATTTCGCGGTACTCATTGGTTTAGGTGCCACCGGCATTTACCCCTTTATGGCCTATGAAACGGTAGAGCAGTTGGTGGAAAAAGGCGTGATTAACTTAACTGCCCGCCAGGCGGTGCTGAACTATCGTAAAGGCATTAATAAAGGCCTGTACAAAATCATGTCGAAAATGGGCATTTCAACAGTGGCCAGCTATCGCTGCTCTAACCTGTTTGAAGCCGTCGGCATTGATAAAACCGTAATGCAGCTGTGTTTTGCCGATATCCCGTCACGTTTGGGCGGTGCCGGCTTTAGCGACTTTGAACAGGATGTACAGCAACTGGCCAAAATAGCCTGGTTAAAACGTAAACCGCTAAACCACGGTGGTTTATTAAAGTATGTGCACGATGGCGAATACCACGCCTACAACCCGGATGTAGTGCAAACCCTGCAAAAAGCCGTGCGCTCCGGTAAGTATGAAGATTACCGGCAGTACAGCAGCATAGTGAACCTGCGGCCGGTGGCGCATTTGCGCGATCTATTTAAACTGGCCGACAGCACACCGGTGCCACTGGAGCAGGTAGAGAGCGAGCAAAACCTGTATCCGCGCTTTGACAGCGCCGCTATGTCAATCGGTGCCTTAAGCCCGGAAGCGCATGAGGCGTTGGCCATAGCAATGAACCGCTTAGGCGGACGGTCTAACTCGGGTGAAGGCGGCGAAGATCCGCGCCGCTTTGGCACCGAGAAAAACTCGAAAATTAAGCAGGTTGCCTCCGGCCGCTTTGGTGTCACGCCGCATTACCTGGTAAATGCCGAAGTTATTCAAATCAAGGTAGCCCAGGGCGCTAAGCCTGGCGAAGGTGGCCAGTTACCCGGTGAAAAAGTGACTGCCGAAATTGCCCGGCTGCGCTACTCGGTGCCCGGCGTAACGCTGATATCACCACCGCCGCACCATGATATTTACTCGATTGAAGATTTAGCCCAGCTGATTTTCGATTTAAAGCAGGTGAATCCGCAGGCGCTGATTTCAGTGAAATTAGTGTCTGAGCCCGGCATCGGTACCATCGCCGCCGGCGTGGCCAAAGCCTATGCTGACCTGATCACCGTATCCGGTTATGACGGCGGCACCGGCGCCAGCCCGTTAACCTCGGTGAAATACGCCGGTAGCCCGTGGGAGTTAGGTCTGGCCGAAGTGCACCAGGCCTTAGTGGAAAACGGCCTGCGTGACCGTGTACGGCTGCAGGTAGACGGCGGCTTAAAAACCGGCTTAGACGTAATTAAAGCCGCTATTTTAGGCGCCGAAAGCTTTGGCTTTGGTACCGGCCCTATGGTGGCGCTGGGCTGTAAGTTTTTACGTATTTGCCATTTAAACAACTGTGCCACCGGCGTTGCCACGCAAGATGCCACGCTACGCCGTGATCACTTTACCGGCTTGCCGGAAATGGTAATGAACTACTTTAAGTTCTTAGCCTATGAAGTGCGCGAGCTGATGGCACAACTGGGTGTAACAGAACTGACGCAACTGATTGGCCGCACTGATTTACTGGCCATAAAAGACAGCGAAACGCAAAAACAAGCCAAACTGGATTTAACACCTATACTGCAGGCCAGCGGTGTTAAATCAGACAAGGCACTGTTTTGTGTGCAAAACAATACACCGTTTGATGAAGGCAGGTTAAATCAGGAACTGGTAAAACGTTGCGAACAAATGGTACTGCATAAAAGCGGCGGCCGGTTAAACCTGAGTATCCGCAATACTGACCGCTCAGTCGGCGCGGCCTTGTCGGGTTTTATCGCCCGCCAGCATGGTAATCAGGGTATGGCAACCGACCCTATCCGCATCCGCTTTACCGGTACCGCCGGCCAGAGCTTTGGCGTATGGAATGCCGGAGGCCTGCATATGTCACTGCAGGGCGATGCCAACGATTACGTTGGTAAAGGCATGACCGGCGGCCAGTTGGCTATTTTCCCGGCCAAGGGCGCCAGCTTTGCCAAAAACGGCTTTACCATTGCCGGTAATACCTGCCTGTACGGCGCTACCGGCGGCCGGCTGTATGCCGCAGGCCAGGTCGGCGAGCGTTTTGCTGTACGAAATTCGGGCGCGTTAGCGGTGGTTGAAGGCACCGGCGATAACTGCTGCGAATATATGACCGGCGGCGTAGTGGTAGTGCTGGGCTGCACCGGGGTGAACTTTGGTGCCGGTATGACAGGCGGCTTTGCTTATTTACTTGATGAGCAAAACGATTTGGAGCTTAGGTTAAACCCCGAGCTGGTAGAGGCGCTGGAAGTTAGCACGCCAATACTGCAGGAGCACCTGCGCAGCCTGTTGCACCAGCATGTGGAAGAAACCGGCAGCGACAAAGCACAGAAAATCTTAAACGACTTTAACCGTTATTTAAGCCAATTTAAGCTGGTTAAACCAAAAACCAGCGATGTAAACACCTTGCTGGGACACCGCGCACGCTCGTCAGCCGAGCTGCGGGTTCAGGCGATGTAGGGAGGCGTTATGGCACAGAATGTATACCAGTTTATTGACGTAAAACGGATTGATCCGCCAAAACGCTCACACCACGAACGCACTATAGAGTTCGTCGAAATTTATCAGCCAATGACCAACACTCAGGTGGAAGGCCAGGCTGATCGCTGCCTCGATTGTGGCAACCCCTACTGCGAATGGAAGTGCCCGGTGCACAACTATATTCCGCAGTGGTTAAAGCTGGCCAACGAAGGCAAAATTATTGAAGCCGCCGAGCTGGCGCACAAAACCAACAGCCTGCCGGAAGTATGCGGCCGGGTGTGCCCGCAGGATCGCTTATGCGAAGGCGCCTGTACGCTAAATGAAGGTTTTGGCGCCGTTACCATCGGCAGTATTGAAAAATACATTACCGATAAAGCCTTTGAGATGGGCTGGCGGCCGGATCTTTCTGCCGTGGTTAAAACCGAACGCCGCGTGGCAGTAATAGGCGCAGGCCCGGCCGGTTTAGCCTGTGCCGATGTGCTGGTGCGTAACGGCGTAACGCCAGTGGTATTTGACCGTTACCCGGAGATCGGCGGCCTGCTTACCTTTGGTATTCCGCCGTTTAAACTGGAAAAAGACGTACTAAAACTACGCCGGCAAATCTTCAGTGAGATGGGTATTGAGTTTCGCTTAAACACCAATGTCGGTGTTGACGTTAGCTTCGACAGCCTGTTAAACGAATACGACGCAGTGTTTTTAGCACTGGGCACTTATACACCAATGAAAGGCGGCCTGGTAAATGAAGATGCGCCCGGCGTTTTTGAGGCGCTGCCGTTTTTAATTGGTAATATCAATAACCTGATGGGCTGGCAAACTGAGCACCCGTATGTCAGCTTAAAAGATAAAACCGTGGTGGTATTAGGCGGTGGCGACACGGCGATGGACTGCGTACGCACCTCTATCCGCCAGGGCGCAACCAGGGTAAGCTGTGCCTACCGGCGCGACGAAGCCAATATGCCAGGCTCACGTAAAGAAGTACAAAACGCGCGCGAAGAAGGTGTGGAGTTTTTGTTTAACCTGCAACCACTGGGCATTGAAGTAGACAGCAACGGCAAGGTCTGTGGCGTTAAAGTAGTGACTACCGAGATGGGCGCCCCCGATGCCAAAGGCCGCAGAAGCCCACAGCCGGTAGCAGGCTCCGAGCAAATACTGCCGGCCGATGCCGTGGTGATCGCTTTTGGTTTTCAGCCCAGCCCGCCGCAGTGGTTAGTGGATATGGGTGTAGAGCTGGACAACAAAGGCCGCGTTATCGCCAGCGAACAAAGTACCTATGCTATGCAAACCAATCAGCAGAAAATTTTTGCCGGTGGCGATATGGTATTAGGCTCAGATCTGGTAGTAACCGCTATTGCCCAGGGCCGTAAGGCTGCCGAGGGTATACTGGACTATTTACAGGTGTAATAAGCCAAAGCAGCAGGTGTATTGGCCTGCTGCTTTAAAAGCTATTTTGCGGTTAAAAAATATAGTCCCAGCTTTTGGTGGTAAAGGCGTTGATATCAAAATACTCACCGCCCCAGGCCTGAAACTTTAAGGTGCCATTAAAATCGGGATAAACCGTCTGCTGTTCATTCAGCAGCCACAGCTGTACATTTTCAATCGGCTTTGACGTCACCGTTAAATGACCTGATACCGGCGCCATATGTGGCAAAGAGTACACAGCTCGCTTTAACTGGCCACGATAGCGATAAATCATTGGGCTACGGTAGTCTTGTGTTTTTGGCCGGAAGTATTGGTTATAACCAACAATACTGACTTCATTGCCACTAAAACTAACAAACATAAAGTTTGGTGTATCGCTGTTAATCAGGCTGTTATCTGCCAGCATTTTTTGCGCATCTTCGCGGCTTAACAGGCTGTTATCCCGCGTATCGACACCGGTGTAAACATGAAAGCCATGCAAATCTGTCATGGCTTTTAGCAGCAGTTCCTTTGATGGCGTCGGGTGCTTCCAGCGTACTTGCCGGGAACAGCCACAAACCACCAACAACACCATCAGGCAAACAACTAACCGGCCAGCACCGGTGGTTAAATATGACAGCTTTAGCAAAGCACCAGCCCCCGTTGCTGCAGTTGCAGATTCAGTTGTTCAATTCTGGCGTTATCAGCTGTGACACAGATAAAACGTGGGTTTTCATGCAAATAAATTTTCCCATCACGCTGCAGTATGCCAACTTCCAGCAGCTTTAATCCCACCTGCTGTAGTTGTTGCTGTAATACCGGCAGGAAAAAACTGCCAGCATCATACATAAATGCTTCATGGCTGATGCTCTGAACAGGTAAGCCCTGTTCATCATAAAGGCTGTCTGTCGATAAGGTAACTCCAGCCTGTTTAACCGGAACTAATGCATTTAATCCATCCACTCCCCACGGGTCAAACTCCTTCCATTCCACATAACAGAGGAAGTTTTCTCCCAATAACTGATCCAGCCAATAGATATGTTTATACTCTCCCTGCCGTTCATCTACAGCGGGCGCAGCAATCTCTTTTGCCGAAAACCCTGGTACGGCTTGCTCCAGTGCAGCAAAAAGTGCTTCATTACTCATGTTTTATCCTTTTTAGCAAATTATCTTATGTAGAAACCCAGTTTTGATTTTTTAAACTGCGCAGGCATTGTGGCGGAGTAACCAGCTCAACTGCCAGATAAGGCCTGGGCGTTAACTTAAAGCCATGATACCGGCCAACGCAAAGGCTGGTTTCATTGTGTAAATCTGAAACTGCCCTATCCAGCGCCCAAAGCAGCGACTCCTGCTCTACAGACAGCAGCCGGTACCCCCGGCTCAATTCAACCAGATACCAGGGTGTTAACATAACTTGCTGTACAGCAGCCGTATCATGCCACTGGCTTTCAGGCAGCGGGAACTGGATCAGGCGGAAAAAAGCTTCACGTTCATTTGCCTGCATTCTTAACGGAAAGCTGAGCAATAACGGTACATCCAGGCCGTAATTTTGATAGTTATTTTGCTGCAAAGTCAGCAGCTCATAAATATCCAAACTTAATGGCAAGCTAAAATCAATATGGCCACCGGCACGCAGGTACTCCAACAGCAGCCGTTTAGGGTTCAGGCTGTCCAGCAAAAGCTGCGGGCTGTTTTCACCATAGTCAGCCAGCAGCTTCTGCCGCAGTAAATCCAGATAATAGCCGCTTTCAACCAGATCATAACTGTCGGTTTTAATCCGGTAAGCACGATACAGCACCGCCTGCGGTACCGCTTCACCTGCAGCATGCGCTTTAATCACTATAGTGCTGGCAGCCCAATTAATTGTCCACCAATTGGTATCACCGGCATATGTATGCTGCCGGAAGGTGTAACGTTCTCCCGCCAGATAACCGATAGCAGCGGATAAGTCCTGTTTCTCAATAATATCGTGCTTTGCCCGCATATGGCTGCCAATACTGCCAAGGGTGGCGGGCGCCTCTATCGTTGCCTTGCTCACCGTTGCCAGGGCCGTGCAACCCGCCAGTATTACGGCACCGGCAACAACGGCTATTATGCCGGGTATCACAGCAGTAAATCGCTGCCTCATCTTAATTAGCCTTATCGTTTCAGTTTTTGCAATATAAGGGGCATAGACAACTTGTCAGCCCGGCATCGTGCAGTTCGTCCGGTGTGAGAAATTGGCTCTTCGCATAAGGCCAAAAGCAAAAATAACTTGCTCATCAGCGCGGCAAAGTTTTCATATTTAGCCGGTTCCAGTCTGGTGTTGGTTGCTTTTGCAGGTGACGCAGGAAAAAGTCAAACTGGCGGCGCTGCACATAGCGGATTGGGCCGCTGGAGCGGCCAACAGAATGTTCACCACCGGGTACTACCAGCAAGTCAAAATCTTTATCAGCTTTGATCAGGGCATTAACCAGCTGCATGGTTGATGCCGGATCGACATTGCTGTCTTGTTCGCCGTTAATAATAAGCAATTGTCCCTGCAATAACGCAGCATGTTCAGTTACCGACGACGCAGCATATTGCTCACCAACCGGATAGCCCATCCATTGCTCATTCCAGCTGATTTTATCCATACGGTTATCGTAACAACCGGCAAAGGCCACCCCTACCCGGTATATTTCCGGGTGAAACAGTAATGCCGCCACGGTACTTTGCCCACCGGCAGAGGCACCATAAATGCCGACACCATTGCTGATATCATACCAGCGGAAGCGCTTGGCAGCAGCCTTATGCCACAGAATACGGTCCGGAAAACCGGAGTCAGCCAAATTCTGCCAGGCAACATCATGAAACGCCTTAGAACGGTTGGCAGTACCCATGCCATCTATTTGCACCACAATAAAACCAAGATCGGCCAGCGCCTGCATACCAATAACTTTATCGCCGCCGGAATGAAAACCAAACGGCCAGAAACTTTTAGGCACAAAGCTGTCATGCGGCCCGGCATAGATATTTTCGATAACAGGGTAACGTTTTTTTGCGTCATAGTTGCGTGGTGTAACAATAAGCCCCCAGATATCGGTTTTACCATCACGGCCTTTGGCAACAAAAGGTTCAGGGGATTTAAAGCCTGCTTTACTCAGGCGGCTGATATCGGCCTGCGCCAGTTTACGTACCAGCTTGCCGTCACTGCTGCGACGCAACTCCGCCACGTTGGGTAAATTTACTCTGGAATACAGATCTATGTAGTACTGCATATCTGCCGAAAAGCTAACCTGATGCTGTGCATCTGCGCTGGTTAGTGCGGTTAAGCCGCTGCCATCAAAGTTAATGCGGTAGTAATGCTCAAAATACGGGTCTTGTCCGGCGTTGATGCCGCTGGCGGCAAACCAAAGCTGTTTGTTGGCTTCATCAATATGCACTACCCGGCGTACCCGCCAGTCGCCTTTGGTGATCTGGTTTTTCAGTGTGCCATCGGCAGCGTACAGGTAAAGATGCGCCCAGCCATCGCGCTCAGATAACCAGATAAAACCTTCGCCGGTACCTTGTAATGGCTGAAAAAACGCGCCCCACTGGTTAATAAAGGTTTCGGTACGCTCTGTCAGTAAGGCGTTGGCTTTAGCCGTTTTGGCATTTACTGCAATAATCCGTACCAGTTGGTGCCCGCGCTCAGTATAACGAAACACAAAACCGCTGCTGTCTGGCTGCCAGCGCACACTGTCCAGCATATATGGCTGGCTGAACAGCTGGTTATCGATGACATGGGCCTGGGCGGTATCAAGCTGCACAAGTACCGGCTGGTCAATATCAACAGCGTCACCGGGTTTTGGGTAAAGCTGGGTAAGGGTTTTGGGTTCTAACTGATCATCCGGCGCTGCCAGTACCCGATTTACCAAACGTGCTTCACCCGGTATCACTTTCATTACCAGCAACGCCGAACTATCCGGTGCCCACTGCACCGATTCGGGGTCGTAAAAATGCTCTGCTTTGCCATCGCGGGTATGAAAATACAGCTTGCCACTAGCATCGGTAATGATCAGATTATGCTCAACAACCTGCACGGTGTAACGGCCATCCGGTGATTTACGTTCAGGGTTATAGGCATCAACCCGTAAGTCTCTTACCACGCCAAAGGCTTTAGGCCGTGTATTACGCGCTAAAGCTTCACATAACCGGCCATCGGTCTGGCATTGCCAGCGCTCACCGTTATAAAAAAAGCGGATCTGCTGTTCGTTTTCGCTGTAACTAAAACTATCAAAGGGTAATTGCAGCGCGCTATATGTGTGGCCGGTAGCCTGGCTTAATGCAGCGCTAATACGCTGATGATCAAACGCAGCTTCAGGGCTGGCGGCTTCAACGCTGTCTTTAAAAAACATAAAGCCGCCTTCTACACTTAGTTTGTAATGGAAGCTGTGCCCCTGCGCTGCCCATTGCGGCTCCAGCATCAGGTCACGGGTAAGGTGCATCCAGTTATCACGTAACGACAATGATTGCTCAATCAGTTCCGGCTTAACTGCAGCCTGCAGGCCTACGTTTGCCAGTAGTAGCAAACCACTGCAATAACCACTTAATTTCATAGAGGGTAAGTCCTTTGCCATAATGGAAGTTACTGTAAGCTATAGAAAAAGCACGGTAAAGAAAAAGGTTCGCGGGGTTAAAGCCGACTAAGGCCGGTAAATACACTCCCCCGGCCAGTTGGTTTATGTGGGTAGTAATGGGGTTTGAGTGGTGGCTAAAGCCCTGCTGTAATCTTAAAGTTCAATTCTGGCTAACTATACTTTCAGCAAAAAGTTGGCAAACCGATTCCGCTTGCACATTTGTCTCTTGGTAGCCCCCTGAAAATGCGTTTTTATGCACAAAAATCAGACTTTTTCCCCGTGATACCCGTGAAATAACTTGAGGATTGTCGCACGCTACATACCCTGCGTTGTCCAACCGATGTTGCATTACAAGCGGAATACAAAACGCCAGTGCCAAGGTGGTAATAAACCAACCAACGACAAGCTGGTTTGCATAACGCCGAAGCCACAAGAGTTTGCTTGTTGCCCCGGAATACTCAATTGCACTAAACAGAAAAAAAACCGACATCAGCAACATATAACTGGTGCCGGTGACATACCTTACTGTTGGTTGCAGATGCTCTATAGCAGTGTTAACCGCTATCAGGTCATAGACAACGTATCCAACCACCATTACGGCAATAAGATTAAACGCAATAAATGCCCATAGTTTGGCAGTGTTAGACATTAGTAGCCTTGAACGCCGAAACAAGGCCCGAACAGACAGCGAATTAAGTGCGGGTTCCGTTCCAGATAATTTAAGTTCTTACTGGTTTCATGCTTAATTTCATCCAGTCGGATACCGATCTTTTTGTAAGCTCTGATTAAAGCCTGAGTTGCTCCAAGCCTCTCATCTATTTCATCAAGCACTAAGCCTGTAATAACACCTACAGCTATAGCTGCAATAAATGGTGCTGCAGCGACTGTACCTATCGTTACCATGGAACCAACGACCAAACCTGCTACTGCCCCTGCAATACTGCTCAAGCCAATCTTAATAAGATCTGTCGTTATTACGCCCAACAATTCAGATAACAAGGCAGTATCTCTTATCACATAGTCAAAAATATCTATGCTTACGGATAACACAGCTGTGAGAACAAAACCGCCTTTGGCTGACTTAACAATGCCCTTCGGCCCCACCGCCATCCTGACAACCGTAGGGTTATCTGCCAGATATTTAGTACCTTTCAGCACGCGCCTCTCACCAGCCATGCCTTTGAAAATAACATACTGCTTATTGCCATACCTTTTTACGACAACTTGATCAGGTTTAAAACCACCAACTTCGTGTATTAACTTTGCTGCTTTTATGGCATCTAACGCAGGAGCAATTTGCTGAGCTGCAAACTTAATATTTGCCTTTAATTCAAAGTATTCCTTTTGCAGATCTTCTGATGACACTACGTGCACTACATGTTCGTTGTGTTGTAATTCGCGTACCAGATCCTGTTGTCTGTTTGTCATAGTAAATATCCTTATTAATCACAAGATGTTGAATAACCGCTGGCCTCTACCCAAGCGTTGGCCTGTTCCGGATTGCGCGGTACGGCAATGCCGCGACAATAAAAGTAGCTGACAAGTTGAGCCGCTTTAACGTGCCCGTCTTTGGCTGCGCTAAGGTACCAGTTAAACGCCTGCGGCAAATTTGCTGCAATGACTACTCCGGTATCATAAATTTTCGCCAGTGCAAACTTTGCATCAGTGCGTCCGCTCTGTGCTTGCTGAGTTAAATACTCAAGGTACTGCGACACTGACACTTCATTCAGCTCACCGGTGTGATCGTTAACATAGAAGCTATCCGGCACTACAGTGCCGCCGGCCAATTCTGATTTTCGAAACCAATCCAGCGCAATAAACTGATTTTGTTCAACCCCTTCACCATTTTCGTATAACACACCCAACTCCCACATGGCCTGAGCATGATTAAGCTGTGCCGCATTGGTGAAGTGAGACTTAGCAGCCAGGTAATCAGCACTGTCTACGTCATTTTTTGCTATCAAGCCTAAAAAATACTCTGCCTCAGCAGAGCCTTGTTCTGCGGCCTGCAAAAAAACTGTCTTGGCAGTTCTATAATCGCCACTGTAAAAAGCTTGCTGCGCGGCACTAAACTTCTCACCATCCTCAGCTACTGCTAAGTTAGCTATAAACAGGCTCAAGATAAAAAAGACAGATCTAATCATTAGTTTTTGCCTAAACATACCCAACCCAAAAAATTAAACTAATTATAAACATATTTTTACCTTAAAAAGTATAAAAACTCATCTTAGTGAAGATTGCTTCGCCTGCTAAATGTTTTGAAGATAACTCCAAAGTTAAATAACTGGTAGCAACACTGGGCAATGGTAAGGTGATGGTGATAGACGGTGTGGAGCCGAGCGTAACTTTTTCCGGAGTAAATTTTATCCCCGGCCAGTTGGTTTATGTGGGTAATAATGGGGTTTTGTTGGAGCCCCCCCCCGGCACAGCATCAAGCGCGCAAACTGTCGCAAATTTACAATACTGTACTGCTTTAAGCGGCTATGTTCTGCTAAACCCATTTCAGGAGAGGCCTTAATGCGCAACTTTTATTTTACCCTGCTACTGGCATGTGCTGCGCTGGCGCCGCTGTATTCAGCAAGTGCCGCAGCAAATAACACTATTAATTATCAACAGGTTAACTTAACCAGCTTCCCGACGCTTACCCCTACTTCGTTGGCAAACCTGGATGCCGATAAACCGCTGTATGTAAAAATGTGGGCCAGTTGGTGCCAGCCCTGTATGGAGCAAATGCCGCATTTTCAGGCGCTGTATCAACAGTATGGCGACAAGGTGAACTTTGTTGCAGTAAACATTGATATTAATGAAAAAAGTGAGGAAATAGCAGCAGTGATATCGCGCTTTAAGCTAAGCATGCCGGTATGGCTGGACGTTGAAGGCAAGCTGGCAGTAGCTCTGGGCCTGGTAGGTACACCCTACTCTGTACTTATTAACAGTAACGGTGCACAAGTATATAGCAGCCATGAATCTGATGCGGTGTTAGATGGCTTTTTACAGCGTTTAGCGAAAGGCCAGCAGTTACCTGCGGCTAACACCAGCGCGATAACCGCAGCGGCGCAGCAGCAACTGCTACAGCCGTATTTAACCTGCGAACACTCACTGTTTTTTACTGCTACCTGGTGCGACTGGTATCTGGCCGACTCGCGCCCTGAAATGTCTAAAGCCTGCAGCGATGCACAAAAAGGTTTAAACCAGCTGGCCGCAAAACTCCCCGGGCCGCCGCTTAAGGTTATTGTTAATCACTTATGGACCGACGATAAAGCGGTAACCGAGTTTAAAGATAAGTACCAGCTTAACCTGCCGGTAAGTATTGACGAGCATGGCGTACTGTTTCACCAGTTTAATGTGCGCAGCTTACCGATATTGCTGCAGATTAAAGACGGCAAAGTACTGACAACAGTTACCGATTTCAAGCAATAAAGTGCCGTCGGAAATTAGCCGGGGTGGATTTTATTCCCGGCCAGTTTGTTTATATGGGTAATAATGGCGTATTGGTAACAACTAAGCAGTTGGTGTAGGCAGCAGGTTTATTTTTAAAGCGATTCTAGAATGGCTGGCTCGGTGTGCCTTGGTGAAAAACCATCTGCCATTCTCCACCATCAGAACGCCAGATTGAACTGCGCACTGAGTAACTTGGGCTTTGGTTTTCTGCACGCTGTATCGTGGCGCGGTAAGTCAGCTGCGCCAGTCCTACAGCTAAAACTCTGCAGTCAAAATCTTGCTGGGTAATCACCGGCGGGGTTTCAGTCGGCAGGCGCTCAAGCACATCGGCTTTACCAAAACAGCGGCCGGTAGCGGCAATCTCATAAAAATCATCGGCCAGATGGCGGTTTAGCAGTTCAACTGACAACCGGGTAGCAGGTTGTACCAGTAGTTGTTCAAGTTCAATTAAATGCTGTGTAAGTAGCTTGCAGTCCATGGTATTCCCGAATCTATGGGTCAAAAAAATAATTAACACGGACTATAGATATAAAAGAGGCCGCGTTTGGCTTTCTCATACAACTATAGGAATTCTAATATATACGACGACCTTACTCTGCTAACGATACATCTTTCCACCGCTATCGCGCACGCAATGGCCGAATATTTTAAACTGAAGCAGCTACACAAAGGTTAGTTAACACTGGGCCTACTGATTTCGCCGGGGTAATTTTATCCCCGGCCTTCTTACTTTTGAGGTTTATCACGCAAACCCACACGCAAAGGTTGAAAAAATATTTACCTTGTTTATATTTGGTTAACTTAAAAATTAAGGAACCAATAATATGGATATTAAACGCGCGGAGCTGAAAGTAACAATAGCCAAGTTAATCGAGTTGGCATATTCAACAGACAATGAGCTTACTGTGAAACTGATGGCTAAATCAGGCAATACCAAGCTAACCGTAGATCAGAACGGCAAAGCTACGTTATCGGGTGCAGCAGGCAATCTGACATTTAGTGGCTCACCAGCGCTCGAGCAGATTGGTGCAAAAATTAAACGGGTAAGCATAAGTTTCACGCGTGGCAACGACAATAACGTTAAATACACCGCTACATTCAGCCTGGAAATTATAAGCATGTCAGTATCAGGCGAATTTGATATAGAGGCGCTTATTTTATCCTGCTCAGGCTTGCTGTGCCGTGCAGCAAGGGCAATGAAAGGCCGAAACCAAGCTCTTGAGCACCAGTACCAGCAAATAATGGGGAACTAGGGATGAGATATATTGTTAGTGCCGCAGCCCTATTGGCTTTGATCGGTTGCGCGGCGACAAAGCCGGTTTCTTTGTATAAAACCTACACTGATTACAGCAGCCAGATGAATTCCGAAAACGTTGAACAACTGGCACCGGTTTATTTTAGTTCCAACCTGTTACCCCAGTCTTTTAGCGACACTAGCGTCACACAGCAATTGCTGTTTAAAAACATGATGGCTAAGCCATTACAGCATCAAGAGTTAATCACTGGGAACAGTGGCTGTGTGGCTGTAGTCGGCCAGGACAATGAACAACAGCCACTGCAGTTTAACTTGGCGTACCGTGCTGAGAACGACAGCTGGTTAATTGATCAGGTTCATGTGGTGTTTCTGGAACAATTCACTGAGCTTAAGCCGATAACCAATTGCGCAGAGTTATTTCCCGGCTAATTTGAGCAATCAAAGCGCCGTTGCCATGCTCTAGTCAGGTTATATACAACGGCCAGGTTTGTGATTACCGCTGAACAAATCAAACAGCTTTCTACTGCCGAAAAACTGCAGGTGATGGAAACCTTGTGGCAAGAGCTAACCGCTGAAGGTGCCGACAAACTGGCCTCCCGCCTGGCATCAACAGGCGTTACAGCAGACCGAGTATGCCGCCAGAGAAGGTGATGAAGTCACCCATGATTGGGAGCTGGCGAAGCAGAGTTTGCATAATAAATTCCGATGAAAATGCAGTTTCTTACTTCGGCAGTAGACGATCTGGAAAACGGTCATCTACTGTGTCAGTACCCAGAAGAGTCAATAAAAGACAGCTGAGAACTATAAATCCCAACCCAACAGATAGCACAAAATGCCTGACTTAAAGGGAGGCAATTATAATGTGCCAACTATCTAACAAAATCGAGCTTTCTAATCAAAGCGAAACCAACAATAATGAACATTACCAGCAAAGCGGACTGAGTAATAATAAGCACGGGTGCCGATTGCGTTGGTGCAACGGCGTGAAGGACCGGCACTTTTAAGAAAGCTTGCACGACTCCGACAAAAGCATTGAAGTAAAAGCCTGATAAAGCAGTCACTGCATAAACAATGCGCCAAACACCATATCTACCTTTAACATACCAACTGAAGATTGAGATTAATAACGAGATTGTGGTAATCCCTCCAATGATATGTGATGGCAGCACTCTGTCTGCCGGAAGGATAAAACCGGTCAGCGCAGAGGCTAAAGTTGAGAACAAAAATATTACAGTCAGATGCTTAGCTTGCTTTGCAGACAACATGGTCAATACCATGAAAAAACCGGCAAAAATGCCAACTAAGCTTAGTGTTACATGTAGTGATAGCATTACATTTATTGCTGCCTCCGATTAAAGGCCGGTAGCAGCCGGCCTGTTACTATTAGTTATGTTTCACCAGATTCAGTGCAGGTAAGGGCCCACCCGGAAATTGTGCTAGCCGGCCTTGCTCCAAATTGCCAAGGTCAATACCGAAGAACCCCAACTGCTCTATTAACGCCGCCACTGTCTGCTTGGCAGCCTGGTGCTCACTTGAGTAAAACAGCACCCTTTTGCCACCTTCTGCTGCCGGATTGGCCAGCAACGACGGAGGTAAATGGTTGAACGCCTTAACCAGTTGTGCGCCCGGCAGCATATCCGCCACTACCTGACTGGATGCTTTGCCCGCCAAGTCAAAAGGCTTGAACAACGGCGCTTCTATCGGATTGTTCGTGTCTACCACAATCCGCCCCTGCCAGGGCGCCAATGTGGCCACAGCCTGCGGTAGCTTTGACCAGTTCACCGCCAGAAAGACGATGTCGGCGCGGCTCGCTTCCTGCACAGTTACAGCCCTGGCATTTTCCCCTAAGGCGACGACCAGCGCGGCCAGACTTTCCGGCCCGCGGCGGTTGGCAATGCCAACCTTAATACCGTTTTGCGTCAACAGTTTTGCAATGGCTGACCCGATAGCACCGGCGCCGATAATACCGATATTCATCATCAGCTCCTTAAGCGGTAAAGCCGCCATCCACCATCAGTTCAGCACCGGAGATAAAACCCGCTTCCGCACTAGCCAGGTAGGCAACAGCGCTGGCAATATCTTTGCCTTCGCCATAGCGGCCTACTGCAATTTTCGGCCTTACGAAATCAGCTACCGGGCCATCCGCCGGGTTCATATCACTGTCTGTAGGGCCTGGATGTACAGTATTAACAGTAATACCGCGCGGACCTAAATCGCGTACCAGCCCACGGGTAAAACCGGTCACCGCGCCTTTAGTTAACGTATAAGCCGACGCTGTGCCAAAAGCTGCGTGTTGCACCATTGAGCTACCAATATGAATAATACGGCCGCCTTCACTCATGTGCTTCAAGGCTTCTTGCGTAGCAACAAAAACACCGGTGACGTTAACAGCCAGAATACGTTCAAAATCGGCAAAGGCGATTTCTTCCGGCTGGCCCAGCACACTGATACCTGCGTTGTTTACCAGAATATCGACTTTGCCAAAACTGCCAGCGACCTGCTTGATAGCATTGCGTACTGCCTGCGGGTTACCCGCATCAGCCTGGATGGCCAGAGCCTTACCACCTGCAGCCTGAATTTCAGCAACCAAGGCTTCTGCCCGCTCGGGGGAAGCATTGTAAGTTAAGGCTACAGTAGCGCCATCTGCGGCCAGGCGGCGAACAATAGCGGCACCTATACTGCGTGAGCCGCCGGTAACAACGGCAATTTTATTGCTCAGTGATTTAGTGTGTGACATGGTTATTTCCTCATTTCGGGTTAAGTTCAACGTCGTTTTCTATCTGGCATACAGCCTAAGATTCGTGCTAACTATAGAGCGCACGACTTTGCCCCGGTAGCTGGTAATAGCTATAATCACTTTCAACTAAACATTGAAAATAGCCCTATGGAAACCTTGTCGAATATTGAGTCTTTTGTCCGCAGCGCCGAGCAGGGCAGCTTTTCTGCAGCCGCCCGGCAGCTGGCGCTGACACCGGCTGCTGTATCACGCAATGTAGCGCAACTGGAACGTAACCTAGGTGTGCTATTATTTCAGCGCAGTACCCGTAAGCTCACACTGACTGAAGCCGGCGAGCAGTTTCTTGCCGGTGTGGCAGAACATCTGAATACCATTCAAGCAGCTATTTCTGATGTTACGCAAAACGCCGGTCAGCCGGCCGGAAGCTTGCGCATGAGCCTGAGCCCGGCTTTTGGTGTTGAGCATATCTTGCCGTTAATGCCCGGTTTTTTGCAGCGTTATCCGGCCGTAACACTGGACTGGCAGTTATCTAACCGGCAGGTGAACCTGATTGCCGACGGTTTTGATGTAGCCATTGGTGGTGGTATTGAGCTCACGCCCGGCGTAGTTGCCAGGCGGCTGGCGCCAGTGCATATGATCGTGGTCGCAGCGCCGCAGTTGCTGGCAGGCAGAGGTAAACTGCAACACCCCAACCAACTGCGCGATTTACCGGGCATAGTGATGCGCTCGCCGCAAAGCGGCAAGCTGCATCATTATCATTTCCGCGGGCCTGACGGTGAAGATTGTGCGCCGGACTTTAGCACCCGCTTTATCGCTGATGACCCTGACGCGCTGACCCGTGCTGCAGTTATGGGCATGGGGGTTGCCGCAGTAGCGATGCCGCACGCAAAAGTACATTTACACAGCGGCGCTTTAGTGCGGTTATTACCGCAATGGTATGCTGATCTTGGCAATATCAATTTGTATTTTGCCAGCAACCGGCTGATGCCGGCGAAAACACGGGCTTTAATCGACTACCTCACATCAGAATTCGATTCCAAACAGTTGGCAATGAAATTTAACGCGAAGCAAGCACTATGACATTAGTTCAATAGGAACTGAAATATGTTGCAAATCCACTCACCTTACTTAACTGCCACCAAACCCGCCAGAAAACTATTTTCTTGATTGCTCAACACACCTTAAAAAGTTACTATTTTTTAACTTTTATTTACAAAAATGAAGCATGAAACAAGCAAGCCACCAACGTGCAGACCGCACATATGCCCAGTTAAGAGAGCAAAGCCGGATATTGATTACTGAGGAATTACCGGTGCGGTATCGCGACTCGGTTACTTTTGATGACATTAACGGCCGCGCTATGGCGCAGTTATCCCGTTGGGAAGCGCATCCTGATCGCCGGGTAATGTGGTCGTGGCCCGCATGGGCAAGCCGTTACGCCGCGATTTACCCTAAGCGGTTTGAACTGACAATTTGGTTTCATAGTAAGTTGTGTAGCGTATCTTTAGGACGACCAACCTGGGGCGCAGGTAAATTGCGACTAGATATGATTGAATCTTCGCCGGAGAGAACCCCTCTAAGCGGAAATACCGTAAACTTAACGGTCACAGCGGCACGAGCCTATGCTCGTATGATTGGTGCAAGCCAAATCAGAATTATGAACCCGATTAACAGCAAAGTGCGTTCACATTATGAGTCACTGGGATTTACTTATGTTGGTGGCAAAAGTGATTATTGCACTATGGATTTAGTATGAAAAAACATACCGACAGACCAAAGCCGGGGACGCCGGAATTTGATCTATGGCTGCGTGAAAAAATACGCGAAGACTTCAAAAAAATGGATAATGCGCCTGAACTTGATCAATTGGGCGTATCGTCTGGCAGACCGGAAAATCTAACCCAAACCGATGCTGAAGCTTTTCCTGATGAACCGGAAGAGTATAAGCCGCATGAACGGGTTAAAATTGTGGTCGACAACACCGGTAAAAAGAAGTCTTAACAGACATTGTTAAAAAAACTATAACTTTCAAAACTTTAAAAGTTAGCCTTACGCTCACAGCTAAGATGAGAAAAAGGGGCGATAAGCCCCTTTCGAGTACCTAATCGCTGTAATTTAAGCCACTGATTTGGCAATATTCTGCGCCACAACATAGGCTTTGTACTGGGCGTCAATTTTAAAAAACACCTCTACCGGCGCGTAATACACCCGCTTTATCTTGGTTACCAGGTCAATGCTTAACTCACTTTCGCCATTGATAAAATGGGTGATGGTAGATTTGGCGACGTTAAGATCACGGGCAGCATCGGCTGCTGTCAGGTTTTTACGCTGCAGGTAGCGTTTAAAATGCGCACCAGCGGCTTTTGGTGGGCCAATCAGGCCCATCTCACGCAGGTTTTCACTGCTTAGCAATTCAGTATTGTTTGTCATTTTATCTATTACCTTAACGTTGAAACGCGCGTTAAAATTGCACGGCGAACCTTATGTCAATGCAGCTTAGTCCTTGAGCCAACTGTTGAAAAGCGTTGACGCCAGCGCCTTGCCAAACAGCTAACCTCTGGCCTCAAACAATTCCGTTTGCTGTAGCCCGAATCAAAAGGGTCAGGTTCGTTTGATTTTAGGCTTTTCGCAAAAAATAGGATCACACTGCCCCTTTTGATTCCGTAACTACGACACTAAGGTACTGGTATCTGCCGATGCTCAAGCGCAATCAAATACTTATCTAAATAGACTAACTGCCCTTCAACAGCTTACCTATTTCCGTGAGACCTTTGTCTAATGCGCTTTTGAAACCGATCAGTCTATTATTTTTGCCATGACACATTAATTACCAAACCTCGCACAGGCATTGCGCCTGAAGCCGCTGCACCACACTGCTTTAGCTGGGAGACACTTATGTTTAAAGGCATATTAATTGAAAAAGACGACAGCGGTTATCGAGCCGCGCTTAACGATTTAGACGACTCGGTGCTGATGGACGGCGACACTCTGGTGAGCGTGGCATACAGCACGCTGAATTATAAAGATGCGCTGGCCATTACCGGAAAATCCCCCGTGGTGCGTAAATTCCCGCTGATCCCAGGCATTGATTTGGTAGGCAGCGTGATCAGCTGTACGTCGGGTAAATTTAAAGCCGGTGATCAGGTGCTGCTAAACGGCTTTGGTGTCGGCGAAACACACTGCGGCGGGTTAGCGCAAAAAGCACAGCTTAATAGTGACTGGTTAATCGCACTTCCAAAAGCGTTATCAGCCAAACAGGCAATGGCAATTGGTACCGCAGGCTACACCGCCATGCTGTGCATAATGGCGCTGGAAAAACATGGTGTAATGCCCAATTGCGGCGAAATACTGGTGACTGGTGCTAATGGCGGCGTGGGCAGCTACGCTATCGCGCTTCTGGCTAAACTAGGCTACAAAGTTGTCGCGGCCACCGGCCGGGTTGCAGAAGCTGAGTACTTAAAAGCACTTGGCGCCAGCGAGATTATTGACCGGCATACACTTTCTGAACCCGGACGGGCGCTGGCGAAAGAGCGCTGGGCAGGCGTGATTGACTCCGTCGGCAGCCATACACTGGTCAATGCCTGTGCCAGCACTAAGTATGGTGGTATTGTAGCCGCTTGTGGCTTAGCACAGGGTATGGATCTACCGGGTAGCGTAGCACCCTTTATCTTGCGCGGTATTACCCTGGCCGGCATAGATAGTGTCATGCGCCCCGTAAAAGACCGCACTGAGGCCTGGGATAGATTGGCTAAGCTACTTGATAGCAAAACGCTGGAAGATGTAGCCACCGAGATAGGCTTAGCGCAGGTGTGTGATACTGCACAACATTTACTCGACGGCAAAGTGCGCGGCCGCATCGTGGTAAATGTTAATCAGCTTTAAAACGAATATTCAGCAAAGGCGATAATGACTTAACCAAAAGGTGCATTTGCACTGCACCGGCAATATCGAAATCTTAGTACTTTGCCGACTTTAATATCAGCAGCAACTGATGTAGCTTCTGCTGGTACCCCACTTTATTAAATGCCTTAGACGCCGGGTTCATAAACCCATGCCCATACGGCGTGCTAATGGCACTCACACCCTGCTGCTGTAACTGCTGGCAGATATCGGCCACCGCAAAATGTGGCTCGCTATGGCCAAAAATAATCTGGGTGGGTACTTGCGGCTTCAGCGCTAAATGCTGATGGATCTGGCCGGGGTAAAATAGTATCGCCTGCTTAAGCCGGCTACTATTAATCTGTGCCAGCACCCGCCATAAGGCAGTGGCGCCGGCACTAAAACCAAGAGCAAGATCAAATTGCTGTGTGGTGCTGGCAAATACCTGTGCGGCAATAGCCGCATAAGCATCATGGCCGCAGCGCTCAATGTAAGCCGCATAAGCTTCTGGCTCATCAGCAAACTGCTGCTGTACGCCCTGATAGGGGTCTGCAAGCTGCACTACAGCGCCGCCCAGACGTAAATTAGCCAGCAGGGGCTCAAGGCCGGGGCAGCGGCCAAAAATATCAGTTAACACTAAAACAGCTGGGCTGTTAGACGTTAAGGTCAACACGTTACTCCCCCGGGTACTGCAGTTGCCGCTGCGAACTGGCGCCCGGCTATCACTTGCAGCGATCGTTGCATTTGGACATTCATCCTCAGCATTAATCAAACTGCTTAAAATTCGTTCATATCGCTGTAACTTTGTTACGCCACGATGCTGCTAGTTTAACAACGCGAGCATCAACATGAAAACCAAAACCTATAATATCACCGTTACCCTGACAGCACTGCTGTTTGCCGCTGCAGCTAACGCTGCTAATTGTGTTTATAGCTGCCCAACCGGTAAAACCGGCCAGACTATTGAAAGACCTATTTACACGCTGCATAACAACAGCAGCACTAAATTTGCCAATTGGGTAGCCTACAAAGTCACCCAAAATACCATTGATGGTCCAAGCCGCACCCGGACGTGGAAAGCAGACCCCAATATTAACTCTGCCCATACGCTTGAACCGGCAGACTATACCGATGCCTCTGCCGTGCTTGGCACAGACCGTGGCCATCAGGTGCCATTGGCTGCGTTTAGCAACACGGCGTATTGGGAGATGACAAACTATTTATCCAATATCACACCACAAACAGCTAACCTGAATCAGGGAGCCTGGGCACAGTTGGAAACTGCCGTTCGTAATTTGGCTCGCACCGGCCAGGATGTTTATGTCGTAACCGGCCCACTTTATGAATGGTACTTTGGTACTTTGCCCCGCGCCGACGAAAGCCATACTATCCCGTCTGGCTATTTTAAAGTGGTGATTACTGATAACGCCGGTTGGGTTGAAGCGTCGGCTTACATTATGGAACAAAACCTTAGCCGCTCAGCCAGTTTTTGCCCGCGTGAGGTCACCATTAATGAGGTAGAAAACCGCAGTGGCCTTAATATCATGCCATCTCTGCCTTCTTACAAAGAGAGCGCAGTTGAAGGCCAGGTTGGTGGGCTAAAAACAAGGTTAGGTTGTTAACATGCAACGCCCGGTGTTACACCGGGCCACAGCCAAAGCCAAAAACGTAACTGCCCCGAGCCTACGCTTATTACGCTTCAGGCCAGGAGTCATTGCAGGTGTCTGTGCGGTATAACACCTTGTGCTTTAGCTCCGCTATCCGCTAAGCTGCTTTACACCCTTTCACCACTGCCGGACAGACCATGCGTATGTTGCTTACGCTAACAGGCTATGTACTGGCGGGCTATGGCCTGCTGTGTTTATTGCTGTATCTGCTGCAGCGGCAGTTAATTTATTTCCCGGTGGCAGCGCAATTACCGCCAACCAATCCGCTGACTTTGCAGCAAGCCAATGCCACTGTGCTGGTAAGCAGTAAAGCGCGCGAAACTAGCCGGGCGCTGCTGTATTTTGGCGGCAATGCCGAGGATGTTAGTGTGTATTTGCCGGAGTTTGCTGCGGCTTTTCCCAACCATGCCATTTATCTTATGCACTATCGCGGTTATGGCGGTAGTTCCGGCAATCCTTCCGAGCAGGCATTGGTAGCCGATGCGCTGGCGCTGTTTGATCAGCTGCAAACTAAACATAGTGACATTACCGTGCTGGGGCGTAGCTTAGGCTCCGGTGTAGCGGTGCAACTGGCGGCACAGCGTAAGGTAGCGCAACTGGTGCTGATAACGCCGTTTGACAGCCTGAGCGCGCTGGCCCGACAGCAGTTTCCGTTCTTTCCGGTTAAGTGGTTGCTAAAAGATACTTACAACTCTGTTGCCTATGCGCCAGCCATTAACAGCCCCACGCTGATTTTACTGGCAGAGCAGGATGAAATTATCGGCCGTGCCCACAGCGAGGCGCTATACCACGCATTTACGCCCGGTATTGCCACATTGAAAAGCTATAGCGGCAGCCACAATAGTTACCTGGCCGCCAGCCAGCTTGCCGCCTGGCTTGCTACTGCAACTCCTTCAGCCGCATTATCAAATTAGCCAGCCGCAAAACAACTACCACTTTTACCTTAAACCTAAACACCGTAAAGTAGTTAAATCGGCTTGGGTATTTTCTGCGTTAAGCCTTTGCGGTAAAACCACCTTATACAGGTTTTGCTGACCCGGTACGGTATTTGCGCCAACCTGCTAGCACAGTTGCAATGACAAAACGGCTAAGCCAGGACAACAGTGCTAACACGGCAGCTATCATCAGCGGCAGTATGCCACCGAAGGTAAAGGTCATTGCTACGACAAAGCCGCTGATATAGTGCAGCCGGTAAAGCGGAAACAACACGGCACAGGGCAGTAAACCGAAAAATAACAGCGTTGTTATTGTCATCTGGCCCAGTGCAAAACTGGCGGCAAAGACCCCGCCATAACAGGCAGCGCCGATAAGCCCCGGCAATAAGCTGACCGGTACTGTCGCCAGGCGCGCTATATGCGCAGGTTGCAACACAACATACTTTGCCAACGCTAAGCCCAGCAACGGTAAAGTGATAAGTTCGAACCAGTTTGAAATAGCCGGTAGCGTGGCGTCATTCAATAAATGATGGCTTTGTACCCCACCTGAAAAGTATTCAATCGTCAGATGAATAGCTGCCAACAACAAGGCTAGCAGAGGCAACCACAGTGAAAAGCGGTAAGCGCTCATTGTGCCAGCCTCTTAACGTTTGTGCCTTTTACTATCATCCACAGGCTAAGCGATAACTCCCCGACTAACACCGGCAGCATGATCCAAGGGAACAGCGTGGCAGCAAAATCAGGTGCCAGTAGCAGTGCCAGTGTATTTATCAGATAGCAGACACCGGCCAGGCCCAACATCAGGCCGAGTATTTTGGGGAACAGCTGCGATTTAATAATCAGATAGCCGCGGATAACACAAGCCAGCGCAAAAAACAGTAAGCCAATAGCGAAACCGTAGCCGTGTAGCTGTATCGCCACATAAGCTAAGGCGTCGAGCTGCTCTGCAGAAAACGCGGTTAAATACACGCCACTGCCAGCCAGCAACAGTGGCACTACTAAGGTAAGTTTATTGGCGACCAGTACGGCGGTTTGGATCAGATTAAAACCGGTGGCGGTTAAATTAAGCGCGGCATTCACCCGCTTAAATAACAGATAAAACAGCACAATAATCGGGATGTCTAACAGCTGCATACAGAGATCAGCTACGATGCCGCTGCGCCAAAGCTGTGCTGACGCGCCAATTTGCGAGGCGGTAGTGGCGGCATCGCCAGCAGCAATCAGGCTGCCACGCACTAGTGTTTCAGAAAACAGACCTAAACCTATTATCAATAAATAACAGCAGCCGGCCAAACGCACATAGCGCTGCGACACCACAGCAGTATCTGAGTTCATCTTTTACGCATCCTTGTAACTGGAGTAATTGGGTGCCGCTCTGGCGGCGGCTGACATGATGCTGCGCGGAAAAACCGTTTTTGCCTACTGCCTTATTGTTACAAGGTATTTCTGCCGTAACGCATCGCACATAGATTACTGATAATGATGTCGCTGCAAAAAACAAAAAACCAGCATTATGCTGGTTTAAAGTGGCACAGTGGACGGGACTCGAACCCGCGCACTTTATGGCTTCTGGCATGACAGGCCGGCCATGCTTCTAATAGAAAGCAACCGACTGAACTACCGCTTAGGCTAGAAAACAAAAAACCAGCATTATGCTGGTTTAAAGTGGCACAGCGGACGGGACTCGAACCCGCGCACTTTATGGCTTCTGGCATGACAGGCCGGCCATGCTTCTAATAGAAAGCAACCGACTGAACTACCGCTTAGGCTAGAAAACAAAAAACCAGCATTATGCTGGTTTAAAGTGGCACAGCGGACGGGACTCGAACCCGCGCACTTTATGGCTTCTGGCATGACAGGCCGGCCATGCTTCTAATAGAAAGCAACCGACTGAACTACCGCTTAGGCTAGAAAACAAAAAACCAGCATTATGCTGGTTTAAAGTGGCGGAGCGGACGGGACTCGAACCCGCGACCCCCGGCGTGACAGGCCGGTATTCTAACCGACTGAACTACCGCTCCGAAGAAGCTTTACATAAATTGGCGGAGCGGACGGGACTCGAACCCGCGACCCCCGGCGTGACAGGCCGGTATTCTAACCGACTGAACTACCGCTCCGAAGAAGCTTTACATAAATTGGCGGAGCGGACGGGACTCGAACCCGCGACCCCCGGCGTGACAGGCCGGTATTCTAACCGACTGAACTACCGCTCCGAAGAAGCTTTACATAAATTGGCGGAGCGGACGGGACTCGAACCCGCGACCCCCGGCGTGACAGGCCGGTATTCTAACCGACTGAACTACCGCTCCGAAGAAGCTTTACATAAATTGGCGGAGCGGACGGGACTCGAACCCGCGACCCCCGGCGTGACAGGCCGGTATTCTAACCGACTGAACTACCGCTCCGCACCAATTGCGCTGCAGAATTTCATTTGGGTATCCTGCAGTGCGGCGGGAATGATACGGATTAGCCGAAAGGCCGTCAACACCTTTTTTGCCGCTTTTGCCTAATCCTTAATCATCCGGCAAGGTCAGATCCAGAATGTCATCCATATCGTTGTTTTTTTGCGCATTGCTGCTGTTTTTATCTGTTGCAGGCTTATTTTTTTCTACTGTTGTCGCAACAGGCGCGGCCTTCGCTTCTTTTTTACGCCAGAACAGTAAATCGGCTAATTTCTTGTCTGTCATAACGAACCAGATCGCGAAACCGCCGCCGAACAGGATAAATAAATTAGCACCAATCACTAAGCCCCAGGGAAACTCAGGTACAGGTTCTGCTTGCTCGGCAGCTATTTCATCTTTCACTTTTTGGGGTAAATCTGCCAGTACCGGAGCCTCTTGCACCGGCCGGTTAACCACAAAACTCACCTCGGGCAGATTAAGCATAAATTCGCGGCCATCTTTCATTTCACCAAAAGCTGCCACTTCCAGAATATAGCTGCCATGGCCACGGTTATGCAATTTAAGCTCCCTTGGGGTATTACCCGGTTCATTCAAAGCAAAATGCTCTATCTCGCCGCTGGGGTAACGCACCCTGCCCTGCAGTAATACCGAAGCGGCATTAACGCTGTCATCTGTTACCCGAAACAACACCTGATGCGGTATGGCCTGTTGCTGTGGCTTGCCCTCTACAGGCGCTGCCGCTGCAGCAATATCTGCCACTATTGGTGCCGGTTTTAATACCACCGGGGCCTGTTCTACTTCACGGGTGTATAGCGGTGTACGCACTATATATTTAGGCGTCCATTCACCGGCAACAAACTTTAACTGAAACTCGCCGGTAAAAATGCCGTCACGGGCCCGTTCGTCGTAGCCTTTACCGTCGTCACGAAAGTGCGCTACCTGCACTACGCCACGGCCAAAGTTGTCGTAGTCAGCATTATTGGTGCTGACAAAAATGACTTCCAGCGCCAGTACTTCGTTAAAGTCTTTCGCTGTTATCGGCTGATCGCCATTGGTTAAACGTGCGGTGATCTTAACGGTTTCACCTACCATCAGGTTGGCAGGTAACGGCTCTACGTTCAGTTTAATGTCGCTTAGCAACATAATACGGCTTTCAGGCAGCAGGCGGCCAATGGCCTGCCAGGGCCCCGGCATCGGATTTTTTATCTGGATTAAATCGTAGCTGCTGGCATCATGCCAACGAACTTGCTGAGCTTCAGCGGTATTAAAATGAATTTTGCTGCCGTCCGGCTTTACCAGCACTACCGATGCTGAACCACGGCGACGAAACAACAACAGGGTAATTTCGTCTACTTTGTCATCAATACGAAACCGGTTATCAAACAGCGAAATCTGGTTTTTTGTAGGTAAGTCACTTAATAGTGTAAAACCACTTTCGTGCAGTGTTTTTTCATCAACAGCTTCTGTTACCTCTGCCGCAGGGTTTGCTGCTGTATCAAGCGACGTAGCCTGCCAGGCACTCAAAGGCAGGCTGCAAAGCCATAAACCTAAAGCTGTTATCAGTTTCGCCACAGGCAACTGCCTCCTTTTTTCTGTACCAGATCAAGCCGTTGTTCATGCGCAACAAGCTCTTCTGCCGTTGCCTGCAGCACTTTTAACCTGCCACTGCGTTGTATTGCTACCGGGCCGTTATCGCCGTTAGCACCATCTTGCTCATTTGCCAGGTTTAAACTTACCTGGCCGCCGGTCATCAGCAGATAAACATCGGCTAAAATTTCGGCATCCAGTAAAGCGCCATGTAATGTACGGTGGCTGTTATTAATATCATAGCGGCGGCACAGTGCATCAAGGTTGTTCTTTTGGCCGGGGTGCAGTTCCCGCGCCATTAATAAGGTATCCAGAATAGCGCAGTAGTTAGCAACCGGCGGCAGTTGCGGATGCAACATAGCAAATTCGTGGTCAATAAAGCCGACGTCAAACGCAGCGTTATGGATCACCAGCTCTGCGCCGTGAATATAGTCATAAAAGCTTTTGGCGATATCGCGGAATTTTGGCTCGTGTTTTAACCGCTCGTTAGTAATACCGTGTACGGCCACCGCTTCAGCGTCAATAATCCGCTCGGGGTTAATGTAAACATGAAAATTATTGCCGGTAAAACGCCGGTTAATCAGCTCTACACAGCCTATTTCAATAATACGGTGGCCGTCTTTGGGGTTTATGCCAGTGGTTTCGGTGTCGAGAATTATTTGTCTTTTGGCCATGGTCATTTCGTTTTTTACTACGTTTGGGTTAGATTATACGCCGTTTTGGTTTGAGGAAAGGCTTTATGCGCAAAACAGTTGCGATCTATACCGATGGCTCCTGCCTGGGTAACCCCGGCCCGGGGGGCTACGGTGCTGTGCTGATCTATAAACAGCATCGCAAAGAGTTAAGCGGCGGCTATAAACTTACCACCAATAACCGGATGGAATTGTTAGCTGCGATTGTGGCACTGGAGAGTTTAAAAGACAGCTGCAATGTAGATTTAACTACCGACAGCCAGTATGTGCGCTTGGGCATTACCCAGTGGCTAACAGGCTGGAAGCGCAATAACTGGAAAACCAGCCAGAAGCAACCGGTGAAAAACCAGGATTTATGGCAACGGCTGGATGCTGCAGCGTCTGCGCACAACATTAACTGGCACTGGGTAAAAGGCCATGCCGGCCACCCGGAAAATGAGCGCTGTGATGTGTTAGCCCGCAGTGCGGCTGAAGCCAAACCTACTAATGTGGATACGGCGTTTGAGTTGAGTGCTAAAACTTAATCAAATCGGCAGCTGCTTAAGATGCCGATGAAACCTGCCGTCAACTGCTTGCGCTGCAACGATATACGCCAGTCAACTGCGGCTGGAACCTCGATTTGGTTATCACAGAGTGTTTGAGTGAACGCGCCAGCGTGAGCGAGTTGCTGTGATAAGCCAAAGCGAGTGTTGCAGCAAAAGCAGTTGACCTACAACTTACTCGCCAGTTTTTATCGGTGCTTCAGCCCCAACATTAGCCGCCAGCATTTTTTCCAGTTCAGCGATAAAAGCTTTATCGTCCGGTGCGGTACGGCTGCCAAAATGTTTTACCGTTTGCTCGTCGCTGCTTACCAGATACTTATTAAAATTCCAGCTCGGTGCTTCCCCGGTTTTGGCAATCAGCGCTTTAAATACCGGGTTGGCGTCATCGCCTTTTACTTTAGAGCTGGCAAACATCGGGAATTTTACGCCGTAAGTTAAATAACATACCTCTGCGGTTTTTTCGGCATCGTCATATTCCTGCATAAAACTGTCTGACGGAAACCCCAGGATCACCAGGCCTTTGTCCTGATACTTTTGATACAACGCCTCAAGGCCTTCAAACTGCTTGGTAAAACCACATTTACTGGCCGTATTCACCACCAGCAGGGTTTTGCCTTTGTAGCTGTCGCATAAATCTACGCTTTCACGCGTATTTAACTGTTGCATAGAATGGCCGAGAATTTCACCACACTGGTTAGCCATGGCAGGCATGGCCAGTAAACCGCAAGCTAAGGCTACGGCGCTTAGTAATGTTTTCATGTTTATCTCCTGTAGGGTTCTTACTTAAAGCAAACAACTGTTACGCAGCATAACCTAAAGCCGATCTGTTTGCGCAAAGCGATAAAAATTCACGTGTGTTTTTTTGACTATCCGCTATCATCCGCTTCCTTTTTTTGGCGGCTCTCGTATGCTTAGCCAGAACTGCTTATACAAGGATTGCTATGCGCATTTGTTTTTTAATGTACCCGTGGGACAAAGTTTACCCCGAAGGCGACAGCACCATCCGGATGATCCACGAAGCGGTCAGCCGCGGCCACACGGTAGCCATTACCCATGCAACTAACTTAACCGTACGTGACAGTATCGCCCAGGCATTTTGCAAAGTGTTTGTTAAAGGCCAGAAAGTGTCCAGCAATATTGCCAGTTTTTACCGCAACGCACAGTTTAACCAGCAAAAATTACCGCTGGCAGCCTTTGATGCTATTTTTATCCGGTTAAACCCACCGCTGGACCCGATAGTGCTCAACTTTTTAGATTCAGTGCGCGAAGACACCTTTATTATGAACGATTTAGATGGTGTGCGGATTGCCAATAATAAAATGTACACCGCGTCTTTGCATGACCCGGACAACGAGTTTATTCCGGTAACCCATGTGTCAAAAAACAAAGATTACCTGGCACGGGTACTGGCAGAGTCACCCAACGATAAAATGATTTTAAAACCCCTGAATGGCTATGGCGGCAAGGGTGTTATTTTGCTGGAAAAATCTGCCGCGCAAAGCGCCCGCTCGTTGCTGGATTTTTATATTGGCGATACCGAGCGCGGCAACTACGTTATTTTGCAGGAATATGTAGCAGGCGCTGAGCTGGGCGACATTCGCATTTTAATGCTAAACGGTAAACCTATCGGTGCTATGCGCCGTATTCCGCCAGCAGATGATGTGCGCTCTAACGTGCATGCCGGAGGCACTGTGGTTAAACACCAGCTAACCGAACAGGAAAAGCGCCTGTGTGCACATATAGGCCCCAAGCTTGCCCGTGACGGTTTATTTTTTGCCGGCATAGACGTAATTAACGGCAAACTGATTGAAGTAAACGTAATGAGCCCCGGCGGCATAGCCCGGATTAACCGGTTAAATAACGTGCGCTTGCAAGAAAAAGTAATTGATTTTATTGAGCATATGGTAAGCAAGAAAACTCAGTTATCGCCACGTAAGCAGGTGTTCAGGCCACTGCTGACTGAAGCTGAAACTGTTATTTGAAAAATTTTTATCGTCGGTAAAAAAATAATTCACTGTTTAAAACCGGTAAATCTCGGTAAATAAGCAAAAAAAAAATCTGAGGTGCGCTTATGTCACAGGTAGAAAGCAACGATTTTGAACTGGATGACTTAACGGATGACGTTGAGATCGTCAAAGATTTATCGCCAAAAGACAACAAAACAAAACAAAAACTGGAAGCCCGGCGCCGTATAGATGATCTGCTGGAGCAAAAGCGTTTGCGTCAGTTGCTGGACGACTGGGATCTGGATGATACCGAAGCATAAAAACAGCTGGACATAAAAAACGGGCGCCTCAGGCGCCCGTTCTGCTATTTGTATTGGCAGCAGTGGCTATTAGCCACGATACTTTTGCATCACTAATGTAGCGTTAGTACCACCAAAACCAAAGCTGTTCGACATTACGGTATTAAGCTCAGCCGGAGTGGCTTTAGTAACAATATTCAGCCCCTTAGCGGCTTCGTCCAGCTCGCCGATATTAATTGAAGGCGCAATAAAGTTGTGCTTCATCATCAGCAGTGAATATATGGCCTCATGCACGCCTGCAGCACCCAGCGCATGGCCGGTCATCGCTTTAGTCGCACTGATTGCCGGTGATTTACCGGCAAATACTTCCTGAATAGCGCCCAGCTCTTTTACATCACCTACCGGCGTGCTGGTACCATGCGTATTAACGTAATCAACCTGAGCAGTGACATTTTGCATTGCCATTTGCATACAACGCACAGCACCTTCACCGCTTGGTGCTACCATGTCATAACCGTCAGACGTTGCGCCATAACCTGTTACTTCTGCATAAATAGTGGCACCACGGGCTAAGGCATGCTCCAGCTCTTCAACCACCACCATACCGCCGCCGCCGCTGATCACAAAACCATCGCGGTTGGCATCATAAGTGCGCGATGCCAGCTCAGGGGAGTCGTTGTACTTGGTAGACAGCGCGCCCATGGCATCAAACTCCATTGCCAGCGTCCAGTGCACTTCCTCACCGCCACCAGCAAATACCACGTCTTGCTTGCCCAGTTGAATAAGCTCTACCGCATGGCCGATACAGTGCGCACTGGTGGCACAGGCCGAACTGA
The DNA here is from genome assembly GCF_018831085.1 of Rheinheimera oceanensis. Lineage (GTDB taxonomy): Bacteria > Pseudomonadota > Gammaproteobacteria > Enterobacterales > Alteromonadaceae > Alishewanella > Alishewanella oceanensis. The sequence continues at coordinate 58,288 of NZ_JAGPNM010000002.1, forward strand.
TAGAGTAGTTAACGCCTTTAATTTTAAACGGTGTTGCCAGACAGGCCGAACAGGTGCTGGACATAGTTTTTGGCACCGCATAAGGGCCGACCCGCTTTACGCCTTTTTCACGCAGAATGTCTGCGGCTTCTACCTGTACTTTAGACGACGCACCACCAGAGCCTGCCACCAGGCCAATACGCGGATGCGAAATTTGTTCTTCAGTAAAACCGGCGTCGGTTATGGCTTCCTGCATCGCAAGGTAAGCATAGGCTGCGGCATCACCCATAAAGCGCATAGCTTTACGATCAATCAGCTCGCTGGGTTCCAGTTTGATATTACCCCATACCTGTGAGCGCAGGCCCAGCTCAGCAAATTCTTCTGATCGGGTAATACCTGAACGCCCGGCCTGTAACGAGGCCAGTACTTCGTCTTTGTTATTACCAATACTGGACACAATACCAATACCTGTGATTACCGCTCTTTTCATGCTTTCTCCATCGACCGGCCAATTGCCGGCAAGGTTAAAATAATACTGTGCGCTATTGTACGGACTTTGTTCTGTAAAGTGGTCAGCTTTCAGCGCACACTTGTACTCTGTTTTCAATTTTGCGATAGCTTAGGGTAAACTACAAGCCGAATATTGTGGTGGACCCGCCTTACTTATGTCTCAGCTTACACACGCCAAAATACATTTTAATGAACAAGGCACACCTGTGGCGTCAGATTTTGATGATGTCTATTTTTCCAATGACGGCGGTATGGCAGAAACCGATTACGTTTTTTTGCAGCAAAATGGCTTACCAGAGCGCTGGCTAAACCATCCGGCAGCCGCTTTTCATATTATTGAAACCGGTTTTGGCACCGGCGCTAACTTTCTGCTGAGCTGGCTGCGCTTTCGTCAATACCGCCAGCAGTTTCCTGACGCTGTCTGCCAGCGTCTGTATTTCAGCAGTTTTGAAAAATTCCCGTTAAGCCATACCGATTTAACCCAGGCACTGGCAGTACATACCGAGCTTAAACAGCAGTGCGAGCAGTTGCTGCAAGCCTATCCGCCGTGCGTTGGCGGTTGTCACCGGCTTAGCTTTGATAACGGCAGCGTAATACTGGATTTGTGGCTTGGTGATGTAAATACTCTGTTACCAGAGCTTAATGCCAAAACAGATGCCATATACCTGGATGGTTTTGCCCCCAGTAAAAACCCGGATATGTGGCAGCAGCAGCTGTTTACCGGCCTGGCCAGGCTAAGTGGCAATGGCAGCACCGTAGCAACCTTTACCTCTGCCGGCCTGGTAAAGCGTGGCCTGCAGCAGGCTGGTTTTACGGTCAGTAAAATTAAAGGCTTTGGCCGCAAGCGTGAAATGCTAACTGCTAGTATGCTAACGGATACCTCCCTCCCTGTAACCGCTCCAGCCCCGTTAGCAGCACCGACACCGTCAGAGCATGAAGTCACTATTATCGGTGGCGGTATCGCATCACTTTGCACCGCTTTGGCACTTACACAGCGCGGTGTTGCCGTGCATCTTATTTGCGAAGATGACATGGTGGCACGCCAGGCATCACAAAACCGCCAGGGTGCTGTGTACCCTAACCTGCATGCCAACCTGACCGATGACAGCCAGTTACATGCCCAGGCTTTTTTGTTTGCCCGGCGCTTTTATCAGCACTGGCAACAACAAGGGTTAGATTTTGCCATGGATTGGTGCGGCCTGTTGCATCTGGCCAGCAATACACAGTTGCAACAGCGCCAGCACAAGCTGATTGATAAAGCGCTATGGCCATCTGAACTGGTACAGGCCGTTAATGCCAGCGAAGCCTCTGCTATTGCCGGGCTTAAACTACCCCACAGCGGCATTTATTTGCCGTTGGCTGGCTGGTTAAGCCCACAGCAGTTTTGTTTACAGGCACTGCAATACTTGCAACAGCAAAGGTTATTTCGCTTTAGCGCTGATTGCAAAGTCCGGGCAATAAAGCAATACAACAGCGGATGGCATTTAGATACCACAGCCGGAGCATTACAGGCCGCCATTTTAGTACTGGCCTGTGGCAGCAAACTGGCAGAATTTACCCCTACGGCACAGTTGCCGCTGAATAAAATCCGCGGCCAGGTCAGCTATGTGCACGCCAGTACAATGGCCCCCCTTAAAACGGTATTGTGCCACAAAGGTTATATTACGCCGCAGTGGCAAAGCCTGCACAGTGTTGGCGCCACTTTTGACCGCAATGCAACAGAGGCTTTTATCAGTGAGCAGGACAACAGCGAAAACCTGGCACTGGTGCAGCAGCAATTGCAACAGCCAGCCTGGTTTGCTGAAGCTAAAGTAAGCAGTGCAACAGCGGCATTTCGTGCCACTTTGCCGGATCATCTGCCTGTGGTTGGCCCGCTGGCTAATCAGCAAAACCTTTACCTGATTGGTGCCATGGGCGCCAGAGGCATTATGTTGTCGCCACTGCTGGCCGAGCTTTTGGCCTGCCAGATTTGTGCTGAACCACTGCCGCTAACACAGCAATTGGGTAAGCGGCTGGCCTCTGAGCGCTTTTCAGGTTGAAAGCTACAATACAGCCCTGCAGCAGAGGGCTGTATATTACTGGGCAAAGGCAATAAAAGTTTGCTAAGGTAGCGCTGAGTCATCAATAAAAGTAAGGACAAAACATGCGTCTAGCCGTTTTATTATGTCTGGCGTTATTGAGTTACGGGCAGAGCGTTGCCGCTAAAGATTTTTACCAGATCCCACTGCCGGAAGATGCCCGTGAATTTGCCCGGCTTGACAATAAATTGCCAGCGGTGCTCAGTTACTTCAGCCAGCAAAGCAACACCGCACTGCGTGATTTTTATATTCAGCAACTGGGGCAACCCAACTCAAGCCAAACCCGGTATGGCCGTGACCATTTATACTTTACCCTGAATGGCAACCAGGTACGGGTACTGATTTCAAGCCGCGATAACTGGCGCCAGGTTGATGTGATGGTGCAAAACTAAGCCGGTTAAGGCTTGGTTAGCTGCAGCACTACCCTGCGGTTTTGTTTACGGTCCAGCGCAGTATCGTTTGGCGCTACGTGACGGCGCTCACCAAAGCCTTCTACCTGAACTTTGTCTGCACTTAGCCCGGCTGCAACAAAGAAGCTTTTTACTTTCTCTGCCCGTTTTACCGATAACTGCTCGTTCATCCAGCGCCCGCCATAACTATCGGTGTACCCCTGAATTTCAACATAATCGATATCCTGATCATACTTCAGGTATTCAGCTATCTGTGCCAGCCTGCGCTCAGATTCTCGGGTTAACTGGTCACCACCGCTTTCATAGCTCAGTACAGTAAAAGCAATATCATCGAAGCCATACGGCAATAAACGTGACACACACTGATTAAACTGATGGTAATTTGCCGGGAACTGCACCGGGTTCATCGCTGCCACCACTTTGTCGTAAGGGCTGTACCAGTCACTGAAGTAAAACGTCGGGCTAAAGCCCTGTTCCAGTTCAGTCAGTAAAGTCCAGGCTGTTTTTTTCGGCAGATCACCATTGTATTGCTTTAACAACTTCATACTGGCCACTGCTTTAGCCGGAATGCCCGGCCGCCAGGCAGGTGGCACTGAAAGCACCTCAGCTAAACCATAGTTATCAGGCAGACGTAGCATTTGTAACTCAAAATCTAAGTTCAGCCCTTTGCTGGCCACACTGCGAAATACCGCCTGGCCAAACTGTGGAATTTCGTGCTGCAGCTGACACTCCAGCGGGGTATTTTTACTTAACTGCCACGCTGATTGCTCAATACTGGCAGAATATTGACGCAGTTGTGGCTGTGCCAATACGCTGACACTACACAACAGGCTACTGATCACTAATAAGGTTCGCATTTTCTGGCTTTCCACCACTGTCGGTAAGCAATTTATGACAATTTGGCTTTATGTTAAGCAAACACTATGCCGCAACAAGACGCTGAAGCAATTCTTTGGCATAATAGCCGCTGATTGGCAAACTGGCGACGTTATGACACAACCAAGATCACAGCTGGCACAGCGCTTCCGCGGTTACTACCCTGTAGTTATCGACGTGGAAACCGCAGGCTTTAATGCAAAAACAGATGCTTTACTGGAAATAGCCGCCACTTTGCTGGATATGGACGACAACGGCAATTTAGTTCCGCTGCAAACACTGCATTTTCACGTTGAACCCTTCGAGGGCGCAAATCTGGATGCCAGCTCATTGGCCTTTAACGGTATAGACCCGTTTAATCCGCTACGTGGCGCTGTGTCAGAGCGTGAAGCTATTACAGAAATATGTAAAGCCGTGCGCAAAGCGCAAAAAGACGCCGACTGCCAGCGCAGTGTTATCGTGGCGCACAACGCCGCCTTTGATCAGAGCTTTTTTAACGCTGCCGTAGAAAGGCTGAACTTTAAACGCTCGCCTTTTCATGCTTTTGTGTCATTCGACACCACCAGTTTGTCGGCATTAGCGTTGGGGCAAACGGTGCTTGCCAAAGCCTGCCAGGCTGCAGGTATTGAATTTAACAACAAAGAAGCGCACAGCGCTTTATACGACACTGAACGTACTGCCGAGCTGTTTTGTTATATTGTTAATAGCTGGAAACAGCTTGGTGGCTGGCCGCTGGCGCAGGCATTGGAAGAAACCAGCGAAGAGACATCTGAGCAGGTGTAAAACTTAAGCTGCACAGAGCGCAGCATAGCCAGCAAAATATAAAGGCCGCAATAAGCGGCCTTTATATTTACTACCACAAGAGTTTACTCTGCTGGGGTATCGGTTTTATGTTTAGCGGCAGTTTCTTTGATCAGCGGCTGCAGCTCACCACGCTGAAACATCTCCAGCACGATATCACAACCACCAATCAGTTCACCCTCTACCCACAACTGCGGAAAAGTAGGCCAGTTGGCATATTTGGGTAATTCAGCACGGATATCCGGGTTTTGCAGAATGTCTACAAAAGCAAACTGCTCACCACAGGCAATCAGGGCCTGTGAAGCCTGAGCCGAAAAACCACAGCTTGGGAATTTAGGCGAACCTTTCATAAATAACAGAATTGGGTTCTCAGCAATTTGCTGCTTAATTTTATCTAACGTTTCCATTAACACCTCACACCATAAGCATTTTCAGATTGGCAGACATTTTACGCTGTTCTGTCGTAACTGGCACTTGAGATCTGAGAAAAAATCCCCACCTCTGTTGCTACGACCTTAAGCGCTGATTATCACAGCCGACTACACTGGATCAGCCAATAAGCAATACTGTAAAACTTGAGTATTTTAGTCAGGTTTTGTAGTCTACGCCATGCAGACATCATAAACAACGCCAACGGAGAACGACAATGGCCTTTGAATTACCAGCATTACCTTATGCAAAAGACGCGTTAGCGCCACACATTTCCGCAGAAACTCTGGAGTACCATTACGGCAAGCACCACAATACTTACGTGGTAAAACTAAATGGCTTGATTGAAGGCACGCCTTTTGCCGGTAAATCACTGGAAGATATCGTTCGTACCTCTGAAGGTGGCATTTTCAATAACGCCGCTCAGGTATGGAACCACACTTTCTACTGGCACTGCTTATCACCAAACGGTGGTGGCGAGCCAACAGGTGCGCTGGCCGACGCTATCAATGCCAAATGGGGCTCTTTTGCTGCATTTAAAACCGCCTTTAACGACAAAGCCGTAAACAACTTTGGTTCAAGCTGGACCTGGTTAGTGAAAAAAGCTGATGGCAGCCTGGATATCGTTAATACCAGCAATGCTGCTACACCATTAACAGATACCAGCGTAACGCCGGTAATGACTGTAGATTTATGGGAACACGCCTACTACATTGACTACCGCAATGCCCGCCCTACTTATCTGGATGCATTCTGGGCACTGGTTAACTGGAAATTTGCCAGCGAAAACTTTGCCAAGTAATACTTAGCTGTATTAAACGAACCCGGCTTATGCCGGGTTTTTTGTCCACCCAGCTTTACATTTTCCTGCAGTATGCCAACTAAACCTTTTTGCCGTCAGCCACTATAGCATGAAGAAATTTATAGATTTTTCTGTCAATTAGTCAGGCGGGAATCCGCTTTACTGTCTAACCTTAAGATAACAGCTTGGCTGCCACCCTTTTCCGATGTTTAAAAGCTGGAGGTGCATATGAGTATTTTCGAGCACTATAAATCACGCTACGAAGCTGCGAAAGAAGAAGAATATAGCATCCAGGAATTCCTGGCGTTATGCAAAAACGACAAAAGCTGCTACGCCAGTGCAGCAGAGCGTTTATTGCTGGCTATAGGTAAACCTGAACTGACCGATACTGCGCAAGACCCACAGTTAAGCAGGCTGTTCTCTAACCGGGTAATAGCGCGCTATCCGGCATTTTCTGAATTTTATGGTATGGAAGATGCCATCGAACAAATTGTGTCTTACCTGAAGCATTCAGCGCAGGGGCTGGAAGAGCGCAAACAAATTCTGTATTTACTTGGCCCGGTGGGCGGCGGCAAGTCGTCACTGGCTGAAAAGCTGAAACATTTAATGCAGCAAATTCCGATTTATTACTTAAAAGGCTCGCCGGTGTACGACCATCCGTTATGCCTGTTCGACGTTAACGAAGATGGCAATATTCTGCAGCAGGAATATGGCATTCCCAAACGTTACCTGCGCAATATTATGTCGCCCTGGGCCAGTAAAAGGCTACACGAATATAACGGCGATATCAGCCAGTTTAAGGTGGTAAAAAAGTATCCGTCTATATTGGATCAGCTGGCCATTGCCAAAACCGAGCCCGGCGATGAAAACAATCAGGATATTGCCTCACTGGTAGGTAAAGTGGATATCCGCCAGTTGGAACACTTCGCCCAGAATGACCCCGATGCTTACAGCTACTCTGGTGCACTTTGTCGCGCTAATCAGGGCATGATGGAGTTCGTTGAGATGTTCAAAGCGCCGATTAAGGTGCTACACCCTTTACTGACAGCAACGCAGGAAGGTAACTACAATGGTACCGAAGGCTTAGCGGCTTTGCCGTTTGACGGCATTATACTGGCGCACAGCAATGAATCTGAGTGGCAAACCTTTCGTAATAACAAGAATAATGAAGCCTTTCTTGATCGGGTTTACATTGTAAAAGTACCTTACTGCCTGCGGGTTAGCGAAGAAAAGCGTATTTATCAGAAACTACTGGAACACAGCGAGCTGAATACCGCCCCCTGTGCACCGGGCACCTTAAGCTCCCTGGCACAGTTTGCGGTGTTGTCCCGGTTGAAAAACCCGGATAACTCCAGCATTTACTCCAAAATGCGGGTTTATGACGGTGAAAGCTTAAAAGACACCGATCCTAAGGCAAAATCGTATCAGGAATACCGTGACTACGCCGGTGTTGATGAGGGCATGACAGGCTTATCAACCCGTTTTGCTTTTAAAATTTTATCGCGGGTATTTAACTTTGACAGCACAGAAGTGGCTGCCAACCCGGTACACCTGTTCTATGTGCTGGAACAGCAGATAGAGCGTGAGCAATTCCCTGCTGATGTAGCAGAACGCTATCTGGAGCATTTAAAAGGCTATTTGATCCCCAAATATATCGAGTTTATCGGTAAAGAAATTCAAACCGCATATTTAGAATCCTATTCCGAGTATGGGCAGAATATCTTTGATCGTTACGTGATTTATGCCGATTTCTGGATCCAGGATCAGGAGTACCGTGATCCGGAAACCGGCCAGCTATTTGACCGCTCAGCATTGAACGCCGAGCTGGAAAAAATTGAAAAACCTGCGGGTATCAGTAACCCGAAAGATTTCCGCAATGAAATAGTTAACTTTGTACTAAGAGCCAAAGCGAAAAACAACGGCAAAAACCCAACCTGGACCAGCTACGAGAAGCTGCGCACTGTGATAGAGAAAAAAATGTTCTCCAGTACAGAAGAGTTGTTGCCGGTTATTTCATTTAATGCCAAAACCTCAACCGATGATCAGAAAAAACACGATGATTTTGTCAACCGGATGATGGAAAAAGGCTATACCCGTAAGCAGGTAAGGTTGCTGTCAGAGTGGTATCTGCGCGTACGTAAATCGCAGTAACGTAAGCCGGAGGTAGTATGGCGCACTTTATAGACAGACGGCTCAATGGCAAGAATAAAAGCGCGGTAAACCGCCAGCGCTTTATTCGCCGCTATAAGCAACAAATTAAAAAAGCGGTGTCGGATGCCATCAGCAAGCGTAGCGTTACCGACATTAGCAGCGGTGAAAGTGTCACTATACCCAGTAAAGACATTACTGAGCCGTTTTTTCATCAGGGTAAAGGCGGCCGCAGGCAAATAGTGCACCCGGGTAATGATCAGTTCAGCCCGGGCGATCGCATTAAGCGGCCACAAGGCGGTGCTGGCCAGGGCAGTGGTACGGGCGATCCAGCCAATGACGGTGAAGGCACTGATGATTTTGTGTTTTCTATATCCAAAGATGAATATCTGGATCTACTATTTGAAGATTTAGAATTGCCCAACCTGAGAAAAAACCAGTTAGATAAACTGGTGCAATATAAAAATGTACGGGCCGGTTACCGCTCTGAAGGTGTGCCAAGCAACATCGATATAGTGCGCTCGTTACGGGGTTCTCTGGCCCGGCGTGTTGCTATGACAGCCGATAAAAAGGCCCGGCTGCGTGAACTGGAGCAACAACTTAGTGCGTTGGAGCGCGAACCGGTACCGGATCAGCAAATGCTGCGCAGCATTATTGACGATATTGACACACTAAAACAGCGCATTGCAGCTGTGCCTTTTATTGACAGCTTTGATTTACGCTTTCGTAATTTTCAAAAACGGCCGGAGCCAACCAGCAAAGCAGTAATGTTTTGTCTGATGGATGTGTCAGGCTCTATGGACCAGGCCACCAAAGATATGGCCAAGCGTTTTTATATTCTGCTGTATCTGTTTTTAAGCCGCAGCTACAAAAATGTCGAGGTGGTTTATATCCGCCATCATACCCAGGCTAAAGAAGTAGACGAACAGGAGTTCTTTTATTCGCAGGAAACCGGCGGCACCATAGTGTCCAGCGCGGTAAAACTGATGTATGACATAGTACAGGAGCGCTACAACCCGGTAGAGTGGAATATATATGCCGCCCAGGCATCTGATGGCGATAACTGGACTGACGACAGCGCTCCCTGTGCCGAGCTGCTGGCGAACAAGCTACTGCCGCTGCTGCGCTACTATGCATACATTGAAATTACGCCCAGAGCTCACCAAAGCCTGTGGCAGGAATATGAAAAGCTGCTACCGGTGTATGACAATTTTGCCATTCAGCATATTAAAGAAGTCAGTGATATTTACCCGGTGTTTCGCGAGCTGTTTAAGAAACAAGCCGCTTAAACGCAATTGACTTTGCAGTGAGGTTTTTATGGCCAAAGCAAAAACGAAAATAAACACTTGTTTACCAGACGGCCCGGACTGGACCTTCGATCTGCTCGATGCCTATCATCAGGAAATTGCCCGGGTTGCAGCGCACTATCAGCTTGATACTTACCCTAACCAGATTGAAGTGATTACCGCAGAGCAAATGATGGATGCTTACTCCAGTGTCGGTATGCCGCTGGGTTATCATCACTGGTCTTATGGTAAGAAATTTATCCAGACCGAGCAAAACTATAAGCGCGGCTATATGGGCCTGGCCTATGAAATTGTTATCAACTCTAACCCGTGTATTGCCTACCTGATGGAAGAAAACACTATTACCATGCAGGCGCTGGTGATGGCCCATGCCAGTTACGGCCATAACTCTTTTTTTAAAAATAATTACCTGTTTAAAACCTGGACCGATGCCGGTTCTATTATCGATTATCTGGTGTTTGCCAAAAACTATATCAGCCAGTGTGAAGAAAAGTACGGTATCAGCGACGTTGAAGATATGCTCGACTCCTGCCATGCGCTAATGAACTACGGTGTAGACCGCTATAAAAGGCCGCAAAAGATCTCTCTGGATGAAGAGCAAAAACGCCAGCACGAACGCGAAACCTATCTGCAGTCTCAGGTAAACGATTTATGGCGCACCATACCGGTAAAAACTGCCAGTACAACACAGCACAAAAGCCGCTTTCCGTCAGAGCCGCAGGAGAATATCCTCTACTTTATTGAAAAAAATGCCCCGCTGCTAAAACCCTGGCAACGTGAAATTGTGCGGATAGTACGTAAAATTTCGCAGTATTTTTATCCGCAAAAACAAACGCAAGTAATGAACGAGGGCTGGGCCACATTTTGGCATTACACTATTTTGCAGCACCTGTATGATGAAGGTAAAGTCAGTGACCGTTTTATGCTGGAGGTTCTGCACAGCCATACCAATGTGGTAGCGCAGCCGGAATACAACAGCAAATATTACTCCGGCATTAACCCGTATGCGCTGGGCTTTGCTATGTTTACTGATATCCGCCGAATGTGTGAGGCGCCCACTGCCGAAGATAAAGAGTGGTTTCCGGACCTTGCGGGCAGTAACTGGCTGGAAACACTGCACTTTGCTATGCAAAATTTTAAAGATGAGAGCTTTATCAGCCAGTATCTGTCACCTAAGGTGATCCGTGATTTTCACTTATTTGCTATTGTCGATGATGACGAAGAAGGCAGTTTAGAAGTGGCTGCCATTCACAATGCTGAGGGTTATCAGCGCATACGGCAAATGTTATCGCAGCAATATAACCTGAGCCAGATAGAACCGAATATTCAGGTGCATAATGTCGACTTAAACGGCGACCGCTCACTAACACTACATTATGTGCCACAAAACCGTATCCCTTTGGCAGGCAGTATGCCGCATGTACTTAAACACTTACACCGCTTATGGGGGTTTACTGTTTATCTGGAACAACAAAACGTTGATGGCAGTACTGAGTTACTGCACAGTTGCCCTGAACCTGCACTGCTTGGCGGTTAGTCTAACGGGCTGTAACAGGTAACTCTGTTGCGCCCGCCAGCTTTAGAGCGGTACAACGCTTTATCTGCCGCTTCCAGCCATTGGCGGTAGTTTGTCATGTCTTTGTTGTGCTCAGCCAGGCCAATGCTAAGCGTTACCTTTAATATCTGGCTGTTGTATTTAATCGACAGCTGCTCAACTGATTTACGCAGCCTTTCAGCCAGGTGAGCTGCCTGCTGCAGATTGGTTTCCACTAATAAAATGGCATATTCTTCGCCGCCGTAACGGCCGGCAATATCAGTAGCTCTGAGTGTTTTGCGAACGGCATCTGCAATTTGCTGGATCACTAAATCGCCGGCAGAATGCCCATAAGTATCATTAACACGTTTAAAATGATCAATATCGCACATCAGTAAAGTGCTTTGGTGCGGGTAACGCTGCAAACGTTTATATTCCTGGTTAAGGCTTTCTTCCCAGTGACCACGGTTAAACAGTTGGGTAAGGAAATCGGTTTTTGACAGTTGCTGTAAACGGCCGTTCATCGACTCTAACTCTATGCGGCTTACTGCCACATCAGTGACATCATAAATGATAAAACACAGGTGAGTTACCTGGCCGCGCGCATCTGACAGCGGAAAAATAGTACAATTCTGATACATATATTCAGCACTACCGGTAATAGGCCGGTAATTACGGAATTTAAAAATATAAGGCCGTTGCTCCCAAATCGTAAAAGCACGGTTTTTCAGCAGGATAACCGGATCGCATTTACGCCGTAACCAGTCTTCATCAATTTCAGAGAATAAGTCAAACAGGTAACTGTCCCGCACCTGGCGTGGCGTTAAACCGCTATGATTTTCCATAAAACCATTCCACACCTGAATACGATAGTCGCAATTTAACACGACAAGCCCGACATCAACGGTCTGGAACATATCCATCAGCCAATGGATCTCAGATACCTCAATCGCAGTTTCTGACATCACTACTCCTCCAGCAAGAAAGCAACTTTATAATTCAGGGTTTTCAGGCTGTCCTCCGTAAAAAGTAATAATAAATCGCAATTGATATTATAGTTTTCAATACCATAACTTACTTCTATTGCCAGCGTTTTACGCCAGCGCTTGGCATTGGCTCTGATCAACTCGCTAACCGGTGCATGCTGCCCCAGCACTACCGGGTGCCCCTGGCTGAAACTCATATCAATTTGTTCTGCTAGCCCTTTGAGTACGGCGCCAATCAGAATATTGGCAATATCCATCAGCAATTCCAGCTCAACTTTTACTGTCAGCGCGCCGTGATAATTCATTAGCCGGGCAATATCTTTAAAGCTGGAGTCATTCAGTATCAGCAACGCCTCACCCGACACACCACCACCGATAAACCCCTGGCACACAGCTGAAGTAGAAGACTCCTGCTCTACTGATGCCAGCGCCATATGCAATTCACTGACTTCGATTAAATTCACATTCGGAATAGGTAGTTTTACAAATACATTTAACAACCGTGCCAGCAAATTACCCGCTTGCCCCATTGCCACGTTGGTCAGCTCTTGCAATACATCACGCATTTCCGCACTAAGCTCTGCAGTAACCGGGCCAGCCTTTTTACTGCTGCCGGTTTCTGCGGGTACAGTATGAGTAATAGCATGTTGCTGCATAAGCTGCCGGATCTTCTCAGCGTCTACCGGTTTGCGGATAAAATCGAGAGCGCCCAGGCTTTTAACCCGTTCAAATGCTTCAGGTTGCACATCGCCGGACACCACGACAACCCTGACATTCAACTGACGTTTTTTCAGTTCAGCCAACACTTCGTAGCCATCCATCACCGGCATGTTTAAATCAAGGAAAAACCAGTCAATATTGTGTTGCTGCAAGGTATCCAGGGCTTCAGCGCCATGGCCGGCAAAAAATAAGTTCGCTTGCCACTCTTGTGGTAGTATTCTGGCTAATTGCTTACGGGCCAGATTAGAATCGTCACAAATTAATACCGCAGTGGTCATCGGCTTCTCACTTCGTACAGGCTTCATTTCAGTCTAGACTGAAATACTCGGTTCGTGCATCAGGCACGGAAATATGTTGTGTTCCAGCTGATTACTATTACACCAATTATATTAACAGGAGCTATATCATGTCTGCATTATCTTTTACCAGCCGTAAATTAGTCATAGCAGGCTGCTTACTTAGTTTAAGCACTCTGGCTGGTGCGGTAGATCTCCAGGAAAGACTGCCCGAACGCCTGAGTAAAGTTAAAGCCGGAGATCAGCAGATTGTCTTACTGGGTAAAAAAGCCGAAGTAGGAAAAAAAGCTCCCGCCTTTAAAGTCGTTGACGCTGGTTTTAAACAAACAGAGCTGAAAGACTTTAAAGGCAAAACTGTGCTGATAAGTGTAGTACCCAGTGTGGATACAGGCATTTGCTCTTTGCAAACTAAACGCTTTAACACAGAGGTAGCTAAACTGCCTGAAGATGTTGTACTGCTAACTATTAGTACCGACCTGCCCTTTGCCCAAAAACGCTATTGCCAGCAAGAACAAATTGACAAACTGGTGGTGTTGTCTGATGCCGTATGGCGCGATTTCGGTAGTAACTATGGTTTGCTGATTAAAGATATGGGCTTGCTGACACGTACGGTACTTATTATCGACAACGAAGGCAAACTGGTATACCAGCAAATGGTAGATGAACTGGCAAAAGAGCCTGACTATGACGCAGCGTTAAATGCGCTGCAGCAGATAATAAGCAAAAGCTGACAAAGCCCCGGGCCGGCAGTAAAAAATGTCCGGCCCAAAACTTGAAATTTTACTGACCGACCTTATTAACAGTGCAGGTGGCCGGATACGGCACCTGAAAGCGACCAGCCGCTATGCTGGTTAAGTTAATGCCCGTTCACCCGAAGGGCAACACAACACCTGTTTGCTAATGAGGAATTGGTTATGACAAATATTGATTTAACTCCGTTTTACCGCTCATTTATTGGTTTTGATCACCTGGCTAACTTGATGGATGCTGCGGCACGCAATGAAAAGCAGCCTGCTTATCCACCATACAATATCGAAGTAACCGGCGAGGATCAGTACCGTATTACCATGGCTGTTGCCGGCTTTGACGAGCAGGAACTCAGCATTGAAACTGAACACAATACTTTGCTGGTTAAAGGCCAGAAAGCCGGTAAAGACGATGGTCGCCGTTTTGTGCATCAGGGTATAGCAGAGCGTAACTTTGAGCGCAAATTCCAGTTATCTGACTACATCAAAGTTACCGGTGCCCATATGGCTAATGGCCTGTTGCATATAGAGCTGGTACGTGAAGTACCTGAAGCATTAAAACCACGCAAAATCAGCATTGGCGGCAGTACGGCACAAACGCCTACGCAATTATTAAATGCTGAAAAAGTTGCTTAACTGCAGCCTTGCTAACGGCACAAAAAAAGCCCTGATTAATCAGGGCTTTTTGCTGTATGGTACCGTTTGTGTATTAGCTTAGTAAGCTGGCCAGCTCGCTGGTAACAGCCTCAACGGCTTTAGTACCATCAATATGATGATAACGGGTGTTGCCCGCTTCAGCCTCGGCGCGGTAATAACCAACCAATGGCTCTGTTTGTTCGTGATAAATAGCCAGGCGCTTACGCACGGTTTCTTCTACGTCATCAGCACGGATCACCAGCTCTTCACCGGTGACATCGTCTTTACCTGCCGTTTTTGGCGGGTTGTAGCGAATATGGTAAACACGGCCTGATGCCGGGTGTACACGCCGGCCACTCATACGCTCAACAATGACTTCATCCGGTACATCAAACTCAATAACATGATCAATCACAATGCCTTTTTCTTTCATAGCATCGGCTTGCGGAATAGTACGTGGGAAGCCATCCAGCAAAAAGCCTTTGCTGCAATCCGGTTCGGCGATGCGCTCTTTTACTAAACCGATAATGATATCGTCTGATACCAGCTGGCCAGCATCCATCACCTGCTTAGCCGCCAAACCAAGTTCAGTACCGGCTTTAATAGCAGAGCGCAGCATATCACCGGTAGAAATTTGTGGAATGCCATATTTACTCATTAAAAACTGAGCCTGAGTTCCTTTTCCGGCACCAGGGGCACCCAACAAAATTATGCGCATAGCAACACCCTCATGTTCTGGGATTGATCCATTAATAATAAAGGCTGGATCTTTACATAATGTGCTGCCTGAAACAAGAAGTTTGTCTTGTCATGCCAACTGGTCCGGCTATTTCATTGGCTTTTAGTCGTACAGCTGTGTAAAGACGGCTCTCTCTGCATTTTTTCTGTTCAAACTTCAGAAAATAGCAGTTTTTCTGCCAGATACGCCCCACTTATATCGACTAAAGTTGTAATAGGCTAAACCCGGAACTGCGCCACTAATCCTTTTAGTTGCTCGGCCAAACCGGCCAGTGACTCACTGGCTTGTGTAGACTGCGTAACATTGTCAGCCGTTTGGTAAGCAACGTCGCTTATGCGGTGTAAATTCTTATTCAGATCGCGTGACACCGTAGTTTGTTGCTCGGTTGCACTGGCAATTTGTTGGGCGGTGTCATTAATCAGTGATACCGCACTACTAATGCAGGTTAACGCCTCTCCAGCCTTACCTGCCTGCTCGGCTGTTTTACGGGTTGCTTGCTCGCTTTTGTTAGTGGCCTGCACGGCGTTATCAGTGCCGCGTTGCAGTTTCTCAATCATTTGCTGTATTTCAGTGGTGGAATCTTTGGTGCGGCTGGCCAGCGTACGTACTTCATCGGCTA
Organism: Rheinheimera oceanensis; assembly: GCF_018831085.1. GTDB lineage: Bacteria > Pseudomonadota > Gammaproteobacteria > Enterobacterales > Alteromonadaceae > Alishewanella > Alishewanella oceanensis. The sequence goes on from NZ_JAGPNM010000002.1 coordinate 73,904, forward strand.
CTACGGCAAAGCCCCGGCCGGTTTCACCTGCACGCGCTGCTTCAATAGCAGCATTTAATGCCAGCAGATTTGTTTGCTCAGCTATGCTTTCTATTACCTGTAAGATACTACCGATGCGGTCGCTGTCTTGTTTCAGGTGGTTAATAATATCAGCCGCCCGGCTTACCTCCTGCGATAACAACGACAAATCCTGCACTGTTTGGCTAACGACCTGTTGCCCCTGCTGCGTTTCTTTTTCTGCCGCATCAGCAGCTCCCGCAGCCTGCTGGGTATTGCGCGAAACTTCCTCCAATGAGGCTGTCATCTGGTTCATTGCCACTGCTGAGCTGCTAATTTCGCTGTTCTGTAGTTCAATACCTTGCTGGGTTTGTTCATTAATTTGTGAGAGCTCGGTGGCCGCAGCAGCGACCTGATCAGAGTAATCACGAATTTGCAGCAACATAGTGCGCAAATTCTGCTGCATCAGATGGATAGAGGCCAGTAAACTTGAGCTGTCGCCAGCTTTAAGCTCGACATCTGCTGTAAGATCGCCATTGGCGACCTTATGTACAATATTAGCGGTGTAATCTGGCTCGCCGCCCAAAGTACGGGTAATACTGCGCACCAGGCTGATACACACCACCACCGCAATAATCAGTACCACTGATGAAATCAGCACCAGTGTCCAGAGCATTTTCTGTACTTCGCTGAGCGCTTCCTGCTCACGGCTTTCTAATACCAGGCCCCAGCCCAACATCGGAATATAGCTGTAACTACCGATCACAGCGACTTCTGCCGCATTGCGGTATTGGCCAACATTGCTTTGTTTTTGCCGTATCGCATCTGCCGCTACCGTTTGCAGTGCCTGCTCAGTATCGCGGATTGAGGCTGCAGGTGTAATTGCTTTGCCCTCACCGTCCAGCAGATAAACCTCGGTATAATCGTTACGGCTCAATTCATTCACTTTGGTAAACACCGTGCTTAGCTGCACCGCCCCGCGCATTACTGCAACGATCTCATTATTAAGCCGTACAGGAATAGCAATTGTGCTAATACGGTTACCGGTAGCCCGCGATACTATCGGTTGTGAAAATGTATCTTGCCCGCTTACAGCCTGCTTAAACCAGTCACGATCTGCCACATTAAAATCATTTGCCTCAGTACTGCTAAGTAGCCTGGCCTGGCCATTGACAAAGCTTACGCCTGCCATACCTCTACCTGCAGGCGATACCAGAAAGATCGTATCGTAATAGCCTTGGGCCTGGGCCAGTTGCAGCATCAGCGTGCTGACATCGTCCAGTTGCAATTGCTGGCTTTGTGGCAGGTTAGCCAGATAACGCATTTCATCCTGACGCGCCAGCAGCCAGTCAGTAAATGCCTCAGCATTAAGTTCGCTGGTGGTTTGTAAGGTATTCACCACGGCACGGGTTTGTGAGTTACGGTATTCAACAAATACCAGACTGGTTAAAACCAGAATAGACACAAGCAGTAAGCTAACCATGATAACAGTAAGCCGGCTGCCAAAACCCATATTACGCCAGAAATCAAACATACTCTGCTCCTTGCTAACTTATAGGTAAGCTGTTGAAAGTATAGAAGCAGATTAAAATATAGATAGGATAAAAGCGGAAGAAACGATGTTTGCTGATAAGCACCTTTGCTGCAGCCCTACGGCCGCAGCAAAGGTGCTAGCTGTTACTTCGCTAAAGACAATAGCAGGGTGTTGAGCCTGGCAACAAAGGCAGCAGGATCTTTCAAATTACCACGCTCTGCCAACAACGCCTGATCCAGCAACACTTCGGCCCATTGTTTAAAGCGGTCTTCATCTTGCTCATCCGCAATACGCTTAACCAACTGATGCTCCGGATTAAGCTCAAAAATCGGCTTCACTTCCGGCACTTTCTGACCAACTGACTCCATTAACTTGATCATCTGCGTGCTCATATCAAACTCGTCAGTTACCACACAGGCCGGGCTTTGGGTTAAACGATGGCTGACTTTTACATCTTTAACCTGCTCACCCAGAGCTGTTTTAAAGCGGCTTAGCACATCAGCAAAAGCTTTTTCGGTTTCTTGCTGTGCTTGTTTAGTTTCGTCATCATCCAGCTTGGATAAATCCAGGCCACCTTTGGCAACTGAGCGCAATTTCTTACCATCAAACTCTGTCAGATGCTGCACCAGCCACTCGTCTATGCGATCGGATAACAGTAATACTTCCAGGCCTTTTTGAAGTAATACTTCTAAGTGCGGGCTGTGCTTGGCGGCAGCAAAGCTGTCGGCAACGATATAATAGATTTCGTCCTGACCTTCTTTCATACGGCTGACATAATCCGCCAGCGCTACATTTTGCTCGCTGCCTTCATTATGGGTAGAGGCAAAACGCAGCAGAGCGGCAATCTGCTCTTTGTTAGCCATATCTTCAGCCGGGCCCTCTTTTAACACCTGACCAAATTCAGCCCAGAATGCCTGATATTGCTCAGCATCTTTGCTCAACTTTTCCAGCATCTTCAATGCCCTGCTGCTGCAGCCTTTACGCAATGCCTGCGTTACTTTGGTGTCTTGCAGAATTTCGCGTGATACGTTCAGCGGTAAGTCGCTTGAATCCAGCACCCCTTTGATAAAACGCAGGTAACTGGGCATAAACTGCTCAGCGTCATCCATAATAAACACGCGCTGTACATAAAGCTTCAAGCCATGGCGCGCATCGCGGTTCCACATATCAAACGGCGCTTTTTTCGGCACATATAGCAGGCTGGTGTAATTATTATTACCTTCAACCTTATTGTGGCTCCAACTTAACGGCTCGTTCCAGTCGTGCGAAATATGCTTGTAAAACTCCTGGTACTCTTCGTCTTTAATATCGGACTTATCTCGCGTCCATAAAGCAGTAGCTTTATTTACAGCCTGCCAGTGGCCCGGCACCGCAGCAATTTTCTCACCTTCAGCACCATCACGCTCTGGTTGTTCTTCCTGCCATAATTCAACCGGAATACTAATGTGGTCAGAATATTTGGTAACGATACTTTCAACTTTCCAGCGGCTTAAGAACTCATCTTCGCCCTCACGCAGGTGCAGCACAATATCAGTACCGCGCGTTTCTTTACTTATCGGCGTAATACTGTAATCACCTTCACCTGCTGATTCCCATTCAATGGCTTCAGTGGTAGCAGCACCGGCTTTGCGGGTACGCACAGTAACTTTATCCGCCACGATAAAAGCAGAATAAAATCCCACACCAAACTGGCCGATTAGCTTGGAGTCTTTACCCTGGTCGCCGGATAATTGTGAGAAAAATTCTTTAGTACCTGATTTGGCAATAGTACCCAGATGGCTGATTACTTCCTCCTGGGTCATACCTATACCATTATCACTGACTGTTAAAGTACGGGCTTTTTCGTCTAAGCTGATGCGAACACGTAACTCGCCATCATCGCCGTACAGGCTGCTATCTGACAACGCCAGAAAACGCAGCTTGTCGGCTGCGTCAGAGGCGTTTGACACCAGCTCACGCAGAAAAATTTCCTTATTGGAATACAGTGAATGGATCATCAACTGTAATAGCTGTTTCACTTCTGCCTGAAAGCCGTGGGTTTGCTTTTGGCCGGTTGAAGTGGCTGTGGTATCACTCATTGTGGTTATCCTCGAACATCACATTTTGACAGTTATAACGCAGGCTGCAGCGGCAGCCAGACACTGACAACTAATATGGGGAGAATTAACCGGATTTCAAGCAGGGTTATAGCAGATTAAAATACTTTACGGCCACTAAAAGCATGTGACAGCGTAGTACCGTCAACAAACTCCAGCTCACCACCAACCGGAATACCCTGGGCAATACGTGACACGCTTACCTGATACTTGTGGCATAGCTCTGCAATATAAAACGCCGTGGCATCGCCTTCTACTGTGGGATTTGTTGCCAGAATAAGCTCGGTAATGCCTCCGGCTGCTAACAGTGTACTAAGTTTATCCAACCCCAGATCCTGCGGCCCTATGCCGTCCAAAGGTGATAAATAGCCCTGCAACACAAAATAGCGGCCTTTAAACTGGCCGGTTTGCTCTATTGCCAGTTGGTCGGCAGCAGAGCCAACAACACAGATAATACCATCCAGCGCACGGGCAGGATCAGTACATATATGGCATAGCGCTGTTTCACAAAACGTGCGGCATTGCTGGCAATGCCCTACCTTTGTCATGGCGGCACTTAATGCAGCCCCTAACTGCAAACCCGCTTCGCGGTTGCGCTCCAGCAATGAAAATGCCATGCGCTGCGCAGATTTAGGCCCTACTCCGGGCAAAATGCGCAGTGCATCAATCAACTGCTGTACCAGCGGGGTATAACGGCTCATCAGAATGGCATTTTCATACCAGGCGGTAACTGCAAGCCACCGGTGACAGCAGCCATTTTTTCTTTACTGGCTTCTTCAACACGGCGCACAGCATCGTTAATGGCTGCGGCAATTAAATCTTCCAGCATGTCTTTGTCATCCTGCATCAGGCTGTCATCAATACTGACACGGCGCACATTATGGTTGCCCAGCATGGTTACTTTAACCAAACCGGCACCGGCTTCACCGGTTACTTCCATTGCCGCAACTTCAGCCTGCATTTTCTGCATTTTTTCCTGCATGGCTTGCGCCTGCTTCATGATGTTGCCCATACCGCCTTTAAACATAATGTTGTACCTGCTGTAAAATTAAATTGAGCTAGCAGTGCATAGGGCACTGACCTTTACCGGCGACAAGATAATAACTTCGCCGCTAAATTACAAGTTGTAAGCGCTTGACGCACTGGTTAAACCGCTAGTTGACTACTATTGTATCGGGTAGCAACTGTGCATCAAACAGCTGTTGCAGTTGTTGTACTTTGTCATCTTCATGCAGCAGGCGGCTAACATAACCAAACCGCTCCTGCACAATCTTCTGCTGGATTGCTAAAGGGCTGGCTGCCACTTCAGCCTGATAGCTGATGTCAATTTCCAGCGGCTGGTTAAAACTCTGCTGCAGCACCTGCTGCAGCTTAGTACGAAAGCCCGGACTATCCAGATGTTGCTGGCTTTGCGCTACCGTTAACATAAGCTTATTGCCAGCCAACTGCATAGCTGCATTGAGCAAAAACAGCCGGCTTAAGCCACCGGTATCCAGAGTTTCAACCCGTGCGGCCCAGGCATCTACCTGAGCGGCAAAACGAACAGAGAAATTTTGCTCGTTGATACTACCATCAAAATTTTCCAGTGTTGGCGAAGCTGTTGCTGGGTCAGGCTTTTGGCCGTTTTGTTGTGCATCCTGTTCATACTGCTGCCATAGCGCATCTGTGGCGGCTGCATCATACTGTGGCATATCAGCATCGTCAGGCTCATCATAGTGACTATTATCAGCCGGCGGATAAACTGACCGGGTGATAGCTGCAGCAGGCTGCTCAGGTGCAGAAGTTGTTATTGTTGTACTGCCCTTTATTGGCTCAGAGCGCTGAGCCACTGCCGTATTTACCGCTTCAGGCACTTTTTGCAAGGGCGCCTGCAGGCGCTCAGACTTTTTTGCTTCAGGCGCTGCAGTTACTGCTACCCCACGACGCGCCATAATACGGGCAGTAACAGGGTCAATGCCTGTTACATCAGCAACTGCATTTTGCCCTGACGGGGTACCCGCTTGCGTTTGTGTTAGCGTTTCTGCTGCTGTAGCAGAATAGCTGGCCGTGTCTTTTATTACTTCTTCAGCTGCTGGCTGCGGCTCAGGCTTCTGTACTGTTGCTTCTGCCACTGCAACAACCGGCATTGCAGCAGTTTTAACCAGTGCGATACTTTTGCTTTGTGTCTCAGGCACAAAAGCCATAGCACGCAATAGCGCCATTTCCAGCCCGGTTAATGCATCAGGCGCATATGGCAGCTCTTTTTTTCCGCTAATAAGTAACTGGTAATAAAGCTGTACCTGGGCAGGCGCTAAAGTATCGGCCAGTTGTTGTACAAAGGCTTGCTGCGCCGAAAAACCGGCTGCGTTCTGGCTGAATTGGGTAAGTGCGGTAAGGTGCAGTATGGACAACATATCGTCCAATACCTGACTGAAGTTGCTTTGCTGTTGTACCAACGCTGCCAATTGTATTTGCAACTGCGCGGCATCCTGGGCCAAAATTGCCTGTAATAGCTGTTGCGCCCAGCTTTGATCCAGAAAACCCAGCATAGTGCGTACGATATCAAGCGTTATATTAGCGTTACTTTGTGCAATAGCTTGATCAGTAAGGCTTAACGAATCACGCAAACTGCCTTTGGCGGCCCGGGCCAGCAAGGTTAATGCGCTTTGTTCAAAGGGGATCTGCTCTTCACCCAACACAAACGCCAGATGCTGCTCAATTTGCAGCGGGCTTAATGCCAGCAAGTTAAATTGCAAACAACGCGATAAAACAGTAACCGGCAGTTTTTGCGGATCAGTGGTTGCAAGCAAAAATTTAACATGTGGCGGTGGCTCTTCCAGCGTTTTTAGCAGTGCATTAAAGCTGTGTTTTGACAACATATGCACTTCATCTATCAGATAGACTTTAAAACGGCCACGACTGGGTGCATACTGCACGTTGTCGAGTAAATCCCGGGTATCTTCTACTTTGGTACGCGATGCGGCATCTATTTCCAGCAAATCAACAAAGTTGCCTGCATCAATTTCCTGGCAGGCCGAGCACTGGCCACAGGGCGTAGCAGTAATACCCTGTTCGCAATTTAAGCTTTTGGCAAAAATACGCGCTATGGTGGTTTTACCGACACCACGGGTGCCGGTAAATAAATAAGCATGATGCAACCGGTTAGTATTCAGGGCATTGCCTAGTGCGCTTTTAACATGCTCCTGCCCAACTAACTGGGCAAAATGTTGTGGACGCCACTTGCGTGCTAATACCTGATAACTCATAACGATTGCTGATATCTTGTGGTAATTGGGATCTTTGACAGACTAAACTTATTCGCCACTATACTCAACCAGACTGAGGATATTTAATCCGGCTTGCTGCAAGCGTTTAACGCCGCCGAGTTCGGGCAACGCAATAACAAAAGCCGCGTCATCGACAATACCACCAAGCTGGCGTACCAACTTAGCTGTCGCATCAATTGTACCGCCAGTAGCCAGTAAATCGTCAACCAGTAATACTTTGTCACCCGCAGCTATAGCGTCAGCATGCAGCTCTAACGCATCTTCACCATATTCCAGTTGGTAGCTTTGCGATATGCGCTGACGTGGCAGCTTGCCTGGTTTACGCACCGGTACAAAAGAAATACCCATGGCATAAGCCAGTGGCGCACCGAAAATAAAGCCGCGTGACTCGGTACCGACAATTTTGGTAATGCCCTTATCAGCATAAAAATGACAAAAAGCGTCGATTACTTTTTTGAAACTCGGACCATCCTGCATCAGGCTGGTTACATCGCGAAATACTATGCCCGGCTTTGGATAATCAACAACCGTTTTAATAACCTGTTTTAATTCAAGCTCTAATGCCTGTTTGTCCATGTTAGAAAACCTTTTATTAAGCGCCCCAGCTGGGACAAAAAAGCCGCCCTCAGGCGGCCTTCAACTATGATGGTGCATTATGCCAGAATCTGAAACCAACGCACTATGGGCGCCAAACACAGTAAAGACACAAACACTGCAACCAGGGCAAGAAACTGCCACAGGTTAAACGACTCTTTAAACTTTTCGTCTGCCATTGCACTACTCTTCTGTAATCAGCGAATTTAAGGCCGGTTATGGTAATGAATTTTGCTCTGCTTGAAAAGACACCAGCACACCTTTTGCGGCAAAGTCCTGCAATAAAGCTGTGGCGCCCTGCATTAACTGCTGGGCACTAAATTGTGGCAGGAGCGGCAGTAATTGCTGTACTACAACTGCCAAAGTACTGCCGGCAGATTGCTGCAACGTTTGCAGCAAAGCTGCAGTAAGCTGATTAATAAGCACAAACTTAACTTCATCTGCGGTGTTACGGTACAACAGATAATACTGTACTTCGCCAGGTTCCTCAGGCTGATAAGCAGGACTTATTTGATGTACCTTGTAAGGGTAAGCTAATACCATTGCAAGCGATGACAAATACAGCGGCGTCTGTGCGATTTGCTCAGCGCGTAGCAGCGTTTCAGCGTGCGGCAACTGCTTTGTTGCCAGATAAAGTTCGGCCCATTCATAATGCGCCAGTTCAAGCATAAACACCGGATCGTGCTCAGTAGCAATATAATCTTGCTGCAAGTAATGCAGAAAATGTTCTGCAATATGCAAAAAATAAGGGCTGGAGCACTGATACTGTATAAAAAATTGCCGTACCAGTACCTTCCAGGCTGTGTCTTTATATAGTGATTTTAGTACAGGGTATGCACTGGCGATAAAACCCTCCACATTATTAAAAAACAGCTCGCGGTATATCGCCATGCGCCGATCTTCAATACCCTCGGGCGCACTCTGATGCTCAGGATCTTTAATATGAGCAATAAAAGCCTGCTGAATTTGCTGAAACTGCATCTGTCAGGCCCTTAATATCTGGCTATGGGCCAAAGCGAGCTGCTGTAACGCTTTAATTTGCTGCAGCTCTTCACTTAACACACTTAGCTGCGGAATATTAAAATCGCGCTCCAGCAATGTCGGTTTAACACCATGATACTGATAAGCCTGCTGCAATAATTGCCAAACGGGGTCGATCACTGCCGAGCCATGAGTATCGACCAGTAAATCTTCCGCCTCTTTAAAATGGCCTGCTATATGATAGTAAGCTATACGCTCAGATGGCATAGCCTGCAAAAACTCGCTGGCGTTATAGCCATGATTAACTGAATTAACATAAATATTATTTATATCCAGCAATAACTGACAGTCAGCCTCTTGCAATACCGCCCTGGTAAAGTCTGCTTCAGACATCTGCTGGCCGGGTGCAGCATAATAAGACACGTTCTCCAGAACTAACGGCTGCTCCAAAATATCCTGTACCTGCCGCACACGCCTGGCCACATAGCTCACAGCTTCATCAGTAAAGGGTATAGGCATTAAATCGTACAGGTGGCCATCGCCGGAGCAATAGCTCAGGTGCTCACTATACAGGCTGATATTGTATTGGCGTAAAAACTGCTTTACCTGCTTAATGAAAACAATGTCCAGAGGTGCAGGACTGCCAATCGACAATGATAAACCATGACAAATAAAGCGATGCTGCTCAGTTAGTTGCTGAAACTTCTTTTGTAGCTTACCACCAAACGGGATCCAGTTTTCCGGCGCTACCTCAAAAAAATCAATCTCTGGCGGTGTAGCAGTTATCAGCTCATCCAGCATTTCACGGCGCAGCCCAAGCCCCACCCCTGATACAGGGGGCAGCATCATTGTGTGCATATACCTGGCTCCTGTAAAACAAAGGCCTGCACTATCAATACAACGAAGTAGTACAACTATGCAGGCCTCAACCGGCTTAATTAAACGCTACCGCCGCATTTACCCTCGCCACATTTCCCCTCGCCACACTTGCCTTCTTTGGCTTTAGCTTTGTCTTTTGCCTCTTTGGCTTTATCAGCACCGCATTTTCCTTCACCACACTTGCCTTCGCCACATTTACCCTCTTTGGCTTTGCTGGCTTTAGCCTTCATTTTATCTTCGCCGCATTTACCCTCGCCGCACTTGGCTTCTTTCACCTTATCCTTGGCTTTTTTTGCTTTATCTTCACCACATTTGCCTTCACCGCATTTACCTTCACCAGCCACCATCTCATAGCCCGAGGCCAGTTCCATCGCTGTAAAAGGGTTAGCATTTGCTGTAGTAGTTACCGTAGCCAGTGAGCCGAAAACTAAAGCACCTACAGCCATAGCGACATTTGATTGTTTCATTGTTTTCACCTGTTGTTGTTAGTTACAAAAGAGTAGACCGAGACATTGCTAATATTATTTCAAAGCTTTGAACTGCAAATCCATGACCAAATTAGCTAATATCTTCCCCTCCGCTAACAGCTCTGCTAGCCTGAGCTAATTGCGAAACAAAATCAGGGTAGTGCTGCGATAAACCTATATTTCCCTGATGCAAAGGCTGATGCACCTGACCAATACTAGAAGTAAATACCGGACTACTACTCTTGTAAAAAGACAGCATGGCTGGTTCATATTGTAACCCTAGGTGCTGGCATATTTTGGTGAGCACCTCTTGAGGTCTAGCTACCAGATCTTCGTAGCGAATATGCAAAATTCGATTAGCATACAACTTTTGCCAATGCTGCAATAAACGCCTTTCGTTCTTTATGTACGCAGCTATGTGAGATACCGACCAACTCCAACCAGCTTGAGATCTAAAATTGCTTTTAAAACATGACCATGCTGTATCTTCATCGTTACGACTAATATAAATAGCTTTCCCCAAAGGCATTACTTGAGCCCATATACCAAAGTGCCTGTTCAAATTAAGAGATTTATCAATAATATAACCTTGACCAGAGTATCGTTGTTCCGCGACCTGCTGATAAATATTAGCTATATGCTCAAGAGCCGCTACTGAATGACCATGTCGTGCAATAAAAGACGGAAAGTCAGTAAAGTTGTCCCGCAAGTGCATGCAGGCTGCACCTATAGCATTAAATTCACCAGCTCCTTTTACCTTACTGTGTGCGCAAAGCATTTGACCTAATAAAGTGGTACCGCTACGAGGCAATCCCAAAACAGCAACCCCCTTATTATATGTACTTCTGGATTGCGGCAATTGTTGCAATGATGTGTTATTAAAACCAGCAATAAGTCGGTTTATTTCACGTGTATTATCGTCAACAGAGTATTCGCTAATGTTAGCCATGATTTGTGCACCGGCTTTGTAGAACTCCCAAGCTTTGGCATATTCGCGTAGATCATTAAAAGCTTTTGCTAACGCATACATAAATTGTTGGACGTTGCGTTGGTCGTCAGCCTGAAGCTGACTAAATGCGAACTCCATCTTTTGCAACAAGCCAGGATGCTGGTTAAAATCAACAATACTTGCAAGGGTATACCAGCTAATCCCTAGATGAGGCGCTAACGCCAATGCTTGTAATAAGTTTAGTCTGGCTCCTTGTAACATCCCCTGCTGCGCTTGCACTGTGCCAGCCAAATGGTATACCGAAGGCAAAGCAACTTTGCGAGCTATATAAGGAGAGACAACTCTCAAAGCTTTATTTAAGTCACCAATCTCTGCACATAACCCAGCGTAATGAATGTCTGTTTCTGCACTTTTAACACAAGATTGATGGAAAAAATCCGCGGCCTGTCTAGCAAGTTTAATATCTCCAATACGCTGAGCCAAAGCAGCGACTTTACTCCAGTCTGTTTTGAGATCAGGTTCGGTTTCAATAAAATATGTTATTAGAGCTTGTGCTTCAGTTCTTTTCCCTTCTCGTACTGCACTGAGAATATCGTTTAAACTATATTGACTACTCACGTTCACTTGTATGATCCCCAGTAAAAAACCGGAAAATGTTGCCATTTCCCGGTTTTATGTTTAGCTCTACAATAAAGCAGGCAAAAGTTGCAGCCCACTATCAGAACTTAATTTCGGCACTCAGACGAACATAACGTGGTGTCTGATATGCATCTGGTAGTCCATATAACAAACTGCTAGCTGCGGAGTCAGTTCCATTAGGATTCGAGCCGCCATCCCAGTACTCATTAACTTCGTTACGTTCAGTAACACGATTATTGTTAAATATGTTAAATATATCAGCTCGGAATATAATATCAGTACCACGGAAATCCATTTCGTAACGCGCCGTTAAATCCAAAGTCCAATTACTGGAAGTACGCCCTTCTGAACCCCGGTTTACCAATTGCCCATCCTTGACAAATGATTCAGCACCATAATATGAAGCGAAAACGTCTGTTGGATGCAGGCCGAAGGAACTCAATGGCCGACCAGATTCCCAACGGAAATTAGCGCCTAAGCTAAAGTCTTCGGTTAAAGAATATGCTCCTTGCACTTTTACCATATGACGACGGTCATTTGGCAGATCACCATATGCACCATCAACTAAGCCTGGCTGATCAAAATTTGTTGTCAAACCTGAATCGTCTTGCCCGTTATCAGAACGAACAAACCCCTCATTATTACCCCAACTATGAGACCACGTATAAGTTGCATCCAACATCCACAAACCGTCAAAAGCACGACGTAGATTAATATCTATAGCTCCGTACTGCCGCTTAGCCTCCGGATAACCTAAATATTCTGCAGGTATAGTGTACTGTTGATTTGCTAGCGGTCCATCACCGTCAGGATCGGTAGTAATCGTAACGCCCTTGCCTGGATTTGTCAGAACATAATAGTGAAAACCAGAACAAATAGTGCAGCTTGAGCCAAACTCCTGCTCCAAATACTCATTAAAACCGTAATCAATTGCTACATCTTCCAATGAGCTTTTCAGTTCACGATAAGTACCTTTGATACCGACTGACCAGCTATCTCCCAACATACGCTCATAGCCCAAAATAAATTCGTCTTGATACATCGGGTCCAGATTAGCATTTACAGTTTCCAAGGTACCTTTCAAAGTGCCATCAGCATAAACTGCACCGCCTAAAATGGCCTCAGGATCAACCACTGGCGTTAAATCAGGATTAATACTCAGTACATCATAAATAAAAATGGTATACAGCTCATCGCCAGCCAACCGTATATTGGTGTTAGTAGCTACAGGAAGGAAATACCTACCGTAGTTAGCAAATACTTTACTTCTACCATCCCCATTTATATCCCAGCTGACACCCACCCGTGGTGCCCATTGGTCGCTCACATCAACGAACTTTTCTCCGGCCTTGTTATAATTTTCAAATTTCTCATTACGTAAACCTATTCGAGCTACAATATTATCTGTTACTTGCCAAGTATCTTGGATGTAAAAAGCACTAGATTTAGTTTGGAATGACCCGTCATTCATATAAGTATTAAAACGTACTCGAGCACAATCAGCGTCTAACAAATTGCCTGCGGCTACGGCTTCCGCATTTGCACAGTTCTGATACTGATATAAAGTCCCCCCTACACGACTGGTTTGTTCAAATGCCTTCATATCTTCATAATCGATACCAAACCGTAAAGTATGATCTTCGTGCACATACCAATCCACATCGAAACGATAAGCTGTACGCTCATCTTCTTGTATTGAAGGTGAATTCAAACCAAACTGAGTAAACTGACGCCCTGATGGGTAATGCACAGCGCCTACTACGGTATCACCGGCGTTAACATTACTATATGTAGCCTCATTAACACCATACAATGCACTAATAGTAATATCTTCGCTCAGAATCCCTGTATATTGCAAAGAATAAGATTTTCCTCCTCGCTTCTGTATAAAGTCACCAAACAATTCTCCGCGCGTATCAGTGGCATAACTGTAGTCATACTTGCTAGTATCAAGATCGCTACTACTATCCCATCCTGTAAACTCTAGGATGTGATTTTGAGTAATATACCAATCTAATTTAGCTGCATATAATACGTCACCTGCATCACGCTTATAGAATAAAGTATCTGTAGAATAATCTCTGACACGGTCTTTATAATTTAGCAAGCCGAAAAAAAACAACTTATCTTGAATAAGTGCACCGCTAGCCCATAAATTGAGATTTGTTTCACCAGTTTTATCATTACTATTAACCAGATAATAAGGCGTTGCATTCTCTTCGATAGCACCTTCGTCAGTCAAAATCACATCTGGACTGTGAGCACGTAAAGACGAGGGTTCAAAGTAAGCACTAGCACCAGCTTTAAACTCATTCGATCCTGATTTAGTTCTTGCGTTAATTACACCACCGGTAGAACGACCAAATTCAGCTGAGTAGCCGCCAGTTTTAACCTCAAATGTTTCATACATTTCGAAAGGTAATTCAGCCCCCCCCAAACCATTACGGAAGTTAGTAACATTTAAGCCATTGACATAATAAGCATTTTCACCAACAGATGAACCACCAAATGATGCGTGATTACCGAAAGCAGAATCACCTTTTGTTGTGCCTGGAGCCAAAAGAGCAACTGAAGCTAGATCTCGAGGAACCGGAATTTTAGACAAAAACTCTTGACTTACTATTAGCTGAGATTCAGATGAAATAGTGTCAAGCATTGCTATGCGAGAACCGCGAACTTCAATAGACTCTACAGCCCCCTCTGCCAACAGAACGATATTCATATTGGTATTGCCGCCAACGCGAACATTTACAGTCTCTTCAGCCATAACACCATAGCCTGCTTTAGTAGCCTGTAGTGAATAAGCACCCGGGGGCAACAGAGGAAACCGAAAACTACCACTGTCGTTTGAGGTGACGGTTCTTATTAAACCTGTTTCTAGATTAGTAATAATAATTTCAACGCCACTAATAACTTGGCCACTTTGATCTTGTGCTTGGCCGATCAGGTTTCCGCGCGATGCATCTTGAGCAGCAGCAGGGAGGACAATCCCCAATGATGTAGCGACGGCAACGGCTGTTAATGTGTTCCTAAAAAATTTGGTTTTCATTTATTATTCTCCTGAATTTTTATTGTGTATGTTACATCTAGTTACACATCATATCTTTAACAGATATATCTATAGACTACAACCAGCCGACAAAAAAAACTGGACTTTTGCGAACTTCGCCCTGATGGCTTTATGACCCAAGCTGTAAACTTCAACCGTCGTTAAATCTCGTTACCTTTTTTACAATTGTCACCAACAGAGACCCCACATGAGCATTAGTAATCAGTATAAAGCTGATCTCAGTACTTAGTCATTTTCTGTTTTTTACACAGCAAAGACTAATACACTCCGATGGAATATCTGTTACTTGCTATCAAGGACACCTACTTTAGTAACAAAGTCGGTAATTGCGCAGCATTCAGCATCTGTCAGGAAGGGGTTCCAGATATCGGCCAAAAGAACATAACGGCTTTGCTCACTTCGATTCCAAGCTTCGTGTAAATAGTTATCATCAAAAGCAAAGACTTTACCGGGCTGCCAATGAAGCTCTTCAATATCAACAACATTTAAAGCACAATCAGCAGGGATCTGCAGTCCCATGTGTAACACTGAACGACTGTTAGTCACCCCCCGGTGAGGTAATAAATGAGCGCCAGGCCTTAAAACAGAGAAACACACTTCAGGGCTATGATCCTGGATATGGACTAAAGGAAGGTGAGTTAATATTTCCGAAGTTAGAGGGCATAATGCATGAGTGTCATCATACCGTTTGCCGTGACGGAAGAAAAACTTCGCATCCCAGTCTCCCCCCGTTGTCAAACCATGCTTATCAGTATCGCGATAATTCTCAATATAGACATTCTGTAGAATAAGATTATCAAGTTCAGTCTTAATATTATTAAATTGGGATTCATAGTAATCTATAAAATCAAGATCTTTTCTTTCAAACACAGGCTTAACAGGTAACCCTGGAATATACAGAAAACCTGGCTTCTGTCGTGGGTCATCATATACAGTTGCAATTTCTCCGCTGTACATAAGAATTCCCTGAACTACCCGTTTTATTTCATTCTCACCGTAGGTTTGTTGTAATTCATCTACCCAACCCCCTATCACATTCCGGCGGTGTTTATCACAGAAGTTCAATGCCTGAACAACATATTGATGAACCCAGGGTGCAGTAGAACCCGGATCCAGCCAAAAACCACTATTATTCGCTGTACGCAAAGCAGTCACATAATGCTTAAAGGTCTTCTCAATATCCCCTTTCCTGTGATAACAGCGCCCCAGCATCAAATGAGTATTATAAGCAGCAGGAATCGCATTTATTATTTTTTCATAAACACTTTTAGAATCTGTAGTTTGCTCAATAAGTTCGTACAAGCGACCTAGCATTAGCAAGTATCGCTCATCTGAAGGTGTTATGATGAGCAAATTCTCCGTCACCATTAAGGCCTCAGAGTAATTTTTTATTGTAAGAAGCTCCTTTAACCGGGTTTCACTTATAGCAAATTGTTCTTTCTCTACCATTAATGATACCTTCAAAGGCCGTATGTCAGCCATTATTTAGGGACAATATCCAGAGCGATGCTCAAGCGGGGCTTATTGCCCTTGAAAACGCTTGTACCATGCCACATATATGATGGAAACAAAACGAGATGACCAACTTCGGGTTTTACCCAATGCTCAATATCCAATTCAGGTTGGGTTGGGAACATCGGCTGCCCTAACTTTAGCCATCCGGCCCGTTCATTTTCATCAGCAATAACATCTGGTAATTCTATATAGCATGCAGACGACAACCACCCTTGAGGGTGAATATGATTTTCATGGTACCCGCCTGGCGATAGCCATACAGACCAGATACCGGAGCATTCCCAAGCGCCACTATTATATTTTGCCAAAGGATTCTCATCATTGCCCAACGTCGATAAATATCGGTTTATCGGCCCTTCAATAGCATCTCTAAAAGTATTAACAAGAGGATTATTTAAACTAAGAAGGTTTGGCAGCTGACTCCCTGCACGCACAGATTGTCCAAATGGATGAGTTTTGAACGGATGTAAACGTTTTAATTCATGGGCTAAATCCGCAAAAAAAGCTTCTCGTGTATCCCAACCAACCGGAACATCAACTGGTATCTTAGCCAAATAGCGATTGTAGTCACACAGTGACTTATACTTTTCAAAGTATGTATTATCACCTGTCGTTTTATAAAGCAATCGCAGGGATGTAGCCTTGCACGCTAGCGCTTCTTGGTTTCTCGGTTCGATACGCTCTGCTTCGCAAGCATGCAGCAAAGCAGCTTCCCCATCCCCAGCTGATGCATATACATAACTAGCAGTAACTCTTACAAAGAACGCGGCAGGGGAAATTTCAAGTGCCCGCTTTATACTTTTTAATGCTATATCAGTGCTTCCAATACGCATTGAGACATAACTTAATGCCTGAAAAACTTGTACAACTGGCCATTTTTCTGCAGCGTTATGTAACAACTGCTGACTACGTTGCAATTCACCAGCATACTCAAATATCTGTGCTTTTAACAAAACCAAAGCAGCTACCTCACCCTGCTGTAACACTGTATTAAGCAATTCCAGAGATTTTTCTAAATCATTGGTCATCATCCAGAGTAACTGAGCATATTCTCGGTGTGCATCATATGATTCCGGATTACGAAGAACAGATCTCTGATATGCATAAGCGGCTTCATTATATAACTGCAGCCCCATTAACGCTCTTGCGTACACCAGCCATGTTGCGGAAGCGCCTTCCCCTTTGCGTAAGGCATTTAGAGCATGTTGATACGATTCAGTAAATCGGTGTAAATCGCCAAGAATTGCAGCTAAGTTATGTTCAGCACTAATACTATTTGGAAATTTATTATATGCTTGCTGATATAAATTCAAAGCTAAGCTATAATTTCCAGCCAATTGAGCCTTTTTTGCTTCAAGGGTAAGTTCTTTTAATATATTCATATAAAACCGTTAATTACTCTACTTAAATATAATAATTATAAAAGCATTGAGCAAATTTCTATACCACAAAATGAAGCTTAAAATAAAAAGCCAGCTAAGTGATACTTAACTGGCTTTCTACAATCATGACACTTTAAACATTAGAAACGGTATGCTAACCGAGCATACAAATACTGACCAGCAGTATCATAAGAGCTGTTAAGAGTATTCATATCATTATTGTTTGTAACATATGGCGGTTGTTTATCAAACAAATTACGCACACCTGCAGTTAATGACAGATTATTCTGGAACGTATAGCTGCCTTGTACATCGTGGTAAATATACGAACCAACGCTACTAGACAAAGCTGTTGCTCTATAGTTAATGTCGTCAACGCTCGATTGATAACGCGCAACCCATAATACATTCCAGTTATCAACACTATAAGATAAACCTAAGTTAGAACGTAGTTTAGAGAATGCAGCAGGTCTGCCTCCAAAGTTTGGATCAGCACCAAACTTACCAGCCATTTCAAGTATCGGCGTACCGGCTAAAGACTGATAATCATAGCTTCTAAGGTAGGTACCATCCAGACGTACGTTAAACCGACCACCCAATAGGTCCGCATGCCAATTTACATCAAAGTCAATACCTGACGTTTCAAACGTGGCAATATTCTGAGTTGTCGCCATAATACCTGAAACGATAGGATTGGCTGCCAAGGCTCGGTAATCTGACCCTGGAAGAGCTGGGCGATTGACGATTGGGTGAGTTGGTCCCTTAATGTAGTCACACGCTGGAGCAGAGAAATTCTCACTTCCATAACATTGCGCAACAAGCGCTGTTACGCTTGGAGCACCAAGACCATTAGTAATCTCAATATTGTAGTAATCTATCGCTATACTTAGATTCTGAACGAAGTTTGGCGAATAAACAAAACCTACGGTATAACTTTCAGACTCTTCAGGTCCCAAGTCCGGATTACCGCCTATAATAGATGCAGATTGTAAGTTAGTCAGTTGGATATTAGGTGATAAACCTTCAGATGCGCAGTTATCTTTTGTAATTTGACTTGCTGTACTTGTGCCCCACTGATGACATGGGTCAACGTAGCTAATATTGGATTCTGTTTGAGGTCCATACAGGTTAGTAATGCTCGGAGCACGGAAACCATCAGAGAGAGTAGCACGGATTAATAACCCCTGAATCGGAACATATTCCACGCCAAACTTAGCGGTTGTATGCGAGCTTAAGAAGTCATAATCTGACATACGTACTGCCGCAGATACATCCAAACGGTCAGCACCTGTTACACCAGCTAACAACGGGATATTTACCTCTGCAAACATTTCATCGACAGAGTAACTTCCTTCTGTAGGTGAAGCTGTTACCCCATAAATTTCGCCGACAACAGCACCGCCATCTGGCGTATTAACCAGGCTTTCATCACGCCTCTCATAGCCTATTGCCCAGCCAATTGAACCTGCGTCAAAACTGAAATCACCTGTATCACCAGTCAAGTTGGCCATAAATTGTTTAGTTACACCTACAGACAACGGTGAATTTGGAACAGAAGCATAGGCAACTTGCTCTGGGGTCAGAGAGTTAGCTTCTAATGGGTTCCATATCCCAACTGCAGCACATGCAGGATCAGCATTACATGCTACTGGATTCAACATTTTGTTATAACGACCTGGGTTAGCCCGGCCAATATCTAAGCTGGCATTTGTAAAACGTGCATAGTTATAAGATATATCCCACGCCCAGCCATTATCAAAACTACCTTCCAACCCCGTAACCATGCGATAAGCATAGTAATCTTGGCGGAAACTACGGCCTCCTGTTTCCTCAAGACGGCGGCTAACCGAAATATCTTCTCCAATAGGGTTGTTTGGGTGGTCAGCTGTCATACGAGCCCCCCAGAATGTTCCATCGGCAGCCATCAACTGATCAGATTGCCGGTTAGTAAATCCCGCTTCCAGAAATGCAGTAACATCTTTTGTCAATTCATAGTTAGCCGTTGCATTCGCTGAAAATACTTTTTGCGGTGTTACCAAGTAACTTGCTGGGGCAAAGTTATAAGAATCAATTGTCTGATCATAGCGGCGAAGAGCGCCGGTTTGCGGATCAACTACCCAAGCACCTTGACCAAAATACGGAGAGGTCGGATCATCATTACTACCAAAATAAGGTGAGGTTGGATCATATGGCGTCCAGGTACCAAAAGAATTGGCACCAGAACCCGCCATTACCCGCTCACCATTGCGTTCCCCCCAAGGGATAGCAGAAAATTCCCGATCTCCTTGCCAAATTGCCTTACGATCACTGTATTCAAGTGACAACACTGCGTTACCGCGATTGCTTGAATTGCCTAAGGTCACAGACAAACTGCGGCCTTCACCATCACTTTCGCCGGTAATATCGTACTGAGCAATAACCTCAGCACCTTCGAAGTTACGTTTGGTAATAAAGTTAATAACACCCGCGATAGCATCAGAACCATAGATTGTTGATGCACCATCACGCAGAACTTCAACCCGCTCAATAAAGCCCATAGGAATAGTATTTAGGTCACCAGTTGCTGTACGACGACCATTAATTAAGATCAAAGTACGCGCAGAACCTAAACCTCGCATTGAAGCAGAAGCTGCTCCAGCAGAACCGTTATTTGTCTGACGACCGTTCATACCACCATTCATTGAAGGGATGCTCTGAATAAAGCCTTCGATAGTAACATGGCCAGATGCGGCCAAATCTTCTGCGCTAAATACTGTGATAGGACTCGCAGATTCGATATCAGCCCGCTGAATACGCGAACCTGTTACCTGAATCTTTTCTACTTTGGCTTCTTCTTCTTCAGCAGCTGCCACAGAAGCAGTGAAAGCAGTTGCCGAAGCCGCGCCGAATGCGATGGCTAAGCGCACAGCTTTGCTTAATTTATTGTTTGTATACATGTATTTCTCCCTGGACCACTATCTAGTGATTCTATTTTTTTAACAGTTACCAACCTTTTACGGCGTCTGGCACTCCGCTTATCTCGGATAACCTCCGATTTATCGCCTAGTGATAATAAACGCAATTTTTCAGCAGGGTCAACAGCTTTTACGGAACAATTTGTAATTTACATTGTCACTCACTGCACGAAACCCTCCTTCACTGGTTTTTTCTTCTCTATCTGTAGTTGTCAATCCTTTAGTTATCAAAAATCAAGTTCATATAGTCAATAACTTAGATAAAAATTAGCTTTATCAGACGCAAGTACTCTGTTACCAAAGCAGAAGTCAACACAACAATTAATGTAAACTTTTCCATACGATACTATTAGTATCCACCGGACTTTTATAACCAGCGCCAGAACTAATTCAGTTAGGCTGATGGCAGTGCAAAAATTTTGCCTGCCTGCACCATTACGTATACAATCAAACAACTGTATATAAATACACATTAAACATGTTAAGTGACCAGCTAAAAAGCCAAATCCGCGCTATACATACGCGCATTAAAACTACCCTGCCTAATTACCAACCCAGGCAGGGGCAGAACCAGTTAGTAGCTGAAATGGCTAAAATCGTCTCAGGCACTTATCACCGGCATGAACGTATTGGTTTAATTGAAGCTGGCACGGGTACCGGTAAATCGCTGGCTTATATGCTGGCAGTTATTCCTTATGCATTAGCGCAGAAGAAAAAAGTGGTGATTGCCACGGCGACGGTGGCACTACAAGAACAGTTGGTAAACAAAGACCTGCCGTTTTTTCAGCAGCATAGTAAGCTGTTATTTGAGTTCAGCCTGGTAAAGGGGCGGCAGCGTTATGCTTGCATTGAACGTGTACGCCAGCAGCAAAAACATCCGGAGTTATTTGCCACGGCTAACGATGCAGCTTTTGACTGGCAGCAGTTACTGGATAACTGGCAGCAGCGCACATGGCTGGGCGACAGGGATACGCTGACTACACCCTTAGCTGAAGATTTGTGGCAGCGTATTGTGGCGGATCCGTTGCATTGCAGTAAAACAGACCGCCGCCATATGAATTGCCCGTTTCATCTTGCCCGTGCCGAGGTAAGTAACGCCGATGTACTGGTGGTAAACCATGCATTGTTGCTGGCAGATTTGTCCAGTGGTAACAGTATACTACCACCTCCCGGAGAAACACTTTATATAATAGACGAGGCCCACCATTTGCCCGACAGTGCGCGGGAGTTTTTTGCTGCCCAGGCCCAGCTTACTCACAACAGCATTTGGCTGGAAAAAGCTGCTAAAATCATTCAACAGTTAATTACCCTTTTACCCGCCTCCGTCATGAAAGAGTTACTGCGCCTCGATGACAGTTGCAGTGAACTCAATAGCTTACTAAAACCGATAGAACGCAGCGTGGCAGAATTTAAGCCACGCTGGTTTGGTGAGAAAACAGAGTTTCGCTTTACAGACGCTGCTCTGCCTAAGCTGTTTCAGCAGCAAGCCGAGCAACTGGCGCAGGTAAGCCAGAAAGCCCTGACACAACTGGAGAAAATTCAACAACACTTGCAGGAAAACATCTCTGAGCAGCAATTACCGCTGAAGCAAAGCCTGGGCCTGCTGCAGGATCTTGCTTATCTGCGCCAGAAAATTGAGCAGCAGCAAGCACTGTGGCAATTATATGCCTCAGAGCAGGAAAAAAATGTTTATCAGGCACGCTGGGTTGAACTGCAAAATCAAAGCCAGTACGTTATTGGCCACGCCTGCCCACTTGGCGTTGCAAATAAGCTGGAGCAGTTACTATTTACTGATGCCTTCGCGGTTATCCTCTGCTCTGCAACACTTACTGCGTTAAATTCGTTTCAGTACATTAAGTACGATCTGGGCTTAACACAATTTGAAGGTGTACAAACATTGCAGGTTGCATCGCCTTTTGCCTACGCAGAAAAAGGCCGGATTATTATTCCGAAAATGCAGACAGAACCAACAGAGCAAGCCTATACCGACGAGTTGGCCACTCTGCTGCCGGCTTACTTGCCCGACGATCAGGCCAGCCTGGTGTTGTTTGCTTCTTACTGGCAAATGCAGCAAGTCGCCGAGGCGCTGCGTAAAAAGAAATTTTCACTGCTGGTTCAAGGCGAAGCTTCACGCCAGGCGTTACTGCAGTTACATGGCGAAAACTGCAAACATAACCGCACCAGTATTTTATTTGGCACACAGAGCTTTTCTGAAGGGCTGGATTTACCCGGCAAATTGCTAACCAACCTGGTTATTACCAAACTGCCTTTTGCTGTACCTACTTCGCCTCTGGAAGAAGCCTTAGCAGAGGCGATAAGCAAAAAAGGCGGCAATGCC
Organism: Rheinheimera oceanensis; assembly: GCF_018831085.1. Lineage (GTDB taxonomy): Bacteria > Pseudomonadota > Gammaproteobacteria > Enterobacterales > Alteromonadaceae > Alishewanella > Alishewanella oceanensis. The sequence goes on from NZ_JAGPNM010000002.1 coordinate 96,565, forward strand.
TTTTTACAACTGACTATTCCTGCTACCTCAAAGAAACTGGTGCAAGCCTGTGGTAGACTGCTGCGTCAGGAGCAAGATGAAGGCCAGATAGTGATCCTGGACCGGCGTCTGGTAACTAAAGCTTACGGCAGTGCCATGTTAAACGCCCTGCCGCCATTTCGTCGTCAGATAGAGTATTAACAGGACATCACCTTGTTTGCTGAGTTAGCTATAGAACCTTCCGTGTTACTGATCCTCTGTGCCGTGGCATTCAGCGCCGGCTTTATCGACGCTATTGCCGGCGGTGGTGGCCTGCTGACAGTACCGGCCCTGCTTACTGCGGGCCTGCCTCCGCATGTGGTGCTGGGCACCAATAAGCTGGCTGCCACTTTCGGCTCCTTTACAGCATCCGTGACCTATTACCGTAAAAAACTGTTTAATCCGGTTTTTTGGCGCCGCAGTTTATTCTACACCGCTATAGGTGCAGTATTGGGCACGCTGGTTGTAGACATGATCAGTAAAGAAGCACTGGAAAAAATACTGCCGCTGCTTATTTTGCTGGCGGCCATTTATACCCTGTTTAACCGTATGCAACCGGACGATGCTTTAAAGCTGCCGCCACAAAACGCTAAGTTATTCTGGCAACAAAGGGCTCAGGGCCTGACCCTGGGTTTTTATGACGGTATTGCCGGTCCAGGTGCAGGGGCATTCTGGATGGTGTCTACTATGGCGCTGTACAAAATCAACCTGCTGCTAACCTGCGGCGTGGCGCGCACCATGAATTTTGTCAGCAATGGTTTTTCGCTGGTGGCTTTTATTGCACTGGGCCATGTTAATTTTACCCTTGGCATTGCTATGGGCTTATGTTTAATGCTTGGCGCCTGGCTGGGTGCACATTCTGCTATAAAATTTGGCAGCCGCTTTATCCGGCCGGTATTTATCTGCGTTGTTATTGCAATTGCTTTACGTTTGGCCTGGCAGGCCTGGAGTAACTAAATGGATTTACTGGCTACTTTAAACCATCAGTTGCAACAACTACGACAACAGGCTGAAACGATTGATCAGCAACAGGTAGCTGGCCGGCCACAAAACTGGTTTGATAGTGCGCTGTTCAGTTGCCGCTCACCACAGCTGACAGACTACGTTGCTGAAGCCCAGCGTAATTTACGCCACTTACAGCAAAGCAATCTTAGCAATATGGCTAAACAACGTCTGGTTCAACGGTTGGGCGAACAAACCTCAGCACTAACCAGAGCTTTTCGCAATGTAGATACCCGCCGCAAGCCCACCACTAAAAACAAATTAAAAGCAGTGGTGCAACAAATAAACGCCAGCAGCCAACAGTTGTACCAGCAACTCAGTGATACCCAGGAGTTTGAGCGCCGCTTGCAGGATATGATTAGCCTGGCCAGCCGGGAAAACTCAGCAGAGGCCATACAGCGCACTTTGGCTTTGCATGCCCGTTTAGGCCGCTGTCGCAAAGCATTATCAGATATAGAGCGGCAAATTCAGGATTTGGAACGGCGGAGCTGATCTGATGTTAGTCGCCAAACCCATGCTAAGTGCGCTCCCAGCTATGTTATACCACCCTTGTTACAGTGAGCTTAACCTGCCTGACAGGCACCGTTATCCCATTACAAAATACCGCACTTTATACCAGTACCTGTTGAATATGGGGCTGCCCGAAAACGCCTTTACCCGGTCAATACCTGTAACTGCAGAGCAATTGGCAGAAGTGCATTGCCCGGCTTATATTCAAAGCCTGGCTGATGGCACGATTGCGGCCAAAGCTATGCGCCGTATAGGCTTTCCGTGGTCAGAACAGCTTTTTCAGCGTTCGTTGTATTCGTTAGGCGGCACGCTGCAAACAGCTCAGACGGCACTTAACAATGGTATAGCGCTGCATTTAAGTGGCGGCTATCACCACGCCTTTTATGCAGAAGGCTCGGGGTTTTGTTTGTTTAATGATCTGGTATTTGCGGCTAAAACGCTGTTACACCAGGGGCTGGATAAAATACTGATTGTAGATTTAGATGTTCATCAGGGCGATGGCAGTGCGCTGCTGCTGGCCGACGAGCCGCGTATTATCAGTTGCTCTGTGCATTGTGAAAAAAACTTCCCATCCCGTAAACAATCTTCAGATTGGGATATAGGGCTGGCAAAAGATTGCTCCGACACTGACTATTTACAGGCAGTACAGCAAAGCCTGCAAACCTTACTTAACTGGCACCGGCCGGATTTGGTTATTTACGATGCCGGTGTAGATATTCACCAACAGGATGAGCTTGGCTTGCTGAATATTTCTACCGGCGCTTTATATCAACGCGATTTACTCGTACTGCAAAGCTGTGTTGAACAGAATATACCGGTTGCCGCCGTAATTGGTGGCGGTTACCAGCGCAATGTAGATGCGCTGGTACAACTGCACCTGCAGCTGTTTAAAGCCGCTTTTACCCTACACGGCTCAAACTTCGCCGGCAAAATAGAAACCTAAACGCCGTTTTACCTGAGCAGGCAACACCGGTAAATCTGATTTCGGCAGCAAAAAGGTGGCCATATTAAACAGATCGGTAAAAATACGGTTTTTCTCTGTGGTGCGTTTTAAATAATCATGCCCCGACGAGCCACCGGTGCCAATTTTGGTACCCAACATACGTTGTACCATCATGGCATGTTTGTAGCGCCATATTGTCAACAACTCGTCTATTTCCGTTAAACAGGTCAGTAACTGAAACGGCAGATTAAAAACCGGCTCTTCCTGATACAGGCTGATAAACAGCGCCGACAACATCGCCCGCTGGCTTAACCGGAAAGCGCCGGATTGCTGTAATTGCGCATACTTATCTTTATTCAGCAGAGCTGCAAATTTTTCAGCAGTGCGGGCAATTTCGGCCAGCTGCAATTCGCGCTCGTGTTCAGCAATCTGTTCAATTGCCTGAACAGTGCTTTTATCTTCTGCCAGCATAGCGTCGGTGGCTTGCTGATACATCTGCCAGAAGCTAAAATTTTCCAGTTCAAGAAACGGCATCCGTTCCAGCCATTTTTCTATGCGCTCAAACAGGCTGGGCTCATGCTCCAGTTGTTGTAAAAAGTTGCGGTCTTTTTCATTTAACCGGCTGTAAAACGAGTTTTTATCAAAGTCGATACGAAAATCGCTTTTCAGGCCCAGGCCAATTTCCAGCATTTTAAACTGAATACTTTGAAACCCGGATGCCGGCACCAGATAATCACGAAATGACATAAAATCCTGCGGTGTCATCGTTTCAATCACACCAATCTGCTGGTTTAGCAGTTGCTGAATGGTGATCACCCGTTTTAACTTGTGCACTATGCCGGTAAGCTGTTCATCTTTAACTTCTTCGCCGGCAAATACGTCCATCACGGCCTTTAGTTCGTGCAAAATCTGCTTGAACCACAATTCGTAAACCTGATGCACAATAATAAATAACGTTTCATCGTGGGCCTCAACGGCGTATTTAGCGCTTTCCGGCGCTTGGGCTGTCAGTATTTTGTCCAGTTGCAGGTAATCGCCGTAGTAGCAGGGTATGGTATTTTTTTGCATTGCAGTTCTTCTGTCATGATCCTGTCGCGCATTGTAGCAGCCAAGTGCGCTAACTCAATCTTTCAGTGGTCTTTTGCCACAAAGCTGATTATGCTTGAGCTGACTGTAAACAAGATTGAGGCAAGTATGAAACTGGACGACGATATTCACAACTATTATGAAAAACTGACCCTGGATCATATTGTTGAGTTGGGGCTGGATCAGCAGAAAGATACTGAGTATCTGGCCGATTTATGTTGTATTTCGTTAAACCTGCTGCCGCCACGTTATATCCGTTACGAAGTAGATATGGCATTTTATCTGCCACAAAGCGAGCGTTTTGAAATGCGGATGAAGGTAAAAGAAGCCGTTGCCAGAGCCCGGCAGTTTTTGGACAATAATGCGTGAGTACTGAGCTGGCTCAAGCACCGGCACATGTGCAACTGGCCGTGGATTTAATTATGTTGCTGGAGCAACATCAGATAGACGCCAGTACCGCGCTTTTAGCCTTAGAAATAGTAAAAAAAGATTTTGAACAAAAGCGGGATTTGGGTGGCAACCCCACCAGCCACATCCCGGCACATACGTCATAAACTGTGGCTGCTTCCTTCCGGACCTGACCAGGTTCGCTTACTAGTATTGCGAGAGGACCAATGGGGTTACCATTGAACTGCTGAATCCTCAACAGGCGCGCATTATGCGCAAAAGCAGGCGTTGTTGCAAGCCTGCTTTTGGCAAAATTGGCTACTGCAGCAATTGTTTGTAGCGCTGTAATACCGCTTTAAAGCGTTGCTGGTTATCTGGCCCCAACCGCAGCATTTGTTTTTGCGCCGCTGGCAATTGCTCTATTGCCGGATCAGCAAACACATAGACAACTGAGGGCCGCTCCAGTGCCAGCGGGTAACTTACCTCTGGTGTTGCCAGCAGTACATCAATAGCCGCTATCAGCTTGTTTTTAAATAACTCGTCGGGGTATCCCAGCTCAGCATAAGCCTGCTGTAATAACGGCTCGTAGCGGTTAAACAGGGCCAGCACCTGCTCAGCCGGTACGCTTTCAATCAGCTGAATATATGGCTGGTAACGGGCAAAACTGCTTTCATCCAGTTGCATAGCGCTATCTTCGCCGAGAGCAAATTTTTGCTCCAGCGGCCGTAATAACGGATGTCCGGCAGCAAGCTGCCCTTGCGCGACATTGTCGGTTTGTACAACAAAATTACGCAACATCTCTTCGGTAACAAAAAGGCCCGCCAGGCCAGAGCGCCAGTTTAATGCCAGCAAACGTTGTTTAACCTCAGCATCAGACTCATCCAGCGCTGGCAACATGGGCTCAGACTCTGCTACAGGCTCTGTAACTTCAGGCTCAGTTACCGGCTCGGGTATGGGTTCAGTCGTGTCGGGTTCTGATGTATCCTGCTCAGGGTCTGCTTCAGGCACTGGCGGTACCGGTTCAGTGATTGCAGGTGGCAATAAATTAATTGCCGGTTCCGGCTTATCATCTTTGGCCAGCAACAACCATAGGGCAATCAGTACCACTATGACAATAGCGGCTATGCCTGCGTAATATAACTGCTGATTATTGTTCGGTTTTTGTTCTGCCATAACAACCTCGGTAGCGATCTGACGGTGTAACGCGATTAAGCGTTGCATTCTTTAACGATTCCAGCAATATACTAAGCAATGAGCCTGTTGTCTGGAAAAAGTTCAACTTCTGTTATGTCTGAACACGATGTAAAAGCCGCCAAAAAGACGGCATTATTATTAACCGGCGGCGGTGCCCGGGCGGCTTATCAGGTCGGGGTGCTAAAAGCGATTGCACAGCAGTACCCGCGTAGCAGCAAATTACCGTTTCAAATCATCAGTGGCACATCGGCCGGAGCCATGAATGGTGCCGCCATGGCATGTTATGCTTCGTGCTTTCATCTTGGTGTTAAAAAACTGGAATGGATTTGGCGTAACTTTCATACTGATCAGGTGTATTACTCTGACTACCCCAGAGTATTCCGGCAAATACTACGCGGTATTTTCAGCGCATTTCAGGCCGACTATGCCAATAAAACTGCTGTCAGCTTGTTTGACAATAAACCACTACGGCAAATGCTGACCAAAGTGCTGGATCTAAAGCGGATTGACCGCAACATTATGGGCGGTTATCTGTCCAGCGTTTCCGTTACCGCGTCATGTTATAACAATGGCGACTCCATCACGTTTTTTCAGTCAGATCAGGCGCAGGAATGGCGCCGTGCTAAGCGCTGTGGCCAGCGTACTTTGCTTGGTGTACATCATTTAATGGCTTCGGCGGCAATTCCGCTGGTATTTCCGTCGGTACGTATTCATCAGCAGTATTTTGGTGACGGTTCGGTAAATCAGCTGGCACCGCTTAGCGCCCCTATCCACCTTGGTGCAGATAAAATACTGATTATCGGCGTGGCCGATCCGCGTAAAAATGATCACAACCAGCGAATGATGCATCATCCGGGGCTGGCAACCATTGCCGGGCATTTGCTTGATACTGTGTTCACCGACAGTTTAAACTCAGATCTTGAACGTATGCAGCGGGTTAATAACACTATTCAGACCATGCAACAGCACGGCATAAAAACTGATCTTAAGCCGGTACAAAGCCTGTTTATCAACCCCAGCCAGAACTTTAGCCAGATTGCCAGCGAGCATTTTTTATCTTTGCCGATGGCGGTACGTATCATTTTACGTATGACCGGCATTCGCCAGCATTCAGACTCCAGCCTGGCCAGCTATTTATTGTTTGAACAGCGCTATACCCGCCGGCTCATTACTCTGGGCTATGAAGATGCCACAGCCCAAATGGATACTATTTTGCAGTTTCTTGCCGATGACAACGGCTAATTAGCTGTCAAAGCTTTGGCATATGTGCCACAACCTGGTTTAGCAACTTTGCTATCATACTGATAATTATTACTATAATAATTCTGGCCTGTTATTTGCTTTATTAGAAAAAAAGCATCAACGGATCCTCAAATGGAATACCTGTTAGTACACGAGGTTGCGCTAAGTAACGCCCCCAGCTACGCAGCTATGACCAAATTACAGCACTGGCCAGAGCTGGCAGAATGCGCTGAACAAAGCCTGATCAGCCAACTGCAAACCACGCTGGATATTCAGCAGCAGCTGAATATTATTTCTATGGCAGTAGGCAAAGTTTTGCCGGTATCAGCATTAAAGCTGAAAACCGCTGTTGGTGATTTTGAGGCCATGGGGTCACGGCCTGCTGATATTGAGCATCGCAGTGTGTTGGTGTTAAACCAGCAATGCCTGGCCGAACTGATTTACCAGAGTGAGCAAGCGTTTACTCCTATGATTCAACGTGAGCTGCTACTGCTTGAAAGCGAATGGCTGTTTGCGCTGCGAAATGCTCTGGTTGTTTGCCGGTTGCAGCAAATGGCGTTAAAAGACACATTAACCGGTCTTGGCAACCGGCGCTTTTTTGATGACAGTTTTGATAAAGCCGTACAACTGGCTAAGCGCCATGCTGAGCCTTGCGCTTTATTGTTACTGGATTTAGATAACTTTAAACAGGTTAATGACGTTGCCGGCCACAGCGCGGGCGACGACGTATTGTTAGCTGTGGCGGATTGTCTGCGTGATACCTTGCGCGCAACAGACAGCCTATTCCGCTTCGGCGGGGATGAATTTGCAGTGATTTTATCAGCACAGGATGCTAACTGCGCCGAGTTGGTTGCCCGAAGGCTACTGCGTGCAATAAATCAGCATCATTTATGCAAACAATATGAGGTCAGTGCCAGCGCTGGCCTGGCTCTACTTAGCGCGCCGGAGCAAAGCAGCAAGCAATTGTTTACTGCTGCTGACAACGCTTTGTATTCAGCCAAAGAGGCGGGTAAAAGCACGGTACGGGTGGCCTAATCCTGCTTTTGCCAGCTTACCCAGCACTTTGCCTGCTGCGGCTCAGCGCTGGAAGAGAAACCTGCTACGGCAACCAGTTCACCGTTAACCAACAACAGCGGCACCTGCAGCCGCTGCCATGGCGGCACCTGCCACAACTTAAACCACTGCTTTAACGGTTTGCTCATAGCACTGCCGGCAGGTTTAAAACGCAAGCTTAACCGGCCAAATACAATCTGCGCAGACATTGCTGCCAACGGCAATGCATCAGCCTGTTGCTGCGCAGTAAAATACAACTTGCTACCACAGGGCAACTGCAGTTTTGGTTCGCCCTGCCAGTTTAAACTTTGCTCCTGTACCGCGACCTGTGCATCTGTCAGCAGATAAAGCTTGCCGGCAAAACGGCGTAATTGATAGTTACCGCATACCAACACTGGGGTCGCATCGCTACGCGCAGCAATAACCTGCTGTTTTAGTGTGGTAAGCCACTGGGTTTCCGGGTTTAGCGCATAACTTTTTAGCCAATGGCGGATCACTAAATCCTGCTGCAATGGTATCAGTTTTGCCAGTTCTGCCAGGAGCAAGGTATTGCTACGTACACAACGCTCTGCTGCCTGTATGGTGTAATAATCAGCCAGCTGCTGCAAATCTGCCAGATGCTGCATACTACGCCGTGCAGTAGCACTAAATTGCGGCCAGCGCTGCAACAGTACCGGTGTTATATGCCGACGGATAAAGTTACGCTCAAAACGGGTATCGTCGTTGCTGTCATCATTAACCCAGCTCAGTTGCTGTTGTGAGGCATAAGCCGTAAGTTCGGTGCGGCTGAACGGTAACAAAGGCCGGCATAATGCTCCGGCTGCAAAATTGCATCGTGCGGCTATGCCACTTAAGCCAGCCGGCCCTGAGCCGCGTTTTAAAGCTAATATCAGGCTTTCCAGTTGATCATCACTGTGATGTGCCGTTAGCAACAGGTGTTTATCTGAACGGATAAACTCGGCCAGCGCCTGATAACGTGCTGTACGGGCTTTTAACTCAAGGTTGTCGCGGCCGGTTAACACGACATTACGCTGCACAAATGCTACCCCCCGCTCAGCACACTGCCTGGCACAGAAATCTCCCCACTGAGCGGCAAAAGCACTTATACCATGATTAATATAAACAGCCTGTAGTGCAAATGGCTGTAGTTGCCGGGCGGTGGCCAATAAATCCAGCAACACCATGGAATCCAGCCCGCCACTGAGTGCCAGTACCAGATGACTGTCCGGCTGCAGTTGCAAAGTCTGAAGTAAACTATCGGGGCTAAGATCTGACATCGGCAACAATAACCGGTTGCATAAAAGAGGCTAAGGCTAACACAAAACAAAAAGCCAGTGCAGAGGCACTGGCTTATCAGCTGCAAATTACAGTCTAGCAGTAACCGTAAGACATCAGACGTTTGTAGCGAACGTCTAACAATTCTTTGCTGCTCATTTGCTGCAGTTTCTGTAAATCGCGCAGCAATGCCTGTTTCAAGGTTTGTGCCATCTGATCCGGTGCACGGTGCGCGCCACCCAAAGGTTCAGGTAACACTTCGTCAATCAGCTTCAGCTCTTTAATCCGCTCGGCGGTAATACCCATAGCATCAGCCGCCAGCGGCGCTTTTTCAGCACTTTTCCACAATATTGAGGCACAGCCTTCCGGCGAAATAACCGAATAAGTGCTGTACTGCAGCATATTCACTTTATCACCCACACCAATTGCCAAAGCACCACCGGAGCCGCCCTCACCGATCACGGTGCAAATTACCGGTACTTTAAGCCCTGCCATTACCTTTAAATTACGGGCGATGGCTTCAGACTGGCCACGCTCTTCAGCACCGATCCCGGGATACGCGCCCGGTGTGTCAATAAAGGTAACAATCGGCATTTTGAACCGCTCTGCCATTTCCATTAAGCGTAGTGCTTTACGGTAACCTTCCGGACGTGGCATACCAAAATTGCGTTTGATCTTCTCACGGGTATCACGGCCCTTTTGGTGACCAATCACCATCACCGGAATATCGCCAAGGCGTGCAGTACCGCCAACAATAGCCTGATCATTGGCAAAAGTGCGGTCACCGGCTAAATCATCAAAATCGGTAAAAATATGCTGAATATAATCCAGTGTATAAGGCCTAAGCGGATGACGCGCCAACTGAGCAACCTGCCATGCACCCAGCTCGGAAAAGATCTTTTTCGTCAGCCCCTGGCTTTTTTCTTTTAGTTTGTTGATCTCTTCTTCTAAACCCAAATCGTAGTCACCATTGCGGCTGACGTTACGTAATTCGTCTATTTTTGCTTCAAGTTCAGCAATAGGTTGCTCAAACTCTAAATAATTCAGCATCATCGACTGTCACTACCTAATTAATTAAATTCCAGTTCTATTGTCGCCAATTGCTTTAACTGGTGCAACAAAGCGTCGGCTGGCGTTATCCACCATTGTGTTCCAAGCTGTAACATCACCTCGCCTTCCTGGCGTTGATAGCGGAGTTTAACCGGCACCGTACCTGCTTTAAACTCACCCAGTACCTGCTGCAATCTTTGCAGGTAATTGTGGTCTATTTGTGCCGATTGTACAGTGATATTCAACGATCTCAGAGATTTTTCCCTTACCTGAGTGATCTCGCTGACATCGCGGCCGGTCATTGTAAGGCCACCGTTAAAATCATCAAAGCTGACCTGTCCCGTTATTACCAGGATCCGGTCTTTTTGTAGCTGTTGTTCGAAGTTTTCCAGTAAATCAGGGAAAAACCGCACATCCAGCCTGGCTGATTTGTCATCCAGCGTGACTATAGCCCAGCGCCGGCCTTTTTTGTTGATCATCACCCGCACTGATACGACTAAGCCGGCAACGGTAACACTTTGATCTTTCCTGGTTGGCTGCAGTTCCACCAACCGGCAATTAATATAGCGCGGAATTTCTTCCAGATAACGGTTTATCGGATGGCCGGTTAAATATAAGCCTAAGGTTTCACGCTCGCCCTCCAGCCAAACTTCATCTGCCCAGGGCTCTACCTGTTTAAACGCCGCGGCAGCGTGTTCCGGTTCGGGGCTTAACAAACCAAATAAATCGTCCTGCCCTACAGCCTGTGCTTTGGCGTGCTGCTCTGCAGCTTTCATAGCTTCTTCCAGCGTGGCAGACAACGCAGCACGGTGCGGGCCTAAACGGTCCATAGCACCGGATAAAATTAGCTTTTCTATAACGCGCCGGTTTAGCTTTTTCAGATCAACCTTGGCGCAAAAATCAAATAAGTCGCTAAAGCTGCCATGTTTGTTACGCGCTTCAAGAATCGCTTCTATCGGGCCTTCACCCACACCTTTAATGGCGCCTATGCCATAAACAATATGGCCTTGCTCATTCACGGTAAACTTATACACCCCGGTGTTAACATCAGGCGGAATAAGCTTTAATTTCATACGCTCGCATTCATCTACCAGCGTCACTATTTTGTCGGTGTTGTCCATATCGGCCGACATGACCGCAGCCATAAACTCGGCCGGGTAGTGCGCTTTCATCCACAACGTTTGGTATGATACCAGCGCATAAGCAGCTGAGTGTGATTTGTTAAAGCCGTAACCGGCAAATTTCTCTACCAGATCGAAGATCTTAATTGCCAGCTCAGGGTCAATGCCATTTTTTGCCGCACCTTCCTGAAAGGTATCACGCTGTTTAGCCATCTCCTCGGGCTTTTTCTTACCCATAGCCCGGCGTAATAAGTCGGCGCCACCGAGCGAGTAACCCGATAACACCTGAGCTATCTGCATTACCTGCTCCTGATACAGGATAATGCCGTAGGTTGGTTCCAGAATAGGTTTTAACGATTCGTGCTGCCAGGTTGCATCAGGGTAAGATATTGCTTCGCGCCCCCGCTTACGGTCGATAAAGTTATCTACCATGCCTGACTGCAGCGGCCCCGGCCTGAATAATGCTACCAGGGCTATCATATCTTCAAAGCAGTCTGGCTGCAGGCGGCGGATTAAGTCTTTCATGCCACGCGATTCAAGCTGGAATACCGCCGTGGTATCGGCTTTTTGTAATAGATCAAAACTTCGTTTGTCTACCAGCGGAATAGTATTGATGTCTATTGCGTCGCGGCCTTCTTTCTTTAACCGCGCGTTAGCCATATTCACGGCCCACTGCAAAATAGTAAGCGTGCGCAGACCTAAGAAATCGAATTTTACCAGGCCGGCATATTCAACATCGTTTTTATCAAACTGGGTAACCGGGTTATTGCCTTCATCATCGCAGTACAGTGGGGAAAAATCGGTAATTTTAGTTGGTGCTATTACCACACCACCGGCGTGTTTACCGGCATTACGGGTTACACCTTCAAGCTGTCGCGCCATATCAATCAGGTCTTTAACCTCCTGATCCTGCTCGTACAGCTCTGGTAAGCGTGGTTCTTCTTTAAACGCCTGCTCCAGTGTCATACCGGGTGTGGGCGGAATAAGCTTAGAGATGCGATCAACAAAACCATAGGGATGGCCAAGCACCCGGCCAACATCGCGTATTACAGCCTTGGCCGCCATGGTGCCAAAGGTAATAATTTGCGATACCGCCTCGCGGCCATACATGTCGGCCACATGCTCAATAACTTCGTCGCGCCTGTCCATGCAAAAGTCAACGTCGAAGTCAGGCATTGACACCCGCTCGGGGTTTAAAAAACGCTCGAACAGCAGATCAAATTCCAGCGGGTCTAAATCAGTAATTTTCAGTGCATAAGCCACTAATGAACCGGCACCTGAGCCGCGCCCGGGCCCTACCGGAATATCATTGTCTTTACTCCACTGGATAAACTCCATTACCACCAGGAAGTACCCCGGAAAGCCCATCTGGTTAATAACGTCCAGCTCTATTTGCAAACGCTCATCGTATTCGGCACGTTTTTGCGAACGCTCACTGGCGTCAGGGAATAACTGTAGCAAACGTTCTTCCAGACCTTCGCGCGATTTCATTACCAGAAAATCGGCGTCGGTCATACCACCGGTAGGAAACGCCGGCAGGAAATATTCCCCAAGGCGGATCGTGACGTTACAACGTTTGGCAATCTCAACAGAGTTTTGCAGCGCTTCCGGTAAATCAGCAAACAGTTGCTGCATTTCCGGCTCAGACTTCAGGTATTGCTGCTCTGAATACAGTTTAGGCCGGCGTTTGTCGTCCAGCGTAAAGCCATCGTGGATAGCAACCCGGATCTCGTGAGCGGCAAAATCCTCCGGTTGCAAAAACACCACTTCATTAGTGGCTACCAGCGGTAAATCGTGCTGCTCTGCTAATGTCACGGCTTTTTGAATATACAACTCTTCATCAGCCCGCCCGGTGCGGATAATTTCCAGATAAAACCGCTGCGGAAAATACTGCTGATAAAACTGCAGTAGCTGGCTCAGGCTTTGGCCATTTTCTTTTAACAGTGCTTTACCAACCAGGCCATCTTTAGCACCGGATAAAATAATTACACCCTGGGCAAATTCAGCCAGCCAGTCATGTTCAATTTGTGGTTTGCCATCAATATGGCCACGCAGGTAGGCTTTGGAAATCAATTGGCTGAGGTTCTGATAACCGGTGTTATCTGCCGCCAGCAGTAGCATACGGCTGCTTTCACTGCCAAATAACGGATGCCGAACCCAGCAATCAACGCCGATAATGGGTTTAATACCCGCTTCATGTGCTGTGCTGTAAAACCGCACCTGACCACAAAAATTCATTTGATCTGTCAGCGCCAGTGCTGGCATTGCCAGCTTCTGTGCCGCTTTAACGATGGGCTTAACTTTGGCGACACCGTCGATCATGGAAAAATCGCTGTGTACACGCAGATGGACAAATGCCGGAGAACTCATAACCCCTGTTGCTCCAGAACCAACCGCACCGGTTTAAAACTACGCCGGTGCTCGCTTAATACTCCATGCGCACTAATAGCTGCCAGATGGGCTGCTGTGGGGTAACCTTTGTGCGCATCAAAGCCGTAATGCGGGTACGCCTGATGTAAGGTGTGCATTTCAGTATCACGCGCCACTTTAGCTAAAATAGAAGCAGCGCTGATCTCCGGTACCAGTAAATCACCCTTAACTACTGCACTGGCGGGCACGCCAAAATCTGTGGTGCGATTGCCATCTACCAGCACCCATTCAGGTTTAATACTCAGCGCAGCCACGGCACGGCGCATTGCCAGCATAGTAGCGTGCAATATATTCAGTTGATCAATTTCAGCAGGCTCAGCCCGGCCAAGCGCCCAGCACAAAGCATTTTGCTTAATGAGTTCAGCCAGTTCGGTGCGGCGCTTTTCAGACAATTTTTTTGAGTCGGTCAGCCCGGCTATGGGTTTATTGGGGTCTAACACAACTGCAGCAGTTACCACAGCACCAATTAACGGGCCGCGGCCAACTTCATCCACACCGCAAATCAGTTGTACGTCAGGTCGTTGGTACAACATTATCTGCTACCTGTAAAATGGCTTCTGCCGCTTTGACGCTGGCATTGCATTTGATGCTTTGATGAATAACCCGGTACTGTTGCAACAAGGCTGAACGCTCTGAGCTTAGCAAAGGTACCATGGCATTAACCAGAGCCTGCGGCGTAACCTGGTGCTGCAATAGTTCCGTTACCATACCACGGCCAGCCAGCAAATTGGGTAAACTAAAATGCGACAGTTTCACCAACCGCTTACCAAGCTGGTAAGTAAGCCAGTTAGCACGGTACGATACCACCATCAGGCACTTGGCTAACATAGCTTCAAGCGTGGCAGTACCCGAAGTAATAAAAGTTGCATCAGACGCCAGCAATACCTGACGGGCCTGGCCGGTAAATCCAGTGATGTTCAGCTCTGGCGCTATCTGCTGTTTAATGGCATTAAACTGCGCGGCCTTTGCCGATGTAACCATATTGGTAACAAACTGTATATCAGGGAACTGTTGTTGTAGCAGTAGCGCAGCTTGCAGGAAATCACCCGCCAGCAGTTTAATTTCGTTGGTTCGGCTGCCTGGCATAATTGCCAGTACCAGCTTATCCGGCTGTAACCCCAATGCGGCTTTTGCGGCGGCTTTATCAACGTCCAGCGGCATCGTGTCGGCCATAGTGTGGCCGACAAAAGTACAGGGTACCTGGTATTTATCGTAAAAGGCTTTTTCAAATGGCAGCAAGGACAATACCATATTGGTAGCAGCAGCAATTTTAAAAATACGTTTATGCCGCCACGCCCAAACCGACGGGCTAACATAATGCACAGTTTTAATACCCGCTTGTTTGAGCTTAAGCTCAACCGGTAAATTAAAATCGGGCGCGTCGATGCCAACAAATACATCGGGTTTGTCAGCCAGCAGAGCAGCAAGAATTTCGCGTTTAACCTGCAGTAAACGTGGTAAACGGCCAAGCACCTCAACAATGCCCATTACCGCCAGCTCTTCCATATCAAACAACGCATTAAAACCCAGTGCCTGCATACGCGGCCCGCCAATACCGTAAAACACCGCATCCGGGTGTATAGCTTTAAGCGCACTGATCAGATCGGCACCTAAAATATCGCCGGAGTGTTCCCCGGCGATAATGGCGATTTTTAATGGCTTATCAGCAACGGGCATTAGCGTACTATGCCCCGGCTGGCATTGGCGATAAAGTCGGTAAACAGTTTTAACTCCGGCACTTGTGCGGCTTTATCCTGCAGTGCTGCCAGAGCTTCCGCTACTGTCTGGCCTTTGCGGTACACTTCTTTATAGGCCCGGCGTATTTCCAATAAAGCTTCGCTGCTGTAGCCACGGCGTTTTAAACCTTCGGTATTAATACCGCCAGGCACGCACGGAGCACCGTGTACCATCAGGTACGGAGGGACATCTTTTAATACAATAGAACCGCCACCACAAAAACTGTGCGCACCGATGTGTACAAACTGATGCACGCCGGTCATACCGCCTAAAATAGCCCAATCGCCAACATGCACATGGCCAGCCGCCTGAGCACCACTGGCAAAAATGGTGTGGTTACCTATCACGCAGTCGTGGGCAATATGTGTAGTGTTCATAAACAGGTTATGGTTACCAATAATGGTTTTACCCTGATCCTGTATCGTGCCACGGTGTACAGAGCAGCCTTCACGAAATACGTTGTAGTCACCAACAATCAGTTCGGTGGCTTCACCTTTATACTTTTTGTCCTGACACGCTTCACCAATACTGGCAAACTGAAAAAAGTGATTACCCTTACCGATCGTACTGGGGCCTCGAATCGCTACATGCGATTCGAGTATGCAGTCATCTCCAAGCACAACGTTGTGGCCGATATAACAAAATGGGCCAACTTTAACGTTATTACCAAGCTTAGCACTGGCTTCAATTACAGCAGTTGGATGGATCACGTTATAACTCTCTTCTGGCGCACATCAGCTCAGCCGAGCAGACAATCTGGCCTTCAACTTTGGCTTCGCCGTAAAACTTCCACATGTTGCGGCGTTCTTTTAAAAATTTCACTTCCAGTATCATCGTATCACCTGGTAATACCGGCTTTTTAAAACGTGCTTCATCTATAGCGGCAAACAGGTAAAGTTCATTTTCTGCACGCTCGGTAACAGTTTTAAAACCCAGAATACCTGTAGCCTGAGCCAGTGCTTCAAGGATCAGCACACCAGGAAAAATAGGCATTCCCGGAAAGTGGCCGGTAAAAATAGGCTCATTAATGGTGACATTTTTAAGCGCCGTCAGGCTTTCGCCCGGCGTAAAATCCAATACACGATCAATTAGCAGAAACGGGTAACGATGTGGCAATAATGCCATAATTTCCTGAATTTGCAGGCTATTAAGTTGGTTAGCCAAAGCTATTCCTCTGTCTAGTGGTCAGCATCCTGTGCTTTTTGCACAGTAGCAAGCTGGTTTTCCAGTTGCTTTACCCGCTGATAAAGTTGGTCTATTTGCCGCAGCTTAACGGTGTTTTTTCGCCATTCAGCATTGGTTGTTGCCGGAATACCTGAAGTATATACGCCTTTCTCTGTGATCGGCTTCATTACCATTGCCATGCCGGAAATATGGGCACCGTCACAAATCTCAATATGGCCATTGAGTACCGCGGCACCACCGATAATACAGTAACGGCCAATTTTGGTGCTACCAGCAACCACAGTACAACCGGCAATTGCCGTATGATCGCCAATGCGGACGTTATGCGCAATCTGGCACTGATTGTCGATAATAACGTTGTTGCCGATAATGGTATCTTCAATCGCACCGCGATCTATAGTGGCATTGGCCCCTATTTCACAATCGTCGCCAATAGTCACCGTACCGGTTTGTGGTATTTTAACCCAATTGCCACGTTCATTAGCAAAACCAAAACCGTCTGCGCCTAATACTGCGCCGCTGTGCACTATACAACGTTTGCCAATAGTGACCCGGTGATACACGGTAACGTTAGCCCATAACCGGCTATCATCGGCAATCACAGCTTGTTCACCGATAAAACAACCGGCACCAATCTGCACAGCATTACCAATAACAGCACCGGCAGCAATAATAGCATTGGCGCCAACGGATACACCTGCGCCCAATGTCGCACTGGCATCTATCACTGCTGTAGGATGAATACCCTTTGCTGCAACTGGTGTTGAATCCAACAGCTGTGCCACCCGGGCAAAAGCAACATAAGGATCTTTAACCACTAAAGCATTGACGCCTGGCGCAAGAAACGGTGCATCATCTGCCGTGATAAGTACAGCAGAGGCAGATGTTTCAGTTAAGAATTTGCGGTATTTGCTGTTAGACAGAAAGCTGATCTGGCCGCTGCCAGCATTTTCCAACGTTGCAATTGAAACGATGCTGCAAGCAGCATCGCCAATCAGCTGAGCATCTACCTGCTCAGCCAGTTCTGTTAAGGTATAACCTGCCATTATTTTGCTTTACTTGCCTGAGCAACAACAGCTTCAGAGATATCATATTCTGGTTTGGCATACACAGCCGCCCCTGAATTCAGTACCATATCAAACTTTTCGCGCTCTGCTACCACATCGATAGCCGCTTTAATCAATGCCAACACTTTATTACGCTCTTCTGCCTGACGGTTACGGATTTCTTCATCCAGTGGCCGGGCTAATTGCTCATATTGCTGACGCTGGTTGGTTAATGCTGTTTTCAACTCCTCTTGCTGCTTCTCGCTCATGGTAGGGCCATCACGACGCAGCTTTTCAATGTTGAAATTAATATCTTTTTCCAGCTTTCCAACCGCTTCAATACGCTTGGCAAACTCATTTTTGATGGTTTCCTGCATTGCAGCCGACTGAGGAATTTGTGCGGCAACAGCTTGTACATCAACAAAAGCAATTTTCATCTCTTTCGCAGCCACATTACCCGCCAGCACCAAACCAGCAAGCAGCAACACAGCAGATTTTACAATTTTACGGTTAAACATCTTATATTCCCTATTATTCTAATCTAGAAAGTTGTACCAATATTAAAACTAAAGTTTTCTTGTAGGTCACCATCATATTTTTTGATGATTTTTGCCAGACTGAACGTTAATGGTCCCATCGGCGAAATCCACTGTAAAGATACACCAGCTGTTGCCCGAATCAAACTGGCATCTGAGTAATCGATCAGTTCCGGTTGATTTTGATTGGTCACCAACTTTGTTAAACCGGCATAACGGTTAATATCAAACTCGGTATCCCAGACATTACCGGCATCGACAAATATACTGGTGCGCACTGAATTACGATAGTCATCACTTAAAAACGGTGTTGGAGTAATCAGTTCCAGCGTGGCCACTGCTTTGGCATTACCACCGATCGAGCGCTGCGATACCTGATAACTGTCATTCTCCGGGCCGCTTGGGAAACCACCAGAGCCATAATTAGGATCCGGCAAGCCTGGTACGGTTTGGGCATAACGGAAGATAGCGTGCGGGCCTATAATACGGCTTTCGAAGCCACGCATATTATCACCGCCAGCATAGAAGTTTTCCGTAAAGGGTAAAGTATAGTCATAACCGTTTTTCGAGCCATAACCATTGCCATAACCTGTTTCCAGCTTGCTAAGGAACGACCAGGCATGATCGTTACTAAGCGGAATATAGTTACGCGCTTCAAACATCACTTTATAGTACGTCAGATCTGAGTTGGGTGTAGTTGCCCGTATTGTAGCGCCCAGATATAGCCCGGCTGTCGGGAATAAACCGCGGTTAAGCGTACTTCTTACCCAACCGGCCGATAATTCATAGTTGGTAAAACGGTAACCGCCATCCGGGTTTTGCGCATCTAACAATACACCGCGGAAATGGCGTAACTGATCATACTCATTAATAGAGTTAATCTTATTCACCACATAGTTGGCGCCAAAATTTAACCGGTTATATTCGTTAATCGGGTAGCCAACATTTGCGCCAAAACCATAGCGCTGTTGGTTGTATGCCTCAAGGTTAGATGATGCACTGCTGTAATCGGTATCAGAGTAAAACACCTGGCCGCCCAGGCTCACACCATCCAGCGTAAAATACGGGTTAGTGTAAGTTGTGCTGATTGATTTCTGGTATTTATTGGTACTTAAGCTGATACCGGCACTATTACCACTACCGAAGAAGTTCTCCTGCTGCACACCAATCTGAAATGACATGCCCATGTCGTTGCCATAAGAGATACCGGCATTAAAACTGCCTGATGGTTGCTCTTTAATCGTAAAGCCAATATCAACCTGATCATCAATACCGGCTACCGGTGCTGTAGCAAAATCAACAGATTCAATATAGGGCAAACGCTGAATACGTTGCTTAGACAATTCAAGAGCATCATTGGATAACCAGGCTCCTTCCATTTGCCGCAGCTCACGGCGCAGTACTTCATCTTTAGTGCTGCTGTTGCCTGACATATTAATACGGCGTACATATACACGCTTGCCAGGATCAACACTGATAGTTAATTCAACTTCTTTGGTATCGTCATTGATATCCGGAATAGTGCGGACTTTAGAATTGGCATAGCCAAAACGCGCCAGCAGCTTGGCAATACTTTCTTCGGTATAGGTAACCAGAGCACCATTATATAGCTGCCCTTGTTTTAACGGCATGATCTGACGGATAAATTCATCCTGGCCAATTAAATCGCCGACAAACCTGACACCACTAATGGTGTATTTTTCCCCCTCAGTGACATTCAGCGTTACATACACAGATTCTTTATCCGGGCTAACCGATACCTGTGAAGAATCAATATTAAAGCGCAGATAACCGCGGTCCAGATAGTAACTGTTAATCTTTTCGATATCGCCCTGCAGGGTTTGCTTTTGGTAGCGGTCTGACGATAAAAAGCGCCACCAGGGTAGGTCCTGCTTTGATTCAATATCGCTGAGTAATTCTTCATCAGAGAACAGTTTATTACCCACCACATTGATTTGGCGGATAGAGGCAGCGTCACCTTCATCAAACTTGATCTTCAGATTAACCCGGTTACGCGGTAAATAAGTGACTTCAATTTCAACAGTAGCCTGATATTTACCTACACCGTGGTAAAACTCAGTAAGACCATTCTCAATGTTCTTCAGAATCGTTTTATCCAGCGGCTCACCGACTTCAATGCGGTTACCTGCCAGGCTCTCACTCAGCTGCTCTTCTTTGATGTCTTTATTACCATCAAATTCTATCGCGTTAATGGTTGGCCGCTCACGCAAACGATAGATAACCGTATTACCATCACGCAGCACCTGAATATCATCGAAATGCCCGGCGCTGTACAGCGTGCGGATACTGCGTGACAAGTTATACTCTGTCACGGTATCGCCAACGTTAAAAGGCAGATTATTCAGCGCAGCACCCAGCGCTACACGTTGCAAACCTTCAACTTGAATATCCTGAACCGTAAATGATTCTTCAGCGAGCACCGAGTTGCTTGCCGAAGCAAGAAACATCGCAGCTACTAATCGTTTAATTGTCATTATTTGAACTACTTATGATTAGTTATTTACAAACGAGAAATATCGTTGAGCAGCGCAATTCCCATCAACATCAGCAGGATCAGCGCTCCGAACCGGAAACCTGTTTCCTGCGTCTTTTCAGAGACAGGTTTGCCTCGTATTAGTTCCACCAGCATATACATTAAGTGGCCACCATCCAGCACCGGCAATGGCAGCAAATTGATAACGCCTAAGTTAACACTTATCAGGGCTAAAAACGATAGAAATGCTACTAAACCGAGGCTTGCCGTTGTACCTGCGCCTTGCGCAATCGAGATAGGGCCGCTCAAATGTTTGACAGAAACATCGCCTGTTAGCAGCTTGCCAATCATCGATACACTCAGGCGGATAAATTGCCAGGTATGGGCCGCACCGGCGCTAAAAGCGTCAATAACACCATACTGCCGGGTATAAAGCACTCCTTCCGGCCACTCGCTTACTTTAGGTGTAATACCCAGCACACCCTGAGAAAAACCATCAGCAGTAATAACAAGTGTCGGTGTAACATCAATGCTAAGTACTGTGCCGCCGCGTTCTACTTCAACAGCCAATGATTGTTCAGCCGCATTACTGATTAACGTTTGTAGCTGCATCCATTGCGTAATATCCGAGCCGTCAATCCGTATAATCTTATCGTTTACCTGCAGGCCTGCCTGCTCTGCGGCCGAGCCTGGTGCTACCCGGGCAATTTCTGTCAAAAGCTGTGGCCGGGCTAAATTCAGCCCAAGGCTGTCAAAAACGCTTTGTTTTTCCGGGTCGAACTGCCAGTCAGTCGTATTCAGTGTTACCGAACGCTGCTGCTGCGTAATAACGTCCTGCAAACCCAGCGTAATGCTGCGGCTGCCAATTTGCTCTACCAACAGCAAATTCACGCTGTTGGCATCAGTTGCCGTATGCTGATTAACTGAAATAATTTGTTGCTGTGGCGTAATACCCGCCTGGGCTGCAATAGATTGCGGCGCCACACTGGCTATCACCGGGCGCATAGTTTGCACACCGAGCAAATACATCAGCCACAGGGCAAATATAGCGAAGATAAAGTTGGCAGCAGGGCCGGCGGCGATAATAGCCATACGCTGCCACACGGTTTTATGGTTAAACGCCAGATCTTTAAACTGCGGCAGCACCGGATCGACCCGTTCGTCCAGCATGCGTACATAACCACCGAGCGGAATAGCCGCAATAACAAATTCTGTGCCTTGCTTATCACGCCAGCTTAACAACGCTTTGCCAAACCCGATGGAGAAACGCTTAACCAGCACGCCATTTTTACGCGCGACCCAGAAATGGCCAAACTCATGTACGGTAATTAATACGCCCAGCGCGACGATAAACGACAGCAAATTCCAAATCGCACCCGACATCAAGTTAGTTTCCTCAGTAGTGCCTGCGCATAATGGCGGGCTTCATTGTCCAGCGCCAATATATCATCCAGCGTACTGACACGAAAGTCAGCAAAATGTTCAAGGCCCAGCTCATTAACACGCGCTATATCGGTAAAACGAATTTTTTGCGCTAAAAAAGCGGCTACTGCTAGCTCATTTGTCGCATTCAGCGCTGTTGTTGCCCCTTGTCCACAGCCGCAGGCGGCCATAGCCAGATACAAATTCGGGTAGCGTGCTTTATCAGGTTCGGTAAAGGTAAAATCACGCATCTGCTTAAAACTAAGCGGCGCTACCGGGCTGGCAATACGTTTTGGAAACGCCAGTGCATGGGCTATTGGCGTGCGCATATCCGGCTGGCCTAATTGTGCCAGCACAGAGCCATCTGTGTATTGCACCATGGAGTGAATAATGCTTTGTGGATGAATAACCACTTCTATATCTGCCGCCTGGCAATTAAATAACCAGCGCGCTTCAATAAACTCCAGGCCCTTATTCATCATGGTAGCACTATCAACGGAAATCTTGTGTCCCATACTCCAGTTTGGGTGTGCTACGGCCTGCGCCGGCGTAATACTGTCAAATTCAGTTAAAGGTGTCGTCAGGAAAGGCCCGCCACTACCGGTTAGTAATAGCTTACTGATACCAAAATCAGCAATTTGCTGATCATGGGTATGCTGTTGTAAGGGCGCGGGTAAACATTGAAATATTGCATTGTGTTCGCTGTCTATCGGCAGCAACGTGGCACCATGGTGTTTCACTTTGCTGATAAACAACTCACCACTCATCACCAGCGCTTCTTTATTAGCAAGCAGTACCGTTTTACCCTGCTCTACTGCGGCCAGTGTTGGCAGCAACCCGGCAGAGCCCACGATAGCCGCCATCACGATATCGGCGTCAGGGTGCGCCGCCAGCTGGCATAAGGCATCAATGCCGCTTAGCACTTCTGTACGGCTACCAGCCAATTTTAATTCTGCTGCCAGCGCACTGGCAGCAGAATTGTCGAGCATAGCAGCATAACGTGGCTTTACTGCCAGACATTGCTCTAACAGCTTACCGGTTTGACTGGCAGCGGTAAGTGCCAGCACCTGATAATCCTCCGGATGAGCAGCCAGCACAGACAGCGTGCTGATACCAATAGAGCCGGTTGAGCCGAGGATCACCACATTACGCATTAATAAAAACCGCCGTAAATGGCCACAATAATGGCAAACAGTGGTGCTGTGGCAGTTAAGCTGTCAATACGGTCTAAAATACCGCCGTGGCCGGGCAAAAACGCGCCACTGTCTTTTTTGCCGGCAACGCGCTTAAACATGCTCTCAGTTAAATCACCAAATACCGACAGAATTGTCAGTAAAAATGCCGCGATATACCAAATACCTACCTGCGGC
Source organism: Rheinheimera oceanensis (assembly GCF_018831085.1). Classification (GTDB taxonomy): domain Bacteria; phylum Pseudomonadota; class Gammaproteobacteria; order Enterobacterales; family Alteromonadaceae; genus Alishewanella; species Alishewanella oceanensis. The sequence goes on from NZ_JAGPNM010000002.1 coordinate 119,666, forward strand.
GGCCAATCCTGTAATTGCGCCACAACAGTAACGACTACAGCTACTAACGCCAGGCCACCCAGCATACCTTCTATGGTTTTACCTGGGCTGACTTTAGGCAGCAACTTATGCTTGCCAAAGGGTTTGCCTACAATATAGCCGCCAATATCTGCCGCCCAAACCAGCAACAGTAAGCAACAAATCAGCCAGGCACCGGTAAACGTGGAAGCGGCATAATCGGTAGAGCGGATAAACATTACGGCAGCCCAGGCTGGTATTAATGTCAGCCAACCCATTAAGGCTTTGCCCCAGTCGCTTTGGGCCCATAATTTCTGGCTGCGCGGATAGGTAAGCACTAATACCACCGCCAGCAGCCACCAGGCATTACCGGCAAGCAGCAAGCTGGTTAATAAGGTATTAGCCTCTACTGGCCAGTTAGTTTGTACCGGCAGTTGCCAGTATAGTAACGCCAGGATCAGTGCCGTTAAAACTACATAAACCCAACGCATAGCTTTAGTTGCCAGGCCGCAAAAACCGCTCCACTCCCAGGCTCCCAATAAAAATGCCGCAGAAATAAATACCGCAAAGCCAGGCAGAGGCAGAAAAAATACAGCCATTAACGCTAATGGCGCTAGTATCAGCGCAGTAATAACCCGTTGTTTAAACAATCTCGTTATCCTTTACCCAACATCGCCAGCTGCCGGATTTGTTCTCCGGTACAGCCAAAACGACGCTCTCGGTTGACAAAGGCGGCAATCGCTTCTGAGAAAACCTGCTGATCAAAGTCTGGCCAGAGTGTTTCAGTAAACCAGAATTCGGCGTAAGCGGCCTGCCACAATAAAAAATTACTGATGCGTAAATCACCACCAGTACGGATGAGTAAATCCAGCTCTGGCTGCTCGTGCATCTGCACCTGCTGAGCAAATACCTGCTCGTTAATCTGATCTACAGCAAGAGTACCTTGCTGTACTTGTGTTGCCAGCGCCCGGGCAGCATTTACCATATCCCAGCGCCCGCCGTAATTGGCGGCGATATTCAGTGTTAAAGCCGTGTTCGCTGCTGTCAACTGTTCAGCTTTATCAATGCTGGCTCTTAGCTTGTCACTAAAGGCAGATAAATCTCCAACTATCTTTAGCCGGACATTATGCTTGTGCAAGGTCTTCACCTCGCTTTGCAGCACCATCAGAAACAGCTGCATCAGTGTGGAGACTTCATCTTCCGGCCGGCGCCAGTTTTCACTGCTAAAAGCAAACAAAGTTAACGATTTAATACCCAGCTCACGGCAAAAACTTACGCTACGCCGTACTGCTTCCACACCTCTCTTATGGCCCCACACCCGTGGCTTACCCTGGCGTTGTGCCCAACGGCCATTGCCATCCATAATAATTGCCACATGCTGAGGTAAGCTGTGCGGTTTGAGCTGCGACTCTGCAGTCATACAGTGCGACCTGTCCTTAAACTTTGTGATAACCAGTCTGCTGCTGATTTACTGAATTATGTTGTGACTAAAAAATCGGCCAAATAGAAAAAAGCGCCGTAATGCCCAAGCGTCACGACGCTGTAATGTTAACAGAAGGCCGAATCAGACTTCCATTAATTCCTTTTCTTTATCAGCCAGTACTTCGTCAATTTTCTTGACGAAAAGATCAGTGATTTTCTGAATTTCCTCAGCAGCACGGCGCTCATCATCTTCACTGATTTCTTTATCTTTTTGCAGTGCTTTTAAATCAGCGTTGGCATCACGGCGAATATTACGCACCGCAACACGGCCGTTCTCGGCCTCACCACGCACCAGCTTAACCAGGCTTTTACGCCGCTCTTCAGTTAAAGCTGGCAGCGGCACACGAATAATAGTGCCGGCAGACATTGGGTTTAAGCCCAGATCAGACGCCATAATGGCTTTCTCTACGGCTGCAGTCATACTTTTATCAAACACGGTAATAGCCAGCGTACGGGCATCATCAATAGATACGTTGGCAACCTGGCGCAGCGGTGTGTCGGCACCATAGTAAGATACGGAAATACCATCTAATAAGCTTGGGTGCGCGCGGCCGGTGCGCACTTTGGTTAATTGCACTTTAAGCGCTTCAACGCTTTTTTCCATCCGTACTTTGCTGTCTGTAATAATGTCGTTAATCACGATCGGTATCCTTTTTATTCATTGCCTGTCTTCAACACAGCGGCTCTAAAGGCGCTAGTTTACTGTAAATTTTCGGCGTGGTCGATGACTGTGCCTTCCGGCTCGCCCATAATTACCCGCTTTAACGCGCCTGCGGTGTTCATATTAAACACTCGAATTTGCAGATTATGATCCCGCGCCAGCGTAAAGGCAGCTAAATCCATCACTTTAAGTTCTTTATCCAGCACTTCATTATAAGTCAGCTGGCTGTATAGCGTAGCGCTAGGATCTTTTACCGGATCGGCTGAAAACACCCCATCAACTTTGGTGGCTTTTAATACCGCATCGGCTTCAATTTCAATGCCGCGTAAACAGGCTGCAGAATCAGTGGTAAAAAACGGGTTACCGGTACCGGCAGAGAAAATCACCACCCGGCCTGACTTTAACAGGCTGATTGCCTCCGCCCAGCTGTAATTGTCACACACGCCATTTAACGGAATAGCACTCATCATACGGGCATTTACATAAGCACGGTGCAGCGCATCGCGCATGGCCAGCCCATTCATTACCGTAGCCAGCATACCCATATGGTCGCCTACTACCCGGTTCATACCGGCTTTGGCCAGGCCTTCACCACGGAAGATATTACCGCCGCCGATCACAATGCCAACCTGCACGCCCAATTCAACCAGTTCTTTAATTTCCTGCGCCATCCGGTCAAGCACTTTGGGATCAATACCAAAGCCCTCATCACCCATCAGTGCTTCGCCACTGAGTTTTAATAAGATCCTGCGGTAAGTTGGTTTTGGATTCGTGCTCATGAGATCCCCATAGTGCGTGGTTAATTAGGATTATTACGGGTAAAAAAAACCGCGACTCAAGCCTTGTCAGACTCAAAGTCGCGGTTATTCTAGCGGGTTTTGCCAGTTTGCAGAAGAATAAATTACTTCTTGGCCGCCGCGATTTGGGCTGCAACTTCAGCTGCGAAGTCTTCTTCTTTCTTCTCGATACCTTCGCCTACTTCTAAGCGAATGAAAGAAACTGCTTTAGCACTGTTTTGTTTCAGGAAATCGCCAACAGAAACTGATGGGTCCTTCACGAATGGCTGACCGGTTAAGCTCACTTCACCAGTGAACTTGCTCATACGGCCTGCAACCATTTTCTCAGCGATTTCCTGTGGCTTACCAGAGTTAACTGCGATATCGATTTGAATAACACGCTCACGCTCAACAACATCAGCCGGTACGTCGTCAGGTGTTAAGAAGCCTGGGTTATTCGCAGCAACGTGCATAGCAACATCTTTAGCGATATCTTCGTTACCGCCTTCCAGTACGGCTAATACACCGATACGGCCAGAGTGCACGTAAGAACCAATTACAGCGCCTTCAACTACTGCTGCACGGCGTACGTTGATGTTCTCGCCGATTTTAGCAACTAAAGTTGCACGGGTGTCTTCAACTGAAGTGCCGTTTAAATCAGCTGCTAAAATGGCTTCAGCAGTGAACAGCTTGTTAGCATGGGCTAAATCAGCAACAGCGTTAGCAAACGCCAGGAAACTGGCATCACGTGCTACGAAGTCAGTTTCACAGTTAAACTCGATAGCTAAACCGTAACCATTAGCTACGCGGGTTAAAATAGTACCTTCAGCGGCAATACGGCCTGCTTTCTTGGCAGCTTTGGCCAGACCACTTTTGCGCATCGCATCAATTGCAGCTTCGATATCACCTGCAGTTTCTTCCAATGCTTTTTTACAATCCATCATGCCAGCGCCGGTGCGCTCGCGAAGTTCTTTTACTAAAGCGGCAGTTACAGCCATGGGAGCTTCCTCGTAATAATTCGGGTTGGACAAACAGGGGCCGGGGCCCCTGTCGCAATTTTGCACTGTGTTAGCGCAAGCTTAACCTGCGCTAATGACAGAGAAATTACTCTGCTTCAACAACGAAGGCTTCGGCTTCAGCCTGTACTTCGATGTTTTTGTCACGACCTTCCAGGATAGCCTGACCTACAGCAGCCAGATATAACTGGATAGCGCGAATAGCGTCATCGTTACCTGGTACTACAAAGTCAACGCCTTTTGGATCAGAGTTGGTATCAACGATAGATACAACCGGAATACCCAGGTTGTTAGCTTCTTTGATCGCAATATGTTCATGGTCAGCGTCGATCACGAACAGCACGTCTGGCAAGCCGCCCATGTCTTTAATACCGCCTAAGCTCTTTTCCAGCTTTTCCATTTCACGGGTACGGTCTAAAGCTTCTTTCTTGGTCAGCTTGTCGAAAGTACCGTCCTGGCTTTGCGCTTCCAGATCTTTTAAACGCTTGATTGACTGACGAACAGTTTTCCAGTTAGTCAGCATGCCACCTAACCAGCGGTGGTTTACATAGAACTGATCAACTTTGCTTGCCGCTTCTTTGATTGCTTCAGAAGCCGCACGCTTAGTACCAACGAACAGGATTTTGCCCTTTTTCGCTGCTACCTGCTGAATGAATGCCAGTGCATCGTTCATCATAGGAACAGTTTGTTCCAGATTGATGATATGTACTTTGTTACGCGCACCGAAAATGAATGGCTTCATTTTTGGGTTCCAGTAACGGGTTTGGTGACCGAAGTGCACGCCCGCCTGGAGCATGTCGCGCATAGAAACTTTTGCCATGATTTATTTTCCTGTAAAAGGGGTTAAGCCTCCATGTATCCCATATGCCGACTCTGGTCTGGCTGTTGTTCAGCGCAAAGCAAAGCACCCCGGAATATGTGTCGATACATGTGTGTTTTGGTTAAATTCCGCCTATCAGCCCGCATTTATCTCTATCTAAGAACAAAAGGTTCTGCAATAAAAGACAAAGCGATTTGCTAATTTGCGGCGCGCTTTATACCATAGGCACCTTACAAACACAATAAAATGTGTATTTTTGCAGCAGTACAACGGGCCGCAATGCCCTTTGGTACCAAAGAGAGAACAGGCATGACAGCAACCATCAAAACCCCGGCCGAAATTGAAAAAATGCGTGTCGCCGGCCGCCTCGCCGCCGACGTGCTGGAAATGATTGAGCCTTACGTAAAAGCCGGTGTTACCACCGATGAGCTGAACACTATCTGCCACAACTATATCGTTAACGAGCAACAGGCAATACCGGCACCGCTGAACTACCACGGTTTTCCCAAATCTATCTGCACCTCGGTTAATCAGGTAATTTGCCATGGCATACCTGGCGACAAAAAACTTAAAGAAGGCGATATTGTTAATATCGACATTACTGTCATTAAAGATGGCTACCACGGCGATACATCAAAAATGTTTGTCGTCGGCAAGCCCAGCATAATGGCCGAGCGGCTTATCCGGGTTACACAAGAATGTATGTACCTTGGCTTAAAGAAAGTAAAAGACGGTGTGCGTTTAGGCGATATCGGCCATGTTATTCAGCAACACGCTGAAAAACACAGTTACTCAGTGGTGCGCGAATACTGCGGCCACGGCATCGGGGCAGTATTTCATGAAGACCCGCAAGTACTACATTACGGCAAGCCTGGTACCGGCGAAGTATTAAAAAGCGGTATGTGTTTAACTATAGAGCCGATGATTAATGCCGGTGCCCGCCACAGCAAGTTATTAGCCGACGGTTGGACAGTAGTCACCAAAGATCGTAGTTTGTCTGCCCAGTTTGAACATACTATTTTGGTTACCGATACCGGTTGTGAAATTTTAACGCTGCGCAGTGACGATACCATAGAGCGCATTCTGACTGCCGAGTAAGCTCGCCCGCTATATAGGAGTAAGCGACATGCCCCAGACCGTAACCTTTAGCAAAGCGCTGCCTGACAGTTACAGTCTGGAGAGCTACAAAAAACATTTCGCCGACTTTCATGACTGGCTTAGCCGCAGCTTCTCACAACACCCGGTGAATACACTTGTCAAAGCCCGGGCGCATTTTATTGACGAAATACTGGTGCAGCTGTGGCACAAATATGAGCTGCATAAAAGCAAAGAGTTAAGCCTGATTGCCGTAGGTGGCTATGGCCGCGGCGAACTGCACCCCAGCTCTGATATCGACTTACTGATCCTGGCTGATGGCCGTTTATCAGTGGCCCAACAAGAGGCTATTGCCCAGTTTATTACCACATTGTGGGACTTACGCCTTGAAGTTGGCCACAGCGTACGCACGGTAAAAGAGTCAGTTAAACTGGGTAAAGACGATATCACCATCGCCACTAACCTGCTGGAAATGCGTTTGTTAGCCGGTAATAAGCTGTTGTTTGAACAGCTGCAGCTTGAAGTCAGCAAAGACAGCTTCTGGACTAGCCAGGCTTTTTTTCAGGCCAAACGGCATGAACAACAACAGCGCCATGCCCAGTATCATGGCACCGCTTACAACCTTGAACCCAACTTAAAAGCTAATCCGGGCGGCCTGCGCGATATTCAAACCATCGGCTGGGTAGCCAAACGCCATTTTCAAACCCGCACTATGCGTGAGCTGGTGGCCTATCAGTACCTGACCGAAGATGAGTATCAGGAACTGATGGAGTGTGAAGCTTATTTGTGGCAAATGCGCTTTGCGCTGCATATGGAAGCCGGGCGCAACGAAAACCGTATTTTGTTTGATTACCAACCGGCAGTGGCAGAACGGCTGGGCTTTGGCGCTGATGGCAAAGCCTCGGTTGAACGGATGATGAAGCGGTTTTTCCGCACTGTGCAGCGCGTAAGCGAACTGAACGAAATGCTGCTGCAACACTTTGATGGCAGCATTTTAAACCATAAAGAAAAAGTTAAGACACTGATCCTGGATGACTACTTTGAGCTGCAGGGCCATTTGATCGTCGCCCGCGACAACGCCGTGTTTGCCAGGCGCGACAACCTGCTGCGCCTGTTCTGGCACATTGCCAATAACTCCAATATTACCGGTGTGCATTCTTCGACTATGCGGCTAATTCGCCAGGTACGGCGCCGCTTAATGGGCGATTTACAGGACTATGAAGCCTGCAGGCAACTGTTTTTAGCCATTATCCGCCATCCGCGCGGCATGGATAAAGCCATTACCTTAATGCACCGCTACGGTGTGCTGGCGGCGTATTTGCCACAGTGGCGTAATATTGTCGGCCAGATGCAGTTTGACTTGTTCCATGCTTACACTGTGGATGAACACACCCACCGCCTGCTGAAAAACCTGTATAAGTACACGCTAAGCGAACATGAAAGCGAGTTTCCGCTGTGCAGTGATATCGTCAGAAAAATGGAAAAACCGGAACTACTGTATTTAGCCGGTATCTTCCACGATATTGCCAAAGGCCGCGGTGGTGATCACTCAGAGCTTGGTGCTATGGATGTGCGTGAATTCGCCAAGCTGCATAAACTCAGTGAGTTTGACAGCAAACTGATTGCCTGGCTGGTAGAGCATCATCTGCTAATGTCGGTCACGGCACAGCGCCGTGATATTCACGACCCGGCAGTAGTGGCCGAATTTGCCGAAAAAGTGCGCGACGAAACCAGGCTGAATTATCTGTACTGCCTGACTCTGGCCGATATCCGCGCCACTAACGATAATTTATGGAATGACTGGAAAGGCTCCTTACTGCGTGAGCTGTTTTTAGCTACGCAAAAAGCCTTTCGCCGCGGGTTGGAAAAGCCGATGGACCTGCGCGATCTTATTCGCGAAAACCAAAGCGAAGCCATGCCGCTGCTACTGAAGCAAACCTTTAGTGAAAGTGAAATTCTGCAGCTATGGAGCCGGATTAAGGCCGATTACTTTGCCCGCTACAGCGCACGGCAAATTGCCTGGCACTGCGAGCATATTTTACGGCATAAAAACCCGGACGAACCGCTGGTGCTGATCAGCAAAGCGCCGATCCGTGGCGGCACTCAGGTATTTATTTACACTAAAGATCAGCCCAAATTGTTTGCCCGTTTAGTAGCGGCGCTGGACAGCAAAAAAGTAAATATTTTTGATGCCCAGATCATGACCAATAAAGACGGCTATGCCATGGATACTTTTGTTATTCTGGAACAAAACGGCGAGCCGGTTAATTCCCCCTCGCGCCAGCAAAGTATTAAACGTGCGCTAGAGCTGTATATTCTGGACAAACCCGACTTGTCACGGCAAAAAACCAAATTATCGCGCCAGATGCGCCAGTTTAATGTGCCACCCAAAGTGGTATTTTTACCCGGCAATACCAGTAAACGCACTATGATTGAATTAGCTGCACTGGACACGCCGGGTTTGCTGGCCAATATCGGCGAGGTGTTTCAGCGCTGCGATGTTAATATTCACGCGGCTAAAATCACCACTATCGGCGAGCGGGCAGAAGACTTTTTTATGATTTCAAATAGCGACGATCAGGCCCTTAGCAGTGAACAGCAAAGTGCACTGAAGCGGGCACTGATCGAGCAACTATCACAGCAAACAGAAGGCTAACAAAGACAATGTCAGAGTTAAAAAACATTATCGAACAGGCATTTGAACAACGTGCCGATATCACCCCAGGCACGGTATCAGCAGAAGTGAAACAGGCCGTAGAAACGGTAATTACTATGCTGGATAACGGTAGTGCCCGGGTGGCAGAAAAAATTGCCGGGGAATGGGTAGTGCATCAGTGGCTGAAAAAAGCCGTATTGCTATCGTTTCGTATTAACGACAACCAGGTAATGGACGGCGCCGAAAACCGCTTTTTTGATAAAGTGCCAATGAAGTATGCCAGCTACACTGATGCACAATTCCGTGCTGACGGTGTACGCGTAGTACCACCAGCTGCCGTACGTCGTGGTAGTTATGTGGCAAAAAATGTGGTGCTGATGCCCTCTTATGTAAACATTGGCGCCTATGTTGGCGAAGGCACTATGGTAGATACCTGGGCCACGGTAGGCAGCTGTGCACAAATTGGTAAAAACGTGCATTTATCCGGCGGTGTCGGCATTGGTGGCGTGTTAGAGCCATTGCAGGCTAATCCAACCATTATTGAAGATAACTGCTTTATCGGTGCCCGCTCTGAAGTGGTAGAAGGCGTTATCGTTGAAGAAGGTGCAGTACTGTCGATGGGCGTATACATTAGCCAGAGCACCCGTATTTATGATCGTGAAACCGGTGAAATCAGCTATGGCCGGGTACCTGCCGGCGCCGTTGTCGTGCCAGGCTCAATTCCGGCAAAAGATGGCAGCCACAGCTTATATGCCGCTATCATTGTGAAAAAAGTCGATGCACAAACCCGTGCTAAAGTGGGTATTAACGCCCTGCTGCGCAGCGTCGAATAATTTACGGTTATAAAAGTAAAACGGCAGGTTGTTCCTGCCGTTTTTTATTGCTCAGCAACCACTTTAGCCGATATACAGCATTACCGCAAAACTGACTAAGCCCACTGCAGCAAAGATGCTATATTCGAGGCGCTTTTCAAATTGCTTCTCTGCGCCCTCTGCCGCAGGTACCAACAAGGCCGAAATAAGACAGGTTAACCCTGCCAGTAAGCACAGTGTGGTTACCCCAAATACCAATGCAGAACCTAACATCGCCATATATCACCCTTAGTTGCTGTCAAAAGTTGCTGTTAAAACCGGTTAAACCGCGCCGCGGCAAAAAACAGCGCGCATTCTAGCATAAAAACCCTGCCGACACGCCAGCTCTGTGTTACAGCGTTATATTCTGTTACCAAAAAACCTGAGCCAGTACAGCAGAATTAAGGCCAGACACCTTATACTGCCAGCATAGCGGTTACCGGTATTTTAACTGAGGTTTTAATGTACTACTTTTTTCGTGGTTTAACTTTGATCCATACCAAAGGTTTGAAGCGTTTTGTATTGATCCCACTGCTGATTAATCTGCTGCTGTTCTCTTTAGCGTTTTATGTTTTATTACAGCAAGTCAGTGCTATGGTGGCCGCTGTGCAACAGTACCTGCCCGACTGGCTGCATTGGCTGGAATATTTATTAATCCCGCTTGGTGTAATGTCGCTGGTAATAGGCCTGGCCTACAGCTTTACCATGATGGCTAACTTTATTGCCGCACCTTTTAATGGTCTGCTAAGCGAGAAAGTAGAAGCGCATTTATCCGGCAGAACAATACCTGACACCGGCCTGGCCGGTTTTATTAAAGATATACCGCGTATGCTGGCGCGCGAATGGCAAAAGTTTATTTACGCCCTGCCTCGTGCCATTGTGTTGTTTGTGCTGTTCTTGTTTTTACCTTTTATCGGCCCAATCCTGTGGTTTTTATTTACCAGCTGGTTGCTGGCGATACAGTATTGCGACTACCCATACGACAATCATAAAATCGATTTTCGCACTATGCGCGCACAATTGCGCACTCAGCCCGGCAACAGCTTTGCCTTTGGCATTACAGTAAATATTGCCTGCATGATCCCGCTGTTTAATCTGTTTGTGATGCCAATTGCAGTATGTGGAGCTACCGCCATGTGGGTAGACAAACTGGCAGCACAAAACGACCCGGCATTAAAAGCTCCGGGTGCTAAGGCTTATAACAAACTGGATAAATATTGCTGATACGTATTGTTGATAAGTACTGTTAGCTTTAGGCACTAAGATGTTGTTTAAGCCACGGCAAGGCAACACTTTCCGGCTCCAGTGTTTCTCCGGCATCGATGCGCAACATCGGCACAATTTCCGTACCCTGAATTTCCAGTAACAACTCGCGAAACTTCTCCCCGGCAGCACAAAAGGTATCATAGCTGCTGTCTCCCAACGCAATAACCGCAAACTTTTTGCCGGTTAACAGCGGAAAACGGTTTTGTACATCAAGGTAAAACGGAAACACATTGTCAGGTATGTCACCCTGGCCGGTAGTGGAGCTTACTACCAGCCAGATATCGGCATTAAAGCTCAGCACATCATCCAGCTTAGCTTCATCATAAAGCGCTACCTCATGCCCAAGGCCGGTTAATAATGGTAGTGCTTCTTCTGCAACATATTGGGCAGCGCCATAGACGGTGCCGACAATCAGGGCTATTTTTGCCATTTTTTCTCCATAAAAAGTTCTGCAAATTGTTGCTGATAATAAGCGTCATCTACCGGCCAGCCAAATTGACCAAATAACGGTTCAAGCCCGTTCAGACCAGCACTGAGCTGCAAAGTTTCCGCCGTAACCGGATGCGGCAACTGTAACTGCTTGGCAACCAGCAATAAACGGCGGCAATTGAAATGCTGTTTAAACAGCGCATTATGCTTACCGTCACCGTGACTGGTGTCACCCACTATCGGATGGCGTAAATGTGCCAGATGGCGGCGCAGCTGGTGTTTACGCCCGGTTAAGGGTTGCAACGCCACTAAGGAGTAACGTGCAGCCGGGTATTTACTTACCGGTATTGGCAGTTCTACCTGCTGCAACGGCTGATAACGGCTAATGGCCTGCTGCGGCGCTTTATCATTACGGCTGAATTTGTCGGCAATTTTATCCAGTTCTTCTTTGAGCGGGTAATCCAGCTCACCGCCCTGCGGTAAAAAACCGCGCACTACTGCCAGATAATACTTACGCCACTGTTGTTTTTCCTGCTGCGCCCCTAACAACCGTGCAACCTCGCCGGATAAGGCAAACACCAACACGCCGGACGTTGGCCGGTCTAACCGGTGTACCGGGAACACATGGCGACCGAGCTGGTCGCGCAGAGTTTGCATAACAAATACGGTTTCGTGTTTATCAAGAAACGAGCGGTGTACCAGCATACCACTGGGTTTATCTATCGCTACTATATGCTCGTCCTGATATAAAATACGCAGTGGCGCATTCAGCACAAAAGGCTCGGCTGCACTCATTTCGCACCTGACAAAGTGCTATCTATACGTGCAATAATACTTAGTAATGGCGCCACACGTACGCCATGTGCTTTAAATGCCTCGATTGCAACCGGCAGCACACTGATTTTATTGGGCAAAGCTGATTTTGCATCCAGCAATGCCTGCATCCGTGGTAAAAAGATAAATTGTAACCACTGTTCAAGCGCCATAGTGTCGTAGCAAAACGGTACTGTGCTGGCCATGGCAGCAGGTTGCGGCGCTACTGCACTCCAAAGCTGCTGCTGTTTAAGCTCGTTTTCCAGTTCAATAAGCAGGGTTTTAACCACGTCTGACATAACTACCTCATAATAAGCGGCACAGTTTAACATAAGCTAAAGCTGCAGCCAGCCCTTGTAAAAAGCGTGATGAATCAGCATTATCTGCCAATACTTTCGGGAGTTATCTATGGGTCCAGTATTACTACTGTTGATAATCAGCAGTATTTGTTATGCCTTCTGGCTGCAACGTAAACAAGATGAACGCGCCGTAGTAGTGGCGCGTCAGCTTTGTCAGCAACAGCAACTGCAAATGCTTGACTGTGGCCGCAGTGGCCATAGTTTTCGTAAGATAAATGGCCGTTTACGCTTTATTACTTCTTATCAGGTAGATTTCAGCGGTGACGGCGAAAGCCGTTATCAGGCAGAATTGTTACTTAGCGGTATGCGGCTGGCAGAATTTAACCTGCCGGCCTACCGTATCAACTAACCAGATTTAACCGGTAGCTTGTGTTTTAGCTGGCCGGTTAAAAAATCTTTAAACATTACCCAGTCAGCCGCCAGGCTGTAAAACGGGTATTGGAAGGTGGCAGGCTTATTGTGCTCGAACAAAAAATGCCCCAACCAGGCAAAGCCGTAACCAATCACCGGTAACAGCCATAGCCAGACCCACTGCTGCGTAAACAGCACATACAACAGCACTGCAATGACTAAAGTGCTGCCTATATAATGCAGCACACGGCACACCGGGTTTTGGTGTTCGCTTAAATAATACGGGTAAAACTCTGCGAAACTGCTGAATTTATTCATCGGCGTTCTCCCCTGCTAAACTACCCGGCCAGCTGTTGCCGTGGTCTAAACATCAGGGTACCACTTACGGTATTAAACGCCAGCTCGGTCACTGGCTGATATTTATCATCGGCAAAAAATGCCTGATATTTTTCCAGCGTAACAAAGACACCAATGCCAGCAGATTGTTGATCTTTATCCACTATCGAATCCACCGCATGAATAAGGTAATGTCCCAACCCGAGGTGTTGCTGCCTGGGGGCAACGGCAATAAACGCCAGCATATGGTACCGCTCTGCCGGCATGGCGGCATGAATTTTTTGCTCTTTCTCCAGCAACTGTTTAGTAGAAACATAGCCAGCAGTCAGCAACATTTTAAGCCGCCAGTGCCACAACCGGCTGGCACCAATACCTGAATCCGGCGTGATAACACAGGCTACCCCCAGCAACTGCTCAGCAGAAAACAAACCAATTATTGGCTGCTTTGCCTGCCAGAAGGTATTTAACTCTTCACGGATAGCAGCGCGCAGGCGTTGCTCGTAATCCGCCTTGTCGGCACGGAAGATTTCCATAAACAACGGATCATCATGATAAGACTGATACAGCAAGGATGCCGCCAGTTTTAATTCATCAGCACTGAGCAAAATTGCTTTTAGCCGGTCCAGCTCTACCGTATTCAATTCAGCCAACATACATACCCCGTCTGTTATTGTTGATTTTTTATCCATTTTTTATCCACAATAGCAGCAAGGCTTTGCATTGCCAAGCAGCGGTTTTACAGCACAACCCGCTGTACCGCAAAACTACTTTCTAACGAAATATTGTGCAAAGGGCTATGCTGTATAAATTACTATATCGACGAGGCTAAGTTATGGACACATCACAACATGATCTGCACACTTTGTTTGCGCAGCTGGGGTTAGATAATGATGAACAAGCTATCCGCCGGTTTGTCAGCCAACATAAACTGCCTGCCAATACAACTATACAGGATGCACCATACTGGAATCAGGCCCAGGCCAGCTTTTTACGTGAGTCACTTAAACAAGATGCTGAATGGTGTGAAGTTATTGATGAGCTAAACACCTTGCTACATTAACGCCGCATGATAACTGCAGCTTGGCTGTGTAACAGATAAAACAAAGCCACCTAGCGGTGGCTTTGATTCTTTACCTGATAACAAGGTAACAGTCAGTCATTACTGGCCTTTAATTTCGCTGCGGCCTTTGTACGGCGCTTTGCTGCCCAGCTCCTGCTCAATACGCAGTAACTGGTTGTATTTAGATACGCGGTCAGAGCGGCAAAGTGAGCCGGTTTTGATTTGACCTGCAGCAGTGCCTACCGCTAAGTCGGCAATAAAGGCATCTTCGGTTTCGCCACTGCGGTGCGAAATAACAGCAGTAAAGCCAGCATCTTTGGCCATTTTAATCGCGGCCAGAGTTTCGGTTAACGAACCAATCTGGTTAAACTTGATCAGGATAGAATTACCAATGCCCTGTTCGATGCCGCGGGTTAAGATTTTGGTGTTAGTAACAAATAAATCATCACCTACCAGCTGTACTTTGTTGCCGATTTTGTTGGTTAAATCTTTCCAGCCATCCCAGTCGCTCTCATCCAGACCATCTTCGATCGACACTATAGGATAACGCTGGCTTAAGCCGGCCAGGTAGTCGTTAAAGCCGTAAGAATCAAAGCTCTTGTTCTCGCCGCTTAGTACATACTTACCGTCTTTATAGAATTCAGACGCCGCACAGTCCAGCGCCAGGGTAACGTCTTTGTCCATCTGATAGCCAGCGGCTTTTACTGCTTCAACGATCACAGATAAGGCTTCTTCATTTGATTTTAAATCCGGCGCAAAGCCGCCTTCATCGCCCACGGCGGTATTTAAGCCACGCTTTTGCAGCTCTTTTTTCAGGCTGTGGAAAATCTCGGCGCCCATACGCAGTGCTTCGGCAAAGGTTTTGGCGCCGACCGGCTGTACCATAAACTCCTGAATATCAACGTTATTATCAGCGTGCTCGCCACCGTTGATAATATTCATCATCGGCACAGGCATGCTGTACACGCCAGAGGTACCGTTTAAATCAGCAATATGCTGGTATAAAGGGATTTTTTTATCGGCAGCGGCTGCACGGGCTACCGCTAATGACACAGCCAGAATAGCATTTGCACCCAGCTTGCTCTTGGTTTCAGTGCCGTCTAAATCGATCATGATCTGGTCGACTTGTGCCTGGTTATACGCGTTTTTACCTTTTAACGCCGCCTGAATTGCGCCGTCGATATTCGCTACTGCTTTAGTTACACCCTTACCTAAATAACGGCTTTTATCACCGTCTCGCAGTTCTAACGCTTCGCGCGAACCGGTAGAGGCTCCGGACGGGGCGCAACCGCGGCCCATGGCGCCGCTGGCTAAGTACACATCAGCTTCTACTGTTGGGTTACCGCGTGAATCCATAATTTCGCGGGCGATAATTTTTACAATCTCAGACATGCTTTGAATCCCCTGTTCTAAAACGAAAAAGCCGTGTTAACTGACACGGCTTAGCACAAGTTATACGCGTTGCTGTTTCTGCGCTTTGTACGCGGCTGCGACAAAGGCCTGAAACAACGGGTGACCATCCCGTGGTGTCGAGTTAAATTCCGGGTGGAATTGCCCGGCAACAAAAAACGGGT
This sequence comes from Rheinheimera oceanensis, assembly GCF_018831085.1. Lineage (GTDB taxonomy): Bacteria > Pseudomonadota > Gammaproteobacteria > Enterobacterales > Alteromonadaceae > Alishewanella > Alishewanella oceanensis. Next base: position 135,208 of record NZ_JAGPNM010000002.1, read on the forward strand.
GTGATGGTATTTCTATCATCTCTACCAGTTGGTTGTCGGCAGACAAACCTGATACCACTAATCCTGCCTCTTCTAATTGCGGCCGTAAGTTGTTATTCACTTCATAGCGGTGACGATGCCGCTCCTGAATAACCGCTTTGCCGTAAATTTCGCGGGCTTTAGTATTGTCTATAAGGTTACAGTTCTGGCTGCCAAGACGCATGGTGCCACCCAAATCAGACTTGTCTGAGCGGGTTTCCACTGAGCCGTCAGCATCGCGCCATTCGGTAATTAAACCCACTACCGGGTAAGGTGTGTCTTTGTTAAATTCAGTAGAGTGCGCATGGCTCATACCCACTACGTTACGGGCAAACTCAATCAGTGCTACCTGCATACCTAAACAGATACCCAGATACGGAACTTTGTGCTCGCGGGCATATTGCGCAGCCAAAATCTTACCTTCGACACCGCGCTCGCCAAAGCCACCCGGCACTAAAATACCATCCAAGCCAGCTAAAATGCCAACGCCTTTACTTTCAACATCTTGCGAGTCGATATATTTAATATGCACGCTAACACGGTTTTTCAGCCCGGCATGGCCCAGCGCTTCGTTAACCGATTTATACGCATCCGGCAGTTCAACGTACTTACCTACCATACCAATGGTAATTTCGCCGGTTGGGTTTGACTCCTGGTACAGCACCTGTTCCCACTCAACTAAATCAGCCTCTGGCGCTTCAATATAAAAACGGCGGCAAACTAAATCGTCCAGGCCCTGTGATTTTAACAGCGCCGGAATTTGATAAATACTGGACACGTCTTTTAACGAAATAACGGCTTTTTCTTCAACATTAGTAAACAGGGCAATTTTGGCGCGCTCGTTCGATGGAATAGCACGATCTGAACGGCACACCAGTATATCCGGCTGAATACCGATAGAGCGCAGCTCTTTTACCGAGTGCTGGGTAGGTTTGGTTTTAATCTCGCCGGCGGTGCCTAAATACGGCACCAGCGTCAGGTGCATATACAAAGTACGCTCGCGGCCTACTTCGGTGCCTAACTGGCGGATGGCCTCTAAAAACGGCAGCGACTCAATATCACCGACAGTACCGCCAATTTCAACGATGGCAATATCGTAGCCTTCGGCACCGGCGACTACACGGCTTTTAATTTCGTTGGTAATGTGCGGAATAACCTGAATAGTGGCGCCCAGGTAATCACCACGGCGCTCACGGCGCAGCACATCGGCGTAAATACGTCCCTGAGTAAAGTTATTGCGCTTGGTCATTTTGGTGCGGATAAAGCGCTCGTAGTGGCCAAGGTCAAGATCAGTTTCTGCACCGTCTTCGGTAACAAATACTTCGCCGTGCTGAATAGGGCTCATGGTACCCGGGTCAACGTTAATGTAGGGGTCAAGTTTGAGGATGGTGACCTTAAGGCCACGCGCTTCCAGAATAGCTGCCAGTGATGCTGCAGCAATGCCTTTACCTAAGGAGGAAACCACGCCACCCGTCACAAAGATATATCTTGTAGTCATGAGACCCCTGAGACAATGTTAATCAATAGATGAATACCAAAACAGAAAAACACCAAGCGCCCGGTGCGTAAACACTGGGGTACAACGGTTGTTCAAGAATTGGTATCAGGACGGGAGGAAAGTATAGCAAAGCGCGCAACGGCACTCAACGTAAAGCTGCTGGCTAATGTGATTTAGTTAGTTAATCAGTCTCTTCGATACGAACCGGTTTGCTCACACCAACACGCCGTAAACCCGTCCCTGGGGGCTCGATTATAAACTTCATCCATGAAGTTTATCCTGCGGACCAGCTTTGCTGTTCAAATTCGTTCCGGACGAATTTGTCAGCACATCCTGGCCTGCAACGGTTGGCTTAGAGCAAACCGGTTCTCACTCTATTTGCACTCAACAAACACCTGCCTTACAGCAAAAGTTTTTAATTCATTCCCCCTTGTGTGTAGCGCTCAGAGTCTCCAGATAAGTAATAGCAATGGAAACCATCCGACAGCGGCGGGGTCTGTAAATTGTGTACCCCGCTAAAGAGTCAACAACAGGAGTAGCCTATGCAAATTCAAATTAATACAGACCGTAATATCCAGGCCGACGAGCGGCTGGCTGAGTTTGTTCGTGATGCATTGTACAGCAAGCTCAATCGCTTTACTGATCACGTAACCCGGATTGAAGTGCATTTAAGTGACGAAAACGGCAGCACAAAACATGAAGGCCATGATAAGCGGTGCTTACTTGAAGCGCGCCTGGAAGGGCTGGATCCTGTAGCAATTACAGAGCATGCTGCTACTGTTGGCCAGGCCATTACCGGCGCTGCAGATAAACTGCAGCGTAAACTCAGCTCATTAGTGGGAAAATTACGCGATAAACACATCCGCTCCGGTAGCCCGGACTTTGCTGAACCGGACGAAGCTATTCAATAGCAGCTGTTTAATATAAGTTGTTTAATATCTGAAAAAACCGGGGCGTAAATTTCGCCCCTTACTTCCCTTGAGTTTTAACCTGTTGCCACAGCGCTTCCATTTCAGCCAGGTTAGATTGCTGTGCTGTTTTACCTTCTGCCGCTAATGCCTGTTCTACTTTGCGAAAACGCATTTCAAATTTACTATTGGCGGCACGCAGCACTGCTTCCGGGTCCAGTTTATGTTTACGCACTACATTAACCACAGCAAACATTAAATCACCCAGTTCTTCGGCCAGTTCTTCACTATCAGCCTGCGTTTGCTCTACTTCAAGAATTTCTTCTTTTACTTTATCCCAACAGCCGTCAACATCGGGCCAGTCAAAACCGACATTAGCGCAGCGTTTTTGTAGCTTGTAAGCCCGGCTTAACGCCGGCATTGCCTGAGGAATATTATCCAACACACTGTGCTGGCCGTTATCTTTACGCTCGTTACTTTTCAGCGCTTCCCAGTTTTGCAGCACTTTTTCTGCATTGAGGGTATCAGTAGCATCAGCACTTAGGTTGCCAAACACATGCGGATGGCGCCGCTCCAGTTTGTCGCAAATCGCCGCTACGCAATCATCAAATTCAAAGCGGCCTTCTTCTTTGGCGATTTGGGCATAAAACACCACCTGAAACAGTAAATCGCCCAGTTCATCTTTTAACTCGTCAAAGCTCTCACGCGCTATGGCGTCGGCCACTTCGTAAGCTTCTTCCAGCGTGTACGGCACTATAGTGGCGTAGCTTTGTTTTAAATCCCACGGGCAGCCGCGTTGCGGGTCGCGCAAGCGGCTCATAATGTTTAACAGCCGGGTAATATTATCTGACACGCTAATCTCTTTATATTTTTTACCGCTACGGATTAATGATGGAAGCGCTTGGCTTCTACCACATCATCTATCTGACTGATTTTACTTAATAACTTATTAAGTGAATCAAGATTATACAGCTCCATTGTCATATTAATTACCGCGGTTTGCGCTTTAATATCCGAGCTGCTGCTCATCTTGGTAACGTTGGCTTTTTCATTGGCTAAAATGCTGGTGATGTCCCGCAGCAAACCATTGCGATCGTGCGCTACGATACGGATATCCACCTCATAGCCGGAGGCGTATTTATCGCCCCAGGTGGCATCTACCACCCGCTCGGGGTGGCTGTCTTGCAGGGTTTTAAACTGGTCGCAATCATCACGGTGAATAGCAATACCGCGGCCCTGGGTAATGTAGCCGATAATGGCATCGCCCGGCAGCGGATGGCAACAACCGGCCATATGCGTCAGCAGGTTACCCACGCCCTGCACTACCACATCGCTTTTCGCTTTAGTTGCAGGCAGTGGCCTGGTAATTAAACGCGGATCAATTTCCGGCTCTTCCGGCTTGGCATATTGGCTTTGAATAAAATGCACCACCTGGGTCACTTTAATTTCGCCGCCGCCAATGCCCACCAGCAGCTCATCCATACTGTTAACGTTAAACCGGGTCAGTACTTTAGCCGGGTACTCCATCACCAGGTTCAGCCGCGTCAGTTCAGTATCCAATAACTCTTTACCGGCAGCCAGGTTTTTGTCTCTGTCCTGCAGGCGAAACCAGTACTGCACTTTTGACCGGGCGCGGCTGGATTTTAAATAACCCAAATGCGGGTTTAACCAATCACGGCTGGGGTTAGGTTCGCGCCCGGTAAGTATTTCTACCTGATCGCCGGTTTTTAGCTGATAGGTAAAGGGCACAATACGGCCGGACACCTTGGCGCCGATACAGCGATGGCCCACGTTAGAATGCACATAATAGGCAAAATCCAGCGGTGTTGAACCCATCGGTAAATCGACGATATCACCTTTGGGGGTAAAGACATAAACGCGATCTTCAATCACCTGATTACGCAGCTCTTCAGCTAAATCGCTGCTATCGACCACATCTTCCTGCCATTGCAGTAATTTACGCAACCAGCCAATTTTCTCATCATTGGCACCGTCTTTACCGGCCACAGCGCCCTCTTTATAACGCCAGTGTGCCGCTACACCCAGTTCTGAGTCTTCATGCATCTGCCGGGTGCGGATCTGAATCTCTACCGCCCGGCCCTGCGGCCCCAGCACCACAGTATGAATAGACTGGTAGCCATTTTGCTTAGGTGTGGCGATATAATCATCAAACTCTTTTGGTAAATGCCGCCAGCTGGTATGCACTATGCCCAGCGCACCGTAGCAATCCTGTACTTTGTCAGTCACAATGCGCACTGCACGGATATCGTACAGCTGATCAAAAGCCAACTGCTTTTTCTGCATTTTTTTCCAGATACTGAAAATATGCTTCGGCCGGCCATACACTTCTACGGCCAGATTAGCATCGGCCATTTTTTGCCGCACGGCAGCGACGAAGTCTTGCATATACTGTTCGCGATCAAGGCGTTTTTCTTCCAGCAAACTGGCAATTTGTTTGTACAATTGCGGATGCAAATACCGAAACGCAAAGTCTTCCAGTTCCCACTTAATTTGGCCGATCCCTAAACGGTTGGCCAGCGGGGCAAAAATAGCGTTGGTTTCTTTGGCAGCCAGTACCCGGGTTTCTTCGTCGGCGTTTTTAACCTCACGCAGGTAGCAAATTTGTGCGGCCAGTTTAATCACCACAGCACGTACATCTTCTACCATAGCCAGCAGCATACGGCGCAGGTTATCGGCCTGCTGCGGGTTAACACTCTGATTAGGGCCGGTAGGAATACTACGGATAGCCTCCATCTGCTGTACTGCACGCAGCATGGTTAATACATGAGACGGAAAAGCTGATTCCAGTTGCTCCAGACTAACCAGTTCTGCTTCCAGTAGCGGAAACAGCAAAGCAGCCAGTAAAGAGTCGCTATCCATCCGCAGCTCTGCCAGAATTTCGACCATTTCCCAGCCGGTACGAACAGCCAGTATGGGTTCTACCAACTGATGCTGTTTCAACCACTCGGCCGCGGTCATTAAACTGCTGATTTTCTTTTCAGTCAGCCCCAGTGAGCATAACCATTCCAGCGTTTCACCACTGTTGTAATCAGTGCTGTGCGACTGGCGAACCCTAACCATGTGCTGTTCCCTCTTTTTTACTACCGGCTGAACAACGCCATTAATTCAAGATGGCTGGTATGCGCAAACATATCAACACCACCTATTTTATCCAGCTTGTAGCCGCTTTGCAGTAACACTCTGGCATCACGGGCGAAGGTGGCGGCATTGCACGACACGTACAATATCTGTGCCGGTTTTAGCTTTGCTATCTGCTCTGTGGCCCCCTGCGCGCCGGCACGGGCCGGATCTAGTAGTACTTTGGTATATACCGGCTTGTTCCATTGCGCTTTTGGCCAGGCCAGGTGCAAATCGGCCTGATACGCTTCTACGTTGCTAAGACCGTTTAACTTAGCATTGGTTGCCAGTTGTTGCACCATTTTGGCAACACCTTCTACTGCCCGCACTGTTTTGGCACGCTGTGCCAGTGCCAGAGTAAAATTACCAATGCCGGAATATAAATCCAGTACGGTGTCATTAGCCGAGATATTCAACCAGTTAACAGCTTGTGTCACCATCTGCTGGTTTAGTGCAGCATTAACCTGAATAAAATCATCTGGTGCAAACTGCAGGCTAAGCTGCTGCTCTGTCAACTGATATTGCGGTACCACAGGCTGCTGCCAATAGTTGAATATACCCGGCTCAGCTTCCCCCAACCAAACAGCCTCCGGCCAGGCATCAACAAACAATTGTTGTTCAGCATCAGTAAGTGCTTTGATATGCCGCAGTATTACAAAAGCCTTGCCGTCAGCTTCAAGCACTTCAGCATGGGTTACCGCGGTTGGATCTTTCAGCTGGCTTAACACTTTATTCAGCACTGTAAATACTGGTGCCAGCAGCGGTGACAACACCATACAGCTGTCTATCGCTACAATTTGCTTATCAGCACTCTGGCGAAAACCTACGTTAAAACGGCGCAGCTTTTTGTCATACCAAATGCCAATGCGGGCACGGCGGCGATAACCGCTATCAGAGGCCGTTAACATAGGCTGCCACGGCAAAGATTTTAAACCGGTTTGATGGCAGATCAGCTTATCAATGCCCTGCTGCTTTAACTCACGCTGGCTGGCAATACTGATATGCTGCAACTGGCAACCGCCACATTGCGCCGCAAACTGGCAAGGCGGTGTAATACGAAGCGTCGAAGCCTGCAACACTTTCACCGTACTGGCTTTAAGAAAACCGGCTTTATCTTCCAATACCTTAGCCTGTACTTTTTCACCCGGTAGCGCAGCACTGACAAAAGCAATTTTTTGCTCATGCTTGCTGATGCCATGCACCTCATAATCACTGTCATCTATGTGAAAGGTAAAGGTTTTGCCCAGTAAACTGGCTTTAGGTCTGGCTTTATATACGTTAAGCATGGGTTCTCTATCGGGTTATAGGCAAGCGCGACGTCTTATGTCATTATCGCAGCAAGAGTCTTTACTAAACAGCCTGCATAGATGACGAAAATGGGTTTGCGTTCCTGGTTACTGCTCTGCAGTTTGCTGCCAGCTGTACTGGTAAGTGTATTCTGCGTCGGCTATTTTAGCTATGTTCGCTATCATGAGTTAGCACTTTCTTTAGCTGACCGCGCCAGACATATCGCCCTGCCACTGGCTATCAGCAGTCAAGATTTACTCAGCCGTGACAACACTGCCGCATTGCAGCAATTACTGGACAGCAGCCATAGGCTAAACTCGCCGCTAATCAGCAACATCAGCCTGATTAACAGCGATAACCAATTGATATTCAGTACCAATCCGCAGCATTTTAATAAGAGCCAGCTTCTGGCAGCCCCAACATTACTCAACAACACGGATATGGTGATATCTGATGGCAACAGCTTACTGTTATACCAACCGTTAGCCACAGGTACCCTGCCGGGGCAACCGCGTGATACTGCCTATCTGCTGGTGCAGCTACAGCAATCTCAGTTGCAGTTGCAACAGCAGGCGGTGCGCTTTACTGCTTTACTGTTACTGCTGGCATGTCTGCTGGTGGCAGCTATACCAGTATGGTATTTACTGCGCTGTATTCACAGACCTGTTCGTCAGTTACAGGCACATTTGCAGCAACTGCTCAGTGGCAATACCGCGCCGCGTAGCATAGTTATGGTACAGGAGCTGGCCCAACTGCAACAGGGGTTAAACCAGTTAGGTCATTTTCTGGCCAGCCAGGAACAGGATATGCAGCAGCAAATTGAGCAGGTTACCAGCGATTTGCAGCAAAGTATGGAGCAACTGGAAGTACAGAATATTCAACTTGATTTTGCCAAACGCAAAGCACAGGAAGAAAACCGACAAAAATCTGAATTTTTAGCCAAAATGAGCCATGAACTGCGCACGCCGTTAAATGGTGTAATTGGTTTTACCCGTCAGTTACTAAAAACCCAATTATCCAGCAGCCAGCACGATTACCTCACCACTATTCAAAAATCAGCCAATAGTTTGCTGCATCTGGTAAATGATGTGCTGGACTTCTCCAAGCTGGAAGAAGGCCGCTTATCTGTTAACCCTGAGCCCTTCTCACTGCGTGATGTGCTGAACGATGCCACTGAATTGCTCGCTGCCAATGCCTTTGATAAGCATCTGGAGCTGGTGCTGATGATTGAACCAGACTGCCCGGACGATTTAATTGCGGATCCGGGGCGTTTCGTGCAGGTACTGATGAACATCGCCGGTAACGCCATTAAATTTACTGATCACGGCAGTATTGTTATTCGTGTATCGGGCACCTTACTTAACGAAGATCAGCTTATCCTGCACTGCTCTGTGCAGGATACCGGCCGCGGTATCAGTACCGAGCAACAGCAGCTATTATTTCAGGGTTTTACCAGCAAAGACCCACGCAGCCATCAAAGTGGCTCAGGCCTGGGTCTGATGATCTCACAGCGCTTAGTGCAGGCCATGGGCGGCAACCTTGGCTTTGAAAGCAAACAGGCCGAAGGCTCAACCTTCTGGTTTACCATTAAATGCCAGCGCCATCATTTGTCGGTTGCAGACAGCCTGCCGCTTGATGTCCTGGACAACAAACAGCTGCTGTATTTTGAACCCCAGCAACACTCCCGTGAAGCTACATTAAGTTTGCTGCATCACTGGGGGCTGCAGGTTACTGCCTGCGCTACCAAAGGCCAGTTGCAGCAAGCTCTTGCGCATCAACAACATTATGATATAGGCCTGATTGGCCGTACTATTGCTATTAATCAGGTAAATCAGGTGCTGGATCTGATCCACCAGGTAAAACTGCAGTGCGATAATACCTATTTGCTGGTTAACACTCTGTCACCACACCTGCGCGAAACGCTGCTTAGCTCAGGTGCCAATGCCTGTTTGTCTAAACCACCACATATCCGCAAACTGGCGCTGACACTGGCACAGCCTTATTTGCAGCAGTACAGTACGATATTGCCGCAAGCAAAACAGAAAAAAGTGAGCCTTAAAGTACTAACCGTTGACGATAACGACGCCAACCTGAAGTTAATTAATACCCTGCTGGCTGAGCATGTTGATCATATTGATTCTGCCCGCGACGGTGCCGAAGCATGGCACAAAGCCACCCAGCATGCTTACGACATTATTTTTATGGATATTAATATGCCGGTAATGGACGGTGTAACCGCCTGCCAGCGTATCAGGCAAAGCTCACTGAATGAACATACTCCGGTGATTGCCGTAACGGCACAGGCAGTTGAAGGTGAACGGGATCGTTTGTTAACGCTGGGTTTTGACGATTTTTTAAGTAAACCGCTGGACGAAACCATGCTGCATTGCAGCTTGCAGGAGTTTTGCCCCGCCAGTCGTTTACAACAAAGCCACCCGGCATGGCCCAGCAGCAAACTGATACACTGGCCCACTGCCATAGAGCGGGCCGCAGGCAAGCACGATTTAATGAAAGAGATGCTGCAAATGCTGATTGCCAGCATTACACCTACCCGCAATGCGCTGCAGCAGGCACTGGCACTACATGATGAAAACCAGGTATTGCAGCAGGTGCATAAATTACATGGTGCCTGCTGTTATACCGGTGTACCGCGGCTAAAAAATCTGGCAGAGCTGTTGGAAACCCAGCTAAAGCAAGGAAAAAGCCTGGCTGAACTGGAACCCGAATTGCTTGAACTGGATGACGTATTGCAGGCGCTGTGGCAGGAAAGCCAGCAATGGCCTGACTGGTAAAACCGTTATTGCCGCTCCAGAATAACTGTTGCGGCAGCATAAGCCTGTTCATCAGTAATCGACAACCAGATATGACTGACGCCCATAGCCGCTGCCAGTTCGCTGGCATAATCCGTTAAGGCCAGCCTGGGTGCCCCATCGGCATTGTTGCTGATGCTGATATGCTGAAACGACACCCCGCGGCCAATCCCGGTGCCCAGCGCTTTAGCTGCAGCTTCTTTAGCAGCAAAGCGTTTGGCAAAATAGCGGGCAGCATTAGCCGGGTGGTTTTCTGCCAAACCAGCATAAATAGCCTGCTCTTCTGATGTCAGCACCCGCTTTACCAGTGCCGGGCTGCGGGCCAGGCTCTGCTCAATGCGGGCAATTTCAACAATATCAGTGCCAAGGCCAACAATTGCCATTTAGCTGCGCGCCTCAATCATTAAACGTTTCATTTCGCGTACCGCAGCATCCAGGCCACTGAAAACCGCACGGGCCACAATGGCATGGCCAATGTTCAGCTCATGCATTTGCGGTATAGCGGCAACAGGTTGCACATTATGGTAGTGCAAACCATGGCCGGCATTGACAATTAAACCTAAAGACGAGGCAAACTCAGCCGCCTCGCGAATGCGCGCAAGCTCTGCAGCCTGCACTGCAGCATCTTTAGTCTCGGCATATTTGCCGGTATGTATTTCAATATAAGGTGCACCGGCTTTGGCGGCTGCTTCAATCTGGCGGTGATCCGCATCAATAAACAATGACACCAGAATGTCCTGCTCATGCATCCGGCTTACCGCCTCGGTAATACGGCTTAACTGGCCCGCTACTTCAAGCCCGCCTTCAGTCGTAAGCTCCTGGCGTTTTTCCGGTACAAAACAGGCAAAGTGTGGTTTAAGTTCGGTGGCAATAGCTAACATTTCGTCGGTCACTGCCATTTCAAAATTCAGCCGGGTAGCAATAGTCTGGCGCAATATAAATACATCGCGGTCAACAATATGCCGGCGGTCTTCGCGCAAGTGCACGGTAATGCCGTCAGCACCGGCCTGCTCTGCCATTAAGGCCGCATGTACCGGCTCAGGGTAGTAGGTACCGCGGGCCTGACGCAACGTAGCTACGTGGTCAATATTGACACCAAGAAAAACAGGATTAAACATACCAGACTCCGGACGATAAAAAGAAAAATCAACCGCCTTCAAACAGCGCTCTGCTGGCCAGTGGTTTACTGCCAAGTAAAGGAGCCAGAATTTGCCGGCTTAACTGTTTGGCACAGCGGCGGGTGTCAGCACTTTGCCACTGGCCATTGCCAATATTTAACAAGTGCATGCCTGCAAAGCCATTAGCTGCAGCAACAAAACCCTGCTCATGTTGCCACTGATAACACCAGGCTGTATTCAATGGGTTACCGTCAGCATCCTGTTGCCAGTCAATCGGCTGACCAAGCTCCGTGAGCAGCGCAAACTCAAATTCACGCAAACAGGGTTCAAGCTCACCGCTACCCTGCTGTACCAGCATCAGTTGTTGCAGGCTGTGCTGATAAACATTAAACAGTTGTTCAGCCGCCAGGTTATCCGGCCATAAACGGCATATCAGTTCATTAAGATAAATGCCGCTATAGAGCACCTTGCCGCTAAATAAAAAAGCCGCTGCGGCTTCGTCAATGCTTTTTACCGTTTTTAGCTCAGTACGGCCGCTAAGCTGTAGCATAAACGGCTGAAACGGCTGTAACGCCAGGCGCTGCTTGCCCTGGCGTTTGCGTACCACAGCAGAAACACGGCCCTGCTCTGGCAGCAATAATTGTAAAATCAGCTTGTCTTCACCAAGCGGGCGGCTGTGTAAAATAAAAGCAGGCCAAAGTTCAGCGTGCATACCGCTTTAATCTTCGCCGTAACCCAGGCTACGCAAGGCCCGCTCATCGTCAGCCCAGCCAGATTTCACTTTAACCCATACCTGTAAAAATACCGGCTGCTCAAGCATCGCAGCCATATCAATACGGGCTTCGGTGGCAATGGTTTTTATCCGCTCGCCTTTATTACCGATAACCATGCGTTTTTGGCTTTCGCGCTCAACCAGTACCAGTGCTGCTATGTGGTAATGCTTTTCTTCCCACTTAAAGCGTTCAATTTCTACTGTAACCGAATACGGCAATTCGTCGCCTAAAAAGCGCATCAGTTTTTCCCGCACAATCTCTGCAGCCATAAAACGCATAGAGCGGTCAGTTACGTAATCATCTGGGAAAAAGAATTCACATGGCGGTAAATGCTGTTGCACCACGGCCCGCAGCGCCTCTACGTTGTCGCCGGTTTCTGCTGACAACGGCACCACATCAACAAAATTAAGCTGTGCACCCAACCATTGCAAATGCGGCAACAGGGTATCTTTATCACGAAACAAATCCACTTTATTGACAACCAGGATCACCGGCTTTTTCGCGGCAATCAGCCGGTTTAGTACCATCTGATCATCATCGGTCCAACGGGTGCCTTCAACAACAAACAGCACAAACTCCACATCTAAAATAGAACTGGCAGCGGCTTTGTTCATCAGCCGGTTAATAGCACGTTTCTCCTCGCTGTGCAGGCCAGGAGTGTCTACATACACCGTTTGATAATTGTCGCGGGTATCAATACCAACGATACGATGACGGGTAGTTTGTGGCTTTTTTGAGGTAATACTGACTTTCTGCCCTACCAGCTTGTTCAGTAATGTCGATTTACCCACATTAGGCCGCCCCACAATCGCCACCAAAGCAGCATAGGTTGGCGTTTGAGTGTTATCTGTCATGCTTGATTTTTTCCAGCGCCATATGAGCGGCGTCTTGCTCTGCCTTGCGGCGTGAACTGCCGGTAGCGGTAAAAGGTGCCATGCCAGCGATAGTACAGCGCACGGTAAAGGTTTGCTGATGTGCTTCGCCAGCGGTTGCTACCACATCGTATTGCGGTAATGCTAAGCGTAGCCCTTGCAGGTGTTCCTGCAACAGCGTTTTAGAGTCTTTCTGTTCACCAGGTGTAATAGTATTAAGGCGTGAGCCAAACCAAAACAGAATGCGCTCTTTACAGGCAGCCATACCACTGTCAAGGTAAATAGCCCCCAAAATGGCTTCAACAGCGTCAGCTAAAATAGATTCACGGCGAAAACCACCGCTTTTAAGCTCACCCGGCCCAAGCCGTAAATGGTCTGACAACCGCAGTTCCTGAGCAATTTCAGCCAACGTCACGCCCTTTACCAACGCTGCGCGCATACGGGTTAAATCGCCTTCGCGCGCTTTAGGGAAGTTATCGTATAAAGTTTCTGCAATCACCAGGCTTAGTATTGCGTCGCCAAGAAACTCCAGCCGTTCATTATGCTGACCTTTGCAACTGCGGTGGGTAAGCGCTTGCTCCAGCAGCGCCGGTTGGTGAAACTGATAGCCCAAACGGGCCATCAGTGGTGTTAACGATTTTTGCATGCTTGTCTCTTAGTGCTGGCTGTACCGCTTAGTGAATAGGGCCAAGCCGGTCAAAACGCACACCCGTTGGCACCCAACCCGGTAACCAGCTGTTGGGGTCCTCATTGAACTCAAAACTCATCCAGATAAATACCGCTTTACCAACCATATTGTCTTCTGGCACAAAGCCCCAGAACCGGCCATCGCGGCTGTTATCGCGGTTATCGCCAAGCACAAAATAGTGGCCTTCCGGCACGACAAACTCATCAATTGCGGTACCGCGCTGTTTAAAGAAAAACTCGGTATGCTCACGCCGCGCCGGTGTTTGCAGAATATCATGCGTAACTTTACCAAGTTGTTCAGTGTAACGCCGCTGCGGGCTTTGATCATGGTAAAACTCGCCCTCGTTTTTCAGGCTCAACTCTACAATTTCCAGCTTGCCGCAGTCTGCCTGCTCTGCGCCGGTACAGGCTTTTTCAATAAACAGTTGTTTATTACGATAAATAACTCTGTCGCCCGGCACACCGATAACCCGTTTAATATAGTCGATAGTAGGTTGCTCCGGGTATTTAAACACCGCCACATCACCACGCTGCGGCTTGTTGTTACTGTATAAGGTTTTGCGCCACACCGGGTCTTTAACATCGTAAGAGAATTTCTCCACCAGAATAAAGTCACCTACCAGCAGCGTTGGCATCATTGAGCCTGACGGGATCTGAAACGGCTCATAGATAAAAGAGCGGAAAATAGTGATAAGAGCTATAACAGGAAAAATAGATTTTGCTGTTTCTACCAGTTGCGGCTCTTTAAGCAACTCTTCACCGGCTTCAAGCGGCAATTCACCGCCAGCAGCGGTTTGAGCGCTAACCAGTTTTTGCTGGCGTTTTGGCGCCAGCACTAAAGCATCCAGCAACCAGATTAAACCGCTGGCCAGTGTCAATAACACCAGAAAGATTGCAAAATAGCCTGCCATGTAAATCCCTTATTTATTTACCCACTTTCAGAATGGCGAGGAAGGCTTCCTGTGGAACTTCCACATTACCTACCTGCTTCATGCGTTTTTTACCTTCTTTTTGCTTTTGCAGCAGTTTTTTCTTCCGGCTGATGTCACCACCATAACATTTCGCCAATACGTTTTTACGCATCTGCTTAACGGTAGTACGGGCAATAACGTGGTTACCTATGGCTGCCTGAATAGCAATATCAAACATTTGGCGTGGGATCAGCTCTTTTAGTTTTTCCGCCAGTTGCCGACCACGGCTTTGGGCAAAATCAATATGGCTGATAATAGCCAGCGCATCTACCCGCTCGCCGTTAATCAAAATATCTACCCGCTGCATATTCGAGGCCTGGAAGCGTTTAAAACTGTAATCCAGAGAGGCATAGCCGCGGCTGGTTGATTTTAAACGGTCAAAGAAGTCCATTACCACTTCAGCCATCGGCAGCTCATATACCACGGCCACCTGACGGCCGTGGTAACTCATATTTACCTGCACACCGCGTTTTTCAATACACAAGGTAATAACATTACCCAGGTATTCCTGTGGCACCAGAATATGGGCTTCTACTATAGGTTCGCGAATTTCATCAATATCGTTTACGGCAGGTAACACACTGGGGTTATCTACCATTACAATATCGCCGTTCTTTTTCAGCACTTCGTACACTACGGTAGGGGCAGTGGTGATAAGGTCCAGATCATATTCACGTTCCAGCCGCTCCTGAATAATTTCCATGTGCAACATGCCAAGGAAACCAATACGGAAGCCAAAACCCAGTGCACCGGAGTTTTCCGGCTCATAAAACAGCGACGAATCATTCAGGCTAAGCTTGGCCAGCGCATCACGGAAGTCTTCGTAATCATCACTGGATACCGGAAATACTCCGGCATAAACCTGGGGCTTAATACGCTTAAAACCCGGCAGTGCTTTTTCGGCGCTGTTTTTCGCCAGCGTTAAAGTATCACCTACCGGAGCACCTTTAATCTCTTTAATACCGGCAATCACAAAGCCTACCTCACCGGTTTTTAACTCGCCGGTGTTAGTGGCTTTGGGGCTGAATACCCCCACTTTGTCTACTTCATAGCTTTGGCCGGTAGACATGACTTTAATTTTATCTTTGGCTTTAATACTGCCGTGCTTCACCCGTACCAGTGACACAACGCCCTGGTAAGAGTCAAACCAGGAGTCAATAATCAGGGCCTGCGTTGGCTGCTCAGGTTCACCTTCCGGTGGCGGGATTTTCTTAACAATGGTTTCCAGCACATCTTTAATGCCCAAACCGGTTTTAGCCGAGCACTGCACAGCACCTAAAGCTTCAATACCGATAATATCTTCGATTTCTTCTGACACCCGGTCTGGCTCAGCCTGCGGCAAATCAATTTTATTCAGTACCGGCAACACTTCTAAATTCATATCCAGCGCAGTGTAGCAGTTAGCTACTGTTTGCGCCTCTACGCCCTGGCCGGCATCAACTACCAGCAACGCGCCTTCACAGGCGGCCAGTGACCGGCTTACCTCATAGGTAAAATCGACGTGGCCTGGCGTATCGATAAAGTTCAGCTGATAAGTTTCACCATCGTCTGCTTTGTAATACAGCGTAACACTCTGCGCTTTAATGGTAATGCCGCGCTCACGCTCCAGATCCATTGAGTCCAGTACCTGTTGCTGCATTTCACGATCAGATAAACCGCCACAATACTGAATTAAACGATCAGACAGCGTAGATTTACCATGGTCGATATGGGCAATAATAGAAAAGTTTCTGATGTGATTTAGTTTAGGCATGTTGTCCGCAAAACTGAGGGCGTAACGCTAAGCGGCAAACTCGATATGGGCAAGTTGCAACCTCCTGCGCTGACGCGGGTTATTCCGAAAATTAGCGCGAATTGTACTCTATCCGGCGGCAGCTTGCTATGTGTTATTAACGGCGTGTTGTTGTACACCAAGTGATGGCAGCACGCCGAGGATAACAATACGGCTATGTTTTTCCTGCAGCTGACCATAGCGCCGTGCCAGCATAAAACCGCTTGCAGTACCGCCCAGCGCCAGCAGCATAACCCAGCCTTCCGCTAAACCCGCGGCATTGCCAAGCAGGGCCAGCAGCATTAGCAGCACTAAAGGTAATAAATATACCATCAGCGCGGCCATGATCAGGCTTTGTTCGTTCAGGCCAATTTTAACCTGCTCTCCGGGCAATAATGGTAAAGCGGTAGGAACAAAAAAACGTTGTTGTCGGGGTGTCATGGTTTTAGCGACTATGCCGGTACCGCAGTCATCGCTTACATTACAGGCATTGCAACTGGCAACAGGTGTTGTGGTTAACCAAACCCCATCGCCCTCACAAAATACCACAGTAGCAATTTCTTCTACCATCAGTGCACTGCTGCTGCCAGTTGACGTGCAGTGTCAATACTCACCGGCCCGATAACGGTCACTTCAAGCTGATTACTGGTTTGCACATAAATAGTCGTGGCGCCATCGCGGTAAGCCTGGGTAGGTAATTGTTGTGAGTTCTGTACAAAAACCGATACCTGATGCAAGCCATCACTTAACAGCCAATAGCTCAACAAACTGTTTTCAAGCTGCGGAATACCCACCGGGTCAACAACAGGCTCATATCCTTGTGGCACCCAGGTTAGTTTATGCCGGGCTTGCGGCGCAGCCTTAGTAGCGCTATCTGTCGGTTGCGGTAATTCTGCTGCCATCAGCGCATTTAAGTTTTCTGGCAGTTCAGGGCTGATTTGCATATGAGTAACCAGCCAACGCTCCAGCGCAGTTTGCTGATCAGATAAGGTGTCAATGCGCAGTGGAAAACCGGTTTCATCGTCCAGCCATAACCAGTAACTGTAACGGCCGGCATCTTTAGCAGTCAGGCGCAATAATTGTGCACTGCGGCCAGACATAACCAAACTGCTGCCGGCTACAGCATTGTATAAACGGCTGATATTATCTTTTGCTTCAAACAGTAATGCCGGTAATTCAGGAATACTGCTGCCCTGAGTGACAAAAGCCGGCCGGTCAGTCAGCAGATAATAAATTTGGTTATTGCGGCGCAAAATATCTACGCCATTAGTGTCCAGCGGAATAAGGTGTTCAATTTCCTGCTCAGCGGTGCGGCCATGTATCCAGCGGTAAGTGTCAACTTTACTGCCCTTTAACACCACAAAAGAGGTATCAAAATTATACTGTTTTACCGCATTTTGTACTTTGTCGAACAAGGCCCATGCCGACTGCTCTGCCTGAACCAGCCCGGATACTACAACCAATACTATGGCACTGCAAAAGCCAGCAAATCGCATCATTGTTGCTCGTTTTGATCTTTTCCATCAGCGTTGTTGCTATTGTGATTAGCCTGCTGAGACTGCTCCATCACACGAACCTGTTGGCGATGCGCATTTAACAGCGCCTGCAGGCGTTTTTGTTGCTCCAGCATTGCCTGCTGTTCCTGCTCGGCAAAACGGTCGTTAACAGTGGTCTGGCTTAAGCTTACCGGCGTGGCAAAGCCTGCTATCGGCTGGGTTTGTAACACCGGCAATGGCGCAAAAGCGTCCTGCTGTGGTGACTGTTGATACTGCTGTACACCAAATACAGCCATTAATGCGACACCAGCAGCGATAGCCCCTTGAGCTACCGGCTGTAACCAGCGGCCATTCGCAGCCACAGACACAGTATTACGTAACCGCTTTAACAGGCTACGATCAGATTGCAGCTGATACACCGGTTCATCGGCCAACCGGGCAGCAAAGTTATCGGCAAAATCAGCCGTTAGCGGGCTTTGCGGTTCACGGCGAAGCACAGCACCGATCAAGTGATAGCGTTCAAGCTGGTGTTGCGACTGAGCATTATTAAGCAAACTGTCCAGTTGTGCTTTACTCAGTGGCTGATTATCACTGGCAGCAGAGAGCCAATCCTGATTTTCTGACGACATAATGTTTCCTGTCTTAAAATTACTGGTTTTTGCCCTGACTGCTAGCTTATTAACGGCTTAAGCTGCATATCAATTGCCTCACGCGCCCGGAAAATACGGCTTCTTACGGTGCCTATCGGGCAGCCCATTACTTCCGCAATTTCTTCATAGCTTAACCCTTCAAGTTCACGCAGCGTAATAGCAGTGCGAAGTTCGTCGGGCAATTTTTCTATGGTGCTGAACACCACATTACGAATTTCATCGGACAATAACAACTTTTCCGGTGAATCTTGTTCCTTTAATGCATCGCTGCCTTCAAAGTATTCAGCATCTTCTGCATCAACGTCTGTTGCCGGTGGCTTACGGCCATTAGCAACCAGATAATTCTTGGCACTGTTTACCGCAATGCGGTAAAGCCAGGTATAAAACGCGCTTTCGCCACGAAAGCCAGGGATAGCCCTGTACGCTTTAATAAAGGCTTCCTGCGCCACATCAGCTACGTCTCCGTGATTAGAGACATAACGGGAAATTAAGTTCGCGATCCGGTGCTGATATTTTCGCACCAATACATTAAACGCCGCTTTATCGCCTTGTTGTACACGCTGGACAATCTGCCAGTCCAATTCTTGCTCGCTCATATCCGAGCTAATCCCCTGTAATACTAATCGTTCTATTAACTGGCGCTGGTCTAGCGTGTTGCTATGACTCTGCTGCACAGAAATAGTTCTGCTAAGTTTGGCAAAAAAGCTACAATAGCCCGACATTGACTGATGGCAAGTGTATCGCATGACGCAAGCAAAAGAATATCTCTGTGATGTATTAATTATCGGCAGCGGTGCTGCCGGGTTATCACTGGCGCTGCAACTGGCAGATAAAGCCCGCGTACTGGTACTGAGTAAAGGCCCGCTACGTGAAGGTTCTACTCTCTATGCTCAGGGTGGCATAGCTGCTGTTTTCGATGAAAACGACAGCATTGCATCGCATGTTGATGACACCCTGATAGCCGGAGCCGGCCTGTGTGACGAAGCCGCAGTGCAGTTTACCGCCGGTAATGCCAAGGCCGCGATGGAATGGCTGATTGCGCAAGGCGTACCCTTTGATCAGTATAAAGATGAAGACGGCAGCCTGAAGTACCACCTTACCCGCGAAGGTGGTCACAGCCACCGGCGTATTTTGCATGCGGCCGACGCCACCGGCCAGGCTGTACAAATCACGTTGGTAGATAGGGTTAAAACTCACCCGAATATTCAATTACTGGAAAACTACAACGCCATCGATTTAATTAACGGCCGTAAAATTGGCCGCGATGCAAAACGCTGCTATGGCGCCTATGTCTGGAATAAAGCCGCAGCCAAAGTTGAACTGGTGCGGGCCCGCTTTATTGCCCTGGCTACCGGCGGCGCCAGCAAGGTGTATCTGTACACCAGCAACCCTGATGTTGCCAGCGGCGATGGTATTGCCATGGCATGGCGTGCTGGCTGTCGGGTAGCGAACATGGAATTTAACCAGTTTCACCCCACCAGTTTATACCACCCGGATGCGCCTAATTTTTTAATTACCGAAGCTATGCGCGGTGAAGGTGCCTATTTAAAACGGCCCGATGGTAGCCGCTTTATGCCGGATTTTGACGAACGTGCCGAATTGGCCCCGCGCGATATCGTCGCCCGCGCGATTGATTATGAAATGAAACGCCTTGGTGCCAACTGCGTTTATCTGGATATCAGCCATAAACCAAAAGACTTTGTTATTGAGCACTTCCCCACCATTTACGCCAAATGCTTAAGCGTAGGTATTGATATTACCCGCCAGCCTATTCCGGTGGTGCCGGCCGCACATTACACCTGCGGTGGCGTAATGACCAACTTAAATGGCCAAACCGATATCAGCAACCTGTATGCTATTGGCGAAGTGGCCTATACCGGCTTACACGGTGCTAACCGTATGGCAAGTAATTCGCTGCTCGAATGCGTAGTGTTTGCTCAGGCCGCAGCCAGTCATATACTGGCAGAATTAGACAGCAACAGCGAGCTGCCGGTATTGCCGCCGTGGGATGACAGCCGGGTCAGCGATTCAGACGAAGAAGTCGTCATTACCCATAACTGGCATGAGCTGCGCTTATTTATGTGGGATTACGTTGGCATAGTGCGTACCAACAAACGGCTGGAACGCGCATTGCATCGGGTAGAATTATTACAACGCGAAATTCAGGAGTATTACAGCCATTTTCGTGTCAGCCATAATTTGCTGGAGCTGCGTAATCTGGTGCAGGTAGCAGAACTGATTATCCGCTGTGCGCTGCAGCGTAAAGAAAGCCGCGGCCTGCATTACAACCTGGATTACCCGGACACCCACCCTGACAGCAAACCAACGGTACTTGCGCCCAAAGCCAGTGTTTAATACTGCGCCTTAGCTACACGCCAGAGCCCGACTGCCAGTTTTGCTGGCTGATGGCTCTGGCCAGCGCCCGAAACTGCATCTCAGAACATTGGTCGGCAAAAATCCACTTGCGGTAACAGCGCTGATCGGTATCGGCCTGCCACTGCAAACGCAGCATATGCTGGCTAACCAAGCCGCCGGGTAATAACCGGCCAGGTGGTAAATTACTGTTAAACCAGTGTAGTTGGCTATTATCGGTTATTGTCAGCGCCGCGTTTTGCTGCAACTGTTGCAAAACACCGTACCAGTGCCAATAAAATAGCGGTAATACCACAGCAACCAGAACAACGCCGGTTATGCCCAGCGGCGTAACCGCCAATACCGGCACCGGCCATGCCGCCAGCAGTAACATGCCACGCTGACACCAGCGGCTGGGCGACAAGTTGCAGTTATACGCGGACACGATCCAGAATAACCTGGATCAATGCCTGAATAGCCGCATCAGGCGATTTGGCATGGCCCATAAACCAGGCAAACAGATCCGGATCATCACACGCCAGTAAACGCTCAAAATCCTGTTTTTGCTGCAGTGTCAGCCCGTCATAACCGTCTTCAACAAAAGGAGCCAGCAGTACATCCAGTTCCAGCATGCCGCGACGGCATGCCCAGCGTAACCTTGGTTTAATCATTAACTCTGCCATATTGTTCCTTTGTAAATAGTTTTCCAGTGCAAAAGGGCGTTTGAAATATCGAACCCGACAGGATAGCTGCTGATTCTAACAAAAATTAGCGAACGGGGTTGAGCTTTTCCGGCTTTCCCCCAATGATAGCAATATTCGTTATAATACTGAGCTTCGCTACGGCACACTATGCACACATCCTGGTTAACAGCAGAACAATACGCCGCATTATCCACTCAGGTTCAGGGCGCTTTTATTTCACCGCTACCGGCATTTGAAAGCCTGCTGATAAGCGGGCCTGACAACCGTAAATATTTGCAGGGGCAAACTACCTGCGATTTAGATCAGTTAAACGACAATAATTTTCTGCACGGTGCCCATTGTGACGCCAAAGGTAAAATGTGGTCGCAGTTTTATCTGGTCAGTCAGGCTGAGCAGCTGATCAGCATTGCCTTCAGAGATGAACTTAACGCCTCAGCCATACAGTGGAAAAAATTTGGCGTGTTTTCTAAAGTTAGTTTTGAAGCAGGCCAGCAACACTTTGCCGTATTTGGCCTGGGTGGCGAAAACGTTGTGACACTGGTTACGCAACTGGGCTTTGCTCTACCGCAACGTGGCGAACTGGCACGGCACAACAATGCTTTATTGCTGGCACTGGCCGACGACCATTTTATACTGCTAATGCCGGTAGCAGAAGCACGGCAGCTAATGCAGCAAACACTGCCCTTTGCCGCCCCTAATGTCTGGCTGGCACAGCACATTCAGCATGGTTTTAGTTACCTTGAGCAGGGTTTAATTGGCGAGTTTGTGCCGCAAATGCTTAACTTACAGGCACTGAATGCCATTAGTTTTACCAAAGGTTGTTATATCGGCCAGGAAACAGTAGCCCGGCTGAAATACCGTGGCGGCAATAAAAGAGCCGCGTACATTTTAACCGCCAACACAGACGAAGTGCCAAAAGCAGGCACTGATATAGAAATTCAACTAGGTGAGAACTGGCGCCGGAGTGGCCAGGTTGTCAATGCCGCAAACATACATAACCAATTATGGTTAATTGCGGTATTACCTAACGACATAACACCGGCAGACACGTTACGGCTTAACAGCGACAGTGCCCCGGCACTTCGCATAGTGCCGTTACCTTACTCGTTAAATTAAAGAGGTTTTCATGACCATATCTCAGGACAAAGTTGTCGCCATGCACTACACCGTTACCGATCCACAGGGTAACGAACTGGATTCTTCCGTTGGCGGCGAGCCTTTAGTCTTCTTATTTGGCCACGGTTCACTTATTCCGGGTTTAGAGCAGGCATTAGCCGGCAAAGCCACAGGTGACAAGTTTAAAGCCGATATCGCCGCAGCTGACGCTTATGGCGAGCGCCATGATGCGCTGACGCAAGCCGTGCCAAAAACCATGTTTGACGGTATGGACGTTGCCGTGGGCATGCGTTTTCGTGCTGCGGGCCCGGATGGCCGCGAACAATCGGTTATTGTGCTGGAAGTAACAGAAGATGAAGTGGTAGTTGACGGTAACCATCCGTTATCCGGTATTGATCTAAGCTTTGATGTTGAAGTACTGCTGGTACGTGATGCTACTGAAGAAGAGCTCAGCCACGGCCATGTACATGGCATAGATGGCCACGCCGGTCACTAATAAGCTCCACCGGAGAGCCGGCCCGGCAAGGCCGGCTCTGCCCCTAGCCATTATTTTTTTCTTTCGCCTGTAGCCTGCCCGACAGTAAAAAAACTAATTCAGATCAAGCCCTACTTTGGCGCATAGCATTTTTCCGGTTAGTAACAGCTTATTAGCAGCCGCAGTAAATTCTTGACACTGAGCGCAAAGCCACATATTTTTACCCACTGTCAGAATTTTTTCCATTGAGAGCGACCGGCCTGAATGAAAGATCGTATTATCATTTCTGTCTCAACTATCAATGGGACCCGCCATTTTAACGTCAGTAAACTGTTTAAACGCAACGCCGTTATTGCAATGTGGGCCATGCTGTTTGGCCTGATCATTACTGCCGCCGTTATAGATTACCTGCTACGTACTGTTGATAAAAGCCAACATCAGCGCACAGCGCTTACCGAACAGGCCGCCAGCCTGCGTGCCGAAATTGAAATACTGAACAACAGCAAACAGCAGTTAGAGCAGGAGTTAAGCACCAAACAGGATGAAATGCTGCAGATAGTAAACCGCGTTGGCGAAATTGAACTGGCGCTGGGGCTGGAACAGCAATATCCACAAAATTTAGAAAACCGGCTTGATACTGCCAGCATAAACTCAGCGGCCCGTCAGGCCATGCTGCAACTGGTACCTAATGGCTCGCCGCTGGAGTTCCGCCGCCGCTCGTCACGCTTTGGTGTGCGCGAACACCCTATTATTGGCAAGCAGCAACACCACAAAGGGGTAGACTTATCCGCCAGCCGCGGCACACCTATATACGCACCGGCAGACGGCGTAGTTGAAGTTGTCCGGCCAAACAAACAAGGCTACGGTAATTTGTTAAAAATCCGCCATGCGTTTGGTTTTTCAACACTTTATGCGCACCTGGACTCTTTTAAGGTAAAAAGTGGCCACTTTGTGCATAAAGGCGAGCTGATAGCCACCTCAGGTAATACCGGTTTATCCACTGCACCGCATTTACATTACGAAGTACATTTCCTTGATCGGGCACTTAATCCGCAAAGCTTTATGGACTGGGATGCCACTAATTTCGATCTGGTGTTTGAGAAGGAAAGGAGCATTAAATGGGATTCTTTAGTCAGCATGCTGGAAACCAAGGCAAGCACGCAGTTACAACTGTCATTGCACAAGGATGCACAGTTAACGGCAGTCTCCGACTAAACTGTGATATGCAGGTAGACGGTTATATAGAAGGCAAAATTGTCAGCGAAAAAACCTTAGTGATCAGTGGCACCGGCCGCATAAAAGGCGAGCTTACTGCCGACAAAGTGATTATTAACGGTTTGTTTGAAGGCGATTGCTTTGCCAATACAGTAGAAATACTGCCGCAGGGCAAAGCGCACGGCGTGATCCATTGCGACGATTTAAGTATTGAGCGCGGCGGCAGTTTTATTGGTAAAACCATGCCAACCTCCACCGAGCAGGTTATAAGCCTGCCTAAAACTGAGCCTGCCGAGCGTAATACGCCCTCGCTGCAGAGCAAAACCGAAACCGGTTAATACCGCCCTGCTATAGCCATTGGTCGCAAAGGCTGGAGTTTTTTTCATAGCACCGTTAAGTTGATAACGTCTTTAAAACTTAACGGCGGTATAACAATGAAAAAAACGCTTCTGGCCAGTTTACTTTGCTTTAGCAGCCTCAGTGCTGTTGCGGCAACCTCCTTAGCTGAACAAATTAAGCAAGATTACCAGCAACATCTGGGGGCGCTGTTTACCCATTTCCACCAACACCCTGAACTGTCACATATGGAAATCCAAACCGCTAAGCGTCTGGCAAAAGAGCTGCGTGATGCCGGTTTTGACGTTACCGAAGGCGTAGGCAAAACCGGTGTGGTAGCCATGCTGAAAAACGGCCCCGGCCCGCTGGTAATGATGCGTGCCGATATGGATGGCCTGCCGGTAGAAGAAAAATCCGGCCTGGCTTATGCCTCTAAAGCAAAACAAACCGACTGGGACGGCAACGAAGTATATGTTATGCATGCCTGTGGCCACGACGTACATATTACCAGCCTGGTAGGCACAGCAAGGCGTATGGCCGCGATGAAAGATCAATGGTCCGGCACCCTGATGCTGGTAGGCCAACCGGCTGAAGAAAGGGTTGGCGGCGCCAAAGGCATGATGCAGGACAATATCTGGGGCCGCTTTGGCCAACCCGATTACGCACTGGCGTTTCATGTTTCATCTGAAATTGAAACCGGCAAAATTGTGGCAGTAGAAGGCTCGCCATACTCTGGCGTAGACAGCGTGGATATTATTGTGCACGGCGTGGGGGCCCACGGTGCCAGCCCGCACCGCGGTAAAGACCCTATAGTGCTCGGCGCACAAATTGTGCTGGCACTGCAAACTATCGTCAGCCGTGAAGTGGCACCAAAAGAGCCGGCATTAATTACCGTAGGTGCTTTTCACAGCGGCACCAAGCACAATATTATTTCTGACAAAGCCCATTTACAGCTAACCGTGCGTAACGACAACTGGGAAACGCGGGAATATTTAATCGCCGCCATTAAGCGGGTTGCTGAAAACCTGGGCCGGGCAGCCGGTCTGCCGGAAGATAAACTGCCAGAAGTACGTATTACCGACGAGCCCACCCCACCTACTGTAAACGATATTCCGCTGACACAACGGCTGAAAAAAGCCTGGGCGGCCAAAATGGGCGAGCCGGTGTTTGATGAAAACTACAAACGCTTAGGCATGGGCGCAGAAGACTTCCCGTTTTTTACCACTAAGCCGTATATCCCCAGCACTTACTTTGCCGTAGGCGGCACACCGGCTGAAGCTTTTGCAGCCGAGAAAGCTGGTGGCCCGGCAGTACCCAGCCACCACAGCCCGCTGTTTAAAATCAGCCCTGAGCCAGCGGTAACCAAAGGGGTAGAAGCCACTGTGATCGCCTTGCTGGATTTAATGCCAAAGCAATGATGTCATTAAAAGACACATCGCAGGTTATATCCGAACAGAGCAGAATCGGTTTGCTCTAAGCTAACCGTTGAAGGCATGGATGCCTGAGTCGAGCCCCCATGGATGGGTTCACGGCGTGTTAGCGTGAACAAACCGATGGCAGCGAGTTACATCATCAGGCTTAGCTGCTTTTTTCACCATCAAACTAATGCAAAGCCGCACCATTCTGCTACAATGCCGCCCCTTTTGCAGGCCAAGGCCCGCAGTTTTTTATTTTGCGGAGCACCAGCATGAGCAACACCTGTTTTTCCAGCCTGAATTTACCCGACGCCTTAGTCAGTAATCTTAACGATTTAGGCTACAGCAGCATGACAGCCATACAGGCGCAGGCTCTGCCGGCAATTTTGGCCGGGCAGGATGTTATCGGCCAGGCAAAAACCGGTTCAGGCAAAACGGCCGCCTTTGGTTTAGGCCTGCTGGCTAAATTAGATGTTAAGTATTTCCGTGTGCAAACACTGGTACTCTGCCCCACGCGCGAGCTGGCCGACCAGGTGGCGGCAGAGCTGCGTAAACTTGCGCGCAGTATTCACAATATTAAAATTCTTACCCTGTGCGGTGGTGTGCCTGTTGGCCCGCAAATCGGCTCACTGGAGCACGGCGCCCATATTATTGTCGGTACGCCGGGCCGGGTGGTTGATCATTTAGACAAAGGCCGGCTAAAGCTGGACGACTTAACCACGCTGGTGCTGGACGAAGCCGACCGCATGCTGGAAATGGGCTTTCAAACCGATTTAGATAATATTATTGCCAAAGCTCCGGCTAAACGCCAGACACTGTTATTCAGCGCCACCTATCCTACTGCTATTGCCAGGCTAAGTGAGCGCCTGCTAACTAACCCGCTGCAGGTAACGGTAGCAGAGCAGCACAACACCAGCAGCATACAGCAGCAGTTTTTTCAGGTGGCCGACAACAGCGCCCGCTTAAGTGCACTGCGTGCCTTATTACTGCAGTATCAGGGCCAAAGCAGTATGGTGTTTTGTAATACCAAGCGCGAAACACAAGACGTTGCCGATACCCTGCTCGGTTACGGTTTTAGCGTACTGGCACTACATGGCGATATGGAGCAAAAAGACCGCGATCAAACTCTGGTGCAGTTTGCCAATGGCAGTGCCTGTATTTTAGTGGCAACCGACGTGGCCGCCCGTGGCCTGGATATCAGCAGTGTAGATGCGGTATTCAACTACCAGCTGGCGCACGATGCCGACACCCATATCCACCGTATTGGCCGCACCGGCCGCGCAGGCCAAAGTGGTATTGCGCTGAGTTTATTTACCGCCGCTGATGCCGGTAAACTGATCCCGCTGGAAGATGGCTTAGGTATTAAAATTGACACCGCTGAACTGCCGGTTGTCGATATCGCCGCGTTAAAACCAGCCAAACCATTAATGGCCACGCTGCAACTGGATGGTGGTAAAAAACATAAAATCCGTGCCGGTGACATAGTCGGCGCCCTCACCGCCAGCAAGCAACTGACTAATGATGACTTAGGTAAAATTCAACTGCACGATATCTGGAGCTTTGTTGCGGTAAAACGCACAGCCGTAAAGCTGGCACTGCAGTTAATCCAACAGGGCAAAATTAAAGGTAAAAGTATCCGCGCCCGGGCGCTGTAATAACGACGCCATTGCCGCCGGAGTAAGAACCGGTTTGCCCTAAGCGAACCGTTGAAGGCATGGATGCCTGAATCGAGCCTACAGGGAGGTATTTACGGCGTGTTTGCGTGGGCTAACCGGTTCGCGCATAAACCTCTCACCGTTCTGCACACTAGATCTGCGGTTTCCCCTGGCGCAAAGCCTTAGTAGCACCACGCTGCTTTTTATGTTCCAGCCGCCGCTGCTGGCTGCCATAGGTAGCTTTGGTAGCAATACGTTTTTTTGCTACCCTGGCGGCTGACTGCACCAGCTCAATAAACTGCGCCAGGGCCTGCTCGCGGTTCATCTCCTGGCTGCGGCTTTGCTGGCATTTAATAATAATTTTGCCACTTTGCGTAATGCGGTGATCTGATTTTGCCAACAGCTTATCTTTGTAAAACTGCGGCAAACTACTGGCATTAATATCAAAAATAAGCTGCGCCGCCGTAGACACCTTATTCACATGCTGGCCCCCGGCACCACTGGAGCGGATAAACTGCCATTCCAGCTCATGATCATTAAGAACCACACTACCTGAAATCTGAATTGCCATGCTATTGCTACAGGTTGCTGCGTTAATACTCCGATCAGACCACAAGCACCGCCGTGACACAAGTTTAACGGCCTACGCCTAAAGTCTATGCACCTTAAGTCTAAGTTCGTTAACTGCAATTTTTAGCTACAGTAATGCCATTGTCGTTACCACTACCGACGTAAGGATACCAACATGGCCAGTACCAGCCCCTATCACAATGAATATCAACGTGCTATTAACGCCCCTGAAGCGTTCTGGCAGCAGCAGGCCGCTAAACTAAACTGGTATAAAACACCGCGTACTATTTTACGGCAACAAGATACGCATCATTACCAGTGGTTCAGCGATGGCGTGCTTAATACCGCTTATCTGGCGCTGGACACCCACATTGAGCAAGGCCGTGGTGAACAAACCGCACTGATTTACGACTCGCCGGTAACTAACAGCAAGCAGCAATTCAGCTACCGCGAACTGCGCGATGAAGTGGCCCGCTTTGCCGGGGTATTAAAAGCGTTGGGCGTGAGCAAAGGCGATCGCGTAGTAATTTATATGCCAATGATCCCACAAGCTGCTATTGCCATGCTGGCAGTAGCACGTTTAGGTGCCATACATTCGGTGGTGTTTGGTGGTTTTTCAGCCCATGAGCTGGCCATGCGGATAGACGATGCCACACCCAAAGTCGTGGTAAGCGCATCCTGCGGTATAGAAATCAGTAAACTTATCGCCTACAAACCCCTGCTGGATGACGCCATCAGCAAAGCCGTGCACAAACCACAACACTGTATTATTTATCAGCGGCCACAACTGCTGGCTAGCCTGCAGGACGGCCGCGATCTGGACTGGCGCCAGGCCATGGCCGCAGCAGAAAGCGCACCCTGCGTACCGGTAAAAGCTACCGATCCGTTATATGTGTTGTACACCTCCGGCACCACCGGCAAACCCAAAGGCGTAGTGCGCGACAACGGCGGCCATGCGGTGGCGCTTAATTACAGTATGCAGGCGGTATATAACGCCAAACCGGGCGATGTATTCTGGGCCGCGTCTGACGTTGGCTGGGTAGTGGGCCACTCTTATATTGTTTATGCACCGCTTATTGCCGGTTGCACCAGCGTATTGTATGAAGGCAAACCAGTGTTTACCCCCGATGCCGGTGCCTTCTGGCGGGTATGCGCCGAGTATAAGGTTAATGTTTTATTTGCCGCACCTACTGCGTTTCGGGCCATTCGCAAAGAAGACCCTGAAGCGGCACTGCAGCGCTACGATTTATCGGCCCTGCGCGCCGTGTTTGTTGCCGGAGAGCGGCTGGACCCGGCCACTTACCAGTGGGTAGCTGAAAAACTGCAAAAACCGGTGATTGACCACTGGTGGCAAACTGAAACCGGTTGGCCCATTGCCGCCAACCCGGCCGGGTTGGAGTTAATGCATGCCAAACCCGGCTCTGCTACTGTGCCGGTGCCGGGCTTTAACGTACAAATACTGGACGACAACGGCAAAGCCCTGCGCGCGAATGAACAGGGTTTTATTGCCCTGGCTCTGCCACTGCCACCGGGCTGTTTAACCACTATCTGGGGTAACGACGAGCGTTTTGTTGCCGGTTATCTGGACAGTTTTCCCGGTTACTACGCCAGCGGCGATGGCGGTTATATCGACGAAGACGGCTATCTGTTTGTTATGGGCCGCACAGATGATGTGATCAACGTTGCCGGGCACCGCTTATCTACCGGCGAAATGGAACAAATTGTTGCTAACCATCCGGCAATTGCCGA
Organism: Rheinheimera oceanensis; assembly: GCF_018831085.1. GTDB lineage: Bacteria > Pseudomonadota > Gammaproteobacteria > Enterobacterales > Alteromonadaceae > Alishewanella > Alishewanella oceanensis. The sequence continues at coordinate 164,792 of NZ_JAGPNM010000002.1, forward strand.
ATGCTGTGTGATTGGTATTTACGAGGCCATTAAAGGCCAGCAACCGCTGGCGCTGGTATTGCTGAAAAATGGTATTGATATTGATGAAACCATACTCGAAGCTGAGCTGGTTGCCATGGTACGGCAGGAAATAGGTGCCCTGGCCTGCTTTAAAAAAGCCATAGTAGTAAAACGCCTGCCCAAAACCCGCAGCGGCAAAATTCTACGTAAATTACTGCGGCAAATTGCACAAGGCAGCGAATACAGCATACCGTCTACCATAGACGATCCGGCCAGCATTGCTGAAATTGCCCAGCTTATGGCATTCAAGGGCCTGATTAGCCAGGCCTGATCCGTCAAGCCAGCGCAGCCATGCTCAATCTGCGCTGGCAATTAAGCGGCTAAACAGCTTATGCTACACCGTCTGAATTAGGTTGAATTTGCGCCGCCCCGGCGGGCAGTAAGGAGCGGTTGCCCGGATGATTTCGCCAGTAAACCTGATGCACAAAACCATTACCTTTATGCAGCGCTGGCCGGGTTTAATGGCAATATTGGCCTTTGCCGGTGGTGTAGCCAGCTATATTCTGGTTGAACGCAAAGAATCACTGGCCCAGCTGATAGCGGTATTTTTATTGCTAAGCTGGTTGTGGCTGTTGCTGGACAACTGGCTGCGCGAGCGCATAGAGCAACGTTTTGGCATCACCTTATCACCTGTTCTGGTACGTTTTGCCCTGCAAACCGTGCACCAGGAAAGCCTGTTTTTCGCCCTGCCGTTTTTTCTTGCCGTTACCAGTTGGCACCACGGCCAGGCAGCCTTTACCGTACTGATTATTTTTTGTGCGCTGGTATCAGTGGTAGACCCGCTGTACTACAAAAAGCTGGCTCCACATCGCACAGTGTTTGTGGTGTTCCATGCTTTTGCGCTGTTTGTGGTGCTGTTAATTGTGCTGCCGGTGTTAATGCAGCTTACCACCAGCCAAAGTATGGCTGCCGCCTTGGGTATTGCCGTATTACTGAGTTTACCCAGCCTGGGCGCAATAATGCCGGCTGGCCGCTGGTGGCGGGTGCCGTTTTTACTCTGTTTACTTACCGTACTTAGCGCCGGTTTATGGCAACTACGCAGTTGGGTGCCCCCGGCAGCACTGCGCCTTAACGCTATAACCCTGTCGCACGAAATGGATTACGAGCAACGCAAGCCCGGCAACAATATCAGCCAGATCAGCAACCACGATTTACAGCAGCAAGGCTTATACAGCTTTACCGCAGTAACCGTGCCCCGTGGCCTTAACGAGCAAATATTTCATGTCTGGCTGCACAATGGCAAAGAGGTAGATCGTATTAAACTGAATATCACCGGCGGCAGCACCAGCGGTTATCGTGCCTGGAGCCACAAGCTGAATTTTCCGGCCAACGCTGAAGGTAAATGGCGGGTAGAAGTAGTAACAGAATCAGAACAGCTTATCGGCCTGGCCCGCTTTACAGTAACGGCTGCTGCACCGGCGCTACAACCGCAGGCGGGTTTTTAACCGGCTTGCGGCAATGTTGTTTTAGTAACTGCTCAAGCTCCTTCAGCCGCGCCTGCAACTGCTGGCCATGATCAGGGTTATAAGGCTGGCGCAACTGCCTGCGGATCTCAAGCCGCTGTTCATTTAGCATCTGGCATTCCGCCTGGGTAAATTGTGGCGTGGCCTGGGCCATGCCAATGGGTAGCAATAATAAGCAATATAAAAACAGCCGCATCGTTGTGCCCCCGGTTAATATAATAGTATTCTGCCGATAGCATTACGTATAACCACGCTGTATGCAAACAGATGTTGGTTATTTACCTTTGCCAAAGTAAATTGATCGCCCCCAAAGACTAAAGCCACCATTCTTTTAAGCCATAAAATTATTTAACCCAGCTTGTGCTTTAAACCCATCGAATTCGACGGGTTTAAAATTTGGGTTACTACAGATTGGCCAATGCGTTTCAATCCACGCACCTGCGTTAGGCGCGACGTAACAGGTACAAATAGAAAAGTATTTTCCGACAGTTGACGGCCACACCGGCATTACAGTAATTTAGCCTCTGTTTTGCACTGTGATGTGCTGCGGGTGTAGTTCAATGGTAGAACGAAAGCTTCCCAAGCTTTAGACACGGGTTCGATTCCCGCCACCCGCTCCAGTGGCCGCCTGCAGGCGGCCAACTGCAAAACATCAGGCTAATTTACGCAACCGCAGTATGTCCCGCACTACTTCCCACAGCGGAAACATGGCAGTGATCACCAGACCGGTAACAGCAACGCGTTCCAGTTGCTCTAGCTGCAATACGCCTTGCCACACTTCAGGTTCCAGTTTTAACAACGGGTCGCTGGCAGCAAGCATCAATATTACTGCGACAAAAGCGCCGTTCAGTACAATATTACCCAGCAACATGGTTTGGCTCCAAAATCGCTTACGCAACTGCCACAAGCTGCTTGCAATACCCAGCAGCGCCAGTGGGCTAGCCCATTTTAATAGTTGATGCGCATTGTCGGTAAACAAAAAACTGCTGTTGGCCAATTGCTCCGGCGACAACCATAGCGGATACCAGATCACGATCAGTAAAAATACATAGGTTGCCAGATCGGTAAAGATGTCCTGCAGTGAAATATGCTGCCAGCTGTGCCCCGCATCCGGTAATTGCTGCGGCTGCCAGTTATCGTTTTGCGAGGTAGTGGCCTTAGCGGTATCAACTGACATCAGCGCAAAGGTAATAGTGATCGCAGTAAAAGCAAAGCAACCATCTTTAAGAAAACCGCTGGCGACACTTTTAAGGTACAACAACAAGCCAAAATCACCTGCCAGCCAGGCACTGGTACTGCCAACTATCTGCAGCACAAATAAAATGCCCAGTACCATAAACAAGGTGTAACGATATACCGGCATATAGTGCAGGCTAATCAGTGGCTGCGGCGGTACAAACTGCTGCGCTACCTCACGCGGGTGGCCCATTTGCTTTAATACTGCGGCAATATCAGTGTCTGCCAGCCCGCCTTGCTGCTCAGACAACATATCCAGTTGATCCATAATATTGGCGTTTAACTCGCGGCCAATTTCGTCGCGCTTTACTTCGGGTAATTCACGCTGCACTGCAGCGATATAACGCTTAACCAGTTCCATTATTTTGTCTCCTGTGATGCCGTGCCCAGCAAATTGCTAAGGGAATTATTAAGTTGCTGCCACTCGTCCGTTAGCTGGCTAAGCAGTTGTGTGCCCAGCTCTGATAACTGATAGTAGCGCCGCTCGCGTCCCTCCCCTTGCTGCCATTCGCTGTCGAGCAGGCCTTGCTCGGCCAGACGGCGGATTAACGGGTATAAAGTGCCTTCATCAATATCAATGCCGCCATCCTGCAGCTGCTTACGCAACGAATAGCCGTAATGTGGCTGCTTTAACGATGCTAATACCGCCAGCACCAGCACGCCGCGGCGCAGTTCCAGCCGCATTTTATCCAGTTGTGCAGTTGTCATAACCTTTGCTTCCTATACTGTGCACCACATACTGTGCGACACACAGCAATATACTAGGTGCCACACAGTATAAAAGCAAGCCATTAACGCAAAGAAAAATTGCATAAAAAATAAGCTGATTATTTTCAGTTAGTTGGGGGAGTTTAGTATCAGAAAGCTGAGCTAAAGCAAGCTATGGCTATGGCAGAGGTATAGCTAACTGTTTTATCGTCCAGCAGTGTTAACCAATTTGGCGCTATATCCAGGTGGCTGGCAATAATTTTCAGGCATACCAGCAGCAGAACAGCGATCAATACCCCTACTTGTTGAACAGACCAAGAGCATCGTGGCCCCAACCCACAAAATATAACCAATTCGCATTGACATGTATTACACAATATGGTGGCATACGCATAATTGATAATAACAATTGGTAATACTAAAAGGGGATTTATACGATGTTCCAGATTCTATTAAGTATCTTGTTACTGATAGCCCTGCTGCTAAATGCCCGTGGCTTACAGGCTGAGGAATTTCAACCGGTTCAGTACCCGGATGGTTACAAGGCTCAGCTCAATCAGGTATATGTTGAAATAAATAACTGGCAAGGATTAATGGACCTGTATCTGCCGCCGCGCGGTGAAGCACCGACACCGGTGGTGATCAATATTCACGGCGGTGGTTGGAATAAAGGCCGCAAGGAATCCCAAAGAGGCTTCGGTTCCTTCTTTCGTCGTGGCTATGCGGTAGCCAACATTAGCTACCGCCTGGTTCAGGTGGCTCCAGCGCCAGCCGCCGTTGAAGACGTGCGCTGTGCGCTGATTTACCTGATCAACAATGCTCCTGATCTGAATATTGATACCCAAAAAATTGTCTTTACCGGCAGCTCTGCCGGTGGTCACCTGGCTTTGATGGGCGGCTTGTTGGGTAACGACCGACGTTTTGACGGCAACTGTCCTGCTGTGGAACAGGAAATTCGCGTGGCCGCCATCATTAACAAATATGGTATTGCAGATGTGGGGGACTGGGCACACGGCAAACACACCAGCCGGTCGGCGGTGATGTGGTTGGGTGAAGGCGTAGACGATCTGGCGTTTCGTCGCTCAGTTTCGCCGATCACGCATATCAAACCTGACAGCCCGCCAGTGTTTACTGTGCACGGAGATGCCGACCCGATAGTGCCATACCAGCAATCTGTGGATTTACATAAGAAGCTGGATGAGATGGGGGTGAGAAATCAGTTTGTCACAGTTGAAGGTGGTGCCCATGGCCGCTTTCCTAAAGACAGAAACCGGGAAGTCACCAACATGTCCATGCAATTTCTCGACTCCTTGGGGCTTTAACACATAATACACAATAGATAGCTTACCAAATCAACAAACAATGTAATACCAATACTGATAAATTGGTTGACAATTAAATCTGCAAGGCCTACTTTAATAGCCAACCATGTCATATCTGGTGTTTAACCATTTAGTGAGTTTGCCAATAACCTGTTTTAATCACTCGACTACTAACGTTTGATAACTGTTTGGCAACAACAGACATAAACATGAAACCAGTGCATATCGCTATAAGATTGCTGAGCTTGATCAACGAGAGGTAATACAATGTCGCCATTTGAGTGGAGTTTCCCAACTAAGCTAATATACGGCCCAGGCCGGTTGAAGGAAGTCGGTAAAATTGCCGCCGAATACGGTAAGAAGGCCATGATAGCTACCTATGAAAAAGGCAGTCCGTTAGATCCCGTTATTGAAACGGTATCAGCCTCACTGAAAGCTGCAGGCTTAGACGTTGTGCTATTTACCGGTATCGAGCCTAACCCTCGCGCTCAAACCATTGATAAAGCAATTGAAATATTCAACGCCGAAAAATGCGATCTGGTTATTGCCTTAGGAGGCGGCAGTGTTATAGATGGTTCAAAATACATTGCAGCCACCGCCTTCTCTGGTGGTAAGTCCTGGGATTATGTCGTGCTGGGTGAAAGAACACCCCGCGAATATACCGGAGCTTTCCCGATTATTTCAATCCCAACTATTTCAGCAGCTGGCTCTGAAAGCAATGCCGGTGGAGTAATTCAAAACGCTGAAACTAATGAAAAAAGTTTCTCCCGCTCCCCTTATCGTTTACCAAAAGTCGCCATTGTTGATCCAGAGATCCTAAAATCGGTACCACGCCGCTTAACACAGGACAGCTGCTTAGATATCTTCTCGCATTTAATTGAACATTACTTATCTAGTCCAGATGAATCAGACTTTGCCGACCGCATGACCGAGGCGATGATTTTATGCTTAATCGACAATCTGGATAAAATATTGGAGGATTTAAGCAACTTAGAAGTCAGAATGCAGTTAGCACTATGCTCACAATTTGGCTGGTCAGGCTTACAAGCCTTAGGCCGCTTAGGTTCTATCCCGATGCATTCAATCGAAATGCCGCTAAGCGCGCACTATGATTTACCGCATGGCAAAGGCATGGTAATAGTTATGCCGGCTTACTTAGAATATATGTCAGATGCCCTGCCACACCGCTGGGCAAAACTGGCCCGGCGCTGTTTTGGTGTAACCGAACAGGATGATGCAATTGCAGCTAAGTTATTACCAGTTAAAGTAAAAGAGTGGTTTAAGCGCACAGGCTCTTACCTAACCTTAACCGATGTGGGTATTCCAAACGACAAGTTTGAGCAAATGGCTGAAGATGTTGTCCGCATGTTTCCAATAAAAGGTACTGAAACCACAGCCGGTGCCAGACCCATCAACAAAGAAGATGTAATTAACATGTACAAGTTAATGGCTTAACGGTGCAACCTGTTCTAAAGAGGTTGTATGTAAGCAACAGCGGGAGGCCGTTCTTCGACAGGGCCTCCTAAAAGCCATGCCGCCAGCCTGCAGTTATTGTGCGGTGTGTTTTACCAGATTAGTGATCGAATATAAACCGCGTTTTTCGTTGTTTTTGCGTCGAATTTCTTCCAGTGCTCTGGCTTCAGTTGCATCAAATAACGTATTGATAAGCCGATTAAAGTGATTGTGCATTGCTACCCTGGCTTCTGCCGGGTTACGCGCTTTTAACGCATTATAGATGGCAGTGTGCTCTTCTAAGGTCAGATGACTATCTTTGCTACAGACACTGGCATAATCATCAATAATAGCGGCCGTCGACTCGCGCAATGACCATAACTGACTTACCGACAGGATCATAGCGCCATTGCGCGTTGCACCGGCAATAATGCTGTGAAATAGCCGATCCGCTTCTTCGGTATCACCACGCTCCTGCATCATTACTAAGGTGTCATGCAAGCGTGTTAACTCATCATCAGTAATGCTCACTGCAGCTAACGCCGCAACCTCACCTTCAACCAAGGCTCGGGCTTGGGTTAACTCAAAGGCATTAACAACAGGCTGTTTCGCGCCTTTCAGCGCTCCTTCTAATACATAAACACCTGAACCCGTTTTTACTTCAACCTTTTCCCGCACTTCCAATGCAATGATCGCTTCACGGATCGTAGGCCGACTGACATCAAATTTTTCGGCCAACTCGCGTTCTGGGGGCAAGCGGCTTCCTACCGCAAAATTACCATTATCAATTAACGCTTCTATTTCATCTACGATGCGCCAAAACATTCGTCGGCTTTTCATAACGGCTCTCTCACATTGTCTAACCAATATCGTGCATTAGTATCGTGCATTTATATACGATGCATATTAGCGACTAAAAAAGTCGTAAGCAAAAACAAAATCACTATTTTGTAGCGAAGAGCTACACATCACTTCAACGCTGGCAGCCCCGCTCAAACTGGTAATAACAAAAGGCAAACATAAGCCAGATATTGGTAATACATCTTGGTTGACATAAAATGAGATATTGGTTAGATTCTACTCAACGCATGATGGTTAAAACTAAAGCGATTAAATCGCAATATATAAAAACCGGGGATAGACATGAAGCTAAGTAAATTAAGTATAGGGATCTGTGCCGCAAGTCGTGGCATCCGTACCACACAATGGGTTGTCTGTTCGACTCTGCTGGCAACACTCGCTATGCCAGCTGTGGCACAAGAGACTCCAGAGCCAACACCTGCAGTCAATGGCCAGCAACAAACTGAAGATGTTGATGTAGAGATTATTCAGGTATCAGGTATGCGTGCCACTATGACACGCTCGTTAGCGCTGAAGAAAAACACCGAAGCGATCACCGATTCTATTGCTGCTTCGGATTTCGGCGATTTACCCGGTTTATCTATTTCGGATGTTATCGAAAACATCACCAGCGTATCTGGCCACCGTGGTAAAGGTAGTGCGTCTGAAATGTCTATCCGCGGGTTGGGCCCCTTCTTAGGTTACAATACGTTTAATGGCAGAACGATAACCAGTGCCGGCTATAGCCGGGCGGTAAACTTCAAAAAATTCCCTTCTGAGTTTTCTGACAAAGTAGTGGTATATAAATCACAGCAAGCTGATTTAGTTGAAGGTGGCGTTGCCGGTACTATCAATATCGACTCTCTGCGCCCGTTGGATTTCGGCAAAGATCGCGTTTCACTTGAATTACAGGGGATCTACAACAATCATACAGCCCACACTAAGGGCGAAAATGGCTTGGGTAATCAGATCACCGCCTCTTTTGTCAAACAACTGAATAACAACGCCTTAGGAAACTTTGCTATTACGGCCGGTTATCAACGTACTGATTCCTCTAACCCGGAAGAAAGTATGCTGACCAGTTCGACCATGTATTCTTGTGCAACCCGATTAGCCGACGGCACGGCGCTGCGCACTGTTAATGATTGTAACAGCAACAGCAGTGGCACAAACACTAACGTGACACGTGAAAATATTGGCGATTATGATCGCAGCTCAGTCTTTCTAACACCATCAAGCTGGACTTACCGCAACCAGGAAGAACAAGATCAGCGTGATGCTTACGTCGGCGCCTTTCAATGGCAGCCTAACGATGCCTGGAACATTAACTTCGATATTGCCTACTCTAACAACCGTTATACTGAAGATCGGCACGATTTTGTCATCACTAGTGCCCGCCGCAACCTACGTAATCATGTAATAGATGACGAATTTAACCTGTTGTACCGCGAAGGTGACTCCAGAATGGAAACGCAGGGGTTATTTCGTAGTGAGGATGAAACCTATACGGGCTGGGGTTTAAATATTGAGCATAACTTAACGGACAATTTAAAACTTTCAACGGATATTTCTTACTCTAAATCATTCCGGAACCGCACCGACTGGCAATCACGCGTGATAACCAACGGCTACTGGAAATATAGCCTTGATAATCGTGAGCACCGGTTAACTGAGCTAACCTTTTTAGATGCAAATTGGAACAGCCCGGAAGATGTGGGATATGACAGCAGCACCGCCTTCGATCCAACTAATCTGGCCTCCTGGAGTGCACCGTTAAATAATAACGTTGGCCCAGAAGCGAGATATAGGCGCTTGATGGAAGAGCGCGATGATCGCTTATCTGCCATTCGCTTTGATTTAGAATACTATTTAGGCGGTGAAATATTCTCTAGCCTGCAAACCGGTGTTCGATATTCTAAAGAGAAATTATTCTCCGATTTAGATGCCACCCGGGCAATTAACCCCCTCACCGGTGCCGAAGTGAGTGAGTTTGCCACGCGTGATACAACCTTAGTTAATGGGGTAGTTAACAACTGCTTTATTGACTGGAACAATCCCAAATGGTTGAGCAGTGAATCCGGTAATGGCTTTCAGGGCGGTCAGTTTGCGCAATTAGACGGCCGCTGCGGCTTCGGTGCGTTGTCGGGGGTAAATGCAGATGGCTCCTTTACTGATATCGGACCTTATGCCGACCGGCGCAGTACCGGTGACATTGATATTGTTGAATCTATTACTGCCGCTTATATGATGGCCAGATTACAAACTGAGCTATTTGGACTACCTGTTTCAGGTAATGTTGGTTTACGCGTAGTACAAACCAAAATCGATTCCAACGGTATACGTTCTGGCTACCATATCGTATCTAGTAGTACAGGTTCATTGACTCTTGAGCCTACTGGCGATCTCGAAGAGTTTAATATCAAAAACGATACTATCGACCTCCTGCCCAGTGCCAATATTACCTTTCATTACACTGATACTTTTTTGATCCGCACCGCGGTTTATCGCGCACTATCCAGACCACAGTTACTGGAAATGAGTGCAGGCCGTAATATCAATGTCAATAATGAAGAAACCATTACCAATCCTGATGATTTGATTCGACAGGTGAGTGGTGGCAATCCTTATCAAACGCCTCTAATGTCAAATAATGTTGATTTATCGTTTGAATGGTATCCATCAAGAGATACGGCCATGTCAATTGCCTTTTATGGCAAGCAATTTGAAGCTAATTTCCGTGATGTCATGCTTGAAGAAACGTTGGTAATAGATGGTCAACCGATCAATGTACAATTAGCTACCGGCAGTTATACAGACGATCGCAGCTACTTGCGGGGCTTCGAAATCAGTGCTCAGCATAACTTTATTAAATTACCCGCACCTTTTGACGGTTTAGGTGTGAAATTATCTTATAACTATGCGAATTCGTCATTTGAAAACCAGGACGGTACCTTTGGTGACGTTTATGATGAGAATGGCGTACTGGTACAGAATGGTTTTGTTGAACCAGCCAACGTCTTTGGTTTATCTAAAGATGTGTTCTCCGGTTCAATTTACTGGGAGGGCAAAAGGCTCTCTTTGCGAGCACTGTACAAATATCGCTCACAATATTTCCAGCCCAATACCGGATCGGCATCCAACCGTTATGTTGAGCCATTCAACTATGTTGACCTCAGCGCGAAATATAAGCTAACAAGAAACACCTCCATCTCGCTCCAGGTATTAAATGTTACAGATGAACCGCAATATATGATACGCGGTGCCAGCAACACCCCAACATTAATTTCCAGTTCGGGGCCTAAGTACTTCCTAAGCCTGAAAACGGTGTTCTAAATACATGACGGTATCAGCACCCATTACGCCCCTAATAGGTGCTTTTTTCTTAAATCACAGCATATGGTTAATATGAAAAATACAAAGTTAAGATACCTCATTGGCATGCTCCTTGGCTGGTGCAGCCTGTTCTCCGCCACGGCAGCAGAGCATCTGGTTGCCAACAAAGCGGAATTTGATCAAGCGGTCAGTGCGGCCAGGCCTGGCGACACCATCATTTTAAAAAATGGTGTGTGGCGTGATGTTGAAATTATTTTCACTGGCGAAGGCACAGCTGCAGCGCCTATTACCTTAACGGCACAAACTAAAGGTAAGGTGATTTTATCCGGCCAGTCTAACCTGCGCTTAGCAGGAAACTATCTTGTTGTTTCCGGCCTGGTGTTTAAAGACGGTTATACCCCCAGCAACGAAGTTATCTCATTTCGCCGTAACAAACACCACCTGGCCAACCACTCCAGAGTTACCGAGGTGGTGATCGACAATTACAGCAACCCGGATCGGCATGAAAGTGACTATTGGGTTGCGCTGTATGGCAAAAATAATCGGTTTGACCATAACTACTTAGTGGGAAAACACAATAAAGGCGTCACACTGGCGGTTCGACTGGATAGTGAACAAAGCCAGCAAAATCAGCATCGGATTGACTACAATTACTTTGGCCATCGCCCACCGCTAGGCTCAAATGGCGCTGAGACTATCCGTATAGGTACCAGCCATTACTCGATGAGTGACTCCAATACCCTGATTGAAAACAATTATTTTGACCGCTGTAACGGTGAAGTTGAGATTATCTCGGTTAAGTCGGGTAAGAATACGCTACGCAACAATACGTTCTTTGCTTCACGCGGCACACTCACGCTGCGACATGGCAATGGTAACATTGTTGAAGACAACGTGTTTTTTGGAAATGGTGAACCCCATACCGGCGGCATCCGGGTAATTAACCGCGACCAGGTAATTCGCAATAACTATATGGAAAGCCTAACCGGTTATCGTTTTGGTAGCGGCTTTACTATTATGAACGGTGTACCGGACTCGCCACTTAATCGCTATCATCAGGTGGTAAATGCACAAATCAGCCAAAACAGCTTTATCAATGTCGATAATATCTATCTTGCTGCTGGTAGCGATGCAGAACGCAGTGCTGTACCTATCGACAGTAGCGTACGGGGAAATTTATTTTTCCAGCAAAATCAGCGATCTCCTTTCACTATTCTTGATGATATCAGTGGCCTGGCCTTTAGCAACAATGTAACTAACCCGCTGACGCAAGGCGAACCACTTAAAGGCATTCAGGCCACGCCGATTACCTTACAGCGCGCTGCCAATGGCCTACTTTATCCAACTGATCCCACCTTAGCCCGTTTTGGCGTATCAGCGGGGCTGGTACCGGTTAGCAAGGAAGCGACAGGCCCCGCCTGGTACGACAAACCTACCGCCATCACACCTTTTGACTCCGGCAACATCATATCCGTGGTGCCGGGTGATAACGTTCTCACTAAGGCTATTGCAGCAGCACAAGATGGTGATGTACTGGAACTGCAAAGTGGCAACTACTCAGTTAACAGCGTGCTGCAGATTGCAACCACCCTGACCATTAAAGCCGCAGCCAATGCGCAGGTAACCCTATATCCGGAACGAAGCAGCTTATTTGAGATTACAAACGGCGGCAGCTTAAAATTAGACCGGTTACATATTAACGGTAAATCTGCTCCGGATGCAGCCGGTAATACCCTAATCCGTACTAGCAAATCTGGTATGTTGCGTAATTATCGTTTTGTTATGCAGCACTGTCAGATTGAGCAATTAAATATCAATCATTCTTTTCATTTCTTTGACGCCGGTAGCCATTCGTTCGCCGACGAAATTACCCTTCGCCATAACCGCTTTGCCAACATCAGTGGCGACCTATTTCGTTTAGATAAAGAAACCGACGATTTAGGCATCTACAACGTTGAGTATTTCACCGCAGCGCAAAATCAGTTTAGCGATGTAGGCGGCGCATTGCTCAAAGTATACCGGGGAGGTACCGATGAAAGCACCTTTGGCCCGCAAGTCTATTTCAGTGAAAATAAACTACACAATACCAGCTTAAGTAGCCGCAATAGCCAGCAAGCCAGCCTCTGGCTGCATGGTGCCCAGGTATCTGAAATTAAAAATAATACTTTTATAGATTCAGCCAAAGTGGCTGTCGTGGAAACACTTGGCGAGCCCATCACCCGTTTGCGCGCTAACCGCTTTACAAACACCCCGCAACCACAAGTTATCTCTGCAAAGGTACCCAAAAAATGATTAACGTTAATCTGACAGCACTTAGCACCGTCTGGCGGCAGGTTTGCCAACTGACAGCCTTGCTGCTGATAGTTGCTATGCTGTGCTGGACTAATGCGGCAGCCGCCCGACCCCATCCTAATTTAGTGTTAACCGAAGCTGATATCGTTGAGATGCGGGCGGCCATTAAAACACCGGGCCTATTTAGCCGCACCTTTGAAAAAACCAAAAACCGTATTGATCAGCAATTAACCTTCAATATTGACGTGCCGTTACCCAAGGATGCCGGCGGGGGCTATACCCACGAACGGCACAAGAAGAATGCCATGTTAATGTATGACGCCGCCATTGTGTTTCAATTAACCAAGCAAGCGCGCTATGCCGGCTATGTACGCGATATGCTGCTGCAATATGCCGAGCTTTATCCAACGTTGCCACAGCACCCCATGCGTAGAAGCAGTAATGTCGGTAAGTTATTCTGGCAAGGGTTAAATGAAGCGGTGTGGTTGGTCTATACCATTCAGGCTTATGATCTTATTTATAACGCACTAAGTGCCGATGAACGCCACACGATTGAACAGGGCATTATCCGCCCGGTGGCCAGGTTTTTATCGGTTGAGTCACCGCAAACCTTCAACAAAGTTCACAATCACGGTACCTGGGCAACCGCGGCTGTCGGCATGACGGGCTATGTACTGTCTGAGCCAGAGTGGGTTGAAATGGCCCTACTGGATCTGAACAAATCAGGCAAAGGCGGGTTTTTACGTCAACTACAGGTACTGTTTTCCCCGCAAGGTTATTATAACGAGGGTCCCTATTACCAACGTTATGCTCTGCTGCCTTTTGTTACCTTCGCCAAAGCTATTCAGGTGAACCAACCGGAATTGGATATTTTTGGCTATCGTGATGGTGTGTTGTTAAAAGCCATTGATACCACAATCCAGTTAAGCTACAACGGCCTGTTCTTTCCGCTGAATGATGCCCTTAAAGATAAAGGTATCGACACTATCGAATTAGTAACCGGTGTGGCTATGGCATATGCTTTAACCGGTGACACCAGCCTGTTAGATATCGCACAGCGCCAAAATACCATCTTGTTAACCGGTGATGGCCTGAAAGTCGCACGCGACCTGAGCAACAACAAAGCCACCTCTTACCGCTTTAACAGTGTTGCTTATGGCGATGGCCCGGCAGGGAATGAAGGTGCCTTAGTGGTGATGCGCAGCGCCACCCCCAAACCGGCCGCGTTAGTATTTAAGGCTACAGCGCAGGGTTTGGGTCATGGCCATTTTGACAAGCTGAACTGGCAATTTTACGATGCCGGTGCCGAGATTGTTACCGACTATGGCGCGGCACGTTTTCTGAACGTGGAAGCCAAAAACGGTGGCCGTTATCTGGATGAAAACGAAAGCTGGGCTAAGCAAACCGTCGCGCACAATACCTTGGTGGTGAATGAACAAAGTCATTTTAATGGCAATACCGCCACCGGTAATAAACATCATCCAACCTTACACTTCTTTGCCAAAAATGTGCATGGCAGTATCGCTTCGGCCAGTATTGATACTGCCTATGAAGATGCCAGCTTTACCCGGACCATAGCACTGCTCACCCTGCCAGACAGCAGCCTACCCTTGGTGGTCGACATTCTGACCGCCCAGGCACAAAGCGACAAGCAATTTGATTTACCGGTACATTATAACGGTCAGTTAATTGAAACTAACTTTGCCCGTGACACAGCACTGCAACAGATGCAGGCACTGGGCAAGGCCAATGGCTATCAGCATCTGTGGCTAACTGCCACCGGTAAGCCTGATGCTGAATTAGCGAAGATCACCTGGCTCAATGATAATGGCCGCTTTTATACCTTAAACACATTAAACCGCACCAATTTACAGGTGTTGTTCACCCAATTAGGGGCAAATGATCCAAACAATAACCTGCGTAACGAACGGGCCTTTATTTTACGCAGCAACGGCAGCCATGAGCAGCGTTTTATCAGTGTGTTAGAACCGCACGGCGAATATAACCCGTCGCAGGAATTTACCTTAGATGCCAACAGTAAATTACTGGCCATTCACACTACCAGCATAAAAAACATCGAGATCATTGATTTACAGTTTGTTGATCAGCGCCGCTTCCTGCTGGCCTATCGCACAGATAGCGTTAAGGATTCAACTAACAGCCAGTTCACGCTAAATGGCAAGCGTTATAGCTTCAGTGGCCGCTTTGCGCTACTGCAAGCAACAGAGTAAACAGGAGATCAGTATGAAACAGTCTGCACATTTTTCATTTGGTGAAGAAAGTGAAATAAAAGACCTGGGCGGCGGTTTAAAACGGCAAATGCTCGGTTTTAACGAAGAATTAATGGCGGTCAAAATCTGGTTTGATAAAGGTGCTGAAGGCTATGTGCATGCCCATCGCCATTCTCAGGTGTCATACGTGGTAGAGGGCGAGTTCCATGTTAATGTCGGCGGGGTGATTAAGGTACTAACAGCCGGTGACAGCTTCTTTATACCGCCTTTTGTTGAGCACGGCGCCGTTTGTCCTACTGGCGGTATTTTGATTGATACCTTCAGCCCACCGCGGGAAGACTTTTTAGAGGTAGCAGAATGATAGTTAAACATTTACGTTGGATTATTGTTTCTTTAGTCGCCCTGGCCACTGTGATTAATTATATTGACCGCTCTGCGCTGGCAGTAATGTGGCCGGGTATTGCAGAAGATTTAGGGCTGAATAAAAGCGATTACGCCAATATTATTACCGTATTTATGATCGCCTATGCGATAGGGCAATCGTTATTTGGTAAAATTTTTGACGCTATCGGTACCCGCTTTGGTTTTTTGCTGTCTATTATGGTCTGGTCGGCATCAATAGCTCTGCATGCGGTGGCTACTACCGTTCTGTCTTTTAGCATCTTCCGGGCGCTGCTTGGCTTAGGGGAAGCAGGCAACTGGCCAGGTGCCACCAAAGCCAACGCGGAGTGGTTTCCGGCACGTGAACGCGCCCTGGCACAAGGCATTTTTAATGCCGGAGCCTCTTTGGGTTCGATAATAGCGCCCCCTTTTATTGCCATGCTTTATGCCTTCCTGGGCTGGCAAGCCACCTTCATTGTAATTGGTGTACTCGGTTTTTTATGGATAATTCCCTGGTTAATTATTTACAAATCAGCGCCTGATACCCACCCCTGGATCACACCTGAAGAAAGAGCTCATATCCTCAGTGGCCAACCACACAAAATCGCCGAGGACGTAATACCAGAATATGTACCAACCATGCGGGAGCTATTACAACATCGCCAATCCTGGGGCGTTATTAGCGCACGCTTTTTTGTAGACCCCATTTGGTGGCTGTTCGTCGCCTGGCTACCACTGTATCTAAATGAAAAGTTTGGCTTTGATATTCAACAAATTGGGGCCTTTGCCTGGGTACCCTATGTTGGCGCAGCTATAGGTGCAATCTTTGGCGGCTGGTTCAGTGGTCACCTGTTAAAACGTGGCTACTCAGTTAACTTTGCCAGAAAAACCGCCATTGCGCTCGGTTGTGGCATCATGCTACCGGCTCTGCTGTTTAGCGCCGTAGCCGCAACACCGATGCTGGCCATGCTGTTAATTGCAGTCATTCTTTTTGGTTTTCAAACCACTATTGGCAATATACAAACATTACCAAGTGATTATTTCTCCGGTAAAACTGTCGGAACACTGGCCGGCATTAGCGGTACCTCGGCAGTGGTGAGTGTGATTATCACTATCCAACTGGTGCCAATGATGACCGAAGGTGGCAACTATGTACCATTCTTTATTTTAGGCGCACTATTATGTCCGCTGGCTCTGGCCGCTATCTGGTTTGCCGGCCCGATCACCCCTGTGCTAAGGAAGCCATAAACCGTGAACAAAGTATTCGTGATAGGTGAATGCATGATCGAGCTGCAGCGTTTAGCAGACGGCCAGATCCGGCAGGGCTTTGCCGGTGATGTATTTAATACCGCTGTTTATTTAAAACGCGCGTTTCCCGAAATCGAGTTGCAGCTTATTACGGCTATCGGTGTGGATAGTTTTAGTGATGATATGCTGCAGTTTTTCGGGCAGGAAAGTCTGGGCACAGCTAACGTTTTTCGTTCACAAACAAAGGTGCCTGGTTTGTATGCAATTCAAACAGATAATAAAGGTGAGCGCAGCTTCACCTATTGGCGCGAAAACTCGGCGGCGCGCCACATGATGCAATTTATTGATCAGGCGCTGCTCAGCCAGTTTAGCAAAGGCGATATGCTAGTGTTCTCGGGCATTTCGCTGGCAATTATACCCGCAGCACAGCGCCCTGCCCTGTGGCAATTATTAAACGCACTAAAAGCAGCCGGAGTCGTGATGGTGTTTGACCCTAATTATCGGCCGCGACTATGGCAGAATGCTGAAGACGCCAAACAGCAATTCGCCCTCGCCTGGCAGATAGCAGATATTGCCCTCCCCGGTATTGATGACTTTGCCCAGTTGTATCAGTTAACATCCCTTGAAACCGTACAACAGTTTTGTGCGCCATTTAACATCACGGAGCTAGTAATTAAAGATGGCAAAAACACCGTTTACTGCCTGGCTGAGCAACAAGTCACGCCGGTAACTATTACCCCGGTAAGCAAGGTGGTAGACACCACCTCGGCCGGAGATGCGTTTAACGGAGTTTACCTGGGCGCCCGCTTAACAGGGAGCAGTATCACCGAGGCAGTTACGTTGGCCTCAATAGCCGCTGGCGAAGTGATCCGGCATAAAGGAGCTATTACGCCACGCGCCAGCTTTGAAGCACTGATGACAACTGAGAAAAGCAAGCTAGCCTATACAGCCAAACAATTTCGGGATGCCGATTTCAGCAGGAGATAAAAACCAACAGGAGTCGGCAGACACTTCCGCTACTGCGCCCCAGATCCAGCCCCGGATAAACATCCAGATCACCGGCAGCAGTGGGTTTATATTAAAACGTTTTCCCAGCACTAACGGTGTAATAAGCTGTGATTCAATGATATTCAGCGGCAAAAGTAAAAGGTGTAGGCAAGTGCCAATGCAGCTAACAGCTGCATTGCATTGGTAGAAGCGTAATGCCGCAACCTGGTGGGGCTTAACGGCGGTTCAGCCATACAGTGCTACTAAAGCCACTTTGTTATCCAGCGAAAGCCAACAATACTGCGCAGCAGTTTTACCGCGCTGTTATGCCGTAGCTGAAATAAACAACCAACGCTAAAGCTAAGCATTAAGCCGGGAGCCGAACCGATAAAAGATTTAGCACGCTGACCAAGCAGCCAGCTCTCAGCCAGCAACAGCTTTTGTTGCTGCCGCCCTTGCTCTGCCAGGTCAGCCACCTTCATTCGCTGCTTTATCAGTAACTGATCAATCAGCATTTTTATCTTCCTCTTCAGCTGCAAAAAATAAACGGCGTATTTGTTGCCAGGTATGTGAAAAGCCCACCTGCAACAACACATGGCCCAAACTGCGCCAACACCAGAACAACAACGCAAACTGCAACAATAGTAATGCTGCTGCGGTAATAAAAACTGAGCTGGTAAGCTGCAACAACACATAACCCAGCAACAGCAAAATGCTGCCCCAGAGTAAAATCATGCCAGCACCAAAGCACACCACCAGTGCTGCAGCAACCGTCAGGCTGCGCGCAGTTAACTGCCATTCTGCTTTAGCCGTTTTACCGGCCAGTTTTACCTGGCCAATATAACGTTGCTTCACCGACAAACTCAGGGCTGCCATTTCTGCCAGTTGGTCCAGTGTTTGTTCGGCCAGTGGCTTTTGCGGTTTAGTTGGCTCTGATGTGGCCTGCTGTTGCTCAGCAGCGTGGCCTGGCGCCCCTGAAGGCGCCCCGGAAGCTTCGCGGCTTTGCATGCGACAACCTTAAGAGCGACGTAGCAAGGCTGTAACCAGCATACCGGCAACAAAAGCAATACCAGCAGTTGCTATCGGGTTTTGCGCTGCAAACTCGTGCGCTTTGCTGTAGGTACTTTGCAGTTGCTGTTTAATTTCTTCCTGCTTATGCGCCAGAGTTTCCTGCGAGCTGGCTGCGGTTTTACGCAGCGTATCTTCTGCCACTGCGGCTTTTACCGCCATGGCATCAACTGCGTGATGCGCGGCTTCACTGGCTTTGGTTGTTACCGGTGAATTTAAACCGCTGTTGGTAGTACCAGAAGTCTGGGCTGTAGCGCTTTGTGAAGTAGCCATAATATGTCTCCTTGGTTAACACGAGGAAAGCAGCAAAATGCTGCAATATGCCAATAAGGTAAATGCAATGGCCATACCAGTATAGAATAAAATAATTAAAACAGATGCTTATTAGATTTTTATTGTTTTTTCAGCGTGGCAAAACAGCAGCATAAACTGTAGAAGTTACCCACTATCAGTAATCTTTACCGGGTATCAGAATGCAAAAGCCAGGCATCAGCCTGGCTTTTTCATCAGTTGAAAGAGTTACTTGTCGTGGTGCAAACGCATATGCGGGAACAGAATAACGTCGCGGATTGAGGCGGCGTCGGCCAGTAACATTACCAGACGGTCGATACCGATACCCTGACCTGCCGTTGGCGGTAAGCCGTGCTCTAACGCCGTTACAAAGTCTTCATCGTAGAACATGGCTTCATCGTCACCGGCGTCTTTTTGCGCGACTTGTTCACGGAAACGCTCAGCCTGATCTTCAGCATCATTCAGCTCGCTAAAACCGTTACCCAGCTCGCGCCCGCCGATAAAGAATTCAAAGCGGTCGGTAATTTCCGGGTTGTGGTCGTTACGGCGTGCCAGTGGCGACACTTCTGCCGGGTATTCGGTAATAAAAGTTGGGTGGCGCAGCTTGGTTTCTACCAGCTCGTCAAACACTTCCATTAAAATACGGCCGTGGCCGTAGTTGGCTTTTACTTCAATACCCAGTGATTTAGCAAGCTCTGCTACCGCTTCACGTGTTGCCAGTTGCTCTTTAGTAATCTCTGGGTTGTAGTGCAGAATCGATTCGGTAACCGACATACGCGCAAACGGCTTGCCAAAGTCGAACACTTCGCCCTGATACGGCACTTCAGTGCTGCCCAGCACATGCTGCGCCAGGCCGCGGAATAACTTTTCAGTTAAGTCTATTAAGTCATTGTAATCGGCGTAAGCCCAGTAGAATTCCAGCATAGTAAATTCCGGGTTGTGGCGGGTTGATACGCCCTCGTTACGGAAGTTACGGTTAAGCTCGAACACTTTTTCAAAACCACCAACCACTAAACGCTTTAAATACAGCTCGGGGGCAATACGTAAAAACATCTGCATATCCAACGCATTGTGATGCGTTTCAAACGGCCGCGCTGAAGCGCCGCCCGGAATAGCCTGCAGCATGGGCGTTTCTACTTCTAAAAAGCCTTCTTCATTAAAGAACTTACGGATATAGGCCACGGTTTTACTGCGTACTAAAAACGTATGGCGCGACTGCTCGTTAGAGATAAGATCCAGGTAACGCTGGCGGTAACGCGCTTCGTTATCGGTAAGGCCGTGGAATTTATCCGGCAGCGGGCGCAGGGCTTTGGTCAGCAGGCGGATATCGCTTAGCCATACCGTTAGCTCGCCGGTCTGGGTTTTAAATAAATGGCCGGTAGCGCCGATAATGTCGCCCAAATCCCATTTTTTAAACTGGTCGTTGTATACGCCCTCGGCCAGGCTGTCGCGCGCGACATACAGCTGAATTTTGCCGCCCATATCCGAGATAGTAACAAAGCTGGCTTTACCCATAATGCGGCGTGTCATAATACGGCCGCCTAAGCTTACGGTAATTTTCTGTGCTTCCAGTTCTTCTTTGCTTAAATGGTCATATTTGGCAATCACTTCGCTGGAGATGCTGTCACGGCGAAAGTCGTTCGGAAACATAAAACCGTCTTCACGTAATTGCGCCAGCTTGTGTTTTCGCTCAGCAATCAGTTTATTTACGTCCTGAATTTCTTCTTGTGGTTGCTGTTGGTCAGACATAGTGTGTTTCCTGATTGAAGTCGAAGTTTTAGTTAATTAACAATTACAGCCCGGCTTTTAAGCTGGCTTCAATAAATTTGTCCAGATCGCCGTCTAACACCGACTGGGTGTTACGGGTTTCGATACCGGTACGTAAATCTTTAATGCGCGAGTCATCCAGCACGTAAGAGCGAATTTGGCTGCCCCAGCCGATATCCGATTTGGTATCTTCCAGTGCTTGCTTCTCGGCATTTTGCTTTTGCAATTCAAACTCGTACAGCTTGGCACGCAGTTGCTTATAGGCGTTGTCGCGGTTTTTATGCTGCGAGCGGTCGTTCTGGCACTGCACCACGATATTGGTGGGTAAGTGAGTAATACGCACAGCAGAGTCGGTACGGTTAACGTGCTGACCACCGGCACCTGAGGCGCGGTAGGTATCAATGCGTAAATCGGCCGGGTTGATATCAATTTCGATATCGTCGTCAATTTCCGGCGACACAAACACCGAAGCAAAAGAGGTATGACGGCGGTTGCCGGAATCGAACGGGCTTTTACGTACCAGCCGGTGCACGCCGGTTTCAGTACGCAGCCAGCCGTAGGCGTATTCGCCGCTAAATTTAATGGTACAGCCTTTAATACCGGCCACATCGCCGTCGGTTACTTCATATAGTTCAGGTTTAAAGCCTTTATCTTCTCCCCAGCGCAGGTACATACGCATTAACATGCTGGCCCAGTCTTGCGCTTCAGTACCACCGGAACCGGCCTGAATGTCCAGGTAGCAATCGTTTTGGTCATGTTTACCGGAAAACATACGGCGAAATTCCAGCAGGCTCAGCTGTTTGTCTAAGTCGGCAAGCTCGGTTTTGGCTTCTTCGAAGGTTTCTTCGTCTTCTGCCTCTACTGCCAGCTCAACTAAGCCTTTAACGTCTTCCAGGCCTTGGTCCAGCTTGTCGATGGTGCCAACTACCTGTTCCAGTGCCGACCGCTCTTTACCCAGTGCCTGAGCTTTGTCCGGCGTATTCCAGATAGCCGAATCTTCCAGCTCGCGTGAGACTTCTTCTAAGCGTTCTTTTTTGCCATCGTAGTCAAAGATACCCCCGAAGCACGTTAGTGCGTTCAGTCAGATCTTTAATGCTGTTGTACACCGGATTAACTTCAAACATGCTGTTAGCCGTAACCTTGAATATTGGGAGAAAAAACAGGCGGCGATTGTAGCAAATTTATCGCAGGCAGTGCAGTCATCTGTAGTGGATTTTTCCGGCAGCATAAATTACGCCGGAATTTGTCGCTGTTAACTTGCCTGCAACAGAGTTAAGCCGCTATGCTGTTTGGCAAAAGCTCAGCAGGGACACTGTATATTGCGCTCCTACCTCACCATACAGCAGTATCTGTTCTTCATAATGCTGATTAGTGCCCTGCGCTGTGCTGCCGAGCCGGTGATTTACTCCTGGCCTGCTACTATGCTGGACGATCCACGCGGTCATTATCCGATAGCTTTACTGCATTTGGCACTGGAAAAGTCCGGCAGCCATTACCAGCCGGTACCCAGCAAGCGCGATCAGGCGCAGTGGCGTACTTTGCGTCAGTTGGAAAGCGGTAATGGTATGGATGTGGTATGGACTTTTGCATCAGCAGAACGTGAGCAGAATCTGCTGCCGGTGCGGATCCCGATAGACCGGGGTTTATTGGGCTGGCGTTTGCTGTTGATACGCCAACAAGATAAGGCCAGTTTTGCCAGCATTACCACTGCTGCGCAATTACAAGCACTGCGCGCGGTGCAAGGCCACGATTGGCCAGACTTGCCGATACTGCAGCATAATCAATTTAATGTTACTCCCAGCACCTATTACCACGGCATGTTTGCCATGCTACAACTGGGGCGGGTTGATTATTTTCCCAGATCACTCAGCGAAATACAGTCTGAGTTGCAAACAAAGGCCGGGCACCATTTAGCTATCGCAGACAATCTGGTGCTGTATTACCCGGCACCGCTGTATTATTTTGTTAACCCCAACCGACCACAGCTGGCCCAGGCGATTGAACAAGGCCTGCGTTCTGCTCTGCACGATGGCAGCATGCGGCAGTTATTTCTGCAGCATTTTGCCGGCACTATTGCACAGGCTGAGCTAGCCAAACGCCGGGTTATCCGCCTTAATAATCCGTTTTTGCACCCGGATACGCCACTGCAGGATGACAACCTGTGGTTTAACCCGGAGCTTGGATACTAATGCCCTACAGCTTACCCTCACAGCCGCTGCACCATCACCTGGCTACCAGAGTGGTTATTACTATGGTGCTGGCAGCTTTGCTGCTTTCAATCTTACTGACAGCTGGTTTAAGTTACAGCCTTTACCGCCATGAAATGGCCACCGTACAGCAGCAGTTTGACAATATTGAAAAAAGCTATCTGCCAAGCCTGGCTGCAGGTCTGTGGGAGGTTGATATCCACCGTATTCATACCTTGCTGGACGGTATTGCCCAACTGGAGCATGTCGGTGCAGTCAGCCTGAAAGATGAGTTACAACAACAGATCAACCGGCAACATCCGCAGTTCAGCACCACTCTGGTTAGCAAACATTACCCGATTTACTATCAGATTGATGGTGAACAACACCCGGTCGGAACACTGCAGGTACAGTTAATGGCCGATGGTATTGTGCAGCATTTATGGCAGCAAAGCCGCAATATTGCTTTGGTTACGGTCAGTGCTTTATTGCTCAGTACAGGGCTGATGTTACTGATTTTTCGCTTTGCTGTTAGCCGTCACCTGCGCTCTATGGCGCAGTTTGCCAGCCATCTGGACCTGAACCGGCTGGAACACCCGTTGCAATTACGACGGCCGGTGCGACACGACGAACTGGACCAGGTGGTTGACGCCATTAACCGGCTGCAACATCGTATTAAGCATGAACTAGCCAGGCGTAATGAAATAGAACTACAACTAAACAACAATACCGCTCAGTTAGAGCAGCAGGTGGCGCGGCGTACCACCGATTTGCAGCATAAAAACAGTTTACTGCAGCAACAATCGGCAGAGTTAGCCAGACAAAATGAAGAACTCGATGCCTATGCTCATACCGTGGCACACGATTTAAAACATCCGTTAACCAGCCTGATAGGTATGAGCCGCTTACTTAATGCCACCTTTATCGAGCTGTCGGAAGAACAAAAACACGCCGCCCTGACTACCATTGATACCACCTCCCGCAAAATGAATGACATTATCAATGCCCTGTTGTTATTGGCCAGCATGCGCGAACAGCAGAATGTCACACTGCAACCACTGGATATGGCGCAACTGGTCAACAACGCGCTGCAGCGCTTAGAAAACTTTGCCCGCCAACATCAGGCCGCTATCGAAGTGGCCAGCAGCTGGCCGATAGCAACCGGTTATCCGCAGTGGGTAGAAGAAGTCTGGATAAACTACCTGTCTAACGCAATTAAATACGGCGGCCAGCCACCGGTTATCCGGCTGAGTGCTGATACTACGCCGGACGGTATGGTGATCTTCTGGATCCGCGACAACGGTGTGCCGCTCAGTGCACAACAACAAGCAGGCTTATTCAGTACTTTCCAGCGCTTCTCACCCAAAAGTGCCGATGGCCATGGTTTAGGCTTATCTATCGTAAAACGTATTGTCACCCGTTTGGGTGGCGAGGTTGGCTACCGTGTAGCAGAAGAAGGCGGTAGCCTGTTCTGGTTTAGTTTACCTCAGGCATCTGCGGCCGCTTTGCCTGACCAAAGCGGAAAATCAACATAAAAACAGGCGCCTGCACCGGTGCTGGAGCTAAAACCAATACTGCCATGCATGGATTCTGTCAGTTGTTTTGACAACGCCAGCCCAAGGCCGGTACCACCTTTTTGCCGCGTGTCGCTGCTGTCAGCCTGCGAAAAACGCTGAAAAATTGCCGCTTTAAAAGCATCAGCTATACCCGGCCCGATATCAGTAACACTGATCCGTACATGCTGGTGTTGTTGCTCTATCTGCACCAACACGGTGGCAGCATCAGGTGAGAATTTAATAGCATTGGACAACAAGTTAGCCATTACCTGGGAAAAGCGCAGGCTGTCGACATTAATTAACAACTGCTCATCACAACCTGTTTGCAGCTGTAACTGAATGTTCCTGTCCCTGCCGTACGGGCTGTTATCAACCACACTTTGCCGCACCAATGCCACTACCGGTTGCGGTTGCAATACTATCTGCATCATGCCGGCAGATAACTTTTCTATATCCAGTAAGTCGTTAATCAGGCTGGTAAGGCGCTGGCAATTATTGTTGGCCAATTGTAGCAACTGCGCCACCTGGTCTGGTAACTCACCGACGCAGCCAGACATTACCAGTGCCAGAGCACCGTTAATCGACGTTAGTGGTGTGCGCAACTCGTGGCTGACTGTAGAGACAAACTCATTTTTTATCCGCTCCAGTTGCAAACGTTCGGTAATGTCCTGCGCCGAGGCATATAACTTGTCACTGGCGGGGTCGAGCACCGAAGACCATTGCAAGGTAATATAGTGACCGTTTTTGTGCCGGTAGCGGTTACAAAAGCCAGAGGTTACCCGCCCCTGTTGCTGCTCGTTTACTTCAGCATCGGTGCTGATTAAATCATCCGGATGAATAAAGTCGGTGTAGGGCCGGCTTAGCAGCTCGGTTTCGCTATAGCCTGTTATCCGGCTAAAAGCAGCGTTAACCCGCTCAAAATAATTTTGCTTATTGGCAATGCAAAGAATGTCGCGTGACAATGAGAAAAACTGCTGCAGTTCACAGCGGGTTTGTTGCTGTTGGGTAATATCCTGTACTGAGCCTATCAGCCTTGCCGGTTCAGAACCCTGCGGCGAGGTCCATTTTGCCACTTCATGTACCCAGCGCATACTGCCATCCGGCAGCACTATCCGATGCACTACATTCTGTTCACCCAGTAGCTGTGCTTGTAACTCACTCTGCTGCACCATGGCCCTGTCATCCGGATGTACCAGCTGATAAAACAGCTCCACGCTGGGGGAGAACTGCTGTGGGTCAACACCAAAGATGTCGTACACCATTGGTGACCACCACAGTTCGCCATTACTGACGCTGGCCTCCCAAAAACCAATGCGGGCATTGCGGCTGGCCATGTCCTGACGCTCCAGCACTAACTGATATTCGCGCTGCAGCTGTAAGTGCAGGCTAAAGGTGTGTACGGTGCTGGCCATCGATGCCATAGCGGCAATAAAATGCTGTTCATCTACCGACCAGCAGCGCCGGCTGCTCACCTGCTCGACACAGATCACGCCGCTAAGCCCCTGCTCAGACTGAATAACAGCATCTAACATTGAGCGGATACCGGCAGTTTGCAAATAACCATCATTAAACTCGGCCATCGCAGGATGGCTGGCCGCATCCGACGCCGCGATCAGCGCATGTTGCTGTAAGGCGCTAAAGTATTTCGGATAGTTACTGCGCTGCAAACATACGTCGCTGCTGTGGCTGTTAAGCTTGTACTGGTATAAATCGATGCACTGTAGCACATCGCTTTGACTAAACAGCCAAATACTAACGCGGTCGGCGTACAATGCCTTGCTGATTTGTTTAGTAAGAAATTGCCAGGCCAGGTTGGTGTCACTGGAAAACAATAACGGTGAGGCCAATATTCTGGCCTGCAGTGCGAGCAATTGCTGCCCCTGCCGCGCAGTAGCAGCAGAGGTGTTTGCAGCTGATGTCGAGTCCATTACTACTTCCTGAGCAATTTCCTTATATTCAGCTTAAGGTTTAGCAGGGCACTTGGGTTACAGCAAGGCTTTTGCTCTGGCCGGTTAAACTGCAACCATATGCCGCACGATTAACTGCAAACTTTGCTTGTCACGGTATTCGTTAATATCCAGCTGATAGGCCAGCTGTACTTTTTGTACGTTAACATCCGGCCAGGCTTTATTGTCGGCATTAAACCAGATGGCATCTATCAGCTTGCCATCAGCAGTTTGCAGCATCATTTTTAAATGCCGGTCAGCCAGCATTTTTTGGCTTACCAGGTTAAATTCGCCATCAAATACCGGTTCAGGAAACGCCTGGCCCCAGGGGCCGGCACTTTGCAGCAACCGGGCAAAGCCAAGATCAAAACACTCTGCCGGCAGTTCGCCATCGCTGTAAATCACTGCTGTAAGCTGCTCTGCTGTCAGGTATTTTTTTGCTGTTAAGCTAAGCGCCAGTTTAAACGTATCTAAACGATCTACACTGATGGTTAAGCCTGCCGCCATGGCATGGCCACCGAATTTTTTAATTAAACCAGGGTATTGGCTGGAAATTTCCTCCAGCAGATCGCGGATATGCAGCCCGCTTATTGAACGCGCCGAACCTTTAAGCTCGCCCTCATCGCCCTGGGCAAATACGATAGTAGGCCGGTGAAACTGCTCTTTAATACGCCCGGCTAAAATACCAATCACGCCCTGGTGCCAGTCGTGCCGGTATAAGCACAATGCCTCAGGCAGTTCGGTGCCATCAAATGACAACTGGCTTAAAAACGCCTGCGCTTCTGTCTGCATACTTTGCTCTATCGCCCGGCGCTCAACATTTAAGCTGTCCAGCTCAGCAGCATACTGGCGGGCTAAGCCTAAATCATTCGCCAGCAGGCAACTTATACCCAGTGACATATCATCCAGCCGGCCGGCGGCATTTAACCGTGGGGCTAAGGCAAAGCCAAAGTCGCTGGCGGTCAGTTTAGCCGCATTACGGTTGGCGACATCAATTAACGCCTGAATACCGGGGCGGCATTTGCCACTACGAATACGCATTAACCCCTGATGCACCAAAATGCGGTTGTTGCTGTCCAGCGGCACCACATCGGCCACCGTGCCCAGCGCAACTAAATCCAGCAATTCTGCCAGGTTGGGCTCGCTCAGCTGACGTCCGGTAAAATACTGTTGCTCGCGCAGTGCGGCGCGTAGTGCCAGCAGCAAATAAAAGGCAACACCAACACCTGCCAGCGCTTTGCTCGGGAAGCTGCAGTCTGGCTGATTCGGGTTTACAATAGCATCTGCGTTGGGCAACTCGTTGCCAGCCAGGTGATGATCGGTTACCAGTACCTTAACACCGGCTTTTTTTGCCAGTGCAACACCTTCGATAGCCGATATACCATTGTCCACAGTTACTATCAGCTCGGCGCCCTGCGCTACGGCAAGCCCGGCCATTTCAGGGGTTAAACCATAGCCGTATTCAAAACGGTTAGGCACCAGATATTCCAGTGATTTAAAGCCAAAAGCACGCAAGCCACTCATAAGCACCGCTGTACTGGTAGCGCCATCGGCATCAAAATCACCAACAATGACAATATGTTGCTGCTGTTGCAGAGCGTTAATTAATAACGCTGTGGCGGCATCTATGCCTTTGAGTTGCTGAAACGGCAATAAACAGCCCGCGCCACGCTCAAGCTCATCGGCATGCTTTACCCCGCGACAGGCATACAATTGCTTAAGCACAGGGTGGGTGTTATCAGGTAAGTCAGGTAATACGCCGGGCATAACCCGGCGTTGAATAAAACGCTTTACTGCAGACATAGGCGGCTGTTATTCCGCCTGCAGTTGGGCTAACAATGCCTGAGCAGGCTGATAACCAGGAATTAAGCGCCCGTTTGGCATAATAATGGCCGGTGTACCGCTGATACCAAAAGACTGGCCTAATTCATACTGCGTTTTTACCGGGTTATTACACATAGCGGGTTTAACATTTTTACCCTCTTTTGCTGCGTTCATCGCGCCCCGGCTGTCTTTTGTGCACCAGATGTGCTGCATTTGCAGATAGGTTTCAGATGTCAGGCCACCGCGCGGAAATGCCATATAGCGTACTGTAATGCCAGCGTCGTTATAGTCTTTCATTTCGTTGTGTAACTTGCGGCAATAACCGCAGCTGGGATCGGTAAATACGTTAATAACGTATTTTTCGTTTTTGGCTTTGTATTCGATAGTGCCGCTTTTATTTGCCGCAACCTGTTGCTGAATATAAGGCCGCATTTGTTCATCGTTAACCAGCACTTTGTTGGTTAAGTCGTAAATATTACCTTCAATAAAATACTGGCCGTCTTTTGAGGTAAAAAACAGGCCTCTGTTGGTAAATACCTGCAACAACCCATCCAGCGGCGCCTCAGAGATGGCATTCACTGATAAATTCAGCATCGCAAACTGTTGCTTAACCAGGTTATGCTGCGCATCAATATCAGTGCTTTGCGCACTGGCTGCGGTAATAAATCCAAGGCTACATAACGCTAATACAAACTTTTTCATACTGTTTCCTGTTTTCCGCCTAAGGGCGCGGATGATGTTGCTGATGCAGGCTTTGTAACCGCGCCTGCGCGACATGGGTATAAATTTGTGTGGTAGATAAGTCGCTGTGGCCCAGCAACATTTGTACTACACGCAAATCTGCGCCATGGTTCAGTAAATGGGTGGCAAATGCGTGGCGCAGCGTATGCGGCGACAGCTCTGCCTGAATGTGCGCTACTTTGGCATAAAACTTAATACGGTGCCAGAAGGTTTGCCGTGTCATCTGCTGCGCCCGGTTGCTTGGAAATACCACATCCAGCATTTGTCCGCCAAGTAACTGTACCCGGGCCTCGCGTAAATAGCGTGTCAGCCAGTGTGCGGCCTCTTCGCCCATAGGTACCAGCCGTTCTTTCTGGCCTTTGCCCGTTACCCTTACCAGACCGTGCTGCAGGTTAAGTTGTTGCATCGACAGCCCAACTAATTCAGACACCCGCAAACCGCTGGCGTACAAAAGCTCCAGCATGGCTTTATCACGAAACTGAATAAGATCCGTTAAATCCGGTGCATTAAGCAGCGCCTCTACGTCTTGCTCCGACAGGCTTTTAGGCAGGCTGCGGCCCAGTTTAGGGTTTAGCAACTGCGTTAGCGGGTTGTCGGCTATTTTACCGCTTTGATGCACATAGGCGTAAAAACGGCGCAAACTGCTTAACGCGCGTGAGGTGCTGCGCGGGCTGTATTGCTTGTCGTAACGCTGTGCCAGATAGCGGTTTACCAGCATGCTGTCGGTGCTGAGTAAATGCCGGTTTTGCCCGGCGATAAAAGCGGCGAACTTTTTTAAATCGGTGCCGTAAGCGCTCAGTGTATGCTCACTGACACCTTTATCCAGCCACAGCTGGTCAAGAAACTGACTGATCAGCTGCAGATCTGTTGCATCAGGTTGTACTGCTGTTGTTGCCATCGCTGCCTACTCTGAAAACTCAAACTATGTTAGCGCATGGCGGCTTTGGCGCAAAGCCGGGATTTTGAAGGTAGCATGATTCTGTTACACTGCGCGTCTTTGCTGCTGGCGCTATGGTGTAATAAGACAGACATGAAAATCGGTTTATTTTACGGCTCAACTACCTGCTATACCGAAATGGTCGCGGAGAAAATTCAAGCATTAATTGGTGCCGACACAGTAGAGCTGCACAATATTAAACAGGTGCCATTAAGCCAAATGGCCAACTACGATATTCTCATTCTTGGCTTGTCGACCTGGGATTTTGGCGAAATTCAGGAAGACTGGGAAGCGCACTGGGATGACATTAGCAGCGTAGATTTAAACGGCAAAATTGTCGCCATTTACGGTATGGGCGATCAGCTTGGTTATGCTGAGTGGTTTATTGACGCCGTGGGTATGCTGCACGACGCCATAGCACCGCAAAACCCGAAGCGCATTGGTTACTGGCCTGCAGCCGGCTACGACTTTATTGCCTCTAAAGCCCTGACAGCAGACGGCGGGCTGTTTTATGGCCTGGCACTGGACGATGAAAACCAGTACGACTTAACCGATGCACGTTTAAACGACTGGGTAAGCCAGATTTTGCAGGAAATTGCCAGCCAGCTGTAAATAAGCCTGGCTAAAACTTCAGATAAAAATCTCGTAATAACGCTTTGTACTGCGCGCTGTAGTCACCACCGGCCTGATGAATAGTCAGGCTGGTATGTTCGGTATCCGCCGGATAACGGCTTAAACATAACAACAACCGCAACACAGGTTTAGTGTCGCTGCTGCGCACTGCACAATATTGCGTGACAAACCAGCCCTGCGTCTGTGCCAGTGCTAACAGGTTTTGCGCACTGCCAGGCGGTAATATCAGTGCAAAAACACCTTCGCTGTGTAATAGCTCAGCTGCTTTTTGCAACAACGCAGCAAAAGGTAACCTGTCGTTGTGGCGCGCCTGGTGCCGCTTTGCATCTGTGGCGCTGAGCGCCTGCTGAAAAAAAGGTGGGTTAGACACAATTAAACGGTAACGTTCGCCGGGCTGATACGTTAGAATATCGCCCTTTATCAGCCGTATAGTGTCGGGCCAGCAGCTAAGTGCCACATTTTCGCAGGCTTGCTCTGCGGCGTCGCTGTCCAGTTCAATTGCGGTAATAGGTAAAGCTCCGTTACTGCGCTGTGCCAGCATCAGGCTGATAAGGCCACTGCCGCTGCCAATATCCAGAATATTGCCTGCTGCAGGCACTGGTGCCCAGGCGCCAAGCAATAAACCGTCGGTGCCTACTTTCATCGCGCACCGATCATGAGCGACATAAAATTTTTTACATTGAAATCCGGCTGACATCAGCACCTCCGCCGCCAGTTTACGGCGAAGCAGGCGTAGTGTCACCGGGCAGGCAACCATGCTGAGGACAAAATGACAACATTCGCAGATTTTCAACTGGACGATGATATTAACCGCGCTATTAGCATGCGTGGTTTCGAGGCGCCCACGCTGATCCAGGAAATGGCGATCCCATTAGCATTGGAAGGTAAAGACTTGCTGGCCAGCGCCCCTACCGGCACCGGTAAAACTCTGGCGTTTGTGCTGCCTGCCATTCAGTACCTGCTCGACTTTGGCCGCAAAGATCCGGGCTTTGCCCGCGTACTGGTGATGACACCAACCCGTGAGCTGGCGTATCAGGTATATGACGAATTTAAACACTTTACCCAGTTTACCGAGCTTAATGTTGGCGTGATCACCGGTGGTATTAACTACGGCAGCCACAAAGATACGCTGGAAAAAAACAACGATATTCTTATCGCCACGCCCGGCCGGTTAACCGAATACCTGGATGAAGAAAGCTTTCAGGCTGATGAAGTAGAACTGCTTATTCTGGATGAAGCCGACCGCATGCTGGACATGGGCTTTATTGGCGAGATGAACCGCATAGTATTGGAAGCCCGTCGTCGCCGGCAGACATTTTTATTCTCAGCCACGCTGGAGGGCGCTAATTTAGAACGTTTTGCCGCTCGCGCGTTAAAAGAGCCGGAACGTATTGAAGCCATACCATCGCGTAAAGAAAATGCCAAAATTCTGCAATGGGTACATTTAGCTGACGACGCCCAGCATAAACTGGCACTGCTTATTCATCTGCTAAAACAACCGGATGTAACCAAAACCATAGTGTTTATTAAAACCCGCGAGCGCCTGGCAAGCCTTACCGGCCAGCTGGAAACTGCCGGTTTGCGCTGCGGCTGGTTACAGGGCGAAATGCCGCAGGATAAACGTATGCAGGCGGTTGAGCGTTTCAGCTCTGGCCGGGTAAATATTTTACTGGCAACCGATATTGCCGCCCGCGGCCTGGATATTGATGATGTAAGCCACGTGATTAACTTTGATATGCCACGCAGTGCCGACGTGTACCTGCACCGCATTGGCCGCACCGGCCGCGCAGGCAAAAAAGGCACCGCGATATCACTGATTGAAGCGCACGATATGGCCATTCTGGCTAAAGTAGAACGCTATGTAGAACAAAAACTAAAACGCCGGGTGATAGAAGCGCTAAGGCCGAAAAACAAAGAAGCCAGAGTGCCGGTAAAAAAGAAAAAGCCCACCAAGGCCGCAGCGAAAAAAGCCGCTAAAAACACAAAGAAATAAGCTTAACCACCGGCAACCGCCGCTCGCAAAAACAGCGGCGGCTATCGCATTTTTGCTGTGCAATCTTGGAATTATTTAGTTAAGCTGCTATTGGTAGTTTGAATAAATTATTAGCCCAGTGAATTGATAGCCAGTGGAGTTGCTTAATGGACAAAAGACAATTTATAAAAAGCTGTGCCCTGACCGCCGCCCTGTTACCGCTGGCCGGTTGCAGCAGTGTATTGGCCGCACCTACAGGCGGTAATAACAAGCGCCTGTTACCACTGGCGTTAAACAAAGGCGATACCGTCGCCCTGGTTAGCCCCTCTAAAGCCACCGATGAAGCCCTGGATTTACAGATTGCACAGGAGGTGATGCTGGCGCTTGGTTTTAAGGTAAAAACCGGCAAACACCTTGCCGCCCGCCGTGGCCATTTGGCCGGTACCGACGCAGAGCGTGCTGCCGACATTAATGCCATGTTTGCCGACAAAGAGGTAAAAGCCATTATCTGCCTGCGCGGTGGCTCAGGTGCAGCCCGTTTACTGCCTTTGCTGGACTACAAGCTTATTCGCAACAACCCCAAGGTTTTACTGGGTTATTCCGACATTACTGCGCTGCATAATGCTATTCATGCCCAAACCGGTTTAGTCAGCTTCCATGGCCCTAATGGCACCGGTAGCTGGAACAGCTTTAATGCTGATCAGTTTCAGCGGGTATTTTTCGATCGCGAGTTAATGCAGTACCAAAATGTGCTGGACGCCAAAGACGAGCTGGTAGCCCGGCAAAACCGTACGGTAACCATTACCGGCGGTAAAGTGCAGGGTGAACTGGTAGGGGGTAACCTTACGGTGTTAACCGCACTGGCAGGCTCACCTTATTTGCCTGATTTCAGCGGTAAAATTTTGTTTTTAGAAGATGTAGAAGAAGCCCCCTACCGCGTAGATCGCATGCTAAGCACACTAAAACTGATGGGCGCACTGGATAAAATTGCCGGTTTTATTTTCGGTGAATGCACCGCCTGCCGCCCCAGCGGTGGCTACGGCTGGCTGACAATGGATCAGATTTTTGACGATCATATTAAACCGCTGAATATACCGGCCTACCGTGGCGCCATGATTGGCCACATACGCCAGCAGTTTATTGTGCCGGTAGGTGGCCGCGTTGAGCTGGATGCCGATGCCGGCAGCTTCCGTTTATTGGAAAGCGTGTTTCAGAGTTAATGCTGACCAGTAGAGGATTCGGATTACTCTAAGCCGACCGTTGCAGGCCAGGATGCTGACAAATTCGCCGGGAGCGAATTTGAACAGCTGTGCTGGTCCGCAGGATAAACTTCATGGATGAAGTTTATAATCGAGCCTACAGGGAAGTATTTACGGCGTGTCGGTGTGAGTAATGCGGATCCTCCTACTACTGAACGTCTAAGCTGGAAATCCCGCTATGCTCGCCACTGCAACTATGATGGGCAATCCTGCCCATCCCCCTTCGGGCCAGCTAACGCTGTTTAAATTCTTTCCCTAAGAATTTGTCGCAAGCCATCCTTGGCTTGCTCAGACACTCTGTGGCTGCGCTATCGGGACACCAGCTTAGCGCGTTGCGCAGCGTCACCACTGCATCATGCCTGAATGATTATCTCTCCCAGTAAGCCTCTTCCAGGCTGTCTTCCCGCTCAGGTAAGCCCTTGGATAAACGCGGTGCATTTTGTACCAGAATTTCATAGCTAACCCGGTTAGCGTACTTACAGATCTGTGCAAATGAGGAATACGCCAGATACGGCTGCTCATGCTTGCCTGACAACGGCTGCACCTGCTTGTGAAAATGATTTGCCGCCATATCATGTAATATTGCCGACAGCGCCCCATCGCCAGCGCCGTTAGTGTTTTTAATCCGCTCCGGCCCGCCTAAATACGGGTCGATATGCGAATATACTTTTAGTGGCTTGACACAGTTGGCATGCAGCATCGGCCGGCTGAACTCATACTGGTTAAAATCGGCCAGGCTGGCCGATTTAATCGGGTTACTGCTTTCACGTTTTACATTGTCGTCGGTATGGCCACACAGGTACAAGCCCTCAGGCCCGGCAGTGATCAGCACCATATCTGTGTGATCCAATATTGCCTCGGCGGCTTTAAGCGGATCGGCAAAACCGGTTAAGGCTTCAGCCTCCAGTTCGTTCATTGCCAGTACGTTAACGTAATCTTTAATGGTGAGCAGAATTTGCCCGCGGTTTTCTTCTACCAAATGCCGGGTGCCCAGGCTCATTACCACCGGCACATTATGCGCTTTGGCATCCTGCAGGGCTTTTAACATCGCCTGCTGAATGGGCTGATCTTTAGCGCGTAGCGGGTAAGCACTAACCACAAAGGCCGCAGCCCCGGCAATGATCTCAGTAGGAATGTAATCCGGGCTTAGCTCGTCCATATCGCTGGGGTCAATAACAAAGGTACGCTCGCCGTCCGGTGTTATCATGGTAATACCCCGGCCAATATCACCGGCCACGCCCTGTAAATGGTTCATATCTACTTTCGAGCTGGTGTGGCAAACATAGTGATACGCCGGTGAGCCCAGCGCAATATTGGCCGACATAACCCCCAGCAGCACTGATTTATCATCAGCCAGTACAGAATAATTGTGAATAGTATTGCCGATAGTACCACCGGCGAAATGATCTGATATGGCCTGCTGCGCTACCAGTTCCTGATAAATAAGGTTGGCTTTACCGTGCTCAACAAGGTTAGATAAACCTTTGCGGATATTATACTTTTGCAGAAATTCATCGCTAACGCTGGCAACTACATCAACAATAGTTTGATCCAGGCCAACGATATAAGTATCCAGCTCCGGCCGCACTTCAAAGCTGGGTAGCTGAGGTTTGGGCTGGGACACCGGGAAATAATGTTTAATTTTACGCAGGCCGGGAAATTTCATTTGTTACAACACCACTGGCACGCCGTTACCGGCAAAGAGCGGCATTGTAACAAAAAAACGGTTGAACGTAATGTTGAATCAGTCAGCAGAACCGGCTTGTTCCACAGATAAAAACTATTCTGTGCTGTGGCGTAAAAATACCGGTTCGTCAGCGCTTGATTGCTCAGCACTATATTGATATCCCGCTAAATCAAAGCCTTTCAGTTGTTCTGCTGTAGTCAGACGCTTTTCAATGATATAGCGCGCCATCAGGCCGCGGGCTTTTTTGGCAAAAAAGCTGATAATTTTATACTGGCCGTTTTTAAAATCTTTAAACACCGGTGATATCAACCGGCTCTGCAGCAGCTTAGGTTTGACCGCCTTAAAATACTCTTGCGACGCCAGGTTAACCACTACCTCAGTTTGCAATGTACTAAGCTGCTGGTTTAACTGTTCAGTAATACTGTTTTGCCAAAACGCATATAAGTCTTTACCATGTGGGTTTGCCAGTTTGGTGCCCATTTCCAGCCGGTAAGGTTGCATTAAATCCAGTGGCCGCAGTACACCATATAAGCCACTTAAAATACGCAAATGCTGCTGGGCAAAGGCAATGTCGTCTGCAGTTAAACTGGCAGCATCCAGCCCCTGATACACGTCACCGTTAAAGGCAAATAAGGCTGCTTTGGCATTGTCTTCTGTAAAAGGCAATTGCCACTGCGCAAAACGGGCAGCATTTAAGCCCGCCAGTTTATCGCTGATATGCATCAGTGAGGATAAATCAGCCGGAGTCAGGGTTTTACAAATTTCGGCCAGTTGCTGGCTTTGTGCCAGCATATCCGGCTGGGTAACAGGCAGTGGCTTTGCCAGCGGCTGAAAATCAAGATCCTTTGCAGGAGATATAAGCAACAACATAGATAATTCCGGTATTCTTCAAGCTCTATTAATCGGGGTACTGTTAATCAAACCTGTGCAATCAGGCTGGTTAATCAAGCTGCCTAATCAAGGTACAGCTCTGGCAACTGCGGCAACAGCTGAGCCAGACGCTGCTGGTTAGCATGGGTTAAAGCAGTGTTTTCCAACGCACTGAGCACTGCCTTAGCCAAAGGCAACAAGGCTTTATGTGCCGGCAACTGGCCTAGTACCTGTAGCAGGTTAAGTGCCAGCCCGGCATTACACGGCATCAGCAAAAACGCCTGGCGTAGTTTTACCAGTGCGGCTTTTACATTACCTTTTTGCACAGCGTCCATACCGGCCTGGTTTAAATCGCGCAGTTGCGCTCTGAGTTCTGTTTCACGCAGCACAGCTTGTTTGGCTAGTAAACGCTGGCAACAACCCGACAGATCATCCGCAGCAAAATCAGCACTTTTTAGCACGGCAAGGTGCGCTTCAGCCTGTTTAGTATCGCCCAGAGCAAAAGCCAGACGGGCTTTGTCCAACTCGGCGCCAACATGCACAGGTTTGCTGGCAACGGTAACAAGGTTTAATTGCTGTCTGGCATCGGCCACATTGCCCTGCAATAAACTGATACGCGCCCGTAGTACAGCTATTTCGGGCTCTATAATATCTGTGACCAGCTTTTGTGGCATATTCGCCAGGGCTTCACTGCTTTTTTTCAGTGCGCCGGTAAAGGCAGCCAACTCGGTGTATTGTGCCTGCTCCAGTAATAAGCGGCTTAATTGCAGATAGCAATCAGGTGCGTCAAAAGCGGAAAAACGAAACTGCTGAACCAGTTTTTGTAAATATTTACTGCTATCTTCCTGCTGGCCGTTAAGCTGTAATACATCTGCCAGGGCGTAATGTGCCGCCATATTGGTAGGTTGTAGTTTTAGCAGTTCGGTTAGTTGTTCCTGTGCTTTGGCTAAGTCAGCCTGCAACAAATAACACCGGGCCAGCCACTCTATAGCTTCAGGGCGAATATCATCCTGCTCCGCCAGCTGCAGTAATAACTGCTCAGCATTGTCCCATTGCTGTAGTTTTACCATGGTGGCGGCAGCACCCAGGCGGGCCCAGCTAAAATCGCGTTGTTGCTTAATTTTGCTGTACAGCTGTGCTGCAGCGTTATATTCGCCTTGTGCCAGCAGCAGTTCGCCTTTTAAGCGCAGGGCCTGCAAGGGGTTTGCTGAACCGGCTTTTAGGGCTTCATCCAATTCCAGCAAGGCGTTGGCTAAATCGGCCTGCTTGATGGCCTGATAAACCTTACGCAGTGCAGTGCGGTTTTGCCAGGCTTTAGCCAGCCGTTTTTCCAGCTCTACATAGGAGAACGGCTTTAATACAAAATGATCGGGGGTACCCTGCAATACACCAAACATTGGTAAA
This sequence comes from Rheinheimera oceanensis, assembly GCF_018831085.1. Classification (GTDB taxonomy): domain Bacteria; phylum Pseudomonadota; class Gammaproteobacteria; order Enterobacterales; family Alteromonadaceae; genus Alishewanella; species Alishewanella oceanensis. The sequence continues at coordinate 202,486 of NZ_JAGPNM010000002.1, forward strand.
CGTTGTGGCTCGGTACTCATCAGAACAAAACAGCAAGCGGTTTTAATCGCCCCAAGTGCAGATAACTCGTTAAACAACTGCAGTGCGTCTTTACCGTCGCCCAGATTAAAATCAGCCAGAATAAAGTCAAAGCTGTGCCGTCTGGCCGGAGATATAGCCTGCATTGCGTCGGCAACAGCGGTAATATCATCGAAACCTATTTGCTGTAACATGCCCTTAATAGAGGCACGCACCGGCTCACAGTCTTCGATTAACAGAAGTTTTTTACTTTTATAAAAGCTGGTTTGGAAGATCATCGAGATCCTGTGCTAATTTACACCGAAACAGACTATGGACTTTTAAGCCCGGCAAAAACAGGCAATATAGTAACTTACTTTACGTCACGCAACGCTAATGTAGTTAAAATCCGGTTAGCACCGAACTTTGTTGTAATATTCCTACATTAATTGCTTATTAAACGCTACATCACTAGAATGTGATCAAAAATACGGTAATAAAACAATATGAGCGACTTACTTACCCAGCTAAAAGCAGTGACCACCGTAGTGGTCGACAGCGGCGATTTGACCGCCATTGAGCAGTTCCGTCCGGTAGATACTACCACTAATCCCAGCTTATTGTTAAATGCCAGCCAACTGGAATTTGCCAAGCCTGTGTTAGCCGGTGCGGTGGCCTATGCCAAAAGTAAAGCCAGCACGGCTGAAGCCCGGCTTAGCCTGGCATCAGACAAATTTGCCGTTGATATTGGCACAGCCATCAGTAAGCTGGTGCCGGGCCGGGTATCTACCGAAGTTGATGCCCGCTTGTCTTTTGATACTGATGCCACCATAGCTAAAGCCCGCCAATTAGTTGCGTTGTACAAAGAAAACGGCATAGGCACTGAGCGCATTCTGATAAAAATTGCCTCTACCTGGGAAGGTATTCAGGCTGCACGCCAGTTGGAGCAGGAAGGTATTCAATGTAACCTGACGCTGCTGTTTCATATGGCTCAGGCCCGCGCCTGTGCTGAAGCCGGTGTCTATTTAATTTCACCTTTTGTGGGCCGCATTCTGGATTGGTACAAAGCCAGCACTGGCCAGGATTACACCAGCGAAACGGATCCCGGCGTAATATCAGTACGTGAAATTTACCGTTTTTACAAACAACATGGTTTTAAAACCGTGGTGATGGGCGCCAGCTTCCGTAACGTAGGCGAAGTATTAGCTCTGGCCGGTTGTGACCGCTTAACCATCAGCCCCGGCTTACTGGCTGAACTAAGCCAGCAGCAAGGCAAGCTGACCGTGCATTTAACCGATAACGGCGCCTCCAGCCCTGCACCGGAACAACTGAGCCAAAGCCAGTTCCGCTGGGCATTAAATGAAGATGCTATGGCCACAGAAAAACTGGCTGAAGGTATTCGCAAGTTTGCTATTGACCAACGTAAGCTGGAGCAACTGATCCAGCAGGCACTTTAATCACACATTTTTCAGGGGAGTAGAGTATGTCAGGTTCCACATTGTCTGGTCTTAAACAGCTGGCAGCAAAACACTTTTCGTTACGCCAGGCGTTTAATACCGATCCCGGCCGGGCCAGCCGTTTTAGCACTGAAGCTTGTGGTATTACCCTTGATTACTCGAAAAACCTGATTGATGACCAAAGCTGGCAGGCGCTGCAACAACTGGCGGCACAAAGTAATATTAAGCCAGTGCTGCAGGCAATGCTGGCGGGCGACAAAATTAACAACACCGAACAGCGCACAGTATGGCATACCATGCTGCGAAAAACTGATGTGACAGGGCTTGAGCTTGATGGCGAAGATATCGGTAGCGCTATCGCCGATTGCCGCGCCAGAATGACAGCGCTGGTCAGCCAGTTACACCGGGGTGAATATAAAGGTTACAGCGGCAAAGCCATAACTGATCTGATCTGGGTTGGCATTGGTGGCTCGTTACTTGGCCCGCAAATGGCGGTAGAAGCATTAACACCTTATCACTGCAGCCCGGTTAAACTGCATTTTGCCGGTAATATTGATGGCGCTGTAGTATCCGATGTGGTGAAACACCTCGATCCGGCTACTACCCTGGTGTTTGTTGCGTCTAAATCATTCGGCACTGAAGAAACCAAGCAAAACGCGCTGGCAGTGCGCCAATGGTTTAAAGACAATGGTGCAGATGCCGCTGCTATTGCACGGCATTTCTGGGCTACGTCGTCTAATATTGCCGCAGCCGCAGAGTTTGGTATTGTCGAGCAAAATATTCTGCCGATGTGGGATTGGGTTGGCGGGCGTTACTCGTTATGGTCAGCCATTGGCTTGCCGGTAGCACTGATGATTGGCAACGAACATTTTGCCCGGTTGCTTAACGGCGCTGAAGCCATGGACGAGCACTTTATCAACGCGCCGCAGGCTGAGAATATGCCACTGACACTGGCACTGCTGGGCATTTGGTACATTAACGGCTTTGGCTGCCAGGCGCAGGCTTTACTGCCGTACAGTCATTATCTGCGCTTGCTGCCCTCTTATGTGCAACAACTGGACATGGAGTCTAATGGCAAGAGCGTTGATACTAACGGCCAGCCATTAACTGACGCTACCGCACCGGTAATCTGGGGCGACGCCGGTACTAACGGCCAGCATGCCTACCATCAGTTATTGCACCAAAGCGCGCTGGCTGTGCCGGCCGATTTTATTTTGCCACTGAAACCGGCGCATAGCTTAACCGATCACCACCAGCGTTTGGCGGCGCATTGTTTTGCCCAGACACAGGCATTAATGCAGGGTAAAACACTGCAGGAAGCCACAGACGAATGCCTGGCAGCAGGTATGACGGCCCAACAGGCTGCAGAGTTAGCGCCGCATAAAGTATCACCGGGTAATAAGCCCAGCAATACTCTGCTATTGCCGGAATTATCGCCTTACTATGTTGGCGCTTTAATCGCGTTGTATGAGCATAAAGTATTTTGCCAGGGCGTGTTATGGCGCCTTAATTCGTTTGATCAGTGGGGGGTGGAGCTGGGCAAACAGCTGTCCGGCCCGATTTATCAGGCATTAAGCGGAGCTGATGCCACTAAACTGGACAGTTCGACCCAGGCATTAGTTAAGGCATTTTTACAATCTAAGTAAGCTAAATAATCTGGGCCTGTCATAGTGTTGTCACTTAGTTGTTTTATTTTGATGCAAAATGTGGTAAATCATTTGTTGAAAATAACAACAACTATCGAACAACTATCAGAGAGGCCAAACTATGGAAAGCTTCGAAGACTTACTGAATATGTTGGAACGCCCCGCCGCGAAACCGCGTACGGTAAAGCGTAAGTGGCGTGAAATTGAACAGCTCAAAGAGCGCCAGCGCCTGAAAAGGGAACTGAGCGATATTGACTGGACCATTGAACCTGAATTAGCTGATATCGAATTGTAAAAAAACGCCCACTGGCAACAGCGGGCGTTTTTTGCTTTTGAGCCAGATTGGATTACAGCTGCCAGTTAACCGGGGTTTTACCTTGCTTAACCAGTAGCTCATTTGCCAGTTTAAAGTGGCCACAACCTAAAAAGCCGCGATGAGCAGACAGCGGTGACGGATGCGGTGCTTCCAGCACAAAATGGCGTTGCCGGTCGATCAGGCGGCCTTTTCTCTGCGCGTGTGAACCCCAAAGCAGAAATACAATACCTTGGCACTGTGCACTGATTTGGGCAATCACCTTATCGGTAAATTGCTCCCAACCTAAGTGACGGTGTGAATTAGGCTCAGTTGCCACCACAGTAAGCACGGTATTAAGCAGCAATACCCCTTGCCGCGCCCAGCTTTCCAGACAGCCATGCTGCGGGATCTGAAAATCGGCATATTCCAGTGCCAGCTCTTTATACATATTTTGCAGTGATGGTGGCACCCGAACGCCCTGGCGCACAGAAAACGCCAGGCCATGCGCCTGGTTCGGTCCGTGATAAGGATCCTGCCCCAGGATCACCACTTTAAGGTTATCCGGCTCGGTTAGTTTAAAGGCATTAAATACATCACTTTCAGGCGGATATATCACCTGTCCGGCCTGACGCGCCTGTTTTACCTGCTCCAGCGTAGCAATAAAATAAGGTTGGGTTTTCTCCTGCCCTAACAGCTGTTGCCACGGCATCAGACTTGCTCCAGCTTTAACAGCTCTTGCTGCAACACGGTAAAATCTGCCGGAATGTCTTTACTCAGCCCCTGCTCTGAGGCACAGCGCGCCAACACTTCCGGCAAGGCTATCGGGGTACCCAGAATATTTTCAACCTGCTCTTTAAACTTAGCCGGATGAGCAGTACCGAGGAAAATACCGTATTCGCCTTGCTGCAGGCTGCGTTTTAATGCTTTAAAAGCCACCGCGGCATGCGGCTCGCTTAAATAGCCAAGCTGAGATAATTGCCGCACACCAAATACGGTGTCATCTTCGTCTACCATTACCGCCTCAATATCAGTGCGTTTAATGACGCCTTGTGCCAGTAATGCCTCTACTCTTGGCCAGTTGTTTGGTGCCGCAACATCCATCGCATTTGACAGTGTGGCAACGGTTGTTTTTGGCTGCCAGTTACCACTGCGCCAATAACGCGGCACGGTGTCATTCGCATTAGTCGCCGCAACCATACGTTTAATGGGTAAGCCCAGCGCTTTGGCAATTAAACCGGCAGTTAAATTACCAAAGTTACCACTGGGCACCGCAATCACTATCTGGCTACGCTTATCGGCAGGCACTTGTGCTACCGCTTCAAAGTAATAGCAAATTTGGGCAAATAAACGGCTGATATTAATAGAATTAGCCGAGTTAATACTGAGTTTTTCTACCAGTGCTTTGTGATCAAACACCTGTTTCACCAGTGCCTGACACTGATCAAAATCGCCCTCTACCGCCAGCGTGGTGATATTTTCACCCAGCGTGGTAAACAGCTTTTCCTGTAACGGGCTGATTTTACCTTTAGGGAATAAAATCACCACCTGCACACCACTCTGGCGGTAAAAAGCATGCGCCACGGCCGCGCCGGTATCGCCCGACGTTGCCGTAACAATAGTGGTTTTCTTTCCGCCCTGCGCCTTTGCCAGCGCCTGCGCCATAAAGCGGCCGCCAAAATCTTTAAATGCCAGAGTCGGGCCGTGAAACAACTCAAGGCAACTTACGTCGTCGGTTACCGGCACCAGTGGCGCAGGAAAAGTAAAAGCACTGCTAACCATCTGCGCAACTTCTGCCTGGCTTAATTCGTCACCGATTAACGCCTGTAAAATAACGCTACTGCGTTCAACTAAAGGCATATCCAGCAGTTTATCAATATCCAGTTCAGGCCAACTGGTGGGGAAAAATAAACCTTGCTGTTGCCCCAGCCCCTGGCGTACTGCCTGTAAAAAACTCACCTGCTCAGCAGGTACTTTAATATTTGTTAACATCGTTATTCTTTCCTACAGCGTCCGTGCGCCAGCCAATGATAAGCGACAAATTTGTGTAGTCGCGTCCTGATTCTTTTCATAATGCCGCGATAAATAGCCAGCAGCAAGCTGAGCCTGCGCTTCATTGCGGCATAATGCAAATAAGGTAGGGCCAGCCCCTGAGATACCCACATGCAACACCCCTTCAGCCATTAACGCGGCTCTTAGCGAAGGCAGTTCAGGTATCAGCGGTGTGCGCGCAGGCTCAGCCACCAAATCCTGCAAGGCTGCACCGGCGTCTGTTTCATCCCCAGCATACAGCGCACTGACAAAACGGCTTAACATACCGGCAAAAGCAATGCTGTGGGGCAAACTTAACTGCTGTGGCAATACTGCGCGTGCAGCCTTGGTCGATAGCACCGTGCCGGGGTAACTCAGTACCACCCGCCAGTGTTCAAACCAGGGTAAAGCACGACAAATATGCGGGCTTTGCGGCAACATCAGTTGCAGTCCCCCCAAATACGATGGTGCGACATTATCATAATGCACGCTGCCACTGACACCGCCTTCCGCCTGCGCCATCAGTTGCAACAATTCAGCTTCAGATAACGGTTTACCAAAGTATTCATTAAATGCATAACAAGCTACAACTATTGAACAGGCACTTGAACCCAGGCCACTTCCCACCGGCAGGTTTTTATGCAACCGCAGCGCCAGGCGCGGTAAGGTACGCCCCAGCTTTTGTTCAAAGGCATAAAAGCAGCTGAGTACCAGATTATCCGTAGTGTTTGCCGGTAACTGATGCAGATACCGGCCAACAATATCTAAGCTCAGCTCTGCCTGCTCAGCGCAAATATCCAGTACATCGCCAAATAATTCACCATTTACCGGCTCAAAAGCAGCACCTAACAGGTCAAAACCAACCGAGAAATTACCGGTAGAGGCCGGGGCGTAATAACGCTTTACATAAGAAAACTGCTGCATCGTTATTACACCTGTTGTTGCCAGCCGAGGGTACGCATAATATCGCTGAATACCCCTGCTGATGTTACCGCCGCACCGGCACCATAACCACGCAGTACAAACGGAATAGGCTGGTAATAACGGGTATGAATAGCCAGCGCATTTTCACCGTCTTTCACTTTGGCCAGCGGATGGTCTGCCGCCAGCGCCTTAATCGCTACCCGGCATTTGCCGTCTGCAATTTCGCCGATGTACCTCAGTACTTTACCTTCGGCTTTGGCGGCGTCAATCCGTTTGGCAAAGTTGTTATCAAGCTGCGGTAAGGCAGCGATAAAATCATCTGTGCTGGCACCTGCAGCAAAATCTGCCGGCAATACCGATTCTACCTCAACATCGCTAAGCTCCAGCGCCATGCCAGCTTCACGCGCCAGAATTAACAGCTTGCGCGCAACATCCATGCCGGATAAGTCATCGCGCGGATCCGGCTCGGTAAAGCCCATTGCCCGGGCTTTTTTAGTGACATCAGACAGGCTGACACCAGCCTCAAGCTCGCCAAAAATATAAGATAACGAGCCTGATAATATCCCTTCAAAGGCCAGCAATTCGTCACCGGCATTGAGTAACCCCTGTAAAGTATCAATAACCGGTAAACCGGCACCAACTGTGGTTTCATACAAAAACCGGCGCCGATGTTGCTGTGCCAGCTGTCGCAGTTGCTGGTAATAAGCATAAGAAGCCGTATTGGCTTTTTTATTTGGGGTTACTACATGAAAGCCCGCAGCAATAAAATCTGCGTACTGCGCAGCCACCTGCTCTGAGCTGGTGCAATCTACCAATACCGGATTAGTCAGATGATGTTGCCGGGCAAACTGGTTCAGTGTATCCAGAGAAAACGCCTGTTTCGCCTCTGCCAGCTGTGGCTGCCACTGCGATAAATCAATACCGTCACTGTGCAACAACACCGCCTTGCTATTGGCTATGCCGTACACCGTTACTTTAACCTGGCGGCTATGCAAAAAAGCCTGCTGGCGCTGAATTTGCTGCAGCAGCTCGCTACCTACCACACCGCAGCCAACCAGAAACACATCAATACTGGGGATATGGCTGAAAAAGTTTTCATGGCACACTTTTACCGCGTTTTTACAGGCTGCCTGCTCAATAACCGCCGAAATAGAACGCTCGCTGCTATCCTGCGCTATAGCAACAACATTAACCCGCGCCTGCGCCAGCGAAGCAAAAAACTTCGCTGCAACACCACGGTGCTGGCGCATACCGTCACCAACCAGGCTGACAATGGCCATGTCAGACAAAATACTCAGCGGGCGCAGCAAACCGGTTTGCAATTCTAATTCAAACTCTTGTTGCAGGGCATTTTTGGCTGCCGTTAAATGCAACTGCGGCACGCAAAAGCTGATGCTGAATTCTGATGATGACTGAGTGATCAGGCTGACAGAAATATGCGCCCGAGCCATTGAAGCAAATACCCGGCTCGCCATTCCCACCACACCTTTTAAACCCGGGCCCGATACCGTAACCAGCGCCAGATGCTCAAGGCTGGAAATACCTTTAACCAAGGCATCACCTTCACCGTTATTATCTATACAGGTGCCTGGCGCTGATGGATTAAGGGTGTTTTTAATAAAACAGGTAATATTGTACCGCGCCAGTGGGCCTATAGTTTTCGGGTGTAATACCTTGGCACCAAAATATGATAACTCCATTGCTTCGTCGTAAGACAATCGGTCAATTAGCTTGGCATTTTTGACCTGGCGTGGATCAGCGCTATAGACACCATCTACGTCGGTCCAAATCTCGCAGGCGCTGGCGCGGATACTGGCGGCAACAATAGCACCGGAGTAATCAGAGCCGTTACGCCCCAGCAAGCATGTTTCGCCCTGTGCATTACTGGAAACAAAACCGGCAATCACGTACACCTGTGCACTCTGGCTGGCAATAGCATGTTGTAACGTCAGTTCTGATGCAGCAATATCTGCCGTGGCGTTTAAATAATCACCGCTGCTTTTCACCAGTTTTACACCATCCAGTGCAACCACCTGCAGCTGTTTAGCACTTAAGAGCGCAGTCATCAGGGCAACGCTGAATTGCTCGCCCAACCCCAGAATTTGCGCTTTAATATGGTCCGGACAATGTCTGAGTAACTGAATACCGGTAAGCTGGGCCTGCAATTGCTTATGTTGCTGGCTGATAACCTCTTTTAAACCGCTTAATTCCGCTGTGGGAAATAACGCCAGAGCTTCGCTGGCCAGCGCCTGATAGCGCTGCTGCAACTGCAGCAATAACGGGCTGAAATCCGACCCCAAATAAGCTAAATCGGTTAGCTCAACCAGCGTATTGGTTACGCCCTGCGGCGCTGATAACACCAGACAAATACTGTCTGTTGCCGTTTGCTGTTGCGCTATCTGTGCAACCCCGGCAAAACGGCTTACTGACGCCAGTGACGATCCGCCAAACTTGAGCACCCTCATTTTAAACTCCTTCGCTTAATTTACTGTTATTGTCAGTTATCGCGAGACCTGGTTATTCGGCAACAGCTCCGCATAACAGAGCCAAAAAAAAGACCCGTGACATTTGAGGTCACGGGTCTTTTTTACAGACAACACACCGCCGACCTCCTACCCCGAAGGGTTGGTGGTAATAATAATGGTGGTGAGTGTCGTGGTTTTTATTTTCATGGCTTCACTATGCACAGACTTGTAGACGTCTGTCAACGGCTAATTTTTAGCTGTGATTATTTTACCTTTTTAAGGTACCCTTCCAGCTCAGGCTGGTAAACAACCGCTCTGTTGCGTCCCTGACGTTTGGCACAGTACAGCGCTGTGTCGGCGCGCCGGATCAGCTCATCAATGCTTTGGTCAAAATAAGACACCACACCAATACTGATTGTGGCTTTAAGTGTCTGCTGGTTGTACAACATTTTATGCCGGGCGACAGTGTCGCAAATCCGGTTAGCCACTTGCAATGCACCTGTCATGCCGGTATCAGGTAAGATAACGCCAAATTCCTCGCCGCCATAACGGCCGAATAAATCTGTGTCTCTGAGTAATGAACCAATTAAACGGGACAATTCAACCAACACAAAATCGCCGCCCTGGTGACCATATTGATCATTAATATCTTTAAATTTATCCAGGTCAAACAACAACAAAGATAGCGGATGCTGATAACGCCCGGCACGCTGAATTTCATATCCCAGCTGCTGCTGCCAGTAGCGGCGGTTATACACCCCGGTTAAACCGTCGGTGCGGTTAGCGTGTTCCAGTTGCATGACACTTTGCTGCAATTGCTGCTGATACACATAAGCGTCGGTAGCATCTTCAATCAACAAACAAATGTAGCGCGATACGCCATCAGGCGCAGTAAGAGGCAGCATACTGCAGTTCTGCGCCATATACTGGCTGTCACTGCTAAGGGGCCGCAGGTGGGCAAGTTTAATAATGTACTGTCGCTGCTCCCAACTGCTAAACGCCGGTACCTGCAAATGCAATACGCTGTCCAGTTTGCGCTTGAGCCAGGCTATCGGTAAATCTGCAAACACATCTTCCAGTAAGTTACCCTGTACTTTAGCCAGATCAAGCTCAGCACGCCGGGCAATAAACTGGTTAAAAAATACCACCCGGTATTGCGCATCCAATACCAGCACACCGGTATTAAGCTGAGTGAGTAAAGGTTGCAGAAGCCAGTCCAGTTGCATCAAAATTCTGCCAGAATGTTATCCAGCGTCTGACGCAGCCGCAATACCGCCTCTCCGGGAATAAGCAGAATCATGTCGCAGTTGAAACTGTAATCGGTTAACTGATAACGGATATCAACCTGCAGTGCCAATTGCCACTGCTCAGCCGTGTAGGCCAGTTTGTCAGCAAAATACTGATCGCGGCTTGATAAAATACGGGGCGCAGCGTAAGAAAAACTATTTTCCAGTTGCTCTGCCAGCCCGCTTAAAAAGGTGGTTGTCAGCACTGAGCTGATATCGGTCAACATTTCAGCTTCAGAAACGGCATCATCGCTGTAACCCAGCAAGCGGGCAATAACCCCGGCATTGGCCAGCTGGTACAGCATAATGGTTTCACCGCGCAGCCCCTGATCACCAAAAAAACCCAGGCTTACCAATGTTGCGCTTTGTTGCTGATAGCGGTTGGCAAAATGCTGCGATAACAGTGTGGCCTCTACCAGAGCAATAGACGGCACCTGCAAATGCACAAAAGTACCGAGGTAACGCGCCAGCTTGTCACTGGCCTGCCCCATAGCCACATTGACCAACTCTTGCAGGCAATCACGCTGTACATCACTGAAATGCAGTTCTGTCATATCAAACCGTACTTGTGCATAACAGCAGCAAGTTTATCGGCTGTGGCCGGTTTCTGTACAAATGCCAGCGCGCCAAGCTCCATAACGCGTTTTTGCATTTCCGGCTGAATATCAGCAGAAACCACAATAACCAGACAGTCCATAGCCTCAGCTTTGATGGCCTCCAGCACTCCCACCCCGTCAAGCTCCGGCATCGTTAAATCAAGAAATACCAGCCCAACTTCACGTGTTCTCAGGATAGTAAGGGCTTCTACTCCGTTACCGGCGGTAAGAATGTCGGCATCAAAAACTGATGGCAGAGATTTTTTCAGTTGATTCCGGGCAAGCAGGGAATCGTCACAGATAAGTGCGGTTAAAGCCATTTACAGCAGCCTGTATTATTATAATGAATTGGCGTAAACAGGTTAAAAAATATATACAGGGTGCCGCTATAAAGCAATATCTGAGCTATAAATAGCTGACATAAGCTGCAACAACTAACCGTATCCCACTGTAATGCTATTTTCAAAGTTCAGGTTATTGGTTATGGTAGCGGTATAATACTAATAATGTTTCGTTACTCAAGGTTAATTCATGCAACATAAAAGCTTATCCCGTAAGCTCCTGACTAAGGTGTTGTCAGTTTATTTTATCCTGACATTTGTAGTAACACTGGGACAAATTGTTGCGGAGTATTTTAATACTAAGAATCATATCAACGGCGAACTTGAAACCCTGCAACAAACCTTCTCTGGCAGCCTGACGCGTGCAATATGGGAGCTGAATACCCAGCAGGCATTGATTATTGCCGATGGTTTACTGGCAATACCGGCAATAGAAGGCATTATCGTACGGGATGACAGCGGCGCAGTCATCACTCAACTGGGCCGTTATATTGATATAAAAGAGCGTTTTAGTACCCAGTTGGTCAGGGAAGGCGTACGCCTTACCGAGCAGCAATCCGGTATTTTTGGCTATACTTTCCCACTTATTTTTGAATTTTCCGGCCGGGCAACCCAGGTAGGCGATGTCACGCTGTTTTCCAGCCGCGCTGTGGTGATCGACAGAATAAAAGTGGGTATTTATTTCCTGATCGGTAATGCGATGCTTAAAACCACTTTTCTTATTATATTGTTTTTACTGGCGTTTCGCAGACAACTTACTGTACCACTAACAGAGCTGACACAACAGATTGAAGATTTAGAACTGGACCAGCTTGATGGTGCCAAAGTCGAAATACAACATGGCGACACGTCAGAATTAAGTGTTATGGCAGATGCTTTTAACCGTTTGATTGGCCGGGTACAAGACTACAAACATCAGTTAGAAACCACACAAAAACAGCTGATGCTGTCAAATGAGAAGCTGGACCAGCAAAACCTGATGTTAGAGCAGGAAGTTGCGCGTAAAACCTCAGGCCTGAGCCAGGCAATGATGGACTTGCAACAACAAAAACAAGAGCTGGAAGTAAAGCAACAAAGCCTGCGTGAAGAAATAGAGCGCCGCCGCCATACTGAAGATGCACTGCGCAGTAAGCAAACCGAGCTGGAAAAAATTGTCGATAATTTAAAACAGGCGCAAGACAGGCTGGTACAGTCAGAAAAAATGGCTGCGCTTGGCGGCCTGGTCGCTGGTATTACCCATGAAGTGAATACTCCTGTTGGCATAGGCGTTACTGCAACCAGTTTCCTGGCTGAGAAAATTCATGCGCTGGAACTGGCATATCATGACAAAACCTTGTCGCCCAAAGCACTGGAGCATTTTATCGAAGAGGCCAAGCAAGGCTCTGAACTGCTGCAATCAAACCTGATCCGTGCCTCAGAACTGATTGCCAGCTTTAAGCAAATTGCCGTAGATCAAACCAGCGAAGCCATACGAACGATAAATCTGGCTGAATACCTGCACGAAGTTATCCGGTCCTTGCAGCCTAACTTTAAAAAGACCCACCACCACATCGAAGTAAACTGCCCGGACAACATTATGCTGAATTGCCCGGCTGGCGCAATTTCGCAAATTTTTACCAACTTACTGATGAACTCCCTGATCCATGGTTTTGAAGATATGGACAATGGTCTGATCCGCATTACCGTGCTGGACGAAGATGACAATGTGGACATTAAGTACAGTGACAATGGTAAAGGCTTGCCCCCGGAGCAACTGGAAAAACTGTTTCATCCTTTCTTTACCACCAAACGTGATCAAGGCGGCAGTGGCTTAGGTACCCATATCACTTACAACCTGGTACGCCAGACATTGGGCGGCAGTATTCAGGTAGACAGTGAACCGGGCAAAGGTTTGCACTACCATATCTGCTTTCCAAAAAACCTGAAAATCTCAGGCTGATCCACGTTATACTGCCGCTCCGGATTTATTGTTCAGAGTGAATTATGTGGTTTAAGAATGTTCGTGTTTATAAGCTCAGTGCACCACTGAGTACTGATGTTGCTGAGTGGGAGCAAGCCCTTACTGAATTCAAATTTACCCCGCTCACCGCGCAGGAAGCGGTCAGAACGGGGTTTAGTTTTCCGCTGCACCATAGCATTAAACAATACTGTCATCAGTGCGAGCACTTAGTATTTTTTGCAGTAAAACGGCAGGAAAAAATACTGCCGGCAGCGGTAATAAACGAAGAAATGCAGCCTAAACTGGAGGCGCTGGAACAGGAAAAAGGCCGGCCACTCAGCCGCAAAGAAAAACAAAGCCTGAAAGAAGAGTTGCAGCTGAGCTTGTTACCAAGAGCCTTTAGCCGCTCTTCTTTAACACAGGGCTACTATGACCCACAAAACCAGTGGCTGGTGATCAACACCAGCAGTGCCGGCAAAGCAGAAGATGTATTGGCATTGTTACGTAAAGCACTGGGTTCGCTGCCTGCGTTACCATGGCTTGATAACCATAAGCTAAATGCCAGTTTACAACTGTGGTTGCAAAATCAGGCATTACCGCAAGGTTTTGTGCAAGGTAGCGATGCTGAACTTAAAGCACCCGATGAAGAAGGTGCCAAAGTTAAATTCAGTAATCATCTGTTGACTGCTGATGAAGTGCAAAGCCACTTACAGGATAAACTGGTAACCAGCATCAGCCTGGAACAAAGCGAAGGCTTGTCACTGCAAATCACCGATGACGGTGCAATAAAACGGATCAAATTCCACGATTTGCTAACCAGCCAGAACGATGAACTGGGCTGGGAAGATCTGCCAGCAAGGCTGGATGCCGATCTGATGTTAATGGCTGCAGCGCTGAATAAAGCATTACTGAACATCAGCCAGCAACTCAGCACGGCTGAATAGCGGTTCAGCCTAACTGAAAACAGCACGCACATCCTGATATACTGCTTGTATATCAGGATGTTGCATAAAATCTTGCTGGGGTACCATCTGCATCGTCATATAATACCGCAGTAAACGCTGCTGCAGCTCTTTATCTGCATAGCCATCTCTGGCAATTACCGCCAAACGGATAAAATCAGTGTACCCAGGCCCTGGTTTGTCTGGCTGCAGTTTTTGCCAGCTTGATGCCATCTGCTGAAATGGTTCAGCGAAAGCCCAGGCATACATGATCCGAAGACTGACATCAGCAGACAAACTGGTTGCCAGATGCAGTAAGAAACGCGGATCACCAAGTAGTGCTTCCTGCCGCTCTGCTTCGGCAACGATAGGCAAAGCGCCAATATTGTGCACCAACGCCATTAATGTCAGTACGTCTTTATTTAAACCGGTACGCGCCTCACGGCTATTGTAGTAAGACAAACACGCCACTGCGACACTGGCTACCTGTACACTGCTTTGCCACAATGCATCCAGTTGTTGCTGCACTTGTTTATGTTTAGATACAAATACCTGCTCCAGTGCCATAGCAATGGCAATATTACGGATCTGGCTAAGCCCAATGCGCGTGACAGCCTGATTCAGCGTAGAAACCTTGATCGAACGGCCCATAAAAGCACTATTAGCCACTTTTATCATCCGGGCTGCCAGTGCCGGGTCTTGCGCTATAACATCTGCCATCTCCTGCAGGCTGACATTTGGCTCAGTGGCCCTGCGCCGTACTGTCAATGCAACATCCGGTAATGTCGGCAATATCAGCTGATCTTGTTGTATTTTACGTTCAAGGATCTGAAGCAACTGCTGCTGTGCTGGCATAAAAAGGCTCCGGATTAGTAGGCAAAGACAGAATTAACTGCCTGATCAATATGTTGTACTATCAGCTCAGTATAGGTGCCATGGTTCACTTTGCACTCTATAAACGCTGGCAGGTGGTTATTGTGCGCCAATTGTGGGGCATATGTAAAATTATCAGACATCAGAAACGGTGTTATTCTCATTATCTGCCTGAATATTCACTAGTATCTGTGTCAGCAGTTGCCGGCATTCGTCCTGCTGTTGCCTGTTGGCCGCCACTTCAAGTTCGCCAGCCAGCCGGGTAAGCTGCGGATATCCCATACTACCCGCACTGCCTTTAAGGCTGTGAGCTGCAAATGCCAGCTCACGCCACTGTGTGGTGTTAAAGTACTGTTCCAGCTCTTGATACAATTGCGGTAACTGGTTAGCAAACTGGCACTTTAACGCTTGCATTTGCGGATCCTGTGCCAATTGCTGTTCCAGGCTGTTTAAAGCTGATATCGTCTGGTTAGTATACTTTGCCAACAGTGCCATAAGCTCTTTATGGTTAACCGGTTTTGCCAGCAAGCTTTGGCAACCCGCCCGCTTGTAGCGCTCAAGATCTTCGGTCATCACATTTGCTGTTACAGCAATTACCGGCGTATCAATACCGGCATGACGGATTAACTGCGTTGCTTCTTCGCCGCCCATTAACGGCATTTGCATATCCATAAAAATCAGATCAAAATCTTCCGCCAAAGCTCGCTCTACTGCCTTATGGCCGTTATCTACCAGTACGCAGCTGGTATTGGCTTTTTCCAGCATTAGCTGCAGTAGTAGCTGATTGTCCGGGTTATCTTCGGCCACTAATATATGCAGTTGCTGCACCGCAACGGTTTGGGCATTTTGCGAAGCTACCTGAGTCTCTCTTGAAAAAGACTGCACCAGCTCAGTTAACTGGCCTGAACAGTCAAATTGCAGCTCAAAACAGCTACCAATACCTTTTACACTTTCAACCTGTATATCACCACGCATTTGCTGCATCAGTTTTTTTGAAATACACAAGCCAAGCCCGGTACCGCCGAAATGACGGGTTACCGTGGCATCTGCCTGCACAAAAGGCTGGAAAATGCGGCCCTGCTCTTCTGCAGACATTCCGATCCCGGTATCTTTTACTTTAATTGACAGCTGTTGCTGAATGGCGTCGAAAGACACACTGATAACTATTTTGCCTTTTTGGGTAAACTTGACAGCGTTACTGGTTAAGTTTAACAACACCTGCCGAAAGCGTAATACGTCGTTATACAGCATCAGCGGTAACGGAAATTGCAAGTCTAGCTGACAGGTCAGCCCTTTCGCTTCGCCCTGACTACGGGTTAACTGAAAAACATCATCAATCAATGCTAAGCAGTTAAAATGCTCGTGCAACAGCTCCAGTTTTTCTGCTTCTATCTTAGATAAGTCCAGAATATCATTAATTAATCCAAGCAAGTGATCACCGCTTTTCAGTACCCGCTGCAAATAATTTTGCCGCCTGTCGTTATCAGGTTCGGTCTGCGCTTGCTCTGAGAAGCCAATAATGGCAGTAAGCGGAGTACGGATCTCATGGCTCATATTAGCCAGAAACACGCTTTTCAGCCGGTTAGCCTGTTCGGCTGTTTCACGGGCCAGGATCAATTCCTGGTTCGCTGCGGCTAAGTCATCATTGGCGCGGGCTAAATCCTGCGTACGGCGCAGTACTTTGTCTTCCAACTGCTGTTTATAAGCACGTTCCCGTTCGCGATACACCCGTAGCTGACGGACCATAACATTAAAAGCAGCGAACATGTCGCCCAGTTCATCCTGCTTGGTCACTTCCAGTAAAGTAGACAGATCTCCCCGCCCTACTGCTGTTTTCGCCGCTGTCAGTTGTTTAATCGGTTCAAATACATTGCGGATCAATAGCCAGTACACCAGCAAGGGCAACATAAGGCAAACCAGCAATGTCATCAGCACCAGTACCAGCGACAGCATTTTCTGCTGGCGGTACAGTTCGCTCTCATCCAGGCCATATAACAGCTGAAAAGAGCCCGGCAGGCTTTTGCCCAGCAATAGCCGTGTTTGCCCAAGCAAGATCACCGGCTTGAACTTATCAGCATCAATACTTTGCTGGATAGCGCGAAAATTAGTCGGCGCAAAAGCACTGCCAATTAATGCCGGTGTGTTGGCATACGTCACTGTGGCGCTTTTACTGATCAATAAGGTAACGCTGTTAGGCGTATGTTGATACTTAACAATATCAGACAGCAGTTGCGGTTTGACAGCAACCACCAGATATCCCCACAACCGGCGGGACTCACTAACTGAGCCGGCATACAGCTTATGCGCAAAAAACAGCTGCAGGTTTTTGCTGTCGTTGTCACGGGCTAAAAAATAGCCTGATTCATCTACCATAGCCTGCAGTGACGAGAAGTATTCATTACGAAACCGGTTGGGGATACCGGACACTTCGGCTTTGGCTGGTAACTGGGTTTCGTACTCACCGTTCAGGTTCACCAGCTTAAGGGCCACAATATGCTGATCAGCCATTACATATTGATTAAACTGCTGCTCTAACGGTGTCAGTGTAGTATTGCTACGTTGCACGATATGCTGCTGTAGCAGGGGGCTTTGTGCCAGCATGGCAAGCCGGGTTTGTTGCTGCAACAAAAACTGCGTTAGCTCGGTTTGTTGTCTGAACAACGCCTGCTCTGCTTTAAAATAAGCTTCCTGTTGTAAATGTTGCTTGCTGAACTGGTACGCCAGATAGCCAAAAGCCATTACCGGTAATACCAGCAATGGCAACATATAAGCAACGAGCGTTTCGCGTAACCTCATCCCTGTCCTGGCTCACAGGCAAAGCCTTACCGGCTTTGCATATTTTTCATCGCTACAGCATAACCAGCATATGACAACGCCACAAGCGCTAGTTTACATCGGCATGATACAAGGTTTTGATCCAGCGCTCTTCGGTAATAAAGTTCCAGTGCCAGCCTTGCCATTGCTCGCCCAGCCCCTTGTCTACCGCCTGCTGCTCGGTCATACCGGCTGCTTTATACCCTTGCACCACTGCCAGCGTGGCTTCCATCATATCCAGAGAACGTTGCACACCGGCTTTGTCTGTTAACCGGCCATGGCCGGGGATAACTTTAGTCTGCTCGTTTAGCATGCCGATAAGCGTGCGGGTATTGTCAATATAACCTTTAACCGAACCGCCGTTGCTGACATCAATAAACGGAAACCGGCCTTCAAACAACAAATCACCGAAATGTACCGCATTGGCTTGTTCAAACCAGACCACAATATCACCGTCAGTATGGCTTGGCGGCATGTAGTCCAGCCTGACTGTCTGGCCGTTTAACTGTAAGCTAAGCTGGTCACTAAAGGTGATTTTCGGCAAACCATTGCGCGGAAATTTTGCATCCTGTGTTAAACGGCTTAATACGTTGCTATGGGCAATAATATCAATATTGGCTGCAAGTACACTGTTACCGCCGACATGATCACCATGCAGATGAGTATTAATGAGGGTTGTCAGGGGTTTATTTGCGCTTAACTGCAATAACTTAGTTTGAATTTTACCCGCTAATTCAGCATATTGCGTATCGACCAGCAACACCTTATCACCGGCAATTAAGGTAGCCATATTGCCACCGGCACCAGACAACATGTACAGGTTGTCTGCCAGTTTCGTTTCTTCTATCTGTATATCTTTAAAACGGTCAGCCTGTAACGGTAAAGCCGCTAGCAGCAATAGCAGTGTAGTAGTAACTAAGCTAAGTTTCATTGCTTATTATCCCCAGATAAATTTGGCCAGAAATATCAGTGCCAGTATCCAGACACTGAGTGTAGTTTGCTGTAACTTACCAGTAACTAAACATAACACAGCATAACTGATAAACCCCATACCGATACCATCTGAAATAGAGAACGTCAGCGGCATCATAATTAACACAACGCACACCGGCACGGCTTGGATCATATCGTCCCACTCTACATGCTTCAGGCTGCCAAGCATTAAAGTAGCCACATACAGCAAGGCACCGGCTGTAGCGTAAGATGGCACCATAGCGGCCAAGGGTGAAAACCACAATGTGGCCAGAAATAGCAAACCAGTCACTACTGCCATAAGCCCGGTACGGCCACCTGCTGCTACCCCACTGGTACTCTCTACATAGCTGGTGGTGGTGGAGGTACCAAACAGTGCGCCGGCAATGGTAGCACTGCTGTCTGCAATCAGCGCTTTGTTCAGATCCGGTACTGTGCCGTTTTTTTGCATTAAACCCGCTTTATGGCTTACCGCGACCAGAGTGCCGGAGGTATCAAATAAATCCAGAAACAGCAGGCTTAAAATAACCGGTAACATACTCAACTTAAGGGCTGCGGCAAAGTCCAGTTGCATAAAAGTAGGGGCTATTGATGGCGGTAGCGCGACTATACCGGTAAACCGGGTATCACCAAGCCACCATGCAGCAGCAGTTACCAGCAAAATACTGATTAACACCGCACTGTGCCACCCCCGGTGTGCCAGAGCAAAAATAATAAAAAAACCTGCCACGGCTAATAATACTTGTGGGCTGTGTAAATCTCCCAGGGTTACCAGCGTAGCCGGGCTGGCCACAATAATATTGGCGGTTTTAAGCGCTATCAGCGCCAGAAACATACCAATACCGGCAGCTATGCCCATCTTCAGCGGCAACGGTATACTGTTGATAATCCACTCACGGATTTTGAAAATACTCAGCAGCAAAAACAAACAACCGGAGAAAAATACACACGCCAGTGCGGTTTGCCAGCTATGCCCCTGCTCAATCACTATCACATAAGTGAAAAAGGCATTCAGCCCCATACCCGGTGCCAACGCTACCGGCAAGTTGGCCAGCAGGCCCATTAACAGGCAACCTAAGGCAGCAGCCAAACAGGTAGCAACAAAGACTGCCGCCTGATCCATACCAGTTTGTGCCAGCATGGACGGGTTAACAAACAACACATATGACATAGCCATAAAGGTCGTTAAACCCGCTACGGCCTCACGTTTAACCGATGTGCCGCGGGCACTAAGTGCAAAGAGTCTGTCCAGCAAGGTGCTCTTCCTCTAATGTAAAAAGCTGGCAAGATGCCAGCTTTAGTAAAAACGGATAAAATAATTTGCTCAGATAATTTTATTCTGCTGCCAGAATTTTTCTTTATCCAGCCGCTGTTGCCGTTTTTCGCAAGGTTTATCGCAGTCACAGGCTTTTTCTATACCTACTGCGCCCAGGCCACCACAGCTACCGGCAATTGTTTTACGCTGTAACAGATAACCAACGGCCATAGCGATCATCACCAGCAAAAACAAACCAAAAGTTAATAAAAAAATAGTCATAACCACTCCGCTATTGTTTTAAATAAGGCTCAAAAGCTTCAGAGCTAAGCTCTGTATAGCCATCGTCTGTTTTAACCACCAGTAAAACCGCAATACCATGCTGGTTGGCAAAAGCCAGTGCCTCTTGCGAATCCATGACATTAAGCGCTGTAGCATAGCCGTCTGCTGTCATACAGGACGGGTGTAATACCGTAACCGATACGGTACGGTTGTTAATTGGTTTGCCAGTACGCGGATCGAGTAAATGCGAATAACGTATGCCATTCTCTTCAAAGTAATTCCGGTAGTCACCGGAGGTTGCCACACCGATATCGCCAGGTACTAAAATACGTTGCACGGCACGGTCGTTATTAACGGGCTTTTCAATCGCAATTTTCCACGGCTGTTGCTCAGGCTTAACGCCCTTTAAACGCATTTCGCCACCAATTTCTACCAGATAATTAGTAATACCGTTTTGTTCCAGTATCGCCGCTACCTGATCTACACCAAAACCTTTTGCTATGGTAGATAAATCAACGGCAAGTTCAGGTACAGTTTTTTGCAAACCTTGAGCTGTAAGCGCCAACTTATCATAGCCAACCGCAGCACGGGTTTGTTCTATTACCGCATCATCCGGAGCATGCTCTATACGGCCTCTGGCACCAAAGCCCCATAGCTCTACCAAGGGGCCAACTGTCACATCCAACACGCCCTGTGTCTGCTGTGCAATACGTAGCGCTTCTGCCACTACAGTGTGGGTTTGTGGCGACAGCGGAAAAACGCTGCCGTCGCGGTGGCGGTTAAAACGCATTAGCTCCGATTCAGGCCGGTAGGTAGACATTAAGTCGTTTACCAGTTCCAGTTCAATATCAATCTGCTGTTGCAAGGCCGTTTTATCAACTGCAGTGTCGGAATAAAATTTCACCACATAGTAAGTGCCCATCGTGTTACCGTTTAACTGATATTGCTCAGTCGGCGGAGTTGACGGGCTGCATGAAACTAAAATGGCCAGCCCGATAAGAGCCAGCCAGTTTTTCAGCAAAGAAACACGGGACATAAAGGTTCCTGATAGCAGAAGGGGCAACCTGTTACGGTGCCCCTGCTGGTTTTACTTAACTGTTAACCACCGAAGTCGTCTAACAGAATGTTTTCATCTTCTACGCCAAGATCTTTAAGCATATTGATAACCGCTTTATTCATCATCGGCGGGCCGCACATATAGAACTCACAATCTTCCGGCGCTTTATGATTTTTCAGATAGTTTTCATAAATAACATTATGAATAAAACCTGTATAACCGGTCCAGTTATCTTCTGGTTGTGGATCTGATAACGCTACATGCCACTCGAAGTTGTCATTTTCTGCCGCCAGCATATCGAAATCTTCTACGTAGAACATTTCACGCTTAGAGCGGGCACCATACCAGAAGGTAATTTTACGTTTCGATTTTAACCGGCGTAGCTGGTCAAAAATGTGCGAGCGCATTGGCGCCATACCGGCACCACCACCGATAAACACCATTTCTGCTTCAGTTTCTTTGGCAAAGAACTCACCAAAGGGGCCAGAAATAGTCACTTTATCGCCTTCTTTCAGGCTCCAGATATAAGATGACATCTTACCGCACGGTAACGTTAGATTATTTGGCGGCGGCGTAGCAATACGCACGTTCAGCATAATAATGCCTTCTTCTTCCGGATAGTTCGCCATTGAGTATGCACGAATAGTTTCGTCGTCTACTTTTGACTCCAGGCTGAAGAACTTAAAGCGTTCCCAGTCACCACGGTATTGCTCAGGGATGTCAAAATCCTTGTACTTTACATGGTGGGCCGGCGCTTCAATCTGAATATAACCACCGGCGCGGAACGGCACAGACTCGCCATCCGGGATCTGCAGTTTCAGCTCTTTAATAAAAGTGGCCTTGTTATCATTAGAAATAACAGTACAGTCCCATTTTTTGATACCGAAGATTTCCTCTTCAACTTCAATTTCCATGTCAGATTTTACATTCACCTGACAGGACAAACGGCAACCTTCGCGGGCTTCACCTTTAGTAATGTGGCCAAGTTCAGTGGGCAGAATTTCACCGCCACCGGCTTTTACGTGCACCCGGCACTGACCACAAGAACCACCACCACCACAGGCAGATGACAAGAAAATACCGTTATCTGCCAGTGCTCCCAGCAATTTGCCGCCAGCTTTGGTTTTTATCGCTTTACTTGGGTCGCCATTAATACTGATGGTAATGTCACCTGAGGCTACCAGCTTGGATTTAGCTACCAGTATGATAACCACCAAGGCCAGAACCACCAGAGTAAACATGGCAACGCCAAGAATAATATCTAAGTTTTCCATCTTGTGTTCCCTTACCCCTTACAGTGATACGCCAGAGAATGACATAAAGCCAAAGCCCATCAAACCCACTACTAAGAAAGTAATACCCAGACCACGTAAACCATGTGGAATATCTGCGTACTTTAACTTCTCACGAATACCTGCCAGCAGTGTAATAGCCAACATCCAGCCAATCCCGCTACCCAGGCCAAACACTACGCTTTCACCGAAGTTGTAATCACGCTCAACCATAAAGGCTACCGCACCGAAAATAGCGCAGTTAACGGTGATTAACGGCAGGAAGATACCTAAGGCGTTGTACAATGCCGGGAAAAACTTATCCAACGTCATTTCCAGAATTTGTACCAACGCAGCAATAACACCGATATAAGTTAAAAAGCCCAGGAAACTTAAATCAGCCTCCGGGAAACCAGCCCAGGCTAATGCACCCGGAGCCAGCAGATTTTGATACACCAGGTTATTGACCGGTACCGAAATACCTAAAACCACAACCACTGCCACACCCAAGCCAAAAGATGTGGTGATTTTTTTCGATACGGCAATAAAGGTACACATACCAAGGAAGAACGACAACGCCAGGTTTTCAATAAACACTGCGCGGATAAATAAGCTTATATAATGTTCCATCTACAGCTCCTTATGCCTTCTCGACTTGTTCAGTGCGGAAGGTGCGCAGTACCCAGATAAACGCCGCGATAATAATAAAGGCACTTGGTGGCATTAACAGCAAGCCCATTGGCTGATACCAGCCGCCATCTTTTACCAGTGGCATAACTTCGATACCAAATACCGTACCTGAACCACCTAATTCGCGGATAAAAGCTACTGTCATCAGCACCACGCTGTAACCTAAACCATTACCGATACCGTCAAGGAAGCTGATACCTGGCTTGCTCTTCATTGCAAAGGCTTCAGCCCGACCCATAACGATACAGTTGGTAATGATAAGACCAACAAATACCGATAGTTCTTTGGCCACATCGTAAGCAAAAGCTTTTAACAGCTGGTCTACTACGATTACCAGAGATGCAATAATGGTCATCTGCACGATAATGCGCACGCTGGACGGTATATGATTACGAATTAACGAGATAAAAAAGTTAGAAAAAGCCGTTACCAGCGTAAGTGCAATACACATTACCAGGGCTTTATCCATTTTTGTGGTTACCGCCAGTGCAGAACAGATACCCAGTACCTGTAGTGCAATGGGGTTATTAGCAAATACCGGTCCAAAAAGAACGGTTTTAATCTCTTTTGCATTAGCCATTGTTTAATGCTCCATCACGAACTTTGGCCAGGAAAGGCGCAAAACCTTTGGAACCTGCCCAGAAATCGAAAGTGTTCTGTACACCATTAGCCGTTAACGTTGCGCCTGATAAGCCGTCAACTTCATAGGTTGAGTCAGGGCTGGCATTACCCGGTTTGCGAACTTTAATGGCAGGTGAACCAGAGGCATCTAACAGTTTTTTACCTTCAAACTGCTTGACCCAGTTTGGGTTTTGCACTTCGCCACCCAAGCCGGCGGTTTCACCCTGCTCATAGTAGTTAAGGCCTTGTATAGTCGCGCCATCCGGAGCCAGAGCCAGGAAAGCATGCATAGTAGACCATAAACCGTAGCCATGAATTGGCAATACAATTGACGTTAACTCACCAGAGTCAACACCGTTTTCATAGGCCAGGTACACAGGTGCGATATTTGCCCGGGTTTTGATCGAGGCTAAGTCATCCTGCCCTACCAGGCGCGTGCTTTCTTTCGGGTCTTTCATAAACTTGCGGTAATCATAATTTGCTGGCTTTTCAACAAAATCGCCGCTGTCCAGATCAACAAAACGCTCAACAATGTGTTTGCTGTAAAGCTCAGCAACATTGCTACCCGTCAGCAAACCGGTCACTGCCAACACGTTTTTTTGTGAATCGAGCAGTTTATTTGCTGTTTGCTGCGGGCGTAGTTGAACCGCTGCAGTGGATACCACAACCGCACAGACTAAACATAGAGAGATGACTACGATCAGCGTTTTGCTGATGCTATCGTTATTACTAGACATTACGTGCCAGCCTCCGCTTGATATTGGCCTGAGCCACGAAGAAATCGAATAATGGCGCAAACAGGTTCGCGAACAATATGGCTAACATCATACCTTCAGGGTATGCCGGGTTAGCTACACGGATCATCACCACCATAAAGCCAATTAAAATACCGTACGCCCATTTACCCTGATCGGTAAAAGAGGCTGATACCGGATCGGTTGCCATAAAGAACATACCAATAGCAAAACCACCCAGTACTAAGTGCCAGTGCCACGGCATAGCAAACATGGCATTAGATTCAGAGCCAATAGCATTGAACAAGTACGCTGTTAACACCATACCGACCATTACACCAGCAACAATGCGCCAGGAGGCAATGCGGAAGTAAATCAGGGCTAAACCACCAATTAACAGTGCTAATACTGAGGTTTCACCGACAGATCCCGGAATAAAACCATAGAAAGCGTCCCACCAAAGTTGCATATTGGCAGAGTAATCTAAATCACCTGAAGCCGCTTTACTTAACCAGGTCGCACCTGAGTAACCATCAGCGACTGTCCACACTGCATCACCGGAAATTTGCGCCGGGTAAGCAAAGAACAGGAAAGCACGGCCTGCTAAGGCAGGGTTTAAGAAGTTACGGCCAGTACCACCAAACACTTCTTTGGCTACCACAACACCGAAAGTAATACCCAGTGCTACCTGCCACAGCGGAATGGTTGCCGGTAGGATCAGGGCAAACAGGATAGAACTAACAAAGAAGCCTTCGTTCACTTCATGCTTACGCACTGAAGCAAACAATACTTCCCAAAAACCACCAACAATAAAGGTTACGGCATAAATAGGCAGGAACCAAACGGCACCATACCACATTTTACTGCCCCAGCCTGACTGTGCTGTCAACTCACCACCTAAGGCCTGATAAATAGCAACCTGCCAGGTATCTGGTGTACCAAAACCAGCCTGCAGAGCGATAACTGCCTGATGACCAATATTGTACATACCAAAAAACAGCGCCGGGAATAACGCCAGCCAGACAAAGATCATGATGCGTTTTAAATCGATACTGTCACGCACGTGAGTACCGTTTTTCGTAACAAGACCCGGAGTATAAAGGACAGTGGCAATAGCTTCATACAGCGCATACCACTTTTCATATTTACCGCCTTTCTCAAAAGACGGCTCAATGCGCTCTAAAAAATGCTTCAAACTCATGATTAGCCTTCCTTCTGAATGGTCGTCAGGCAACTACGCAAAATGGTGCCATAGTCATACTTACCCGGACACACAAAGGTACACAACGCCAGATCTTCTTCGTCTAATTCCAGACAACCTAAGGATACTGCACCGTCAGTGTCACCCGACACCATATCACGCAGCAGCAGCGTAGGCAGAATATCCAGTGGCATCACACGTTCATAGTTACCAATCGGTACCATGGCACGGGCTGAACCATTCGTGGTAGTAGTCATATTGAACAACCGCTTCGGATTCAGATGCGACAAATAAGCACGGGTTACTGAAAACTTCGTTGCGCCCGGAGCAATCCAGCCCAGGAACTCTTTCTCAGTACCTTCAGCCAGCACAGAAAGCTGGGTATGGTAACGGCCAACATAGCCATGCACGCCATGTGCCGTGGAACCGGCTAACACTGAACCGGAAATAATACGGTTCTGGCCATCTGCCAGTTCACCTGCCGTCAGTTCGCTGGTTGAAGCCCCCAGTACGGTTTTAACCAAACGCGGGTTTTTCACAACCGGGCCGGCAATGGCGATGACGCGCTCACTGTTTAGCTCACCGGTGGTAAATAACTTGCCGATCGCAATAACGTCCTGATAACCGATGTGCCACACTATCTTTTTCGCACTTACCGGGTCCAGCAAGTGAATATGTGTTCCTACCAGACCTGCAGGGTGCGGGCCATCAAACTCTGCAACTTCAGCTTTGCTGATAGTGGGTACTGTAGCGCCGGCTTTCTTACACAGGTATAGCTTACCGCCTGTCAGCGTGGCTAACAGGGTTAAACCCTGGGTAAATGCGTCGCTGTCAGCAGCAATAACTACCGCAGGATCAGCTGCCAGAGGATTGGTATCCATGGCATTGACAAAAATCGCACGCGGAGTACTTTCAATAGCGGGGGTCTGGCTAAACGGGCGGGTGCGAAATGCTACCCACAGTCCTGAGTCCACCAGATTTTGCACCACTTGCTCACGGCTTAACCCAGCGAGCTGATCGGCAGAATATTTGGCAAACTCAACGGCATCATTACCTGCTGCAGCAATCACTACAGATTGTAATACCCGCTTAGCACCACGGTTGATCTCTTTGACGGTGCCCGCTAACGGTGCAGTAAACTTAACACCCGGATTTTTCTTATCTTCGAAAAGTACCTGGCCTTTCTTTACTGTATCGCCAACTTCAACCGACATGGTTGGACGCATACCAATATACTCTTCGCCTAATACAGCGACAGTTTTAATGGTATTGCCCGCACTGATCTCTTGTTTAGGACTGCCCGCGAGGGGAATGTCCAAGCCTTTTTTGAGTTTTATCATACGTACTTGCACTACTATTTTGGGAAGAAACAGGGCCTAGTTTTTCAGCTGCTCACCGCGCAGCGCATCCGGAGTTATTTATCAGGGTTTCCCACTGTTTATTTTTAAACCAGATACACGTATTAAAGTCGCGGATTCTAGCACTAATACAGCTGCCTATCTATGCTGTTACGCAAATTTTCCGGTAAACCAACCGGGCTATATGGCCGTTGGTCTACCTTGGCAGCGCCGCGACATTAGCGTTTTACTGCTGCAAATTCTAGTCAACTTTAGTCCATTTGCGCATAAACAAAAGCCGCCCGTAGGCGGCCTGGTAAAATTAACCGGCAATGTTTTGCAGTGGTACCATGGGTGAGACATCTGCATCATAATCAACATGGCTGTAGCCAAAGCCAAATAGCCTCAAGAATTCATTATGATAGCCTTTGTAATCAGTCAATGTATCAATACTGTCTGTTGTTACCTGGCCCCATAACTCTTTTACTGCCTGTTGAATATGTGCG
The DNA here is from genome assembly GCF_018831085.1 of Rheinheimera oceanensis. GTDB lineage: Bacteria > Pseudomonadota > Gammaproteobacteria > Enterobacterales > Alteromonadaceae > Alishewanella > Alishewanella oceanensis. The sequence continues at coordinate 230,014 of NZ_JAGPNM010000002.1, forward strand.
CTAAGCTCTTTACCGTCCATACGTAAACGGCCGGCCTCGTCCATTACAGGTGTATCACTGTACAACCCCTGACGGAATAAACCATCAATCTGCTCAATACAACCCTCATGTGTGCCTTCTTCTTTCATGACACGATACAGCAGAGAGATATACAACGGCATAATAGGAATAGCAGAACTGGCCTGAGTAACCAGCGCTTTTAATGACGCTACGTACGCCTTACCTTTCTTACCGGCTAACCGAGCAGTAATGGCCGCAGCAGCACGATCTAAATCTTCTTTCGCTTTGCCGATAGTGGCTTTACCATAAATAGGCCAGGTCAGCTCTTTACCAATATAGGTGTAAGCTACTGTCTGGCAGTTATCTGCCAGTACGCCGGCGGCATCCAGTTGATTTAACCAGCGCTCCCAGTCTTCACCACCCATTACTTTTACTGTCTGATAAATTTCATCGTCGTTTGCCGGCTCAACTGACACCTCTTCAATTTCACGCTTGCTGGTATTGAGCGTTCTGGCGGTGTACGACTGACCAATAGGTTTTAATACTGAACTGAATATTTCGCCACTGACCGGGTCTTTGCGCCGCGGGGCAGCCAGGCTGTACACCACCAGATCGATTTTACCCATTTCATTGCGGATAATATCAATGGCCTGTGCTTTTAACTCGTCAGTAAATGCATCACCATTAATATGTTTATTCCACAGCCCCTCAGCCTGAGCGGCTTGTTCAAATGCGGCCGTGTTATACCAACCGGCAGAGGCCGTTTTGCTCTCTGTGGGTTCCTTTTCAAAAAATATACCCAGGGTTTTAGCACCAGAGCCAAAAGCTGCTGTAATACGTGAAGCCAGGCCGTAACCGGTAGAGGCGCCAATCACCAGCACATTTTTCGGCCCGTTGGCTACAGGGCCGGCTTTTTTTACATACTCGATTTGTTCTTTTACATGCTCGGCACAGCCGACAGGATGGGCGTTAGTACAGATAAAACCACGAATTTTCGGTTGAATAACCATGACAGCTCCTGCTGTTGTCTCGACAAAATTGACGCTAGTGTAAAACTTTACCGCAGAAAACAGGTCTGATCAGCACGTTTTACCTGCCAGATTAAAATTAATATACGCCGGACAGAAAAAAAGCGTCATACCGACGCTTTTTCAGTTTTATTGCCACCATAGCATCGTGGCGACACCGGTGGTTTTTCGGCGTAGTATTCGTACCACTCAGACGGTGTGTACGTATGTAACGCCAATGCATGTATCTTCTCTGCCAATTCCTCTGCCACTATGGCATTAACTGCCCGGTGGCGTTGTAACAAGCGCATACCATTAAAAGCCGGTGTTACAATAACCACTTTAAAATGCGATTCAGACCCCTGAGGCACATTATGCAGGTGGCTTTCATTCACCACATCAAGGAACACAGGATCAAATGCACTAAGTAACTTCTGCTCAATAGCTGTATGAATCAACATAGCCCTAATCCTTTTTTATTCCTTTAATTAACTCTAGATGCCTGCGCTAAACTTGCCAGCAGGTTTTGCTGTCAAGTTAAATAATCCGAACTAACGGGCTGGTGGCGTTACTAAAAATAAATTTGTCTAAACCTTTGGCGCAATATAACGAAAGGTCAGGTTTAGCCTTGCCTCCGTTACCCGACTTTGCTTTGGCAAGCGGTGCAACCAGTGCTGCTGGCAGCCCCGGCCCATCAGCAGCAAACTACCGGGCGTTAAATCCAGCGCCAGTTGCCAATGCTGCCGGCGGTGTTTTAACTCAAAACGCCGCGCAGCGCCAAGACTGACAGAGGCGATAACAGGATCATCGCCCAGTTCAGCTTCATTGTCAGCATGCCAACCCATATGTTGCTGACCGTTTGCATATAAATTCAGCAATACGCAGTTAAGCGGCTGCTGCAAAAACCGGCTTACCTCGTCAGTAAGTTGCTTTACCGCCGGATGCCAGGGCGCTGGCATAAAAGTAGTGCCTGAATAACGATAACTGCAGTGACTGTCGCCCATCCATACCTGTTGGCGCGGTATTTTTACTTTTTTACCAAACATCATAATGCTGTCCTGCGCCCAGACTAACTGAGTACCCAGTTCAGCTTGTAGCGCCACACTTTCAGTGGCATTTAGCCAGCCCGGCCATAATATCACTTGCGCATCAGGTAACTGAAATACTTGCCCGGGGTATTGCTGGTTGTCGGTCTGGCGTGGCCGTGTCAAAATACTCATCTTATTTCATCACTCGTGTTTCTATGAATACCACTTTTGTGCATTCTCAAGGCAGCCTGCAATTGCACCGCTGGCCGCTTAACCAACCTAATAACAGCTTACAGGCATGGGATGCAGCTGACGAGTTGTTGATCCTGCACGCACAGGAAGCCATTGCTCAATTTACAGCGCAACATCAACGCCAGCCTGCTTTGTTGCTTATTAATGACAGTTTCGGTGCATTATCCTGTGCACTGTCTGGCTGCCCGCAGGTTCAGGTAAATGACTCTGTACTGGCAGCAAAAGGCACTTTATATAACCGCCGGCAAAACAATATTGCAGATAGCGGCCTGCAGCAACTCTCCAGCCTGGCGCCCTACCCCGCACGGCCAGACATAGTGCTGCTAAAGCTTCCCAATAATCACAGTTATCTGCAATATGTATTGCAACAGCTTGCCGGTGTAGTTACGCCGCAAAGTATCATTCTGGCCAGCGCCAAAGCAAAAGATATCAGCCGTAATGTGCTGGCAATGTTTAACAGTACGCTGGGCCCGGCCACAGCGTCGCTCACAGTAAAGAAGTGCCGGCTGATCCAATGCAGCTTTAGCGCGCCGCTGCCGGGAGCGGCAGCAGTAGAGTTTCCGTTAGCCTGGCCGCTGGAGCAGACCGGGTTTACCGTGATAAACCATGCAAATGTGTTTTCCCGGGAAAAACTCGATCAGGGTGCACGGTTCTTTTTACAGCATTTGCCCGAAATTAAAGGCGCCCAGCGTGTTATAGACTTAGGCTGTGGCAATGGCGTATTGGGGCTTGCACTGTTAAATCAGCACAATGATTTTCAACTGCTGTGTTGTGATGAATCTTATATGGCGGTTGATTCGGCCCGGCAAACCGTAGCAAACAACTTGCCAGACAAATTATCGCGCTGTGAGTTTGTTGTAGATGACTGTCTGAGTCTGCAGGCAGACAAATCGGCCGATATTGTGCTGTGCAACCCGCCTTTTCATCAGCAACACGCCGTTACCAGCCATATTGCCAGCCAGATGTTTACTGATGCCAAAAGGGTGCTAAAACAAGGCGGCCGCTTGCGCATAGTAGCAAATCGTCATCTGGGGTATGCTGATGTACTTAAGCGTTTATTCGGCAATTGCCAACAGCTGGCGGCCGACCCTAAATTTATTATTTTAGAAGCCATAAAAAGGAGCTGAACATGCGCTACATACTTTTAACTTTGCTGTTGCTTGCCGGTTGCAGCGCCCCAACACCCAAATTTATTCTGTCGCCGCAAGTATTCTGGCCGCAATCCAATCAACTGCAACAAGCAAGGTTCGCTTTTGCCGTGTCTGATGAACGCGGCAGACCATATTCATTGCGGATCCAAAAAGGCTCTGACATACAGCAGATTAATGCCAGCAACAATATCAGTGCTGACATACAAAACACTATGGCACAAGCGCTGACAGAGCAGGCGGCGATACTTGACCAAAACAGCAATACCCAAATGACCATAAGAATAACCCTGCTACAGGCCCTGGTAGATCAGCGCTCGCTGGAGCACGCTGTTACTAATCAGGTTTCGTTAACTGTGTTTGTACAGAACGATCAGGGAACCTTTAGCAAAACTTATTCCGGCGACAGTAGCTATACAGCACCATTTCGCATGGATGTAGCTGCAGTTGAACGCGAATTACGTGTATTAACAGAACAAGTGCTTGGCCAAATTCTGCAAGACAGCAGCTGGCACCAGGCCGTTCGGGGGTAATATGCGTAGCTGGATCACATTAACGCTGCTGTTGTTTACTCTGCTAACGAGCAAAACTGAGGCCGGACAATTTATCCAGCCTAATAATTTATATCCCAAAGTAAAACTGATGACATCGCATGGTGATATTATTGTTGAGCTGGATCGCAGCCGTGCTCCGCTTAGCGTCAATAATTTTCTCAGTTACGTTAAAAAGAAAAGTTACGACAACACACTGTTTCACCGGCTGGAACCTGAATTTGTCTTGCAGGGCGGCGGTTATGATGCAAACTATAAACCGGTAGAAGAACAAAAACCGGTGTTCAACGAATCAGGCAACGGCATGAAAAACCAGCTGGGCACTATTGCCATGGCACGCCTGACTGATCCGCACAGTGCCACCAGCCAGTTTTTCTTTAATCTGCAGGATAATCCACACCTGGATCCCGGCCGCAACTGGGGTTATGCAGTATTTGGCTACATTATTGAAGGTAATGATGTGATTGAGAAAATCAAAGCGGTGGCCACAGACACATCAGCAGAACTTGGTTGGCCAAACGTGCCGGTAGAAAAGGTGTTGTTAAAAACTGCTATTGTACTGCCAGAGCAATAAAAGCGGCTATACTTTGCCTTAACAGTCTTGTCAGTAAGAGGCCGCTGTTAAGGCAATATATGTTAAACCACTTTATTGAACAAAAATCGCAACAGCTGATTTTCTACATTTCCCGTTACTTTCGTGGCCGCTTACCACACAGCGAGCTGCACCTGTTTATTTGGGATACATTGGAAGAATGGGCACAACTCAGTGCCTCTTTGCAGCAACCATGCAGCAGCCGGGAACGTGTGTTCTGGCACTTAATTCATCAGTTAGAATTCTGGCCCGATAGCATACTGCAGGAAGACAAACTATTACGCCGTAATATTCAGGATTGCCTCTGTTACCTTAAGGGCTATGGTGTGGCACCACCAGATTGTGTTGGTATCAGGCCCTAGACCGGATACTCTTGCGCAGTTTACAGAGCTTGACCAGAATAATCCGCACTGTAAGCTAGGCCTACAAGCGTGTTTTAGCGGATGTCCGTTTTGCCTAATTACCTAGCCTGGCTATCTGGCCTGAGTATCTATTTCCAACGTCGTGTACTGAGTATCTTTATACTGGGCTTTTCCAGTGGTCTGCCGCTAATGCTGGTGTTTGGTGTACTGTCTTTTTGGTTACGTGAAGCGCAGGTATCGCGTTCCGATATTGGTTATTTCAGCTGGGTAGCAATGGCATACGCCATAAAATGGCTGTGGTCACCGCTGGCTGATCATCTTAAAATTCCGATTTTACATCAAAAACTGGGCAGAAGGCGCAGCTGGCTGCTGCTATCCCAGCTTAGCGTAATGATTGCAATTTGCTGTATGGCATTAACCGACCCGCAGCAGGATTTAGCCCTGATGGCTGCTTTTGCTGTCGTGCTGGCTTTTGCATCAGCAACCCAGGATATTAATGTTGATGCCTTTCGTATTGAAAGTGCACCTGAAAAACTGCAGGCTGCGCTGGCGGCCGCCTACCTTGCCGGCTACCGGCTGGCAATGATTATGGCATCAGCGGGTACCTTGTGGCTGGCTGCTATCTTCTCCAATGGAAGTGCTTATGATTTAACCGGTTGGCAACAGGCCTATTTGGTTATGGGGCTATGTATGCTGCCGGGCATCATCACCACCTTACTTAGCAAAGAGCCTGTCAGTGGCCTGCAACAGCAACAGTATACCAATGGCACCTTATTACAGCGTACTCTGTCCTGGCTAAAACAAGCTGTGGTAGCGCCCTTTATTGACTTCTTCAGCCGCTATAAATGGCATGCTTTACTGATCCTGTCGCTGATTGCGTGTTACCGCCTTAGCGACGTTGTAATGGGCGTGATGGCAAATGCGTTTTATGTTGATATGGGCTACAGCAAAGAAGAGGTTGCCAGCGTATCGAAAATTTATGGTGTTATTATGACGTTGCTCGGCGCTGCCCTCGGCGGAGTACTGATTAATAAGTTTGGCGTAATTAAAATTCTGTTTATTGGTGCGCTGCTAAGTGCAGTAACTAATTTGTTGTTTTCTGCATTAAGCCAGATTGGCTATGATCTGGTATGGTTAACCTTAGTGATCTCAGCAGATAATTTAAGCGCAGGCATCGCTACCAGTGCCTTTCTTGCTTATTTGGCTTCTTTAGTTAATCTGGCGTTTACCGCCACCCAATATGCGATATTCAGCTCGCTGATGTTGTTGCTGCCTAAATTTACCGGTGGCTTTTCCGGGGTATGGGTAGAGCAGCTGGGCTATAGCCAGTTTTTTGTTATGACGGCGCTGATGGGAATACCGGCATTAGTACTAATTGTATTGTTGGCGCGTGCTGAGCGCTTAAAACAGAACGCCGCACAGTAGCGCGGCGTTGCTGACATAGCTAAATGGATCAGGCTGATAATACTTGTTTTAATCCTTCCGTGGGATCAACGTCCAGTGCCTGGCAGTAACGTACGTATTCAATTACATCTAAACGCCGTTCCTGGTTTTCTACTTTACCTATAAAAGAGTGCGGTGTACCCAAAATTTCAGACAGGCTGCGCATAGTATGACCTTTTTCCTGACGCTGCCGTTTTAACCAGACACACAGACGCTTATTTTCATCAGAAATTACGCTTTTTGTACCTTTCATGTTTTTTTCTTCTCCCAGCGTGTTACGCTTTTATTATGTCAAAAATACTTCCTGCAAAAATCAAAACCCTATTGCAAACGCAATAAGCAATAAAAATCGGTTAATTAAACCACAGGATGCGACAAGCGTACAGCCACAACTGTTAAAATATGTATTACGACTTTACAATCGTCAGAACTGGCGTAATTTTCAGCAACAGAGTAACGCAAACCCAGGCAAAGCCATGCCAGGTATCTAACAGAGATCAAGATGATAAAATTATTTTATTTAATGCCAATACTGATGTGTGCACTTTGGTACTGGTACCTAAAGCAATCAGGCTGGACTATCCGCCAGGGTAAAAAAGGCTTTGCTTACATTATTGCTTTTAATGGCTGCATTGCGCTGGCATTGTGGGGCATCATGCTGCTGACTCAACGCTGAGCCAGCAACATACTTAACATAAGGATGTGTAGTTTTTATTTTACAAAAACAACTGCCGCTTATACTGAAAAAGACGAGCCACAACCGCAAGTTGTCGTCGCGTTGGGGTTTTGTACAATAAAACGGCTGCCTTGCAAACCTTCGGTATAATCTACCACACCACCCATCAGATACTGCAGGCTCATAGGGTCTACGACCATGGCAACACCCTGTTTCTCTACAACGAAATCGCCATCATTCACTTTCTCGTCGAAGGTAAAGCCATACTGAAAACCAGAACAGCCACCACCAGTAATATACACCCGTAGCTTTAACTCAGGGTTTTCCTCTTCACTGACCAGCAATGCTACTTTGCGTGCTGCCGCTTCAGTAAATTCAATTGGTACAGCTGGTTCTGACATAACAACTCCACAGGTTTAGCTAAGGGGCAAATTATCTAATACCTGACTAATTTATTCAAGTATTAGCCCTGTTCAGCGCAGATTAGTTATCCCCTTCGATAATTAAGCCGAGTTCTCAGCAACTTATGTTAAACTCTGTATTAACTATTACGGGTGTTATGGCTTATGCAGCGCTGGCAGATCTGGCTTCCGTCTTTACAACGTCGTTTAGCTTTACCGCAAACCTCCTTGCAACTCTGTGTACTGGGGGTGTTGGGCGGGCTGGCGGCCTCCATTCTGATTATTTTATTCCGCTTAGCCATTATTGGCCTGCAAAGCTTTTTTTTAGATCGTACCGACGACTTTTCTACTGTTGGTACAGATATTCGCTGGATGCTCCCGCTTGGCGCTGCGGTATTAATTGGCATTATCGCCTGGATCACCGGCTATAAACATTACCGTCTCGGCATTCCCTTTGTTATTCATAGAATAAAGCTCAAATACGGCATGATGCCAACCCGCAATACCCTAAACCAGTTTTTTGGCGGCATACTGGCACTGGCAGGTGGCTTTTCTGTTGGCCGGGAAGGCCCATCGGTACATTTAGGTGCTTATGGTGCCAGCACCCTGGGTAAGTATCTGCAATTGCCATACAACAGCATTCGTATTCTGGCAGGCTGCGGTATTGCCGCTGGTATTTCAGCCTCTTTTAATACTCCGTTGGCTGCAGTTATTTTTGTAATGGAAGTAGTGCTGCGTGAATACCGCGTGCATGTATTTATTCCTATTATGCTGTCATCCGTAGTGGGTGCTCTGGTGACACAAACCGTTTTTGGCAGCGACAGAGAGCTGGCACTACTGAATATAGTGTCTATCAGCGGCTGGCATATACCCTATCTGGTGCTGTGTGGCGTTGTGTTCGGTGCAATCGCTTTTGTGTTTAACAAAAACATGATGCGTCTGATCAAACTGTTTAAAAGCTGGCCTTTGATATTGCGTTTATGCCTCGCCGCTGTGCTTACTGCGGCTGTGGGTTATGTTATTCCGCATGCAATGGGTTCTGAAACAGGTGCTATTTACTACGCTGTAAATGCCCCCAATGACATAGCCCTGTTGCTGACCATTTTTATCGGTAAAATGCTGCTAACTTTGTTTGCCCTGGGCTTAGGTGTACCCGGCGGTGTTATTGGCCCGGTGTTTGGTATCGGCATTGTGCTGGGTACTTTGCTGGCTATTGTTCCGTCTGCCATTATTGGTGATAACAGTATTGCCGGTACTTATGCGGTGCTGGGCATGGCCGGGTTGATGGCAGCCACTATGCATGCACCACTGGCTGCCCTGGTAGCCGTAATGGAGCTGGCACATAATCCCGGCATTATTGTGCCCGCCATGGTGGTAATAACCACGGCTTATATTACCGGTGTGCAGTTTTTTAATAACAAATCTATTTTTTTACTGCAGCTCGACTTTTTACAAATGCCTTATAAGCTGTCTCCTGCTGACGATGTATTACAAAAAGTAGGTGTGCTGGCACTTTTGGACAATCAGTATCAGCTGCTTGATAACCCCGACGAGTCACAAGTGCTGCAGGCTCTGGATAAGCTGGAACCGCCGCATCAATTACTGGTAAAACGTGATTCAGGCGCTCAGAGCACCTTTTTGCTGGCAAGTTATGATGTGCAGCTGTCAATGACAGGTGCCAGTGCCGTGCAGTACTTGCCGCTAAAGGGCTTAACGCATCAGGCTACTATGGCCGAGGTGTTTGCCATTTTAGAAGATAAGCGCGAAGGCGCAGTATATATATATCGCGAAGAAGAACCACAACAGCTGATCGGCATTATCCGCTGGGATCAGGTGCGCAGTTTATTGGTAAAACAGAACAACTTACTATGACAATTATACTTGTATACAAAGCCTTACATGTGTTTTTTATGGTTGCCTGGTTTGCCGGCATCTTTTATTTACCACGCTTGTTTGTTTATCACGCTGGCACAACCAGCCCCGACTGCGATGCCGAGTTTAAGGTGATGGAGCGCCGCTTACTCTACTTTGTCACACCTTTTGCCTTACTTACACTGGTATTTGGCTTACTACTTATTCACAGTTATGGCGCGGCCTGGTTTAAGGCCAGCCAATGGCTGCACTATAAACTGCTGTTGGTGATGTTGCTGTATGGGTATCACGCTTTTTGTTTTAAATTACTGGCTGATTTTAAACACAACCGTAACCGGCGCAGCCCGCGTTTTTACCGTATTTTTAATGAAGTGCCGGTACTGGTTTTGTTGGCTATTATCCTGCTGGCGTACTTAAAACCTATGTAGCAACGTATTCGCTTTTAGCCGGTGGTTTCGCGTATAATGCCGCCGTTTATTGCCGGTGCCGGGCCAGCTCCGGCCCGGGTTAATTCTTAGTGAAAAGAGCACTGACTATGAGCTTTAAAGGCGAACACATCCTCTCGGTAAACCAGTTTGACCGTGACACCATTCAGCACGTTTTTCAGATAGCCCGCAACATGCAGCCTTATGCCAGCCGGCAAAAACGTACCAAGGTACTTGAAGGCGCTATTTTAGGTAACCTGTTTTTTGAGCCCAGCACCCGTACCCGGGTGAGTTTTGGCTGTGCATTTAACTTACTTGGCGGTGAAGTACGCGAAACTACCGGTATGGAGTCGTCAGCGTTATCTAAAGGCGAATCGTTATTTGATACTGCAAGGGTGATCAGCAGCTACAGCGATGTTATTGCTATGCGCCACCCACAGGCAGGCTCGGTTGCCGAATTTGCTCTGGGTAGCCGGGTACCGGTATTAAATGGCGGAGATGGCGCCAATGAGCACCCTACTCAGGCCCTGCTGGATTTATTCACTATTGAGCGTGAGCTGGCATCTTCAGGCCAAAGCATCGATGGCATGCATATCGCTATGGTGGGCGACTTAAAATTTGGCCGCACCGTGCACTCGTTATCCAAACTGTTAAAACTGTATAAAAATCTGCGCTTTACGCTTATTTCACCCAAAGAACTGGCCATGCCGGATGATATTGTCAGCGCTATTGAAAATGCCGGCCATCAGGTAAATGTTACAGATGTGCTGGAAGGCAACCTGAATGCAGATATTGTTTACCAGACCCGTATTCAGGAAGAGCGTTTTCCGTCAAAAACAGAAGCCAATTTATATCGTGGAAAATTCCGCTTAAACCAGGAAATTTATACCCGCTACTGTAAATCCAACACCGTGATTATGCATCCGCTGCCGCGTGATTCACGCATTGAGGCCAATGAATTGGATAACGATTTAAACCTGAACCCCAACCTGGCTATTTTCCGCCAGGCAGATAACGGTATTCTGGTGCGAATGGCCTTATTTGCCTTAACGCTGGGCGTTGAAGGAATTATTACCAACTACGAATGCACTGTGCCCTGGTATAGCAATAAACACAGTGGCTAGTACAGCATATAGCTGTTTCAACTTATTTATCGGAAACTGATTTATGTCTTTATCTGCAGAACTGTTTCAACGTGCCCAGCACACCATACCCGGCGGTGTAAACTCACCTGTGCGGGCTTTTAAAAGTGTCGGGGGTACACCGGTATTTATCGACCGTGCCGACGGTGCTTACCTGTTTGATGTGGATGGCAAACGTTATATTGATTATATCGGCTCCTGGGGCCCAATGCTGTTGGGCCATAACCACCCGGCTATCCGTAATGCCGTTATTGAAGCTGCCGCCAAGGGCTTAAGTTTTGGTGCGCCCTGCCCGGCAGAGGTAACCATGGCTGAGCTGGTAAGCAAACTGGTACCATCAATGGAAATGGTGCGGATGGTTAGCTCAGGTACAGAAGCCACTATGAGCGCCATTCGCTTAGCGCGTGGCTATACCGGCCGCAATACCATAGTTAAATTTGAAGGCTGCTACCATGGCCATGCTGACTCATTGCTGGTAAAAGCCGGTTCAGGCGCACTGACGCTTGGCGTACCAAACTCACCTGGTGTGCCAACCGATTTTGCCAAATACACGCTCACCAGCGAATTTAACAACCTGTCACAGTTAGAGCAGTTATTCGCACAGCACGGCGACGATATCGCCTGTATTATTGTCGAGCCTGTAGCTGGCAACATGAACTGCATTCCGCCCGCCCCCGGCTTTTTACAAGGCCTGCGCCAGTTGTGCGATCAATATGGTGCTGTACTGATATTTGACGAGGTAATGACAGGTTTTCGTGTAGCACTGGGTGGAGCTCAGGCCGTATATAACGTTAAGCCGGATTTAACGACACTGGGTAAAATTATCGGTGGCGGTATGCCGGTTGGTGCCTTTGGCGGTAAACGCGAGATTATGCAGCATATTGCTCCGCTGGGACCGGTGTATCAGGCCGGCACATTGTCGGGCAATCCTATTGCGATGGCTGCAGGCCTGGCTGCATTAACTGAGATCAGCAAAGCTGGCGTTTATCAGGCTTTAACAGCTAAAACGACACAGCTCATTAATGGTATCAGCGCAGCTGCGGCAAAACACGGCGTGCCACTGGCAACCAATCAGGTGGGCGGTATGTTTGGTTTTTTCTTTACAGCTGAACCCACTGTAACTAACTTCATTCAGGCAACACAGTGTGACGTTGAAGCATTTAAACGCTTCTTCCACCTGATGTTACAACAAGGTATTTACCTGGCACCTTCAGCCTATGAAGCCGGTTTTTTATCGCTGGCACACAGTGAAGAAGATCTGGCACAAACTATTTTTGCGGCAGAGCACAGCTTTAAACAACTTTAACGACGGTTTTGCAGCCAGACAATATCGGTATCGTACGGCCGTTGCCGTACGATATAGCCAAGACCATCGCCATCGCTGTATATTGCCACCGGCATTTCCTGTTCTGCTACCAGTACTGCATTCACTTGCTGTGATAACCAGTCAAAACGATAAACCGTGATATTGTCATCTGCCAGCCAATAAATACCGGTGTTGTCAGTAAACCATTGTTCGCCAGTGCTGCTACGCCAGTTAATTTGCACCGGCAAGCTGATTAGCTCCTGTGCCGGCGTGAATAAAGCCAGGTTTACAGTATCAGAAAATTGCAGCACTAAACTCTGCTCTGGGCCACAACGCACATCTGTAACGCCTGGCATAATACTCTCAGGCATAGCACCTTTTTCTGTCATTAAAACCCAGCCATCTGCTGTAAGAGCTGTCCAGTATAACTTGCCGTGGCAACTGGCGTACCGCCCTGCTGATGCTACATTGTGATACTGCAGTAGCTGGCCTGATGCTAAATCAAGCTGATACAGGCTGGTGTTAATTAATACCAGTAATTGCTGCTGATGCCATAACATTTGCTGTACATGCTGTTGTTCAGTAAAGCGGGTGATTTGCATACTATCGCGCTGTTGCGCCAGCCAGATTTGGCTAAGCCCGGCACGCTCTGATACAAATGCGGCCTGGCCAGTACCGCTCACGGCCAGCAGGCGCTCGCTACGGTTACTGACATGCCATGGCAGCAACTTAATGCCACCGGTTACTGCCGGGCCATTCTCCACCCTGAGGATATCTGTGGTGTAGTCTAAAAACTGTGTTGCCAGCACCTGGCCCGGATACCTTGATGCCTGGGTCAAGTCACGTGTCAGTGGCCCCAGCCCCTGCCTGCTGTTTGATTTTAGCGAGACAATTTGTAGCTCCTGCTGCCCGGCAGATAACAATAACTGCCGCTCATCCCACCAGCTAAACTGGGTAATAACATAAGGAAAATCCAATAATTGCTCAAATTCACCGTCTGGCAGTGTTAACTTCAGCAAAACTGACTGATTGGGCGTTTGCTGAGCAACAAAGTACAGGGTGTCATTACGAATTAACATATGCGAAATATCGCGCCAGTGATTATCCTGTGACAGCAACAGCTCAGCGGCTTGTCCGGGCAATGCACTCCAGAGCTGCAGCTGATTAGTAGCAGCATCGGTATCCAGCCACAGCAACTTCTGCTGCCACATTGCAGCCCCCTGAGGCAGCACTTTCTGACAGGGCCAGAGTAATTCAGGCTGAGTTGCCGGTTTTACATGCTGACGATAAAAGTAACAACCATTGTCTTGATGTTCGCCACGAAAAATGATGCGCTCCGGGTCCAGCCACAACGCCTGAGACAACTGGCGGTATTTTTGTGGCATATGCTCAACCCTGAGATCTGTCAGGTTCTGCAAGCTCCAGTTAAATAAAGTACTGTCTACAGCTTTATGCTGATACAACACATGAGCACCATCAGGTGTTAATACCGGCCAGTATTCCTGCCCGCTTAACGCACTTATAGGGGTAATGGTATCAGGTAACTTTATCAACGGCGTTGAGGTATAGGTTGCCAGTACGTATGCCAGGCTGGCACAGCCAATAATCACCGCTACCGCAGTACCGGCAATAAAGCGCCAGGCTGGTCGTGGCTTTTCATCAGTATCAATGTCGATCGCTGCTGTTGTTACAGCAGTATCCGCTGTAACAACAGCTATATCCTGTAATTTGGCCGGTTTAATAGTCGCCAGCCAGCGATAACCTTTTTTTGATGCCGTCTCTATATAGCTTGGCGCACGTACATCGTCGCCAAGCACTTTGCGTAATGCGCCAACAGCACGCATAACTGCAGCATCAGTACCTTCATCTGCAGGCCAGACTTTTTCAATCAGTGTGTCTTTGGCCAGCAAAACACCGGGGTGTAGTAAAAAGTAATTCAGCAGGCTGTGTAAACGGGGCTCCAGCCGGACCATATCGTCTGCACTAGTGGCATCAACCGGCCACAGCTGACCATAGATCACCTGATAATACCAGTTTCCAATTTGTACCACGGGGTCAAGATTTGACATTAAGGTCCGCCCGACAATTGATTGTCTGGGCGGATTATACCTTAACTATAAGAAATGTTTAGCGTTGTTAATTAAGGGACGTTTAAGCCAGTTTCAACTTATCGCTGCTGGTATCTTCGGCTTTATCTTTACTATCTTTTATCGTCATCGGCGAATAATTATCGGGTACGGTACAAATCGGATAAAAAAAACAAGCATAGAGTTGCTGATCATTTGCGCCTGAGGTATTGAGAATATCTGTTTTTTTTGCAGCAATGCCGGTAGCGCCCAGCAAAACGACAAACATAATTGTAAGTGTAGTTTTCATTTCCAGCTCCTGAGTTATTGTTGGCTTACAGGCCAACCATAGGAGCATCAACTCGTTATAACTCGATGACTTTCAGATAAATTCTTTATAAAACATCGACGTCGCTGTCAATTATGGCAATATCCATATCACCAAAATCATATTCCAGCATAAAAATAAATTTTTCGTCAGCACTGATACTAAAGCGGCCAAATTGGATCGGCTCCAGCACGTTGATAATTTCATCTGTGGCAAAATCAAGATAATTCAGCCGGTAGTTGAGCTCATCAACAAGATAAGAGTAATAAATACCTGTTTTTCGCAGCTCAAATTTCAGCATAACTTGTGTTTCGGGCAATTCTATTTTTAGTTTTTCCGGCTGTTCACCAGGCCACTGTATGTAAAATTGTTTATCTCTGCTGCTACGCCAGAAGGCATAGCCGGCATAATAACTTTCATAATAATACTCTTTGTCATTGGCAAAAATTTCGCGTTTGCCAAGATCATTAATATCACGTTGTATAACCTGCCAGCGTCCTTGCCGGGCCTCAGAATAAAACAGTGATTTACCATCTCTGGACCAACTGGGCGAAGCCAGCACAGCACCTTTCTCGCCGGCTATTTTTAGTGGGTTACCCTCAATATCAAATAGCCATAACTCGTCATTTAGCTGCACCATTAACCTGCTGCCATCCGGTGAAAACATTAAACTGCGAATACGCTGATCATCATTAAAATTTGTTAGCTGTTTTTGGCGGCCATCATTATAAAACAGCCATACCTGCTGCGAGCCGGAACGCCTTGATACAACCGCCGTTGGGCTATTATCTAAAGGATTGGCCTCGACAAACGTTTCATTGCGGTTAGAGCTAAATACCGCTTCATTATGAGCTTCATTATTTTTTATGCGGTTTGCCACTTTTTTAGGATTGATTCTGGAGAAATTACCGATAGATGCAACAATTTTGCCTGAGGTTGTAACTTGCAGCTCGCTGGCATAAGCGTCCGTGTAGGCGAGAATAGTAGGTTCGCCTTTATCAAGCCATACCCGGCCAAGCGCATTCGATGCCGATGGATAAATAACAGAGCGGTCTGTTAAATCCCAGTCTACATTACCTGGAACAGTATCAGGTATTTTTGTTAATAACCGTGTTGATCTGTCGGCAAGGTTAAGCAACCAGATTTGTGCAGAGCCAGCTGCTTCTCTTAAAAAAACCAGCTTATCCCCCGAGCGGGAATAACGCGCGGCATAGTCACCAAAACTGCTTGAAGGCGGTACCGTCAGCACTTCGGAGATAGTGTTATCAACCGATGTCATCTGTAAAACCAGCTGCTTTTTTACTTCATCCATATTTGGGTAAACAATATAGCGGCCATCCGGTGACCAGGTAATTCTGATCGATACCGATTTTTCACCACAGTGTTTGAGCAGGTTATCTTCCTGCACCTGCATTTTATCCGCGCTAAGTGACATTAGCCGGATTTCGCATTTCTCATTCGGATAATAACGCTGGTAAGCTATTTTAGTTCCATCAGGGCTAAATACTGCACCCAAACTGTTGTATGATTTATCAGTTAGCTGCACCCTTTTATGTTCCTGTAAATCCTGCAGCATCAGTACAGAACCAACAGTAGCATCAGGCGCTGCATAGCTGTAAACCAGATATCGTTCATCCACAGACACATTATGATAAAACTCCAGGCCATCCAGTGAGGTGACAGGGGTATAACGCCACATAGGGATGGTACCGGCGCTATCATCAGTTGCGGTATGATCTGCCGGCCATAGCCACCAGATAACAGCCATTACCAGCAATGCCGCCAGAGCAAATATGCTAATGAGTATCGGTTTTGATTTTAGTGGGGTGGTATCGGTGCGCGCCGCACTAAATACAAGCTCGGTATCTTCTTTAGCGGCCAGTGGCACTATTTCAGATACGGGTGCGATAAAGCGATAACCGCGCTTAGGAATAGTTTCAATATAACGGGGCTCTCGGGTGTCATCACCCAGCGCGACCCTTAATACCCTTATAACACGGGTTACCCTGCCGTCAGACACATCGCGGATACCCCATACATCAAGCAGCAGCTCATCTTTTGTAACCAGCTTGCCTGCGTTGACAATAAAGTAGTTTGCGACCTTCTGACACAGGTTATCTAAATCTGCGGTAATACTCAGCCTACCCTCTGCATCAAACTTCATCAGCTTGTCCTGCTCAGGTATATACTGCCATTCACCAACCTGTAACAGCTGGTTTGGTTTTATCGCCATAGGTTCAGACAATCGTTGTTATTCTTCTATACATTCGGTTGGTAATGGCATTTCAACTGAAATCGCAGGCAATAACAATACGTTAAGGCAATTTTGTGGCTGCGGATAGCCAGTTTTTACAGAGAATGCCTGTAAAGATACCTGTTCAGGCATGGCTCTGAGTAGTGAATTCACGCCTTGCAACGTAAAATAGCGGCTAAAAACATTTAACGCTCCGCTAGCCCCGGTTAGCCCTATAGCTTTATTATCATCCCGGCCTAACCACACTGTCATCAGCGTTTGCTGATCAAAACCGCTAAACCAGCTGTCCCGGTAATCGCTGGATGTCCCTGTTTTACCCGCCAGAATTTCACCGGGAAACACCGAACTCAAAGCCCGGGCCGTACCTGTTTTTGCTGCCTGGATCAGCGCATACTGCAGTAAATACACTTCTTGCTCATTATAGCGCCGCGTAAGTTGGTGATCGCGCAGATGCAGTGGGTGGCCGTTTGCATCAGTTACTGCATATAAGGTGCTAAGCTGCTGATGCATACCATTGTTGGCCAGCGTCTGGTACAGCTGTGTTACCTCCAGCGGGCTTAGCTCAACAGCCCCTAACAAGGCCGCCGGATGCAGTTTTACTCTACGCTTTAATCCCAGCTTACGTAAACCGTCACTGACAGCAGGCAGGCCAAGCTGCAATCCCAGCCTTACTGTGGGAATATTTAATGAATTAACCAGTGCATCCAGCAAGCTTACCTGGCCTCTGAATTTTTTATCAAAATTCTGCGGCTGCCAATCCTGATCGTTGCTACGTAAGCGGATCGGGCTATCGTCCAGCGGTGTGGCTAACGTATAGCGGCCACGTTGAGCCAAAGCTTCAAGAAAAATAACCGGCTTTACAATGCTGCCAATCTGGCGTCTGGCATCGGTAGCACGGTTAAAACCGCCCTGTACCGCCACTTTACTTCCTACCATAGCGTTAATTTCTGCCTGCCGGTAGTCTACTACTACAGCAGCAGCCTGTAATTCCGGGTCCAGCGGGGCAAGCTGGCTGCTAACAGCCTGCTCAATTGCAGCCTGGGCCTGAGTATCAAGATAAGTAAATACTTTGATGCCTTTGTCACGGTACTGCTCGTCAATACTCAACTGGCGCAGCTCTTTTTTTACCGCATCCAGATAAGAAGCAAAACCGGTATTCATATACTGGTTGCGCGAAATCACGGCTACCGGCTGCTCTACCGCCTGCTCGTATTGCTTACGGTCAAGAAATTTTTGCTCAAACATCAACCGCAAAACCAAATCACGCCGCTCTTTAGCCCGTGCCGGAAAACGGCGGGGATCAAAGTACGACGGCCCCTTTAAAATACCGATCATCAAGGCGTATTCTGCTGTCGTTAATTCAGTCAGCGGCTTGCCAAAGTAAAACCGGCTACCCAGGCCAACGCCATGCACGGCATTGGCATAATTTTGCCCGACAAACACTTCATTCAGATAGGCTTCAAGAATTTGATCTTTGTTAAAGCGATAATCCAGCACCAGCGCGATCATGGCCTCATTGATCTTACGCCACAAGGTGCGATCGCTGCTAAGGTACATATTCTTTGCCAATTGCTGTGTCAGCGTTGATCCCCCCTGCACAGTGCGCCCGGCTGTAATATTTACCCACAGCGCCCGCAGTACTGCCAGCGGCGACACCCCATGGTGGTGATAAAAATCACGATCTTCAACCAATAGCAAGGTATCTTTAAATATCTCAGGCACTTGCTGCAGCTGCACCAGTTCGCGGTCTTCCTGCTGTGCAGATACCAGGTGGTCAATCAACTGAGGTTCAAGCCGGGCAAAGTTCAGCGCTTCTTTTTGCTGGCGCTGAGTAATGCGGTTAATGCCACCCCGGTTAAACTCGACACTAAACTGCTGCGCCGCCTCATAGCCTTCGACATACATAAAGGGGCGCCGGTAAACTGAAACATGATTGCGCGACACGCTATATTGGCCGGCGCCCGATAACGCCGGATTACGCTGATACTGCAGTGAGTTCAGTTGCTGAATAAACTGCTGCTGTGTCAGAATTTTGCCCGGATACAGCTCTATACTCTTGGCATAAATTTGTGCCGGAACCTGCCATTTCTGGCCACTAAACTTTTTACTTATTTTGCTATCCAGATACAGAAAATAAAAAGCCAGCAGCACTAGCAGCAACACCACCACTTTAGCCAACAGCCACAATGGCTTATGCCACCAGACTGTACGCAGCACACCGGGCGCAGCACGTTTTTTACTGCTGCGCCCGGAGCTGGTTTTTTTACTGCTCATCGTAACATAGCCTTTTTAGTTTTCGTTGTCGGCATGGCCTGCGCCGGATCTTCCGGCCAATAATGTTTAGGGTAGCGTCCGCGCATTTCTTTTCTGGCCTCCTGCCAGGCATTTTGCCAGAAACTGGCTAAATTCTGCGTTACCTGCAGGGGTTGTCTGGAGGGTGACAACAGCTCTACCGTGACCGTTATTTTGCCCTGCAATAATGTTGGCGACTGCATCTGACCATACATTTCCTGAACCCGCACTGAAAGTCTGGGGCCGCCCTCAGCCAGATAATTAATACTCAGCCTTGAACCGGTGGGTGCCTGCCAGTGTGTGGGTAATAACTGGTTCAATAGCTGTTGTTGCTGATAACTTAAACATTGCAGCAGCGCCTCATACAGTGGGATCTGCGCTAAAGCCGTGCTTTTACTGATTTGTGCCAGATAACTGCCAAGCCATACCGGTAAAGCGGCCAGTAAAGCATCATCAGAAAAATCCGGCCAGCCAGCATCGCTCTGCTGTTGCTGCAGTAACATAACTCTTGCGCGCAGCTGTAATGCAGTGTCGGTCCAGTTCAGGCAACTCAGGCCTTTATTACTAATATAGGTTTGCCACGCCAACTGCTTTTGCTCTGCAGTTAACTGTAAAGCCGCAGGTTTAGCCGCCAGTAAACACTGACCAAACTTTAGTTGTTGTTCGGTAAAAAAGCTGCCGCTTTTATCATCCCAGAAGGTTTGAATTTGCCAGCTAAGCTCAGCCTGCCAGTCAGATAACACCGCATCAGGGCTGATACTGACCGCATGGTAAATGCGGTTTTCGCGGCCAAACTGCTGCATATGTAATACTACCAGCCAGGGCTGGCCGCTAAGACTGTGATTGTCCTGCAGCACTGCGCCGATGCCATTAGCTAACTGATATCCCTGGCCCCGGCGTTTGGCCAGCCGGTCCGGAAAGGCCCGCAGAGCCAGTACTGGCAGTAATTCCAGCGGTAATATTTCGCTTAGCTGACAACCAAGCAAACGGGCAAAATTTTGCGCCTGCTGCCATTGTTGCGGCAGTGTCTGCTTAACACGGCCTGGCAGGCTGTATATATCGCCCTGCAGCACGCGCGTATCTTCAAGTATTGCCGCCAGTATACAAGCCAGTGCTTGTGCATGTTGACTCCCTTGCAGCTCCAGGTGCTGCGCATGCAGCAACATAGCGGCTAATCTGGGATCCGTACCCAGCTTGTGCGCCTGGCGGCCGCTGGTAGTAATAATACCTTTATTGTCCATAAAACTCAGTTGCAGCAACAACTGCTCTGCCACAGCTACATTTGCGGCCGGTGGCGGTGTTAGCCAGTGTAAATCGTTTACCTGACAACCCCAGGCCGCAACTTCCAGCCGCAGGGCGGTTAAATCGCTTATTTCTATCTCGGGGGCGTCAAACCGGGCGCGGCGCTGCCATTTTTCTGCGGTGTCCAGCCGGTAGCAATGGCCGGGAGACAAACGCCCGGCGCGCCCGGAACGCTGCGTGGCGGCGGCCTGGCTAATAGCGGCAGTTTCCAGCACAGTTAACCCCTGGCGCGGGTTAAACCGGCTTTGCCGGCACAGGCCGCTGTCTATCACCACGCTAATGCCATCTATGGTTAAGCTGGTTTCTGCCAGATTAGTTGACAATACAACTTTGCGCACACCTGCTGGCGGCGGTGCAATAGCGGCCTGCTGCTGCGCCAGTGTCAGGCTACCCAATAAACGGTGCAGTTGCACATTAGCAGCTAACCCCTGCTGCTCCAGCAGTTGGGCACTTTGGTTAATTTCAGCCTGGCCAGGTAAAAACACCAGAATATTGCCGTTATGTTTATTCAACGCCTGCTGCACTAAAGCAGCAATCTGCTGTGCCAGAGGTTGACTCCCCGGCAGGGCATATTCCACCGTTACCGGGTAACTACGCCCCTCACTGGCTATTACCGGTGCATCAAGTTTATTCGCCAGCTGCGCCATATCCAACGTGGCCGACATAATTAATAACTGCAGTTCAGGCCGTAATTGTTGTACTTCCAGGCATAGTGCCAGTGCTAAATCAGCATGTAGTGAACGCTCGTGGAATTCATCAAACAGCAAAAGATCCACAGCTGTCAGTTCAGGATCTTGCTGTAATTTGCGCGTGAGTACGCCTTCAGTAACAATAAGCAACCGGGTTTTACTGCTGTATTTTTGCTCCTGACGGATCTGATAACCGACGGTTTCGCCGACAGCTTCACCCAGTTGTGTCGCCAGGTAAGCAGCAATACTCTTGGCCGCCAGGCGGCGCGGCTCCAGCATTAACAGCTTTTTATCTGAAAAATCAGCATGCTGTAATAAGTACAACGGCAGATACGTCGATTTGCCAGCCCCGGGCGGGGCTGACAAAATCACTTTATTATGTTGCTGCAACAGTGACAGCAATTGCGGAAAAATTTCAGCGACAGGTAACACAACTTAACCCGGAAAAACCCTATTGGCGTCAGTTTACCCTGTTTTAGGCTGACGCCCCATACTTGTTAAGATGTTGGGTTAAACTTCCTTGTTAAACTTCAGGCTTCGCCAAGTAAGGTCGCACTGATGGTACGAATACCCTGCCCGGTAGCACCGGCGGCCCAATAAGCATTGTTGTTGTTATTAAAAGCGGCCGCCAAATCAAAGTGCAACCAGCCTTTGCCTTCGTCAGGCACAAAGCGGCTTAAAAAACCGGCTGCGTTGCTGGCACCACCGGCGCCCCCACCTTTTACCGGCCGGCTGTTGGCCGTATCGGCATAAGCTGACGGGCACTGTTGTTGATGCCACAGTTCCAACGGTAACTGCCAGGTAAGCTCCTGCACTTGCTCAGCATAAGCCAGGGCTTTTTGCGCTAACGCTTTATCCAATGCAAACAGCGCATTATATTCTGCGCCAACCGCTGTCATAGCTGCACCGGTTAACGTAGCAGCATCAATAATAAGCCCGGCACCACTTTGTGCTGCGCACATCAGGCCATCGGCCAATACTAAGCGGCCTTCGGCGTCGGTATTGACAATTTCAACGGTAGTACCGTTTTTGTAGGTAATAATATCGCCCAGTTTATAGGCATTGCTGCTGATCAGGTTTTCCGCACAGCATAAAATCAGCTGTACGCGTTTATTCAGGCCCTGCAATATCGCCAGTGCCAATGCTGCGGTAACAGTAGCCGCGCCGCCCATATCACATTTCATTGTCAGCATGCTTTCGGTGGCTTTAATTGAGTAACCGCCGCTATCAAAGGTGATCCCCTTACCCACCAGCGCAGCGCTGACCGGTGCGTCGACATGGCCTGTCGGGTTATAGTCCAATACCAGCATTGCCGGTTTGCGGGCACTGCCGCGCCCTACAGCATGTAAGCCATTCCAGCCTTGTTCTAACAACTGCTCATCCAACAAGATATGGCTGCTAACCGTGCCTTCAGGGGCAATATCTTTAATAAAAGCTGCCGCCTGTTTTGCCAGTTGCTCAGGGTATAATTCATCCGGCGTTTGGTTTATCAGTTGTTTGGCCCAGCTAAAACACTGTGCCAGTTGTTCCAGTTGAGTCTGCGCGGCATCACTGTTAAACAACACTCCACCTTGTTTTTTGGCGTTGCAGAAGCCCTGATAAAATGCCCATTGCAGTTCCAAAGTCCAGTTATCACCGGTTAACTGCACCTGTGTCAAACCCAAATTATCTAAACTGCGCGCCGCCTTTTGCACACTGCGCTGTGCGTCTTTGGTATTAAAATGGATCTGAAAACCATTTTCGGTGGGCGTCAGTAAAGCTTTACCCCATTTGCTTGCTACTGCAGTTGCCTGTAGCTGAATTTGCACAACGTCTGTCATCTGTCACCCTTTTCATCAGTGCTGGTTTGCGTTAAATGCGATGCCGGTCAGTGTATCACAAGGCTTTACCAGCGAAACCCAGCCTCGTTATTCTGCAGCTGCGTTAAGCTAAAGTGACCGTTAAATTGGCGTAAATTAAATAAGATGACGATATGCCCGTCAGTCTGTATACTTCTGCGTCTTTTTAAATCTGATTGCGATGCCAGCAATATTCTGCTATCTATAGCCGCCATATTTTTTGCTTGGCATTATACAGGAGATGATTATGCCAGAAGGCAATACTACCAAAACGCTGGGCTTACTTGCCCTTGCAGGCGTAGCGCCATATCAGGAAGCTGTCGGGGAAGAGTATATGAACCCGAAGCAACTGGAACATTTCCGCCGCATTCTCGACGCCTGGCGTCAGCAGCTGCGCGAAGAAGTTGATCGCACCAAGAACCATATGGCAGATGAAGCTGCTAATTTCCCGGACCCGGTAGACCGTGCCGCTCAGGAAGAAGAATTCAGTTTAGAACTACGCGCCCGTGACCGTGAGCGTAAGCTGCTGAAAAAGATTGAAAAAACCTTGCAGAAAATCGAAGATGAAGACTTTGGTTACTGCGATACCTGCGGTATTGAAATTGGTATCAAACGCCTGGAAGCCCGTCCAACGGCTGACATGTGTATCGATTGCAAAACCTTAGCTGAAATTAAGGAAAAGCAGCTGGGCGGCTAAAGTGCCCGCTACAATGCCAGTTTCCAGCCCCGCTTATATCGGCCGGTTTGCGCCTTCGCCTTCCGGCCCACTTCATTTCGGTTCTCTTGTTGCTGCAGTTGGCAGCTATCTGCAGGCAAAAAGCCAGCATGGTCAGTGGCTGGTACGAATGGAAGACATCGACACGCCTCGCATGGTGCCAGGCATCGACAGTGATATTCTGCGCACACTGGAGCAATTTGGTTTACTGTGGGATGGTGGGGTGCTGTATCAAAGCCAACGTCTTGCGCGCTACAGTGAAGTTTTTAACCAGTTACAGCAGCAGCAACTAATTTATGCCTGCCAGTGCAGCCGCAAGCAAATCAGTGCTATGGGGGGTACTTACGACAATCGCTGTGCCACAAAGAATTTAAGCAGTAACAACCTGGCCTGGCGTCTGCGCAGCAACAATGTCAGTACCCACTTTACCGATCTGCTATATGGCCCGCAGCAGATAACAAGCCAACTGGCACAGGAAGATTATATTATTAAACGCCGCGATGGCTTATTTGCTTATCAACTGGTGGTAGTAGTGGATGATATCGACCAGGGTATCACCGAAGTGATCCGCGGTGCTGATTTACTGCAGATGACACCACGGCAACAAGCATTATTTAATTTGCTTGGCGCTGTACAGCCCGGATACGGCCACTTGCCACTGGCGGTGCTGGAGCCCGGATTTAAGCTCAGCAAACAAAATCACGCTGCCGCGATCAGCCAATGGCCCAAAGCACAGGTAATGAGTAAAGTATTGTGTTTTCTTGGCCACCCGCTACCAGCAGAGTTAGAGCAAGCCCCGGTTACGGAACAGTTAGGCTGGGCTATTAGCAACTGGCAGCTTGCCAACGTGCCGCGGCAAATGGAAATAAGCAATACAGAATTTCGTTAAGCCGGCCCGGTTTAATTCTTTTTTCGTTTCGGCTGCGGTATTATTAGCCGTTTTTAAAACAATGCAGCTCGGGGCTGTCTTTAGTCAGGAGAATTATCATTATTTCGCGAGTGTTAGATTTTTGCCGCCGCACTTTTGGCGGCAAGGCCACTAAGGCAAACAGCCAGAAAACCAAAACTGCAAGCAAAGTTCAACAGGCGCCCCGCCCGGCTCCGGGCGCCAGCATGCTACCTGCAGTGCAGCGTTTAAGCCGCGATCAGCATGCTATTTCACGTAAAGATATCAGCCCAAATGCACTTAAAGTGCTGTACCGGCTTAAAGACGCTGGTTTTGATGCTTATCTGGTTGGCGGCTGTATCCGCGATTTATTGCTCGGCCTTAAACCAAAAGATTTTGATGTGGTCACCAATGCCAAACCCGAGCAGGTAAAACAGGTGTTTCGTAACTGCCGTCTGATTGGCCGCCGTTTTCGTTTAGCCCATGTTGTATTTGGCCGTGAAGTGATTGAAGTTGCCACCTTCCGCGGCCACCACAGTGGCGCCGATGACGAAGCCGACACCGCACCTAAGTTAAAAACAGCCAGTTTAAGCGATCATGGCCAAATTTTACGTGACAACGTATACGGCACTATTGAAGAAGACGCTGAGCGGCGCGATTTTACCGTTAACGCATTGTACTACTCGGTAAATGATTTCTGTGTTTATGACTTTGCCAATGGCATACAGGCTATAACCGAACGAAAAATCGAACTGATTGGCGATCCGGAAACTCGTTATCGCGAAGATCCGGTGCGCATTTTGCGGGCGATCCGCTTTGCTACCAAGCTGAATATGCAAATTGCCCCAGCCAGCGCAGAGCCAATAGCACAACTGGCAGTATTATTGAAAAATATCCCGCCACCGCGTTTGTTCGACGAGCTGGTAAAGCTGCTACTAGCCGGTAAAGCCTTTGATAACTTTATGCTGATGCGCGACAGCAAAGTATTAAAGCAGTTGCTGCCGCAACTGGATAAACTGTTAAAACAGGAACCGGAAGGCAAGGCGTTTCAGTTAGCCACTAAAGCTCTGCAAAACACCGATGAGCGGGTTGAAGCTGATAAACCTGTCACACCAGCCTTTATTTTTGCCGCCCTGTTATGGTACCCGGTAGAGCTGCGCAGCCAAATGCTGATAACCGACGGTTTAAGTGAAATTGATGCAATGAATATCGCCATGACCGAAGTGCTGGACGATATTCAGCGCACTATTGCTATCCCTAAGCGTTTTACACTGTCAATGCGCGATATCTGGGCGCTGCAAAGCCGTTTAACCAAACGCGCCGGGCGCCGGGCCTTTAAACTGCTGGAACAACCTAAGTTTCGTGGTGCCTTTGACTTTCTGCAATTACGTGCCGAAGCCGAAGGCGGCAGCTTAGTTGAGCTGGCATTATGGTGGGAAAGATTTCAGTTTGCTGACGAAACCGACCGCCTGCAGCTGATCAACCAGCTGGGTAAAGAAGGCATCGACAAAGGCCCCCGTCGCCGTCGCAGCTATAAACGTAAACCCACGGTAGAATGATGACTCCGCTTCGCTGTTATATTGGTTTAGGTGCTAATCTGGACGAACCCGTGGCGCAATTGCAACAAGCGGTACAGGCACTGAAGCAGTTAGCCGGTAGTAAGTTGGTTGCTGTGTCTGGCTTTTACGGCTCTAAACCTATGGGGCCGCAAGACCAACCCGATTACGTCAATGCCGTAGCCGCGATAGACACCACACTAACGGCAGAGCAGCTACTCGATGCGCTGCAACAGATAGAACAGCAGCAGGGCCGTAAACGTAAAGCCGAGCGGTGGGGCCCACGCACACTGGATTTAGACATTCTGCTGTACGGCAATCAGGTTATCGCCACTGAACGCTTAACCGTGCCGCACTATGGCTTGCGTGTACGTGAGTTTGTACTGTATCCCCTTTACGAAATTGCACCCCAGCTTAACCTGCCGGACGGTACTGTATTATCCTCTTTACTGGCGCAGGTATCACAAAATGGCCTGCAAAAACTTCACAGCAGTTGCAGCTGATCGCACTTTGTGCGATCTTGCGCGTCCTGCGTTAATGGTCGGATGAGAAGATTATGGCTAAGATCACCACTGCCGTATTACAGAAAATGAAGCAGCAAAGCGACAAGATCACTATGCTGACAGCCTATGATGCCAGCTTCGCTAAATTATTTGCCGAACAAGGCGTAGAGGTACTGCTGATTGGCGATTCCTTAGGTATGGTGCTGCAAGGCCACGGCGATACATTGCCGGTTACCGTTAACGACATTGCTTACCATACCCGCGCCGTGCGAGCCGGTGCACCGGATGCGTTTGTCATCGCCGATATGCCGTTTATGAGCTATGGTACTCTGGAGCAAGCATTACAAAGCGTAGTGCCGCTGATGCAGGCCGGTGCCAATATGGTGAAACTCGAAGGCGGCGACTTTTTGCTGCCCACCGTAAAAGCCTTAACCGAGCGCGGCGTGCCGGTATGTGGCCATTTAGGTTTAACACCGCAGTCGGTGCATATCTTTGGTGGTTATAAAGTGCAGGGTAAAACCGATGCTGCTGCCAATACCATGGTTGCGCAAGCCAAAGCCCTGCAAGACGCTGGCGCCCAGTTGCTGGTGTTAGAATGCATTCCTACCGCCTTAGCTAAACGCATTACCGAAGCGCTGAGCATTCCGGTTATCGGCATTGGCGCCGGTAATGTTACCGATGGCCAGGTGCTGGTAATGCATGATTTACTTGGCATTAGCAGTGGCTATATCCCCAAATTCTCCAAGAATTATCTGGCACAAACCGGCGAGATCAGAAGCGCTATTGCCGCTTATGTCAGCGAAGTAAAAAGCCAGACTTTTCCTGCCAGCGAACACAGTTTTTAAGCCAGATGAAAATACTCAACTCTATTGCTGCGCTACGGGCACAAATCAGTGCCTGGCGCCAAAACGGCGAGCGTATCGCCTTTGTGCCCACGATGGGCAACCTGCATAATGGCCACTTAAAACTGGTTGATGTCGCCAAAAGCCACGCCGACCGGGTGATTGTCAGCATCTTTGTTAACCCGATGCAGTTTGGCAAAAATGAAGATCTCGATAGCTACCCGCGTACGCTGGAAGCAGATTGTGCCGGGCTAACCACCCATGGTACCGATGCGGTGTTTACTCCCACTCCGGATATCATGTACCCGCGCGGCCTCGATGTACAAACCTTTGTTGAAGTGCCTATGCTTGGCGATTTACACTGTGGTGCCAGCCGCGCCGGCCATTTCCGTGGTGTGTCGACTATTGTTTGTAAGCTGTTTAATCTGGTGCAGCCGGATATTGCCTGTTTTGGCCAGAAGGATTACCAGCAACTGGCCATTATCCGCCAGATGGTAACCGATTTATCCTTACCCATTGAGATTATCGGTGTGCCCACCGAACGGGCAGAAAATGGCCTGGCGCTGAGCTCGCGCAATGGTTATTTAACGCCAGAGCAATTGGCTACAGCCCCTCAGCTATATCAAGTGTTGCAACAACTGCGCGCACAAATTCTGGCCGGTAACCATGATTACCGCAGTCTGGAGTTGCAAACTAAACAACAACTGAGCGCTGCCGGTTTTACACCGGACTATATTGATATCTCTGATCAAACCGATCTAACGCTGGCAACCACTGCAGAGCAGGCTAAAGTGATTCTGGCCGCAGCCTGGCTGGGCAGTACCCGGTTAATTGACAACCTGGAAGTGTAAAAAACCTGCAGCAGATCAATACCCGTCACGTTATGTGCCTATACTCTAGCCTTATTGGCAACAGGAAGGCACTATATGTTCAAAGCGTTAGCGGGCGTAGCCCGACTTAATTTCCTTACCTTAACCGTGACTTGTATTGCGCTGGCAGCCGGGGCAAGCTGGCAGGCCGGGCACGCTTTACATCCGGGCACACTTGCACTGGTAACAGCAGTAGGATTAAGCGCTCATATCAGCGTAAATGCTTTTAATGAGTACTTCGACTTTAAATCCGGATTGGATTTTCTCACCGAGCGTACACCGTTCAGCGGTGGCAGCGGCACCCTTGTCCGCTACCCGACAGCCAGTACCTCCGCTTTAACATTGGCAATTGTCAGCCTGCTGCTCACCATTTGCGGCGGCCTGTACCTCAGCTATCAATTAAACTGGCTACCCTTAATGCTTGGCATGCCGGGCGTAGTACTTATTTATGCGTACACTCAATATGTTAACCGTTGGCCACTGCTGTGCCTGCTGGCACCCGGCATCGGTTTTGGCGTTTTTATGACACTGGGCAGCTACTGGGTATTGGCCGGCAGCGTCAGTGCCGCGGCCTGGGTGCTGGCGGTTATTCTACTGTTACTGATCAGTAATTTGTTGCTGCTGAACCAGTTTCCGGATGTCGATGCAGACCGGCGCGTGGGCCGGCGCCACTTACCTATTGTTATCGGCCGGCGGCGCAGTGCCATCGTTTACACCCTGCTGCTGTTGCTAAGTTACCTGGTGTTGTTAGCCGCGGTGGCAGGCGGCATTTTGCCCCGCCAGTGCCTGTTAGCACTACTTAGCCTGCCACTGCTGATAAAGCTGCTGCCGGGCCTGTTCCGCTACGCCGATCAACCCAAACAACTCACGCCCTACCTGGGCCTGAATGTACTACTATGCCACCTGTATCCGCTGCTGTTGCTGGCAGGGCTGATTTGGGCCGGTATTGGCCATAAGGCACTTTGATGCAAATACTGCAAACCGACATTATTGTGGTTGGTGGCGGTGGCGCCGGTTTACGCGCCGCCATTGCCGCAGCTGAGGCCGCACCGCAGCTAAGTATTACTTTGCTGTCAAAAGTCTATCCAATGCGTTCGCACACAGTGGCTGCCGAAGGAGGCGCAGCGGCGGTAACCTTAAGTAGCGACAGTGCAGCCGCGCATTTTCACGATACCATTAGCGGCGGTGACTGGCTGGCCGATCAGCCGGTGGTGGAATTCTTTGTGAAGCAGGCTTATAACGAGCTGGTACAACTGGAACACTGGGGTTGCCCCTGGAGCCGCCAGCAAGATGGCAACGTTGCCGTACGCCGTTTTGGCGGCATGAAAACCGAACGCACCTGGTTTGCCGCCGATAAAACCGGCTTTCATATTTTGCATACCTTATTTCAAACCAGCCTGAAATACCCGGCCATTAAGCGGCTGGATGAATACTTTGTGCTGGATTTACTGCGGTTAGGCGAGCAGGTAGTGGGAGTATTAGCTCTGGCACTGAACAGCGGCGAGCTGGTGCAAATTCAGGCTAAAAGTGTCATTTTTGCTACCGGCGGCGCCGGCCGGGTGTTTCATTACAATACCAATGGCGGCATTGTTACCGGTGATGGTATGGCACTGGCCTATCGCCACGGTGTGGCACTGCGTGATATGGAGTTTATGCAATATCACCCCACCGGTTTACCGGGATCCGGTATTTTAATTACCGAAGCCTGTCGTGGCGAAGGTGCGGTATTACTGAATAAACACGGCAAACGGTATTTACAAGACTATGGTCTGGGGCCGGAAACACCGTTAGGCCAGCCACAAAATAAACAAATGGAGCTGGGCCCGCGCGATAAACTCTCGCAGGCATTCTGGCATGAACAACAAGCCGGCCGCTGCGGCGACTATAACGGCCATGCGGTGGTGTATCTGGATTTACGCCACTTAAGCCGCGCGCATTTACAGCAGCGGCTGCCGTTTATCTGTGAGCTGGCTAAAGCCTATGTTGATATTGACCCGGCGCTGGAAGCCATTCCCATCCGCCCGGCGGTGCATTACACCATGGGCGGTATTGCTACCGACATCAACTGCCAAACCTCACTGCCGGGTTTATATGCCGTGGGCGAATGCGCCTCGGTCGGCTTGCATGGTGCTAACCGGCTGGGATCAAACTCGTTAACAGAACTGCTGGTATTTGGCCGTGTTGCCGGTGAGCAGGCAGCGCACTATGCCAGCCAATGTCCGCCGGCAGACAGCAAAGCACTGGGTGTACAAAGCGAAATGACACAGCGCTGGCTTAACCGTCGTTTTGGCACTAACACTACGGATTCGGTGGCACAACTACGCCGGGATATGACACTGGCCATGGAGCAAGGCTGCGGTATTTACCGCACCGGTGAGGGCCTGGCGCACTGTCAGCAACAGTTGCAGGCGCTGCAACAGCGTTATCAGCAGCTTAAAGTTACCGACCGCAGTAAGGTGTTTAACTCTGAGCTGATGCAATATCTGGAACTGGGCTTTGGCCTGGACGTGGCGCTGGCTATTTGCAGCGCAGCCATGGCCCGCACCGAATCACGCGGTGCGCATCAGCGGCTGGACAGCGGTATGACTACGCGCAACGACGCCGGGTTTCTGTGCCATTCGCAGCTGTATTATAAGGCGAACAGCTTACCCCATCTTAGCTGGCAAGCCGTGCAGATCAGCAGCCTGCCACCGGCACTGCGCAGCTATGGAGCGGATAATGCGATTGCAGAAAATAGTACTGATAGCACACAAGGAACACAGCCATGACTGAATATCAACTGTTGGTCCAGCGCTATGACCCGGAGCATGACAGCAAGCCGCAGCGGCAGCATTATACTGTACCGGGCGATCACACCACCTCAGTGCTCGATGCGCTGCTGTATGTGCAGCATCAGCTGGACCCGACACTGGGTTTACGCTGGTCATGCCGGATGGCCATTTGCGGCTCATGTGGTGTTATGGTTAACGGTATACCCAAACTGGGATGCAAAACCTTTTTACGTGACTATCACACAGACATCATTATCGAACCGCTGGCCCACTTTGCGGTAGAGAAAGATCTGATAGTTGATATGACACAGTTTCTGGCACATTTATCAGCTATCAAGCCCTATCTGATGAACGATTACAGCGGCACTGCGGTACACAAGCAAACACCGGCGCAACTGGCAAAGTACCAGCAGTTTTCTAACTGCATTAATTGCGGCCTGTGCTATTCGGCCTGCCCGCAATTTGGCTTAAACCCGGAATTTTTAGGCCCGGCAGCTATTACGCTGGCTCAGCGCTATAACCTCGATAGCCGTGACAACGGCAAAGCCGCACGTATGCCACAGTTAAACAGTAAAAACGGCGCCTGGGGTTGCACCTTTGTTGGTTTTTGCTCAGATGTTTGCCCTAAACAGCTCGATCCGGCCGCAGCGGTGAATCAGACCAAAGTGGAATCGGCAAAAGACTTTATTATCAGCATGTTTAAACCTTAAGGAACACGGCGATGAATATACCTGACAGCGCACGCAAACCTTATCAGAGCGAACTGAGCCGCTGGTGGTGGTTAAAGCACCGCGACTACCGGCTGTATATGCTGCGCGAAGCCACTGTGCTGCCGCTGCTGTTTTTTATCGGTTGTTTACTCTATGGCCTGTACTGCTTAACGCAAGGGTCAGCCTACTGGCAGAGCTTTCAGCTATTTATGCAACAGGGCTGGGTAATAGCGCTTAATCTGCTGGCTTTTGCGGCCAGCCTGTTTCACGCCAAAACCTTTTTTGCCTTGTTCCCGCGGGTTATGCCGCTGGCACCGGCAGCTCTGATGATCAGCGGCCAATGGCTGGCAACATTGCTGATAGCTACTGGCGTATTCCTGCTGTTTGGTGGTTGGCTATGAACAGTCCGAAACGTTCAGATGAACCTATCTGGTGGGCACTGTTTAGCGCCGGTGGCGTGTGCTTTGCGGTATTTCTGCCGGGGTTAATACTGGCACTTGGGATCCTGTGGCCGCTGGGGCTGCTTAATTCGTCCGTTCTGCAATATGCTCAGCTGCTGTCATTATTGCAAAGCGGCTACGGTTTAACCGGGCTGGCGTTTACCGGCGCGGTAATTTGCTTACCGCTGTTTCATGCGGCACACCGTATTCACCATGGCTTACATGATTTAAAGTGCGGTTATCGCAAGTCCAGCAAGCTGTTATGTTATGGCACAGCAGCTGCGCTTAGTATGCTGGCATTGTATTTAACCTTCCATCTGATACTAGCTGACTAAAAACTGCTGCCGGTTAATTTCAGCCTGTCGCTAATCAGCAACAGACCATGTATTTGATTTATAAAAATAAAATATCAGTACCAGGTTAAGTGACGCCGATTTGCGACAACCTGGCCTTGTCACTTCGCCAAACACCTGGCAAAATCAGGTTAACTTACTGTATTTTATTGTTTTTTTTATTTCTGGCACGGCATCTGCTATGGCTATAGTAAGGTTGCAAACAAGCCGGAGACGGAAAATGAAAAAAGCCCTTATTACTGCCCTGTTGTTACTAAGCGCGAATCTGGTACTGGCAAACGAATTTCTGAATAAAGTGAATCAGCAAGCTCAGCCACAAACAGCGATGATGTCTGAGGCTGAATTGGCGGCTCAGGAAGAACTTACTGCTGCATTATTTGCAAATGCAGAATTGCCTTAAAAAAGGCGGGAGGTAAGCCAACCGTTCGGCTAAAAACCGCTTCTGAATTTGGCTGCATCGATAATGGCCCAAAGATGAACAATAACCGCAATAATGCCGGGTATCACCAAAAACCACAGTGCATAGCCCACTACACATACCAGAAAAAACATAATTGCAGCAAGTATACGGCCCTGCACTAACTGACCTAAGCCCGGAATAAACACGTTACATAGTGCGGCAATAACATTGCCACCTGAACCCTGACCTGCCATAACCTTCCCCTATCTGTTGCTGTTTAATATATTGCTGCTTCAATACTGTGACGCATTGCTGTAACCGTGTAATAACGTTAAGCATATTGTCAATTAATAGCCTGTCGTAACGCTTAGAGCAACCCCCGGTGTCAGGCGGCAAGCTCTTTGGCCAGTTGCAGCAGCTTGGGGTAAAACTCTTTGTCTAACTGCGCCAGCTGATCCTGCTCTACCAGTACATCATGCAGAATTTGCTCGGTGGTGAGCGGGTTAGCCAGCACCACCCGGAATACGATCGTTTCCTGGCGCTGATACCGTGCCGGAGTTAACCGCGTACGCGAGACAAAAGACTTACCCTCTTCGCGTTGGCGTTTCTGAATAAACTTTGTCAGGCCGTTTAGCAACTCGTTAAAGCGCTGCAGTTGCTCCGCGCTGGCGGTAGCCATGGCTTTTTGCACCTGTGCCGGTACGTAACGGTAGGTTAGCAAACACAGCTCGGGTTCAGTGATCAGCTCAAAATCAATATTGTGTGCAATTAAGGTGGCAAAATAACGCGCTTTTTCCAGGCTACGGTTGATCAGAATTTCATAACCATCGCGGCCAATGACCTGCAAACAGGCATGCACCAGCATCGCCATGCCGGGGCGTGAGCCTTCCAGCGTTTGGCTGCCTAAATCTTTTGAGCCTTTACGCAGGATATATTCAGCGTGGTGCTCAATAGCATGCGCAGCTGAAGGGTGCTTAAACACCACCATGCCAGCGCCCATTGGTACATACATTTGTTTGTGTGCATCTATGGTAACTGAATCAGCGCGCTCTATACCGGCCAGTAAATAACGGTATTTGTTGGATAACAAAGTCGCACCACCCCAGGCGGCATCAACATGAAAATGGCATTGATACTGCTCGGCTAAATCGGCCAACTGGTGTAATGGATCAACATTACCGGTTTCGGTAGTACCTGCCACGCCAACAATAGCCAGTACGCGGATATTAGCCGCACTGAGCTCAGCCATTTTTTCGGCCAGCAAGGCAGTATCAATTTTATTATTGGCGTCAGTTTTAACCGCGATCAGTGATTCACGGCCTATACCCAAGACATCGGCGGCTTTACCTAATGAGTAATGGCCGCGCTCAGACACCAGGATCGCCAGGCCATCATAGCCATAGTGCTTCATCGCCTTATACAAGCCTTCGCGGGCGATACCTTTAAAGTCGCCGTCAGCTTTTAGCAGGCGGTTACGCGCTATCCACAACGCTGTAATGTTGGCGATAGTACCGCCAGAGCAAAACGCTCCCAGCGAATGGTTGGCACTGTGCATCCACTTTTTATAAAAGCCATCACCTTCGCCGTACACCAGGTGATGCATCATGCCCAGCACCTGGCGCTCCATCGGCGTAAAGGCTTTGGAAGTTTCAATTTTTACCAGGTTCTGGTTCAGCCCTACCATCATTTTCGACAGCGACAATACAAAGTAAGGCAGTGCCGACGTCATATGGCCGATAAAGCTCGGCGCTGCGGTATGTACCGAGTGCGCTACCAGCTTTTGCATCAGGCTTTCGGCGTAATCCGACACAAAGTTCGGCATTTGCGGGATTTGATGGGCTTGAAAATCGCGCTCTATTTGCCACAGCGGTTTTTCTACCGCCACAATACTTTCACGCAAAAAGCCCGCCAGATTCTGCGACAGGTTTTGCTCAATAATACTCAGCGTTGAGTCTGGCGCTTCCGGCACCGTAAAGATGCGCCATAAAGCTTCTTCAGAAGCGGTTGCCTGGCGTTTACTGGATTCTGTCATGCGCTTGCTACTCTGCATACGGTTTCAGCGGTTACTAAAACAGCCGGAAAATGGCGCTCACTTTACTGCAAGCGCCGAAAAATGTCTGCAAAAAAGTGGCGGCTTAGCTTCGCAGGCCAATGCCACGGTTAATCAGGTACATGGCATAGCTAAACAGCACGACAATAAAGCCCACCACTACAGCCAGCGCCAGCCACAGGCTCACGTCAGTTACGCCCAAAAAGCCATAACGAAACGCATTAACCATATATACCACCGGGTTTAACGCCGCCACATGCTGCCAAAAACCGGGCAGTAAGGTTAACGAGTAAAACACACCGCCTAAATAAGTAAGAGGCGTCAGCACAAAGGTAGGAATAATACTGATATCGTCAAAGGTTTTTGCATACACAGCGTTAATCAGGCCGCCCAAAGAAAACAGCATCGAGGTTAGCGTAACGGTAACGATAATTACCGCCAGATTATGAATTTGAATAGTAACGAAAAACAGCGACAGAATAGTGACTATCAGCCCCACCAGCATACCACGAGCCATACCGCCGCCAACAAAACCGAGCACAATAATGTAGTTTGGTACCGGCGCTACCAGCAGCTCTTCCACATTGCGCTGAAACTTGGCACTGAAAAACGACGACGCCACATTAGCGTAAGAGTTGGTAATCACCGACATCATAATCAGGCCGGGTACAATAAACTCCATATAAGTAAAGCCGCCCATATCGCCGATGCGCGAGCCGATTAAACTGCCGAAGATAACAAAATACAGTGTCATGGTAATAGCCGGTGGCACCAGAGTTTGCACCCAAATGCGCAAAAAGCGGTTGGTTTCTTTATCCCAGATACTTTTTAACGCTACCAGATAATTGGCTTTGCTCATTTTGCACCTCCGCGGCCGTTTTCTACCAGCGACACAAACAACTCCTCCAGCCGGTTGGCTTTATTACGCATTGATAACACTTTAATATTCTGGGTGCTAAGCTGGGCAAAAATGGTATTTAAGCCCTGTGCTTTTTCTACATCAACTTCAATACTGTTGCC
The DNA here is from genome assembly GCF_018831085.1 of Rheinheimera oceanensis. Classification (GTDB taxonomy): domain Bacteria; phylum Pseudomonadota; class Gammaproteobacteria; order Enterobacterales; family Alteromonadaceae; genus Alishewanella; species Alishewanella oceanensis. The sequence goes on from NZ_JAGPNM010000002.1 coordinate 266,103, forward strand.
ATCCAGCGAGCGCCAGTTAACACCTTCCAGTTGAATTGCTGCCGGCATCGTCGCCAGATCCAGCACGAAGGTTTCCCGCGTCAGTTTAGCCAGCAAGGCTTTCATAGTGGTATTTTCTATTATCTGCCCTTTGTCGATAATGGCGATATTGCGACACAAGGTTTCAGCTTCTTCCAGATAATGGGTAGTTAGAATGATCGTAACGCCCTGCTGGTTAATTTTGCGCAAAAACTCCCACATTGAGCGGCGCAATTCGATATCGACACCCGCTGTCGGTTCATCCAGAATCAGCAGTTTTGGCTCATGCATTAAAGCGCGGGCTATCATTAAACGCCGTTTCATACCGCCGGATAATTCGCGGGCGCGTGCTGTGCGTTTTTCCCACAAACCCAACTGGCCGAGGTATTTCTCAGCACGTTCAAGCGCCAGCTTTTTTGGCACACCGTAATAACCGGCCTGATTCACCACTATCTGCAATACGGTTTCAAACTGGTTAAAGTTAAATTCCTGCGGCACTAAACCAAGCTGGCTTTTTGCCGCTTCAAGCTGGGTATCAATATCGTAATCAAATACTTTAACGCTGCCGTGCGACTTATTTACCAATGAACTGATAATACCAATAGTGGTACTTTTGCCGGCGCCGTTCGGGCCTAACAGTGCAAAAAAGTCGCCTTGTTTTACCTGTAAGTCGATACCGCTTAATGCCACAGTACCGCTTTTATAAACTTTATGCAGCTCTTTAATATCTAACGCTAAACTCAATGCTGTTCTCCTGCTTTTGTCGCATCACCACTGTAGCCCCACCGGTTAAGCAACTGATGTGGCAATTTAAGATGGTCTAAAATGCGCGCTACCATAAAATCGACTAAATCACTGATCTGCTTCGGCTGATGATAAAAGCCCGGCGCCGCAGGCATAATAGTCACGCCCAAACGCGCCAGCTTAAGTAAGTTTTCCAGGTGAATGGCACTAAGCGGGCTTTCACGCGGCACTAAGATCAGCTGGCCGCCTTCTTTGATCACTACATCCGCGGCGCGCTCGATCAGGTTATCGCTGGCACCGGTGGCAATGGCTGATACGGTACCGGTAGAACAGGGGCAAATCACCATTTGCTGCGGTGCAGCCGAGCCCGATGCCACCGGTGAGAACCAGTCATCTTTGCCGTACACTTTAAGCAAACCAGCATCACAGGCAAAATGCTGCTGCAGCATCTGGCCGCATTTGTCCGGTGCGGCCGGCAGTTTAATATCATGCTCGGTGGCAAATACTACCCGCGCTGCGCTTGATACCAGCAAGTGTACTTTAACGCCCTGTGCCAGTAATAACTCAAGTAAACGCCAACCATAAGGTGCGCCCGAAGCACCGCTAAAAGCCAGTGTGATCTCTTTTGCAGTTGTCATTAGCCTTCCCATTTGCGTTTTAGTGCGCTAATCAGCTTATCGTGAATGCCACCAAAACCGCCGTTACTCATAATTACAATACTGTCGCCCTGCTCTGCCTGCTCAGATAACAGACTGACCAAAGCATCAATGTCTTGCGTTAATGTTGCTTTGGGTGTCAGCGCGCGGGTTAAGGCATCCAGCGACCAGTTAGCGTTGGCCGGTTCATATAAAAAAATCAGATCAGCCAGTGCCAGCGACAAGGGCAGCGCCGCCTGATGCACGCCCATACGCATGGTATTAGAGCGTGGCTCCAGTACGGCCAGCAGCCGGTTTTGGCCTACTTTATTACGAATGCCCTGCAAGGTGGTGCTGATAGCAGTAGGATGATGAGCAAAATCGTCATATACCTTAATACCAGCCACATCGGCTTTTAGCTCCATCCGCCGTTTCGGGGCAACAAAGCGCGTTAAAGCTTCCAGTGCCACGTCAACCGGTACGCCGGCATGACGTGCTGCAGCAATAGCCATTACTGCGTTATCAACATTATGCTGGCCACTGAGTTGCCAGTTTAGCTCACCGAGCGGTTTGCCCTGATAATATAAGGCAAAGTGGCTGCCATCATTGCTAATCAGCTCTGCGCGCCAGTCAGTACCATAACTTTGCCGCTCACTCCAGCAGCCCATATCCAGCGTTTGTTTAACGGCTGGTGTATCTTCCGGCGACAGCACCAAACCATTAGCCGGCACCATGCGCAGCAAATGATGGAACTGGCGCTGAATGGCTGCTAAGTCAGGAAAAATATCGGCGTGATCATATTCCAGGTTATTAATCACCACAGTGCGTGGCCGGTAATGCACAAACTTAGATCGTTTATCAAAAAAAGCCGTGTCGTACTCATCGGCTTCAATAACAAAAAACGGCGACTCGCCTAAGCGGGCCGAGCAATCAAAGTTCTGCGGGATACCGCCGATTAAAAAGCCCGGTTTTAACCCGGCACACTCTAAAATCCAGGCCAGCATAGTGCTGGTAGTAGTTTTACCATGGGTACCGGATACAGCCAGCACCCAGCGGTCAAATAGCACCTGTTCTGCCAGCCACTGCGGGCCTGAGGTATAGCGTAAATTCGTATTTAATACATACTCTACCGCCGGGTTACCACGCGACAAGGCATTGCCGATAATTACCATATCCGGCGCTGGCTCCAGCTGTGCCGGGTCCCAGCCCTGGGTTAATTCAATGCCCAGTTGCTGCAGTTGGGTACTCATTGGCGGGTAGACGTTAGCATCAGAGCCAGTCACTTTGTGGCCCATTGCTTTGGCAATAGCAGCAATACCGCCCATAAAGGTGCCACAAATACCGAGAATATGAATATGCATAAGTTATCCTGAAAATTAACCGCAGCCATTGTAGCAAATGCGGACGCGGCACAGCCGAAAATAGAATTTGGGGTGCAACACCTGCAATTTGCACAGAAATTCTTTAAAATACGCCAGCCTCTATCGCATTAGCAAAAATAATTACTGAGAAGGAACCACCAGCATGCGCCGCATCTCGCCAGTATTGCAACAGGACGGAGTCGACAGCGACCTGATTTCACTGATTAAAACCATACTGGCAGCCTGCCGGGAAATATCCTTCCGCGTAAGTCAAGGCGAACTGGCTGGGGTATTAGGTTCTACCCTGGGGGAGAATATTCAAGGGGAAACACAGAAAAAACTCGACATTATTGCCAATGAATTACTAAAAGAAGTGATTCTGGAAACCGGCGTAGTAAAAGCCATTAGTTCAGAAGAGGAAGATAACACCGTAGCCGGTAATCCAAATGGTAAGTACTTAGTTACCTTCGACCCGCTGGATGGCTCATCTAACACTGATATCAACAGTTTAATTGGCACTATTTTTTCTGTTTTACCAGCGCAAGCCGATAAGGCCGCCGATGATGCCAGTCAGTTTTTACAGCCCGGCACAGCACAAGTTGCGGCAGGTTATGTGCTGTATGGCCCGTCTACCATGTTGGCCTTAACCACCGGCAAAGGTACACGGATTTATACACTAGACAAAACCTATGGCGGCTTTCTGCTTACCGAAGAGCAGGCTGCTATTCCGAAATACACCGCCGAGTTTGCCATTAACATGTCCAACCAGCGCTACTGGCAGCCGGCCATGCAGGCCTATATCGCTGATCTGCTTAAAGGCAAAGAGGGCCCGCGTGGTAAGAACTACAATATGCGCTGGATAGCCGCCATGGTAGGTGATGTGCACCGCGTATTATGCCGCGGCGGTATTTTTGCTTACCCGCGTGACACCAAAGATGCCAACAAGCCGGATAAACTGCGGCTAATGTATGAAGCTAACCCAATGAGTTTTTTGGTAGAACAGGCCGGTGGTGCAAGTTCTACCGGTTATGAGCGGATTATGGACATAGTGCCTGCCGATATTCACCAGCGTGTTGCGGTGATACTCGGCTCAAAACATGAAGTGGAAAGCTGCATTGCCTATCATCAGCGATAGCCATTTTTATTGCCGGCGCTATAATAAGTGCCACTTTTAACCAAGCTTTTTATCATTTAAGGACCAGGCCATGAGCTTAAGCGATGTTGCAGCAGGTAAAAACCTGCCAGAAGAAATTAACGTTATTATTGAAATTCCGGCCAATGCCGATCCAATCAAATACGAAGTTGATAAAGACACCGGTACTGTGTGGGTAGACCGCTTTATGGCCACGCCAATGTTTTATCCGTGCAACTACGGCTTTGTAAACCAAACCTTGTCACTGGATGGTGATCCGGTAGACGTATTAGTACCAACGCCCTACCCGCTGGTACCCGGCGCAGTAATTAAATGCCGCCCGGTGGGCGTATTGTTTATGTCAGATGAGTCTGGTGAAGATGCCAAAGTTATCGCCGTGCCGGTAAGCAAGCTAACCAAGCTGTATGACCATATTAAAGACATCAACGACGTTGATGAGTTGCTGAAAAAGCAAATCCAGCACTTCTTTGAGCGCTACAAAGAATTAGAAGCCGGTAAGTGGGTTAAAGTAAACGGCTGGGGCGATGCAGCTGCCGCCAAAGCTGAAATCGTTAGCTCGTTTGAACGGGCGAAGAAATAACGCTCTGCTTTTTGTAGTCAAGCCCGACACCGTTCGGGCTTTTTCATAGCTTGTACCCGACAAACATAACCACAAGCATTTGCTTAAATAAAGCACTATACTGCGCGTAAATCTATTCTAATAATAATTAACAAATTTACAGAGGCCTGCAGTATGGATGTGTTACGACGCCTGTCTATATCAAAGAAAATCTACCTGATACCTTTTATCGGCACCCTGAGTTTTATCATTTACCTTATTCTTGCCAGCAACACTGCGCTGAACAACGTTAAAACACTGGAGCAAACCCGTGATGTACAGTTCCCGGTATTGCAATCGGCTCAAAGCTCGCTGGTATTGCTGGAACGGATAAAAGACTCGCTGGCCAGTGCAGTAACCACAGGCGATGAGGAAGCGCTGGCCGCTGCTGCGGGGTTTAGCCGCCAGCTGACTCAGGGCTTAAATGACATTTCCCGGCTAAACCGTGACTATGCCCGTGATGTCAGCAATATTCAGCAAAGCTACGACGCTTATTATCAGGTAGCTTATAAAGTGTCGCAGGAAATGATTAATAACACTGCCGATTTCAGTACTTTGGCCCAGCGCTCAGAAAAAATGAATGCCGATTATGACACCACTGCCCTGCTGCTAAGCCAGTTCCGTGATGTGCGGCTACAGGAATTCACCTCAGCAATTGACGACGCCAGTGAACAGGCCGGTACCCTTATCACCGTTGGTATTATTATGGGCGTGATTACCACGCTGGTGCTGTTTGGCACTGCGTTTCCGGTTGCACGTGGTATTCAAAGCAGCCTGGGCAATATGATTAACTCGTTACAGGATTTGGCCAAAGAAAACGGCGATTTAACTGCCCGCATTAATACCAATAGCAAAGACGAGCTGGGCGACCTGGCATATTGGTTTAATACCTTTATGCAAAAGCTGCAGCACGTAGTAAAAGACATTGTTAATACTGCTGTACCGCTGTCAGCACTGGCAAAAGACTTACACGAACTCACCGACGATACTAATAAAACTATAGCGCAGCAACGTAAGGCGGCTAATCAGGCCAAACATGCTGTAGATGATATGAGTGCCAGCGTAGTGGCTGAAGTTAGCAGTGCTAACGAGGCAGCAACTGCGGCCAATCAATCCAGCGAAGCAGCAGATCAGGGGCAGCACACCGTAATTGCAACAGTACAGAACATTCAGCAGTTGGCGGGCAATGTACAGGATGCTTCTGATGTGATTACCCAACTGGAGAAAGATGCCAATCAGGTAGGCACTGTACTAAGTGTGATTAAAGGTATTGCAGAACAAACTAACCTATTGGCACTAAATGCGGCTATTGAAGCGGCACGGGCAGGTGAACAGGGCCGGGGTTTTGCGGTGGTAGCCGATGAAGTTCGTACGCTGGCATCACGCACGCAAAAATCGACCGAAGAAATTCAGCGTACCATCGAACAATTGCAAACAGCAGCGCGGCTGGCAGTGCAGAAAATGCAGCAGAGTACCTCGCAGGCAGAGCATAGTGTGCAATCGGCCAATAAAGCCGGTGACGCTTTGCAACTGATCACTAAAAGCATTGCGCAAATACGGCTGATGAACCAGCAAATTGCCGATGCTACGGATGATCAACAAAAAATGGCCACTGATATCGTTGGCCATGTAGACGCTATTTTCAAAAATACAGAGCATAGCTCAGAAAGTGCCGGTCATATTGCTAAAGCCAGCAGTGAGCTGGCGTCGCTGGCACAGAATCTGGAAAGCATTACCAAATTATTCAGAGTGTAAAAGTTGCCTGACCACAAGCCCGGAACACTCCGGCTTGTGGTTAGCTATCAGCTCTTTTGCTGTTGCAAAAAAGCCAGTAACTCTGCTGGCGGCATAGGCCTGGCATACATAAAGCCCTGCACTTCGTCACAGCCCATAGCTACAATAACCTGCTCTTGTGCCTGAGTTTCCACGCCTTCAGCAATAGTGGCTAAATTCAGCCTTTTACCCAGGTTAATAATGGTTTCAGCTATTACTTCACCTGCTGGCTTATCAATATCACGAATAAAAGCACGATCTACTTTTATCCGATCCAATGGCAGTTGCTGCAGATAATTCAGGGATGAAAAACCAATACCAAAGTCATCTATCGCCACCTTGATACCAAAATTCTTCAGTTTTTGCAGTGCGTCTATCACTATCTTCGGCTCGTCCATCACTACCGACTCGGTAATTTCCAGTTCAAGCAACTGCGGATCTATTTGTTGTGCTGTAACACAATCAATAACCGACTGCACAAAACCGTGGCTTCTGAACTGTGGCATCGACACATTAACAGCAATACGCAAGCCAGTGTAGCCTTGCTTTTGCAACTGCTTAATCTGCAGACAAGCCTGATCCATTACCCAGTAACCTATTTCCACAATCAGGCCGGAATACTCTGCCAGCGGAATAAACACCGCAGGTGAAATAAACTGCCCGTTTGGTTGCGGCCAGCGTAACAACGCCTCCATTCCCACCACCTGTTTTGTGGTTAAAGAAACCTGAGGCTGATACCACAGCTGCAATTTATCGTTGGCAAAGTCCTGACGTAACATACGTAGTAACGCCAGCCGTTCAGCCATTTCATCCTCCATCTCTGCCTGATAATACTGAAAATTCTGGCCGAGATGCTTTTTGGCTTTATTCAGCGCAATGTAGACGTGCTTAAGGATTGTCAGCCCCTGTTCGGCGGTGTCTGTTAAGTGGCAAAAACCAAAGGTGGCACTGATTTGCAACGAATGCTCTGATGCTTTAAACGGCTCGTCAAATACTGCCTGTAAACGCTCTGGCGTCAGCTCTGTGTCTGGCCCCACCAGACCAAATACGTCAGCGCCAATACGGCCCAGCTGGGCGTATGTACCAAACTCCTCAATTAATCTGAACGTGACTGCGATCAGTAGCTCATTACCAACGTCCTGGCCTAAGCCATCGTTAACATCAGAGAAGTGATCAATATCAATTAATACCGCAACATTGTGCTCGGCCTCATAGCGACGGGTATCCTGCAAAATCTGGATAAACTCGTTGCGGTTTGGCGTTTTGGTAAGTGGATCTATATAGGCTGCATGCTTAAGCTGCTGAAACAAAGTAACATTTTCGTAGCCAATAGAAATATTACTTAAAAATACTTCTATCAGTTGGCGATCGAAATTCTCTATCGGCCGGTTAGTTTCAATATATACCGCAGCGCTGTGGATTTCGTTGCCTAAATACAACACTGTTTCCTGATCGGTAAAAATATGTTCATGTGTACGTAAGCAATTCGTAATTTGCTGCACAATACGGGGGTTGTCCAGCTGTCGAGCTGACATTTAATGTAAGGAGCGTAGTTACCGGCTGCTCCCAGTACATAAATTGTTTCGCTGGCACTGCCGTCATCTTCTATCTGGGCACACAGCACCCCTTCGGCATGCAAACCAATTAATGAAGATATCTGTGTAACAACACCTTCGGAGAACTCATGTAATGAGTGCTGCTCCAGCAGATTTGCTCCGGCATTGATAATTTTTTGCAAACCCAGCCGGTTCTGATTAATAGTACGGATCTGCTGATAAGAACGCAGAGAAGAAATGATCGATGTAACCAGTTTACTACGGGTCAGTTCCGTTTTGGTTTTATAATCATTGATATCATATTCTTTTATAACACTTTCTTCTGGCGCATAGCCTGGCTGCCCGGTGCGTAACACAATACGGATCTCATCCATGCCAAGCTCGTCACGGATTTGTTTCACAACCTTAAGACCGGCGTCATCCGATTCCATCACCACATCAAGCAGCACAAGTGCCACATCAGGGTATCGAGTTAAAAAAGCAATGGCCTCTTTACCAGAATATGCATGATGAAATTTCAGTTGCTTACCTAAAACCGTAAGATCACTCAGTGCCAGCTTGGTCACTGTGTGGATCTCTTCATCATCATCAACAATCAACAGGTGCCACTCACCCAATGTGTGCTCCTGCTCCTGCACCGGCTCCGGTTCGTCTTCTGCTAAAAACAGAAAATCTTCATCTGTTTCTTTTGGCACCATTATTCAGCCTTATTTAATGATTCCATTTAAATATACATGTTTAATCTGTTAAATAGTAAGGTATAACAGATTTTATTTTACACAAATAACATAGCTTTACTTGCCGCACATTGCAGCAGATGCCAAGATAACTTATGTTCCACTTTCGGCTGCCAGGCTGTTGTTATGGTTAAAATTAGTGCATTAAACAGCCAACAGCGTTTGCTGCAATTGGCTAAATCTCAGCTGGGTAGCATAAACAGTGTCAGCCCGGTCACTGAAAGCGAGCCCTCTGAACAACAAGGTAACTTTAGCGATAAACATCATCTTCTGGCGGCCCGCTCCGGTGCGGCAAGTTCAGCCGCGCTGACTTTAGCGCAACGGGCAGAGCGCAGGCTACAAATGCAGCGGGAGCGGCAACAGTATAATCTTGAAAGTATTATGACTCTGGCACTGGAGTACTGCACCGATCAGGTTTCAACTCAGGATGTTGATCCAGACTGGTTCCAACAATTCTGTGAACTGGTGCTGGAGATCTCGAATAAAAGCATGCAACAGCTATGGGCTAAAATTCTGGCCGGAGAAATCGCCAGCCCGGGGAGGTTTTCGCTAAAAACCCTGCATACGCTAAAACGTATGAGCTACAAAGAAGCTCTGGCATTGCAGCAGGCAGTAAATCTGAGTTGTAAAACCCGGCAGGATCCCAGTGCCAGAATTTACTTTGGTTATATCCGTAAACCCTCACTGTGGCGTGTACTGACAGGAAAAAGCCGTGCTGTACTTAACCTGAACCAGTTTGGCTTATCTTACCCGCAAATACTCAGCCTGATAGACATCGGCCTGTTGCACAGCTCCGAAATTGAAAGTGGTGAATTACCAACAGGCCAGGTGCTTAACTGGCAATACCAGCAATTACACCTCAATGGCACTATCAACGGTAAGGGTGTAGTACTGCAGTATTACAAATATACCGCCAGCGGTGCGGAGCTGCTGCCATTACTTAGCAGCCAGCCGAATCAGGCTTATATCAGTGCGTTAAAACAGTTACTGACCGGCATTATCAGTTTTAACTGACGAGCACCAGTGCAATATTTGCTGCAGTTTGTTTACCTCCAATGGTTTAAAAATCACATCATTCATACCCGCAGCTTTAAAACTGGCCACTTCATCAGCCAGAGCATGAGCGGTAAATGCCAGTATCGGCGTTAGCTGGTATGCCTGCATTTGCCGCAATTGTCTGGCAACCTCAGTGCCATGCAGATCTGGCAGCTGAATGTCTAATAAGATCACATCAAATTGCTGTAAAGCGCATAACTGCAGCGCTTGTTGCGCACAATTTGCAGTGGTCAGTTCCAGTGGCTGCAATTTCAGCAGCATCTGAATAAATGCCAGATTAGTTGGGTTATCATCAACCACTAAAAGCTTTGGTAGTTTAGCTGTATCAGCTGTTTCTAACTGCTGCAATTCTGCCAGGCAAAACGGCTCTGCTGCTATTACGACACCCAATGCCTCACGCCACATCTGAATACAATCGGCCTCAGCGTAACATAACACTTTGGTTTTCTCTTTCAGCGTTTGGATCAGCTCAAGCCATACTGCCAGCTCGGTAGGTTCCGGTAAGAAAATTAACGCCGCATCATAATGATACTGTTTAGCTTTACGTTGTAGCTCAGCCAAATCAGAAGACTGCGCCACATTAGCAACCAAACTGCCCAGCGCTGCTTTGCGCTCGGATAACCGGGGTAGCTGCTGCTCGAATAGCAACAGATGATTTAACCGCTTAACCTGCACCGGCTGACAATCCGCAACAGAGATGCGCACCGAAACAGTGCTGCCAAGCCCGTCGAGGGATTGCACTTCAATACCAGCATTAAGTTTAGTGGCTATCAGCGTAACAATCTGGCTATCAATGTCCTGCCAGTCTGTACTGTGCAGGCCTGGGTTAACTAACTGCTGCTTAACAGAGGCCAACAAGCCGTCGCCATTGCCTGTTACACTGAGCAATAAACTGCCTGTAGTGCCGGTAACACTAAGCTGCATATTCAGCGTCAGCTCTGTGATCCCATCAGAATGGCTGCTTACGCGTAACAAAGCTGTCAGCAGCGTTGTTAGTAAACTCTCAGGTAATGCCAGTTGATACACCGCATTGGCTGCAGCCTCATTTAGCTGTAAAGTCAGATTTTGCGTAACCAGTATATTGCGGTAATGCGGCAGTTGCCGGGCAACATATTCAGTTAATACCAGCGGTTTCAGTGGTTCAGGCTCGCTTGCCAGTGTTAACTCTGCCAGCGTTAACTGGCTGCGAAGTACCTGCTGCAGCAGTTTGTCCGGTATGGCTGCCTGCTGTTGCGTCAGTTGCCTTAGCTGTAAAATCTGTTGCTGCTGTTGTTGTTTGCTCTGTTCATATAACCTTTGTAACTGTGCAGATTGCTGTTTCTCGCTGACAAGCAATTGGTTTAATTCGGTTATCTGCTGTTTAAGCTGGTTTTTTTCTGTGTCCTCACGGGAACGGTTGTTTAGTTGTTGGCCGGCAAGTTCGTTCAGTGCTAATTTTAATGGCGCCAACTCTGATACCAGCTCTTCATCTAACCGGCTGTTTAACTGGCCCTGCTTTAACTGACTGAGTTTATGCACCAGCAAACTGATATCGGTTTGCTGGCGCTGTGATACCCGGCCAATAGCGCTATGCATTACCAGTATGGCTCCCCAGCCTAACATGGCCACTACCAGCACTGGCACTAACCAGACACTGTAGTTACCCGGCGCATCAAGCTGTACCACAACATAGTAATTATCGTTCTGTCCTGCCATAACGTCGTCATAGCCGCTGCTGGCTGCAGACGACGACATTGGTTGTACCGCAATTAATGTACCGGCCTCATGCACTAAATGAAACTCATGTTGCATTTGCTCAGGCTGGAACCGGGGTAGCAAGGCAGCTTTATCTGTACCACTTATTAACCTGCCGGTATCGCTGTACACGGCAATAGCACTAACAGGCAGCACACTGGCGTACCGTAAATGATTCAGCTGGGCTTTGAGTAGATCAGGATTTTTGTTGGCAAGCAAAGGCCGGATACTAAATTGCAGACTAGAGGTATATTGCTGCACCTGTGCACGCTGCATAATTTTGCTTTCGTAGTGGTACCACAACGCCGTAAATAACAGCATCAGGCTAAGTGCAATAAGCCAGGGCAGAGTTAACTGTCTGAAGTAATTTGTCAAAACTTAGCCTACCCGGACAATGCGTGAAATAACTATAAAACGATTTACCAGACCCCACAAGGCAAGCCTGGTAAATGCCGGCCAACTGCGGCAGCCAGCATGTATCACTGTGTTTAAAAATGCAGTTCTACACCGGCAAAGATACCTTTAAAGTCGAGATCGGCATGTAAATTGTCAACATCATCCAGCCGCAGGTTCATGGCTCTGTATCCCAGTTTCAGCCGCATATTCACCGCCAGATTATCCAGCACGGCATAAGCTACACCAGCCTGAACATCATAGATACGATTGCTGTCCAGCGACACATAACTCCCCTGGGTAAACACATCCAGCCCGGTCAGCGGTAAGCCAACCTTAGCAGACGCATACAACATAGGAATAAGCTGTGATGCCCGTTGCGACGCCGCCATGCCGTTCGCATCAGTTTCAGCAACAGCAACGGTACCATTAATGTATTTACCGTTTATGCCCAGATCCAGGCTGATCAGATCATTATCCAGAATTTCGTAGTACAACACATAGTCAGTGTTAGTCAGCTCGGTTTGGTTTTGTAGCTCAGTGCCCGCAGCAAAGGTGGTACCGGCAAAGCTGAAACCGGTACTCAGACTGGTTGAGCCTGAAGACTCTAACTGGTTATGCTGCAGCCGGATATTCGGGATAAAAGGTAACGGATGTTCCAGCGCAACATAGTAAGATTTCTGCGTTTTGTCAGAGAAATTAAAACTTTGTAACTGGCTGCTATTAGCAAAGCCACCATCTGCAGAAGTGCGCCAGCCGTCTGCGCCAATGTATAGCCCAAGCAGCGTATCTGCCTGTACAGGTACGGTAAATAAGAAGCCGCTAACAGATAAGATTAATGCGGTTTTTTTCATGCTGTAACTACCCTTGTGATAACAATTCAGAGAGATCAATTAACGCGGCATTAGCGCGGGAGATATAATTTGCCATGACCAGACTGTGGTTTGCCATCAAGCCGAAACCACTACCGTTGAGCACCATAGGGCTCCATATTGGCTGTTGTGTTGCTTCAAGTTCACGGATAATTTGCCGTAAACTGATCATGGCATTTTTACGTTGTAATACGTCATTAAAATCAGTTTCTATGGCTTTTAGAAAATGCAGTAAAGCCCAGGCAGCGCCACGGGCTTCGTAAAACTCATCATCTATTTTCCACCAGCTGGTTTTGATATTCCGCTGCGCCGGCGTTTCTGTTGACTGGCGTGCAGACGCATCTCCGGCCAGATCAGTGTTAATGCGTTCCTGCCCCACGCTGGCGCTTAAACGCTGTGAGTAACTGCCAAGCCGCTTTTCTACCGCTTTTAACCAATCACGCAGATTATCCGCGCGGGCGTAAAACTGGCTGTCTGGTTTGGCGGGATCTAACAGCTCAGCACGATACAAATATAGTTGCTCTATCGCCTTGGCATACTCGGCTTCAGCACTGGGGATTGCCCAGCTTTTGTGATCAATATTAAAACGCGGCTGGGCTACTTTCAGAAATACATTTTCTGTTGACTGTGACTGAGAGCGGCTAAATTCTTTGCGCAAGGCCAATGCCAGATCGCGTGACATCTCCAGCACACCTAACTCCCAGGCGGGCATATTATCAAGCAGGCTGAACGGCGGCATAATATCATTTGCCAGATAACCACCGCTTTTATACAGCAAAGTTTCACTGACACGGATTAACGCAGTAGTGGTGCTATAACCGGTTATAGCGTCATCCCCTAACTTGCGCTGCTCTTGTTTAATTTCTGCTATCAGCATGGCAGGTTCGCGGCTTACCCACCAGGCAGTACCATACATAAGCAGCAGTATTGCTAATACTGCTGTACTGATTAGTTTAGTATTAACCATAAAGCTGCCCTCAGCGTTTAGGTGTGGCAACTACCGGCACCGTCAACATCAGCTGCTGCCCGTCAGCAAACTCTAAAGTTAGCGGTATTTGCTGGCCAATTTCCAGTGTGTCTGTAGGTTCAAACAACATCAAGTGCAAACCACCCGGTTCAAATGCAACGCTGCCACCGGCATCAATATTAATTTCACTGATTTGTTCCATGCGCATCATACCGTCTTTATGGGTATGCTGATGTAACTCAACCCGCGCAAACTGGCTGCTGCTGGCTGCAACAAGTTTAGCCGCTTCTGCAGAACGATTATATAACGTCAGATAACCTGCTGTTACCGTGCGCCCCGGCATCGGCTGACGGATCTGGCTATCTTCGACACTGAATACAGGATCAGCCTTGGCAAACATAGCGCAGCTTAACATCAACATAGCAGCAAAAAACCATCGCATCTTGTTTCTCCTTTATAGTCACGGCCTTATCTTACACCAGTTTCAACCAGTTAACAGCCCGTAACTTACCAGGAACAGTGTCAACGGTTTGGTAGCACCACCGCTGCGACCAGATAGGCCAGTATTGCGGCAACGGGAAACATTACTAATAATATCACCGCCAGCAGGCGGATCAGCCAGCGTGGTTGCTGATAATAACCGGCAAAACCTGCACAAACGCCAGCAATTTTGCGATAGGCCCGGGCACAATACCAACGATCAGTGTCATAAGTTGCCATTTGTCTGTACTCCATCAAGGTGTTTTTTATTTATCTGACTCAGCTGTGCTAACAGCAGTAAAGCCACAAAAACAGCAAAAGCGCTCAGTTCTATTGTTACCCAACTCATATCTGCATTCCTTTTCTGCAACTTGTCTGTTTGCTACAACATGCCTGACGCTTTGTGCCCCAAACCAAACAGTGGCATCAGCCAATGCCACAGCAGCACAACAGGAATGATGCTTAGCACCGGGCTGAGAAACAGCAGCAGTAACCAACCGGATGACAGCAACATAACTTACTCTGCTACCACTGCAGCGGTGTGCACTGCCTGATATGCCAGTAATGCCGTTGCAGCGTCCTGTTCAGCGGTTTGCCGGGCCAGCAGCTCCAGCGCAGTTTTATGCAGTGCAATTCTGGCCTGTTGCTGATTGAGGCTATGCAGCTCCTGCAATTGCTGTTGGGCCGCACCACGAATTTGATCCGTCAATTCATCAGCCATTGCATTGTTAGCCAGCAAAGCTCCGGCAAAAGCTGCAGTTAAAGTTAAAGCAGTCAGTGTGTTCATTATCGTCTCCTTGAAAGTGGTTAGTCTGTACTACACAACCGGTATTTCAAGTGCTATGCCAAGTCAGCGAAATAGCATAACTAACTGATATTGATACATAAAATAATAAAGGCGGGTAACCTTCGTTATACCCGCCTTTTATTGAAAACCAAAAAATGGTGAAATTAACTAATCAGGTGGTTAAATCTGCTACAGGTGCTACTTTTGCCAGTGCCTGCAGCATTAGCTCTGGTGTGGCATCAGCAAAATGGCCCCGCTCGCTTAACAAACGCCGCCATTGTCTGGCACCCGGCATACCCTGAAATAGCCCCAGCATATGGCGGGCAATATGCCAAAACCGCGCGCCCTGCTGCATTTGCCGCTCAATATAAGGCAGCATATCCAGCACCACCTGATGCGGGCTGCGGCTGTAACCGGCTTTACCATATATCAGCCCATCAACACTGCTTAGCAACATAGGGTTTGAATACGCTTCGCGCCCCACCATTACGCCATCCAGGTACTGCAACTGTGCTTTGGCTTGCTCAAGTGTTTTAACACCGCCATTGATGCTGATATTAAGCTGCTCAAATTCGCGCTTTAACTGGTATACCCGCTCGTAATTCAGTGGTGGCACTTCACGGTTTTCTTTCGGGCTTAAGCCTTTAAGCCAGGCTTTGCGGGCGTGGATAATCAATTGCTGGCAACCGGCATCGGCTACTGTTGCGACAAAATCCTGCAAAAACTGATAATCGTCGGAATCGTCAATACCAATGCGGGTTTTCACTGTTACCGGAATGCTGACCACATCCTGCATTGCTTTAACACAGTCGGCTACCAACTGAGGCTGTGCCATCAGGCAGGCACCAAACATGCCGTTTTGCACCCGATCAGACGGGCAGCCAACATTAATATTTACTGCATCATAGCCGCGCTGCTCTGCCAGCTTAGCGCAGTGCGCCATATCAGCCGGGTTAGAGCCGCCAAGCTGCAGCACCACAGGATGCTCTTCTTCATTAAAAGCTAAATAATCACCGCTACCATGAATAATAGCGCCGGTGGTGACCATTTCGGTGTACAGCACGGCATGCTGACTCAGCAGGCGGTGAAAGTAGCGACAATGCTTATCTGTCCAGTCCAGCATAGGGGCAATGGAAAACTTATGGTCGATAAGCATAGTCATTAGTTACTTCATATCCGGCAGGTTGCGACCGTAGAAAATTTCGCGCATTTCGCGGAACACTTTCTTGCTGATTGTCTTTTGCTCTTCCGGCGTCATTGAATCTTTGCCCATACCAAACAGGTAATTATTCAAATCGGCTTCTTTTAGCATCATCTTGGTGTGAAACAGGTTTTCCTGATACACGTTAACATCAATCATCTGGAAGGCACGTTTGGTGTCTTCGTCCATAAAGTTCTGAATAGAACTTATAGGGTGATCGATATAATGCTTGGTGCCACTGATATCGCGGGTAAAACCACGCACACGATAGTCGATAGTAACAATGTCAGATTCAAAGCTATGGATCAGGAAGTTCAGTGCTTTCAGTGGCGATATAATACCGCAGGTAGAAACCTCAATATCGGCACGGAAAGTACAGATGCCATCATGCGGGTGAATTTCCGGGTAGGTATGCACGCAAATGTGGCTTTTATCCAGGTGTGCTACTACCGCATCTGGCCGGGGGCCAGGATTCTCTGAGTTGTCCGGATCAACCAGTACCGGCTCTTCACTTACCAGTATAGTAACGCTGGCGCCTTGCGGATCATAATCCTGGCGCGCCACATTCAGAATGTTAGCACCGATAATATCAGTGACTTCAGTCAGAATATCCGTCAACCGGTCGGCATTATATTGCTCGTCGATATATTCGATGTATTCCTGCCGGTGTTGCTCAGTTTTGGCATAACAAATGTCATAAAGGCTGAAACTCAGGCTTTTTGTCAGGTTATTAAAACCGTGTAGTTTCAATTTTTCAAAAGGCTTAACCACTTAACATTGTCTCCGCTAAAAAACCGGTTACCGGTTTTGACTAATTTACTGCTGTTATTCTGCTGCTGGCGTGAACTCAGCAGCTATAACACTGAATGAATGTGTTACGGCTACACTGCCGGATAACATAATGGATACCGAACAATATTTATCTGCCGACAGCTGCACTGCCCGCTCTACCTGCTTTTCACTGAGATTAAAGCCGGTTACAACAAAATGCAGATGTAATTTGGTAAATACTTTAGGTACGGTGTCGGCGCGCTCGGCACTTAGCTTAACTTCGCAATCCAGCACCTGCTGGCGGGATTTCTTTAAAATACTGACAACATCAACAGATGAGCAGGCACCTGCGGCCATCAGTACCATCTCCATCGGGCTGGGGGCAGTGCTGTCATCTTTATTGCCGTCAAAGACCACTGCATGACCACTGCCAGAGCGGCCTATAAAGGTATTGTTGTCGTGCCATTTAACCGTTGCTTCCATCACAAACCCCAGCCAGAAAAAGAAGGCCGATATTCTACGTAAAAGCTGCTCAGGTATCTAGCACATTTGCAGTAAGGTGTGGTGTTAATCCATCAGATCGGCGATAGCCGTATCGAACAGGTTTTTGATTAACAGAGAGATTTCATTGATAAGTTCAGCCTGCTGGCGGGTGGCTTTTTTATCCAGCACACTGGCCAGTACTTCCTGAAAGTCGTACATGATGCCGTCAACTTCGCGGATAATCATGCTGCGGTGGTTCATCTCCAGCTCGGTATGCTGGGTGCAAAGCGTGATAATCTGCTCTGCGATAGACTCTTCCAGTAAGGCACCAATAGTTTTATCTGCATCACCCGAGCCGGTTTGCTCAAACAGCGACAAATGCTCTGTCAGAAACTGGATCAAATGCTCGTATCCGGGTTTATCTGTGACCATAAGCTGTTTTACACCTGACTGTTGGCAAGAGATGCATTAAGTATGCGTTATTTAAGCAAATACTGCAGCAGAAAACAAATCGGGGCGCCAGCCCCGATAAGATTTATTTACTGCCAGACTTAAAAAGCCAGGCCCGGCGATAATTGCTCTGGCAATACTACCTGCTCAAGCTCCACAGACGCCACCGGATAAGCGCAGTAATCTGCGGCATAAAATGCACTGGCCCGGTGATTGCCGCTTGACCCCACACCACCAAAAGGTGCGGCCGAACTGGCGCCGGTAATCGGCCGGTTCCAGTTAACAATACCGGCACGGATGCGGCGGAAGAAATGCTGATATAACTCAGCGCTGTCACTTAACAGCCCGGCAGATAAACCAAACTGGGTGTTATTGGCCGCATCAATCGCCTGATCAAAATCAGTAAAACGAAACACCTTCAACAGCGGGCCAAAATGCTCGTCATCCGGATAGTCAGTTACATTGCTGCATTCGATAATACCCGGGCTCACCAGCGCTGTATTGACATCAATATGCTGCATTTCAAGCAGCACTTTACCACCGAGCTCAACTAACTGCTGCTGCACAGCCAGCATACCTTTAGCTGCGGCAACAGAAATCATTGAACCCATAAAAGGCTGTTCGGCGGCGTCGTACACACCTACCTTGATATTGCGGGTGACTTCAAGCAGGCGCGCCAGAATCGCATCGCCCTGTGCATTAGCCGGTAAAAACAATTTACGGGCGCAGGTACAGCGCTGGCCGGCAGAAATAAAAGCCGACTGAATAATATCGTGCACTGCAGCATCAATATTACTGACATCCTGTACAATCAGCGGGTTATTGCCGCCCATTTCCAGCGCCAGAATTTTATCAGGCCGGCCGGCAAACTGCTGGTGCAGGTAATGGCCGGTGCGTGAACTGCCGGTAAAGAAAATACCATCGATACCATTGTGGCCTGCAATGGCCTTACCGGTATCAACTTCGCCTTGCAGTAAAGCAATAACGCCAGCTGGCAAACCGGCCTGCTGCCACAGTTTTACAGTTTCTTCAGCCACTTTCGGCGTTAACTCAGACGGCTTAAATATTACGCTATTACCTGCCAGCAAGGCCGGTACTATATGGCCATTTGGTAAGTGGCCGGGGAAATTATAAGGCCCGAATACCGCGACTACGCCATGCGGTTTATGCCGTACAAAAGCCCGCCCTTGTGGCATCGGGTTTTCTTTGGTTCCGGTACGTTCCTGATAAGCCCGCACAGAAATATCAATTTTGCCAATCATCGCCGCCACTTCGGTGCGGGCTTCCCATAGTGCCTTACCGGTTTCAGTGGCAATAGTCAGCGCCATGGCTTCTTTATTATTGCTAAGCTGCTCAGCAAACTTTTTTACCACAGCTACACGCTCATCAAAGCTTAAGCCTGCCCAGTCATATTGCGCTTTACGCGCGACCTGCACGGCAGTATCTACCTGCGCAGCAGTTGCCGCCTGGCCTTGCCATACTTGCGTGTTCTTTACCGGGTCCAGTGAGGTAAATGCTTTACCTTCACCACTAAGCCATTGATTATTAATAAACTGTACTGCGTTATTCATATCTCTCCCCTGATTAAATTCTCGTAACCCGAACCCAGTCGCCCGCGCTTACCCGTAGCGCCGCAGCAACATCAGCCGGCAGGGTTACCTCTGCGCTGTGTTCATTTACGTCAAGTACCAGCCAGGTAGCACGAAAGTCTGCAACGCTGGTATTACATATCAGATAAGGCAGGCCGTTACTGACATCGCCCAGCCGTACCTGCAAGCGCTGGCTGTTTCGCACTGAACGGATATGCTCCACTCTGGCTTCTACGGTAGGGCCGGCATCAAAAATATCGACATAACCACGATGCGAAAACCCTTCAGATTGCAGCAACGCCAGCGCAGGTTTGGTTTTATCATGTACCTGGCCAATTACTGCCTGTGCCTGTTTGCTTAGCAGGCTGACATAAATCGGATATTTAGGCATCAGTTCTGCGATAAACACCTTCTGGCCTATGCCAGTCAGATAATCTGCGGTAGGAAAATCCAGTGAGAAAAAATGTTCCTGCAACCACTGCCAGAATGGCGAACTGCCGTCGGTATTGGAAATACCCCGCATTTCGGCGATCACTCTGTCGGAAAAACGCTGCGGAAATTCAGCCATAAACAAAAAGCGCATTTTTGACAGCAAACGGCCATTGTTTTTCTCACGGCGGCTTTCACGCAAAAATAACGTGCATAACTCACTCACGCCGGTGTAATCATTACACAGGGTTAATATGTCGGCTGTTTTATATACCCCGAGTGAGCGCGAGCTGTGTACCACCTTGCCCAGGTGGTAATGATAAAACGCATCATCCAGCCCCACGGCCGCTTCCAATGCGCTGGTGCCGCATACCTCACCGGTAAGCGTATCCTCCAGCACAAACAGATAGCCTTCATCACCCGGCGAACTGACCTGTTTATTAAATGATTGCTCAGAGCGGCTTATTTTGCGCATCAAGAGTTCATCATTTACCGGTAACGAGGTAAAACCGTGCCCCGATTCAACCGCAATGCTATACAGCGCCGGGTAATCATCCGCACGGATTGGGCGAATCACCATCATCGTCGCTACTCCACTTTTACGTTATTGTTTTCGGGGCTCTGAGGCCCCTTAGCTTCATTTTTGCAGTCTTGGTGCTGCTTTATAGTAGTGAGCAGTGTCAGGCATTAACTACCTGTTTTACTGCCTGTTCAAAACGCTGCATTCCTGCCGTAATATCTTCCGGTGTAATAACCAGTGAAGGCGCAAACCGCACTACATCGGGGCCTGCTACCAGTGCCAGTAAACCTTGATCTGCCGCAGCCAGAAAAAACTCGCGCGAACGGCCTTTGTATTTTTCATTTAATACCGCCCCCAGTAGCATACCTTTGCCGCGTACTTCGCTAAATACCTGGTATTTTTCATTAATGGCAGCAAGCTGTTGGCGGAATAACTGCTCATTACTGAGTACCTGCGCCATAACTTCCGGCTGGTTTACCGTTTCCAGCACGGCTTCTGCTACCGCACACGCCAGCGGGTTACCACCATAAGTGCTGCCATGAGTACCTACTTTCAGGTGCGATGCTATATCGTCAGTGGTAAGCATAGCGCCAATAGGGAAACCTCCGCCTAATGATTTTGCACTGGTAAGAATGTCCGGCGTGACACCATAGTGCATATACGCATACAGCTTACCGGTACGGCCTACGCCGGTTTGCACTTCGTCCATAATTAACAACGCATTGTGTTGGTTACATAGCTCACGTACCCCCTGTAGAAATTCAGCAGTGGCAGGAATAATCCCGCCCTCGCCCTGAACAGGCTCCAACACAACTGCGCAGGTATTGTCAGAAATTAACGCTTTAACGCTATCAAGGTTATTAAACTCGCCGTGCAATACTGCACCGGGCTTAGGGCCAAAACCATCAGAGTATGCCGCCTGGCCACCTACCGTTACGGTGAAAAAAGTACGGCCGTGAAAGCTTTTATGAAAAGAAATGATCTGATCTTTATGCGCACCGAATTTTTCCAATGCATAACGCCGCGCCAGTTTAAAAGCGGCTTCGTTAGCCTCAGCACCTGAATTAGCAAAATAGACTTTGTCAGCAAACGTAGCATCGACCAGCTTTTTCGCCAGCCGCAGCGCCGGTTCATTAGTCATCACATTGCTTAAATGCCACAGCTTGTCGGCCTGCAGTTTTAATGCATTAACCAGCGCCGGGTGGCAATGCCCCAGGCTACTTACGGCAATGCCTCCGGCAAAATCAATGTATTCGCGCCCTTGCTGATCCCATACCCGAGAACCTGCCCCCTTTACCGGAATAATATTGGCAGGCGCGTAATTGGGCACCATCACTTCATCGAACAGAGCACGGTTTACTTGCATTTGGCCAGTCATTTTATTTTCCTTTTTATTCCGCTTAGGTTAGCCCGCTACACAACCAGCACATAGCTGGCGGTGATATAAGTTTGTCGCATTATTGCAGATTTAACAGCCCTTGTCTTGCATGCAGACCGCAAGCAAACCCAGAAAACACAAGGGCTACAGATAGATTTGCATAGGATGTGAATAAGTAAGCACTGTACAGCGGCCTGCTAAAATAACGCTGATTTTGCCGCCAGACTTTACAACAAGCGCTGGCTTAAGCACTGGCGGTAAAAATATCAGCTTTATTGCATTGCATGTTTATGGCCGTTTTTTTTATTACAGCTTCGCACTTACAATTCAATACCTAAACGCTTAAGGTTGGTTCTTGCCAGAATATCCAGGCTGTCGCTGTTTAATTGTACTGCCGCAAACCACTCGCTGGTTTCCTGCTCAGATATCTGTTGGTTTTTGCGCAATGTTTGCCATTGCACATAAGTTTGTGCCTGCAATACCAGCCGGGCCAGAGGGCTGCATCCGGCAAAACCGGCACCTTCCGCCAGTTGATCCAGCGTCTGGCATAGTGGTAATGTACGTAACTGCCAGCGCGAAGTGATGTCTGCACTTAATACCGCAGCGAACTCGGCAAGGCTTTCACATAAAAAACTGGCATCAGCTTCAAGCTGATCCAGTGCATTGGTAAGCTGGGTATCGCGGTTTTCTCTGGCATGCAATAGCTGCTGCTGGCGTACCTGCAGGTAAGTACGCAGGTAGTTGCGGGTAACTACGGTATGACCGGTGGTATGAAACAAGCCGGCACAAAATGCGTTATAAGGATGCTCGGCGCTATTTTCTGCCAGCGCACGCGCAGCAATGGCAACGGCCAGTGTGTAGTCCCACAACCGGCTTTTTAACGGCGTAAAAGGGTCGGTTGAATGCGGTATCATCCGGCGCATAGCGTATACCGGGATAATCAGCTGTAAACTTTCAACGCCTAAAAAACGTAACGCCGTTTTAATATCTTTGATCATCGCACCCGATGCGGTACGGTTACGGTACTGCGGCTGATTAACCAGGCGTAATAGTTCTTCTTTTAACCATGGCACTTTTGATACCAGCGGGTCGAGCTTGTTAACCGTTACCACTTTTTCACTAAGTACATCCAGCACCGGAAAAAACGCTTCGCCCGGGTCAAATAACGACGCCATTACCTGTTCAATATTGTGCAATTTGCGTAGCAGCTCATCGGCCACTTCATCATGCAAATGCGCCTGAGCAAACTCAGTAAACTGGGCTTTAGCCTGCTCGCCGGCCTCGCGCAATTGCTGAGCCTGGGCCTCAACGGCCAGCAAGGTGCGCTGCGTATCTGCCTGCCCCGCCCGGATTTGGTAGCCAAGGCGTTTCTTTTGCGGGTTCACTCCAACTAACTGGTCAAAAAAGCGCTGCACCATCACATCTGCAAAGGCCACTAAATGCTCCATCTGAATTCGGTGACAGTTATCATCTGCACTGCCTGCTGCCAATACTGCAACCGGACTCTGGCAGAGTCAAGCCAGCAGGCTTAGCCAGGTTTGGTCAAGGTTAAAAAATTATCTAACAGCTGTTTACCCTGCTGGCTAAGAATAGCCTCCGGATGAAACTGCACTCCGTGCAATGCCAGCTCTGGGTGCATTAAACCCATAATGTCGGCTGTTTCCTGGCTGGCATCATC
The DNA here is from genome assembly GCF_018831085.1 of Rheinheimera oceanensis. GTDB lineage: Bacteria > Pseudomonadota > Gammaproteobacteria > Enterobacterales > Alteromonadaceae > Alishewanella > Alishewanella oceanensis. The sequence goes on from NZ_JAGPNM010000002.1 coordinate 289,466, forward strand.
TGTCCAGGCCGTTTGCACCAGCTCGCCGGGCAGGCTGTGTTTATCTACCACTAAAGAATGATAGCGTGTTACATCCAGCGGATTAGCCAGGCCATGAAATACCGATTGATTATTGTGCCGTACCAGCGAATTTTTACCATGCATGACCTGACGGGCCCGTACCACGCGGCCACCAAATACCTGCGCAATAGCCTGATGGCCCAGACAAACCCCCAGCATAGGAATTTTGCCGGCAAACTGCTCAATAGCCGCCAACGACACCCCGGCATCATCCGGGGTTTTCGGCCCGGGTGAAATAACCAGATACTGCGGCGCCAGTGTGGCTATCTGCGCCACATTAATATCATCGTTGCGCCGCACCATAACCTGCTGGCCTAGTGCAGCAAAATACTGCACCAGGTTATAAGTAAAAGAGTCGTAATTATCGATTATCAGCAGCATTCGGCCGTCTCTGTTTTGTAAGCCCATAACGAATAACGGGCTATTTTGCCACAAGCAACTGTTTTTTGCTGCGCTGCTAAATAGCAGCGGTCAGCTTTGGATATTTTTACAGCAGTTGATTGACAGCCTATTAATCATACAATAGGATGATTAATAGTTCGTACAATAGCACGAATAATAAAAACACATAAAAAAACGCCTCCATTGTCAGTTTTCTCTGGCCAGGAAGGCAGTAACATAAGTGACAAGGGGAGTTATGCTCATGTTTAAACCTTCGGTTTTAAGCAGTGCTGTCGCCATGGCGATAACATTGTCTGCCCATCCGTTATACGCTCAGCAAAGCAGTGACGACACCACAGTATCGCCAGATGAGGTTGAAGTTATTCTGGTAAAAGGTATTCGTGGTAGCCTGGCCCGTTCAGTTGATCTGAAGCGGGAAAATATGCAAATCGTCGATTCAATTATCTCAGAAGATATCGGCAAATTTCCCGATAACAACGTAGTAGAAGCCCTGCAACGCTTATCCGGCGTACAGGTAACAGACCGTGGCGCCGGTGAGGTTAGCACTGTGTCTATCCGCGGCTTAAATGACGTAACCACCACCGTTAATGGCCGCAATATTTTTACAGCCTCGGGCCGCTCAGTGGCACTGGCAGATATTCCCGCCAGCTTGCTAAACCGGGTAGATGTGTATAAAACCCGCTCTGCCAGCCTGATAGAAACCGGTATCGCCGGCCAGATTGATATTCATACTCAGCGCCCGTTCGATTTTGACAGCAGCAAGCTGGTCGTGGCTGGCCGGGGTATTCACTCAGATCAGGCCGATAAAACTGACCCGAATATCAGCGCTTTATTCAGCAATAACTGGGATATTGGCGATAGCCGCTTTGGCGCGCTGATTAACCTGTCTTATGCGCAAACGCATTATCGCGATCAAAGCGTTACTGCCGGCGCTATGATGCCATTTGCCACCAATAATCCACCGGCCGGCTGGGCTCCGTATGAAATTATCCGCAGCACCGATGGCCGGGCTAGCGAAAACCCGATCTGGCAACCGGGCCTGGAAGCCGGTTTGCCCTTTGCCCCCGGCTCGACCATAGATGTTAATGGTGTACCAACAGAATACTTGCTGTCACGTGATGCGGTGTTTGCCAGCGATCTGACCGGTAAACGCGAGCGCCCGGCAGTAAATGTGGCTTTTCAGTTTGCCCCAAACGACTCTTCTGAATATATCTTTGAAGCATTTTACAATGGCTTTCGTGACGACTCTTATAACTCGTTGTTGTTTTCCTTTGTCGACTGGTGGGGCAACTTAGGCGACAACCCGGACATCAGCCTGTTCGAAGGCACCAACATTATTAAATCCCGCACTGTGGGCTCGCCGTATATGTTTACCAGTGGCGATTTGCGTAGCGGCAAAACCGATAGCTATGTGTATGCACTGGGCGGAAAATGGCTGATTGGCGACAACCTGCAACTGCGCTCTGAAGTGGTGTATCAGGACAGCCAGTACGATGAAAGCTTTTTTGCTATGCGTACTGAGCGGGTAGCAGACAGCATCACGGTCGACTTTAACAGCGGCGGCGGTCTCCCGGCTTTCCAGTTTGGGCCGGCAACCGATTTAACCGCCCCGGATCAGTGGGCTATGGCCCAGCTTTATGATCAGGCCTATAGCCGTGACGGAGATGCACTGACCTTTACCTTAGATGCCGACTACACCCTGAATAAGAGTATTATTACCAATATCAGCTTTGGTGGCCGTTATGACAAACGCAAAGCCTCCGAAGCCCAGCTGTTACAGGACGCAGGTTTGTGTAACTCTGGCAACGCGGCGTGTCAGTTAGCCACCTATGAGGGGCTGCTGCATACCAACAACGGTTTCTTTGATGGCGAATCGGATGTGCCTACATCATGGTTAGCAGCCAATGGTTATTATATCCGCGATAACGCCGATATGTTCCGCACTATATACAACACTGAAACCGGATCTAATCTTGCTGTTGGTGAGCAACGTGTGCTGGCACAAACCTTTGAAGTGACCGAAACAACCACTGCGCTGTATGCGCAGGCAGATTTTGAAACTGAACTGGGTGGGCGTTTGTTCGATGGCCAATTTGGCTTACGCTACGTTGATGTTGATACTGATATGGCGTTTGCCGGCAATACGGCCTCAACCAGTGCCAGCAAGGTATTACCCAGCCTGATGTTGCGTTACAACCTGACCGACGATTTGCTGGCCCGCTTTAGCTACGGCGAAACGCTGCGCCGGCCGGGCTTTGCCCAGCTAAACCCCACTATTAACTATGTGCGCGATGTGACCAATATTGGTTATGGTACAGCCAGCGGTGGCAACCCTGAGCTAAAACCAACCGAATCTAAAAACTACGATCTGTCGCTGGAATGGTATTTTGCTGAAGGCAGTGCACTGTACGCCACCGCCTTTAAACGTGACATTGAAGGCTTTGTCGTCGATTTTCGCCGCAGAGTTATCCATGATGATGGTCAGGGTGAGTATCCCTACATTCTGAACCAGCCGGATAATGCCTCAAACGGTAAACTGGATGGTTATGAATTAGGTGTAGTGTACTTCCCTAAAGGGTTACCGGATTTACTGGACGGCATTGGTATACAAGCCAGTTACACTATACTGGATTCTTCGCAGGATATTCCGATCACCAACAGTGAAGGTATTGTAGTGGGTACTGATACCACACCATTATTCGGCGTATCGGATTCATCTTACAGCGTGGTACTGGCCTATGAGAAAGAACGTTTCGATATGCGGTTGTCCTATGTCTGGCGTGAAGACTTCCTGAATAACTACGAAGCGGCGCAATTTGCCAACCCGCTGGGTATATACCGTAACCCGGAAAAAAGCCTGGATTTTCAGTTAAGTTACCATGTAACCGACAACCTGATGCTGACGTTTGATGCCACTAACCTGACTAACGAAATTTTCCAGAGTTACTACGAGTACCCCTCCACGCATAACTTTGGCTCGTCATTGTTTAGCCGAACCTTTGCGCTGGGGTTCCGGTACAGCCTGTAATCTGGCTACACTAATACAAAGCCCCTGCAAGTCAGGGGCTTTTGTTTATGTTAAAAAAACCATGTCAGTTGTACCCTAACTCAACCTGCTGCTCCAGTTCAGCTTGCGGCTCAGCCGCAGGTTGTTCTGCTTCAGAGGCCGGGGCAGCAGCGTCTGGTATAGATGAAGCTGTCATTTTTATTCACCTGTGATCTGGCAGCAGAGCCCAAAGCGGCTCTGCTGCCGGGGGTTAGTTGATGGCGCGGATATGAAAACGCTGACAAAAGCTGTCTGCTGCCAATGGTGCCTGTTTTAATTCAGTATCATCCGCCAGGGCACAGGCCGGCACTTCCAGCACCGCTTTACTATGCGCCGACACTAACCGCATACTGCCGTACGCGTTAGGCTGCAGCAGCCAGTGGCTGGCTTTGGCATCGCAACTGGCCATCACCACAGGCGCCCCTGCTGCCAGAGACTCTGCTTCTACTGCCATACAAAGCTCAGCATTACTCGCATTACGCAGTTGCAACGTACCTTGCTGCGTCTGGCTAAACTGCCAGTGTTGATCGGGCCGGTTTTGCCAGCCTGTCTGGCTGACTTTGGCCGTGCCGGCAGGCTGCCCGGTTGCCACTGATAACACCTTACCACTTTGGCTGCTGCTGAGCGCCACCTTGCCCGCCGGCAGTAACTGCCAGTCGCTACACCCTTGCTCTGTATTACACCCCGGTATTTGCAACGCTGTATCACCGGCTTTATTGATTAATTGCCAGGTAGTTGTCTCAGTAGCCGCAAAACGCCACTGCTGGCGTACTTTATTGCGCCATGGCCCGGCTTCAGCCGCACCATTAAGCCCAAGGCCAATATACTGGCCCTGCCGGGTGACTAAACGGTAATATTCACCCATGGTCGGGTCTATTTTTAAAACACTCTGTGCAGAGCAATTAACAGCCGCCGGTGCACCATCAACCACGCTCAGACATTGGCCCTGGCCGTTACGCAGTAACCAGTCAGCCCCTTGCGGCACTGCCGTTACAGGGCCGTTTTCGCCGGACGGTGCCGCTATTACCTGGCCTTCCGGTACCGGCTGGCCAAAATTTGGCGTACCGTCATCATGCCAGCTAAACGGCTGAGCCCGTAACGAACGGGTTGCACTGCAGCCGTCGGTTTCTTTATTGTTACCATGGTAAACCAGCCAGTCTTCGCTGTTATCCGGCGATTTAAAAAAGCCATTATGGCCAGGCCCGTAAACACCATTGGCGCGTTCAAATACCGGTTTGTCGTATTTTGTCCAGTCTGCCGGGTTCAGCGGGTCATCGCCGGTCAGTTCCAGCAAACCCAGTTTGTAATCGGGCGTGTCGCAAAAGCTGGCGGAATACACCACAAAGGTGCGGCCGCTACGTTTCAGCACTTCAGCACCTTCATTCACTTTACGGCCGGATATTTCCCACGGTAGCTCTGGCCGCGAGAGCACCACTCTGGGCCCGGTAATGGTCCAGGGGTTAACCATTTCGGCAATCCAGTTCAGTTGCTCATCGCCCTGCCACTCTGACCACAACAAATATAATTTGCCGTTGTGCTGCAGGTAATTACCGTCAATATTCCAGCTATCCGGCATTGGTGAGCCTTTAAACTGATAAGGCCCCATAGGATCATCACCGGCGCTTTCCAGTACCGACAAATGCTGGCCATCGAGGTTTTCCTGCTTACCGGAGGTAAACATCATGTACCAACGATAACCATCCGGCCCTTTGAGGCGGTGAAACTCATAGGCCCAGAAATTACAGCAACGGGCCGGCTCAGTTTCTGACCATAAATAAACCGGCGTTGCCTCTGCCAGCCCGGCCAGCGTAGGTGCTTTGCGCATAACTAACTGCGAGGTCCAGGTGGTGGTGGTCAGGTAATAATTGCCGTCAAAATATTCCAGCCAGGGATCGGCGCCATTGTTATACAGCGGGTTGGTAAAGCTCTGACCTTCATAGGCATCACTGATCAGGGTCTTATTGGCATCATTTGCCTGCTCCAGCGACTGCTGGCAGCCACTTAGTGACAGCACTATGGCGCTGGCCAGTAATGCCGGTTTAAGTATTGGTTTAATATTATGCATCTTCTATCCCCGTTTTTATTTGTCGCGTTATCCACGCTATTTTTGCTTTGCCGGCAGTAATACGCTGCGATAATCGCTCAGCACACGGTCACTCAGCAGTGGCCATTTGGCGTCATCCCAGTTTATTTCGGCTATTTTTAGTTTTTGTAAGCCATTATCGGCCGCTTCATAGGCATGAAACACCAGATAGTCTTTACCATTAAAGGTGTAGGCACTGTTATGGCCCAGGCCCGGCCAGTCGCGGTTACCTTTAAGGAGCACAGTGCCGCCGCCTTCGTTTAGCGACTTACCGTCTTTATCCAGATAGGGCCCGGTAACATTTTTTGCGCGACCAACAACCAGATGATAGGTACTGTCGGCACCACGGCAGCATTTACCGTACGAGACAAACAGATAGTAATAACCATGCTGTTTAAAGATAAAAGGCGCTTCGAGCTCGCCCGGGCCTGGCTCGGCGTCATCAATAAAGGCCGGGCGCTGTGCTTTGGCAATGGTATGCCACTGCTGCGGCTGTGCCAGTGATACCAGGTCATCTGCCAGTTTGACCAGTTTTAACCCACCCCAGAATGAGCCAAAGCTCATCCAGATATCGCCGTTATCATCGGCAATAATGTTCGGATCTATCGCGTTCCATAAATCGCGCTGCGGCACCGACTGCAGCACTATACCTTGGTCCTGCCACTGATAATCCGGGCTGCTTTTATCCAGCGTTTTATTAACGGTAACGCCAATGGCCGAGGTGTTTTTGCCAAAAGCCGACACCGAGTAATACAAATAGAACTTACCCTTGTGCTGATAAATATCCGGCGCCCAGATATGGCCATCAAAGCCTGGCGCCACCTGTTTAGCCCACTGGGGTTCATCAGCAAATACACGACCGGCCAGTTGCCACTGCAACATATCGTCAGAGCGATAATAAGTAATACCCGGCCCGGTACTGAATAAATAGAAGCGGCCATCTTGCTGTGCCATCACCGGATCATGGATACTGAGTTGTGGCAGTGCTTGCTGTTCATCTGCGCAGGCGGTTTGCCCGGTTAATAACAGGGCCAGCGCTGAAACCCTGCCCACGCCAGCCAGCCATTTTGTTGTCGTTACCCCGTTTAACATCTGCGCCTCCTTAAGGCTGCAGACCCCACCCTCTATAGGGGTAGATATCTGCTTTCATTTTGGTAGTATTGTATTACTATTTATCATATATTATTCGGCAGTGCAAAACTCAGCCAGGCAAACTGTGGCAGTTTTGCGAATAAAAAATATAAAAACCGGCGCTATGCAGGAATAATCACAGGCTTGAACCTGCCGCACAGTACCGGGAACGACAGGGAACTTTATGCAAACTCACAAACTTTCTGTACTGGAGAAAGTCGGCTTTGGCGCCGGCGATATGGCGGTCAATGTGGTGATGTCATCTATGATGCTGATCATCACGTTTTTCTACACCGATATTTTTGGCTTAAAGCCGGCCGACTTAGCAGTGCTGTTTTTAGTGGTGCGGCTGGTAGACGCAGTTACCGATCCGCTAATGGGCATGATTACCGACCGTTTTACCAGCCGCTGGGGCCGCTACCGGCCCTACTTCCTGTTTTTAGCGGTACCCTTTGGTATTGCGGTATACCTTACCTTCAGCACGCCCGACTGGGATTACAACAGTAAACTGGTGTGGGCCTATGCTACCTATATTCTGGTCACGGTGATTTTTACTGCGGTGACCATTCCGTATATCTCTATTATTGGCGTACTGACTGATAACCCGAAAGAACGCTTATCCGCCAACGGCTACCGGTTATTTTTTGCCAAAATAGCGGCTTTTCTGGTGACTATTATTGTGCCTATTCTGGCAAAGCATTGGGGCGGAGAAAACCTGGCCAGCGGTTATCAGTCAGCAATGGGTGTAATGGCATTAATGGCCACACTGCTGTTTTTATTCTGTTTTTTCACCACGACCGAACGTATCCAGCATACCGTAGAAACGCTGCCGTTTTTGCAACAGCTAAAATACCTGCTGAAAAATGATCAATGGCTGGTGCTGTGCGCCGTTTGTGTAACCGGCACCATTGGCTATGTAGTGCGCGGCTCTGTCGCCGCCTACTACGCCAAATACTACCTTGGTGGTGACGCCGCTATGCTGTCAGCGTTTTTATCTACCGGTGTTGCCGCAGCGATATTAGCCATGGTGGCGTCAACCTGGATCACCAAGCATTATTGCAAGGTAAAACTGTTCCGCTACAGCCAGATCTTAGTGGCAATATTAAGTGTGCTGCTATATGTGCTGGTAAACCCCGGTGATGTGATGCTGGCCTTTGTGTTGTATTTTTTGCTGTCATTTGTCGTCGATTTGCACGCCCCGGTATTCTGGTCAGCTATTCCGGAGGCCGTTGATTATGGCGCCGATAAAACCGGCCAGCGTGTGTCCGGCCTGGCTTTTGGCGGTATCTCTTTTTGCCAGAAAGCCGGTATGGGTGTTGCCGGTTTTTTAGTTGGTACCCTGCTGGCCGGTTTTAACTATGTACCGGATCAACAACAAAGTGCGCTGGCGTTAACCGGCATTGCCTTAATGCTGTCGGTTATTCCGGGCGTGTTTCATTTGCTAATGGGCTTGCTGATGTTCCGCTACCGCATTACCGATAGCTATTACCAACAGCTGGTCGGGAAAACCAGCGTCGTTAAGCCCACTACTATCTGAGGAGTTTATTGTGAGATTACAGCAGCCATTAATTGAACAGCGCGCCGATCCGTGCATTTATAAACACAGTGACGGCTTTTACTATTTTACTGCATCGGTGCCGGCTTATAACTTAATTGAACTGCGCCGCGCCAGCACAATAAATGAACTGGCCAGCGCCCCGGCGGTAGCGGTATGGCATAAGCCCGACAGCGGCCCCTGCTCTGAGCTGATCTGGGCACCGGAGATCCATTTTAATCAGGGTGCCTGGTATATTTATTTTGCCGCTGCACCCAGCCGCGAAATTAAAGATAAGCTGTTTCAGCACCGGATGTATGTACTGCGCTGCACTGACGCCAATCCGGTTGGTGGCCAATGGCAGTTTGTCGGCCAGCTCGACAGCGGCATAGACACCTTTTGTCTGGATGCCACCACTTTTAGCCACCATGACCAGCTGTACTATGTCTGGGCCCAGAAAGACAACGCCATCGAAGGCAACAGCAATTTATATATCGCGACGATGGACACACCAGACAAGTTAAGCGGTACGCCGGTTATGCTGAGCAAACCTGAGCTGGAGTGGGAAACACGCGGTTTTTGGGTTAATGAAGGCCCGGCAGTACTTAAGCGTAATGGTAAAATCTTTTTAACTTACTCAGCCAGTGCCACCAACGAAAACTACTGTATTGGCCTGTTGTGGGCCGCTGAAAATGCCGACCTGTTAAACCCCGCCAGCTGGCATAAATCGCCACAGCCGGTATTGCAAAGCTGCTTTGAACATGGTGTTTATGGCCCGGGCCATAACAGCTTTACCGTATCAGAAGATGGCCGGCTCGATATGCTGGTGTATCACGCCCGCACTTACACCGAAATAGTCGGTGATCCGTTATGGGACCCAAACCGCCATACTTATGTGAAAGCCATACGCTGGGATGACAATGGCATGCCGCTATTTGGCAAAGCGTCTGAGGCCTGAAGCTTAACCCTGAGTGAGGAAGCAAGATGAAAGCTTGGCTTAGCCTGTGTATGTTGCTGCTGGTACTGCCGGTCAGTGCCGCTATAGACACTTTTGCGCTTAATCAGGTTCGGCTGCACAGCGGGCCTTTTTATCAGGCGCAGCAAACCAATATCGGCTACCTGATGGCGATGAACCCGGACCGTCTGCTGGCGCCCTACCGGCGCGAAGCAGGCCTGCCGCCACTGGCCGATCCTTACCCGAACTGGGAAAGCTCTGGCCTGGATGGCCATATTGGCGGCCACTACCTTAGTGCACTGGCATTAATGTACAGTGCCAGCGGTGAGCCGCAACTGCTCGAACGGCTGAATTACATGATTAACCAGTTGCACAGTTACCAGCAACAACACGGCGATGGCTACCTGGGCGGTATTCCAGGCGGCAAAGCCAGCTGGCAGCAAATCAGCCGGGGCCAGATAGACGCTGATTTATTTGTGTTAAACAAGCAATGGGTGCCCTGGTATAACCTGCATAAAACCTTTGCCGGTTTGCATGATGCTTATGTTTACGCCGGTAATCAGCAGGCTAAGCAGATGTTGCTGCAACTGAGCGACTGGGCGCTTAAATTAACCAGCCAGCTAAGCGATCAACAACTGCAGCAAATGCTGATCACTGAATATGGCGGCATGAACGATATTCTGGCCAAAGTGGCCGAACTTAGCGGCGACGACAAATACCTGCAACTGGCGCTGCGCTTTTCTGAACTGCGTATTATGCAGCCGCTGTTGCAACAACAAGACGTACTGGATGGCCTGCATGCCAATACCCAGATCCCGAAAATTATTGGCATGGCGCAGATAGCTGGCCAAACGAATAACAACAGTTGGTACCAGGCCGCCGATTTTTTCTGGCAACAAGTAGTGAATAAACGCAGTGTCGCCATAGGTGGCAACAGCGTGCGCGAACATTTTCACCCGTCAGACGATTTCAGCAGCATGCTAACTGATGTAGAAGGGCCGGAAACCTGCAACACCTACAATATGTTAAAGCTAACCAAGCTGCTATATCAGCGCACGCCAGAACCGCGCTATATGGAGTATTACGAACGGGCGCTGTATAACCATATTTTATCATCGCAGCACCCGGAGCATGGCGGCCTGGTGTATTTTACGCCCATGCGGCCCAATCACTACCGTGTCTATTCATCGCCAGAGCACACCATGTGGTGCTGCGTTGGCTCCGGCATTGAAAACCACGCTAAATATGGCGAAATGATTTATGCCCATAAAGGCGACCAGCTGTATGTGAATTTGTTTGTCGATTCCAGCCTGAACTGGAGCCAACAGAGAGTAAAAATTCGCCAGACTACCACCTTTCCCGATCACGGCAGCAGCCTGATCACGATAGAACAAGGCGGTAAATTCGGCCTGAATATCCGTGAGCCGCAGTGGGCCGCCGGTAAAATGCAACTGACACTAAACGGCAAAGCGGTGAAATTCACATCAACCACTCCAGGCTATTTAAGCCTGCAGCGCCAGTGGCGTAAAGGCGATAAGCTGGCGATCACTCTACCGATGCAAACCACGCTGCAGCAACTGCCGGATAACAGCAAGCACTATGCTATTTTGCATGGCCCTATAGTGCTGGCCGCGCGCAGCCAATGGCAGGACAAACTTAATTTTATTGCCGACAGCAGCCGTATGGGCCATATCGCCAGTGGCGAGCAATGCCCGGTCGATCAAACGCCTACCTTTATCAGTGAGAATGCAGATTTTGTCCGCCATATTAAACCGGTGGCCGGTAAGCCATTAACCTTTACCACGGGGGATGCAGTACTGGCCGGTGTTGAGGGGCCGTTAGAGCTGGTGCCGTTTTTCCGGCTGCACGACAGCCGCTACACGCTGTATTTCCCGCACAGTAACGCCGGCCAGTGGCAACACCAACAACAGTTATTGCGCCAGCAAAGCCAACTTGACAGCCTGCTGGCAGCTAAAACCATCGATATGATCCGCCCCGGCGAGCAACAGCCGGAAGCCGATCATCAGTTTGCCGGCGAACAAACAGAAGCCGGGGTGCACCAGGGCCGGCACTGGCGCCATGCTGCCGGCTGGTTTAGCTACCGCTTAAACACTGGCGGGCAACACGCGCTACAGCTGCGACTGACTTATTTTGGCGCCGACAGCAACCGGCATTTTCAAATTTTGCTGAATAACCAGTTACTGACCAATGTCAGCCTGACAGGTGAGCGGGGCGATAACTTTTACCATGTCGATTACCCGATCCCGGCCCGGCTGTTAAACACGGGCGATAGTATAGAACTGAAATTTGTTGCTGCTCCGGGCTCTGTGGCCGGTGGCATTTATGAAGTGCGTTTAATGCAGATTGATTAATATTACTCAGCTGAAAAAAGCCAGTCCGGCTGCCGGACTGGCTTTTTACTTACTACGGCAGTTTACTGCCCCATACTGAAACACCCTGTGCCGACTGAGCGCTAAAGGTCACGACAAACTGCGCCGGTGTTTCGTGCCACTGGCGTGATAATACGCCTTCGTACAGGTCAGTATCACCGAGGTTTAGCGTGATCTGCTGCTCAGTGCCAAAATGCCAGCTGCCACTGATATTGCCCGCACCGCTGCTAACGCTGCCATCAGCAGCTAAGGTAATCAGCTGCGAGTTTTTAATGGTGGCAGAGATATCTTTACCGTGATTAATAAACTTATACTGGCCAGCAACCTCGTCTTCGCTAATGGTCGCGTTCAGTTCAGTTGAGGCGGTGCTCAGCGGTGCATAGCGATGCGGCGCCACCACCGGCCAGCCGTCTTTATTAATAAAAAACTGGTGCACCCTCAGCTGATGTTGCTCGCCCAGCCCAGGAAAACGGGTATGAAACAGCAAAAAGTACTGGCCGCTGGCCGAGTCAAAATAGGCTGAATTATGCCCCGGTGACACATAGCCACTACCCGCCCCCGTGCCTGGCTCACCGGCGCCGCGGACAAACAAATGGTTACCCATAATTTTCTGGCCAAAAGGTGCGATAGAGGCATCATCAAACAGCGGCAGCGCCGGGTCTGATTTTACCGCCGCCATATCGTTACCCAGCGCATCCAGATAAGGGCCATCCGGCGCACTGGAACGCGCCACCCGCATATTGTAAGCGCCGTTGGCATCCAGGCCGCCAAAAGAGCTGAACAGATAATAATAATCGCTATCCGGGCTGTACAACACATAGGCGCCTTCAATCCGGCTGTGGTTGCCGCCCATCAGATGCTTGCCATAGCCCTGCCCCGGCAGCGTCAGGCCAGTCGCCTGATCCATTTCCAGGATAAACAGGCCGCCGGAATAAGAGCCATACACCAGCCATAATTTACCGTTTTTATCAAAAAAAGCTTGAGGGTCAACTACATTAGGGTGAATTTGCGCGTTGTAGATAGTGCCGTCTTCACTGATTTCATCCCACATACCGGATTTCAGCAAAATTTGTTTATTAACATAAGGCCCTTCTATATTATCAGCCACCGCCACACCCAGTGCCGAGCGCGGCGAGTCACCCTTACAGGCGTTGTAATACATATAGAACTTGCCATCAGCCAGTTGAATCACATCAGCAGCCCACAGGGTGTCGGTTTGCGCCCACTCAAACGTTTCTTGTAGCTCAGCCAGCACATCATCAAATAGCGGGTTATTGCTGTTTACGCCATCGGCGACTTGTTGCCAATGCATCAGATCGGTCGACTTTGCCGCGGCCAGATGCGAGCCAAACACATAATAGGTGTCGGCCACTTTAATCACTGACGGGTCGTGTACACCAACATTCGTAAACGTCGGGCCACCTTGCTCTGCTGGCGGCGGTACTGGCGGAGCTGCTGATACCGGTGGATAAGCCACAGCCGCCGGTGGTGAGTTATTGCTGTCGTTACAACCACTGAGCAGCAGCGCCGTGGTAATAAGGCTTAACGAAAAAAAGCTGGCATTACGTTGTTTCATATCGTACCCCTGTCGTCTGTTGTTATGGCGGGTAAGTTCTGTTGTTGCTATAACCTCCAACAATGCGGCTAAAACAACGTAATTTGGCTGCACTGGTGACAGAATCACCCTTTTCTCACTAATATTATTGTATTACTTTTTAAATTTAAGCGAAAAACTCCGCTTAAACCGCGATTACAGCGCGGCTATTGTGTTACTACTTACAGCGAATTAATCCGGTAGATGATCGTTAAATAACGGTAAGCCAGCGGCTGACCAGTGTATTTGCCGCCAGCGGGTATGGCGGTTACCGTCGGTTAGCGGCGAGCCTTGCAGTTGCAAAGTGTCGCGGGCATGGTAAAACATCAGATCTTCACCGTTATCACCAACCACAAAGCTGTTATGGCCGGGGCCATAGCGGTTAAATTCCGGCCGGGTCTGAAATACCGGCTCAGGCGCTTTATGCCAGCTTTGCGGGTCAAGCAAATTGGCATTTTCATCGGCCCACAACAGCCCCATGGCATAGCGGTGATCAGTCGCACTGGCTGAATACGCGATAAAGATTTTGCCATGGCGGATCAGTACCGCGGCACCTTCATTGACTTTATAGCCCTGCTGCTCCCAACTGAATTCCGGCTGGCTGATAATTACTTCAGGCGCCTCCAGCCGGGTTGGCGTGGCCATTTTTGCCAGCACTAACGCACTGTTATAGCTGCGCGCGGCATCCTGCTGCGCCCACACCATATAATGCTGGCCGCGATGGCTAAATACGGTGGCATCCAGGGAAAAACTGTCCAACGCGCTTTGCATCTGGCCCAGCTCTTGCCACTGCCCCTGCATGGGATCGGCGGCGCTATTGGCCAGCACATACATCCGGATCTGAAATGGCCGTTCAGCCTCGCCGGCAGCAACATATAAATACCAGACGCCATCTATCCGGTGTAGCTCTGGCGCCCAGATATTGGCGCTCATCGGCCCACTGGCTTTTTTGCGCCATACGGTTTTCGCCTGCGCGTTGGCCAGGCCGGCGATATCGGGGCTAAACCGCAGCTCTATCCGGTCAAACTCCGGCACCGAAGCGGTAAAGTAATAACCGTTGTCGGCTTTATACACCCAGGGATCAGCCCGGCGCGGAATAAAAGCCGCAGAAACCGCGTTATTTACTGCCACAGGCTGTGTTGCTGTTAAGTTGCCAGTTGTCATGTTAACAGGCTGGCAGCCGTTTAGCCCCGCCATGCCTGCGATTACTACTAACCATGGTAAAACCCTCATTCAGCACCTCCGTGATAGCGCTTTGCCAATTGCTGCCACGGCATTACCGCCAGTTGTGGCTCGGTCAGGCCCTGGTGCGGGTACTGATAAACCAGTAAATTCCCTGCCTGTGGTTGCTGGCTAAGCTGCTCAGCGCTTAATCCCTCTGTCGCAGTAGTCACAAATAAAATATCCAGCTTGTCGCCACCGAGCGCTACACAAGTAGGTTGTGATACCGGTAAGGAATACAGCGCCGCCAGGCTGCCATCGGCTGCATAGCGGGCCAGTGCACTGCCGCCCCATAAGGCACATAGCAGGTGATCATCAGCATCAATAATGGCGCCATCCGGCTCGCTGCCTTGCGGCACTGTCGCAAACCGCTCAGCCCTGCCAATATCACCGCTGGCCGCATCAAACCGGTAGCGGTTAATTTGCTGCAGTGGTGAATCAGCGTGGTACATCACTCTGCTGTCGCGGTTCCAGCATAGCGCATTAGGAATACGCAGGCCGCTCAGTATTTGTTGACAACCGTGTTGGTCTAGCCGGTACAGGCTGCCGCTGGCAGCGGTATCTTCTGTTGATTGTTCTACCATAGTGCCGGCCCAGAACCGGCCCTGCCGGTCGACCCGGCCATCGTTAAAGCGGTTGCCGCTTAATTGCTGCTGCGGTTTTGCCAGCCACAAGGTAGCGCCGCTATCGGGGTTATACAGTGCAAAGCCGCTGGCAAAGGTCACCAGCAAGGGGTAGCGGCTTGCCATCGGATCAGCCGCATTTAACAACGTAAAGCAGCTGATACGCTCGGGCAGTGGCCACTGGCGCAGGGTTTGCTCAGGCCAGCGCAGTTGAAATAACGCTTTACCGTGAATATCAGTCCACCACACGCTACTGCTGGCAGCATGCCAGAAAATACCTTCGCCCAGGCGGTTTTTTACGCTGATACTGGCTAATAGTTGCAGGTTTTCGCTGTTAGCCATGAGCAGTACTCCCTGCCGCTGCTGTTAATGCAGTACGCCGGCTGAGTACTTTTTGCAGCACAATAAAGCCGAACAACAGCAAGCCGATAACAATTTTGGTCCACCAGCTGCTTAAGCTGCCGTCAAAAATAATATAAGTCTGGATCACGCCCATCAGCAGCACCCCCAGCACGGTACCGATAACAAAGCCGCTACCGCCGGTCAGTAAGGTGCCGCCAATTACCACCGCGGCAATCGCATCCAGCTCCATGCCAACACCAGCCAGGGCATAGCCGGAGAAGGTATAAAAGGTAAACACTATGCCAGCCAACGCCGCCAGCACACTGCTCAGCGCGTAGATAGCAATAGTCGTACTTGCCACCGGCACGCCCATCAGCTGTGCCGACTGGCTGTTACCGCCAATGGCATAAACACAGGCACCAAAACGGCTGTAGTGCATCAGCATAATTACCAGCACCAGCACCACCATAAAGATCAGCGTGGAGCTGCCGATCCAGCCGCCACCGGGCAGCGCAATACCAAATTCGGCGACGGCATCGTAAAAGCTGTGGTCAATAGCTATAGATTCTTCACTGAGTGTAGTTGCCAGACCACGTGCCAGAAACATCCCTGCCAGGGTGACAATAAACGGCTGCAGTTTGTACACGTGGATCAACACCCCCATTAGCGCGCCAAACAATGCCGCAGCCGGCACAATAAGCGCAAAGGCCAGCAGCGGGTGCCACTGGTACTGGCTAATCAGCAAACCGGCTGCCACGCCACTGAGCGCAATCACTGCACCGACCGATAAATCAATGCCGCCGGAGATAATCACCAGCGTCATACCCAGCGCGACAATCAGTAAAAAGGCGTTGTCACTAAACAAATTGCTCACCACCGCCAGCGAGGCAAAGCCGTCAAATTGCCAGCCACCTATGCCAAACAGCAGGCACAGTAATGCTGCGGTGATCCATAAAGGTAAGTAGCGTAGCGACATCATGCCTGGCCTCCTTTACGCCACTTTCGCAACTTGGGTAACCAGCTGCTTAGCTGGCGGCGAAACTTATCTGACTGCAACAACAGCACCAGCAGCACCACCAGGGCTTTAATCAGTAAGTTAAATTTGGCTGGCAAACCGCTGACAATAATAGTGGTGCTTAAACTTTGAATAATCAGCACGCCAATCACCGACAGCAACAATGAGAAACGTCCGCCGCTGAGCGCTGCGCCACCAATTACCACGGCTAAAATTGCATCCAGCTCCAGCCATAAACCGGCGTTGTTGGCGTCAGAGCCCTGAATATCGGCAGCACTGATCATACCGGCCAGCGCCGCGCAAAAGCCGGCAAAGGCATAAACAAACAGCTTTATCGCTTTATCGTTGATCCCTAAATAACGGCTGGCGGTAGCATTACAACCTACCGCCTCAATAAACAGGCCCAGCGCGGTGCGCCGCAGTAACAACTGGCTTAAGCCAAACATCGCTATTACCAGCCATACCGGCACCGGTACCCCCAGCCAGCTGCCGCTGCCAAGCCAGGCAAAATCGGGCCGCAAAAAAGTGACAATCTGGCCCTGATTAATTAGCTGGGCCACGCCGCGCCCCGCCACCATCAGCAATAAGGTTGCCACAATCGGCTGAATTCTCAGATAACTGACCAGAGTGCCATTAATCAGCCCGGCAGCAATACCGGTGGCCAGCCCGGCTGTAATTACCAGTACCAACGGCAAGTCGGCCTGCAGTAATAAGTTCGCGCATATGCTACCTGCGATAGCCATCACGGCCCCGACCGACAAATCTATACCGCCGGTAGCAATTACCAGGCTCATCCCTATTGCCAGCAATGCTACCGGCGCACTGCGGTTTAAAATATCAATTAACGAGCCATACAAACGGCCATCCTGGAAACTCAGCTGAAAAAAGCTGGCATCCAGCAGCAGGTTAGCCGCCAGTAACAGGATTAACGCTGCCAGTGGCCACAGATAGCGCGCGGATGCCTTTGTACTGCCGGGGCTGTAACGTGCCAGCCGGGCCTGTTGTAAGCTGTCGGCGCAAGGTTGAGTCTGTTTCATTTATCCCTCTGCAATTGCCTGCATAATATGCTGGGCTGTCATGTTATCGCCGCTTAATTCCGTTACTTTTTGCCGGTCACGCAACACCACCACTTTACCGGCAAAAGCAACCAGCTCTTCAAGCTCAGACGAGGTGACCAGCAGCGACATACCTTGCTGACACAGGCTTTTGATCAGTAATACAATTTCGGCATGGGCGCCGATATCAATGCCGCGGGTGGGTTCGTCCAGAATAAGTAATTGCGGATTAATGGCCAACCAGCGCGCCAGGATCACCTTTTGCTGGTTGCCGCCGCTCAGCTGCTCAATAGGTTTGTCGGCATCCGGCGTGGCAATTTGCAGCTTGTCGATGTAAAACGCTGCCAGTTGCTGCTGTTGTTTAACCGGCAAATAGCGCCACCAGCCACGGCGTGCCTGCAGCGCCAGCATAATATTTTCCCGGATAGACAACGGGCCGATAATGCCCTCGGTTTTGCGCTCTTCCGGGCACAATGCAATACCGGCTTTTATTGCATCAGCAGGCTGCTGCAATATCAGCGTTTTACCGCCAAACTGTATTTCACCGCCGCTTAACACATCTACACCATACACCGCGCGGCACACTTCTGTGCGGCCAGAGCCGAGCAAACCTGCCAGCCCCACGGCCTGGCCTTTGGCCACCGTAAGCGAAATATCACTTAGCGAACCTTTTACCGAAATCTGCTGCAGTACCAGCAAGGGTTCAGCCTGTTTTGCCACGGCTGTTGCAGCCTGCTGTTGGGTCAGCTGTTGCAATTCTTTACCAAGCATGGCTTCAATCAGCTGCGAACGCGGTAAGTCTGCTGTCAGATACTCGCCAACTTTACTGCCATTGCGCAGCACAGTAATGCGATCACTGATTTGATACACCTGCTCAAGAAAGTGGGTAATAAACACTATCGCCACGCCCTGCTCACGCAGCTGACGCATCACATCGAACAGCATCTGCACTTCACTGCTATCGAGGCTGGCAGTCGGTTCGTCCAGCACCAGCACTTTGGCTGACATTGCCACGCCGCGGGCAATGGCGATCAGCTGCTGCACGGCAACAGAATATTGCGCTAATGGCGCGGTAACATCGATATTAAGCTTAAAACGCAGCAATAACTGCTGTGCCTGCTGTTGCATTTTTTTATGCTGAATTAAACCGAAGCGGCGTGGCTCGTGGCCCAAAAACAGGTTTTGTGCCACGCTAAGGTTGGGCAATAAATTAACTTCCTGATATACCGTACTGATCCCCGCGCGTTGTGCTGCCGCCGGGCTGGCAAAGTGGCACTGCTGGCCGTTAAAGTAAATGTCACCGCTGCTTTTGGCTAAAGCACCGGTCATTACTTTTATCAGCGTCGATTTACCGGCACCGTTTTCGCCGAGCAGCGCGTGTACTTCACCGGCAAATAAACGTAAATCAACATTTTGCAGCGCCTTAACACCGGGAAAATGCTTGCAGACCTGTTTCAGCTCTAATACCAGAGATGGCGTAGTCATAAATGGCTCCTGTACATAGCGACAGCGCCGGCATTAACCGGCCTGCCGGCAGTCAGTTATTTATTAGTCCGCTTTTGGTATTCGGCTGCTGCAGTATCCTGGCTGAATAGCTCGCCGGTGTTATTAATGTATTTAGAGATGTCTTTATCTCCCCGCAGGTAGGCGGCTATTACATCGAAAGCCGGGCCGCCCAGGTGCGGATCAAGCTCTACGGTGGCATTGGCTTCACCGTCAGCCATGGCTTTGAAGTAATCCGGCACGCCGTCTACCGCCACGACCAGAATATCCTGGCCCGGTTTTAAGCCGGCTTCTTTAATTGCCTGAATAGCCCCCAGAGCCATTTCATCGTTGTGAGCCCACAAAGCACAGATGTTCCGGCCGCCCTGCTCGGCTTTAAGAAAGCTTTCCATCACTTCTTTGCCTTTACTGCGGGTAAATTCAGCGGTTTGGCTGCGGATAATTTTGGCGTTGGGGTAAGCAGACAATACCTCGTTAAAGCCTTTAGCGCGGTCGATTGCAGCGGTGGCACCCACGGTGCCCTGCAATTCAACTATGTTGCATTTACCATCGGTTTTTTGCATCAGCCAGTTAGCAATTTTGCGGCCTTCCTCGGTAAAGTCTGAGGCAATGCGGGTTAAATATAATGAGTCGTCATTAACCTGAACATTGCGATCGACAATGACTACCGGAATACGGGCACGTTTGGCTTCACGCAGTACCGGTGCCCAGCCGGTTTCGACCACCGGCGCAATAATAATGGCATCCACGCGCTGGGCAATAAAACCGCGTACTGCCCGGATCTGGTTTTCCTGTTTTTGCTGCGCATCAGCAAATTTCAAATCAATATTGCGTGCAGCAGCTTCGCGTTTTACTGACTCGCTGAAACTACTGCGCCAGCCGCTTTCTGAGCCGACCTGCGAAAAGCCAATAGTAGTAGCCCTTGCCAAAGAAGATAGTGCCAGTGAAGAAGACAGCGCCAACATAGCTGTGGCGCCTAAAAGACGTTTAATGTTCATATCTTGCCCCCGTTGGCCGGGTTGCCCCGGCGCTATTATTTGTTATGCGATGCCTCTTTATGCAGTGCATCGCGTTGCGACGCGGGGTCTGTGCCCCGTTGCTTTCGCCAGTAGCTGTTTAGCCAGACCTCTTTGTATAAAAACAATAAATAGTGCGCTGCCGGTAAGGCTGCGCCGGTGAAATTAAAACCGATGGAAACTGCGGCAGATTTACGGCGTTAGGGTAATCGTGCGTTTCCAGACATAGCCCGGCAAATTTAGTAAGTGGCACACCATCGGCGCCATTAAGACTGCCATCGAGAAAATTACCGCTGTAAAACTGCATACCGGCCTCGGTGGTCAGTATTTCCATCACCCTGCCTGAGCTCGGATCAGACAGCACCGCCGCCAGTTGCGGTTGCTGTTTACCGGCATTGCTCTGCACAACATGGCTCGGCACAACATGGCTTTGCGCAAAATCGTTCAGTACAAAAAAGTGATCATACCCATTGGCCAGTTGTCTGATATCGCGGCCTATGGTTTTGGCCTGCTGAAAATCAAAGGCTGTACCGGCCACCGCCAGCAAGTTACCGTTAGGCACTAACTGCTGATTAACCTCTAAGGTATGGCCGGCGTTAAGCCATAACGTATGCGCCAGCACATCAGCACCGGGTTTAGCGGCCAGATTCCAGTAACAATGGTTAGTTAACGATAGCGGCGTAAGCTTATCGGTAGTGGCGTAATAGTCGATGCTAAGCTCGTTATCGCGGTTAAGCCGGTAGCAAACTTCCAGCGCCACATTACCTGGATAGCCCTGATCGCCATCGGCACTTTGGCAGCTGAAGATCACCGCCACACTGTCGGCCTGTTGCTCAGTGCGGTATTGCCAAAAGCGGCTACCCAGCCCCTGTGGCCCGCCGTGTAACTGGTTACGGCCCTCGTTGGCGGCAAGCTTGACCTGCTTGCCATCAAGCTCAAACGCCGCATTCGCAATGCGGTTAGCAACCCGGCCGATGCTGACGCCAAAATAATACCGGTTAGTGGCCCACTGCGCCGGGTCCTGATAGTTCAGCACCAGTTCGGCCGCTGTACCGCTTTCATCAAGCTGGGTAACCGACCAGATGCCGGCACCCAGCGTCGACAGCGTAGCTGTTAAGCCATTGCCATTATCCAGCGTGATCAGCTGTACCGGTTGTGCCAGGGCAGGATGCACCAGGCTGCGGCTACTGACTGACATTAGCGCTGCCATTATCCGGCGCCCGCCAACGCGGCTTCTACCGCAGCCGTGGTGCGTACACCATTGACCAGCCGTGAGATTTGCAGCGGGTTGCTATCCTGCAGCTCTTGCGGTAACAGTGCCTGTGGGTAGTTTTGGAAACATATTGGCCGGATAAAACGGGCAATTGACGCTGTACCTACCGAGGTAAAACGGGCATCGGTTGCTGCCGGGAAAGGTCCGCCATGCATCATGGCATCGCACACTTCCACCCCGGTAGGGAAGTTATTGATCACCAACCGGCCCACTTTACTGCGCAGTAATTGCACCAGTGCGCTTTGCTGCGCCAGTTCTGCCTCAGTGCAATGAATAGTGCCGGTAAGCTGGCCTTTAAGGCTGCTAACTACCTGTAACAGCTGCTTCTGGTCGTCACAGACCACCACCACCGAGGTATGGCCAAACACTTCTTCCTGTAAATGCGGGTTCGCCAGAAAGGTCGCGGCATCAACCTGAAATAATTTGGCCTGGGTATAAAAGCCCTGCTCAGCGGTGACACTGGCACCACAGCCCGCTAAAGATACCCCGGCTTGTGCTGCAAGATGCGCAGTGCCTTTATCGTAGGCGTCGGCAATATTATCATTCAACATTACGCCAGCCGGAATTTTCGCCAACGCTTCGCCAGCGCTTTGCATAAAGCTATCCAGCTCTGGCCCGGCTATCGCTACGGCTACGCCGGGGTTAACACAAAACTGGCCACTGCCCAGGGTTAACGAGGCCACATAGCCCTGCGCCAGTGCCGTCGCTGACTGCTGCAGCGCCTGTGGCAAAAATACCACCGGGTTAACACTGCCCATTTCAGCAAATAACGGTATTGGCTCTGGCCGGTTATTCGCCAGTTTAAACAGCGCCATGCCACCGGCCAGAGAACCGGTAAAACCCACGGCTTTCACGGCCGGGGCAACCACCAGATCAGAGCCGATTTCCCGGCCCGAGCCCATTAATAAAGAGAATACACCAGCGGGTAGCCCACAGGCTTTTACCGCATTATCCAGCGCCTGTGCTACCAGCTCACAGCTGCCGGGGTGCGAATTATGGCCTTTTACCAACACCGGGCAACCTGCTGCCAGCGCTGCAGCGGTATCGCCACCGGCGACAGAAAACGCCAGTGGAAAATTGCTGGCGCCAAATACCACTACCGGCCCCAGCGGCTGGTTCATAAAGCGGATATCAGGCCGTGGCAATGGCTGACGCTCTGGTAACGCTGTATCAATGCGGATATCAAGATAATCGCCGGTGCGGATCGAGCTGGCAAACAAGCGCAGCTGATGGCAAATACGGCCACGCTCACCTTCCACCCGGCCACGCGGGTAGCCGGTTTCCTGCATTACCCGTTCAATAAGTTCATCACCCAACGCCATTACTTCTTCCGCACAGCGCTGTAAAAACTCTGCCCGCTGTGCCGCGCTGGTATTGGCATACAGCGGCGCCGCAGCTTCTGCGGCTGCTACAGCCGCCGCCACCTGCGCCTTGCTGGCATAGCTTAATAGCGGCGCTATTTTCTGGCCGGTAGCCGGATTAATGGCCTGATATTGCCCTGCCTCACCTGCCAGCCATTGGCCGTTGATCAGTTGTTTGCCGGTAATACGCATAATCTGTGTCCTGTTAAGTTAGCGCTGCTGGTTAAATCCAGCCGCCGTCTACAATAAAATTTTGTGCGGTGCACAGTTTGCTGTCGTCAGAGGCCAGAAACAGCGCCATCGCTGCTACATCTTCTGGCATCACGCTGTCTTTAAGGCACTGGTTTTTTTCAATGTCTTTTGCTGTTTCAGCGGTAACCCAGTGGGTTAACTGGCGCTCTGTCATTACCCAACCCGGCGTCAGCGTATTAACACGGATTTTATCCGGGCCTAAATCCCGTGCTAAGCCACGGGTTAACCCCAGTACCGCCGCTTTGGCGCTGGTGTAGCCTGGCATGCCCCCCTGGCTCTCGTACCAGCTCATTGAGCCAAGGTTGATAATTGAACCACCACCCAGTTGTTTCATTTGCGGATACACCGCCTGAATAGCAAAAAACTGATGCCGCAGGTTTATCTGCATGCGCTGATCCCAGTACTCCTCGGTTACGTCCAAAAAGTGATGGCGGGTATCACTGGCGGCGTTGTTGATCAGTACGGCAATGGCCCCTAAATCCTGCTCAGTCTGGCTGATAACCTGCTTTAACCGGTCGATATCAGTTAAGTCACACGAATAAAAACGCAGCGCACCGTATTGCTGCCCGCTAGCTGGCAATGCCTGTAACCGGCTAACCAATGCCTGGGATTCAGCTTCGAGAATATCGACAAACGCCACTTTGGCACCCTGACGATAAAAGGCTTCAACCAGGCAGGCACCAATGCCCGAACCTCCGCCGGAGATAAATACGGTTTTATCCCGCAAGCTGGGATAGTTGTTGCTTAATGTCATAGCTAACCCTGTTTAAGCGCCTGCGGCCACAGGCGCGGTTTTATTTAATGTGAATGTGCCGGTACCGCAGCGCCACGACAGCCCACCAGAAAGTCAAAGTCGCAGCCTTCATCAGCCTGCAATACCCGCTCGCGGTACATTTCCATATAACCGCCGGTGCGCAAAATAACCTGAGTGGATTTTAATTTTTCCAGCCTTGCCGCCAGCTCAGCATCGGACACCTCCAGTTGCAACAGGCCGTTTTCAGCGTCCAGCTGAATATAATCACCTTCCTGCACTGCCGCTAACGGGCCCAGCTCCATCGCTTCGGGTGTTACATGCAGTACCACGGTACCAAAGGCCGTGCCGCTCATCCGCGCATCAGATATGCGAACCATATCTTTAATGCCCTTTTTCAGCACCTTGGGCGGCAGGCCCATATTGCCCACTTCTGCCATGCCGGGGTAGCCTTTGGGGCCACAGTTTTTCAGTACCATGACGCTGTTTTCGTCAATATCCAGCTCAGGATCGTTAATCCGCGCTTTGTATTGATCGAAGTTTTCAAATACTACCGCTTTACCCCGGTGTTTCATCAGGTGCGGGCTGGCAGCAGAAGGCTTTAATACTGCGCCACGTGGTGCCAGATTGCCGCGCAAAATGCAAATGCCGCCGTTAGCCACCAGCGGGTTATCCAGCGAGCGAATGACATCATCGTTATGACACTGCGCATCTTTGACGTTATCCCAGATGGTTTTGCCGTTTACTGTCAACGCGTCTTTCGTCAGCATGCCCAGCTCCGCCAGCCGGCGATGCACTGCCGGTAAACCACCAGCGTAATAGAATTCTTCCATCAGATATTTACCGGATGGCTGCAAATTAACTATGGTTGGCACACCGCGGCCATGCTGCCAGTCGTCCAGGCTTAAATCGACGCCGATGCGCCCGGCGATGGCTTTTAAATGAATCACGGCGTTAGTAGAACCACCAATGGCGGCATTGGTGCGGATGGCATTTAAAAATGCGTCTTTGGTTAACACTTTTGACAGCCGCAAGTCTTCATGCACCATTTCAACAATGCGCATGCCAGACAGATGCGCCAGCACATAGCGGCGCGAATCTACCGCCGGAATAGCCGCATTATGTGGCAGGCTGGTACCGAGCGATTCAGCCATACAGGCCATAGTCGAAGCAGTACCCATGGTATTACAGGTACCGGCAGAGCGTGACATACCAGCTTCAGCACTTAAAAACTCGTTCATATCAATATTGCCGGCTTTTAAATCTTCGTGCATGCGCCACACCAAAGTGCCGGAGCCGACATCCTGGCCTTTATGTTTACCATTTAACATAGGGCCGCCGGTAACCACGATAGTAGGTAAATCGCAGCTGGCAGCCCCCATCAGCAACGCTGGTGTGGTTTTATCACAGCCCACCAGCAGCACCACGCCGTCTATCGGATTACCGCGGATAGACTCTTCAGTATCCATCGCAGCCAGGTTACGGGTTAACATTGCCGTTGGCCGTAAGTTCGATTCACCATTAGAAAA
Source organism: Rheinheimera oceanensis (assembly GCF_018831085.1). Taxonomy (GTDB): domain Bacteria; phylum Pseudomonadota; class Gammaproteobacteria; order Enterobacterales; family Alteromonadaceae; genus Alishewanella; species Alishewanella oceanensis. The sequence goes on from NZ_JAGPNM010000002.1 coordinate 314,602, forward strand.
CACCGGAAACTCAACCGGAATACCACCGGCTTCACGGATACCATTTTTTACCCGCTCGGCAATTTGCCGAAAGTGTGCATTGCACGGCGTTAATTCTGACCAGGTATTACAGACACCAATAACAGGTCGTCCCTGAAAGTGGTGATCCGGAATACCCTGATTTTTCATCCAGCTACGATACATAAAACCGTTTTTGTCATTAGTGCCGAACCAGCTTGCTGATCGTAACACTGTCTTGTTGTCACTCTTTTTGTCGTCGTTATCTGCCATGGTTGCATCTCGCAATAGCTTAATTTAATATTATTGTATTACTAATACTAAAACCTTGGAACGGTTACAAGTGATTTTTTCTCCGGCAGCAAAATCTGCAGTTTGCTAATGGGGTAAAACTGCTGTCAAAGCAGTATATTAGTAATACTATAATTCAAATATGGCAATTACAAATACCGACAGGGGACTTATGAAAAAACTACTACTGCTAGTTGGCTTGTGCTGGGCACTGGCCGCCAGCGCTAACCCTATTTTTAAGGATGTGCGTACCGCCGACCCGGCTGCGATAGTGCATAACGGTACCGTATACTTGTACACCGGCCATGACGAAGCGCCAGACAACAAAGGCTTTTTTGTTATGCATGACTGGCTGATATTTTCTTCCACCGACATGCTGAACTGGCAACGCCATGGGCCAGGGCTTAGCACCAAAGACTTTAAATGGGCCAAAGGCGATGCCTGGGCTTCTCATGTAATAGAAAAAAACGGCAAGTTTTACTGGTACGTTACTGTGCGCCACGCCAGTATTAACGGTTTTGCGATTGGCGTGGCGGTATCTGACACACCACTGGGGCCGTTTAAAGATGCGTTGGGTAAAGCACTTATTACCAATGATATGACTACCGACACCGACATTGACTGGGACGACATTGACCCGGCCGTGTTTACCGACGATGACGGCCAGTCTTATCTGTTTTGGGGTAATACTAAAGCCCGCTATGCCAAACTAAAGGACAATATGATTGAACTGGACGGCCCGATTAACACCATCGATGTGCCCGATTTTACTGAAGCCTTATGGGTGCATAAACGTGGCGATATTTATTATTTGTCCTATGCTTCCGGCTTTCCGGAAAAAATTGCCTATGCCACCAGCAACAGTATTCATGGCCCCTGGCAGTATCGCGGCATTCTGAACGAAGTGGCCGGCAATTCACCGACTAACCATCAGGCCATTATCGAATTTAAAGATAAATGGTTCTTTATCTACCACACCGGCGCATCGCAACCGGATGGCGGTGAATTCCGCCGCGCGGTAGCGATAGACCCACTGTACTACAACGAAGATGGCAGCATTAAACGTATCATTATGACATCGGAAGGCATTACCGAAGCGGTGAAATAAGTTATTGGCTGACTGCAGGCTAGTACGCCGCAGCCAGCGTTTTTATACTACTTTTTGCAATAAGAGGAATACCATGCGTCTTATTCAGTTTTATACCTCAGACAAGCAGCGCACTGTAGCCATTGTTAATTCTGCCGACAGCGTTACGCCGTTGCACAGTGTCAGTTCGGTTTATCAGTTGGCGCAGCTGGCGCTGAGCAACCAACTGTCGCTGCAACAGCAAAGTCTGGCCCTGAAAAGCGATACAACGTTGAGTTACAGCGAGATTATGCAACAACAGCGCATATTGCCGCCCTATGATCACCCGGACGATGCCGCCCACATGCTGGTAAGCGGCACCGGCCTGACGCATTTAGGCAGTGCAGATACCCGCGCCACTATGCATGCGCAAACCTCCGGTAAAGCCGACTCTGAGCTGACCGATACCATGAGAATGTTCAAACTGGGTGTTGAAGGCGGCAAACCTGCAGCTGGCCAGCAAGGTGTGCAACCGGAATGGTTTTATAAGGGCGATGGCAGCATCGTGGTTGCACCTGGCGCGGCGCTGATGTCACCCGGCTTTGCACTGGATGGCGGCGAAGAGCCGGAAATTGCCGGCTTGTATATTATTGACCCGCAAGGCCAACCACACCGGCTGGGGTTTGCTATTGGTAACGAGTTTTCTGATCATAAAACCGAGCGGCAAAACTACCTGTATCTGGCGCACTCCAAACTACGGCCATGCTCGTTTGGCCCTGAGCTGCTGGTAGGCGAGTTACCGGCTGATATCCGCGGTCATTCACGCATTATCCGTAATGGCGAAACGGTGTGGCAAAAACCTTTTGTCAGTGGCGAGCAGAATATGTCGCACAGCATTGCCAACCTTGAGGCGCACCACTTTAAATACCGGCAGTTCTGCCGTCCGGGTGACGCCCATGTGCACTTTTTTGGTACCGCCACCTTAAGCTTTGGTGACGGCTTTGCAACACAGGCCGGTGATGTGTTTGAAATTGGCGCGGCACCATTTGGCCTGCCACTGCAAAATACGCTGGCTATTGATAATGATGTCAGTGTGCAGGTTAAAGCGCTGTAACTGTAGCGCCCGGATGGCAAAGCAGTAAGCCCAAATTTTGGTTAACAACTATTGGTTTACTGCTTATTTTTAGCGTACAGCTTAGGGTTTTATGCGCCGCTGCCGGTAAAGTTGGCCAGGGCGTAATCGAGGTTTTCTTTTGACCGGCTGAGCAAACGCGACATCGCCTGTTTCGCACCCGGCGCATCACCTGCAGCTATCGCTTCATATACGGCTTTGTGCGCAGGCAGCGCTTCGGTATATTCATCACCAATTGAACTGCTTAGCCGGAATAACCCCATCAACGCCGTTTGAATGGTCATACCCAGCGAAATCATAAATTCATTGTTAGTCGCATTCAGCACACAAAGGTGAAAATTCAGATCGCTGGAGAACACCTCATCAGTGCCCAGCTTAGCTTTTTCCATATCCTTATAAGCTTTGGCCAGCAATTTTATCTGTTCAGCAGTGCTGTTCTTCGCTGCCAGCTCTGCCGCAGCCGGTTCAAAAATCTCCCGTACTTCAAACAAGGACACAAAAAACTTAGGTGTAGGCTTAGACTCAAAGCACCAACTGAGTATTTCGGTATCGAACATATTCCAGTACTGCCGCGGCCGCACACGGGTACCCAGTTTGGGCCGGGCTTCAATTAAACCTTTAGCAGTAAGAATTTTAAAAGCTTCACGCAGCGCCGTGCGCGAGACATCCAGCTCTGCACCAATAGCAGCTTCATTCGGAATATATTCGCCCGGTGTATAAACCCCGCTGACAATACGGGTTCCCAGCTCTTCAGCAACCCAGCCATGGATACTTTGCGGACGATTTCTGCCTGCAGCCATTTAATTCTCCTTGCTCACACCTGCGCTATCAGCCGCAGCCGCTTAGCTGCACCAATACTACTACAATAATATATATCCTATCTTATTAATGTAGAAAAACCCATAAGCTAAATCAACTTAGCCAGCCGGTGGCAGCCTAACTGCAACTGCCACCCGCTGCTGTTCGCTGTCCGACAGGTTGCAACAAGTACGGTTATCAGCTACTGAACGTTATGGCAGCACAAAGCCAACAGCATCATTTACTTTCGCCAGTGTTGCTGCGGCGCGCGAACGGGCTTTTTCTGCGCCAGCCCGCATAACAGTGGTTAAAGTAGTCTGATCAGCACGCAGCTCGGTAAAGGTTTTCTGTACCGGCTCTAATAAAGCAATGACAGCATCGGCAACATCGCCTTTTAAATGGCCGTACATTTTACCTTCGTATTCCGCTTCCAATGCGGCGATAGTTTTGCCGGTTACACCGCTTAGAATGCTTAATAAGTTGGCTACGCCCGGTTTAGCGTCAAGGTCAAAGCGTACCCGTGGCGGGTCTTCTGAATCTGTCATCGCCTTTTTAAACTTTTTGCTGATCATTTTTGGATCTTCAAGCAAACCCACGAAGTTCCATGGGTTTTCATCCGATTTAGACATCTTCTTCGTTGGGTCCTGCAAGCTCATTACCCGTGCTGCTACTGGCGGAATAAAAGGCTCAGGCACGGTAAAAATATCACCATGTACTGCGTTAAAGCGCATAGCAACGTCACGGGCTAACTCTAAATGCTGCTTTTGATCATGGCCAACCGGAATTTGATTGGCCTGATACAATAAAATATCGGCAGCCATCAGTACCGGATAAGTAAACAAGCCGGCGTTGACATTGTGGGTATGACGCTCTGATTTATCTTTAAATTGTGTCATCCGGCTTAGCTCGCCAAACTGGGTATAGCAGTTCAGCACCCAGGCCAGCTGGCTGTGCTCAGGCACATGTGATTGCATAAACACCGCAGAGCGCTTTGGATCGATACCACAGGCCAGATACAACGCCAGGCTGTCGAGCGAAGCGCTACGCAGTGCCGCCGGTTCTTGCCGTACGGTAATAGCATGCAAATCCACAATACAGTACAAGCAATCATAGTCATCCTGCATTTTGTCCCACTGGCGCAGCGCCCCCAGATAATTACCGATGGTAAGTTGTCCGGATGGCTGTGCACCACTTAGCACAATTGGCTTATTGCTCATAGTTGTATCCACTTTAAAAGCTGTATTGTTAATGACAGGCCGGTATTCACCGGTTTGAAGTGCAGCATTATAACCATATCAGCACGTTGCAACAGTAAAAAAGCCGCTTAGCGCGGCACTTTTGCCAATTGCTGGCGCATCTTATTAATCACTTCGGCATAATCCGCTGCATTAAATATTGCCGAACCGGCGACAAACATATCGGCGCCAGCTGCAGCAATGTCAGCAATATTGTCTGCGTTTACGCCGCCATCAATCTCCAGCCGGATGGGTAAGCCGCTGTGGTCGATAATGTTGCGCGCTGCTGCCAGCTTATCCAGGGTGGCAGGGATAAATTTCTGCCCGCCAAAGCCCGGGTTAACCGACATCAGTAAAATAACGTCGACTTTATCCAGTACGTAATCCAGGTAACTTAACGGCGTAGCCGGGTTAAATACCAAACCAGCCTGACAACCGTGGCTTTTAATTAGCTGTAAGGTACGGTCGATATGGCGCGATGCCTCAGGATGAAAAGTAATAATACTGGCACCGGCCTGGGCAAACTGCGGTACCAGGCTATCTACCGGCTCAACCATCAAATGCACATCTATCGGTGCAGTAATGCCGTAATTTCTCAGCGCCTGACACACCATAGGCCCCATAGTCAGGTTTGGCACATAATGATTGTCCATTACATCAAAGTGCACCACATCGGCACCAGCCTTTAATACCGCCGTCACATCGTCTCCGAGCCGGGCAAAATCAGCTGACAAAATAGAAGGCGCAATTAAATAGGGTTGCATAGCAGATTTCCGTTTAAGCACAGTAGGCGAACTTTACTGAATTTGACATAAAAATGCACGGCTATGCCGCAGCGCGTTAGCGCCCAAAAAATGAGCAGCAACGCACCAATTTAGCACAAGCTGTTACATAAGTTAAAACGAAAATCATTTATCCACATGAATTAAAACAATAAAACTACATGGCATATATCTTGGAACTTAAAAATGAGGGAACAGAGAAAAGGGCGAATAAAATGAAAACAGCAACAAAAATGACGACGTTAGCAACAAGCATGATGTTACTTGGATTATCGGCCGGCAGTTTTAGTGCCAGTGCAGTAGAGCTTAGCGGGGATATTACTTTCACCTCAGACTATGCCTTTCGCGGTATTTCACAAACCGAAGAAGCTCCGGCTATACAAGGTGGCTTATCGCTGGCCTCTGAATCGGGCTTTTATGTCTCGGTATGGGGCTCAAACGTCGATTTTCTGGCCGAAGGTACACTTGAGCTGGACGTAATGCTGGGCTGGAGTGGCGCTATCAATGACGACTGGTCAACAGATGTGGGTATTATGCGCTACGGCTATCCGAATGCAGAAATTGAAGGATCAAACTTCTGGGAGATTTATGGCTCTTTATCTTACAAAGATTTAACCTTTGGCCTGGCATACAGTGATGATTACTATGCCAACAGTGGTAAATTTTATTATATATACGCTAACTACAGTTATGCCTTAACTGAAAATTTCAGTTTAGACCTGCATGTCGGTCAGAATGAATATGATGACAGCAGTGCCAGCTATCTGGACTGGAGTGTGGGTATCAGCACTGAGGTGTTAGGTGCAGGCCTGAGTCTGGCCTATGTAGATACGGATATTAATGACTTATATCTGGCAGACCGCCGGGTAATATTTTCTATTTCAAAAAGCTTTTAACGCCGCTGTTAATCTACCGGTGTAATTACACCGGTAGCCACCTCGCTTAAATCATATTGTTCAGCTGATAATAAAGTGGCGAATAAATAATCAGCTTGAATCAAAAAGCCAGATGCTTTATTATCGGGTGTGTTTACAAGAGCAAATGGAATTAACATGAAATTTACCCCCCCGTTAAAAGCGGTTGTAATTTCAGCTGGTATTATTGCCGGCGCTCTGAGCCTTGCCCTGCCAGGCTGGGTTGCCAATCATCACTGTCAGCAACTGACTCAGTCAGCTATGCCCTGTACTGAAGTTGATCAACAAAACTGGTTAAGCTGGTTTACCGGAAAAAGCCGCTCGACTCAGTTTCACTTTGTTGATTTACTTGAACTTCTAAGCCGGTTTGCTCCGGTACAAAAGTCTTGATAAACCAAAAACCGTCTGTGCTACAAGTGATTAAAGCTGTGTTAGGTGCTTTAGTGGGTGTGCAGTCAGAGCAACAGCGACAACAAGATTTCAGCGCGACCAGCCCGTTGCCTTACATTGTCGTGGGAATTATTGTCACCCTGCTTTTTGTGGTAACACTGCTACTTGTAGTGTCCTGGGTACTTTCTTAGGCTGATATACCGCAAACAGCTCTGCAACCTTACCGCGTGTTGCACCATTTTGGCTAATTGAACGCCCTACCTGCAAACTATGCAGTTGCGCCTGCTGATAAATCTTCCGTGTCAACGTTGTATCATGGTTACTAATCACCACTGTAACACCACGCTGTTGTGCCTGTTCGGCTAAATTAGCCAGTTCAGCCTGATCATCTAAATTAAAACCTTCTGTGGCATAGCTGGTAAAACTGGCCGTTTTGCTCAGCGGCACATAAGGCGGATCGCAATACACCACAGTGCCACTTGGCGCCTGTAACATGAGTTGCTGATAACTGGCACAGCTAAACTCAGCCCGCTGCGCTTTCTCAGCAAAAAAATACAATTCAGCTTCAGGGAAATACGGCTTTTTATAACTACCAAAAGGTACATTAAACTTGCCAGATAAATTGTAGCGGCACAGACCGTTGTAACCATGCCGGTTCAGGTACAAAAATAACTGTGCCCGCTCGTAGGCGTTGTCACTGAGGTTGAATTGCTGACGCAGTTGAAGATACGCATCACGCTGGTTAGTCATTACCGTAAACAAGGTTTTTGCATCTGCAATAAAGCGCTCAGGCTGGGTCTTAACCAGTTGATATAAGTTAATTAAATCTGCGTTGATATCATTTAGCTTGTAGTTTGAGTAATCCGTATTAAGAAATACTGAACCGGCACCAACGAAAGGTTCTATCAGAGTATCACTGTCTGGCAGATGCTGTTGTATTGCATCTACCAGATTATATTTCCCACCCGCCCACTTAAGAAATGCCCGGCTTTTTTGCCTGCTTTTAACCATTGCTTGCTATTCCGGCACACTTTGCTGATTACGCTGCAAGGCATTAATTTCTGTTTGTATGGCCTGTAATCTTTTAACAAAAGGCCCGCCAGCCCTTAAAGCTTCTGGCAGCTGTGCCAGTTGTTGATTAGCTGCAGCAGCATTACTAAAAGGTGCCAGTAATATTACCCATTGCGTTTTACCCTGCCAGTTACGCTGATAAACCAGGCTATCCAGTTGCGGGTAAGTCTTGTTAAAACGTTGCAGTGATGCATTACTGGACAATACCGCAAGTTGCAATGCTACCTGCTGCCTGTCCATCTCCAGCAGTTGCGCTTCGTCATATTTGAAAGCTCCCGCCGCTATCGCGCTATCTTTTACAACCGGCTCTGGTTCTACCGGCTCTGTTACAACCTCAGTGGTAATGTCTTCCACTGCTGAAGACTCAACCGGAGGCGGGATAACAGGGATCAGCTCAGGCTCTGGCGTAACATCTATAACAGGATCGTTCTCAGCACTAATCTCAGGCTCAGCGTTAACCTCAGGTTCAATGGTAACGGCCGGTACCTGTACCGGTATACGTACCGGCGTATCAGCTGTTTTGCTTTCAGGCCAGAAAAAATACAGCAACATAGCTACCATTACTGCCGCTATCACCATATATACGGCTTTAAACGGCGGCATAGCCGGTTTTGTATATTCAGGTTCTGCTACAGGCTTGACGGCTGCAGGGCGTAATAATAAGTGCAGGTTACCATTAGCCTCCGTCAGGCGGTTGCTCATTTCCAACGGATTAAGCTGCTCTGCCTGCAGCAAGTACTCTGCATCGGCAGAGGTGGGTGGGCTAATGGTAAGCGTTAAGCTGTTGTCCAGCAGGGGTTTAGTGGAAAAGCTGAATAGCAGACAGGGTAAATTCTGCAGCTGTGGTAAAACAGAGCTAAATTGTTCAGTATTATCAACAATAAGCAGCAACGGCGTTACGCCATCCTGAGCCGCAACTTGTTCTGATAATGCCACCCCCGCCTGCGCCGGCAAGCCAAACCATTGCTGCATTAACTGGCTGGCAACTTGCGCCTCGTCCGCCGGCGTATTAAGCAGGGCAACGTTATACTGTTCTGAAAACAGCTCAGCCAGTGTCAGTGCCAGCGTTGATTTACCACTGCCTACAGCACCGACAGCTTCAATATGATCAATATTGTTAAATGCCAGCTGAAACAGCAATCTTTCTGTCCATTCCCGCTGTGACGGCAGCAAGTGGTCAAATAATGCCAATCTTGCCTGTAGTTCAGTTGTTTCCATCAGCAAATACCCTGAAAAGTTCCGTTTCGGTTACGTTATCTACCACAGCTGTGGCGCCAAACGCGGTTGGTAACACAAAACGCATACTGCCGTTTTTCACTTTTTTATCTGTTTTCATATAAGGCATAAAATCGCGAATATGCATACCGGCAGGAGGTTTAACCGGCAATGAAAATGCTGACAATAATGCTTTAATACGCGATAAATCTGCGGCGAGTATATCGCCCCGGCTTACAGCCACTTCCGCTGCCATTACCATGCCGACAGCTACAGCTTCGCCATGCAGCCATTCACCGTAGCCCAGATAAGCTTCTATAGCATGGCCAAAAGTATGGCCTAAATTAAGCAGAGCTCTTTCGCCTTGTTCTGTTTCATCGCGGCTGACAATATCTGCCTTCATCTGGCAACAGTAGCGGATCATCTCGGCCAGTGTAGCAGCATGCTGTTGCTGAATAAGCTGTTGGTTCTGCTCCAGCCAGCTAAAAAAATCAGCGTCTGCTATCAAAGCATACTTGATCACTTCTGCCATGCCTGCGGCAAACTCACGCGCAGGCAACGTCGATAACACTGAGGTATTAATTAATACCTGAGCAGGCTGCTTAAAAGCACCGATCATATTCTTGCCAAGCGGGTGATTTACTGCCGTTTTACCGCCTACAGAGGAATCTACCTGAGATAACAAGGTGGTTGGAATTTGTAAAAACGGCACACCGCGCTGATAACAAGCCGCGACAAAGCCGGTAAGGTCACCTATTACACCACCACCCAACGCAACCAGCAGTACATCGCGTGACATACGCTGTTCCAGCAGAAACCCCATAACCTGCTCAAACGAACTTAAGGTTTTGTAAGCTTCACCATCCGGCAGTAAGAAATGCAGTGTTGTGCAACCGGTAAACAATTGCTGCACCGACTGTAAATAAAGCGATGCCACGGTAGGGTTGGATATAATGACGACCTGGCGACAATTTGCCAGAGCGGTATCTAACCCTTGAAAATTATCAGCGATAGAGATGGTGTAGCTGCGTTCGCCAAGTTGGACTTCAACTTTCTGCATCAGCAGCTCCCTGGTAGATATTGGCTAAAAACCCAGTTGGTCTATGATCTGACTCGCTACAGCACGAGCGCTTTGCTCGTCAGTACGAACAGTGAAGTCAGCAATTTCTGCATAAAGCGGATTACGCTCAGCCGCCAGACGTTCCAGAACTTCTTTTGGTGCCTCTTCAGTTTGCAGCAGAGGTCTGCGTTTATCACGCTGAGTGCGGGCAACCTGTTTTTCAATTGGTGTCTCAAGATACACTACAATACCGCGTGCAGACAAGCGGTTGCGGGTTTCTTTACTCAGTACTGAACCACCGCCAGTGGCAAGTACAATGCCCTGTAGTTCGGTCAGATCCTGAATGACAGTTTCTTCACGTACACGGAAACCTTCTTCACCTTCCAGATCGAATACCCAGGCAATATCAGCACCTGTGCGGCGCTCGATTTCCTGATCCGAATCGTAGAACTCAAGATGAAGCATGTCTGCTAAGTGACGGCCAATTGTGCTTTTGCCTGCACCCATTGGGCCAACAAGGAAGATATTACGTTTTTCTGCCATAGGTAGTATTACTAATCAGCTAACTCAGTGAAAAGTTGAATTCAAGGACCAAAAGGCTCCCACGAAAATTTGAAGCGCTGAATTATGTCAGGAATAGCCTTTTGTTGGCAAGCTAATTCTCAAACCTCCGGCACTGCCGCCAGCGCAGCTACAGCAGTGCTTATGTTGTTAGTTCAAAGACCATCTGTAATGATTTTCGGTGTCACAAAAATTAGTAACTCATTCTTTTCATTAACTTCACGCTTTGATCTGAACAAAACTCCCAGATAAGGAATGTCGCCGAATAACGGTACCTTATTTACCGTCGACAGAATTTGCTGCTGATAAATACCCCCCAAAACGATGGTTTCGCCATTGTCGACTAATACCTGGGTTTGTATTTGCTGTGTATCAATAGCTGTTGCCGGTCCGGTTGGGGTTTGCACCGTTTCACCACGGGTATTCTGGGTAATAATCAGATCGAGAATAATCTTATTATCCGGGGTAATTTGCGGCGTTACCGTTAAACTTAATACCGCTTTTTTAAACTCTACTGTGGTTGCCCCACTGGATGCAGCCTGTACATAGGGTATCTCAACACCCTGTTCAATACGGGCCTGCTTCTGATTGGCCGTAGTAATACGCGGGCTGGCGATAATTTCACCTTTATTTTCCTGTTCAAGTGCTGAAAGCTCAAGATCCAGTAAGGTGCCATCTGCCAGACGGGCAATATGAAAAGCAATACTACCGGCAGGGTTACTGGCAGGTAAGTTAACGTTCCAACGATTATCGAGCGATGGGATCACACCGTTAGCAATACTGTTAGCACCACCCGCGGAGCCTGACGTTCCCTGGTTAGTACTGCCACTGCTTTGCTGATCGCTAAAGCCCCAGCGGATACCCAGTTCATCGGTCACACTATCACGCACGGTAACCATGCGCGATTCAATCAGTACCTGGCGTACCGGAATATCCAGCCGCTCTATTAACTTACGTACACTTTCAATATTGCGGGCAGTATCTTTAATTAAGATGGTATTGGTACGCTCGTCAACATTTACAGAACCGCGCGATGACAGCATGGTTGCATCTTTGTTCGATAATAAACCGGCTAAATCCGCCGCTTTAGCATAGTTAATTGATAAGAAATCTGAGTACAGCGGCTCCAGATCAGCCACAGTTTGTCTGGCCTCAAGCTCCCGTGCTTCACGTGCTGCCAGCTCATCTGTTGGCGCAACCATCAGAATATTACCTTCCATCCGCTTATCCAGACCTTTAACCCTAAGCACGATATCCAGTGCCTGATCCCAGGGCGTACCGTCTAAACGCAAGGTAATATTGCCGGTAACCGAGTCGCTGGTTACCAGGTTAAAGCCGTTATAATCAGCAATAATTTGCAGTACAGTACGTACAGGAATGTCCTGAAAATTCAATGAGATTGCGCGGCCTTTGTATTCTTTCCCGCCGCCGAGAATGCTGCGGTTAGTGGTATCACGTTCAACATTCAGCGTAAAAATGTTATCGATTTGCTGATAGGTAAAGGTAAATTCTGCAGTGGTATCTACCACCAAACGGGTAGAGCCACTCTCTTTAAAGGTTTCGATACCTTTTACAATAGTGCCAAAATCAACTACATCCAGCTGGTATAATAATTCATCGAGAATATCAGTGTTATGGAACTCAACTTCCAGCTTACCTAAACGCTCGGCAACATCCACCGCAGCAGTGTTGTCGCGCAAAAATACCAGCACCCGGCCTTCGCCTTTATCACCGCGGCGAAAATCTATTGCGTTTACCCGGTTGATATAAGTAGGAGTGACATCGGCAACTGAGCCAAGATTGCCAGAAGTAGGGTTATCGGAAATATGAATATGAAAAACGTTACCTCTGACCCGGGTACGATAAATCTTCAGATAATCCAGATAGATAACGGTTTTAAACCCTTCGCCGACAAACTCAGAAGTAACACGCTTTACCCCGGCTTTGTCTATCAGCACTTCATTTAGTTTTTCTTCGTAATCTGAGTTATCAAAAAATAATTCAATACGGGCAGGTTCATTAAATACCTGGATCCCCGGATCGGCGTACAACTCTTCATCAAAAATGAACTCAATTTCTGTTTCGCCTGTGAGCAAAGGGTTGTATCTGACATCATATAACAGAGGCACAGCTGCTGCGGGTAACGACAGTAACATTAAGGCTGCAAAACACACTGCCGTGTGCCGGAGTCTGCCAGACATTATTTTGATTATTTTATCCATGATTTACTCGCATACCTGTCAATTACTCGCTACTGATGACATATCAATCATCTGTAACATGGTCGTCCGTTCTTTCCAGCACCCTGCACCATCGGGGATCAGTTCCAGCAACTCTATATGAGTAGGCTCAACATTAATGACCCGGCCATGAAACAAGCCCACGTGGTTGTTCAGGGTCACCCGATGTAATGTTTTGTCAGAAGCCTCAATCAGCGCCCAGATATTACCGGTATCGCCCAGGGTGCCACGCATCTTTAGGTTATCCAGCGCGTATTTCTCTAAAGGTTCTTTTCTGCGCCTTGGGTCTGGATGTAAACAGTCCTGCACCTGCAAAAACTTATCCTGCACAGCCTCAGGCCTTGGCGCAGCAAAGGGGCTGCGTAAGTTTTGAGAACGATAAGGAATATGAACAAATTCCTTAACTTCCGGCAGTGGTTCAACGCGGGCTCTGGTGCTGGCTTTTACCTCAGCAATGTACTGCTGCACACCGCTCAGATCATTAAAACAACCGCTTAACAGCAAGCTTAGCGTAACAACAGACAATGGCCTGATCATGGCTGAACCTCTTTATAACGATAGGTTTTTGCCACTACGTTAAAGCGTAGCCGTTCATTTGGTTCGGTCTGAATAGAGAAGTCATGCAGGCTTACAATACGTGGCAGCTTAGCGACTTCACTGACGAAATTACCAAACTGGTGGTAGTCACCGACTACTTCTATTTTTATCGGTAATTCAGTATAAAATTCTTTTTCTATTTCCGGTTCCCAGTTGATGCGGATAAAGGTTAAACCGCTGGTGGTTCCAACATAGGTAATATCATCCAGCAAGCCAGGCGTTTCATGCGTTGTTGGTAACTGTTTCAACAGAAATGAAAATGTCTGCTCCATTTCAACCATTTGCTGTTTATACAGATCCAGATTTACTGCAGATGCATACTTGTTGCGATACAGCTGGCGTAACTCAACCTCTTTTTTTTGTGCAAAAGCTAACTCATCAATCTTGCTGTCAACCAGCAGGAAATAACTGAGTGCCAAAACCAGAAGCGCAAGCACTGCAGCAAAAATGATCTTTGCTGCCACAGGCCATGACCCCATATTCTGAAAATCTAAATCATTGATATCAATTTCAGATAAATTCAGATTCATTTAGCACCGCCTTTTGCCGGAGTTACAGTAGCATCAGAGCCCTGCACTGCTTCATAACCTTCAACTTTGAGGTGCATCTTAAAATTACTTAATAAACTGGTATTGTCTTTGCCAGCTTCAATAAATTCCAGCAAGGGGCTGGAAAGTAATTCCGATTCTTCTGCTTCGCGTAACAAATTCGACAAACGGTTATTAGATTCGCTTTTACCTATCAACAGCAAAGCGGTACCTTTTTTATCCAGTTGAGTCAGGTAAACTCCGGCAGGTACAGATTTGGCGATAGCATCCATAATTTGCGTACCCAAATTACGGCTGCCCTGCAATTGTTCAATCAGCGACATACGCTGCTGTAAGTTTTTCTTAGTATCATTTAGTGTACGGATCTCCGCTATACGTTGATCCAGCACCTTAATTTCATTTTCCAGATAACGATTACGCTGCGTTTGTCCGTCAATACGGGCGTTGTAAGTTATGTTTACCAGAAACATCAGCAAAAAACTCATCACTGCTGTTGCCGTAAGTACAGTCAGGTATTGCTTTTGTTGCTCTTTACGCGCAGCTTCCCGCCACGGCAACAGGTTTATATATGCCATGAGGAAAAACTCCTTAACGCCAGACCGCTGGCAACCATCAGCTGGGAGGAATGACGATTAAGCTGCTCACGATCTACAGAAGTCGCCACTTCCATCGCTTTAAAAGGATTAGCAACCACAGTATGAATACCCAGTTCATCAATCAGCAGTTTATCAATGCCTTCTATCAGCGCTGTGCCACCAGACAGCACCAGATAATCCACACTGTCTTTACCACTGCTGGTAAGGTACATCTGAATACCCCGGCGAACCTGCTGCAGCAACATAGTCTGAAAAGGTGCCAACACTTCAAAGGTGTAGTTTGGCGGTAAATCGCTGTTCACTTTAGCCTGTTCAGCTTCGTCATAACTTTTATTGTAATAAGATAAAATACTGCGGGTGTATTGATCGCCACCAAATACCTGGTCGCGGGTATAGAGGGTTTTGCCATTCTCCATAATGCTTAGTAATGTCATAGTGGCGCCGATGTCTACCATAGCAACCACCTTTTTATGTGCATCGTCAGGTAACTGCTTCAGACATAGTTGTGCTGCGCGGCTTAGGGCGTAACTTTCAATATCCACTACCTTGGCAGTAAATCCGCTATTTTCTAAAGCGGCAACGCGCGCTTCTATGCTCTCAGTGCGGGCAGCACTTAACAGTACATTAACTTTAGAAGGATCGGCTTCGTTAACATCCAGCTTTTCAAAATCCAGGCTAACTTCATTTAACGGGTAAGGAATTAAGGTATCAGCTTCTACTTCAATCTGGCTTTCCAATTCAGCATCCGTTAAGGACACATCCATGAAAATGATTTTACTGATCACGGTAGATCCGGAAACGGCGGCAGCAGCAAATTTTACGGAGCGGGGGATCTTTTTACGGATCTTGCTAAGCACATTACCTACGGCTTCTATGTCCTGGATCTCCCGATCAGACATAGCACCTTTTGCCATGGGTTCAACTGCAACGGCTTCTACTTTGTAAACGCCATTATGCTGGCTAAGTAACACCGCTTTGACGGAGTGCGCACCAACGTCAATCCCAACCATCATGGGTGTTTGTTTGCTAAACAGGCGATTTATCATAGCACCCTGCGATCAATTTATAGTTATGATTATAATTGTCTCATTGATAGCTTAGTCGCTAATTTTTGGCAAGAAAAAGCGTTTAATCTAATGCTAATAAATATATACTAGCAGCGTTGTAAAGGAATTGGGAGTAAAAATTGGGGCTATTCAGTGTCTTGGGTTAAAAAATTCTTAATTCTTAGCCTGCTGATGATCGTTTTTGGCATCATTTCGATCGCTGGGATCTACTTTTATCTTAAAGATGATCTTCCGGACGTCACCACCTTGCAGGATGTAAGACTACAAACGCCAATGCAGGTATTTACTGCAGATGGAGAACTGATCTCACAATTTGGTGAAAAACGCCGTATTCCGCTTAAACTGGAAGAAATGCCGCCTTTGTTGGTAGAAGCATTCTTAGCTGTTGAGGATACAAGGTTTTATGAACACCCTGGTATAGATATCATTGGTATCTTCCGTGCTATTTCAGTAGTCGCCTCCTCTGGTGATTTCAGCCAGGGCGCCAGTACCATTACGCAGCAGTTGGCACGAAACTTCTTTTTAAGCCGCGAAAAGAAAATAGTCAGGAAAATCAAAGAAATTTTTCTTGCTATTCATATAGAACAATTGCTTACCAAAGATCAGATCCTTGAACTTTATCTGAACAAAATAGAGCTGGGCCAGCGATCTTTTGGTGTTGGCGCGGCAGCTCAGGTTTATTTTGGCAAAACGGTACATGAATTAACCCTGGACGAAATTGCCATTATTGCTGGTTTACCTAAAGCGCCCTCTGCACTTAACCCTGTACGCTCAGCGTCTAATGCCAGAGCCCGGCGTAATGTCGTGCTTGGCCGTATGCTGGAAACCCGGGTGATTGACAAAGCCGCATACGATCTTGCCATTGCCGCCCCGGTTACCAGCCGCCTGCACGGTGCCCAGATCACCGCCTCTGCCCCTTATATTGCTGAAATGGTGCGCCAGGACATGGTTAACCGCTTCGGCGAAGAAACCGCCTACTCTGCTGGTTTACAGGTATTTACCACTATTCAAAGCGTTCAGCAGGCAGAAGCCAAACAAGCGTTGCAGCAAAACCTGTATGACTATGACGAACGCCATGGCTACAGAGGGCCGGTAGCAGAGGTATGGCAGTCAACTCTGGTAGAAACTGACAACGCAGAGCACAAATTTGAACAGGAAAATCCGCTTAGCACAGAAGAAATCCTGGCATATCTTGATAAACAAAGCAGTATTGAGGATTTACGCCCGGCCATTATCACTGCGGTGCATGAACAAAGTGCTGACGCCGTTATTGCCGGCGGCCAGCAAGTAACCTTGCCATGGGACGGCCTGAAGTGGGCACGCACTTTTCAGACTGATGAACGCCAGGGTGTAGCCCCTAAAACGGCTTTTGCTATTGTTAAGCCCGGACAACATGTCCTGCTACGTCAGCAGAACGACCAATGGCGCCTGAGCCAGGTACCCCAGGCCAGCAGCGCCATAGTCGCGCTTGACCCGCACGGTGGTGCAATCCGCTCGCTGGTTGGTGGTTATAGCTTTAGCCAAAGCCAGTTTAATCGTGTTACTCAGGCCAAACGGCAAGTGGGTTCAAACATCAAACCCTTTATTTATTCTGCAGCTTTAGAACACGGGCATACACTGGCAACTATTATGAATGATGCACCTATTCATCAATGGGACAGTAATGCCGGTATTGCCTGGCGGCCAAAAAACTCTCCGGCAGTTTACGATGGCCCAATCCGCATCCGTGAAGCACTGGCTAAGTCGAAAAACGTGGTATCTGTCCGCCTGCTCAGAGCGGTGGGTATAGACAATATTATTGCCCATTTGCAGCGGTTTGGTTTTACCGCCAGTGATTTACCACGCAATGAAACCCTGTCATTAGGTTCGGCTTCCTTAACACCTCTGGAACTGGTAACAGGCTATGCCGTATTTGCTAATGGTGGTTATCTGGTTAGCCCTTATATTATTGAAAAAATACTGAGCGAAGACGGTGAATTGTTGTATCAGCACAAGCCGGTAACCGCCTGTCGCGACTGTGAAACTGCATCTGTTGCAACCCGGCAAACTGCAGAGCAACCTGTTGATGCCGAAGCACAAATGGATCAGTTATTTAATACGTTGTCGCTGGATACGCCATTAAACCAGCAAGCCAGCGTAGAACAGTCAGCAAAACAGGCTGAGCAGGTTATCTCAGAGCAAAATAGCTTTCTTATTGCTGACGCACTGAAAAGCAGCATTTGGGGTGGCGGCAGCTGGCAACACGGTACCGGCTGGAATGGTACAGCCTGGCGGGTGCAGCAATTAAAACGGCGCGATATCTCTGCCAAAACAGGTACCACCAACGATTCGAAAGACACCTGGTTCTCCGGCTTTACGCCTGATCTTGCCGTCACAGTATGGGTGGGTTTTGACGATGCCAACCGCAGCCTGGGCCGTGCTTTATGGCATGCGAATATGGGCCAGCAACAAAGCGCCGGTACAGAATCAGGTGCCCGCACCGCGTTACCTGCCTGGCTTGCCTATATGAAAACGGCTTTACCGCAATATCCCGAGCAGCCTATGAATGTGCCTGTTGGCTTGTCCTCCGTGCGGATTGATTTGCAAACCGGCCTGCTGACTAACCGTACCGATCACACCAGTGCTTTTGAGTACTTTAAGCCCGGTACTGAACCTAAGCAGTATGCTACCGCCAATATTCAGCAAATCAGTTTTGATAAAGCGCAGGATAAAAAGCAGGACGAAGAGGAAGTAGAGTTATTCTGATTTGTTCTATTGCCTTTAGCTGATTAAAAAGCCCGCATTGCGGGCTTTTGTCTTTATTATCAACGTGACAACAATCAGGCTGATTCAAACCACTGCTTTGCCTGTGCCAGGGCCGCGAGCACTTGCTGCGGTGCGGTACCGCCCAGGGCAGCGCGTTTTTGTAAACCAGCTTCCAGTTGCAGTGCCGGATAAACATCTTCGCTGATTAATGCGCTGAATTGTTTAAGCTCACTTAGCGGCAAAGCTTCCAGCGCCAGCTGTTGCTTGGCAGCATGTACAACCAGCTCACCCACTACCTCATGTGCATCACGAAACGGCATACCTTTGCTGACTAAGTAATCAGCCAAATCGGTGGCGTTGCTGTAGCCCAGCTCTGCCGCCTGACGGCACTGCGACTCGTTGACACTTAAATGTGGCAATACGGTGGCCAGTACCAGTAAAGATTGTTGCCAGGTGGCCATCAGGTCAAAAAAGCCCTGTTTGTCTTCCTGCATATCTTTGTTGTAGGCCAGCGGTAAGCCTTTCAGTACATGTAAAATGGCGACCAGGTGGCCCAATACCCGGCCGGTTTTACCGCGCAGCAGTTCAAACACGTCAGGGTTTTTCTTCTGTGGCATTAACGATGAGCCGGAGCTTATCGCATCACCCAGTTTGAAAAAGCCCGCTTCGCCGGAGCAGAAGAAAATCACGTCTTCAGATAAACGCGATAAGTGCGTCATGCAAATGCTGGCAGCGGCGGATAACTCCACCACGTAATCACGATCTGATACCGCATCTAAGCTATTTAGTGCAGCGCCGGCAAAGCCCAGCCGCTGTGCAAGTAGCTCGCGGTCAACCGCCACACCGGTACCGGCTAAGGCGCCGCAACCGAGCGGACAAACATCCATCCGCGTTAAAGCATCGTCTAAGCGGCTGACATCGCGTTTAAACATCTCTACATAGGCCAGTGCCCAGTGCGCTACTAAAACCGGCTGAGCCCGCTGCAAATGGGTAAAACCCGGCATTACCGCAGTACCAGCACGCTCGGCAAAGGTCAGCAAGGCTGCGATGGCACCCAGTATTGACTGACGCACACTTTGCGCATTCAGTTTGCTCCACAAGCGCAGATCCGTAGCCACCAAATCATTACGGCTACGGCCGGTGTGCAGCTTTTTCGCCACTGCACCCAGTTTAGCCGTTAGCTGTGCCTCAACCCAGCTGTGAATATCTTCTTCGCTGGTTTGCAGCGGCAGTTTAGCGTCTGCATCTATCGCCACCGCTAAATCGGCCAACCCGGCATCGAGCTGCGCTGCCTCATCGCTGCTGATAATACCGGCGTGTGCCAGTTGCTGTGCCCAGGCCCGTGAGGACTGAATGTCCTGTTGCGCCAGCAGATAATCAAAGCTTAGCGAGTCGTTAAAGTCGCGAAACTCAGCAAGGGTTGCTTCCTGAAACCGTCCGCCCCACATTGCCATAATAATTAACCTTTTTGTTGCTGATGTAATGCCCGGATCCGGCTTGCCAGGCTGTACAAGCGGATAAAGCCGGCCGCGTCTTTCTGGTTGTACACTTCATCACCTTCAAAGGTAGCAAAGGCCTCTGAGTACAGCGAGTTGGGTGAACGACGCTTAGCCACGGTAACATTACCTTTGTATAGCTTAATTACCACATCACCGGTTAATTGCTCTGCCAGCGAAGTTGCCGCTGCCAGCAATGCATCTTTTAATGGCGTAAACCAGCGGCCATCGTATACCAGTTGGGCAAATTCCTGACCGACTTCTTCACGGTATTTCAGTGATGTGCGGTCATACACCAGCGCTTCTAACCCCTTTAATGCAGCCATTAAAATGGTACCGCCTGGTGTTTCATAACAACCACGCGATTTCATACCAACTAAGCGGTTCTCGACGATATCAATGCGGCCAACCCCATGCTCTGAACCAATTTCATTCAGTAATTCAATCGCAGCTACCGGTGCAATATCATGGCCGTTAATCTTAGTTAGTTCGCCTTTGGCAAAACTCAGTTCAACATAGGCAGCATGATCCGGCGCCTGCTCGGGTGACTTGGTCCACATCCACACCTGCTCTGATGGTTCACACCAGGGGTTTTCTAACTCGCCGCCTTCATGCGAGATATGCCAAAGGTTGGCGTCGCGGCTGTATATTTTGGTTGCAGATGCTGTAGTTGGCACCTTCTTCTCTGCCAGATAGTTCAGCAGTGACTGACGTGAATTAAACTGCCACTCACGCCAGGGGGCTATAACTTTCAGTTGTGGTGCCAGTGCGGCAAAAGCGCCTTCAAAACGTACCTGATCATTACCTTTACCGGTACAGCCATGACACAAAGCATCAGCGCCCAATTCCAGGGCCAGTTTTACCTGAGCACGGGCAATGACCGGCCGCGCCATAGAAGTACCCAGCAGATACTGACCTTCGTACACGGCACCGGTTTTCAGTGTCGGGTAAATCACTTCTTTAACAAACTCTTCGCGCAAGTCAACGATATGGCAGCTGCTGGCACCGGAGTTAATAGCTTTTTGCTCGACACCGGCCAGCTCTTCATCGCCCTGACCAACGTTAGCAACAAAGGCGATAACTTCACAGTTATAGTTGTCTTTTAACCACGGCACTATGGCCGAAGTGTCCAGACCGCCGGAATAGGCTAAAACGACTTTTTTGATACTCATAGTGTCCTCACGCAAATAAACTGATTAATACAGCATTCTGGGCATGCATGCGGTTTTCCGCCTGCAATAAAACAAGTGACGCTTCGCTGTCGAGTACCTCGCTGGTAACCTCGTGTTCACGATGCGCCGGTAAACAGTGCATAAAATATTTCACCGCCAGGCGTTGCATCACGGCAGTGTTGATCTGGTATGGCTTAAACACACGTTCAATCTGCTCCGGATCTGCTTTATCGCCCATCGATAACCAGGTGTCGGTATAGATAGCGTCAGCACCGGCTGCGGCAGATAAATGTGGGCTTAGTTCCAGCACAGCGCCGGTTTCAAAGGCTATTTTTTGTACCCGTAATAATACCTGGGCATCAGGCGAGAAACCTTGTGGGGTTACTACCGTCATTTTCATGCCGGATAAAGCCGCGCCAATCATTAACGAATGGCATACATTATTGCCATCGCCAACATAGGCCAGATGTACTTTGGTCAGATCGCCAAAACGCTCTTTTAACGCCAGTAAATCGGCCAGCGCCTGGCAAGGATGGTATAAATCACTCAGCGCATTTATCACCGGTTTGTGGCTGGCCTGTGCCAGTTGTTCTAATGTCTGCTGCGAAAATACCCTGGCTACTATCGCATCGGTCCAGCACGCCAGATTACGGCCAAAATCGGCTACCGTCTCGCGCTTACCCATAGCACCATTTTGCTGGTCCAGATACACGCTGTGGCCGCCAAGCTTGTAAATACCCACATCGAAACTGACACGGGTACGCAGCGATGGCTTTTCAAAAATCAGCGCTATGCTTTTCCCCGCCAGGGCCTGGGTGTATTTCTCCGGTTGTTGCTTTACCTTTAGTGCTAAATTCAGCAAATCGTTTAGCATGGCCGGGCTTAATTCAGCCAGACTCAATAGTTGTTTCAGTTTACTCATTTTCAGCTGACCTGCCGCCAGTGCGGCATCCTTGTTTAAGGGACTAACAGACGATGCGCGTGCCTACGGCTTGCTGTCGCATCAGATTTAACAGATCTTGCGGGTGTTGCCAGCCCGCGACAGTGATACTTCGTCGCAGTGCCTGAGCAGTGTCTAAAGCGGCATCCAGTTTTACTTTCATGCCGCCTTTGATAATACCTTGGGTTACTAATTCTGCAGCCTGACTGCTATTGAGCTCGTTTATCAGCTTGCCTTCGCCATCTAAAATGCCGGGTACGTCTGTTAACAGTACTAACTGGCCTTGTACCAGCTGGCAAATAGCCGCAGCTGCTAAATCGGCATTTACATTTAATAATTGCGCCTGCTCGCCATGGCCAACAGAACTGAATACCGGTGTAAAACCAGCAGATAATAAATTTTGTAATAAGCTGCCGTCTTGTGGTTTAGCCACACCGACAGCACCCAGTTTAGTATTTAATTCAAAGCGGCAGCTGTTACCGGCTGACAAGGTTAACCCGACAGGATTTAAACCCTGTAACGAAGCGCGCGCTACCATATGCGCATTGACGGCACCGGCTAAAGCTCCGGCAATCACCGGCATTTGCTCCGCCGGGGAAATACGCTGACCATCAAGCTTTTCAGTATGAAAACCGAATTTGGCCAGCCACTGATCAACCTGATCACCACCGCCGTGCACCAGCACCAGTGGGTACTGCTGTTTTAATTCGGCACACACAGCCAGTAAAGCATCCAGCGCATTGTTATCCTGCAACAACCGGCCGCCCATTTTCAGTACCAGAGGCGTATTACTCATGGCTCACCCCGGCAAACAAACCAGCCGTTTCCGGCTTACCAAAACGCACATTAGCTGCCTGCATAGCCTGAGCCGCCGCACCTTTTAACAGGTTATCGATAGCCGACACCACCACTAACTGCTCACCATCCTGCTGCCAGTGAATATCACAATACGGTGTACCGGCAACGTCAGCCACATTAGGTGAATGCGTAACTAAACGAACCAGAGGTTTACCTGCATAGGCGGTGCTAAATGCACTGTTTACCTGCTCAACAGTAACGCCGGTTTTTAATGTCACTACACTGGTAGCTAAAATACCGCGTTTAAAATTGCCCAGATGCGGCGTAAACACCACTTTGCAGCCCAGGTTTTGTTCAATTTCCGGCCGGTGGCGGTGTTTAAAGAAACCATAGGCATTTAAGCCTACTTCACAAAATGAGGTGTTAAGTGCAGCTTTACGGCCAGCACCGGATACACCGCTGGTAGCATTAATTACCGGGATGCAGTTATCCGCGACCAAGCCAGCTTTAAGCAGTGGTAACAGCGCTAAAGTACAGGCTGTCGGGTAGCAGCCGGGTACCGAAATTAACCGCGGTAATGGCGCACTTTGCCATTCCATTAATGAATACACCGCCTCTTCCAGCAATTCAGGATGCTGGTGCTGATAACCATAATACTGCGGATAAAGCTGCGGTTGTTTCAACCGGAATGCGCCGGATAAATCCACCACATCTATGCCTTGTGCTAACAGCAACGGCGTAACGGCTTCGCTGGCTTCATGCGGCAGCGCCAGAAATGCTACATCAATTTTTCCGTTTAAACCGCTGGCCAGTTCGTCTGTCCACGGCTGCACCATTATATCCAGCTGCTGTTTGTAACGCGGATATAAAGAAGAAAACAACTCTGCACTGCGCCCGGCCGAAGCATAAGCAGCAACAAGTTCAAAATAAGGATTGCGCGCTAAAATCACTGCCAGTTCAGCACCGCTGTAACCGGCAGCACCTAATACAATGCTGCGTACTAAAGAAGAAGATTTGTCAGTTGATAACATCGGATACGGCTCTCGAACAGTAAATAACGTATAGGTATAGCACGAAACAGCCGCTAGTGTAGAACGGCCGCCATGCAGTTTCAAGAATTATTATTCTGTTTTTATGAATTTTTATACAAACACTATTAATAACAATAACGCTTAGACAGCGATATCGACCCGATTACGGCCGTTTTGTTTCGCCTTATACAGCGCACTGTCAGAACGAGATAACAACTTATCATAGTGCGCCTCTCCGGCAAACTCAGCAATGCCCATACTTACTGTAATACGCAGTTTTGCGGCAAAAACAGCACAGTCAATCTGCATAACGGCCTGGCGCATGCGTTCACAAATATCCTGCGCTACTTTTAGCGTGGTGTTTGGCAGCAATATGGCAAACTCTTCCCCACCCCAGCGCGCTACGGTATCGTCGGTCCGGCAGTGGCTACTAATTTCAGCCGCTACCAACTTAAGAATTTCGTCACCAATGCTATGACTGTAACTGTCATTTACCTGTTTAAAATGATCAATATCCAGCAGCACCAGGCAAAGAGGTAAATTATTGCGCCGTGAACGCGCACATTCACGCGCCAGCGCTTCATCAAAGGCACGGCGGTTTGCCAGCCCGGTTAATGCATCACACCGGGCCTGCTGCTCAAATTCTTCAGCCTGACGTTTTAATTGCACCAACAGTGCCGAGCGCTCTTGATCTACAGCCTGCAAATGATCTGCCTGCTGTTGTAATTCAACGGTTTTTTCCGCTACCTGCCAACGTAGTAATTGCTCACGCCGGCGCAAAGTGTTAAGACGCCAGCGCAGTATTATCAGGCCAAACAGCGTGATCAAACCTACTATAGCCAGCCAGAAACCTGGCCTTTGCCAGATATAAGGAAAGATAGTAAAGCTCAGGCTGGCTTCGTCTTCACTCCAGCCCCCTTGCGGATAAGCTGCGCTGACTAAAAAGCGGTACTCACCGGGTGGCAGATTGGTATATTCGGCTATATTTTGTGAGCCGCGCTCAACCCAGTCAGAATCAAACCCCTGCAACTTAGTACGATATTGAATGCGCTGTGGCATAACAAAGCCTAACCCGGCAAAGGCAAATTCCAGCCGGTTGACTCCGGCAGCTAACTGAATTGAAGAAGTTAACTGCCTTTCAGTACCATTAACTTTCAAGCTTTCGATCACTATCGGTGGGATATTTGCCGCAAAGCGTTTTAACACCAGAGGTTGCACCTTACTGGCACCTTTGGAGGTAGCAAACCACACTGCACCATCCTGAGCCAATGTAGCGGCAGGCATAGAGCCGCCATTGGCCTGGGCACTTTGCATACCGTCACCTTCGCCAAATAGCTCATAGTCAAGATGCTGATGCTTACCGTTTAGCACGGCTGCAATATGCTCGCGCTCGAGCCGCAGTATGCCCCTGTTGCTGCTAATCCACAGGTGCTGTTGTCTGTCAATCACCACCTGAAATAGCTTATCAAACGGTAAACCAACATTGCGGCCGAGCATTTTCAGCTCACCGCTGTTCAAAGCGTAATAAACCAGGCCGCGGTCGGTTGTCATCCAAATGGCATCCGCGCCAGTATCCAATGCAAAACCAAATGCGTACTCAGCGCCGTCCAGATTGCTGAAATCAACCTGTGTTATGCTGCCATCTGGTTGCATAATGGCCACACCAGCCCCGGTACCGATAAACAACCGGCCGTCGCTATGCTGGTACAAAGCCATAATAAATGGTGCCGGCAACCCCTCTGCAGTGGTAAAGTTTTTTATGCCATCAGCACCTACATAATTAAGCCCCTGCGCAGTTCCCACCCAAAGCCCGCCATCTTTTGCCGGTAACAGTGCCCGGACCTCGTTGGCCAATAAACCATTTTGCCGATCCAAGCGACGGGTAACCTTGCCATCCTGCCACAGCAACACACCGTCTGTGTAGGTACCAATCCACACTGAGCCATCAGTAGCCTCTGCCAGGCTTAATACCGACTGGCCACGACTGGCTGCAGATAAATCCAATGTTTGCAGTTGTTGCCCCGCTAAACGGCTTACACCCTGGCTGCTGCCAATCCAGACTGAACCATCGCTGTGCGCCATTACGCTGCGGACATAATCTCCGGCCAGGCCAAGTTCGGCGGTGTAAGTAACAAAAGGGGCATCGCGTAAACGGAATAAACCACCGTTAGTGCCAACCCAAACGCTTTGCTCACGATCCAGATACAGCGACAAAATACGGTTATTTGGCAACCCACCCGCTATTGTTAACTGCTCTAATCCCAGCTCGCTGTATCGCAATAATCCCCGGTCAGTGGTTCCTATCCAGATTTGATTGCCATTTATCAGTAATGAAGATACTGGCAAATCTGCTAACTCTGCATCCAGCAACACAGCCTCGCCGTTAAACCAGCTAAACAGCCCCTGTTCAGTACCCGCCAGAATTTTCTCTTTGTGTATAGCCAGCACAAATACCGGCGCGGCAGGCATCTCTTTAACAGTTATAATGTCAGGCTGTGTTGCTGCGGTATCCAACCAGGATAGCCCCCGGCCAGAACCAATCCATAGCAGGCCATTGTTATCAATCAATAAGCTGTGAATAACGTCACTGGGTAAGCCATCAGCCTGAGTGTAACGTATGCGGCTGCCATCTGTTGCCTGCCGGAATAACCCCTGCCCCTCACTGGCCAGCCAAAAAGCCCCGTGCTTATCCTGAACAACCGCATTCAGTAATACATTAAACGGCGCCCAGCTACGCCAGCTGTTTGGCGAACGCAAGCTGAAACCTCCGCGCGATCCTGCAATCAGCACATTACCGTCGTTATCTTTATTCAATACCCGGATACCGGAGTCAGGCAGCCCTGTAAGCTCCCCCCGGCCAAAAATACTGAACTCCCGGCCATTAAAGCGGGCAAGACCTTCCCAGGTGGCTATCCACAGGTAGCCATCTTCACTTTGACTGATACTGTTTATGGTGTTGTGCGGCAGGCCGTCGCGGGTAGTCCAGCTTTCCTGAAAATAATTACTTAATTTGGCCGGGCTGGCACTGGCAAAAAAGCTCAGGCTGATGCACAGCAGTACCAGCCAGCTTTGGCGCATTAATGAGTGTCTGGCAGCAAAGCGCCAGCTAAGAACTTCAGACATTACTACTCATCCCTGTTCATTAAGTAATTGCTAAAGCAATAATGCCGCTCAGATTAACCCAATTTTCAATTGGCGCCAACCCGGCAAAAGTCCGTTTATTAATGAAAAAAGCCCGTTTTATCACGGGCGCAGGTGTGTTAAAGCAGTTTATACCGCAGCTTGTGGTCTGACTCCCAGTAAGTGGCAAATGGCATAACTCAGCTCGCTGCGGTTAAGCGTATAAAAATGAAAGTGATCCACACCTTCACGGCTTAATACCTTTACCATTTCCATAGCAATATTAGCCGCCACCAGATTACGGGTGGTGGTGTCGTTTTCCAGGCCCTCATAGGCTTTATGCATCCAATGCGGCACCGCTACGTTAGTCAGAGCAGCAAATTTTTTCAGTTGCTGAAAATTAGTCACCGGTAAAATGCCCGGCACAATGTCAACATCAATGCCTATGGCAGCACAGCGATCGCGGTAGCGTAAAAATTTCTCGCTATCAAAGAAAAACTGCGTAATAGCACGTGATGCTCCGGCTTCAACTTTGCGCTTTAAATTAAGCAAGTCAAACTGGGCATTAGGCGCTTCGGGGTGTACTTCAGGGTATGCCGCTACCGAGATATCAAAGTCAGCTACTGAACGCAGTATTGCTACCAAATCTGCTGCGTACAGATCCGGCTTTGACGTACTGCCGGGCGGTAAATCGCCGCGTAGCGCCACTATATGCCGGATACCGTTTTGCCAGTAGTCCCGGGCAATATCAATCAGCGCTTCTTTACTGGCATCGACACAGGTTAAATGCGGCGCGGCAATTAAGCCGGTACGCTGTTTAATCGACTTAATAATATCGTGTGTACGATCACGCTCACCGGAGTTAGCACCATAGGTTACCGAAACAAAAGATGGCGCCAGCGGCGCCAGCCGTTCAATTGACTGCCACAGGGTTTGCTCCATCTGTGGCGTTTTCGGCGGGAAAAACTCAAAACTGACGTTAACCTTGCCCTCGACATCCTGCAGGTTGCGGTTAATTGCGTCTAAATATTGTGCATTTGCAAATGCCATAACGACTCTCTTTCTGTTACGTCAGTGAGGCAGGCATAGCAGCCTTGCCAATAAGTTGATTAATCAGCACGGCCAGATCTGCATGCAAACCACCGGCAGTAACTACCCGGCCAGCGCCCGGACCTTTCAGTACCAACGGGTTAGCATTGTACCAGCCAGAGCGGATCACAAAGACGTTATCGCAAGGCGCTATTGCTGCCAGTGCGTGATCCTGACTAACCTGCTGCAACGACACACTGGCCCTTACCTTGCCATGCTGCAGCGATAAAACAGCCACATAGCGTAATACTCCGCCCTGAGCTTTTGTCGCAGCAAACACTGCCGCAAGCTCTGTATCAAGTATGTCACGCTGCGCCCAGAAATCCTGCCAACTGCCTTGTTCCAGCCCTTCTGGTAATAACGGTTGCAATTTAATGTCGTCCAGCTCCAGTGTTACCCCCAGCTCGCGGGCCAGCACCAGTAGTTTGCGCTGTACATCTTTGCCGGATAAATCATCGCGTGGATCCGGCTCTGTCAGGCCTGCTTGCTGTGCATCCAGTACAAAATCAGAAAACGGCTTGCTACCATCGTACTGGCACAATAACCATGACAGCGTACCGGAGAAAATACCGCTGACTTCTGCTATTTGATCACCGGCGCTTAACAATTCTTGCAAGGTACGTTGCACCGGTATACCGGCGCCGCAGGTGGTGTTGCTCAGCCATTGCCGCTGATGCTGCACCAACGCCTGCATAATCTGCTGATACTCAGCACCCGGCAAGGTTACGCCCTGTTTATTGGCACTGATAATATCGCAACCGGCAGCGATAAATGCAGGGTACAAACGGGCAAAGTCACTGCTGGGCGTAATATCTACCAGCACTTTAGGCGCAGGTAAGGCCTGCAAATAAGCCGTTAACTGCTCTGCATGCCAGCTGTCGCCTGCAGCCAGTGCAGTTTGCCAGTCAGTCACTGCTATATTGTCTGCCAGCACTGCGCGGCGCGAATTCAGTACAGCTGCCAGATTCAGCTTCAGCTTAGCGGCAAAACGTTGCTGCTGCGTTACCAGCATGCTGAGAAATTCAGCGCCTACATTGCCGGCACCGGCTACCACCAGCTGTAACGCCGGTGTTGGCAAAATTAACTGCTGATGCAACTGCTGTAACACTGCTACAGGCAAGGGCGCACCCAGTAGCCAAATCAGTTGCCGGGCATTTTCATAGCGGTGTAATACCGCATGCTGCTGTAACAGTTGGTCAGCCACTGCGGCCTGTTGTGTCTGATCCGCTTTTAGCCATGCCACAGCGTAGTAACGCTGCGTATCCCATACCGCATGTACGTTTAACTCTGCCAGCCAGGCCAGTGCCTGCTCTGCACAAGCTGCGGGCAGCAACCAGCACAGATTGTCGCCTTGCTGTGACAGCTCAATAACCGGCTGTTGCAGTTCTAACGCCAGTCTGGCTGCAGTAATGGCAGTGTCCTGATGTAGTGTTAATAAAGTAACGTCATTCAGTTCAGTAATAAAACCCTGCTGTGCAGCGCCCGGTTCAGTGAGGCCTGGCTGCACTACGCAACAGCCACCTTGTGCCGGTTCATAGCTGCTGCGTACCTGCAATACGGTATTTGTACCGGTCAATGGTGCTAAGGTGCGGGCATGCAATACCGGGTTACCCAGTTGCGCCAACTGACAGGCCTGCTGCCAGCTAACCTGGCTGTATGGTACTGCACTGGCCACTTTGCGCGGATCTGCACTATATATAGCTTTAACATCGGTCCAGATTGTTACTTCTGCGGCCTGCACCAGCGCACCAAGCAAGGTAGCGGAATAATCACTGCCATTACGCCCCAGAGTAATGCTGTGGCCTTTATCATCACGGGCTATATAGCCGGTAACAACATGAATACAGTCTGGCTGCGTTTGTTCAGCCAGTAATGCTGCTGATGCTGTCCAGTCTGGCTGATGCTGTTTTAAACGCAGAAAATCACGCGCATCCACCGCAACGGCATTAAGCCCGCGCTGTTTCAGTAATTCACTCAGTAATAACGCCGACAAACGCTCACCAATTGCCAGTACATCATTTAGCTGTTGCTGTACCAGTGCGTCCGGCACAGCCGCCAGCCATTGCCGTAGTTGCCCGGAGACAATTGCAGCGGCCTCTGCCGCTAATGTTTGCTGCACTATTGCCGTCAGTTGAACTTGCAGGGCATTCAGCGCCGCATCACGCACGGCTATATTTTCTGCCGCAGCAATAATAGCCAGTAAGGCATCGGTAGTATCACCCGGCGCCGATACTACCACCCACAGCGCCTGCTGGGGGTTTTGTTGCTGTAAAATATCAGCCACTGCAGCAAACCGCTGTGCACTGGCTAAACTGCTGCCACCAAATTTATGCACCTGGGCTGCCGGGCTGAATTGTTGTTTTACTTCAATTTGCATTATGCGTTACCAAAAAGCGCTGAGTGCCGGGTTAAGCCGGAACTGCTGTTGCTGTTCATTCTGTTGTTTTAACCTGTCAGCCTGCGGATTAAGCTGTTGCTGATGGTTCTGCTGATTATGTTGCGCCACCGCGTTAAAAGCCTGCTGTAAATCGGCCAGCAAATCATCAGCGTTTTCAATACCTACCGACAAACGGATTAACGTTGGGCCTATCCCGGCAGTTTTCTGCGCCGCGGCATCCATTGATGCATGCGTCATGCTGCCCGGATGGCATACCAGGCTTTCAATGCCGCCCAGTGATTGGGCCAGGGTAAATAAGCGCAGCGCAGAGAAAAACACCGGCAATAAGCTTTCGTCAGCGGCCAAATCAAAACTGCACATCGCACCAAAGCCACTTTGCTGGGCTTTGGCAATAGCATGGCCCGGATGCTGCGGCAGCCCGGGGTAATACACTTTAGCCACCAGGGGCTGTTTGGCCAGAAAATCTACCAGCCGGGCAGTATTGTCCTGCTGCAAACGCAACCGCGGCTCCAGTGTACGCAGGCCGCGCAGTGTCATATAACTGTCAAACGGCGCGCCGGTAATACCCAGGCAATTGGCCCACCATTTTAATTCATCACCCAACTGCTGCGATTTTGCAATCAATACCCCACCCACTATATCACTGTGGCCGTTAATATATTTAGTGGTGGAATGCACGACAATATCAGCGCCCAGCGCCAGAGGTTGCTGTAATACCGGCGATAAAAAGGTGTTATCCACTACTACCAGCGCTTGTAATGCTTTGGCCAAATCACATACGGCACGCACATCAGTAATTTGCAGTAATGGGTTAGACGGCGTTTCCAGCCAGATCATTTTCGGCTTCACAGCCCGGATCTGCTCAGCCCAGTCAGCTTGCTGAAAATTTACTACCAGCAGTTTAAAAGCACGTTTGCGCTGTGCCAGATTAACAAACAACCGGTAGCTACCGCCGTAACAGTCATGCGGGATCACCAGCGTATCATCCGGTGTCAGCAGTTGCAGCGCCAGCAAACAGGCAGACATGCCGGTACTGGTAACAATGGCTTTTACCCCGCCTTCAAGTTCAGCAAGCGTTTCAGCTAATAAATCCCGGGTCGGGTTATTCGAACGTGAGTAATCATAAGGGCCGGGCTGTTTAAAGGCTTTTAATTCATAGGTTGAGGTTAAATACAGCGGTGGTGTAACCGCAGCGTGGGCAGAGTCCTGGGCAATACCGGCTCTGGCAGCGATAGTCGCGGCGTGGCGCTTTGACATAGGAAACCTCATTTAGATGTTTAGACGTCTAAAAGTATAATGATAGAAATAGAGATGTCAAACCATTTAGCCGTCTATAATCATTATTTGTTGTACACTATTTGACTGGGCGGCATAACAAGATAGAATTTCGCCACTTGCGTAAAGCAATACAACATAATGACTAATTACAAGGTAACCATATGGCTAAGTGGAATGGGGAATATATTCACCCGTACGCGGAACACGGTAAAAAATCAGAACTCGTAAAAAAAATCACCGTATCTATTCCGCTGAACGTATTAAAAGTGCTGACAGATGAACGCACCCGCCGCCAGGTAAACAACCTGCGACATGCAACCAACAGTGAATTATTATGCGAAGCGTTTCTGCATGCATTTACCGGCCAGCCACTGCCAGCCGATGAAGATTTACGTAAAGACAACCCGCACCAGATCCCGGCAGAAGTGCGTCAGATCCTGACCAGCATGGGCAAACCCATCCCGGTTATTATTGAAGCCGACAGCGACGAAGAATAACAAACAAAACACCCGCCAGCTGGCGGGTGTTTTGTTTTTGCGGCACGTTAACTGCACAAATAAAGTATAACAGCTAACTTTGGCAGTTAATTATGACAATTAGCTATAGTAGTTTTCCGGCAACGGCAACCTGGCGACCCCGGATGCCACTGCCGCTTGCGCCACTGCCAGAGCTACCCGTGACAACAGCCGCGGATCCATTGGTTTAGGAATTATATAGCTTTTACCAAAACTAAGCTGGCTAACCTTAGCGGCAGCTAATACCTCCTGCGGCACAGCTTCTTTAGCAATAGCCCGAATGGCATTTACTGCTGCCAGTTTCATTTCGTCATTAATAACACTGGCGCGTACATCTAAAGCACCGCGGAAAATAAACGGAAAACACAGCACGTTATTTACCTGGTTCGGATAATCCGAACGGCCGGTAGCCATAATTATATCGTCGCGCACGGCATGGGCCAGTTCAGGTTTAATTTCCGGATCCGGGTTAGAGCAAGCAAAAATAACCGGCTTATCGGCCATCAGCTTTAACGCTTCCGGTGGTAACACATCCGGGCCCGACACCCCGACAAACACATCAGCTCCGTTTAAGGCATCTTCCAGCGTGCGTTTATCAGTATTGTTGGCAAACAGCAGCTTGTACTGATTCAGGTCATCACGGCGGGTATGAATAACACCTTTGGTATCCAGCATATAAATATGCTCGCGCTGGGCACCGCATTTAATCAGCAGCTCCATGCAGGCGATAGCCGCAGCGCCTGCGCCCATACAGACAATAATTGCGTTTTTAATGTCTTTACCCTGAATTTCCAGCGCGTTTAACATGCCGGCAGCAGTTACAATAGCAGTACCGTGCTGATCATCATGAAACACCGGAATTTTGCAGCGTTTGATCAGCTCTTTTTCAATTTCAAAGCACTCCGGCGCTTTGATATCCTCAAGATTTATACCGCCAAAGGTGTCGGCAATATTGGCTACGGTATTAATAAACTCTTCTGTGGTGCGGTGCGTTACCTCAATATCAATCGAATCCAGGTTAGCAAAGCGCTTAAACAACAGAGCCTTACCTTCCATTACCGGCTTCGAGGCCATAGGGCCTAAATTACCCAACCCCAAAATGGCCGTGCCGTTACTGATCACCGCCACCAGATTGCCTTTGGCAGTGTACTTGTACACGTTATCAATATCTGCAGCTATTTCGCGTACCGGTTCTGCTACGCCCGGGCTATAGGCCAATGCTAAATCTGTTACGGTTTCGGCAGGTTTACTGATCTCAATACTGATTTTGCCGGGTTTGGGTTCTGCGTGGTAACGCAGTGCTTGTTCTCTGAAATCTGACATCTGTTTATCCTGCCGTTTGTTGTAGGGCCTAGCGTAAAGTTATTGTTGTACAGTTACGTCTGAGGGAGGCTTATTCTAAAGAGCTACCAGCGGTAAGAGAACCGTAATCAGTCTGATCGTACCAGCGTAAAATGGCCTGTCTGACTATACCACTTTAGTCGCAACCCGTAGCTGTTATAACAATTACGGCACACAAACAACATTTCTTTTAGCAATATTGAATATAAATTCCTCATCTGGCACAAATTTCAGGCACAAAAAAAGCACCCGCAGGTGCTTTTTCTGTTTTGCTGCAGCAAAACCGATTAACGGCTGCCCAGTACAGAGAAACGTTTTTTGAAGCGATCTACACGGCCGCCTACGTCTAACACTTTTTGCTTACCGGTATAAAACGGGTGGCAAGCAGAGCAAACGTCCAGGTGGATGTCTTTGCACAGTGCTGATTTAGTTTTGAATGCATTACCGCAAGTACAAGTAGCAGTAATCTCTTTATATTCTGGGTGAATACCTGGCTTCATGGGTTACCTCGTTAGGCCGTATCGCTATCTGGTCAAAATTTTTGCCAGACACCATACGTAATTACAGTTAATTAAGGGCGCGTAGCTTAATAGATAGCCACAAAAGTTGCAACAGCTTATGCAGTTGTGCAATAAATTTTGTTTTACTTGGCATTTCACCGGGCTGTCCTTACACTTGAAGGCTGCTATTTAACAGGACCCTGTTGTGACTGTAGTTCGCGTGGCTCTGCCGGTGCCGTTAAGACAACACTTTGACTACCTAATCGCCTCTGATCAACCCTGTCAGATTGGCTGTCGTGTGCTTGTGCCTTTTGGTAACCGCCAGTTAGTCGGCATTATATGGCAGCTTGCACCTGAAGATGGCTTTGATGCCGGCAAACTAAAACCCGTACTGCAACTGCTGGACACCACACCGGTGTTGCCACCACTATTGTGCCAGCTACTCAGTTTCGCGGCAGAATATTACCATTACCCGCTTGGCGAAGTGTTAGTCAGTGCCTTACCCGCTTTGCTGCGTGAAGGCCGTAACTTAGCAGACTATCAGCCCAAAGCTTACCGCCTGACCACAGCCGGCCAGCAGCTAAGTAGTACTGCATTAAAACGCTCGGCCAAGCAAAGTGCACTGTGGCAGGCGCTGCAAAGCCATCAGTTAACCGAATCAGTACTATTGCAGCAACACAGCCGTGCCACCTTAAAACAATTACTGGATAAACAGCTGGCAGAAGAGCTGATAGTGCCACCGGTGCCTTATGCTGCACCACTAAAACCCGCAGCGGGCCTTAAACTTACCAGCAATCAGGCGTTGGCAGTTACGGCAGTTGATCAGGCTTGCGGCCGCTTTGAACGCTTATTACTCGAAGGTGTTACCGGTTCAGGTAAAACCGAGGTGTACCTGCAAAGTATTGCTGGCTTGCTTAACCAGCAACAGCAGGTATTGGTAATAGTGCCGGAAATTGGCTTAACGCCACAAACACTGGCGCGGTTTCAGGCACGGTTTGATGTTCCGGTGCTATGCTGGCACTCTGCACTTAGCGATAGCGAGCGCTTACATTGCTGGCTGCAGGCCAGCACCGGTGCGGCGGCCATTATCATCGGTACCCGTTCGGCCCTGTTTTTACCCTTTTACCGGCTGGGTTTGATTATTATTGATGAAGAGCATGATCAGTCATTAAAGCAACAGGACGGTTTTCGCTATCATGCCCGCGATTTAGCCATTAAACGCGCGGCACTGCAACACTGCCCTATTCTGCTTGGCTCTGCCACACCAAGCCTGGAAAGCCTGCACAACGCACTGAATAAACGCTTTATCCATTTACCACTGCCGGATCGCGCAGCAGGCCAGACACTACCGGTATTTGAACTGATCGATTTAAAACAGCAGGTATTGCAATTTGGCTTAGCCAGCCAAACGCTGGCGCAAATTAAAAAGCAGCTGGCCCTGGGCCTGCAGGTAATGTTGTTTTTAAACCGCCGTGGTTTTGCCCCGGCATTAAGCTGCCAGGAATGTGGCTGGCTAACCGAATGCCATCGCTGCAGCGCTTTTACTACCTACCATAAACAAAGCCGCCAACTGGTATGCCATCATTGTGGCGCCAGCAAAACAGTGCCACGCCAGTGCGGTAATTGCGGCAGCACCCAACTAAAACCGCTGGGCCAGGGTACCGAACAATTAGAAGAAAACCTGCAGCAGCTGTTTACAGATGTGCCCATTACCCGGCTTGACCGTGACAGCACACGCCGCAAAGGCGCCCTGCATCAGGCGCTGGACGATATTCACCAAAGCGGTGCCAGGCTGATAGTTGGCACCCAGATGCTGGCCAAAGGCCATCATTTTCCTAATGTCAGCCTGGTAGTTATTGTTGATGTTGACGGTGCGCTATACAGCAGTGATTTTCGTGCCCCCGAGCAACTGGCACAGTTACTTACCCAGGTAGCGGGCCGGGCGGGCCGTGGCAACAGTGGTGGCAAAGTACTACTGCAAACCCACTATCCGGACCATGTTTTACTGCAGGATATTATTAATAACGGTTATGCGTCTTTTGCCCGCAGTGCGCTTAAAGAACGTGAGCAAACCCGCTTACCGCCTTATAGGCATCTGGCGATGTTTCGCGCTGAGGCGCATCAATCTGATCTGTGCCAGCAGTGGTTGCAGCAACTGGCCGACTACAGCCGCCAATTTACCGGTTTACAGCTGCTGGGGCCCATTCCGGCACCACTGGAGCGCCGGGCCGGTAAATACCGCTGGCAATTGCAGCTTTACAGCACAGGCCGGCCACAGCTACACAGTGCGCTGGATAACATGCTGCAACAACTACACAGCTGGCCATTAAGCCGCAAAGTAAAATGGCAGTTGGATGTTGATCCCACCGATCTTACCTGAAGCCGCGCTGTTGTTTCTTTTTCTGTTTAACCTAGTAGAATAGCGTCAAGCCCTGAAGTTTGAGCAAATTACCTGACCTTATGCCACAAAAAGATTACGTTAAAGCCAGCCGGCCTAAGGCCAAAACCGCCAGCCGCCGTCCGGCCAGAGCCAACAGTAACGCTGCCGCGCCGAAAAAACCCTGGTTGTTAATGCTGGTCACCCTCACCCTGGTCAGTGGTTTTATTTATTTTCTCTGGTATTTAAATCAGCAACCGGCTGCACCGGTAACCCCGGTGGCGCCAAAACAGCAAGCCGCTAAAAAAGACGAGTTACCGGCCAAGCCAACAGAAGAGCCATACCAGTACATTAAAGAGCTGGAAAACAAAGAAGTGATCGTAGAAGTGCCGGTACAGCAACAATCCAGCGGCCCTTATCAGATGCAATGCGGCTCATTCCGCCAGCAGCAGCAGGCTGAAGCCATGAAAGCCCAGATCGCTTTTGCCGGCTTTGCCTCAACTGTGCGCCGTACTGAAGGTGACAACGGTGTCTGGTTTCGGGTGGTGTTAGGCCCTTATGAGTCTAAACGCAAAGCCACTTCAGACATGAACCGCCTGCGCCAGCAGAATATCAATACCTGCCGCATATGGAACTGGACTTGAAAAGCGCCATGCGCAACCACACTTAAGCCTTAAGTTAATCACGCCACAGGGCTTATTCATGACCACTATTGTTTCTGTCCGCCGCGATGGCCACGTTGCCATCGGCGGTGACGGCCAGGTTTCGCTTGGTAACACTGTAATGAAGGGCAACGCCCGCAAAGTTCGCCGTTTGTACAACAACAAAGTTATTGCCGGTTTTGCCGGTGGTACCGCAGACGCCTTCACCTTATTTGAACGCTTTGAAGCCAAGCTGGAAGTGCATCAGGGCCATTTAATGCGCGCAGCCGTTGAGCTGGCTAAAGACTGGCGCACCGACCGCATGCTGCGTAAGCTTGAAGCACTGCTTGCGGTAGCCGACGCCAATACCTCGCTGATTATTACCGGTAACGGTGACGTAGTGCAGCCCGAGCAAGATCTTATCGCTATAGGCAGCGGCGGCCCCTACGCCCAGGCTGCAGCAACGGCACTGCTGCAAAATACCCAGTTAAGTGCGCGCGACATTGTTGAAAAAAGTCTGACTATTGCCGGTGATATTTGTGTTTACACCAATCACCACCAGACCATCGAAGAATTATAAGCAGGTATTTTATGTCTGATATGACCCCAAGAGAAATTGTGCACGAGCTGGACCGCCATATTATCGGCCAGAATAAAGCCAAACGTGCTGTTGCTATAGCCCTGCGTAACCGCTGGCGGCGTATGCAGCTGGACCCGGCGTTGCGCCAGGAAGTCACACCCAAAAACATTCTGATGATTGGCCCCACTGGTGTCGGTAAAACTGAAATTGCCCGCCGTCTGGCCAAACTGGCCAATGCGCCCTTTATTAAAGTAGAAGCCACCAAGTTTACTGAAGTAGGCTACGTCGGCAAAGAAGTAGAAAGTATTATCCGCGATCTGGCCGACAGCGCGGTAAAGATGTTCCGCGAGCAGGCGATTGAGAAAAACCGTTTTCGTGCTGAAGAAGCCGCTGAAGAGCGTATCTTAGATGTACTGCTACCACCGGCCCGAGACAGCTGGGGCGAAGCCGATAATAAACCCGTAGCAGACAGCAACACCCGCCAGGTATTTCGTAAAAAACTGCGCGAAGGCCAGTTAGACGATAAAGAAATTGAACTGGAGCTGTCACAAGGCCCTATTGGCGTTGAAATTATGGCACCGCCAGGTATGGAAGAAATGACGTCGCAGCTGCAAAGCATGTTTCAGAGCCTTGGCAGTGAGAAAAAGAAAAAACGTAAACTGAAAATCAAAGATGCTTTTAAGCAGCTTGTCGAAGAAGAAGCCGCCAAACTGGTAAACCCGGAAGAGCTAAAAGCCCAGGCACTGGAAGCGGTAGAGCAAAATGGCATAGTGTTTCTTGATGAAATAGACAAAATTTGTAAGCGCGGCGAAACCAGCGGGCCCGACGTGTCACGCGAAGGCGTACAGCGTGACTTACTGCCGCTTATCGAAGGCTGTACCGTTAACACCAAGCATGGCATGGTAAAAACCGACCATATTCTGTTTATTGCCTCAGGCGCATTTCAGATGAGCAAACCATCAGATTTAGTGCCGGAATTACAAGGCCGCCTGCCAATCCGGGTAGAACTGGAGGCATTAAGTGCTGCCGATTTTGAGCGCATACTAACTGAGCCTAAAGCCTCCCTGACCGAGCAGTCTATTGCGATGCTGGCCACCGAAGGCGTTAAACTGAGTTTTAACGGCGAAGGTATTAAAAGCCTGGCAGCAGCGGCATGGCAGGTAAATGAAACCACGGAAAACATCGGTGCCCGCCGCCTGTACACAGTAATGGAGCGTCTGCTGGAAGAAATTTCATATGACGCGGCAGACCACGCCGGTGAACATATAGAGGTTGACGCCGCCTATGTGGAAAAACATCTGGGTGCCCTGGTAAAAGACGACGACTTAAGCCGGTTTATTCTGTAACAATGGCCCACACAGAGCACAGCGCAAAAACTATTCAGCTGCAGGTTAGCCGCCTGCACTACCACCGCCAGAGCCGGATGCTGGATATTACCTTCAGCGATGGCTCTGTGGCGGGTTTTAGTGCAGAGTTTTTGCGCGTGTTCTCGCCATCGGCCGAAGTACGCGGCCACGGTAAGCCTAAACTGGTTAGCAATAAAAAACAGGTTAGCATCAGCAAGCTGCAGCCGGTTGGCCACTATGCGGTAAAGCTGGTGTTTGACGATGGCCACGACAGCGGTATCTATAGCTGGCAATATCTGAAACAGCTCAGTGAGCAGCAAAGCGAGCTATGGCAACAGTATCTGGCGCAACTGGAACAGGCCAACGCCAACCGCGACGATTTAATTGCTGTTAAGGTGCGTTATTAACCTGATTAATCATCATTTGATGCTTACTTCCACCGCTTCAGCAAGCCCCGCCCTTCGGCGTTCAACCAATTGTGATAACTGATAATCGTCCAGCATATCCATTAACCATTCATAGGTTTCTGCCGGCACAAGGTAAGCTGTAGGTTTATTGTGATTAAGAATAGCAATAGCAGCGCCGTTGGCTTCGTTAAGTAACGCTGTTGGGTTCTTTTTTAACTCTGAAATGCTGACTGAGCAATCTGCCAAAACCCGCCTCATAAAAACACCTTTTTCAACACCAAATTAAGTGCTAATTTCAGACCTATATAATAAAAAGTGCCAGCGCTGAGTTTATAGTGTTGCAGTTAGTGGCAAATACTAAAACCCGTCTGATAAGACGGGCCGGTTTTATGGTTAGTATTTATGCTGCCGGTTCAGGCGCGGAACCTGTCTACCGTTTGATGCAAACGGGCGGCCTGCTGGGCTACTTCTTCACTGATAGACGCATTTTGTCTGGCGTGGGCGTAGGTTTCATCTGAAAGATCCCTAATTTTAACCACGTTTTTATTTACCTCTGCTGCCACATGGCTTTGCTGTTCAATTGCTGCGGCTATTTGCGTGGTCATATCCATAATATTGCTGACATCTGCAGTGATTTCACCGAGTAAACGCATGGCTATATTAGCCTGGCTGGCGCTTTCGCTGCCCTGCTCGCGGCAACTTAGCATTACTTTGACAATCTCATTAGTGCGCCCCTGCAGGCCGCTTACTATGGCCTCAATCTGCCGGGTTGATTCCTGCGTGCGCATTGCCAGGTTACGTACTTCGTCGGCCACTACGGCAAAACCACGGCCCTGATCGCCAGCTCTGGCCGCTTCAATAGCGGCATTAAGTGCCAGTAAGTTTGTTTGCTCGGCAATACCGCGGATAACATCCAGCACTGAGCCTATGGTTTTGCTGTCCTGCTCCAGCTCTGACACTACCCCGGCGGCATTTTGCAGCCGGTCGGATAACAGCTGAATACGTTGTACCGTTTGCTGTACTTCCGTTCTGCCGGTTTGAGCATTCTGGTTGGTCGCTTCTGCTCTGGCCGCGGTATTTTCTGTATTGCTGGCAATTTCGTTTATGGTAGCGCCCATTTCCGTTACTGCTGTGGCAA
The DNA here is from genome assembly GCF_018831085.1 of Rheinheimera oceanensis. Taxonomy (GTDB): domain Bacteria; phylum Pseudomonadota; class Gammaproteobacteria; order Enterobacterales; family Alteromonadaceae; genus Alishewanella; species Alishewanella oceanensis. The sequence goes on from NZ_JAGPNM010000002.1 coordinate 355,074, forward strand.
CCATGTCGGTTTCGCTTTGCTGTTGTTGCATGCCACGGCTGGTGTCAGCGGTAGACTGTGCCAGCTCATTAGTGGCCTGGTCCAACATTTCCAGCGCCTGATTTACCGTTTTAATTAAATCCTGAAAATCTCCCAGCATAGCGTTAAAGTCTGTTGCTAAGGTGCTCATTTCATCTTTACCGGCAACATCAACCCGCATACGAAAATCGTTACTGCTGCGAATAAGGCCAATGGTTTTACATACGTCGAGCACCGGGCGCAGTATGCTGCGGCTGGTCATGGCAACCAGCAACAACACTACCGCCAGTACAAAAACAAAAATACCTACCGCCAGCCGCTGCACTGAGGTAACAGCATTGGCAATAGCCTGGCTGGTTTGCACAGATAACTCGCTAAGGCTGGCTTCGGTAGCTTGAATAGCGCTACGCATTTGCCCGGTTAAGCCCTGGGTTTCATCCAGACCACTTTGCTGCATTGAATTAACCAGCGCAGCAAAATGTTGCTGATAATTAACCAGCAGGTTTTTACCGCTGGTATCATCAGCTACCGCTTGCTGTAACTGCAATGCCACCTGGTTAAACTGCTGCTGGTAAGCTAAATCGCGCCGTAACAGAAAGTCTTTCTCGGCGCGGCGTAATTGCAACAACAATACGCTAAGGTTGTCACGGCCCAGCTGTTCAAAGTGGCTTTCAAGCTGGTGTACCGTCTGGCGCAACTCTCCCATCATACCCGATGACGGGTTCAAACCAATAACCTGCTGCTGCGCCACTAGCTGATTAAACGCTTGCTGGTACTGCGCCGTTAAAGCAAGAAACTGCTGTAAGGGTTTAGCGTCAATATTGTGCTGCATTAACAACTGCTGTAGCTCAGTTGCGCGCTGCTGCATCTGGCTGTAGTGATCATTCAGCCGCTGCTGGTAGCGTAAATCGGTGCGCATAACAAAATCTTTTTCATGGCGGCGAAACATCAATACGTCGGTACTTATTTGTTCTACCAATTGCTGTGTTCTGGCCAGAGAGGTTAACTGCGCGCTCTGATAAAACAGGATCAGCAACATAACGGCCATTGCCACTACCAGCGCCCCGCCGTTAATAAACAACCGCTGCTTTATTGATAATTGTCGTAACTGATTCATGCTGCTCACCTGGATTATTAACAACTCAGTTGAGCATAGCGCAGCCAGATAAAAGTGCGGGCTATTTTTTAGTTAAACACTAACTGTATATAATATAGGCACTTAAACTACATAAAGTACCAAGAGTGGCACCGGCGATAACATCCAGCGGAAAATGTACGCCCAGCATAATACGTGACAAGCCCACACTACAGGCCCAAATCAGCGCTAAAACTGCCAGTGCCGGAAAATAAATAGCTAATGTGGTTGCTACCACAAAGGCACCGGCAGTATGGCCGGACGGCAGGCTAAAACGATCTGAAGGGGTAATATGTGCATAGCCGAATACCGTCAAAATATCTGCCGGACGGGCTCGTTTAATGCAGTTTTTCAACACCAGATACAACGGTAATTCCAACGAGAACGCCAGTAACAGCATCGTAGTTAGTTCTGTCGCGTCGGTATGGTTAAGCAGATACAAGATGCCGCAAAGCAGCAGATACAGCGGACCATCAGCTGTTTTAGACAAAAAGTAGCTGGCAACAAATGCCTGCCGGGACGAGCTGCGGCTGAACAAGCTGCAAAATGAGTGGTGATCCCATTGCTCCAGACGTTTAAGTAACATAACTGCGCCCTGTCATTTATCCTGACTAAGCGCAGCCTAACGGCTTTTTATGACGTTATAATGACATTTTATTACGATAAAACGCGATAGCAGCGGCTTCTGTCAACGGTTTAGCCAGATAGTAACCCTGCACCGCATCGCAGGACATACTCTGCAGCAGCTCTAACTGCACGGCCGTTTCAACGCCTTCTGCCAGAATACGCTTACCCAAACCATGCGCCAGCTGAATCATAGTTTTAACTATCATCATATCGGAGTCGTTACCGGCCATATCCATCACAAAGCTACGGTCTATCTTAATTTTGTCTATTGGCATACGCCGCAGATAGGCCAGCGAAGAATAGCCGGTACCAAAATCATCAATAGATACGCGAATGCCCATTTGCTGTAGCTCCATCACATAATTTGAGCCTTTTTCCATATCATGCATGGCAGTATTTTCAGTGATTTCGAGCTCCAGCAGATCCGGTGATACTTTGTACTGCAACAATAACCGCTGGATTTCACGTTTCAGGCCGTCGAGTTGAAAATTTACCGGTGACATATTTACCGCCAGCGGAATATGCAACTGTTGCTGCTTCCACTGGCTGATAGTATGTACTGCTTTGCGCAGCACCCACAAATCCAGTTGCCGGTTCAGCCCCAATTGTTCCACAAAGGGTAAAAACTGCCCAGGTAACAAAAAACCTTTTTGCGGATGCTGCCAGCGCAACAGCACCTCAAAGGCTTCTATGCTGCCCCCTCGCGCACTGCATTGCGGCTGAAAGTACAACACAAACTGGTTATGCTCCATCGCTGCCAGCAATTCGGTTTCCCAGCTGATCAAACGGCTGGTTTCATCTTCCATGCCTGGCTGATACTCCAGCCAGTGGCTTTGCATACGTTTGGCCTGATGAAAAGCAATGTTGGCTTTTTGTACCAATTGCTCTGCATTAGTTGCATGTTGGGGAAATTTAGCCAGGCCAATGCTGCAGCTTAACTTTAGTGAACCACAATCGAGCACAAAGCTTTTTTCTACTAATTGCTGTACATGCCGGATGGTAAACTGCAACTGGTTATCATTGTTTATATCAGTGATAACCAGAGTAAAAATATCGCCACCGGTGCGGGCAATTAATAGCGGTTTTAATACACTTTGTTCAAACCGCCGGATCAGCTGGCGCAAAATTTCATCGCCCTGCTTCAGGCCGACTGATTCATTAACGGTTTTAAATTTATCTAAACCCAGCATCAGTAAATGCAGCGGTGCTGCCTTTTCCTGTCGTAGCTGGTCGTTAAGAACAGATAACAGCGCATCACGGTTTAACGCCCCGGTGAGTTGATCGTAGCGGTTAAGATAGTGGGCTTTTTCGGTTAGCTGCTCATTTGTACTGCGTTCATGTTCTTGCAGCCATATAATCAGGCTTAACCCGAGGCAACAAAGCAGAAACAGTTCGGTGCTTTTATACAGCAGGATCCAGTAACTCCATTCCTCCTGGCGCTCAGCCAGCATTAACCAAATGCTATTACCAACATATAATAAACCCCAAAGCATCAGTGTCACGACCGCCAGCCGCTGCCCCAGCGTAGGTGACATTCTTTGCCACAACCCTACAGCAGCAGTTAGCAGCACAATGCCCATAAGTAACAGCCTGATATACAGCTGAAAATATAACTGCCAACCGGCCAAGGCATCGCTCAGCGCAAATGGCGCTACACTTAATAACGCCACAGCAATAAGCAGAAGCAGAGTAGGCCGCAATTTTAGCTTTAACAACAAATGCTGCCTGTCATGCCGTGTCATTACCATGCCGCGCAGTAGCAGCACGGCAAAAGCGTAACTGGTGAAAATCAGTAAAAACTGAAACACTGAAGGTATTAGCGTGGTTTCACGGACTTGCCCCAAAATCCCCTGAAGCAAAACTGCCGACTGATACACGGCAAAACACAGTAAAGCTGCAAACCAGCATTTTATGTATTCTTGCCGGTATATCCGGCTGAAATGCCATAGCAAATAGCACAATAGTAAAGCTATGCCCAGTTGGGTAAAGTACACAACAAACCTGGCAAATAATTCGGTGGTCACAACTGGCAGCCGCTAAATTTGGTTACCATCACCATAGCAAACAACCTGCAAAAACGACAACTGGCCTACCAAGGATTAACCACGAAAAACCAATAATAATAATAGTTTGAGCTTACTCCAGTCAGCGCTATACTGTGGGCTCAGTACCTTTTCTCAGCCGGAGCTTCGTATGGAATACAACACTTCTGAATTATGTGATCTTTATGCCGATTTAGTTGATGTAGTAGAGCCGCTGTTTGCCAGCTACGGCGGCAGACGTTCTTTTGGTGGTAAAATTCATACCATCAAATGTTTTGAAGACAACGGTCTGGTACGACAGATGCTAACCGATCCGGGCATTGGCAAGGTGCTGCTGATAGATGCCGGCGGCTCTGCCCGCCGTGCCATTATTGATGCTGAACTGGCATCACTGGCGGCCACTAATGGCTGGGAAGGTATAGTATGTTATGGCAGTGTGCGCGATCTGGATCTGCTGGAAGATTTTGATATCGGTATTCAGGCGGTTAATGCTATACCGGTAGGCGCTGATGATAAAGGCTTTGGTGAAACCGATGTGCCGGTGAATTTTGCCGGTGTGACCTTTTTGCCGGGCGATCATCTGTATGCCGACAGCACTGGCATTATTATGTCGCCAGATGCACTGGATATTGAATAAAGCGGCACTGGTATGCTGAATCTTTTTACCCACGATCAGCTCAGGCAATACTGCAGCATCCGGGATGGTGAGCAGCGCCTGGGGCAGGCATTAAGCCTGCCTGATCCGCTGCTAAACCTGGCCGGACAACTGGCACACAGCAAAGCTGAAGGCTGCCGTTTTGTACTGCTGGGCGTGCCGGAAGATATTGGCCCCCGTGCTAACTTTGGCCAGGGTGGAGCAGATAAAGGCTGGGCAGCTTTTTTAAGCAAATTTGTAAACCTGCAAAGTAATCATTTTATTGCTGCCGGGCAAATTCTGTTACTGGGCGAGATACAGTGCGCCGACTTACAACAGCAAGCCAGTACTCTTGATATCTCACAACCACTGCAGCTTAGCCAGTTACGGCAGTTGGTTGAAGTATTGGACCACAGAGTTGCAAGCGTGGTGCAGGCAATATTTGACGCAGGCCTATTACCGGTTGTTATCGGCGGTGGTCACAATAATAGTTATCCGATAATAAAAGCGTTAAGCCAGGTCAGCGGCCAACAGGTTAACTGTGCCAATATAGACCCCCACTCAGATTTCCGGCCGCTTGAAGGCCGTCACAGCGGCAATGGCTTCAGCTATGCCTGGCAAAATGGCATGCTAAAACATTATTTTGTGCTCGGCTTGCATGAGCTGAAAAACTCCGCCGCGACACTGGCCCAGTTACAACAGGCCGCTGGCGAATTTTGTAGCTACCAGCGTATTTTTGTCCGCCAGGAGCTGAATTACCAGCAAGCGCTGGATCTGTGTATCGACAATGTTGTGCAAGGCAGTGGCGACATAGGCATTGAAGTAGACACCGACAGCATCAGCCTGATGCCGGTAAGCGCCTTCACTAACTGCGGTATTAGTGTACAGGCCGCCGAGCAATTTGTTTATCAGTTGGCTAAATTGCCCCGCAGCCGTTATTTACACCTGGCAGAAGCGGCTCCGGCACAACATCCGGCAGGTTTGGCTGCCGGCGTTAACGAAGCCGGGCAAGTCTTGTCGGCTCTGGTATTGGCCTTTATACAGGGTAAAAAAGATCAGGCTATTGCAATTTAACCTTATCAGGCTGCCACTGCTTTAACCATACGGCAAAACCACTGAGTTCAAACGGCCGGGAGTAAAAAAAGCCCTGGCCCCGGCTGCAGCCCATGCGTAGTAATTTCTGCTCTACTTCTGCTTCTTCCACGCCTTCGGCTATCACACCCAGATCCAGATTACGCGCCATATCGATAATGGCACCGGTAATTGCGGCATTCATATCAGATTTATGCAAACCACTGATAAAAGAGCAGTCAACTTTAACGTACTGTACAGGTAATTGCCTGATATAAGCCAGCGATGATAAACCGGTGCCAAAATCGTCCAGTGCCAGCTCAACACCCAACTGGTGTAAACGCTGCAGCATGGTCTTGGCTTTTAGCGGCTCGGCTACCAAAGCACTCTCTTTCAGCTCCAGTATCAGTTGCCCCGGCTCTACCTGATATTGGTCAAGTAACTGCTCCAGCGCTTCTATCAGCTCATCGTGCAGTAAGTCTTTACTGGAAATATTCACAGCAATTTTGCTTACCAGCCCGGCCTGTTTCAGCTTAACGATCATGGCAATGGCTTCATTTAATACCCACTGCGTTAACGGGTAAATAACCCCCATTTCCTCAGCCAGGGTAAGAAAACTGTCTGGTGCCAGCAAGCCCCGCTTCGGGTGGCGCCAGCGGATATAAACTTCGCCAGCTAATACGTCATGGCTACGCATATCAACCTGCGGCTGGATATATAATGCCAGTTGTTGTTCGGCAATCGCCTGACGCAATTCTGCCATCAGGGTTAATTTGTCGTTGCTGTAGTGCAACATGTCGGTACTGAACACCTGGCTGCGGCCCCGCAAAGAACTGTGATATTGCAACGCAAGATAGGCCCGCTCCAATAACTCATTCAGTTGCGTACCATGCTCAGGATAATGCGCAATACCCGATTGCAGCTGGTAATCAATGGCACAGCCATACACGATCATCGATTCAGGAATAGCCCGCTCCAGTGTGTCTGCCAGATGTTCGGCCATATGCTCTTTGTCATCGCTGTTTACCCAGACAGCAAAATCAACCCCGCCTAAGTGACATACCCGGGTAGGTTTTTGCTGACGATATTCAAATGTCAGGGCTTTGTCTTCGTCGGCCAGTTGATCATTAATGCGCTGGGCTATCTGCGCCAGAATTAGGTTACTGTTACTGTGCCCCAGCAATTTGTTCACCTGATCAAACTGCGTTATTTTGATCAGTAACAATGAATAATGCTGCTCAGGCGAGCACTTTAACAACTCATCCAGTTGTTGCTGTAAAAAGAATTTATTAGGAAAACCGCTGATATCATCATGCAGAGAGTAAAAACCGAGCCCACTGTCTTTTTTTGTAATGCTGGCTTTTTGCAGCTTATAGATGTCGAGTTTTAGTTTAAACAAGTAAATAAACGCCAGCAGCAAAAAGCCACTAAGCAAACTGACTATTGGCAACGAAGACTCAGATGTCTGCGCTGCCAACGGACAACTGAGCAGGCCAGAAACAAGCAGCCGGTAAGACAAAGCAATACTCCAGCAAAAATAGTGCTATTAGCTTAAGCTAAAATACCAGCTTGTAAAGCAGATTAACGCTGTGGGTTTATCTCTTTACCATTAATAATCAGCTGCTTAAGTGAGTTTACACCAAATTGGTAGCATAACTCTGCTGGCCGGCTTATGGCGTAACAGGCAAAATCAGCCCGCTGCCCCACCGCCAGAGTACCGCGATCCGATAAGCCAAGCGCTTTAGCCGCATGCCGGGTTACACCCAGCAAGGCTTCTTGTGGCGTTAAACGAAACAGCGTGCAGGCCATATTCAGCATCAGCGGTAAAGAACACAGCGGCGACGTACCCGGGTTTAAATCAGTGGCGATTGCCATCGGCACAGCATATCGGCGCAGCAGTGCAACCGGCGGCAGCTGAGTCTCGCGTAAAAAGTAAAATGCGCCGGGTAACAGTACAGCCACAGTGCCTGCTTTGGCCATAGCCGCCACACCGGCTTCATCCAGAAACTCGATATGATCAGCCGACAAACCGCCAAACTCTGCTACTAAAGCGCTGCCGCCTAAATTGGACAACTGCTCAGCATGAGCTTTAACCGGTAAACCAAGTGCGCGGGCGGCAGCAAATACTTTACGGCTTTGTTCAGGGGTAAAACCTATGCCTTCGCAAAATACGTCCACAGCATCAACCAGCTTCAGCGCATGCAATTGCGGCAACATCCGGCACACTGCTTCAATGTAGCCATCAGCATCATGACTAAATTCGGCAGGTAAGGCGTGGGCACCTAAAAAGGTTTTTTGTACGCTTGCCGGATGATGCAAGTCCAGCTGCGCAGCAACTTCAAGAATTTTCTGCTCGGTAGCTAAATCAAGACCATAACCGGATTTAATTTCTACCGTGGTGACACCTTGTGCCAGCAAGGTGTTAAGCCGGTCTTTGGCTAACACAAATAAATCTGCGTGGCTGGCCGCACGCGTTGCCGCCACCGTAGCTTTAATACCGCCACCTGCTGCTGCAATATCCTGATAGCTGGCACCGTTTAAACGCATTTCAAACTCATTGCTGCGGTTACCGGCATATATCAAATGCGTATGGCAATCGATAAAACCCGGCAACAGCCACTGCCCGGCAGCGTCATACAAGGGGGTAGCTAAGGCATCAAATGGCGGCAAATCTGCTTTGCTGCCCACAAAGGCAATCAGGCCGTCTTTAACCGCTAAAGCGCCATTTTCTATGCTGCCATAGGCAGTACCGTTATCCGTCATGGTGGCGATGTTGGCGTTTATCCAGATAGCATCAAATTGCTGCATAAGAGCGTCCTGTAAGTCATTTGAAATAATTTTACACCAACAACTTGTATATACAACCGAATTGGCTTATTTTTTATTTAGTAAAACCGGAGGGTACTATGGCGGTTGCCAAATTTGCCGAAATTAAAGAATACATGCTTAGCCAGATTGAAATTGCGGCCTGGCCCGAACATAGCCGGGTGCCGTCAGAAAACGAACTGGCCGAACAATTCAGCGTTAGCCGGATGACTGCAAGGCGTGCGCTGCAAGAGCTGACCGAACAAGGCATTTTGTACCGCACTCAGGGGGTTGGCAGCTTTGTTGCGGCGCTTAAATCGCAATCGTCGCTGCTGGAGATCCGCAATATTGCCGACGAAATTAACAGCCGCGGCCATGCATACAGTGCCCGCTTATTACAGCTGACTGAATTACCCTGCCCAACGATTATCGCGGCTGCGCTCGGGTTAACGCGCAATGAGCCGGTGTATTTTTCCCTGATAGTACATTCAGAGAATAACCAGCCGCTGCAGTTAGAAGCACGCTACGTTAGCCCTAAACTGGTACCGGATTATGTAAAACAAGACTTTAATCAGCAAACGCCGCACCAGTATTTAAGTTTTATTGCGCCACTGACTGAAGCCGAACACACCGTTGAAGCGATTTGGCCGGACGATTTTACCTGCAAGCATTTAATGCTGAAAAAAGCCGAACCCTGTCTGCGTTTGACCCGCCGTACTTTTAGCCGTGAAGGCGCAGTCAGCCTGGCCTATTTAACCTCACCGGGTAGCCGCTACCGTTTAGGCGGCCATCTGAACTTTTCTTTACCCAGCAGAGAGACTATCTGATGACAGATCCACGTATTGATAACAGCCGGGTGATCCGCGCTGATCGCGGCAGCAAGATCACCGCTAAAAGCTGGCAGACTGAAGCCGCCAAGCGCATGTTAATGAATAACCTTGACCCGGAAGTAGCCGAACACCCGCAAGCCTTAGTGGTATATGGCGGTATTGGCCGGGCAGCCCGTAACTGGCAGTGCTATGACAAAATTGTCGAAGTATTAAACCGGCTGGAAGATAACCAGACGCTATTGGTACAAAGCGGTAAACCGGTTGGCGTATTCCCCACCCACCCGGATGCACCACGGGTACTGATTGCCAACTCTAACCTGGTACCGGCCTGGGCCAACTGGCAGCACTTTAACGAACTGGACCGCAAAGGCCTGATGATGTACGGCCAGATGACCGCAGGGTCGTGGATTTACATCGGTACCCAAGGCATAGTACAGGGCACCTATGAAACCTTTGTTGCTATTGCCAGGCAACACTTTAATGGCCAGGCAACCGGTAAATGGATATTAACCGGCGGTTTGGGTGGTATGGGCGGTGCCCAGCCATTGGCAGCGACTATGGCTGGTTTTCATATGCTGGCCTGTGAAGTAGACGAAAGCCGTATCGATTTTCGCTTAAAAACCCGCTATCTGGATAAAAAAGCCCACTCACTGGATGAAGCGCTGGCAATGCTGGAAGCAGCCAAAACAGCAGGTAAACCCACCTCTATCGGCTTGTTGGCCAATGCGGCCGATGTGTTTGCCGAGTTAGTCGCGCGCGGTATTACACCGGATGTGGTTACCGACCAAACCTCGGCCCACGACCCGTTAAATGGCTACCTGCCACAGGGCTGGAGCATGCAGCAAGCTGCTGAACAACGTAAAACCAACGAAGCTGGTGTGGTAAAAGCAGCCAAGCAATCAATGGCAGTGCAGGTGCAAGCGATATTGACCATGCAGCAACGTGGTGCTGTCGCCACCGATTACGGCAACAATATCCGCCAGATGGCCAAAGACGAAGGCGTAACGAATGCCTTTGACTTCCCGGGTTTTGTGCCAGCCTATATCCGGCCACTGTTTTGCCAGGGCATAGGACCGTTTCGCTGGGTCGCCTTATCGGGCAATGCCGAAGATATCTATAAAACCGATGCCAAAGTAAAAGAGCTGATCCCCGATAACCCACACCTGCATAACTGGCTGGATATGGCGCGCGAACGCATTCAGTTTCAGGGCTTACCAGCACGTATTTGCTGGATTGGCCTGAAAGACCGTGCCCGTATCGCACTGGCGTTTAACGAGATGGTAAAAAACGGCGAGCTGAGCGCACCGGTCGTAATTGGTCGTGACCATCTGGACTCCGGCTCTGTCGCCAGCCCGAACCGCGAAACCGAAGCCATGCTCGATGGCTCAGACGCCGTATCAGACTGGCCGCTGTTAAATGCGCTGCTTAACACTGCCGGAGGTGCTACCTGGGTATCACTGCACCATGGTGGTGGCGTAGGTATGGGCTACAGCCAGCACAGCGGCGTGGTAATAGTAGCCGACGGCACAGAGCAAGCTGCGGCTCGCTTAGGCCGCGTACTATGGAATGACCCCGGTACCGGCGTAATGCGCCATGCCGATGCCGGTTACGATATCGCAGTAAATTGTGCAACAGAACAAGGCTTAGATTTGCCAATGGTAACGGAGTAACAACATGAGCTTTAAACTGAATTTAGTGCCGGGCACCCTGACACTGGCGCAATTGCGCCAGGTACAACAAGGCCCGGTTGAACTGAGCCTGGACAACTCAGCCATCGCCGGGATTGAAAAATCGGCGGCCTGCGTTGCTGATATTATTAAACAAAACCGTGTGGTGTATGGCATTAATACCGGTTTTGGCTTACTGGCCAATACGCGGATCAAAAACGAAGAATTAGAGTTGTTGCAAAGGTCTATTGTGTTATCCCACGCCGCCGGCTTTGGCGACATTATGGACGACAGCACAGTACGCTTATTAATGGTGCTGAAAATTAACTCACTCGCCCGCGGTTTCTCAGGCATCCGCCTGTCAGTTATTGACGCACTGATCAAGCTGGTCAACGCTGAAGTTTACCCGTGTATTCCGAAAAAAGGCTCGGTGGGTGCATCCGGCGATTTAGCGCCACTGTCACATATGGTATTGCCATTGATTGGCGAAGGTGAAGTCAGCTACAAGGGCCAGATTTATGATGCCCGCGAAGGCCTGGCTTTTGCCGGTCTTGAGCCGGTAACCTTAGCAGCAAAAGAAGGTTTAGCCCTGCTTAACGGTACTCAGGCGTCTACCGCACTGGCACTGGAAGGTCTGTTTAAAGCAGAAGATTTATTCGCCGCCGGTAGCGTTATCGGTGCCATGAGTGTAGAAGCAGCTATGGGCAGCCGCTCGCCGTTTGATGACCGCATTCATCAGGCCCGAGGCCAGCGCGGCCAGATTGATGCCGCCGCCATATACCGCCATCTGCTGGGCACAACTTCAGAAATTGGCGAAGCACATCATAACTGCGAAAAAGTACAGGACCCATACAGCCTGCGCTGCCAGCCGCAGGTAATGGGCGCCTGTTTAACGCAAATACGCCAGGCGGCGGATGTATTGGTAATTGAGGCTAACGGCGTTACTGATAACCCACTGGTATTTGCCGATGACAACGATATTTTGTCCGGTGGTAACTTTCATGCCGAGCCTGTCGCCATGGCAGCAGATAACCTGGCGTTGGCAATTGCCGAAATCGGCGCAATATCTGAGCGGCGCATGGCGCTGCTAATAGATGCTACCTTAAGCAAGTTACCAGCATTTTTAGTACCCAACGGTGGTGTAAACAGCGGCTTTATGATCGCCCAGGTAACGGCAGCAGCGCTGGCTTCGGAAAACAAGAGCCTGGCACATCCGGCCTCGGTAGACAGCCTGCCAACATCCGCCAACCAGGAAGACCATGTGTCCATGGCTACCTTTGCCGCCAGACGCTTAGCCGATATGGCCGAGAATACCATTGGCGTATTAGCGGTAGAATATCTGGCTGCAGCCCAGGGCCTGGATTTTCGCGCCCCGCTAAAATCCTCCCCGGCTGTTGAGCAAGCCAAATACTACCTGCGTGAACAGGTAAGTTTTTATAGCGAAGATCGTTACTTTGCGCCAGACATTGAACAAAGCGCCAACTTGCTGCGTCAGCGTCAGTTAAATACCCTGCTGCCACAAAATTTACTGTGTAGCTTCTGAGTTATACGGCAGCACCATTTTGGTGCTGCCGCACCCTTTTCGTTCATGTCCCTTTTTACTGGCTGGACCAGTTCCCATTTCTTTGTTAACTTCAGGTTGTTTACCAGACAGCTAGTGTCTATGGTTAAGGCACAGCTACGGCGTGGAGTTTGCTTCCGTGACATCATTAAAAGTTGCGCATAAAGTTATTATTGGCTTCGGATTTATCGCTTTGCTGTTGCTATTATCCAGTGGCTCTGCACTGCTGAGCTTTGCCGCAATTACTCAGTCCAGTAACAGGGTTAATACCCTCGCTGTACCGGTACAGCAACAGAGTAACGCCGCGCAAATTCAGTTGTTAAAACTGGCGAAGTTGTCTGCGTTGGGTTTTACAGCAGAACAAGACAGTGAAATCAGCCAATACCAGCAACGGTTTAATAGCGGCAGTCAAACCTTACGCGATCTACTAACCGGCTTAACAACCCTCACCAGCGGCGAGGCGGCTTTTACTCAACCCCTGATTGATATCGACAACCACTACCAACAATATGCCGCTGCAGTTGATACGATGTTTAATGCCAGACTACAAAGCATTGCTATGCAACGCCAGGTGCAGACCGAACTGGCAGAATTGGAACAACTGATTGATAACATAGGCGCCAACCTGCTGGATATCTCTTATCTTGAACTGCGTGGTGGCAGACAACAAAATGAGTTGATAGCCGGCAGCGCAAACCGTATTGATGGCCAATTGCTTGGCTTGCTAAATACCCTGAAAGAAGTAGCCGCTTATAACGAACTGGCAGCGGCTGAAACCGGCCAGGAAAGTATTAGTTTTACGCTGAGTGATATGCAGGTCAACATCGACTATCTGGCTGATATTCTGGATAAGCTCGACACCGATGGTTTATGGCAAAATACCACTGAACAGCTGGCACAACTGACCCGTGAACTGGAAGCCCAAAACAGTCTGGCCAGCGTTAAGCTGCAGCAGGTCAGCGCGCAACAAGCTGCCCGTGTACAGCTGAATCTGTCTGAACAACGGGTTGAACAGGTTATTCTTGCGTTGGATAAACTACTTTCGGCAGCTGATATTCAATTCAGTACCTTACAACAGAATGTGTCTGATGCTGTCAGCTCAGGCAATACCCGCACACTTAGCCTGATGGTAGTGCTGATTTTACTGGCTGTAGCTGCAGCCTATCTAACAATAAATGCCATGCTGCGCCCGCTGGCCGATATTAATAAAGTACTGGGTGACATTGCCAGAGGCGACTTAACCCGCAAGCTGCACATTACCAATCAGGACGAATTTGGTGCACTGGCTGCTAAAGTAAACAGTCTGATTAATGCACTGAGCGCACTGATTATTAATATTCAGAACAACGCCACTGAGCTTAATTTAAACGCCAGCCAGTCAGCGAAAGAAGTGGGTGAAATTAACGACTCGCTGCACCAACAGCAACGCCAGATTGCACTGGTAAACGATGTGACACAACAACTGGCAGACAGTACCCGCGACATTGCCCTGCAATCGGCAGAAACTACCGCAGCAATGCAACAAGCATTGCTGCAGGGAGAGCAAATAGACTTAATAGCCGGCCAGAATAATAAACTTATTAATCACCTGGCAGAGCAACTGACTGCAACCAGCGCAGTAATGAGTAAAGTAAATGACGAAGCTAATAATATTGGCAGTATTTTAGCGACTATCCGCGGTATTGCAGAACAAACTAATCTGCTGGCACTAAACGCAGCCATTGAAGCGGCAAGAGCCGGAGAGCAAGGCCGTGGTTTTGCTGTAGTGGCCGATGAAGTACGCTCTTTGGCCGGACGCACCCAGCAGGCTACTGATGAAATCCGCCAGATGATCGAAACTCTGCAACAACAAAGTAAACAGGCAGTGCTTGCCGTTACTAATGGTAAAACAGATGCAGACAGCTGTGTGGCGCAAACCCTGGAGCTGGTATCTTCACTTGCTCTGGTGAATCAGGCGATAGCCCAAACGCAGGATATCAGCAACCGGGTAACAGCTGCCACTGAAATGCAGTTAGATCTGGGCCAGGCCATAGATCAAAATATGCAGCAGATGGTCAATATTGCCCATATCAGTGGTGAAAAAGCCAGCCGCACTTTACAGCACAGCGATGAGGTATCTGAACTGGCAGTAGAGCTGCAGCAAGCGGCCAGCGCCTTTAAAATATCCTGACAATACTGAGGCATGTTCCGCTGTGGCGGAATTTGTCTTCTGTGAGATAGCCGCGTACGCGCAGTACAGTGATTGCGTAATACGGTGATTGTATGATGTGGTGGTGTAATAAAGTATTGCGACACAGCGGCATCCTGCCGCTTTATTGCCTATCCTGAGCGAAGAAAAGGGCTGGACAATGTCCAGCCAGGCAGGAAGTATCTTTGTGTCCTTTTGTTTTTCTTTCGATTCCATTCGCTATTCATAGTGCCAAAACAGTAACAAAAAACCCGATGAAAACATGATATTGCTACTAAACCATAGCAAATTGTTGCTCACGCTGTCTTTTCTGCTGCTTTTTCAGACTTTTTGCATCAATCAATTCAATATTGGCTTCATGAGCAAAAATCCAGGCCTGATTACTAAACCCGGCATAGCTGACTACAACACCACTGCTGAAATCAGCAGCCAGCATTTGTTGAAACAACGCACGGATCTGGGAAATATCAACCGACTGATTTTTCTGCTGGATGTAAACCAGCTTTTCACTCTCGCCTTGCAGACACTTGTAATCAGGGCTGACGCGATTAGAATGTGTCAGCTTGCCCTGGCGTCCTAAAAAGCGCTCTGCTTCCTGCATAAACTGCTGCTGTTTGTCCGCTGACGACAAAAATGCTTTAATCGGGCGCGCCAGCCCCAGCAGCTTATGCTGCTCGTCCAGCTCAAAAAAGGCCAATACATTAAAGAACAATGCCACCATAAACATCAGCACAAAGGTCCATAGCATAAACGCTGACCAGAAAGCTGATAACACCCATTGGTTGTCACTCAGCAGCAGAGAATGCTCAGCAAAAAACAAATAAACAGCACCGGCAATAATGCCAAGACCAGTACTGACAGATGAGATAAGTAGCCATTTATTTTTCATATCAACCTCAAGTCCATATGCAACAAGCTACAGTATCAATCTGCAGCTGAAATTTTTCTTAACAAGAAGTTGATAAATGGATTATAAAGTCGCTGCCTGCTTAATTTTGCATCAGATACAATAAGTTAAAGCATCAGAAGCCACGGTAAAACGATAAGAAAAGTTGAACTGCCGGACAAACTTTTCAGCATTCACTTTACGCCCCTTAGTGCTTTCATTAGCAAAAATGGCTGGCGCCGTACCTGCTGACACAGCCGCCTGCTGATAAAAATCCTGCCGCAGTAAAGTTGACGGGCAACTAAGATTGAACACTCCGTTACAAGGTGTAACACCAAGTAAGAGTGTGACGGCCGCAATAATATCTGCTGCATGCAGCATATTAACCGGGGCAGTTGCATCAGGCAGCACCTTACCTGCGGCAAAACGCCCCGGATGCCGCCCCGGGCCCATTAAACCGGCAAGACGCAATGTTATTGCCGGTTGAAACTGCTGCAGTGCCTGTTCACCCTGCCATAGCAAACTAACCCGGGGCTCTGTCATTTGTATCGCGGCAGTTTCATCGACCTCACCTTGCAGGCCATGATAAATGCCGGTAGAACTAAAATGTATTATTTGCCTGCTGCCAGCCACTGTAGCCAGTGTGGCAAGTTGCTGTAAGGCTGCAATGTAATGTTGTGACTTCTGCTCCCGCCCCGGAGTAACAGCACAAATAACGATTGCATCATGCAAAATGGCCGCTACGGTGTGTTGATCTGCCGGTATATTTAAATCCAGTACAAAACCGGTTACGCCAGTTGGTAAATCAACCAATGCAGAGCCTGAACGACGGCTGGCATATACCTGATGACCTTGTGCTACTAAATCTGCCGCTAATTGCTGCCCCAACCAGCCACAACCAATAATGACGATTTTCATTCCTGCCCGGCCTTAACCGGCAATACGGCATAGCGGCCGCTAAATTCAGCAGCAAGTTCACCGGCAGAAAACACCTGCACTTTAATATGCTGCACGGCTTTACGCCCTTCAGCCAGCACATCCAGAGCTCCGGCACATTGTTGTAATGCACAGCGCGCCTGTGGCTGGGCCGCGACCGGTTTAAGATACTTAATTGTTGCATCTGCCAGTACCTGATCGCCGTGTAACCCCTGTGCCTGTAACTGCAGATACAACATGCCCCAGCCCGTTAATGTCGCCAGTGCATAGATACTGCCGGCAAACATGGTCTGGTGCAGATTAATGTTTGGCGCCAGCGGGGCGTCACAGCGTATTTCATTGCCATCAAAGCCAGCGACAGCCAATTGCATATACTGGCTAAGCGGTATGGTCTGCTGCCAGGTATCATTTAACTGACGACACCACAGCTGGTGTTGCTCTGAGGTGCCAGCCAGCCGGATTTGCTTTTGCATAACAAAGTGCGCAATACCGTACAGCTGAGGGGCAGCTCCCAGTTGGCGATAACCATTGCGTTGATAAAACGCCAAAGCAGTATCACGTGCATTTAATCTGATATAATCACAACCCCATTTTACCGCCTGTAACTCCAGCCCAGCCAAAACCCTGCCACCGGCACCTTTACCCTGATACTCCGTAGCAACCGCCATATAACGCACCTGGGCCCCGCCTTGTTCAAGCTGATGCAAACGCCCGATAGCAGCAATATCACCATCCGGTGTTAATAACATCAGATGATAAGCCTGCTCTTCCAGCCCGTCGCGTTCTGAACCAGGTGGTTGCTGCCAGGGGGCGCGTAATATTTGCCAACGTAGCTGATAATAACGATGCCATTCGTCTGGGGTGGCGGGCGAGCGTAATTGCCAATGCCGCATAAGGTACAACTCCGAAAAATTAGCTCTGCAGTAAAAACGTCACCGGACCGTTGTTCACCAAACTAACCTGCATATCGGCAGCAAATTGCCCGGTTGCGGTGTTCAGGCCCAGTGAACGGCAATATGCCACAAAAGTTTCGTAATACTGGTTGGCTTTGTCAGGTATTGCCGCGGGTGTAAAGCTGGGCCTTAAACCCGATTGGGTGTCAGCTGCCAGCGTAAACTGTGACACCACCAGTAAACTGCCACCAGCCTGCTGCACATTCAGATTCATTTTGCCATTGCTGTCGGAAAACACCCGGTAGTGGCAAACTTTGTGCGCCAGCCTGGTAATATCTGCCGGTGTATCTTCAGCTTCAACCCCCAGCAACACTAATAAACCATGCTCAATCTGGCCGATAGTGGCACCATTAACCGTAACAGACGCCTGATTCACCCGCTGGATTAATGCTTTCATTTTACAACTTAACCTCATTTGTGTCGTCAGACGGGTCAATCTGATCCGGATCGTCGGCATCGGCCTGTTCGGTATCTGCAGCAATTTGCTGCAACAAGGCTGTCATTTCAGCCCCCAGCAATACGACTAACCAACACAGGTACACCCATACAAAAACAATCGGTACTAACGCCAGTGCACCATACAGGGTGTCATAGGCCGGAAAATGCGTAACGTAAACCGCAAAACCACGTTTAGATAATTCAAACAGCAGCATCGCCAGTAGCGCCCCCCAAAAGGCATGCCGGCTGCGTACTTTAATATTTGGCACCACCAGATACAGCAGAAAAAATGCCAGTAAAGACATCAGATACGGCACTGTGCCCAACAACAGCGTAGACAGCCCCGGAGTATAATCCTCAGCAAGGCGGGTCAGCCTGATCAGGTAAGATGTTACTGCGATAGATGAGCCAAACAGAATGGGCCCTAATGTCAGGATCATCCAGTAAATCGAGAACGAGATAACCGGCCTTGGCCTTCTGGTCACCCGCCAGATTTTGTTCAGCGTTTTATCAATGTTATGAATAAGCAGCAACGCCACAAACACCAGTACCGCAATACCTATTGCCGTCATGCCACCGGTATTACCGATAAACTGGTTAATGTAGGTTTGAATTTCTTCACCACGCGAAGGAATAACATTGGCGTAAACAAAAGCTTCAATGCCCTGGCGAAACTCTGCAAACATCGGAAAAGCACTTAGCATGGAAAACATTACGGCTATCAAAGGCACAACAGACAACAGTGAAATGTAAGCCAGATAACCGCCAATCATACCAATTTGATCCTGCTGGCAACGCTGGATATAAAGCTTAACAAAGCGCACAGCAGTTTTCAGATAGGATTGCCATTCAGGCAGCATAACGCCTCCAAATCACATAAATACTAGCAGAGGATACAAGAAAAGCAGTGGTTCAACCAGCTTGGCAACTAGCTAACCCTCTGAGTACTAAAAATAACCCAGAAAAAAGGCCAGCTTGATGCTGGCCTTATACACAGATTGCCCGGTATTAACCGCGGCTGGCGCGTTTACGATCGTTTTCTGTCAGGTGGCGCTTACGGATACGGATCGATTTAGGTGTAACTTCTACCAGTTCGTCATCATCGATAAATTCCAGCGCCTGTTCCAGCGTGTAGCGGATTGGCGGCACGAGATTAATCGCTTCATCGGTACCGGACGCCCGTACGTTAGTTAATTGCTTACCTTTTAAGCAGTTAACTGTTAAGTCGTTACTGCGGCTGTGAATGCCGATAACCTGACCTTCGTATACTTCTTCAGCGTGGCCAATAAACATACGGCCACGTTCCTGCAACGAGAAAATGGCATAACCGGCAGCTTTACCCATGGCGTTAGAGATCATTACACCGTTGGTGCGCTGGCCGATAGTACCGCCTTTGTGCTCGCCGTAGTGATCAAAGCTATGGTACATCAGGCCGGTGCCTGAAGTGATGGTCATAAACTCGGTACGGAAACCAATCAACCCCCGGCTTGGCATTAAGAAATCCATGCGGATACGGCCTTTACCATCGGGTTGCATATTGGTCATTTCAGCTTTACGCTCACCCATACGCTCCATAATAGAACCCTGGTTCTGCTCTTCGCAGTCAATGGTCACGTTTTCCATGGGTTCCATCTTCACGCCGTCAACCATTTTCATGATAACTTCCGGCCGTGATACCGCTAATTCAAAACCTTCGCGGCGCATATTTTCAATTAATACACCCAGGTGCAATTCACCACGGCCGGATACTTTGAATTTATCGCCATCTTCCGTTTCTTCAACCCGCAGCGCAACGTTGTGTTTCAGTTCGTGGTTTAAGCGTTCCAAAATTTGGCGCGAGGTAACAAATTTACCTTCTTTACCAGCGAATGGCGACGTGTTTACCTGGAAAGTCATGGTAACGGTAGGTTCATCTACCTGCAGCGGCGGTAACGCTTCTACTTTAGTAGTGGCGCAGATAGTATCAGAAATTTTCAGTTCACCCAGGCCGGTAAAGGCTACGATATCACCGGCGTTGGCTTCAGTAGTTTCTACCCGCTCTAAACCTAAGTAACCAAACACCTGGCCTACTTTACCGTTGCGCCTGGTGCCATCAGCACCAACAACCGTAACCTGCTGGTTTGGCTTTAAGGTACCGCGCTTAATACGGCCGATGCCGATAATGCCCAGGTAACTTGAGTAATCCAGCTGTGATACCTGTAGCTGGGTTTCACCATCCAGCTCAACTGCTGGCGGAGCTACGTGTTTAACAATAGCTTCAAACAAATCGGTAATATCGGTTTTGGGTTCGTTATAATCTAAGGTTGCCCAGCCGTTTAACGCAGAAGCGTAAACAATCGGGAAATCCAGTTGCTCATCAGTGGCGCCTAAGTTATCGAACAGATCAAACACCTGATCAATAACCCAATCCGGACGTGCACCCGGACGGTCAATTTTATTCACTACAACAATTGGCTTTAAACCGTGTGAAAACGCTTTTTGTGTTACAAAGCGCGTTTGCGGCATAGGGCCGTCAACGGCATCAACCAACAGCAATACTGAGTCTGCCATTGACAGTACGCGCTCAACTTCACCACCGAAGTCGGCGTGACCCGGGGTATCAAGAATATTAATATGATAACCGTTCCAGCGCACCGAAGTATTTTTTGCCAGGATAGTTATACCGCGCTCAGATTCCTGCGCATTCGAGTCCATTACGCGCTCCTGTAGCTTGGCGCGGGCGTCGAAGGTGCCAGACTGCTGTAGCAGTTTGTCAACCAAAGTGGTTTTACCATGGTCAACGTGCGCAATAATGGCAACGTTGCGCAGCTTGTCTAAGTATGTCGCGGTAACGCTCATGTAAATATATCCTCTGTGGCACTAGATGACCGTAATGACCACCAGGCAAAACTAACTGAAACGAAAGGGCGCACATTCTACTCTGTTTTTGCATGGAAATAAAAACGGCAACCGCAGTTTAAGCAATTTTTTTTCTCACAGCCCTCAGCAGCATCTAGACTTAAGCCTGCCATAGGCGCACCATAAAAATGCAACCAAGCACCATAGTGGTGCAACACTGATATCCAAGGCGCTGCATCAGCTAACAATACAAATATAAATCAAACACTTAAATGTTTGGCATATATCTGGCATTTATTGGAGCAACACCGCTAAATCAGTTCAAAACAGATTAATTGGAGGAATGCATGTCTGCATCATCTGTACTGAGTTTAATTAAAGAAAATGAAGTGAAGTTTGTAGATTTACGTTTTACTGACACCAAAGGTAAAGAACAGCACGTGACAGTTCCTGTTAATCAGATCAGCGAAGACTTCTTTGAAGATGGCAAGATGTTCGACGGCTCTTCTATTTCTGGCTGGAAAGGTATTAACGACTCAGACATGATCCTGATGCCGGATGCATCTACCGCAGTACTGGACCCGTTTTTTGAAGAAACCACACTGAATATTACCTGTGACGTTATCGAGCCGAGCACCATGCAGGGTTACGACCGTGACCCACGTTCTATTGCCAAGCGCGCTGAAGAGTACCTGAAATCTACCGGTATTGCCGATACTGTGCTGTTTGGGCCAGAGCCGGAATTCTTTATGTTTGACGACATCCGCTTTGAAACTACGATGTCTGGTTCTTTCTTTAAAATTAACTCGACTGAAGCGGCATGGAACTCAGGCACCAGCTATGAAGATGGTAACAAAGGCCACCGCCCAAGCGTAAAAGGCGGTTATTTCCCACTGCCACCGGTAGATTCAGGCCACGATATCCGCAGTGCCATGTGTATGGTACTGGAAGAGATGGGTCAAACTGTTGAAGCACACCACCACGAAGTTGCTACTGCCGGCCAGAACGAAATTGCTACCAAGTTCAACAGCCTGACCAAAAAAGCTGATGAAGTGCAGCAACTTAAGTATGTTATTCATAACGTAGCGCACCTGTATGGTAAAACGGTTACCTTTATGCCAAAACCTTTAGTGGGTGATAACGGTTCAGGCATGCACTGCCACCAATCGCTGGCAAAAGACGGCGTAAACCTGTTTGCCGGTGATAAGTATGCCGGCCTGTCTGAAACCGCGCTGTACTATATCGGCGGTATTATTAAACATGCTAAAGCCATTAATGCCTTTACCAACCCGTCTACTAACTCATACAAGCGTTTAGTACCGCACTTTGAAGCACCGGTAATGCTGGCTTATTCTGCGCGTAACCGTTCAGCCTCTATCCGTATCCCACTGGTACCAAGTGCCAAAGCACGCCGTATTGAATGCCGCTTCCCGGATCCGGCAGCTAACCCATACCTGGCTTTTGTTGCCCAGTTGATGGCTGGTTTAGACGGTATCCAGAACAAGATCCACCCTGGTGATGCGATGGACAAAGACCTGTACGACTTACCGGCAGAAGAAGCGGCCAATATTCCACAGGTTTCAACCTCTCTGGAAGAAGCGCTGAACGAGCTGGACAAAAACCGTGCTATTTTCACTAAAGGCGGCGTAATGTCTGATGCAATGATCGATGCCTATATCGACATGAAACGTGCTGAAGCCCGTAAAGTAGCGGTTGCTGTGCACCCGTTAGAATTTGAACTGTATTACAGTGTTTAAATAACAATTTGATTAAAAGCTCACTTCGGTGAGCTTTTTTTTTGTAGAAAATTAAAGCGAAGCAAGCTAGAGTAACCCGGTGGAGTAACAACAATAAAATAACATGGAACCTGCAAAGTATATGAATAAAGTATTGTTTATTATAATAATGTTGCTTTGCACAACATCTTTGCCAGCGCAGGAAAACAAAAAAGTATTTGTAACACGCGATGCTAACGGCGTGCTGGTATTTTCTGACAGCCCGCAACCTGGCGCAGAAGAACTGACGCTGTCGACCCGGGCCAATATTATGGCCGCCACAGATCCCACCCTGCCCGCGCGTAAGGCACCTGCCGCCGAGCCTTTTAACGTTGAGATTGTACAACCTGAAGAACAAGGCACAGTGCGTGATAATACCGGCTCTGTTTATGTATCCGGCAAAATCAGCCCGATGTTTGAACGCGGTTTGCGGGTACGCTTGTTGTTAGACGGTAAACCTCAGGGCGAGCCGCAAAGCAATGCGGTATTTATTTTGCGCGATGTTCACCGCGGCGAGCACAAATTGCAGATGGAGCTTTTTGATCAAAACGGCAAGCTTATTGCAACAAGTCCTGTAACGACCTTCTATTTACATAGAACATCGGTAATCTCACCAAATTAGTGCGCATGCTATGCAATTCAGCCTGAACTGAATTACACTGCTAAACTGGCGCACCAAATTGGTGCATAAGGTGAAGCAGTGACAAATACAGTAATAGCAACCGAACAATTACATGCTCATATCAGCGAACAACTGACAACGGCAATAATGCTATTGGACGCAGGCTTGACGATCCGCTACTTCAATACCGCATGTTGTGCAGTGTTAGGTTTGGGCGAAAAACGTCTTAGCGCGCAATTTTTTCCGGATTTATTCCAGCATTGCGATATAAACGCACACCACTTTGTTGGAGCACTCAACAGCAAGCAGGGCTTTGGTGTCAGCGACGTGCAGGCGGTATTAGCCGACGGCCGTCATTTGCTGCTGGATATTTCAGTTACTATCTGCGAAAACCCGGCCGAACATTTATTGCTGGAAATCCGCCAGGTTGACCAACAACGCAAAATTAGCCTGGAAAGCCTGCAGCAACATCAGCATCTGGCAGCGCGGGAATTAATTCGCGGCCTGGCCCACGAAATTAAAAATCCGCTGGGTGGTTTGCGCGGTGCCGCGCAGTTGTTGGAAGAATCGTTAAATGATGAGTTAAAAGAATACACCCAACTTATTATTGCGCAGGCCGACCGGCTGCGTAACCTGGTAGACAGACTATTAGGGCCTTACCGGCCGGCACAGCGTGTAAGTGCTAACCTGCATCAGATTATTGAGCAGGTACGCCAGCTGGCATTAATGGACAATCCGGCATTAGTGCAGTTTAGCCGCGACTACGATCCCAGCATTCCCGATTTTCCGTTTGATCCGGAGTTAATTGAACAGGCATTGCTGAACATAGTGCGTAATGCCCAGCAAGCTCTGGAGCAAACCGAGCAACCAGCCATTTGCCTGCAAAGCCGCGTATTGCACCAGCACACTTTACATGGCAAACGCTACAAACTGGTGGCACTGATCCGGGTTATCGATAACGGCCCCGGCATTCCTGCTGATATTAAAGACACTTTATTTTACCCGATGGTCAGTGGCAAAGCCGGCGGTACAGGGCTTGGCTTGTCTATTGCCCAAACCCTGATCCACCAGCACGGCGGCTGGATTGATTGCGACAGCTGGCCCGGCCATACCGAATTTACGTTATACCTGCCAATTGCAGACACTGAGGATTGAACTAATGAGTCATACTGTGTGGATTATTGATGACGACAATTCTATCCGCTGGGTTCTGGAAAAAGCCCTGGCCCGGGCGGATATTTTATGTGAAAGCTATGCCTCAGCCGATTTGATGCTGCAGCGGCTGGAGTATGACCAGCCTGCTGTCGTAGTATCAGATATCCGCATGCCTGGCACTGATGGCATGGCGTTGCTTGGCAAGTTGCAGGAACTTGCCCCGGAGCTGCCGGTAATTATTATGACTGCGCATTCCGATCTGGACAGCGCAGTTAACGCCTTTAAACGCGGCGCGTTTGAGTATCTGCCAAAACCCTTTGATGTTAATGATGCCGTAGCGCTAATCAGCCGTGCGCTGGAACATGCCAGTGCACGCCAACCTAAACACAAGGCTGTAGCGCCTGCCCTGTCACCGGAAATTATTGGCGAAGCGCCGGCAATGCAGGAAGTATTCCGTGCTATTGGCCGGCTGGCGCGCTCCAGTATCAGCGTGTTAATTAATGGCCAGTCTGGTACCGGTAAAGAGCTGGTGGCCCGCGCGCTGCACAAGCACAGCCCGCGCTGCGAGCTGCCGTTTATTGCACTGAATATGGCAGCAATACCAAAAGATCTGATTGAGTCAGAGCTGTTTGGCCATGAAAAAGGCGCCTTTACCGGCGCGAATAATTTGCGTAAAGGCCGCTTCGAGCAAGCCGATGGCGGCACCTTATTTCTCGATGAAATCGGTGATATGCCGCTGGATGTGCAAACCCGTTTGCTGCGGGTGCTGGCAGATGGCCAGTTTTACCGTGTGGGTGGCCACCAGGCTATTGGTGTAGATGTACGCATTATTGCCGCTACCCACCAAAACCTGGAGCATCTGGTAGGTGAAGGCAAGTTTCGCGAAGACTTATTCCACCGGCTAAACGTCATCAGAGTGCATTTACCGCAGTTAAAGGAGCGTAAGCAGGATATCGCCAAACTGGCACAGCATTTTTTATTGCAAGCAGCAAAAGAGCTGAACGTCGAGGCAAAAACCCTGACCAAAGAGGCTGAACAGTTTTTAAGCCAGCTCGACTGGCCCGGTAACGTACGCCAGTTAGAAAACACCTGCCGCTGGCTAACGGTAATGGCCAGCGGCAAGCATATTGTAGTGGCCGATTTACCGCCTGAGCTGACATCGCCACAAAAAGCTGTACCGGCAGTGCAAAACGGCCAGGGAGGTAGCTGGCAGGATTTACTGGCAGGCTGGATCAGCCACAAATTAAATGCCGGCGAAGAAAATATACTGGCTGAAGCCGGGCCGGAGTTTGAGCGTACCGTGTTGCAACAGGCTCTGCAGTTTACCCACGGCCATAAACAGGAAGCGGCAAAACGGTTGGGCTGGGGCCGCAATACCCTGACCCGTAAACTTAAAGAGCTGGATATAGAATAAAAATAAGGCCGGGCGTTAAACGCACCGGCCTGTTGTTAATTGTAAAAACGCCGACAATGTCAGGCCCTCAGATACTTCAGGCATCACTACGTTGCTGCTTTTTTTGCTGCCATTTCTGCCGTTTTTCATTTAGCTGCTGGCGCTGCTCATCAGTCAGCACCTGTAACACCTGATGCTGTAACTTCATCGCGGCCAGCCGTCTGTCTACTGCTTGTTGCTGCTGCTTTTCTAACAGCAGACGTGCAGCGGTTTCATCAAAGGTGTCTGCGGCCAGTAAATCACGCATTTGCTGGCGTTCAGCCTTATCTGGCCGGGCCGTTTTTTGCTCACTACGGTGTTGCTGCATTAACTGTTTAATCTGTTCACGCTGGCTATCGGTAAGTTCCAGCCCCGCCAGCATGCGCTTCATCGGAGCATGCTGCATATGACGGCCGTGTTCATAACCTGCCGCTTTGTGTTCATGGGCAACAGCAATACCTGACAGGCTGCTGGCAGTAAGTAAACCTAAAGCAAAAATCAGTTTTGATACTTTCATCGGATACACTCCTCTATTAAGACAGCCTAAGCATAAAACAGCCAATGCAAAGCAACGCAAAGGCCGGGTAAAGATTCTGTAAAGCTGTATTGCAAGGCGCTGACATTAGGTAAACTCATAGCAAATAAGGAGTGGTTATGCCTGCAATTTTAATGATCGACGACGACACCGAACTGTGTGAACTGGTAGCCGAATATCTGGCGCTGGACGGTTTTCAGTTTACTGCTGCCCACGACGGCCAGCAAGGCCTGACTATGGCACAAAGTGGCGACTATCAGTTAATTCTGCTGGATATTATGCTGCCCGGTATGGATGGCCTGTCAGTGCTTAAAGCTTTGCGTGCCAGCCAGTACTGCCCGGTATTAATGCTAACGGCCCGTGGCGATGATGTTGACCGTATTGTCGGCCTTGAGCTGGGCGCGGACGATTATCTGGCCAAACCCTTTAATCCACGCGAGCTGGTTGCACGTATTAAAGCGATATTACGCCGGGTTGAACTGACTCAGGTACCACAGAGCAATAGTGACACTGTGCTTAATCTGAACGGGCTGCTGCTGAACCCGGCCAGCAGGCAACTGAGCTGTAACGGCGAAGTGATAGCATTAACCGCCACAGAGTTTCAGCTGCTGGAACTGTTGATGCGCCGCGCCGGTGAGGTTGTCAGTAAAGATGAACTTAGCCGTGAAGTATTAGGTAAACGGCTGCAAATGTATGATCGCAGCCTGGATATGCATATCAGCAATATCCGCAAAAAGATCGCGGTATATAGCAGCAACGAGAAAATTCAAACCTTACGCGGCAGCGGTTATCTGTTTTTGCAAGGTGAAGCATGAACTGGTTAACGCACCTTAACCCGTTTCATTATCTGGCCGGGCGGATATTTCTCTGGTTCTGGCTGGTATTGTTAAGCGCCGTGTTTGCCACTTTGGCACTGTCACGGGCTTTAGTTGAGCAAACCGAAATCCGCCGTCTGCCACATAATGTTATTCAGCAATTACAACAACATCTGGCACCGCTGGCAGACAGCGAAAACAGTGCGCATTTAGTTGCCCGGCTACAACAAGACAGCCCGGACCGCTGGCTGGTAGTTGATGCGCAAACGCAAATCGTACTGACGCCACAGCTGTTGCCACGTGATTTTGATCAGCACTGGCTGACGGAGCTGTCACAATTATCCCGCCCACGCTGGTTAAAACACCATAACACCTCGCTGGCCGGCCCTTTTATCCTGCAGCTTGGTGATGAAACCCTGGCACTGTACCAGAAAAGGCAACGCCCGCCGCAGCCGTGGTGGCGTTTAAGCGAAATCCCACAACATGTATTAATGTTGTTTACCTTACTTATTTCTGCCGTTGCCAGCTTTGTGCTGGCGGTATCCATTTCCCGGCCGCTGCGTGAGCTGTTACAGCGTAATCTGCAATTTGCCGATGGCCAGCTTAACAGCCGGGTGACCAGCCTTATTAAACGCAAAGATGAACTGGGGCAACTAGGCCACAGCTTTAATACCATGGCCGAACGCATTAGCGCCCTGCTAACCAATCAGCAGCGCTTACTACGTGATATCTCGCACGAGCTACGCTCGCCGCTTGCCAGAGCGCAGCTGGCACTGGGTTTAACTGAGCGTCAGCAAAATCTGGAGCAGGTACCCAGGCTAAAACAAGAGCTGGACCGGCTGGATAGTATGCTGGATGAACTGCTGACCTTTAGCAAACTGGATGCTGGCCAGTATCAGCTGCAGCAACAAAGCTTCGACTTAACCGAGCTGCTGTCTGATATTATTGATGTTAACCGGGTAGAGGCCGATGTAAAACAACAACAAATCCTATTGCAGGCACCGCAACAGCTGGAAATAACAGCAGACAGCAGGCTGCTGGCCCGGGCGATTGAAAATATTCTGCGTAATGCTATTAAATACGGCCCGCCGAACAGTGACATAACCTGTGCAATAACACAGTTGCAGCAACAACTGGTGCTACAAATTTGCGATCAGGGGCCTGGTATTGCCCCCGATCAGCTTGAGGCGATATTTGAACCCTTCTACCGGGTGTCAGACAGCCGTACCAGCAGTACCGGTGGTACCGGGCTTGGCCTGGCAATAGTGGCACAAATTATCCGCCAGCATGGTGGAAAAGTGCACGCAGCCAATACCACCGGGCAAGGGCTTTGTATCACTGTGCAGTTACCGCTACACTAGCGCCACAATACTGATTAAAAGAGCCTATTTTGACAGCAAGTGATTTCCCTTTGTGGCAGGCCAGCGGCCATGCTGCCAATCTGGCAGAGAACTGGGCGCAGCAATTACTGCCATTCTGGCAAAGTATGACCTCAGGCGTACTAACCAGCAGTGATGGCCTGAAATTAAGTTACCACTATCATCAGAGCCCCAACGCACGTCATGCCGTAGTGATCAGCGCAGGCAGGATGGAAATGGCCGTAAAATACGCCGAACTGTGTTTTGAACTGGTTAGTGCAGGCTATAGTGTTTTTTTACTCGATCACCGGGGCCAGGGCCTGTCGCAGCGTGAACTTGGCAACCCGCACAAGGGCTATGTGGCTGATTTTGCGCTGTATCAGCAAGATTTAGCCCAGTTTATTCAACATATAGTGCTGCCAACCGGCCACAGCAGCCATATTGCCCTTGCTCACTCAATGGGCTGTGCCATCCTTGCCGGTTACTTACAACAACAACCGCATCCGTTTAAAGCCGCAATACTGGCTTCGCCAATGCTCGGTATTTATACCGGCCTGGTACCGGCCCGCTTAGCAGAACCTCTGGCCCTGGCATTTGGTGCTGTTAACCGGGCGCTTAAAGCCCCGCCATGGTATTTCCCCGGCCAAGGTAATTATCAGGAAAAAGCGTTTGCCAATAACCCGCTGACCAGCTGTGCCGAACGTTATCAGTGGTTGCATCAGTTATACCGCACATATCCTGATACCCGGCTTGGCGGCGTGACCACAGCCTGGGTTGATGCAGCAATAAAAGCCATGCGGCGCCTGCAGCAAGACGCCACTAAATGGCATACACCGGTGTTAATGCTACAAGCCAGTGAAGACAAGGTAGTTAGCAATTACGCCCAGCAGCTCTGGTATCAGCAATTGCCTGAAAACCTGTATCGCGGTCGTGTGGTACTAAAGCAGGCACGACATGAAATTTTTATGGAAACAGACAGCATCAGACAACAGGCATTTGCCGCTATTAATGATTTTTTGGCACAGCTGCCAGACTAATCCGCTTTTGCTACAATACCGCCTTATTAAGCCGGAGAGCCCCATGCTGCATATAGTGCTGTTTGAACCTGAAATTCCGCCGAATACCGGCAATATTATCCGCCTTTGTGCCAATACTGGCTACCAGTTGCATCTGATAGAACCGTTAGGTTTTGAGTGGGACGACAAGCGGGTAAAACGTGCCGGGCTGGATTACCACGAGTTTGCCAATGTAAAACGCTACGCCAGTTTCAGCGACTTTATTTCACAACAAAAGCCAGGCCGCTTATATGCCTGCACCACCAAGGGCCATACCACGCACAGCGATGCGGCTTTTGCCGCCGGAGATACGCTGATATTTGGCCCGGAAAGCCGGGGCCTACCATTGGAGGTATTGCAACAAATGCCAACTGAAAACTGGCTGCGTATTCCGATGACAGCCAACAGCCGTTCAATGAATTTATCTAATGCCGTAGCAGTTTTTGTTTATGAATCATGGCGCCAGCTGCTCTACGCCGGAGCCAGACCATAACAACCGGTAATAGCATTTGCATATAGCAAAAGACTGCGGCTATATTTAATGCTGTTTTTATCGATAACAAGGATGTCGATACTATGCTGCTGTCTGGTTGGCTGCTATCTGGTTGGCTGCTGTTGTCTGCTGCGGTACAACTGCCGGCAACGGCTTTGAGTGGAGATACTCACACTATTATGCTACTGGCACTAGCCGTATTACTGCTGTTGGTTATTGTACTTAGCCTGTACAACCGCAAGCTGCTACATAGCAATAAAACTGCCGGGTCAGAACAACAGGCACTGAAAAACCTGCTTGATCAGTCAGCTGAATTTATTGCTATTTTGGACAGTAATTTACAGCCCACTTATCTGAATCCGGCATGCTCATCAGTTATATCAGCTACGCCAGCTCCACCGGCCGTTTTTAAAGACGAAGAAAGTGATGTGTTGCTGCTTGCCGAAATTGCCTCACAGCCACACTGGCAAGGTGAAGCCTGGCTACAACTGGCAAATAATGAAAAGCGCACGCCGGTAGCTTTAACCATGACCCGCCACCTGGATAGTGGCAGCTACCTGCTGATTGGGCGTGATATCAGCCACTGCAAGCGAAAGCAAACAGAGCAGGATGCCGATTATATTTATGATGCCGACACCGGCCTTTTTACCCCATTACTGCTTAACCAATTTATTCAGACTGCGATAAACAGCTCCACCGTCAGCCAGTCACAATTCGCTATTTGTCTGATCAAGTATAATCAGATCGTAAGTTATATGGCCACAGCCCCCCAGGACAAAGTGCCGGATGTGCTGCGCAGCCTCAGCGCACAGTTAAAACAGTACAGTAGCAAAGGCGCCATAATTGCCAGATACAATACAGATACACTGGCTATGCTGATCCCAACGCATCTGTGCTCGGCCCAAATTGAAGTTAACCTGAACCGGCTGGCGCATAAAATACTGCTACTGGCCGACCAGGCAGCGCAGGAATTTAAACAATCAGCCCTGCAAACCTATATCGGCATTAGTATTTATCCTTTGGATGGTACCAGCCCGGCAGTACTGCTAAGCAGTGCTTCAACGGCAATCTGTAACGCAGCCAGACTGGGCCGCAGTAATATGCAATTTGCCAACAGCCGCTATCAGCTCAAAGCGCCGGAATATCTCGCTCTGGAAGCCGAATTGTTAAAAGCACAGGATAACAACGAGTTTGATGTTTACTATCAGCCCAGGCTCAGTATTGGCAGTAACCGTGTTGTCGGTTACGAAGCCTTGCTACGCTGGCACAATCCGAAACGCGGTATACTGGCACCACAGTATTTTATCAATATAGCGGACGACACCGGCCAGATTGTTGCCCTGGATAAACTGGTATTCCGTAAATGCTGCCAGCAACTGAATCACTGGCAACAAACCGGCATCAGCCGTGGCCGCATCTCGGTAAATATTTCTACACTGAGCTTTCGCCAGCAAGATTTTGTCAGTGCGCTGCAGCAACAGCTGGACGATGCACAGTTATCAGCCGACTTATTTGAGCTGGAACTGCATGAAGATATTTTCCTGCAACCTGACAGCACAATAAACACCACATTACAGCAACTTATAACCTTGGGTTTTCATTTAACACTGGATAATTTTGGCCAGGGTATATCGTCACTATCTGTACTGCGCGAATACCCGCTGCACAGCCTGAAAATAGCACAGAGCTTTATCCGCGATATGGAACACAATGAACAACAGCGCAATATAACCGCAAGCTTGATCCGGCTGGCGTCTTATTTACAAATAGATGTGATAGCAACAGGTATTGAAAATGAAATGCAGGCTTACCTACTGCATGTAATGGGGTGTGATATTTTACAGGGCCATTTATTTAGTAAAGCCCTGCCAGCAAGCGAAGTACCCGCTCTGCTGGCGAGGGAAAACCGGTTATTACGTAAAGAAGTCGGCTAATAAAACGCAGTGAACTAAAGTAGTTAACTGCGTAACGCTCTAAGTGACTTCATCGCGCTTTTCCCGGCCCAGTAGATCCAGTGCCGCCAGTTTTGCATCTTTAGCCTGATACAATACCTGATAGATCTGCTCGGTAATCGGCATTTCTACACCAACACGCTGAGCCAGATTAAACACTTCTTTGGCGTTGCGATAACCTTCAACTACCTGACCAATAGTCTGTATCGCCTCTTCAACCCCCTTTCCCTGCCCCAGCAGTAAACCAAAACGCCGGTTGCGCGACTGGTTATCGGTACAGGTAAGCACTAAATCGCCCAAACCTGCCATCCCCATAAAGGTGTCTTTTTTTGCGCCAAGCGCACAGCCTAAGCGGCACATCTCGGTAAGGCCACGGGTAATTAATGCCGTACGGGCATTAGCACCAAAACCAATGCCATCGGCCATACCGGCACCAATGGCAATCACATTCTTAACTGCACCACCCAGCTGAACACCGATAAAATCGGTGTTGGTGTAAACTCTGAAGCTTTTTGCACAGTGCAGTAAATCTGATAACTCGCGGATAAACTCCGGGTCGGTAGAAGACAATGAAATCGCTGTAGGCAAGCCCATGGCCATTTCTTTAGCAAAAGTAGGGCCGGAAAACACTGCCAGCGATACCCGCTCGCCCAGAATATCACGCGCCACATCCTGCAGTAATCTGCCGGTATCCGGCTCCAGGCCTTTGGTGGCCCAGGCAACACGGCCCTCAGCCTGCAAATGCGGTTTAATCAGCCGCAGTGTGTCAGCAAAGGCATGGCTTGGTACCACAAGCAGAATATCGCGACTGCTGGCAACAACTTCAGCTAAGTTTGAGCTTACCTGCAAGGTTGCCGGCAAACGGACGTCCGGCAGGTATTTCTGGTTAACCCGGTGCTCTGCCATCCGGGCCATTTCCTGCTCGTTACGGCCCCACAAACTGATGGTATTGCCATTACGTGCCAGACAAATAGCCAGAGCAGTGCCATAAGACCCTGCTCCGATCACAGCAATTGCTGAAGGCTGCATTATTTAAGCGTCTGCCTTCACGCCCTGCATTTCTGCCTGACGTTTTTGCAGGTATTGCGCAAACAGCGCGTCAAAATTCACCGGAGCCAGGTTCAGCTGTGGGAAAGTACCACGGTTTACCAGGTTAGATACGGCTTCACGGGCATAAGGGAATAATGTGTTCGGGCAAAACGACGCTAACATATGCGCCATTTGCGAGTCTTCCAGCTGGCTGATAGAGAAAATACCTGCTTGCTGAACTTCACATAAAAATGCAACTTCGCCTTCTACTTTAGTGGTTACTGTCAATGACAGCACAACCTGATACACGTTATCTTCCAGTTTTTCGCTGCGGGTATCTAAATCCAGCTGCACTTCTGGTTTCCATTCTTTACGGAAAATAGCAGGTGCGTTAGGTGCTTCAAACGAAATGTCTTTTACGAAAATACGCTGGATAGCAAATTGTAAACCCTGCTCAGTGGCAACACCGTTTACTTGTTGTTCGGCCATGATAATTCCTGTTGTTGTATTTATGATTGCAATAAAGGATCGAGCTTACCTGCCGCATCAAGCGCCAGCATGTCATCGCATCCACCAATATGCTGCCCGCCGATAAAAATCTGTGGCACTGTTGTACGCCCGGCAGCACGTTCGATCATTTGTGGGCGCAGCTCAGGTTGCTCGTCAATACGAATTTCCTCATAGGCCACGCCTTTGTTGTCCAGTACTGACTTTGCGCGAACACAATAAGGACAATAGGCCTTAGTGTAAATAGTCACTTGCGACATCAATTACCTCTTCGATTTAACGACCGGCAAACTGGCACCTGTCCAGCTTCCCATGCCGCCCTGTAATACAGATACAGCAGTGAAGCCTTGCTTAACTAAACTGGACGCCGCTTTTGATGCCGTCATTCCAGCCTGACATACCACAATAATGGGCACGTCTTTTTGCTTTTCAAGCCCGGCCAGCTGTTGTTTTTCAATATCGGCCAGTGGTAAGTGTTTGGCGCCGGTGATATGGCCTTTGGCAAAATCGGCTTCAGTGCGGATATCCAGCACCACCGCATTGCTGCGGTTTACCTGCAACGTCAGCTCCGTAGGTGATATCTGTTTTATGGCAGAAAAACGCGACTTAATCAGGCTGCTGATTAACATAATAAATAACACCACCCAAACCGCACTTAAGATCGGATGATTAGTAACAAACTCTATATACTGCTGCATACTCATTCTGCTTATCGGAAAATAAACCAGCGCAGAGTATACTCAGTTTGCCCGCCCTGAGCCAGCACACTGCCGATACAGGGCTGGAGAATTGCGCAAAATTCGGTAAGATAGCCATTCACTTTATCCGCATGTCTTAGCTAAACAACGGAGCACACATGACCAGTCGCAAAAAACCTTTGGTATTATTAATTCTCGATGGCTGGGGCTACCGGGAAGAGACCAGCAACAATGCGATTGCCCAGGCCAACACTCCGGTAATGGACCAGTTATGGCGTGATTACCCACACACTCTGATTTCAGGTTCAGGGCTGGATGTCGGCTTGCCCGAAGGCCAGATGGGTAATTCAGAAGTCGGCCATGTTAATCTGGGCTCCGGCCGCGTGGTATACCAGGATTTTACCCGCATAACCAAAGCCATCAGCGATGGTGATTTCTTCACCAACCCGGTACTGACAACCGCAGTAAAAGCTGCAGCCAAGCAGCAAAAAGCGGTACATATTATGGGGTTGCTATCTCCTGGCGGCGTACACAGCCATGAAGATCATATACTGGCGATGATTAAACTGGCAGAGCAACAAGGTGCCGGCCCGGTTTATTTACACGCCTTTCTTGATGGCCGCGATACCCCACCACGCAGCGCTCAGGCCTCGCTGGAAAAAATTCAGGCACATTTTGCCGACAGTGGCAGTGGCCAGATTGCCTCAATAATTGGCCGTTACTTTGCCATGGACCGCGACAAACGCTGGGACAGGGTGCAAAAAGCTTATGATCTGATCACTCAGGGCAAAGCAGATTTTCAGGCGGCAGATGCTGTTACTGCGTTACAACAAGCTTACCAACGCGATGAAAATGACGAATTTGTCAAAGCTACCGCAATACTCACTAAAGATGGCTCAGCGGTAAAAATGCAGGACGGTGATGCGCTGATTTTTATGAACTTCCGGGCTGATCGCGCACGCCAGTTCAGCCGCGCGTTTATCAATGATGATTTTGACGGCTTTAAGCGCGAATACCGCCCGGCCCTGAGCAGTTTTGTTATGCTGACAGAATATGCTGCTGATATAAAAGCTCCTTGTGCCTACCCGCCAGAAAGCCTGAACAATGTATTGGGTGAATGGCTGGCCAAACATCACAAAACCCAGTTACGTATTTCAGAAACTGAAAAATATGCCCATGTGACCTTTTTCTTCAGCGGTGGCCGCGAAGAACTGTTTAGCGGCGAGCAACGTATTCTGGTTGACTCACCCAAAGTAGCGACATACGACCTGCAACCAGAAATGAGCTCAACTGAGCTGACCGACAAGCTGGTAGCCGCAATTCATAGCTGCGAATTTGACGTGATTATCTGTAACTACCCGAACGGAGATATGGTTGGCCACACCGGTATTATGTCTGCAGCCATAAAAGCCGTTGAAGCTGTTGATTCCTGTATTGGCCGTGTTGTTGCCGCGCTGCAGGAGGTGGGGGGTGAATGCCTGATCACTGCAGATCACGGCAATGCCGAGCAAATGCTTGACACCGAGTCTGGCCAGGCTCATACCGCCCACACCAGCGGCCCGGTGCCGTTAATCTATGTTGGCCGCCAGGCAAGCGTGGTTGAAGGCGGGATCCTGAGTGATATTGCTCCTACCATGTTGCATTTAATGTCGATGCCAGTACCTGCCGAGATGACAGGTAAAGTACTGATGCAGCTGAAATAGATGCCTCTACACTGTATAAAACGCTACTTACAGCAGTCTTGTTGGCTGCTGTGTTTTTGCCTGCCTGTAACCAGCGTTGCCCAACAGCAGGAGCAAGAGTTGGCAGAAGTTAAACAGCAAATACAGCAAACAGAAAAAGAAGTTAAACAGCAACAAAAACAGCTGGAGCAAGCAGAAAAAAAGCTGCAACAGTCTGATAAAGCACTGGCAGAAGCCTCTGCCAGCGTGCGCGAAACCGAGCAACAACGCCAGCAACTTATTACGCGTGAACAGCAGTTACTTAAGCAAAAAACAGAGCTGGAGCAAAGCCTGCAGCAACAGCAAAAGTTGTTGGCATCACAGTTAAAAAGCGCTTACAGCCTGGGGCAACACGACTACAGCCGTATGCTGTTAAACCAGCAGGATGCAGGCAAGCTGGAGCGGGTACTTAGTTACTACCAATACTTTAACCGTGCCCGTATGCAACAACTGGCCGAACTTAACAACACCATTAGCCAACTGCAGCAGGTTCTGTCTGAGCTAAGTGACAAACAACAGCAACTGGCGCAAACCCTGGCAATACTGCAACAGCAACAACAACAATTGCTTGGTGCCAAAACAGAACAACAACAAGCCGTTGGCCGGTTACAGGCCATGTTAAAACAGCAGGGACGGCAGTTGGATTATCTGCGCCAGAACGAAGCCAGCTTGCAAAGCAAACTGGAAGAGCTGCGCCGGCTGGCACAACAAGCGCGGGAGCTGGCAGGATTGACCAAAGACAAAGGCAAGCTAAGCTGGCCACTGCAAGGCAGCCTGCTACAGCGCTTTGGCGAAAGCCGTCAGGGCGGTATATCATCCCGTGGCATTCTGATCCAAAGTACTGAAGGTCAGGCCGTTAAAGCGGTTGCTGACGGTCAGGTCATCTATGCGGACTGGCTCAAAGGTTATGGCTGGGTCATCGTGCTGGACCACGGCGCCGGTTTTATGAGCCTGTACGGCCATAACCAGAACCTGCTGAAAAAGCCGGGCACCCGTATCAGCGCCGGTGAAACCATTGCTCTGGCCGGCACCAGCGGCGGCCAGTCTGCTGCCGGGCTGTATTTTGAGATCCGCAATAAAGGTGAAGCGGTTAACCCGCTGCAATGGCTCAGCAGAAATTAGCAGTTAAACATAGGAATAACCGTAACGTGCGTTTGTTAACTTACCTGCTACTTAGCCTGCTTAGCATACAGCTCTATGCCGTAGAGCCCAATGCCAGGATAGCTATTATCATTGACGATATTGGTTATCAAAAATCGGATTTAAAACTTATTGATTTACCTTTTCCGCTGACTTACGCCGTGTTGCCACACACCCCGTACGGTGCCCAGGCAGCACGGCAGGCTTTTGCGCAACAAAAAGAGGTAATGTTGCATATGCCAATGGAGGCCAGCAACGGCAAAGCACTTGGCCCGGGAGCCCTGACCAGCGACATGTCAAAACAGCAGGTTCAACACACCTTAGAGCTGGCTTTAGCTGATATTCCTTACGCCATTGGCGTTAATAATCATATGGGCAGCCTTTACACCGCGCAGGAACAACCAATGGCCTGGATGATGGAGTATTTAAGTCGCCGCCAGCTATTTTTTGTCGACAGCCTTACCACGCCAAACAGCACAGCTGCCAAATATGCCAGCCATTACGGCGTAACAAATTTAAGCCGGCATGTGTTTCTTGATAACATCCAGACAGAAGCGGCTATCACAATACAGTTTGAGCAATTACTTGCCATTGCCCGCAAGCGCCACAGTGCCATTGCTATTGGCCATCCATACCCGGAAACATACCGCTTTTTACGTAAACACCTGCCGGCATTGCGCCAGCAAGGTATAGAACTGGTCAGCATTTCAGCGTTGTTGCCTACAGGCCACAATGTAGTTGCTGCCGGTTTTACTGCACCGGCTATTTCAGCGGCGCAGTAATGTTACAGGCATAAAAAAACCGCCGGACGGCGGTTTTTTTTATGCTCAGGCTTAGCTCATGGCAGCCTGTAGCTTTTTCATTGCATTCTTTTCAAGCTGACGTACACGCTCGGCAGACACACTGTATCTGTCGGCCAGTTCCTGTAATGTCAGCTTATTGTGGTCAAGCCAGCGGGCACGGATAATATCCTGGCTACGATCATCAAGGGTACGCATTGCAGCCTGCAAACGGTCTACTGCTGCGTTATCCCACTGATCTTCTTCTACCCTTAGTGCTAAATCAGAGGCTTTATCCTGCAGATAGTATGCCGGTGCAGTATAGGCGGCTTCGTCGTCATCATCCGGTGCGTCAAATGGCATATCGTAGTTGCTCATGCGTGATTCCATCTCACGCACTTCATGCTCGGCCACACCCAGCGACTCCGCTACGTTTTTCACTTCTTCCTGATTAAACCAGCCTAAGTGTTTCTTGGCTTTACGCAGGTTAAAGAACAGCTTGCGCTGGGCTTTAGTGGTCGCAATTTTAACTATGCGCCAGTTTTTCAGCACATACTCATGAATTTCAGCTTTAATCCAGTGCACGGCAAAAGAAACCAAACGCACACCAACATTCGGGTCAAAACGTTTTACCGCCTTCATCAGGCCGATATTGCCTTCCTGAATTAAATCGCTTACCGGTAAACCATAACCAGAGTAGCTGCGCGCAATATGCACCACAAAACGCAGGTGTGACATAATTAACTGGCGTGCGGCTTCCAAATCACCATTCTGGTGTAAACGTTCAGCCAGGTTGCGCTCTTCTTCTGCGCTGAGCATGGCAATGGAACTGACAGCATGAGTGTAAGCTTCCAGGCTGCTGCTGGCTGCTACCGGTAGTGACATCATTTCTGCTGTATCGCTCATTTGTGTGTCCTGTCCTAACTAAGTGAACCGATATTAGCACTCTTTGACAGAGAGTGCTAATTTTAGTTGCTGCAGTTTTTAGATCTGCTTATTCTAAAAACTGTAATGTAATAATTAAACGTTATTAAGGGCCGGTGGGTTCAATAGCACTGATATGGCGGCGTACGGACAGATAAGAACCGGTAAGGCCCAATAGTACTGCCAGTAACATTAAGCTGAAAAACTCTGTTACGCTAAACGCCATCAGACGAAAATCGCTGTCGTATAAAGAGGTAACGCTGCCAATAGCACCCTGTAGCCACCACAGCATGGCTTCTACAATCAGAAATGCCAGCAAGCCACCGAATACACCAAACCATACACCACTGTATAAGAACGGCCGCTGAATAAACGCATCGGTTGCCCCTACCAGCTTCATGACTTCAATCTCGTCTTTTTTACTCATAATAGATAACCGGATGGTATTACCAATGATCAGCAATACCGCCCCCAGCAACAAAATTGCGATGACCAGCACAGCCTGGCGTAGCAGGCCAACAATCGCATCAAGCCGGGTAAGCCAGTCAATATCCAACTTACCAAACTCGACAATGCGCTCTTTTGACAAGCGCTCCAGCAACTGTCGGGCACTGCCGGCACTGGTGTTCTTCGGCAATACCAGCAACACATCCGGCAGGGGGTTGTCTGTCAGGTAAGTTAGTGCAGCACCAAAACCCGAAACATCGGCAAATTCATCCAGTGCCTGCTGCTTACTGATATGGGTGACGCGGGCAATGTCATTGTCGGCCTGCAGAATTTTCAGCAAACTGTTAATTTGCCTGTCGTCAGTGCCATCTTTAATAAACAGGCTGATCTCAGCAGCCTGGGTAAAGCTGTCACTCACCTGCTGCACATTTTTTACCAGCAGATGCAATGTAGCCGGTAATGTCAGGCTAACGCCCAACACCCCGATAGTCAGAATAGAAGCCGAAGGCGTGCGCCATAACTCGCCCAGGCTAAACAGCGCCTGGCGTACATGGTTAACCCAAAACATTATAAAGCGGCGGCCAAAACTAATTTTATGCGCCGAAGCACCGCTGCTGACCCGGCCGGAAAACAGAATACTCATAGTGGGTCTTCCTGATACTGCAGCAGGCCATCGTTAATCATTTTGCCTTGTTTTAATGTCAGGGTGCGGTATTTCATCCGCGCCACCAGGCCAAGGTCGTGTGTGGCAACCAGTACCGACACCCCTACCTGATTAAAAGCTTCAAACACCCGCATAATGTCTTTGGACAAATCAGGGTCAAGGTTACCGGTAGGCTCATCGGCCAGCAGCAAAGGCGGCTTATTGACCACAGCCCGGGCAATACCCACCCGCTGCTGCTCACCACCAGACAAGGTTTGCGGCAGGCAGCGTACTTTATCCAGCAAGCCCACTTTATCCAACGCGGCATGCACACGCTTTACCATATCTTTGCCACTAAAGCCTTCTATCACCAATGGCAGTGCAACATTGTCAAATACGGTGTGATTCATCAGCAGGCGGTGGTTTTGAAAAATAATGCCGATATCGCGGCGCACATAAGGAATGTGCGGCCGGCGAATACGGCTTAAATCAACGTCATTAATTAATACCCGGCCAACGCTGGGCCGCTCAATCAGGCTGATCAGCTTTAACAGCGTACTTTTACCGGCACCAGAGTGACCGGTAAGAAATGCCATCTCACCTTTTTCCAGTTTAAAACTGACACGATCCAGTGCAACAAAACCACCCGGATAGCTTTTACTGACCTGATCAAACTCCAGCATAGTTAAGTATCCCGGTTAAATAGCGCGCGAATAAAATCCTGGCTGTTAAACACGCGTAAATCATCTATACCTTCGCCAACGCCAATGTAACGCAGTGGCATTTTAAATTGATCAGCAATGGCAAAAATGACGCCGCCCTTAGCGGTGCCATCAAGCTTGGTTAAGCTGATGCCGGTTAGCTGCACTGCTTCATTAAATACTTTGGCCTGGCTGAGCGCATTCTGGCCCGTGCCGGCATCCAGCGTCAGCATCACTTCATGCGGTGCTGTCGGATCAATTTTTTGCAGTACCCGAACAATTTTTTTCAGCTCTTCCATCAGATGGGCTTTATTTTGCAAACGACCGGCCGTATCAGCAATTAACACATCAACCTTACGTGCTTTGGCCGCCTGATACGCATCAAAAATAACTGAAGCACTGTCGGCGCCGGTGTGCTGGGCAATAACCGGGATCTGGTTGCGCTCGCCCCATACCTGCAGTTGTTCTACCGCAGCCGCACGGAAAGTATCACCTGCCGCCAGCATGACCGACTTACCCTGTTGTTTAAATTGTTGTGCCATTTTACCGATAGTGGTGGTTTTACCTACACCGTTAACACCTACCATCAAAATAACAAAAGGCCCGCCTGCATTTACCGGTAGCAAAGGTTGCTCAACATCTTTTAGCAGCGCCGCCATATCCTGCTGTAACTTTTCAAACAACAGTGCGGAGTCTTTCAGAGATTTACGATCAGCATGCTGCTCAAGCTGGCGGATCAGTTTCTGCGTGGTATCAACACCCACATCGGCTAACAGCAACTGGGTTTCCAGCTCTTCATACAGCTCGGCATCTATTTTCCGGCCGCTGAATAAACCCGCCAGGCCAGAGCCTAAGTTCAGGCTGGTTTTAGCTAAGCCCTGCTTTAAACGCGAGAAAAAGCCGGTTTTTTTAGTGGATTCAATAACAGGTTCAGCAGCGGCTACCGGTGCGGCTGCTGTTTCAGCTGCAACCTCAACAGGTGCAGTTTCTGCTGGTTCTACATCAGATACAATAGTGTCTGGCACAGCAGTTTCAGCCTGGCTATCGTCTTTGCCAAAGCCAAGCCAGGAAAACAGTTTATTTTTTTTGCTCATAAGCCCAAGTGTATGCAGATAAAAACTAAGGTAAACTTGGCCGTTATACTAACACCTTTGTGTTAAAGGCAAAACGGATTAGATGAAACAAGCAAAAAGCACAATAAAACGCCCGGCTACCGGCACAAAACGTGTTGCCGCCACAGCAGGTGCACCGGGAGAAGTACGGGTAATCAGTGGTAAATGGCGCGGCCGCAAACTGGCCGTGCTGGATGCAGAAGGCCTGCGGCCCACCACAGACAGAGTAAAAGAAACGCTGTTTAACTGGCTGATGCACGACATTAACGGGGCGGCGGTGCTGGATTGCTTTGCCGGTAGCGGCAGCCTGGCGATAGAAGCCTTGTCACGTTATGCCGCCCATGCCACCTTAGTAGAACGTGATGCCAGCCTGGCAAGGCATCTGAAACAGAACCTGCAAAAGCTAAGCTGCGACAACGCTCAGGTGGTAAATCAGGATTGTTTAAGCCTGTTGTCGGCCAAGGCAACACAGCAATATGATGTGGTGTTTATCGATCCGCCTTTTCGCAAAGGCCTGGCACTGCCCTGCAGTCAGGCGCTGGAACAGCAGCAATGGTTAACCGACAACGCCCTGATATATCTGGAAACTGAAAAAGAACTGATAACCGCACAGATACCGGCAAACTGGCGCCTGCTAAAAGAGAAAATAGCCGGCCAGCTGGCTTACCGGCTATATCAGCGTGGTTAATACCGCGCCGGATGTTTAATCTGTATTATGCAAATCCATGCCCAGG
This sequence comes from Rheinheimera oceanensis, assembly GCF_018831085.1. Lineage (GTDB taxonomy): Bacteria > Pseudomonadota > Gammaproteobacteria > Enterobacterales > Alteromonadaceae > Alishewanella > Alishewanella oceanensis. The sequence goes on from NZ_JAGPNM010000002.1 coordinate 397,330, forward strand.
TTAGTCAGCCCTTGCTCTTTTACCCAGTTTTGCAGCATTTGCCGCTCTTCGCGGCCAAATTGCTTAACCGGCGTCACCAGTTCAATTAACTCCGCCAGACAGTCCATTTCGTATTGCATCAAAGGATGTTCACGAACAATTTTTTTCAGCTCAGCTTCGGTAGTAATGTCATCGTCAATACTGTCATGTTCTATTAAGCGTGCTACGGTAGCCTGCGAAATTTTAGCCACATTGATAAATTCGCCGGCATCTTGCTGAGCAATACCGCTTAGCATCATATCCAGGGCTGTGGCACAATCTACCGCCGGATATACACCAAAAATATCAAAGTCACTTAATTCCGGTGTTATTGCATCCAGTTCTTCAGATAACTTTTCAAAATTAATTTTGGCTTTCTTTACCGTTAACCACTCCCATACCAGCGTAAGTATATGACGCGGCAGTTCGGCATCACCGGTTTGGGTTACTTCAGCAAACAGCTGGTAATTGGGTAACATACGTTCAAGCAAGGTCGTAGCAATAGCAGCTTGCTGGTAAAAACCCAACTCACGCATCGCCTGAAAATTATTGGCTTTTTGTTTCATCTTTGTCCTGAAGACATGACCAGCAAATATCAAAACTCTGGTAGTTAAGTTCACCACAGCTACATTGCCACTGTGCGGGTTCATGCTTTAATTGTTGTAAATACTGGTTAATTATACGCTGTGCAGAGGGAAATTGCTGCTGTGGCACCCAAAGCTGAATACCTACGTCATTTAATGGCAGCTCACCCGCTGCTCCGGCAAGATATTCACCGCTAACCCTGACCAACACTGCAGCCTGCTGCAATAAACCCTGCACCAGACCCGCCTCAAAACTGTTAGCGGCCTGATATAACCGCTGCCATTGCTGCACATCATTGGGGTGCAACAGTTCCATTGTCAGCCCGTCACGTTAAGTTGTTTTTGCGCATATTCAAATTTCAGCTTAAATTCCATCATACGCTCTTCCATCGCCTGCACCTGAAGTTGATGTGCTTCCTGCTGTTGCTGTAACTCGCTACGAAGTGTGCGGATTAACTCGCGACTGCTGTCAGCTTCCTGCTGCTGCTTTTGCTCTGCCGCATACTGGCGGTTTTGAGCATGTTCAAGCTGGGCTTCTATTTTTTGTTGCCTGCTCTGGCTAAGCTGGTACTGCTCTGTCAGGTTAACGTAATCGGCCTGTATGCGGGTAAGTTCAGAGCCTAAGTCGTTGCTTTCAGCAGTGGCTCTGGCCAATTGTTGCTGTAAGTCTGTCTGCTGTTGCTCTGCTTCGTTCAGCTGTTGTTGCCATTGTTGCTGTTGCTCAGCCTGGGCAGATAGCTGTTGTTGCAGTTGCTGAATTTTCTGCTGCTGTAAGTCATGGGTTCTTTTACGATCCTGCACTTCCTGCTGCAACCTGGCAATGACTTGCAGTTTGTCCTGTTGCGCCGCCTCCATTGCGGCCGCATGCTGATGCTCTGCCGCTAAGGCTGCAGCCTGAGTATTCAGGTTTTGCTGCAGCTCGGCCAGTTGCAGCTCATACTTAGCCTGCAATGCGTCCAGTTGCTGCTGGTGCTTTTGTTGTTGCTCGTGGGCTGCTTTCAGCTCAGTTTTAGCTTGTTGCACAACCAATTTTAATTCGTGGGCAGCCGCTTTGGCTTGCTCAGTGTCAGCTTCAGCTGATGCCAGTTGCTGTTGCAGCTGGCTTAACTGAAGCCCGGCCTGCTGCAGCTTTTTCTCAGCTTCGCTATTGCCGTTATCGGCATGCTGCAATTGCACAATCTGCTGTTGCAATTGCTCGTACTGTTTAATCTGTGCTGTGTAGTTTTGCTGTATTGCCGCCAACTGGGTACTGGTTTTTTCCAGCTCTTCGGTAACGGCATTATGTTGCTGGCGTAACTTAGCCAACTCCTGCTGATCGCTATTAGCTGCCGGCGTGGCCATATCAAGCTGCTGTTTAGTCTGTTGCCAGTCTTTAAATAACTTCTGGTAGGCTTGTTCTTGTTCAAACAAGCGTTGTTGCCACTGTTTTTGACTATCAGCCAGCACATCACTGGCGAACTGTTCCAACTGTTGCTGCTGAATATTAAGAAGCTGGCTGGAAAAATCGACCAGACTGGCCTCCAGCTGCTGCTGTGCGGTCTGGGTTAATTCGGCAATAATTTGCTGCTCGTTTTTATTATTGTTTTTCTTCACTGCATTCATTATCAGCTCTCGTTTTACTTCAGTGGCCATTGCCCGATTTTGCAAGCGCCACGACGTCAACAGTTAAGCACACCTTAGCCAGAAGCTCAGCATAAAAGGCTATAACATGCTATGCCGGACTTTAGTGTAATATGACTTATCATTGATAGCTAACGCTATTGATAATTTTAACATTTTCTCGGTTTAATTTTTTATAACAGGAGCCTGCATATGATGGATTTAACCACCCCCGCCCTGCTGTTTCCCGCAATCTCTTTGCTGTTTTTGGCTTACACCAACCGCTTTTTGGTGTTAGCTCAATTGATCCGGGAGCTAAACCAGCGCGAAGGCGATAATGTACGCCAAATGGCCAGACGTCAGATTGACAACCTACGCCGCCGTATAGTGTTAATAAAAGTAATGCAAGCTTTTGGTGTACTTAGCTTTGTACTATGTACCGCAGCCATGTTCTGCCTGTTTATGCTATGGCAAACTGCAGGCCAGCTTTTGTTTGTTGTCAGCCTGATTAGCTTATTAATTAGTCTGCTCTATTCTTTATATGAGATCCAAATCTCCTGTGATGCCATAAATATAGAACTGGAGTCACTGCAAAACCGCTAACGGACACCGATGATGACAACCAGCACCGGATGACAATATGAGTAATAATGAGTTTCTGTTTCAGGATGAAAACGCAAATCCGGAGCAAGAACCGGATATCAATACCAGCCCACCCTGGCAGGTACTGATAGTCGATGACGATGCCAGCATCCACCAGATCACTACTTTGGTGCTGAACAACTTTGAATTTGAGCAGCGGCCGTTACGGTTATTACATGCTTATAGCGCCCGCGAAGCTTTAGGTATCATCTCGCAACAGCCGGATATTGCGCTGGCTATTATTGACGTTGTTATGGAAACACAACATGCCGGCCTTGAATTAGTTAAAACCATTCGCCAACAGTTGCAAAACCGCAGTATGCGTCTGATTTTACGTACCGGCCAGCCGGGAGAAGCGCCAGAAGAACATGTTATCCGCGATTACGACATTAACGATTACAAAAACAAAACTGAAGTAACCGCGATAAAACTGAAAACGATGTTATACGCGGGGCTGCGTTCATACCGCGACTTATGCATTATCGAGCACCACAAAACCGGGCTGGAAAAAATAATTGGTTGCACCACCAGTTTCTTACAGTGCAGCAGTTTAAAAGAGTTTGCCTCATTAATTCTGGGCCAGGTTGCTTATTTACTCGGTCTTGAACGTGAGCAAATATACTGCTGCGCAGCAATTCATAACACCGGGCAGCAAGGCTCAAAGCTGGACATTATTGCCAGCAGCAACCCTGTAAGCGGCAATACGTTACCAGACGACATCGCAGGTAAAATACGGCAGGTGCAGCAAAGTAAAGAGTCGTACTATGCTGAAGATTGCTTTATCAGCTATTTCACCACGCACAAGGGCAACGAAAACTTCCTCTTTGTTAGCAAAGGCAGTAAGTTAGAACAAAGCGATCACCATCTGCTCAGTTATTTCTCGCACAGCATTGCCATAGCATATGAAAATATCCAATTGCGCGAGCTGATGCGGGAAAGCCAGCGCGAGCTGTCATATATTTTGGGTGAAGCAGTAGAAAAACGCTCGAAAGAAACCGGCAGCCATGTAAAGCGGGTGGCTAATTACAGTTATCTGCTGGCAGTAAAATGTGGTTTGTCTGAATACGAGGCAGAAATAATAAAGCTGGCGTCGCCACTGCATGACTTGGGCAAAATTGCTATTCCGGATCATATTTTAAATAAACCCGCTAAACATGATGCCAGTGAATGGGCTATTATGCTGCAGCACGCCGAGCTCGGTTACCAGATTTTACAACATTCCACTAACGAGATACTGCAGATGGGTGCCATTATTGCTTATCAGCATCATGAAAAGTGGAATGGTAAAGGCTACCCGCAAGGGCTAAGTGGCCACAATATTCATATTGCCGGGCGCATAACCGCACTGGCAGATGTTTTTGACGCTTTAGGCAGCGACCGGTGCTATAAAAAAGCCTGGCCATTGCCCGAAATTATCGAACTTATTCGCCATGAACGTGGTCAACACTTTGACCCGGTATTGGCGGATATATTGTTAAACAATTTGGATGACTTCCTCGCAATACGCGAGGCGTACCCAGATTAAGCATAGGAAGAAGTGTATGCTACGCAAAAATATTAAACAGATGGTTATCACCTGTGCTGCACTGGCAGCACTGGTTATTACCGGTTGTGCTACCGGACCTAAAGTGCGCTCTGACGCTGCGGCCAACACCAACTTCTCTGACTACAAAACCTTTGCTTTTATGCCAGAGCCCGCAACCGACAAAGCAGGCTACGCCACTTTGGTAACCCAGCATTTTAAAGATGCTATCAGCGCCCAAATGACAGCTTTGGGTTATCAGTACAGCGAAACCAACGCTGATTTGCTGGTAAACTTTAACTCTAATGTAGAAACCCGTACTGATGTACGCTCTATGCCATCAGCAACCTTTAACTATGGCTACTATAATTACCGTCGTGGCTATTATGCCGGTTTCCCGCTGTACACCAATGACATAGATACCATTCGTTACAAGTACGGTACGGTAAATATTGACGTTATTGATGCCGAGAAAAAACAGCTGATTTGGGAAGGTATTTCTGAAGGCACGCTGAAAAAGTCTGACCTGGAAAAGCCTAAACAGGCAATTTCAGAAGTAGTAAGCCTGATTTTCCAGCAGTACCCTACGCGCCAGGTTACACCGCAGTCTTAATTGCGGCCTGATGCCAGAATAAGCAGCTCAGACAGCGTCTGGTATGAGCTGCTGAATTTTCTGTTGTAACGCCGCACAGTCGGCGTTTTTATTTTGCTGCTGAATGGCTAATGTCAGCTCACCTACCGTTACACCAAACTTATGCAGCATGCTGCGGTTTATCAGGTTCTGCTCGTCTACCAGATAGAGCCAGTCTTTTACCTTCACATCCAGCGTGTCGCCATCATACGGAACACGCAGCGTATATTCCCAGTACAAGGCATTGCCAGCCAACTGCCCGGCAGCACTGCCGATAACATCACCAGCAGTACCGCTAACACTGCCATCAGAATTTTGCTGCAATTGCCAGTGGCGCTGCTCTGTGCGGCCATCACTAAAATAAAACAGCTCATACAAATTGCCGCTATTGCCCTGCCAACTACCGCACAACTCTGCGGTAAAACGCACACTCTGCTTACCTTGCCAGTTGTGCAACACGCCCCAGGCCAGGCTTTCACCCTGAAAAAACTGATCAAGCTTTAATACTGGTACCTCATTGCTATACTCGGACACCGACTGGCTACAACCAACCAATATCAGGGCACCGGCAACAGCAGCTAACGATAATTTGTGCATAATTTCCTCCACTAATCTGCCAATTTACGCAGTGCAGCAGCTAGCGGCTCAGAAAAATAAAAAAAATTTTGCTAACGGCCAACTAAATTTGCAGTCGGCCCGACTTAATAAACAAAACCAGCAGAGAATAACAATATCGTGTTTAAACGCAGTGACGAGAGCTTAATTGCCAAAGCGTTAAATGGTGATCAACGTGCCTGGCAGCAGTTGGTGAACCGGCATCAGAGTGCGCTGTTTTATTTTGGCTTACGCTTGCTAGGCTCGCGTGAAGACGCCAATGACCTGCTGCAGGATGTATTGATGGTGTTGTGCCGTAATCTTGGCCAGTACCGTGGCGACAGCAGCTTTAAAAGCTGGCTGTTTGGTATTGCCAACTATCGCGCCATGGACATGCTGCGCCGGCGCAAATACAGCGACAACGACGATGAACTGGCTGAAATGCCAGCCGATCACCCGGGCCTGCCAGAACAACTGGCCAGTGACCAGCAGCAAAAGCAAGTGCAACAGCAGTTACGCAGCTTGCCGGCGGAACAACGGCTGGTGCTGGAGCTGAAGTTCTATCAGCAGTTTACTTTTGACGAAATTGCCAGCCAGTTGGCGATTTCCAGTAACACCGTTAAATCCCGTTTTTATGCCGCGCTGGATAAATTGCGCCTGCAGTTGGAGGACGACCATGTCGAACAATCAGCAAATTTTTGAAGACTGGCTCGACGGTAAAATTACCGATCAGCAATGTGCCAGCGCGTTACAACATGATGCTGTTTGGTATAGCCGTATGCAAAATGCTCAGGCACTGCAAAGCCATGCTAAAGCGCCGCACTTTGAAGCCGTACCGGATTTTGACAGTAGCGCAGTATTCGCCAAACAGTGGCAAAGGCCAAGGCCGCAGCGTAGTTGGTGGCCCCAGCTTAGCCTGGCGTTGTCTTGTGCGGCCATGTTAATCAGCCTGTCACCAGCTAAATTTCAGCTACAGGATGGCAGCCTTACGCTTAGCTGGCACAACAGCCAAAGTGAAATTAACAACGCGGTAAACCATGCACTGCTGGCATACCAAAAAGAGCAACAGCAATGGCTGGTACAACAACTGGATACGCAGCAGCAAAGCACCAACTCGCAGTTGGTACTGCTAAAAGATTACTTACAGGACGAACTAAAGCGCGACCAACGCAGCGACATGTTGCAACTGGTGGAATACCTTAATCAGCAACGCCAGGCTGACTGGCAATACTGGCAGGAAAACTATCAGCCAATACAGGCCAGTTACCGCCCTGCCAACAGTTACTATAGCCCAACCAATACCGGAGTGGTAAAACCATGAATGCATTACGCCGTACCCCGTTTTATGCCTTAAGCTTTGGCGCAGCTTTAGCGTTAATGCCGTTGCAAGCCGCAGAAGTGAGCCCGGCGCTGAAAAAAAATGCCGATATTCTGCAAACTATTTTGCAAACCGCTTTTAAGGATAACGAGAACAGCCGTTTATCGTCGCTGCAATACAGTTACTTAAGTGGCCAGGGGCTGCTGTTTCAGGCCAGCAGTGGTGGGCGGCATGTTTTTCAGTTCAGAAATGTAAGTATACCAGCCGCACCGGTTGCACCAATGCCACCGTTGCCGGGAACTGAGTTTGAATTTGACAGCATCGATATTGAGAAAATTACCGAAGCCGCGCAAGAGATGGCCGAACAGATACAGGATCAGCACCGGCAAAGCTATCGCATAGCGGAAAAGCAGCGCACCATAGAGCGTGAACTGCGTGATGTTGAACGCGACAAGCGTGATATAGAATTTAATAAAAATCTGACCAAGCTGGATAAAGAGCAGCAGCAGGAACTGCAAACGCTGCAGCAGAAAACCAAGCTGCTGCAGGAAAAGCTGGCCGAAGTAACCAAAGAAGCTGAACTTAACCGCAAACAACTGGAGCAACAGCGCGCCAAGCAATTGGCTGAACAACAGCAGCAAACCGCAGCTATGATAAAAACGGTGGGCGAAAAATTCAGCCAGGTATTGTGTGACTACGGTGCCAGCCTGCGCGATATGCCGGATAATGAATACGTTACCTTGCAGGTAAGCAATCGCGGTAGCGAAGGCCGCTATTACTGGGTGGTTAAAAAAGCCGATATTAACCAGTGTATGACCGGCAAAATTAAAGCCAAAGATTTACTGGCCAAAACCAATAGCTACCAGTTCTGATAGTTGCCGGTGCAAACCGGCATACTGTGGTCAACACCGCAATAAAATCCGCTTTATGGGCGTGTTTTTTTCAGCGACAATAACCGCAGTTTTTTTGCCGGATAACACTATGCCAGCCTCTGAATTAGTCATTGATGTTTTAGATTCCGACGCTATTGTCGATGCTTTTTATCAGCACGGCTGGGTTTGGCTGCCGAATTTTTTAAGCGATGAATTAAATACCGCCCTGGCACATGAAGCACAATATGAAGCGCAGCTTGCACCTGCCGGTGTTGGCCGCCAGGGTGCCCATCAGTTGAATCAGCAGATCCGCCGCGATGCCACCCAATGGTTTGATGGCCGCACAGCGGCACAGCAGCAATATCTGGCACAGATGACACTGTTACAGCAGCTATTTAACCGACGCTGTTTTTTAGGCTTGTTTGACTTTGAATGCCATTTTGCCCGCTACCAAAACGGCGATTATTACCAAAAACATGTTGATGCTTTTAGCGGCCGCTCAAACCGGGTGCTTACCACGGTAAGTTACCTGAACAGTGTTAACGCGGGTGGCGAGTTAGCCCTGTACGATGAGCACGACAAGCTGATTGATAAATTCCTGCCCACCGCAGGCGGCCTGATTTTGTTTGAAAGCGAACGCTTCCCACATGAAGTACTACCGGCCATCGACACCCGCTACAGCATTGCCGGTTGGTTTCGCAAAAATGCCAGTATTAACGGCGTGCTGGACCCGGCAAGTTAAACCGCCTATGATAAGCGCCATGCGCACTGTACTTAGCTATTTGTTATTGCTTACTCTGGCACTATCCGGCCTTAGCGGATCGGTGCAGCAGGCGCATGCCTATACGCTGGCTGATGCAATGGCACAGCACCAGCATACTGCGCCGGTAGCTGAAGCCGGGATGCCATGCCATAGCGTACAAACCGCAGTACCTGACGACACTGCTCACAGCTGCTGCGAGCAAGCTCAGCATAAATGTAAAGGTGATTGCTGCGCCAAACACTGCGCGACTGCCGGGGCACTGTTAGCTACCGAATTATTTCGCTATATCCGCCCTGACAACACTGTTGCAAAACTCGCTGGCAGCCTGCCAAAGTGGTTATTTACTGAAGATCCTCCACCACCTATAAACGCCTGAACCAATTAAACCGTGTTAATGCTGTGCTTTTGCACGCGGCTTTGTATTGTTTCAGGAAAATATTATGCGTACTTTTTATTTTATAACTTTGCTGTTGTTGCAACCGGCTTTTGCCCTATTGGCACAAGATCATAGTGAACATCTTCATCAGGCGGCTTCGTCTGCCGCGCAGCAGAGCGTATTGCCACAAGCAACACCGCTGTATGTCTGCCCGATGCACCCACATATTCAGCAGGGCGAAAGCGGTACCTGCCCGATTTGCGGCATGGATTTAGTGCTACAGCGCCAACAAACCACAGCAGCCGTAGAAGTTAACGGCGCTATGCAACAAGCGCTGGCGATACGCACCGAAGCTGCTGCGCCACGCACTTTATGGCGCTTTATTGAAACCTTTGCCCAGGTGCAGTATCCGGAGGATGCTATTCACCACAGCCATATCCGCGCTGAGGGCTGGATAGAACAATTATATGTGCGCAGCCTGGGCCAGCGCGTTAAAGCCGGCGAAAAACTGTTTAGTTACTACGCCCCGGATTTACTGGTAGCGCAGGACGATTATCTGCAGGCACTGTCGGTCAGTAAACAAAATGGTGAGCGCAGCAGCAGCCTGCTAAAACGTGCCGAAACCCGCTTACGGTTACTCGGTCTTACCGATAACGATATTACCCGGTTACAGCAAAACCGGCAAAGCCAGTATCAAATAACTGTGTATGCGCATCAGGATGGCGTGGTCACTATGCTGAACGTGCGCGATGGTATGTATATCAGCCCCGGTGATACCCTGATGGAGATCACCAGTTTAGCCAAAGTCTGGTTACTGGCCGATGTAGCTCAGGCGCAACAAAGCTGGCTACGTGAAGGTATGAGCGCCGAGGTAGATATTCCCCAGCATCAGGTAGCAGGCATTGAAACCCGCGTCGATTTTATTTACCCGGCGCTGGATGTGCAAAGCCGCAGCAGCAAAGTACGCATGACGCTAGATAACAAACAGCAACTGCTGCAGCCGAATATGTTGCTGCCAGTACGATTATACGGCGGGCCGCTGCGTGATGTATTGGCAGTGCCGCGTGATGCGGTGTTGTTATCAGGTAACGGCAGCCGGGTAATCGTTAAAGACGGCGATAGCTTCAGTGTCCGGCATATTACTACCGGCAGCAGCGCTCAGGGTTATGTGCAGGTGTTAACCGGCTTGCACCAGGGCGAGCAGGTGGTGGTATCCGGCCAGTTTTTACTTGATGCCCAGGCCAGTTTAGGCCAGTTGCCACAAAGCACAGCTGGCAGTCATCAGCATTAGGAGCAGCGAAAATGATTAAAGCTATTATTCGCTGGTCGGTGCAAAACCCGCTACTGGTATTACTAAGCACCTTTGCACTGGCACTGTTTGGCTACCAGGCCAGCCAGCAACTTAAATTAGATGCCCTGCCGGATTTATCCGATGTGCAGGTTATTATAAAAACCAACTACCCCGGCCAGACGCCACAAACCATTGAGCAACAGATTAGCTATCCGCTATCCAGTGCGTTGCTGGCAGTGCCCAAAGCCAAAGCCGTACGCAGTTTTTCGATGCCGGATGACAGCTACCTGTATGTTATTTTTGAAGATGGCACCGACCCCTACTGGGCACGAACCCGGGTACTGGAGTATCTGCAAACCGTCACACTGCCCGCTGGCGCCAGTGCCACCTTAGGGCCCGATGCCAGCGGTGTAGGCTGGATATTTCAGTACGCCTTAGTGGATAGAACCGGCCAGCAGTCTCTGGAGCAACTAAGCAGCCTGCAACAGTTTTTCCTTAAACCTGAGTTGCAAAGCGTTAGCGGAGTAGCAGAAGTTGCCAGCATCGGTGGGATGGCAAAAACCTATCAATTGCAAATAGAGCCCCGGCTGATGCGTGCTTATAACGTTACTCTGACGCAGGTAATTAACGCTATTAACAGCCATAACCAGCAGCAGGGCGGTGGCATTATTGAAGTAGCCGAAACCGAGTTGCTGGTGCAGGCGGGTGAATATATTCAATCGCTGGACAACTTAGCCGCCGTGCCGCTTGGTGTGCGCAACAGCGCTGATTATCCGCTGACATTAGCTGATATTGGCACTGTACAGCTAGTGCCGGCTGCACGGCGCGGCATTGCCGAGCTTAATGGCGAAGGTGAAGTGATTGGCGGTATTATTGTGATGCGCCAGGGCGAAAATGCTCTTAGCACCATCAAGGCCGTAAAACGCAAACTGGCTGAGCTGAAAAACGGTCTGCCAGAGGGGGTTGAGCTGGTAACGGTGTACGACCGCTCTGAGCTGATTGAAAATACCGTCAGCAATTTAAGCCAGAAACTGCTGGAAGAAATGGCCGTGGTTGCGCTGGTATGTCTGGTGTTTTTACTGCATGCCCGCTCTGCTTTAGTGGCGGTAATCAGCTTACCACTGGCCCTGTTAGCCAGTATTTTGCTGATGCAAAAGCTGGGCATTAATGCCAATGTGATGAGCCTGGGCGGTATTGCTATTGCCATTGGCGCTTTGGTAGATGCCGCTATCGTGATGGTAGAGCACGGCCATAAAAAACTGGAGCAGGCCCGTGCTAATGGCAAAGAGCTGAGCGCAGCAGAGTTTCGCCAGACCATTATCGACGCCTGCCTGGATGTTGGCCCGGCGCTGTTTTTCTCTTTGCTGGTGATCACCGTCAGTTTTTTACCGGTGTTTATGCTTGAAGCGCAGGAAGGCCGCTTATTTGCCCCGCTGGCTTACACCAAAACCTTTGCCATGGCCTCTGCAGCATTGCTGGCAATAACGCTGATCCCGGTGCTGATGCTGTACTTTTTACGCGGTAAGTTGCCCTCTGAGCACAGCAACCCCCTTAGCCGCCTGCTGATTGCGCTTTATACGCCGCTGTTAACATTATGCCTGCGCTTCCCGAAAACCTTGGTGCTGCTGTGCGTGCTGGCACTGGGATCCAGCCTGCTGCCGTGGCAGCGCTTATCTACCGAGTTTATGCCCGCCTTTGCTGAGGGCGATCTGCTGTATATGCCCACCACCCTGCCCGGCATAAGCCCTGCCACGGCAGCGAAGCTGCTGCAGCAAACTGATCGTTTAATAAAAACCGTGCCCGAGGTAGACACCGTACTGGGTAAAAGTGGCCGCGCCGATACGGCTACCGATCCAGCCCCGCTGACAATGCTGGAAACCAGCATTAAGTTAAAGCCGCAAAGCCAGTGGCGGGACGGGGTAACGCTAAATGATATTATTACCGAGCTGGACGCCACCGTGCAGGTACCTGGTCTGACCAATGCCTGGCTGCCACCGATAAAAACCCGCATTGATATGTTATCTACCGGCATTCGTACTGCATTGGGTGTACGTGTCAGCGGGCCGGATCTGGCCACTATTTCTCAAGCGGCGCAACAACTGGAAAGCCAGATCAGACAACTGCCGGGCAGCCGCTCGGTATTTGCAGAGCGCACCGAAGATGGTTTGTACTTGAACATTACCCCCGACTTACAGCAATTAGGCCGCTACGGTCTTACACTTACCGAGCTGCAGCAATATGTGGCTTTTGCTATTGGCGGCGCGCCGGTGGCACAAAGTATTCAGGGCCGCGAGCGTTATGATATCAGCCTGCGCTTTCCACGTGACAGCCGCAACCACCCGGACGATATCCGCCGGTTGCCGCTGCAAACGGCTGACGGTGCCTACCTGCTGCTGGAGCAGGTAGCAAAGGTGGAGGTAGCAAAAGGCCCGGTAATGATCCGCGCGGAAAACGCCCGTTTAACCAATTGGGTTTATATCGACTTACCGGCAGATACCCGGCTTGGTACTTATATTACCCGGTTGCAGCAACTACTGGCTGAGCAGCGTTTTGCGCCGCAGGTTAGTGTCAGTATCGGCGGCCAGTATGAATACCTTGAACGGGTAACACAGCGCTTGCAGCAACTGCTGCCCTTTACTTTACTGCTTATTGTGTTGCTGCTGTATTTAACCTTCCGCCGCTTTAGTGATGTGCTGCTGGTGCTGGTTACTTTACCCTTTGCCCTTAGCGGTAGCTTATGGTTGCTGTATTTGCTGGATTATCAGCTGTCAGTAGCGGTTGCCGTGGGCTTAATTGCTTTAGGGGGTGTGGCAGCCGAATTTGCCGTAGTTATGTTGCTGTATTTAAAGCGCGCCGTGGAAGACGTAAAACCACAAAATCAGCAGCAGCTCTGGCAGGCCATTATGCAAGGTGCTGTGCAGCGGGTAAGGCCAAAAGCGATGACGGTGCTGACTATTATTGTTAGTTTGCTGCCGGTAATGCTGGGCAGCGGGGCCGGTAATGAGGTTATGCAGCGCATTGCCGCACCTATGCTGGGCGGTATGCTGGCCGCACCGCTGGTGTCGATGTTGCTGATGCCGGTACTGTATTTTTTGCTGCTGCGCCGCGCATTACCGGAAAAATGATACGAAGCGGATAGTGAAATAAGGTAGAGATAGTTGCTGATAGCACAGCCACAGACCTTTTCGCGTTAGCGAAGGCGGATAACAAATTCGTCCGGAACGAATTTGGTCAGCGCAGCTGGTCCGCCTGGTGGAGGGCATGATGCCCGCAACCCTGCTGTGGCGAGCAGAGCGGCAACTATCTCGTGCTACGAAGCTGGCACTTAGTAAGTCTGTGGGTAAAGTGATACTCAAGGGGCATGACACCCGCTGTCCTCGCCACAGCAACTCGCTCTGGCTGCGCCGCCGCTCAGACACTCTGTGGCTGCGCGATCGGGGTCATGCCCCTTAGTATGTCATATTCGGGCGAAGGTGTTGCACACTAAGACTGCGCTATCGGCGCAGTGCTCCCTGTTTTTAATTTAAGGACGTAGCGTTACCTTTTGCCCAACCGCTACGCCATGCTTGGCAAACCAGCCGCGCGGCATCTCCAGCGCGGCGATTACCGGCTGCTTTGATGGCACTGCTGTTTCATCATAGGGTTCAAGCGTAATCAGCTCTGCTATCGTCCAGTTGGCATCGATATAAGCAACATCCAGTGGCATAGAAGTATTTAGCATCCACAGTGCAATCTCTGTTGGCTCGCGGTACAGCAATAACATGCCGGGGTCAGCACTTTGCTGAAACATCAGCCCCTGCGCACGTTTTTGCGGAGTATCGGCCAGTTGCACCTGAATTAATTGCCCGCCCAGCTGCAACGGCACCAAACTAAATACTTCCCGCTCATCTGCCGGCACGGCACAGGCTAATAATGGCATTGCCAGAGCCAGCATAACTAAAAATCGTTTGATCATCGGTTTATCCTTGTAACTGGTAACTTAAAGCAATACCGGCGAACACCAGTATGCCTACATAGTGATTGTGCAAAAACGCACTAAAACAGCCCTGACGACTGCGTCTGGCAATAATATACTGATAAATAAAACAGCCAGCAGCGGCAATAAGACTGAGGTAATACACCAGATGTAAGTGTGCCAGGCAGCCCACCGCCAGCAACAGCAGTAAAGTGCACAACTGCAACAGCGCAATCATGGGTAAGGCATATTTGCCAAATAAAATAGCGGTAGATTTAATGCCTACTTTCAGATCATCCGGCCGGTCTACCAGCGCATAGTAAGTGTCATAAGCTACTGTCCATAGCAGATTCGCCAGGTAAAGCAGCCACAGTAAAGGCGGTAACTGTAACTGAATAGCCATAAACGCCATTGGCATGCCCCAACTAAACGCCGCGCCAAGCACCACCTGCGGTAAATGGGTGTAACGTTTCATAAACGGATACACCGCCGCCAGCAGTAAAGCCACTACCGATAACAATACTGTTTGCCAGTTTAAAAACAGCAATAAACCGGCTGACAGCAACACCAGCAACGCGAATAGCTGCAGCGCTTCGTTACTGCTTATCGCACCGCTGGCCAGCGGCCGCTGTTTAGTACGCTCTACCGCACCGTCCCATTTGCGATCAGCATAATCGTTAATTACGCAACCGGCTGCACGCATTAGCACCACACCGGCGCTAAACACCAGCAGCAAATATAGCGGCGGCGGGCCTTCGGCTGCCAGCCATAGTGCCCACCAGGTGGGCCATAGCAGTAAATATGTGCCTATCGGCTTATTTACCCGCATCAATTGCAGGTAATAATTTCGGTGAGCCCAATTCAGCGCCAGTTTCATTGCCAGGTCGCTTCCAGTTTACTGATATCAGGTAAAAAAGCTTCAGCCACCAACAGTGGCAGGCCTTCCAGCTGAAATACAGAACGACGTACATAACAGTGGGCAGCAATATTCAGCTGCGGCAGCATCACGTCAAGTTGTGCAACCTCAATAGCGCCGCGTTGCAGGCTCTGATGCTGAAAAATATAGTCGCCTAACGGCCGCTCGCCTAAATCGGCCAGCGGGCGCAGCGTGGTGATAGTTTGCCCCGGTAGCCAGCTTTGCGCATACACACAGGGCATATCGTCGCACCATAAAATCACTTCACGCACCTGTGCTGCGGTAGTGTCAGGTAGCAAAGGTTGCAAAAATTCGGGTAATACAGCGCTGTATTCCTGTAACACCTGCAGACGAAAATGCCGGCAATGCCGCTTTAAACGTGCAGTCAACGATGCGGGTTCTAAAATCCACGGCGCTAACGCAGCCGGTAACGCCAGAGTATTAGCGCCCTGCCAGCGCCGGGCAAGAGAAATCAGGGGAGTGCTCACAAATATCTATTCTGCAACCAAAAGTCTGGCGGCATCATAGCAACTTCGGCCTGACTTTTCAGCCGTAATCAACACAGAAAAACGGCTTACTGTAAACTAAGTTAGCTGGTAAAATGCCATGCTTAACGCTACTGTTAGTGTCGTTGCCGCCATTTATTCTTCAACCAAAAGTGATACTTATGATCAAAAGCCTGCTACTTTCTCTGGTACTGTCAGTGCCGCTGCTATTTGCAACACTCCCGGCTGTTGCACAGCAACCGAAAGAAATTGTCTATTACGGTTTTGACCCTGATATTGTTACTAACTACATATCCGGCAACCGCCGCAGCCTGGGTTATATCCGTGTTACTGTAGAGCTGATGATTGAAGATAAATCTTATCTGGGCGCCATAGAGCATCACGAGCCACTGATACTGGATCTTATTATCGGCACCTTCACCAAACAGCCGGAAGACAAGATAAAGTCACTGACCGGCCGTGAAGAAATTCGCCTGGCAATTTTAGATAAACTGCAGCAGGCGATGAAAAAAGAAACCGGCAACGCCATGATCAGAGATATTTTATTTACCAAGTATCTATATCAGTAGCACCTGTATCAGTAAGCACTTTATTGCACATGCGCACGGCCTTTGTGTTTACGCAGCACCCAGGCCCAGCCCATACCGGCAAGCAAGCCGCCCAAATGCGCCCAGTTTGCCATGCTTACCCAAAGCACATCGAAAAACCCCAGTAATAACCACAACAGCATAAAGCCTGCCAGCCCCGGGCTGATATACAAACCCTGCGCCGGATTTAGCCGGCCGGCTATCCAGAAATAGCCAAACAAACCGTACACTACACCAGATAAGCCGCCAAAATTAGGGTTAACCATAAAGTACTGCGCGGCATTTGAAACAAGTGCCACCGACAAAGTGACATTTAGTAACATCACCAGCCCCAGCCGTTGTTCAAACTGGCGGCCCAGATATAACCACCAGGCCAGATTAAACACCAGATGGGTTAACGAAAAATGCAGTAACATCGGCGTAAACCAGCGCCACAGCTGTGTGGGTTCAGTAAGCTGCAAAGCACCGCTGCTGGCGCGCCAGTCCAGCTGTTGCCACGCATATACCAGCAGACATAACAGCAACAGTGCGGATGTTAAAGGTGCCTGACGCCACAACTCACGCCAGTTAAACACCGGCAAGCCATCATGCTGCAACTTTTGTATGTCTGGCTGGCTTAGTTGCCAGGCTGCAGCCTGATACCGCGGATGCGCAGGCTGCTGCAGAAAACGGGCAAACTCCTGCTCTATCCGGGCCAATTGCTCTGTTGCACCATACAGTTCTGCCAGCGTTGGCTGCTGCACCACCGCATTGACTTCAAGCCCCTGTGCTACACAATAAGCAGCAAACAGTTGCGCCGCCTGGGCAGAATTTAACTCGGCAAATTTATGCACTGTCGCCACTCACAAAAGGTAACTGCTGGCGCCAGCTTTCAAAGCCGCCATCCATACTGTATACCTGTTCAAAACCCTGCTGGGCTAAATATTGTGCCGCCCCCTGGCTGGAGTTACCGTGGTAACATACCACCACCACCGGTTGCTCAAAATCATACTGCTGCATAAAGCCAGTTAAGCTGCCATTGGTCAGATGAAAAGCTCCATCAATATGGCCACCTGCAAAGCTTTGCTCATCGCGGATGTCAGCAATAACTACCTTACCTGCAGCCATTAACTCAGCCGTTTTTGCTACAGAAATATGTTGAAAATCGCTCATGTTTACCCCTTAAAGTCTGGTCGGCTATGATACCGCAGCCATCAGGAATTACCAGCCAGACCCAAAGCCTGGCACGTCATCGCAGTTTAATGCTACTTGAACAAGAAGTGCTGGACACTGATTAAATTATTGTTAACAATAGCCACCTACATTACCCATAACCTCGGAGATATCATGACCAGCCTGATTATTCTGGCTATTTTAGTTGCCATAGTATTCTGGGTTATCAGCATTTTTAATCAGCTGGTAAAACTGAAAAACCGCTTTCAGAACGCCTTTGCCCAAATTGAAGTACAGCTAAAACGCCGCTACGACCTGATCCCCAATCTGGTTGAAACTGCCAAAGCCTATATGGCACATGAGCGTGATACGCTTGAGGCCGTTATTAACGCCCGTAATGCTGCATTGGCCGGGTTAAAAGTTGCTGCAAACAATCCCGGCGATGCCGGGGCTATTAGTGCATTAGCCGGAGCTGAAGGCGCATTACAAAGTGCTATGAGCCGCTTAAATGTGGTAATGGAAGCCTACCCGGATTTAAAAGCGAACCAGAATATGATGCAATTATCTGAAGAGCTTACCAGCACCGAAAACCGCGTAGCTTTCGCCCGCCAGGCTTTTAACGATGCCGTTACCGATTACAACAGCTACAAACAAAGCTTTCCTCCGGTGCTACTTGCTTCTGCCTTTGGCCATGCGGCTGATGCCAAGTTGTTGGAGTTTGCTGACAGTGCCGCCATTCAGGCCGCGCCTAAAGTTAGCTTTTAAGCAACACAGCAAAACATGAGCAGTAACTTTTTTACCCAGCAGGATTTAGCCCGGCGTAATACCCGTATTTTAGTGGTGCTGTTTACGCTGGCAGTACTGCTATTGCTGATGCTAACCAATGTTATCGCCCTGATTAGTTTAGGCTTTGTTGACCCGGCTTTTTTATCATCGCCTCTGCATTGGCGAACCCTGCCCTGGGATCTGGTCGGCTGGGTTAGTGTCACCGTACTGGCTGCCGTAACCATAGCTGTGTTGTTTAAATGGCAGCAACTAAAGGCTGGCGGTAAGGCAGTAGCCGAATCACTTGGTGGTATACGGTTATTACCCGACAGTCAGGATCCACTGCAACGGCGCTTACTTAACGTAGTTGAAGAAATGGCGCTGGCTGCCAATACACCGGTGCCACCGGTATATTTACTGCCCGAACAAGGCATTAATGCCTTTGCTGCTGGTTATAGCCCGGCAGATGCAGTGATTGGTGTTACCCAGGGGTGTCTGGAACAATTAAACCGCGACGAATTGCAGGGCGTTATAGCACATGAATTCAGTCATATTTTAAACGGCGATATGCGGATGAATATCCGTCTTATTGCTATCTTAAACGGTATTCTGTTTCTCGGGCATATTGGTTACTACATGCTGCGCGGCAGCAGCAGAGCCGGAGCAATACGTGCCAGTAGCCGCTCATCCGGCAACAGTAAAAATAATGGTGGCGGTATAGTGCTGCTGGCACTGGGTTTAGTAGTAATAGGCTATGTAGGTTCGTTTTTTGGCAATCTGATTAAAGCTGCAGTAAGCCGCCAGCGCGAATTTCTGGCAGATGCCTCTGCTGTACAGTTTACCCGTAACCCGCGCGGTATCGCCGGTGCGTTAAAAGCTATTGGCAGCCATAGCAGCTCAAGTAAAATAAAAAACCAGAATGCCGACGAGAACAGTCATCTGTTTTTTGGTGAAGCAATAAGCCGCTGGGCCTCTATTTTTGCTACTCACCCACCACTGGCCACGCGGATAAAACGGCTGGAACCACACTGGAACGGCAAATACCCCACTGCACGCCCCGCACAAACTGCAGCGGATGCCAGTGCCAGCACCACTGAAGCCAGGCACACTAATGCTGAGCGCTTACAACAGGCTTTACCTTTACTATTGCTACACAGCAGCCGCCAGACAGAACCCGCCACAGCGCTGGTATGCTGTTTGCTGTTGCAGCAGGATCACGATATCCGCCAAAAACAATTAAGGCTGATTAAAGAGCTGGGCTCTGCCAGTCTACTGCAACAAACCGATCAGTTGTGTGACAGCGTGGCAAGCCTTGATGCGCTGCAACAAGTACAGCTATTGCAGCGATTGATCCCGGCGCTGAAAACCTTATCCGAAAGCAAATTCCGCCAGTTTGAGCAATTATTACAGGCACTGATACAAGCTGCTGGCTCAGCGGACATCAATAGCTGGCTGGCCCGTGAATTTGTAGAGCACAGCGTGGCCGTGCAATTTGACCCGGATCAGATAAGCCGTAAATACTCAGGTAAAACCCTGGCCCAACTGGCACCTGCAGTAAGCTCGCTGCTCTCTTTGGTTAGCCAGGTTGCCGGTGACACTGCCAAGCAACAACAAGCCTGGCAGGCTGCTATTGCCGCACTGCCTTTTACCGCTGAACGCACTAGGCCTGATTTCAGCTTTACCAGCCTCAGCGCACAGTTGCCGCAGTTGCTGGCACTGGCACCGCAGCAAAAACAACAGTTGTGGCTGGCCATTGAAGCCGGTGTGCGGGCTGACAAACTGCTTTTAACAGAAGAGCAGGCTTTACTGCTGGCATTGGCGCTGTTACTGGAAATACCCTATCAGAGCGAAACGTAATTTACCGCTGATAATGGCAATATCAACCGGTATTGCCATTATCATTACAGTTCGCCCTTTAGCATCTGCTTAATTTCAGGTAAAATTAGCGGCCATTTTTTCAGCAGGAAAACGTCATGACCGATAATCGATTATTTCTGATGTACGATACGTCATTTGACGAGATGGATGCTGAGGGCAGCCCAAGTTTTGGCTACGTGCTGCTGTTTAACAGCGAAGACGCCGAACAATATCAGGTAGGTGAGAACCCGTCTTGCCCGGCCGTATCTATGATGTTTACCGATCATGCCGATGGCGCTATCAGCGGCGATCTACTCGGCTGGGCCCATCTGGATGCCGACATCTTCCAGCAATTCCCATTGGGCCATTTTTTATTATTAATGGAACAAGCTGCCCAGGTTGCCATTAATGCCTACCGGCAGGTTGGCCAGGTACCAGATCGCTTAATAGCCCAACACCTGGGTGATGAAGAGCTGATCCAGTTCGATGTGCAATTTAACGATCTGCAACTGAATGAACAACAAAACGAACAGCAACTGGCACAGCAGTTGATGTCCGGCCGCCCCTATCTCGACTCATAGCAGACATAGTAGCGGCGATAAATACCCTAAAACTGTTTTGCATTTCACCCTAACGGCTTTTACTATTAGCCGCTGAGTTGGCAGTTTGTTACCGGAGAAGGTGTTATGGCGCATGCCATTGATATGTCAGCAATTGAACAAGCGTTAGATGGCTTTACCATACCACCGCAACCGGAGATCCTGCAGCATATTCAGCAACAGCTGGATCTGCCGGAGCCTAACATTAAACGTATCGCGGCGCTGATAAACCTGGATATTGGTATTGCCGGCTTTACGTTAAAAGTGGTGAACTCCGCTTTTTTTGGCCTGCGACATAAAATTACCTCTGTTGAACATGCCTGCAAATTTCTTGGTGTTAGCCGGGTGCTAAAGCTGGTGCGTAGCGTGCTGGTGCGCTTTACCCTGTCGGAAGGACGGGATGATAAATTCAGCTTAAAACTGTGGTCCAGCGCTTTGCAAACCGGCAATATCGCCATGACACTGGCCAAGCATTTTAACTTCAGCCAGGACATTCAGGACGACTGCTACAGCCTGGGTTTGTTTCATAACGCCGGTATTGCACTTATTCAGCAGCAGGTAAGTAATTACGAACAATTGATGCAGCAGGGCCTGCAACAGAGCCGGGGTTACAGTGAAATTGAAGAGCAGTATTTTCATACCTGTCACGAAGTATTGGGCTATCTGGTGGCGCAGTCATGGGGTTTAACGCCAGAGCTGTGTAATGTTATTGCCTATCATCACAGCCCGGCCCTGATGCTGGAAAGCGACAGTGAACTGGAAAAACAGCTGTTTGCATTGTTAAAACTGGCAGAGCACTTCAGTGGCGAAAGCCGCCAGTTGTTTAATATCACACTGGACCCGGAATGGGAGCTGCATAAAGGTGCCATTCTTGAAGTATTGGACATAGAGCCACTACAGTTGCCTGAACTGGCAGAATTGCTGCATCGCCAACAGATCAATACCGTTTACTCTGTCTGAGCAGCGCAAAGCTGATGAAAATTATACTGGCGCCGATGGAAGGCGTAGTCGACCATCTTATGCGCGATATGTTAACGCGGATTGGCGGCTACGACTTATGTATTACCGAATTTATCCGCATAGTCGATCAAAAATTACCGGCGCGGGTTTTTACCCGCTTTTGCCCTGAGCTACAAAACGGCGGTAAAACCTTTGCCGGTACGCCGGTGCGGGTGCAGTTGCTGGGGCAAGACCCAAACTGGCTGGCAGAGAACGCCGTGCGCGCAGTAGAACTGGGCTCGCCCGGGGTTGATTTAAACTTTGGCTGCCCGGCTAAAGCAGTAAATAAAAGCCGTGGTGGTGCTGTGCTGCTAAAAGAAACCGAGCAACTGTACCATATAGTAAAAGCGGTGCGCGACGCTGTGCCTGCGCAGTTTCCTGTCAGTGCCAAAATTCGCCTCGGCTATGACGATACCAGCCTAACGCTGGCCAATGCTGCTGCAATTGCCAGTGCTGGCGCCAGCATGCTTACCGTGCACGCACGCACCAAAAGTGATGGTTACCGGCCACCGGCTTACTGGCCATGGATAGCAAAAATTAAGCAACAAACAGCTATTCCGCTGGTGGCCAATGGTGAGATCTGGAATGCCGCCGATGCTGCGCTGTGTCAACAACAGGCCAATTGCAACGACATTATGCTTGGCCGTGGTGCACTGGCCATGCCAAACCTGGCACAAAGCATCCGTACCGGCGCAGCTGCTATGCCCTGGCCGCAAGTACTGGAGCTGCTGATGCGCTACTCTGAATTTGAGATCAGCGGTGACAAAGGCCAGTATTATGCTAACCGTATTAAACAGTGGTTCAGCTATTTAAAGCTGCAATACCCGCAAGCAGCTGACTTATTTCAACAACTACGTGTGCTGCGTAAAAGCAGCGATATTCTGGCGACATTAAATCAGGCATTGCGGCATAGCTGGCAAGCTTAGAGCGCTTTGACGCAAAGTTTTTTATAAAGGCTATACTCCTCAGACAGTTAGTTTAAGGAGTGTGCTTTATGCCAATACAGGTAGCCGTGCTGAAGGAAAGCCGGCCACACGAAAAACGTGTTGCCATGGTGCCCGCCGTGGCAGATAAATTGAGTAAACTGGGCTGCGGGATCAGCCTGCTCAGCGGCGCAGGCCTTAGCAGCAAATTACCCGACAGCGCCTATACTGCAGTGCGTTTTGTTAATACAGAGCAAGAGCTACTGGCAACAG
Organism: Rheinheimera oceanensis; assembly: GCF_018831085.1. Classification (GTDB taxonomy): domain Bacteria; phylum Pseudomonadota; class Gammaproteobacteria; order Enterobacterales; family Alteromonadaceae; genus Alishewanella; species Alishewanella oceanensis. Next base: position 420,072 of record NZ_JAGPNM010000002.1, read on the forward strand.
CCAATATAGTGCTGGCAGTACAGCCCCCTACAGCAGAGCAAATTAACCTGATGCCGCCCGGCTGTATTTTGCTTAGCTTTGTTTATCCACACAAAGAACCCGAGCTTACCCGTTTACTGCGCGATAAACACATCAGTTGCTTTGCTATGGAGCAGGTACCACGTATCAGCCGCGCTCAGGCCATGGATGCGCTGTCGTCGCAGGCGGCATTAGCCGGTTACTATGGTGCGCTACTCGGGGCCACTAAGCTGGCGCGCATCTTACCGATGATGACCACTGCCGTAGGCTCAATCCGTCCGGCACGCTGCCTGGTAATGGGTCTCGGTGTGGCCGGTTTACAGGCTTTAGCCACCGCCCGGCGTTTAGGGGCAATAACTGAAGGCTATGATGTAAGACCCGAAACCAAAGAACAGGCAGAATCCTTAGGTGCCAAATTTGTTGATACCGGCGTTGATGCCCGCGGCGAAGGCGGTTATGCCCGTGAGTTAACCCAACAAGAGAAAGACAAAATTGCCAGCGTAGTAACCCGGCATATTCAGCAGGCCGATATTGTTATTACTACGGCCGCTATACCCGGGCGCCCCTCACCGAAGCTGATTAGCAAAACCCAGGTTGATGGCATGAAACCAGGCGCAGTGATCATTGATTTAGCCGCTGAAGGTGGTGGCAACTGTGAATACAGCATACCAGGTGAAACCTTAGAACAAGGTCTGGTAACGATAGTGGCACCGTTAAATGTACCTTCTATGCTGGCAGAACATGCCTCAGAGCTGTACGCCAAGAACCTGCTGAATTTACTGCAGCTGTTTATTGCAGATGGCGAAATTAAACTGGATTGGGATGATGAAGTACAGGCAAAAACCATACTGACGCATAAGGGCGAGATCAAACCGGCAGCAGTAAAAACTGCGCTGGAACAACAATAACCAGGCATTATTTTTGGGGAGCGTTATGGACTACACCACCACTATATTAACCGGCTTTGTCGCGCTATATATTTTTATGCTGGCTGCTTTTACCGGTTTTGAAATTATCGGCCGCGTACCGGCCATTTTGCACACACCACTGATGTCCGGATCTAACTTTATTCACGGCATTGTGGTGGTTGGCGCGTTGTGGGCATTGCTAAATGCCAGCTCATTACCCGAGCAGATCATCGGTTTTCTTGGCGTACTGTTAGGTGCAGGCAATGCTGCCGGTGGTTATGTGGTAACCGAACGCATGCTGCAAATGTTTAAACCGTCCGGCAAAACCAACAAGGAGTAAGGCATGAACGCAGCTTTACTCATCGACAGCAGCTATTTTATTGCCGCTTTTTTGTTTATTTACGGCTTAAAGCGTATGTCGTCTCCCCTGACTGCCCGCTCAGGTATTGTGGTTGCCGGTGCGGGTATGGTACTGGCCGTGCTGGCCAGCTTTTTGTATACGCTGGATGTTAACGAGGCCGCCAAGCCGCATCTTAGCACTAACCTGACACTGGCACTGATTGCACTGGCTCTGGGCCTCGGCTGGGCCTGGCGTAGCGGTAAAAAAGTAGCGATGACCGACATGCCGCAAATGGTAGCACTGTATAACGGTATGGGCGGCGGTGCAGCAGCGGCGATTGCCGCCATAGAGCTGATTGGCTACAAAACTCACGGTACTGTGTCACTAAGCCTGGCTGTACTGGGCGGGCTAATTGGCGCCGTTGCGTTATCCGGCTCGCTTATTGCCTGGGCTAAACTGGATGGCCGTATCAACAAAACCCTGCGTTTTGCTGCGTTGCAGCTGGTAAACGGCAGCCTGTTATTAGTGCTGCTGGCCATTGGCGTTTACATTATCTGGCATGGCGGCATAGTTAGCTGGCCGGTATTTGCCACCTTCTTTGCACTGGCACTGATTTACGGCGTAATGATGACCATGCCAATTGGCGGTGCCGATATGCCGGTGGTTATTTCGCTGTACAACGCCTTTACCGGTTTAGCCGTTGGTTTTGAAGGCTATGTACTGAATAACCCGGCGCTGATGATAGCTGGTATGGTGGTCGGCTCGGCAGGCTCCTTACTGACACTACTGATGGCCAAAGCGATGAACCGCTCAGTAGCCAATGTGCTGTTTTCTAACTTTGGTGCCGTTAGCGAGGAAGCCCAGGGTGATATTACCGGTAGCCAGAAACCGGTTGATGCCAGCGACGCCGGTATTAATATGCGCTACGCCGGCAAAGTGATTATTGCACCGGGCTATGGCTTAGCCGTGGCGCAGGCACAACATAAACTGTACGAGCTGGTAAAGCTGCTGCAGGACGCCGGGGTAGAAGTAAAATTTGCCATTCACCCGGTAGCAGGCCGTATGCCGGGCCATATGAATGTGCTGCTGGCCGAAGCCGGCGTACCATACGACATTATCTTTGATATGGAAGATATTAACGGCGAGTTTAAAGAAGCCGACGTGGCCATAGTAATTGGCGCCAATGACACAGTAAACCCGGCCGCCCGCAGCAATAAAAGCTCGCCGATTTACGGCATGCCGGTGCTCAATGTTGATATGGCCAAACAGGTATACGTGGTAAAACGTGGCCAGGGTAAAGGTTATTCCGGTGTAGAAAACGCGCTATTTTATGCCGATAACACCCAAATGATATACGGCGATGCACAAAAGGTGATGGTAGCCATGATCCAGGCGATTAAGTCACTCGGCGGCGGCCACTAGGGCTTGCTGTGCCAGCCGGGGTTACGGTTGGCACAGCAGCACCTTTTGCCTTGTTCAGAATTGAGATCTTATCTGTTACCGATCAGATAATGTGCCTTGTCTGATGACAAGGCGGCTTTTACCTGCTGTGTTAACTCATCTGCCAGTATTTCCGGTTGCTTTGCCGCCATCCCCTCATAAGCCCGGGCAACTATATCGGCTGGTTTCGTTTTGGGTGCATCAATAGCCGTGGTTAAATCGGTATCGACAAAACCCATATGTAAAGCGCTTACCTGGGTATTTTGTGCCGCAAGCTCCAGCCGCAAACCGTTGGTTAATGCCCAGGCAGCAGACTTACTTGCACCATAAGGCGCCAGCGCCGGAGCATTAAGCCAGCTGACAACAGACAAAACATTCAGAATGGCACCGCCTCCGTTAGCCGCCAGCACCGGTGCCAGGGCTTTGGTCAGGCGTAAAGGCCCGAAAAAATTCGTTTCAAAATGCTCGTAGGTGCTTTGCTCACTCCCCTCGTCCATAAAACCACCAAACCTGGCAATACCAGCATTATTCACCAGTACCGTCACATCAGGATATAACACCGGTATCGCCGCCACTTGCGCGGCATCGGTTACATCCAGCCTTACTTTAACCACACCATCAAGAGTAATAGTGTCGGGGTTACGGGCTGCGGCATACACTTTACGGGCGCCGCGAGCCAGTGCTTGTTTGGCAAACTCCAGCCCAATGCCACGATTAGCGCCGGTAATAAATACTACTGCATTGGATAATGTCATTTTTGTACCCTCAATAGATAATATGATAACCATCATATTTAATGTTAATTAAAAGGCCGAACTGTCGGCCAAGGTTTTTCACTCCATAGTATCGCTGTATTTTACCAGGTCGTATTATGCCTGGTCGTACTGCGCCAGCACTGCGCGCCGGCTGGCTGCCAATAACTGACGACCGGCTTCATTATTGCCGTAAGCTCTGGCCAACTGTAAACAGCCAACCAGAGTTGCCATAATAACGTCTGCGCTATCCTTGTTTGCTTGCACAGGTAAAGCCTGTGCTATGGCGTTACGTAAGTTGTCCATTTGCTGCAGCGCCACTGTTCGCACCTCTTCCGGCTGCCGGCAGATCTCTGAACCCAGCGCTGCTATCGGGCAGCCATGCTCAACAGCCTCCAAATGGGCATCTCGCAGGTAACTTTCTACCAGGGCCCGTAGCGGGCTTTTGCCCCCGGCCACAGCTTGTTGCACCAATGGTGCTAAGGCTTTACCACTAAGCTCTGACGCCCGGGCCATGGCTTCAGCCAGCATGGCATTACGCGAGGCGAAGTGCGCATAAAACCCGCCGTGGGTTAAACCTGCTTCTTTCATCAGTTCTGCCACGCTGACACCTGCGTAACCACCACGGCGGATCGCTTTTGCCGCTGTATCAAGGATCAGCTCATGGGTGCGGGCTTTCTTATCGCCGGTTGTTGTGTTTTTCATTTTGCCACCAAATATTATGGTCATCATATTTTCATGTGTGCAAATTTTAGTCAAGCATTTTTTTCTGCCAGTTGCTGTTGACACAACTGTCCAAGGGTTTGTAATGCCCGCTCCAGCCGTGCATCCTGCACTACCGCGCAGTTTAAGCGGATAAAATTACCGTAGCGGGCTTTACCGGCCGGTGCTGTGGGCGAAAATATGGTGCCTGGCGCTATGCTGATTTTTTCCGCCAGTGCCTGCTGTGCTAGCAGATAAGCATCTGTGCCTTGTGGCAGCTCTACCCAGAGTACAAAACCGCCCTGTGGCTGGCTAACGCGGGTGCCAGACGGAAACAAACGGCCAATGCTGCTGCTGATACGCTGCACCGCCGTTTCATACTGTGGCCGTACCTGGCGCAAATGCCGCTCATACTGGCCACTTTGCAACAGCTTTGCCACCGCCAATTGTGGCAAAGCTGCCGTACTTATATTACTGATAAACTTCAGGTATTCGAGTTTTGCGGTATGCTTGGGCGCTATTACCCAGCCCAGGCGCAAATCCGGCGACAGGGTTTTAGAAAAAGTGCTGCAGTAAAAAATATCCTGTTTTGGCGCCAGCGCCAGACAACTGCCGGGCCTTGGTTCGCTAAAGCCTAAATCGCCATAGGTATCATCTTCTATCAGTGCTATACCACGCTTTGCCAGCAACTGTACTATGCGCTTTTTATTGTCGTCCGGGATCAGGCTGCCCAGTGGGTTACTGTAGTTGGCAATCAGCACGCAGGCTTTTACCGGCCATTGCTCAAGTGCGTGTTCCAGTACGTCAGGTGCCATGCCGGTTTGCACATCGGTGGGCAGTGCCAGCGCTTTTAAACCTGCAGCTTCCAGCGCCTGCAACAGGCCATAAAACGCCGGTGACTCTATCACGACCACATCACCGGGCTGGGTTACGGCCTTTAAACTCAGCATTAGCGCTTCCTGGCAGCCATTGGTAATAATGACATCGTCTTGCGATACCACAGCGCCCTGTAACGCCATACGCCGGGCGATTTCACGGCGTAATTCGGCTGCACCGCGGCTGGCTTCATAGCGCATTAAGCGCGCCGGTTCGGTTTTAATTACCTGCTGCAGCGCTTTTTGTAGCGCATGTTGGGGCAGATAAACCGCCGCCGGTACGGCAGCTCCTAAACGCATATAGGCCGGATCGGCTGCGGCCTTAGACAACGACAAGGCTATCTGCTGGCTACAAACAGTAACAGGCCCGGCCGGTTGCTGCAGTTTGCTACTGAGTGCCGGAGGCTGATAACGCGGTTTAACAAAATAGCCGCTGCGGCTACTGGCCTGTAAATAGCCGTCGGCCTCCAGCCGCCGGTAGCTGGCCACTACGGTAGACACACTTACTGCCCGGCGTTTGGCCAACTCACGCACACCCGGCAGGCGATCACCACAGCCATATTGGCCCTGCTCTATTTGTTGTTGCAGCTCGGCAGCCAGTTGTTGATAACGAAAACTCACACGCCCTCCTGTGGTTTACCACTGCAATGCCTGCCACAATGGTGGCAATACCGATAATGCCAGCAAAGCACCCATGGCCCGGTTAAACCAGCGCCGCTGCTCTGGTGCTGTTAGTAAGCGTTTTAAACCAGCGCCGAACATCAGCCAGCTAATAGTACAGGGCAAACCCACCAACAAAAATACCAGTGCAATCAGTGCTAATTGCTGCCAGTACACACCCTGTAAGCTGGTAAAAGCCGCAATAGCCCCGGTAATCATGACCCAGGCTTTGGCATTTACCCACTGAAACAGCAACGCCTGGGTAAAACTCAGCGGTTTGCTATTACCCGTTTCTATTTGCTTTGGCTCAGCACTGGCGATTTTCCACGCCAGATACAGCAAATATACCGAACCCACTAATTTTATCATTTGGTGTAACAATGGTTGTTGCTGCAAGATCAGCCCGGCCCCCAACCCCACTGCCAGCAACATCAGTAAAAAACCCAGCTGAATACCAGCCAGATGCGCCAGGCTTTTTTGCACGCCATAATTAACGCCGGACGACATAATCATAATATTGTTTGGCCCGGGTGTAATACTGGTGGCAAAAGCAAAAAATACTAAGGTCCAGAATAACTCCATGCTGCTTGCTCCTGTCTGCTTGCGTTTAAGTCACCACAGTAACGCGCGCCCCCGGCAGAAAATATACACAGTGCGTTACAAAATAAGCAGTACAGATTAAATTAAAATAACAGCAAAGCAGTACAGCTTAAGTCAGGCATTCAAATCAACGTCATCAGGTCACACCAGCCAGGTAATAAACAATTAATTACACAAAATACTATGCTACTAACTCATGATTAACAGCCTTGTAGTCGCTAAACTTAGAAACACCCTGATTTTTATATTTATTGTGGAGTATTTGGTATGGACCTATGGTCTTGTGTTAAACCAGCCAGCAACAGGCACATCGTGCCGGCCTGGTTGCTTGTGTCTTCACTGGCGTTAGCGGTGTCGGGCTGTGGTGGTGGCAGTGATAGTGCCGATAGTACACCGCCAGTAGCTACGCCACCAGTAGTAACACCGCCGGTTGCAACACCACCGCCAACACAAACGCCGCCCCCGGCAGACGACCTACCCGAGCCTGAGCTTGAAACCGCACCCAGTGCAGATGTTAAACCACTGCCCAAACCAGGTGGGCCGTCGTTACCGCCACCACCGGCAGAGCTCAGGTTATCAGCGGCTTACAACAAAAGCGCTGCGGCAGTGCCGGTATTTGCCGTATCTGCCAGCTCGTCCGGCGACGAAAATGGCAATAACACCGCAGATAAAGCCATTGATGGTGATTTAACCAGCCGCTGGGAAAGCGCCTGGAGCAATGGTGTGACCGATGCCGACAACGCCTGGTTACAGTTTGATTTTGGCGCCAAAACCGCCATTGGCTATATCAAGCTGCACTGGGAAAACGCCTACGCTGAAGAATACGCTATTTATATTTCTGACGATGGCCAAAACTGGTATCAGCTGCGCTATATCACTGGCGCTCAGGGCCGCACTGAAGAGTTTTTTAATCTGAATATTGATGCCCGCTATGTTCGTCTGCAGGGTGTTAAGCGCCATACTCAGTATGGTTATTCCTTGTTTGAAGTCGAATTTCAAACACCGGGCAACGACAATTCCATGCCGCAGCTGGATACGTCCTATGTGCCCTACCCGCTAAGCGGTAGCGGCCGTCAGCCTTTGCCCGCCCCGGCACAGCCGGTTGAAAGCGTGCGCTTTACCCTGGCGGATGGCACCCTGGTAACACGCTTTGGCATGGTCGGGCGCTCACGCCATGCCCGCGAACGCGGCGAAGAGTGGAACGAAATTGGTTTTGGCCTGAACGAAACTGTCGATGCCCAGGGTAACCCGGCAGATAAAGGCCCCGGTGCACATTTAAACTTTATTGCTAACTACTTTAAGAACCGCACCTGGGGCGTCGAATTTATTGATAACAGCAATGTCGCTGGCGTTACCGCGCCACGGATTATTGTCAATCAGTATTACCAGCAAGCGCAAAAAGGCGGTGGCCACTCTTTTGTGCGCCGTTTTGACGAACCCAACGTTACCGGTTTTGGCTGGATGAGCCCTGGCCGTTTGCTGGATAACTCTACTTACCTGAGCGACGGCGCACCCTGCCCGGTAGTGCCTAAACCAGCCAATGGCGTGCTGTTAAACCCTGACAGCGGTTACGGTGGCATAATTGGTGCAAATGACGGTTGTAGCGTAGTGTTTGACACCTACCCTGGCCACAGAGCCCTCTCAGCCAATGCCGATGGCGTAATGGTACCAAACGGTAATAGCGTATCAGCACGGCCGCTGAAAAAAGGCGATATTATTGAGTTTACCGGGTCATTTTTCTCTACCCGCGAAGTGATGGATGCCATTGGCGATAACGGTGGCTTTCGTTATTACACCAATGAGCTGACCTATGTAATGGGCCAGGGTTTACGCCCCTGGTATGGTGTACAACCGCGGCTAATGAACCAGCCACTGCCTGACAGCACCCTGCAAGGCGGCCTGGGCTCGGTGTCATATGATTATGCCGACAACGCCACTTTTATATTTCAGCAGCCACATAACAATATTGGCATGCACAATATGCAACGCTTTATGGAAGGACGCCGTTGGTTACACACTAATTTGTGGACCGGCGAACACAACGAAGATGGCAATGACCGCAATGATGCAGGCCGTTTCCTGCAAGGGCCGCGCTTTAACCAGTCATCCTGTTTTAACTGCCACGTTAGCAATGGCCGCAGCGTCGCCCCGGCGGCAGTAAATCAGCGGCTTGATACTATGGCAATACGCACCGGCGCCACCGGCACCGACGCTAACGGTAATTACCTGCCACATCCTATATACGGCCAGGCAATGCAAATGAATGCGCGCTCAACCACAACAGGCGCTGTGCAAAACTGGGGTAACGCTGCTGTAGTTGCCGGTTTTACCACAAAGAATGTACAACTGGCTGACGGTACTGTAGTAGAACTGCGTAAACCGGAAATAGCCTTTGAGGGCCCGGTACCTGAAGCTTATTCCGTGCGCTCGGCGCAGCCATTAATAGGCATGGGCCTGCTTGAAGCCATTGACGACGACACCATTTTAGCGCGGGTACGCACCACACCCGATGCTGATGGTGTTCTTGGCACTGCCAACTATGCTTACGATCCTGAAACCGGCGATGTACGTTTAGGCCGCTACGGCTGGAAAGCCGGTAAAGTCAGCCTGCGCCACCAGGTAGCCAACGCCGCCCTGCTGGATATGTCAGTAACCTCATCTATTTACCCGAACCGCGACTGTCTGGCCGGGGCAAAACACTGCGACGCCGCCAGCGGCACAGAGCCCGGCTTACCGGATGAAGCGCTGCAATTAATGACAGAATATCTGCACCTGTTAGCCGTACCGGCACAGCGCAGCCTGGTAAGTGGCTTTCCTAAAGGCGTATCGCCGATGGCCTATCTGGATGTTGAACCGGCAAAAATAGCCCAGGGCGAGCAAGTGTTTAAAGCCATCCGCTGTAATGCCTGCCATATCAGCGAAGTGCAAACCAGCGCCCGCTCGCCATTTGACGAAGTGCGCAACCAAACTATCCGGCCTTATACCGATATGCTGTTGCATGATATGGGCGAAGAGCTGGCCGATAATTTCGCCGAAGGCCTGGCAACAGGCAGCATGTGGCGCACGCCAGCTTTATGGGGTATTGGCTACACCGAATACGTAGCGGCAGGCGCGCCGGTAGGTTATTTACACGACAGCCGCGCCCGCACGTTAACCGAGGCTATTTTATGGCACGGCGGCGAAGCTGAAGTGATTAAAAACCGCTTTGTTAATTTACCCACTGAAGATCGCGAAGCCCTGCTGGCCTTCCTGAAATCGCTGTAGAGCATCAGCCGGCGCTGGACAACAGCGCCGCGCAATTCTCAGTAGAAAGGAGCTAGCTGTCCAGCCCCACCAGATTTGAACGAAAATTGCCGACAAAGGCACCCGGTGCCTTTATTTCTCAAACTAACGCCAACGACTGATTTTACCTTACACAGTCCTTGTCTAATGCACTTTTTGCTGCACTTCAAATTTACTCCAGCGCCCCGCTGCGCCTTGCCCAAACAGACGCTCGGACATTGGAATGGACACACTCAGCTCTGGTGCTTCCGAATGTTGGCAGGAGTAGGCATTCAATAAACTAAACAAGCCATGCCCGATACCGAAGGAGTTCAGTCTGTCTTTCAATAGCTCTCCTTTAGATGATCGAAAACACTAAAATCAGCGACCTGAAAAGGCATAGCTGTGGCAGCAATATCCTGCTGAGACACAGCCCCCCCGGCAGCCAACTCCAATGGCCCGTAGATGTTGGCCCACTTTTGCTGATACTCAGTAATATTTTTTTCGTCATACTTCAGTACATAGTTGCCCGTTTGATCTGCAAAAACGTTAGCATTGATCAACGCTAAACTGACAAGAAAAATGTGGCAGCCCGGGTGTAACCGGTGACGGACAATACTAATTTCATGATATTTTTCCCTGCGATATTGTTCAAAAAGGTTGGCTTTGAATTACATCGCACCTGTAATATCGACCACTAACACAGTTAAAACAAACCCGACACACCTCAGGGTTTTACTTTTAACATAATGTTTTTAATATAATTTTTGTAGGAAATTATATTTCAGCACTATAGAAATTACAGACAACAAGCGAGCCAATTAATTATTATCAATGCTATCAGCAGCTAAAAATTGAGCAGATAAGTTAAGCCCAAAAATGCATAACAACTGTAAACTTTACTGACGACGCTGGTGCAAAGCCCGGGCCCACAACTTTTTTGTAGCTAAATCACTTACTCCAATCTTGCAAGCTTGCCTGAAGTTGATTAATGAAAATATGCAGTTTAGGTAAGACGTAGCGGCGGCTTGGGTAAACAGCCCACACGGATAGATTCTGCGGGCTGGCATCTTTTAAATCTACGCGCACCAGAGCCCCTGAGCTCACTTCATCCCGAACATCCCACACTGATAGCCGCGCTAATCCCAGACCATTGATACACGCGCCCAGAAACCCATCCACACCACTGGAAGTAAATCGACTGTTTATTCTTACTGAATGCTCAGCTTCACCTACCTGAAATATCCAATGGCTTGTGTCAGAAAACGTTAAACACTCATGGTCTGCAAGCTCCTCAATACAAGTCGGTATGCCTTTGGCTGCGAGGTACGAAGGGGCTGCATAGAGATGTTTCGGATTATTTGCCAATGGCCTGGCAATTAAGCCTGAGTCTTTCATTGGCGCAATACGAATAGCTACATCTATACCTGATGAAATAATATCCTCGATGTCGTCACTTAAAACGAGATCGATGTTCAGCCCCGGATTCTCATCCAGAAGCCGGGGTATAAGAGGTAAAATGACTTTGCGGCCCAACGTTACCGGCGCACTAACTCTCAGCAGACCTGTCGCCCCGCCAGACTTCGGGGAAACAGCAGCGCGGGCTGCTTCTTCAGCCTCAAGAATTTCCACTGCAAACGGCATCAATACTTCCCCCTCCGCAGTGAGTGAAAGTGAGCGGGTGGAACGATGAATCAACCGAACACCCAAGTCATTTTCCAGTGCAGCAATTTTCCTGGTGACAGCCATAGGAGTGAGCTTTAATCGTCTTGCCGCACCTGCCAAGCTACCCGACGACATTGCAACAACAAAGACCTGCAGGGCTTCAACATTCATAAAAATAACTCATTTCGTTATAAAGCATCACAATAATAGCATCTAGTAACGATATATGTTGGCCAATAAAATGCTATGGGATCAATACGAAATACTGATCCCTGTTGAATAGTTCTTAATTTAACCAGCATAACCCTATCAGAGGAAAAAATATGAATAACACGCTCTTTGAGCCAATATTTGCCGGCGACATCGCTCTGAAGAATAGAGTCGTTATGGCACCGATGACAAGAACCCGTGCCGGAGAAGATGGCATCCCAAAGGCAATGCATGCCAAATATTATGCCCAACGGGCAAGCGCAGGGCTGATTATCACCGAAGGGGCGAATATTTCTCCTCAAGGCAGAGGCTACGCCGGCACACCAGGCATATGGAATGCACAGCAGGCACAAGGCTGGGCAGCGGTGACAGAAGCGGTGCATGCAAACAATGGAAAGATTGTTTTGCAACTTTGGCATGTTGGCAGTCTGTCCCATGTTAGTTTGCAGCGCGGCGGAGCTTCGCCGGTGGGGCCTTCGGGAATCCGTGCTGGTGGTACTGTTTACACCGCCGAGGGAGCAGTAGAGCCATCAGTTCCACGGGCACTGGCAACAGAGGAAATGAAAGACATCGTCGCTCAGTATCGGGCTGCAGCGCAACTTGCCAAGGAAGCAGGATTCGATGGGGTAGAAATCCATGCAGCAAACGGCTACTTGCTTGACCAGTTTCTCAGAGATTCCACAAACCGTCGTCAGGATAGTTATGGTGGCTCAATTGAAAATCGTTCACGTTTGAGCGTTGAAGTTACTCAGGCGATTGTCGATGTATGGGGTGCTGGTCGGGTAGGCATTCGCTTATCACCAATTTCTACCCAGTTAGGCGACACAGCCCTGGACAGTGATGTGATGGCAACTTATGGCTACCTTATTGAGAAACTTAACGGGTTTGGCCTTGCCTATCTCCACTTTGTAGAAGGTATCACGGGCGGTTCCCGCGCTAATCCACCAGGTATCGATCTGGATGCATTGGGTCGCAAATTCAATGGGATCTTTATTGGTAACAACGGCTATGACATTGAACTTGCCAGGCAGCGTATAGAAGATGGCCTGGTTGACTTGGTGGCATTTGGCCGACCCTTTATATCCAATCCAGATCTGGTTGAGCGACTGCGAGGCAATTTGCCACTGACGCCTGCTGATCCAAGTACTTTCTACGGAGACAGCGAGAAGGGTCTGACAGATTGGCCGCCTGCTAATTGATCCGATCATCAGAAGTGATCAGTCTTAGTTGGAGTGCGAGGGCAACGCTGGTAACAGATTTTCGTTAACATCTATGCGCCATCTAAATCACTGGTTAAAACTGTTAAAGTCTGGGGGATATGCTTATCCCCCGCAACGGTTTAACAGGCGCAGGTGTGCTGCCTGAAGGGTTTTAGGGTATTTCATATTTACCTACCACATAACATGTTAAGAACTGCTGACGCAGTTAGTGCGGTAAAAGTAACGCAGCATTACAAAGTAACGTGATTTTTTTCTGATTCAAGGTAACGCTGCACTGTTTAGTCCAGCAGATACATTGCTGATACCGGTGAACTGTTAGCCTGTAGCATAGACAGGCATTTCGATGCGCAGTACACTGAGGCGTTATTTTTATTAACAAACAAGGTTATACCCGTGAATACAGAAAATTTGTCTGAAGCACAAATTGCAGAAATAAAAAGCAACTTCGATTTTTTTGACCGTGACGGCAATGGCCGCATTGATTTAACCGAGTTTATCGAACTGCTTACGGCTTTGGCCCCTAAGACCAAAGTCAGTCATGTTGAAGAGGGCTTTAAGCTTATCGACACCAATAATAACGGCTACATCGACTTCGCCGAGTTTTTAGACTGGTGGCAAGACTGCTGGTGGGAATACTAGAATCAAAGGGCAAGGCTGCGGCCTGCCCTAATCTGATTTCTCCAAAAGTTTTGCTGCAACATCGCCTTTGCATTCTTACTAACTATTAGCGAAAACCACTAAAACATTGGCTGCTGGTTTGCAACTCTCTCAGCAAAATCATCTAACCAACTAATTTTAAAAAGATAAAAATACTGGCATAACACTTGATTGCTTAATGATAAAACACCGCATGTTTTACATTAAAAGGATCAACACTATGAACAGAACACTGGTTATTATCTTATTAGTTGTTATAGGTATTTACTGCTTACCTACTTTACTTGCTACAGCCGCGACGATTTTTGCCATTGTGCTCGGCGTTTTCGGCGCTATTCTTGGCGTTGGTATCTCATTAGTGGTTACGCTGTTACCGGTTATTATTGTTGGCTACCTGATCTGGTGGCTGGTACGCGACAACCGCCGTAACCGTCAGTATTAACTTAACCGGCATAGCGTGGGCCCTAATCAGCAAAACTTACCTTACCCATAGTAACGCCCGGTATACCCTCACGGGCGTTACTGAATTTCTGCTTGCCGCCAACTAAACATTCATTCGCCAATACGGCAAATAATACTGCCTCTTTCGCGTCAGGGTTAATGCCCAAGTCATGGGTGGTTTTGATGCTTACGCCCGGCAATGCGGCCTGAATTCGCGTCATTAACAGCGGGTTATGAATACCGCCGCCGCTGGCGTAAATAACAAACTGCTCCAGCTTTTCAGTGGTTTGCTTAATGGCGCTGATAATCATATCGGCGCTAAAGCAATTTAGCGTGGCCATTATATCGGCATAGCTTAACTGCTCTGTGCCACTCACCTGCTGTGCCTTAGCAAGATAGGCCAGGTTAAATACTTCAGGCCCGGTGGTTTTAGGAAAGCCCAGCGCAAAGAATGGATCTTGCTTTAAAGCCCCCAGCAAAGGCTCACTAACCTTACCAGCCTTGGCTAACAGCGAGTTCTCATCAAAATACTTACCCGGATAATGTTGTTGAATAAACGCATCCATCATCGTATTGCCGGGGCCAATATCACTGCTAAATACTGCTTCGGCGTCCAGCGTTTGTGGCAGCCAGGTAAAGTTAGCTATACCACCAATATTCAGCATAATGCGGTTTTCACTGTTACTGCTGAACAGTAAATAGTCGCCATACACCGCTAACGGCGCGCCCTCGCCACCTGCAGCAATATGTTTTTGCCGAAAATCACTCAGGGTAATAATACCGGTGGCCATAGCCAGATGATCGCCATCGCCAATTTGCAAGGTGGCATTACCGTAATCAGCCAGATTATGCTGGCGTTTGGGGCAATGAAAAATGGTTTGGCCGTGGCTGGCTATTACGTCAACATCAGCAGCTGTCAGTTGCCACTGCGCCAGGCACTGGTTAATCATGCGGCCGTGCTCAAGGCCAATCCAGGGGTTTAACAGCGTTACTGCCTGCAAGTCTACTTCACGTTTGGAAAATACCGCCTTTACCCGCTGTTTGTAGTCGGCATCGTAATCTACCGTAGTGAACTGCAGTAAGTTAATACGGGTATTGAGGCCATCGCCGCTTAGTTCACACAGTGCCACATCCAGGCCGTCAAGTGAGGTGCCGCTCATCAGGCCAATAACTTTACGGCTGGGTTTAGCGGCAATATTAAATAAATTCTGAATATGTGTGTGCATCTGTTTTCCTGTTGGGCTGAAGCAAAACTACTGTTGCAAACTGTAGCATGAATAATTTATCCGACAATACCAAGATTTAAACTAAATAAAATTGCATAAAATTCTGCATTGGGGTATATATTCATCGAAAGCTAGTTACTAATGTATAAAAAATTCACAAATCTAAACCCGATATTCTAGCTACAGCAACTGGGAGTATACACAGATGGCGTCTTACCTTAGCAGCAAAACCGCCGGTTACAGACTGCGCCAGGCTTCAAAACTGGCTTTAGCAGTAAACCTGGCATTATTCAGCCAAATAACTCTGGCACAACAAACGGACGAAGCCACCGCAAAAACTGAAGTGATCACCATCACCGGTTCGCGCATCGCCCGTACTGAACTTGTAGCATCAAGCCCGGTAGCCTCGGTAGATGAAGTACAAATTCAGCTGGACCGCGCCGTTAACGTTGAAGACATTACCGCTAAACTACCGCAGGCGGCAGCAGGTGCCAATGCCACCGGCGCCACGGTGGGTGACTCTTTAGGTTCATCAACTATCGACTTACGCAGCCTGGGCCAAAACCGCACTCTGGTGCTGATTAACGGTACCCGTGCCGTGCCTTTCAGTTTTCGCAACTCGGTCGATGTGAATATTATTCCGGCCGGTTTAATTAAGCGCGTAGACGTATTAACCGGTGGTGCGGCTGCCGTATACGGCGCCGATGCAGTAGCTGGTGTAGTTAACTTTATTATGGACGACAAGTTTGATGGCGTTGAGCTGTCGGCCAGTTATGAAACCGCCGATGGTGGCGGTGAAAAAATGAATACTGAAGCCGTATTTGGTGGCGATATTGCCAATGGCCGTGGCCATATTACCGGCTATGTCGGCTACTCTGAACGCAAAGCCCTGCTGGCCGGCGAACGTAGCTGGGCAATGCAAAACAGCGGCAGCATTATTAACAGCGGTGGTTTTTATACCGACGTTGCCAGCGGCAACAGCTTTGGTATTGACGATAACGGCGGCGTGACTGCAGGCCGTAATACAGTAAATATTACTGATCAGCGCTACCTTACCCAGCCAATGGACCGTTTATCTGCCGGTTTATTCTTTAACACCGAATTTAACGACTATGTTGAGCTATATGGCCGCGGCATGTATGCCAAAGTAAAAGTGACCGGTGCCGGTTCTGCAGGCCAGACCCCAATTTCAGTTAACGAGCAGGTTACCTTAACGGCCGATAACCCTTATATTCCTGCGGCAGTGCGTGATTTAATCAGCTTTGATGCCAACGGCAATGCACTGGTAAATGTAGAGCGTAACCTGGGCCTGGGTGTTCAGTACACTGAAGCGGTGCGCGAATCCAGCCAGTTCCAGTTGGGCTTAAAAGGCATATTAACCGATAGCTTAAGCTACGACGTTTACGCTCAGTACGGCCTCACTGATGAAACCTCCAGCATTTATAACAATGCCTACCGCAACAACAATAGCGGTGTCAGCCGTTTTGGCGCATTGGCCAACACAGTAGATATTTTTGATCCGCAACTGGATTTAAGCTCGTTTAGCGTGCCGCTGTTGTTTGCCAACCGCGAGCGCACACAAAGCGTAATGGCTGCTACCATTTCAGGCGATTCAGCCCCGTTATTTGAATTACCGGCCGGTACAGTAAGCTATGCGCTGGGCTATGAATACCGCAAAGAAACCGGTAAACAAACGCCGGGCGATGCGTTTCGTAACGGCACCAGCTTCTCATCAGCGGGTGTATTTGACATGGACGCCAGCTTCGACAGTAAAGAAGTCTATGCCGAAGTGCTGGTACCATTACTGTTTGACACCGCTTTTGCCGATCAGCTTGACTTTGAAGGTGCTTACCGCATTTCAGAATACTCTAATACCGACGCTGAAAACACCTGGAAGCTGGGCATTAACTGGGCAATAAACAGCGATGTACGTATTCGTGCCAGCCGCCAGACGGCGTTTAGGGCACCTAACTTAGGTGAATTTGCCAGCCCAATCACGGCACTGTCACTGGCGTTATTTGATCAAACCAGCGAACAGTTTGTACCACGCTTTGCCGGCCGCTTTGACGGTGACCCATGCTTACTGGGCACCGGTAATGCCGAGCAGTGCGCCCGTTATGGTGCCGCGCCGGTGGGTACGCCGTTTGATGCCTCTACTGCCAGTTACACCTATGGCGGTAACCCTAACATTAAGCCAGAGCAGGCAGTGTCGTCTACGCTGGGCCTGGTGTATACGCCGTCTTACCTGAAAGGGTTTGATGTAACGCTGGATTACTACACCATTGAAATTACCGATGCAGTAAGCCAGATCCAGCCTGCTGCTGCGCTGAAAAACTGTTATATCGACAACCCGGTTGCCGGTAACCCCTTGTGTGACGCCGTACTGCGCGACCCGCAAACCGGTTTAATCAGCACTGCTATTGTAAACGACTTTAACCTGGCAGCTGTTAAGCAGGATGGCATTGACCTGGCCGTTAATTACCGTTTCGACGCACCAGCAGTGATGGGTGGCAGTATGAAGCTGGCGTATCAGGGCACCATTATTACCAAACAAACCCGGCAAGACAACGCCACCCTGCCAGCCATTGACTGTAAAGGCACCTTTGGCAGCGCTTGTTCCGGCGACTTTGCCAGCGTGCTGCAGGCAGACTACAAACACCGTATGACACTAGACTGGAACCTCGACACCCTGGGCGTACAGCTGGGCTGGCGTCGTATTGGCGAAGTAGAAAGTGCTGCCGATCGCAGTGTCAGCATTGGTGCACAAAACTATATCGACTTATCCGCATCATGGCAGGCAACTGATGAGCTAAGCCTGACTGCCGGTATTGATAACCTGTTGGATAAAGATCCGCCATTGCCGTTCTCTGGCGCCAACCATTTTAATACTGTAAGTGACTACCCGGTTCTGGGCCGCACTATAGGTATTTCGCTGCGTTACAAGCCCGCGTTCTAATCCCGGACACGGTGTTTCCCGGCCTGTATTGCAGGCCGGGCTTTTCAATTCCCTCCCTTCATAATAAGCTGCTGGTTAAAACCGCTTTACTATACTGAGCCAATCAGGCTACAAACAGGAATACCGGATGTCTGTACTCGACAAAATTCATGCCCTGCGCGAAAAATTTCCGCGTGCAGAGCAGCAACTGGCAGAATATATTCTGGCCAACCCGGATCATATCCGTGACATGCCATCACAAATGCTGGCCAAAGCTGTTGGCATCAGCCAGGCCAGCGTGGTGCGCTTTACCCAGAAACTGGGTTACAAAGGCTACCCGGATTTTAAATTTGCCATTACCGACAGCTTGCATCATCAGGTGTTGCCAGCCAGCGCCGACAAGCTGCACGGCGAAATTTCACTGGACGACACCTTCAGCACCATGAGCCAGAAACTGCTGGCCAGCAAAATTAATGTGCTGAATAAAACCCATGCCATTAACTCACAAACCAGCTATGAACAAGCCGCTTTGATGCTACGCAACGCCAAACGGGTATTGTTGTGTGGTAAAGGCGGCTCGGCCTTAGTAGCAAAAGATTTCTCATACAAACTGCAAAAACTCGGTATGGCGGCGCTGGCTGAAACCGACACCCATGTGCAACTGGCTAATATTGCCAACTACACCGCCGAAGATGTGCTGGTAGTACTGAGTGAATCAGGTGAAACCGCCGACAGCGTAAAAATTACCGAGCAAGCGGCCAGCAACGGCGTGCAAATTATCAGTGTTACCGCTTATGGTGCTAATAATATTGCCCGGCTGGCCGGGCTGAATTTGTATACCGTGGCCGACGAAAGCTCAGCGCGGCTGTCGTCTATTCTGGCGCGCAATGCGCAAGAACTGGTGATCGACACCCTGTTTATTTTGCTAACGCAAACCTGTCCGCAAGGCCGCAAAAAACTGGCTGCATCCAACAAAGCCGTAGACACTTTCTTAGCCCGCAAACGCTAAAATATTAAAATATTCTAATGTAGAGTCACAAAAGCTTGATCCAGCGCATAAGTGCTGGCTGCCTGCACTTGTATAGTGTTATGGCTGTACTACTTTATAGGTACTGCCTAACATTAACCTGCGCACGCGGAGTATGCAGATGGATATTGTAGACCTGTCCCGACTTCAGTTTGCCTTTACGGCAATGATCCACTTCCTGTTTGTTCCTCTTACTCTTGGTCTGGCCTTTTTACTGGCCATTATGGAATCGGTGTATGTTATGACCGGTAAAACCATTTACCGTGACATGACCAAATTCTGGGGTAAGTTATTTGGTATTAACTTTGCGCTGGGGGTAACCACCGGTATTGCCATGGAATTCCAGTTTGGTACTAACTGGTCTTACTATTCGCACTACGTCGGTGATATTTTCGGCGCACCGCTGGCCATAGAAGCGCTAATGGCGTTTTTCCTTGAATCTACCCTGGTTGGCCTGTTCTTTTTTGGCTGGGACCGCTTAAGCAAAGAAAAACACTTAGCTGTTACCTGGCTGATGGCACTGGCGACTAATTTGTCGGCACTGTGGATTTTAGTCGCCAACGGCTGGATGCAACACCCGATAGGCTCGGTATTTAATATCGACACCATGCGTATGGAACTTACCAGCTTTAGCGAGGTTATTTTTAACCCGGTGGCTCAGGTTAAGTTTGTACATACGGTGTCAGCCGGTTATGTTACCGGCGCAGTATTTGTGCTGGCTATTTCCAGCTGGTATCTGCTTAAAGGCCGCGATTTACCCTTTGCCAGGCGCAGCTTTGCTATTGCTTCAGCCTTTGGCCTGGCCAGTGCGCTGTCGGTAATAGTGCTGGGCGATGAATCAGGCTATGAACTGGGCGATGTGCAAAAAGTCAAACTGGCCGCTGTCGAGGCCGAATGGCATACCCACCCGGCACCGGCAGCCTTTACGGTATTTGGCATACCGAACGAGCAAACGCAAACCACCGACTACGCCCTGAAAATTCCGGCCGTGCTTGGTCTTATTGCTACCCGCTCGGTAACAGAAGAAGTAGCAGGCTTAAGTGAACTGAAAGAAAAACACCTTGAGCGTATTATCCGCGGCCAGGAAGCCTACGTGCTGATGACGCAATATCGTGCCGGTGATAAATCGCCCGCTACTATTAACCGCTTTAATGAAGTCAGCGCCAATTTAGGCTACGGCATGCTGTTAACCGCCTATACCGACGACGTTGCCAATGCCACAGCCGAACATATTGCTCAGGCGGTGGAAGATTCCATACCTAAAGTCTGGCCGCTGTTCTGGAGCTTTCGCATTATGGTGGCGTGTGGCGTATTAATGCTGGTGCTGTTTGCTGCAGCTTTCTGGCACAGCGCCAAACGCACTGTAGATAAACCGCGCTGGCTACTCAAATTTGCCCTGTTCAGCCTGCCACTGCCGTGGATAGCCAGCGAAGCTGGCTGGTTTGTCGCGGAATACGGCCGTCAGCCCTGGGCCATAGGTGAAATACTGCCCACGCATTTAGCTGTATCGCAGCTTAGCGTCAGCGATATCTGGTTCAGCCTTGGTGCTATAGCGGTGCTGTATACCATCTTCGTTATTATCGAAATGTGGCTGATGACTAAATACGCCAGGCTCGGGCCCTCAGCCCTGCATACCGGCAAGTATGATTTAGAAAGCCCCGCTAACGTGAAGGAGGCATAACATGGATTACGAAGCACTAAGGTTTATCTGGTGGTTGCTGATTGGCGTGTTGCTGATTGGCTTTGTAGTAACCGACGGTTTTGATATGGGCGTGGCGGCTTTGTTAAAAGTGCTGGGCAAAAGCAACGACGAGCGCCGCGTTATGATCAACGCCATAGCGCCGCACTGGGACGGTAACCAGGTATGGCTGATTACGGCTGGCGGTGCCTTATTCGCCGCCTGGCCCACAGTATATGCCGCCTCGTTCAGTGGCTTTTATATCGCCTTAATGTTAACGCTGTTTGCGCTGTTTTTACGCCCTATCGGCTTTGAATACCGCGCTAAAATTGACAGCGAAGCATGGCGCAACCGCTGGGACTGGGCACTTACTGCAGGCTCAGCCATACCGGCACTGATTTTCGGTGTGGCCTTTGGCAACCTGCTACAAGGCGTCCCCTTTTACTTTGACGACATTTTACGCCTGCATTACACCGGTAGTTTCTGGGCACTACTTAACCCCTTTGCCCTACTGGCCGGCGTGTTAAGTCTGTTGATGATACTAAACCATGGCGCCACTTACCTGCAGCTGAAAACCGAAGCCGAACTAAAAGCACGCAGTGAAAACCTGTCAGCAGTGCTGGCGTTGGTTTGTGCGGCTATCTTTGTACTGGCCGGTGTCTGGCTATTTCTGGCGGTAGATGGCTATAGCGTTACCAGCCTTATTGACACCAACGGCGCCAACCGTACTACCGACAAAACCGTACTGATAAGTGCCGGAGCCTGGTTTAGCAACTACGCTAAATGGCCGCTGCTGTGGCTGGTACCGGCGCTTGGCGTGGCGGGCTTTGTAGTCTGCGCGCTGGCCAGCAAAACACAGCGCCATATTACCGCTTTTATCAGCTCGTCACTGGCTATTGCCATGGTGGTGCTGACAGCAGGCGTTAGTATGTTCCCCTTTGTTATGCCGTCCAGCAGTACGCCGGCACACAGCCTGACAATGTGGGACGCCACCGCCAGCGAAAGCACGCTGATGATCATGTTTGTGGTGGCCTGTATCTTTGTACCACTGATCCTAGCGTATACCGCCTGGAGTTACTTTGTTATGCGCGGGCGCTTAAACGAGCAGCATATCCGTGATAACAGCCACTCACTGTACTGATCTTCAGTTGGAAAAAAGGAGCAAATTATGTGGTATTTTGCCTGGATTTTAGGCGTATTAATGGCCTGCTCATTTGGCATTATCAATGCCATGTGGCTGGAATTTAAAGGCTACGAAGGCGAGGACACCCAAGCTGACTAGCCCAAGCCAACCGGCACTGCAGCTGGCAACACTGCTGCAAAGCCAGCGTAAACGGCTTAACTGCGCTCTGCTGTTAGCCGTAAGCACCAGCCTGCTGTTTATTTGGCAATGTTATTTACTGGCCAGCCTGTTTGCCGGCTGGCTTACTGCCAGCCAGCAAGGCCTGCCGGTTAACAGCAGCCAACTGCTTAGCAGCCTGCCCTGGCTGGTGCTGTGCCTGCTGGGGCGGCCTGCATTGCAATACTGGCGTGAACAACTTAGTTTAAAGGCCAGCCAGCATATCCGCAGCAGTTTGCGTGTACAGTTGCTGGCCAAACTGGCTGATGCCGGCCCGGCTAAAAACCAGTATGGTAACGATGGCAGCCTAAGCAGCAAGCTGCTGGAGCAGGTTGATGCACTGGATGGTTTTATCAGCCGCTATTATGTACAACGTTATCTGGTGCTGATCACACCGTTACTGCTGGTTGCTGCCACCTTTGTTTACAGCCCGCTGGCGGCAGTTATTTTATTAGTTACCGCGCCGCTGGTACCGCTGTTTATGATCTTGCTGGGCAATGCTGCGGCCACAGCCAGCCAGCGCCAATTGCAACAGCTTAGCCGCATGAGTGGCCGTTTTCTCGATTTAGTGCGTGGCATGGCTACGTTGCAGCAATTGCAGGCTACTGAACGCGCTGCGCAATCGGTTGCCAATGCAGCCGGGCGCTACCGTGACAGCAGTATGGGCGTGCTGAAATTAGCTTTTTTATCTTCCGCGGTGCTGGAGTTTTTCTCAGCATTGGCCATTGCCCTGCTAGCCTTATATTTGGGCCTGGGGTTACTGGGTATTTTGCCCTGGGCCAAAGAGATTATACCTGTGCCGTACCAGGGGGCGTTGTTCATTTTGCTGCTGGCGCCGGAGTTTTACGCACCGCTGCGCCAGCTTGGCAGCGATTACCATGCCAAAGCTCAGGCCGAAGCGGCAATTGACGAGCTAAACCCCATTTTACAGCGCCAGGCCTGGCAACACCCCGGTACACAACAGCTGACACTAAGCAGTGCGCCGGATATTAAGCTGCAGCAACTGCATATTTTAACTGCCGGGCAGCGCCAGCGGCTGGCACCGGTTAGCTTAATTATAAACAGTGGCGGGCGCGTTGCTCTGCAGGGGCCAAGCGGTTGTGGTAAATCCAGCCTGTTGCATGCATTGCTGGGTTTTGTGCCCTATCAGGGCGATATTCTGATCAACCGGCATCCGCTAACCCGGCTTGAGCGCAACCACTGGCAGCAGCAACTGGGCTATATGGCGCAGTACAGCAGTATTGCTGCTGCCAGCATTGCCGCTAACCTGCGCCTGGCCGCACCTGATGCCACAGATCAACAACTGATAACTGCACTGCAACAGGTAGAGCTGTGGCCGTTAATACAACAATTACCGCTTGGCCTTAACACTGTACTGGGTGAGCGAGGTAAGGGTTTGTCAGGCGGCCAGCTGCAACGGCTGGCACTGGCACAGTTGTTATTGCGCGATGCTAAAGTCTGGCTGCTGGACGAGCCCACCGCGCATTTAGATGGCGCTACGGCTTATCGTTTACACCAGCTGATAGGCACCCTGAGCCAGGGTAAAACCCTGATTATTGTTAGCCATCAGCTACATGGCCTGGACTGGCTGGATAACATAATACGGCTGTCCAACCCCGCAATTAACCCGGCAGTTAACCCGGTTGACGGAGTGCAGTATGTTAAAGCCTGAGAGCCTGCCTGCGCCTGAACGCAGTATTCGTTTGCGCAGCCTGCTGCAAAGCCGCAGCAAAGCCTGGTTACTGGCTTTACTACTGGGGCTGGTTACTTTACTGGCTGCAGCAACCTTATTAGCATTATCCGGCTGGTTTATCAGCGCCGCTGCGCTGGCAGGGCTGGCCAGCGTGGGCGCTTATGGTTTTGACTACTTCCGCCCGGCGGCGATTATCCGCCTGTGTGCCATTGGCCGCACAGCCGGGCGCTATGCCGAGCGTTTAACCTCGCACTATGCCGCCCTTGGCTTGTTAAAAGATTTACGCGTACACAGCTTTAGCGCACTGGCACAACAGCGGCACAATAACCGCCATTCGGCAGATACGCTGCAACATCTGGTTGCTGATATCGATTTACTCGATCAGTTTCCGCTAAAAGTTGTTGCGCCCTGGCTTTGGGCCTGCTGTTTAACCTTGCTGGTGCTGCTGTTCTGGTATTTGCTGGCACCGCCGCTACTGCTTGCTGCCGCTCCCTGCCTGTTGCTGGCACTGGCGTTACCACTACTTAGCGTGCGCCGCGCCAAAGCGTTGACACTACAGGATACCGACGCCAGCACACAGCGGCGCAGGCTATTGCTGGAGCCGCTATCTATGCTGACATCGTTACTGCTGTGGCAGCGCTGGCCGGATAACATCAGCCGCTTTAGTGTGCAGGATCAGGCCTGCCTGAATTTACAGTTGCGCCAGCAACAGTTAATCAGCCGCACGGCTTTATTACAGCAAAGCCTGCTGGCATTGAGCTTGCTGGCACTGCTGTGGCAAGGCAGCGCGCTGGTCGCCACTAACTTACTCAGCGTGCCGCTGCTGCTGGCTGCCATGCTGGCACTGTGGGCGCTGTATGAAGTGTTATTGCCGCTATGTCAGAGTTTTATTGCACTGGGCCTTAGCAGCGCCGCCCGCGACCGGTTGAACCGGTTAACGGATGTCAGTGCGCCAACACAGCTTAATAAACCAGAACCAGCCGCCCCGCTTAGCCTGAATGTCAACCGGTTATCGGCGCGCCAGAGCGGTGCCTTAGTTGGCCCGTCGCAGGTTAGCTTTACCCTGCAAAACGGTGAGGTGCTGCTTATAAGTGGTGCCTCCGGCAGTGGTAAAACCACTTTATTGCAGGCACTGGCTAATCAGCTGGTTTTTAGCGGCGATATTAGCCTGAACGGCCTGCCTTATGGCGAATGGCAACTCAGCAATACTCTGGCGTACCTGCCGCAACAAGCAGATTTATTTGATTTAACTCTGGCGCAAAATCTGCGCTTAGCCGCGCCAGATGCAACCGATGCCCGGCTGTGGCAGGTGCTGGATGATGTTGCACTAAGCAACTGGGCCAAAAGCCAGCCGCAGCAGTTAGATACGGTTATCGGTGAATACGGTGCCGCAGTGTCCGGCGGCCAGGCCAGGCGCATTGCCCTGGCACGCTTGTTGTTAACACAACGGCCGGTATTGCTGCTGGACGAACCTTTTGCCGGCCTGGACCCGGTAACCACAGCGCATGTGCTTAACGCCTTGCTGGCGCGCCAACGCAACGGCTTGCTGGTTATCGTCAGCCACCAGCAGCTTAATGTGCCGCACGCCAAGCAGCTGCAGTTGTAGCGCTACAGCAGCGCTAAAAGAGGCCTCGTTATTTTTGCGCTGTACTACAAACAGCAACAGAATCGCGCTCAATCAGGTTAGGGATAAACAAATGGGTGCGGTGTTGTATATCGTCTTTGTCGGCACTTAATTCAATCGCCAGTTTAGTCGCATAAGCGGCCATTTCTTCCACCGGGTAGTGCATAGTGGTTAGCCGTGGCCGGCAGGCTCGGCTGACAATTAAATCATCAAAACCAATCACCGACACGTCCTCTGGCACCCGCAGCCCGGCTGCAAACAGCGCATGAATAGCGCCAATAGCCATTAAATCGTTATAGGCCAGCAGCGCGGTAAACTTTATGCCTTTGGCCAACAAAGCATTAACGGCCTGTTCGCCGCCTTCCATATTGGCGGTAGATTCTTCCACCGCCTGTTCTGTCAGAGCAATACCAGCCTGCTTCAATGACTTACGAATACCTTGCAGGCGAAACTCCGGATCGCCATTTTGGTAAATACTGGTTACTACAGCAAACTGGCGGTGGCCTTTTTGCAACAGATGATCGGTAGCCTGGCATGCACCGGCCACGTTATCCAACCAGACACAGCGGTGCGCCAGGCTTGGAATATAGCGGTTAATTAACACCAGGCCCGGAATTTCCGCCGCCAGTTTCAGCAGGGTTTTCTCGTCTGAGTACTCGCTGTGCAGAATAATGGCGCGGCAATTGTGATCACGCAGCGAATCTATTGCTTCAAGCTCAGATTTAGTTTCGTACAACGAGTTGCTCATCAGCAGTTTGTAATCGCTTTCACGGGCGGCTTTTTCTACCCCACTGGCCAGGCTGCCAAAAAACGGCATTGACAGTTTAGGCGTTACCACACCCAGTGTGTTGGTGGTTTTACTCACCAGCGCCCGGGCATTGCTGTTTGGCCGGTAACCCAGCTCGGCAATCACTTTTTTAACCCGGGCGCGGCAGGCATCACCCACCTGATGGCCGTCGTGGATCACCCGTGATACCGTTGCTATCGACACCCCTGCTACTCTGGCTACGTCTTTAATGGTTACCATAAATACCGTTCTGCTCTGTAAAACATCATTAGTGTTATTGTTGGCTATGTTGTACCAGTAACTGCCGGCTGATTTGCTGGCTGCGGGCTGCTGTCAGCCGGTAATAGCGTAAGCAAATCAGTGACAGTAAACTAAACAACACTGTACCGAAACTCAAGATCAGCCGCATAGCAAAGATACTCTGCTCCGGTTGGGCCCCGCCAAGCCTAGCGTCAAAGCCAATCAGGTTCAGGCTAAGCCCGGCCAGCAACAATGCCAGTGCCACACTGATACTGCTCACCCAGTTATGCAGAGCAACAAACAACCCTTCCCGCCGCTCACCATGCAACAGTTCATCTTCATCACATACATCAGCCAGCATTGACGGCAGCAGCATGGTCATGGCTGTCCATATTGCCGTGCAAAACACCGCGTCCAGTAACAGCCACCAGCCGGTACCCGGCGTAAAAATAAACCACTTTAAAGCACCACCCAGCGCAGTTAGCCAGTAAATCAGTACCAGCGCCCGCACTTTGCCATACCGTGACGACAGGCGCACCAGCCAGGGTACAGTAGCAAACCCCAGCGCCGCATAAGCTACCGACAAGGCCCCTTTCCATATGGCGCCTTCGGCAATATTGCCGTCAAACATAAAATACACCAGCAGGTAGTAATCCATACCGGCGCTGTAGGCACCGCCACCTAACTGCAATAATGTTAGCAATAACAACACCCGCAACGAGCGGTTTGCTCCCAGTTTGGCCAGGCTGTCGCGCAAACCGGCGCGTGGTAACAAGGGGGCCCGCCGTGGTGCACGCTCGCGGCTGTAAATAGCCGCCAGTGAACCAAGCACACCAAGAATAAAAACTGCTACCCCCCAGCCAACATAACGGATACCCACAAACACACTGCTGAACAACGCCAGTTGCGCCAGCGGAAACAACCACTGATACAACAAGGAACCGAGCTTCAGAAAATAGGTGGTAAAGCCCATAATTTCGGTGCGTTGATGATAATCGGGGCTCATTTCATAGGCCAGGCAGGTCATCGGCACGGCAACAAAGGTGGCGGCGATGTAAAAGGCTAACGACCACAACACAAAATACAGCAATTGCGCGGTTTCACTCCAATGAGCAGGCACCATCCAGATCAAACCAAAACACAGACAACTGAGCCAGGACGCAATAAGAATAAAGGGCCTGCGCCGGCCAAAACGGCTTTTGCTCTGATCAGATAAATGGCCAACCCAGGGCCCCAGTACTGTCCCCAACAACACCGGCAGGGTTAGTGCCAGGCCAAGTAAAAACGGGTCTACCCCCAGTGTCATCTGGTAAAACGGTACCGCCAGCACATTCACGCTTTGTGCGGCAAAAAACATGGCAAAAAAGCCTGCGCCCAACGCCAGACGCTGGCCGGTACCAATATTAACCCGCTGCGACTGCACAGCAGGCTGAGCCGTTGGCGATTGTTGCTGCAGCGCCATAAAGCTCCTTGATGTGGGCGTTAACAAAGCGGCAATTATAGGGCTGCTGCCGGATCACAGCAACAGCCCCTGAACGCTGGCTTTAATGCAGCCTGTTTAGCGCTTAATTAAACTGACTTCTGCCAGTTCAACTGCATGCCAGCCACCCAGTGCTGCCGGGGCATAAGCACTGGCGTTAAAGCGCAGTTGTACGCCTTGCAACTGGCGTAAATCACTGTTTGCCGGCCAGGCCTGGCCAGCTTGTGCGGCAGGTAACAGTGCCGGCATAAAGGTTGGAAAAGCCTGCGGCAATGCCGTGGCTGTGCTGCGTAGTGTGTTTAACGGCAGCAGCAGATATTGCCATTCGGTACTGACGTTAAGTTCAGCACCAAAGGCCAGACCATCGGCATTTAACAGCGCCAGTTCAATTTGCTCGTTTTGCTTAACCGCGCGTATTTTTATTGCCAGGGTGTTGTAACCGGTTAAATCGCGCTGCAGCAGGCTGTTATCCGGTGCGGGGGTAACACGCAGTAATAGCTCAGGTGCTGTAGCCTGTAAATCTTCAATTGCCAGGCGTAGTGCCAGGCCCTTACCTTGCTGGCCGCTAACCAGATCCTGCCGTACCCGCTCGTCTTTCGGGTACAGGTTATTCTGCCGGTCCAGCGTGGCATCAAACAGCGCTACCGGTACATTGGCTTGTTGCAGTTGCAGGTTCCAGTAAGGCATCTGCGGTACAAAATCCCATTGCAGCGGTGAACCCTGGCTGCTGCCAGGAAACGTTAACTGCTGCTGTGGCGTAGTAACGGTTACCGCATACTCCAGCAAGCCGGTTTGTTGCCAGGCCGGTGTTTTCGGCAGTGCAGCCCGGTAAATGCCACCGGCTTCGGCTTGCATGGGTATCGCAGTAAACTCACGGTGGCCGACATAGCGCAGCATCAGCTCAACCTTTTGCGGCGCTTCGTTTGCGCCTAACTGCAGGCTAAACTGAATATTGTCGCTCAGGCTGGCCTGGCGTTGCGGCTGATGGTACACGCTAAGCTCTGTTGCTGATGTTTTTGGCAGTAAATAGCTCAGCTTGCTATCAACCTGCTTTAGTTGTGACGACTGTTTAGCCAGTAAATAAATGCCCGGCGTTAAACTTACCGTGCCGTTTTTAGCCTGAGTATTAAGGTTGTTACCATCGTTAAGCCCTTTAACGTAAAAGCGCTGGCCTAAATCAGCCAGTTGCAGACTCAGCTGTTGTTGGTTGTGATACAACCTGGCTACTTCACGGCGCAGGCTGGCGCTTTGATGCGGATCCTGCAGTGGCTGTAAATCAGGGTACAGCTCCAGTTGCCACAGGCCGTCGGCGCGCTTATCTAAAAAGTAAGCACCGCTGCCGCTGTACTGTGCCAGTACAGAGCTGCCGACACCGGCAATTTGCCGCAATTTTTTGCTGTTCTCCGGCTTAATCTGGTTACTGTTGCTGTAGATAAACTTGTCATCTGTATTCAGCAGGCTAAGGTTAGCCGCGTAGTTCAGGCTGACACCGGCAAACTGATTACTGGCCGGGTAATCGCCACTATCCCCGGCGCGTGGTAAACGGCGAAAGGCCTCGGCCGCTATCATTAAGCTTATGGCTTTACCCGGTGTATACAGCAGGTTCAGAAAATGCGTGTTGTAGTCTGAATTGGTATGTGCCATGGCCGCCGGATCGTAGGCAAACTGGGTGGCCCACTGAAAACCGGCCGCACGGAAACTACGCGCCATAGCCGGGTACATTACTGTGCTGGCGACATCGGCGGCGTCAAACTCGTACACCATTTTCGCCTTGCTGTTACATGCGCTGATGGCGGCAAAAGGGTTGGTATAGTGCGCCACTGTCGGCAGCATATTGGCCAGAATAGTATGGTTTTTAACCAGGCCAGTCGGGTACCACTGATAGGCCACACCATCAATACTGCTGTTGCACAGCGCCGTGGCAAAAGCCTGATCATTCCCCTGCTCGCTGGTGTTATAAAACAGTGGCTTGGTGACACCGGCAGCACGCACGGTGGCAATCAGTTTTTCAATATAGGCCGCACTTTGTGCCGCCGGCGTTTCATGTTTCGGCTCGTTAAATAACTCAAAGGCGATAACAGTTGGATCATTGGCATAGCTAAGCCCGGTGTAGGGGTTTATATGGCGCAGAATTTGTGTCAGGTAGTTTTGCTGCGCCGCTATCGCCTTGGCCGACTGATTCATTTGCGACTTGCTAAACAGGGTGGCAAAGCTTTGTTCGTCCGGGTCCGGCTCGGGGTAACCACTGCCCCACCAGCCAATCGGTGTGATAATAGCTTTAATATTATGCTGGCCCAGCTTAAACAGCAGGTAATCAAATAACGCCAGATGCTCGTTTTGTAACAGGTTGCCGTCAACGTCGGCTAACTGGCGATCCCACAAATGTATACGGTAGGCGTCCAGGCCTAATCTGGCAATGTGCGCCACATCCATGTCTATCGCCTGTTTATGATCAACTCCGAGGCGCTCCAGTGCGCGGTAACCATAGGCAAAGGGGGCACTGTAATTTACGCCAAACAGCGCCACTTCCTGCCCCTGCAGGGAGCCGCTTTGCCAGTGCATTACGCCGTCGGTTACGGCTACCGTGTCGGCCTGTACTGTGCTGTGTAACAGCGCGGCCAGTATTGTCGTAACTAAACTGATTTTTCTCATTGTTATGGCTCCTGTTGTTACCACCAGGCTGCGTAAAACGCCACCAGGATCAGGCTGACAATAGCAGCCGACAAGTTAAAACTGCTGCGGGTACTAAACTGAATATCGTTCAGTTGCACCGCATTGGGCTGCTCGCCTTGCTTTTGCCATAAGGATACCGCTACCGCCAGCAGCAAACAGCTGATAAACACCAAACCCACGCGATCCATAAACGGCAGCTCAGGCCAGAATAATTTAAACACCAGCGATAACACCGCACTACCAATGGCTGCCAGTAATCCTGCCAGCGGCGTGGTGCGGCGCCAGAACATACCCAGCATAAACAGCACCACTATGCCCGGCGTAAAGAAGCCGGTAAATTCCTGAATATACTGATATGCCTGATCAAATTCGCCCAATAACGGTTTAGCTGTCATTAACGCCACGCCCAGTGCCAGCAGGCTTACCAGCCGGCCAACCAATACATAGTGTTTCTGGCTTTTCGCCGGTTTTAACTGAGAATAAATATCCATGGTAAAAATGGTGGCGATGCTGTTGGTCATAGATGCCAGGCTGGACAATACTGCAGCCACTAAAGCGGCAAAGATCAGCCCTTTAATACCGGACGGCATCATGCTCATTAATTGCGGATAAGCCTGATCCGGTTTATCCAGCGCAGGCAGTAATAAGGTGGCGGCAATGCCTGGCAGCACCACAATAACCGGCATTAACAACTTTAAGAATGCGGCAAAGGCAATACCTTTTTGTGCTTCGGCCAGATCTTTCGCCGCCAGGGTGCGCTGAATAATATACTGGTTAAAGCCCCAGTAACTCAGGTTCATTACCCACATGCCACCAATCAGCACCGAGATACCGGGCAGGCTGATATAGTGCGGGTTGTCCGGCGTTAAAATCATATCGAACTTGTCCGGCGCCTCAGTCATTAAACGGCTGAAGCCAGACCAGATCCCATTACCGTCGCCCAGCGCCTGCAGCGACATATAAGATAAAAACAGGCCACCGCCTACCAGCAGCACCACCTGAATAATGTCGGTAAAAGCCACTGCTTTTAGACCGCCGTACAACGAGTACGCCACCGACAAACCGGCCAGCAATAACATGCTGTTGGTTAAGCTGACACCTGTTACGGTGTTAATAGCCAGCGCGCCAAGCCACAATACGGCAGTTAAGTTAACAAACACATACACCGCCAGCCAGAACAGCGCCATGGTAGTGCGCACGCGGTTATCAAAGCGCTGCTGTAAAAACTGCGGCATGGTGTAAATTTTGCGTTTTAAGAAAATGGGCAAAAAGTATTTACCGACAATAATCAGCGTAATAGCGCCCATCCACTCATAAGATGCGATAGCCAAACCAATGGCGTAGCCAGAGCCGGACATACCGATAATCTGCTCGGCAGAAATATTGGCCGCAATTAACGAAGCCCCTATTGCCCACCATGGCAGGCTGTTACCGGCCAGAAAGTAATCGTTAGTGTCTTTGCTGTGGCCGGCTTTCTCGCGTGATACGGCATAAGCTATTAACAACAGCC
Organism: Rheinheimera oceanensis; assembly: GCF_018831085.1. Classification (GTDB taxonomy): domain Bacteria; phylum Pseudomonadota; class Gammaproteobacteria; order Enterobacterales; family Alteromonadaceae; genus Alishewanella; species Alishewanella oceanensis. The sequence continues at coordinate 452,033 of NZ_JAGPNM010000002.1, forward strand.
CAAGCACATAACAGACCAGTATGGTCAGGTCTAAGTTGGTTAATGTCATAATGGTTCTTCCTGCTATCCTGTCAAAAGCCGGCCATAGTGCCGGTATATTGTTATATTATTGAAAACTGTAAATAATTTCCTGAACGTACCAATGTCCGGCTAACAACAACGCCGACGGAAAACCGCTTTGGTTCGGTGCATCCGGCCAGTTTTGCGCTTCCAGGCACAAGCCCTGGCGCGGTGCAAAAGGCGCTGCCAGAAAGTTACCGCTGTAAAGCTGTATGCCTGGCTGGGTGCTGTACACGGTTAATGTCAGGCCGCTTTGGGCTGAATGCAGCCTGGCTTGCTGGTGCAGCGCGTTATAAGGCTGAGCCGCCGTAACAAAACAGTGGTCAAAGCCCGATGCCAGCTGCAGTTGGGCATCGCCCTGCGCCAGCGCATCAGCAATAGTGCGCGGGCGTAGAAAATCAAAGGCGCTGCCTGCTACGGCCTGCAACCGCCCGGTGGGAATACTGCTGCTGTCGGTGGGTAAATAATGCCCGGCATTTAACTGCAGCTGATGGTTTTCAATGCTGCTGCCATCAGTATTAAGGTTAAAGTAGCAATGGTTGGTCAGGTTAATCAGCGTGTCTTTATCAGCACGGGCGCGAAAACGCATACTTACAGCAGCATCTTGCAAGCTAATCTGTTGCCATACCTCTAACCGGCCGGGAAAGCCCTGCTCGCCATCAGCGGCGCAGTAATACAGCTCGGCACTGTTTTTTGCCTGTTGCAGCACTTGCCAGTCAGCGCGATGAAAACCGCCCGTGCCGCCGTGCAAACAATGGCCGCCGTTGTTCACATTCAGCGTTAACGGCTGGCCATTTAACCGGCAACGGCCATTAGCAATACGGTTGGCAAAGCGGCCAATGCTGGCGCCAAGATAAAAACTGTCATGCAAAAACAGCTCTGGCGCCACATAACCCAGGGTAATCTGCTGGCCGTCAAGCCGGATGGCACTGATAGTGGCACCAAACGGCAGCAGGTCCAGCTCAAGGCCGTTGCCGTCGGTTAAATGCAGTGGCTGCAGGTGGTTATATTGGCCGGACGTTGTCACAGCAATACCTGCTCGGCACCCTGGCTTGGCGTACAGACAAACACATCGGCAACCAGCCCGGTTTTTGCCGGATATTCTGCCGCTACCGTCGCCTTTACGGCTTCAACCATTGCTTGCGGCACCAGTGCCACCACACAACCACCAAAGCCACCGCCGGTCATCCGCACACCGCCGTTAGTGCCGATAAGGCGGCTGATCATTGCTACCAGTTCGTCTATCGGCGGTACAGTAATTTCAAAGTCATCGCGCATTGACTGATGCGACTGCGCCATTAACCGGCTTAAAGTAGCAATATCATTTTGCGCCAATGCTAGCGCAGCCTGTTCAGTGCGCTCGTTTTCGCTTACCACATGGCGCGCCCGTTTGGCCACCAAAGGCTCCAGCTTGCTTTGGCCGGCTAAAAACGCCTGCCAGCTGACATCACGCAGCGCTTTTACGCCAAAGGCGGCGGCGGCCTGCTCGCACTGGGCGCGGCGGGTGTTGTATTCGCTGTCTACCAGGCCACGCTTAACATTTGAGTTAATAATCATCACCGCCATACCGGCCGGCAGTGGCACCGATTGGGTCGTTAAGCTGCGGCAATCTATCAGCAATGCCTGGCCTTGCTGGCCGCAGGCAGAAATCAGCTGATCCATAATGCCGCAGTTACAGCCAACAAAATGGTTTTCGGCGTGCTGGCCGTTCAGGGCATTATCGCGCGGCGAAATAGTAATACCGGCCACAGTGCAGTACGTTAAGCCAAGCGCTACCTCAAGCGAGGCCGAAGAACTTAAGCCCACGCCCTGCGGCACATTGCCACCAATAGCCAGATCGCAACCCTGTAAGTTATAACCTTGCTGCAGCAGGCTGTTGGCTACGCCGCGTACATAGTTGGCCCACTGCCACTGTGAATGTTTGGCTATAGGTGCAGTTAAACTAAACTCGTCCAGCTGCATGCCGTAATCCAGCGCCAGCACCCGCACCAGCTTGTCATCACGTTTACCGGCCACGACCACAGTGTCGTAATTAATGGCACAGGGCAGCACAAAGCCGTCGTTGTAGTCGGTATGTTCACCAATTAAATTTACCCGGCCCGGCGCACGGAACACATAAGCGGCACTATGTTGAAACTGCGTGGCGAACGCCTGTTGTACCTGCTGCACTAAACTCATCTCAGCCTCTCTGCTGTTGTTTGTAATGTTGGTTGCTTAAAGCGCGCAGCCGCTCTGCCGCTTGTTCCGGTGTCATATCGCGTTGGGTTTCCGACAGCATTTCATAACCCACCATAAACTTTTTAATGCTGGCCGAGCGCAGCAGCGGCGGATAAAAGTGCGCATGGAGCTGCCAGTGATCAGTGCTGTCGTCGTTATATGGCGCGCCATGCCAGCCCATCGAATAAGGGAAAGAGCACTGAAACAGGTTGTCGTAGCGGATAGTCAGCTGTTGCAGAATATCAGCCAGCGCCAGTTGCTCGCTGTCGGTTAGCTGCTCCATCCTGGCGACATGGCGCTTGGGCAGCAGCAGAGTTTCAAACGGCCAGCTGGCCCAAAACGGCACCACCACCAGAAAATGCTCGTTTTCTACCACGGTACGCTCGCCGCTTTGTTGCTCCTGAGCGGCGTAATGCAGCAGCAGGTTTTTACCGTGCTTGGCCAGGTAGTTGCGCTGCGCACTGTCGGCTTTCGCCGGTAATGTGGGTACTGAGCTGGCGGCCCAGATTTGGCCATGCGGATGCGGGTTAGAGCAGCCGTTGATCGCACCTTTGTTTTCAAATACCTGCACCCAGGTATAGTGCTGCGACAAATCCTGATATTGCGCTATCCAGCATTTCACTACCTCGGCTATTTCACTAACACTAAGCTCAGGCATGGTTTTGCTGTGATCAGCCGAGTAACAAATAACCCGGCTGGTGCCACGTTCGGCTTTCAGCACAAATAAGTCATCGTCACTGCGCTGGTAGTCTGGCGTGTCGTGCATCAGCGCAGCAAAGTCGTTGGTAAACACATAAGGCTTGTTATAAGCCGGGTTTACTTCGCCATTGATCCGCGTATTGGTAGGGCACAAAAAGCAGTTGCTGTCATAAGAGGGCAACGCCTCGTTGCTGACGTCTTCAATCTGGCCCTGCCACGGCCGCTTTGCCCGGTGCGGCGATACCAATACCCAGTCGCCGGTTAACGGGTTATAGCGGCGGTGCGGATGATCTTTGGCATTAAATTCGGTCATAACAACGTTCCTGCAACTGTGTTATTCAATAAGTTCTGGCTGCCTGGCAGCCGGGGGTTATTCTGTCTTCGCAGCGTTATCTGCCATCAGGGCCAGTTCGCTGCTGACAATATTAAAATCATCGCTGTAAGCACTGATAGCCGCGCCTTGCAGCGAATCGCCAATCCGTACTAATACTGCGGCTTTGCCCTGCTCTGTCAGCACCGGCTCCGGGTTAACCAGATGGATATCTCCGGCCAGGCTGAATTTAATCTGCTTGTCGTTTAACGGCACCAGGTTGCCCTGGCTGTCGGTGAGCTCAGCATACACAAATACCAGGTCGTTAACGCCGGTTTGCGGTGCCATGCCACTGCTGTCCAGTGCTAAACGCAATGCCGCCACGTCACCCGGCGTAGTAACGCTGTGCTGTGCTACCGGCTGGTTATTAATAAAGGCTTTGGCGCTTAATGTGCCGGGCGTAAATTGTTTTACGTCAAACTCAAACGGCGGATGTGGTAAATGCGTAGCAAAGGGGCCTGTTGCCGGTTTTTGCCGCGCAATCAGGTTGTCGTTCAGCCACAGCTCTACCTCATCGGCATTACTGAATACCCGCACCTTAGTTGATGAGCCTTCGCGCCACTCACTGGCAATATGCACCATAGGGCCGGACGCGTAGTTGTCGGATATTTGCTTAGCACTGCGCTGGCTTTGAAAAAAGTAATAGCTGTATTTGGGTAAGCGGTACAGGTTCATAACGCCGGATGCTTCCAGATCATCGGCATAACCACGGTTGTAATCGAACATTACCCAGTAGCCATCGGCAAAGGCTGGTGTAGTCAGGTTGTCGTTGTGTGCTTCTTGCAGGTTTAGGGCCTGCTGCAGTAAACGTGCTTCACCGTGGCGCAGTAACTGGCGGCTGGTGCGCTCTTCTTCTTTTAGATCGGCCCAGCTGTCTTGCTGTAACCCGGCGTTTTGCGCGTAGTATTCCCAGTCGCCATACTCAGACACGTTATACGGCTGGGTCGGGGTTTCGTAGTGCATTTGCCGGTGCTGGCGTGCCTGTAAATACATATCAAAACCGTGCTGCCAACCGGCAGAATAGGCACCGGGATATTCCTGCTTTACTGTGTTGTGCAGTGTGGCAACAAAATTGTCCGGCATATCAGATTCATTCAGCGAGCATTCCCACGCCAATACACTGGCATGATTGCGATCACGGCGGATCATATCGCGGCAGCTCTGTATAATTTGCTGTTCAAACGCTGGTTCTGCCGAGTAATACTGCCAGCCCAGAATAGCATCAATCAGCACCAGCCCCAGCTCGTCGGCGGCGGCCATAAAGGCCGGTGAATGCGGGTAATGCGACAGGCGCACATAATCAAAGCCGGCTGATTTGATCTTTACCGCGTCGCGGTAATCGGCAGCAGCAGAGGTAGCATAGCCTACATGCGGATATTCCTGATGCCGGTTAACACCGCGCAAAAAAGTGACTTCGCCGTTAATCAGTAACTGATGCTGTGCATTAAAAGCAAAGCTGCGGATACCCAGCCGGGTGTGTTGTTGCTGCAGTAATTTACCATTCAGATACAACGAGGTGCGTAATTGGTACAAATGCGGGCTGGCCGGATGCCACAGTTTCGGCGCATTAACAATAAGCTGTTGTTGTATATGCTCTGCGCCACCTGCGGCTAAATGGCCGTTTGTTAAATGGCTGCTGTCGCTGCTCACCTCTGCTACCAACTGATCCTGATAATACAGTTGCTGGCGCAGCACCGGCTGTTGGCTTTCACTGTAGCGGTTAACCAGATGGGTTTGAATATTCAGTGTAGCCTGCTCTGTGCTTACTTGCGGATATGTCACAAAAATACCGCCACCGGCAGTTTCATCCGCCAGCATTTCATCACTGATATGCAGCGCATCTCTTACCAGTAAATTTACATCGCGGTACAGGCCACCATAGGTATTAAAATCCAGCAACGCTAATGGCTTAGGCCCGGTAACCGGGTTGTCGCGGTTATCCAGCCTTACCTGCAGCAGGTTGTCCCGGCCCGGTACTAACTTTTCAGTTAAATCCAGCGTAAAGGGTAAATAGCCACCCAGGTGATGGCCAATTTGCTCGCCGTTTAAAAATACTTCTGCCACGTTCATAGCCGCTTCAAAGCGCAGCAAAACTACTTTGCCCTGCCAATCGGCCTGCCAGTTCAGGGTTTTCTGATACCAGGCAATACCCTGCCATTGGTTATTTACCAGCATAGGTTCTATTTGCGGCGTATGCGGCAACGACACGGCTTGCCAGTCAGCACTTGCTGGCATGGCATCAGCAGCGCTGGCTTTGGCAAACAGCCAGTCTTTATTCAGGTTTATCCGTTGGCTGACCGCTTGCTGCTCTGCTTCAGCTTTCACCAGCGGCCGGGCGCTTTGCTGCTCTGGCTCAGTAGTTTTACTGCAACCTTGCAGCACGGTTAAGGCGATACATAAAAAGAAAAATGAAAACTTCACCCGCTTGGTATCCTTCTGAAATTGGTTTACTGATAAAAGCCTTTGGCCGGCAAAAACGTGTAAGCAAAAAAGCCGTTAGCTAACAAAAGTTCTGCTCGCTTTGCGGCCGCATGACCAGCTCATGTAAATGCACCTTGGGCGCCGTCAACAACATACTGATAGCAGCATCTGCTACCTCGTCTGCCGATAAGTAATCGGGGTTAGCGTTGGCGCGAAACGCGGTATTCACCCCACCCGGATACAGCGACAGCACTTTTACACCGCTGTTATGCAACTCTTTGCGCAGCACCTTGCTGTAGCTGTCAAGCGCGGTTTTACTGGCGCTGTACGACGCCAGATTAGCATTGGCAAACAAACACACCGTTGATAGCACATTTAACACTGCACCACTGCCACGTAAGCGCATGTGCGGCACCAGCTGCGCAATAAACTTAACCGGCGCATAAAAGTTCAGCTGCATCATCTGTTGCAATTCGTGCCAGTGCGGCAGCTCTGCGCGGTGGCGTGCAGTATTCGCCCCGGCGCAATTAATCAGCATATCCACAGCGCCGTTTTCAGCCTGTGCAGCAGCACAAAACGCGGCTATTTGCGTATCTGCATCCGGGCTGTTTAAACAAAAAGCTCGGGTAAACACTGCTGTATTTGCGCCAAGCAATGCCTGCGTTTGTGCCAGTTTGTCACTGCTGCGGCCACATAAGCTAAGGCGGTAACCGGCTGCTGCCAGCTTAACAGCCAGCGCGCGGCCAATGCCGGACGAGGCACCGGTAATTAAGATATGCTGAGCCATATTGCTAAAATCCGTTGCGGCCGGCCCGCGGCAACAATGCAGCAGGCCGGTGTTTTTTACATGGTTAGCTGGAAGCCCAACAGGTAACGACGGCCCCATTCACGGTAATGCGCCGGGCGGCTTGGGTCGTTATCAAAGTAACTGAGCGACAGCTCGTTAGTCAGGTTCTGGCCTTGCAGCATCACTTTAAAGTTTTCAGTAAACTCGTAAGAAATACTGGCATCCACGGTGTTTTCTGCGCGGGTGCGTGTCATTTCAGTGGTACCCCAACTGCCAACTGAGGTATTGGCACTGCGGTAGTTGTACGACACTTTGGCATCAAAACCGGCGCGGTAATACCACAGTGTGGCGCTGCCAACATGGCGTGATAATCCCCCCAGCGGGAACGGGTTAGCTACCGGCGTAAATTCAGTAATATTGGTGTCGGTAAATGAATAGTTTGCATACACACCTAAACCATCCAGCCAGCCCGGCAGCATTTTAAAGGCTTGCTGGTACATCAGCTCAAAGCCGCGGATCTGACCACCGTTGCCATTTACCGGCCGGGTGAAGTCGTATTCAGTGCCATCTACCGTTACTTTTTCTACGCTCACGCCAATGTGGCTACTTAAATCTTTAAAGAACACCGATACCGCAGCTGCCGTATCTTCGTTCCAGTAATATTCCAGGCCTAAATCCAGCTGATCGGCAACGAAAGGATTTAACTTAGCATTACCACCCGAGCCGGTATTAACACCATCTTGCTGGGTATTAAGTTCAAAGCCGGAGCGCATCTCAATTAAAGGCGGGCGTGACATTGCACGCGACAAGCCCAGCCGCAGCTGTGCTTCCTCTGTTAACGAGAACACCATATTCAGCGATGGCAGCAGTTTGCTATAGCTGTGCTCGTCGGTTACCGGTGAGTAATCGGTGCTGTTCATCAACTGATAACCGGAAGAGGTAGAAGAAGTATGCACATAGCGCAGGCCAACATTACCGGTGTAGGGAATACTGCCAATTTCGCCGACCATTTTCAGCATGGCATAGGCGGCGCTGTTGGTTTCTTCTACCCGCCAGCTACCGGCTAAATCCAGCGGCCCTTTTTCGTGCTGGCTGCGATCATCAATACCACCAAAGCCCTGCTGCGCCACCTGACTCCAGTTATTAAAACCGTATAAGTCCGGCGACACAAAACCACCACCCATCGCATAGCGATAGCCGTAATTGGTCAGGCCGTGATCAGCAACAGGTTGCTGCCACCAACTGATAACATCGTTGTTTTTATCGCGATCAGTAACACGGCCGCCAAGCAGCAATGTTTCAAACACGCCCCAGTCAACGCTGCGCTCAAAATCCAGTTTTAAACTAACCATCTCATCGGTCAGATCACGGTCGGTATCGACATTCATACCGGAAATAACATAGTTTTCTGGCTGGCTTATGTAGTCATCAACCCAAATTTGCAGTTGTTTGCCGGTGTTGTTCCAACGTACATCCAGCGGCGTCGGGCCGGTATAATCAGAGGTAATATTTACCCAACGCGATTTAATGCTGGCTTCAGAGTAGCCAACATCGGCCGAAACGGTCCAGACATCGCCGCTCCACACCGTTTTTAAACCGGTGCTGATTAGCTCATTTTCCTGAAACCAGGTGGCGTTATTAGCAGAATGGGCACCCCATAAAATGCCGCCGCCGGTTAGCTGTTGTGAGCCATCGGCTTTAGTGATAATAGTCGGCGCTGCAGCTGAATTCTGATAGCCCCAGTTGTTTGAACCCTGCCAGTTACCCCAGCCGTCAAACCAAAACTGGTCTTCGCGCTCTTCAATATCAAACTGCGAGTAAAACAAATCATATTTCAGGTTTAAGCGGTCGGTTGGTTCCCACTCCAGAATAGTCAGTAAACCAAGGCGCTCGATATTGCCTACTTTAGTGCCGCTTTTACCGCCCCAGGGCGCCGCTTCAGTAATACCATCTTCGTTAATATCACCCTGCTCGGCCGGGTTATTGTTGTATGAATAAAATTCTGTACCGCGTTGTACTGACGGCTGATCCTGATAAGACACGCCAAATACTACGCCAAAGTTATCAGTTAACTTATCAACATAAGCAAAGGCGGCTTTTTTGCCGCTGCTGTCGGCGCCGCTTAAGTCATCGGCCAGATCGTACTGCATCAGGTTGCCGCTAAGGCTAATCAGCCGTTTGTCGCGTGATAACGGGCTAACAAAGTTCATATTAACCAGGCCGGCAATACCACCTTCTACATTGTTGGCCATCGGGCTTTTATACACCTCAACCGAGTTGATTAACTCGGCCGGGAACTGCTCGTAGCGCACATCACGGCTGGGTTCAGCACTGACAATTTCGCGCCCGTTCATGGTGGCAATATTCAGCCGGGGACCAAGACCACGGATAGACAAACTGCTGGCATTACCGCGATCGCGCTCTGCTGCCACGCCGGGTAAACGTGCCAGCGCATCAGCAATAGTCACATCGGGCAATTGGCCAAGATCGTCGGTAGAGATAATTTCGACGCTCGATTCAGCGAATTTTTTCTGCTGTAAAGATTTACTTAACGTAGCACCAAAGCCTCTTACAACTATGGTTTCTACCTGATCCTGCTCAGCCTGTTGCGTTTGCGCTGTAGCCTGCGGCTCTGCAGCCGTTTGTGCCTGCACATTTTGTATAGCCAGACACTGCGCTATAGCCGCAGCCATAACGGTTAATTTGAATGTTGCTGTCATTTCCTACCCCTGTCGATACAACTTGTTATTGTTTTATCTGTTGCCAGCCCAGTGCTGATACCGCAGGAGATAAAAAAATCAGCCTGGTGTAACCCGTGGTTACACTGGGCACTTATCACCTGAAACCTGCTCAACCTGATGCAATGCGGGCTTTTTATAACATTTAAGGTAAACGTTTACCATAAAATTTTCAGAGCAAGTCAGCAATCTGAAGGTAAATACATGAATAAAATACAAATAAATATACAACCTAATAAACAGGCCAGTATCAACCGCTGTAAAGTGTCGCTAACCAGGTAAATTACAAGGTAAACGCTTACCATATTTAAAAGAGAGATACCGTTATAACGTAATACAGCCGTGGCGTTAAAAAACCAGTTGCTGTAATTAGCAATAAAAGCCATTAAAATAAGCATTGCGACGCAGACATTCCTTGTCAGAAAGATTTACAGCGCTGTAGCAGAAAAAGCATCAACCAAGAAGCAACAACATGATTTATAACCAGTTAAATCTTCTGGTATTTTTTTTGCATCACGGCAGATATTATAAAGAATGGCCCGGCTGAATGGATAACACAGCCTCCGGGCGGCATCACTTCATTGGATTAAGGCCATCACTATGGAAAAGTTACTTGTTGCCAGCTTGCTTGTACTTAGCAGCACCAGTTTCGCAGCTACCCAAACCTGGGATTTTGTTGGTAGCGGCGGAGTCAGTAGTCTGAACCGCAATATAGTGCCCAACAGCATCAAGCTCAGCGACAACGACAATACTATGTCGGTGACAATGACCGCCTGGTCTGCCTACAACGATGAAAATATTTTCCAAAGCGAACTGTGGTTAAGTCAGTGGGGCACGCTGGTATTTAACTCCAGAGGCGAAGCGCACTGGACAGACAATGTCGGGCGTTATGAATTTATTTTATTGTCATTTGATCAGGATGTTGAGCTGTCTGGCATCAGTATCTCCAACTACATGACCGACTCTGATATTTCTATCGCAGCGTTTGACAGCAACCCGTTTGAAGGTGGCAGCGCCATGACACGCTGGAGCCAGGTTTCGGGTTATGCATTGTCATCATCCAGTTTTTCCAATGTCGGTTCATCACCGCTGAATCAGTATTATGCATTGGACAGCGGCGCTAATCAGGCTAAAACCACAGCAGGTACCAGCGCCAGTTACTGGCTGATTGGTGCTTATAACCAGTATTTTGGTGGTGGTTTAACTGCCGGTAATGACAACCTGAAATTCAGTGGTTTAACCACTAAAACCTCAAATACTACTCAGGTTTCTGCCCCTGCCAGCCTGTCATTGTTTGCCTTTGCTTTATTAGCTTTTGCCGGCTGGCGCAAAAAGCTGCGTTAGTTTTTGCATGCTAACTTAAAGCACCGCCTGCGGTGCTTTTTTATTGCCTCCAATCTTCTTTGCCAATAAAAAAACCCCGCGCTATAAAGCACGGGGTGTCAGATAAAAAGACAAAGGACAAGGATAGACGTAGTTTGGTGGTGACGTTCAGTTCGCGGTAGCGCTACCTGTTGGTAACGCATCGCTCACTAGCTCCCGGGAAGTTCCACCAACTCTTCCCAGGCTGCTTACTTTACCGACGCAACGAACTCAGGGTAGGCTTCAATTCCACACTCTGAGGCATCAACGCCTTCATACTCGGCTTCTTCGCTTACGCGGATGCCCAAAACCAGTTTAAGTACATACCAAACAATCAGGCTGCAACCGAATACCCAGACAAAAATGGTTGCACCACCGATCAGCTGGCCAAGGAAGCTGCTGTCACTGTTAGTCAGCGGCACCAGTAATAAACCGTATATACCCACAGTACCGTGTACAGAGATAGCGCCTACCGGATCATCAATTTTCAGCTTATCCAGACCAATGATCGACGCTACCACCAACACACCACCAATAGCACCAAATAAAGTTGCCTGCAGTGCCGTAGGTGTAGAAGGTTCAGCCGTAATTGCCACCAGGCCAGCCAAAGCACCGTTTAATGCCATGGTTAAATCAGCTTTACGGAACAACACCACCGACAATGCCAGCGCTGCTATCGCGCCTGCAGCGGCGGCTGCATTGGTGTTAAGAAACACTACAGCTACTGCATTGGCGTTGCTGATATCGCCCAGTTTTAATACCGAGCCACCGTTAAAGCCAAACCAGCCCATCCACAGCACCAGAGTACCCAGTGTAGCCAGCGGCATATTGGCACCCGGAATAGCATTTACTTTGCCGTCTTTGCTGTATTTGCCTTTACGCGCCCCCAGTAACAACACCCCGGCAAGTGCCGCTGCAGCACCAGCCATATGTACTATGCCTGAACCGGCAAAGTCAGAGAAACCCAGATCGCCTAAAGTGTATAAACCAAATACTGCATTACCGCCCCAGGTCCATGAACCTTCCATCGGGTAGATAAAACCGGTCATAACTACGGCAAACGCCAGAAAAGCCCACAATTTCATCCGTTCTGCCACAGCACCGGAAACAATAGACATGGCAGTCGCAACAAACACTACCTGGAAGAAGAAATCAGAGGCAGTAGAATACACTGCACCACCAGTGAAACCATCTTCACGCTCAGCAAAGCTGGTTAGCGTAGCGTCAACATCAACCGCACCGATACCACTTAAGAAGAAATCGCCGCCGTACATAAAGGCGTAACCGCACACCAGATACATAATGCAGGCAATAGAGTACAACGCCACGTTCTTAGTCAGAATTTCAGTGGTGTTTTTTGCCCGCACCAGGCCAGCTTCCAGCATAGAGAAGCCCGCCGCCATCCACATCACCAATACCCCGCAGATCAGGAAGTAAAAGGTGTCCATCGCATACTGTAAATGATAAATTTGCTCTTGCATGATAACAGCTCCTTATATGGCTTCAGCGTCAGACTCACCGGTCCGGATACGCACTGCCTGCTCCAGGTCATAAACAAAAATTTTACCGTCGCCGATACGGCCGGTATAAGCGGCTTTCTGGATCGCTTCAATCAGGCGATCAACCTGATCATCCAGCGTAGCAATTTCCAGTTTGACCTTAGGCAGGAAGTCGACCTGATACTCGGCACCACGATATAATTCGGTGTGCCCTTTCTGGCGGCCGAAACCTTTTACTTCTGTTACCGTTAAACCTTCTACCCCAATGTCAGCAATGGCTTCGCGTACATCGTCCAGTTTAAACGGCTTGATGATGGCACATACAAGCTTCATGGTGTTTTCCTTTTTACTTTTATAAGGCGATTGCACCTTATACAAGGAAACCTTGTGCCAATTTTATTAATTTATTAATTATCATAAACTTAAATTAAAACCGCGATCGCAGACGAAAAAAAACGCACCATAACGGTGCGCTTTTTCCCTGTCGCTGTGCAGTTTCAGCGCAGGTTCAGCCAGCCAGAAACTGCTGCCATTCGCGCAACAGTTTTAGTAAATCTTCCAGCCCGCATTGTGTACTCATGCCCTGCTCGTCCAGCTGTAAATCATCATCGGCCAGTTTATCTTGCTGTCGCTGCGGTAACGGCTCTGTACCGGTGTAAAACAGGGTGTTGTGGCTTAGTGTGACTTCACCGTTTTCCACCTCCAGCAAAAACTCCTTGCCCTGATACTGCATACTCTGGTGTGGTTTTAGCGCGCTCAACTGTTGCAGCAGTGGTAAATATGCCTCTGCCTGCTGGCCAAATTCGTCCAGCAAAAAGCGGCCCAGCACTTCATGCTCGGCAGCAAGCCGGATGCTGAATTGCAGCGTATTGCGATCGTAAATAAAGTCGTATTCCATACTTCTGGTCCATGCAAAGAAAATGGCTGATGGTTATTTGCGTCGCTTTACCCTAGCAGACTTGTATCCCCAATGGGGCGACACAGGGTGTCTGAGCGGACGCACAGCGGGAGCGAGTTACTGTGGCGAGCCCAGTGGGTGGTGCAAGCCTGCTCACGCAAATAATCTATCAGCCTGTCGCTGATAAAATTGTAGCTGCTACGGCTATATTAGCGAGCAGAAAAAAGGCCTGCAGTGGCAGGCCTTTAGCATTACAGGGTTTATTACACTGCTTGCTGAATAATCACGTTATCCGCTTTTTTGGTGTATTGCGGCATACGGTGGAAATTCAGGTAACGGTATGTATCCGCCGCTGTAGCATCAATTTGCTTCGCGTAGTCCATATACTCAGCCACTGTTGGTAAGCGGCCGATAATAGAGGCCACTGCAGCCAGCTCAGCTGAAGCTAAGTATACGTCGGCGCCCTGGCCTAAACGGTTCGGGAAGTTACGCGTAGAGGTAGACACTACCGTTGAATTTTCCGCTACCCGAGCCTGGTTACCCATACACAGTGAACAGCCTGGCATTTCAGTGCGGGCACCTACTTTACCGAAAATGCTGTAATAGCCTTCTTCAGTTAACTGTGCCTGGTCCATCTTAGTTGGCGGCGCTATCCATAACCGGGTTGGCAGCTGGCCTTTGTATTTATCCAGTAACTTACCAGCGGCACGGAAGTGGCCGATGTTGGTCATACAAGAACCGATAAACACTTCGTCAATCTTGTCGCCGGCGACTTCAGACAGTAAGCGCGCATCATCCGGATCGTTTGGTGCACACAGTACCGGCTCTTTAATATCGGCCAGGTCGATTTCAATTACTTCAGTGTATTCGGCATCAGCATCGGCAGACATCAGCTGTGGATCTTTCAGCCAGGCTTGCATTGCATTGATACGACGCTCGATAGTGCGCACATCGCCGTAGCCTTCAGCAATCATCCACTTCAGCATCACGATGTTAGACTCTAAGTACTCAGCAATAGATTCTTGCGACAGCTTGATAGTACAACCGGCAGCAGAACGCTCTGCTGAAGCATCTGATAATTCAAAGGCTTGCTCAACTGTTAAGTTTGGTAAGCCTTCGATTTCCAGAATACGGCCGGAGAAAATGTTCTTCTTGCCTTTCTTATCAACAGTTAACAAGCCTTTTTGAATGGCTACGTACGGAATAGCATGCACTAAATCGCGCAGCGTAATACCCGGCTGCATTTCACCTTTAAAGCGCACCAACACAGACTCTGGCATATCCAGTGGCATTACACCGGTAGCGGCAGCAAAGGCCACTAAACCAGAACCTGCAGGGAACGAAATACCAATCGGGAAACGGGTGTGTGAGTCACCACCGGTACCTACTGTGTCCGGCAGTAACATACGGTTTAACCAGCTGTGAATAATACCATCGCCCGGGCGCAGTGATACCCCGCCACGGTTCATAATAAAGTCTGGCAGTGTGTGGTGCGTATCAACATCAACCGGCTTCGGATAAGCGGCAGTGTGGCAGAACGACTGCATGGTTAAATCGGCAGAGAAACCCAAACAAGCTAGGTCTTTTAACTCATCACGCGTCATCGGGCCGGTAGTATCCTGCGAGCCTACTGTAGTCATACGTGGTTCACAGTATGTACCAGGGCGTACACCTTTTACGCCGCAGGCTTTACCCACCATTTTCTGCGCCAGCGTGAAGCCTTTGCCGGAATCGGCTTTGGCTTTAGGGCGACGGAATTTGTCAGAGTGGCCAAGGCCTAAAAACTCACGCGCGCGGTCAGTTAAACCACGGCCAATGATCAGCGGAATACGGCCACCGGCACGTACTTCGTCAATTAACACGTCAGTTGCCAGGCTAAATTCAGCCAGCACTTCGCCGCTACCATGACGGACAATTTTGCCTGCAAATGGCAGAATATCGATCACATCGCCCATTTCCAGCTTAGACACATCAACTTCAATAGGTAATGCGCCTGAGTCTTCCATAGTGTTAAAGAAGATAGGAGCAATTTTGCCACCCAGTACAAAACCACCGCCGCGTTTGTTTGGCACGAACGGGATGTCATCACCCATAAACCACAGCACTGAGTTAGTGGCTGATTTACGTGAAGAGCCGGTACCTACTACATCGCCAACATAAGCCAGCGGGAAGCCTTTTTTGTTCAGCTCGTCCAGTTGCTTAATCGGGCCTACTGTACCAGGCTGATCCGGGTTAATGCCTTCGCGGCTGTTTTTCAGCATCGCTAACGCGTGCAGAGGAATGTCAGGACGTGACCAGGCATCCGGAGCTGGTGATAAATCGTCAGTGTTGGTTTCGCCCGACACTTTAAATACCGTCACGGTAATTTTATCTGCTAAGGCTGGCTTGCTTTCAAACCACTCGGCATCAGCCCAGCTTTGCAGCACTTGCTTTGCAAACTTATTGCCAGCATCTGCCTTCTCGGTAACATCATGGAAGGCATCGAAAATCAGTAACGTGTGCGACAAGGCTTTAGCAGCAATAGGTGCTAACTTTTCGTTGTCCAGCAGGCTGATTAACGGCTCAATATTATAACCACCCATCATGGTGCCCAGAAGCTCAGTGGCATATTCTGCACTGATCAGGCTGCTTGACGCTTTGCCATTGGCAAGCGCAGCTAAAAAGCCTGCTTTAACATAGGCAGCTTCATCTACGCCCGGCGGTACGCGGTTTACCAGTAAATCAACTAAGGTGTCTTCTTCACCTTTTGGCGGGTTCTTTAACAGTTCAACTAAGGCGGCTACCTGCTCTGCATTGAGCGGTTTTGGCGGGATACCTTGCGCTGCGCGCTCGGCCACATGTTCGCGATATTGTTGTAGCACAGTATGATCCTCTTGGTCGTTGCCGGCAGTCTTGCTACTGCGGCGTCATTTCACTGAAATGAATGGGCGTAATTATATGAAAATTCGGGCCAGATTGACATCAGGCCGTTAACCACCCTACTTATAGTGGGTATAAATTCTGTGAATATAAAACCGGCTGTTATATATTCTTTATTATAGTGGTCAGACCTCATTACTTATATAATAGAGGTTGGAATCCCGAGCCGGGCGCCACAGAGTGTCTGAGCCCTGCCGTAGGCAGTAGGGCGAGTTGCTGTGGCGAGCCGGAGCGGGAATTGCAACCGGCAGTCTAAACTCAGTTACTTCTTACAAATACACAAAAAAGGCCGAGCAGTTACCTACTCAGCCTGTGCAGTGTAGCAGATTTTTATTACCCAATGGATTTCAACATGCACGTAGGCAGCAAGACCATCCATCTCCATGAGCTTAGCTTTACTAAGTGATTGGAGTGGATGGTTGCAGCTAACACCCGTGCATTTTGAAAGACGACGGGTAATTACCAGATCTTAACGCGCTGCTCCGGCGGCAGGTACATCTTATCGCCTTCTTTAATATCAAAGGCAGTATAAAACTGCGGAATATTTGGCAGCACACCAATTACCCGGTAATGCGCCGGTGAATGAGGCCCGGTGCTTAACTGACGGCGCAAGGCTTCTTCACGAAACTTAGTACGCCAAACCTGCGCCCAACTGATAAAGAAACGCTGCTCACCGGTAAAGCCATCCATTACCGGGGCCTCTTTGCCTTCCAGTGACAAGTGGTAAGCTTTTAACGCTACCGTCATGCCACCTAAGTCACCAATGTTTTCACCCAATGCCACCGCGCCGTTTACATTAACGCCCGGTAAAGGCTCAAAGCGGTTGTACTGGCCAATTAACTTGGCACCGCGCGCCTGGAACTGGCCTTTGTCCTGCTCTGTCCACCAGTTACGTAAGTTGCCGCTGCCATCATATTTCGCACCCTGATCGTCAAAACCATGGCCAATTTCATGGCCGATAACACCACCAATACCACCGTAGTTCACTGCGTCATCCGCTTCCATATTAAAGAAAGGCGGTTGCAAAATAGCGGCCGGGAACACAATTTCGTTATTTACCGGGTTATAGTAAGCATTTACTGTTTGCGGTGTCATAAACCATTCGCTTTTGTCGATTGGCTTACCCAGCTTGTTAAGCATGTCATCATACGCCCAGTGGCTGGCGCGCATAAAGTTACCTACTAAATCATCTGCTTTAATTTCCAGCGCTGAATAATCTTTCCATTTATCCGGGTAACCAATTTTTGGCGTAAAAGTGCTGAGCTTTTCCAGCGCAGCCACTTTGGTTTCTTCGGTCATCCATTCCAGTTCTTTAATGGAGATTTCGTAAGCTTTAATCAGGTTAGCAACCAGTTGTTCCATCCGCGCTTTGGCTTCCGGTTTAAAATGGCGCTCTACATACAGCTTGCCTGTCAGCTCGCCCAGCACCTCATCCGAAGCATCTACTGCGCGTTTCCAGCGCGGCTGTTGCTCTTCAACACCACTCAACGTAGTGCTGTAGAAGGCAAAACGACGATCGGCAAAGTTGCTGCTTAATTTATCTGCGTAGCTGTTGATCGTACGCATCGTCAGGTAGTCCTGCCAAGTTTGCAGATCTGCACTTTGCACTACCTTTGCAAAACCTTCAAAGTAGCTCGGCTGACGTACGATAATGTCTGATACACCGGCTAATTTCACACCTTCAGCAAACGTAGCCCAGTCAAAGCTGCCCATGCTGCTGTTAAGCTCAGTGGCAGACATTTTGTTATAGGTTTTATCGGCGTTACGGCTTTCCAAACGGGTCCAGTGGTGTTCTGCCAGCGCTTTTTCCAACGCATAAACCCGCTCAGCCGCCGCAGCAGCATCGGTGTTACCGGCCAGAGTAAACATATCGGTTAAGTACGCTTTGTACTGGTTAATAATATTTACCGAGGCGTCATCATCTTTAAAATAGTAATCACGATCTGGCAAACCCAGGCCGCCCTGGCCCAGATATACCGCATACTCACTGGAGTTTTTGGCATCATTATTAACATACCAGCCAAACGGAATAGCCACACCATCACGTTGCAAACTGGCAAAAAGCGCCGCTAACTGGCTTTTATCTGTTACTGCTTTTATGGCGTCCAGTTGCGGTTGTAGCGGGCTTAAACCCAGCTTTTCAATGGTGGCTTCATCCATAAAGCTGTTGTAAAAGCTGCCCAGCTTATGCTCGTCTGAACCGGCTTTTAGATCTGCCCGGGCCGATACTTCATCAATAATGGCTTTTACTGCCTGCTGCGAGTTGTCATTTAAAATATGGAAGGAGCCATAAGAGGCTTTGTCGGCCGGAATAGCTGTTTCAGCCAGCCATTTACCATTAACAGCCAGGAAGAAATCTTCACTAAACTTTACCGCTGGATCAAAATATTGTTGATCAATACCCGATACCAGCGGTGCTTTAGCTGCAACTGCCGCTGCGCCCTGAGTTGGGGTTTGAGTTTGAGTAGTATCCTGTTTGTTACACGCCGTAAGGCCAAGCGCCAGCGCCACAGAGGCGGCAGCCAAGGTAAGTTTTTTCATTGTTGTTATCCTGATAGGTTCACTTATTATTACGCCGCTTAATACTACTCCGTTGTCTAACTGATGCCAAACCAGCACGGCTACGAAGTTGTAACAAGTTATAAAAACGCTATGATGCTAGCCAGTAAACCATCTGAGAGAACAACAGCATGGACAAATTGCAACACGCTAACCAACTACTGCAATGGCGCGAACAGCGTCAGCTTAGTGCTGAACAGCTGCAGCAGGCCAGCGGCCAGTTTCCGCTTGTGCCAGCCACAGGCTTGTGGCTGGCACAAGCTAACCTTATTTTGTTATTTGGCACTGTGGTACTGCTGGGGGCGGCACTCATTTTCTTTATCGCGCATAACTGGCCATTTATGCATTATTTCACTAAATTTGCTCTGGCCGCCGGTGCGCTGGTGTTATCAGGCGTTGTTGCCATATGCAGCTTACCTGCCAGCCTGGCACAGCGTGCAGCATTACTCTGTGCAGCCATACTGACAGGTGCTTTGCTGGCACTGATTGGCCAGACGTATCAAACCGGTGCCGATATCTGGCAGCTATTTGCCAGCTGGGCTGTGCTTATCATGCCGCTGGTGCTGTTATCTAAAAGCCGGGCCTGTTATTTACTCTGGTTTGTGGTGCTGGAGCTCGCGCTTGGCCGCTATCTGAGCACTCAGTCTGAGTTTTTCTGGCTGCTGGCAAGCCCGCCAATGATACTCAGCCTGGCACTGGCAAACCTGCTAATCCTGGTATTTGCTGAGTTTGCGCTACCACGGCTGGGGGTTCAGGCCAATAAAACGCTGGTTCGCCTTGCAGCATTAATAGTAATAGCGCCGTTAACTTACGGTGCAGGTATAGGTACATGGGATAGCAGCTATCAGGCTAATTTACTGGTGTATTTGCCACTCACCGCCGTGCTGGGGCTATGGTACTGGCGTCAACGCCGTGATGTGCTGATATTAGCCTTGCTGGCCTTTAGCGTAATAGCCGTGGCAACCTCAATGCTGGCAAGCCTGCTGGAAAATGCGGATGAGTTTTTTGCCATGAATCTGTTAGCACTGTTTGTGATCGGCAGCAGCGTTGCTGCTGTTGTCTGGTTAAAAAAGCTACAACAAACTGCAGCAGGGGCAACAGCATGAGCAACCCGATTGAACTTACTACACAACTACAGCAGGCCGGTATTATTGATGCCGCCAAAGCACAGCAACTGCAGGCCGCTGCCAGCCCCTGGTGGCTGCAGATTTTACTTGGTATAGCCGCCTGGATAGCGTCTGTTCTGATTATCGGCTCTTTTTTAGGCCCATTACTGGCTCTGGCCGATAATAACCCGGTGCGTACTGTAGCCGCCGTTGCTTTGCTGGCTGCGGCAATCTGGCTGACCAGCCGCAAGCAGGAATTTTTACAGCAAATGGCGGTAGCCATTGCGCTGGCAGGTCAGGGGTTGCTGGTATACGTTATTTACGATATGTCGGGTTTAAACGATGAAACCGCGCGCTATGCCTGTGCGGTTATCAGCATCTTGCTGCTGTTAAGCCCGCTAAACCAACTGCATCAGCGTGCCAGTCTTAGCATAGCATTGTTGTGCCTGTTATCGCTGGTAAGTTCTGCTGTGCTGCTGGCGGTTGTCAGCAACCTGCTGGCCATTGCTGCCGCACTATTATGGTGCAACCGGGTAAAATGGGCCGGCTTTACTCAGGCGGCTACCATTAAAAGCCTGCTGGAAGTGATAACTCTGGCAGCTTTGGCGCTAACGTTATTTGGCCAATGTTTATTATGGCTGGATGCTGGCAGCTACCTGGGGGGCAAGTTGGATATAGCCCGTGCCCTGTATAGTGCGCTTGGCAGCGTATTGTTAATTTCAACCGTATTCTGGCTAAGCCGGCTGGCTACGGTACCCAGCCGTCTGGTCCTGCTTACAATAACACTGGTGTTATGTATTTTGCTGTATCCGGCGTCCGGGTTACTGGTTAGCACCGCCTTAATGCTGGTGTGTTTTTATGGCTGCAGCAGAAACTGGTATGCGTTATGTCTGCTTTGTATGCTGTTTGCCATTAGCCAGTTTTACTACAGTTTACAGCTTAATTTATTACATAAATCCGGCATTTTAGCGCTTAGCGGTATAACACTGCTGGCGGCCTGGTTATTGTTGCAGCGCTATCAGCGGAGACTTGTATGAGCATTACATTACAACGCCGGGCCATTGCAGCGGCGGTGTTACTTATTCTTGCCGCAGCCGGTTTTGCTATCTGGCAGTTTGAGCAAACGTTAAAAACCGGCCGGGTGGTTAATATTGCGCTGGCACCACTGGACCCGCGCTCAATTATGCAGGGCGATTATATGGCGCTGGCCTACGCCATTGACCGCGAATTGCCCGAAGATGCCGCGCAATATAAATACGCCTGGTTAAGTGTCGATGCCGAACAACGGGCAAGTTTACACAGCCTGAGTAACAGCATACCGCAAGAGCCGCAGCTGGTTGCAGTATTACTGCGCCAACGCGACGGTATTATAAGTGTTGGCCCTAATGCGTTCTTTTTTGCTGAAGGCACAGGCGCACAGTATGAACAGGCACCTTATGGTCAGCTGCGGGTAGATGCCAGCGGTAAGGCATTGCTGACAGGTTTACTGGATGAAAATTTGCAATTATTGGGAAAGAATAACCGCTGAACCGACATTTAGCGAGAACCGGCTTACCCTAAGCCAACCGTTGCAGACCAGGACGGTCGAATCGAGCCTACAGGGACGTATTTACGGCGTGTTGGTGTGGGTAAACCGGTTCGATGTCCTTCAAACTGTTTAATCTTTGCACTGATAACAGCCCGGGCTGCGCGGGCAGCTATTGCCGCGGGCGCAAATCAGCTGCACCGGTTTTTGTAAGCTGCGGGCCACCCAGTTAATATTCAGAATATTCGCCACACTGGTCAGCGCGGTTTGAATACCTTTCGGCACTTTAGCCCCGCCGCTGCTGCCAACGCACAGCTGTTTTAACTCCGCCGCCATCGTATCGGCATCAACGCCTTGCGCCAGCAACGCCGGGTTTAAATCAATACCGGCACACAGCACATGGGTATTACCAGCCAAATCGCTGACTTTAGTTGACTCGCAGCAGTAAATACGCGGCGCGCCGTTTACATCCAGCAACGATAATTGCGCGCTACTGGCCACGCCTTCAACATCAAACATGCGAAACACCGCCCAGTGCCGGCATGGGTCTTCAACCTGACGCATATTGCCCCACGGCAGCGGTATGCCATTGCCGCGATACACCGCTTTCAGCTTCCCCGGCGTGTAGGCATCAAAATAATGCCAGTGCGTATAAGGCGATACTGCTGTCATGCGGCGCATTGCCACCGACGCCGACACCCCGGCTTGCTGATGCGTGCTGATCTCATAGCCATGACGGTCCAGCAACTGGCGAAACGGTAACTTGGGGCAAAGCAAAGCACCGGCGAAAAAGCTCGATTCAAAATCACGCCAGGCGTGCAAAATATCCTGTGGCTGCACGGCGGTAGAGCTGGACAGCTCATCATCATGCGCGCCACCCACTGTCATGCTGCTTTTTACACCGTCTTTATTGTGCAGCACCGCATGGCCGATATGCACTGCCAGCTCATACTTTAACCGCGTAGGAAATTGCTGCAGCAAGCTGTTTAAATGCAAGGTATTGGGTGGGGTAAAAAACGATGTGGAGACGTTTTTTGACAACACACCCAGCTCATCCAGCAGCTCTTTCGGTGCTTCGGTAAACCAGCTTATTTTCAACCCAAGCTGTTTTACGATTGCCAGCAACTCTTCCACACTCAGCGGCATACGTTTTTGGCCGACGTCTTCTGCCGCGCGCTCCAGCTCGGGAAAGTGGTTTTGATGATGCTCCTGATGTGCACGAATAAGCAGCTGGGCAAACTGCTTGCCACTGGTACCGGTTTGCGACAGCATTTCCGGAATGGCAATTTGCAAAATATCATTGGAGAACAAAAAACCCGGCTCCAGCGCCATACCACTGATCCCGCCACGGCTGCCTTTTTGCGGTGTTAAATCCTGGCCGTCGTCTTCACCATCAAGAAACCAATCGATGTCTTTTTGAAATACCTCGGCTATCACCTCAAGCATTTCAATGCCGGGCACCCGTTTACCGCGCTCAATCATTGACAAATAAGACACCGACGGTGCCTGCTCTGCATTCACCCGGATACAGCGGGTGGATAAATCTTCCATCGTTAAGTTATTGCGTTTTCTCAGGTTGCGGATCTTGGTACCGAGAAAATGCGACTTTCTGAGCAGGCTTTTGTTTGCTTTCATTTTGTAAAATTCACACTGTAAAATTTTTATTGTGAAATTATGCTGATTTTTAGCCTAGACTAGTTTTTAACCGATAGCAACTGGTCTGATGTTTAACACGGAGGATCAGTAAAGCAGATGTTCAGAGGCTGACAGCGCAGGGGCTGACCCATTTCGCGTTAGCGAAGGCGGACAACACATTCGTCGGGAACGAATGTGGCCTGCGCAGCACGTCCGCCAGGTTGAGGGCAGGATTGCCCGAAATCCCACAGCACCGTGCATGGCAGCAGCTGAACATCGGTTAATTAAACTGATTACAAGAGACGAGGATGACATCATGACAACACTGGCCCAACACCACAGCACTCCATCACCAAGCCATACCGCCTGGATGGCGACTGAACTAAGCGTGATTAACGAGCTGAACCAGCGCCATGTCAAACAGGTAATGGATTACTCAAAAGGCTTTTTAGACAAAACCTTTCCGCTGCAGCAAGGCTCGCACAAAGACGTATGCAGTTATGTAGTGTACTACCAACAACTGCTGGCATTTTTTGCCGACGGCAGCACCAGCGGCCTGCAAAACCCGGCGCAATTTGTGGCGTTAAGCGGCCATCGCGAAGCGCCCTGCTCTATTGTACTGAACAATAACGGCCGCCACGTCGAGCTTATTTTAAACCGCAGCGGCATTAACGGTTGCCAGGATAAAGCCAGCATTGATGATATTCAGCTGCAAACCTCTGAGCCGGATTGCGTCTGGTTTAGCATGGTAACCGGCCGTCAGGTTAGCTGTGCCCATAAAGGTAATAAGCAGTTCACCTGCAAAGACGGCCAGCCATATTCACTGGTATAGGCCGCACTATACAGCTACTGTACCGGGCAGCTTAGGCTGCCCGGTTAATCGCCACTCAGCACATAAATAGCGCTTTAACATAAGGCCAGTTTTGTGTAGCATCTTTGTTTTATTTTTACAGATTTTTTAACTTCTGGCTTTGTCTTGAGGCGTAATGAAATATTTAACCACTGTTATCGTTGCCAGCACTCTGCTGATATTAAATGGCTGCACTGTACTGGGCATCATTGTTGATAATAAAGTAGATAATAAAAAAAATAGCCCTATAGTACCGCCCGGCTCCCACGTGCCAGCAAAAGCAGAACCGTCTTTTGCCACTGAAGGTCTTGAAGCTGATATTGCCATTGCCAAGCTGATTAAAAACACCATACTGCCAGCTAAACCCAAGCCAAAAGTACGCTGTACGATGGAAAACGGCCTGCGTATTTGTTATGAAGAAGGCGCTGAAGGCTACTAAAAATCGTTTTTTGTTGCGCGGCATTAAAGTATTACAGCTAGCTGCCGATACAGCGGCACCAATACGTTAAGCCGCCCGCCCTTATGCAAATTAATACTCTGCAACCCCAACCTGTTAGCCTAAAACTCAACCTGCCGGAACAAACTGCAGCCGCAGCCACCGGTACAGCAACCAATAACAACACTATGCCGGGTGCTTATGTCAGCTTGTCAGAGCTGGGCAAAACTAAAGCAAAACAAGCTGAGAAAAATAAAGATATTGATGACAGCAACCTGCCGGATATTATTAAGCAGATATTAAAAACTATCCGTGCTCTTAAGCAGCAAATTGCCGATAAGCAGGCCGAAATAGATAAAGCTAAACAGGATGGGCTGCAATCAGAACAACAGCAGGAAAAGCTGAAACTATTGCAAACTGAGCTGAGCATGCTGAACAGCGCTCTTGGCAGTGCTCAACAGAGCCTGAATAAAGCCATGCAACAACAAGAGCTGAGTGACGAACAAATACAAACTGCTTTATCGCTGATGCTGTAACGATACTTAGCTTAGTTACCCTGCAGCCCATGACGTAAAGCGAATGATGCCAACAACCCAACACGCAATAACTGAGCTTTAACCATGCAAGATCTGATTTACCTGCGCCAGTATCCCGCCACACTGCAACAGCAAGTACGTCAGTTACTGGCAGAAGACCAGCTGGGTAACACCTTACAGCGCCGCTATCCTAACCCTGGGCACAGCGTACAAACCGACAAAGCGCTGTATGAATTTACCCAGGAGCTGAAACGGCAGTGGCTGCGCAGCAGTGAACCGCTAAGCAAAGTGATATATGATGCCAAAATTCATATTATAAATAACGCTTTGGGTACCCACACCCAAGTTAGCCGGGTGCAGGGCGGCAAGCTAAAAAGCAAAAATGAGATCAGGGTAGCGGCGTTACTTAAGAAGCTACCATTGCCACTGCTACAAATGGTTGTGGTTCACGAGCTAGCGCACTTACGCGAAAAAGACCACAACAGGGCCTTTTATAAACTTTGCCAGCATATGCAGCCAGATTATCACCAGTTGGAGCTGGATTTACGCCTGTACCTCACCTTGTTTGAACAGCGCGGTGAAAGCACCGTATGAGTCTGGCGGCCATAACAGGTTAGTTAAATAAAAACCACAGCCAGACACCAGCGCGGCCAACATGCAGGTATTTCTGAACTGCTATAACACTTAACACTTAGCTTCAATTTGGTTGCAATCAATTACACTTAATACGCTGCATGCAGGCTAACATCTTGGCTAAACCACTGCTGAGGAATAGCATGATGAAAATTAGCGCCCTCCCCCTGCTGGCTGGCAGCGTATTGCTACTGATCGGTTGCGACATTGAGTACGGTACTCTGCCGGAACATTACTACGACTTTCGCCATGGTACCCAACAATGGCAAGCGGGCTTTTCTGATTACCCCAGCGACAACGCCGATATTTATCAGCTTGAAAGCGGCATGCGAAACCTGCCAACAGGCTTCTCCGGTAAAGGCTTTTATCTGGCAGGCATGAACCGCAGCGACGATTTGTTTATGTACATTAAAAAACAGATAACCGGCTTACAACCATCCACCCGCTATCAGCTGTCTGTTTCGGTGCGCTTTTTAACCAATGCCGGCGCAGATTGCATGGGTGTCGGCGGCTCTCCGGGTGAGTCGGTGTACTTAAAGTTTGGTTACGCCACAACAGAACCAAAGCAAGCCGGTTACTATTTAAATGCCGATAAAGGCAACCAAAGCCAGGACGGTACCCAGGCCCGTGTGATCGGCAACGTTGCCGCCCCTGGCATAAGTTGCGATGGCCAGCAGTTTGCCAGCAAAACCGTTAGCGGTAGCGGCAATACACCACTGCAGTTTACCAGCAACGCCGATGGTACTATCTGGGTATTTATCGGCACTGATTCCGGCTTTGAAGGCTTAACCCGGCTGTATTATCAGGAACTGGAGCTACGTATTCTGCCACGTTAGCCATTAGCCGGTGCCTGCCTCCACTTAAAAGGGAACAAACACCTGCACATTACCCCCGCCAAACTGTAAATTGTGCAGTTTAACGGTAGGATTAATTGTCAGATAAGCGCCGGTTAGCTCACTTAACTGCCACACAACATTAGGGCTTACTTTTGCCAGCCAACCATTGTCTTTAAGCGGTTCATCACTATGCTGGCGTAGCTCACTCGTCACGTTGGCATAGCCGGTATATAGCGTAGGGCGCCATAGCCAGTTTTCGCTGATTGGCCGTTCAGTTCGGACATACGCAAAAGCTTCGCGCCGGTATTCTGCCGCAGTGCGCTCCAAACTGGCCCGGCTGTCTTGCTCAGTTAAACGGTTTGCCTGCAAGCCAAAGTTAAATGAGTTTGCAGCAGGCGCTTGCTGCCATTCGGCATTAAGTTGCTGAAACCGCCTTACCAGCAACCAGTCTGCCGACTGGGGTTCTGTTAGCAAAGCACCGGCGCTACGCCGGCCATACAAGCCATGAGCCTGCACCAGCACACGGGCGCCTTGTAACAACTCGCGCTGCCAGTTCACACCGACAGAGTATTGTTTATCGGTAAATAACTGCCGGGCCGGCTCATCTGCATAACGTGTTGTCAGATTAAGATTAACAAAACCAGCCAACTGCTGCTGGCCTAACATTTTAGCCCCGGCAAGATAAAGCGTTACCGGGCTTTGCTCATAGCGGTTATCGCTGTAGGTTTTACTATTATAAAATACGTCAGCCAGCACTACGGCAGCGGTGGCATAGCTGCCATCATCATAAGCACGGTGGGCTTCAAACTGCAGGTCCATTTCTTCTTTGGCGCCACTGATATCGCCCCATACACCCAGCTCCCACTGCTGCTCGGCCTGATAACCTATGCCAAACAGGGTTCTGTCATAGCGCCCGTCAAGATCTTCAGAGCGTTTATGCCTGAAACCGGCAAATACCGGCGCATCAAAACTCAGTTTTTGCTGCATCAGCGAATGCACATAGAACTCCCTGCCTCTGCTACTGCCACCTGTGCCGTACCAGCCATTTTGCTGCCATAAAGGGCTGGCAGTTTGTATTGGTTGTTCGGTAAAACTCAGGCGCTGCAGAAAACTTTCTATATTGTAATCAAACTGACGGCCGTCTAACCGCTCCAGCCGGAACGGCTCAGGGCCATGCCAGCCGTTGCTGGCCTGCAAGGATGTTGCTGTAAGTAGCAGGGTTATACCAAAGCAGATACTGCGGCTGTAAAACATAGCGCTTCCATAATAAAAAATTGTGCAGTATATCTAGTATGGACTTAACCGGTTATGAACCAAAACGCTAACCGCCCGGGAGGCTTTATGCTTAAGTGCGACTTGCACGATTATATTGAAATTGTCTGCCTGTACCATTACCCGCTTAAGCTGACACTAAGCTCGGGAGCAGTGCTTAGCGGCACCGCCGAAACCACCTGCTATAACAACCAGCGGCAGGAGTGTTTAGTAATTAAGCAAAACGACAGCGAACAGCTGGTGGTGCTGGATGATATTGCGCTGCTTGAAGTCACGGTAACTAACCCGCATTTGCAGCAAGTGCGGTTTAAGTAAGCTACCCGTTAGCCGCGGTATTTGCTTTACCACCTTTGCACTGATTTCTACAGATGCTACACGTTGTGTTAACTATTCACACAGAGGCGTGATCATAGCGAGAACCACCAGCGTCACCATAGGTCCGCAGCTTGATGACTTTGTCAGTAAATTGCTTGAATCAGGCCGCTACGGCTCAACCAGCGAAGTAATGCGTTCAGCCCTGCGCTTACTTGAGCGCCAGGAAAACCAAATGGCAGCACTAAGGCAGGCTGTTGCCGCCGGTGAACAAAGCGGAGAAAGTAATTTAACGCTAAGCCAGATTGCCGACCAGGTGAAACAAAAGCACGATGTATAAGCTGTCGCAGCTTGCTGCCCCCCCCTGCTCTCAAAAGCTTTATAAACTCCCCCCACTAATAACGATCTAATTAAATTAAATGTAAATTTAATTTGAACAAACAAAGCGTGATGTTTAAAATCTGACAGATAGTCTTTCTGCTTAACTTAAGGAAATTTTATGCTGACGGATCAACAAAAGCGCGGTATGCAGCGCGTTATCCAAGAAAACCAGCACGAAGTCTGTGTGATCTCTGTGGAAATGATGGATGAAATTGTCAATAGTCAGGCAGCTCGAGGCAATACACAGGCAAAATCTCTCTGGGACCAAATAAGGGGTACGCTTGAGTTTGGCGCAAACTACCTCGCTCTTGGTGGAGATATGTCGAAACTGGCACAGCTCGGTTATGCACTAGGTGGCTTAGGCCAGGCGTACGTTAAGTCTTATAATGGTAAGTCTTACATTATTCTTAAAGGTCACGCAGGGCTACGCAGAGTGCTTACCGGCACCCGTTATCTGGCAAACAACACTCAGGTAATGGCTTTAGGTTTGGGCAAGCACGCTGCACAGGCTGCAGTCAGATCTGGTGGTATTCTTACACTTTATCTGGTGGGCGCTTACAGGGTTGCCGATTTCTTTTTGCGCGATGAGGCCACTCTTACTCAACTAATTGGTAATCTGGCCGTTGACGTAGTAAAAGTTGCAATTACTGCAGGCGTTGCCTGGGGCGCTATTGCCGTTGGCGCTGCCATTGGTATTGCAGTTGGCCCTATAGCTGCGGTAGTGCTGGTTGGTCTTATATTAACGCCCGCACTTAATTCTTTAGATAAACAGTTTGGTATTTCAGATAAGGTTGTGAAAGGCTTGGAAGAGCTATCAGACAGAACACAAAACTACGCTCAACAAGTACGCCGTAACCTACAGAACAAAGCAACACAGACAGCTGCGAAAGCCACCAAACCAGTGCTGGATTATATTGTCGACTCTGCCCGCAGAATTGTTATTGATGCAGCCAAACATCAACTGGACCGTTTCCTGTCACCAAGGCTATTTTGATGTATAAAGACGAAAATGAACTGGCACCGTGGAAGTTGGCGGCTGGGCTTGGAGTATTTGCAACTCTCACAGCCTTTGGTTTTAGTTATTTTGGCTATTATCTATCACTACTGCTTAAAGGCTTGTTCAGCCATGCTGAAACGGTGACGTTAAATAAAGGTGCTTTTTACTGTTTGGGTGCGGCAATAATTGGTTGTATGTTGCTGTATTTTGGTGTGCGGAAACTTCAAGGCAAGGCAGTAAGTGCTGCACAAAATAAGCGGGCAAGCCTGATTTTCTTTATCGGGTTAGGTATCGCAGTAATTCTGCCGCAACTTATTCATTATCCTACTGCCAGCTACCTGCAAGCGCAGGGCTATAGCGAATGCGCTCTGCAATCGCGACAGTGGTTACACGACAAGGTGATGGTATTTACTGTTACGCCAGAACACTGCATTGAACTGGCTCGGGCAGACTGCGAAGAAGCACCTGACAGGCAGAAATGCCGCTTATTACCACAGTTCAGCACAAGCAAAACCGGAACTGATTAGTCCTCGGGGAACTACTTATCCAAAGCATGAGCATCAATTATGTGATATTTGCTCAAACCCGCGGTGAACCGTTGCAATATCAGGGTGATGCCCGCCAATACCAGATCCGGCAAACGGCGTACTGTTAACACAAGGCAAAATTAGCGAAGGTGTTATTGCCACCGACAAACTGCGCTTCTTTCGCCAGGATGCGCCAGAGCAGCTAACTGAGATCACCGCGCGCTGGTTAACCAGCATCAATACAGAACAAGCTGCCTCACTCAAGGTTGCAGCATGTCGGGTAAAGGCGTAGCGTCTTTAACCGGATAACCCTGTTGCTGTTGTAACAGTGCCAGCTGCGCTAAACGTTTCGACAGCGCCGGGTGGCTATCAAACCAGTCCGGTAAAGCGGAACTGCTCTGCTGTTGCATTGCTTTGAAAAAATCTTCGGCACCGCCGGTATGGCCATAATGGCAATGGAGTATCATCAGCGCTTTGGCATCGGCGGCCAGTTCACGTTGTTGTGAATGCTGCGCCAGCCCCAGCTCTGTAGCCGGCATAAACCATTGACTGGCATTGCTGCTGCCGGTGACACCATACACCAGGCTGGCTAACACCAGCGACCGCCCCAAGCCCCGCAAATGATCTCGGTGCTCTAAATGCGCCAGCTCATGAGCCAGCACAAAGCTCAGCGCATTTTCACTGTTTACCTGCTTTAACAGGCCCTGATACACCAGCATGATGCCACCGGGAAGCACACTGGCGTTGCTGATATTCTGCTCGACAAAATGCAGTTGTACCGGATAAGTCATAGTGCTGCATTGCTGCAGCTGGTTAGTCAGTTGTTGTAAGGCTTGCTGCTGTGCACCAGGCTGGTTGGGCGCAGTAGCAAAATGGCCGAACCATTTGTATTCCAGTTCAGGATCAAGTGAACTGACTACTCTGTCGATCAACAGCCCCAGCAGCAGGTAAATCAGTACCGTCGCCAACATTAAAGCCGAGCCCAGCAGTAGCAACTCCTTGGCCGGCTGCTGGTGGCTGACGTTGTGATTATCTGTTGGCAGGCGTCCTTTATAGGCCATTCGTGGCCTGTACCTGACCGTAAATGGCCGTGCCATAGGCCAGTAATTCGACCGAGCCAATGCCATTACCGGCGGCGTTGTAAATCGACGAGGTTTCAACGCGCACATTTATGATTTGGCAGGCACCCGGACAGCTCTCTTTCATCCGTAATATGGCTTCACGCCGCGCCCGATCAAGCAAGGTTTCATAGCTTTGCACCGGGCCGCCAATCAGGCTGCGCAGGCCGGCGACAATACGTTTAAAGTAGTCAATCGAAATCACTACGCTGCCGGTAACCAGCTCGCTACGTTCAATCTGCTGCATTGGGATCAGCTGGTAGCGGCTACTGGTATTGGGTAATACTACCAGCTCGGCTTCCCGTTGCCGGATGCTGCTAAAATGCCGGCTTTCCAGATAGCGGCCAACAAAAAAGCCCAGCAGTAATAAGGTTATAAACCCCAGAAATGCAATCATCGCTTACTCCACGCGCACTGCCGTGCCATATACATAGATTTCAGCGGCACCAGCGGCCACCGATGACGTAGAAAACCGCACATTGACAATGGCATTGGCGCCCAGTTGTGCGGCTTGCTCGGTCATCCGTTGCAGAGCCTGATCGCGTGACTCATTTAACAATTCGGTATAGCCGCGCAGCTCACCGCCAAACACATTTTTTAACCCGGCCATAATATCGCGGCCAACATGCTTGGCGCGTACCGTACTGCCGGAGACGACACCAAAACAATCTATAATGGTTTTACCGGGCAGGGTTTCGGTATTGGTAATAAACATTAAAGTATCCCTTTTAAAGTTAGAGTGAAGTTAACATTTTTATAGTACTGGCTGTTATAGAAATTTGATACGCAATAATAGCCCGCAGATAAAAAAATAGAGCGTGTTGCAGGGCTATTGCTAAGCGCCTGCTTTAGCACAAAACCGACAGTCGACTAAGGTTAAAACCATTTCTCTACTGGTACAGTTAAACTCTGGCCAATTTTCTGACACTGGCTGCGTTACTAAGCTGCACGCTGACAAAGCGAGAAATGACAGCAGTAAAATACTGCAACCGGCGGTCTCAAAAGCCATCAATCAGCAGATCAAGACCTGCTTTGATTTGCTGGCGGTAACTTTGCAAGTTGATTTCCGTGGCTTTTAAACGCTTTGCCGATACAGAGGCAATATCCAGCAAGTCGATATAACTGGCTTGTTCTTCGATAGTGACCGGTATTTGAAACTGCGATAATAAGGCAGCTTTTGTTTGAGTTTTAATCAGCGCTACCAGCAAAACATCAATATTGTGAAATAGGGTATTAGTCAGCACCACAACCTGCTGTTGCTCTATGCAGGCCACGCCAAATTGCTGCAGCACTAAATTTGCCCCAAGCGCTCAGCAAAAGTGCCGTGCTCAGCAACTTGCTGGTTATAGGCTGCTATCGCATCAGCATTTTCTGCCTGCCACAACTCAGCTTTAGCCTGGCTAACCGCCTTGCGTAGCGCATGCTCTAACACCACAGATGGGCTGATATTGAGTGACTTAGCCTCGGCCAATAAAGCTGCATCCACCGAAGTATTACAAGCTGCTTTTGTAGTATGGTTCATACTCAAGCTCCGCTGTTAGTTAATAAGCAGCAGTATAGCGCAAATTTTATGCGCAGATAATCTGCGCAAATATCGCTAATAATTAAACTGCTGCTTATGCAGTTTGCGCAGCACTTTTTTACCAGCCTTAGCCATATTTAATCTTGCACTAAACTGACGCAACTGCTCGTCACTAAAACATGGCTGAGTGAAGCGCTTAATGTAATCGCCTACCAGATCGGTATACTTTACGTTTGCCGGTATTTGAAATTTAAACTCCGCGTGCAGGCTAAAAGCAACAATTGAATACACGCTATCACCGTCTTTGCCGCTTAACCCCAGCTGCTGTTTTACCGCTTGTGTGTGTTTGTAGTTTTGATGCAGTGGGTTCATAAACTGATGCTTACTGCGAAAACGCTGTACCGTCCACTGTGGCTGCTTTTCACCGCCAAAAATCCAACCACGGTAGTTTTTCACCTCTATAACAAAGATACCAAAGGGGCTGAGTACCAGGTGATCTACCTCAGTAAAATCACCTGTTGCTGTCGGTATTACCAAATTACGATAATGCTGATAGCTGGCCGGTAGCTCTTTCGCCAGCACTTTGTGCAGCGCCCACTCGCCCAACGCACCTTTAATGCGAGCGGCATAACGACCTATAACAAACACCAGTGACACTAGCACTACGACAAACAGCAGTAACATTGCCAATATACTGCCCAAAAACGCCAGCACAGGGGCGAATAAGGCCGTTAGCACATCGGCTGGTTTTGGCACTGCAGCAGGCACCGGTTTAACCGGTGGTGGTGTGGCGGCTTTAACCGCAACATTAGCGTTAACCGGCTTTGTTATTACAGTGTTTTTAGTGCTGCCAACCGTTACTGGTTTGGCTGGAACATTAGTCAGCACCACATCTTTTACCGGTGCCGGTATCGGGTTTTGGCAGTGGTTATCAAATGCACGCTTAGCGCTTTGGTAGTTATGGCTGTTTGGCTGAGCTGAAAACTGCACCATCTGGTGCTGCAGCAACAAACACGCCCCTTCGGTGTATTGCTTTTGGCCCAAGGCCAGCGGGGAGATAAGCAGTAATAGCGGTAAAGTAAAACGCATCCAGCGCATAAAACGTCCCTGATTTATGGAATACTGATGCTAGCAGGGTAAAAAGCTATGGGCAATAAGCAATGTATAAGCTCTATGGTAGCCATAGCGATTAAATAAAACCCATCCCACAGCCACAGAAAAAACAAATAAGTTACATATTTGCAATTTTGCATTATTATCAGTTGATAGCTTATGTATTTGTTCTAATAGCACGGAGGCAAATTATGGAAACCTATCTGTTAGCGCGAGACTTAAATGGTGTGCCGGTAGGCAGACACCAATTCTTTGTTATTTTAACCGGCGATTCACAGCAAACCTTTCGCTTGTCGCACTCCAATCAGACACTAGGCAGCCGTAAAATCGGCAAGCAATATGGCCTCGTATTGGGTGCCCAGAATGTCGCATCTACCGGAACATCCGCACCAAAATATAACCGGCTTACTTTTGTGCCATTCGAGCGGGCAGACTTGTCATGCGCTGTTGAGTACTTTGGTGGCGAACCGTCGATCTTATCCGGCCAATTTGGCTATCAAAAGGCTGAAGCAAGGCGTATCCATCCTCGACAAGGTTTCACAGAACAGCAACTGGCTCAGGCAATTCTGACAGCAATAGATTTCTATGTTGTAAATGAAGGCAATCAGCCCATAGCTTATCCGCCGCCGTGGTTTGGCAAGAACAGTAATAGCTGGACAAACTCTATTCTTGACATAGTACCTGCTGATTTACCTGGCGATGCAAAGGCAAGACGCAAGCTTGGTGACTTCAATGGCGCTGATGCTGCACACGATGTTCGCATCCATCAAATGTATTTCAAGGGGCTATGTAATCCATGCACAGTGCAAAATCCGGCTTATCGTTAATTCTTGACACCCTGGCACGCGCTGTTTCAACAACTGCACTGTTATTTGTCATCGTTGCGCTTGTCGCCATACTGCGTGGCTTAAGTCAGGATATCAGCTACCCGCTGGCAAGCGATGACTGGTATTTAGTTGCTGGCTTTCTTAGCGTCTGGTGCCTTGTTCCGGCCCTGCTGGCAACAGTAATCAGCGCCTTTAGCAAGGTTAGCCACAGCAAAAGTTATATTTTGGCTGGTCTGCTGCAAGCAATATTGCTGTACGGCTACAGCTACCATATCGCCAAACAGCCGGGCAATGAACTTGGCAGCTCACCACTTATTTTGCTGGTATATCTGGCAATACCGGTTGCAGCTATTTACTACCCGTTATTTTTTGTTGGTAGGGCTTTTAGTCAAGTCCGGCTGGCCGCAATTTTAATGGCGGCGTTACTGTTAATTTATGCCGTTATGGCTTGAGCAATAACACATGCGCAACAAGCTCGTTATGACAAAAAATCACCTCCTCACCCTGGGCACGCCGGAATTTGATGCCTGGCTACTTAAACGCACCAAAGAACGTGCTGCTAAGTATTTAACGGATGAGTACGATTTGGGTGATGATGAACGCGGTTTACTTGCTGGTGGCTATGACCGTTTGCTGATGTCTAACGAAGAATTGGCCGAGGAAGAAGAAGCGATGGAGCAAGCGCAGAAGCAAGAACGGCTTAAACACCTTAAGTCGGTTGACCCCAAGTAAATAGTCCCACGGCTGCAGTAAAGCATGCAGCCGATTTAATTTTTATCTGACCCCGTTTATTTAAAATCACCTGTTGCTGTCGGTATTACCAAATTACGATAATGCTGATAGCTGGCCGGTAGCTCTTTCGCCAGCACTTTGTGCAGCGCCCACTCGCCCAACGCACCTTTAATGCGAGCGGCATAACGACCTATAACAAACACCAGTGACACTAGCACTACGACAAACAGCAGTAACATTGCCAATATACTGCCCAAAAACGCCAGCACAGGGGCGAATAAGGCCGTTAGCACATCGGCTGGTTTTGGCACTGCAGCAGGCACCGGTTTAACCGGTGGTGGTGTGGCGGCTTTAACCGCAACATTAGCGTTAACCGGCTTTGTTATTACAGTGTTTTTAGTGCTGCCAACCGTTACTGGTTTGGCTGGAACATTAGTCAGCACCACATCTTTTACCGGTGCCGGTATCGGGTTTTGGCAGTGGTTATCAAATGCACGCTTAGCGCTTTGGTAGTTATGGCTGTTTGGCTGAGCTGAAAACTGCACCATCTGGTGCTGCAGCAACAAACACGCCCCTTCGGTGTATTGCTTTTGGCCCAAGGCCAGCGGGGAGATAAGCAGTAATAGCGGTAAAGTAAAACGCATCCAGCGCATAA
>NZ_JAGPNM010000002.1:487674-754444 GCF_018831085.1 Rheinheimera oceanensis
GGTGTATTGCTTTTGGCCCAAGGCCAGCGGGGAGATAAGCAGTAATAGCGGTAAAGTAAAACGCATCCAGCGCATAAGGCGTCCCTGAATTATGGAATAAGGATGCTAGCAAGAGGAGGATTGCGCGGCAAGTAGCATATGCCTGAGTGATTACTATTGCTTAACTCTGTCAGCCTAAGGTTTTCGGAATATAAATTATCAACGACACTGACCCCATCGACTAGCATACATTAACGCATTGCGCCGATTTAGATTATCTGCAGCATAATTTAGACAGTTTAACGCCCAAATAAAATTCCCTCAGCGTAACATTGACAACTCTAGAGCCAACATCAATTCTCTGGTGATCATTTACAGCAACGCGAGGAAATTATGAATAAAAAAATATCAGTTATTGCCGCCGTCGTATTATCTATGGTCAGCGCAGCTGGGCAAGCTCAAGACATCGGGACTATTGCAACAAAAACAGTAGATACTTTTACTGAACTTGCCTCAGGGCCACATCATGGCTTTAGAGCTAACCATGCAAAAGGCACATTTCTGACAGGCAGCTTTACGCCCACTGCAGAAGCACAGCAGCTGAGTGTTGCACCGCATTTTCAAGCAACGGTTCCAGTTGTTGTACGGTTTTCTACTGGCACTGGTGTGCCTGCACTACCAGACGCATCTCCGCATGCACGCCCATATGGGATGGCCATCCGCTTTAACTTAGCCGATGGCGGCTTTACCGACATCGTCAGCATATCTCATAACGGTTTTCCGGTAGCGACACCTGAAAAGTTTCTGGAACTGTTAACTTTAATTAAAAATGCGCCAGCAGACACTGCCATACCTTCAGCGCTGGATAAGTTTATGGCTGCACATCCTGCGGCTGCAGCTTTTGCTGCCGCATCGAAACCGGTACCGGTGAGTTTTGCCAACCAACCGTTTTTTGGCGTTAACAGTTTTATCTTTGAAAACCATTCAGGTAAGCAGCAGTACTTCCGCTACCGGATAATCCCCAAAGCTGGTGAGAAATATATGGAAACGGCCGAAGCAGAAAACGCAGCAACCGATGTACTGATGCAGGAGATCGGTCAACGAGTGCAGTCAGCAGCTGTAGAATATATATTACAAGCGCAATTACCCAAGGACGGCGACCCGTTGTTGGATGGCAGCCAGCCCTGGCCAAATGACCGCAACATCGTAGAACTTGGAACATTGCGGCTAAACGCAGTACCGCAGGAGATATCTCACCTTGATAAACAAATGTTTAACCCTCTTGCTTTGCCAAAAGGCATAACGGCAAGTGCAGATCCAGTACTACAATTTCGCCCGGTAGTTTATGCAGTAAGTTTCGGCCGCCGCTTGTAAAAGCAAACCGCAGAGATAGTCAAAGCAGCACCTGATTAATCATCGTTGATCAGGTGCTCAAGCTCTTATCAGACTATAGTTATCGCTTTTGCGGCTTTCACCGCAAACGTTGTGCTCAAATAACGCAATACAAATACTTTGATGAAAAACCGCTAACGGCTAAGCAACCAAAGCCCCAGCGCGCTACTATGCCCAAGCGGCTTTGCAGTAATGTTGCCCTGCCTATCAATAACATAATAGATAGGAAATGCCTGAATCTGATAATCCGTTGCCATTTGCTGATTGCCCAGTAATACCGGCACCTGTAAGTCTAAATCTGCGATAAAGTTAGCAGCCTGCTCAGAGGAATCATATTGCATGGCGCTTAAAAACAACAAAGGCCGCATTCGCGGCCTTTGTGTTAAACACTCAACTCAGAAAAATTACTTTTTCTTCGCTTTCGGGTTTGGCAGGTCGGTGATTGAGCCTTCGTAAATCTCGGCGGCTAAGCCGATAGACTCGTTCAGCGTTGGGTGAGCATGGATGGTTAACGCGATATCTTCAGCGTCGGCACCCATTTCTACTGCTAAGCAGATTTCACCCAGCATTTCACCGGCGTTAATACCAACAATAGCGCCACCCAGAATACGGTGGGTTTCTTTGTCAAAAATCAGCTTGGTGAAGCCTTCAGTACGGGCAGAAGCGATTGCACGGCCTGACGCTGCCCATGGGAAGGTAGCAGTTTCAATTTTTAAGCCCTGCTCTTTCGCTTCTTTCTCGGTAACGCCTGTCCAGGCCATTTCCGGGTCGGTATACGCTACTGACGGAATGCAGCGCGGGTCGAAGTAGTGCTTCTGGCCGGCAATGACTTCAGCGGCTACATGGCCTTCGTGTACCGCTTTATGCGCTAACATTGGCTGGCCGATAACGTCAC
Source organism: Rheinheimera oceanensis (assembly GCF_018831085.1). Taxonomy (GTDB): domain Bacteria; phylum Pseudomonadota; class Gammaproteobacteria; order Enterobacterales; family Alteromonadaceae; genus Alishewanella; species Alishewanella oceanensis. The sequence continues at coordinate 489,941 of NZ_JAGPNM010000002.1, forward strand.
CGATAGCATAGATATGGCCAACGTTAGTACGCAGTTGCTTATCTACATTGATAAAGCCGCGCTCGTCTACGTTAACACCGGCTTTAGCGGCATCTAACAGGTTGCCATTTGGCTTACGGCCAACTGCTACCAGGATTTTGTCGTAACGCACTGCTTTTTCTGGCGCGTTTTTACCTTCGAAAGTTACGTATAAACCGTCTTTTTTCGCTTCTACACCAACAACTTTGGTAGACAACATAATGTTGTAGTTGTCTTTGTTGTACTTGGTGTAGGCTTTAACGATGTCAGCGTCAGCCGCTGGTACTAACTGATCAGCAAATTCTACTACTGATACTTTAGAACCCAGTGCGCGATACACGGTACCCATTTCCAGGCCGATAATACCGCCGCCTAATACCAGCATTTCGCCCGGAATGTCTTTTAATTCCAGCGCGCCGGTAGAATCGATAATACGGTCGTCATCTTTTGGAATAAACGGCAGTGATACCGGCTCTGAACCAGCAGCAATAATGGCGTGTTCAAAGGTAATTTTAGTGTCGCCAACCTGTAAGGTGTTAGCACCGGTAAATTTACCGTAACCGGTAACTACCTTCACTTTACGCATTTTCGACATACCGGCCAGGCCGTTAGTCAGTTGGCCAACTACTTTGTCTTTCCAGCTACGGATTTTGTCTAAATCAATTTTCGGCTCACCAAAAGTAACGCCGTGCGACGCCATATCGCGGGCATCGTCAATAACCTTAGCAACGTGTAATAAGGCTTTAGACGGAATACAACCTACGTTTAAGCACACACCGCCTAAGGTGCTGCGCGCTTCAACCAGGGTAACGTCCAAACCTAAGTCTGCTGCACGGAAGGCTGCAGAATAACCACCAGGGCCTGCGCCCACAACTACTACCTGAGTTTTGATATCGTTGCTCATCGTATTACCTTTTCATTGAGTCGGTGTTCTGACAGCGTCACTTTGTAGGGTACGGCTATCAGGCGAAAAAAGTGGCAGAATTTTAACATCCTGCCTGAGCGATGTCCCGTAACTTTTCAGCACGGGACACAAAATTCGCTCTTAGCTGTTACATAATGATCTGGCGAATATCGGCCAGATAGCTGGCCAGCGTCGCGGTAAAGCGTGCTGCCAGGGCGCCGTCGATAACGCGGTGATCGTAAGATACACTTAGCGGTAGCATCAGCTTGGGTTCAAACTCTTTACCGTTCCATTTCGGTTTAATGTCTGATTTCGACACCCCTAATATGGCGACTTCCGGCGCATTTACAATAGGCGTAAACGCCGTACCGCCAATGCCACCTAAGCTTGATATGGTAAAGCAGCCGCCCTGCATATCAGCAGCAGTTAACTTACCTTCGCGCGCTTTTACCGAAATGTCCTGCAACTCGCGTGACAGCTCGATAATGCCTTTTTTGTTTACATCACGTACTACCGGCACTACCAGGCCATTGGGCGTATCGACCGCTATGCCTAAATGCACGTATTTCTTCAGAATTAAGCTGGCGCCATCTTCCGACAATGAGCTGTTAAAGGTTGGAAATTCTTCCAGCGCCTTAGCCACTGCTTTCATAATAAACACCAGCGGGGTGTACTTCACGCCGAGTTTTTTCTTCTCGGCCAGTGTATTTTGCTCTTTACGGAAGTCTTCCAGGCCGGTGATATCGGCTTCATCAAACTGGGTAACATGCGGAATACGTACCCAGTTACGGTGTAAATTATTGCCGGATAACTTCTGAATGCGCGACAGTGGCTTGGCTTCTACTTCACCGAACTTGGCAAAATCAACTTTTGGCCAGGCAATTAAGTCAAAGCCCATGCTATTGCCTGAGCCAGTACCTGCAGTTGCACCGCTTTCAACCTGTTTAACCAGTTGCTTCACGTAGTTTTGCACGTCTTCTTTAACAACGCGGCCTTTGCGGCCTGTGCCGTTAACCTTGGCCAGGTTAATGCCAAACTCACGCGCTAAGCGACGGATAACCGGCGAGGCATGGGCATAGGCGCTGTTTTCAACAAAGCCATCGGCCGCTGTTGTAGAAGCTGAGGCAACTGGCGCTGTTGCAGTAGCAGCGGGTGCAGCTTCAGTTTTGGTTTCCGCTTTAGTTTCAGCTTTTGGCGCTTCAGTTGCTGCCGCAGGTGAAGCATCGGCTGAACCTGTGGTTTCAAACACCATTATCAGGCTTCCGGTAGAAACCTTATCGCCTACGCTGATTTTAATTTCTTTAACCTTACCGGCGAACGGCGCCGGCACTTCCATACTGGCTTTGTCACCTTCAACACTAAGCAAAGACTGATCTTCGCTTACCGTATCGCCAACTTTCACCATAATTTCAGTCACTTCAACGGCGTCACCACCAATATCCGGTACTTTTACATCTTGTACACTGGCGGTTTTGCTTTCAGTTTTGGCTTCGGTTTTAGTTTCAGCCTTGCTGTCTGCTTTGGCTTCTTCCTTTGCCGGTGCAGCATCTGCTTTGGCAGCGCCTTCGCCTTCAAAGGTCATAATCAGGCTGCCGGTTTTAACCTTGTCGCCTACTTTTACTTTAATTTCTTTTACTACACCGGCGTCATTGGCCGGTACTTCCATAGAAGCCTTGTCACCTTCTACGCTTAGCAGCGATTGGTCGGCAGCTACTTTGTCACCGACTTTTACCAGAATTTCGGTTACTTCAACTTCATCAGCACCAATATCCGGTACATGAATTTCAATAGTCATGTGTAATCCTCTTATGCGTACAGCGGGTTGGTTTTGCCGCTGTCGATGCCGAATTTCTTAAGCGCATCTGTCACTACGGTTTTCTTCAACTCGCCCTGCTTCACCAGCTCGCTCAGTGCGGCCACTACGATATAACCAGCGTTCACTTCAAAGTGGCGGCGCAGGTTTTCACGGCTGTCAGAACGGCCAAAACCGTCGGTGCCCAACACTTTGTAAGACGTAGCCGGAATAAAAGCACGTACCTGATCGGCGTAGTTTTTCATATAGTCGGTAGCAGCAATGGCTGGCGCTTTGTTCATTACCGTAGCAATGTACGGCGTTTTAGCCTTGGCATCCGGGTTTAGCATATTAAAGCGCTCAGCGTCCTGGCCGTCACGCGCCAGTTCGTTAAACGAGGTTACTGAGTACACGTCTGACGCTACGCCGTAATCTTTGCTTAAAATTTCTGCCGCTTTACGCACTTCATTTAAGATAGTGCCTGAGCCCATCAGCTGTACCTTACCGCGATCGCCATTTAAGCTTTCCAGCTTGTAAATACCACGGCGGATACCTTCTTCGGCGCCTTTTGGCATAGCCGGGTGATGGTAGTTTTCATTCATTACGGTGATGTAGTAATAAATGTTTTCCTGATCTTTACCGTACATGCGGCGGATACCGTCTTGCAGAATAACCGCCAGCTCGAAGGCGTAGGTTGGGTCATACGAAATACAGTTGGGTACTGTGCCGGCCAGAATATGGCTGTGACCGTCTTCGTGCTGTAAGCCTTCACCGTTAAGCGTGGTACGGCCCGCCGTAGCACCTAACAGGAAGCCGCGTGCCTGCTGATCACCGGCCAGCCAGGCCATATCGCCCACGCGCTGGAAACCAAACATAGAGTAGTAAATGTAAAACGGGATCATCGGTAAGTCGTTAGTGCTGTACGATGTGGCCGCCGCTACCCAGGACGACATCGCGCCCAGCTCGTTAATACCTTCCTGCAGTACCTGGCCACCCACGTCTTCTTTGTAATAGCTTACTACTGAGCGGTCTTCCGGCGTGTAGTTCTGGCCACCCGGGTTATAAATACCGATTTGGCGGAATAAACCTTCCATACCAAAAGTACGGGCTTCGTCGGCAATAATTGGCACTATTTGCTTACCGATATGCTCGTCTTTCAGCAGAATATTCAGCGCCCGCACATAGGCCATAGTGGTAGAAATTTCGCGTTTTTGCTCTTCTAACAAACCGTCAAAGGCGCTTAATTCCGGCAGCGTTAGTGGCTTGGTAAAGTTAGGCAGGCGCACCGGCGTATAACCGTGCAGCGCTTTGCGCCGTGCGTGCATATATTCCAGCTCTGGCGAGCCTTCAGGCAGCTTAATGTAAGGCAGATCAGCAACCTGTTCTTCGCTAATATAGTCTTCCAGGCCTAAACGCTTGCGCAGTTGCAGCACGTGCGTCATATCCATTTTCTTCACCTGGTGGGCAATGTTCTTGCCTTCTGCCGCTTCGCCCATGCCGTAACCTTTTACTGTTTTCGCCAGGATAACAGTAGGTTTGTCGGTGCATTCCTGCGCTGCTTTAAAGGCCGCAAACAGCTTAGATGGCTCGTGGCCGCCGCGTTTTAAAGCAAAAATTTCTTCGTCGGTCATGTCAGCAACCAGTGCTGCGGTTTCCGGATAACGGCCGAAGAAGTGCTTACGCACATAGGCACCGTCGTTGGCTTTGTAAGTCTGGTAATCACCGTCGATGGTTTCGTTCATCAGCTGTAACAGCTTGCCGGTGGTGTCTTTGGCCAGCAATTTGTCCCAGCCACGGCCCCATACTACTTTAATTACGTTCCAGCCGGCGCCACGGAATAAGCCTTCCAGTTCCTGGATAATTTTACCGTTACCCATTACCGGGCCGTCGAGGCGCTGCAGGTTACAGTTAATTAAGTAACACAGGTTGCCCAGTTTTTCGCGGGCAGCAAAGCTGATAGCACCGCGTGATTCCGGCTCGTCCATCTCGCCATCGCCCAAAAAGGCATAAACGCGCTGGGCGCTGGTGTCTTTTAAACCGCGGCCGTGTAAATACTTTAAAAACCGCGCCTGATAAATAGAAGCAATAGGGCCTAAACCCATAGACACAGTAGGGAACTGCCAAAACTCCGGCATTAATTTCGGGTGCGGGTAGCTGGATAAGCCTTTGCCGTCTACTTCCTGACGGAAGCTGTCCAGTTGCTCTGCCGTTAAGCGGCCTTCAACAAAAGCACGGGCATAAATACCCGGTGAAATATGGCCCTGGTAATACACTAAATCGCCGCCGTCTTTTTCGTTCGGTGCGCGGAAGAAGTGGTTAAAACAGGTTTCATAAAACGCCGCAGAAGACTGGTAAGACGCCATATGGCCGCCTAAATCCAGCTCTTTTTTTGAGCCGCGCAGTACAATCATAATGGCATTCCAGCGGATCACCGAGCGGATACGTCGTTCCAGGTTAACATCGCCGGGGTAAGCCGGCTCTTGTTGCGGTGGAATGGTGTTAATGTAGTTGGTAGTTACACCGGTTGGCATAGCAACGCCTTCTAACCGGGCTTGCTCCAGTACCTGCTCCAGCAGGAACTGCGCGCGCTCTACCCCTTCAGTGCGAACAACCGATTCCAGCGCTTCAAGCCACTCTTTGGTTTCCAGAGCGTCGATGTCAACTTTACTGACTTCAGACATATCGAGGTTTCCTTTGGTTATGCACGCCTGTGTTTTAAATGCACAGCTGCGTTAAAAATAATGATCAGCCTTGTTGGGTGCGCCGTAGCGAGCGTTCAATACGCGAACGCTCTTTACCTACATCCAGCAAAGCTTCTTCGATAAAGGCCAGATGGCCATTACTGGCCTGGCGCGCCTTCTCCGGCTCACCATTTATGACCGCTTGCATCAGCCGTTGCCGATGCGAATTCAGCTGGCCGACTATGCCTTCCTTCTGCTGCAGGGTTTCCAGGTTAACCCGGATATTCTGCTCCACCAGTGGCGTTAAGCCACGCACTAAATGCAGTAAAACCACATTGTGTGACGCCTCTGCCACTGCTAAATAAAAACTGCCTACTGCTTTGGCTTCTGCTTCCAGATCATTTAACTGCTGCGCATCACAAATAGCATCATAGTGGCGCTTAATCTGGTCAAAATCGGCCGTTGTGCCACGCAATGCGGCGTAATAAGCACATATACCTTCCAGCGCGTGGCGAAATTCCAGTAAATCAAACTGCGATTCAGGATGGCGTGCTATTAATTCAAACAATGGATCAGTAAGGCCGGCGGTCATATTGTCGCACACATAGGTGCCACCACCCTGACGGCGGCTAAGCAGGCCTTTGGCTTCCAGCTTTTGAATGGCCTCGCGCAATGACGGGCGCGATACGGCAAACATTTGAGCTAAATCACGCTCGGGTGGCAGCTTTTGGCCCGGTGCAAAACTGCCCTCCAGCAACATGTTTTCCAGTTGCTCAACAATGCGATCAGAGAGTTTAGCCGGTTTAATTTTAAAATCTGCCATGCCGTGTTGAGGTTTCCCGTGGGCTGTAAGCCTTTTTGTAAATTGGTATTACCAATTTGTTTTTAGTGGCGATAAGGTAACAGTTTCTGCTTAGCAAGTAAATAAAGCAGAGATTACCGGCAAAGGCAAAAGCAGAAAATAGTTAGAGTAATAACTCAGTATGCAGCCGCTGGCAACGCTGCCGGAAGAATTGGTCTGACCAGGCTAGTTTGACGGAAATTTTAAACTGATACAGGTGCCGCACGCATCGCTATGCAGCTGATAGCCTATATGCCATTTATCACACAAGCGCTTTACCAGTGACAAGCCAAGGCCCATGCCGGTGCTGTTACTGCCTTTAATGCCGCAGTCAAATATTTGCTGTTGTAGCTGCGCATCGATACCGCTGCCACTATCCTGTACCGTTAACACCTGAGCGGCAAAAGCGATGCGGATAACCCCTGCAGCGGTATAGTCAAAGGCATTACCTATAAGGTTGTTTAGCAGCATCAGTAGCGACGTCGGATCTATTGTCAGCTGTGCCGCTGGGGCAATATCCAGTTCGAGTTCAATCGCCTTGCCAGCTAACTTTATCTGCTGCTGTAATACGCTTTGTTCTACCACTGGTAGCAGTGTTACCGGCACTGGCGCTGGCAAATCTTCCCGCGCCAGTAGCATCAGGGTTTCGATAGTCTGGTTTATCTGCAACTGTGCCTGTTGCAAGCGTTCGACATACTGTAATTGCTGTGGCGTTAAAGGGCTATGTTGTAGCAAGGTAAGGGCGCCCTGCATTACCGTAAGTGGTGTACGCAGCTCATGTGACACATCCTGGGTAAATTGCTGTTCACGGCCAATAAACCCGGCCAGCCGCTGCCAGGCGGCTTGCAGTGCGCGCGCTAAGCGGCCAATTTCGTCGGCGGCAAAATTGTCGGCAAAACTGCTGGTAACTGGCTTGGCTGGCTGCAAGCCCGTGCTGTCAACCAACTGCGTCAGCTTATATAACGGTTTAAGCAGCCGCCTTGCCAATAAATAAGCAAAGACGGCAGAACACAGCAGTACAACGGCCAACAGCAGCATTAAAAATTCAGCCAGTTGTGGCCGCATCGCTCTGACTACCAGTTGCCCGGTTACATCTGCCAGCAAAAAGCCACGCGACAACCGGATAAGGTGGTAATGCCGGCCATTGTCCAACGCGAATTCGCTGCGTTCAGGCGCCTGTTGTAATCTGGTTTGGATCTGCTTTGGCAACGCTGAAATATCACTGGCATAAGTTACAAACTGCAGATGCGTCTGTATTGTGCTACCGGCTGCTAATTGTTGTTCAGCGTAAGCCGCTTCCGCTTGCAGTAAGGTTTCAAACAGTTGATCTTCGGTATGGTAAGCAAAAATAATGGCACTGACGCCAAACAACACCCCAACCAGCATGGAGCTGGCGATAAAGGTCAGCAGAATACGCCGTTGCAGCGATAACACTGTCATAGTGCAGGCTCTGTTTTTAACGCAAAACCCACTCCCAGCCGGGTTTCAATCATCACTGAAGCCCCATGCTGTTGCAAGGTTTTGCGTAACTGATACAGATGGGAGCGCAGCGCGTCTGACTCTGTTGGCTCATCGCCCCAGATTTTACTGCACAGTTCAGCACGGCTTACCGGCCGCGGGTGGGTTTCCAGCAGTATACTAAGCAACTTAAAACCTACCGGCTTTAGCGCCATCAGCTTACTTTCGCAGTGCACCTGATGCAGATGCCGGTTAAGCCTGATATTGCCCAGCACCAGCTGATGATGTTGCTCAAGGTAACGCCTGGCCAGCACCTGCACCCGCACCCACAACTCTGCTAAGTCAAACGGCTTTACCAGATAATCGTCCGCCCCGGCAGCAAAACCATCCAGCTTATGCTGCAGGCTATCACGTGCTGTTAACATCAGAACAGGAATATGCCGGTTCGCCTTTTGCCGCAGCAGGCTACATACGTCCAGGCCATCCAGCTGAGGCAGGGTTAAATCCAGCACTATCACATCGTAATAGTGCTGCAGCGCCAGCGTTGCTCCCTGACGGCCATTTACGGCGAAGTCAACCACCGCCCCCTGCAGGGTAAAGTAATCGGCGATATTGGCCTGTATCGCAAGGTTATCTTCGATAACCAGCACCGTTATCGCACTAGACTGTGTCATTACAACCAGGTCTCGAAATGTTGTACATAGTCTGCCGGCAACACATGGCCGCCCCCGAACACGTAATGCTGTTTATCAGTATTAGGCAAGGCATTAAACAAGGCTTTATTCTGCTTTTTACTGGCATATTCATCATCATTAGCACTAAACAATAGCACCGGGTTATCAGCCAAACCAGTTAGCATATTCAGCGGTGCCACAATTGCCGTGTAGTTGTTGATATGTGGCGGCACCACAGCGGCAACCCGTTTAACCCTGTCGTCTACGGCCGCCAGCAATAAGCTCACGTGGGCGCCCATACTGTATCCGGTTATATCAATCCGCTCAGCATCAAACTGTGGTTGTGTACTCAGCCAGTCCAGCAACACGCGATGATCGCGCACTGTATCAATCAGCATGGCTTCGTAGGGTTCACGCTTTCCCCACCAATGCAGATTATGTAACAGCTCGGCGATACCCAGATCAGGGTCTTTACGCTCACCGTGATTTCTGGCATCGATAGTCACTACGGCATAACCTTTTGCCAGTGCCATGGCAGTGATTTTGTCGGTGCTCTCCCGCGTTGGTCTGTCTTTGTAACTTTCATGCCACCAGCGTACATGAGAACGCCCCATGGCATGGGCACCTATCAGTACCGGCACTGGCCGGGAGATGTTGTTACCGGCTTCAGGTAAGCGCATATAGCCATTTACCCGGGCACCGTCAAAGCTGGTGTAGGAAAAGTGGTAGCCATTGCTGTCATCGCTTTGCAGTGTTAGCTCGACCGGCTGCGATAGCGTATACGCATAACGCTGGTTAATTTCAGTTGCGGTAACACTGTAAGGTTTTAAGCCAAATAAAGCATACCAGCCTGCGGCCAGTGCAGTAATAGCAGCCCCTAAGGTTAGCAGCATTTTTTTCACTCCGGTTTTGTTCATCTTAGTCACCTGTTTCAGGTTGTATTTAACGCAAAACCCAGCATGAGCTGGCAGTTGTGAAATCAACGTGAAATGGAAAAACCAGAATAAAAAAAGGCGCCCTGACGGCGCCTTATAAATAAACCAGTGTTTTAACCTAACCAGCCTGTCAACGTTAATATGGCAGTAAAGGCAAGGAAAAACAGCATATTACGCTTAGCAAGCTGTACCATATAACTGGTGTCGTCCAGCGTGTTAATACTTTCAGTTGGCAATGGCTCTGCAGCTGTGGCTACCTCTACGACTACCTGCTCGTTGCTGGCGGTAAAATCAAGAAAATATCCCAGCAAGGCGGTAGACGCTCGGGAGAAATGCCCCACCAGCGCAAAACCCAAACCAAATAACCGCGCCGGAAACCAGTTAGCCCAATGCGCTACATAATGCACAGCTTTGTTATCGTCGCCCAGACAGACAGCATAATTGGCGGCGTCTTCTTCTGCTACGGCTTCCTGTAAATGCCGCACCAGGGCATAGGTAATTACGCCAAAAACCCCCAGCAGTAAAAACCAGAACACCACAGCAGCGTAATAACGAAAATTCAGCCAGATCAGTAACTGGCCATAACTGCTTTGCTCACGCGTGCTGCCCATATCTGTACGTATTTGCTGCATGGCAATAAAAGCAGCTTCTTCGTCGCCTCTGTCCATCGCATTTAAATACTGCTTATATAACTGACGGTAATGCCAGCAACCAATAGCCACCAGCAATACCAGAGTGTTAACCACCAAACTCAGTAAATGGCTGTCAAGCAGGCACAACACCAGCATAACCACGCTACCTGGTAAAGCCAGCCACAAATATTGCCCCAGGCTATGCGCAGACAACCTGCTTAATGCAGAGCCCGCCGTAAAGCGCACATAAGCACGGCAATAGCCGCTGGCTTGCCATTTATTGCTACGCACAGCCAGGCGCTCAATAATTAATGCCAGCAACATACTGATTAACGTCATACAAACAACTCCTTTATCGCGCGCTTTAGCACACTCTTTTCCCGCACTCTTTATTGCACTTTTTTATTGCGCTTTTTTATTGCGCTTTTTTACACTCTTATTGCATGCGCTATTGCGTTACGGTAGCGCATCCAGTCAAACGCGATGCCGGGGTCGGTTTTACGCCCCGGCGCAATATCACAATGGCCAACAATACGGTCTGGTGTAATAGCCGGATACTGCTGCATTAAAAAACCGGTCAGCGTAATAAGGCTCTGATATTGTTGCTCAGTATACGGCAAATTGTCAGTGCCTTCTAACTCAATACCAATAGAAAAATCGTTACAGCGTTCGCGGCCGTCAAACTGGCTAACGCCGGCATGCCAGGCACGCCGGGCAAAAGGTACGTAATTAAAAATACGGCCATCGCGCCAGATCACGCAGTGCGCCGACACCCTAAGCCCCTGCAAACCGGTAAAACTGCTATGCGCAGTGCAATCCAAGTTACCCATAAATAAGGCATCAACAAAGCTTTGCTCAGGTATAGCCGCAAACTGCCCGGCCGGCAGGCTGATATTATGAATTACCAGTAAACTGATGCTTTCAGCATCGGGGCGCGCATCACAATGCGGGCTTGGGCGGGTTAACATGGCTGGCGGTTTAGCACTCATCGGAAGTTTTGCCTTTGCAGGTCTGTGCCAGTAAGCTATGGGGCTATTGTCAATGCTGGAGCCTTTTAATGCAAGCGCCTGAGCCAACGAACAAATATGGTAAGACCTTTGCTATTATCGCCTGGCTTATTTTAATGGCACTGCTGTTTGTATTTTTTCAGGACACCATCGGCAAGCAGCTTAACCCCAACCAGCAACTAAGTAGTGTACAGGGCAGCGCCGGTGAAATACGCACTGTGCTTATCCGTAATAAAAGCGGCCACTACGTTGGCACAGCACTGGTTAATAACAGCCCGGTAGACTTTATGCTGGACACCGGCGCCACCACTGTTGCCATAGCAGCCAGCACGGCAGAAAAACTGGGCATGCCGTTTGGTGCCGCCATACAGGTAAGCACTGCCAATGGTTTAACCACCGCCTATCGCAGCCGTATTGACCAGCTACAGCTGGGCGACATAGTGCTGACTAATATTCCGGCCAGCATTGTGCCCAACCTTAGCGGTACCGAGATATTGCTGGGCATGAGTGCGCTTAAACAGTTAGAATTCCATCAACAGGGCAATCAGCTCACCCTGATCCAACACAGATAAACGAGCACCACTAACTTTTGTATACACAACGACTATGCCAACTGATTACTCCACACTGCTGCAACAGGAAATTATCCGCTCGGTATCTGCTGCTCTGGCAGAAGATTTAGGCTTTTTACCCCTTAACGAAGGCGATATTACCGCCTCGCTGATACCGCAAAACCAGCAGGCCACCGCCACCATTATTACCCGGGAAAACTGCGTAATATGCGGCACCGCCTTTGCCGACGAAGTATTTCGCCAGTTAGGTAACAACGTTAAGCTGCAATGGCAGGTAAAAGATGGCGACAAGGTAGCCGCCAACACCACCCTGTGTACCTTAAGTGGCCCGGCGCGCATATTATTAACGGGCGAGCGTACCGCACTTAATTTTCTGCAACTGCTAAGCGGCACTGCTACTACCACAGCGCACTATGTGCAGTTTTTGCAAGGCAGCAATACCCGCCTGCTGGATACCCGCAAAACCCTGCCCGGCCTGCGTTTTGCACAAAAATATGCGGTAACTGCCGGTGGCGGCAAAAACCACCGTATTGGCCTGTTTGATGCCTTTTTAATTAAAGAAAACCATATCGCGGCTGCAGGCTCTATCGCGGCCGCAGTTGCCAGCGCCCGGCAAAACTTCCCCGGCAAACCGGTAGAAGTAGAAACCGAAAACCTGCACGAACTGCAACAGGCACTGGATGCCAAAGCCGACATTATTATGCTGGATAACTTTAGTACAGCCGATATTGTACAGGCCGTTAGCATTAACAACGGCCAGGCCAAACTGGAAGTATCGGGCAATATTACCAGTGAACGTTTAACTGAACTTGCAGCCACCGGTGTTGACTATATTTCCAGTGGGGCCTTAACCAAGCATGTACAGGCGATAGACTTATCGATGCGTTTAAGCATTAAACAGGAAACGCTGTAGCAGAAAATTATTCTATACTGCACACTAACTGAAAAAACCCGGAGACTATTATGCGGCCATCGGATGCATTGTCACACAACAGGGCACTTATACACACTCTGGTAGCACGCTATAACGCAACTAATCCGCGTATTTTCGGCTCCGTAGCCATGGCTAAAGATACTGAAGGTAGTGATCTGGATATACTGGTAGATACTTTACCGGGCACAACACTCTTTGATTTAGGCGAACTACAGTTAACTCTGGAAGAAGCTCTCGGCGTACCGGTAGATCTGCTAACGCCAGGCGACTTGCCAAAAAAAATACGCTTATCAGTACTCAGGCAAGCCATTCCGGTATGACGTCAGAAAGAATACTTACCTATGTTGAGCAAATGCTGGAGTCTGTATTTCTGGCTTGCTCTTACATTGAGGGTTTAGAAAAGTCAGACTTTTTGGCCGACAAAAAAACTCAACAAGCAGTAGTGCTAAACCTGCTTGTTTTAGGTGAAACCGCAACAAAAATACTACAAACCCAGCCAGATTTTGCTTCGCAACATGCTGAGATCCCCTGGCGAAGCATGAAAGGTATGCGTAATAGAATTGCACACGGCTATTTTGATATTAATTTAGATCTCGTCTGGGATACCACCAAACAAGCATTGCCCCAGCTACATTTGCAGTTAAAACAGTTAATAAGCAGCTTAAACTAGGGCTTGTTGATATTTCGAGATTAATACGCACCGTTAAATAAACTTCTGTTACAGTGTGCCTGTTTTATTACGCTGTAAAAGCTAACAGGAACACCCGATGCAGTTAACCGGTAAAGTGGTGTTCTGGCGCGACGATAAAGGCTTTGGCTTTATTGTATGCAACCAGACCCGGCAAAAACTGTTTTTTCATATCCGTGATCATGCCGGCACCGCAGGCCGCCCGCAAATGGGTGACACACTGCAATTTAGCGTAAAGCAGGATAAACAAGGCCGCGACATTGCCGCCCCCTGGCAGTTTGTTACAACCCAAAGCACTGCATCAGCTGCGCCACCTAAAGCCGCAGTGCATTCTGACAGACTTAGTATTCAGTACGCCAACCAGATAGCGCTGTTGTTTCGTATCAGTTTTCTTATTGCCGTTATTATTGCTCTGCTGTTTGGCCGCCTGTTGTATATTTTGCCGCTGCTGTACCTTGAAGCCAGCTTATTTACCTACTGGCTATACAAAACCGATAAAGAAGCCGCCATCGCCCGCCACGGCAACCGCCTTACCGAAGAAAGCCTGCAGCTGTTTAGCCTGATTGGCGGCTGGCCCGGTGCTTATATTGCCCAGCAACAACTGGCACATAAACGCAGCAAACAATCGTTCAGGCGTGAATTTGGCTTTGTTATTCTGGGTAATACCTTATTGGTTGTCTGGCTGTTATCGCCGTGGGGAGAGCAATTTTTAGCCCGTATGGCGCTATGGGCAGGGTAATTTAGGCCGGTTAACAATTAGCCCTCAGGCCCATCTGGCTTTTGCCGTATTAATAAAATCAAGCAGCAACTGATACTGCTGCTCTTTGATAATGCTGATAAGAATTGCCGGGCTGAAATTTAAATAATCATGTACCAAAGCGTTACGCATACCTATAATTTTGCGCCATTGCTGTAAATCAGCATTACTCAGCTCCCCCAACTGGTTCAGCTTGGCAAATACACTATAAGCATCTGCCGGTACCACTTTATCCAATTGTTTAAGCCAATGCTTAGCCACGCCGATACAAGCTTCGGCTAAAACCTGTAATTGCCGCTCCGCTGCACTTTGTTCTATGCTGCTCCAGGCGCGTTGCTGCAGAATTTGCTGCAGTTCAGTGAGTTGTTCTTCACATTCTGCTGTATGCTCGCTAATACTCTGCAAATAGTGTTTAAGCATAATTCGCCTGATGATATTGGTAATCCAGTTCCCATTTCGACATTAACCTTGCCTCTGCTAATAATCTTGCGGTGTCATCACGACAATACAGTACGGTATTATCTTCCAGCACACTGATAGCCAGTGGTAAAGGTACCTGCATTATATTAATCACGCTTAGTGCCGGGCAAGCTAATAGCTGTTGCCAATCCAGCGCTAGCAACTCTGGTTGTAACCGCCGCTCCAGCTCGTCAGTCGGCGAGCTGGCAAACAATACCGCCAAATCATAATCACTATCGGTCCGCGCATTACCGCGCGCACGCGAACCGTACAACCATAATGCCAGAATATTTGAATCGGCCGCTGCCATAGCAGCTAGTTGTAGAGTTATCTTGTCAGTCATAACAGCAAATGCCTGTGTTTTATCAAGCAGGTAAGTATGCTTATAACCATATCACATATTCCATTATTTAAGACCTCAAAACGGCCCGGCCTGCCTTAAACGCTCCATAGCAAGGGTTAACAGGAGAGCAGCTATTAATTGCTGTCATATACCACACAGAAATTGAAATATAGCCTCTTATAAAAACCTGCATAACAGTGGTCATTAACTTTGGCCAATAAAGAGCCTCCCACTTTATTTTCACCAAACTCCGTAACCTTTATTGCTTAATAAATGCACTATACTGTCGGTGGTTACACAGTAAATTGCGATAAACAAAACCTGTCTCAGCTGCGTAATCACTTTATTAGAGCTGTAAAACTAGTACTTTATTACTAATAAACATGGTACCAACCTTTATCAGGAACATCTAAAATATTTTTACATTCAAAGCATTACGTGTTTTATATAAATTTAGTTACATTTCACTTGCGGCTCTAAATAAATTGCTCAAAATAACATCTAGCCTTAAAGGCTAAATAAAAATCAGGAGAAGTTAAAATGACTAATATGAAACGTACACAACAAGGTTTTACCTTAATTGAATTAATGATCGTAGTAGCAATTATCGGTATTTTGGCTGCAGTAGCATTGCCAGCGTATCAGGACTATACCCGGTCAGCCCGATCTGCTGGCTTGGTTTCTGCTGCAATGTCTTATAAAACAGCAGTTGATGTTGCTGTTGGCACTGGCGCTATTACAACGGCCGCTGGCATTACTTTAGGAGCAAATGGCGTTCCAACAGCTGCTGATATGCAACGAGATGTGAACGTGGATTCTGCCGCGGTAGCGGCTGGAGTATTGACCATAACAGGCAGTGCCGCTGTAGGTACTGCCTCTAACACATTGACATTAACTCCCGCCATTGATGCAGCAAATTTGACCGTAACATGGACTTGGGGTGGTAACTGCGTTACGACTGGAGTATGTAAAGGTATACCTAACTAATAACCTTCGTGGCCAGATCCAGATGTTAAAAAAGCCAGTTAAACATGCTGGCTTTTTCTATTGCGTTGAACAATTGCCGCATTTAGCTTTCTGCAAAGTCTGGTCTATATACTACTTACTGCACTACCCCACTGACCTCCAAATATAACTTGCCGCAATTCCACTTATTATCATGCCGTAGGCCGATATAAAAAACCACGCAGCGAGTATCCAGTCTTTACGGCTCGCATATTTTTTTACCTCTACCGGATTTAACAATGGATCGCGGGAATTATTAAAACCGCATATGGGTAAAAATATTGCCCAGGCGTACCACATTACCCGCCAACCCGGCCCATCCCATTTGCTGATAGTGTCTTTTCGCGCTGCACGCATTTTTCGCTCTATCGGCCTCATACTGAACTGAGCAAATACCAACCAGGAAATGATGGCTGAAACAAGCAAAAATAAGCTTAGAAATGCAACTGACTGCTCTAAAACAGTGCGCTCAATCATTAGCGTCGACTCCGGATCACATCGTAACCCCAGCCTGACATATCCTTAAATGAACTATCCATTGTTTTTGATAACTTATAGCCAGCATATAAACCTGCTCCAATTAAGACAACCCAACCTACCGGGCCCAGTGCTAGCTTAATAACCTCTGGGATGAGATCCAGATGTTACAAAAGCCAGCTAACGATGCCTGTCTCTTATACACAAATCCCACCGGTATTGTCTTGATCAACTGAACCCCTTTTCTGGTTACCCGCGCTCTGCTTATAACGCCTTCGATTAAAACAGTGAAAATATAATTTTGGCTTGCAACTCGTATGAACAATACGCAAAATAACCAAATTTTTAACCAAAAAGTAAAATAAAAATTCACAAAAAAATAAGGGAAATACAATGCAAAATAAAGTTAGGCCAATTCTGATAAAGAAAAAAGCATCAAATGTTGCCTCTGGCAAATCTGATGAAGCGGTACTGGATGCAACATCAGTTAAGCTCGCCGCCGCACGTTCAAAAAAAGCCATAATGGACGAGGCTGTGCGCTCCAATCAAATATTTATCATTGAGGAGGACTAAGCCTTGAGCAAGGATGTTAAGGTATTTGCCTACAAGCCTTTTAAAGATTCGATTCCAGCCGAAATATACCAGGCTCTGAAAAATAAATTTATACACTACAAAAGCACTGGAGAAACGCCAACTGACTTTGGCAGGGATACGACATTTGACTTTCCGGCGCAGCTAAAAAGCTCTGGGTTGCGGCATATTCATATCAAGGATAATACGTCAAAGCGCTGGAATCTTAAAAAGTTTGCATTCGACAAAACCAGCAATACAGCACTTATATACTGCTCCAATTATTTCAATCCAAATTGCTATTTATTGATAGGTTTGCTGGAAAATGCCCATCAGGTGTATGAGAATAACGTACTTTATCTTTTAGAAATGTCCGATATTGCTGACCGCTTTAGCAATCGCAGTTTTTAAGGAGTAGAAAATGCATACAGAATTACCGTGGGAGTTTGAGCTACCCACAAAGCCAGGCATTTATTTTGTTGCTATTAAACTTGGGCCTGCGGCTGGTGTTTATGATTTTCTTTTATGGAGTGGCAACCAATGGGAAACAGACCAAAAAGGGCGGGTAATTGCTCATGTTGAAGCAAACAGGTTGAAGGAAGCATTGGATATTGCCTGGCCGGAAAAAAGCAGTGTTGAATACCAAAAAAAGCCAAATACAGAAACTGACGATGATTTATGGACCGAAGCATAACCCGTAAAGACGGAACCCTCAGGGTCAGATCCAGATGTTACATTAGCCAGCTAACCATGCTGGCTTTTTCTTTTAACGGCTCGCCCCCTTGAACCATAACTCAATGATGTGTACATTTAATACACACCCTCCCAACAGGATACAACTATGTTAAGCACTGGCCCTGAAGCAACTCACAAAAAACGCACAAATCTCTCTATCGACAGTCAGTTATTGCAAGAGGCAAAACAACTGGGTATTAATGTGTCGCAATCCGCCGAGGCCGGGCTTGCACAAGCTGTTAGTCAGCAAAAACAGCAGCGCTGGCTGCAAGAGAACAGCCAGGCAATTGAAAGCTCAAACGATTTTGTTGCCCATCATGGCTTACCGCTCGCACAGTACCGGCATTTCTAATGGCTCGCTTTGACGTTTATCTATCAGGTAGCGCAGGCCTTTTACTTGATGTTCAGACAAATTTATTAGCAGGCCTGAACACCCGGGTGGTTGTACCTCTATTACCTTTGGACACAGCGCCAAAAGCAGCGAAACGCTTAAACCCTATTTTTGATATTGAAAATCAATCGTATCTGATGGCGACTCAGTTTATGGCAGCCATTCCAGAAACCGAGTTAAAGCAGAAAATAGGCAGCCTGATTGAGCAGCAACAGGAAGTATCCGAAGCACTGGATATGCTGTTTGTTGGTTTCTAGAACCTTTAGAATCTTCGTAACCTTCGGGGGCAACTCCAGATGTTACAGACTATTACCCCCCCCCTTTTACTACAACTGTCCCTTAGCCGCTGTTTAACTTGAATAACCGGCATTTAGTGGCATAATCAAGCAATTCAGAGAAATCTTATTAGCAAAATCAGGATGTTTTCGTTTAATGGCCGTTACCACTACCTCAACACTTTTCAGGCGCCTGGTACAGCTTGGCCTGTTAAACTCTGAGCGAGCCACTAAAGCGGTTGCCGACAAAGGCGGCCAGTATAAAAACCTGCCTGAATTACTGATTAATGAAAAGCTGATTACCGCCACCGCATTAGCGCAAGCTGCGGCCGGCATTAGCCAGGCTATCAGCCTGGATCTGGAGCACTACGATGTTGCCAGCATTCCTGAAGATCTGCGCAACGAAAAACTCATCCGCAAAACCGATATGCTGCCACTGGGCAAACGTGGCCGTAATATTTTTTTGGCAGTGGTTGACCCTACCAATATTCAAACCATTGAAGATTTTGAATTTAATACCGGCTTAAATGCCGAGGTAGTGGTAGTTGAATACGACAAACTGCATAAGTTAATTGATAAGGTATTTGATAGCAGCCTGGGCGGCGACTTTGCCGAAAGCGACTGGGATTTAGGCTCTATGGGCATCGTTGAAACCGACGACGATGACAGCCCGGGTGCCATGCCCGATAAAGAAGACCAGCCGATAATTGCCTTTATTAATAAAATGCTGCTGGATGCCATACGCAAAGGCGCATCCGACTTACACTTTGAACCCTACGAAAAAGTTTACCGCATCCGCTTTCGTATTGACGGCATTTTACACGAAGTTGCCAACCCGCCAGTGGCACTGGCTACCCGGTTATCTGCCCGGTTAAAGGTTATGTCACGGCTGGATATTGCCGAAAAGCGCGTACCGCAGGACGGCCGTATTAAACTAAAGCTGTCGGCGAAAAAATCGATCGATTTTCGCGTTAGTACCCTGCCCACCTTGTGGGGCGAAAAAGTAGTAATGCGTATTCTGGATTCTGACAGCGCCATGCTGGGTATAGATATACTGGGTTATGAAGAACACCAGAAAAAGCTGTATTTAGACGCCCTGGCCCAGCCTCAGGGCATGATACTGGTAACCGGCCCGACAGGCTCTGGTAAAACAGTATCGCTGTATACCGGTTTGGCTATTTTAAATACCAGCGAAACCAATATATCTACCGCGGAAGACCCGGTAGAAATTAACCTGCCCGGCGTGAACCAGGTGCAGGTTAACCCGCGCGCAGGATTAACTTTTGCTTCAGCGTTAAAAGCTTTTTTACGGCAAGACCCCGACGTAGTAATGGTAGGCGAAGTACGCGATTTAGAAACCGCCGAAATTGCCATTAAAGCCGCGCAAACCGGCCACCTGGTATTGTCTACCCTGCACACTAACTCAGCGCCGGAAACCCTTACCCGCTTACTGAATATGGGCGTGCCGTCTTACAACGTGGCCAGTTCAGTGTCGTTAATCATTGCCCAGCGCCTGGCCCGGCGTCTTTGCAGCCACTGCAAACAACCAGAAATACTGCCCGAGCAGGAATTGCTGAAACAAGGTTTTACACCACAGCAACTGCCAACCGTTAAAGTGTTTAAGCCGGTAGGTTGCGACCACTGTACCAACGGCTATAAAGGCCGGGTGGGTATTTATGAAGTTATGCCGGTTAGCGGCAAAATGGCCGATATTATTATGCAGGGCGGTAACTCGCTGGATATTGCCAACCAGGCCCAGTTAGAAGGGGTTAATAACCTGCGCCAGTCGGGCCTGATTAAAGCAGCGGCCGGTTTAACCAGCCTGGCTGAGATAAACCGGGTGACGAAAGGCTAAGCACAAGTGACAAGTGACAAGTGACAAGTGACAACAGATTTTGACTTTTGGCGCTAAGGCGCAGCAACAGGAAACCAACATGGCTCAGGCACAACAATTTAAAATAAAAGAGCTGGAAGCATTTACCTATAAAGGCGTTAACCGGCGCGGTAAAAAAGTTGACGGTGAAATAAAAGGCACCAGTATTGCTGAAGTAAAAGCGCTGCTGCGCCAACAGGGCATTACCCCGTCGGGCGTTAAGAAAAAACCTAAATCGTTATTTGGCGACGGTAAACGCATTACGCCACTGGATATTGCTATTTTTACCCGGCAAATTGCCACTATGCTTGGCGCCGGTGTGCCACTGGTACAATCGATAGACTTAATTGCCAATGGCGCAGACAACAAAAGCCTGCGCACCCTAATGCAAAAAATTTCAGTTAAAGTGCAGGCCGGTTTGCCCTTATCAGAAACCCTGCGCGAGCACCCGAAATACTTTGACGATTTATACTGCGATCTGGTGAAGTCGGGTGAAGCCTCAGGCGCGTTAGATGCCATTTTCGACCGCTTAGCCATGTATAAAGAAAAGGCCGAAGCACTTAAATCTAAAATTAAAAAGGCCATGTTTTACCCGATAGCCGTTTTAGTTATTGCCGGTATCGTTACCTCTATTCTGCTTATTTTTGTAGTACCGCAATTTGCCGAAATTTTTGCCGGTTTTGGCGCACAATTACCTGCCTTTACGTTGTTTGTGCTGGGTATATCAGAGATGATGCAGGCTTATTGGTGGGTAGTACTGGCAGGCTTGATAGCCACTTTTTTTATGGTGAAAAAAGCGTATAGCAGCAACCTGATGTTTCGTACCTGGGCCGACGGCCGTATTATTAAACTGCCGGTAATCGGCAATATTTTAAATAAAGCTGCGGTAGCGCGATATGCCCGCACATTGTCTACCACCTTTGCTGCCGGTGTGCCGTTAATTGAAGCGCTGGAGTCAGCCGCCGGGGCTTCCGGCAACGAGGTATACAAAAATGCCATTTTATTTATCCGTGAAGAAGTCTCTTCCGGTAATCAGATGCATATAGCGATGAAGCAAACCAAACAGTTCCCCGAAATGGTTGTGCAAATGGTGGCTATTGGTGAAGAATCCGGCTCGTTAGACAGTATGCTGGCAAAAGTAGCTAATATTTACGAGCAGGAAGTAGACGACGCCGTAGATGGCTTAACCGCATTGCTGGAACCGATGATTATGGCCGTACTGGGCGTGGTCATTGGCGGCCTTATTATTGCCATGTATTTACCAATCTTCCAAATGGGTTCAATCATCTGATGCAGCAATTAGCAGAACTATTCAGCCTGTATCCGGCATTATTTATTACTGCCACAGCAATATTAAGCCTGATTATCGGCAGCTTTTTAAACGTGGTTATTTACCGCCTGCCCAAGATGATGGAAAACGAATGGCAGCAGGAATATAAAGCCTACTTTCTTTCCACCCCGGCTACAGCGGCAGCACCGGCTAAGTTTAACCTGGCGGTACCACGCTCAAGCTGCCCTGCTTGTAATGCACCGGTATCGGCGCGTGATAATATCCCCGTGCTTAGCTGGCTGCTGCTAAAAGGCAAATGCCGCAGCTGCAACACACCAATAAGCATACGCTACCCGGTGGTAGAAGCCTTAACTGCGGTACTGTCGGCTCTGGTAGCCTGGAAACTGGGTTTTGGTTTGGCGGCCGCAGTGGTTATTTTTACCACCTGGACACTTATCGCCCTTACCTTTATTGATATAGATAAAATGCTGCTGCCTGATCAGCTAACCCTGCCGCTGCTGTGGCTGGCGCTGTTATTCAGCCTTAGTAGTTCAGCCTTTGTTAATCCGGGGCAGGCTATTGTTGGTGCCGCTGCCGGTTACCTCAGTTTATGGAGCGTATACTGGCTGTTTAAATTGCTTACCGGCAAAGAAGGCATGGGCTACGGCGACTTTAAGTTGCTGGCAGTATTTGGTGCCTTGCTGGGCTGGCAACAGTTACCGCTTATTATTCTGCTGTCGTCCTGTGTGGGTGCTGTAGCAGGCGTAATACTGCTAAGTGTGCAGGGTAAAAATAAAGCCACGCCAATCCCCTTTGGCCCTTATATTGCTGCTGCCGGTTGGATAGCCCTGCTATGGGGCGAGCAGATAACCGGCACCTATTTGCGCTATTTGGGCCTGTAATGTCAGCTTTTGTTGTTGGCCTTACCGGCGGCATTGGTTGTGGTAAAAGCACGGTAACAGGGCTGTTTGCCAACCTGGGCGTGCAATATGTTGACGCCGACATTGTAGCGCGTGAAGTGGTAATGCCCGGCACGCCGTGCCTGGCAGCGATAAGCGCACATTTTGGCCCGGATATTTTACACAGCAACGGCGAGCTTAACCGTGCCGGTTTGCGCCAGCGTATATTTAGTAACAACGCAGATAAACTCTGGCTAGAACAACTGCTACACCCGGCCATACGGCAGGAGTTACTGACACAACTGGCTGCGCTGACATCGCCTTATGCATTATTAGTGGCGCCTTTGCTGTTAGAGAATAAACTTAACCACTATGTACAGCGGGTACTGGTAATAGATTTACCTGAAAACCTGCAGCTACAACGGGCTATGGCACGTGACAACGCCAACGAACAGCAGATAAAAGCCATTATGGCGGCGCAAATTTCGCGGCCACAACGGTTGAAACTGGCTGATGATATTCTTAAAAACGACAGCAGTATTGCTGATTTAACACCCCGCGTTGCTGCCTTGCATCAGCATTATTTGCAACTGGCCGCCAGGCTGTAAACGGGGCTTTCAGTCTGCTGTCACAACAGGTGTGACACAGCAAACTCATGACAGAACTTATCTACGAACATCCGCTTAATGAAAAACTGCGCACTTACCTGCGTCTGGAATATTTACTGGCCCAGCTGCATAGCCTCAATGATCTGGATTCTGAGTGGCAGCAGCAGGCATTCTTTAATGCGTTGTTTGATCTGATAGAAGTGCTCGACCGCAACGATATCCGGCCCGATTTAATTAAAGACTGCGAACGCTGCGAAAGCGCACTGGTAGCCTGGGCCAGTCACCCGTCGGTATCCGGCGACAAACTAAAACCGGTGCTACAAAAAGCAGTTCGCTTACAAAGCGAGCTGCTGCGCAGTGGTAAATTTGTTGGTAATTTAAAGGAAGATAAGTTTCTGTCGCCGCTGCGCCAGCGTTTTTCTATTCCCGGTGGCACCTGTTATTTTGACGTACCCCAACTGCATTATTGGTTTAACTTACCGCTGGAACAGCGCCAGCAAACGGCCGCAGCCTGGTGCCATGAATTTGGCTTGCTGTTAGAGGCCATCAGCTTTGTGTTAGGTTTTAGCCGGGAAAAGGGCCACTTTACTACCGTAGTTGCCGACAACGGCTTTTATCAAAGCAATACTGATCAGCACGAATTGCTGCGTATTCGCTACCCGATAGACGCCGGAGTTTACCCTACTGTAAGTGGCAATAAGTACCGTTATGCTATCCGCTTTATGCAGCTGTGTGACGAAGCCGGGCGCAGCAACAGCGACCAAAGCATCAGCTTTGAACTGGCCTGCTGCTAACTGCAGCACTTTGCTGCAAGTTGCCGTGCCGTGACAGCCTGAAAATGCTAACATTGGTACAAATTAAGCCGGAGCTAACGCATGAACGTAAAATGCCCAACCTGTGATAAAGATGTAGTCTGGTCGGCTGCGTCACCCTTTCGCCCTTTTTGTTCAGAGCGCTGCAAATTAATTGATTTGGGCGACTGGGCCGCAGAAAACCACCGTATACCCGACAAAACGCCAATAGATGCAGCCTTATCAGAAGAATATCTGGCTGAGCTGGAACAGGAGTTTATCGCACAGGATAACGAGTTTTTTAAGCATTAAACGCCAGCCAATAAACTGGCATTGCGACAGTATTACTCTGTTGCAAACAACTGCTGAATACGTGCCACTATCGGCTGATTGGCATCCGGAAACGGAATTTCTGTCAGCTCTGCCACTGTAACCCAGCGCAGTGGCTGGCCTTCCCGGCCGTGTGGTTCGCCACTAAAGCCGGTTACCAGCCAGATATCCAGCAATACGGTTTTCTCCGGGTAGGCATATTCTAACTGCATTAACGGGCTGCTTTGGGTCACACTTATTGCTACCTCTTCCTGCAGCTCGCGGTTAAGCGCCTGTGGCACTGTTTCGCCGGCCTCTACCTTACCGCCGGGAAACTCCCATTTACCGCCCTGATGCTGTTTGCTGTTACGCAGCGCCAGTAAAATTTGCTGCTGGCGCACTATTACCCCAACTGCCACATGCACGACTTTATTTTGCACTGTTGTTTGCATTATTACCCACCTGCCTGACACCCAAACAAAAGAGCCAGCCTAAGCTGACTCTGTGTTTATATTACTGTGTAACCGTTATACCAGCTTACCGTGGCACTGTTTGTACTTTTTACCTGAGCCGCACGGGCACGGGTCGTTACGGCCTACTTTGTCGTGCTCACGAAATACCGGGCTGCGTGGGGCATTTTCCGGGAGCTCGCCACCAACGTGTTCTGCCTCTGCGTGCTGATAGTCATGCGGTACTGCATCGGCTTTGCGACGTTGTTCTTCTACTGCATCTACGTCTTCTGCGGCCCGCACCTGTACGCGGCTTAATACGCCTACAACGTCAATTTTCAGGTTTTCCAGCATGGTTGAAAACAGTTCAAAGGCTTCGCGCTTGTATTCCTGCTTCGGGTTTTTCTGTGCATAACCGCGCAGGTTAATACCCTGACGCAGGTGGTCCATCGCCGCCAGATGCTCTTTCCAGTGTGTATCCAGGCTTTGCAGCATAATGGCTTTTTCAAACTGACGCAGTACCTGTGGGCCAACCATTTGTTCTTTATGGCTGTATGCCTGCTCAACTTCCTGCTGAATACGCTCGCGCAGTTTTTCTTCAAACAGCTTTTTGTCATCAGCCAGCCACTGCGCAACAGGCAGCTCAAGATTAAAATCGGCTTTTAAACGCTGCTCTAAACCCGGGATATCCCACATTTCGTCCAGCGATTGTGGCGGAATATACTGGCTGATCACACCGTCAATAACGTCAGTACGGATGGCACTGATGGTTTCGCTGATATCGGTAGCGTCCAACAGTTCGTTGCGTTGCTCGTACACCACTTTACGCTGATCGTTGGCAACATCATCAAACTCAAGCAGTTGCTTACGAATATCAAAGTTACGCGCTTCTACTTTGCGCTGTGCGTTTTCAATAGCACGGCTAACCCAGGGGTGTTCAATCGCTTCACCTTTTTCCATACCCAGGCGGCGCATCATGCCTGCCATACGGTCTGAGGCGAAAATACGCATTAAGGCATCGTCCAGCGACAGATAAAAACGGCTTGAACCCGGATCGCCCTGACGGCCTGAGCGGCCACGTAACTGGTTGTCGATACGGCGCGATTCGTGCCGCTCAGTACCGATAATATGCAAACCACCGGCGCTTATCACGGCATCATGCCGTACCTGCCAGTCGGCTTTTGCTTTGGCGATCTGTTCAGCGCTGGCGTTTTCGCCAAGTGCCGCCAGTTCTGCCTGTAAACTGCCACCCAACACAATATCGGTACCGCGACCGGCCATATTGGTGGCAATAGTTACTGTACCGGGCTGCCCGGCCTGAGCAATAATCTGGGCCTCATTGGCGTGAAACTTGGCGTTTAGTACCTGATGCTTAATTTTGGCTTTATTAAGCAGGCCAGATAAATACTCTGAGCTTTCAATTGACGCCGTACCTACCAGCACCGGGCGGCCGCTATCACGGGTTTGGGTAATATCTTCAATAATGGCCTGGTATTTATCTTCAGCATTTAAATACACCAGATCGGCCATATCTTTACGGATCATCGGCCGGTTAGTTGGCAGTACTATGGTTTCCAGGCCATAAATTTGCTGGAATTCAAAAGCTTCAGTATCTGCGGTACCGGTCATACCCGACAGTTTTTCGTACAGACGGAAATAATTCTGGAAGGTAATAGAGGCCAGCGTCTGGTTTTCGTTCTGAATTTTTACGCCTTCTTTAGCTTCTACTGCCTGGTGTAAACCTTCAGACCAGCGGCGGCCTTCCATAGTACGGCCGGTATGCTCATCAACAATAACGATGTCACCGTCTTTTACCACGTAATCAACATCGCGCTTAAACAACTGGTGCGCACGCAGGGCAGCATATACATGGTGCAGCAAGGTTATATTGGCTGCAGAGAACAGGGTATCGTGCTCGCCTATCATGCCTTGCTCGCGCAGCATGTCTTCTACTTTAATCTGGCCTTGTTCGGTTAAATAAACCTGACGGGCTTTTTCATCTACGGTGAAGTGGCCATCGCCATGCGCGCCCTCTTCGTCTTCTTTTTCCTGCTTAACCAGCTGTGGTACCAGCAGGTTAATTTGTTTGTACAGCTCTGAGCTGTCTTCGGCCGGACCGGAAATAATAAGCGGAGTACGGGCTTCGTCAATTAAGATTGAATCGACTTCATCGATAATGGCAAACGCCTGATCGCGCTGCACACGGTCTTGCGGTGAAAACGCCATATTGTCGCGCAGGTAATCAAAGCCAAATTCATTATTCGTGCCGTAGGTAATATCAGCAGCATAAGCTTTATGCTTTTCCGGGTGCGCCATGCCTGGTACGTTAACGCCAACGCTTAAGCCAAGAAAAGAAAATAGCGGTGCGTTGGTTTGGGCATCGCGCCGGGCCAGATAGTCGTTTACGGTGATAACATGCACACCTTTACCGCTTAACGCATTCAGATAAGCTGGCAAGGTTGCGGTTAAGGTTTTACCTTCACCGGTGCGCATTTCAGAAATTTTCCCCTGATGCAATACAATACCGCCCAGCAATTGCACATCAAAGTGGCGCATACCAAACACACGTTTACTGGCTTCTCGCACGGTTGCAAAGGCGTGCGGCAAAATGTCATCCAGCGTACTGCCGTTGGCCAGTTGCTGTTTAAACTCTGCGGTTTTTTGTTTCAGCTGGTCGTCGGATAAGGCTTCAAGTTCTGCCTCTAATGCATTGATCTGCTGTACTTGTTTTTCTAGTTTTTTTAAGAAGCGGTCGTTGCGGCTACCAAATAATTTGGTAAAAAGTTTTCCAAACATTATCCAAATACCATGTTAAGTTAAAACTGCAGTGCAGCCCCGGCGGCGCTATGCCCGGCCAGTAAAAAGTATGAAAGCTTCAGCATCTTACGCCAGATATGGTGCCCCACGCCAACGCTTTCAAGGTACAACATTCTCTGTATCTGAAGAAGCTGTTACACTGCACAGATGTTTTACTTGTTGCAGGCGCATAAAGGCAATGGCCCGTTATACACAAAAGCCTCTGGATATCAGCAAAGTGCTGGCGCACAGTACTCTGGCATCACAGCAGCAACAGGTAGGCCTGGTGCAACAACTGAACAAAGTGCTGGCTGAAGTATTACAGCTGGAGCAACTTAGTTTCTGTCAGGTCAGCTGTATTCGTGACGGTCGGGCGGTTATTTTATGTGCCTCGGCGCCCTGGCTGACCAGTTTAAAAATGCAGCGCGACGCCATTCTAGACAATTTTCGCCGAAAAATCTTGCCTGATTTAGCCGGAATTGAGATTGAAGCCTCACCTAACGGCCAGATCAGCAGGCTGCAACTGCCTGTAGCGCAGAAAAACAGTCATCAGTTGTCTGACAGCGCAGCCTCAGCACTGCGCCTGCTGGCTCAAAACAGCGAAGGGCCATTAAAGCAGGCGCTGTTAAAACTGGCACAGAACGCTGATACGCAACAGCCAAATAGCAAAAAAACAAAACCCGGTTAAACCGGGTTTTGTGTATAGCTTAAGTGCTGATTCAGGCCAATTGGGGTGCCAGATAAGATATCGGCATCTGGGCTTTGTCTTCAAAGGTAACAAATTCCCAGTTTTCCTGATTAGCCAGTACAGCACACAGTAGCTGGTTATTCAGCGCATGGCCGGTTTTAAAGGCTTTAAACTCGCCCAGTATGCTGTAACCGGCCATATATAAATCGCCGATAGCATCGAGAATTTTATGTTTAATAAATTCGTCTTCGTAGCGCAGGCCGTCCTGGTTTAATACCCGGTATTCGTCCAGTACTACGGCGTTGTCGAAACTGCCACCCAGCGCCAGATTATTTGCACGCAGGTATTCTACTTCATGCAAAAAGCCAAAGGTGCGGGCACGGCTGATATCTTTAATAAAACCAGCGGCGGAGAAATCCATTTGCATATGCTGGGTAGTTTCTGCAATCACCGGGTGGTTAAATTCAATGGCAAAATCAATTTTAAAGCCATGATGCGGTTTAAATTCGGCCCATTTATCGCCGTCTTCTACCCGTACAGATTTTTTAATGCGGATAAACTTTTTCGCCTGGCGCTGCTCTGCCACACCGGCTTCAAGCAGCAGATAAACGAAAGGATTGGCACTGCCATCCATAATAGGAATTTCAGCTGAGTCTACTTCAACCACCAGGTTGTCGATCCCCAGCCCGGCAATGGCCGCCATCAGGTGTTCAGTGGTAGATAAGCGCACGCCATTTTCATTAATTAAACAGGTACACATCACCGTATCACCTACTAACTCAGGTGTTACTTTGAAATCGACCACAGGATCGAGATCAACACGACGGAACACGATACCCGTGTTGTCCGGCGCAGGTCGGAGAGTAAGCGTAACCTTTTCGCCTTTGTGCAATCCCACTCCAATGGAGCTGACTGTTTTGTCGATGGTACGTTGTTTAATCATAATTTCTTCCTGCTCAAATAATAAGCAATCACAAAATGGTGGCGAAGCATAGCACAATGAGGCAATTATGCCAAATTCCACTGAACAGCAGCTTAACCCTGCTGTCGGCCCTGCCTGCAACTAAAACTGTACTGAGTACAGCCTTAGTCGGCTTGTTTGCGTAAAAACGCCGGTATATCAAAAATGTCGATATTTGCTTTGCTTTCTGGCTGTGCTTTCACGGCTGCCGTGGGCTGCTCTTCACGCATGGCCTGCGGTGCAGGTTTTTGCATGGTGTTACCGTGTTGCACGTACACAGGCATTGGCTCAGCGCGGTGGTTTTGCACCAGGCTGATATCCGGGCGGCGGTCTGCACCTATACCGGTAGCCACCACAGTTACACGCAGCTCGTCCTGCATGTTAGGGTCGATTACCGCGCCTACTACCACAGTAGCATTTTCAGACGCAAAAGCTTTTACGGCATTACCGACAATTTCAAACTCTTCGATGCTGATATCCAGGCCGGCAGTGATATTAACCAGAATACCCTTGGCGCCAGATAAATCAATATCTTCCAGCAATGGGCTGGAGATAGCCTGTTCGGCGGCTTCTTCTGCCCTGTCCGGGCCGGAAGCGCGGCCGCTGCCCATCATCGCAGTGCCCATTTCTGACATCACGGTACGTACGTCGGCAAAGTCAACGTTGATAAGGCCCGGCCGGGTAATTAATTCAGCAATACCCTGCACAGCACCCAGCAACACGTTGTTGGCGGCTTTAAACGCATCCAGCAAACTGGTGCCTTTACCTAACACTTTTAACAGTTTGTCGTTTGGAATGGTGATCAAAGAATCAACGTGTTTGCTCAGTTCCAGAATACCTTCGTCAGCATAAGCGGTACGCTTTTTACCTTCGAACGGGAAGGGTTTGGTTACCACTGCCACGGTTAAGATACCCAGCTCACGCGCTACTTCGGCGACAATTGGTGCTGCACCTGTACCTGTACCGCCGCCCATACCGGCTGCGATAAAAATCATATCAGCGCCCTGCAGGGTTTTCTTGATAGTTTCGCGATCTTCCTCGGCTGAACGGCGGCCGATTTCCGGGTTGGCACCGGCACCTAAACCTTTAGTAACATTAGCGCCTAACTGCAGCGTAATGTTGGCTGATGAATTACGCAGAGCCTGGGCGTCGGTATTGGCCGCAACGAACTCTACACCTTCGATATTGCTGGCAACCATATACTCAACAGCGTTACCGCCGCCGCCGCCAACACCTATTACTTTAATAACAGCTTCTTCGCTGTGATTTTCCATTAACTCAAACATAGCTCTCTCTCCGTTTCTACGCTTACTAACTTAAAATTCGCCTTTGAACCAGCTGCTGATCCGTTTGACGAAGCTACTTACTGAATCGCGCACATCAACAGATTTTTTCTGCTGGGTGCGTGCATCTTTACCGTACAACAACAGCCCTACCACGCTGGCATAAGCCGGGTCCTGTACGTACTCTTTTAAACCGGTAACATGCATAGGTTGCCCTACCCGTACCGGCATCTGAAAAATGTCTTCGGCAAATTCCACCGCACCTTCCATCTTGGCGGTGCCTCCGGTCAGTACGACACCGGCAGCAATTTGCTCTTCCAGGCCAGAGCTGCGAATTTCTTCCAGCACCAGCTCAAATAATTCCTGATAGCGTGGCTCTACCACTTCGGCTAGCGTATGGCGCGACATAGACCTTGCTGGTCTGCCACCAACGCTTGGCACTTCAATGCTCTCTTCTTTACCCACCATGCTGCGCAGCGCACAGGCATACTGCACTTTAATATCTTCGGCATGGCTTAACGGCGTGCGGAAAATTTTGGCAATATCGCTGGTAACCTGATTACCGGCTACCGGGATCACGGCGGTATGGCGCAGCGCACCATTGGTATAAATTGAGATATCAATAGTACCGCCACCCATATCCACTACACAGACACCCAGCTCTTTTTCATCATCAGTTAACACCGCAAAGCTGGAGGCCAGCGAGGTAAAAATAAGTTGATCGACCTGCAGGCCACAGCGTTCAACACACTTTTCAATATTTTTTGCCATGTCGTTGGCGCAGGTAATAATGTGCGCCCGGGCTTCCATCCGCACGCCAGACATGCCCACCGGGCTTTTAATGCCTTCCTGCATATCTACCGAGAATTCCTGCGGCAGCACATGCAACATGCGCCGCTCGGCCGAAATAGGCACAGATTTGGCAGCATGGATCACATTGGCAACATCTTCTGCGGTCACTTCTGTGTCGTTAATCGGTACCATGCCGCTTTCGTTCTGGCAGCGGATATGTTTACCGGTAATACCTAAATACACTGACGATACACGGCAATCTGCCATCAGCTCAGCTTCGTCAATAGCGCGCTGTACCGCCTGCACTACCAGGTTCAAATCGTTTACGCCGCCTTTATCCATACCGCGGGATACATGGGTACCAACGCCGACAATGCTCAGGCGGTCATCAGCGGTAATTTCGCCCACCACCGCTTTTATCTGGGCGGTACCGATATCCAGGCCAACAATCAGATCTCTATCCAACGACTTTGTCATGCTTTTCTCTTTTCTTCAGTGCTGTAACGCACTGCTATACCGGTGTCGTAGCGCAAATCTACTTCAGCTACGGCTTCGGTTTTGTGTTTACTGATCACCGGATACAACTCAATAAAGCGTTGTAACCGTTTTAAGGTATCTTCACGCCCCAGCTTTAGTGCAACACCATTGCTCAGGCTTACCTGCCAGGAAAAACGCTCGGTTAAACCCAGCGCCACGGCATTAAATTTATGCAGGGCCAGCAAGCCCTGCATATGGCGGAACATGGCAAGTGCATCCTGCTGGCTGCCTTCGGGGCCGGTTAGCATTGGCAATGCTGTTTTCAGCTGTTCTACGGGCGCCTGAAACACCTCGCCCTGTGTATTAAGTAATTGCTGCTGATTCCAGATTGCTACCGGCCGTTGTTCTGTTACCACCACAACCAGAGCATCAGGCCATTGTTTGCGCACGGCCACCTGATATACCCAGGGTTGCTGTAACAGGAACTGCTGCACCTGATCCACGTTCACGCTAAAAAAGTTACCTACGTATTGCTGTTGCAAAGTCTGGTGCAGTGCAGTGGCATCAATATGATGAAAATCACCGTACAACCGTACCTGACGCACCGGGGCACTTTGCTGGCTTTGCATCCAGTCGCTTATTTTCGTACCTGCCCACGCCAGCGCGGCTACCGCAGCAATAAAAAACAGCACTCCGGCATAAAATGCCGGGCGTTGTTTAAATTGCAGCTGAGGCAGGCGCCAGTTCATGGTTATTTTGTTCCTTCGGTCTGGTTAAGTATTGCCAGAACTAATTGCTGAAAACTCAGGCCCGCGGCTTTAGCCGCCATTGGTACCAGCGATTTTTCTGTCATACCCGGCACGGTGTTTACTTCCAGCAAATAATGTTGGCCGCTTTGGTCCAGCATAATGTCTACCCGGCCCCAACCTGATGCACCCACCGCATTAAAGGCTTTAAGTGCTGTGTCTTGCATGGCGGCGGTTTGCTCTGCGCTTAATGGCGCCGGGCATAAGTATTCAGTACTGTTGGCCTGATATTTGGCTTCATAATCGTAAAAGGCTCGGGGTGTGCGCATCTCCACTACCGGTAATACCTGGCCATTTAACAGAGCGACAGTAAACTCGCGGCCGTTTATCCAGCGCTCAACTAAAATTTCGCTGTCGTATTTCAGCGCGGCGTGAATGGCCTGTTCAAGCTCTGCTGCCGTGCTGGCGGCACTCATACCAATACTGGAACCTTCATTGGCCGGTTTCACCATAACTTTGCCGCCAAGGCTGGCCAGCAAACCGGCAAAATCAGTGTCGTTGTTGTGCACTACCGCAAAAGGCGCTGTTGGCAATTGCTGGGCCTGAAATAACCATTTACAGCGGATTTTATCCATCGCCAGCGCTGAGCCCAGTACACCACTGCCGGTGTAGGGTAAGCCCAGTTGTTGCAGTGCGCCCTGCATGCTGCCGTCTTCGCCGCCACGGCCATGTAATACAATAAATACCCGCTGTGCAGCACTGGCAGCAAGCTCAGCCAGCGACTGTGTTTGCGGATCAAAAGCAAAAGCATCTATACCGGCATCTTGCAGGGCTTTTAATACTGCCTTGCCAGAGCGCAGCGACACCTCGCGCTCGGCGGAGTTGCCACCAAACATCACGGCGACTTTGCCAAAAGCATTTACATTGATACTCATGCCTGTACTCCTGCGCTGGCTTTAAGTTGTTCAATATTCAGCTGCATAGCAGCCAGCTTTTTTACTAAAGTGCCGATATTGCCGGCACCTTGTGTCAGCACTACATCA
The DNA here is from genome assembly GCF_018831085.1 of Rheinheimera oceanensis. Lineage (GTDB taxonomy): Bacteria > Pseudomonadota > Gammaproteobacteria > Enterobacterales > Alteromonadaceae > Alishewanella > Alishewanella oceanensis. The sequence continues at coordinate 523,074 of NZ_JAGPNM010000002.1, forward strand.
CCATCCTGCAACACGCCCGCCAGGCTGGCTGCCAGTTCGGCGGGCTCGGCAACATAAATTGGATCCAGCATGCCGCGGGCGCGGATAGAACGACATAAACTGCGGCTGTCGGCACCGGCAATAGGCGCTTCTCCGGCTGAATACACCTCAAGCAATAACAGCTTATCTACCGTGGACAGCACTTTGGCGAAGTCTTCGTATAAATCACGGGTACGGGTAAAACGGTGTGGCTGATAAGCCATAACCAGGCGGCGCTGTGGCCAGGCCGCCCGCGCCGCAGCGATAGTGGCAGCCACTTCAGTTGGATGATGGCCGTAGTCGTCCAGCAGCAACACTTTGCCGTTACCGGTATCAAATTCACCGTACTGCTGAAAACGCCGGCCTATGCCTTCAAACTTACTCAGCGCAGCCAGTATGGCCTGCTCACTGATACCTTCGTCCAGCGCCAGCGCAAAAGCAGCAGTGGCATTTAACGCATTATGTTTGCCGGGTAAATTCAGTATTACTTCACGCTGATTGCCGCTGCTGTCGCCGCTGGTGTTGCCGGTTATCACAAACCGGCTTTGGGTGCCGCTCTGGCTGAAATCGCTGATCACAAAGTCAGCATCGTCACTAAAGCCGTATGTCAGCACAGTGCGGCCGATTTGCGGGATCAGCGCACGCAACACCGGATCGTCGATACATACCACTACCACGCCGTAAAATGGCAGGTTGTGACAAAATTCCAGATAGGTGGCTTTTAGCTTTTCAAAATCGCCCTGATAGGTGTCCATGTGATCAGCTTCGATATTGGTGATCACTGTTGCCAGGGGCTGTAAATGCAGAAAAGAGGCGTCGCTCTCGTCGGCTTCGGCAATTAAATAACGGCCGCTGCCCAGCCGCGCGTTAGAACCGGCTGAATTAAGCAGACCACCAATAACAAATGTAGGGTCGGTACCGGCTTCAGCGAAAACAGACGCCAGCAAGCTGGTAGTGGTGGTTTTACCGTGCGTACCGGCAACAGCAATGCCATGGCGAAAGCGCATCAGCTCGCCCAGCATTTCTGCGCGGCGCACCACCGGAATACGTAACGCACGTGCGGCGGCAACCTCCGGGTTGGTGTTGCTAATAGCACTGGAAACGACGACTACGCTGGCACCGTCAACATGGTCGGCATTATGACCAAACAGCACACTGGCACCCAGTGTAATTAAACGCTCGGTAACAGCATTAGGCGCAATGTCAGAGCCCGATACGTTGTAACCTTCATTAAGCAGTACTTCGGCAATACCGCCCATACCGGCACCACCAATGCCGACAAAGTGAATACGCTCAACGCGGCGCATGGCTAGTTTTTTCTGTTGCGGCGTACTTATCATAAATTCTGTCCTGCTACTTGCTGACCTACTACCTGCTGACATAGCGCCACTACCTGTGCGGTTGCATGTTCCAGAGCACAGGCACGCGCTTTGACGGCCATTTGCTGTAACGGTGCTTTACTGTGTAACCATTGCTGCAGCAGCGGCAGCAAGCGTTGTTCTGTTAACTCGTGCTGCGCCAGCAACAAGGCTGCACCCTGTTCTGTTAACCAGCGGGCGTTAGCGCTCTGGTGATCGTCTATTGCGCCTGGCAGCGGCACAAACACCGCCGCCACACCGGCACAGGCCAGCTCACTAACCGTAGAGGCCCCGGCACGGCAAATTACTACGTCGGCCCAGGCATAGGCCTGCGCCATATCGTCAATAAATGCGCTGGCCTGGGCGGTTAAATTGGCACTACCCAATTGCTGATACTGCTGTTCTGTTTGCAGTTGCATGGCCTTACCGGTTTGGTGGCGCACTTCAAGTACACCGGTTTGCGAGGCTTTGGCAAAAATGGCCGGTAACTTATCGTTTAGCACCTTAGCCCCCAAACTGCCGCCCACCACCAATACTTTTAAACTACCGCTGTAATCATGTGCTGCGGCAATATTAATAAGCTCTGCCCGTACCGGGTTACCTACCAGCTGTTGTTTGCTGTTACCGGCAAAAGCCGCAGGAAAAGCCACCAGCACCTTACGGGCCAGTTTTGCCAGCAGCCGGTTGGTGCTGCCAGCTACGGCGTTCTGCTCGTGAATAAACAACGGCAGCCGTTTTAACCAGGCGGCCACACCACCGGGACCGCTGGCATAACCGCCAAACCCCAGCACCAGATCCGGTTGCACCGCATTAAGTACCTGGCGGGCCTGCAATAGTGATTTAACCAGCATCCAGGGCGCGGTTATCAGAGACAGCACACCTTTACCACGCAGCCCGGCAACATCAATAGTGTGAAATGGCCAGCCAAATTGTGGCACTAAAGTGGCTTCCATCCGGTTAGCTGTACCCAACCAGTGAATTTGCCAACCGGCAGCAGACAATGCCGTCGCTACGGCTTGCGCCGGGAAGATATGCCCGCCGGTGCCGCCTGCCATAATCAAAATACGCGGTTTAGTCATTACGGCCTCCGCTGATGGCGTGCTTGCCTTTTAGCCGCACCTCAAAATCTATCCGTAATAACAATGCGGCAGTAGCCAGCATAATAATTAAACTGCTGCCGCCAGAGCTGACAAATGGCAGCGTTAAACCTTTAGTAGGTAAAGCGCCGGTAGCCACACCAATATTTACCGCCGACTGAAAACCAATCCAGATTGCCAGCGCATAAGCTAAAAAGCCGTGGAAGCTCATATTTTTTGCCAAAGCACGCTGGCCTATCCACAGGGCGCGGTACACCAGCATAAAAATCAGCGCTAGCAGCAGGGTTACGCCAATAAAACCAGTCTCTTCGGCGATTACGGCCAGAATAAAATCGGTATGGGCTTCAGGCAGGTATTCCAGCTTCTGAATGCTGTTACCCAGGCCCTGACCAAACCAGCCGCCCCGGCCAAATGCCATTAACGACTGTGTTAACTGATAACCACTGCCAAAGGGATCAGCCCAGGGGTCTAAAAATGCGGTTACCCGTTTCCAGCGGTATTCGCTGTATACAATCAGTACGCCAATCGCCATTAACCCGGTAAAAATAAGGCCAAAGAACTGCCATAATTTGGCGCCTGCCAGAAACAGCAAGGCCACAGCTGTGGCAAACATCACAATTACGGTGCCTAAATCCGGCTGCATCAGCAGTAGCACCGCAAAGGCAAATAACACCAGTAAAGGTTTTAAGAAGCCTTTCAGGTTTTCGCGTACTTCTTCATGGCGCCGTACCAGATAACTGGACAGGTAAACAAAGAAAAACAGCTTGGCAGGTTCAGCCGACTGCAAACCAATAGGGCCAATGGCTAACCAGCGGGTACTACCGTTAACGTTACGGCCAAACAGTAATACTGCTACCAACAGCGCCAGCCCGGTAAACAGCAGCAACATATTGCTGTTGTGCCACCATTGTACCGGAATATTTAGTACGACCAGAGCTGCAGAGAAACCCAGCCCCAGGTACACCAGATGGCGGATAGTAAAATGCAGTTCATTGCCATGCAGCCGGGCAGCAACCGGCACCGATGCGCTGGTAACCATTACCACACCCACCGCCAGAATAAGCAGCAGCAAAGTAAGAAACAGCTTGTCATAAGCGGCGCCATCATCGGCATTCCACCAACTGGTAATAATGTGCAGCGGGTTTTGCAGCTGATTTCTCAGCGTATCCAGTGCCAGCTGTTTCATAGCACCTCCGCCTTAACAGCGGCGGCAAACTGCTCGCCACGGTCTGCATAACTTTTAAACATATCCAGGCTGGCGCAGGCCGGTGACAGCAATACCATATCGCCGGGCGCAGCCAGCTTTGCTGCAGTTTTTACCGCTTCCTGTATGGTTTTTACCTGAATACTGCCGGCTTTAAGCGCGGCTATCGCCGGGCCGTCCTGCCCCAGTGTAATCAGCTGCTGTACATCGCTGTCTAACACCGGCTTAAGCTCGGCCATATCTGCGCCTTTACCATCACCACCGGCAATTAAAATCAGCTTACCGGTTACAGCCGGGCGCAAGCCGGCAATTGCCGCCAGCGTAGCGCCGATATTGGTGGCTTTGGAGTCGTTGATCCAGCGTACGGCGTTTTTGTCGGCCACTAAAATGCAGCGATGCGGCAAAGATACAAACTGCTTTAACGCACTGATTAAACCTGCACGGTTGGCTCCGGCAGCCAGTGCTAAGGCGCAGGCTACCAGGGCATTAAATTCGTTGTGAGCACCAAACAGTGTCATTTCGCTAACAGGTAACAGCGGTTCACCTGCCACGTTTAACCAGCGCTGACCGTCAACAACAGTAATGCCGTAGGCAGAGTCAGCCAGCTTAATACCCAGCGTATGCGCGCAGTTTTCCGGTGTGGTGGCGCTGTCGGCTAAATTAAATACCGCCAGTTGGGTATGCTGATATACCCGCTGTTTAGACGCGGCATAAGCTGCCATATTCCGGTAGCGGTCTAAGTGATCAGCACTGACATTTAAAATGCTGCTGGCAACACTATGCAGGCCCGTTGTGGTGTCCAGCTGAAAGCTGGACAGCTCCAACACAAAAACATCAATGCCTTGCTGAGCTATAGCATCAAGCACCGGCAAGCCGATATTGCCCGCTGCCAGTGCTTTTATACCACTGCATTTGAGCATGGCTTCTACCAGCATTGTCACGGTAGATTTACCGTTAGAGCCGGTAATGGCCACCACCGGCTTATTATTAAAGCGGGCAAATAACTCAACATCGCCCAGCAGCTCAACGCCTTGTGCCACCGCAAAACGGATAGCCGGATGTGTTGGCGATAATCCGGGGCTTAAAATAATCATGTCCATCTTGGCCAGCCGGTTGGCATCCAGCTCGCCTAAATAAATACCATCTACCTTTTCAGCGGCAATTTGTTCAATACCGGCAGGTTTGCTGCGGCTGTCCATCAGCACAGGTTTAACGCCCAGGCTTAACAAAAAACGCACAGTAGCCAGACCTGACAGGCCCAGCCCTACAACTGCAATGCGTTTTTTTGCTAAATGCTGCATCATTAAACTCTGTGTCTCCGTTAATGTCATCGTTATCTCAGTTTCAGGGTGGCCAGGCCCACCAGCACAAAGATGATGGATAAAATCCAGAACCGCACAATTACACGTGGTTCAGGCCAGCCTTTTAATTCATAGTGATGGTGAATAGGCGCCATGCGGAAAATACGCTGGCCACGCAATTTGTAAGAGCCTACCTGCAAAATTACCGACAGCGTTTCCATAACAAAAACACCGCCCATAATAAACAGCACTATTTCCTGCCGTACCAGAATGGCAATAACGCCCAATACCGCGCCCAGCGCCAGTGAGCCCACATCGCCCATAAACACCTGTGCCGGATAAGTGTTAAACCATAAAAAGCCCAGACCTGCGCCCACTAAAGCCGCGCACACTACTACCAGCTCACCGGCGTAGGGCAGATAAGGGATATTCAGATAACCGGAGAAATTCACGTTGCCGCTGGCGTAAGCAATAATGGCAAACGCTGACGCCACCATAATAGTAGGTACTATGGCCAGGCCATCTAGGCCGTCGGTCAGGTTAACAGCATTGCTGGTACCGACAATGACAAAGTAACTCAGCGCAATAAACAATAAGCCCAACTGCGGCATAACGTCTTTGAGAAACGGCACCAGCAGCGCAGTTTCAGCCGGGCGCTCGGCGGTAAAATATAAAAAGGCAGCGGTAGCAATGGCAAACAGCGACTGCCAGAAGTATTTCCAGCGGGCTATCAGGCCTTTGGGATCTTTGCGGATAACTTTACGGTAATCATCTACAAAGCCAATCAGGCCGAAGCTTATCAGCACAAACAGCACTACCCAGACGTACTTGTTATCCAGATCGGCCCATAGCAAGGTGCTTAACAGCACTGAGCCTAAGATCAGCAGCCCTCCCATGGTTGGAGTGCCTTTTTTCGAGAAATGGCTTTGCGGGCCGTCGTTACGTACCACCTGGCCAATTTGCATCAGTTGCAAACGCGCAATAAGCTTAGGCCCCAGATACAGGCTTAATAGTAATGACGTTAAAATACCCAGTATGGCGCGAAACGTCAGGTAACTGAATACATTAAAAAAGCTGTAGTATTGGGTTAAATACTCGGCCAACCAAACTAGCATGGGCTGTTCTCCTGCTGACATCTTTCTAGCAAGTCTTGCACGACTAATTCCATTTTCGCGCTACGCGAACCTTTCACTAGCAGGGTGACTTCCTGTTGTTCTGACACTATCGGCAACAGGCGCTGTAACAGCGCCTGACGCGAACTGAAATGAGCACCTTGTCCATTGAACAAGTCACTGGCGCTCTGTGATAACACGCCAAGGGTGAACAACAGATTAATACCTGATTTTTTTGCGTATAAACCAATCTCTTCGTGGTATAAACGGGCATCTGCGCCCAGTTCAGCCATGTCGCCTAATACCAGCACCCGGTAGCCGGAATACGACGCCAGCAGATCAATAGCAGCCTTCACCGACTCGACATTGGCGTTGTAGGTATCGTCAATCAGCCGCAACTGCGGGTTAACCATTTTGATATTAGTGCGGCCTTTTACGGCCTGCATTTGTGCCAGCCCCAACTGAACATCGGTCAGTGTGGCGCCAACAGCGATACAGGCTGCAGCTGCAGCCAGTGCATTAGCGACATTGTGCCGTCCGGGGATTGTCAGTTGAATAAACTGGCGGCCTGCCGGGCAAATAAGCTCAAAACCGGCACAGCCCTGTGTATCCAGTACTATGCCCTGGGCATAATAATCGGCCGGCCCGGTAGCCGAAAACTGCATTACTGTTTTGCCTTCAAGCCGTTTTAACCAGTAATCGCGGTATTCACTGTCAGCCGGCAGTATGGCAAGGCCGTTTGCTGATAAGCCGTTAAAAATCTCGCCTTTAGCACGTGCCACACCATATACATCACCAAAGCCTTCTAAATGCGATGCCGCAACATTGGTAATAATGGCAACATCCGGCTTAGCCAGTGAGGTGGTGTAGGCAATTTCGCCCTGATGATTTGCCCCCAGCTCCAGCACCGCATAGTTATGTTTTTCTGTCAGGCGCAGCATAGTAAGCGGCACGCCGATGTCGTTATTAAAATTGCCCTGGGTCGATAACACCTGGCCACGGCGGCTTAAAATAGCTGCCATCATTTCTTTAACAGTGGTTTTACCGGCACTACCGGTAACCGCAATAGTTTTGGGCGCCAGCCTGGCTTTTACCGCCGCAGCCAGTTGCCCCAGCGCCAGACGGGTGTCTTGTACCACAATCTGGCTAATAGCTTCAGATACCTGATGCTCTGTAACTACGGCAACCGCGCCTTTGGCTTTAACTTCGGCAACAAAAGCTGTGCCGTCAAAATTCGGCCCCTTTAAGGCAATAAACAACTCGCCTGCACTGATACTGCGGCTGTCGGTACTGACTGATGTTACTGTGACATCGTCACCGTGCAGACTGCCGTTTAAAATTTCAGTTATGTCGGAACAGCGTAAGCTAATCATAATGACATCTCCGCAACCAGTTGCTGCAAATAAGCGCGCTCGTCGTACTGGCGAACTTCTGCGCCAATAATCTGTACTGTTTCGTGTCCTTTACCGGCAACCAGAACAATGTCGCCGGGCTGCGCACTGGCCAGCGCCAGCTTAATGGCGGCTTTACGATCTGGCTCTATCTGGTAACTGGCGTCCGGGCTCATGCCGGCGGCAATTTCTTCGCAAATTGCCACAACCTCTTCGCTGCGCGGATTATCGGCGGTAATAATAATATGGTCGGCAAACAACTCTGCCAGTTGGCCCATTAGCGGCCGTTTACCACGATCTCTGTCACCACCGCAGCCAAATACGCACCACAGGCGGCTGGCACAGTGCATACGCAGTGACTGTAATGCCTGCTGCAGTGCGTCAGGCGTGTGGGCATAATCAATAACAGCAGTAAACTGCTGTGGAAAAACAAACTGTTCCATCCGCCCTGGCACAGCTTTTAACTGCCCGGCTGCGGCAATAAGGCTATTCAGCGGCTGGCCCAGCATGTGCAGGGCGCCAATAGCGGCCAGCACGTTCTGAATATTAAACTCACCCAGCAGTGGCAGTTGCAGGCTGAAGTCACCTAAATGGCTGCTAAGACGGACCTGATAGCCATTTACCGTTGGTACCACATCTGAATACGCCAGATAACGCTCAAAGCCGTTACAGTCTTCTGCTTTGCCATAGACAAACAGCGGATTGACACACTGTGCCGCCAAAGCACGGCCAAATTCATCAGAAACATTAATAACTGCTGTCTGGCTCAGTTCCGGTTTAAATAACAAAGCTTTGGCTGCACCGTATTCGGCCATAGTGCCGTGGTAATCAAGATGATCGCGTGTCAGGTTGGTAAACACCGCCACATTAAAATGTAAACCGGCAACCCGTTGTTGTACTAACGCATGGGATGACACTTCCATCGCTGCCAGTTTAACGCCCGATCGAACAAATTCGGCCAGAATACGTTGTAAATCAACAAAGTGTGGTGTGGTATTAGGTAAGGTTGTCAACTGTTGGTAATAGCCATACCCCAGAGTACCGATAACCGCAGCATTAGTAGCCAGCAATTCTGCCAGTTGATTAATAAAAAACGCTATGCTGGATTTACCGTTAGTACCGGTAATACCCACCAGTTGCAGTTGTGCAGCCGGTTGCTGATAAAACGCGCCAACCAGTTGCGGCAGTATTTGAGTTAACTGCGGTAACACCAGAATGCGTTCGTCGGTGTAGCTGCCGTTGTCAGTTAATACCAGGGCAGCTCCCTGCGCCAGCGCTTTGCTGATAAACTGGCTGCCATGCTGCTGCACGCCAGGTATAGCCAGAAACACATCACCGGCACCCACTTTGCGGCTATCCAACTGTAATTGTTGCACCTGAACATCGGGAGCACTGATATTATAAGCAGCTAACCAGCTGCGGGCATTAACCGGCATTGCGGCCTCCCGTTACGGCAGAGAGTTTAGGCTGGCTGTTGCTATCCGGGGCCAGGTTAAGTAGTTGCATGGTTGCCCCCATAATATTGGCAAACACCGGGGCAGCAATTTCGCCGCCGTGATAAAAATCACCTGCTGGTTCGTTAATTACCACGACACATGCCAGCCTGGGGTTAGACACCGGGCCAACGCCAGCGAATGAAGCAACGTAGTCATCACCGTAGCCACCGGCTATAGCTTTACGTGCAGTACCCGTTTTACCACCAACACGGTAACCCTTAACCTGCGCACGGGTGGCAGTGCCGCCCGGCATAATATTAGCTTCCATCATTTCCAGCATGGCGGCAGCATGCTCGGGGGCCAGCACTTGCTCGCCCGGATGAGGCTGATCTGATTTTAAAATAGTCAGCGGCCGGCTGATGCCGCCATTGGCCATAGTGGCATACACCTTTGCCAGCTGGGCTGCGGTAACTGACAAGCCATAACCGAAAGATAAGGTGGCACGCTCAAAGTCGGACCAGCGCCGGCGATGGCTTAACATGCCACCACTTTCGCCATTCAGGCCAAGGCCGGTATCTATGCCCAACCCCATATTGGCGTACAGGCCAATAACATGCTCTACCGGCATATCCAGCACCAGTTTACTGACACCAATATTGCTTGATTTCTGGATAATACCGGTCAGGCTGAGGTTGTTATAGTTGTTGGCATCGCGCACCCAGCTACCGCCAATGCGCATATAGCCCGGCGACGTATTAACAACCTCATTTAGTTTGGCTGAGCCAAACTCCAATGCACTTAATACTGCCAGCGGCTTCATGGTTGAACCTGGTTCAAAGGTGTCGGCAATGGCGCGGTTACGAAACAGGTAAGACGGTGTATTACGCCGGTTGTTAGGGTTAAACGATGGGCTGTTTACCATCGCCAGCACTTCACCGGTTAATACATCCACCACTATAGCTGAGCCTGAAGTTGCACCATGTGCCAGTACGGCTTTTTTCAGCTCGCGGTACGTTACCGACTGAATACGCTGATCAATACTTAACTGCACATTACCCGGCGCCTGCGCCTGGGCCCGCTCAATCACTTCTATTTCCCGGCCTTTGGCATCTTTACGGAAAACTTTGCGCCCGGCAGTACCGGTTAACAGCTCATCAAAGCGTTTTTCAATACCTTCTACGCCAACGTCATCAACATTGGTAAAGCCCAGCAGTTGCGCGGTAACTTCGCCTGCCGGGTAATAGCGGCGTGATTCCTGACGAAAATAAATACCCGGTACTTTGAGTTTTTTCACATAGTCGACTACTGCCGGATTAACCTGACGTTGCAGGTAAACAAAACGGCGCTGCGGGTTGTCGCCAATCCGGCTTAGTAACTGTGCCGGTGTCAGTTGCAGTATTTCTGCCAGGGCATGCCAGCGCCGCTCATCGGCTGCGGCATTGCGCTCGATAACCACTTTGGGATCAGCCCAGATAGCCTCAACCCCAACACTAACGGCAAGTTCTTCACCGTTACGGTCAACTATCATGCCGCGCAGCACGCTGTTAGACTCTACCCGCAGGCTGCGGGCATCGCCCTGGCTTACCAGCATGTCTGGCTCTATTACCTGTAGCCAGGCAGCACGTACTACCAGGGCGGTAAATACGGCAGTTAAACTCAGCAGCACAAAAGCAAAACGCCAGCCCAACACTGAAGGTGATGTTCTGGCTTTAGCCTGAGGTACTTTCTTTGCCCGGCTCATGGCTGTGTCACCGCGACATCCCGCTCACCGGCAGGACGTAACATTTGTAATTTATTGCGGGCGATATCTTCTACCCGGCTGTGCTCAGACAACGCCCGTTGCTCCAGCAGCAGGTTGCGCCATTCAATATCCAGCTGATCGCGTTGCTGGTACAAACCGTCCTGCGCTATGGTGAGCTGCCGGTTTAAATGGGCAAAATGCACCACTGTCAATGCCGAGGCAATACAGGCCAGCAGCAACAGCGCCAGCCACTTTTGTGCCCGCCAGTCCTGGCCAATTAAGCGATGTAGGCTGATATTACTCATGACGCTGCTTCTCGGCTATGCGTAGCACTGCGCTACGCGCTCTGGGGTTGGCTTCAAGCTCTTGCTCAGATGGCATAATGGCTTTACCAATCAACGTAAGCGCAGTGCGCTGTTGCATTTGAGCCGCTGTCAGCGGTATACCGCGAGGTACAGGTTCACCTTTGGCATGGCGGCGCATAAACTGTTTAACCAGCCGATCTTCCAGTGAATGAAAACTGATCACCACCAGGCGGCCGCCGGGTTTTAGCACCTGCATGGCAGCTTGTAAGGCCAGGTTTACTTGTTCCAGCTCACTGTTAATGTAAATACGGATCGCCTGAAAGCTGCGCGTAGCCGGATGTTTTTTCTCTTTATTGCTTTTGGGCACGCTGTCACTTATCAGTTTTGCCAGCTGTGCCGTACGGGTTATTTGCGTTTCTGCACGCGCAGCCACTATGGCCTGCGCTATACGCCAGGCAAACTTTTCTTCGCCGTATTCCCGCAAAACAAAACTGATGTCCTCTACATCAGCCTCAGCCAGCCATTTGGCAGCACTGATGCCTGAGCTTGGGTCCATCCGCATATCCAGCGGGCCGTCGCGCATAAAACTAAAACCACGATCAGCGTCGTCCAGTTGTGGGGAGGACACACCAAGATCGAGTAAAATGCCATCGAGTGCACCGTTGATGTGCAACTGCTCAGCGATAGTTGCCAGGGCGGCAAAGGGGCTGTGGGTGATATGAAAGCGGGGGTCTGCCTTAAGTGGCTCGGCAGCGGCTATCGCGGTGGGGTCGCGATCTATAGCAAATAAACGGCCTTGCGGGCCCAATAAAGATAAAATAGCCCGGCTGTGGCCACCGCGGCCGAAAGTACCGTCAAGGTAGCAGCCGTCTGGTTTTATTGCTAGCCCGTCCAGTGCTTCTTGCAGCAGAACGGAAATATGCGCCACAGTAGTCATTTTACAGTGCAAAATCCTGTAATCGCTCTGACAATTCAACATCACCGGCCTGAGCTTGCTCTAATGCGATATCTGCAGTAAGCCGCTCATGCCAGGCAGTTTCATCCCAGATTTCAAATTTATTTAACTGGCCAACCAAGCGGATACCTTTGGTCAGGCCAGCGTGTTGCCTAAGCGGAGCAGGCAATAAAATACGGCCACTTTTGTCCATATCGCAATCAGTAGCATTACCCAGCAGTACGCGCTGTAAGCGGCGCTCCTGCGGATTTAAGCTGGACAGGCGTTTCAGTTTTTCTTCTATTTCTTCCCACTCTGCCAACGGGTACAACAATAAGCAGGGGTCGTGCAGGTCAATTGTACAGATCAGATGGCCCTGACAATCAGACAGCAGAAATTCGCGGTAGCGCGCGGGTAGCGCTAACCGGCCTTTCTCGTCCAGTGTCAACGTAAATGAGCCACGAAACATTAAGCTTCCTGAGTATGTTATTTAACAGCTTTGGCTTACGGGTAACCCAATTTGATCCACTATTACCCACAAATCCCCACAATGATACAGTTTAGGGTGCCCCTTTCCCCCTTGTCAAGGTAAAAACAGCGTGTATTGATCGATTGCAACCACAGTAAAAACAAGTGCTGTAGCAAAGGTGATGATTTTGGTGGAAAAAAGTGGAGCGTCGATCAGGCAGTGAGATCAAGCCAGCACAAACATAGCCAGGCTGATATTGTATTAGTGCTTTTTGCAACAGTGACTTGCCAAGTCAGAATAAATTATTCAATACTGAAGCTAAGTATTAATAACAAATTCCCGCTCACTGTAGCAGCCGGCAAAAAGGAAGATCGTATTATGGTGTGTTTACTGAAAATTCGCGGCATGCTGGAGCAAATGTCAGTGATTGAGCGTAAGCTGGCAGATTTTATTCTAGACAACGCACATTTGCTGCGCGATTACTCTTCGCAACAACTGGCCGACGCCGTGGGGATCAGCCAGTCGAGTGTGGTAAAGTTTTGCCAGAAGCTGGGCTATAAAGGCTACCCCGATTTAAAACTGGCGGTAAGTGAAGCGGTTATTACGGCATCGACCCTGCAACGTGATACCCATGAACATCAGCCTCAGCCCAATACATTACTGACACTGGTAGAGCAGCTGCAGTTTAGCCTGCAACATCATTTTCGTGCCTTGCTGGAGATTAACACTGAGAAAACGCTGCTTGATGTGGCCGATTTGCTGTCGCAGGCGGATAAAATTCTGATAGCGGGTTTTGGCCAGTCCGGCATTGTAGCCCATGATATGCAATACCGTTTGTTGCAACTGGGTAAGCTGGCTCTGACCAACAGCGATCCGGCCGTTACATTGCAGCTAACCAGTATGCTTAGCACTAACAGTGTGTTGTTGCTGGTGTCAGAATCTGGCCAGAATAACGATTTGTTGAAACTGGCCAAATTTGCCCGTCAGCGGCAAATCCGTATTGTCAGCCTTACCAGTTATAAAACCAATGCGCTTAGCCTGGCGGCTGATCTGGCACTGTTTGTGTTACATGGCGATGAAAATGTGCGGCTTAACCCGATATTGGTGCAACTGGCACAGCAGCACCTGTGCCATATTGTGTATTTACTGCTGTGCCAGCGGCTGAATAATGATTATCAGTTGGAAGAAAACAGCAAGCTGGCAGATTTGCTGGAAAAGCTGTAACAGGCTTAAGACAGCATTTCCAGGCCTTCTATAGCAGTAATGCCAAGCCCCGGTGCATCTTCAATGGTAATATCGGCATCATTAAACTTCACACTGCTTTTTACCGGATCAAACAGGCACAGCGACGGTCCGTCCAGGTCAATTTTGGTAATAACATCAGATTTTGCCACCGCCACATGCACGGCAGCCGCAACGCTGACACTGCCTTCAAGCATACAGCCTATCATGCACTGCATATCGTAAAATGAGCAGATATCAGCAATTTTAATGGCATTGGCAATGCCGCCGGTTTTCATCAGCTTAATATTAATAATGTCGGCAGCACGCATTTTAATAAGGTCAATGACCTCACGCGGGCCAAAGCTGCTTTCATCAGCCATTACCGGCGTATGCACACGCTCGGTAATGTACTTTAAGCCTTCCAAGTCATAGGCTTTAACAGGTTGCTCTACCAGTTCCAGCCGGACACCGGCGTCCTCAAGTTTACGTAGTGCATATACCGCTTCTTTTGCTGTCCAGCCCTGGTTTGCATCCAGCCGGATTAACGCTTTGCCTTCAACTGCGGCATAAATCGCTTTAACCCGCTCAATGTCAACACCAATATCTTTGCCTACTTTAACCTTTAAAGTTTCAAAACCACGGTCAATCGCGCTTAACGAATCAGCCACCATTTTGTCGATGTAATCTACGCTGATGGTAATATCCGTAGTTATTTTAGGTACGCCGCCGCCAAGTATTTTATATAGCGGTGCTTTGTACAGCTGTGCGAACAAATCATAAACTGCCATTTCTACCGCCGCCTTAGCACTGTAGTTTTTCATAATGCAGTTTTGCACAAGGCGGATAATATGATTTAAATCAGCTACTTCCTGCCCAACAATTTTCGGTTTAATCACTGTGCGGATAGCTTCAATAATAGAACCATGAATATCACCGGTGATCACTGCTGTGGCAGGCGCTGAGCCATACCCAATGTGACCGGTATCGGTTTCTACCATTACCACCACATCTTCGATGGTATTTACGGTGCGCAGCGCAGTTTTAAACGGGGTTTTCAGAGGCACACGTAACATACCCAGTCTGATATCAGTTATTTTCATAGTTGCCTCTGTTAACGCAGTGATTTAATAGCATAGAGCGCATCCAGATAAGATTGCTCCGGATTCGCATTTAATGGCAGTAATGGCGTAACCACTACACCGTTCAGGGTACCGACATACAACCCGCTATCGGTAGTTGGATACACCAGAGTATTTACATCGTGGATCATAAACGGCTGTTCATCCACCATGCCCAGATACAGTGATACATGGCCGGGAAAATACAGCAAATCGCCAACCTGTGCCTGTTGTATGGCCGTTAGCTTGTCATCCTTACTGCTTTGGCTGTCAAAGCGGATATTGCTGCCATAAGTTCCGTTGCCCTGCTGGCCGGAATTACGCGGCATTAAAAAGCCGAAGCTGCGAAAAATTTCTGAAATAAAGCCGGTGCAGTCGCGGCCATTGTAATCATGGCCCCAGCCATAGCGCTCACCTAAAAACTTAAACGCCTGTGCCACAACATTACTGGCAGTAAACGGCAGATACCCCTGATGCAAATCCTCTGATCGCGGAATAAGCGCAGCCGTAAAAGCCAGGCTGCCATCTGCACGGCGTAGCGGTAACTGCACTATATAGCTGGCTGCCGGGTTCTGACCATGCACTTTAAAACCGGTATCTGCTGCGCTAAGTTGCGGCAAACGAATGCCCATATCCAGCTGTAATTCAGAAATAGCAGAAATTTCAGGGTTATAAGCAGTACGAACCTTAGCACCGGTAGTAACAATAAAAGGCGCCTTAGCGGTATAGGCAAACACCTGCTCTTTGCTGCCAACAGCAATATCAGCCGCCCTTACCCAGCCGGTATAATTGAAACTGTGCACCAGCAGCCACTGTTTATCCTGGCTCTGGTGTAATACTGCTACGGCATCAGCCACAAACAGTGCGGTTTCGGCAAAGCGATCAAGGTCGGTATTTAACTGCGCATTAAAAACCCGGTCATCGGTAGGGAAGGCTCGCAGTGCGGTGCGTTTCACTACCAAGCCAAACTGTATTGCCGTTTTCGGCTTGATCTGTTTTTGTGCCAGCAATGCCGTGTAGCCTTGCCACTGCTTTGGTGTTACCTCTCTGCCATCTGCATAAAAACGTGGTGTTTCAGGTACACTGCTGACAGCCTGTAATATAGCCGTCAGCTCAGCTTTGCTGTAGTGCGCAGGCAGGTTTTGCAATAGCCGCATTTCACTCTGCTGGTTAAACGTTTGCTGGTTACGCCCGGCTATCTGCTCAGTACTTAACAGCAGTTTGTCGGCACCGGTGAGTTTCGTCTGCCAAAATGTGCTGTTCAGCTGTTCCTGCCGCAGCAAGGGTACATCGGTACTAAACTGTTCCTCAGCAACGGCTGCAACAGTAGCACTGCACCAGCAACACAGCAGTAATAACAGCTTTCTCATTCAGACTCCTGAAAATACGTTGTTTTTCAAGCTTTTTTCACTCACCTCTTGGCATAACCATACTGCCAAAGAATGAAATATTCCAATTATTTTGAAAAATCAGCATAAATTATTTTCAAAAGAAATAAAATATTGCTATGTTAATTTTGAGCAGAAAATAAACATCTGCCAACAAACATCAGAAACGGGCAATCAGAACCCGACAACCGGATAGCGATAAAAAATAAGACACAACTGTAAATCCAGGAGAGAAAGTGATGAAGTCAACACAGCATACCCTGGCTAAAAGCCGTCTAGCCTGCGCAACACAGCGCGCTTTTAGCTCACCGAAAACCGTATCGGCGTTTGTACTTGCTGGCATGTTAGCTTGTGCTCCGGCCTTAGCTCAGCAAGCAGGTGGTATCAGAGGTAAAGTAACGACCGAGCAAACAGGCATCTCAGTTGAAGGCGTTACCGTTGTAGCATCCAGCCCGGTACTGCCACGCCCGCGTACGGTACAAACCCGTGAAGATGGCAGTTTTAACTTACCGCTGCTGATCCCCGGCCGCTACACGCTCACCATTACCGCAGCCGATGGCTCTGTCAGAACCATGGAGGTTGATGTACTGCTGGACCAGACATCTAATGTGAACGTGGATCTGCAACCTAAAGTGTCTGATATTGAAACTATTCAGATTGTGGGTTCACCTTTTTTTGCTCAGCAGGGTAATTCCTCCCTGAGTAACTCACTGGGTTCAGATGTTGTTGAAGCTTTGCCAGTTGGTCAAACTTTCCGGGATATGCTGAAAATTATTCCCGGTGTGCAGTACACCGAAAACGGCACTTTAGGTCCGTCAGCTGGTGGTTCTGGTGCCCATAACAAGTATGGCTTCGATGGTGTAGACGTGTCTATGCCACTATTTGGTAACCTGGCTTCTGAGCCTTCAACACATGATATTGAAATGGTATCGATGGAGCGCGGCGGAGCCAAAGCAGTAGGCTTTAATCGCTCCGGTGGATTTGCCATTAACACCAAATCAAAGTCCGGTACCAACGAGTTTAAAGGGTCTGTTGAGTACAAAATAGAAAACAAAAACTTCAGTGCCTCACCTAAAGATGGCGTTGAGCAAGATGTTGACAAAACCTGGATGACTGCAGCCGTAAGCGGCCCGCTTATTCAGGATCAGCTGTTCTTCTATGGCTCTTACTATGGCCCGGAAGAAAAAGGTTCAAATAAGGTTACTGCGTACGGTCCAACCAAAGCCTATAAAAGCGATCGCGATGAGTACTTTGGTAAGTTAACCTGGGCACCAACCGATGATTTACTGCTGAATCTTAGCTACCGCGATTCTGATCGTATTGAAACAGGTAGTAGTATTGGCCAGTTTGAAGCTGACTCAGTTTCTGCAGGCTCACAGGCTACACAGAAGATTTTTACCTTTGATGGCTCATACATTCTGGGTGATTACACCACGCTAAGTTTTAACATTAATAAATTTGACTATAAAACCGGTGGCAAGCCCGACGTAGAATTAAGCGTAGTGCCTGAGTTGGGCGGCTCACTTGATATTACCAACTTGGAACAAATGGGTTACTTCAACGTACCGGATCTGCTGGCAGATACTGAGACAGATGCTGCCCGTTTTAATGTTGGTGCACAAGAGCTGATTAACCGCTACGGCTATACTGAAAATGGCGTAATGACAGGTGGTGGTGGTGTTGGTGCGTATTTTCAATACAATAATCAAAACTTCTTTCGTGACAGCTTTGAGTTGGCGTTAGACCATGAAATTATTGGTGATGTGTTAGTTCATTCAATTCATATCGGTTTGAAGTATTCCGAAGCAGAAGAGGAATTAAGCCGCTTTTCCAACGGCTGGGGTTCTATTAGCTACCATGGTGGCCGAAACACTGCCTTGGAAAGTGCGGTAGCAGACCTTGATCCTACTTCAGTTTATTATATTGCCACCACTGAACAAATGAGCTTTATTAATGAAGCTGGTCAGTCTGTGTCTGCAATCCACTCTTTCTCAAAATCATGGAATCTGGAAATTAACGATACCATTGAGCATGGCGATTTTACCTACAATATCGGTGTACTTATTAGTAAAGATACCCTGTACGGCCAAGGTTTACGTGCTAATGCAGCAAATGGTTCTGGCTGGGAAATTGCTATGGGCGAGAAGTACAAAATGTACTCTGTTGACTGGAAAGATATGATTCAGCCAAGGTTGGGTATCGACTGGAAGTATGATGGTAAGAACTCTGTGTTTGCCAACTACGCCAGCTATAACCCTGAAGCTAGTTCTCTAGCCCGTGCGGCATCATGGGATCGTAATACTCAACAATCATTAAAAGTTTACTTTGATGAAAACGGTAATTACCTGGATTCAGGCGCCGCCAGTGGTTCATCCGGTAAGCTATTTGCCGATAATATGAAGCCACACCGTATTGATGAAATTACACTGGGTACCACTAAGGCGATTACAGACCGCCTGCAGTTACGCGGCCATACCCGTTACCGTTATGGCTCGCATTTCTGGGAAGATATGCCTAACAATGGCCGTATTGCCGCTTATCCGGAAAGCAGCCAGGCACCTGGTGTGCCTGCACATATCGCGGAGAAAGGCTTGTATATACCTGATTTAGCAGAGCGCTATGACGGTATTGGCAGTCCATCGGGCGGTACCTATGTGATTGCTGAGATAGACGATGGTCAAACAAAGTACTGGGAAGTTAGCCTGGAGGCTGAATACTTTGGTGACCGTACCTACTTCAATGTTTCATATGTCTGGAGTCACTATTACGGTAACTTTGATCAGGACAACACCACCACAAATCCGGATCAAAATATCTTTATCGGCTCATCTAACTATGGTGACGGGCCAGGCCGTTATTCCTGGGATAACAAATACGGTACCTTGGCCGGTGATAAACCACACCTGTTAAAAGCTTTTGGTTATTACACTACAGATTGGGAAGCTAATATTGGTGCTTATTTTGTATACCAGTCTGGCCAACCATGGGAAAACTGGGATGGAGGTTACTACGGCTACAGTGCTGGCACCATCCGTTATTCTGAACCAGCCGGCAGCCGTCGCAGTGCTAGCCACTGGCAGTTAGATTTAAGCTACAATCAGAACTTTACGTTCGCTGATAAGTATGTGCTGAAGTTCCGCGCGGATCTATTTAACGTGTTTGATCGCCAGACAGGTTATCGGATAGACCCCCTGGTAACGTCAACCACATACGGCGAACCGACTAAGTTCTATAACCCTCGTCGCCTGCAGTTATCTGTCGGTTTCGATTTCTAAACCACCTGTTCCTGGTGATTTTTCAGCCCGCTTTATGCGGGCTTTTTTCTGCCGGTACACTATAGAAACAAAAAACCGCAGCCTGTTACCGCTGCGGTTTTTTAGTGTTTGGTGTGAGCCAGCCGTTAAGCCGGGTTCTGTGCTCTGTTGCCAGAGTGACAATCATTCCTCTAGGACTTAAGTCACCTTAAGCCTCAAGCAATCTACCCGCCCCCAACGCGGGCCGCGCCAAAGGGGGCCTATTTGATCTTGCTCCGGGTGGAGTTTACCGTGCCACGAACTGTTACCAGTCGCGCGGTGCGCTCTTACCGCACCCTTTCACCCTTACCTGATCCCGCTTACGCGGGCCATCGGCGGTTTGCTCTCTGTTGCACTGGTCGTAGGCTCACGCCCCCCAGGCGTTACCTGGCACCCTGCCCTGTGGAGCCCGGACTTTCCTCCCCCTGCTTGCGCAGGCAGCGATTGTCTTGGCCAACTCACGGCGGCGATTATACCGGTTTTATTCGGTTTCACCAGACAATTGCAGTGCCACTTTATATAAAGCGTTTTTCTTGCCAGCATGAATTTGTGCCGTTAATGCCGCAGCCTTTTTCAGTGGTAACTCGGTTAGCAACAGTTTAAGGGTATTAAGTTCAGCAGTGCTTACTTCGCTTTCCGCTTTGGGTGTGGGGGCTATCATTAATACCATTTCGCCCTGGCAGCGCTGCGGGTCGGCGTCCAACCAGGCAGTAATTTGCGCTGCTGTACCATATTCCAGATGCTCAAAAGTTTTGGTCAGCTCTTTGGCCAGCACCAGTTCGCGCTCAGCGCCAAACACCTGCACCACATCTTGTAGCGTGTCTTTAATCCGCCGCGCAGTGTCGTAACAAATAATAGTGCCGACACCGGCCGGGATATCTGCCAGCTGGTTTTGCCGCTGCTGGCTTTTGGGCAGTAAAAAGCCGATAAAATGAAATTTGTCGGTCGGTAAACCCGCGGCGCACAAGGCGGTAATTAATGCACAGGGACCAGGAATGGGGATCACCCGTACACCAGCCTCGCGGCACTGGCGCACTAAACTGTAGCCTGGATCGCTTATCAGCGGCGTACCGGCGTCAGACACCAACGCCACATGCTCTCCGGCCAGGCATTTCTGGATAATACTGGCAGCGCGTTGTTTTTCGTTATGATCATGCAGTGCTATGGTTTTGGCACTGATACCAAGATGCGATAACAAGCGCCCGGTATGGCGCGTGTCTTCAGCAGCTATCCAATCGGCCTGCTTTAAGGTGTCAATAGCGCGCTGGCTGATATCGTCCAGATTGCCTATTGGTGTCGCCACTACATATAAAAAACCGTTATCTTTTGCCATTTGATGATTAATGTACGCTATTTAATTGAGCTTAACCGGCAGTCTCAGTAAGATAAGACCATTGTTTCGCTATGGTACTGTGCATTGTGACTTCCAGCAAATTAAAGCCTTTGTTATTTCTCTGCGCCGCAGGCGTGTTAAGCAGTTGCGCGCAAGGCCCGCAACAACGCCAGACAGACACCCCTTTGCGCAGTGAAGCTGCTGCCGAAGGCGAGGTGAAAACCAGTGTTGCTGCCCGCCAGCTATACCAGCTAGCGGCAAATTATCAAGCCGAGCCGCAACATTATCATTTGCTTAAAGCAGCGCGTCAGGCTCTGATTGAGCAGGATTATCTGCTGGCACTGGCCATTTGTGAAAATCTGAAACAAAGCCCGTTTGCACAGATCCGTCAGCAAAACCTGCTGCCACTGTTACAGGCTTATATTGCAACCGGCCAACACGCCAACCTGAGCAACCTGCTGGAAAAAACCGACATAAAAGATGTTGCCCGCGCCGATCAGGCAGAGTTTCTCTGGCTAAGCGCAAGCTACCACAGTGAACAACGCCGCTACCTGGCTGCCAGCCGCAGCTTGCTGCAACTGGAACAATACAGCGATATCAGCACCCTTTACCCACAGTATAATGATTTACTCTGGCGTAATTTGAGCGCGCTTAGCGATAGCCAGTTGGAAAGCCTGAGGGTAAATGCCCGGCAAAATACACTGGCCTGGATTAATCTGGCACAGCTAAGCCGGCGCCATATTGGTAACCCGCAGGCATTGCAGCAGGCTTTTACTGACTGGCAGCGGCGCTACAGCAGCATGCCACAGTTACAGCAGCTTCCCGAAGCCGTACAGCAGCTGTTTAGCTTACAACCGTTTCAGCCGGCCAAAATTGCCGTGTTGTTACCGCTGCAAGGGCAGTTCCGCCAGCATGCTCAGGCTATTCAGTACGGCATTCTGGCCGCTGCCAGTGCCCATAATGCTGAATTAGTGTTTATCGACAGCCAGCAATCAGCCAATGCACTGCATGAGAAAATCAGTGCCCTGCAGGCAGAGTTTGTTATCGGGCCTTTGCTAAAAGAACAGGTTGACGCTATCAGTAATGAAGCAGACTGGCCCTGGCCGACGCTGTTTTTAAATACGCACGACTCAACTAAAACTAACACCAAAGATAAATTTTACTTTGCGCTTAGTATGGAAGATGAGGCCTCCCAGGTAGCTGAGCTGTTTCAGCAAAAAAACTACCGCCGCCCGGTGGTGATCAGTGCCGCTAACAACATCGCAGTGCGGATGCAGCAGCACTTTAGCCGCCAGTGGCAGCAACTGGGCCACCAACCGGCAGAAAGCTACCAGTTTAATAGTAAAGAAGATCTGGAAGCATTGATCGCCCGTTTACTGGAAACGGATCGCAGCCGCGAGCGCTTAAAACAAATTAATAGCCTGGTACCGCAAAAACTGGAAACCGAACCGCACAGCCGGTTAGATATCGACGCCATTTACCTGATTGCTGATCCGGTGCAAACCCAGCTGTTTAAACCCTTTGTTGATGTGTCTGTCAGCCCGACAGCACCAAGGCTGCCTATTTATGCCAGCTCGCGCAGCCACAGCACCAGCCTTAGCAGTACAGATTTACGTGATTTAAACGGCCTGACCTTTACCGAAATGCCCTGGATGCTGGGCGAGCAAAGCTCAGTTGAACTGCGCCAACAATACCAGCAACTGTTTAAAGAGCAGGATGAAACGCTGCAACGTTTATTTGCCATGGGATATGATGCCTATAAACTGGTGGGCAGCCTGCGCCAGCAACAACAATTACCATCTGCTGTGTTTCCCGGCCTTACCGGACAATTGCGGCTTAATGCTGATGGCAGCATAGTACGCCAGTTAAGCTGGGCCAGTTATCGTAACAGCCGGTTAACGCCGGTGCAGGAGCCCTGATTAGCTTATGAATAAACTGGGCCAGCTGTATGAACAACTTGCTCTGGCATATCTGCAACGCCAGGGGTTACAGCTGGTACAACAAAATTATCAGTGCAAAGCCGGTGAAATAGATTTAGTAATGCGCGACAGCAGCACGCTGGTATTTGTTGAAGTAAAATACCGCGCCAGCAGTGCTTTTGGTGGTGCCATTGCAGCGGTTACTGTAGCCAAACAGCAAAAACTGCTGCGCGCCAGCCGCTGGTATTTGCAACAACACAAATTAAGCGATACCGCATGCAGGCTTGATGTGCTGGCTATTGAAGGCCAGCCGCCATATCAGTATCAATGGATAAAAAATGCGATTACGCAGTAGTACAACAAGCAGGATACCCTGATGCAAGAGCATATTCGCCAGCTGTTCAGCGAAAATATTCAAACCATGATAGCCACCGGCGAAAGCCTGGCCGGCCCGCTGGAAAATGCCGCCTGTGTTATTGTTAATAACCTGATTAGCGGCGGCAAAGTTATTTGTTGTGGCGACGGCGCCACCAGTGCGCTGGCAAACCACTTTGCCCAGTTATTGCTGGACCAGTTTGAAACCGAACGCCCCACGCTACCCGCGCTGGCGTTACAACCACACAATCATAGCCTGCAACATTGCCACCAGCAGGATTATCTGGCGCGGCAAATTAAGGCTCTGGGGCAAAGTAATGATGTACTGCTGGTTATTTCGCTTACCGGTGCCGAACCAAGTTTGATAAAAGCCGTCGAAGCAGCATTAACTAACGACATGAAAGTAATAGCCCTGACGGTAGATACCAGTGGCGAGCTGTCAGGTCTACTGAACCAACAGGACGTAGAACTGAAAGTACCGGTACACCGGCCAGCGCGCATTTTTGAATGCTATACCTTTTTACTGCACAGTCTGTGCGAACTGATAGATATGACGTTGTTCCCACAACAAGGAGATTTATGAATACGCTAAAGTTAGTCTGTGCCTGCACCTTATTGGCGTTATTACAGGGCTGTGCCGCTGCCGTGGTAGCCGGTGGTGCATCAGCAGTTACATCAGCCAACGACAGACGTACCCTGGGTGCGCAAATTGATGACAAAAACGTAGTGCTAAAAGCTAAGCGTGCACTATCTGATGACGCCACCACAGCTGAAGGCAGCAATATTAACGTAACCAGTTATAACGGTGTATTACTGCTTACCGGCCAAACCCGCAGTGAAGCCATCCGCCAGCAAGCACAGGCGCTGGTTGGTAAAATTGATGGCGTGCGCGATGTACAAAATCAGATCCGCCTGGGTAACAACACCGCCATGACTACCCGCACCCGCGACAGCTGGATTTCTACCAAAGTAAAAACACAGTTGCTGGCAGATGAGCAGGTAAGCGGCCTGAATATCAAAGTGGTAACAGAAAACGCCGAAGTGTTTTTAATGGGTTTGGTTACCGAACAGGAAGCAGCTAAAGCGGTGGATATTGCCCGCCATGTTGATGGCGTAGCGCGTGTCGTGCGCGCTTTTGAAATCCGCCAGAACTAAACAAGTTAAGCTGACTATCAGTTTGTTCAAATGCCCGGTGTTGCAGCTGCAGCCCGGGCATTTTGCATGCTAACTCAGCACTCCTGTAACGCTTTTAACACCTTAGAATGAAACTCACGGTGCTTCATAACCAACATTACCACCACTGACGCCACCATAAACAGTATCGGATCGATAAACCAGGTCAGTGCCGATAATGAAAAATAGATCGAACGCAAACCATAGTTAAACGAGTGCCCGGCCTGATCAATAACTTTGGCAGCGCGATTGGCATATAGTTTTTGGTCGTCAGCAGTCATATCGCGGCCATCAGGCGCAGCACCAATTAATACACCACAAAAACCATACTGGCGTAATGACCAGGTAAACTGAAAAAAAGCAAATACAAAAATAAATGCCAGCAGCAACAGCTTCAGTTGTACCGAGCTTTCACTGTAGCTGGCCCAGGGCACCAGATTAGACAACATCAGGCTGAGTTTTTCTGCTGACGCCATCGCCGTGAGCAAACCCGCCAGTATCAGCAGAGTGCTGGAAGCAAAAAAAGTGACATTACGCTCCAGTGTGGAAATAAGCCCGACATCGGCCATTTTGTTATCACGTAGTAACATCTTTTGCATCCAGTCATTGCGTTTTCGCCGCAGCTCAAACGACAGGCAAGACACCACTTTCGCACGACGTTTGGCAAATAACGTATAACCGACCCACAGGCAAAAAAACCAGACAACGGCAATTACATCAATGCTACCAGCCATCAAAGACCCCTTATTTCAGCTGTTTATACCCTTCGTCTTTCAAGATGCACGGTTGTTGGCTGCGCTCACTCACCCCAATCACATAGTATTACTATGCTCATGGGGATTCATTCACTTGCCGCCTACGTGCATCTTGAAATTCATTGGGTATACAGCTTACGTTATTTTAGTTTTGCCTGCTGCCGGCGCTGGCGGTTAAATTGCCACGCATCAGCGGTGTATAACAGTAACGCCAGCCAAATTAAGCCAAAAGTAACAAAACGATCTGCCGCAAAAGGCTCGTGATACACCCAAACACCAAATACAAACATAAAGCTTGGGCCTATGTACTGGAAAAAACCCATAGTGGATAACTGCAAACGCCGGGCAGCAGCGATAAAGCACAACAGCGGCACGGTGGTAACCAGGCCGGCCGCCATCAGATAGCCATTTAGCTGCCAGCTGTTGGCTAATAAATTTGCCGCGCTGCTGTCAGCAAACTGCCACCAGTACCATAGGGCCAGCGGTAGCAATAACACAGACTCATAAAACAAACCGGTAATCGCATCTACCGCCAGTTTTTTACGCATCAAACCATAAATAGCAAAAGAGCCGGCCAGTGTCAGTGCTATCCACGGCAGTGAGCCAAAAGTGATCAGTTGGATCAGCACACCGCTGGTAGCAAGCGCTACCGCCGTCCATTGCATTTTGCGCAGCCGCTCGCCTAAAAACAGCATACCCAGCAGCACGTTAAGCAGCGGGTTAATATAGTACCCCAGGCTGGCATCCAACATATGATGATTGTTTACCGCCCAGATAAACAAGCCCCAGTTACCGCCAAGCAATAAAGCCGACAACAGCAACCAGCCAAGCATTTTAGGCTGGCGTAAAATAGCCAGCACTTTATCGCCCTGGCGTAGCGCCAGCACTATTAATGACAGCAACACAAAAGACCAGACAATACGGTGCAGCAGAATTTCTGTTGCCGGAATAAAATCAATCTGTTTGAAATATAGCGGGGCCACACCCCATAAACTGTAAGCACTGGCGGCGAAGATGCCCCCAAGTTTTTGTTCACGACTTAACGACATGCAGGCAGGCTCCGGTAGATGAAGCGCCATTATACGCCCAAATAAGCCCGTCCAGCAGCTCACTTAACGACAAAAATGAGCCAGTTGGCTAAAGCTCCGGCGCAGATAAGTTTAATTTACTGTTTCTGAACACCGCATTTGCCATTAGAATGGCGGCTTATTTCAGCTGCCCGATGGTATTAAGTGATAGACGTTCTGCTACCCCTGTTAAAACAAGCCTTTGGTTACAGCGAATTCCGTGACGGCCAACTGGACGTGATCCAGGCGGCCTTGCAGGGGCAGGACAGCTTTGTGCTGATGCCAACCGGTGGTGGTAAATCGTTGTGCTATCAATTACCTGCATTATTGCTGCCACAGATCACCTTAGTGGTATCCCCACTGATGTCACTGATGAAAGATCAGGTTGATGCTCTTCAGACTAACGGTATTGCCGCTGCATTTATTAACAGCAGCCAAAGCCGTGAAGAAATACTGCAAATATTTGCCCGGCTACGCCGGGGTGAACTCAAGCTGCTATACGTAGCACCCGAGCGCCTGTTACAACCACAATTTCTTGACCGCCTGCAGGATTTGGGGGTCAGCCTGTTTGCCATTGATGAAGCCCACTGTATTTCTCAGTGGGGCCACGATTTCAGGCCAGACTATATGGCACTGGCACTGCTAAAACAGCGCTTCCCGGCGGTACCGGTAATGGCCTTAACCGCCACCGCAGACGGCGCCACACGCCAGGATATTCTGCAACAACTGAACCTGCAGCACCCCTTAGTGTATCTGGGCAGCTTTGACCGGCCGAATATCCGTTACACCGTACAGGAGAAATTCCGCCCGGTGGAACAACTGGTCAGTTACCTGCAACAGCAGGACGGTGCCAGCGGCATAGTATATTGCGGCTCCAGGCGCAAAGTGGATGAACTGACCGAACAGCTAAAACAGCGTGGTTTTAACGCAGCCGCTTACCATGCCGGCCTTAGTAGCGAAGAGCGCAATAAGGTGCAGGACGCCTTCAAGCGCGACGATTATCAGTTGATTATTGCCACTGTCGCCTTTGGCATGGGGGTAAATAAATCGAATATCCGTTATGTGGTGCACTTTGAACTGCCCCGCACCATTGAAGCTTATTATCAGGAAACCGGCCGTGCCGGGCGCGACGGTGTTGCAGCTGAAGCCATGCTGTTATTTGACCCGGCCGATATAGGCCGGATGAAGCGCTGGCTGGATGCCGAAGAAAATGCCCAGCGCGCTGAAGTAACCTGGCAGCGCTTTTTAGCTATGGCCGCCTTTGCCGAAGCGCAAACCTGCCGCCGCCTGGTATTGCTGAACTACTTTGGTGAAGCCCGGCAAACCCGCTGTGGCAACTGCGATATTTGCCTGCAGCCACCACAGCAATTTAACGGCACTGAGTTGGCGCAAAAAGCCCTGTCCTGTGTTTACCGTGTTGGCCAGAGTTTTGGTATGCATCATGTTATAGATGTACTGCGTGGGGGCCAAAGCCAAAAAGTGCTGGAGCTGGGCCATGACAAACTGTCAACCTGGGGCATTGGTAAAGAATTAAGCCATGATTACTGGCTGAGTATTTTACGTCAGCTGATCCATTTTGGCTTACTGCAGCAGGATATTACTGCCCATTCGGTATTAAAACTACAGCCGGCAGCCCGCCCGGTATTGCGTGGCGAAACTGAACTGTCGCTGGCCGTGCCCAGGCTACAAAGTGTAAAACGCGAACCAGAACGCCTGAGTAAACAGCAATACGACCGCGCTTTATTTGCCCGGCTTAAAACCCTGCGTAAACATATTGCCCAGCGCGACGATGTACCGCCTTTTGTGGTGTTCAGCGACGCCAGCTTAATTGAGATGTGCCAGCAACTGCCAACAGACAATCGCAGCCTATTGGCAATATCAGGCGTTGGCCAGACAAAGCTGGCCCGTTATGGTGCTGACTTTATTGATGAGATCAGCGATTATCTGGCCGCAGAGAATCAGCCGCCGGCCGGTAAGCTGGCAAAATAAGCGGCGATATTCGCCACATCAGCATCGGTTAAACCTGACGCCATTGGTGACATGATTGGGTTTTTCCGCTCGCCATCGCGATAAGCCTTAATTGAGCTTTCCAGATATTTTACTTTTTGCCCGGCCAGATTCGGGTAGTCAGGAATAATAGAAATGCCATTCGCGCCATGACAAGCTGCGCACACTGCGGCTTTGGCTTTACCGGCCGCAACGTCAGCCGCATTGGCAGATCCTGCCAGCAACAAAAGCCCGCACATCAGTAACAGTGGTTTCATAAAGTCTCCGAGTTGTTGTTTTCTTATTTAGTTATAACCTAAGTTGCTGCTGGCTCAAACCAGATAAAGCAGCCTTTAGCTGATCCGCATCAAAAGCAGGCCAAACAATGTTTTTTGCTGACACCATAGCACAGCATATGTTACTGTTCACAGCTCATTTCATTAACATTTTAACCTGCTGCGGAGAAAGCTGTCAGTGAGAACAGGCACTTACTGCTTATTGCTATTGATCTGGCTGTGTACCCTGCCTGCCCATGCATTTCATGCTGAAGTTAACATGCTGCACAGCCCGCTGCCGGAACAGCAGCGCCTGCAGCAGGTTTATTTTCAGGTTACGCCGCAGCAACTGGGTCTGGACGATATCCTGGCAGATCCGGAAAAACAGCATGCATTTAGCTTACTTGCGCCCTCGCAGCAGGTTTTGTTTGCCGAACATCAGGTAGTATGGCTATTTGCCCGCTTGCAGAATAACAGCCATCTGCAACGCCAGGTAGTGCTGGAATATGATTTTCCGATGGCTGATAAAATTGAAATCTACCAGCGCAACAGACAAACGCAAGACGTTCGCCTGCTTAGCCGCTCGGGTAATGATTACCCCTACACAGAGCGTGCGTTACCCTATCGCAGTTATGCTGTCAGCCTGAACCTTGCCGCGCACGAACAAACCGATATTTTTATCCGCGTACAGGATGCCGCCATAATACCCAGTGACTTATTACTGTGGCGTTATAACAGTTTTATTGCTTACGCCCAAAAAAGTGCCATTCTGGATGGCCTGCTACAAGGCATATTATTGCTGCTGGCGTTTTATAATCTGGTACAATTTTTCCGCCTAAAAGCAAAAAATTATCTGTACTACAGTGCCTTTTTT
Organism: Rheinheimera oceanensis; assembly: GCF_018831085.1. Lineage (GTDB taxonomy): Bacteria > Pseudomonadota > Gammaproteobacteria > Enterobacterales > Alteromonadaceae > Alishewanella > Alishewanella oceanensis. Next base: position 552,220 of record NZ_JAGPNM010000002.1, read on the forward strand.
GTCAGCTTTGCGCTGGTTATTGCCGTACTTAACGGTATGGCCTTTGCCATGCTGTGGCCAGGCCACCCGGAAGTCAATCAGGCTATTTTGTATATCAGTGTCGGTACAGCGCTATTGTGCCTGAACTTATTTATTCACCACGCGCTACAGCATTTATATACACCTTTGTGGCGCAGGCTGAGCCACGCCAGCAGCTTTGCCGCTATGTTGCTGTTGTTCAGCCCGTTGTATGCCTCTGGCCAGTACCGGCTGTTGTTGTTGTTTCTGGCTTTGGGCTGGGTACTTGGCAGTAATATTATATTAGCGGTCCGCTTTACGCTGGCAGGCCAGCCACAAGCCCGCTCTTTTGTCTGGGCTTGCGTGTTTACGCTGTGCAGTGCGCTGTTACTGACCCTAAGCCAGGCTGGTTATCTGAACACTGGCTTTGACTGGCTATACCTGCTGCAATTATTAATGTTATTCAGCCTGGCATTAACCAGCTTTGGTTTGCAGAAAATACCGCGTCAAAGCGATGCAAACAGCTTAAGTATTAGCCAGTTACAACAATACCATGATATTTTTCATAACGCTGTTGAGGGTATGTTTACCACTACTTTGGATGGTAAATTGTTAAATGCTAACAATGCCCTGCTGGGTATTTTGCGTTACGACACCCTGGATGAACTTAAACGGGCTGTCAGTGAAAGCGGTATGGCACGTTTTTATGCCGATCCGGCCGAACGGCAAATGCTGGTGCAGCAATTGGAACTTGGCAACAACAAAAGTTTTGAGATTCAGGGTTTAAGATCCGATAACAGCCCGTTCTGGGCCTTGATGTCGGCACGGCTGGCGCGTTCAGTGAATAATCGCGATGCTTTCGTACATGGCTCAGTTATTGATATTACCGAACAAAAACTGGCCCATGAGCAGTTGGCCTATCTGGCTAACCACGACAGCCTTACTGCACTTTATAACCGTTTTTATTTTGAACAGCAGTTACAGGCCGTATGCCAGCAAGGCGGCACTACGGCTGGCTGCATGCTGTATATTGATATCGATCAGTTTAAACTTATCAATAACAACTGCAGCCATAGTGCAGGTAATGCTTTACTGAAACAGTTGAGCGAAGTGTTTAAACGTACACTTGGCCGTAACGGCCCGCTGGCCCGGCTCGACAGCGACGAGTTTGGTGTTTTATTAACCGGTAAGAATGCTAATGAGGCCTTTGCTCTGGCCTACCGTTTGCTGGATGCTGTAAAAGAATTCCGTTTTATCTGGCAAGATAGCATTTACCCCATCAGCGTCAGTATTGGCATCGCTGAAATCAGCGGCAGCAATATTGTCGCCGATGATGTTATAAAACAGGCCGATGCCGCCTGCAGCATTGCCAAAGACAAAGGCCGCAACCGTATTCAGCTATTTGATAGTAACGATCTGGAAACCCAGCGCCATCAGGCAGAAATGCAATGGGTTGCGCAACTGCGTGATGCCATAGCACAAGACCGTTTTGTCCTGTACCAGCAACCCATTCAGGCATTAAAACAGCCAGGCAATGGTATGCATTACGAAGTGCTGTTACGTCTGCATGGAGAAGACAATAGCCTGATTGGGCCCGGCAGCTTCCTGAGCTCTGCCGAACGTTTTGGTTTGATGCCGCAAATTGACCTCTGGGTAATCCGCCATTACTTCCGCTGGTTACAGCAGAACCCGCAGCATCTGCAACAACTGGAACTTTGCTGTATTAATGTGTCTGGCAGCTCGCTGATTGACAGTGGCTTTAAAGACCAGGTGCAACAGCTATTTACTGACTATCAAATTCCTTATCAGCATATCTGCTTTGAAATCACTGAAAGTGTGGCCATTGTTAATTTACAAAACACGCTAAGTTTTATTCAGTTTTTTCGTGGGCAGGGCTGTTTATTTGCGTTGGACGATTTTGGCAGTGGCTTTTCATCTTACAGCTACCTGAAGCACTTTCCGGCCGATTTTATTAAAATTGACGGCCACTTTGTGCGTGATTTACTGGACGACCAATACGATAAAGCCATAGTAAAATCTATCCACGAGGTTGCTAAAGCCGTAGGTATGCGAACTGTTGCCGAATATGTGGAAACCCAGGCCGTATGCGATGCCCTGCAACTGCTGGGCATTGATTATGTGCAAGGCCATGCCATAGCAAGGCCGATGCCCTTATTAACGTTATCCGGGTAACCCTAATTATATTTCTCCGCGCCTATTGCTGACAGATTGAACAACTCAGTACAATGGCGCTGCAACATTTCGTTGCTCCTTAACAGGCAAACCCAAATTAATAGTTATTTCGTTCGGAGTCTTTATGCAACGGCTGCGTGAATTATCGCGTCGTGTTGAGGCTGTGTATGGCGAAATAGCGGAAACATTTTCAGTGTACCAACAACAGCGTGGCTTAAATTGTCGTTCCGGCTGTGGTGAATGCTGTTTGCAACCGACGATAGAAGCGACGGTGCTGGAAATGATGCCGCTGGCATTACACTTGTTTGATCAAGGTAAAGCAGAACAAACACTGACACAACTCGAAGAGTTAACAGAGCCTCAGGGCTGTTTTTTTTATCAGAAGCTGTCATTTGACGGCAAACAGGGCCAGTGCAGCGTATACCAGCAGCGGCCCAGTATTTGCCGCTTGTTTGGCGCTTCAGGCTATCGCGACAAACAGGGTAAAACCTCTTTGTCGGTGTGTAAGGTCATTAAAACTGACCGGCCACAGCCATATCAGGACACACTGATAGCGCTGGAGTCTGATCCGCCGCCGCTGATGATTATGGCTAAAGAGCAGGTAAACGAGCTGGACTATGAACTGGGTAAACAACATTTACCCATTAACGATGCCTTGCAACAGGCGCTTGAAAAAGTGTTATTTAAAGCCTGGTATAGCGGCATGAACGACGATCAGCAGATTGCATAGCGCCGGATTTAACAGCAGCCAGATTTGGCTGCTGTACAGTCTAAACCTGCTAGTTCCAGCCTTCCAGCACCACTTTACCAATAGCAGTACCGCTTTCCAGCAGTAAATGAGCCCGGCGCAAATTATCGGCATTGATAGTGCCCATCGTTTGCTTTAGCGTGGTTTTTATCTGGCCTTGCTGAATAAGCCTTGCCAAATCAGTTAGCAACTGATGCTGCGCATTCATATCCGGCGTACCAAACATGGCACGGGTAAACATAAACTCCCAGTGCAGCGAAATACTTTTTTGCTTAAGCGGCATAATGTCAAGGCCGCCAACCGGGTCATCTATCAACGCCAGCTTGCCCTGTGGCGCCAGCAGTTGTACCAGCTCAGCATAATGCTGGTCGGTATGGGTTAAACTGGCAACATGGCTTACACAACTTAAATCAAGTGCTTTTAACTGCGGTAACAACGGCTGGCTGTGATCCAACACGTAATGTGCCCCCAGATCGATGACCCATTGCCTGGTTTCCGGCCTCGATGCCGTAGCAATAATGGTTGCCGTGGTTAATTGGCGGGCCAGTTGCACCAGTACTGAACCTACGCCACCGGCCGCACCGGTTACCAGCAGCACCGGACGCGGATGCTTTAAACTTGGCTGCTGAATTTCCAGCCGGTCAAACAATAGCTCCCAGGCGGTAATGGCAGTTAATGGTAAAGCTGCCGCTTCGGCGTAACTTAAACTATCCGGCATCACTGCGGCCAGGCGTTCATCAACCAGTTGCAGTTCACTGTTGCTGCCGGGGCGGGTTAATGAACCGGCATAAAATACTTTATCGCCCACTTTAAATAAACTGACATCTTCGCCTACCGCTACCACTTCACCGGCTGCGTCCCAGCCCAGAACTTTATGTTGTCCGGCTTCGGGCTGAACCCGCTTTCTGATTTTAGTATCGACCGGATTAACCGATATTGCGTGCACCCGTACCAGAATATCCCGGCCACTGGCTACCGGATCGGCCAGTTCAATATCAACCAGCGCTTGTGGATCGGTTGCCGGTAGTGACTGCTGATAACCTACTGCTTTCATTTTTATTCTCCAAGTTTTGCTGCCTACCTTAATCTGCCAGTTGGTAGCGGTCAATTTTCTTTAGTAACCCCTGCCGGGATAACCCCAGTTGGCGTGCAGCCTGGCTTTTATTACCGGTACATTGCTCAAGTGCTTGTTTAATCATGCGTATTTCTAATTGCTGCACAGCCTGGTCTAACAATTGTACACCTGTCTCTGTTACCACTTGTGTAGTGTCCGAAGTACCGGCCTCCGGGTGCAACAAGCTGATATCTGCCATACTGATCACTCCGCCCTGTGCCACTGCGGCGACGCTTTCCAGTGTGTTTTTCAACTCACGGATATTACCCGGCCACTCGCGCTGTAAAAACCAGCTTAGTGCAGTGCTGTCCAGTTTTAAACGTTGCCCCTGCTGCTGCGATAATTGCTCAAGAAAAAACTGCAACAGCAGCGGTATATCCTGACTGCGGCTGCTAAGCGCTACGGTTTCCAGCGTAATGCCTTTAATACGGTAATACAGATCTTCACGAAACAGGCCTTTTTGTACCAATTGTGGCAAATTAGCATTGGTGGCAGAAATAAGCCGTAAGTCAATTTTCTGCTGCTCACGCCCGCCAACCGGGAAAAAAGTGCCTTCCTGCAACACCCGCAACAGCTTTACCTGCATCGGTAACGGCATTTCGCCAATTTCATCGAGAAACAAAGTGCCACCATCAGCCAGTTTCAGCAACCCCGGCCGGTCTTTATCGGCCCCGGTAAAAGCACCTTTAACATAGCCAAACAGCTCACTTTCGAGCAGGTCGGCCGGAATGGCGCCACAATGCACAGACACAAAGGCTTGCTCTGCACGCCGGCTCAGCTCATGCAATGCCCGTGATACCACTTCTTTACCGGTACCGGATGGCCCGGTTACCAACACCCGTACATCAGTAGGAGCAATACGCTGGATCAGCGTTCGCATAGCCTCCATCGCCGGTGATACGCCAATTAAACGCTGTACAGCGTTACTGGCCTGGCGTTGTTGTTTCAGTTGGCTAAGCTCTTGTTCAAGCTGATGCTTACCCAGCGCGCGCTTTATTACTACGGCCAGTAAATCCGGGTCGACCGGTTTGGCAATAAAATCCCAGGCACCAAGCGCTATGGCATCCAACGCCAGTTGCCGCTCAGCATGGCCGGTTAAAATAATTACCGGCCTGGCAATAAATTCCGGCAGGGCCTGTAGAGTGTGCTGCGGGTTAAATTGGGGCGGTAATGATAAATCAAGCAAAATTAAGTCAGCGTCAAATTGCTGTAATTGCTGGCGTGCCTCGGTTAAATCTGCCGCCGTGACGACCTGATAACCACTGTTTTGCAACCAGCTTTGCGCCAACTGGCGAAATGCCGGTTCATCGTCAATCAGTAATATGCGGCCTTTATTCATTTTTGCTGTCTTCTGTATTTAAATTAAAACGTAATTCAAAGCTGACCGGCCAGCCAAGATCAGTACGGTGGCTAATTTCGCCACCATGCGCCTGCATAATGCGCCGTACTATCGCCAGCCCCAGGCCGCTACCGCCAGCCCGTTTGCTGACAAAAGGCTGAAACAGGCTGCTATGCTGTTCAGGAGCAATAGCCGGGCCATTATTGTGTATATACAACAGCAACTGCGCCCCCTGTTGCTGCGCCTGCAGCTTAATAATGGCGCCATTCTGATTACGGCAAAACGCCAGCGCATTATCCAGCAGGTTTACGATTACCTGCTGCAAGCGGTAGACATCGGCGGTGATCAGCAGTTGTTCATCAACCTCTAACTGACAACTTACACCTTGCCAGTCGTGTTGCTGTATCAGGCTTTGCAACAGTGCATTAAGTGGTACTGTCGTTAATTGCAACTGCAGCTGGCCGGAATAACTCAGTAAATCGGCAATTAGCCGGTCGGCACGTTTTAACTGCTGCCGAATATGCCGGCGGGTATCGTCTGCCGTACTTGCTGCGGCCATGGCAATAATATTCAGCGGATTTCTCAGCTCATGTGCCATCGCGGCCGATAATGCGCCAAGCTCAACCAGATGCTGTTGATCCAGCCGTTTCCGTTCAGCCTCGGCCAGCTTTAATGATTGCTCCAGAATACGGCAACTACTCAGCAATAAGGCAGCAAACACCTCGCCTTGCAACCTGTAACCAGGCGTAACATCATCCCAGCCTTTGAGCTCATAATGCCAGCCTCCGCTGCCGCGCTGGCAGTGAATTTGCAGTTGGGCCGCCACGGCCTGAGTCTGCGGCAAATGCACAGCAACACGCATACGCAACTGTTGTGCTAATAATGTGCTGCCAAGCGCCGCCAACTCTGTCCAGCTTTCACTTTGTTGCAACTGCGAGCGCCAGCGCTCCAGCAAAGCTTCATTTAATGTAACGCCGGGATATATCAACCGCCTGGCAAGTGCCGCCACAGGCTGATAACAGGCGGCCGATAATAACAGTAACAAAGCAGAATACAGCCACAGCTGCCACGCCGGAACCGCCGACAGTGCCCGCATACCAAACTGCCCCAACATAGCGCTGACCAGTGCCATCAATGCCAGCACCACCAACAACATGCAAAACCACAACAATGCCTTATTGGCAAAAGCATTAATAGCCAGTACCTGATACCGCACCACACCATATACCAGCAATAACAGATAGCTGGGTAATAACAGCATCGGGTACGGATACCAGGTCAGGCCAAGAGACGGAAATATAAAACTGGTCGCCAGCAATAAGCCCCAACCACCGGCGATAAACATCGCACCGATAGAACGCTTGCGGTTACCGGAATGATGGCGCCAGCCATACAACAACACGCCATGGGCGGCAATACCCAATAACACGGTGTACACCAGGTTTAACCAGCCCAGCCCCTGAAAAGCAAAAAAGGCATTAAAACCGGTAGTAGCAATAATTTTACCACCGTTAAACAGCCAACTCAGGGCAATTAGCAGACAAGTGAAGCCATAGAGCACAGGGATCTGCCGTTGTAACATCTTTAGCCGTGATGACAATGGCCGGCCTGCTGCGACAAATTGCAAAGCAAAATGTAAAAAACACATTGGCATTAGCGGGTTTGCCAGTACCAATGCAATGCCCAACTGCGGCCACTGATGCAAAATGGCAATATGACCCGCGCACCACAAGGCCATCATGGCGGCAAACCCTGCCAATGCCGGCATACCCGTTTGGCGCTGGCCCTGCCAGAGTAACCAGCCAGCCAGTAATACCGCACAGCCACTGGTCAACAGCATGCTTATTTCAAATATTAAGTACAGTGGCACTGTAAACCTCGTTTACATTAACCTGAAGTGCGGATCGTAAACCTTGTTTACACGCCAAACAAGGGAAATATAAAAATTGATATAAATCATAAAGTAATAAGTATACTCACAAAGTGGTAAGCATCTTGCAAATCTTGTTGCATAAACCCAGTTATATAAACCAAGCAGATGTCGCAGTAAGAGAGTACGTTATGAATAGTAGTTTATTAATCACTGAAGTTTTGGCACTAAGCCTGATGGTGGCCGTAGCGCTGGCGCCTGCCCTGTACTGCTATTTGCAGCAGCGGAGACGCTGATATGGAACTGGATGCTGCGCTGTTATCCCGTTTGCAGTTTGCGTTTACCGTTAGTTTCCACATTATTTTTCCGTCTATTACCATCGGCCTGGCCACGCTGATTGCGATTTGGGAGGGCCTATGGCTGAAAACCGGCAACCCTGTGTATTTGCAACTGGCTAAATTCTGGATCAAGCCTTTCGCCATTACTTTTGGTATGGGAGTGGTATCGGGCATAGTGTTGTCGTACGAATTTGGCACCAACTTTTCTGAGTTTTCCCGCATTACCGGCGCAGTACTGGGGCCATTAATGGCGTACGAAGTATTGACCGCGTTTTTCCTTGAGGCTGGCTTTCTTGGCATTATGCTGTTTGGCTGGCAGCGCGTTGGGCCTAAGCTGCATTTTATGGCTACGGTGGTAGTAGCAGTAGGCACCTGGATTTCGGCGTTTTGGATTATTGCTGCTAACTCCTGGATGCATACACCGGCCGGCCATATTATTGTTGATGGCGTATTCCAGGTAGACAGCTGGTGGCAGGTCATTTTTAACCCGTCAATGCCATACCGCTTTACTCATATGTTACTGGCGGCTTTTATTACCGGCACTTTCGTTGTGCTAGCCACCAGCGCATGGCAACTGCGGCACAGCGAGCACAAAAATATGGCCCGCAAAGGCTTGTCGATGACACTGTGGCTGGCACTGATTTTAACGCCGCTGCAGGCTTATGTCGGTGATTTGCACGGCCTGAATGTAAAAGAGCATCAGCCGGTAAAACTGGCCGCAATGGAGGGTATTTGGGCCGAGCGTGAAGCCGGTGCGCCGCTGCTGCTATTCGCTATTCCTGACAGAGTGGCGGAAAAAAACCATTTTGAAATAGGTATCCCAAAACTGGCCAGCCTGATTTTAACCCACGACCCCGATGGCGAACTGATGGGCTTAAAGGCAGTACCGGCGGACGAGCGGCCTAACGTTGCTGTCGTGTTTTTCTCGTTCCGCGTTATGGTCGGTATTGGCGTGCTGATGATTTTAACTGCATTTGCCGGTGCGTTCTTACGCTGGCGCGGCACCTTATACCAGAGCCGCTGGTTTTTAACTGCCTGCAGTTATCTGGCGCCAAGCGGTATTATTGCCGTGCTGGCGGGCTGGTATGTGGTAGAAGTTGGCCGCCAACCCTGGCTGGTACATGGCCTGGTACGTACCATTGATGTGGTGTCGCCTCTGCCGGCAGAACGGGTGCTGTTTTCTCTTACCCTGTTTGTGCTGACATACAGTCTGCTGTTTGGTGTTTACCTGTACTTTATGCGCAAGCTTATTCGTAAAGGGCCGCCACCGATGGAAAAACTGTCACAGCAACTGATTGGTGTTAAAGCATCGGGCTATGCCGTAGCGCTGGCCAAACATATAAAACCGGAACAGGAGCAACGCTAATGGAACTACAAATAGGTCTGCCTTTGTTTTATTTCCTGTTGCTGGGTTTTGCCATTTTAATGTACGTGCTGCTGGATGGCTTCGATTTAGGCATCGGTATTTTGTATCCGTGGTTTAACACCGACGCTGAGCACGATCATTTAATGCGTTCTATTTCGCATGTCTGGGATGGCAACGAAACCTGGCTGGTATTTGGCGGTGTGATCCTGTTTGGCGCTTTTCCGCTGGCGTATGCCAGTATCGCTTCATTACTGTACCTGCCGATTATGCTGATGCTGATAGGCCTGATCTTTCGCGGCGTGGCGTTTGAATACCGCTTTAAATCCCATACCTCTAAAATATGGTGGAACCGGGCTTTTGCCATAGGTTCCAGCCTGGCAGCGTTTTGTCAGGGCCTGATGCTGGGTGTGTTAGTGCAAGGTGTTGATGCCGACAGCATAGCCTCGTCCAGCTTGCAGTGGTTAACGCCGTTTAGCCTGTTTACCGGTTTAGCCGTTATGGCAGGCTATGCTTTGCTGGGTTGTACTTACCTGACGATGAAAAGCAGAGGTGATATTCAGCAAAAAGCCGCCCGCTACGGCCAGCGCCTGCTGTTATTTGTGATGCTGGCGATGTTGTTAGTGAGTTTATTTACGCTTTACAAGCAACCGGAAATTCGCGAGCGCTGGTTTGGCGGCGCCCACAGCCTGATCCTGATGTTACTGCCGTTGATGGCTATACTGGCAGCCAGGCTGTTGTTCCGTGATTTAGGCCGGGTACAGCGCCAGTTTGCTGCCGAGGCAGATATCAGCATCCGCCACGAAAGCCGCCCGTTCTGGCTGGCAGCCAGTTTGTTTTTGCTGGCTTTTGCCGGTTTGGTTGCGGGGCTGTTTCCTTACTTACTGCCGCATCAGATCAGCTTTTATACCGCAGCAGCACCTGACAGCAGCTTAAGCTTTATGCTACCGGGCGTACTGATCTTTTTACCGCTGATCCTGGCGTATACCTTATGGGGTTATCATATCTTTCGCGGTAAGGTGGAAGACTATGAGGAGGGCTACTAATGGTAAAACTATCGCTGCCTAACGGACGGCCATTGCCTAAAATAGTCTGGTTTATTCTGCTGTATCTGGTGGGTTTAGGCAGCCTGACATTGGTTGCACTGTTACTGAAAAGCCTACTCTCCGGCCTGTAAACGCCACTGTGTCGTGCAAAAATAGTCGTTAATCGCAATTTCCGGCTATTTTTGCAGCGCCCCCTTGCGCAAGGTATTACAAGCGCTCATTATCAAATGACATCGTGTTACCTTAAAACGGTGTATTAAGTGAATGAGGTTGTATGCGCTGGCTAAGTAGTTTTGCCTTACTGTTGTATCTGAGTTTATTGTGCACGCCGCAAGCCTTTGCTGTGCATGATCAGCGGTTATCGCCGCTGGCAGATACTCAGTTTCATGCGCTTACACCGTCTACTTCGCACCACACAGTAACAACAGAACAAGACAGCACTGACGAACCACAACCTGTGCTGCCGGTTTCTGCCGGTACTACCGCCTTAGCTTTTTTCAGCACAGTTTATGCTGTGCGCAGTGTATTTAACAAAGCACCGTTCTTAGTTTCGCTGCAGGCCCGTGCCCCGCCGGTTTTGCCCTCACATTAAGTTTCAGCCAGAACAGCCTTGCTGTTCATAGTTAAATTATTTTTTAGCCGGTATGGCCTCTGCGTGCCGGCATGTGAGGAACACCATGAAAACATTAGCATTATACTCTGTTGAAGCCATTGATCATTTAGTACAACCTACAGATTTTGACGGTATGACATTAAACTCACCGGCACTGACCGTAGTGACCGACTTTAAACACAGCCAGCCTAATACTGTAATTGCATCTACCACAGCACGTGATGCGCTGGACATGATGCAACAGGAACAAACCAAGCTTAAGCTGGTAGTTGATCACGACGCCGAATTGGTGGGATTACTACACCTTGACCAGTTGTCAGATCAGTCGATTATGCGCCGTATTGCCTTTGGCGACAGCCGTGATGATATTACTGTAGCTGACTTAATGCGCCCGCGTGAGCGTATTAAAGCACTGGCGTATCAGCAACTGCAGCACTGTAGCATTGCTGATGTGGTTAATACGCTGCAATCAAGTGGTGAGCAACACTGCGTGGTAGTAGACCGTGAATCACACCAGATCCGCGGTGTAATAAGCGCGCAGGATATTGCCCGGCGTTTACGTATGCAGTTGCATATTCAGCAAGCCCCCACCTTTTTGCATATCTTCGACAGCTTATCTGCCTGATGCTAAAACGGCTGGCCTTAGCGCCAGCCTTTTTCTTTGCCGTATTACCACAGCATATTAGCTATGCCGCTTAAAACCTGCGCTTTGCCGCTGTGGGGTTTGTACTCACGTCTGGATCGGGTTAGGTTTAAGCAAAAATAAACTTAAACTACATTATCCGGGAGCATTATGCGTACATTTACCCGCTCAGCGCTGGTGATCGCCACCAGCTTATTACTGAGCAGCCCTGCCTTACTGGCTGAAGAGCCTGTTGCCGTATCGGGCGCAGCCCACGCCACTACAACAGCCAGCAGCCGTTATTTTGAGGCCGAAGATATTTTCGCACTGGAGTATGCCGCTGATGTGCAAATATCACCGGATGGCAGCAAAATTGTCTATGTACGTGCCAGTAATGACATTATGACTGACAGTACCCGCAACAGCCTGTGGTTAGTGGATGTAAAAACCGGCCAGCAATTACCGCTGTTTGCCGACCAGTTTAATTACAGCCAGCCACGCTGGTCTGCTGATGGCAAACAGCTGGCATTTATTTCTGACATGAGCGGCTCCAGGCAAATTCATCTGCACTGGCTGGCAGAAAATAAAACTGCCCAGTTATCTAAATTACGGCAAAGCCCGTCTAACCTGGTTTGGTCACCGGATGGCAAACAACTGGCTTTTACCATGAATGTCGATGCCCGTGAGGCCGCAGTAAAGCAAAGTGTTAAGCGGGTAAAAAAACCTAATGGTGCCAAATGGTCTGAACCTGCCGTAGTGCTGGACCGGGTGCGTTATCAGGCTGACGGCCAGGGCTTTTTAAAGCCGCAGTTCCGGCAAATATTTGTTCTGCCGGCCAGTGGCGGCATTGAACGCCAGTTAACTCAGGGTGACTTTAATTACGGTAGCGATTTAAGCTTTACACCGGATAGCAAAGCGCTGGTGTTTTCTGCCAACCTCGACCCCGACTGGGAATATCAGCCACGTGACAGCAATTTATATAAGCTGGATTTAGCCACAGAACAGTTAACAGCCCTTACTACTATGCCAGGCAGTGAATCATCACCGGTGTTTTCGCCCGACGGTAAACAACTGGCGTTTTTATGGCAAAACAATGCTCTGGTGCCTTACAGCAACAGCAAGCTGAAAGTTTTAAACCTGAGTTCAAACAACATCAGCGACATTGCTGCAGACTTTGATCGCAGTATCGACCAACCAAACTGGCTGAATAACTCCAGCTTTGTGGTGCAATACGATGATCGCGGTCAGCGCAAGCTGGCTACCTTGAGTAGCAGCGGCAAAATTACCGAGCTTACCGCCAGTTTAGGTGGTGTATCCCAGCCGCAGCCTTATTTAAGCGGCTCATACTCGGTGGCGAATAACGGCACCATCGCCTATACCCATGGCACCAGCCAGCGTCCAAGCGAGGTTGCCGTCCTGCAAAAGGGTAAAACTACGGTACTTACTGCCCTGAACGACGATTTGCTCGGCCATAAAAAGCTGGCACAGGTACATGAAATTACTTATAAGTCATCTTTTGACGGCGAAGAAATACAAGGCTGGTATATGACACCGCCGGACTTTGACCCGGCGAAGAAATACCCGCTGTTGCTTGAAATTCACGGCGGCCCGCACTTAGCCTATGGTGCCCAGTGGAGTGCGGAAATGCAGCGCTATGCCAAAGAAGGTTATGTGGTGTTTTATGACAACCACCGCGGTAGCTCATCGTACGGCGAGCGTTTTGCCATGTTGCTGCACAATAAATACAGCTCACCGGAAGACTACGCCGACCACGACAGCGGCGTAAATGCGATGCTGGCACTGGGTTTTATTGATGAAAATAACCTGTTTATCGGCGGCGGCTCAGCCGGTGGTATTGCTACCGCTTATGCCATAGGCCTGACCGACCGCTACAAAGCCGCAGCAGTGGTAAAACCGATTATTAACTGGTTAAGTAAAGTGCTAACCGGCGACACTTATACCTATCAGACCTTTCACCAGTTCCCCGGCGTGCCATGGGAAAATGTCGAGCACTACTGGCAGCGCTCGCCGCTAAGCCTGGTGGGCAATGTAAAAACCCCGACTATTCTGATCACCGGTGAAGCAGACCGGCGCACACCTATTTCAGAATCAGAGCAGTTTTATCAGGCGCTGAAACTACGCCGGGTTGATACTACTCTGGTGCGGGTACCGGGCTCACCGCACGGTATTTCTAACCGCCCCAGCCGGATGATTGAAAAAGTAGAGTATATGCTGGCCTGGTTTGAAAAATACCGCACGCCTTCTAACTAAGTTACGGCTTACAGTGCCGGCTAATCAGAGCCGGCATGAACCGGTTTAATTACTATTGTTGTTTGAATAAAGGCGGCATGCTACCTTGCCGCCTGTTGTATTTGCCGGAGTGCCTGTGATGGTGGCCAAGCTTATTATTTTTAGTATCCGCTCGCTTATTTCCCTGCTGCTGGGCGTGGCGCATGTGTATTTTGTGATCTTGTGTTTTGGTTTTATCGCTACGATAAACCCGGTACAACTGTGGATCATGGACTCCGATACCTTACGCGGCTCTGCACTGTTATGGCTTTCCATTATGGATTTAGTGCTGCATCTGCTGCTGGCGGTTCCGGTTGTAATCGCTCTGCTGTATCTGCAAACCCAGCTACGCCGTTACCACCTGTGTCTGGTTGCTGTGCCAATGCTGGGTTTTGGTTTATATAGTTTGTGGCTGTTGTTTAGCCAGCGGCACGAGCTTAGCCTGACCTACCTTAGCTATATCAACACCCTGCTGCCGGCTTTTGCATTACTGCTTGTTGGCTTTTTGGCGCTAAAACACTTTGGTCATATTAAACCTGCAGCCGCGTCCTTGCGGCTGTAACAGTTACGGTTTTAACACCCTACGACGTAAAAAAATAACGGTCTAATATCGCCAGCGTATCGCGGATATACCCCATGCGTTGCCTGATGTCGGCGCTATGTGGCCGGATACCAATTTTTGCCCCTAACACCGGCAAGCCTGCGGCATCGTTGCACGCAGCCAAACAACTGTGCATGGCCTGTTCTGTCATCCAGCTGCCGGGTTCACCATTTACTACCAGCCCGCTGCTCTGCGGTGGTTGATGGCTATCGCGCCAGGCACCGTATTCGCTATCCTGATCCGATACCCCGGAAAACATCAGCCCGCTTAGTACACCTGCAGCCTGTACTGCCTGAATATGCTCAACAGCACCTGCCACCCGGCGGGTTTCAAATACCGAGCGCCCCCAGTTAATTACCATACCTAATTGCTGCTCTTTGCCCAGCTCGGTATTTAACTGCGTGATAACGTCCAGCTCATCACTTAGTGCTAAAAAGCCTTTTGATGGTGTCTGGCTGGCAAGGTATGCATCGCAGTGTTCAATCACAATACGGGCGCCATGCCAGTTCCAGCTAAGCATAGTGCGCAGCGATGCCATCAGCGCCGATTTAGAGGATGACGCTTTATGCCTTGCCGGTGCCGTCTGGATTTGAATTGCAGTAACTGCCTGGCGCCCCAGGTGGGCATTTAATTTACCAATTGCTGTGCAGGCTTGCTGCATAAAGTTAAGAGCAGCCAGGCGCCCGGCTTCATCATCAGAGGCAATACCAAACATTGGGTTTTGCCCCAGTGCATTCATAATGCCGGGAATACAGGTAAATACGTAATGCCACTGCGGGTCGATATTGGCTAAAAACCAGTTGTCATCATGCTGATGCAAAGCACCTAAAAACGGGTGCTCCAGGCCTTTGATATTCGGCAGCGCTTTTAATTCGTTGTAATACGCTGTTTCCAGCATAGGATCCCAGCCACTATGGTTGGGAGAAGCGGCATAAGCGCCCAGATAATATTGCACAATAAATTTCCTTAGCTGATGCGGTAACTGACAAAAATACAGGCCGGATAAAACGCCAAGATTACCATGTTGCCAGCGTTTTGCCTGCAAAGGCCGCAGTATTTGTTGCCGGTGGCAATTTTAGCGGCCAAATAATAACGGCCAGCTAAGCTGACCGTTATATTAGAGAGGCTTGTTAAAAGCTGTAGGTTAGCCAGCGCGTTTACCCTGTGGCATAAAACGCAGCAGCAATAACATAGCTAACCAGTACCAGGCCAGCGCGCCACTGCTGTTTCTGGCCGGTGCGGCAATGCTGATACTGGCATTGGCCGTTTGGCTTTGCCCCAGAGCATCGGTTGCCGTTAAGCTAAGCACTACCGTCTGAGCAGCTTGCACTTCGGGTAGTGTAAAGCTAATTTCAGCGGCTGTTGGTTGGCTAAGTGGTACAGCAGGCCCGCTGCTTTGTTGCCAGTTCAGGCTGGCAGGCGTATTGGTTTGCGCCCGCAGGGTTACTTTATCACCCGCCTTACCACTTAGGCTAAACGCGGCTTCGCCATTAATTAAAATGGCCAGTGGCGGAATAATATCTATTTCCGGCGCATAAACTGCTTCAGTCTGGTTAGCCGCCAGCTGGTAATTAACTTTAAGCAGCACATTACCGCTGGCCTGTGGTGTGCTGGCAAAGTGCAGTGTCAGGTTTTTCGCCTCAGCCCCGGCTGGTTGCGCCAGCGCAAACGTAATAGCGCCAGCTTGCTGACTATACTCTGCACCGTCTATTGCACTGAGGCTAAGCCCTTCAGGTACAGCCAGGCTAAATGCTACAGAGCGCGCTGCAGCTGTATTGTTTGCCGCCAGCGTTAGCTGATAACTCAGCGTTGTACCGGCCCCTACTTTTTGCTGGCTCGTGCCTAATGCCACAACAGGCTCAGCAATGTGAATATCCAGTGCGGTCAGGCCAAAACGTTGCCCTATGCCTGTTTCAGCAGCGATGACGCCAACATAGTCATCACCCGGCTCGGCGTCCGCTAATTGCCAGCCAGCCCGTAACGAAAATTGCGATGCCGTATGTGGTACCACAGTCAGTGCCAGGTTGGCTTCATCTTTATCGCTGATCACCGCCACCGATAAGCTGACATCATCCATGGCACCGGGTGCTGAACCCTGAAAATTGTGCAGCGCAATATAGTACACACCGGGCGCAGGTGTCAGCAGGTCGCATATCTCATTGGAATCAACACCGGCGCTCATGCACAACAGATTGTGTATGTCATCAGCGGAACTAAGATCGCCATCCAGATTTTCATCCGGACCAATATACAAGTCTAAATCAGGGCTGCTGGTACTTTCTACTTTTACCCGAACCCGTTGCGTACTGTTGGTAACGACTAGCGGCAGTACAAAGCGGTTATCTTTGTTGTAAGCCCATTCCAGATCATAGGGTTGGGTAGTGGGCGCTAACAACTGAATATTATAGCGTTCAGGTTTTACCAGACCGCGGGCAAGCGGTTGCAGTTGGTTTATGTTTGCACCACTGTTAAAACCACCTAGCAGTGTTTCACCTTGCGGGCTGCTCACCGTCAGGCTGGCCTGCTCTGGCCCGGAGCCAGCGACAAATTCCGCTACCACAGGTAAAGTCAGGGTTTGCTGCGGATTGCCGTTACTTAACACCAGTTGGCCAAATTGCCATTTGCTGGCCGAGGTATGGCCTGAACTGGCGGTAATAGTAAGTACCTGAGTTTCCCCCTCTGCCAGGCTAAAGCTGGCAGGGCTGGCGCTAAGAGTGATATCGCCCAGCAACGTAGCAGTTCCTGTGCTCCAGCTACCACTTTCAGTAGCGGTAAAGGTGCGGGTCCATGAGCAGGTTAGCACGCAGCGGCTTTGTACCAGGCTGGCCAGGTTCAACTCGCCGGGGTTACCGCCAAGTTCAGGGTTCGCAGCCAGATAATTGTCGCCGCTTTCATTCAGCAATAAACCGGCATTTACCGCCTTATCTACCCGCATCATGCCAGCGCCCATATCAAAAAAACTGGCCTGTTGTTTGTTGCCGCTTAACTCATCATCTTTATAAGCCTGGCTGTTCGCGGTCATCATCAATGCTGATTGCGCCTGAGCCGGTGTCCAGTGCGGACGCACCGCCTGAATAAGCGCCAGCGCTCCTGCCACATGCGGGCTGGCCATAGAGGTGCCATCTAAAAAAGCGTAAGGTACTTCGTTTTTCTGGTTGCTAAACGGCTGATATGGCGTATAAGCGGCATAAATGCTGACACCCGGTGCGGCAATGTCCGGCGATAAGTAGCTATCATAAGGATAGCCGGGGCCGCGGGACGAAAACACACCGGCAATTGAACCCAGTTCATCATCCTGGATCAGCTCTGATGCACTGATACTAACCTGTTGCCCGGCATTTGCTGCCAGCCAGGTTAATAAGGTTTCACCGTCGTCTGCGCTGAGGTTAATGCCGGGCAGCACATGAAAATCATCATCTACACTGCTAGCCTCACCTGTTACGTTCATCAATACTAAACCCGCAGCACCACCGGCTTTAACATTAGTACCTTTTTCAACCCTGGCTATCTCACCGCGGCGGCAGAGCACAATTTGGCCATCAAAGGTACCGGCAGCAAAAGGCGTCAGGCAGTCGGCATCACCGTAATCAGCAGCATTAACCAGCGTTGCACTAACGGCGCCGCTGGCACTGCGGCCACTAAGCGCCAAACCATTAGCGGTAAGTGTTTTAGCCGAAAACGCACGGTTGTGGCTAAAGGCCGCAACAGTAGTAACCCAGGGTACATTTCCCGGTGAGCCTATCGTTTCGCTGTCAGGTCCGGCATTACCGGCAGAAGTAGCCACATGGATACCAAAATTGCGGGCATTAAGAAATACCTGGCCTTCCAGCGAGCGCCACGGGCTTTCTGCCGGCCCGCCGACAGAATAGTTCAGCACTTTTACACCATTGATGATAGCGTGCTCAACGGCATCCAGTAACAGCTCTGGGAGGCAGCCTGCCAGATAATCATCACCATTGCCCGGATAACATACCTGATACGATACGATATTAGCATGCGGCGCCATGCCGCTTATTTGCTCAAACAGGTATGCAGACTCTTCACCTACTGCATTGTAGGCCGGTATGTTTTTCAGTACGTTACCCGCTACAGTACTGGCCACATGGCTGCCATGGCCGTTAAAGTCGAAGCCGATTTGTAACCGGTCGCCCAGATCCGGGTACTGTACGGTATCTACCGGCACCAGCGAATAAGCATTGATAATATCGGGGTAACTAACAATACCAATCAGCTTGCTGTTACAAAACTGGCTGTATGTCTGGCAGTCGCCCAGATAATTGCCTTCACCCAGCGGGTTAACATGCTGATAACCATCTCCCCCTATAGCAGCAAAACTGGGATGATCAGTATTAATGCCGGTATCCATAATACCTACAACAACGCCCTCACCTTTGCTGGCAACACCGGTCTGGCTTTGCCAGATAGCCGGCGCACCGGTATAAGCCGGGCCGGAATCGGTATGCAAATAGTGAATTTGCCTTTTTACTACCGCTTTTACACCCGGTTGCTTTGCCAAAGCCGCAGCGCCCTGCGCCGACACCCTTACCGCAGCAGCGTTAACACTGTACTGGTACTGGAACAAGGTCTGTACCGGCTCACCAATATGGCTGCTGGCACGGCTTAGTACACGTGTCTGGTTAGTTCTAAGGCTACCGGCATAATGCTGTACGTTAGTCGATTTAGCATTAAGCAACTGCCCTTTAGCAGCAATACCTGCGGTAGCCACGGCAGGCTCGTCAAACAGGACAAAGTAAACATTATCGTCACGGCTGGACAGGCTTTTTTGCGCCGCTTTTGGCACATAGTTCAATTTATTCTGACCATCGTCAGGTTGTGCTGCCACGGCTGACAAACTCAGCACAGCAGCCAGTAATAAAGTTTTTTTCATTACAGGGATCCTTTATTAGCGGGGCCTGCAGCCCCGCTTAAATCAATTGTGGTGAGCGAACCTGCGACGTAGCGCAAGCAGTAGTATCAGCAGCATGCCGGGGCCGAAAGTACCGCTGCTGCTGCCGCTTGAGGGTGCGGCACTCAGGTTCAGGGAAAAGGCGACAGCAACCTGATGCCGGCCATCGCTGACATTAACCACAAATTCGTAGTTTCCGGCGCTGGTAATATTGCCACTTAGTCTGCCGCTACTATCCAGCGTCAGGCCTTGAGGCAAAGTGGCTGCAGTAAAGCTCAGTTCGTCTCCCTCTGCGTCATCAAACAGTGCAGACAAATCAAAGAGCAGGCTGGCTCCGGCAGTACCGTTTAGCGTTGTGCTGGCCGGGTTACTTAGTTCCGGTGGCGAAATATTACGGCTGTTTACCTTTATCAACACGTCAACGGCCGGGCTGATGTATATTTCAGAGTTATCAATCTGCCCAAACACCTTTAAGTGATAACTGCTGATACCATCAGCATTAAGTACAGAGGCATCATCAACCAGAATTTCACCCTTTTTGGTTACCCGTAGTGCATTGTCTGGCAGTGGGTTAACCAAATGCAGTGCATAGCCTTCAGCACCTTCGCTACCCGCCATATTAAAAAATGCATTAGATTCAAGCTGAATAACCCCTACTAACTGGCCGGGCTGAGCATTATCCATCACACTAAACTGCTGGCCCCGGCGCGGAGTGGCGACAAAGCCATGATCATTGCCTAATGTCAGAGCCGACCACATATGGTAATCCGCCTCTTCGGCCAACAGTACAAAGCCTTTACCGCACTGCCCCGCATATTCACAAAAGCCATCTACCACGCTCGTTAACGTAGCCCGCTCTCCCGGAGCCAGCGTTATTTCATTGCTGTAACCACTGACCGGTGTACTGCCCCCTTTTTCGCTTAAGGCAACATAGTTAGCCTGATTACTAATCACCTCTATCAGATTGCCATACCAGTCATACTCATAGCGTACTTCTACCGGCCCCATATTTACCGGGTTAAAAGCAATAACAGGTTCTCTGTTTGAAGCCGGCATCGCATCACGGTCAGTCTCTATCATGTAACCGAGGTTTTGATTCAGATCCTCCAGCGTCAAATCGTCACGCAGCAGTTCTTCCAGGCAGTAATCCACCATTAAGTTGCGGCTATCGGTAGCAAAACGTACCGGCAATTTACTGGTTTTCAGGCTGGCGGCAGGGTCGGCAGGGTTAATGGGAATATTCAGATCATGGTAGTAATTTACCGGTACCCCGGCTTCATCCAGGCTGATAAAACTCTCTAAAACCAGATCTTTATCTTCAATAAAAGTAAACAATTGCTGAATTGACATCCCCGGATAATCGGTCAGGATTTCATTACGCACAATAAACATATCCAGCGAACCGTTTAGCGTTTTATCAAAATAACTGCGAAATGGTAAAGCGCGCGGGTTAAAAAACGTGATAGCTAAAGTCAGCTTCTGGCCTGCTTCACAGCGACTGTCAGCTATTACCGCACTGGCCAGATTTTGCAGTACCATCCCGCCTTTAGCCCCCACTGTGCTGTCACGGGGTTGAACGTTACGTGCTACCACTGGCAGCGCAGTAAAAGTCATATCATAGGCTGAGATATTCTCAAACTCCTGTTCGCGGCTAAAGTAATTGCCGGGAAACAACGCTTCACCTAACGGGAAGTCAGGCCCGTCTGTAGTAAACGACGGCAATACCTCACGGTAGGTATTAAAATGTCTTTGAATATCGGCAGCAGGCCGTGGCCGTACTAACCAGGGCAGTTGAATAGCAGGGATATTGTCACCTGCGTTTAGCCTGAGGTAGCCATCCATTTCACTGGCACGCCACTGTTCGTGAGTGTAATCAGCTGCATCTATCAGTGGCCATTTGGGCAATAAGCTGCCGTCAATAGTTAGGGTAACCGGCACTGTTACCGCACGTTTGGCCGGAACAACCACCTCGGCTGGTAATTGCCAGCTTAGCGCCCGGCTATCAGGCCCGCCTTCCCGGCTATGTGCACTAAGCGTATAGGTTAACGGCTGTTCGCTTAGATTGCGGATATACAGCTCCCGGCGCAGCTCTAACTGCTTACCCGGCAATACTTCGGGGTTGCCTAAATGCAGGCTGGGTAAACCCGATGCCAAATCCCAGGCCACCGCAGGGCTGGCCGCAGCGGCGCTGCTATCTTCCAGGCCTGCGCCGATCCAGCTTATTGCGGCCAGTTTTTCTGCATCCGGAGTGTTTACCTGATTATTAGCTGTGTTTACCAGTAAAGCTTTTAGCTCAGTGCCGTTAAGCGCAGGCCGGGCACTTTTAAGCGCCGCCGCAGTAGCAGCAGTTCTGGCCAGTGCAAATACGTTATCGCTGGCTATGCCTTCACCCGAGCCGGTACCTACCAGTGCAATGTGTTGTTCCTGGTACAAACCAACAAGATCAGGTTTAATCGCATTTACATCGCCCCGCACAGGCCCATGCAATGAGTTAGCCAACACTACCGGCAGTTCATCCGCATCAGTGCCAGCCTGTGCTACACCTACAGCCAGAGCCGCCGGTGCTACAGCCTGAATAGGGGTCATATAACTGCTGCTATGTTCAGCAACCCCCTGAGGCACCAGTACCAGAGTACCTAACGCCGCCGCTTTTTGAATATTCTGTGCCATTACTGCGTAGGTGTCGGTCCAGACATCCTGCTCAGAATAAAAACCCGGCCCAAAACCAGCCAGATCCAGCACAATAATATCGGCTTTGTCGCTGGTATCACCATCGCGGTTTGGATCAAGCGCCCACTCCAGGGCATCTCTTAACTGGTCGGTATTAGGCCCAAGCGGGTATACTGAACCGCCAATACGTGATGCCCGGTAAATTTTACCAGCCCAAAGCTCGGCACCGGGTGCCAACTGATGAATAATCGAAGCCAGCGCCGTACCGCGGCCTCCGCTACTGCCACTGCTGTCCAGAGCCGAGTCGATCGGGTTCATATCCGCAACAATCATCCGCGGCTCCCGTTCACTGAAAAAATCCCAACCTTTAGTAACTACCTTTGTTGGAAAACCATCAAAAGGCACACCGGCATACTGCCAGGCCTTTTGATACGCCTCTGGCGTACCTACGCCTCCCAGGCTGGCATGGGTATAGTCAACCCCCGTTGAAATCAGCGCAATTTTCACGCCTTTGCCAACGCTGGCATCAGCTTTTGCGGCAATACCGGCAGAGCTAAACTGCGGCTTTGCAGACACACTTAACGGAGCCGGTAAAGGCAAGGCATCACTGGCAAGGCTGATACGCTTAACCCCCTCCATCCGGCTAACTTCCAGCGCCTGTGCTGCCGTCAGGCTTACCGTAATACTATTGCCCAGCAATTTGCTGCGGCCATGCAGCTCCACTTCAGCAAAACGTACATACAACTGCTGCAGTAAATCTTCCTGTTGCCGCAGTAATCCAGCCTGCGTATTCGGATTAACACTGCCACCTTCCACAGCAGGGGCTGCGCTGAGCTGCACAACATAGAGGCTTTGCTTTGCAGATTCGGCCTGCGGCCGGGTTAAACCTGCGTTGTTAGCAGGAACAGGTGTTGCAAGCACCGGCAAACTAAGCAGGCTCAACCCGCCAAGAGCCAGGTAGCGAGGCAACCAGGGAAATAACGCTTTATACATGACAGTTTCTCTTATCGTTATGGTTAATACCCTGCGGCCAGGGCAACAGGCAGAACTGTCAGGATTAATGCTCCGTTGCTATAACAAAGGCTATCTTTTGAACATTATTTATTTATCTTTTTTAAATTTATTCATCTAAAACAATAACATAATCAATTCAGGCAGTTCTGATCCAGGTTTACTAATATCCGACAAACGCAACTATTTGTAACTGCAATTGCTACTTTGTAACCGCAGTTGATACTGACATCTAAATGTAATAGAACGTATTGCAATAATAACAATCTGAGTCACGCCCTTGCCCCGCCACACCCGCACCAGTCAATACTGTTATCAGATAGGTCACTGGACTATTACTCCTGCCAAGCTACAGATCCACGGGCCAATGGGCCAGGTAACGCTGCCAGCCAAAGCTTTTGAAGTAATAAAACTACTGATCGCCCAGCCGGGCGAAACCGTAAGCCGCGACCAGTTTGTTGCTGCCATCTGGCGGGGCCATAAAGATGTGGGTGACAAAGCGCTAAACCAGGCTATATGGCAGTTACGTAGAGCCTTTGCCGACACCGGCGGCGACAGCGAAGTTATTGGCACCGTTGCCAGAATAGGTTATGTGTTGCTGCACAGTGTCACAGAAACGGCAGACCACACCGCTCCAACCCGCGCAGCACATAATCAGCCATGGTGGCTGCTGGCAGCTTTGGCACTGGTGCCGGTGGCAACAGTTGTATGGGCATTAAAACCACAAACGTTGCAGCCAACACCATTACAGCCGCGCCCGGTGATCCTTAGCCATTATAAAGGTGCTGAAGAAACCCCGGCTTTTACCGCCGATGGCCGCTTTATGGCGTTTCAATGGGACAAAGGCAGTGGCTTGCCGGGTATTTATACTGTTGATTTAGCGCAAACAGGCAGCGAGCCACGACTGGTATCGGCCGATGATGAATTTGGCGCCTCGCCGACATTCTCGCCAGACGGCAGCCAACTGGCCTACACGGTGATTAATGACAAAGACTGCCGCGTGAAAATTCAGCATTTGTCTGATGGCACCAGCCAGTTTATTGATAACTGCTACGGCAGAAATATTGTTAACACCTTAAGTTGGTCCAGAACCGGTAATCAATTGGCCTATGCCTATAGAAATACTAAGGGTGGTGTCAGTATTAAGGGCTACAACGCTGACAATGCACAGTTTAGCCAGTTAACGTCCGAGCAAAGCGACTTTGAAGATTACCCGCTGGCATGGGCCAACCACAGTGATACTCTGGCCTATGCCAGCCTGAAAGGTGGCCTGGGTAATATTTACCTGCGCACTAAAAATGGCCGGATCCGGGCGTTGCTGAAAGAACCGCAAGCCATCTACTCGCTGGCATTCAGCCCGGACGATTCTCACCTGTATTTCGGCACCGCTTGGCACTCTGAAGTGACCATTTTACAGGTATCACTCAAAGACGGCAGCATATCTCCTCTGTCATTTGAAGCCACCCCCGGCCGCATTGCAGTGCGGCCCGGCCAGCAACCGCAGCTGGTGTATCCACGTTATACCTCGATGGAACAGCTGGTTAAGCTGCAGCCAGATGGTACAACCAAGCCGTTGCCGTTTTCATATGGCCGCGAGCTTTATCCGCTATACTCGGCCAGTGCGGATAAACTGGTGTTCTTCAGCAATAAAAGTGGCAGTTTTCAGCTTTGGGCTGCCGCTGCCGACAGCGAATTTGCCAGCAAAATTGCCGATATCAGTGGCTCGGCTTATATACATGCACTGTCAAATAGCGGCGATAAGTTTTTGCTGCCGGTAAAACAAAACGGCGACAATTATTACAGCCTGTATCTGGGGAATCTTGACGAACAACCACTACAGCAACTACCGCAAATTAATTACCCGGCCAAAAACTTCAGCTGGGGAATTAACGATGACTCTATCCTGTTTAGTTCTGACTTAAACGGCCAATGGCAAATATGGCGCCACTATCTGGCTACCGGTATCCGGGAACAACTAACCTTAAGCGGCGGGCTGTTTGCGCAGGAGAACAATAATCACGAGCTGTTTGTTGTTAAACCTGACGGGGGAATATGGCGGCTGAGAACCGGCCAGCCTGCCGAACTACTAATAGAACAGCTTAGCAGCAAAGACTGGGGCAACTGGCTGTTGGGCGAAGATGGTATTTTGTATATACAGCGCACCGCAATAGCAGACCTGATAAAGCTGCAAAGCTGGACCGGCGAGCAACAACTTATTGCCAGCCTGCCACCGCGGACAATAAAACCGGGCCGTTCTATCACCCGGTTAGCGGATAACAGCCTGATCTTATCAATGTATCAGTCAAAAGAAGCCGATATTGTCGCTATTGACCTTGTGCAACCTTAATCTTCAGGGCTCGCTAATCATCGGGGGAGCTAAGCGTAAACACCAGGTGCTTGCGCATATCTTTTAGCACTATGCCCTTTTTCAGTAACAAGCCGCTAAGCCGCTTTTGCCATACCAGCAACTGTGGCTGTGCTGCATCCAGCATAGCTTGCTCAGTAAACTGCAAGCGCACCAGGAGCGAGACAGGAAAGGCTTCATACTCCAGGCTAAACCAGCACTGCACCGCGCCGGGTAAATCTGCCTGCGCCTGCTGCTCCAGCTTTGTTACCGCATCCAGCACCGCAGCCTGTTGTTTAAGTTGTACTACAGAGAGTTTTTTCATATTGATATTTACCTTAACAATACTGCCCTGCCACCCAACCAGACGCCCAGGCCCACTGAAAGTTATAGCCACCGAGCCAACCGGTTACATCGACCACTTCGCCGATAAAATACAGGCCGGGTTGCTGCTTGGCTTCCATGGTTTTTGACGATAAATAATCGGTATCAACACCGCCGATGGTCACTTCTGCAGTGCGGTAGCCTTCAGTGCCGTTGGGCTTAAATACGTAAGCATGCAGGTTGTCGGCAAGCTGCTTAATGCTTTTCGGGTTTAACGCTTTAAGCGGCTGGTTAGTAAACACCTTTAGCTCCAACAGCTTTTCTACCAGCCGTTTCGGTAGCAATTTAGCCAGCGCGGTTTTTACTTCCTGCTCGGGGTGGGCTTGTTGTTGGGTAGCCAGAAACTCAGCCACATCGGTTTGCGGCACCATATTTACAGTTACCTCATCGCCCGGTTGCCAGTAGCTGGAAATTTGCAGTATTGCCGGCCCGCTTAAACCGCGGTGGGTAAACAACATATCTTCCGGGAATATGGTACCGTTGGCTTCAGCCGTTACCGGTAAGGATACGCCGCTGATTTCCTCAAACACGGCTTTGTCGCTGGGTTGCCAGGTTAACGGCACTAAAGCGGCGCGCAGCGGCAGCACTTTTAAACCAAACTGCTCGGCCAGCTGAAAACCAAAGGCGGTAGCGCCTAAATTTGGCAGGCTTAAGCCGCCACTGGCCACCACTAAGCTGTGGCACTGGCGACTAAGCTCTGCCGTGGTAACGGTATATTGGCCATCGGCAAAGCTGACGCCGGTAATAGTTTGCTGCAGGGCAATTTGCACATTGGCGGCTTTGGCTTCGCTTAGCAGCATATCGACAATATCTTTGGCGGAATCATCACAAAACAGCTGGCCGAGGGTTTTCTCGTGGTAGCTAATACCGTGCTTTTGCACCAGGGCGATAAAATCCCACTGCGTATAACGGCTAAGGGCTGATTTACAGAAGTGTTTGTTTTGCGACAGGAAGTTCTCCGGCCCGGCATACATATTAGTAAAATTACAGCGGCCGCCGCCGGACATCAGGATCTTACGGCCCACCCGTTTACCATTGTCTAACAGCAACACCCTGCGGCCACGTTTTCCGGCTTCAATAGCACACATTAAGCCAGCTGCACCAGCTCCTATTATTATTACATCCCACTGCTGCATAGCGCTTGCACACCTGGTATTTGCAAAGGCGCTATTGTCGGCGACATTGGCTGTGGGCGCAATACTGTAAAATATTATGACACTTATAAATGCCATTTAAGCATAATATATAACTAAAAATTATTTGTTACACTTGTAACTATTTGTAAAACAACTGAGCCTGATTAACCTTTACAGAGATATTTAACAAATTGTAAAAATTAAAATTAAACCTTTTTCAGAAACAATCATTTACAACCTTACCTTTGTTAGAAAAATGCGCAAAATACCACCAGTTTACTTCTCGATAGCAGCCAGCTAAAAATCAACCCCTGGCTGGACGACGTTCCACCAGACACCAACTTCCAACAATAATCCAGGTTTTAATAATAATATGAAAAAAGCATCCTTTAAATTATCCGCGCTGGCTGTGCTGTGTCTGTCTGCCGCGTTTTTATCTGCGTCCAGCATCGCAAACGACTCTGACATAACCGAAGGCCCGGCTACCCGTTTTATTATCAAGTACAAAAGCTCCGCCGCTGATATTAGCTCAGCATTACCAGCCAGTGCCAGCCAACAGATCAAAGCAGAACGTATGGCACAAAAAGCACAGCGCCTGAGTAGCCGTGCCGGCGAGAATATGCGCTTTGTCCGCGATATGGGGCTGAACAAACATGCAATATTCCGTGCCGAGCGCAAATTATCCAGACAAGAAACGCAACGTATGCTGCAACTACTGGCGCAGGATTACGAGGTTGAGCTGGTAGAAGAAGACGTGATGTTACAGCCTACAGCCACACCAAATGACACCCAGTACGGTAATCAGTGGCATTACTTTGAAGCCACCGGCGGCCTGCGTGCGCCAGCAGCCTGGGACAATGCTACCGGCCAGGGCGTGGTAGTCGCAGTGCTTGACACCGGTTACCGGCCACATGCCGATTTAAATGCCAATATTCTGCCCGGTTATGACATGATCTCTGACAGCTTTGTTGGTAATGACGGCAATGGCCGTGACAATGATGCCCGCGATCCGGGTGACTGGACCAACGCCGGTGAATGCGGTAATGGCCAGCCTACATCATTTCGCGCTTCCAGCTGGCATGGTACCCATGTCGCTGGCACCATTGCCGCAGTAACTAACAATAACAGCGGTGTTGCTGGTGTGGCTTATAACGCTAAGATCGTGCCGGTACGGGTGCTGGGTAAATGTGGTGGTTATACTTCAGATATTGCCGACGGCATTATCTGGGCATCCGGCGGCACAGTATCCGGTGTACCGGCCAATGCCAACCCGGCCAGCGTCATTAACATGAGCCTCGGCGGCAGCGGAGCCTGCTCCAGTACAACGCAAAACGCCATTAATCTTGCCCGCAATAACGGTGCTGTAATTGTGATAGCAGCCGGCAATGACAACAGTAACGCCAATAACTTTAATCCGGGTAATTGCGCTGGCGTAGTAAATGTAGCTGCAACCAATCGCAGCGGTGGCCGCGCGTATTATTCCAACTATGGCACCTCGGTTGATGTGGCCGCCCCCGGCGGCGCGATGAGTTCGGCTAATGATCCTAACGGCGTGTTGTCAACCTACAATACCGGCTCTACAACACCGGGCAGCGACAGCTATGGTTACAGTCAGGGCACCTCTATGGCAGCTCCGCATGTGGCCGGTGTAGCCGCTTTAATTAAGCAGGTAAAACCGTCAGCCAGCCCTGACGAAATAGAACAGATCCTGAAAAACACCGCCCGTAGCTTCCCTGCGGCGTGTTCAGGCTGTGGTACCGGTATTGTCGATGCCAACGCAGCAGTGTTGGCGGCTCAAGGCTCTGGCAGCAGTGGTGCCAGCAGTACGTTGAATAATCTCAGCGCGACCAGCGGCAACTGGTTACATTATACGCTGGCTGTTCCGGCGGGCATGGCCACCTTAAACGTGACAATGTCCGGTGGTACCGGTGATGCAGATCTGTATGTACGCCGCGGTGCCCAGCCCACTACCAGCAGTTATGACTGCCGGCCTTATAAAACAGGCAACAACGAAAGTTGTGCCTTTACCAACCCACAGGCTGCAACCTGGTATATCAGTATACGGGCATACAGTACTTTTAGCGGCGTAACCCTGGTTACTGAATACAAACCGTAATATTGTTTGGCAGGTAGCTATTGTATGGTAAGTCACAAGGCCAGCATACGCTGGCTTTGTTTAACCGTTTAACTGCTGGTTGTAGCCCTGCAGCAAGAGGGGCCAGTGTTCTGGCTGCCAGCTAAATTCAGGATGCAGAGCACGTTCTTTATTTAAAGATCGTAATAAGCGGGCTAGATTAGCCTGTATCCAGTCTCCTGCGGTACGCCGCTGACATTTATCAAAATCGATCAGCCATACCTTCCCCGTGTTATCCAACATGATATTGCGACAATTCAGATCCGAATGATACACACCAAGCTTATGTAATTGTGCAATCGCGTCACCAACAGCGCACCATTGCTCTGCTGTTATACCGCCCTGAAGCAAAATAGCTGCAAGGTCTTTGCTATCAGGGATCAGCTCAATTAATAAGTCTGCCCTGTAAATCAAACCACTGCGCTGATAACGCGCAGCTACCGGCCTTGGCACTGCCAATCCCTGCTCACGCATCCAACTTAACAACTGATATTCTTGCATAGCGCGGCTGTTGGCTACCGGCTGCAACCAAAACTGGTCATGTAATATTTTACCAACCAGGCCACCGCGATAGTAATGCCGCAGCACCAATTTATGCTGCTGATATTTCACGAAATACGCCGTGTTTCGCCCTTCAGAGCTGCCA
The DNA here is from genome assembly GCF_018831085.1 of Rheinheimera oceanensis. Classification (GTDB taxonomy): domain Bacteria; phylum Pseudomonadota; class Gammaproteobacteria; order Enterobacterales; family Alteromonadaceae; genus Alishewanella; species Alishewanella oceanensis. Next base: position 581,584 of record NZ_JAGPNM010000002.1, read on the forward strand.
ATCACTGCCTGTTGTTCTAACCACCAGTCACTCTGAAAATGTTGTGTTGAAATCTCTTCGAAAAACGCCGGATCAAACCAGAATATTTCTGTACCCTGCTGTTGTTTGACAAGCTGCATCTGTGCTCCGGTAACGGTTTGTATAGCCCGCAACGTGCGCGCTGTTGCGCCCTGCTGCTGTAAGAAAAAGGCTTGCGCCCGCAGCCCCTGCGCCTGGCGAGCCTTGGCGTCGGCCAATAATAGGCGACTATTGTCTAACAACTGACGGCTATCTGCCACCAAAGTTACCGCCTGTTGTTGCTGCAATTGCCGGTAGGCCTCTTTAAAGTTAAAAATATGCGGCCCGCTTTGCACTGCTTTAGCAAAGCAAATGGCTTCTAATGGGTTATGGCCACCACGCGGTATCAGGCTGCCGCCAATAAAGACCAAATCGGCCAATTGATACCACACCAGCAACTCTCCCATCGAATCGCCTAAAGCAATATCGATATCTATCGAGGGCTGCGTGGATGGTTCAGCCAATATAGCTCTGCTACGCCGCCATAAGCTTAGGCCTGCCTGTGTAACCATCTCCGCAACTTTGTCAAAGCGCTCTGGATGGCGCGGAACCAAAAACAGCAGTAATTGCGGAAATTGCTGCTTTAATTGTGGATAAAGCGCCAGTAATTGTTCATCTTCACCGGCATGGGTACTAGCCGCCACCCATACTAAACGCCGTGCAAACGCCGGTTGGAAATGTGTGACCAGCGCTGATGTCGTCGCCGGAATAGCGAGCTCAAATTTTAAATTACCGCTTACCTGCAAAACACCGGTATAGCCAAGAGCACGAAAGCGCCGGCTACTGGCGCGATCTTGCGTTAGCAACAAACTAATATTACGCAGTAGAGGTTTGCTGATAGCTGCGAAGCGGCGATAACCTTGGGCTGAACGCGCAGATAAACGGGCATTAACGACGACGACCGGAACAGCCTGCTTAGCACAGGAATGTAACAAATTAGGCCACAACTCAGTTTCCAGGATCACCAACAACTCTGGCTGTAGTGCCTTTAAAAAACGCCTGATAGCGCCGGGGTAATCCAGCGGTAAATAACAATGCTGTACACTATTGCCAAAGCGGCTTTGGATTGTGGCGGAGCCGGTTGGCGTAGTGCAGGTTACTGTGATGCTTTTTCCCGGGTACTGCTGCTGTAACTGTTGAATCAATGGGGTTGCCGCGATTACCTCGCCGACCGATACCGCATGCACCACTATGCCACCGGGTTGTAGCTGTTTCGCCTTTAATCCAAAGCCAAAACGCTCCGGCAAACGCTGCCGATAGGCTGGATCTTTGCGCGAGCGCCAAAAAAAATAAGCAAGTAGCCATGGGCAAGCAAAATACAACAGCACGCGGTATAAAAACAAAGTTACCACCGTCACCTAAGCACCTTTGCTACCATGCTCTGGCCGCACCAACTTCATAAACAAGGCTTCATACTGCTGATTCATACGTTCACGACTAAATTCTGTCAAGGCTCGTGCACGCCCGGCATCTGCAACGCTTTGCAATTGTGCGCTGTGTTGCAGGCAGTATTTAATTCGTTCTGCCAACGCACAGGCGTCATTCTCAGCCACTAAAAAACCATCTTCGCCCTCATGCAGCACTTCCTGAATACCCGGCACCGCAGAGCCTATGGCGATGCAACCTGCGGCCATACCTTCCAGTAGCGCAAGCGGCATCCCTTCATAGTGTGAGCTAAGCACTGCCAACTGGTTTTGCTGCAACAACTCAGGCACATTACGCACAACCCCTAAAAATTGTACTTGCTCAGCAATACCCAATGTGACGGCTAACTTTTCCAGTGGTTTGCGATGCAAAGACTTACCGCCTCCCGCCAGTAACAGTTTAGGGGTTAAACCTTGTTGCTTTAACAACGATAAAGCCTGCAACAATGTAGCGTGATTCTTTTGCTTAGAAAAACGCGACACCATAACGATATTAGGGCTGCGCTCAGCCAAGGGAGGCACAGCCGCACGAAATGGCGCAGTATTAATGCCATTAGAAATTGCATGGCAACGTTCGGCTGGCATACCTTGCGCTAGTAGCACAGCTTTTACCCCCTCTGAACAACCAATAATGGCCGCAGTTCTGAGGCTCAGCCAGCGTGATTGGGCTAAACGCCAACGGTTATAGCGTTCTTTGGTATTATGCTCAACGTGCACAAGCACAGGCACCTTTGCCAGTAAGCCAGCGTAACGTCCCCATAAATGCTCACTAAACCCATGCGCCACCAATACATCAGGTTGTACCTGCTTACACAGCTTTACCAGCGCAAGAATGGTTGCTATTTTATTCCAGCCAGGCACTACCGCAAACGGTATACCTTGTTGTTGCAGTTCGGTGATACGGGCAGGGTCGCCCCGACGCTTTTTACGCAACACCAGTATGGGATTAATGTGCTCTGACGGTAATGCCGCTCGCACTAGCGAAATAGCAACCTGAGTAGCGCCACCGGAAAAACCGCCAGTAACAAAATGCATTACTTTAACCTTGGGTACAACAGGTGCAGAACCAATAGAATACACAGTTACTCCGTTAACTTACGGGCTGTCAGCAGCGACTTAAGACCATAGGTCTTTAAATTAAACAGCTGGCTTTGAAAAAAATAGCTTACCCTGTTCATTAGAAACAACCTTTGGTTTTTATCAGCTTTATCAAGGGTATAAATACTACTATCAAAACTGTGTTCTGGGCAAAATGGCTGGGGTGAAATCCCTAAAGCTTTAATACCTAAATCAAAGTGATACTGTAGCATCACATCAACCGGCCGGTAAAATGGTACGGCTTTCTCCAGTAGCAAATTAGCCCCCGCCAAACTTACAAATTGTGCGACTGTAGACACTGGGTGCTTTTTATAGTGTACCAGCGAAAAACCACCACCAAGCGGCTGACATCGCATGACCGGCTGCGCTTTATTTGGCATAGCCAGCTTAATATAATGCCACTTCTCGGTAAGTTGAGATATCTCGCTAAGTAACGCTGACAGGTTACTTTTCACTACAAAATCATCTTCCAGAATTAGTGCAAAATCGAGCTGTTGTGCCACAATTTCCTGCCAACACCATATATGACTAATATAACAGCCCTTTTCACCAGGCTTGAGTATTTTGTGGTAATACTGCTGATTTAGGCTAAACGAATAATACTGATTTAGCTCAGCTTCGCTCATTTGCCGCCCATCAGCCGCACTAACCCTCTCTATCGGTAAATCAGGCCAAGGCGCTAATTGCTCCAGCGCATGCTGGTATCGCTCAACTGAGCGATCCAGATTAATAATAAATATTTTGTATTTCATAGGCGGCCTTACTGCCACATATCCTTAACCCATTGCACCGGTAGTACCCGTCGATACCACTTACCACTTACCCCTGCAATCACATCTGGTGGGTTGGGTTTACCATGAAAAGCAACAATTTTCGCGCCTTTAGGGATAACCGCTGGTTTAAACCAGTTCATAATGCCTTTAGGTAAGCAATGCCGTTTAAAGCTCACACACCAGCCTTCTGGCCAATATTGCAACTTGCCTTGTTTGGCAAGATTTTGCGTCACAAACTCTTGCTCGTTACGCACTTTCGCCAGCTCACGCTCTTTGTGGTTTTTAAGTAAGTCAATTAAATCGCTGTGGGCACCTATCTCGTAGCGATAAACCGAAGTATTACCGGTATCGTCTGATTTATCCCACTCTTTGATAACGTAAAACTCACCTTTAGGTTCAAAGAAACTATCGATATTATCAACAATCACGACGTCTAGATCGATAAACAGTGTAGTGCCGGTTAAGTCATATAAAGGGTCAGCAAAACTAGTGACTTTTAACCAACCATGGCCGAAACTCCAGGGTTGGCGCTCATCAAAATCTTTAAAACCGACCAGAGGGATCTCTTTGACTTCAATGTTGCCATTTATACCTGCGGCATCATCCGTCAGACAAATAAAGCGAAATGGCAAAGTCAGATTACGGCTAACCATCGAATGTAGCTTGTTAACATACTCTGGACCATACTTCTTGCCCCATTTAATACATAACACATTTACTGTTGTCATAGAATCCTCGGTTTAAGACAGCGCGGTCAATTCCCGTCTGCCGCACCATACTTAGTTAATTTTCCCGAGCGTTTTTTGCTAAAAATACGCTGCTGCTTGCCTTTAACAAAAGCTGTCAAACTGCTTTTGCTAAAATAGTATCGCAGTTGGGCAAAAACTCTGAATTTATTTTTAAAACTACGCCGGTTAATATCCAGTTGCAGGTAGAGCTCAGCCAATTTTAAAACATCATTTTCAGGATGTAACTCCGGATTCCGTTTATATAGCTCTCCCCCTAACGGACGTGTATGTACGACAGCAACGGCATCAATCACAGCGATACGGGCATCGGGTTCCAGCAAATTCGGCCATAAATTATCCAATCCCCAACCCGATGGACTCTGTATAAAAGTATGCTTTAGCTTCGCAAGAGTCTGGCAGGAAAACACGGGAGCCATCACCTCCACAAAATTAGTTAACCTTAGCAGCGTATTTTTTTGCTGTAACAAACCGGAATGTGAAAAATAGGAATTCATCGTTAATGCTGGTTGTGCCAGTGACAAATCAAAGGCTAATATAAAACTAAACATACGGTTGATATCATTAGCATTAATCAGCAAATCGTCATCCGGAAACCATACGGCCTGATACTGGCTTATTTGTGCCCAGTTTTCACCAACGATACGTGCTATCTCTGGCCATTTACCCCCTTTAGCCTGCTCATAATAAGTAGCCTGCTCACGATATTTATCAGTTTCATCACCAAAGTAACTGAGAAAAATATCAAACAGGGGCGCACCACCTTTCAGCCAGTGAGAGTGTAAAGAACGGTCGCCCACTCTGGCGATAATTAAAAAAGGTTTCATAACAAGTACCCGTTACAGAGGAGAAATAATAAACGCAGGCACGACCTGCTGCTGAGCATGTGCCTGCAAAAAAGCGTCAGCCGTTTGCAAAGCTTCATCAATAGTGACATCCATATCAAGGTAACGATAAGTGCCTAACCGGCCAACGAAAGTCACCGCGCGCTCTTGTTGTGCCAAAGTAACATACGCAGACAATAGCTGTTTATCATTAACCAGCCTTACCGGATAATATGGCTCATCCTCTGGCTGCGCTTGCCTGCTGTACTCTGCAAAACAAATAGTATCCTGATGCTGCTCCCAAGGGGTAAAGTGCTTATGTTCACTGATCCGAGTATAAGGTACATCGGCATCACAATAATTAACCACAGCTCCGCCCTGATAATCCCCGGTTGCTCGGATCTCACGAAAGTCCAGAGTGCGATAGGGTAAACGCCCCAGACGGTAGTCAAAGTAAGCATCTAACGGGCCAGACCAGAACACATGAGTAAACTCTGAGCATTGATCGCGACTTAGTTTCTGCTGCAAATGCACTTTAATATTTGGATGATTCAGCAGTTTCTCTATTATCGGTGTATAACCTTGCTCAGGCATTCCCTGAAACTGATGATTAAAATAATTATCATCATAGTTAAAACGCAGAGGTAAGCGTTTCAGAATGCTGGCTGGCAATTCAGCCGGTGACAAACCCCATTGTTTCTGTGTGTAGCCGGCAAAAAAGGCGTTATAAAGCGTTTTACCAACAAACTTCATGGCTTGCTGTTCAAAACTGACAGGCTCTGTAATATCTTGATCTGCCTGCATACAAATAAACTCCTCCGCCTCTGCCGGAGAAAACGCTGTACCAAAAAACTGATTAATCGTATGCAAATTTATTGGTAACGAATATATTTTCCCGCCACTATTCGCTTTTACTCTGTTCACGTAAGGTTTGAAAGATGCCAGCTTATTTACGTACTGCCAGACATGCTCTTTGTCGGTGTGGAAAATATGTGGGCCATACTTATGCACCATAATACCTGTACTGTTGTCTCGGGATGAAAAACAATTCCCTGCAACATGCGCCCTTGGTTCAAACACATCGACTTTAAATCCGGCATTTGCCAGTTTATTGGCAATAATTGCCCCAGAAAAACCTGCTCCGGCTATTCCTATTGAGTTAGACATAAAAATCCGCTACTGAATTATGTTCAAAATAAGTTAACTTTTCTATCGATGATAGCCATAAGCACGCAAGAAGCGCCCTCTTGCATCAATATCAACAGAAATTTAAAAGGCAGCAAAAAAGGGCTTTGCCGCCCGCTAGCGTTATTTTATTCCAGCATCAGGTGCCGTCTATAGACAGTTACAAATTAACACCTTAATAATAAAATTTGGGCAAAAAACAGGCAGGAGCATAAGCAATACTTACCTTACAGTAGTGTTAACCAAGTATCCTCCCCTCAATTAACTATTCGCTATGAAGCGATACCATGCCTCTATCAAATGTCACTCTTAAATGCTTCAAGAGATAAGTGCTAAATACGCATTGGCACTGTGTTCGGGTGAAAACAAATTGGCTTTAGGCCAACTAAACTGAGGTGCAGGCTGTCGCAGAAAATCAGCTAATTTCCGGGCTAAATCTTCGCCACTGCCTGCAACAGCTAACCAATCAGGTTGCCAATCTGCTAAAATTTCTTTAGGTCCATTTGGGCAATCGTTCGCAATAAAGGGGGTGCCTATTAATAATGATTCAACCATCACATTAGGCAAACCTTCATAGTCTGATGATAAAACTACGCAGCGCGCATGTTTCATATAACGATAGGGATTAGATTGAAATCCAGCCACCACAACTCTATGCTCCAGACCGTATTTCTTGATAAGCTTCGTGAGTTTGTTACTTTGCTTAATCAACAACACTAAAATTTCAGGCCCTGTTAATTGAGCAAAAGCTTCAAACAAACGGTCATGCCGTTTGGCACGGCCAAAGCGGCCAACATGCAACAGATAAGGTTGATTGGGAAACGGATTTTCACCTTGTTGGCTCTGAGCAATGATCTCCTGCGCATCAAACGGGTTATAAATCACCTGACAACTTTTTACAGGCAACCATGGCAAGGTGAATTCAGATGCAGAACCTTGAGATACACAAATAACATCTTTATTTTTTAACGCTTTCAGTCGTTGTTTCAGTTTAAAATATTTAAAAGGTCCCCGTGATTTCTCGCATAACAATTCTTGTTGGATAGAGTTGTGATGCACATAAAATACCGGACAGGTGAAACCTGCTGCTGCTACTATCGCATTGGTTACTTCTAAATGGGAAAATATGACATCAAAAGCACCGTGCTCCTGCTCAATGTTCGCGATTGCTTGCTTCAGTAAATAAATTACCTTGCCCCGCTTAAAAAAGCTATCTAAAGACTTACTGCTTGCAACAGGTAACATTGTTACCTTGGTCGGGTCAACATTCCCGTAATCATTTTTCTGGCTCAGTGTAATTAAATGCGCAGACGTATCTGGGACGGCATTGAAAGCTTTCAACATCCGCAGCACTGCCATTTCTGCCCCGCCACCATTCAGCGAACTGATGACAAGTAGCACTCTCTTAGACATAGTTACAACTCGCTCTACGTGTCCTACTGTTGAATACATTAGGTGTAGCCTACCAAAGGCATACACCTTCCCGTTATTTTCGCAAAAAACAGGTTATTTACTAAATACTGCTAACCATCAGAAACATTGCTTCTGAGCTAATTCACTATGGGAACTATTACAGCGCTGCCAATACCACTTCGGCTTTACTGACTTCAAAAGTTTTCGGGGCTTCTACATTTAACAGTTTAACTACGCCGTTTTCAACGATCATGGCATAGCGCTGTGAGCGTACACCGCCAAAGTCACCGGTTTCCATGGTCAGGCCAATCGCTTTATGAAAGGCAGCGCCACCGTCGGCTAAAAACACAATTTCTTCGGCATTCTGGCTTTTGGCCCAGGCACTCATCACAAAAGCATCATTTACTGCGGTGCAAACAATGGTATCAACGCCTTTGGCTTTAATCTGGTCGGCCAGCGTAATATAACCCGGTAAGTGCGCAGCTGAGCAGGTAGGTGTAAAAGCACCCGGTACAGCAAACAATACCACTTTTTTGTTAGCAAAAATCTGGCTGGTGGTAGGGTTCATTACACCTTCTTTGGTCAGCTGCGAAAAACTCACCTCAGGTAACTTGTCGCCGGTTTTTATCATGTTATTTCCCCTGTTTAATTTATCTGTTGTTAAAAGTATCACTAAATTGCTGCATTAATATACACATCAAAGCGGTTATTCTTACCGCTGACAGACATTGTTGGTACTTTTTGCGCTAAAAAGTCAGCATAACCGGGCCGTTTTACCACCACGCGTTTTTGCGCCAGCATAAGTGCCGGCGCCAGTAAGGCATCAGCATCGGTATCACTGCCCACTACATCATGAAAAGCGCGCATTTCTTTTTTCACCAATGCCGTTTTATCCCGTGGCGGAAACATCGGATCCAGATACACCACATCAACTGCCGGATGCTGCTGCAGAGCATCCAATGCACTGCTATGCAGCAGTTGCATACGTTCGCCCAGCCAGTTAAGTTCCGTTATAACCGCTGCCCGGCGTAAACCATCAAACAATAAAGCCGCCACGACAGGGTTACGCTCAACCAGGGTTACCTTAGCCCCCAGGCTGGCCAGTACAAAAGCATCCCGGCCCAGGCCCGCAGTAGCATCTAATACGGTGAGATCGCGTTTTTTGTTCAACCCACAAGCTTTGGCAATCGCCTCACCTTTGCCACCACCATGCAAGCGCCGGTAACTGGCGGCACCACTGGCAAAGTCAACCAATATATCGCCTTGTTTGGGTAGCTCTGTGTGGCGCAGTACCAGCGCATTATCCTGCCAGGCCAGGTGCCAGCCACTGGCTTTAGTGGCTAAGGTTAAACCAAACTGCTGACAGAGGCTGGCAGCATAGTCTGTATTAAGCTCAGGGCTGTGTAGTAAATTCAGCGGCATTATTGCTGCATACCAACAATATTTTCGCCAACACTTAACGCAATAATCTGGCTGATGTGTGCCAGACTGCGGCCTGATTGCTTATGCCACAGATTAAACTGCTGCTGGATCTGATTTAAACTGCGTTTGCTGTTTATGCCGCCATCAAATATGTGAGTGGCCCGCAGGTAAGCTTCAACATCAGTGCTTAAAATAAAGGTATCTTTACCAATAGCCCGCAACGCATAAGGCCCGGTATTGCCACCCAGACGGGCGCCATGCTGCTTAAGATAAGCCCATAAACCGACAATATCAGATGTTGGCCAGTCGGCAATAAAGCGGCCGAAGCTGCCGTGTTTGCGGGCAATATCATCAATCATCATCGCATTGTGGCGGATGGTAAATACTTTGCCGGCGTTGCGGATAATACGTTCATCACGGGCTTTAGCCTCAAGCATCTCATCGCTCATCAGCAGCATTTTTTCGATATTAAAATCGAAAAACACTTCACAAAAGCCCGGCCACTTTTGCCGCACCACGCGCCAGACAAAACCAGACTGAAACACTTTTTTGGTTAGCTCGCCCAGCAGCAGGTTGTCTGGTATGGCGGCGATATCATCGCTGCCGGCACTTTGCCCCAGCAAAGCTTCAAGCGCTACAGCGCCGCCTTTGCGCTCACAGGCACGTTGATAAATACGATCAAAGGGTTCAGCGGTAGTCAAAGTTGTACTCATCTTCAGTGAAAAAATAAGGCAACACGGTAACGGTTGCCTTTATGCTTATATTGTAACCGTTGCTGCAGGTTAATAGGCTGTGGTTTCGCCACCCTCTTTTAGCGTACAAACGCCGTTTTGCAGCACTACAGCTGGTTTGGGCACTACCGCACAGTCAGACATCAGGCCAATGCGCTCGTTCTCTGCTTTGGCAGCAGAGTTATACCTGGCTATCAGAGCCATAATTTCAGTTTCATTGCCGCCTTTGGTAGACACTGCTATGTAGCTGGCCGGGCCGCCACAAGGTTTGCTGCCAAAGCCTACTACCCGGCACTGTTCAACATTATCTGCTTTTGCATCGCCAACCAGTGCCATAATTTCAGCCCGCATGGCGCTGAGGTTTACTTCATCTGCCATTTGTTGCTTCCTCGCTTTTACCGCACTTACCGGATCTTTGCTTGGGTCTATCGGTTCTATTAATGGTTTGGGTGGCAACCGCTCTGCAGTGGTATCACTACCTGCCTGGCCCTGCTGGCACGCTGCCAACGTTAAGGCCGCCATGATTGCTATCAATACCTTAGTGCGCATATTTATTCCTCCGCGTTCGGCTTCAGCTTGGCAGAGCTGGTCTGAATTCGCAATAAATTGTTAAGTTTAAATTAACCATGCAGGTATTAACCGGCAATGCCCATATGGCGTAGCAAGGCTTCATTAGATGGCTCACGGCCACGGAAACCTTTAAATAACTCCATTGGCTCGGCACTGCCGCCGCGTTCTAAAATCCAGCGTAAAAAATCGCGGCCGGTGTCGGCATTAAAAATGCCTTCTTCCTCAAAACGGCCAAAGGCATCCGCAGATAACACTTCAGCCCACAGGTAGCTGTAATAGCCTGCCGCGTAACCACCGGCAAAAATATGGCTGAAACCATGCTGAAACCGGTTAAAGCGCGGCGGTATAATAACCGACACTTCATTGCGTACTTCATCCAGTAGTTGCTGCACACGACCACCCTGCGCCGGATCATACTCAGCGTGTAAACGAAAATCGAACAAGGCAAATTCAAGCTGACGCACCAGAAACATTGCCGACTGAAAGTTTTTCGCTGCCAGCATTTTATCCAGCAAGTCCTGTGGTAATGGCTCGCCGCTTTCATAATGGCAGGAAATAATGGCCAGGGCTTCACTTTGCCAGCACCAGTTTTCCAGAAACTGGCTGGGCAGCTCTACTGCATCCCAGGCGACACCGTTAATACCCGCTACAGCGGCTGCATCCACTTTGGTAAGCATATGGTGAATGCCGTGGCCAAATTCGTGGAATAACGTCACTACTTCATCATGAGTAAACAGTGCTGGCTTGCCACCCACCGGCTTATTAAAGTTACAGGTTAAATAAGCCACCGGCGTTTGCACGCTGCCATCGGGCAAAATACGCCGGCCCTGGCAATCGTCCATCCAGGCACCGCCGCGCTTTTTCGCCCGGGCGTATAAATCCAGATAAAAACTGCCGCGCAAGGTGCCTGTGGCATCAATAATGTCGTAAAACTTAACGTCGCTGTGCCATACATCTACACCGTTGCGCTGCTTTACTTCTACGCCAAACAGCTTATTAAGTACGGTAAATAAACCAGCTACCACTTTGTGCTCAGGGAAATATGGCCGCAGCTGTTCATCAGAAATAGCGTATTTGGCCTGTTTCAGCTTTTCGGCATAGTAAGTAATGTCCCAGGCCGCCAACTCTGTTATACCGTATTCGCTTTGGGCAAACGCACTTAGCTCGGCTAAATCCTGCTGCGCCTGAGGCCTGGCCCGGCGGGCTAAATCCTGCAGGAAATCCAGCACCTGCGCCGGGCTTTGTGCCATTTTGGTTGCCAGTGATTCTTCTGCAGCATTGTTAAAGTCCAGCAATTGCGCCAGTTCATGCTTAAGTGCCAGGGTTTCTTCAATAATAGCGCTGTTATCAAACTGGCCGGCTGTCGGGCCCTGATCCGACGCACGGGTGCAGTAGGCGCTGTATAGCTCTTCGCGCAGTGCACGTTTGTCAGCATAAGTCATTACGGCAATGTAGCTGGGAAATTCCAGCGTAAATACCCAGCCTTCCAGCCCACGGCTTTGTGCTTCTTCAGCGGCAGCCAGTTTGGCATCATCCGGTAACCCCATCAACGCTGCTGCGTTGGTAATATGTTTAAACCAGGCCTGGGTTGCATCCAGCGTGTTGTTAGAAAACTGCGAACTTAAATCGGATAAACGGCTTTGAATTTCGCCGTAGCGTTGTTTCTTTTCGGCTGATAAGCCAATACCCGACAGCTTAAAATCCCGCAGCGCATTTTGAATCACTTTTTGTTGGGCCGCAGTTAGCTCCGCGTACTGCCCGCTTTGCGCCAATTGCTGGTACTTCTGGTACAGGCCCTCATGCTGGCCCAGCCAGGTACTGTACTCAGACAATAATGGCAGGCAGCTTTCATAAGCTTCCCGCAGCTCAGGGGTATTCACTACCGAGTTCATATGCGACACCGGCGACCACAATTTACTTAAGCGCCCACTGTCCTGTTCCAGTTGCTCTATCAGTGTGTGCCAGCTAACGTCCGGCAGTGCTACCGCAGCTTCAACCGCAGCCCGGGCCTGTGCAATAGCCTGCTCAACCGCAGGTTTAACCTGCTCTGGCGTAATCTGGGAAAACGGCGGTAAATCCGCAAACGATAACAAGATATTCTGGGTAGCAGACATGGCAAACCTTAAGCAAAGTGACAAAGAGTAGTCATAATGTTGGGGCAAACACCGCTATTGTCAATGCTAAAACGACCTTATTGGCAGTAACTAATGCTGTTGGCTATACTGTGCAAAATTTGTTAATCAAAGGAATGAAACCCAAATGAAAATACTGCAAAAAACCGCTGTCAGCTGCCTGTTATTTACCTGCCTGAACCTGACCGCCAGCGCCAATGAAATAGACGAAGCCATAGCAGCTGCTACTAAACACTATAAAGCCGGAGAGTTGTCGCAGGCGATATCTCAGCTGGATTATGCCAGCACCTTAATCCGCCAGGAAAAAGGCGAGCAGGTAAAACTGGCTTTCCCACCGGCCCCCAGTGGTTGGCAGGCGCAGGATGCCAATGCTGAAGTAGCCGCAGCAGCGATGTTTGGCGGCGGTATCAGCGCCTCACGCAACTACTACAATGACAGTGACAGCATTGATATTGAACTGATGATGGATTCGCCCATGTTACAGGCTTTTGCCATGATGCTGAGCAACCCGTCGATGATTGCCATGTCAGGCGGCAAACTAACCAAAATTCAGGGGCTGCAGGCTGTGCAACGGGTAGATGGTAATAGCCTGGAAATTCAGTTTGTCACCCAAGGCGGCGCCATGATTACCGTGCGCGGCAATAACGCCAACCAAAGCACCATGTTAGCGCTGGCCAACAGTATTGATTTAAAAAAGCTGTAACGACGGCCCTACGCCCTGTCGCCGGTATAGCTCAGTCTGGCAACAGGGCTTGTAAAACACCACACTAACCCCTATAACCGCAGTAATGTCTACTTTGCGGAATTGTCTGATGTCTCGTCATTTTAACTATCTGTCTATTGGAGGCGGCAGCGGCGGTATTGCCAGCGCCAACCGTGCGGCTATGCGTGGTGCCACTGCTGCAGTAATTGAAGCAAAAGCTGTCGGTGGTACCTGCGTAAATGTCGGTTGCGTGCCGAAAAAAGTAATGTGGTACGGCGCCCATGTTGCCGAAGCGCTCAAATACAGCCCGGCTTATGGTTTTGACATCACACAAAACAGCTTTAACTGGGCCACGCTGGTAAAAAACCGCGAAGCTTATATCCAGCGCATTCATGGCAGTTATCACAAAGGCTTTGATACTAATGGCGTAACTTATATTGAAGGTTTTGCCCGCTTTATTGACGAGCGTACCATTGAAGTTAACGGCGAGCGTATTACTGCCGATCATATTACCATCGCCACCGGCGGCCGCCCGGTCCTGCCTGATATTCCGGGCGCAGAGCACGGTATAGATTCAGACGGCTTTTTTGCCTTAACAGAGCAGCCGAAAAAAGCACTGGTAATAGGTGCCGGTTATATTGCGGTAGAAGTTGCCGGTGTATTGCATGCACTTGGCACAGATACACACTTGCTAATACGTGGCGATAAACCACTGCGCAGTTTTGACTCTGACATTACCGATATGCTGCTTGAGCGGATGACACAGGACAAACTCAAACTGCATAAGCAAACCAACGTGATTAAAATAGAGAAAATCAGCGATGGTAACTTAATCGTGCATTGTGATAACGGCGTTGAGTTTACCGGCGTAGACTGTGTAATCTGGGCCATCGGCCGTGAACCTGCCAGTGACAAACTCAACCTGGCAGCAGCCGGGGTAACAACAGATAAAGATGGTTTTATCAGTACCGATAAATATCAGAATACCAATGTAAAAGGCATTTATGCCGTAGGTGACGTTACCGGCGAAGCACAGCTTACCCCGGTAGCCGTTAAAGCCGGCCGTTTATTAGCAGAGCGCCTGTTTAATAAAAATATGCCCGATGCACATATGGATTACTCATTGATCCCAACCGTAGTGTTCAGCCATCCGCCTATCGGCACTATCGGCTTAACCGAAGCAGAAGCCATTGAAAAGTATGGCGCAGCCAATGTAAAAGTGTACCGCTCTGGCTTTGCTGCTATGTATAACGCCATAACCGAGCATCGCGCTCTTAGCCGCTTTAAACTGGTATGCACAGGTAAAGACGAAAAAGTCGTCGGCCTGCACGGCATTGGCGAAGGTATGGACGAAGTGCTGCAAGGCTTTGCAGTCGCCATAAAAATGGGTGCCACCAAAGCTGATTTTGACGCCACTGTGGCACTGCACCCTACCAGTGCAGAAGAGTTTGTTACGCTAAGAGGCTAGGCAGGAAAGCGCAAACTTGCCGTTATTTACTTATCTGATGTACTCAACAGAGAACTGCGGCTCGCTTTGACTACTCAGCACAGTTGCCATAACCGTATTTTGCCAATCGAAATAGGGGTTAAATGTCAGGCGGGCGTGGATCTTGCCATCCTCACTATAACCCCAGTCTGAATACCACACTTTAGCCCCTTGCTCACAAGCCTGCCGCCTGGTGCTGTTAAGGCCGTTTGCACAGATGCGCTGACTGCCCTCTCTGCCGTATAGCGGATTGTCTGGTGCAAACAACAAACCCATATGCGAAAACTGGCTAATACGCTCTTGCGGTAGCTTATCCGTGCGGATAAAAATGCGCTTTTCATCGATAAGGTTGTCTGGTTTTGCACCGTACCATATCAGCCGGCTTTGCGCATGCACGAAGCGCTGCTGAAATACATCCAGCAGGTAGCGGGTATTAAGCACTGAATCATGTTCTGCTACAACCATAAACACCGGTTTGTTGTATGGGCGGTCCAGCAGCCGGCGTGCAGTAACACTGGTGCGGTAAAACTGCGCAAAGCCGTTTGCCGGTACATTCAGATAACGTAGCGGAGTTTGCATGGCATCTCCCTGCTCCGGTGATCTTAGCCACGGCCGCACTTTGGCAATAACAGGGGCCAGCCAGTCAAGCGATGTAGTTTTAAAAGCAGGCGAAAACAATACCAGCCCGGCCACATCAGGGTGGCGATAGGCGTACTCTAATGCCAGATTAGCCCCTGTGGAAAAGCCTCCGAGAAAGATCTCGCCGTCCACATCGTCTTGCAAAACCCTGGCTTGCTGATAAACCACATTTTGCCATTGTTCGGCAGTGGCGCTAAGCATGTCATAGGGTGTAGTGCCATGGCCAGGCAGTAAAACAGTACGGACAAGAAACCCCTGTGCCGCCAGCTCCCGGGCAATGTCATGGAACGACCATGGCGAATCCCCCAGCCCGTGTACCAGCAAAATGCCCCGCTTTGGCGCTATATTCTCAGGCTGGTTAACCGGCCACCATTGCCGGGGAGCATTCCAAAACAGTTCTGCCTCTTTATCCGGCAACTGAAAACTACGCTGCTGCCACATGCTTTTGCGTGTTTCATTCTGGTAATCATTAAAACTTACCGCTGCTACCGGCTGCTGAATTTCTTCAAGTGAGGCGCATGCTGACAAAAACATAAAGCTAAGCGCCGACAGCACGCTTAGCATAAGCAGGCTAACCAGCCGGACACGCCCGGCCTGTTGTGTTAACGGCAAATAAGGCGCGCTTGTTAGGTGATAAATTAACGTGCTCATGCTGAAATCCGGATATAACCCTTAAGTTAAAAGCTATACGTTGTGCACAGGCACACCGTTGGTTGTCTGCAACTGCAACCGGAGCATCAACCCCGGTTGCATTTTATGGGCTGATAACACCCAGCCATGTGCCAGAGCAATTTCACGGCAAATGGTCAGGCCAAGCCCGGCTCCGGTATCACGCTTGTGTGCACCGCGCCAGAAGCGGTCAAACAACTTTGGTAATTGTGCATCTTCAATGCCCGGGCCGTGGTCGCGCACGGTAATATTGTCTGAGAACACATCTACCGACACAGTGCTGCTTTCAGGTGCATGTTGTATGGCATTTTCCAGCAGGTTTTTTAGCAACGTAAACAGCGCACCTTTATCAGCCTGCGATATGACGTCGGAAGCATGCAGTTCCAGATTAAGCTGCACCAGTGCGGCGTCTGCCATACGCTGCAAATAAGCAACTGCCTCTGCTACCTGTTGCGGCACATTAACCCGGATAAACTTATAGTTCTGCCGTTCACTGGCCTCTGCCAGCAATAACAATTGCTGCACCTGGCGCGACATATAGCTGACATCATGCAGTAACCAGTTGCGCGGTTCTGTCTCTGGCATCAATTCAAGCTGGGCGCGGATTAATGCCAGCGGGGTTTTTAGTTCATGCGCGGCGGTGGCCAGAAACTCCTGCTGTACACGATAACCTTGTTCCAGACGTTCCAAAGCCTGATTAAAGCTGTTTACCAGCGGGATAAGTTCAGTTGGCACCCCTTTAACCGGCAAACGAATATCCAGAGAATAAGGAGAGATAGTGGACGCAGACCGGGATATCTCTTTTAGCGGCCGGAGGGTATAGCGCAACGTGATGTAAGCACACAAACCAAAAGCAAGCAACAGCACCACGCTAAACAGCGCAACACCCGCTCCCACCAGCGGCAGGGCAATATGGCGATGCATAAGCTCCATAAATCTTGTGCTGGCGGTAAGCTGCAAGTGCCAGATTTTACCATTGTGTATTATTGGCTCAGTTGCCCCATGCATAGTCAGCCCGTTATGCTCAAAATCAAACAGGCCACGCACCGGTCTGGGTGACGCTTTGCCCTCAGGCCAGATAGACTCGCCGGTACCCGATTGCAACACCACATTACCGGCTTCGTCCAGTATACGATACGCCGTTTCACGCGGGACACTTTCAAACAACCAGGTCACATCCTCTACCTTCGCAGCAAATCCAACCGGCATACCATTGTCGTCGTACCTGATATCATCAGATATCCCTGCCGCTGCGTCAGCCAGATCCATTCTGGCAAGCGTATTATCGTGCAACACCCAAACCGCAGCCAACACCAGCAATATTACGCTCAGAATCATCCCGGCGAGATACGACAGTAGCACCTGCAGGCGTAAACTATTGAAATGAAGCATCGTTACGAAGCGCATAACCTATACCTCTTATATTTACTATCCGCTGCTGCGAACCAATGGCCTGCAGTTTGCGTCGCAGCCGGTGTAGCACTACATCCAGTGCGTTGGGCGTAACAGCCTCACTAAAGCCCCAACCGGCGGCTTCAAGCGCACTGTGGCGCACAGATTCATTACATCTGCGTACCAGTAACAGCATAATTTGCAGCTCGGCCTGCGCCAGTGTCTCGCTTTTACCATTGCAGCACATAAGGCTGTCAGCCGGGCGCAAGGTTAAATCGCCACACCGGGGTTCCAGTGGCCTTACTTCAGCCGGCCGGCGTAGTAGTGCCCGCACCCGCGCCAGCATTTCTTCCATGGCAAAGGGTTTGGCCAGATAATCATCGGCACCGGCATCCAGCCCTTCTACCCGATCATTTAGTGCCGTGCGCGCAGTCAGTACCAGACAGGGAATAGTATTGCCAGCCTCACGTAAACGCCGCAACAGCGATAAGCCATCACCATCCGGTACGCCACGGTCTATCACCAGTGCCTGATAAGGCACCTGCTGTAAAGCTACCCAGGCATGGTCAATGCGGCTAAATACATCGGCGACAATACCAGCCTGTGCCAGCCCTTCGCCTATCAGCCGGGCTAAGCGCTCGTGATCTTCAAGTAACAGGATGCGGTTCATCAGAAACGGTATATATAACCGAGTATCACCCGGTTTTCTGTTGAGCTGTCTACCAGAGGGCTGTCTTTTATTTCTGCTGCCAGGCTGGTAACGCTAACATCCAGAAACACAAAATGCTTTTGTTTAAACATATAACCTCCACGAGCGCCAACCTCAAAATTTACTGCCGACTCCCCCTGATAATAAGCCCGGTCAGCCGTTACTTCATTGGCGCGCACGCCATAGTAGTAATCAACATACTTTTTATCCAGTAAGCTCACTACCAGCCGCGGAGTAAACGTAAACTGCTGTCTAAAATGCCAGGTTCTCTCTAAACCCAAATTAACTGCGCTACCTTCGCTGTCTCCCACCACTTCAGTAGTATATTCAGCACTAATATTAACCAGGCTGTTTTGCCATTCTGCTTTAACTCCGGTCCAGAAACCACCGTCGCGATCTTCCATACCGTTAAGGATTGGCGCATCGCTTTGTTTATAGTCAGTAAAGTCGTATCTGCCGAGAATACTGAAATTAATTTTATTCGACTCGCTAAACTGATAACCCGGTAACTTTACGGCTAACTCTGGCCCGGCCACCCGGATATAGCGGTTTTCATAGCTTAGTATCGGCAGTACTCTGTTGTTGCGGTCAATATCAGTGTAAGCCTGCTGGCGGCTGCCTGCTGCCACACCCAATCCCCATGAAGTCCCCTCATCCGGTTGCTGTGCAGCAACAGTTAAAGGTAAGCCCGCAAGCAACATAACCAAAGCAGCTGCTTTAACATAAAGCAGGGTTGAGATACATAAGCGCATAAATCAGTTCCTTTCAGATGATATTTATGTAAAAGAACCACCATCATCCACCGCCTGACTTACTTAAAACTTACCAAAACTTTTTTTTGCTGTTTTTGTGTCAGTAAGTTTGCTGAAAGACAACTTACCGGAAAATAGCTGCTATGCCCGATCGAATAAGGAAGCAGAATATGAAAAGGTCACATCAGGTTGTTTTAATAGCCACAGTGTTTGTGGTGGCCATTACTGCGGCAATAGTCATCGCTGCTGATACGCCAGCAAACAACCCCGGCATTGCAGCCGCTAAGCCAACGTTGACAGTTAACCTGGCAACACCGCAACTTATAGCATTACCTCTGACAATATCAGCCAATGGCAGTATCAGTGCCTGGCAGGAAGCCATTATCGGTAATGAAACCGACGGCTTAAGGCTGGCACAAGTCAATGTAAATGTTGGCGATGTTGTACAGCGTGGCCAGGTGCTGGCGACCTTCGCCGCAGATACTGTTAAGGCAGAACTGGCCCAGAGCCAGGCTGCCGTAGCAGAAGCCGAAGCGGTACTGGCTGAGGCTGCCGACAACGTAAAGCGTGCTATTGAATTGCAACGCAGCGGCGCGCTGTCTGCACAGCAAATTCAGCAATACCGCACCACAGAGAAAACCGCACAGGCCAGGCTTAAATCGGCACAAGCTAATCTGGATACACAACACCTACGCCTGAAACAAACGCAGGTACTGGCACCTGATAACGGCATAATTTCTGCCAGAGCTGCCACTGTCGGAGCTGTGTTGCCGGTAGGCCAGGAGCTGTTCCGGCTGATCCGCGGCAGCCGGCTGGAATGGCGGGCTGAAGTGTCCTCCCAAGATTTGGCAAAACTGCAGCCGGGGCAAGTGGTACAGGTTACACCGGCCGGCGGTAACACCATCACAGGTTCACTGCGAATGATAGCCCCGGTCGTCGATACCCAAACCCGTAACGCTTTGGTCTATGTTGACCTGCCCGCCGATAGCACCACCCGGGCCGGCAGCTTTGCCCGCGGCCAGTTTGACCTGGGTACCGCTGAGGTACTAACACTGCCGCAAAGTGCCGTGCAACTGCGGGATGGGTTTAGCTATGTGCTGCGTGTAGGCCCGGATGGCCGCGTCAGGCAAACCAAAGTCAGCACCGGGCGGCGTACTGCTGATTTTGTCGAAATTACCAGCGGCATTACTCCGGCCGATCAGGTAGTTGCAACGGGCGGAGCCTTTCTCGGCGATGGCGATTTGGTGCAGGTTGTCTCCCTCCTGCCTGCCACACGGCAATCTGCAAAACCCAGCGCGACAACAGCGGCGCTAACCGCTTCATCAGACGAAGCGATGTAGCCGGAGTATAAAATGAATTTAAATATCTCTACCTGGGCCATACGTAACCCTACGCCGGCTATTCTGCTGTTTATTCTGCTGACCTTTGCCGGAATTATTAGTTTTCGCGCGATGAAAGTTCAGGATTTACCTGATCTTGATTTACCCACTGTTACCGTAACAGTAGAGTTACCAGGGGCTTCTCCGTCGCAACTTGAAACCGATGTAGTGCGTAAAATCGAAAGCTCTCTGGCTACCGTACAGGGCGTTAAACATATTTACAGCAACCTGACCGACGGTGAAGCCAGTATTTCGGTAGAGTTCCGGCTGGAGCGTCCGATACAGGAAGCCGTTGATGATGTGCGTGATGCGGTATCGCGCATCCGGGCCGATCTGCCATCAGATTTGCGCGATCCGGTAATAAAAAAGCAAGAATTGTCCGGCTCACCTATTCTGACTTACAGCCTGAGCTCAGCACAGATGGATAACGAAGCTTTATCCTGGTTTGTTGATAACGATATCAGCAAAACTCTGCTGGCAGTTAGGGGCGTAGGTGCTATTAGCAGAGTGGGTGGCGTTAACCGTGAAATACGCGTTGATCTGGATTTTGCCGCCCTGTTGGCATTCAATACCACTGCCGCCGATATTTCACGCCAGTTACGGTTGGTACAGCAGGAAGCCGCCGGTGGCCGCGCCCATTTTGGCGGTATGGAACAATCGGTAAGAACCATTGCTACCGTGCAATCGGCTGCAGAATTCGCAGCAATGGAAATTACACTAACTGATGGCCGCAGGCTGCGGCTGGATCAAATAGCCACAGTGTCTGACACCGTGGCTGAGCAACGTTCTGCGGCCTTTCTTAATGGCGAAGCTGTGGTCGGTTTTGAGATCACCCGCGCCATCGGTTACGGCGAAATTGAAGTAGCAGAAGGGGTACGGGCGGCGCTGCAACAACTGCAAGCACAGCGGCCGGACATCAGCGTAACAGAAGTGTTTAACCTGATTGACCCGGTAGCAGAGAATTATGCCGGTTCCATGCAGCTATTGTATGAAGGTGCCTTGCTGGCGGTACTGGTGGTATTTCTGTTCTTACGCGATTGGCGCGCTACCTTTATTTCTGCGCTGGCACTGCCTCTGTCTATCATTCCCACCTTTATGGTGATCCACATGATGGGCTTTTCGCTCAATACCGTCACCTTATTATCGTTATCTTTGGTGATTGGTGTGTTGGTTGACGATGCTATCGTTGAAATTGAAAACATCGAGCGCCACTTGCTAATGGGCAAAACGCCGTACCAGGCAGCTATGGAAGCTGCCGATGAAATAGGTCTGGCAGTGGTTGCCACCACCTTTACACTGATAGCGGTATTTTTACCCACCGCCTTTATGAGCGGCGTAATAGGCAAGTTCTTCGTACAGTTTGGCTGGACAGCCGCCATAGCAGTGCTGTTTTCCCTGCTGGTGGCCCGCATGCTTACGCCAATGATGGCTGCGTACCTGCTGCGCTCACCTCAGCAGCAGGTTAAACCAGAGCCGGGCTGGATCCGCCACTACCTTAATCTGGTGAACTGGTGTTTGCAGCACAAAAGCACCACCCTTGCTGCTGCATCAGTATTTTTTGCTGGCGGCATTATGCTGGCAATGGTGCTGCCCGGCACCTTTATGCCGGCAGATGATAATCAGCAAACCCAGGTTAGGCTTACACTGCAGCCTGGCACTAAATTGCAGGACACCATCGCCCTGGCTGAACAGGCACGCCAGATACTGCAGCAAAATGAGCATGTAAAACAGGTTTACACTGCTATTGGCAGTAGCAGCTCGGGGGCATTCAATGACGCAGGCAGCACAGCCGCCAGTGTGCGCTCTGCGGTACTGACGCTTAGCCTTACCCATCGGCATCAGCGGGCTGGCTTACATAAACAACAAATTGAACAGCAATTGCGCGAAATGTTAAGCACCTTGCCAGGTGCCAGGGTTAAAGTCGGTATGGGCGGAAGCGAAAACTATATGCTGGTGCTGGCTGGCGAAGATAGCCGTATTCTACAGCAACATGCACTGCAGGTAGAGCGCGAACTGCGCACTATCCCGGGCATTGGTGCCGTTACCTCAACGGCCAGCCTGGTAAGGCCGGAGCTGATTGTTACCCCTGATTTTGCCCGCGCAGCCGACCTTGGTGTGACCTCTTCGGCCATTGCCGATACGCTACGGGTTGCCACCGCCGGCGACTATGATCAGGACTTGCCCAAACTGAACCTGAGTGAACGCCAGGTGCCGGTAGTAGTGCGCCTGAACGATATCGCCCGCGAAGACTTTGACACCTTTAAACGCTTACCCATACCCGGTGCCCGCGGTCCGGTAGCACTGGAAAACGTCGCCCGCCTGGAAATAGGCAGTGGCCCGGCTGAAATTGCCCGTTTTGACCGGATGCGTAATACTAACTTTGAAGTAGAGCTAAACAACCTGCCGCTGGGTGTGGTTGAGCAGGCTGTACTAGCGCTGCCAAGCCTGCAAACCCTGCCGCCCGGTGTGTTCCAAACTACATTGGGCGACGCTGAAATGATGGGTGAACTCGCCAGCGGTTTCGCTGTGGCCATGTTAACCGGCGTGATCTGTATTTATATGGTGTTGGTATTGTTACTAAAAGATTTTATTCAGCCGCTAACTATCCTTACCGCGCTGGTTCTTTCTGTACCGGGTGCCTTTCTGGCGCTGTTTTTAACTAATGCCGCCCTGTCGTTACCGGCGATGATTGGCTTAATTATGTTAATGGGCATCGCCACCAAAAACTCTATTCTGCTGATTGATTACATCATCATTGCCAGACGCGAACACCAGCTAAACCGCTGGGACGCCGTTATCGACGCTTGCCGCAAACGTGCCCGGCCAATAGTGATGACAACCATTGCCATGGGCGCCGGCATGATGCCGATCGCCTTAGGTATGGGCGGCGATCCCAGCTTTCGCGCCCCGATGGCAATTGTCGTTATTGGCGGCCTGATCACCTCTACCTTTCTCAGCCTGCTGGTAATACCGGTGGTGTACAGCTGCGTAGATGATGTTTTGCAATGGCTAAAACCACAGCTACGCCGGGTATCATTGCTTAATAACGCTTAACAACTGGCAAAGCCAGCAACGGATCTGTTTAACTGCAGAGTGCAGAGAAACCATTATCGATGGCAAAGCCCTGCGCTTTGCCCAGCAACACGGCCAACACACGAGACAAAACCAACCAATTGACATAAATTAAAAATATAAATAACATAGGTGCTCAACAATAAGGAGATAAAAACAAAATGAGAAGTATTTTTAGTAAAATGTTATTTTTAATTTCAATCTTATTACCCTTCCAATCCAGTGCTGCTTGGTTTGGAGAATATGATACCGACTTTGATTTTAATTTTCTAAACCCTTATTTATATGTTCATTTTGGAGGCATGGAGTCTGGGAGACAGATGGATATGTTTTATTGCACAGATATGAGCGAACGCAGAGTTCCTGGAAAGCTTATAGAGGGCGTGTGCTATGTTGAGTGGAAAGGAAAAGAGCATGCAAACCGTTCTTTTTATGTGCTTAAAGGTAATAACTATGAGGCTGTGAGGCTAACTGCTGCCAACAAAAATTTTATTTTACAGAATGGCGTTACTCCCGGAACTATTGATGAAGGAAATTATGTGTATCACTGTTCCATATTAATTAATGACAACCTTAACAGAACGCTTGGTAAATACATTCCGAGTAGAGACGGATGTTATTACAGCTGGCATGGCAGAGGACACTTCAAACATATGAATGACAATTCAGCAACACTACATGTTCTTGTGAAACGTTACATTCCATAAGAACATACTACATATTTTTTCTAAACTATGGCTGTGTATCGAACAGATTTACAGCCATCATTTAATATAAAAATCACATCCTTGATAGCCATTACAAATCTTGAGATAGGCGTTTAAGAGACTTAGAAATACCCCCTTCAATTCAACAGCCTAACCCTGAGCAAATAACTGCTGGCAGTAATATACAGCCAGCTGTTGTCACGGCTTAACGCCACATTGGCCGCGGCTACGCCGGTTTGTATTGTGCCAAGATGTTCGCCCTGTGGCGATAACACCCAAACACCACCCGGCCCGGTGGCAAGCAATACGCCTGATGGCAGCACTTTTAAGCCATCGGGCAGGCCGCTGGCAGTTTTAGTGGCTGCAGTGGCATCAAAAAACAGCTCGCCAGTGGCCAAACTGCCATCGTCGTTAACGGCATAACGCCACCACTGTGCCGCTGCCGGATCAGAATTGGCAACATACAGCCATTGCCCGTCCGGAGAAAACACCAGGCCATTAGGCCGCGTTAAATTATCAGCTAACAGCGTGATCTGGCCATCTGCGGCCAGCCGGTATACGCCATTTACGCTTTGCTGTTTTTGCGCTGAATCATCACCGCCTTTTAAGCCATAAGGCGGATCAGTAAAGTAATAAGCACCGCTGCTATGCTGCACCAGATCATTCGGGCTATTAAGCAATTTGCCCTGATAATGGCTCACCAGGGTCTGATAACGCGGTAATTTACCGGAGGCGTCCTGCAATACTGCCAGGCGCCGGTCGCCATGCTGCGCCAGCACTAACTGGTTATCAGCATTAAAAATCAGGCCGTTGGCACCTTCCTGTAAGTTATTGTCCGGGTACAGGCCAGTGTAACCGGATGGCTGCAAATACACCGTTAAGCCCTGTGTTTTATTCCAGCGGTAAACGGTATTTTCGGGCACATCAGAAAACAGAATATCGCCGGTTTCCGGTTCGGCTACCGGCCCTTCTGCCCAGCGAAAGCCTTCGGCCAGTTGTTCCAGCATTGCATCTGCAGCCACTACCTGTTGCATCTGAGGCTTTAACATTAATACCGGCTGTACCGGCCAGGGCGTGTTAGCTGCCAGCGCCGGGGCAATAAGTAAACACAGTGCAAAAGCTGAAAAACGCATAAAAAGTCCGCTAAGTCAGAGCAAGTGCTTACAGGCTAACATTAGTACCCGTTTGATGAAATGCTCAAATTTGCTGTTTTGTTTATGTTTATTAACACAACTGCGCTTGTTCTTCCGGCCGCAACGTTAATACTTCTACCCCGCTCTCAGTTACAGCAATAGTGTGCTCCCACTGTGCCGATAATTTTTTATCGCGGGTTACTACTGTCCAGCCATCTTTTTTGGTTTTTACTTTAGCACTGCCCTGATTCAGCATGGGCTCTATGGTGAATACCATACCGGGCTTTAACTGCATACCGGTTCCGGCGGCACCATAATGCAGCACCTGCGGTGCTTCGTGCATTTCACGGCCAATGCCATGGCCGCAATATTCGCGCACCACGCTATAGCCTTTGCTGCGGGCAAACTGCTCAATAGCAAAGCCGATATCGCCTAAACGGGCACCGGGTTTTACCGCCTTAATACCTAGCCATAGCGCGCTGTAACAGTCATCTATTAACTGGCGCGCCGGAAAACTCAGCCCGCCAATGCCGTACATTTTGCTGGAGTCGGCAATAAAGCCGTGTTTTTCCAGCGTAATGTCCACATTAACAATATCACCGTCTTTCAGCACCTGTGTAGCTGATGGCACGCCATGACATACCACATCGTTAACCGAGGTATTAAGCACATAAGCAAAACCATACTGGCCTTTGCTGGCCGGGCGCGCCTGTAATTCATCAACTATATAGCGCTCGGCTAAATCATTGATCTGCAGAGTAGACATACCCGCTACGATGTTGTTGTCCAGCATAGCAAATACTCTGGTCAGTAAGCGGCCGGCTTCACGTTGCAGCGCCAGCTCGGCGGCAGTTTTAAGCTGAACGCCGCTCATCTGTCTCTCCTGCCAGCTTAAACTCTGCCTGCTGCAGCAACATCTGCACTAATTGCTGATAATTGTGCGTTGGGTGCAGCTCGGCCAGCATGCCCATTTTCAACCAGAATTCGGCCTGTGCATTAATAGAGCGCGACATAGCGCCGCTGGCTTTACGAATTTCTTCATGCAGTTCATCTGCAATTTTAACAATACCCAAAGTGATACTCCGCTACTAAGGCTTAATATACGAAGTATATATAAATCATATAATCCGGTAAAGCCAGCTTTGTCATTCCAGTTGCCCTGATTTTCAGTTGCGCTTTTGATTTAAGTTGCACTGCGGCAGTTATTTTCGCAAAGTAACCGGCTTAGTATTTAAGTGTGAGAGCAAATGCCAATGGCTTCAGAACTGCGCACCCTGCTGGTAGGTTATGGTTATGCCGGTAAAACCTTTCATGCCCCGCTGCTACGGGCAACACCGGGCCTTAAGCTAACGCATGTCGCGTCATCGCAGGCGGCACAGGTTCGGCAAGAGCTGGGGATTGATATTACGGTACTGGCCGATTACACCGCCGCCGTGCAACTGGCAGAAATTGATCTGGTGGTTATTGCCAGCCCGAACGACAGCCACGCCCCACTGGCCGAACTGGCACTGCGCGCCGGTAAGCATGTCGTGGTAGACAAACCCTTTGCGCTTACCTTTAAAGAAGCCAAAGCTTTAACGGCGCTGGCTACAGAGCAAAAATTGCTGCTGTCGGTAT
The DNA here is from genome assembly GCF_018831085.1 of Rheinheimera oceanensis. Lineage (GTDB taxonomy): Bacteria > Pseudomonadota > Gammaproteobacteria > Enterobacterales > Alteromonadaceae > Alishewanella > Alishewanella oceanensis. Next base: position 608,217 of record NZ_JAGPNM010000002.1, read on the forward strand.
TTCATAACCGCCGTTTTGATGCCGATTTTCTCAGCCTGCAGCACCTGCTAAATAGCGCTCAGCTGGGCCAGGTAGCGCATTTAGAGTCACGCTTTGACCGTTTCCGGCCGCAGGTACGCCAGCGCTGGCGTGAACAGGCCGGGCCTGGCGCCGGTTTATGGTTCGACTTAGGCCCACACCTGCTGGACCAAAGCCTGGTGTTATTTGGCCTGCCACACAGCATTACTGCCAGCTTAAAAATGCTACGGCCAGAAGCCACCGCTACCGACTGGTTCTCGGTGTTACTGGATTACGGCCACTTTAGCGTAACTCTGGGTGCCTCTATGCTGGCCGCTGCACCTGCCCCACGCTTTACCTTGCAGGCCCAACATGGCAGCTGGCAAAAGTTTGGCCTGGATATACAGGAAGAGCAGCTAAAGCAAGGTTTAACCCCTGCTGATACCGGCTGGGGCATCGACCCCAAACCCGGCTTACTGTATCAGGCAGATCACGTTACCCCCTACAGCACAGCAGTAGGTTGTTATCAGCACTATTACGCCGCCATTGTTGCGGCTATAAATGGCAAAGGCGCAAACCCGGTACCGCCACAGCAGGCCTGTAGCGTAATGCAGTTGCTTGAACTGGCTGAGCAATCGGCAGCGGTGGGAAGAACATTGCCAGTTCAGCCGTTATAGCTAACACTAAAAAGCAGCGTTATTAAATAAGAGTGTTATTACACAAGGAGATACTATGGCCCGTTTTGCCCTGCATAACCTGTATTTGCTGCCGTTACTATGTACGCCGCTATTGGCAACAGCGCAATTTAACCAATGTGACATCGACGCCCCTGCGGCAGTTTACGGTGCCCAAAACTGGCTGGAAATGGGCCATCCGCTCAATATGACTATAGAACGGCTTGGCCGCTTGCCAGACAGTGCCGGCGCTAAACTGATCACATTGGCGTATCAGGGCTGGCAGCAAGGCAAAGCCGAACAGCAAATCAACACCGAAGTTACCGCACGGTGTAAAACCTTTACTACCGACGCGCTGCTGGCAGATGTAATAGAAAGCCCCTGGCCGGTGCTACGCACAGTATGCGGCGATGCCAGTGAAAACCTGGTAACGGCGCTAAACGACACCGGTGGCGTTAATGCCAGTGCAGCTGCAGTGCTGTTTTATCTTAAAGGTGAAGAGCCAGCGCCGAATTTACTGCCACTGGCCGAACAGGCTGTAGCACTTAAACGGCAAAATCGCGCCGATATGCAACTCCTTGAGCAGTTGTATGCCGGCTGTGCTGCAAAAACCGATGCCTACAAATTAGCGCTGGGTAAAGAAATGTATGTTGAATAGCCGGCACTGTATAAAGTACTGATTAGCTACCGGCTTAAATCGCTGATACTGCCATTGCTTAAATCCAGCCTAAAGTGCATATCGCTGTCACCATGGCGAAAGGCCTGTAGCAGCTGAAACAAGTCACCAAACTGCCGGGCAAAGCTGTCGCTGTTGCTGCCGGTTTCAGCTTCAGCTTTCGCTGCCAGTAAACGTGTAAGCAGCTGATACTGCGCCAGCCGCAGTGGGCTGATATCCTGCAACGCCAGGCTGCCGGCATTACGCAGCCGGTAAAAATCTACCGCTAAATCAAAGCCATTCCAGTTGGCAAAATCCTCTGCTACCAGGCCAGCCTCTGTTGCCAGAGCATCAGCAGCCGTCGCCGCTTGCTGCCAGTTCTGGCTTTGCTGCAAAGTGACTAACTCTGCCAGTAGCTGCGTTAACTGCAATGGGCTTTGCAGTTGTGATAACACCAGCAGTTGCCAGCCATTTAATGCCAGCAGGTTGTCACGCAGTGGCGCGGGCCAGTCTTGCGGTAAAAAGCGCTGCCGGGTTAATTCACTAAGGTGCCAGTTGGTAAATTCGCGGTAATTATTTGCCGTTAAAATCGCTTTATTCCACAACGGTGCGCCCTGCTGCGCCAGAGTGTTATGCTCTTGCAGATAATGTTCAAACAGCTCGTTATAACGCGGAATATCGTGCAGCACCACGGTTTGCACTTCAACGTTGTGCTGCGGTTTTATTGTTACCAGCTTATAGGCCGGTACATAAGCCGCCAGCGATGGTGCCTGTACATTTACCAGCACTTTACCATCGGGGCTACGGCTGATGCCGGTGTCGTTAATATGCATATGGCCGCCAATATGCAGCTTTAAACCGGTAGCGGCCAACATATTACTGACACTGTCGGCCGGGCGGCGGGCCAGCTGAAAACTATCGGCGCCAAACTGCATGGCTATCGCATCCGACTGGCCATTATAAAACTCGCTCATCGGGTAATGGCTAAAGGCAATCAGAGTTTTACCGGCTTGCTCAGCGCGCTGTACTACCCGGGTTATCCAGTCTGTTACCTGGGTTTTATGGCTGAACATGCGGTTATAACCGGCGTTGCCGGCCCCGGCATAACCGTTGTCACCGGCCTGCGGCAAATAGACATTGGCATCTATTGCCAGCAACCATAGCCCCTCTACCGGCTCTACCAGGTAACTGCTGTCGGGCACCATACTGCACTGGCTGTAACCTGGCTGCTTATAGCGCCCGCCGGTACCTTGCAGGCATATTTCATACTGGCGCTGAGTGTATATAGCCTGTTCACTGGCCTGGCTGAAGTGATAATTACCTTCGTTGTAATTGCTGTACGGCGTTTCCCAATACAAATAACCCGGCTGCGGGTAAAAACCAAACGGCGCCAACTGCGCCATAATCTCTTTATAGCCCAGCTCTTTTACCTCTTCGCTGCAAATGGTACTGAGTTTGCTGTGGCGTTGTACTGCGGGTAATTTACCGGAACACGCAGCACTGCCGGGGCTGTAGATGGGCTGCTCGTAGCCATTAATCCCTAAATAATCACTTTTACCGGCCGGGCGGCTAAAGGGGCGTACCGGGTCATGGTTACCGGGGGCGGCAAAAAACTGCATGCCGTAAGCGTTGCTGTAATGCTGCAAAATAGCCGCCAGGCCACGAATATGCAGCGGCTGGCCATCGTCGCTAAAATCGCCCGGCAGGGCTATCAGCTTAATGCCACGCGCGGCGGCATCGTCCAGTGCGGCCAGTAAAGCAAAGTAGTTTTCATTAAATAACCGGGTAGATTTAAGCTGGGCTGCCATGCTGCGGATAGTGGCGTGTTTACCGCTTAGGCTGTTAGGTAAACCGGCAAAGGCGCCATCGCTGAAATTAGCGTAAATATCGTGGAAATGAATATCCGGCATAAAAGCGATTTGCAGCTGTTGCCCGGCGGCTAAATCAGCTGTTGGTAATGCTGTTGATACTGATGTTAAAGCTAGTGTTGGGTCTGGTTGCTCAGAGCAGGCGCTGATCCCCAGCACGATACCTGTTGCCAGAAAAAAACCGGGAAAATGCTTAAACTGCATACTTTTGCCCACTGCTATATAGATTAAAACAGTGTACCGCCAACGCTGTAACCGCAAAGCTACAGCGCCGGGGTGCTTATTGCGCTTAGAAATCCGCGCGGATACCTAAACTGATCCGGCGACCGGAAAACTCATTCATTACCGGGAACAACGGGCTTAACGTATAACCGGTAGCTTCTTCGTCGGTAATATTAATACCTTTTAAGCTCAGCTTGATATTGTCGGTAAGGTTATAGCCAATAGCGATATCTATCTGGCCATACGCATCACGGTATACCGGGTACATATTCAGGTGGATATACTCTACGTATTTATCTTTGTAGTTATAAGAAATGCGGGTATCGAAGCGGTCATTCTCATAATACAGCGTAAAGTTGTAGGTTTTATCAGCCAGGCCTTCCGGCGGGGTGGGAATATCCAAATCCGAAGCGCCGGTTAACGAGTTATCCAGCATGGTGTAGTTGCTGTTAATGCCAAAACCTTCCAATGCCGGATGCAGCACATTCAGCGGCAGTTGGGCAATCAGCTCCAGCCCGGTTACCTTGTACGAGCCTTCAGCATTTACCGGCTGGAAAACATCAAAATCGTAGTAACCATCTAAAGTGCCGTTGGCATTGCGTTTTTCAACGTTTTCTACCACACCGGTCAGGGCTTCACGCACCACACCGTCAATTTCTTTCCAGAAGTAAGACGCCGCCAGAATACCACCGCTTTCCAGATACCACTCCACACCGGCTTCCCATTGTTTGGCCGTGGTGGGTTTAAGATCCGGGTTACCGTCTTTAAAGCGGAATTCACTCCAACTAACCGAGCGTTTGTATGCTATATCGCCCAGCGCCGGGCGCATCAGGGTTTCTGAGGCTGCAGCGCGCAGTAATACGCCGTCTGCCAGCTCCACTGTCATATTCAGGCTGGGCAGTAAGTCGTTATAACTGCCTTTTTTCGAAATTGGCGTATCGGTGTAACCATTAGAGCCATCTTCGTTTTGCACCTGGTGGTAACCAAAAGACAATACCGAGGTATCTACCGCCCGTACACCGGCATTCAGAGTTACCGGCAGGCCGGCCAGCTCAAAGTCCAGGTTTGCCATACCATACAGGCTGATAACTTCTTCATCTACGCGGTAGTAGTCGCCCTCGTTAAACGGCGTGCTAAAACCGGCGTAGCGGAAGGTGCTGCGGGCGTAGTCGTTAGCTACCTGCATCCAGTTCAGATCTTTAGCTTTGTACGCACCGCCTGGCACTATATCCGTTACCCACTGCAATTCGCTGTCGGCCAGAGTACGGGTATTTACCCAGGATGCATCACCGGCAGCCGGGCCCTGAATTTTAGCACTGCCAAACTGACGCTCTTTTGATTTATCAGTGTAACGCACACCAAACTGTACACTGCTCAGAGCTGGCATAAATGTCAGATCCAGCACTTTTTTAAAGTCGAGCTGGGCGGCATATTTATCGTCAGTCACCCGTTCCAGCTCGGTTTCGTATGCCTCAAACAAGTAGCTTTGCGGCGAGTTGTACATATCAATACTGGCCGGGTTAGCACTAACAATGGTTTCACCGCCGCTTGCTGTCCAGCGTGTGCGTGACGGTGCATAGGCCACATGCTTCAGGTTGGCGTAATCCCGCTGTTTTTTCGCCCCCGAGTAACCTATCAGGCCGTTGATATCCCAACCATTGGTTTGCCAGTCCAGCGTCAGGCTGTACTGCGAGTAATCGGTTTCGTTAATGCGCTGTTTGCTTAAAAACTCGTGCTGCGTAGCGGTGTAAGACACATCGGTCAGTACTACTATGCCGTATTGCGCTAAGGTGGTGTCGTCGTAATCGTGAATGGTTTCCAGCGTACTGCGGCTGGAGGCAGAATAAGCTGCCGCATCGTATTCATCTTCTGTTACATCGTAGCCGCCTTTCATCGCATCAAAGGTCAGGCTGAAATCATTGCCTGGTTTGTACTGCAGCGATGCAGTAGCGCCCCATTTATCCTGATCATTCAGGTATAGCCGGTCGCCTACTTTGTCCTGAAAGATAATCCGGCTGGTTTCGTTTTTATCTCTGCGATCTGCTACCACTATACCGGCATCACGTTCCAGCACGGCAGCGGCCTGATCAGAGCGTACACCGGTTGCTTCCAGAAAACGGCCCATTGGCCTGAAGTTAATACCGGAGTTGGCGTCGGTCCTGTTAGTGCGGGTAGCTTTAGAAAACGAGACCAAAGCGCCCCAGTCACCAAATGTGTCGCTGGCTAAAAAAGAAAACTTAGGGTCAATTTCTTCAGAAATAGAGTTGTGCGCACCTTCTGCCGATACAATCAGCTTGCGCTCGCTGTAATCAAAGGGCCGCGCGGTTGAGATCATTACCGAACCGGCAATACCGCCTTCTTCATCTGCTGCCGTTGGCGATTTTTGCACCGTAACGCTTTGAATAATTTCTGAGGCAAAAATATCAAATTCCACATCGCGGCCACCACTGCCTGATGCTGTCGCCAGGTTATTTATCGACACATGGGTAAATTCACTTGGCAGGCTGCGTACGTTAATTTTACTGCCCAGGCCTTTATTGCGTTCTATGGTAACGCCCGGCATCCGCTGTAGCGCTTCAGCCAGGTTTTGCTCAGGAAAGTCGGCTACGTCGGTAGCGACGATAGAATCAGAAAAACCGATATTGGTTTTTTTCAGATCTACGGCTTTTTCCAGGCTGCGGCTATAACTGCCGGTAACTGAAATCACCTCAACAGCTTGCTCTGCGCTGTTGTCTGTAGTTTGCGCCAGCACTGGTGCAGCAGCCACCAGCGCAGCACTAATTAAAATGTGCTGTACTGCACGGCTTAATGGTTTTTGTTGTAATTTGCTGATGTCGTTGTGTTTAAAAGAGGACTGCATCTGTGTACCCACTGCTAATAGCTATCGCCGACCCGGCCGCTATAACAGCAACCTGGCCTGGCGCGCACGGTTATTATCGGATTGGCTAGTGCTCCTGAGCCACAGCAACTCAGGTAAAAACCGTGGCACTGCATCCTGCCATCAGGAACGCCGCTACACTACAGCAGCTATATGATGGTTTTCTTACAGTAAAATTAATGATTTACGACAGCGAAGTGCTCCGGCAATCCGCAGGCAGCTGGCTACTCGGCCCAGCGTTGACGGATAGCCAGAATGTCTGGCAGGTGTTGCTCCAGCAGATCGACCAGCCGGGGCTCAAAATGCCGGCCTTTTTGCGTCCGCATATACTGCAGTGTTTCTTCAATACTCCAGGCTTGTTTATACGGCCGCGCACTGGTTAGGGCATCAAATACATCCGACACCGCCACAATACGGGCTTCAAGCGGAATAGCCTCACCCGCCAGGCCATGCGGATAACCGCTGCCATCCCATTTTTCGTGATGATACAGCGCTACCACTTTGGCCATACGCAGCAGCTCAGAATCACATTCACCGATAATTTCTGCCCCTATCAACGGATGCTGTTGCATTTGCTGATACTCTTCTGCGGTAAGCTTGCCGGGTTTTAGCAAAATACTGTCGGCAATGCCTATTTTGCCAATATCATGCATTGGCGCAGCATGCAGCAAGTCTTCCGCTTGCTGCGCAGATAAGCCGTAAGCCAGTGCCAATACCTGAGCGTAGTGGCTCATACGCATTACGTGTAAACCGGTTTCGTTGTCTTTATATTCTGCCGCCCGGCCCAGCCGCTGAATAACCTGCAGCCGGGTTTGTTTCAGCTCGTCGGCCCGTACCAGCGACAAATGAGTTTTTACTCTGGCCCTAACCACAGCAGGCGACACCGGTTTGGTAATGTAATCTACCGCCCCCACTGCAAAGCCTTTGGTTTCGTCTACTTCGTCTTTTAGCGCGGTAACAAAAATAACCGGCAGCCGCTGGGTCGCCGGGCTGGCTTTTAAGCGGGTGCATACATCGTAGCCGGTCATGCCCGGCATCATTACATCCAGTAAAATCAGGTCCGGTTGTTGTTGCTGTACCAGTTGCAGCGCTTCTTCACCACTTTTGCCAAACAGCAGCCGGTAGTCGTCCTGCAGTATAGTGCGCAGCACCCGCAGGTTGGTTGGCTCGTCATCTACCAGCAGCAAGGTTTGCTTATCAGCCATTAGTGTTGTCCTGTGTTGATATGCTGTTGCAACTGCTCCAGCACAACTAAAGCATGGCTGAAGTCAAAATCGTTTACTGCATCCAGCAACAATAAGACCTGTGCCTCATGCGTTCCGCTGTAATTTTCCAGCTGTTTTAGTACTTCATCATCCAGCTCATGACGCTGCAGTGCCTGTTGCAGGGTAGTGAGCAACGCGGCAAGGGTATTATCGTCTAACTGTTGCAGTGGCTTAGCTGCGCCGTTACCGGCCTGTTGTTGCAATTGCTGGCAGGCCGCCTGATATTGCGGCCAGCTTTGCATAATCTGTTGTAAGGTTTTATCTGCCCGCTCATGCTGTTGCTGCCGGGCAGCCTGTTCTAACTCAGCACAGAGTTTACTCAGCTGTTCCAGTGCCAGGTTGCCACTCACGCCTTTAATGGCATGCGCCACTTTTTGCAACTCGTCAAAGCGCTGCGCCTGCAGATACCCGGCGGCTTTTAGCAGCATGGGCTGTTGCTGTTGCAAAAATTGCTCAAGCTGCGGCTGATAGTGTGTTACCGAGCCCCACAGTTGCATGGCCTTTGTCATATTCAGCAGTTGCAATGGCGCAGGTTTTGCCGCTGCGCTAACAGCCGCGGTACCGGTAGTAAGTTGCAGCACCCGCGCTATTTCACTACTTAGTGCAGTAAAATCAACCGGTTTACTGGCAAACCCCTGCATACCGGCTTCTTTGGCGGCAACTTTATCTTCGTCCAACACGCTGGCGGTTAAGGCAATAACCGGCAATGGCTTACGCTGCTGTGCAACTTCCCACTGACGGATCAACCGGCATGCCTCTAAACCATCCATTACCGGCATCTGAATGTCCATCAGTACCACATCAAAATGCTGCTGTTGTACCGCCGCTACTGCTTGCTCACCATCTGCCACCGCCACCACAGTATGCCCGGCGCGCTCCAGCATCAGTTGCAGCAATTCCAGATTTTGAACTATGTCGTCGGTGATCAACACAGATAACGCCGGTAAAGCCAGCGTGTGGTCGGTATGGTGTTGCACCTGTGCCACACCGGGTTGCAACGGCACAGTAAAGCTAAAACAGCTGCCCTCGCCTTCGGTGCTTTGCACACTAATCTGGCCGCCCATCAGCTCAACTAGCTGTTTGCTGATCGTGGTGCCAAGCCCGGTGCCACCGAAGCGACGGCTCATTGAAGCATCGGCCTGGGTAAAAGCATCAAAAATGTATGGCAAACGCTGCGGTGAAATACCAATGCCGGTATCAATAATGCTGAATGTCAGCTCTGACGGTGCGGTTAGCTGCACTTTTACCCTGACACTGCCCTGTTCAGTAAATTTAATCGCATTGCCCAGCAGGTTAGTCAGCACCTGGCGTAACCGGTCAGGCGCACCGTAGTAGAACTCGCCTGCTGCCGGGTCCAGCTCCAGCGTGAGCTGCAGCTGTTTTTTGCGGGCCTGCAACCACAGGGTAGATACCACAGTATCCAGCAGTGCAGGTAACGAAAAATCGGTATACTCAAGCTCCAGCTTGCCTTTTTCCAGCTTGGCACTATCAAGAATATCATTTAGCAGGTGCAATAAAGAGCGCGCCGCACTGTGGATGGTTTGCAGGTGCTTATGTTGCTGCGGGGGTAAATCTGCCGACAACATTAAATCGCTAAAGCCAATAATGGCATTCATGGGTGTGCGGATCTCATGGCTCATATTGGCTAAAAAAGCGGCACGGGCTTCAGCGGCCTGTTCTGCCGTGTCTTTGGCCAGCATCAGCTCTTGTTCCATCTGTTTACGCGCGCTGATATCCATTAAAAAGCCGTCTAACCAGATAATATCGCCGCTGTCTGATTTTATCGCTTCGCCATGCTCTAAAATCCAGCGCCAGCTGCCATCCTGATGGCGGATACGGTATTCCAGCGTAAAACTGCCCTGATACAAGTCCAGTTGGGTAGTGGTAGCTTTATCGGCCGGGTGCACTAAATCAGACCAGCTGCGTCTGGGCGACGGCAGCATAAAATCGCTGGCCGGATAACCGGACAACAATTCAACGGCATCGCTGATAAACAGCATGTCCCAATTGTCATTGTGCAAACAACGGTAAGCCGCACCGGGAATATTGCTAATTAACGAGCGGAACTTGGCTTCATTTTCTTTGGCCAGAGATTCTTTGGCATTAACCTGCAGATTTAGCTCGCGGTATTTAAACAACAAATTCACTGCCACCACCAAACCTGTGATCATCAGTGTAGTAAAGGCTACCGCCAGTGCCAGTTGCCAGGAAATATCATTGTTGTCGTTTATCGCGGTAAAACCCGGCGGCGGTACAAAACGGGCAGCCGCCATACCGGTATAATGCATGCCGCTTATTGCAGCCCCCATAACCACACTGCTTAGCAACGTAAGCCAGTGCGATGCCAGATTAAAACGGCGCAGGCCAAAACGAACCCACAGCGCAATGATGGCCAGTACCACTGCCACCAGAATAGACAGTAAAAACATCGGCAAGTCGTAACGCAATGCCACCGACATTTGCATAGCGGCCATGCCCATATAGTGCATGGTACCAATACCGGCCCCCACCAATACGCCGCCGCTCAGCAGTTGCAGGCTACGCAGCTGTTGTTTACTGATCAGATCAAGCGCCACCCAGGAGGCCGCAATACTGGGTAACATAGATAAAAAGGTTAAACCGGGCTGATAACTGACATCGGTACACAACGCAAACGCCAGCATCCCGATAAAATGCATTGACCAGACACCGCCGCCCAGTGCAATACTGCCGCTGCCCAGCATCAACAAGCGTACGCTTTTTTTCTTAACGCTGATGGCCTGGGCTGTAATATGAATGGCAATAGCAGAAGAAAATACTGCAATCAGAAAAGACAGCAGTACCAGGCTGGGATCATAACTGCCGGCAAGCAGTAAAGGATCGGCCGGATGCTCAAACCACTGACTTAACCACTGCAACATCTCTACCCCTACTGCCTATGCTTTGAGCAAATGTTAACAGATTACAGCCAGCCAAGGCTATGTCAGTTGCGCTGGTATAGCAGTATCCTCCGTCAAATAACGGCCCAAATCGCTTAAAGTGCTACTGGCAAGCTTATAACCTCAGCAACTGGCACAGTTTCTGCTTTATTTCGGTACAGGCAAACCTCTATCTTAAGCGGAGCACAGCAAATGACAGTGTCAGGCCTTAGTATTAATAACTACCAACTGCAATATCAGTTGCTAAAACCCGAAGCAAAAGCCGCTGATGGCAGCACCCAGCGGCAGGAAATTGCCGCCATAGCTGCGCCAGCGGCAACTGTGGCAACACAACAAGCACCACAGCAGGATGAAACCAGCAAACAGCAGGAGGCATTTTTAAGCCAACTAATGGATCAGATGCTGGCCAACCGCATCGGGCTGGATAAACAAAAATACGATGAAATAAAAGCGAAAATGGAAGAAGCCCAGGCCGAAAAAGACGCCCTGCAACAGCAACCACAAAGCCCGGAGCGCGATGGCAAAATAGCTGCACTGGATGCCAAGCTGGATAAACTCGGCAAAGCGTTGGAAGGCCTTATTGAACAAGCCAACCGCAACCGTGAAAACAGCGAGCGGGAAAAGCAGAACACCGATGCCGTGGCGCAATATCAGCTAACAGCGGCAACCGGTAAAGAACCGAAGCTGTTTTTGTAAAACAGCGCTCAAAATTGTCTGGCAGAAGGTGTAACGCACCATTAGCTGCCAGATCAAGTTTGAGCCATTACACATTAGTACTATCTGAAACACCGGATATTTTCTGTTACCCAGGCTTTAAAAGATTTTGCCGGCCGGCCAATAATCTGCTCCACCGTTGGCGTAATAGTGAAACCTTGCGCCGGGGTATTGCCATACCACTGATATAAGTAATCCATAGTGGCTTGCGGTAAGCCCCACTCTTGCCACCTGGCCCGGGTTTGTTGCTCATCCAATTCAATAAAGGCTATATCCCGGCCTAAGGCCGAGGCAATTTGCTGCACTTGTTTTTTTGGCGTAAGCACTTCCGGCCCGGTTAGCGTGTAGATCTGTTTCGCATGTCCGCCGTGCAGTAGTATTTCCGCAATTACCGCCCCGACATCGGCTTCATGAATTGCAGCTGTCGGTCTGTCGCCGAATGGCTCCCGCACCTGAGCCTGATGTTTAACCGATGCTACCCAGCCAAGCGCATTCGCCATATATTCCTGCGGCTGCAAGATGGTCCAATCAAGGCTGCTGCGCTTAATGGCTTTTTCAAGCGAGCTTTCGTTGCCTTCGCCATTCCAAAGCACAGTAATGCGCTCAACCCCAGCCTGTTCTGCCAGCTTAACCAACTGCCCGCCATTGGCTAAAGGCGTGTAACTTTCGTCACCAAAGGATATCAGGTGCAGGCCTTTTACCCCTTTAAGCGCATCTTTTAATGTATCCGCCTGGTTAAGATCGCCGGCAACCACTTCTACACCCTTTGCCACCTTAACTGCAGCAGGATCTCTGGTTAACAACCGCACTTTGCACGGTGCTTTTAACAGCATTTTTATAACCTGGCCGCCAATGGTGCCGGTGCCTCCTGTGACTAAAAATATCGGCTCTTTCATGCTTTAAACCCTTGTTGTCGATTAAATGCCTATGCTGTGTGCCGCAATCTGCGACATTACAGCTAACAAGCGTAAAAGCTAAACATAAGTTGAGGTCAACTATTGGAGGCAACACAACCGCCGATGTTGTTGCTATGCCACCAAACTCAGAGCGCAGCCGCCCGTCGTGTGACCTCGGTTTCAGTCAGGCCAAGTGCTTTTTTTCAAGCGGCCGTCGCGGAATTTCTCATACCCGACACGGCCAAACGCAACACTATACGGGCTAATAAAGCCGAACATGTCCACATACTCAGTTTAAAGCGCCGGTTTTAATGACAGTAACTGCCGCAGCCGTGCGCTGCGCAGCCACAGCCCGCCCCACATCAACACAGCCAGGTAAACGCTGAACAGGATATGGCTGAACAGCGGCATTTCGGCGCGGATCTGTGTCGCCATAGCACCGCCAAACAATGCCATCGTCAAAATAGCACCGTGAATACTGCTGCGCGGCCACAGATAAAGCAGTACACACAACAGTTCAATAGCGCCAATCAGCAAACCATAGCCAGCAGGCCAGCCCAGTTGTTGCAGGGTTTCTTCAACCACTGCGGCGCCCATCAGTTTAGGGCCTATAGATGCAGCCAGCATAAAGAGGACGAATAATCCCGACATCAGGCGGCCCAGCCATAAGCGTTGTTGATCATTCATTGTTGTACTCCTTTGTGCACTGACACCCGTGTTTCAGGTTTGGAATTCGGTGCCGCTGCTAAGGCCAGCGTATGGGCCACCAGTGCATTGGCATGGCCATGGCCGAGGCCATATTCGGCTTTCAGCCAGGCAACCAGCGCCATATGTTTGAGTTCAGGTCGGCTCTGAATCAAGCTGATCCAGTCGCTGATCGGCCGCCCATATTGACGTTCAATTGACGGAAAATAAGAAGCCGGGCCTTTGACAGCCGGGCCTTTCGCCGGATTTGCTGCACTTTTTGTCATGATGTTCTCCTTGCTGAAATGATGCAGGCTGCTGCCCTGACGGGTTTAGCGGCACTGTTTTTAACCCGATGCCGTTGCCTTCTCCGGCCTGTTGATTTATCTTACCATCAAGATAATTTATTTTATCTTAATGTCAAGATATTTATCTTACCGTTAAGATATTAAGGAACTAAGCATGCCAGATGACAAACCAGACCATGTGGAAGCCCGCCAGCGGCAATGGGCACAGGAACTGCCGACGGTAGATACCCGCGGCATGGCGGTGCTGGGGCGAGCACGCTGGATCAGTATGCAGGTGCGGCCGCCGATAGAAGCAGTGTTTGCCAAACATGGCATCGACACCGGCGAGTTCGATGTGTTATCCACCTTGCTGCGCGCTGGTCCGCCTTATCAGTTAAGGCCAACCGAGTTGTTTCAGTCGCTGATGATTACATCGGGCGGTCTGACCAACCGCCTGACTAAGCTGGAAAAATCGGGTCTGATCGACAGGCCGGCCAACCGGGATGATGCCCGCAGTCTGCTGGTCCGGCTGACCGAAAGCGGCCGTCAGACTGCGCAGGCAGCTTTTATTGAAGATATGCAGGTGGAAGCTGCCTTATTGGACGGCCTCAATTCAGCAGAATTTGCCCAGTTGGCCGCCTTGCTGAAAAAGCTGGCACATTCAGTGGCAGAAAAATGCGCGACGCAGTCAGTGTATTAAAGCTGTTGATCAGGTTGCGGTAAAACTAATGCAGGTATTTGCCGTCGTCTTACCGCTAACCAGCCTGCGTATGCCAGCACAGCGGTGCTTATAGCACAGCTGCGCCTTTAACTGCGGTGTTCAGCAATTCATTGCGCACAATTTCTGCCCCTGCCGCTAAGGCATTTAGCTTGCCGGTGGCAACATGGCGGGATAATGGCGCCATACCACAGTTAGTGCAGGGGTAAAGCTTGTCGGCATCGACATATTGCAGCGCTTTTCTCAGCGTTGCCGCTACTTCCTCCGGCGTTTCAATGCTATCGGTTGCTACATCAATGGCGCCTACCATCACTTTTTTACCGCGGATAAGCTCCAGCAGCTCAAGCGGCACATGCGAGTTATGGCACTCCAGCGATATAATATCGATATTAGATTGTTGCAGCTTGGGGAATACCGCTTCGTATTGCCGCCACTCAGAGCCCAAGGTTTTTTTCCAGTCGGTATTGGCTTTAATGCCATAGCCATAACAAATATGTACCGCCGTTTCGCATTTAAGCCCTTCGATGGCGCGCTCTAAACACTTAATGCCCCAGTCATTAACCTCAGCAAAAAACACATTAAAGGCCGGCTCATCAAACTGAATAATATCCACACCGGCAGCCTCTAAGTCTTTTGCTTCCTGGTTTAGTATTTTGGCAAATTCCCAGGCCAGTTGTTCGCGGCTTTTATAATGGTCATCGTACAGGGTATCGATCATTGTCATCGGCCCCGGCAAAGCCCATTTTATTGGCTGCGTGGTTTGCGCCCGTAAAAACTTAGCATCTGCAACAAACACCGGTTTGGGCCGCGACACCGGGCCCACCACCGTTGGTACACTGGCATCATAGCGGTTACGGATTCTGACCGTTTTACGCTGGTTAAAATCCACACCGCTTAAATGCTCTATAAAGGTGGTGACAAAGTGTTGCCGCGTTTGCTCGCCATCACTGACAATATCTATGCCCGCCAGTTGTTGTTGCTGCAATGACAACCGCAGCGCATCCTGTTTGCCATCAGCCAGTTCGTCACCCTGCAATTTCCACGGTGACCACAGTGTTTCCGGCTCTGCCAGCCAGGATGGTTTAGGTAAACTGCCTGCCGTTGACGTAGGTAATAATGTTTTCTGTAGTAAAGGCTTGTTCATAATAAAATTCTGCTATCCAAATGATGAATTAAGCGTAGTTAGCCGACCATTGTTCCAAAATAGCCCGGTGCGGTTTAATAAAGTGCTCTTCAGCAAACCTGCCCTGGGCTATAGCTAACTTGCTGCGCTCTTCGCGGTCGTACACAATTTGCGTGATGGAATGATCCGGGTTTTTTAAATTGGGTTTATAGCTTTTGCCGGCTACCGCATTGGCGTTATAAATTTCCGGCCGGTAAATCTTTTGGAAGGTTTCCATCGTACTGATAGTGCTAATCAGCTCGAGGTTGGTGTAATCGTTAAGTAAGTCACCAACAAAATGAAAAGCCAAAGGCGCCACACTGTTTGGCGGCATAAAATAGCGCACCTGCAAACCCATTTTTTTAAAGTATTGCTCGGTTAATGACGACTCGTTTGGCAGGTATTCCACCCCCAATACCGGATGCTGGTTTTCCGTACGCTGATAGGTTTTGTTATCCGACACACTCAGGCAAATAACCGGCGGCTTGCTAAAATGCTGCTTGTAAGCCTCTGAGTTAACAAAATATTTGAACAGCTTGCCATGCAGCTCGCCAAAGTTCTCCGGAATGCTGAATTGCGCTCGCTGCTTATTATGTTCCAGCAGCAATACGCTAAAATCATAGTCCCGCACATAAGAGGAAAAGTTATTGCCAACAATGCCTTCAATGCGCTCGTTGGTTTTATGGTCAACAATATTGGTTTTTAATACTTCAATCGACGGGAAGCTTGAGCCATTGCCATCAATATCCACATCAACAGAAATAATGTCCAGCTCAACAGCGTAGCGATCACCTTTGGGGTTATCCCATTGCGCCAGTGCGTTAAAACGGTTGTTAATCATCGTTATAGCATTACGCAAATTCTGCTGGCGGCACTCGCCCCGTGCCAAATTGGCAAAATTGGTGGTAATGCGGGTGCTGTCTGCTGGCTGATAATGCTCATCAAACCGGATACGTTTAATGGTAAAACTGAAATCTTTGTTCATGCTCTGCTATCCCCTGTGCTAACCGTCGATAAAAACATCTAGACGTCTAGACTTAAAGCCATGTGTAATTTATACACCCGGGACTGCATGAATAAAAATGATATTATTTCATTAACCCATGAGCAGAACTCATAGTTAACGCGTGTTGAACGCTTAGCACCGAGGGTTTATAAAAAAATTCGTGTGGTACAACAACTAAAATTAACTTATGTTTAACGTTAATTATCCATATCAGCAAAGGAACTGTTATGAACCTGGCTCATCAACATGCCGAGAATAAATACCAATCATTGAGAACACATGCCATCGCGACAGCTCAAGCTGCGCTACCACAGAGCTTTCAGGATTCAGTGTCACTAAAAAATATTGATACCGAGGCGTTACAACAGGCCAGAATCTGGGAAGCTCGCAGGCAAATGTTGGGAACTACAGTGCCATGGTCTTTTGTCAGAAGTTATCCTGCGTGGAGCGCTCGTCACCCGAACAGACTGGATGTTGCCACCTGGAGCAAAACGACACTTTGCGGGCTGGCTATTGGCATTCCAACGAAAACCGGAAAATCAATGCGGCTTGATGTGATAGAAGCCAATCCTGATAAAACACTCCTTTCAGGCCAGGTTTTTACTG
Source organism: Rheinheimera oceanensis (assembly GCF_018831085.1). Classification (GTDB taxonomy): domain Bacteria; phylum Pseudomonadota; class Gammaproteobacteria; order Enterobacterales; family Alteromonadaceae; genus Alishewanella; species Alishewanella oceanensis. Next base: position 624,767 of record NZ_JAGPNM010000002.1, read on the forward strand.
TTGCGATGATAGCCTTTCAAGCATATGCTCGCGCTATAGGCGCCACACAAATTAAAATTATGCGTCCGCTAAATCAAAAGCTTATTTCGCTGTACCAGCAAAAAGGCTTTATTTATCAGAAAAGCAAAGGTAGCAACCCCGAGCATTTATGGAAATGGTTATGAGTGACAAAAGCCCCGTAAAACCCAAACTGGTGCATTGTAAACAGCCTGAAACACGCCCTGAACCTGGCACTCCAGAATTTGATGCCTGGCTACTTAAGCGCGCCAAAGAAGACGCTGCTAAGTATTTAACGGATGAGTACGATTTGGGTGATGATGAACGCGGCATACTTGCCGGTGGTTATGACCGTTTATTGATGTCTGATGAAGAGCTTGCTGAGGAAGAAGAAGCCATGGAGCAAGCACAAAAGCAGGAACGGCGTAAACACCTTAAGTCTGTTGATAAACCTCGGGGATCAGAATAACCCCGGGGTTACACTAATGACTCCGGGAGGCTAATGGCTTCCCCTGAGGCCTACAACCTGAAATCAGCACAGTTAAATATCGCTCTGCCGCGACTAACTTATGTCATCGAGTGCAGGCCAATTAAATTGCCTTCACAGTCGCGCACCACAGCGCAAAAGCCATGTTCACCAATCGACATTTTCGGCTGCTGTATACTGCCGCCATTGGCTTTTGCACGCTCTGCCTGTACTGCACAATCTTCGCAGCCAAAATACACCAGAGTGCCACCGCCGCCAGGGGTAAAACCGGCCATTTTTACCAGGCTGCCACCAGCACCGTAGTAGTTCATGCCGTTTTCTTTATCCATCGGAAAAAACCACATCTCCATCTCAAACTCCGGCGTGGGTGATGGCATAGGTTCCAGCTTGATATCAAACAGCGCCTGATAAAATGCTTTGGCGCGTTCCATGTTTTCTACGTAAATTTCAAAATGCACTACCGGGTTAAATTTCATCGCGTTGCTCCTAAAATTGGCTATACCCTGCCACAGCCAGTTGATGCAGCAGTAAAGATAGCAGTGATTGATTCACGGTACTTAGTCGGATGGGGAAGGAGAAGATCGACAAGCTTCTGGCAGAATTTTACTGATTTTAGGCCAAGCAGTTGTTTTGTATTAATTTATCAGATGTATCTTGTGTTCTGGCCACTTCGGCGCCAGCGACCAAGCACTTATACTGAGAGCTGATGCAAAGAGCGAAAAGCAACTGAGTAAGTTAGTTTTGTTATGCCCTTGATAATTCCAAATTCGAAAATAGTACTTTCATCAATAAGATTAGCATGTATGATGCACAACTGTTCATTTTATGTACTATTATTGAGTATAGCTTCGCCCGCTAAGGGCTATGTTGAAACTAACTAAACTGTGAAAACTACCACTCACACAATCTAAGGACAGTTTGTGATTAACAAAATATTTTTTACACCCGTTCTATCTTTTGGGCTCCTACTGTCAGCATGCGTTAGCATTCCAGAAAAAGTTCCCGAACTTATCACAATCTCAAGTAACCAAATTGAGAATCAATCGGCATATGCAGCCAGAGAATGGGAGAAAGCAATTTCCGCATCTCGATCTGCCTATCAACTGTTAGAGCTTATCCAACCCCTGCTTCAAGGGCTCGACCCATCTACACTATCTGACGATGAAAAAAGAGCATTAAACAATTTCACTATTGCAATAGTGACAGTAAAAAGCCAGCTCAAAACAAATATCGACAATGCTCACTTACCGAACAACCACCTACAAAACATAACCAAGATTACCGGAGCAATTAACTTAGCAAATGAATATGTTTCAAAAGCCGTAGATGAAAATAGTCGCATCGAGGCTGTCATTAAGAATATTAGTTCACTCAAAACTGAAATAGAGGATTAGTAAATGGACGCAGCTATTAAAGAATTATCTGATCAAATGCATAAGCTATTTTTGGAAATCATGCAAAAAGATCCTTGGGAGCCAGGATATGGCGAAGTGGTTGCAATTCACGAATTCCTATCAAAAGTTCTCAGAGACAAAGCTCAAAAAGGTATGGACGAATTTTCCAGTTATCTGACAACAGCAGCTGAAGAAATTAATGAAACTTGGCAAAGCAATAAATCCATGCTCAAAAATTGGAGCACCCAATTAAAACCCGTTTTTGAAATAGTCGAAAGAATTACTAAAAATGCAGTTCCTTTGCTGCGTTTAATTCTTTAAAAGAATCGACTTTATAACCCATGGAATGGCAATAATATGGAAATCTTATCATCAAGTACTTGGCTGTTTTATGCCACGAAAGATCAGCGTGGAGCAAAATGGTTAGATCAAGCGAGAGAAGGCAGTTTTGTATTTTGGCGGCATGGCTCCGATGCGCATACTCGCTCAATGCAACCAGGAGATACCGCAATTATTTACATTGCGGGAGAAAATATTGGTGAAGGACAAATCGTTGCCATCGGCTTAATTCCTTCTGTACGCCGACCATTTATTTTGGACAATAAATATCGGGTTCAGCGTATCCCATGTTTATTAGTCAAAGACCTTCGCAATCAAAACTTGACTTGGCAAGATGTCAGAAGATTTGTCGACGAAACTCCAACCAGCAATCAAGGCGCAGTGCATCCAGTTAAATCAAATGTTGTCGCGGTCATTTCTCAACTTACTCAGACTCCATTACCTCTTTCATCGACAAACTATAAGGAACTGTTGTTAGATGGTCATTTATGGAACGAACTTCAGAGATACTCTGACTACTTCACGATATTTCCGGATTTCATTACCCGAAATAAGCGCAAAGCCATAGAACTGAACAATGAAGACCAAGTTACGAGCGAGTCAGAATTTGACTCGATAATAAGAACTAGCCTGGAGAGTTTCTCATCAGAAACACATGAGAATTTTAAGGATCCCGTTAAAAACGCACTTTCATCCAAAATACATAGTGTAAATCCGGAGCCCTTTGAAACTTCATTTTCTACGCCAGGGATTATCGCAGCGCGGAGTTTCCCCGATACAGTAGCTCCCCGAACAGATGAATACACAGATGTAGATAATGAAGCTACTGCATTTGCGAGACTGATTGCCTCTGAAGAATCTAAACCTCCATTAGCTATTGGTGTTTTTGGGCGTTGGGGCAGTGGTAAAACGTTCTTTATGACTAGAATAGCGCAAGAGTTAGACAAAATTAAAAAGGCTAAAAATGATGATTTTAAAAGAGGTATCGTACAAGTTGATTTTAACGCTTGGCATTACATGGAAACCAATGTTTGGGCAAGTCTTGTAGATGTTATTTTTAAGGCCTTGGATTCTGAACAAAGTAAGCAAGGAAATAATAATCAGGAGTCCTTGTTTGATAGACTCTCAACGGCACAAAATATGCGCATGGATGCCATTGTAAACTTGGCTGACCGTCTTCATCAAACTAGTGAAGCCAGAAAAAATTTACACAGTGCACAACGCGAATTCGAAGAAAAAGGCCCCAACGGAGATGCTCTTTGGCGTACAGTTGCTTCTAGTATCGCAGAGGAAAACGGAGAAAAAATTAAAGATGCCGCGGTTATGCTTGGTTTTGAGGGTATAGATGTTAACGGTAGGTCAGTTCGCGAAGTAACGGCAGATCTTCGGAAAAGTATAACTGGCGGAACAATTGCCATCCGAGTACTACGAAATAAGTTTACCGACCCCAAACTGTTACTGTTACTCTCAGCCATGTTAATCGGTGTTCCCTTAGTCATAAATGGCATAATGAATGAATATGAGAATTTCCTTTCTACTTTATTTGCGATTACTGCAGCTTGGGGGGCACTGGTAGCAAACGCTGCGCGTAGAGGACTAAAATTATTACACCAGTTAAGCAATACAATAATGACCGCAGAACAAAACGCTCTAAATACACATCATAATGAAGTAGAAGCAGCAGAATCTAAACTTAGTGAAGCAAAACAAAGCTTGCAAGCAGCCGAAGAGAATGTTGTAAGTGCATTCCAAGCACTAGAGGAAGAAAGCCCTGGCTCGAGATTAGCTTCATTTATTCGACAACGAGCGGAAAGTGAAGATTACAGTAAACATTTTGGAGTAATTGCCACAATTAGACGTGATTTTGAACAACTATCGGAGCTTATGAGGACCGCAGAAAACCCAACTGACCAAGACAAAAATAATAAATTTCGTAATGAAATGAATAATAGGATTGAAGCCTTTAAAGTCAAACATCCAAATCTTTTTCCCTCTGAAAATAGTACGCAAAAAAACAGCGAATTTGATTCCTCTATGAATGAAGAAATTTTTGGCATACAAAAAGCTGTAAAAAAACTTTTAAATAGCTTAGACGATAGAAAAACAGTAAACAAACCATTTACTCGCATTGTCTTGAAGATCGACGATTTAGACCGGTGTCCTCCTGAAAAGGTTATAGACGTTTTACAAGCAGTTCATTTGTTTCTTAACTTCCCTCTCTTTATTATCTTGGTATGCGTGGATGAGCGTTGGTTATCAACCTCTCTAAGCGAAAAGTTTTCTAACTTGGTAAATGGTAGTAACGGTGCAACTACAAGCGATTATTTGGAAAAAATTTTTCAAATCCCATACTGGACGCAGCCAATGAATGAAGAGGCCACAAGCAAACTTGCAGGGTACCTGCTTGCAGATATTGCTGTTGAACCTGAAACACCACAAGATAGAAATTCAGCCATTGATATAAAACCAAGTTTAAAATGGAATACCGACCCAAGTATGGAACAAGATGTATACGCAAGCATGGAGCTAAATATTGACGCAAGTGAAACTCCAGAGAACTCCCTACATAAAGACCTAATACATCAACAAATACTAAAACCCGAAAAAGCAGACTATTCACCTTTAACACTTACCAATGATGAACTGAAAACAGTTCAGCGTGTTGCTGCTCTGGCAGGTGATACCCCCCGACGTACGCTACGATTTATTAACGTATACCTATTGCTAAAATCAACTAACATACTTAGCCAAGGAATTCAAATCACTGAAAAAGATAGCAAAAGTTTTAGCTATCAAGCCATGTTGATTCAGCTAGCTTTGGCAACTCGGGCTGATAGGATCTCACATTTTTATTTTGCGGCATTGGATAGCTATATACAGGGAGAAGTTTCTAAAGACCAGCTTAGCGCAAGCAAGTTTTTAAGCAGTATTCTTGCAGAGCTTGACAATTCGCTAAGCACTATGAGCCACAAGGACAAAAACATTTGTAGAAAAGTAGTTGATATGTATCTAGTTATAAGCATTAACACTACTGGAGCTACTAAAGATAAAATCGTTGCTTTATCAAAATCCGATGCCGACAAACAATTGATGGCTGATATCCTTCATACAGAAAAACCAGCACGTAGATATACATTCATACCTTCTTAAAAAGAAAAAATAAATCAGTTAAATTTAAATACTTCACATTTAAAACAATTCAATACAAAATTAGGAAAATCAAACCACCACACAACAAAATTGATCAACATTTTCTCAAAAATAAAAAAACAGGAGAACTTGGACATGTGTATCACTTAAAAACATGAAAACTTCAATCAATACCACTAAGAAGGCCAACTGACAGATGAATGCAAAAATCAGCGTAATAAAAACAAAGAAATTGGAGCTGTCAATTTCACTGATAGCGATTTTAATTTCATTCATATCACTGTACTACTCTATTTTCTACAAATCCCCTTCACTTAAAATATTAATTAGAGATATTAATTTACATGGTTACATATCACATTGTAAAAATGAAAACCATGAAGGCATCTGCTTGAAATTTGAAACAGATGCAAAAGTTTTACTATTAAATAGTGGTAATACTACAACAACATTTTACAATGCCGTCGTAAACGTACCAGATCCCAAGATTTTTATCACACAAGGCTGCAATGGAGAATCTGGAAGCAATATTCCTACGTCCAAAGACATTCTTATAATTTTACAACCAAAAGAAGGAAAGGTAACAAATTTTAAGTCAGCATCGCATGAATTTATAGATGATCCAAAAAATTATGACTTTACTTTTACCGATAATGATTACAAAATTTATTTATGCTTGGAAACTGTTTCTATCGACCATATCGGAAGAGAACATAAATCTAGAGCATATCTTGGTGAGTTTTATATAGAACGAGATAAAGAACAATTCCTAGTACATACGTCAAACGATAACTACATCAACATTGAATCAATAAAATAAATATAGCTCAGTAGTTTTAGATTACTTTATATATAGTTCAGCGTACAAAAGCTGACCGCTCGTAAATTTTATGAGGAAGGTAAAAAGACACTGTGGTGTGACAGCAGAAAGTAAATAGATGTCGCGGAGCGGCAAAAAAGTTCAGCGTGCCAAAGCTCCAAGTATACAACTTTTTATCTTGCCTCCTTAGCCATTAGCTGCAGACCACTCACACAGCAACTCGTGCAAAACTCTTAGCAAGCAAACTTTATATCTACGATGAATTAGTTTGGAGCGGAATAGTAACTTACTAAGAATATTGGTTCCCAGAAGCAGACTCCAACCGACACGAAATTAACCATGCAGACTTTAAATCCACTGCATCTAGCACTTTCGTCACTCAGGCAATAAGCTAATACACCAAAACTATATCTGCACCAACTAAGGCTTTTTGCTTAATAACACAAACCCGGCAAAGTACACGGCCAGTGCTATAAGCGGCAGGGTGAAGATCCAGTAGCCGCTGCTGTCTGCTTCATTTTGGTAGTTAATAATGCCTAAAATTATGCCCACTATGCCCGAGCCGGGTAACCATAGCCAGGCGCTTAGCATATAGGCGTGCAGTAAGCGGCTGCGGTGCTGTATGCCCATCGACGTATAAAAGCCTATAGCAAACACGATATAAGCGGCAAAAAAGGTGGCGATGCAGGCGAAGATGGTCCAGCCTAATGTCATATCCTGTCCTTGGTTGGTTAGGCCTTTAATGGTGCTTAAAGGCCTTAAGTGGGTACAGCTGGCGTTATTTTGCGATACTTAGCGGCAGATGTAAAACACTGTAGCTTAGTTACACTCAGCTATTTGCCAGCCGCAGCCTGGGGCCAGGTTAACTTTGTGATACGCTCTGGCCGTCCTGCAGGCGCTCGGCACCGCGGGTTACTACCTTTTCACCGGCCTGCAGGCCTTCATCTACCGTAACCCAATCACCCTGGCCATCACTGATTTTCACAGCCTTGCGCCTGGCAATGTTATTGTTATCTACGGTAACAACATAGGTGCCGTCACTGCGTAGCAGCACCGCATCGCGGTGTATTGTTATCGCGGCCTTGCTATTACGGGTGGCAACTTTTACGTTAACCAGCTCCCCTGCCAGCCACTGCGTAGATGCGGCTCCCAGTTTTAACCGCAGTTCAGCACGCTGGCTTTGCGCATCGGCCGCCGGGATCACTGCTGTTACGGCTGCACTGCCCTGATATTGCGGGTTACTGATCTGCAATATATCGCCCGGTTTTACATAACGCAGATATTGCAACGGCACATAAGCGCGCACTTCCAGCTGATAAATATCCTGCAGCCGTAATAACGGCGTGCTGCGGGAAACATCGCCGCCGGCTTCACGCAACCGCTGGGCTACCACACCGGCAAAGGGCGCGGTAACCTGGGTGCGGCTTAGCTGATCATCCAACTGGGCAATACGGGCAGCGATGATATCGGCATCGGCCTGAGCCAACTGATAATCGGAGCGGGCTTTATCCAGTTGTAACAGCGAAACACTCTGGCTTTGCTGTAAATTCTGTAGCCGCTGATACTCGGCCTGAAAATAGGCGGTTTGCAATTTAGCGCGTTGCCACTGTGCCGTTAGTTCGGCTTTTTGCAACTGCAACGGCACCGGGTCTAATTGTGCCAGCAAGTCGCCGGCCTGTACCAAAGTGCCCGCTTCGGCAACCCAACTTAGCCTGCCATCAATGCCGGCGGTTATTTCGGTATTGTTGATACTGTATACAGTGCCGGCTGCATCTATTGTTGGCACTTCATAAGATAACCGGGTTTCACTTAACTGCACTGATGTGGGTGCTGGCGTGGGCACAGCAGTTTGCGCTAGCAGGTTAAAGCTGCAGCACAGTGTGATAACCAGCATAGACTTACGCATGATGAGATCCTTGAGCCGAAGCAGATAAAGTTGCAGGTTGAACCACCTCAGGCCGCTGCATTTGCAGCACCGCTGGTAGTAAGATCAGAGTAAATATGGCGCTGATAGCCATACCGCCCACTATCACCGTAGCCAGGCCGCGATAAATTTCAGCACCTACGCCGGGGATTAACATCAGCGGCAGCATACCGAATAAACTGGTCAGCGTGCTCATATACACTGGCCGGGCGCGCAGCAAAATGGCTTGCCGCACGGCTTCTGGCCGGCTTAAACCTTCACGCTCACTACTGCGGGTTTGATCGACCAGCAAAATGGCATTATTTACCACCAGGCCAAGCAAAATAATAAAACCAATCATTGTTAGCAGATCCAGCGACTGCGGCGTAAACAGGTTTACCAGTGCCAATGCCATAACACCGCCGGCAATGGCCAGCGGCATAACCAGTAATACCAGCAGCGCATCGCGTAATGATTTAAACAGTGCCGTCATTAATAACAGCAAAATCAGCAGCGCCAGCGCGAAGTTCAGCAACATCTCGTCAATGGCAGAATTCATCTGGCTGGCATTACCACTTAGCTGCAGGCTGGCGCCATCAGGCAATACCCGCTGCATGGCGGGCATAACGTGTTGTTGTAACAGCTCCATGGTTTCGTCCAGTGACATCCCCTCCGGTGGCCGTACAATTAAACTGATAGTACGTTTGCCGCCAATACGCCGTAACTGCGATGGCCCGACCGTCTGGCGGATCTGTGCCATATCTGCCAGTGTTTGCACGCCCGCGCGCGGTGTTACCAGCGGCATGGCCGCCAGCTGCTCTGGGGTGTGCCATTGCTGGGCGCGCAGAATAACGTCCATTCTGTCATTGCCATCAAAATACTCTGAGACAAATAAACCGCTGGTAAAAGAGCGTACATAGTTAGCCACATCGGCGCGGTTCAGGCCTGCCTGGCTGATGGCTCTGTCGTTGGGCAGCAATTGCAGTTCTGGCTCAGCCATGTCCAGCGCGGGTATCGGCTGGGCACTGCCACCGGGCAGGTGTTGCTGTACTGCTGTCACACCAATGCGTGCTACCTGCAGCAATGCCGCTAAATCCGGCCCTTGCAGGTTCAACTCTACACTGCGGCCATCGCCACCGCCTGATACGTTAATCATTGAGCCGCGAAATAAAAATACCTGGGTGTCGGGAATACCGGCAAAGACGTCGTTACGTACTACGTCCATTAACTCCTCTACCCGTGTCGGGTCGGCCGCGTAAACAAAACCACCACTGGCATTGGGGCCAAAAGTATAAAAGTTATAGCTTTTAATGCCCGGTAACTTGCCACCGCTGTAATATGGCTCCAGCCGCTGTACCACACGGTTAGCCAGTTCCTGTTCCAGAAAATCAATATTACCGCCCGGTGGCAGGCTAAATGAATAAAAGAAGCCGTCTGTCGGCGCCCGTGGCATAAAGTCAGTGCGCGGCATCAGCAGCAGTGTCAGCAGCACCGATCCCAGCGTCAGCCCTGTTAACCAGCTTAAGCGCTTAACGCTGTTATTGGTCAGGCGCATAATCAGCTGACTTAAGCGTTGCCAGTAGTGTACAAAAGGGTCGGTGCTGACGCTGCGGCCCAGCCAGTAGCGGCTGGCCAGCGGAATAACGGTAGTGGCGGCAATAAAGCTGCTGCATACCGCCACCGATAACGTTAGTGCCAGATCAGAAAACAGCTGGCCTTCGATGCCTGCCATAAACAGAATAGGCAGAAAAATAGCTACTGTTGTTGCAGTAGAGGCCAGCAAAGCCCCACTAACCTGGGCCGCGCCGCGCAGGGCGGCCTTTTTGTCGTCCAGGCCTTCGCTTTTTAGCCGTAGAATATTTTCCTGCACTATGATGGCCGCATCCAGCACCAGGCCGACAGCAAACGCCAGCCCCGCCAGTGAAATAACATTCAGGCTGCGCCCCAACAGCTGTAATGCCAGCAGCGCAATAGCCAGCGACAGCGGAATGCTCAGCGCAATAATGGCGGTAGCGCGCCAGCCACGCATAAACAACCACAGCAAACTCAGCGCCAGCAGCACGCCTAAGCCCAGGTTACTTTTTACCAGCGCCAGCGCATTACGTATGTGTACGGAAGCATCAAAGCTTAAATCCATTACCAGGCCGGCTTCCAGTAACGGCCCTTCGTTCAGTTCACGCAGCGCCAGATTAATGTCATCAAGCAGCGCCACTGTATTGGCATCGTTGTTACGCGCTATCGTAATGTAATAGGCATGGGCGCCGTTACGCAGTGTAAAGCCGGTACGATCACTAAAACCGGTTTTTACTGTGGCCACATCACGCAGGTAAATTGGCCGCTCGCCACTGTAGCTGATGATCATATCCAGCAGTGATGCCGGGTTAAACTGGCCGGCAAAACGCACGGTATACTGGCGTCGGCCAACATCGGCAAAACCACCTGAGGCATCGGTAGCGGCACGAATTTGCGCTGCCATGTTATTTATATTCAGCCCCAGTGCGGCAGCGCGTTGCGGATCAAAGGTAATGCGCAGCTCACGCGGACGCTGGCTGTTTAAATTAACCTGGCCTACGCCCTGAATACGGCTTAACCGCGGGTAAACCACGTCTTCAATCAGTTGCTGGTACTGCGCTACATCACGCACATTGTTACCCGGTAACGGCCGGATCAACAGCGATGCGGCATTCGGCGTATTCTGGCCACCGCCGGCGACAACGGTAGGCTCAAGCGCATCAAGCGGCAGTGCCGGTGCCTGGTTCAGGTTGTTAATAACATCCAGTGTTGCCTGCTGCATGTTAGCGCCAACGTCAAATGTCAGTGTAATAGAGCCAAAGCCACGCTGGATATTGGTTTCTACCTTAACCACACCTCGGGTATTTTTTATGGCGTTTTCAATCGGCTCAATAATAACGGCTTCGACTTCCTGTGGCGCTGCCGAGCGCCAACCGGTAAAAACAGAAATTTGGGGTTGTTCAATGTCAGGCGTGATCTGGATCGGCAATTTTAGCAAGCTGATCACGCCAAACAATAAGATAAGCACAGACAGCACTACAATACTGGCCGGGCTTTTTAATGCCGCGCGGGTTAAATTCATATAAGGCAATTCCATGCACTGAAGTAACAAAAATCTATCCTGAGGCAGGAAAAAAGCTATGCCGATAGGTTAAGCGGAGGCAATTTTGCGCCAGGCGGGGCGCTATTAATAAAGACTTACAGGCTGTAACAACCGGTTACAGCCTGTAGTGGCGTTTAATTGGTGGTGTTTAATTACCGCCGCCGAGTTTATCCAGCAGCTTGTCTTTTAACTTATCTTTGGCCTGATCTTTTACATCCGCCATTTTAGCGCTAAGCATAGTTTCAATGCTGCCGCTGATGTCGGCCACTTCACCGTCTTGCTGGGTCAACAGTGCCGCCCAGTCCTGCTGGCCGGCCAGGCCGGTTTGCAACTGGCTGTTTAGCTTTGCCTGTAACTCAGCCTGATAAGCGGCAACTTTTTGTTTGGCTTCACCCAGCAGCGCATCGCCGAGTATTTTGTCTAACGACGAGCGGATACTCACCTCTGGCGCACTGATAAGGCCGGTGGTGGCGATATTAAGCGGAATTTGCTGTTGCTGGTTAAGCAAGTTTGCCAGTTGTTGCAGGTACTTATTGCCGGTGCTGTTAAAGTTAGCGGCGTTTAATACCACGCTGGCTTGCTGGGTGATTTGGTTATCAGTAAGGTTTAACTTACCGCTGGAGCTGATTAAACCGGCAGCTAAATCGAGCGCAGTATCACCTTTGCCTAAGGTAAGCGGCTGTAGGTTTAAGCCGTCCAGTTGCCAGTTCAGGTTAGTCACCATTTGCTGCAGCACAGCAAAATCGCCACTGAGGTTAAACGCGGCCAGTTGCGGCAGTTGTTTTACATCCAGTGAAAACCTGGTGGCACTATTGATCAGCGCATGCTGGGCAGTAATATCCTGCAGTGCTATGGTGGCCTCGCCGCCGCCAATCAGCCAGTTAACCCTGGCCGTTTTTACCCAGAAATCCGGATAAGGCTGGCCCGGTAATGGCAAAATACGGTTTGGCAACACTACTTCCGGCTCAGCTGTTGCACTACCCTGCCCTGATGACAAACCGCCTTCCGGTATATAAGGTTTAGCCAACTCGTACAGGGTTTGTAACTGCGCTACGCGCTCGCCCCAGACATCGCCGAGTAAAATCTGGCTGATACCAGCCAGGCCGCCGTCACTCAGGTTAGCCAGTTGCTGCATTTTGGCGTAGTCGGCTTTGCTTGCGGCCTGCAGCTCTTCTACCGCGCGCTGCAGGCTGTTTTTGCTGTGTGTTAGTTGCTGCTTTACCTGCTCTACTTTGGCTTTTTCGCTGTTAAGTTTATCTTTCAGTTGTTGCAGTTGCTGCGCCTTAGCAGCTAAATCGGCAGCGTTGGCAACTTTACTGTCGGTTAAAGCTTTAATATCGGTTTGGTACTGCGCCAGCGAGTCTTTGCTGGGCAACTGGGTTTGCAGCGTTTTAAGTTGTTGCTGCTCAGTAGCAGCAAGTTGTTTTAGTGCTTCAGCTTTGGCTGGCGTTTGCAGGTTAGCACGGGCGATAAGCTCATCGGCATCTGGCAAGTCTACCTGCAGCAACTGGGCAATATCGACTTTTTCACTGTCGACGCCAGGCACGCGGTATACCTTGCCTTCACGGCTACGCTCGGCGCCATATTGCAGGCCATCTACCGTTAGCTCGTCAATAACGTAATAGCCTAACAATGCCGGCCATACTTCCAGTGCCGCGCGGGCATGGCCAAAACTGAGGCTGTTGTGGGTGGGTTTTGCGGCATCAGTTATTTGCAGGTTATTAATACGCAGCGCCAGCGGTGCCAGCTCAAGCGATACCTTGCTGATATTTACCTCAGCCCCGACGGCTTTTTCCAGGCTGTATACCATGCCCAGGCGAATGGCCGGGCCGGCTACCAGATAAACCAACGCCAGCAGAGCAGCAAAGAAAACAATAAACACTAACCAACCGGATTTACGGATCATGCGCAGCTCCTTAATTCAATTTTTCGTACAGCGCAAACAGCTTGCTGGCTTTTAACATTTGAGTGAGCTTCCATTTTTGTACGCTGCTCATCACACGGCTGCGGTATTGCATCACCAACACTTTGCTGAGCCAGGCTACCGGCAGCAGTAATATTGCCCCCAGCACAAAAGCCCCCAGAGTTAAGGTGTGGTGTAAATGCAGCAGTTGCAGCGTTTCGGTGTTGGCCAGCAGTTTAAGCAGGCTTTCGTTTTGCGCGTATTGCCAGGTCAGGTTTTCCAGCGGTGTGGCAAACAGCAGCATTAAGCCTTCTGTAAGGCCCCACACCACAATAAAAGTAGACAGGTTAATGGTTAGCAGACAGACAATAAGTACGATAAGCAGTGTCAGTAAACCAAACGGCAGTATGCCGGCAAACAGGCCCAGTGCAATAGCCCAGCCAATTTGCCAGGGTGACGCTTGTGAGTTCAGTACTTTAAGAATTTTAGCCAGTATGGTAAGCATAAAAACTCCGGTAAACAGGCTGTATAAGGTTGTTATAGAGGGTTGCTATATAAGGTAACAGCCTGACAGCATTTTGTCAGGCGTAAAACAGTGCAGCAGTGCTGAAAAATAACCTGTTGAAAAATAAAGGCGCTGTAATAAGCGCCTTTAACAACCCGCGTATGGCTGAGTATTATGCTAATGCAATAAAGCCAAAGAATGCCAGTACCGCAGCCGCAAACGCATACGGAAACTGTGTAATAGCGTGGCTCATCAGGTTACAGCCTGAACCCTGCGCGGCCAGCACGGTAGAATCACTGTAAAAACAGGCCTGGCTGCCAAATGAGCTGGCCGATAACAGGGCACCAATTACCAGTGGGATGTTGGCTTCAACCGCAAACGCCAGTGGCATAACAATAGGAATAGACACCGCAAAAATACCCCAGGACGAACCGGTAGCAAACGCCAGTACTGCCATGGATAAAAACACCAGTGCCGGTAGCATTTGTGCGCTCATATAAGGCGCCAGATTCTCAATAATAAACTGTGGCAGGCCCAGTTGATCGCAGACATCTTTAAACACAAAAGCAGCGATAACGGTACAAATGGCAGGCAACATGGTTTTAAAGCCGTGGATCATTACATCCATCATCTCTGAAATATTCATCAGCCGCTGTACCAAATACAGCGGTAATGTCAGCAGGAAAGTCATTAACAGGCCTTTCCATACATCAATTTCAAACCAGATGGTAAAGCCAACCAGCATAATCATTGGCAGCAAAAAGTTATGTAACTTGCCGGTATTGCGATTGCTCTGCTCAAACTCTTCATCAAACGACTGCACAGCAAAATCATCAGCTGAATGTGTGTCTTGTGCAGTAGTTGCCGAATTAGGTGCATCTTCTGCCGCCACCAGTGATTGCTGCGCTGCCAGTTCAGCCTTTTTCATCGGGCCAAATACCGGCACTACGCCAATAATAACCAGAATAACCATAATCATTGCCAGCCAAGCGTACAACATATAAGGAATGGCAGAAATATAAGTTTGAATACCGCTGGCGTCGCCTGCCGGAGTTACATCATTAGCTACCAGCAAACCACCAAAGAACACCGCCCAGGTAGAAATGGGAATAAGCACACAAATAGGTGCGGCGGTAGAGTCGACAATATAGGCCAGCATCTCGCGTGATACTTTGTATTTATCGGTAATGCGCTTCATGGTTTCACCCACTGTCAGCGCATTTAAGTAGTCATCAACAAAAATAACGATACCCAAAAAGCAGGTCATCAGCATGGAAGACTTACGCCCGGTAGCCACGCGTTGTGCGGCGCGGCCAAAAGCAAAAGCCCCGCCAGTGTGCACCAGCAAGGCGATAAGTGAGCCAAAACCACCACACACCAGAATTAACCAGCCAATGGTTTCGTCCTGCATTACCCGCAGTGACGTGTCGGCCATATTGCCTAAAGCACCCGCAGGCGACAGCATTAACATACCGGCAATAGCGCCCATGATCAGCGCCAATATCGGCCGTTTTAGCCAGATAGCAATAGCCAGTACTACAACAGGGGGTATTAAACTTATGATGGAAGGTTCGATAGTGACAACGTCGGCGGCCGCTTCGGCCGCCGCTGCAACAGGTTCGGCGAGGCTCTCTACCAGGGTATCTGCTGACATCATTTATTATTCTCTGAAAAAGTCCGGCAGGCCGGATAAAATTAAGTGAACCGTTGCAGCAGATAACCAAACTCAACGGAGCGTTTACTTGCTATATCAGCCGTGCTGCGCTGAAAAAGTAAGCGCTAAACACCAGACTTTACTGCATAAATAAGCAGTGCAAGTGTATTTACAGCCAGTTGCCGAAATACCGCGCAATCATAGCAAAAATTATTTTTTCTACAAACGGAATCTTTCTGCCAGCCCTTGGCAGGTAATGCTTTGCTGCAGCTCGCAAGCAAAAAAAACCGGGCACTAAGGCCCGGTTTTTTGGCACAAGTGCTATTACAACGCGGCAATCTCGGCTTGTTGAGCTTGCAACTTAACCACGGCTTGCTCCAGTTCGGCTTGCTTGGCACGCTCTTTTTCCAGTACCGCCTCCGGTGCTTTGGCAACAAAACCTTCATTGCCAAGCTTGCCAGCCACACGGGCCAATTCTTGTTGGGTTTTCTCCAACTGCTTGGCAATGCGGCTTAGCTCAGCGTCTTTATCAATTAAACCGGCCATTGGAATAAGTAAATCCATGTTGCCGATTAACTGCGTGGCGCAGGTAGGTGCTGTTGCACCGGCTGCCAACACGGTGATGTGTTCCAGCTTGGCCAGATTCATTAAAAAGCTTTCGTTTTCGCTTAAGCGGCGCTGCTCTTCGCTGCTGAGGTTGCGCAGTAATATGCTAAGCGGCTTACCCGGCGCAATATTCATCTCGCCGCGCACGTTACGAATGGCAGTGATCACCGCTTTTAACCATTCCAGATCATTAGTTGCCGTAGCATCCACCAGGCTGTCATCCACTTGCGGGTAGGCTTGCAGCATAATGCTGTCAGCGCTGATGTTCGCCAGTGGTTTTACCGATTGCCAGATGGTTTCAGTAATAAACGGCATTATCGGGTGCATTAAGCGCAGCAGGCTTTCCAGCACGGTAACCAGAGTATGCCGCGTTGCACGTTGTTGGGCATCGTTGCCTTTAAACAGCACCGGCTTGGTCAGCTCTAAATACCAGTCACAGAACTGGTTCCAGGTAAATTCGTACAAGGCGGTGGCCGCTAAATCAAAGCGGTAGGTATCAAAGTACTGCCGCACTTGTTTAATCGTTTGCTGGTACTGCGCCAGGATCCACTTATCGGCCAGCGATAACTGCATATCGCCGCCGTTAAAGCCGCAATCCTGGCCTTCGGTGTTCATCAGTACATAGCGGCTGGCATTCCACAGTTTATTGCAGAAGTTACGGTAGCCCTCTAAGCGCTTCATATCCCAGTTAATATCCCGCCCGGTAGACGCCAGCGCGGCTAACGTAAAGCGCAGCGCGTCGGTACCGCTGGCGCTGATGCCGTCAGGGAATTGCTTGCGGGTACGCTCAGCAATTTTTTCAGCTTCTTTGGGCTGCATCATATTGCTGGTGCGTTTGGCCAGTAACTCGTCCAGCGTAATGCCGTCGATCATATCCAGCGGATCAATAACATTGCCCTTGGATTTTGACATCTTGTCGCCGTTTTCATCGCGGATCAGCCCGGTAACATAGACGGTTTTAAACGGTACCTGCGGCTTGCCGTCTTTATCTTTAATAAAGTGCATCGTCATCATTATCATTCTGGCGACCCAGAAGAAAATAATGTCAAAGCCGGTTACCAGCACATTGGTAGGATGGAAAGTACGCAACGCCTCGGTATCGTCCGGCCAACCCAGGGTAGAGAAGGTCCACAGCGCTGAGCTAAACCAGGTATCCAGTACATCGTCATCCTGTTTCAGTACTATGCTGTCATCCAGTTGATGCTTAGCACGCACTTCAGCTTCATTGCGGCCAACATAGACTTTACCGTCCTGATCGTACCAGGCCGGAATACGGTGGCCCCACCATAACTGGCGTGAGATACACCAATCCTGAATGTCGCGCATCCAGCTGTAGTACATGTTTTCGTACTGTTTGGGCACAAATTCAATCTGGCCGCTCTCTACCGCTTCGGTGGCGGTTTTCGCCAGTGGCGCAACCCGCACATACCACTGATCGGTGAGCAGCGGTTCAATCACCACGCCGCTACGATCACCGTATGGCAGGGTGTTGTTGTGATCTTCGACCTTTTCCAGCAAGCCGACCGCATCAAAGGCGGCGACAATAGCTTTACGCGCGGCGTAGCGGTCCAGCCCCTGATACTCTGGCGGAATAACACCAACCAGCGCCGGGTTTAATTCACCATTGCTGTGGAAGCCCTCGCCTTCGCTGCGGATAGTGGCGTCCGGTGTCATCACGTTAATCATTGGCAGCTGGTGGCGCTTGCCTACTTCATAGTCGTTAAAATCATGGGCCGGGGTAATTTTGACGCAGCCGGTGCCTTTTTCCATATCGGCATGGTCATCGGCCACTACGGGAATACGGCGGTTTACCAGTGGCAACAGCACTTCTTTGCCAATCAGTGCTTTATAACGCTCATCTTCCGGGTTTACTGCAACACCGGTATCACCGAGCATGGTTTCCGGCCTGGTGGTGGCTACTACCAGATAATTTTTACCATCGGCAGTAACGGCACCATCAGCCAACGGATAGCGCAGGTGCCACATCTGGCCTTTTTGTTCTTTGTTTTCTACTTCTAAATCAGAGATGGCGGTGTGCAGTTTCGGATCCCAGTTTACCAGGCGTTTGCCGCGGTAAATCAGCTCGTCCTCATACAAGCGCACGAATACTTCCTGCACCGCATTGGATAAGCCTGCATCCATGGTAAAGCGCTCACGCTGCCAGTCTACCGAGTTACCTAAACGGCGCATTTGCGAGGTAATAGTACCGCCCGATTCTTCTTTCCACTGCCAGACTTTTTCAATAAAAGCATCGCGGCCCAGTTGGTGGCGGCCGGGTTGACCTTCTGCGGCCAGTTTACGCTCTACTACCATTTGGGTGGCAATACCGGCGTGGTCGGTACCTACCTGCCACAGCGTATTTTTACCCTGCATGCGCTGGTAACGGGTCAGGGCATCCATAATGGTTTGCTGAAAGGCATGGCCCATATGCAGGCTGCCGGTAACATTCGGCGGCGGGATCATAATGCAGTAGTTGCCGTTGCTGTCATCGCCGTGTGGCGCAAAGTAGCCTTTAGCCTGCCAGGCGTTATACATCGCCTGCTCTATTTCACTGGGGTTAAACGTTTTTTCCATGATAGTACCTGTGCTCAGTTGGCGTTAACGGTTTGCGGGTTAACGCCCAACTGACGATATTGCTTAAAACGCTCCCGCGCCTGAGCTTTTAGTTGCTCGGCGGCGGGAACAAATTCGATGATTTGGCTAAAGCGGTTGGCAAAAGCCGGAATTTCAGTGGCTAAATTAATCAGCACCTGGCGGTTTTGCCGTGGCGCCTGCCAGCTTATTTCTACCGGCGCACCGTATTTCGGGCCTTCACCGCTCAGGTTATGTGGCACAAAGCGCTGCGCATCAAACTGCCACAGCAGTTCGTCAAATGCTTCGGCCTGTTGCTGGTCGGCAGTATAAACGAAAACCCGTTGTTTGGCGCGGTACAAGTCGGCACACAGCCGGCAAGCTAAAGTAAAATGAGCTGGCGTGCTGCTCAGCTCATTTTGTATTGCTTGATCTTCTGCCGGCGTGTCGCTTAGCAGATAAAAGCTAACTTGCATTAATGATCCTGTTGCTGACCAACCCGGTTAATTAAAAACTGAGTTAGCAAAGGCACTGGCCGGCCGGTGCTGCCTTTATCTTTGCCACCACTGCGCCAGGCGGTACCGGCAATATCCAGGTGTGCCCAGTTATATTTGCGGGTAAAGCGCGATAAAAAGCAGGCTGCAGTAATAGTACCGGCGGCGCGGCCACCTAAATTACTAAAATCAGCAAAGGGGCTTTCCAGCTGATCCTGATAGTCATCCCACAATGGCAGGCGCCAGGCGCGATCGCCACTTTGCTCTGACGCATTTAAAATTTCATGTGCCAGCGGGTTATGGTTACTCAGTAAGCCGGTTGCATGCTTACCCAGGGCAATAACGCAGGCACCGGTTAAGGTGGCTACATCTATTACCAGTTCCGGGTCAAAACGCTCAACATAGGTTAATGCATCGCACAGCACCAGGCGGCCTTCAGCGTCGGTATTTAATACTTCTACTGTCTGGCCCGACATAGTGGTTAAAATATCACCCGGCCGGTAAGCGTTAGCGTCTGGCATGTTTTCAGCGCCAGCCAGTACCGCAACAATATTAATTGGCAGGTTTAAATTGACTACCGCATGCATAGTACCCAGCACAGAGGCGGCACCACACATGTCGTATTTCATTTCGTCCATGCCATCGCCCGGTTTTAAGCTGATACCACCAGAGTCGAAGGTTAAGCCTTTACCTACCAGCACGACCGGCGCGCTGTCGTTACCGGCGCCGTTGTATTTAATTACTGCCATACGCGGGCCGTTAACCGAACCCCGGCCTACTGCCAGATAAGAATTCATACCATGTGCGGCCAGCTCTTCCGGGCCTAATACGTCAACGCTGATTTTGGCTGAGCTTTCGGCCAGCAGCAGTGCCTGGTCGGCCAGATACTGCGGCGTACAGATATTCGGCGGCATATTGCCAACATCTTTACACTGTTTAATACCGGCTGCGATGGCTAAACCATGCTCTACGGCTTTTTCACCAATGGTCAGGTCGCGTCTGGTTGGCACATTAAACACAATTTTACGCAGCGGGCGGCGGGTTTCATCTTTTTTGCTTTTTAAACGGTCAAATACGTACAGGCAGTCTTGCGTGGTTTCTACCGCATGGCGCACTTTCCAGTAGGTATCGCGGCCTTTTACGTGCAATTCAGATAAAAAGCACACCGCTTCCATTGAACCGGTTTCGTTTAACGTGCTGATCGTTTTGGCAATAATCTGCCGGTACTGGCGTTCGTCCAGTTCACGTTCTTTGCCGCAGCCTACTAATAATACGCGTTCACTCAGTACGTTAGGCACATGGTGCAGTAACAGCATCTGGCCTGGTTTGCCTTCCAAATCACCACGGCGCAGTAAGTTGCTGATATATCCTTCACTGATTTTATCCAGTTGTTCTGCTACGGCGGAAAGACGGCGTGGTTCATACACGCCAACCACAATGCATGCACTGCGTTGTTTTTCCGGACTTCCGCTTTTTACGCTGAACTCCATACTAACTCCTGATTCTAATAGACTGTGCTAACATAACCGGCACATACATGGCCAAATTCTACCGTGAATTTATAAAAAAGCTCGGTTTTCTGCGCCGTTTGGTCGATAATAATTGCTATAAATATCAAGTTTACTGAAAAATCGCCAGGGTTCCAGCAAAAAGGCAGGTTTTTAGGAGGCGTTTTGATTATTTTTCGTTACCTGTTAGCTGAGGTATTTAAGTCACAGCTGGCGGTATTTGTCATTCTGATGGCTATTATCATCAGCCAGCGCTTTGTCAAAATTCTGGCCGATGCATCTGAAGGTGAACTTCCCGGGCAACTGGTTATGAGCATAGTTGCGCTGAAATTGCCGCAACTGGCCGTTATCATTCTGCCGCTCAGTGCCTTTGTTGGCATCTTGGTGGCGTATGGCCGCGTATATGCCGACAGTGAAATGACCGTGCTGCACGCCACCGGCGTAAGCGAATGGTATGTTACCCGCCTTACGTTATTATTGTCGCTACTGCTGGCCATAGTGGCAGGCTCAGTTACCTTATATCTAAGCCCCTGGGCTACCGAACAGGAATACCGCTTGTTAGAAAAAGCCGATGCCAATGCCGGGCTTATCTCTTTGGTACCGGGACGGTTTCAACATACCTCAAACGAAAATGCGGTGATCTTTGTCCAAAGCATTAGCCGTGACAATGGCGAATTGCAAAAAGTATTTGTGGCACAGAATAATGCCCGGGACACTCAGGGTGGCCATTCTATCGTGTATGCCATGTCAGGTAATGTTAAGGAAGATATCAGTGGCGCCCAGACAATGCAGCTTGAACAAGGCCGCCGTTATGCCGGTGACGTGAAATCATCGGCCTTTGAAATTACTGAATTTGCCCGTTACCAGATACAGATCCGCGAGCAGGAAGTAGAACAACGCAGACGCAAACTTGGCAGCCTGCCAACAGCCGAGCTATATGGCATGGACAGCAACGAAGCTCTCGCCGAGTGGCACTGGCGTATTGCCATTCCGTTATCTATTCCGCTGCTGGCGTTAATCGCAGTACCGTTAAGCCGGGTTAATCCACGCCAGGGTAAGTTTGGCCGCTTATTACCGGCCTTGCTGCTGTATTTGGGGTATTACTCTTTACTGATTATCGCCCGCTCTGCACTGGAAGACGGCAAGATCCCGCCAGCCCTGGGTATGTGGTGGCTGCATCTGAGTGCCCTGCTAGTTGGGGTAGTGTTAATTATGCGCCACCGTTCCAGCGCACAACGTTTTCAAGCCTGGTTAGCGGGTAGAACTTAACATGCTGAAAATTATTGATATCTATATCGGCCGCACTATTTTAACCACCACAATGCTGGCATTAAGTGTGTTGCTGGTTATTTCGGCCATGTTTAAGTTTATTGATCAGATGCGCTCTGTGGGCCGCGGTTACTACGACATGGTACACGCCGCGCTGTATACACTTTACAGCGTGCCCGGCGATTTAGTCACTTTTTTTCCGATGGCAGCATTAATAGGCGGTTTAATTGGCCTTGGCATGCTGGCCAGCAACAGCGAGCTGGTGGTTATGCAGGCCGCCGGTTTATCGCGTTTTAATATTATCAGTTCGGTAATGAAAACCGCTGTTATCATGATGCTTATTATAATGGCAGTAGCCGAATGGGGTGCACCAGTAAGCGATCGTGCCGCCCGTGAACTGCGCACCAAAGCTATTTCAGACGGTAATCTGTTTGCAGCGCAACAAGGCATCTGGGCCAAAGACGGTGATCAGTTTGTCAATATCGGCAAGGTAGATGATCTTGGCAACCTGACCGATGTAATAATTTATCAGTTTGATACCGATCTTAAGCTGGTGTCTATCGTCAGCGCAGATAGTGCAGTATATCGCAGCGATGCCTGGCAGTTACAACAAGTGGTACGGCAGGACTTTACTGCCGACAGAATATTAAAACAGTTAACAGCACAGCAAAGCTGGCGCTCTTCATTAACCCCCGACAAACTAAGCGTAGTTACCATAAAACCGGAAATGCTTTCGCTAACCGGTTTGAATGATTATGTAGACTATCTGCAACAAAACGCTCAGGAATCCAGCCGCTATGAACTGGCATTCTGGCGTAAAGCCCTGCAGCCCCTGACAATAGCCGCAATGTTGCTAATGGCATTGTCGTTTATTTTCGGCCCGCTAAGAAGCGTAACGATGGCGGCAAGAGTGTTGATGGGTATTCTTACCGGCTTTGCCTTTTATATGAGCAACGAAGTATTCGGCCCGGTAGCGCTGGTGTATCAGCTGCCACCGCTGGCTGGTGCCATGGTACCCAGCCTGCTGTTTATCGGCCTGTCGGTGTATTTTATGCGGAAGAAAGTCTAACGCGCAGAAATAAACCAGATTGTGCTAAGCCAACCGTTGAAGGCATAGATGCCTGACAAATTCGCAGGGAGCGAATTTGAACAGCGCCGCTGGTTCGCAGGATGAACGCCAGGGAGGAGGTTCATAATCGAGCCTGTAGGGACATATTTACGGCGTGTTGGCGTGTACAATCTGGTTGTTATGTTTTACCTCGCTGCCTTATGCAGGTTTAGCAGTTTACTTTGCTCTTTTGTCAGCACCACTACCTGGGTATTACTGAGCTGATCCTGCAACGCCAGGCCTTTACCCCAGCGCAGCCAAAGCCATAAATTACCGAGGCCAAAGAGCGCAGTAACTGAACGCACCACTGCCTGTTTAAAGCTAATGGCCGTACCATCCTGTTGCACCAGAAACAAGCGCCAGGCCCGCATGCCCAAAGTTTGGCCGCCTTTATACCAGAAATACAGGTAAAACCAGAAAAACCATAATACCGAGTACAACTGAAACCAGATTTTATGCCGGGTAATAAAATCGGCATGATCGGTATAGTTAGCCAGCGAAATTACACCAACGCTGTTTAACAGTGCCACCAGCAACAAAGCCAACGCCATGGCCGCCATCCACAGTGCAGCCAGAATTAACCAGTCATACATAATAGCCGCCAGACGGCGAATTAAACCCGCGCGGGGTGCATTAGCAAACATAAGGTTGTCCGATAATCAAAACCGCGCAAGTGTAGCATGCAGCAATGCTTTTTCGAAGCTGCTGCAATTTTGTCCAACTAAAAGCCAGACGGATAAATTCGCTTGCGCTGCCAGAAACGCATCGTATAATGCAGGCGTTTACCTCCAAATATCCCTCAGTGCCTGGGTGGCGAAATCGGTAGACGCAGCGGATTCAAAATGCAATGCGTCTTTGATAGTGGTAGACATAACACGTTGAATAGTCTACGATTCAACTGTTATTAAAAGTGCAAAAAGCTTGCAAAGATTTGCAAAGTTTTCAAAAGACCTCTCAATGCCTGGGTGGCGAAATTGGTAGACGCAGTGGATTCAAAATCCACCGTTAGAAATAACGTGCCGGTTCGAGTCCGGCCCTAGGCACCATTATTATCAATAGGTTATACACGATACTATTGGTATTATATAACAACCCCTTGAAGCGTTAATCTAGTTTGCAAATGAAATTCTCTTTAGATTTAGACGAGATTCCATCAGTTGAATATATTTTTCATCCTGATCACAAAGAATAGATTTAAACCCCTGTTCCTTAGCTACTGCTCCAGTTGTTCCAGAGCCGGCCATTGGATCAAAAACTAAATCACCAGTCTGCATGGTGATTTTGAATAGTGGTTCATATACCTTGATTGGCTTCTGTGAAGGATGCCCGGTCTGCTCTTTTTTGCCAATAAATCCGATATTAAGAGGAACCTCTAATACGCTGGTAGGCCCCGGAATATAGCGTAACTTTCCCTCACTTTTCTTTTGTAATTGTTTTTCGTTTAAAAATGGCTCAAGGTACATTTTGCTGTTTGGTTTAGACAAATGCAGACATGTTTGTTGGGCGGATCGCCAACCTCTAATAACAGATGGGTTGTTTTTATAGAACCAAGTCAGCCAACAGTTGTACTGGAGTGGTTGAGGGATTTTACTTATAAACAGTGCGACAATTTCCGGAAAACCCCAAAGATAAACATGTTCAGATGTATCTGCAGCTTCTTGTAAAACTTGGCAAATAAAGTCTTCATAATCATCTCTGACTCCACCAATGCCTTTGTTGTACCAAGGATCTAACATGCTTACTTTAAAGCTAAACCCTAGAGTTTTCATAAGGCGGTACGATTCTAAAACATCCATTGGTGGCAGTATTGCAGTGCCTTCAGCTTCTAGGGATGCAGAAATGGCTTTTTTTAAGTCTTGAATATTAATGTCAGAGAATTTGTTCACATTCATATTTTTAATTAAGCTTATATTTTACTGAATATTTTTTACTTGAAAGGTGAATCCGCTTTCACGATTAGCTATCCATTCAAGTCTGGCTTTGGTGATATCACTGATTTTTCTAAATCCGTGTTTGAAAGCTAAATGGTCAGTTTTGATGGTTTGATCTTGCTCCATCAATATAACTTTTCTTTTTCCTTTGTCTCTTTTATTCAAATTGTGAGCAGCGTGAGCAGTCGTACCTGTCCCTGCAAAGAAATCTAGAATTAGGGCCTGCTCATGGGTGTGGCTTTCGATTAAGTCTTCAATTAATGATATTGGCTTAGGGGTTTCGAAAATTTTGTCTCCATAAATTTCTTTAATTTCGTTTGTCGCTCGCTCAGTCAAGTATCTATTATCTATCCATAAGCTTTTAGGCTTGACTCGCTTTGACATATCGAAATAGTTCTTAACGTAAACCACTCCTTTTGCGCTTGCATAAAGTTTCCATGACTCTTCCCGTGCTTTATCTTTGCCCCAGAGCCATCTCCTTTCTACACCTTTACTATCTACAGGAAAAACCTCTTTTAGATCGTCACTTAATCTTTCAGTAAAAACATTACCGTTTCTATCGAAATAAAGTGGGAAGTACATATTAGGTCGATCTGTTCTTAAGCTGGCATCACCTTTTTTTCTGAACAAACCATCAATTCTGTATTTTCCATGGGTATCAGTTTTGTCGTAGGATGCATCGTCATTCTCTAGGAACCCTCGAATTTTTGATTTCTTCGACTTGCCATAAACCACTATATACTCGTGATTTGTAGCAACATTCCCTCTCGCACTTTTTCCATTGTTACTTCTACATGTTGCTATGCAACTAATAAAATTCTCTTGCCCAAAAATTTGATCCATTAGAACTCGTAAATACGGCTGCTCATAGTCATCTATGCTGATAGCTATTATTCCTGTTTCAGCAAGCAGTGAATTAACTGTCTCCAGCCTAGGACGCATAAACTCCATCCAACCCAAGTGAGTTCCCCAAATGTTATCTTTTTGGGATACCCGCTGATCTTCATAGATGAATTTACTGCCAGTGTTGTATGGCGGATCGATGTAACAAAGGTCTACTTTACCTACGAATTCGTCTGCAATTTTTTTCATTAAATGTAGGTTATCTCCAACGTAAAGAACGCACGTGTCCCCTGAAGGTAAGTGAGCTAGAGGCACTTCCAAAGCATTTATTTCGCAGTGAATATCCGTTTCTTCTATCTGATTGATCTGGTTAAGCATATTGCATTTACTCGATTTATTTGGTGTTATCATAACAAAGAGCCAAGTGAATAATAAGGAAATCCGGAAATGAGCAGTAATCCATATCCGAAAGGCAGCATTGACAAGATTTATGGTCAGAGAAGTATCAAGGCCAGATTAGAGGCCTTCTTCCTTGATAATATTGGAAAAACGGTCACTAGGGAGATGATTGTCGAAGTTGCTAGAGACCCAAAGACTGGTAAAGATCCCGAAAATTGGCACCAGCGCTTATCAGAACTTAGAACCGATTCTGGTTATACAATTTTATCAGGCAAAGACCGTAGGTTTTTGAGCGTTGCTGAGTATGTATTAGTAAATAATGAAAAAAGAGCAACAGCCGGTAAACGAGTTTTGCCAACGAAAGCAACATGGTCGTTAGTTTTAGAGAAAGCTAATGGTAAGTGCCAATGGACTGAAGGTGGACACCACTGCAATCTTGCAAATGGTGACATTGATCCTGTTGGTGGCGGTACAGTTAAGCTAACTCCTGATCACATGCAACCGCATTCCATAAATCCCAATGCTGATCCTGAAGACCCAACTCAATGGCAAGCCCTGTGCGGTCGGCATCAAGTAATGAAGAAAAACTATTGGGATTCGAGAACCGGAAAAATTAATACGATAGCTGTTATGCAGTCTTTACCTCAAAAGGAAAAGGAAAAAGCATATTCATTTCTAAAAGAGTACTTTGGGGATGAATGAACCAAACTTTAGCCTAGCCAGCCGAATTGCTGGCTATATTTTCAGGTTGCTACTTAAACCTTACTATCCAATTTAATGCTGAATGTACCTCAATACTGTCCAGCCGCATAGATCGATAAACTCAAGCATATCTAGCCCCTGCTGAGCCTGTTCGATTCTACCCAAATAGCTATGCGGCTTGCCGATGATCTCACTAAGATCGCGGATAGTCAGGCCTTTAACTTCCGGCTGTTCGTGTAACCAGCGACTAAGAGCCGCACATTTGGGAATCGTCCATGCCGTGTATGGGGAGCTCGGCATGGACTATCAGTGTTAGAAAAAGTTGAATTGATTTCAGGATAATATATGTATAAAGTTGACGGACATTCTAGCTGTTTTGTGGCTGCAGCATTAGCAGAAAATAACAAAACATGCGTCTTCTGGCATATAGAGCATGTTTTGCATTAATAGCTAATTACTCAAATACCTGAAATTATCTGTTTTAAAATATACGCCAATAACTTCTTCTGGCGCTCTTTAAACCAAACTTCATTAATATTAACCTTATATCGCTCCATGTGCTTTCTCACCGTTTTTAGTGATAAAGTTCGGATTTGCTGCTTATTCCCCAATTTTATACGGCGTTTCTCACCACTCAAATCATCGTTAAATTCGAATTCATATGCACTAGCAGATAGCTCTAACATTGCTTGGAACACTCCAACTCTCAAAGCTCTGTTTTTTGCCTTCAGAGAATCTAGCTCTCTATAGGCTAGCGGACTATAAACCTGAGCCGCCTTAAATATATACGGAGCGTTAGCTAGGTCTTTTAGCTTTAGTGTAGTTCCATTTTTTTGTGGTTTATAAACACGCTCAATTCGAGTAACATCGATTGGTTTATTATCAGGACCTATTAATGAACAAACATGTTTTTGGCAAAGATCGATTTTCTTCTCATTTTTGTCATATATTACAAAGTGAGAAGTCAATTCGGATCCTACATACAGTGTTTTGGCAAATAAAGCATCCGTATTATCCTCCTTCGGCCAGAAAGTATAATTCTCCACTTTTATAGAGTCTATTATGACCATTGGTGTCACCACACCAATTAAATCTACGGCCATATCCAATCGAGTTACATTGGCATCCAATAAAGATGAACTAAAATTGTTGAATATTTTAGCTTCACGCAATTTTGAAAATATCATTTTCAGATCTTTTCCAGAGAATCTCGCAGGATTGAAAGATATCCGCACTGGTCGTTGTTTTACAGCTCTAGCCGTGCCTTTTAGTCCATACGATATGTATATTGGTGAACTACAACCTTTAATGAAAATATGCTTTGTGTTCTTGTAAAGGTTTCTTATCCTACTCTCCTCTTTATATTTTTTTTCCTTTTTTTTATTTTCCTTGCTTTTAACAGCTGGTTTTACTATCAACCCTGATTTTGACCAAGAACTTTTTGAACTAAGGTAACCTGAAAGCCTATTGAGTTCATCTTTGGAAGCTTCTATAGTAAAGCTCAGAGAATCTGCTATTGGAAGCATACCCCATGCTTCTGGATGTGATAGCTGTCCAGCAACTAAATTATGCGCATGGTACAGATTACGTGCTTTTATAAGGTCATTTGGATCTACTGTCTTATGAACCACCCCTATAGATTTAAAATCTTCTTGATTTACTCTGGTTTCAGAAATAAATTTATTCACTACTTTTGTTTTATGCATGTTATTCATACTATTTCTGTAATTAGGTAACACCTCTACGAGGCATTCAAAACTTGGAGAAAATATAGCATTGATATATAGAATGTCTTCTACTGTAGTACTATTACCAGATTTTACTAAATTTACTTTTTTCATAAAATATCCCTCATCAATTCATGGTTAACTAAAAGTCTTTGTTTAATCTAAATACAACAAGAGGTTTTCTGTCGTATTTAGACGAACTATACGCTCTTATAAAAAATACAAATCCGACAGAATCATTGGAGATAAAATTTCTAAGAAGTATTTCTCAAATGCGAGGATTCACGCGACTTGCAGCGTTGCTGTTCGTAAAAAACTTGTTTTTTTAAAGAGAAGATGGGATATTTCTGAGAATTCCCTAAGAATTATTTACAGCATATAATGCTATATGCCATTGTTTTAGTTGATTTATTTCAGACAAATAGGCCGCGCGAAAAATGTCGGGAAATCTGCAGTATGGTACGGAAAGAAATCCTATAAGATTAATTAACGATAATTCTCCTCGGGCGTTATTCGAAGTTTGCCCTTCTCTGGAGCTTGCGATCTTAGAAGCCGTAAAAGGGATAGATTTAGGAAAAGTAAGAGGCCGAGATGACGTAGACCTAGATATGGCTTACGTGCTTAATCTTATTAGCAACCCTAATCTCGATGATAAGACGGTTCGGCTAGGATGCTTGCTCTTCTCTGACCATCAGTATAATTTTTCTGATGTAATATACGACCTGACAAATAACGACGAAATCTCATGTTTGGATGACGTTGGAGAGGATGGTTTAATTTGTGTAGGAACGCCGAGAAACTTTTCTTGTTTGGAAATGCCTTTATCCAGTCTTTCAAAAAAGTTGGCAAAGCATGGTATCCAAATGGATAGAAGTGAAATACTGCGTTCTATGAAAATCCTTCACGAATTTTACTACATTACTTCAACAGATATTTGCTATGAAAACAGCTATTTATCTAAAAGCACAGGCTGCGTGAAACTTAGTGATAATACAAGACTGGTTAATGTGCATATTACTACCTCCATGATTAATAAGTGCATATCAGGTAAATGGCCATCGGAGACTATAAATGTTGATGATTTTATTAGTTAACTTTTCTCAGCAGTATTTACGCTTTTTGTTTTTAAACAACTATGGCAATTTACCTAGGTTGCCATAGTTGTACAGCAACCTAGACTTGAAATTAAAATTTTTTTACCGTTCGAATACTGCGCTCAGCGTCAATCCCCAACCATGCACAGAGTTCTAAAAATTCCAAAATGTCTAACCCGCGCTGGGCCTGTTCTATTTTACCAAAGTAGCTATGCGGCTTACCGCTAAGGCTTTGCATCTCTCGCATTGTTAAACCTTTAGCCTGGCGTTGTTGTCGCAGCCACTTGCCAAGTGCTACGCGTTTTGGGCTATTTTTTAAGTCTGCAGTGCCACGGTTGGGAGTGTATCGCTTAGTCATGATAGTTCTACCTCATAAACTGACATATGTTGCCAGTAGGTCAAAAAGTTTTCTTCCCAGATTGGATAAATCATCAGGGCGGTTTCAATCGGGTAATAGCCTGTTATGTCCTGAAACGTGCCGGCCTGAAAATCAAAGTCCAGATCTTTAACCAGCTCTGAATCTAAGCCCGCACCAACAAACCGAAAGTCAGTGATGTAGCACAACTTCCACTGAGAGCCCCATTTCTCCAGTCTGATTTCAACAGGGTGATAACCTCCCTTTTCAGCTGAATAGCTGGGATCTCGGAAATTCAGTACTGCCGTGTTCTCATTCGATTGCTGGTAGCTGGCCAGTAACGTACTGATGGCGTCAGCCAAATGGCTACTTACAGGCAAAGCTAGGCCCTCGTATTGGATACGCATTGTTTTTACTCCAGGGATTAGGTGTGGTGGTTAGTCGAAGATGTAGGGGAAGCTTTTCTTCATGCTACTGAACTGATTTAAGCCAATAACCACATGGTCCAGAACCTCGATATTCAGTAGCCTGGCAGCTTCAATCACTGTTTGAGTGAATTTTATATCTGCACTACTGGGCTCTGAATGGCCTGACGGGTGGTTATGGATCAGCATCACCACCTTTAGGTTGAGTATAATGGCCGTTCTGAGCACTTCGGCTGGCCGTACACTGACGGCATCTGTACTGCCTGTTGCCACGACCTCAAAACAGTTAATGTCATGCTGCTTTGTCAGATTAACAACGATAAATACCTCTTTGGTTTCAAGCTTCAGGTAATCAAAGAGCTTTGCGATAATTTCAGGTTGTGTGACGCATTTACCGGTAATATCGCAGTCCACTTCTTTAAAGCGGTACTTCACATCAATTTCGCGCAGGGTTGTCATAATCAACCTCCCAAACCCTTAAAACAGACTGGCCGATGGTTAGGCGGCCAAGGCTCGTTACTCTTTGGATGCCGTAGCAGCTGCTTTAGGTTTTCGTAATTTTGGCGGTTTTGGCGGTGACAGCAACAGGATGTGCGGATCCAACTCCCCTTTCTCTACAGCTTCAATCAGCGTTTTAATGATGGCTGGCAGGTCCTCTTTTTTGCCGACATCAATAGCCGCTTTGCCTTTGTCTAGTTCCAGCGTTTTAAGCCCAACTTTTATTTCAAAGTAGTAATGCTCTTTGTCATCAAAGTACCAGGGCCGCACGGCTTTGCGTTTACGTACTGTCGTGCGCTCACCGGTATCCGGGTCTTTGACACGCTTGTCTTTAAAAACTTCAAACGGTTCATTTTTTAGGTTGCACTGCACCATCATCAGCTGCTCTTCCAACTTTTCAATTAGCTTCATGCGCTTGCCGAGAATAGGTGGTTTGGGCTCAATTTTTGGACGAGCGATAACCTTGAGTGAACTCAATAAAGTAGTCATGTTATTTCCTTTTTGTGTGATTGGTTAAAGCGGAGCTGTTGCTCTATTGCACAAAGCCAATCGTGGGGTTGGTGTGTTTTCTTTGGTTTTCTTCTGCCAATATGGAAATGGCAGAAAGTCGGTGTTGCTGCTTCGGCTGAAATAGCATCCGGCGCGAGAGAATTGCAAAATCGCCCGGAGTGAGTTTGCTCAGTCGTTGCAGTTGCTGACTCTCATCAGCAGTTAGCTTAGAAACGCCCAGGGTGCGCTTGTACAGCATGTACACTTGCTCAGCTGTCAGATAGTCGCATTCAAGCTTGAAATCGAACCTACGAAGAACGGCTTTGTCTAGCAGTGTTTCGAAATTAGTCGCAGCAAACAGCGGCTGAGTAAAACACTCAATCTGAGCGAGCAGCTCGTTCACAACTTGACGTTCATGCTGCAAGCTCAGCTGGTCCCTGCTTGTCAGTAGGCTATCCACTTCGTCAAGCAGCAGGAACTGGTTTTGCTGTTCAGCCTGATGAAATAACTCGGCAATCCGCTGCTCTGAGCCGCCAACATATTTATCCAGCACATCTGAGCTCAACACGCGTTTAAGCTCCCTCTGATTTTGCTGTGCTAAGTGATGGGCGAAGGCCGTTTTGCCAGAGCCAGGCGGCCCACTAATGAGCACCCGCACTGGCAAATCATTTGCCACTGCCTGGCTAATTTCTTTTAGCACCGTTACAGGTTGTTTGATGTTCAGTAAATCGATATTAAATACCAGCTGAGGTTGATAACGTGAAGTGTCATCCCATAGCCCACATGCGCTAAGCGTGTGTTCTATCACCTCCCCAACAACCCTTTCTGCCGCCTTACGTGTAAAACCGAGCGTTTTAGCGATATAGCCTGCGTTAGCGATAATTGCCGGTGTCAGATTTTTGGTTTGGCCTAACTGCTGATGAAATCCCTGCGTCACTGATAGCCCTTTTAATGTGGCTTTGCTGATAGCCGCAAGCGCTGCTTTTTCCGGTGATTTGACTTCTATCGCTAGCTTAAAACGTCTTATGTAGCTGTCTTCTAGTTGATCAATATGGTTGGTTATCCAGATACACGGCACCTGATTTGTTTCCAGCAGCCTGTGAACTGTCTCTTTTGAATAGTGTCTGTCAGCATTACTAAAGAGGCTTTCGCATTCATCCACCAGCAATAGCGTGGCACTTGTGTCTTTCAGTAACTTCTGGATTGCAGCGACATACTGTAGCCGCTGGGTATCAGCACTTTTTGCACCAAACTCATTGCTGACTTTGCCATCTTCAATCAGCAGGTTCCTACCTTCGTATAAGGTAAGCTGAAGCTCTCTTGCCAGCACCCTTGCGAGCTCAGTTTTGCCGCTACCCGCTTCACCATACAGCAGAATATTAACCCCCGAGTGCGCGCTATCTGCAGCTTCAGCCAGATAACCCAGCAGCAGTTCGGTATCCACATAATCAAATTGCGAGCACGACAACGTACTTGCAGGACTTTTGGATAATACGTTCTGCAGCAACGATACTTTTGAATCAATACGCTGTGTGGTCACCACCGATAAGACTGCTAAAGGTATCTCAATATCTTGCGGCTCTGTCACCCATACACGGCTCTGGAAAAAGCCTTGTGCATAAAGCTTATTCAGCAAGTGCGCAACTTCTTCAATCTGCATGCCGGATAAGGAGGCTAACAGCCACTCTAAAGGCTTGTCTTCAAGTGGATCATCGAGATTGATAATCAACCGTTTCAGGCCATAGTTGATGTTGATTACTGTAATAAATTCCAGCACAGGGGCAAACTCAACCGGCACGCCAAACAGATTGCAGAGTACTTTTATATTGGCTCTGAGCATTGCAGTCTGTTCAGGCCGGGCATCCTTTCTGTCTATGTGCTGCATGACGTGCCGACAAGTCATGCGTGTTATGCCAGCAGCAGAGCGCCCTGAAATGTTACGCAATATGTTCTTGTTAATCGGCAACTCATTAATGGTATCGCCGAGATATTCAATCAATTTTCGGGTGTAAAACATCGACAGAAAATGGTGCGGGTTAGACGTCTGATCAGTTCTTTCTGGCATCATGAGGTTGTGTCCTGGCATCGTAGCTAAGGGCCACTGCCGCGCGTTGCATGAATTGATGATCACGTTTATCGTAAGTCGTGGTGGTGCTGATATCCGCATGACCGGACATCTTTCTCACGGTATTGATATCCACGCTTTGCTCAAGCAATCTGGTAATAAACGTACGGCGCATATCGTGTGGTGAAGCGTTGGGAATGCCAATCGCAGCCAGTTTGGTTTTGATAAGCCGATAAATAGCTGAGACGGAAACGCCCACATCCGTCACCACCCTGCCATTTTCATAGGTCTTACAAATCAAAAAGCCATCCTGCAGTTTTCGGACAGCAAGCCATTGAGCCAGGTATTCCTGACACCATTTAGGTAGAAAAAGGAGCCGACTCTTATTGCCCTTCCCGTGTCGAACTAACAACGTATGCTTGCGCCGATCATAATCATCCAGGATCAGTGCAACTAACTCACTTCGGCGCAAACCTGTACCAAGCAGCAATGCAAAAACCGCCAGATTACGTTTTGCACTGACTGATCTTCCGTATTCTAGCAACCTGAATAACTGACTAACCTGCCCAGCTGTCAGTGGCGAGCCTTGATATTCAGGAGACTTTAGCTGGCTGATAGTAGAAAGATATGCAACATCACGCTGCTCCGCATTCCCGGTCATCACTGCCACTTTCATAATGCCTTTGATTGCAATCATCGCCCTATTAATAGAACGGGGTTGCCAACCTGCCTGAACAAGTACAGCCCTGATGAGCAGTGCCTGCTGATAATCGATTTTGGCAAAATTAGAGCCGTATTCGTCTGGCCAGCTCATCAGCCTTGCGATGCTTGTAAGCTGAGAACGAATAGAATTGCGACTGTTAGGCGATAAGCGGCCTAGATACAGCGCGCAGGGGCAAGCTGTACTCATTGAACACCTCATAGTAATTAGCAAAGGAGAGAATGTAATTTCTGTTTTAAATCAATTGGATGGTACAAAATAGGGTATAGAAATAACAGGACAAACCCTATCGCCAATTGTTCAGTAAAAAAGTCAGATATTAAGCTCTGACGTGGATAGACAGATATTGTCTATGAAGGATATGAAGGTGCTTCCTAGTAAAGCTATCACAACAAAATACGGATTATAATCCGTGGAAATATAGTCCTCAAATTTCCATAGTGCACTTCCGCCAAGTAAAGGAAGTGATATGTCTGAAACTGCTAAAAAGTTAGGTATAAAACTAAGAGCTCGTAGAACTGAATTGAAGCTGAGTCAGGACGAATTAGCTCTTAATGCAGAGATCGACAGAAGCTATATCGGCCGGATAGAACGCGGAGAAGTAAACATAACTATTGATATTCTCTATAAAATAGCTTTTTGCCTGCAGTGTCATCCTCGTGACTTCCTGCCTTAATGCAATCTCAAACACGTCTTTATTTTAGTTACAGCTAATTCAAAGCCCTAACATTCTGTATTGAAGTGAATTGCCTCACATTCAGGAACTACGTATACTCAAAAATGAGGACTATAATCCTCATTTTAAAATACTACTTTCTATTAATTGATGTGGGGTATGGGATGAAAGATAAATCACTAAAAATTATTTTCACTGGCGCGTTAGCGCTAACTCTATTTGGTTGTGGTGGCTCTGATTCAGGGGATAACGGTAGTCAAGAAACACGTTTTACAATTACTGCAAGTGCTCAAGACGGCGGAACGATAACCCCCTCAACGCAGCAAGTGGTTATGGGGCAAACCGCTAACTTCATGTTGGCGGCTGCAAGTGGTTATAGAATTACCTCAGTAACTGGCTGCAATGGCTCATTGAACGGGAGCAATTACACGACAGGCGAAGTAATCGCAGATTGCTCGATTTTGGCGAGCTTTGGGCCAGAAAGTTACATCGTAGAAGCCCAAACATCGCAAGGTGGCTCAGTAGAGCCCGAAGGATTAACAGTTCAACATGGGGATAGCGCTGAGTTTACTGTAAAACCTGAACTTGCTTATCAAGTTAGCGATGTACAAGGCTGTAACGGAAGTTTGGCTGGCAACATTTATACAACCGGAGCAATCGTTTCTGATTGCAAAATCAGCATCACCTTTACTCCCCTTGCCGGAGGTGCGGTATTGGGGCGTTACTTCGACAATAACGATGGCACTATTACCGATCCACAGCGTAAGCTTATGTGGATGCGATGCAGTTTTGGCCAAACCTGGCAAAACGAAAACTGTACGGGCAGTGCTGCTTGGGCCTCCAGTGGATATGCTCTCAATCTAACGGCTTTTTATAACGATGGGCAATACAGTGACTGGCGTTTCCCTACCTTAGAAGAACTTAGAAGCCTTGTGTTTTGCTCTTCAGGTACTCCGAGTTATTGGCTCGAGTCAGACTTTGCATCTCAATGTACCGGTAATTCCTCCTCCCCTACCATTGTTGGGAATGTATTCCCAAGCACTCATGCTGGCGCAAATACTTACATCACTTCGACCGCAGAGGGCACCGGTTCTGGCCGACTGTTCTACCACGTCAGTTTTGCTAATGGTGTTGTTCATGGCCCAAATCAAGCTCATGGCATCCATTGGCGCTTGGTTCGAAATACAGATTAACAACTGACACTGTTACCAATATAAAGAGGCCAATTATTATGCAAAAAGCTATCAACTACTGTGCGCCAGCAAGCTTAAAGGTATTCAGATACTGGAAGTTACTGGCACTATCATGCTTCCTTACCGGGTGTGACACTTTTTCAGAGCAATACAGCATCGAAAAAGTAAGGCATGCTTACTATGAGGAAATGCAACAACTCTCTATAGGCTCAGCTTTTGATAGTTGGTCTTTGTGCTCAGAACGAGCGTGGACTAGAGAAACAACGCCAAGGGGCGAAAAGCATGTTGTGTTTAACTGCACTATTGCGCCATCTACGTTGTTTAAAGTCATCGAATTTTATACGCCAGTTAGTAAGCCTTTAAAAGGTGATGAACCCTACCTTCAGATACAAGTTGCTAAATTTCATGTTAACTGGTTACTCAATAACGACGGTTCATTTAGTGATGGGCAAGGTGTGCTTACGGTAAGATGGCAGGATGGAAAGGAAGACTATACTGCTGTTCCGTTGTATCCGCTTGTTCTTCAAGATGTGTACTCAGATAACTATAACTTCTCAACTGCGGCATTTGGTCAGAATGTCCGTACGTACTATAAAAATGCAAAAACGGTGTCTAACTAATTGCAAGACACAGAAACACTTGCAAGTTGCATTTTTGTAAAAACCGTTTGTTGTAATAACAAGAGATAAGTGGTTAGCGTTGCCTCAAGCGTCAAACAACACTTGAGCTCGTTAATGAATTCGGAAGGTTCTGAGCGTTCGATACGGGTGCAAGCCATTAACATAAGCTTTGTCTTCTGCCAGGAAGTGGCTAAGCTCGTGTTAATGGCCTTCACTTCAGGACGTAGTTTACGCTGGAGAACTCTAATCGGGAATGCGCCTAGTTTAAGGGATGCTTACACTATCGCTAATGAATATATCGACCCTTAACGATTTTTGTATTAATGCCACAGTTATCCTGCTCTAGAGCCGCCTTTGGACATTTCATTCTTTTCCCTAAATCTCCTGAGGGCGTTTTCTCAAAACATGCCCTGACAGAGGTCAGCTCGCTATTCTTGCAACGTAAGACTACTGAGCCATCATCTTCTTGAGAAATTGAAAAGGCTGCACGAATCTCTTTTGAGCTGCGTGTGTTACCTACTGTGTTACTTAAAAATGAGGGATTGCGAAGTTGGTCACTAGCTACAACTGTCGCGATATAATAATCATTAGGATTTAAATCACTGCATGTACCGTGTTTTTTCCACTCATGGTCTGTAAGAAACGCATGCCCTGGCATGCGGTCTATCAATGCTTGGTGGGTATCTATGTTTAGGTCATCAAGCTTTAGAGAACATGCATTTGCACTACCGCAGTATGGGTTGGTAGTACAATTCACTAAATGTCTTCCATCGTTTCTATTCGGCCAGAGCCCATGAATAGCCAGGTCAGATGTTGACCATTTGGAAGCCAGCGGTCGACATTCTGATGGCGTATAATTTTTGCTACCACAAAAAGCAGGCATCCAGGACATGTCAATCAGCCAGTAGTCCCAATTTCCCTCAACTAGGGTCTCTTCAAATGGAATTGATTTAGAAAGCTTTGATAGATTTTCGTGAGACCAGCTCCACCAACGCTCAGGCATTATCGCAACTTGAACATCGCAATTATTATCGTCGTAGACATAATCAACAAATAGTTGCCCATCTTTGGTAAGTTTTATACTAATGTCATCATCACCTACAGAATCTGGATTGTCGGCCATCCAACCGTCCCATTCAAGTGGACCGGCAATGCCACACCGATCAGTTCTCAACATGGCACTCGGAGTAATCCCTGCGTTAATAAATCGTTTTACAGTAACTGCTCGAGGGTGATCGTAGAGGTTTCCTGCAGAAAAAATAACTGCCCGAGGAAGAACAGCTTTAATAAAAGCTGAAGAATTTGAATTGTCAGCTCCATGGTGTGCTGCGATCAAGACGTCAGCTCTGATACTGCGTTGTCCAGAGTGGTGGTCAAGCAGATACTTTTCATCTGCGATTGGTGTGTCATATTCTTTGGTTCTACTTGATGCTTTTTTGCCAACAGCATCACCAGTGAAAAGCACGCTGTTACCTGAATAATCCATTCGGACAACTAACGACCCAGCATTTCTATGCTCACTGGAATTAGTATGTATATGCCAACTATCAGGCGGTGCAGAAAATCCGCTGAGTAGGGTGAAAGTAGCATTCCCTAATTTCCATTGATGTCCATGCTGTAAACTTGGTTTTTCTGCGAGACTTGAGACGGTTGCTTCCGTGCGGCTAAGTGCCAATTGCATGTTATTCCATGCTTGAGTGGGATGGTATGAACGATCATAACCGGTGTGAACAACTTCTCGTATGTCAAAGTTTTCAAGCAGCCATGGCACTGCACCAATGTGGTCTCCATCGGTATGACTAATAAATAAAATGGCTATCTGAGCATTTGGTGGTAAGGCTCGTTGGAAACTCTGAATAGTGGGTGTAGTTTGATTTGGAAAATTCCCACTACGTCCGGCATCAAAAATGACATATTCATTGTTTGGAAGCTTGATAATCGTTGCCAATCCCGCACCAATATCCAGTACTTTTATTTCTACATCTGCTACCGCTCTAAAGGAAAGAACTGTCAAACACAAACATACGGTAAATATATATGCTGCTCGTCGCTTCATAGCAAGACCTCCGCTGTCTACGCTGCTCATGACTGAATTATTAAATAAGTATTGGAGAAATGTAGGCGGTATTTTTAGGAAGTCAATTTAGTTAAGTTGTATCCCCCAAAATTGTTACGGAACAAGATTTGCAAATTTATAATATGGTGTCTACTTTAACTACTCGTAAGATCGAATAAATAATATATTTATAAAACCGCAGCAGACGTTTCCTTTTTAGTCAGTAGTTCGGTGGTATGGATTAAACGTCAAATACTACTAATAGACGAAGAGGTAAGTTATGTGTACTGATCCAAACATGTCTAGCGCACTAATAACAGTCATTTGTGATTTGAGTGATTTCTTATTGCGCTATGCATTGCTTTTAACTGCCACTAGTGTACTGGCCATGGCGCTTCTAGAAATGTGGAAGAATATCTTTAATAGCAGGGAAAAGTTCCACATGCGTCAAATTCACAGATGGATTACTAAAGCACAGTTCCCTCTTGAAACATCACAAAATCAGTCTGAGCATCCCGTAGAATTTCAAAACAATGTATATCGGCAACTTATCTTGCTTACTACTGGCGAACGTCTTGATGCTAGTTACACCCTAGGCAGGACTAAAGACGTACATTTTCAACTAATGCCGGAAAATGCTCTGTTTGCGCTTGAGCTTGAAAAAATGATGGGCCAGATCCAGGAAGCGGCGGATTCAGCACTCTCAGACCCAAACCTTTACCCTCAGCTGTATCAATTTCTCACCCAAGGCGCTCATAAGGAAGATATTTTACAATGGCTTACGGATTCAACATTTACCCCTGCTGCAAAGAACCATGAGCACCAGGTCATGAAGAGGCGTGCAGATGTATTTAGCCGACTGAGCAAGCTTGCGAAGCGGAGATTAGACAGTCTGCAAATAGAAATGAAGTTTCTATGGAGTCATAACAATCAGAAATGCTCACTTATTTTGGGAGGCGTCCTGCTTTTTATTAGCCTAGCCTACCTTGAGCTTACAACAAATGAAGCAATTGAACCTTTGGGTTGGTTACGAATACTGATCGCATCCCTGATCGGTGGCATAGTCGCCCCTGTTGCGAAAGATTTAGTAGTAGCACTTAAAAAGGTACGTCAAGGTGGCTAGATACGTTGGTGTTCCTAAAGGTTATCCCTCGGGGGTGGTCTATCAGCTCCGTCAAAGTTTTGAGGGAGGGGGACTTCGGCAAAGGTTGTTGGTGGAACCGAGTAATAAAGGTTTAAATCGGCGCGAGATAGTTATTTTGGTGCATGGATTTAATAACCATTACGGCGAAGCCGCTGTTGCTTATGAGGGGTTTCGCAAACGGCAATACAACCTGAACTCAAGTCTGCAACCGGCGTCTCTTCAATCGATTTTGGCTGACGTACATTGGCCGGGAGATGCTGCTTGGGGCTTGTTCGATATTGCTGATTTTTTGGTATATCCTTATGCAGTTGGTACAGCTAAGAAAGCTGGTGCAATACTCGCTGAATTTCTTATGCAAATGCCAAACCTTGAAATTGTACACTTCATTGGCCATTCCCTCGGCTGCAGAGTAGTACTCGAAACAATTAGGAAACTTGGGGGTCGGCCACAAGTCGGGAAACTATGTTTAATGGCAGCCGCTGTGCCTGTTTTTCAAGTGGAATACGGGGGGCGCCTTGCTTCAGCAATAGCCCGTGCTAAGCATGTATTAGTGCTTCATTCTAGCAGCGATTTAGTTCTGAAAGCGGCCTTTCCTCCCGGCCAATTTGCAGCGGGGCGTGGTGAGGGGGTTTTTCCTGTGGCACTAGGTCGTGATAAACCACCACCAACGGTTGCGGGAATGTTGAGTGAAAAAGAGGTTGAGAGGGCAGAGCATAGTGATTATTGGGGTCATAAACTTACTAAGCCATCACAGGATGCTGCAGCATATACTGCAGAGTTTATAGGCTTTGACATCAACTTCAGAAACATCGGGAAACGTAATTCAGCTAAGGCTATGAAATCTTGTGCATCACGTAACGTAAGTTGTGAAAGTAGAACTCTTGGTTGATATTTTGGTTCATGATTATTATCTGTCTTAGCCCACTTGTATATGTGTGTTTTTACAATCCCTCGATCTGGATGAGATTTGCAATTTAAATACCTTATGAAGAAAGCACCTGTATATACCAACCTATTTTTAGTTTGCAGTGCATGTTTTATCTATTAATGCCCCAAGACTCGTCAGTGCATCCGTATAGCAATTGTAGGCATCACCGACTTGATACCATTGGTTACAACGGTAACCAGGTAGCATTAACACGATCAGCTTTTTACTAGTGTCGGGTTGTAGTTTAGCCAGTGACGGCAAATCCCGGCCAAGGCCGTTCCACACCTTTAGCATGGCAACAGCCTGCTGCTCTGTAACCCTCTGATTATCCATATTCAGATCCAAAAAGTGAATTATTGGTTAAAAATAGATTTACAAATGATTGATGTCAACCTCCGTAATAACTAAAATACTTCCACCTGCTGAAACAAATGAGGGAGTGAACTTCATGATGAAACCGAGCACTACACACAATTTTCCGACTTTGCCTATGCCGCAACGTCCTTTAAATCCCAGCCCGCTCGAAATGGTTATTTATAATTATGAACTCAAGGCTCGGGCGTTTCACATTGAACGAAATAAGGCCACTCCCGCCAATGAATGTGAAAAAGCACGACAAGCTCGGATTGCAAAATGCGAAAGAGACTGGGAACATCTTCGAATAGAACGCAGAAAGATTGGAGTTCAGGTTAAATTACATGAACATCTGCAGTCATATAGAGACGCATGTTCCTCTATGTCTCAGGAAGAATTAGCTAGAGAAAAGCATCACCCCACTAAAACGTTGAGAAAAAACCTGTTTGCTGCCGGAGAGCCGAAGCCTAGCCCAATACATGAAGCCCATCACATAATTCCAGGCAAAGGAAGATACTTACAGTATCAAATGATGATTTGCCGTC
Source organism: Rheinheimera oceanensis (assembly GCF_018831085.1). GTDB lineage: Bacteria > Pseudomonadota > Gammaproteobacteria > Enterobacterales > Alteromonadaceae > Alishewanella > Alishewanella oceanensis. The sequence continues at coordinate 666,355 of NZ_JAGPNM010000002.1, forward strand.
TCAATTTACACTCGTATGGGATTGGTATTAACGATCCGAAAAATGGTATGTGGTTAAGAAATTATGAGAAAAATAAACCTGATGATTGGGCTACGCCTGAAGCCTCTGGTCATCGGTCATTACATTGCACAGAGTACGAGCATTGGATATCACAGAAGTTTATGAATGATAACGTACCCGAACATGTTTATGTAGGCTGGCTGAAAGATGTAAAACGGCGATTAAGGTACGGCGTTTTTTCGTTAGATGATGCGGGCTCCGGAGTTCGCTCATGATATTCAGAATTGCAGCCCCTAAAAATACTCACGAGCTTATCGATTTTGATGTTATTTCAATGGCTAAAATGCTTGGAGATAAAGACTTCAAGTTAGTGAGACGGCTTTCAAACTCAAATGTAAGCATTTTGGACAGGTGGGTGAAACCCAGTTGTGGTTTCAATAAAAAATATAAGAGTGAACCTAGTGATGTTTCGCTTTGGGGGAGTTTCTTGCTTTTGAGTCCATTAGCTTATGAGTCACTATCCCCTGATTTATCTGCTCATGGTGAGTTTTTGCCTATTGATTTGAATGGCACAGATTGGTGGTTGTTTAACTGTCTGGAGTTAGGCAAAGAGTCTCTTGCTGACTGTGTTAGCCATGAGGCTGCACACTCAACTGAGTTAGAGAAATTAGTTTTTGATGAGCGCGCGCTGTCTGGCAAGCTAATTTTTAAATCTGAGCTCGAAGGATGCAAAACTTTGTTTTGCGATGATCGCTTGAAGATTGCGGTTACTCAGCTACCCGTGTGTGGGGTAAATTTCAATAACAATTTGGTAGAGCAATTTTTAGTATTGTGATGTATTGGTAGTCCAAATAGGCATATGGTTTGATGAGGACTTGTTGGGTTGGTCTTAATTTCATCTGACACTTTTCATGATCGAGCTTGATCAAATCTGACAGTCCGCTTAGTGCCCAGGCTGTGTAAAAACTCGTTTTTTGTAGCATCTCAGTATTATCCCAGGCCTGTGATGTAAGAATTTCTCTGGTGTTGACCGTACAATCTGATTTGTTTTCTGTCGGTTTGGGGGCTTTAAAAGCGGGGGGGGATTCGGTGCTATTGCATGGTTTTCAGGGGGCTAAAGCGTCTATATCCGCCAGCCCCAGTGCTCTTGCAGCTTACTGGCGAGTCCTTCAGTACCCCAGATTGATATCATCCGTTTCAGGTTATAGGCCAGTACATGCAAATTTATTTCGGTGCTGACATTTTTCAACCTTCGTGTCAGTAAGTGAGTCGCACCCATCCACATTTTAATTGTTCCAAACGGATGCTCTACCGTTTGCTTTCGGATAACTGCTGTTTGTGGAAGTGCATCAAGCCTGGCTTGCATATCTTCCATTTCAGCTTCATGAACCCATCGTCTGATACGTCTGGGATCTCGCTTGGATGTTGTGCATTTTGACCGTTGGGTGCAATCTCGGCAGGCGATATTATTAAAGTACATTTGCAGTTCCAGCCCATCTTCAACTGCTGTAAACCTATTCTGAAGCTCGCTGCCAGCCGGGCAAATATAGACGTCCTTTTCGCGGTCATACCTAAACAGCGAACGGTTAAAAATGCCTTTACGATCAGCGCCGGAAGTATCACCCTTTGGCACCAGCGCCACAGCACCGGTATCGAGTACTGCTTTGATATCACTACGGCTGTAATAACCTTTGTCGGCCAGTACGGTTATGTTCTCTCTGCCAACGGCTTCCTGAGCCAATGTTGTCACGTAACTAAGTTGGCCTCGATCTGTTGTATTGGTCACTTCATGTGCCACGATCAGGTGATTCTTCGTATCCACAGCAGTCTGCACGTTGTAACAGACTTGTCGATTCATGTTATTTGTTTTCATTAACCGGGAATCTGGATCGGTTAAAGACAGTTGCTTGTCTGGCTGTTGCTCAACTGTTTGTTGGATGTCCTGAAGTTCACCCAAACGTTTTTTTAACCATGCAAGTTTAGTTGCGGTTAATTCTGCACTGGTATCAGGTTCTGAGCTTTTGTCAGCGTCGTCCAGCTTATTCAGATAATTGCTGATGCTTAACTCAACCCGCGCAATATGGTCTTTCGCTTTTTGAGGCGTAAAGTTGTTGGCTTTACTGTTTACTGCTTTGAACTTGCTGCCGTCGATGGCAACAACCACATCCGTGAACATTTGCATCTGCCGACACAAGTCGATAAAAGCCCGGCAAGCATTCTTGATACCTTTACCGTTACTTTTTCTGAAGTCTGCGATGGTTTTAAAGTCTGGGGTTAATCTCTCCAGTAACCACATCAGCTCAACATTCCGATGTGCTTCTTTTTCTAACCTGCGGGAGGATTGAATGCGATTGAGGTAACCATAAATGTAAAGCTTTAACATGGTAGCCGGGTGATATCCTGGCCGCCCTGTCTGCTTAGCGCTGACTCGCTCGAAACCCAAAGAATCAAGTTGTAGACCATCAACAAAGATATCGACTACCCGGACAGGATTGTCTTCAGTAACGAAGTCATCCAGCGCTTCAGGGAGCAAGGTTACTTGATGTCTGCCTTGGCCTTTAATATGGTGGGTCATATCAGCACACTTTGTTCTAATTCGTATGCTATTAATTTTAGTAAAGTGGCAGCTAACCGCCTGGCTTTATCAAGAATGATTGATCATATAAATCTGTTGCTTAGACCAAAAGGTGATCAGCAGTTTTCACACAGCCTGGGCCAAAAGCAGACTTTTGCCTCGCTTCAACCGTCAGTCATGCGCTTTTCCGCTGTTGATAAATTTATAGCGCGACTAATTAAATCCTAAGTTGCTGCGTGTGAGTTAATTTAAGAACAACTTGCTTATTGCCAGTATAAATCTTTGTTTGACATAAATTTAGTTATTTCATAAAGATTAGTTGAAATAGAGTTACGTCAGGGCTAGTTTGGTATGGATAAAAATTCGGAAAGATAGCAGAACAACGCACGAAGTTCGGGCTGACTATCTTGTAAAAAATTCTTGGCCGGACGCTGGGAGAGTATGGATGCGAGATTTGAAGTATTTGTTAAAGCAGAGCTATGAAAATAGCAGGGCTCTGATCATAGGTATAAATAAATACCTGAAGAGCCCGCCGCTTGGCTATGCAGTAAATGACGCAAAAGAGATGAAAGATATTCTTATTGATGAGTTAGGCTTTGAAGCTGAGAATGTTATTTATCTTACTGATAGTGAAGCAACTAAATCTAACATTCTAAAATCATTTCTTTCCTTTACGTCTGAAAGTGTAAAGGTCGACGACAGGTTACTTATTTTTTTTGCCGGGCACGGGCACACAAAGACAGGATCTCGGGGAGAAGTTGGCTATTTAGTTCCTTACGATGCTGACATGAGTGATTACTCAACATTCATACGATGGGACGAGCTGACAAGGAATGCAGAATTAATACGTGCGAAGCATATATTATTTATTATGGATGCATGTTATGGCGGTTTGGCCGTAAATAGGGATATACAAGCTGGAAGCTCTCGGTTCCTAAAAGACATGTACCAGAGATTTTCTCGCCAAGTAATAACTGCTGGAAAAGCAAATGAAGTGGTATCAGACTCTGGCGGCCCAATACCGGATCATTCAGTTTTTACTGGTCACCTTATAGAGGGTATTCGGGGCAAAGCGGCAAATGAACATGGCGTAATTACAGCAAGCGGCCTTATGGCCTATGTGTATACAAAGGTAGCCAACGATCTCAGCTCTGATCAAACTCCGCATTATGGGCAATTCGATGGAGATGGTGACTTTATTATTGCCGCTCCAAATATTGGAAAGCTCTCAGATGATGAGAAGAAAGACATTGATGAACTTATATCAATTCCTTATGTTGAGGTCATTAGGAGTGAATTAACACTGGATGATAAAGTCGAATACATTAAAGAGCTATTATCTTCACCAAAGTCACACATTAAGATCCATGACTTTTCTATAGAAGAAGTACGACTGTTTCTTGCGGGGACTAGCGAAGATAATTTTTCCGTGAGCGGCAGCTATAGCGATGAGGAGCTTCTAAATAGAATTTCCTCTTATGAAAAATACACTAAAGATCTCGGAGCAATATTTGCTGTAATAGCTTATTGGGCTACTGAATCAGAACTTGATGTTCTAAGAAAAACTATATCCAGAGCCAGCGATAGGCTGATTGGATCTCAAGGGGGATTAAATATTTGGTTAAATTTGAGGTGGTATCCTTTACTATTGCTGTTGTATCAAGCCGGTATCGCGGCAGTAGAAAGTAAAAACTACCAAACGCTGTCGACAATTCTCTACACAAAATTAGGTGATTCAGACTACGGTAACGATGAACTATTCTTTGCTCAAAAACTATCTAGTGGAATTGGTGAGTTAACCAGGAATGAAATATTTAAGCGAATTCCAGGGCACGAGCGACAATATACACCCTTAAGTGAATATTTGTTTAAGCAGATTCAGCCCGTAATAGATAACTTGTTTTTTTTAGGAAAGGGTTATGAGACAAGTTTTGATGAGTTTGAAGTTTTGTACGCTTTAGTGATAGCTGATCTTAGACTGCAAGCTGGGCATAATTGCTGGGGGCCAATCGGTAGGTTCGGATGGAAATTCTCGAACAGAGGTGACTACTCTCCGTTTGTTAGGTTAACCAAAGAGGCAGCCTCTTTGAAAGACAATTGGCTACCAATCAAGGCTGGTATGTTTGGAGGTTCATATGAGCGGTTTGAAAAAGCAGGAAGCGAGTTAAGGCAAACCCTCGGACGACTTAATTGGTGGTAGCACTTATAATGGACGTGTTCAACCAGCATGTTCAAAAGATCACCCTACCTGTGCTGTTATGCGTTATATGGAAGGATTTTAATCTTGTACCAAGTTAGATACTGGAATCTTCTGAAAGAACTGAAAGCCCAGGTTGCATATCTACATGGGTATGCTGCGAGTGACGAGCTGTTCGATAAATCAGTAAACATTTTTTTAGCTGTTACTTCGTCTGCTAGCATTGCAGGATGGGCTTTATGGAATGAATATCAGCTGGTTTGGGCTTGTATAATCGCTGCATCGCAAGTAGTAACAGCGGTTAAACCCTTTCTTCCTTTTAGAAAAAGGTTAAAAGCTGTCTCAGATTTAAATGCACAAATGCAGGCGATTTTTCTGGAAGCGGAGACTGGGTGGTATAAGGTTGCTGAAGGCTGCCTTACTGAAGAGGAGATTCACGAAGAAACAGTGAGGCTCAAAGGAAGAGTTTTGAGTGCAGAAAGAAGTTCTTTGAATGGCCTAGTTCTTCCAAGAAAACGAAAATTAAAAGAAATTGCAGAAATTGCAGCAGACGAATATTTTACGGTCAATTACTTAGGAGTAGCATGATGAGCAACAAGCCATCTCAAGATAAAAGGCGTGGGGAAATTACACCTAATACTGGTCGAAATTTGCCTAACATGACAGTGAAGACTCCTATGCCGCCAGTCAAACCACCAAAGTCTTCAGGTTCAGGAAACGGCAACAATCAAAATAGCTAACAAAAAAAGGCAGCTGACGCGTGCCGCGAAGCTGCTTTTGCCGTTATCCTTCTAGGGAGTATTGTGTACCTATTAGATAGATCAAAATTGATTCCTGGAGACATCATTCTCACTCGTTCGAATGAAAAGAACAGCTCTCTTATTTGTAGAATCACTAACTCAGAATACTCACATGCGATTTTGTATGTTAGCGAATCGAGCTATATTCATTCTGATCTCTATGGGGTTCATTCTGGTAATACACAACGTTTACTAATAGATGAGCCTCAATACGTAAAAGTTGTGCGAGTGGACGATCCTGTTGCAATAGAAAAAGCATTAACTTATGCACGGCTACAAGTTGGAGCCTCATATTCTAAGGTTAGTGCTGCCAATGCGTTCGCTAAAGTTTTTACAAAACTGGATGCGAAAAGGCAGTTTTGTTCCCGCTTAGTGGCAAAAGCCTTTGAGTCGGGAGGTGTAAGACTTGTTACAAACAGTGATGCATGTTTGCCGCAAGAAATCGCTGATTCTAAATTTGTACATGAAGTGAAAGATTGTGTGTATCAAGCTGAACAAAAAGAAATCAAGTTTGCCAACAGTTATGACCCGATAAAGAAGCAAGCTGAAATTACAAACAGTATACTCAAATCTGCTAGAAAGTTGTTAGGAAACGAAATTCAATCACTTTCAGATATTACTTCAGCTCTGATCGCCGACCCTAAATACGATAATGAGATCACAGAAATTTATGAGTACTCTGGCTACTTAACCATGTGGAAATATGAGCAAGAACGAAATCCATGGCGATATAGCATTGACTTATTTAAGGCTTTGCCATTGTCTGAAAGTGAACAATATGCACTAGCTACGAAAGAGCTGGAAACTGCTAATAGGCTACTTGATTTTTACAAAAGTAACTTTGAACAATTTTTTTATATCAAAGAGTTATATGGTTTGAAGTATGCTAGCCAACAATTTTTCTTATACAAGAAGTTAGTTGAAAATGCTCTTGATCATAAGTTTACAGCCGAAGAAATTCTCGGAAAATAACCCTAACAAACTGGTTAAGAGAGATGCGCAACGCGTGGCACTTTTACTTAGCGTTGCTCACGCTTTGGCATTAACTTCCGCTTTTCGCTCATAACTGTCTGTCGGGTTAGATTGGAACCTATAGGCTAAACTGTCAGATCAGATATGAGCCACTACAACTTAATGAATATCTTAAGTTCAGTGTAAGTGCTTCATCTAACGATGGCCCAAGGCTAAAATCCCTAGGGCCATGTTCAATTTTTCAGCAACCCAGCTTAGCTTTCAGACCACCAACCTGCCCCTCCACCGCGGGCTCTTTGTATGAAGGTAAACTCGGCATTATATTAAGGCCGGTTCGGGACTCTACCTGATTAATGGTGACTTCACGCGGACAGTAGCTGGCAGAACGACTTAGGTTCTGCTCCATAATATATGCGGAAGCCTCAACCCAGCCTGCGTTATCCGTAATAACCACTTTAAAATAACCTGACGGAATAGTATGGCTCTCATCTGCGCCAGGCAGTGTGCCAAAATACCACTCGTACAGTGGACCTGTAACCACATACACGTCCTGGCCCGTGCGGGCCAGGTTTCTTACTGCAGTCTCTAAGTTAACCCATGCGCCTTGGTTTAGGTTGGCAGATTGTGGTGTGATGTTAGACAGGTAATTTGTCATCGCCCAGTAAGCGGTATTACTGAATGCGGCAAGCGGCACTTGATGGCCGCGGTCAGTACCCAGCACGGCATTGGCGTCAGTGTAATCTGCCGGCTCAAGGGTGTAGGCAGAGTTAATGTCAGGGTCAGCTTTCCAAGTACGGGTGCGGGTTGGGCCATCAATCGTATTCTGAGTCACTTTGTAAGCGACCCAGTTAGCGAATTTTGTGCTGTTATTGTTGTGTAAGGTGTAGATAGGACGTTCAATTGTTTGTCCAGATTTACCAGTCGGGCAGCCATAAGCACAGTTCGCAGCGGATACCATACCGGTAAAGACGAAAGACAGTACTACTAACGTAAAGGTAATTGTGGTTTTCATTGTGATGCCTTCTTTTGATTAACTACACGGCATCGTGCATTCCATTTATTACCGTGTTATGACCAATTTCCGACCAAACTTTAATGAATACCACTAAGGTGTTAACAAACACACGACCATAACAGCAAGCTCTAGAAAGTTGATATGCGGCTAAGTGAATAAATTCCATGCAAGTAGTTTAAGATTATTAATACACGCTGAATAAATAAATTAATAATAGGCATCCTAGATATTTTAAATCTTTATTTTAATTGAGAAATTGATTACGCTCTATGGTTGATTTATTGAAGGAAACAACCATGTCAATTTTATTAGATAAGCGTGAATTAAAAAAAGCAGCAAAGGAACTGACGCTGGTTAAACTAACGGAAGTAATCGAAACGCTAAACAGTATCATAGCTGAACGGCAGAACGAAGTTGAGGTGATTAACCAGTTAGAGCAACTGGCAAAATCCCAGGGATTTACCTTAGAACAGCTAGGCTACAAATTAAATAATGATGCTGTGGCAGAACTGCAACAAGATTCTGAAAAAGTTGATAAACGCCCAACTAAGCCAAAGTTTAAGACTATAAACAAAGACAGCCAGTACTTCTATGTCGAGAACGGCGAGCTACACTTACTGCGCACTCACACAATGAAGAAAGGTTTGCAGGATCGTGGTGTTGATGTAGTGCCAATATCCAAGGTCGATAAAAAATACGCTAAACAAGTTGATACATTGATCGCAGATGCCTCTGAACAAGCTTTAGATAACTACAACTCTAAGGTAGATGCCTGGAATGAATGGGCAGCAGCTAATGGCGAAGAAATCCTGACTAAGAAATAACACCTGATATTCGAAGCCCAGCCAGACTGGGCTTTGCTCTTACCCCTCTCTGCTGCAACATGACTAAGCATGTTACTTATCTATCTGACGAGCTTTAAGCTAGCACGCGCTCGTCTGCATAATCTGCAATAGTTACGACAATGTAAATTTTAACTAAAGTAGTGACAACATGTTGAAAGTTAACTAAGTTAGATACATATGCAGCACTTTGTCTCTAAATAAGAGCAAAATTTGCTCTTTAATGCATATTAAAGTGCCATTATGGTGGTTTACATAAGTTAAAATTAATTTTCTATTTAATGCTAAATTCCTTTCTGAGTATAACCCCGCTCACAACGAACATTAAAGTGCCTATTATTAGAGCAATGAAAACCCAAAATGCAGTATTACAGTCAAACTCTTCTACGTGTTCAGCCGTTTTTTTCATGATTGGATACTTAGATGACACTAAAATTATTGGTACAGATAATATCCCAAAGAATATGCCTGCAATTTTTTTTGGCCAATGTATCTTTGTCAAAATATCAAATCGTAAATGCGCTCCGGTGGCATAAACCGAAGTATTTTTAGAATCATCTTTTGTTTCAATTTCTAACGAACCAAATTCATTATATATATGATTTTTTGTTAGTGCTTTAACTTGAAACGATGTCTGCGAGTAAGGCCTTAGCTTAATGCGCTTCTTGTTGGGAATAATATTTTCAGAGCTCTCAATCAATAGCTCTCTATTTTGAACTTGACTGTCGTGTGAGCTTATGTAGTGAATGTCTAAAAATATTTTAGCTTCATCATATGTTTCTAAAAAGCTAACAGTTGAGCTATTTCTGTCTTGATTAGATAAGAATTTTACTTTTTTTGTCTTCAAAAAATCGTAATAAAAGTCAATCCTCCAAAATGAATCTCCGCAAAATTGGAGCTTTTTTAGCTCTTCAACAATTAGTGACCAATTATCTTCGTCTCTAGTTGCTTCATTTAAAAGTTTTTCAATTAATGAGTTTTCTTCTATATATGTATGCCAAAATTTAAGTGGTTTTCTGTCACCAATTATTGTCCTAAATTTTTTTTCATAAAACCTATAAGACTGCAAATCTGGGTAACCAAGTATTTCAATATCATATATTAGTTTCGACTTGGTTGGATCTTCATTGTTTTCAATTTGTTTGGCAGATTTCACTTTTCCAAGTCGAAAGGGTACGATAACTGCTATGTCTTCTTTAATGCGAGACTTGGCTTTGTCGAATTGAGACTGTTCACCGTAACAGAGTAATACCTCTATATGGTCAATTTTTTTGTTTCTAAGTTTATCAAATAGTTTCAAACTTTCGGGATCGAAGTACTTCCGCGAGTAGTCATACCGTAATACGGTTCCTGCAGGACTAGCGAGAACGTTATGTAGATCTGCATAATACTCAGGTTCTAGGCATGTGTCCCAAACTATAACAAAGCTCATCTTACTCTCCTTGTTCACTGCAATCTTTTTAATTCCGAATTTTTCCACCACTCGAAAAGGTCGTTCCAGGGTATGGACGCAGGAGTTTCATTGTCATCGATATTACCTTGAACCAATTTGCTTATGTAATCATTTCTCAAAAGTCCAATGTAAATTCCCCTATTCACGGTAGGAAATATGCTTGTTGAAATCCCGCAGAAACTAAACGCTCGATTTAAAGCTGCCTTTGCAGAGTTCATTTTTTTAAAGGAAGTGCTTCCATTGCAGAGCGCCTTAGCGATATCCATACTCTCTTCCGACACCATTAATACAGGGCTATCCTTAGTAATAGCTTCTCTCTGAAAAATCCAGTGTTTAGAGTTTCTCCTGCTACCGTTGTTAAATGAGGGGTTGAACCAATGCGAATGTGCATCAGATTGATTTCTATCATTCTCAATAAGAATTGGGTGAAGGCTGCCAAATATTGGATTTTTTTGTTTCACACTTCTAAGTAACGAGTTCAACGAAGTCCGGTCAAATAAATGAGCGTGTTCTCCGAAACCTGCAGATGATATTGCTGCTAATAGAGGTGCACGCCTTGTTTTTTTGTAATGATTGACGATTACATCTGAGAAAACGGATAAAGCGAAGAGCTTGGTGAGCCTGATATCTCCAAGTAAGTTATAAGGAGGAGATGCGGCAATACAATTCAGTTGGACGATAGATTTCAAAGCTTTATCTTTTTTGTCTTTTGCCGATTTTTCACTGGAATTGGACAATGGCCACCCGAATAAGTTATCCCTTACTCCGCTAGAGTAAGCAGTAGAACCAACGCCCAGGATGCCAACAACATGCTTTCCATCACTGTCCTCATGGTAAATAATTGCGTCGCATGTTTTTCCAATACTCCTATGACTCGGGATATTTTGATGCTGTCTAACGTAGAAATGAATGTCTTTTTCAAACTCTGTTGATACTGGCTCAATTACAAGATTGAGATTTTCTAAAGGCATTGGTTGATTAGATAGAAGTTTTTTATTATGCAATTCTTTTTCTATTTCAATTAATTTTTCTGCATTAAACTCTCTATTTTTAGCTTGAAGTTGTCTAAAGCCGTTATTTAATTTCCTCTTCTGTTCTGCGCTTTCTTTATCACCATCAATGTCTTTATAGCTTAGAAGTCCGTCCTTACCTGCATTTAATATCTCAAGTTCAATACCGAAGAAACTCAGATCTTCAATCAAAGACTCAAGAAATTTCTTTCTGTCGCTCAAGGATGGTGGAATTAAAGTTCTATACGATGATTCTTTGACAAAATCTTCTGCAGAAAATAAATGCTCTGATTTAACCCATATTATCGTACCCGGCTTATTGCAGTATTTAACCGGTTTCTTTAACAATCGAGGATTTTTAAGTATCCAAGAATAAGTATTTTTATAAGGCAGTTTTTTGGTATCCTCTTCATCCCTGTGAAATTTAAAACCGGCTGCCAGCTCTTGAAGAGTAAGAGGCCCGCTACACCTTACTATGTCTATCACACCATAGATTAGACTTTCGCCTTTTATGCCGCTTTTAGTAATTCCTACTGTTCCGAAGCAGCTTTCAGGGACTTTATTACCTCTTACTTCCCAAGTTTTATGGCCGCTTAAAATCAAACTTGCCCAAGGGTCCCGTACTTTTAATAGTCTATAAACAGCAATTTTTTCATCCATAAGGTAAGTCCTTGAAGAGCTGGGCATTTACACACTACTTATATTAGAACGCAGATAATTAATCAAATTTTATCAGACAGTGTAAAAAGTAGAGGATAATTCGCATATCTGACAAGTGTATATGGGTCATGAATTTATCGTTTAATGGAGTGCAGAGATAAGGCGGCTATGTGTAAAGCTTTTGAAGGATGAATTATTAATCCCTCTACATTCATTCAACTGACAAAGGATTTGAGCCAGAGCATCTGAGTTTTCTAGTGCTTTAAGCATGCCAGTTATCACCGTAGTTTCAAGTTTCTTAATCTCGTTTGGGCCGATTTTACCTGCTCTTGATTTGATTAATTTCATTCGCAGCTTCACCATAATTGGGAAGCTGCAAAACTGAGGTGCATAGACGTCAGTCAGAACTTTTGCATAGTGCAAAAAATCTGTGACTGTATGGTTGTAAGTTATGTCGTCTTATTAATTGTTTAAGGATGACTAAATATCGTCTATCACTGGGTGAAGAGGAAATGACGATAGTGAGTGCAGTAAAATCTGCCGTCAATTTGCCATGCTTTTTACCTCTGGTGAACTCCCATCCCTGTTTGATTAGGGTCTTGATAAATTTATCGACGTCTTTGTCGGCACAATAGGTTGCCATTCGTATACTCCTTAACTAAGCCTACTGAGAGCAGGCTGTGAAGTTTTTACTTGGCGGACAGTTATGTCAGAGTAGGAGCATCAAGATCCAGTACACCAAATGTTTTGAAGTTTTAATTATGGATTACGTAAGAGCTTGCGGCGCGTTTGCACAGCAGCTTCATGGTCAATAGGTAATTTTAATTCCTGACGCTGACAAAGCAGTAACCACCACTCAGCGGCAATGATTCCGCGTTTTATGTCTTCTAAAGTTTGTGTTGGTGATGATTGGCGTCGAACCGTTTTATAAGCTTCCTTAGCAATAGCACGTACATCTGGATCCGGGTCTGATTGCTTAACGAAGTTAACTGTTTTGTGGACTTGCCCATTCAAGTCATATCCAATTTCACTCAGGACTTTCAAATACCCTTGTCGCCAGGCCGAGGACTGCTCGACGGTTTGAGTTGAATCATACTGACCATCATTGGCTTTCTCACCTTTGCGCAGGCGCAACCGACTCAGGCAAAATTCTGCTATTTGTTTTGAGAATTCTATATAAAAAGTCTCTAACGCTGTGACTAAATGTTGCTCAGGACTTGTGCGTCGTTCAAAATTAAAAAGATCTCTGCATAGCTCCTTAAGGGGTTTATACCACAAGCTGTCAGGCTGACCATTACGATAATTAAGGCCCTCATCGGAAAGCGAAACTTGTGACGACCTCATAAGCATAAGGCGGTGCCGTAACGACTTTTGCTGATTCACCTCGTCCATCCACCCCAATAATGTTGTTAACTGTGCTTGATAGACCTTCGTTTGTTTCTCGGTAGCAATTTCCTTGCTCAGTTCACCACGTAAAAAGCCAATACTGTTGTCTATATATGGCAGTAATTCTGCAGCACTGCGACTATCTCGAGCTGCAATAGTCCAGGTAGGTAATAAGTATTTGGGGAAATTGCTTATTGAAACCAAGTTAAAGAATAGGTTGTTCCACCACTGCTTGTGCTCGCGCCAAAACGCGACTACCTCATCCGTATCGACATTTCTCGGGAAATCCGGGAATGGAGCCACGAGCGATAGCACATTCAGTTGCTGCTCGATCCTCAATGCTTGCAGCGATTTTAAGAAGAGTGATTGCCAAGGTTTGTATGTAGCCCCAAAACACCACTTACACTGTTTTTCTAGCCGGCGAGTTGCCTTGTAACTACTGTTTTCTAGAGCGTCATTAATATCTCTATCAATGGTGTACTGCATCCAAACCTCATGATTTAATGGTGAGAGTTTGGTCATTAATTCATTCAGGTATATCTGCTGGTTTACTAAATGCCGTTCGTTGCATTCGCTTTGTGGCAGATGAGCAAGTTCTCTCCAATCTGAGGAGTGTGAACTGTAGTGAGCTTCCAGTCCTTCAGCCCACTGATTCTGAATATCATCTGAGGCATTGCTTAAATCGACATTGGTGTAGCACAGTAGCTCAAAAACTTTTCTTTGTTCTTTTAACCATGAATGAAACTGAGCTTCGCGTTCATCACCCTTGAAGTCCACCGCTATCGATTGCAGGCCATAAAGCATTATTGTAACTTGGTCAAAAAGTGGATTATGAACAGTATGGATAAGTCCCAACTTAGCGTCATACTCAACCCATGCTTTCAAAAATTCCATCCCTTTTAAAAAGCGATAAGTTTGTTGGGTTGGTGGTCCCTCACGAAAACGCGTATTAAGTATCGCCGACAGATCATTCGCGTCAAGACGCAACTCAGTTGGCTGGATTCTGTGCGTATGTTCACTTCGGCAAACTATCGCGCAGAAAAAACGCCAAAGCGTATCTGCTCTCTTTTCAGGACTTAACGATTCAAGAGTTGGAGTATTGAAAAAATTCTCTGTGAAATAGTCATTCCCATAGACAATTGAGACAAAGAGCATATTGCCAAGCCCTAAGTCTTTTCCCAGTCCGGATTCATACAAACTAAAGGGAGAGTTGCTGCAAAATGCTCGTACAGCGTCAATTGCAAATTCGAATATTGGGTGACGTTCGCTTATAGAGTTATCTTGTAAAAAACAGGCGACAGCAAGGTCAAATTTAAAACTCATTGCATCAGATTTTAAGAATGCTACAAGCTTTTCGAGATCGCTTTCAAAAGGTTTAGTTGCTGCTAAGGCTTTTTCTATAGAGGTGACTTCACCCAAAGATTCTCGCCAGTTCGTAGCGAAATTTTTCGTTAGTAAAGCGCTGAAAGTGTCACTGACGGTTGATTCATCAAGGGCTTGCTTGAAGCGTTCTTCAGGAGTTGATTTTTCATCAAGAGATAAGCCGGCTAATGCCGCATCTATTTTGCACATTTTTTGCTCCAAAATTTCTAGGCTCAGATTTATATGTTAGGTATACCGGAATATTCCGTTCTGGCAGCAAATCACCCTGTGCAATTGCGAGGGCCGGAAAAATTTGAGTATCAGACTCAGTAGCCGACTGCTAGACGACCAAATAGTATGGAAAGATTTTTATGCGGTCAATCAATTGTTTGAAAAATAGCTTGGCTGTAAAGGTTTAGGTAGCGCCAAAACCAGTTTTGGTATGTCGAAAAACGCCTAACTTCGTTAGTAGAGCTTAGTAGCCACTATAGTTGCATTAATGTAAATTTTAACTAAAGTAGTGACAGTCTAATGAAAATTAACTAAGTTAGATACAAGCAGGGCAGCATGTTGCTAAATCAGTGATAATTCTGAACGTTAACATCTATTAAAGAGCAAATATGCTGATAGCAGCACTTAGAGCTGCAAGTTCAAATTTTTTTTGATTACTATTCATGTTGTCGTAGATGCATAAAAAGCGAAAGTATTAAACTCAGGAGTTAGTTAGCGCAATGCGCTATATGTATTATGAGCAAATTAAATAGCTTAGATGACGAACTACTCAATTCAGATCTTCCACTTCACGGTAAAATGCTTGACTACTTATCTTGGGCTTATTCGGACTTATGCGACGATGTGAACAAGGGCATATTCGCAGAATGGTTGGTAGCAAAAATTTTGGGGCTCAATAGTACTAGACGCTACCTATGGGCCGACAGCGATCTAAAAAGTGAGGATGGGGTTAGAATTGAAGTTAAAGCCAGTGCATATTGGCAGTCTTGGAAGGCATTGAATCCTGATGGTACTACTAAAGATCTTTCCAAGGTCGTATTTCAACCGGATAATAAAATCCGGTTTTCGGGTTTGATTGCTAAAAACACAATTGACAACCACAGCCAGGAATTTGGGGCACTCAAGTCAGACTACTACTGTTTCTGTTTCCATACGGAAAAAAATTATGATGCTTGGAACGCAATGGATCTATCGAAATGGGAGTTCTATCTCGTTGTTGCTGGAGATATCAAAACCAAAAGCGTTAGTCTGAAGTGGCTAAGAGAAAACGGATATGGGCCTTTTTCACCAGCTGAGTTGCGTAATTATTGGACGTCCTGCAATCTCAACAAGGTTAACGAGTGCCTATGAGATTGGGGAAGTCCAGTAGATAGTGAAAATCACAAATAGAATTCCGCACTGATCTATATTTAATTGTAGGATTGATACATAAAGTTTGCAGATTCATAAAAAATATTCTATACCTTTCATAAATGTTGTCTGGTCATGAGATATTACGTTGGTATAGAGCCTTAGTGTGGACTAGAATTATGAATGCAGATGCAAAAGATGAACTCAAACTAACTCAGGAAATTATTACAACACAAGAACTGCTGTGCTTTAAAATATTCAGCTGGGCTATGGGCTTAATTACAGCTTTAACTATAGGAGCTGCGCACAAGAGAGTGGACATAGACATATGGCTATATCTATTCGCTGGTCTATTCATTACTTTTACTTTTTTTAATGTTGCAAAAAGCCATTGGGTCGCTTTTCAAAAGGCTGTGTCACATTCAGAGAAGATAGAGGCGAGTTTGATAAGTAATAGCTATGGCTCATATGGGATAAACAAAACATTAAGAGATGATAGCGTTGATGTTAAATTGACATTTAGGTTTTACGGGCCATATCTTGTTCTTGTTGCAATCGTTATTGGTTATTTCATCTCTGAATCTCCTATATTAATAACATTTGCTAAAGCATGCTTCTGAATGTTGATCGCATAACTGGTAATGCCCCCTAAAGATAACTGACGCCAAAAATAGAACTCTTCTATATTACGCGATGCCTGCAATGTTTAGATTTCTGCCACACGACTAATTAGCTGCTTAACAATGGGTATCAACACAGCAATTGATTACATTGCATAATTGTGATTTTTAACTAAAGTAGTGACAAGCTGCTCGCAGTTATCTAAGTTAGATACAGAACTTGCAGAATTTCTCTGATACAGAGCAAAATCTGCACTTTAATGTATATTAAAGTGCAGAATAGATAAGTGTCTAGACAACTCTGGTCGATTCAGTTAGGGCGCTAAAGGCGCATACGCGATGTTAGAATGTTAGGCATCAAAGGGAACTTATGTCTGGAATTATTATTAAATCTGAAGAGTATTTGGAACGCTTTGATAAAATTCAAAAAACTGAGTCATTCAAAGCTACGAAGTTACTCGTAGCCAAAGGTAAAAGAGTTAGAAATATTTTTAAAAAGCATACTCTGCCAACGGGTGAACAGTGTGATTTTATAAAAGAATTTATCTTGGAAATAGAAGAGTGGAAATATGGCATGGAAGCTGATAATTGTAATCCATATTATCAGCGACATGTGGCAAAAAATTGTGCCGCTTCTATCGTAATTGCTCTTACTAAGGTTCACATATCTATTGCTAGGAATGAACCTGATGTAGTAGTGCTTAGCCACCTTAATTATTTAAAGGGAATGGGAAGTGTCAAGGAAGGAGCTAATACTTCTTCTGCCAGACAAAAGATGGCTTCTTCAGTACTACGTCTAATATATCCGGAAAAGTATGGAGTGGTAGATTGGCGTGTTGCTGCGGTTGTTAATGCTGAAAAAGGATCCAGAAAAAAATTAAGAGAAAAGTATGACGTAATCAACGCAGAGCTGTCATCAGAAATGTTTGAACTATATAGGCAAGAGTCTGAGGCAGTATATCGAGAAACAGGGAAGAATATTTTGCCGGGTGACATAGAGTCAGTTTTATTTTACTTGTCTCTCGAACTGTATCCACCGAAAAATGCATAACAAGCCACATTAGTAAACAGCACACCATTGGTTGCATGAAAGGTTGCCAGTAAACTAGAAGCAATTCAAAAGGCTAAAACGTGTTTAATGTATTGGTGGCAATTCATGCTTTTGCAAAGCATAGTAACCAACATATCCGAAATAAGCGGTAAAAGCGGTAGCGTCGCTATAATATGCTCCACTGTACTAAGTATCAAAGGAATTTCAAAAATGAATTGGCTGTTTCATTTCAAAAAAATCATCAAAAAGTTAAACCTGACTAGTCGAGCGAAGAGAAAAAACACCGCTGACCAATTTAAAGTCCACTATCGTAAGCTGGGATACGCACTAGGGTACACCAAAGCAAAGGATGAGCTTACTTCTGTTATAGAACATGCATATGCGAAAGAGCCAGAATATAGTGAAATTCATCAAGATCATGTAGTTCCAGCTTCACTCATAAGTTTTCAAAGGGAAGACATTATCTCGTTTCACAGACAGGTCTTTGGCGACAAACCAAAAGACAGGCAGCCCAACGAGGACCAAATAAAGCTAATATTCTCTCAATCCAGAAATACACTGGCTATTGCTGGTGCAGGTTCAGGCAAAACAACATCGCTCATTAACCGCCTTCTCTTTTTACATCTGAAATGTAAAGTTCCGCTAGAACAATTAACCGTATTCTCATTTACACGCGCATCGGTAAGTGATTTCAGAGAAAAACTCATTGAAGTCTTCAGTGCTAATGGGATAGAAGTAACGAAAGATAAAAGTGAACAGATCATAAGAACCTTTCACTCGAAAGTATTGGAGATGTCGAAAAATTCTTTTATGAAGGGGAAGTTTAGAATTTTTGAGTTTCTCAAAGACAAAATTGACAAAGATCTCGAATCTAAAGATGACGAAGCCCAATACAAGGCTGCACTTAAAAAAGCTAATGAAGAACTTGTAGTTGTTTCAGAGTTAAATAACGCTCAGAGTGATTTACTTTTTGAGGCGCTTGAAAGATGCTATTGCGAGGACAGCACCTTTAGAAGAAAAATAAACAGTTTAATTCTAGAAAAACTTAAATTAAAGATGGGAGAAAATGACCCAAGCTTAGACCCAAATATAATAAAAAAAACAAACGCTTTTGAACAACAACTAGTCCCTTTCATGTCAGGTTTTTTTAATTTAAATGAAAATGCTAAACCTGGAAAACAGCTCGATTTAAGCAGATCCGATTTCAACAAGTTAATTCTAACAAGTGATGCTTACTATCCTGCCCACAATATTCATATTATTTATGCACCAAACAAAACATTACTTAAAAATAAAAATTTGGACAGACAGCTTGATGTTGATGGCTTTAAGCAAGGGATAGGCGCCTTAGCAAAACGCAAAGCATTTATTGGAGTGAATTACGCTAGCGATAGAGTTTTTGTTGTAACAGAGCAGCAGGATGTTTCAGCTCTCGAAAGTCTACTAAGCAACGCATCTACAAATCGAGAAGCAGATCAAGAATATATGGCTTGTCCGAGATTCAGCGCAAAGTTTGACGGTGACTATACTTTTAAACCTATCACTGACGTGTTCTTTGAAATTGCTACCTTCTCAGAAAGTGTTGGTGTGAAACCAGAACATCTTGCTCCTCATACTGGAAAAACCCAAATGAGCAAAACTGATAAGTTGTTGCTTGAGGCTGTGGGGCCATTTTGGAAAATGCTCGACAAAGTTCTTGCTGAGGAAAATATCATTCGTTTCAATAATATGTTTCAAACATTTTCCACACCTCATAACCGAGCGTTCAAAGCGTTGTCTCCCAAAGTAAAATACAGCCTTACTAACATCATCATCGATGAGTTTCAGGACATATCACCTGAAGTAGCTAAGTGGGTCCAAGCTACACTACGTACTCTTACTCAAGAAGGGATTAAGACCTCTTTGATGTGCGTAGGTGACGACTTCCAATCCATTTACGGATGGAGAGGTAGTTCGCCAGAATTCTTATCTGACTATGAAAACAGATTTCCATCTGAGAATATTTTTAAAGTTTTTATGAGTCAGAATTATAGAAGTTATCAATCTATCGTTGACACGGCGGAGAGTTGTCTTAAATATCAGAGAGACTTCGAGAAGGCTGGTAAGTGCCAACTCAATGACAACCGACCTAGACTTTCATTCCAACAATCACCAGCGTCAAAAAATAAAGGCATAAATACTACAATAATTCCTGCATCGGAACTTCTTGTAGATATTCAGAAAAAACTACTTGATGAAAATAAGCCCGGACGAGATACGGACCTCCTAGTGATGGCCAAGACAAATAATGTATTAGACAGCTTAAAAAAAATGTATGAAAAAAATCTAAAAGTCCAAACGAAAACAGAAAGCGGTGTTGAAATTAAAGTTCAGTTCCAGACATTTCACCGCAGTAAGGGACTTGAGGCAAGATACTGTTTATTGGTTGAGGATTGTGAGTACGACAATCAGCACCATGCAAAAAACTATCTTTACAAGCTCGCTGGCTTTAGTAAAACCTTTGATGAATCACAAAGTGAAGAAGCGATGCGTTTGGCTTACGTTGCAATTACCCGCGCAAAGGAAAAGGTATGGTGGATTACATCTGAGGGTGTAGATGGTAGCTTTGTGGTCGCCAAGAGCTATGCAGAAAAACACGGACATGCACTAAAAAAAGAAACACTATTACTTTTGGCTTAGCAAAAATACTATGCGACTTTGCTGTTATCAATATAACTATTGAGCTACACTTTAACATTGATTAAAGTGTAAATTAATAATTTTTAGGAACTATTCACTATTTAACTTCCAAAAATAAGTTGATATTGTATAATTGGTTTTATTCACGTTGTTTATTACGCAATACAATTCCGAAATCACATTAAGAATAGAACAGTATTACTTAGATATTAATTAAAACCAGATGGTTAAAATAGTGTTTTGCAAAACACTGGGAATCCCGGAGAACACATTGAATATGAATAACATCATCAAAAAGTCAATTAATCATGAATTAAAATATGACTTCCATTTTATTGATATAGAAAATCACGTACCTGAAGAAATTTGGAAAGATAGGAATGGTGAATTTATAAATATGGAAGATATGGGATTAGACCATCTGAATGCTTGCATTCATATTGTTAAGAAAGCGATAGGCAGATTAGCCGAATCTGCAAAAAGAAAAGAAGTAAAAGAAATGATAATACCACTTGCTGAAAAAAAACTGAGAGAGCTAAATTTTATTTTCAGTAAAAAAAAGATACAAGATTAACCTCAAGTCGAAATTATGATATTCGTAGGTATTAAATAATACAATACCATTTAATATCAAGATATAACTATAAAGCTTTTACCGCATTTACTTTAAAAACTTACATGCAACTTAATGACAACAAAGAAATTCAACCTTATTTTGTAAGAATGCGCTCTTATTGAGCCCTACAATATTAGATAGATTAATGAGTGTCGATCAAATTGCAAGATCCCACTTATCTAGTTTAATTAGAGCTGAGAAAGAAGTATGGAAAAGAAAATTGGAAAACATGCTTGCATCAGTATGGAAAATATTATTATTGATTATTTCGTTCACGCCATCAGAGATCTATGTGACAAAGACAGCACTTTCAAAAATAACATCCCAGGTTTTCTGCTCTCTCCTAAAATAATAACTTTTTACTGGTTTAACAACCATATTGCTATATCATTCGAGGGGGATGCTCACAAAAAAAATCCGATGGCAAAATCCAAGCCACAATTCATTCATCAAGCACTGTTCTCAGAGAATGAGAAAACATATGTATTTAGTGCTGTTTCAGGGCTAGATCTTAAAAAATCGAGCAGCAATAATGAAATTGAAGCAACAGTATCATTGGAAGTGATCTCTGGCAACATAAGTAGGCGAGGATTCTTATTTTCAGAATCTTCATTCACAGAACTAAAAAATCTTGGCTGGCGTATTGAAGAACTCAACACGACAGGACTTATTTTGAGATTTCAAGAGCATGCAATCCCTGTTGATAGAGCATATAATTTTCAAAATATATTTATATTTCACAACGCCACAGGTTCTGGCGTCTCATCATGTCATATAAAATGGCTGGAAGTAATTCCATACAGGTTAACATTCAATGATAATGGTGAAATTAATGGCATTTATTCCAGTCGCTCTTTAATTGACAATGCTGCACTAAATGCTGGTTTAAAAAAGTTTTTCATTCCTACTTCCTACGAGCAACTAAAGTTTAAAACAATAAACCGTTTCATTGAACTTTGGGGATATTCTTCTACAAAGGAAACGACGATTACTCGGTTCCTTGAAAAGGATAGCCACAAATTCATACTAACTATGAATTTTGGCGCCAAAGATATCCACACCGAATTAATCTGCTCAAAGTTTGATGGCTCAAACGAATCAATTCGCCCAGACTTCTTTATTGAAAAAACTAATGGATTTTGCGATATAGTTGAATTCAAACTTCCCCGAGTCACAAAGCCGATTATTGTAGGGAATAATAACAGAAGGCGGTTTGCCAGTTGGTTCAACACGCATCTGGCACAAGCTAAGGCATATCAGCGGTACTTTGCCACCCCGGCGCATCGGAAGGAGGTACACAAAAAGTACGGGATAATGGTCGATAGACCTACAGTTACCCTCGTAATAGGTAGAAGGCTTGATATAAATACTGATGAAGTAAGAGAAATGATGTCGGAGTTCCAAGGAATAAACATAATCAGCTATGATGAATTAGTGGATGGTGTAGTAGCTCAGCTTTATCTGTGATCAAGAGAGAAGTACGCTCTAGAATATTCCGAACTGATATTCTAAACAGTGTCGCCACTGAAAAGAAAGGTTTCAATGAGCTACTTAGAAAATATGAACTCCCTCCATAGCTCATCGAAAAACTTAATTGGCTATATTTGATATGCATTAAGTATCAAGGATTTGAAAAATAGATGGCTACAACTGAGACAGTAGAAGACCCATTAAAACTATTAAGTGATATTACATTACCTGATCCTAGACAAAAGCATTTTACGGGGTCACTAAGAGATCGCCATGCAGTACTTTGCCGAATTAATCTACATGAAGGTGTGCCGGTTGAGGTTCGGCAGTCATTTGAAACTGCAAAAAATTTATCACTGTATACCTGGTTCGTATATAGGTTTCATCAGGTTTCTGAGTTGATGGCTTATGTGACATTAGAAATGGCTTTACGAAATAGGTTCTTGTTAGATTATTCAGACTTACCTGTCCCAACTTTAGCAAAACTTTTAAAACTTGCCAGCGAGAAGCAGTGGATAAAAAATGATCGGTTCCCGAGCTTATTATCGAAGGCAAAGCAACACGCATGGGATTTAAAAAATTTTAAATTAGCTTCTGAACATGACTTTGAAAAAGAACCCGAAATGAGGTGTGTTGGACCAACAGATACCGAGATTGCCGAGGCATTGGCTGAAATTGACTTAGTTGGTGGGATAACAAACACGGCCAACAAATTACGCAATGATCTTGCACATGGGTCTACAACTCTTCATCCGCAAAGCATGTCTACGCTTAAAACAGTATCAGAAGTAATAAACCAGCTGTTTGAAAAGCTCTAAAATATGGGACATCCGTGTCCACATCTTTTATCTGGTATGGCAACTAGGACTGCAGTAATAGCACCCGTCAAATTTATTACCAGGAAACTTCCGATACGCCTCCTGAACAGCCGACTGACAAGTGGCATGCTCACCAAGAGAAACTCGATTTTCTGCATTAGGTAAGTACTGACACGTATTTTCATTGTGAACTTCATGTTCGCCAGTTGATTGAGGATTCTTGTTAACTATATATTTAGCCATTTTGGGCTCCTAAATTGTACAGATTAAAAATAAAGCCCCCTCAGAATTCAAGGGGCTTTTGGTGCAGATCAATTGGGAGTTGATCTGTAATGTTCAGGAACCTTCGTACCATCTTTTTTGGTATGCGCTGGAACGTGAACTTTCTTTTTACCGCTCTGTGTTTTAGCCATGCTAAAAACTCCTGGCTTGAAAGTTAATATTTGGCTGATACAATTCAGGTCCCACGTCAAAGGGAGTAGCAGCCGCTTAGGTTGAAACTTTGACCTATAACCGTTTCGACGGCGGTTATAGGTCTAACCACACACCTGAAACACAATATATAGTTTATTGCACTCCGGCAAACACAAGATAGTGTGTCTAATTTGATTTGGCAAGGCTTTTGACTGGTAAAATAAACAGTAGTATTTTCGTTAATGTGAGTGAACACTAACTTGTTAACATCTGTGCTTAAAAGACGCACAGGAAAGGCAAGTGTTTGTGTTGGATCTAATCAATCTATCAAAAATTTTCTAATGCTAAATTGGTCTAAAAAGCACATTCAACTCTTTGTTTTTAAGACCGTATTTCGAAAGGAAGTTTGTTTGGGAGCTAGCCTAAGCTGTTTAGGCACTATTTTGAGAGGTAGCGCCTGATTCAAAGCTCAGATGCACTTCCTGCGTTTATAATTTTGCTCCCATTGTAGATAGCGTTTTGCCCACCTCTCGGCAACTGAATCACTGTATTGCCATTTTTTCTCGACTTCTTCTTTCTTGGGCAAAATAACACCTGATAGTTGCTGGCTGTACATCCTAGGGATGGCATGGCTGTAGTGCCTTTCTATCATCTCAATGCTTGTACCACACTGGCGAGCCAGTACATCAATTGGTACTGTTTGAGCGACCAGCTCCCACGTGATATATGAGTGTCTCAGGGAATACAGGGTTCTGATACCTTGCGAAGCTTGTTCTAAGTCCGATATTTGTAATGCTTGCTTAAAATGCCGGCTGATTTCATTTGTGGTACTGCCATCAGGCAGCCTAAAAAGCAGGTCGGTTGCTTTTCGGTTTGGGAACATTTGTGTTAATCGATATATAGACTGCTGTAACGGCTTTTTACATACGACTTCACGCGTTCCTGTATAAAGGGTGGTCTTACCTTTGCGTACAGTGATATAGAATGTTGCAACGCCACTTTTATGCCTCTCGATATGGATGTCACCCCATGTCAGATTATCCATCTCAGTACCGGGCCGCATACCGGTGTATATAACAAACTCAGAATACTCATATGCCAGTAACCGGATGTCTTTAGTTACCTGTTTGCGACTGTTGTCTTCCATATCGCTCAGCGTTTCTAATATTTTTTCATACTCTTCAGGGGTAAATGCTGCTCTGCGAGAGTGAGAAACACCGTTGGTTGATAGCGATGGCACCTGCATAGGTAACAGCCATTTGTTTTCGACAGCTTCTTTGAACACCATCTGCATTGCGGCGTTATGTGTAAGCAAGGTGGACTTAGAAGGAACCTTTTTCATTAGGTTAATACGCCAGGTATCAAATTCCCGGAGTTTCTCTGCATCGACAGAGGTAATATAAGTGCGGTCAAAGAATGGGATGTGGTAACGTCTCAGCACACCAACATAGTCATTGAACACGGCTTTACCGGTGCCGCGTTGCAGCTCGGTCTCCATGTGCTGAATGGCTTTTTCAGCGACGTCACGAAACCGTTTGCTAATGGTAAGAGTATTGTTCTCTGCTTTAATCTGGTGCTCTATAAACAGGCGATGGGCAGCGTGGATAGCTTTATCTTTATCAGTATGCTTGGTGGCTTTGGCGTACCATTTACCATGCAGGACAAAACGAGTGTACCACTTCTTGCTATTGTCCTGTAGGTAGATATAGTGTTCATCGGATAAATTGTGGCGCTCTAATTGTTTGCTCATAGATTACTGTTTCTGAAAGTTGATTTTGCAAAGATTTTGCAAAGTGTCTAGTTATCGCTTATAACTCATTGTATAGCAACAAGTATAGTACACACAAAACTTTCAAAATCCGCCGGGGGAAACTCCGTGTCGGTTCGAGTCCGACCCTAGGCACCAAATATATCAATAGCTTACTTCATCTTATACACTTATCAGTTCTGTTTTCACAGCAGCTACTGCGCAACTTCTGTTAGCATTTTTATCACTCTGTGCCACACTTGTTTACTCAAATGCGTACCGCAGGTGCCCGATGAATCGGTTTTATATTACATTACTGCTGTTGGTTACAGTATTTTGTAACCCCCTGCCTGCCCAGACTGACACAGTGCTGTTGTCGAGCAGCAATTATTACCCGCATTATGCGGAAGATCTGCCACAGCAAGGCACTGTAAGCGAAATAATCCGCCAGGCATTTTTACTGCAAGGCATAAGTATTGAAATCGATTTTATGCCCTTTGCTAGGGCTTATCGCGAAAGCCAGCAGGCAAATTATATTGGCCTGGTAGCGGCCTGGTATGACGATAAACGCGCTGAGCACTTTTATTACTCCCAGCCTTTATATGCAAACCAAATAGTATTTTTTAAACGTAAAGATATCACGGTCAGTTACCGTGATTATGCCGATTTGGTGCAGCAAAAATTACGTATGGCGGTGGTGCAGGGCTACCTGCATTTGCCTGGTTTACTGGAAAGTGGCATTACCACCGTGCAGGTAGCAACCGACGAACAGGCATTTCAAATGCTGGCACGGGGCCGGGTTGATTTAGTACCGGCAGACAAACTTAACGGCCTTTATTTAATTGACGAAAAATTACCGCAATACGCCGGACAATTAGACTGGATGACACCAGCACTGGAACAACGGCCAATGTACCTGCTGTTATCGAAGAAAGACCCACGCTCAGAAATGCTGATACAGCGGTTTAATACCGGCCTGCAGCAGTTACGCCAATCGGGCCAGTATCAGCAAATTATTGATAACCTGCTCCCCCTCCCTGACAGCAAAAAATAAACTTTAATTGACATTTTTGCATCAATTTGGAACAATTCACCAATTGTAAATTTATTGTTTATATAAATCTGCTGTTTTAACAGCAAAGCAAGGTGGCAGGATGCTGGACAAACAATACAGCGGCGTAGTACTGGAAGATAAATGGGGTAATACCTATTTATGCAGCAACAGCTTGCTGGCCTATTCAGATTTAGGGCAGGATTATCTGTGGAAAGTACAGGACAGTATATACGGCAGCTACTTTTTACATGACTTAGAACCCCACTGGGACTTACGCCGGATATGGGGCGAGATGTACCAGCACGCCAGACCATGGGAACATAACTTAACCAAATATACCGACTTTCAGCTGCGTGACAGCCTGCTAAGCCTGTTTGCTGAGCGCAAAATGTGGGTATGGCAACTGACCGAAGGCTGGAGTAAACCACCTACAGACAACGGTATAGGCGACGGCGGCTTAGCCCCGGCGGCCAGTAGCAACACCAGCACAACACCGGCAGGAAAAGCTAATAAACCCGGTGGCGGTGTTGCTGCGGAACAACCAGTTGCAGCCAAAGCAGCAGTTCATGGAACGAAAGCTGTGCCTGTAGCTGTAGCCAAACCTGCAGCATCAAAGAAAGTGGAACCTGAAAGTCTGGAACACGCCCAGCAAATTCTGGCCGAACGTCGTAAGCAAATAGAGCAATCTGGCTATCAACCGAAGTATTCAGATGCAGAGCTACTAGCCATAGCGGAAGCTGGTGATATTGCGAACGATCGTTTTCATGTCCGTTTGGTATTCAATAATGCTGAAAAAGCCATGGGTTCAACTCTCGGATTTAGACGCAATTCAGGCAGAGCACCTTATTGGGCTACGACTTTTGACATGGCTGAAGCAGCTGATACCGATCCAGAATTACTGGCTTGTATTTTGGGTATTGAAAACTACTCCCCAGACAGCGAATTTAGTCTTGTTATTATTGATACTCATAATCTGCCACCTCAAGCAGAAAGGCAGAGTTTTGTACCAACATTCGATAACATGACTGCGTTTTGTAACAGTGAATTCACCGTTGAAGAATTGGGCAACCTTCAAGACGTGTCGGCAGTTCTAAATGAAGAATGTGCTGAAGAGTATGCTGCGTTTATGACTGAATATAAGGCTACCGGGCAAAGCGAGCATGATCCAGATGCTGTGAAAAGGTATCTTAAAATCACGGGCGCAGATAAGCAGGCTACAGAGAAAATGGTACTGCGGCACAAAGTACAATCCGAATGTGGTGCAAATACCTTGTTCTCTGGCAATGGTTTAACGAAAGTGAATAACAAAAATCGTTATGCTGAGGATGTCCCACAACAATTTGGCGTGGCCGAAACCTTTACTTTTGAGCGAGATCCTCTGACGCTTAAAGAGCTAAGCCCTTCTGTTGCAATGATTCCAGCAAAACCTATAAAAGGCTAATAAATGTTGCTTAACACAAATAGTTTACCCTCAGGCTATAAGAATATTGCTGAGCTAGATTATCTCTTGTTCGCAAAGCAGAGATTATTCATTGTTTCATCAGATAAAAAATTAGTATTGATCAAAAAAGCCCCCTCGCCTTACCCTAATTATGAAGACGAGCCAGGACTTCTGGTATATCAAACTGAATTCCCAAGAACTGCTGCAGCCTGGATAGTTGATGCAATCGAAAACAGATTGTGGCGCTCGGCAGCGGAAGGCGGTGAGCCTTCCGGTAAAAACTCTGTAACTGAATCTGTCGCTGGTGAAAAACTTACGTTACGCCGCACCATGGCAGTCGGTGACGCCCGCGAGAAAGGCTTTATATTAATTAACGCCAGC
Organism: Rheinheimera oceanensis; assembly: GCF_018831085.1. Classification (GTDB taxonomy): domain Bacteria; phylum Pseudomonadota; class Gammaproteobacteria; order Enterobacterales; family Alteromonadaceae; genus Alishewanella; species Alishewanella oceanensis. The sequence continues at coordinate 694,280 of NZ_JAGPNM010000002.1, forward strand.
CGTAAAAGTGTAAATTTTGATGAAGATTATCAAGAGATCGAGTTTTCAGATCGCTTGCTAAAAGAAGGTGGTTTACTGGATGTGCTACGCAAACTGTAATGGCATTAATTATGGATTACCAAGCACTTTACACTGCGGCAAACAATGTTGTTGTCGCTATCGATATTCGGACGCTGCAACATGCATCGCCAGATATACTCGCGTCGATTAAAAATCAGATGATTTTCATTCGCGACAATGCCGCGGCGGGAAGGAATCCCTCTGATGAATTGGCACCAGGGGCCAAATTTACTTATGCAATTTTGGCATCACGGGAGTTCGCAAGCCCAGAAGAATTGGTGCTACAAGATTTAATAGACAAAGTAACCAGCATCCTGATTAGAAAATGATACTTCAATCAAAGTGCCTACTCCTTGCTATCAGCCCAATCAAGAAGCTTGTTTCTATGCGTAGCTTCCTTGTATTAATGATTATGCTTGTTGGCCTGCTTAGCAGCTGCAAGTCAGAAGGAAAGGATATGAAAGCCGAACTATTTTTCTCTGCTGAGATGGTTAATTTACTGCACGCAATTCAGCGCAAAGACGAAAAAACAGCAACATCGCTTATAGAGCGCGGTGTTAATCTGAATGTGCAAGGTGATGAAGGTATCACCCCCCTGTTATGGCTGATTATGCAAAAAGACCCTGCAGCGGTGGAACTTGCACTGCAATTGGGTGCCGATGCCAACTTTCCGGCGCTGGTAAAGATTAACCGTGAAGGCCCCAAACCAGCCCAACCACTGGCCATTTTAGCCGGTGATGGTGACAACAAGTTATTTAGCCTGTTGTTAAAATACGGCGCTGATCCTGACTCAAGAGATGAATCAACCGGGCGCCCGGCCTTATTTAACATTGTAGGACACGACAACTGGGAGCAGTTTCAGCTTTTGCTAAAAGCCGGCGCAGACATTAATGCACGGGATAACACCAACCGTAATGCCGCATTGTATGCCGCCACCTTACTGAAATATGATTTCGTCGTTAAACTGCTGGAACTTGGTATAGACTTCAAAGAGCCCAACAAAGGCGGCGTTACTCTGGCTCACGCGATAGAAACCGTATTTGAAGATAACCGCAGAAATTCAAATTTTAAAATAAGCGAAAACGTGTATACCGCTAAAAAAATGCTTGAAACAAAAGGCGTTACTTTCCCCCCACCAACACCCAAAGAAGTTAAAGCACAGCAGGGTATAAAGTAGCTGCAGCTAAGTTACAGCCACCTTAACTGCGTGGAAATAATACCAGATGATCCAAATCGAGCCGGATGCCAATTTGCTCGCCAATAGCGTGGTTATGGTGGCTGAGTGCTAAGCATTGCACCGGCTCGCCACTTTGCAGTTTTAGCTGATACATAATGTGCGAGCCGCGAAAGGCTTTATCTGTTACCTGCGCAGTAATACCACTGCTGTCGTCGTGTACTATGTCATCCGGCCGGATCAGCACGTCTACTTTATCACCCGGTTTTGCTGTGCTGGCATAACGCTGACGAAACAGCCCAAGGCTGGTTTGCACCTGTTGTGAATCGAGCATAGTACCGGGTAACAGCACACCACGGCCGATAAAGTCGGCAACAAAACGGTTTTGTGGCTTGTGGTATAGCTCATACGGCGTAGCCCACTGTTGCAGGCGGCCATGCTCCATTACGCCTATCATATCGGCCATGGCAAAGGCTTCGTTTTGATCATGCGTTACCATTACCGCAGTAATATGCAATTGTTGTAAAATTTGCCGTATTTCACGTGCCAGGCCTTCACGCAGCTCGGTATCCAGGCTGGAGAAAGGCTCGTCCAGCAGTAACACTTTGGGTTGTGGTGCTAATGCCCTTGCCAACGCCACACGCTGCTGCTGGCCGCCGGATAACTGATGAATATAACGCTGGCCCAGATCAGGTAACCCAACCAGTTGCAACAGCTGTTTTACCTTAGCCGCTTTAGTTGCCTTTGATGTTTTCAGTAAACCAAAGCTGATATTGTCGGCCACGCTAAGATGGGGAAATAACGCAAAATCCTGAAATACCATACCAACATGGCGCTGCTCTGGTGCCAGTTGCACAGTTGCGCTGCTAACCGGTTGCTGTTGCAGGCTGATACTGCCCTCGGCTACCGGCTCAAAACCGGCAATGGCACGTAATAAAGTGGTTTTGCCGCAACCGGACGGGCCAACTAAACAGCCTATCTGGCCCTGTGCTAATGACAGACTAATGTCTTTCACCACAGTATGGCCAGCGTACGCTACCGCTACCTTTTGTAAATCCAGCATTAAAGTTTTCCTTTCAAACTCGAATCTACTGAGCGCGCCAGCAGGATCACCGGCAATAAACTTACCAGCACAATAGCCAGTGCAGGCAGCGCTGCATCAGCTAAACGCTCATCTGATGCCAGCTCATAAGTACGTACCGCCAGCGTATTAAAGTTAAAAGGCCGTAAAATAAGCGTGGCTGGCAGTTCTTTTAATACATCAACAAACACCAGCAGTAATGCCGCCAGCACACTGGAGCGCAGCAGCGGTACATGCACCTTTTGCAATACCTGTAACGGCGTATAACCTAACGAACGCGCAGCGTTATCCATACTGGGCTTGATCCGCTCCAGCCCTGCTTCAACACTGTGCAGTGACACCGCTAAAAAGCGCACACTATACGCCAGCAACAACGCAAACAAAGTACCGGAAAAAATAAGCCCGGTGCGGATACCAAACCATTGCTCAGCCAGTAAATCGATGCGGCCATCCAGATACGCCAGCGGTAACATTACACCAATCGCAATAACGGTACCTGGTACGGCATACCCCAACGCGGCCACACGCACCGGTGCCTGCACCAGTACATCAGCGCGCAGCCGTTTACCATAGGCAAACAGCAAGGCCAACAATACAGAAATAACCGCCGCCATCGCTGCCAGCGAAAAGCTGTTCCATACCAGTTGACCAAACTGCGGCGTAAGGGCTTGCGCATAATTGCTAAATGCCCAGCTAACCAACTGTACTGCAGGAATAACAAAACCAAATAATACCGGCAGCAGGCATAGCAGCAGCAGTAACACCTGGCGCCCAACGCTAATATTACGCCTTGGTGCAGCGTTATTGCGCTGGCCCTGATGATAGTAACGGATTTTACGCCGTGACCAGCGCTCCAGCAGCAGCAACAATAAAACAAAACCGGTTAACATAGCCGCCAGTTGTGCGGCAGCCACCTGATTTCCCATACCAAACCAGGTACGGAAAATACCGGTAGTAAAAGTCGTCACACCAAAATACTGTACTGTGCCGTAGTCAGCAAAAGCTTCCATCATTGCCAGGGCAGTACCGGTTAAAATAGCCGGGCGTGCCAGCGGTAATGCAACTTTCCAGAAGTGCTGCCGTGGCGTTAGCCCAAGGGTGCGGCTGGCTTCAAACAAGGAGGCCGATTGCTCACGAAAAGCACTGCGCGCCAGCATATAGACATAAGGATACAGCACCAGCGACAGCATAATAATGGCGCCACTGAGCGAGCGTATTTGCGGAAACCAGTAATCGCCATAGCGCCAGTCGAACTGAGCCCGTAGCGCAGTTTGCACCGGGCCGGCAAAGTCGAGCATACCGGTGTAGGTGTAAGCAATAATATAGGCAGGCATAGCCAAAGGCAGCAGTAACAACCACTCCAGCACACGCCGGCCAACAAACTGATATTGGCTGATGATCCAGGCAGATGCCGTGCCCAGCAATAAGGCTCCTAAACCTGTACCACCGGCCAGCACCAACGAATTGATGACATAGTCGGCCAGTACGGTCTGGCGTAAATGCTGCCAAACCTCAGGTTGTGGGTTAAAAACACTGGCAAAAATTACCAGTACCGGCAGCGCCAGCACTAGGGCTGGCAGCAATACCGACCAACGCCAGACGTCACGCCAACCATGCTTCATCCGGCGCCTACCGCATTACAACAAATTGAATTCAAAGATTATTTCCAGCCAGCGCGATCCATTACACGAATGGCTTCAGCGTTTAATTGCCCTAATTTGTCCAATTGTAACTGGTCTGCTTTAAATTCACCAAAACCTTGTAAAATAGCACTGGCTTTAACACCTTCGCGCACAGGGTATTCGTGGTTTACCTCGGCATACCATTGCTGTGATTCTGCCGTTGTCATATATTCCAGCAATTGAATAGCCTGTGCCTTGTTTGGCGCATATCTGGCCACGCCGGCACCTGAGATATTAATATGAGCGCCACGGCCATCCTGATTTGGCCAGAACACTTTTACTTTCTCTGCTTCTGCTTTATCACGCGGGTCGGCCAGCATACCGCCTAAGTAATAAGTGTTGGCAAGGGCTATATCACATACACCTGCTGCTGCCGCTTTAATTTGATCACGATCCCCTCCTTTTGGCGGCATCGCGAAGTTGGCGACCAGACCTTTGGCCCAACTCTCTGCGACAGCAGAACCATCATGGGCAATTAAACTGGCAGTCATCGACTGGTTATAAATATTGTCAGACGAGCGCACACAAATACGGCCTTTCCATTTCGGGTCGGCTAAATCTTCGTAAGTTGACAGCTGTTCTGGTTTTACTTTGCCGGGTACATACATAATGGGCCGGGCACGCATGGTAAGGCCATACCATAAGCCGGCAGGGTCGCGTAGCGCCTCCGGAATAGTGTTGCTTAGCACATCTGATTCCACGCTTTGCAACACGCCCTGCTCTTTGGCACGGTATAAACGGCCAACATCGGTGCTAATCAGTACATCAGCCGGGCTGTTACGGCCTTCACTAACCATACGGCTAATCAGCTCATCAGGCTTACCGGTGATCAGATTTACTTTAATGCCGGTATCGGCGGTGAATTTATCCAGCAACGGTTTAATCAGCTCTTCCTGCCGTGCTGAATAGATATTGACTTCAGCTGCCTGCGCCGCTGCTATATTCATAAATGCGCTGGCAATACCTGCGCCAAGTAAAGTTAATGCATAAGCTGATTTCATACTGCCACTCCCAAAAGTGTTGAGCTAGAAAAGACAGGCTATATAAGCATAAATACGAATTATTCTCAATGAGATAAGGGGCAGACAGACAAAAAAAGGCCGTTAAATTTGCTTTAACGGCCTTTGCTATAACGCTAAAACGAACTAATGTCTGGCGGTATTAGTGATCATGCGCTTCGGCAGGCTCAGCAATACCCAGCCATACCAGCTTATGCGGCATAAAATTAAGTTGCTTGGTTGCCACAACCTCGGCATCAGCCGTGTCTACTGTCAGCAGTGTCCGGTCAATGGGGTTAATAACATAGACTTTGTCATCACTGGCAGAAATAGCCAGTTCAAACCGGCTGCCTTGTGGCATAGCGGTAACATCGGCAGTGGTTAGCTGAACTTTGGCCGCAAACTCAAACGCGGCTTCGCCGGTGCCTTCATGCTCATGGCCGTGATAGTTCAAAATGGTTAAATAACCCAAACTGTCCAGCAACACAAACTTACTGCCTTTGTCGGCAAAACCATAACCGGTTAGTGTTGCACCAGCTGTCGCTTGCCAGTCTATTAGTTGCATTTCGCCGTCGTGGGCGTGAATAGCAAAAGCACTGGTACCGGCAAAACCAACAAAGTGTCCGGCATGCATATTACCCACTAAAGTACCTATGCGCATGCTGCCGGTAATATCTGCAGTATTAGCCAGTTTGCTGGCAGTAAAGGTTGTGCCTGCCTGCTCTATCAGCAATACACCGTCGGTACAGCCAAAGCTGATAAAGTGTTCGTTTTGCGCGCTGCCATGCAAGCCAGGGCATAATTCGTCAAATACCAGTTCCTGGTGATAGTGGTCACCATGTTGCTCGTATACGGCTACTTTGTCTGGCAAGGTGGTTGCACTGTTGGCATCACGCACTGTTGATAACAGGTAATCACCGCGTGGCTGGGCTGCGCCGTGCATATTAACGCTGTAATTTAACACCGGATAACCATTGCTGTCGGTAGTAATATCTGCGTCGGTAATTACCGCTACCGCAGCGGGCGTGCTGCTGGCGGCGTCACCGTCAAAAAACACCGCTAGCTGGCTGTCACTGGCGGTGATATGTGTTGGCCGGCTATTGCTTAAGACAAAGCTGACTAACTCAGGATCTTGCTGGTAGTCATGCAGGTGATCAACATGATCTTCCTGATACAGGCCGCCATCGATAAATTCGACTCTGTCCGTGGTGCGTTGTATTGCCAGCGCATAACGGTGCGCTGGCGATGCGGCCAGCGCTGATGGAATATCCGCCACAGCAAAACTGTCCAGCAGGCTGCCATCACTCAACTCGTAAACTGACAACAGGTTTGAATCTTTGGCAGAAATAACCAAACGACCAGCTGCGCTAACGTCATCATGGTCATGATCGTGATCATCTTCCACCGGGATAGGATCTTTTTCGACAATATTGGTTGTGCTGTCACCACAGGCACTAAGTAAGGATGCACCGATCAGCAAGGCTGCCAGGCTTAATTTTGTTTGTAACATTACCACTCCTTGTTATAAGTAAAAGGTGCAACAGGCCAGGAACCAGAGTTAACCTGCTGCACAAAAAATCAAAAACTACCGCGTATACCCACGGCTACCGAGCGGCCGGGTAAAGGGGTTAAATCTTTTAAAAATGAGGTGTGTACCCGAGCTTCTTCGTCAGTCAGATTCTGGCCTTTGATATAAGCCGTTAACTGCTGGGGCCCCAAATCAAAGCGGTAACTGACACTGGCATCGAGCAACGTATAACCTGCTGTGGCTTGCTCCAGTTCAGACACTTTGTCTTGTTTAAAATAACGGGTAGCGCGTACATCAGCGCTTAGTGCATCCAGCTCGTAAGCCAGTTCTGCGGCCAGCCGCAGTGGTGGTGTGCGCGGCAGATCGCCGCCATCCTGGATCCGGGCCCGGATATAATCGCCCTGTAAGGTTAGTTTGAACGGATCATTAATCTGCCAGCTAAACTGTGCCTCCAGGCCATGCAAGGTGACATCAGCAGTGGTAAACAGATACACCGGCAACTCGGCGTCGTGGCTATGGCCGTGGTCATCATCACCGTGGTCGTGGCCCCCGTGATCATGACCGGATTCGGCAAACAGGCCGGTATTTTTCTGGTAATAGTAGTTGTCTATGCGGTTGTAAAAGGCATTCAATACAAAACCGGTATTACCGCTGAATTTACGCAGCGTAATATCCAGGTTGTTCGCTACTTCCATTTCAATTGGCTGGGTGTTCAGCACAAACTCATCGTCATCCAGCACAAACAAGGCTCCAACTTCATAAGAAGCTGTGCCGATATGTGCGCCAAACGATAATAATTCTGACGCTGCAGGCGCACGCTGTGAACGTGATACCGACAAACCAAGGTTATAGCCTTCGGTAAAATCCCACACTGTGCCGGCCGACACACTGTAAGGCGTAAAACGCTGGCTGACATCAAACACCCGGATAAACTCAGCACCGTGGTCATGATCGTGGCCATCGTCATCATGGCTATGGGCGCCAATATCAGGCAGCAACACATCGGCAGCGTCAATCGTTACCCGCTCTACCCGTGCACCTAATTGCACTAACCAGGGGCCAAAATGCCGCTCTTCCATCCAGCCCAGTGCCAGCATTTGCGTTTCTGATGGCGGGGTAAACGCTTCTTCGCCCACAGCTTCAAAATCACTGAATTTATAATGCAAACTTAAGCCACCGCGCCAGTCCTGATAAGGCCGGTGTAACAGCTCCAACCGGGCTTCCTGGCTGCGGTTTTTAAACCTAGTACCTACTGCTCCCCCTTCGATTTCGCTGTGCTCATAGTCGGTAAACGCCAACCGGGTATTTACTGTACGGATAAGGCCGGAGGAGAAGTTCAGCTCACTTAGCAACTGATAACGGTTTTGCGTTAAGTCAGCATAAACCTGCTCGTCGGCCGCGTGGTCATCGCCTTCTTCATGGCCACCATGCGAATGGCCGGGAATACCATATTCACGCTCTAAACGGCCGTAAGACCCCCCCACATAACCATTGTCGAGTAAATAACTCCCACCCAGGGTAAAACCTTTAGCGGTTGCAGCACTGCTGGCTACACGACCTTTTACTGCGTCGTCATCCGGTTGTGCTTCAGCAAAGCCCGGAATACGGTAATCGTCGCTGTCGCGCCAGAAACCATCAACATAGAGACCAATATTGTCAACGCCGGTAACCAGTGAACCTGCGGCCAGCTTTTCATTATTTACTGATTCACGCTGTAACATCCACTCGGCGCGGGTGCTATTGTTGGTAGGAATACGCTCATCTACTACGTTAACCACGCCGCCAATAGCACCGCTGCCGTAAAACAGCGTAGCCGGGCCACGTAGTACTTCAATCTGGGTAGCGGTGCTGGCCTCGCTTGCTACGCTGTGGTCAGGGCCAACGCGTGATGCATCACCGGCATCTAAGCCGTTTTGGGTAATTAAGACCCGCGGGCCATCCAAACCGCGGATAATAGGACTACTGGCAACGCCGCCATAAAAATTAGAATGCACGCCTACTTCGTTTTTAAGTGTATCGCCCAAGGTTCCGGCCTGACGCATTTTCAGTGCATCACCGGCCAGTACACTGACCGGTATAGCCGACTCGGTGGCGGATGCATGAAACGGGCTGGCTTTTACATCTATCACTTCTATTGTGCTGTTAAGCAACATCAGGCTGACATTACTCAGCCCCTGCTGCGGCACAGTGAAATGGAAATTACGGTGAGCATAGCGCGGTGCTTCAATATGCAGCTCAGCATCCTGCATTAGTAATTGGCTTACACTAAAGCGGCCAGCCTCGTCAGTAATGGTATGTTGGTTTTCACCCACCACCGTAACTTTAGCACCAGCCACAGGCTTGCCTGTGCTGTCGGTAACCACACCGGAAATAGACTCAGCACTTACCTGGCCGGATAACAGGCTACCAGCTACCAGACAGGCCACTATCGTTTTCTTAAACATCTTATTCCCCATAAATACACACGCATCGCAACTGCAACAAAGCGCAGCAGCATTTGACGGCCTAATTGTTATGTTATAACATCTTCCAACTTTTTGTTATGTTATAACATTATTTATCGCTATTGCAACGCTGACAGGCAAATAAGGTTGTTTTGCCCCAGCGACTTACCAAAGGAAGCTTATGAAAGATCTTATTGCCGCCGCCTTATCAGGTTTGTGCGTGGTGCACTGTATAACTACACCACTGTTACTGGCGCTGGGCAGCTCGGGCTTGCTGCTGGGTGTATTTAGTTCAGAATGGTTTCATTACCTGATGTTACTGCCCATCAGCGCCATGCTGGCCTGGAGTCTGCCCGGTGGCTGGTGTGTACACCGCCGTAAAACCCCTTTTGTACTCGGGCTTAGTGGCTTTTTATTATTAATTGCCTCGCTATTTTCCGGTCATGATGCCGAGGCTGCATTGGCGGTTACTGGCGGCTTACTGTTAATTGGCGCCCATTTGTACAACAGAAAACTGCTCCATAACCTACAGGTCGCTGAACATGCAGCACGCTAACCCCACAACAGATAAACGCCTGCCGGTTACCGTGTTATCCGGCTTTCTCGGTGCCGGTAAAACTACTTTGCTCAATCATATTTTGCACAACCGTGACGGCTTGCGCGTAGCAGTTATTGTTAACGATATGAGTGATGTGAATATCGACGCCAGAGAGCTGAACACTGATGTCAGCTTAAACCGCGCCGAAGAAAAACTGGTAGAAATGAGCAACGGCTGTATCTGCTGCACGTTGCGTGAAGATCTGCTGTTAGAAGTGGGCAAACTGGCCAAAGCCGGCCGCTTTGACTATTTGCTGATCGAATCAACCGGTATTTCTGAGCCACTGCCGATTGCTGAAACCTTCACCTTTGAGCATGAAGACGGCCAGAGCCTGGCCAACATTGCCCGGCTGGATACACTGGTAACTGTGGTTGATGCGGTTAACTTTATGGCCGATTTTGAGGCGGCGCAGGATTTAGCCGAGCGCGGCGAAAGCCTGGGCGAAGACGATGAGCGCAGTGTAGCTGATTTACTGATCGAGCAGGTCGAATTTTGCGACGTGTTAGTGATCAGCAAAACCGATCTGGTAACAGAGTTACAATTACAACGTCTTAAAGCCATTTTGCGCAGTTTAAACAGCCGCGCCCGTATTGTTCAGGCGCAGCAGGGCAAGGTTGAACCAGCGCAAATACTTAATACCGGACTGTTTAATTTTGAGCAGGCGCAACAGGCCCCCGGCTGGTTGCAGGAGCTACGCGGCGAGCACAAACCGGAAACCGAAGAATACGGCATTAGCAGCTTTGCCTTTACTGCCCGCGCTCCGTTTCACCCACAGCGCTTTCATGCCTTTTTACATCAGAACTGGCCCAGCGGCCGCCTGCTGCGCTCTAAAGGTTACTTTTGGCTGGCCAGTACCCCCCAATACGCCTGGTTGTGGCATCAGGCTGGTGGCATTGCCCGTTATAATATGGCGGGCTTATTCTGGCAGGCCGTACCGGCAGAGCAGTGGCCGCAAGAGCCGGAGCTACAAGAAGCTATTATGCAAAGCTGGACAGAGCCCTACGGCGACCGGCGTCAGGAACTGGTGTTTATTGGCCAGCAGTTGGATAAAACCGCTATGCTGACCCAGCTTGAAGCCTGTCTGCTAAGCGCTGACGAGTTGGCATTGGGTGAGCAACAATGGCCGCAGCTACCCAGCCCGTTTGCACAGGAACAAACGGCATGAGTGCTTTATCGTTTTCTGAATTTAAACCGCTAAACAATCTTCCGGCGCGTCAGCTTAGCGATAACAGCGCCGACGTATTGCCACAGATATTTGCCCCCGATATCAATCTGGTGAGTTGGCAGCGCGCGGCAGATCCGCTGATTAGCGCCTACTGTGCCGGCCTTACGCTGGCAATGCCGTTAAAACGTATTGTTAATATAGATACCGTACAAAGCGATATTGCCGCAGCATTACCAAGAGTATTACTGACGCTGGACCCAATATATCGCTGACTGAACCAAATGCAAAAAGCCGCTTGGCAGCGGCTTTTGGTCAGGCGTTAACTGTTACTCTTCATCATCGTCCAGATCCAGTTCGTCTTCGTCACCTTCAAAGTAGGTGCCCCAGCCGTCGTACTCAACTTTATGCTTGTGCGCCAGCTCTTCTAATTTAATGGCATCAGCAACAATGCTATCTGCATCCAGAGGCTGTTCACGAATAGCGTCAAACACCCAGGCGCTGCCGCCTTCTTCAAACTCGACTTCTTCGGCATCAGTTACTTCATAGCCCAGCTTAAACAGCTCTACCGCCAGCTTTTCCAGCTTGGCGAAGTCTTTGTCGTAAAAGTGATGCTCAATAGTGTAAAGCGCATCCGGATCGCTGCCATCTTCTAATAAGGCGGCGATGGTGTCTTCGGTAAATTCCTGCCAGTTTTCCATAAAATTACTCTTTAGCTGCAATATTTCTGGCAGTGTAGTCGTTGCCCAGTTCGCTATCAAGTAAAGCGATTTTCTGTAGCATCTGTTGGTGGGTATTTTCGGCAAACTGGCGGATATTAAGTTGCTCTGCCGGCAGTTCCAGAGGCGCCATCAGCTCTACAATCACTTTGCCGTTGTTCCAGCGGTTTAGCTTAAACTGACTGTGGGTGCTGCTCATGCATACCGGCACCAGAGGCACCTTTGCTTCCAGCGCAATGTGAAAAGCACCGGCTTTAAACGGCAATAAACCGCGGCCGTAACTGCGCGTACCTTCAGGGAACATCCATACCGAGATACTATCACGGCTGATACGCTCGGCTGCGCCCAGCATAGCGCCCAAAGCGCGGCTTTTATTTTGCCGGTCTATCAGTATATTGCCGCTCAGCCAGTACAACTGGCCAAAAAACGGGATGTACTTCAGGCTTTTTTTTCCAATAGTGACTGTACGTGGTTGTACCCCATTACTAATAGTGAATAAATCGAGGTTATTCTGGTGGTTAGCAATATAAACATAGGGTTTACCAGGCTCGATAGCTTCATGGCGGCGAACTTCAACACTAATACCGCAAATACGTGACATCCAGCCATACCAACGGGAAAATACATAAACATTATTCGGATGAAATGGCCGCACCAGACAAATAAGTAACCCCGCCAGGGTGCTGATAATAAAAAACAGCACCAATAAAATTAACCTTACTACCGCTATCACTGCTATCTCCGCTTTACCGCCACAGGCAGTTGTTGTCACCGGCACAAAAAAGGCGCCGTAAAAAAGGCGCCCAGTATAGCGGCTTTACTCGGTACTGCTGGTTTGATCACTGCTGGCTTCGGCTCCCTGGTTAACCAGTACTTCATCAATACGCTGTAAGCCCCGTGGTAACTTATTGCCACGCCGGCCACGTTCACCATGGTAATGCGCTAAATCGTCTGCTTTTAGCCCTAATTTACGCTTACCCGCCACTAAGGTAACGCTGCCATCTGCCGGCACTATCGCCAACTGACAAACGTACTCTTCACGGCTGGCAGCCCGGGCCGATGGTATAGACATCAGCTTATTGCCTTTACCTTTACTTAATTTGGGCAGGTCGGCAACCGGGAATACCAGCATGCGGCCTTCATTAGAAATACACAACACCAGATCCGTTTCAGGCTGCTTTACCACTAACGGCGGCAGTACTTTAGCCCCCACCGGTAAACTTAGCACTGCTTTACCGGCTTTATTACGGCTGAGTAAATCACTATATTCGGCAACAAAACCATAACCGGCGTCAGACGCCAACAACAACGCCTGTTTTTCATCGCCCAGTAACACATGATCAAAGCTCTCTCCTGCCACCACAGCAAAGCGGCCACTTAAAGGCTCGCCCTGGCCGCGGGCAGAAGGCAGTTCGTGCGCTTCAGTGGCAAAACTGCGCCCGGAAGAGTCTATAAATACCGCCATCTGGTTTGACCGCCCTGTTGCCAGGGCCTTGAAAGCATCACCGGCCTTGTAACTCAGGGCATTGCCATCAACGTCATGGCCTTTGGCACAGCGTACCCAACCTTTTTCCGACAACACTACGGTAACCGGTTCACTGGGTAGCAGCTCTTTTTCACTTAACGCTTTGGCTTCACCGCGCATAACTATGGGGCTGCGGCGCTCATCACCATATTTTTCAGCATCGGCTAACAGCTCGTCACGAATGAGTTTGGTCAGCTTTTTCTCTGAGCCTAAAATGCTTTGCAATTTGTCCCGCTCTTTGGCCAGTTCGTCCTGCTCGCCACGGATCTTCATTTCTTCCAGTTTGGCTAAATGGCGTAACTTCAGCTCTAAAATGGCTTCAGCCTGGCGTTCTGTAACGCCAAAAAAGGCTATCAACTCGGCTTTAGGATCGTCAAAGGTACGGATAATACGGATCACATCGTCGATATTTAAAAAGGCAATTAATAAACCTTCCAGTACGTGCATACGATCCAGCACTTTATCCAAGCGGTGCTGCAAACGCCGGCGCACAATGTCACGGCGGAATGTTAACCATTCGGTCAGAATTTCCAGCAGGTTTTTTACCCGTGGCCGTTGGTCCAGGCCAAGAATATTAATATTAACCCGGTAGCTTTTTTCCAGGTCGGTGGTAGCAAACAGATGCTGCATTAACTGTTCAACATCAATACGGTTAGAACGCGGCACTATCACAATACGGGTTGGATTTTCGTGATCCGATTCATCGCGTAAGTCGCTGACCATGGGCAGTTTTTTTGCCTGCATCTGCGCGGCTATCTGCTCCAGCACCTTAGAACCCGACGTTTGATGCGGCAATGCCGTGATCACAATATCACCGTCTTCCTGGCTGTACACTGCGCGCATTTTTACACTGCCACGGCCGGTTTCATAAATGGCAGCAAGATCAGCTGCCGGGCTGATAATTTCAGCATCAGTCGGGTAGTCCGGGCCTTTTACATATTGCATTAAGTCCGTTACGCTGCTGTGCGGGTTATCCAGCAAAGCAGCACAGGCATGGGCTATTTCACGCGCGTTGTGTGGCGGTATATCTGTCGCCATACCCACGGCGATACCGGTAATACCGTTCAGCAATATGTGCGGCAGGCGTGCCGGCAGTACTTTTGGTTCTTCCAGCGTGCCGTCAAAGTTCGGTAGCCAGTCGGTAGTACCGGCGCCAAGCTCAGACAACAGCACTTCGGAGAAGCGCGATAACTTGGCTTCGGTGTAACGCATCGCAGCGAAAGATTTCGGATCGTCCGGCGCCCCCCAGTTACCCTGACCGTCAACCAGCGGATAACGGTAAGAGAACGGCTGAGCCATCAATACCATAGCTTCGTAGCAGGCACTGTCGCCGTGTGGATGAAATTTACCCAGTACGTCACCGACAGTACGGGCAGACTTTTTATATTTAGCCAGATGCGACAAACCCAGCTCAGACATGGCATAAACAATACGCCGCTGTACCGGTTTTAACCCATCACCTATATGTGGTAAGGCACGGTCCATAATAACGTACATGGAGTAATTTAAGTAAGCTTCTTCGGTAAAACGACGCAGTGGTAACTGCTCAACACCATCTTGTGAAATTACGGTTTCTGTCATAGCTTATCCTGTCTGCTCTGAGGCATTACCGGCTACAGAGCGGTTTTTCGCTTTATGCCGGGTGAGTTGCCACAGCAATAAAATCAGTAATATTAACGTTGAACAGCCCAGAATGCCGAGCCACAACAGCTGCACCTGGCGTTCGCGCTCAGCCTGGTTTAGCCGCAGCGCTTTTAGTTCATTATCCTGCACCAGCAAGCGGTTGCGTTGCTGTTGTTGTTCGTGATCAAAGTTAAGCCGCATTTGCTCTATCGCCAGCTCATTCTCTTTGTTACGCACATTCTGAAACAGTAAAACAAAATCATGCAGTTGCCGGTAAGCCCGGTCAAACTGGCCCTGTTCAGCCTGTAGCTCGGCTTTTAAATACATAATACCAAGCCGGATTGGGCTATCATCTTCAACCCCATCATTGTTTAAGCTTTGCTCAGACAGGATTAACTGCTGCATAGCCAGCGAGCTTTGTTTTAATTTCTGATAAATAAGCGCTTTTTCGTAATAATGAGTAGCAATATGTGCTTTGGACTGCAACTGCGGCAGATACTCCTCTGCTTTGGCAATATAACTTAGTGCTGCATCACCGCTGTTACTCTGGCTACTGGTGATCGCCAGACCAAGATAGGCATGATACAAATTCACCTTATCTTGCGACTGCTGACTTTTTTGCAGCATTTTATTGTAGTGTTGCAGTGATAATTCGTACTGCTCTAAAAAGCCGTAGGTACGGGCCAGATTAAACAATACGGTGATTTGATTTTTCTGCCAGCCCAGTTGTTCATATAATGTCAGCGCGGTTTGCAGCAACGGGATACCGTCTTTCTCGTAAGCCAGTGACGCATAAAGTAACCCCAGTTCGGCGTTAGCTTCGGCCAGCACCTCGGTATCATCCAGCCGTTGTGCGCGCTGATAGGTATCTTTTAACAACGCCAGCGCCTGCTGGTTCTGGCTCCGGTTGCTAAACACTGCAGCCTGATTAATCTGGCCGAGCAAGATAAGTTTTTCATCATCAAGCAGAGTAGCCAGTGCTATACCCTGTTCATAATGCTGCAAAGCGCTGGTATCGTCGGCCTGCATTTCTCTGGCAAAGCCCAGCGTATATAACAGCTCCACTTTAGACAATGATTGCAACTCACCTAACAAGGCCAGCCCTTGCTCTGCCGCTTGCTGCTGCTCCTGATGCCGGCCCAGTGCGGCAAACAGTGCAGCTTGTTCGGCATACCACTGCGCCTGCACCGGCTCAGGTAAGCCAGGCAAATCGGCCTGGTGTTGCTGCAGTAGCGCCAGCATCTGTTCTGGCTGCTGGCGTTTCTGTTCAACCACCTGCTGCAACCAGCCAGGTAGTGGTGCACTATACAATCCCTGACTAAACAACAGAGCACTGCCCAGAAGTATTACTGTAATGTGTTTTGTCACCGTTATAGCGCCTTATTATTGTTACTGCAGCCTATACAGTAATGGCGGCTTTATCGCCTTTTAATTCCAGCCAGTCGCGCCGGTCTGTGGCGCGTTTTTTCGCCAGCAGCATATCCATTAATTCCATCGTTTGTGTTACATCATCTACCGTAAGTTGCACTAAACGCCGGGTATTGGGGTCCATGGTGGTTTCACGCAACTGCAACGGATTCATTTCACCCAAACCTTTAAAGCGCTGCACATTAACCTTGCCGCGTTTTTTCTCTGCTTCTATCCGGTCCAGCACACCATTTTTCTCATCTTCATCCAACGCATAGTACACATCTTTACCGATATCAATGCGGTAAAGCGGCGGCATGGCAACATAAACATGGCCTGCTGCTACCAGGCTGCTGAAGTGGCGCATAAACAATGCGCATAGTAAGGTGGCAATGTGTAAACCATCAGAGTCGGCATCGGCTAAAATGCAAATTTTACCATAACGCAACGCGGTTAAATCGGCACTGTCAGGGTCCATGCCGATGGCAACAGAGATATCATGTACTTCCTGCGATGCCAGGATCTGGCCCGATTCTACTTCCCAAGTATTAAGAATTTTACCGCGTAACGGCATTACTGCCTGAAACTGACGATCCCGGGCCTGTTTGGCACTGCCCCCTGCAGAATCGCCCTCAACCAGAAACAACTCGGTGCGGTTAAGATCCTGCGCTGAGCAATCTGCCAGCTTGCCAGGTAAAGCCGGGCCTGAAGTAATTTTTTTACGCACAACCTTTTTTGCCGCTTTCAGCCGCTTTTGCGCATTATTAATACAAAAATCAGCCAGGCTTTCGGCAATATCAGTATGTTCGTTCAGCCATAAGCTAAAGGCATCTTTAACAATACCTGAAACAAAAGCCACCGACTGGCGCGACGACAAACGCTCTTTGGTTTGACCGGCAAATTGTGGATCCTGCATTTTCAATGACAAAATATAAGCGCAGCGATCCCAGATATCTTCCGGCGACAGCTTAATACCGCGTGGCAACAGGTTACGAAACTCGCAAAACTCGCGCAGCGCCTCAAGCAAGCCCTGGCGTAAACCATTAACGTGGGTACCGCCCTGAGCAGTAGGAATAAGGTTGACATAGCTTTCAGTTACCAGCTCGCCGCCTTCAGGCAACCACAACAGCGCCCATTCCACCGCCTCGGTGCTGGCACTAAAACTGCCGGTAAACGGCTGTTCTGGCAGGCAGATATAATCTTTTACCGATTCAGCCAGATAATCTTTAATACCGTTCTGATAACACCACTGATATTGCTGCTGGTTTACTTTGTCATCAAAGCTCACGGTTAAACCCGGACACAACACCGCCTTGGCTTTTAGCACATGCAGCATGCGGCTGACAGAAAACTTTGGCGAGTCAAAATACGATGCTGTTGGCCAAAACCGCACCCGGCTACCGGTATTGCGCTTGCCGACTGTACCGGTAATGCTTAGCTCAGACACCTTGTTACCATGCTCAAACGCCATTTCATAAATATTACCGTCACGGCGCACAGTCACGTCAACCCGGCTGGATAGCGCATTTACTACCGAAATACCCACACCGTGTAAACCACCGGAGAACTGATAGTTTTTATTGGAAAACTTACCGCCGGCATGCAGGCGGCAAAAAATCAGCTCTACGCCGGTAACGCCCTCTTCCGGGTGAATATCCACCGGCATACCTCGGCCATTATCTATTACTTCCAGTGACTGATCGTCATGCAGTATCACCTGCACGGTATCGGCATGGCCTGCTAATGCTTCATCGACACTGTTATCAATAACTTCCTGGCCAAGATGATTGGGCCTGGTGGTGTCGGTATACATTCCGGGGCGACGTTGCACGGGTTCAAGCCCGGTCAGTACTTCAATCGAATCGGCGTTATACTGTTGTGATGTCATAGTCTCGGTCACTGGCTGATAGGATTAAGCGCGTTTTACGCGAGTTGGCAAAAATTGGCAATAGTCGCAAGCTGCGCGGCATAGCCGACATAACTGTGATCACCACCTTCGCTCAGTTTTATTTCTGCACCCTGATAGTAATCAAGCGCTAAGCGGTAATCTAACACTTCATCACCGCTTTGCAACAGCACCAGGTAATTCTGCGGCTGCTGTAACCGCGCAGGCATCAGTTGCTGCAATGCAGCCATGTGCGCTGCAGTTACATCATAGTGCTGTTGTAGTACCGGATGATAATAGCGACCCAAATGCTGATTTAATACAGTGTGCGGTGCCACCGCCGGGTTAATCAGGCAGGCGCGGCAGTTAATTTGCTCAGCTATGCAGGTAGCCAGAAAGCCCCCCAGCGAGCTGCCAATTAATGCCACATCACGCCGCTGGCCTATATGTTGCTGAATAAGCGCCAGCGCAGCGGTCGGCTCATAGGGCAAATCCAGCGCGCTAAAATCGGTACGCGGGTAATATTGCTGAAAAAATGTTTTAGTCTGCACCGCTTTGTCTGACAACGAAGAGCTGGCAAAACCATGTAAATACACTACTTTTTTATTCATTCTTACTTCTTCGCGGTTAAATCAAGTTGGCGGAACTGCCAGCTTACCTTGCCCGTGGCAGAAAAAAACCAGTCACACCACTGTGGTCCGCCGTTGACGGTTTGCCAATCGGGCGTTGGCAAAAACTGCACTGAGCTGGCCGGGCAGCCAACAATATCAATATCATGCTCACGCCGATGATAAGCATAGTGCGCATGGCCGTGAGCAATACCAAGAACACGTGGCTCGGCAGCTATAGTCTGCCACAGCCCGGTTTGATCCAACTGGCCGTGTTTATCAATAAAGCAATTAAGTGGCCGCGGGTGATGATGACAAAACAGCCACAGTGCCTGCGCAGTGCTTTGCCGGCATTGCTCTGCCAGCCATTGTTGCTGTGCTAGCGGGAAAACACCGGCAGGCGTCGGCCCCTTGGTATCAAGCAGCAGCAACTGCCAGTGCGCCAGTTGCAGGCTGCGTTCAGGCCGGAACGGCGCTTGCTGGCATAATACCTCAAGCCGGGCAATATCATCATGATTACCGGGCAAACAAAATACCGGGCAGCTAAGCGGTGCCAGCAACCGGGCCAGCAGTTGGTAAGATTCTGCACTGTGATCCTGGGTAACATCACCGGTTAGCAGCACAGCATCAGGTTGCTCTGCTGTTAGCGTATCGACAATAGCGGCCAGGTGCACAGCCGGCTGTATCTGTTGGTAAGTATCGCTAGAAGTGGCCAGCAAATGGCAGTCGCTCAGCTGGGCAATACGGTATGCCGGTTTAGGGCTAAAGCGGTACTGCATCAGGCGAACGCTAACTCGCGGTTTATATAACCCTGGCCGGCACATAGCTTTAACCAGTCGCGTAGCAGCAGGTTAATCTGGCGTTTCTCATCCGGTAACAGCATGTCCAGATTAGGGTAGTCATAACGGGCTTTAAAACCACTGATCTGCTGGCAGGCCAGCACTTCGGCAACCCGGGCGTCATGATACAGCCGTACCACAAAGCTGGGGCGGAAATAAACGTCACGTTCGTCTGTCAGCTCAATGTGTAATGTGGTAGTAAAGCGCGCCACATCAGTAACACTAATGCGATAGCAATGCAGATCCGAAACCTGAATTACCGTAGCCTGGCCTGTTTTTGCATCTTCAGCCAGATAGCGGTTCAACTGAGCATAGTTACGTTCGCACAGCGCCAGGAAATCCGGTAATTTTGGTACATATTTCTGGCGTTTAAACCACACCCTAGCCTCCCCAGGCTTGTTTTACTTTGTCCAGATTAAGTGCCAGCCATTGCAGGGCAATGACACTGGCAGCATTGTCAATTTTTTGCTCAGCCAACAATTGCATTGCAGCGTTGCGCGGCACCACATGCACTTTAATATCTTCATGCTCTTCTGCCAGGCCAAATACACCGCTTTGCACCGGTTGCGTTATCCGGCCTAAAAACAGCTGAATGCGTTCGGTAGTGCCACCCGGGCTGGATAAGTAGCTAAGCATAGGCCAAAGTTCGTCGATTGTTAACCCTGCTTCCTCATAGGCTTCACGTTTTGCTACCTGTTCAGCGCTTTCGCCGGGTTCAATCATACCGGCAACTGCTTCCAGCAACCAGGGACTGTGGCTGGTAGCTGCGGCACCGGCACGAATTTGCTCAATCAGCACCAGCTCATCTGTTTGGGCATTGTAAGGCAGCACCACCACCGCATGGCCACGCTCAAAAATTTCGCGCTGAATCGGTCCGCTCCAGCTACCGTTAAACAACCGGTGGCGTAAGGTATAACGCTCCAAGCGGAAGAAACCCTGAAAAACCGTGGTTTTGTCGAGAATCTCCAGATCCTGCTGGCCAAATGATGGATACTCGCCAAAGTTGAATTTAGACATAACGGCACTCACATTCTGTTACACTCTTGCGTGTAACTTTACGGTTTAATGATTACTTAGTTTACAGTAACAGAGTATTATTCGTGCAATTTCCTTTTAGTTGGCCAGGATTGGTAAAAATGAAAAAAACCTTAATAAGCACCTTGTTAGCCTCCACTTTCGGCTTGCTAAGCCTGCAAGCCACTGCAGCAGATCTGCAGGAAATTTATCAGTTAGCTGTACAGAAAGACCCCACTGTATTACGTGCCGCAGCCACCCGTGATGCCGCCGCATTAAGCATTGATGTCTCACGTGCTGCTTTGCTGCCAAGCGTTACGGCTACTGCCGGCTTTGGTCGTACCGATCAAGCAAGTCGTAGTTTTGATGGCCCTAACACCACATCAGCCAGTGTGGCTTTACAGCAAACGCTGTTCAACTGGGGTGACTGGAAGCGCTTATCCCGGGCTGAACAGGTTGCCTTGCAGGTACAGACTGTGTACGACAGCGAAATGCAAAACCTGATTGTGCGGGTAACAGATGCTTATTTTAATGTTTTAGGTGCCTCTGACGATCTGGGTTTTGCGCAGGCAGAAAAGCGTGCTATTGAGCGCCAGCTAGAACAAACTAAACAACGTTTTGCTGTTGGCTTAACCGCCATTACCGACGTGCATGAAGCTCAGGCACAATATGACAGTGCAGTAGCACGTGAAATAGCAGCAGAAAACGAGCTGGAAAATGCGCGTGAGTTTTTACGTGAAATTACCGGCCAGTACCATGACAATTTATCCCAGCTAAACACCGACAAATTTGCCCCAGGCTCTCCGTCTCCTGCATCAGTACAGGATTGGGTTAAACAGGCACAAGATTATAACCTGGTACTGAAAAGTCAGCGTGTGCTACTGGATATTGCCGATAAGGATATTGACCTGGCGCGTTCAGGCCACTACCCAACGCTGGATTTAACCGCCAGAATGGGAACATCTAAAACCTCAGGTTTTGATCGCGGAGACAGCAGCGCTGTAGGAATCGATCTAAATGTTCCCATTTACAGTGGCGGTGGGGTGTCGGCTGGGGTAGAAGTGGCGAAAGCTAATTATGTTGAAGTTGGCCAGACACTTGAGCTGAATCACCGCGCGGTAATTCGTCAGGTTCGGGTATCATTTAACGGTGTAAATGCGCAGATCTCCTCCATCCGGGCATTAGAGCAGGCTGTAGTATCTGCTGAAAGTGCATTAAATGCCACTGAAGCAGGTTTTGAAGTAGGTACACGTACCATTGTTGACGTACTACAAAGCACCCGTAACCTGTTTGAAGCGCGCCGTAATTTATCCAGTGCACGCTATGCTTATATCGTTACTATGCTGCAATTAAAACAAGCTGCCGGTAGCTTGTCTGAGCAAGATTTGACAGCAATTAATCAGGCTCTGACTAGCTGATTTAAGTCAGGTTCACCGCGCCTGCGGTGAACCTCTTACCAGTTTTCACTATTCCCGCCGTCAATTTTCGTTACAATAGCGCATTATTTTTTTGTTGAGGATATGGCGTGGTTCAGGCTCCGCAATTCAACTGGCGTTTTTTATTACCGCAATACTGGCTGATTTGGTTCGGTGCCGGTTTGTTATGGCTGCTTAGCTGGTTGCCTTACCGGGTGTTAATGATATTAGGTTCAGGCTTTGGCAGCTTGCTGTATAAAGTGCTGAAATCCCGTCGCAAGGTGGCATTGCGTAATATCGAGTTGTGTTTCCCCCAGATGCCGGAAAATGAGCAGGTAGCGCTGGTAAAACGAAACTTTGCTGAAACCGGCAGAGCACTGTTTGATACGGTGATCGGCTGGTGGTGGCCGCAGTGGCGGATACGCCGCATTGCCCACTTTAAAGGTTACGAACACATTGCCGCCGCCCGGGCTGAAGGTAAAGGTGTACTGTTACTCGCCCCCCACGTATTGCATCTGGAAGGCGTGTGCCGCGCTTTTGGTCTGACGCATCCCAGTATTGGTTTTTACCGGCCCCACAATAATCCGTTACTGGATTACCTGACTTACCATGGCCGCAGCAAAAGCAATAAATACATGATCGGCAAACGCGATGTAAAAGGCCTGATCCGGGCGCTGAACCAAGGCGAAGTGTGTTTTTATCTGCCGGATCAGGATTATGGCCGTACCAAGGCCGAATTTGTGCCGTTTTTTGCAGTAAAGGATACCGCCTCAACCACCGGTACTTTGCTATTTGCCAATGCGGCCAATTGTGCTGTAATACCGGTTATTACCCAACGCCTGCCAGGTAGTCAGGGTTATGAAATAGAAGTACAGCCTGCGCTGGAGCCGTTTCCTACCGGCGACGATAAAGCGGATGTTACCCGGGTAAATCAATGGGTAGAGCAGGTTGTACTGCGCGCACCTGAGCAATATATGTGGTTACACCGGCGCTTTAAAACCCGGCCGGATCCCGATGCACCGTCATTGTACAAAGGAAGCTGAATTATGTGGTTCTGGTTTCGTAGCATAGTGTTGCTGCTGGTGTTGGGTGGTTTCGGCTATTTGCTAATGACCAAGCCAGATTTTCTGATCCGTAAAGATTCCGTCAATCAGGCCGCTGACGGTTTCAGCCAGTTTTACAGCAAAATCCGCGGCTCTATTGCCGATGGCGCCAGAGAGTTATCCAAATTCAAGTTAGACCTGCCCGACACCAGTGATAAGCTGACGCTGCAATTACAGCAACGGGCTAAAGTTGTAGTACCGGGCGCACCGAACTGGCGTGGACAGGTCATTGACCGCCGGTTTCGTGAAGGTGATACCGTTAAAACCAAATTGTCTGAGTATGCCAGAGCAGAAAACATAGAGCTGTTTTGGACCTTGCCACGCGATTATGTAGTTAAACAGTATTTTCAGGTCGACAGCAGCCTTATTGACACGGTGTATCAGGTGGCACAGGCTATAGCACCGGATTTTCATTCACCGGTCATCAGCTTTTACTGCCCGCGTGAACGGGCCGCAGTGATCACAGACAAAGCCAACGAGCATCTGAGCGAACATTGCATCCCGGCTAATACCAAACCTAAAACTGATTAAACAGCTGTCGCCAGCATTGTTCTACCGTCTGTTTTGCCTGCGCCAGGCTGTCTTGTGCTGGCAGCGTTGCCGGGGCCAGCGTCTGGCGGTGGCCCACTCCACGCAATAACTGATAAGCCTGTTGCAACGCCTGCACTTGTTGTGGCGGTAGTAAACCACATTCTGCGGCGGCATCCAGAATACGGATATTGTCACTGTAACGATATAATTGCGCATGTTCAGCAGCATAACCCAGCACCAGATACTGACTGATAAACTCCAGATCAACGATCCCTCCCATGCTGTGTTTCGGATCTGCTGTGGCTGCACCATGGTGCTGACGCAATTTTTCGCGCATTTGCAGCACTTCTTCGCGTAATGTTGCCAAATCACGTGGTTGGCTTAGTATCTGCTGGCGGATATGTTCAAACTTCTGCCGTATTGCGGTGCTGCCATAAATGGCACGCGCCCGCACCAGTGCCTGATGCTCCCAGGTCCAGGCTTCCTGCTGCATATACTCAGCGTAAGTCTGAATATGGATTGCCAGTAACCCCGAGTTCCCTGACGGCCGCAGCCGGGTATCTATTTCATACAACACACCACTGTTAGTGCGGGTAGTACACAAATGCAGCACCCGTTGCACCAGTTTTAAGTAAAACTGCCGTGAATCAATGGCACGCTCACCCGAAGTAGCTTGCTGTGTATCGCACTGATGCACAAAAACCAGATCCAGATCAGAGCCATAACCCAGCTCCAGCCCCCCCAGCTTGCCATATGCAATGACAGCAAACCCTTTATCGCCGTCAACCAAACCTGCCGGCGTACCATAGCGCTGTGTCATCTGCTGCCAGGCCAGCTCGACTACCTGCGCCAGTAGTACTTCTGCCAGCCAGGTCAGATGATCGCTGACTTTCATCAGTGGCAGCACGCCACTGATATCAGCGGCGGCAATACGTAACTGTTGCGCCTGCTTGTACTGGCGTAATGTTTCCATTAACAGTTCCAAATCATCAGACGCCACCCGCAGCATGTGCTGGCGCAAACGGTCCTGATAATCAGCCTGAGTAGCAATCTGGTAAAGTTGTGCCGGATCGATCAGTTCATCCAGTAGCATGGGGTAACGCGATAAATGCTCTGCCAGCCAGCCGCTTTGGGTACATAGCAGAACAAGTTGCTGCAGGGCAGCCGGGTTTTCAAACAGCAGCTCAAGATAAGCCGTGCGGGTAACAATCTGGCGAAATACACCTAGTACCCGGCTTAGCACTGTTGGCGACGATTGTTGCTGTTGCAGCATATGCAGTAACAGCGGAATAAGCTTGGCCAGATAATCGCGGCCGCGCGGGCCGACACTGCGTTTCTGGCAGTCCTGCTTAAACTGCTGCAGTTGATTAATCAGTTCAGTAGCATCGGGTAGCGCTAACCATTCCAGTTGAGTGGCCAGCTCTTCTGCCGGTTGTTCGCTGTCCCAAACCAGCCGGCCCAGGGTAATTTCCTGCGGCTCCAACTCTTCGCTGTTATCAATAACCAGCTTAAACTGCTGGTGCACTCTTGCCATAGCCGTGTCGATCTGTTGCTGCAGCTGAGCCCAGTTATCCAGCCCTAAAGAAACCAGCAGCTGGCTTTGCGCCAACTCGTCTTGCGGTAAGGTTTGGGTTTGCTGATCATCAATGCCCTGCAGTGCTTGTTCTACAGTACGCAGCAGCAGATAGTCGTCTTGCAGCTCTGTTACCTGTTGCCAGGTTAATACCTCTTCTTCTGCCAGCACTGGCAGGGCTTTCAGCAAAGCAGGTTGTTGCATCGCGGGTATCCGGCCACCGCGGATTAACTGCAGGGTTTGTACAATAAATTCAACTTCGCGAATGCCTCCTACACCCAGCTTAATATTGTTATGCCGGTTCAGACGACGGTTTTCCTGCTCAATTTGCTGTTTCATCCGCCGCAGCGATTCAATAGCAGAAAAATCGATATAACGGCGGTAAATAAACGGCTTGAGCAACCGTTGCAATTCAGTGCTGTGATAACCATCAGGGTTAAGGATGCGGGCTTTTAGCATGGCATAGCGCTCCCATTCGCGCCCCTGCTCCTGATAGTAATCTTCCATGGCGGCAAAGCTCAGCGCCAAAGGGCCGCTGTCGCCAAAAGGTCGCAGCCGCATGTCTACCCGGTAAACAAAACCATCAGCTGTTACCTGATGCAAAGCGGCGATCAGTTTTTGTCCCAACCGGGTAAAAAATTGCTGGTTTTCACAACTACGCCTGCCACCGGTGGTTTCGCCATTGGCCGGATAGGTAAAAATAAGATCGATGTCAGACGAAAAATTCAACTCGCCGCCGCCCAGCTTGCCCATGCCCAGCACCAGTAACGGCATAGCATTGCCGTTCTGGTCCAGTGGCTTGCCCCACTGTTCGCTCAGTTGCTGATACGCCCAGTGGTAAGCAGTATTGATTAAGGTATCAGCCAGTTGCGATACTAACTGCAGGCTGTGGCTAACGGTTTGTAATTTAAGCATATCAGCTGCAAGAATACGGCACAGTTGTGCGTTGCGGCAACGGCGCAGTGCGGCAAAAGCGGCAGTATCGTCCAATACCTGCTCTTCAGGCAGTGGCACAACCGGCTGCTGTAATTTTTGCAACAGCATAGTACTGTTAGTGAGCTCGGCCAGTAATGCCGGTTGTTGCTGTAAGGTCCGGCCAATAAAGCTGCTGCCACTTAACAGCCGGCGCAGCACTGCCTGTGCTTCTGCATTAAGACCGTCAAGCTCAAACCGGCTTAACATCTGGTTCAGATAACTTTGCAACACCGTTTCAGACGCCATATGCTACCCCGCTTTACGCGTTTTGATACAGATATTCAGACACCGCCAGCAACAGCTCATTATACCGGCACCAGCCAAACACTCCGGCATTTAGCAGCACAGCATCAGCCAACGCAGTAGCCTCTGCAGATAAGTGCTGCAGCCGTGTCTGCTCAGATAACGATAACGCCAGAGCAGCTAAAGCCTGGCTGGCAACTTTAAGCGCTGCACTATTTTGTGTTTGCCCATAACAAGCTTCTGCCTGTTGCAGTGCGCGGATTTGTGCCAGCATGGTGTTGCCGGTGTGTTGTGGTAAAGCCACAGTTTGCTGCGCACGCAGGCTATATCCCCGCGCGGCTTTACTCTGCCAGCCGGTACGCAGTGGTAGCTGTTGTAATAAGGTTCTGGCCAGTGCAAATAACTGTAAGGCGTTACCGCTAATCAGCTCCAGCTCCAACTCTGCTATCGGTTGGCGGTAGCTGCCAGAGCGGATTTCGCCCTGATCATATGCCAGTTCAACTTCACTGCCATCGGTACAGCGCAGCAACCAGCTGCGGCGGACAAAATCAGTACGGAATAACTCTGTCAGGTGTTGCTGTAGTTGCGCTACATCAGCCCGGGCCGGCCAGATCTCGGCCGGAAAAGCCGCCAGCTTTGGCACAACGCCATCACAGGGCACATTATATTCCGGCCGCATTTGCATGGCACCGTGCTGGCTGCCGGCCAGCTTAATAGTTTGTTCATAACGCCCCTGCTTTAACCGGCTACGCAGCCCCATATCGTGCTGGCGAAACCAACTGTCGGCAGTATCAAAATAGGCATTTAATAAGGTGTTATGCTCGCTATGCTGCAGTTCTCCCAGTTGTGGAATTAACTGCATCAAACTGTCCAGCCCGGAGGATGGCAGCAGATACTTCAGCTCAAGTTCAGTACTCATTGGTTACTCTGTGCGTCGCACCGACGGCAAGACGCCGTGCAGCTGCGTTTACCCCTTGTCAATTGCAGCACAACTCCCTATCATCCAAGATATTGGCTGCAAAGCGGTTTCATTTAAATAAGCTCAGGATACCTATGTTCAGATTAATTAAAAGCACCCTGCTGGTATTATTTTCAGCCTGGTTGTTGGCGCTTTCATCTCAGGCTATGGCGCAAGACGGCTCTAAACCTGCTTTTATCAGTGATGCCTTATTTGTATTTCTGCATTCCGGCCCTAACAACCAGTATCGTATTATCGGCACCGTTAATGCTGGCCAGAGTGTTACTTTTCTGCGGGAAGACAGTGCCACCGGCTATGCCGAAATTCAGGTAGACGGCAAAACCGGCTGGTTACCCAAAGAACATGTTACCTATACGCCAGGCTTGCTTGCCCAGTTAGAAAAGCTTAAAGCTGAATATGCCCAATACAACGAAACGTTAAATGCACTGGAGCAACAGCGTGATCAGTTAAACAGCCAGCTCAGTGAAGCGGTAACCGAGCGACAAAAAGCTGTTGAGCAGTTAGAGCAGGCCAACCGCGCTTACGAGCAACTCAAAGTGCAACTGGAAAATACCCAAAGCGCTATCTGGGAAAAACCGATGGTTTTGGGCTCATTAATCCTGCTGGCGGGGTTAATTTTCGGCTTGCTGCTGCCACTGTTAGTACCTAAACGCCGCAACAGCGAGCGCTGGTAATATTATCACTTCAGCCCGCCAGCGGCGGGCTGTCTGTTGTTTTCAGTGGTAAACCACTATCACTTTTTACTTTTTCTATCACCACATAAGTGTGTGTTTGCGCTACGCCCGGCAAATCCACAATCAGTGCCAGAATACTGCGATATGCGTCCATATTAGGCAGCCGCAGTTTAAGTAAATAATCAAAGCCACCCGCCACCATATGGCATTCAGCTACCTGGGGAATTTGCACCACAGCATCACGGAATTTATCAAATACCTCACTGGTGGTTCTGTCCAGCGTAACCTGAATAAAAGCCGCAGTACCAAAACCCAGCTTGGCAGCATTTAACCGCGCACCAAAGCCGTCGATATAACCTTCTTTTTCCAGCCGCTTTACCCGGTCAATACAGGGGCTGGCACTTAAATTCACTTTTTTTGCCAAATCAACGTTAGCAATGCGGCCGTCACGCTGCAGCGTGTCCAGAATACTGATATCTATCCGGTCCAGCCCTTTACTTTTTACAGGTGTACTCATGGCAGCAATTTTTCTGGTTTTGGTTAGTAATGGCAGAATTATATAGGGTTAAAGCAGAAAAATAACCACCCTATACGGCAGACTTTTCACTAGAATGCCGCATTCTCAAATCTTGTCAGGAAGCTAACTGCCATGTTGTACAACGGTTCCCTGGTTGCCACCCAACCACTGCGTCAAACTATTCGTGATTTCTATCGTGCTGATGAAGATAAGGTATTAGATTATCTGCTGCCATTGGCCGACATTGGCGTGAATGCCCGCAGCCGGGCATGGGAACGTGCACGCCAGTTAGTGCTGACTATCCGTCAGGCTCAGGTAGGTAAAGGCGGCGTTGATGCGCTGCTGAACGAATTTTCGTTGTCTACTGAAGAAGGCCTGGTGTTGATGTGTCTGGCCGAAGCGCTGCTGCGTGTGCCGGATAAAACCACCGCAGACCGTTTAATCCGCGACAAACTCTCGCAAGGTGACTGGAGCTCGCATTTGGGCAACAGCAGCTCATTATTTGTTAATGCTTCAGCCTGGGGCTTGCTGCTTACCGGCAAACTGGTGAACTACTCAGACGAGCAGAAAAAGCAACAATTTGGCCTGTTAAAACGCACCTGTGGCCGCCTGGGCGAGCCGGTGATCCGTCAGGCTGTGCGTTACGCCATGCAGATAATGGGCGCGCAGTTTGTTATGGGCACCACTATCGGCGCCGCGCTGGAACGTGCTGCAGAAATGGAAGCGAAAGGCTTTCGTTATTCTTACGATATGCTGGGCGAAGGTGCCCGCACTATGGCTGATGCTAACCGCTACTTCGACAGTTATATGCGGGCTATTGATACCATAGGTAAAGCTGCCAAAGGCCGTGGCCCGTTTAACAGCCCCGGTATTTCGGTAAAGTTATCGGCCATTCACCCGCGCTATGAATTCAGCCACCGTGACCGTGTCATTGAAGAGTTAATTCCACGGGTAAAACAGCTGGCACTGGCTGCCAAAGCTTATGATATTGGCTTTACTATTGATGCTGAAGAAGCCGACCGGCTGGATATTTCTCTGGATATTATTGAAGCGGTATTCAGTGATCCGGCGCTGGATGGCTGGGAAGGCTTCGGCCTGGCAGTGCAGGCGTACCAGAAGCGCGGCATTCATGTAATTGAATGGCTGCGCGATTTAACAGTAAGAGTTGGCCGTAAAATGATGGTACGGCTGGTAAAAGGCGCTTACTGGGATACCGAAATTAAACTCAGCCAGCTTGAAGGCTTTAGCGACTTCCCGGTATTTAGCCGCAAACCCTCTACTGATGTGTCCTATCAGGCCTGTGCGAAAAAAATGCTCAGCTACCGCGACAGCATTTATCCGCAGTTTGCTACCCATAATGCCTACACCGTAGCCACTATTATGGAGATGACCAACGACTACAGCGGTTTTGAATTCCAGCGCCTGCACGGCATGGGCGATGCGCTGTACGACGAAATAGTGATTAAAGACAAGATCCCTTGCCGTATTTATGCACCGGTGGGTGAGCACTCCGACTTACTGGCTTATTTGGTACGCCGTTTGCTGGAAAACGGCGCCAACAGCTCCTTTGTTAACAACATTATTGATGAAACCATACCGGTAGAATCGCTGCTAAACGACGCAGTAGAAACTGTGCGCAGCTGGAAGCAAAAGCGAAACCGGCAAATACCGCTGCCGGCCAACTTATATGGTAGCGAACGCAAAAACTCCAACGGCCTTGATTTAACAGATATTGATCAGCTGGAAGCAGTAAAAACAGCCATGGCTCAGTGGTTTGAATCAGTTAAGCAGATCCCGGTGCAACCCAATGCCGTGCCGGTAACTAACCCGGCCCAGCTCGATGAAACCATTGGCTATTTGCAATATGCCGACAAAGACAAGATGCAGCACATTCTGGCCAACGCTGAGGCCGCTTTTAGCAGCTGGTCAACAACCGATATTACAGAGCGTGCTGCCCTGCTGCGCCGCATTGCTGATGCGCTGGAAACTCACCGTAACGAACTTTTGGCACTTTGCGTAAAAGAAGCAGGCAAAACCCTGGGCGACAGCGTGGCAGAAGTGCGCGAAGCAATCGACTTTTGCCGTTACTATGCCGCCCGCGCTGAAGAGCTGTTTGCTCAGCCCGGGCAAGCCCGTGGCGTATTTTTATGTATCAGCCCATGGAATTTCCCGCTGGCCATTTTCTTAGGCCAGGTAGCCGCAGCCATTGTGGTTGGTAATACTGTTGTGGCTAAACCAGCCGAGCAAACCAGTTTAATCGCCATACGCACTGTCGACATTATGCGCCAGTGCGGCATGCCAGAGCATGTAGTACAACTGGTTATTGCCCCTGGCAGCCAGGTTGGCCAGCACATAGTGCCTGACAGCCGTATTCAGGGGGTAATGTTTACCGGCTCTACTGAAACCGGCTGCTGGATAGCACGTAAGCTGGCAGAACGTGGCGGCGAGCCGGTACCGCTGATTGCCGAAACCGGCGGCCAGAACTGTATGATTGTTGACTCGACCGCCCTGCCAGAGCAGGTAGTAGATGATGTGATCTCGTCGGGTTTCCAAAGTGCCGGCCAGCGCTGTTCTGCGCTAAGGGTACTGTTTTTACAGGAAGATGTGGCAGATAAAATTATTACCATGCTAAAAGGCGCAATGGCAGAGCTGCATGTGGGTGACCCACAGTGGCTTAGTACCGACCTCGGCCCGGTAATTGATGCCAAAGCGCATGAGCGGTTAACCAGCCATGTGCAGTATTTAGCCGACAAAGCCACATTACACTACGAGTGCGCTATTCCGGCAGGTGATCGGCATTATTTCTTCGCACCGCGCCTGTACGAGATCAGCGATTTAACCGTGCTGGAGCGCGAAGTATTTGGCCCTGTCGTGCACATTATCCGCTTTAAAGCCGATGAGGTTGATAACATTATTAACCAAATCAACGCTACCGGCTATGGCCTGACAATGGGCGTACACAGCCGTATTGAGCAATTTACTAACCGGGTTGCCCGCGATATTAAAGCCGGCAATATTTATGTAAACCGCAATATGATTGGTGCTGTTGTTGGCGTGCAGCCCTTTGGTGGCCGTGGTTTATCCGGTACTGGTCCTAAAGCGGGTGGCCCGTTGTATCTGACACGGTTAATTAAAGACAATCTGGATGTCAGCTGCCAGGCACTGGATGATGCCAAGCGTCATCGCCTGCTAAGCGAAACGACCAGCAGCGCGGTGGCCTATGCTATGCCAGCTGCCATCGGTGCACAGCAGCAGTGGTCACTACAGTCAATAAACCAACGCACCTCTGTGTTGCGTCAGTTTATGGCATCACTGGCAGCCAATGCAGTAGTCAGTAAGCAAGAGCCGGATTTAGAGCAGGTTTTAACGCTGGCTCAGCAAAAACTGGCACAGGTAGAGCGCGAATTGCAAAAGCCTATTGCCCTGCCCGGCCCTACCGGCGAAAGCAATATGCTGGTACTGGACCCGCGCGGTGTGTTGGCGTTGGTGCGTGACGAATCAGCAGCGTTCAGCCACTGGTTACTGGCAATTATTACGGCGCTGGCAGCAGGTAACGCCGTGGTAACAGCGGTAGAAGAGGCCGATATGGCAGAAGCAGAAGCTTGCATTAAGGCGCTGCAACAAGCCGGCATGCCACAGCACTTAGTATCTGTAATACGGCTGGACTGCCTGACAACTCTGCTGGCGCATCAGGATCTGGCTGGGGCGATGATCGACGTTAGCAGCGCAGTCAAACCTTTATGTGCCGAGCTGCTGGCAGCGCGTGAAGGCGCTATACTGCCACTGATCACAGCACCGGCAGGGCCGCAGTTACTGCACCGTCTGGTGACAGAAAAAACCATTACCATTAATACTACGGCCGCTGGTGGTAATGCATCACTGATGACAATGGCAGACAACATCGGCTAACTGTTACAGTTTATCACAACGATAAGGCCCGCATTTGCGGGCTTTATGCTATGTTATACCTTGCGCTATCGCGATATTATGACAAACCATCTCGTTGTTAATTTATAGTTAAGGTTACTTAAGGTAAAATAGCGGGCTGGGCTCAGGGGCGATTTTGGACTACAAAATAGATGGCATATCAGGAAGTTAATATATCTGATTTACAACCAGGCAGTTATGTTGTGCAGGTATTACAACAGTCTGGTGATATTGTCGTCAAACATGCAGGCTGGGTTCGTACCAAACAAGCGATAGACATACTGCGCAAAAAAGGCGTTAAAATAGTTCTTATCGACCCGGCTAAAGCTATAACCAACCCCTCCCCTGCAATACCTGACGAACCCATTGCTACAGCAGAAGAATTATCACCACGGGTGCTCTTTGCCGATGAATGGCCAAG
This sequence comes from Rheinheimera oceanensis, assembly GCF_018831085.1. Lineage (GTDB taxonomy): Bacteria > Pseudomonadota > Gammaproteobacteria > Enterobacterales > Alteromonadaceae > Alishewanella > Alishewanella oceanensis. Next base: position 726,985 of record NZ_JAGPNM010000002.1, read on the forward strand.
AGCAGAAAAAACCCTGCAACAAACCCAACGCGTACAACGCCAGATGCTGGACGCAGTGCGCAACGACAACAATATTGATTTGACGCTGGTACATGAAGTCAGCGCCGGGCTGGCAGAATCTATCAGCCGTAATCAGGATGTCTTGCTGTGTCTTAACCGTATAGCAGAGCAAAGCGATACCTTGTTGCAGCACAGTATCAGTTGCGCGGTGTATATGGCAGCTTTTGCGCGCTACCTGAATTTACCTTCGCACAAAGTGCAATCGCTGATAACGGCAGCCTTATTACATGATATTGGTAAAGCCATCAGCCCGGACTATCTGCAAATGGCAGATCATCTGGCAATTCCGGCCAGTTTAAATGCTCTGCAAAAAACAGCTAAACTGGCTGGCGAAGTGTCGTTATGGATCAGCCAGCATTGTGCCCACCTGGATGGCAGCGGCGTGCCCAAAATTGCCGCACGGCAGATAGAAAAAGGCAGCCGGATGCTGGCAATAGTTAACTCATACGAAAAACTGACCGCATCACAGGCACCTAAACTTGGCCCGCTGGCGGCATCCCGCCAGTTGCTGGAGCGCACACCTCACCAGTTGGATGCTGAACTGCTGCAACTGTTTATTAAATGTATTGGTATTTATCCACCCGGCTCAGTAGTTAAACTGAGCAGCGGCAAGCTGGCACTGGTACTGGAAAATAACGCCAAAAAACCGTTGTTACCCAAGGTTAAAGTGTTTTACCACAGCGTGCATCAACACCACATTCCGCCTAAAATCCTCGACTTGTGGCGCCAGCAGGAAGAGCAGATAGACAGTTGCGTTGATTTGAAGAAATTCGGTCTGGATGTAAAAAACTATATCTGAATCAGCCTGCCGGCCACTCAGTTAACGCCGCCATACTAAATAGCTGCGTACCCAGTTCTAACAATACATACTGCGGGGTAATTTCTCTAATCCTGATATCTGCAGTAACCCACTGCCCCTCCTGCAAGGTTTTACCATTTACCTTTACCCAGCGCTGACTAACGCTGGTAGCATAAACGTGAGCGTCAAACCTCAGCGGCGGAATTTGCTGCTGCAACTGCGTATCCAGACTGTGAATATCGGTAGCTGGTGCATTGTGGCTGCGCAATCCGGTTTTGTTTGTGCTGGTGTTCTCAGTAGCTTTTAATGCCGAAGCAAACTTATCGCGCAGCTCACCTGATACTTCCGGCTCAGGCAAAGGTTGTGGCTCTGCTGCTGCAGTGCCTGCGGTCATTGTTGTTATTGGTGGCAATGGGGTAAATTCTTCCTTTACCGGCTCTGGTGGCGGTTTTATCGCCTGCGTAATTTTGCTGTCAATAGCACTTTGCGCCGCACTGGCTGTTGCAGTGTTGCCAGCTTCATTTAGTGCAGCAAAAATATTAACCGGCTGCGCCGGGCTAATCTGTTCAACTAAGGCAGTTTCAGTCTTAACCGGTAGCTTAAACCAGTAAGCGGCAGCAGCCCCCACACAACCGGCCAGCAACAAAGCCAAGATTAACGCCAGCTTACGCCAGAAAGCACTACCATCAGCAACAACGGGCATGTGCTGATTTTGCTGTTTCAGTGCTTCCATTAAAATCGACATAAGTTTCTCTACTTTACTTTATTGGCTCTGCAGCAACGGCATAATAATCAGTGCCAGGCTAAAGCCCAGCACTATAGCGCAAACACCCAATACAGGCCAGAACCAGCGCGGTAATGCCGCTTTGGTTACCTCTTCTGACAACGGCAAAATTTCACTGGCAGCACGGCTTACCAGCTTATCGTTTACCATAGCCTGCTGCTGGCTGTAAGCTCCCAGCAGTGCTCTGTCTGCCATCAGGTTAACTAACCGAGGTATACCGCCGCTTAGCTGATACAAACGTTTCACTGCGCCGTCACTAAATACCGGCCTGCTGCAACCGGCAACCTGCAGGCGGAATTTTAAGTAATGGCTTACTTCATCCAGGTTAAGTGGCAATAAGTGATAGCGCGCAGTAATGCGCTGCGCCAACTGGCGTAAATCGTTGCGTTTTAATAACAGCTGCAGCTCGGGCTGGCCAATTAAAATCACCTGCAGCAACTTGCGGGTATTGGTTTCCAGATTAGTTAACAACCGCAGTTGCTCCAGCACCGCCGGTTGCAAATGCTGGGCTTCGTCGATAATCAGCAGGGTGTGTTTGCCCGCCTCATGGTTTTTCAGTAAGCGGTTTTTTATTTTATCGCCCAGCAGTTTTAAGCTGGCATCAGTTTTTTTGTAGCGTATTTTCAACTCATCACAGATAGCCGCCAACAACTCCAGCTCAGATAAGGTAGGGTTTAAAATAAAGGCTACTTCGGCACGCTCGTCCAGCTCCTGCAGTAAACAGCGCGATACCGTGGTTTTGCCGGTACCCACTTCACCGGTAAGCAACACAAAGCCCCCGGCCTCTCCCAGCCCAAAACGCAAGTGCGCCAAAGCTTCGGCATGGCGTGGGCTTAAATACATAAAGTCCGGGTTAGGTGCAATGGAGAATGGGGCACTGGTTAAGCCGAAAAATCCGGTATACATACTGCTTCCTGCTGGTTAGGGCGCCATCATTGGGTGCGACCGTGCATTTTGAAAGACGACAGGTATAATGGCAAAAAAATTGCCAACAGGAAAGCCGGTGCAACGATATCTGGTAGGTGGTGCAGTACGCGACAGTCTTTTAGGTTACCCGTATCACGAGCGTGACTGGGTGGTGGTAGGTGCCACACCACAGCAAATGCTGGATGCCGGTTATCAGCAGGTGGGTAAAGACTTTCCGGTTTTTTTGCACCCGCAAACTAAAGAAGAACATGCTCTGGCACGCACTGAACGCAAAAGTGGCAAAGGCTATACCGGCTTTACTGTATATGCCGCCCCCGATGTTACCCTGGAACAAGACTTACTGCGCCGCGATCTGACTATCAATGCTATTGCGCAAGCAGCTGATGGCAGCCTGGTAGACCCTTTTGGCGGCGCCGACGACATTAAGCATAAAATCTTGCGCCATGTATCAGACGCTTTTGCCGAAGATCCGCTGCGTGTGTTGCGTGTAGCCCGCTTTTACGCCCGCTATGCTCATTTAGGCTTTAGCGTTGCCAGCGAAACCCAGACGTTAATGCGCCGGTTAAGTAGCGAGCTTGCTACGCTGACACCCGAGCGGGTATGGCAGGAAACCGCCAAAGCACTTAGCGAACAAACGCCACAGGCCTATTTTCAGCTGTTATACCACACCGGCGCACTACAGATACTGATGCCGGAACTGGCCGCTTTATGGGGTGTTCCACAGCCACCACAGTGGCACCCGGAAATTGATACCGGTGTGCATACTTTGCTGGTACTGGAGCAGGCCGCCAGGCTGTCGGAAAAAATCGAAATACGCTTTGCCAGCCTGGTGCATGACCTGGGTAAAGGTGTTACCCCGGCTGAACTGCTGCCAGCGCACCACGGCCATGAGCATAGCGGCTTACCACTTATTCAGCAGCTGTGTGAGCGCTTGCGGGTACCGAATAGCTGCCGCGAGCTGGCGCTGCTGGTGTGTGAATATCATCAACTGGTACACCGCGCCAAAGAGTTGAAAGCCAGCACCGTACTGAAGTTTTTTAATGCGATAGATTTGTGGCGTAAACCGGAGCGGCTTGACGAGATTCTGCTGTGCTGTACCGCCGATTTACGCGGCCGCACCGGTTTTGAGCAGGCTGAATATCCGCAAGCGGCTTACTTAATACTATTGGCCGATGCTGCACGCAGCGTTAATGCTAAACAACTGATAACACAGGGTTTAAGCGGTGAGGCCATTAAACAAGGGCTACAGCGGGCACGTTTAAATGCGATTAAAACAGCAAAAGCGCAGCTTAAACCCGCTGCGCTTTAAACCCTATTTGCAAGCCAGCAGCACCCGGCTATGCGGCGCTGCTAAGCACTGCCAGTAACACTACCCCCAAGAGCAGCCGGTAGATCACAAACGGCAACATGCCCATACGTTCTATCACTTTTAAAAACAGGTGAATACAGATAAAGGCGCTGACAAAAGACAGCCCTGTGCCCAGTAAAATAGCGGTAACATCGTAATGTGTTGGTTCAGATATCAGCTTGGTACCCTGATAACCACCGCTTAATACAATAATGGGAATTGATAGTAAAAAAGAAAAACGCGCGGCGCTAACTCTGTCCAGCCCCAGCATTAATGCCGCTGTCATAGTAACACCTGAACGTGAGGTTCCCGGGATCAATGCCAATGCCTGAGCAATACCAATCAGCAATGCCTGCTTCCAGGTCAACTGCTCCATAGTTTGCATTTGCCTGGCGGTCGCGTCGGCCAGCCAAAGCGCCAGGCCAAACACTATAGTGGTAATAGCAATAACATAAGGCGAGCGCAGGAAAGTTTCTATTAAATCTGCGGCCAGCAAACCGGCTAAACCAGCCGGAATAGTTGCCAGAATAACCCACCAGGCCAGTTTGCTGTCAGTACTGTGTTTACCAGCCAATGACTGCACCCAGCCCACGGTTAAATTAGCGATATCATGGCGAAAATACAACATTACCGCCAATAACGTCCCCACATGTACTGCGACATCAAATACCAGGCCCTGATCTTCCCAGCCAAACATCGCTGATGGCAGGATAAGGTGGGCAGAAGAGGAAATAGGTAAAAACTCGGTCAGGCCCTGAATAATGGCCAGAATAATAACTTCCACTGTACTCACAGTTACTTGCTCCAGTTAAATGGCACCGGCCATAATTTTTGTTGTTTTGAATACTGCTGCCACAATTCACTGTAACTAAACCCGGTAAGCGGGTGTATTACATCAGGTGCAATTTCAGCCAGTGGCCACAATACAAAGGCATTTTCTGTAATTTCTGCCCGGGGCAGCTCTACCGGTTGCTGACACACCACATCATCAAAAGTCAGTAAGTCCAGATCTAAAGTACGGCCGCTGAATTTTGCCGCCGTTCTGTCCCGGCCATAGTTATTTTCGATTTGCTTAAATAAAGCAACGCAATCGGCTATCGATAAGCTGGTATCAGCCGCAACCACCATATTGTAAAAAGCACTGCCGGCAAAACCAACGGCTTCACTTTCGTAAACTGATGACAGCGTAAGCGGGCCAAAGTGTTGCCTAAGTGCGCTGACTGCCGCCTGAATATGATAACTACGCTCAATATTACTGCCGATACTGATGTAAATGCGCGCCATCAGCTGCTGCTCCGCACTATGGTAACGCCGACAGTTTCTGCCTGCTCTAATGCGCCGGGTTTTTGCACCGACACTTTAACCTGGGTGGTAGCAAACTCGTTTAGCAGTAACTGCGCCACACGCTCTGCCACGGTTTCAATCAGCTCCAGTGGCTGGGCAGTAATTAATGCTATAACACGCTGGGCAATAACGGCGTAATCCAGTGTCTGGCGTATATCATCCTGTTTTGCTGCATGGCTGATATCAGTAACCAGCTCTAAATCTAACAACAAGCGTTGCTGAATGGTTTTTTCCCAGTCGTAAACGCCTATCACGGTATCTACTTGTAGCTGTTTTATAAAAACTATGTCCATTCAGTTACATCCGCATTGCGTTATTTCTCGTTTCAGGTAGGCTGGTCGGATAGGCAAAACCGCTAAAACCCTATATTCTGCTGGCCTTAAATCAGGCTGCAATCTTAACGTAAAAACTGGTGCTGAGGAACCGCCTTAATGACCCCGCTGATTGGAATTATGATGCTGGCAGCCTATCTTTGTGGCTCCGTTTCGTCGGCAGTGCTGGTCAGCAAGCTGTTTCGCTTACCTGATCCCCGCTTACATGGCTCCGGCAACCCCGGTGCAACCAACGTACTGCGTTTAGGTGGCAAGTTACCGGCAGTGCTGGTACTGCTGTTTGATATTCTTAAAGGCACCATTCCGGTGTGGGGTTCATATTTTTTGCAAATAGAGCCGTTATATCTGGGGCTGATTGCTATATGCGCCTGTCTGGGCCATATTTTCCCGCTGTTTTTTGGTTTTCAGGGTGGTAAGGCGGTGGCGACTGCTTTTGGCGCCATGATGCCAATCGGGCTGGATTTAGCCGGTTTGCTGATCGCAAGCTGGCTGATTATTGTCGCAATAAGTGGCTATTCATCACTGGCGGCTATTTTAACCGTTACGTTGGCGCCATTATTTACCTGGTTTATAAAACCGCTGTATACCGTGCCGGTGTTAATGCTGAGTATTCTGATTATTGTGCGCCACCGCGAGAATATTGTCCGGCTGTATCGTGGCAAAGAAAGTAAAGTGTGGGATAAATCCAAGCGGATTCAAGAGTGAGCACTCACCTGACTGATAAAGCGAGGTTGGAATCCCGATATGGGCGCCACAGAGTGTCTGAACAAATGCGTAAGCATTTGTGAGTTGCTGTGGCGAGCCAGAGCGGGAGTTGCAACCGAAGCCCCACTTCTGACCATATGCTAAAACCATTAAACCGCCGGCAAGTCCTGCATTGGCCAGCGCGGTGTGACACCAACAGTTAAATCCTGCTGCTGCCCGGCTGCTAAACGGTAATACCCCGCCAGTGCTATCATGGCACCATTGTCGGTGCAAAACTCTTTACGCGGGTAAAACACCTCACCGCCGTGGCGCTTCAACAACTGTGCTAACTGTTCACGCAGCGACGTATTAGCACTAACACCACCGGCTATCACCAGGCGTTTATAACCGGTTTGCAGCAGCGCCCGCTCGCATTTAATCACCAGGGTGTCTACCACCGCCTGCTGAAATGAGGCTGCGATATCAGCCTGCACCTGCGTGCTGTTACCCTCTTTGGCGATCACATTGGCGGCTGAGGTTTTTAAGCCGCTAAAGCTAAAATCAAGCCCCGGCCGGTCTGTCATTGGCCGCGGAAACTTGTACTTTTTGCTGTCACCTTGCACGGCCAGCTTTGCTAATAACGGGCCGCCAGGGTAATCCAGCCCCATCAGTTTGGCGGTTTTATCAAAGGCTTCACCGGCCGCATCATCAATAGATTCGCCGAGCAGTTCATAACGGCCAATACCTTCAACCGCCACCAACTGGGTATGGCCGCCGGACACCAACAGCGCTAAAAATGGAAATTGCGGCGGGTTAGCTTCCAGCATCGGCGCCAGCAAATGCCCCTCCATATGGTGCACCGCCAGCGCAGGCTTGCCCCAGGCCATAGCCAGCGAGCGGCCAATAGCCGCACCTACCAGCAAAGCACCGGCTAAACCCGGGCCGGCAGTATAAGCCACGCCATCAATATCAGCAGCAGCACAGTTGGCTTCAAGCAGCGCCTGTTTGATCAGCGGTATGGTTTTACGGATATGGTCGCGCGAGGCCAACTCCGGTACTACACCGCCGTAATCAGCATGCAGTGGGATCTGGCTGTACAGTACATGGCTTAATAACCCCAGCTTGTCGTCATAAACAGCAATACCGGTTTCATCGCAGGATGTTTCTATACCTAAAACTCGCATCTGTATCTCAAATCCGCTAAAATGGGCGCCATTGTACCGGCTCAGTTCACTCAGAGCCAGAGGATCGGATTTAGATCGCAGAACTGCTTTACATCACCCTGTCTTTTTGCGTAAAATGCCGCACCATTTTTAATCGTATTGGTTCACAGATAACCAATTTGGCCCTGAGGTGAGAATTTAATGCCTGTTGTTAAAGTAAAAGAAAACGAACCGTTTGACGTAGCATTACGTCGTTTCAAGCGCTCATGCGAAAAAGCTGGTGTATTAGCTGACGTACGCGCTAAAGAATTCTACGAGAAGCCAACCTGGATCCGTAAGCGTAAAAAAGCAGCAGCTGTTAAGCGCCATGCTAAGAAGCTGTCTCGCGAAAACGCACGTCGCATCAAGCTGTACTAAGCGTTAGCCGCTTATAGTACCTGCTAGCGACACCGGTGCTTTGGCTGTGCCTTATGTTTGCCAGCCCCGCTGTAATAACAGCATGCTTTAGTAGCATAAATAAAGCCCGACGTAACAGCATAAAGTTGACATCTGCATACCGTGCCCGCAAGGCACGGTTTGTCTTTTTCTGAATAACGCCGAAGGAAAAAGGTGGCAGGACAAATCCCAAGACAGTTTATCGACGAGTTGTTGGCCCGCACCGACATTGTTGAACTGATTGACCAACGCGTACCGCTAAAAAAAGCCGGTAGAAACTACGCCGCCTGCTGCCCGTTTCATAGCGAAAAATCGCCCTCTTTCACCGTTAGCCCGGATAAACAGTTTTATCATTGCTTTGGCTGTGGCGCACACGGCAATGCCATCAGCTTTATGATGGAGTTTGAACAACTCGAATTTGTTGAAGCCATTGAAGAGCTGGCGCAGCAACACCATCTTGAAGTGCCACGCGAGCAAGGCGCCGTTAAAAACCGCCCTGCAGCCCAGGCTGACGATTACCATTTAATGCAGCAGGCCGCCGGGTTTTATCAGCAACAGCTGCAAAGTCACCCTAATGCTGCGATGGTGCAGCAGTATGTGGCCAAACGTGGCCTGAGTGCAAAAACTCTGGCCGATTTTGCCATTGGTTACGCACCGGATGGCTGGGATAACCTGCTGAAACACTTAAGCCCGGCCAACCATAAAGCGCTGCGCGATCAGTTATTTGAACTGCGGCTGATAAACCGCAACGACAATGGCCGCGAGTATGACTTTTTCCGCGAACGCTTAATGTTTCCGATCCGTGATAAACGCGGCCGGGTTATTGCCTTTGGTGGCCGCGTATTGGGCGACGGTACGCCAAAGTATTTAAATTCACCGGAAAGCCGCCTGTTTCACAAAGGCCGTGAGCTGTATGGCTTATACGAAGTACGCCAGCAACCCGGCCATGTTGAGCAAATACTGGTGGTTGAAGGCTATATGGATGTAGTAGCACTGGCCGAACATGATATCCGCTTTGCTGTCGCCTGTTTGGGCACTGCCACAACGTCGGATCATATGCATACGCTGTTTCGCTACACCCCCAAGGTAGTGTGTTGTTACGATGGTGACCGTGCCGGGCGCGATGCCGCCTGGCGGGCATTACAAAGTGCACTGCCGCAATTAAAAGACGGTGTAGAGTTAAATTTTGTGTTTTTACCTGACGGCGAAGACCCGGATTCATTAGTACAAAAAGAAGGCAAAGACGCGTTTTTACAGCGCATTGCCAATGCTATGCCGCTAAACCAGTACTTTTTTGAGCATCTGGTGCAGGAGTTTGACCCGGCCACTGATGCCGGTAAATCAGCATTGTCGGTAAAAGCAGCAGAATTAATTAAACAGATACCGAGCGAGTTTTACCGTGACAGCTTAAGCGATAAACTGGCTAACCTGCTGGGTAAACCGCGTGAACGCACCAAAGCAGCGGTACAGCGGGCATCCAGCCGGGTAAAACCGGCGGCAATGAAAATAACACCGATGCGCCGCGCTATTGGTTTATTACTGCAGTACCCCAATTTAGCTAATGTAATGCCGGATGCACCAGAGCTTGGCGCAGCCAATATTCCCGGCATAGGCTTGTTACTGGCATTGCAGCAACGGCTGCAACAACAACCGGATTTAACCACCGCACAACTGATAGAGCAGTGGCGCGATTTGCCCGAACACAGCATTTTAATGACACTGGCCGCCTGGGATCACCAGATCGAGCCGGAACAATTGTCACAGGAATTTGTCGATACTTTTCATTCAATTGAAGATCAGTATTTACAACAACGGCTGGAAGCCCTGGAACGGAAAGATAAACTGCAGCAACTGAGTAAAGCCGAATGGCACGAATACAAACTGCTGCTGCAAGCGCTGAAAAGCAAAAAACCAAAGCTTGCGAACTAATGCGGCTGGCTAGAAAAGCCGCGCTTTGTTATAATCGCTAGTTCGCAATTTTACATTAATCAAATTGGTGGAAGATAAGTCTCTATGGAGCAAAATCCTCAGTCGCAGCTAAAACTCCTGATCATTAAAGGTAAAGAGCAAGGTTATCTTACCTTTGCTGAGGTGAATGATCACCTGCCGCAAGACATTATCGATTCAGATCAGATAGAAGACATTATCCGCATGATCAATGACATGGGGATCCAGGTGTTTGAAACCGCACCGGATGCCGACGATCTGATCATGACCGATGCCACCACAGATGAAGACGCCGTGGAAGAAGCGGCACAAGCTTTAGTCAGCGTGGACAAAGAACTGGGCCGCACTACCGACCCGGTACGGATGTACATGCGTGAAATGGGCACCGTTGAACTGTTAACCCGCGAAGGCGAAATTGACATCGCCAAGCGGATTGAAGACGGCATCAACACGGTACAAAGCTCAGTTGCCGAGTACCCCGAAGCCATTACTTACCTGCTGGAGCAATGGGATAAGTATGAAGCCGAAGAAATTCGTTTAAGCGACATTGTTACTGCCTTTATTGATCCGAACGATATCGACGAAGCCCCTATCGTTGGCAGCCATATTGGTTCAGACGTACCAGAAGACAAGCTGGACGATGACGACAGCGATGACGACGATGAAGACGGCGACGCTGATGCTGACGACGGTGATAGCGGCCCGGATCCGGAAATGGCACGGCAGAAGTTCGGCGAACTGCGTACCCAGTACGATGTTACCCGTAACTCAATTGTGAAAAACGGCCGTGAACACGCCACTACCAAAGTAGAAATTGAAAAATTAAGCGAAGTATTCCGCTGCTTCCGCCTGGTACCAAAACAGTTCGATCGCCTGGTTAAAAACATGCGCGAAATGATGGACCGTGTACGGGTGCAAGAACGCATTGTGATGAAGCACTGTGTTGAATACGCCAAAATGCCGAAGAAAAACTTCGTCAAAGCCTTTACCGGCTTTGAAACTTCTACCGCCTGGTTGGATGCTGAAATCGCCGGCAATAAGCCGTACTCAGCCAAGCTGGACGAGCATAAAGAAGAGCTGGTTCGCAGCATTGAAAAACTGAAGAAAATTGAAGAAGAAACCGGCTTAAGCATCTTTAAAATTAAAGATATTAACCGCCGTATGTCTATCGGCGAAGCCAAAGCCCGCCGTGCGAAAAAAGAAATGGTAGAAGCCAACTTACGTCTGGTTATCTCTATTGCGAAAAAGTACACCAACCGTGGTTTGCAATTCCTTGATTTAATTCAGGAAGGCAACATCGGCTTGATGAAAGCGGTAGATAAATTCGAATACCGTCGCGGTTACAAGTTTTCTACTTATGCCACCTGGTGGATCCGTCAGGCCATCACCCGCTCAATTGCGGATCAGGCCCGCACCATCCGTATTCCGGTGCATATGATTGAAACCATTAACAAGTTAAACCGCATTTCCCGGCAGATGTTACAGGAAATGGGCCGCGAGCCATCACCGGAAGAATTATCCGAGCGCATGCAAATGCCGGAAGATAAAATCCGCAAAGTGTTGAAAATCGCCAAAGAGCCAATTTCAATGGAAACACCGATTGGCGATGACGAAGATTCGCATCTGGGTGACTTTATCGAAGACAGCACAGGTGAATCACCGCTGGATTCAGCCACCATGGAAAGCCTGAAAAACGCCACCAACGAAGTGTTAGCCGGTTTAACTGCACGCGAAGCCAAGGTACTGCGTATGCGCTTTGGTATTGATATGAATACTGACCACACGCTGGAAGAAGTAGGCAAACAATTTGACGTAACCCGCGAGCGTATTCGTCAGATCGAAGCCAAAGCACTGCGTAAACTGCGTCACCCGTCACGCTCAGAAGTATTAAAAAGCTTCCTGGACGAGTAAGCTAATGCTAAAGATAAAGGCGCCGACAGGCGCCTTTATTCTATCAGTCTAAAAAACCAGCAGTTAATCGCCTCAACCGGCACAAGCCGGATGACAAAGCAGAGAAAACTTCTTATACTGCCTGCCGTTTCCTATAGGTATATAAATAGGATACACCTGAAAGCCGTATAATAAGTTTCAATGGCCCCATAGCTCAGTTGGCTGAGGGGCGGTCGCCGTAAGGCGATAAGGGGTGACTTAACGTCACGCCGAAAGACACGAAGGTGAGACCGTGGATGGTCGAGCCGGAATGAAGCTACAGGATGTACCCTGGCAGCTGATTAGAAAGTTTCACATGGCCCCATAGCTCAGTTGGTTAGAGCGCTCGACTCATAATCGATCGGTCGCTGGTTCGAGTCCAGCTGGGGCCACCATTCTTAAAGGCTTGTCGTTTTACCCCCACTTATTGAAATATGTTCGGTCCCTTATACTCGGACTAAGCCCATTAGTGGTTCAAAAGAATACAACGCTGGCCTACGTCCAGAAGCTTCCTCTACCGTATGAATAATACCCTCGTCCAGTAAAATCCGAGTAAACCTTGCTGCTGTTGCTTGCGGGATACCGCTGTGTGAAGTGAATTTGTTATTTCTGAAAACTGGGTTTGTAAACACGAAATCAAGTGCAGTCACACTCCACTTTGAAGATAACACTTCAGAAAACGTCTGCTTCAAGTTCTCATAAAGAGTTCTTATATCTTCGGCAATTGATAAATTTCTCACCGCTTGCTGCTCTATCGCCCTCAAAAAGAACGAGCACCACTCTTCCCAATTACCTGTCTCCGAAACGCTTCTCATCGTGTCAATATATTCATCTTTGTGCTCTTCAAAGTATCCACTAACATAAAAGTGAGGCGCAGATATAACCCCAGACTTCCATAGCATTAATGTTATTAACATCCGCCCAATTCTGCCATTGCCATCTTTAAAAGGATGCAGTGCCTCAAATTCGATATGAGTCATTGCTGCTTTAATTAGAGCTGGTTCGGTACTTTCACTTATATATTTAAACAATATATCTAGACCATCCTGCAGCTTCTCTGGCTGAATCGGTACGAAGAGAATTTTTCGCTTGTACTTATCTGCTAAATAATTTTGCTCGGTTTTGAATTCTCCCGGAGATTTCAACGCCCCCCGCCCAAACGACAGTAGTCTTTGATGCACTCCCTTTATCATAGATTGCGAAATAGGATATCCGTCATTTAGTGCGCCCTGTGCGGCTTTCAAGGCTCTTTGGTAAAGTATTGTTTCTATCACTTCTGAGCGCACGTTAGTTGAGTCAGCAGTATCAGCTTCATGATCCGCTTCGTATTTTAAGATCTCATCCATCGTGCTAACCGTTCCTTCCATTCTAGATGAAATAACAGCTTCTTGGTTTCTAAGCGGGGCTAGTAAAATCTCACTATTGTGCATATTTTTTAGCATTTGGTCATATCGCGCTATTGCATCAGTAGCCTTTATTAAGTTATCAACAAAGTGCCCGTAATCTAACTTTGTAGGTGGGAACTGGTCGTAGTGATAATGTACGGCATTTTCTAAATCAAGCTGCATAACTGACATTAGGCTCTCACAAAATTCGAAATATATTTATCTATGGATTTAGTCTATTATATTGCACTTTTTTTGTACATCAAAAAATTACAATTATGAGTAACAAATGGATTTGACACTCACTTTTAGATATTTAATTCATTAGTAATGTGTATTTAGGAAATTGAAAATATCTAATTTTTTGAACTATACTACTTCCACTTCAAGCTCTGACTCTGTACACCTGAGACCCTACATTTTGATTCCTATGTCTTTAACTCTCTAGACTCTCATTCTCTTAGACTTTTGAGAATCTAACTCCTTTGACCTCTACTAATTAAGCTCTAACTCTCTAGACTCTCATTCTCTTAAACTTTTGAGAATCTAACTCCTTTGACCTTTATTAATTAAGCTCTAACTCTCTAGACTCTCATTCTCTTAAACTTTTGAGAATCTAACTCCTTTGACCTCTACTAATTAAGCTCTAACTCTCTAGACTCTCATTCTCTTAAACTTTTGAGAATCTAACTCCTTTGACTTCTATTAATTAAATGAACTTCCCCAAAACACTTTAGCAGTGCTTATTGCTTTGGCTTACACTCAATTACCCGTAGTTATTTTAATGACGTAACCCTATGCATTTACCGGAAGTTCCTGATAATGAAGCTGAGCGGCTGCAGGCGCTGGTTGCCTCGGGCTTGCTGGACGATACATCAAGCGATGAATTTGACCGTTTTACCCGGCTGGCCCAGGCCTTGTTTGGCTGTAAGATATCGCTGTTCAGCCTGATTGATGAGCGCCGGCAATGGTTTAAATCGCGCCAGGGCATTGCGCTAAAAGAAACACCAAGAGATATATCGTTTTGTGCCCACGCGATATTTAACGATACGTTGCTATATGTACCGGATGCGACGGCAGATGAACGCTTTGCTGATAACCCGCTGGTAACCGGCGAACCTGCCATACGGCTATATGCCGGCGTGCCGCTGCACTCAGTTGACGGCCTGCCGCTGGGTACTTTGTGTATTATTGACGATATGCCGCGTGAGTTGAACCCGCTACAACTTACCTTGCTACAGGATCTGGCTGCACTGGCCGAAACCGAAATAGCCCGCAGCACACTGACAAAACAAACCGCCCAACTGCTCCAGGATAAAAAGCAGCAGGAACAGCACCGGCAACGGCTGGCTGCATTTATTGACAGTTCGCGCCTGGCTACCTGGGAATGGAATGTGCAAACCGGCGATGTAATTTTTAACGAACGCTGGGCAGAAATGCTGGGGTACGCCTTGTATGATTTACTGCCGTTAAGTTTTGATACCTGGTTAAAGCTGGTGCATCCGGCCGACAGAGTAAGGTCTGAGCGCCTGCTGCAACAGCACTTCGACGGCGAACAGGCACATTACGAAATGGAATGCCGTATGCAGCATAAAGACGGCCACTGGGTATGGATTTTAACGCAGGGCAAGGTAATAAACCGCACAGAGCACGGCCAGCCGCGGTTAATGGCAGGCACACATCAGGATATCAGTGAACGTAAAGCTAACGAGAACGCTATAACAGAAGCTTACAGTTTGCTGCAGCGGGTTTGCCGCAATGCCGGGCTGGATATTACTGATTACAATAACCGCTAAAACCATTAACGCCCGGCCGGTAAGTATAAACCTGGCGGCCGGGCAATTATTTATTGTGCCGCCGCTGCAGTAGCGCCGGTAGCGGCCAGTTCAGCCTGTGGCATCAGCGCCCGCCACCAAAAACTGTTTTGCGCCACAGTGTTATGCAGTTGTGATACAGACACCACCCGGCCAAATTCTGGCGTTAACAATGCCGTGTCTGTTTGTTCTGCGGCAGCACTCACCCGCTCCAGTGGTTCATACCAGGCATGAAAGGCTAAATCAAAAGTGCCGTTGTGTACCGGCACCATAACCTGGCCTTTTACATCCAGGTGCGCCTGTACGCTTTGCTCCGGCGTCATATGAATATGCGCCCAGTCGTTATCGTAAGCGCCGGTTTCAATAAAGCTGATATCAAAGGGGCCGTATTTATTGCCTATTTGCTCAAAACCATCAAAGTACCCGGAATCGCCGCTGAAATACACCGCACCGGCCAGGGTTTTAATGACCCAGGAACCCACAATGTATTATTGCCATCACCAATACCACGGCCGGAGAAATGCTGCGTTGGCGTAAAGGCAATCAGCGCATTGTCGCTGGCCTGTTCCTGCCACCAGTCAAAACGCTGAATTTTTTCCGCCGCCACGCCCCATTTCTGTAAATCTGTTTCTACCCCCAGCGGCACCAGAAACTGCGCAGTCTTCGCCGCCAGTTGCTTAATACTGGCTTTATCTAAATGATCATAATGGTTATGCGAGATCAGCACCTTAGCGATGGGGGGCAACTCAGCAATACTGATGGGCGCCTGATGAAAGCGCTTTGGCCCCAGAAAGGAAAACGGCGAAGCACGCTGCGAAAATACCGGGTCCAGCAGCCAGTATTCGCCATATATTTTCAGCAGTACCGATGAATGTCCCAGCTTAACAAAGTGCAGGTCATTGTCCGGCAAGGCATCAAGTTGCTGCCGGCTCAGTGGCAACAGCGGTATGGCTTTCGCCGGCACTTTGTCTACTGCCGGCTCAGTGAAATAACGTTTGGTAATTTCCAGCGTTTTCAGTAAGCCCGGTTGTTCAAAGGCATGCACATTATGAAACTTACCATGCTGATACCGGCTGGCATCAGTTAGAGTTGTTGCATCTACGTTTGCTACGATCTTGGTATTTAGCATTACTATTCCTGCCCCTGTCAGCGCCAGACTGCCCAGCAGCCAGCTTAGTGGTTTAATTAATTTGCGCATAAGCTCACCATATATAAACTACACCGTGCAGTTTACATATAAAAACACATAAGTAAACTGCTTAGTGCAGTTTTTTCTATGCTGCGCTACAATGGCTGTATTAATGCAAGGCTGAAAACGATGAAACTAACCGACAAAAAACGCATGCAAATACTTGATGCGGCAGAAGAACTATTCCACAGCAGCGGTGTGGAGCATACCAGCATGGACCAACTGGCCCTGCAGGCTAAAGTATCAAAACGCACGGTATACAACCATTTCGCCACTAAGGATGCGCTGTTTCAGGCGATATTGCAGCGCATGTTCGACAAACTGGCACAGGGCGGCGAAGTGCGTTTTAACGTGGCAGAACCTATTGATCAGCAACTGCGCCGTATAGCGCAGGATGAAGTTGCCCTGCTTAGCTCTGCCGCTTTTTTACGGGTAGCCAAAATTGCTATTATGCAGGTTATGCAGCGCCCGGAACTGGCGCAGCTGATGAGCGACAGCAGCCTGGGCTGCAAGCGCTATATAGACAACTTTTTAACCGACGCCTGCACAGCCGGCGTGCTGAAAATTGCCGATATCCCCTTTGCCGGCAAGCAGTTTATTTATCAGCTAAAGTCTTTTGTGTTTTATCCCAGCCTGTTTGGCCTGGAGCAACAAACCCCGGCGCAACAGGCGCATATTATTGATGAGGCCATCGCCTTGTTTCTGGCAAGGTATCAGATCAAACCCGGCTGACAGCCGTTAAGCTGTAGCCGGCTGTTACTTATAAACTGTTTAAAAATGCCAGCAATGCTTCTCTGTCTGCCGATGACAGGTTCTCATAGTTGATCCTGCTAAGCTCTGCCTCACCACCGTGCCAGCGGATTGCTTCATCAATAGTGCGGGCGCGGCCATCGTGTAAATAGTTAGCATCCGGCGTGCAATACTCATGGCCATCCAGGCCAAAAGCGTCCCAACCTATATTGCCTGCTACCCCACCGGTAACACAGGCGGATAACCCCAGGCCCCACAGCGGTGCAGTACGCCACTCCGAACCGCCGGCCTCACCTTCGGCTAAGTTATCGGCCAGGCCAGGCCCCATATCATGCAGCAATAAGTCAGTGTACGGGTAGATAGTCTGGTTACGCAGCTCTGCCAGCGGGTGATATTCACTGGTTTGAAAGCTCTCAATATGGCAACCGTTGCAGCCGGTAGCATTGAAAACGGCTTTACCCTGCAACACCTGCGGATCGTTATAGTCACGCTGTGCCCGCACGCCCAGCAACGAGATGTACTTTATCAGGTTATCCAGATGCTGATCGGCCAGCGGTGTACCACCACCACAGTTACTCTGGCTGGCACCGCAGTCTGGCGTTGGCAAAACGGTGGTCATTACGCCCATATCAGTATTAAGTGCGGCAGCCACCTGATGCTTTACACTGGCAGTTGCCGCTTTATAGCCAAAGCGGCCCAAACGGGTTTCACCGGTAACAGGGTCAGTCACACGATGGGCACGGCCGGAAATGCCATCGCCATTGGCATCGTCAATATCTTCCAGCGCCAGTATCGCCGCTTCAGGTATGGCCTCCAGCAAGCCAATACCGTTTAACTGTGGCGCAATACGGGCCGAGAAAGTATCAGGCACAGTACCACTGAACTGGTAGTTGGCTGTGCGCAGGCCGTTATTCTCGGTAAACGAAGCAATAGATGGCATGCTTTCATTGCTGGCACCGCCGTTTCGTCTCGGTTGTAATACCCGGCCTAATTCAGCATGTGATAAGCCATCGGCATTACCCACCCGAAACACCCACTTATCCAGCGGCGAGCCAACAGCGCCAACCGGCGCCCGGCCATTACGCACATGGCAACCGGAGCAGCGCTGGTTAATATAATTCGCACCCGCTAACCCTGCCATGCCGGCAAAAATACCGTTTTCGGCGTTTTCGTCATGGCTGCCGTCAACAAAAGAGGTATGGTGTAAACGCCGCCCCAGTACAAATGGCTGGCCGTTGTCATAGCCTAAATTAGTGGCCATTTGCTGAAAATGGCCGTCCGGCTCGGCGGTCATTTGCACATGCAGGGTGGTGTCACCACCTAAACGCGCGCTGGCAGGCAGCGGTATAGAGTCACGCTGTAAGTAACGGCCCGGCTGAAAAATTTCTTTGTCGGTAACATCCCACGGCACTATGCCCTGGCCAACAATATATAAAAAGGTGGTGCCGTAATAGTTAGCCCGGCCACGCGGCAGGGTGGAGCCATCTAAAAACTGGCTGACTTCAAACTCCAGTTTATCGCCTACCTGAATCGGCCGGCCTTCGCGGCAGTTATAGCTTTCTTCTTTCCAGTAATGGGTGTTATCTACCATATTCATTACACCATTACCGCAAAACTCGGCCAGCGTATTCATGCCGATATACCACCAGCGGTTTTCTGCTTCGGTATCGTGCAGTTTATTTTGTGTCACCACATTCATACGAATACTGCTACCGCCTTTGGCAACATAATCGACAATTTCAATGGCTGCGGTTCTGTCTTCCCAGTAAAACGTCAGGTAGTGATCATAGGCCTGAAAATGGTTTTCTTTGGCATGCCGGTCGCGGGCGCGATCAGAAAAGCGGGTAACCAGTGCATCGCCGCGATCATACTGAATAGCACTCTCCAGCGGAGTTGTAACGTTATACAACGGTACTACATTTAGTGCTGTCAGCGGGCAACCATTAGCATTTACCGGCGTACCGGCCGGTGTACTGGGGCAATTGTCCAGCGCATCAGGCACACCATCGCCGTCACTATCCAGGCCCGGATCAGGGTTTGGCCCGCCAGGGTCCGGGTTAGTACCACCGCCTGTCGTACTCAGGGTAAAGCTTTGCTGTGCCGTATCAATGGCGTAACCATTTGCAGTATCCCAATAGGTAAAAAAGTAGGTCAGCACACTACCCGGTGCCAAGCCCGATACCAGATAGCTGTTTACCCCGCCAGCCTGTTGCATAGCGACATTAATCTGGCCGCCGTTGTTGACACGGTAATGCACATCAGCCCAGCCGTTACTGTTAACAAAAAACCGCACGCTGTCGGCGCCGGTTTGCGCCACACCAAAAGCCCCGGCGGCAGTTGGGCAACCGTTGCTATCCACCGCGCTGCCGGGCGCAGTGTTGGCACATTGGTCCAGGTGATCAGGCACGCCATCACCATCGCTGTCAGCCTGCGTAGTGCCACCGCCACCTTCCCAGACAATATCATCAATGGCAAATTCAAAGCTGCTACCGGGTATCTGGCCATCAAGGCTGGCAATATAAAACATACCGGTTAATGCCTGCAGCGCTATTAACTCGCCACGTAAATCGGCTACCGGAATAGTGACTTCGCTCCAGTCACCGTTACGAACCAACCCATAGCGGCTTTCATTAGCCGGGAAATTCAGCCAGTTTTCATTGGTGTAGGAATCGGCAATGCCAATTTTAAAGCCAACGTTGGCCGGAATTTTGATACTGAACTTCATACTGCCGTTGGCAAAGTTGCTCATATCGCGCACCTGCCGGGTTTGAATACCACCACCAAACCATTGCCCGGGGCTGGTGTAACGCCAGGCAATAACATTATTCCCCTCCAGCGGTGCAGTGTTGCCTGCCACTACAGACGCCTGGTTCCAGATATAAATATCTGAACTGACACCGGCCTGCAGCTGGTTGGTTGTCGGCGTGGTATCGGTAAAGACACCAAAGCTGCCACTTTCCGGTGGGTTAACATTGCCATGAAATACCTGCCCCATACCGTTTAGCTGGTACACCCGTACATAATCAATATACATCTTTGCCGGTAAGGGTGCGCTAACCTGGGCATTTGTTGCAGCGTCGGTAAAATTGCCGCCTACCGCCATATTAAACAGCAGGTAGAACGGCTGCTGCAGCTCGCTGGATTCTTCAGTAATGCTGATTGGCGCATCGTACATATCATACTCAACACCATTGTCTATTACCGTAAAACGCAGCTGGCTGTCTGTCCAATAGGTACGGTAGGTTACAAAGCGGTTACTCAACGGCTGGGCAGCAACATAAGCGTTGTCGGTTTGCCAGGCCGTCATGGCGGCACAGGTTGGGTTTTGTGGCCCACAGGCCGCATCAGCGTAAAAAATCGCATTAGCGCCGACATAACTGTTGATATCGGCCCCGGCGTGGCCAGCGTCGCTCCTGCCCTGAGCACTGTGGCCCATTTCCATCATGTCAATTTCGCCCTTGGCAGGCCAGGTGGCGGTACTGGTACCCAGCATCCAGGCAGCAGGCCATAAACCAATACCCAGCTGCGGCACCCGCAAACGCACCTCAATCATGCCGTACTGCACGGCCAGTTTTTGCTCGCTGTCAATTTTACCCGAGCTAAAAGCGCGGCCGCCTATAGCGTCGTTGCGCGCCTGCAACACCAGGGCTTTATTACCCGGCTCACCGGGTACATCTTCAATACTCAGATTATTTGCGCTGTACCACTGCAGTTCCTGATTGCCCCAGCCGCATAAGCCAATAGCGCAGCCGTCGCCTTCTATTTCATTCCATGTGGCTGTATTAAAGGTGTTGAAGTTGTCCTCAAACAGCAGGTTACCAATAACAGGGTTAGTAACATCTGCCAGTGCCGCGTGCGGTGCACCAAGACAACAAAGTGTCAGTAAAGCGGAAAATGACGGCCATAGCGTGGAGCGCTGTGCCGGGGTGTTTTTACTATTTTTCATGTGCAATAACCCACAGTTTATCTGCAATTAAACGGGTCACGCCGCTAGCTTTACTGCATGCTTTAGCGCGCCGTACAAGGCATGCTGAGTTTGAAAAACGGTTTTAGCTGCCATAGCAACAGCGGCAAAAACACATTTTGCTTTTGGGGGCTAACAATATAGTTTGGCAACCCGGAGTTTTAGCGGGCTGCATGTTAACAACAGATATTGCCACCTGTTGTTGCACGTTATTTTTATCCTGTCCTGCCGCGCTGGCAATGGTCAGATTTTGATCACTAATCTGGCCAATAGCTTCAGCAATCAGTTGCAAGGCTTCACCTGCCTGCTGGGCAATCTGCAGTGTTTCGGTTGCTTTACCACTGCAGCTGTTCATGCTTTCTACCGTGTTATGGGTTTCTGTCTGCACTGCGTGCATCATGCGCTCAATTTCTTTGGTCGACTCCTGTGTACGATGCGCCAGAGCGCGCACTTCATCTGCCACTACAGCAAAACCACGGCCGCTATCGCCAGCCCGGGCGGCCTCTATCGCGGCATTTAATGCCAGCAAATTGGTTTGCTCAGCAATGGCGCGAATAACGCCCAGTACCGAGCCAATATCTTTAACTCTGTCTGCCAGTTTTTCAATGCCGTGGCGCGACGATTGCAGCTCACCGTCAAGCGCCTGTATGGTATTAATAGTATGGTTTACCCGCTCTTGCCCCTGGCGTGCTTTATCATTGGCTATTTCAGAATCACGCGATGTAGAAGCCGCACTGCGGGCAACCTCTTCAATTGCAGTAGTAAGTTCGGTTACTGCCGTTGCGCCTTGCTCCAGCTCTTCACTTTGCTGATGTAAAGTACGGCTGGATTGCTCGGTTACCACGCTTAGTTCTTCAGACGTAGCAGCCAGCTGCGATGAAGACTGGTTAATTTCATGTACTGTGGTTTTTAATTGTTGCTGCATTTGTGCCATAGCGCGGATCATTTCGCCGGCTTCGTCCGGCTCGTCATCATGGAAAACCTGGTTAAGCTCGCCGGCGGCAATTTTCTGGCTAATTATTACCGCCGCCTGCATTGGCCTTACTAAACTGCGGCTTAGCATCAATCCAAGCACTACAGCTGCTATCACAGCAATAACAACAATGACAATCATATTCATAAAGGCAAGCCCAATACTGTGCTTGGCGCTTTCAGCTTGCTGATTGGCGGTGGTTTGCTGGTAGTGCGATATAGCCATCAGCGCATCAGTCACTTTACGCGCCGCATCGTTTAGGCCCTGATGACGAAACTGCTCGGCCTGCTCCAGTTGGCCCTGTTCAATCAGCGTCAGCAGTTGCTGGTGTAACTGATCGTATTGCTGTTTAGCCGTTACCACCTGGCTAAATACTGCATTTCCGGCTGCAGTTTGATGAAACGCCGCTGCACTATCTGAAGCCTGTTGATAGCTGCGCATAGCCTCTTGCAAGGTGCTGCGCCGCAGCTGACGGTCAGCATCAGAATGGGCATACAACACATTAAGGGTATACAAACGAATTAATAAAAACTCCCGGTTCATATCTCCTGCCAGTAATGAAGCGGGTAGGCGCCGGTCGGCAATATTATGGATATTTGCTTCTGTTTCAGCAAAACGATACTTTGCTACTGCACCAACAATAATGGTCAATAGCACCATTAATGTAAAAACAACGGCAAGCCTTTTACCAATTTTAATTTTTCTTAACATAAGTTCCTCATCCAACAGCATTTTTAGTATATGGCGCAGACTAAGCATAGGATGCTAATGGTAGGACGCAAGGTTCTAAGCCAGATACACACGGCAATACGAACTTATATACTGAACCAATAACACTGCTATACCGTAATACGTGATGGCTCTGACTAACAGATCACTTTGCCTGGCTATTGCTGTGTTTTACCATTATAACGGCCGGTATCTTGCAGGCCAGTTAAGCAAAAAGGACGTACAATATGAAAATGACCAAACAGGTTTTCGGTTCTACCCTACTGGCTGTTACTGGCTTGCTCTCCTCCGGCGTTAGCATAGCCGCTATGCCTGAGCTTAAAGGCAACGAAGTATTATGGTTACTTAATCAGGCCAATCAGCTGATTAAAGTGAACCCTTCAGCACCGGATAAAGTACTTGAGCAAAAAGCCCTTACCGGCCTGGCTGCAGGCGAAACATTGCTGGGTATAGATTATCGCGTAGCATATGGTGTGTTGTTTGCGCTGTCAGACAAAGGCCAGCTTTATACCATTAACACCGGCTCCGGTGCCTTAACTGCGGTAGGCGCGCCTTTACCTGCAGGCACTTTGCAACAAGGCCAGTTTGGCTTTGATTTTAACCCGGCGGCCGACCGCATTCGTGTTGTAAATGACAAAGGCCAAAACTTGCGTTTGCACCCGGAAACAGCTGAGCTGGCGTCAACCGACCCAACATTACAATATGCACAGGGCGATTCGCACTATGGTAAAACCCCGGCAGTTGTTGCTGCTGCTTACACTTACAACCAGCAAGACAGTAAAATAACCACCAACTACGCTATAGACATAACAGCAGGTAATTTACTGACCCAGGGTACCAAAGAGGGCACCACCCCGGCGGTATCGCCCAATACCGGGCAGCTGTTTACTGTTGGCAGCCTGGGGCTGGCAGCACTGCAGCAAGTCTCTTTTGATATTTCCGACCTGAGTAATATTGGCCTCGTTGCTGCCAGCACAGCGGCAGAACCGGCCAGCACGCTGTACCAGATAGATTTAGCCAGCGGTAAAACCAAAAAGCTTGGCACACTGGCCGATGGCAGTGCACTGGCAGGTATCGCCATTGAACCTTAAGTTGCCCCACAGCCTATTACTGGCGGCAGTATTTTTGCTGCCGCCGGTAGCTTTAGCAACGCAGTTGCAAGTGCAGGTGCAAAACAGCAACGGCCAGCCAGTGGCCGGCGCTGTGGTGTTTCTGCAATCCGCTGCGGCCTCAGCGGCGGTTAAAGCTGCAGCAACGGCCAGCATTATTCAGCGTAATACTACCTTTATACCCGAAGTGCTGGTTATTCCGCGCGGTACGGCGGTAACCTTCCCGAATGAAGACACCGTGCGCCATCATGTCTATTCGTTTTCGCCCATCAAGCAGTTTGAAATTAAGCTGTATGTCGGCACGCCAACAGAGCCGGTTGTATTTGAGCAAAGCGGTGTAGCCGCGCTGGGCTGTAATATTCATGATCAGATGATTGCCTGGGTGGTAGTGCTGGACACGCCATACTATAGCCACAGTAACAACGACGGCCTGGCCGTGTTAAACAGTGTTCCACCAGGCGATTACACTTTGCGTGTATGGCATAAAACGCTGTTATCAGAAGCAGATGTACCAAAACAGCCGCTTAAACATACTGCTGAAACACCTTTACAGCAGGTAATGCTGAAATAGTTTAACCAAGACAGCAGCGCAAAATTGTTTTAATCTCTGAGCCTTAAGCCCAAAATTACTCTAAGCATACAAGGCCATATTATGACGATCCGCGCTCTGACCATAAGTGCAAAATTAATGTGTATCAGCCTGTTTTGTGTCAGCCTGTTTAGCCAGGCACAAAGCCCCGCCAACGCCGCACCAAATAACCTGACACTGGCCGAAGCAAATAAACTGGTAACCCTGCCGCTGCACTGTGTTGAAACACCGTACCCATACAAAACCGGCATAGTGTTGGGCAGTGCCGCCGACTTACAAGAACCCTCAGTGCTGCACCCGGTATTTTACGGTTGCTTTGACTGGCACAGCGCAGTGCACGGTTACTGGTCGCTGGTAACCTTGCTGCGCCAGTTCCCCGATTTAGCCCAGGCAAACGACGTTAAAGCGGTGCTGCAGCGCAACTTAACTGCCGAAAAAGTAGCACGTGAAGTCGCCTTTTTCAGCAAAGACATTAATGCTTCATTCGAGCGTACCTACGGCTGGGCCTGGTTGCTGAAACTGTCTGACGAACTGCACCTGTGGCAAGACCCGATGGCCAGGCAACTGGCAGCAAATTTACAGCCGCTGGCCGACCTGATTGCTGAACGCTATATCAGCTTTTTACCCCGGCTGTTGTACCCTGTTCGTGTTGGCGAACATACCAACACTACTTTTGGTTTAAGCTTCGCTTACGACTATGCCGTTAACCAGCAGAACACTGCGTTGCAGCAACTTATTACCCAGCGCGCCAAAGATTACTTTTTGCAGGATAAAAACTGCCCGATAAGCTGGGAACCCAGCGGTTACGACTTTATCTCACCTTGTCTGGAGCAAATTGGCCTGATGCAGCGTATTTTACCGGCAGAGCAGTTTCTGCCCTGGTTAAATCATTTTATGCCGCAACTGGCCAACCCGGCTTACACCCTGGCTGTAGGCAAAGTAAGCGACAGAACCGATGGCAAGCTGGTGCATTTAGATGGTTTAAACTTCAGCCGGGCCTGGAACCTGTATGCGCTGGCAAAGCAGTACCCACAGTATGCGCACCTGCGCAAAGTAGCCGACCAGCATATGGCGCATTCATACCCCAATCTGATAGGCGACAGCTACGAAGGCGGCCACTGGCTGGGTAGTTTTGCTATTCATGCGCTAAACAGCGCTAAGCAGTAACATCATTTAGCACCGGTATTGCGATCACGGCGGAGCAGGTTATAATTCCGCCGTCCCCCCAGCTTTGGAGCACATGACTGAAATGAACAACTAAATCCTGATTAGCCGTCAATGTTATTTTTTGGGACTTATCAGGGTTAGCGGGTTTGTTTCGGTTGGGCTATCAACAGCACGGCCTTATCTGTCTTTATTACCCGCCCCCTGAATTATCGGGAGGCAATATGACCTTATTCAACTTTTCCCCTTGCAGCTTTAGTTTAGCTAATGGCGACGTACTGTATCGTGACATCCGCTTGTCGCTGGATAGTGGCCTTAGCGCCCTGATCGGTCGCAACGGTAGCGGTAAATCGGTGTTGGCAGCGCAACTGGCACAACAACAGCCTGCTGATTGCTATTTGCTGCCACAGCTACCACCAACGCACTGGCAGCAACTGAGCCTTGCCAATCTGCTTGGTATTACAGATAAACTTAACGCGCTGCAACAACTTGCTGATGGCCGGTGTGAGACTGAAACCCTGAGCGTTATTGACGGGCACTGGCAACTGGCAGATGACCTGCACAGCGAACTAAAACAGATAGGCGCTGCGCCGGATATCTGGCAATGCTGCAACAGCTTAAGCGGCGGTCAGCTTAATCACCTGCGGCTGTGGTGGGCCTTTTATCAGCAGCGGCCACTGCTGATCCTGGATGAACCGTCCAACCATCTTGATGCGCAGGCACGCAACTGGTTAAGCCTGCGCATTAGCCGCTTTTTGGCCCGGCCCAAAACCGCCATTTTGCTGATCAGCCACGACCGGGAATTACTGCAACAAGTCAGCGTAATACACGAGTTAAACAGTTCCGGTTTAAGCCGTTACGGCGGCAACTATGAATTTTATCAGCAGCAACGTCAGTTGCAGCAAACAGCACTGCAACAACAGCGCCAACAGGCCGAACGAAATCTGGCGCAACAGCAACGCCAGGCACAAGCCGCCGCAGAGCGTGCCGCCAAACGGCAGCAACAGGGCGAAAAACAACGCGGCAGTCAGGCAACCATATTGCTGGACTACCAGAAAAACCGCGCCCAAAGTGCAGTATCGGCAAGGCGCACACAAGAGCAACACCAGCTAAAGCAGGCACAGCAACAGTTGCAACAGGTAAAAGCGCAGCAGGAAGTCATTAAACCGCAACAGTTCTACCTGCAGGCACCTGCAGTAACCGGCAGCAAGCAGTTGGTAAATGCCATTGCACTGCAATTGGTGCACGGCAATAACCAGCCATTAAGCTTTAACTGGCGCAGTAAGCAACGTGTGCATTTACAAGGCTGTAATGGCAGTGGCAAATCTACCTTGCTGCAAACGTTGGCAGGCTTAATAGCGCCTGCTGCCGGTCAGTTGCAATTGAATTGCACCATACAATATCTGGATCAGCACTTCAGCTTGCTCAATAGCAGCCAAAGCGCATTGGCTAACCTGCGCCAATATTGCCCGCTACTTAGCGAAACCGCAGCCCGCACTTTATTAGCCAGCGCTGGCTTGCGTGCTGATAAAGCATTGCAGCCCGCAGGCGTATTAAGTGGCGGCGAACGGATGAAACTGGCGATGCTAATGGTAAGCCAACACAGCGACAGTCTGCTGTTACTGGACGAACCGGATAATCATCTGGATTTAGAGACCAAAACCTTGCTGGCACAAACACTGTACCAATATCCGGCTGGCTTTGTCGTGGTAAGCCATGATGCGCACTTTATTGCACAGTTGGGTATCGACACTGTATTGCAAATTTAAATGGTTAAGCCATAACGCAGTAAAGTCCACGCCACCGTAGCTTTCCCCCTCAGGTGCCTCAGACGATATTAATACTTACCGCAGAATGGCTATGGAAGTATCTCCGCCGTAGTGCTATCTGCCGCGTAAATAAGAAAAGCCGGACAAATCCGGCTTTTCATCAAACAAACAACCCTAAATCAGCTGTATCCCGCCACCAAAACTGCGGTAAATGCCGACTAAGCGGATAAAGCTTTGCTGTTGCACTTGTGCCAGTTGGTCGCGGGCGCGTAG
>NZ_JAGPNM010000003.1 GCF_018831085.1 Rheinheimera oceanensis
TCGTTCCGGCCACAAAAAGCGTGGCCTCCACTGGACTGCCTACGCTGCGCTGCGGCAGCCAATTAGCAAAGCGTTATAAGCCATAGGCAAGTATGAGTGTAAATAGGGAACAACTCGCGAAAGTTCGGATGCCGTTTAGAGTACTGGCAGGGTTTATTTTATTGCTTTCTCTGTTTGCTATTCTAGCAACTGTATTTTTTGCAATTACAGAACCATATGATCATATTATTTGGGCTTTAAGTGCAGTAGTTTTAACTATGGCGTATGTATCGGCACATGTAGTTATTACTGGTTATGCTCCTAAATTTTTATTGTTTGCGCACGGTGCCAAAAATGGCTTATAACAAATTGCTTAATTTCGTTCCGGCCACGAAAAGCGTGCCCTCCACTGGACTGCCTACGCTGCGCTGCGGCAGCCAATTAGCAAAGCGTTATATGCTTTCGAAGGATCGGAGTTGAATCTTGAGTTTTGAATCGAATCAGCGAGAGTGTTGTGAACACTTCGGCGCTCAATACAAACCAGTAGATGAAAATCAACTTGTGGCTATTTCAAAAGGGATTTACGAAGGCGTTACTCCTGTTGAAGGAGTGAGATACCCATCTCCACCGCATATGAGTGGTTGGTGGTTAACTACCGACGAATATGATGGAAATATAGGCTCTTTGGTAACCGTTCACTTTAAACATATCATTGAAAAGCGTCCCGAATTAGCTTTATATATGGCATTGCCGTTTGGTTATCGTTTTATCTTGGGTGGTGAAACTGATCATGTTTGGTTTGACCAAGTAGTAGCGAATGAAAGCATATAACAAACGCCTTAAACATCGCGGCCTGCGGCCGCTGGACTCGCAACAAGTTGCTCGCCGTTTAGGCGAGCGTTACGTTGCAAGGTGAAGTATGAAGCAAGCATCAAGGTTTATGCCCAAGTACGAACCTAGAAAAGCAAGTAAAGCAGCTCTGATTGCCTTTCTTGCAGTTTCATTGGCGATTGTTTTATACCAGCCTTGGTATCTTGCTGTTATTGCGGGAATAGCTTTACTAGTGGTTGTATGGAGTGCAATCGATCAGCCCAAAGTAGAAAGGCATTTTATTGACCTGTGCAAGGAGCGTAATGGATTATCAATTTGTGAATTTGCAAGAGAGTTTGATCCAAAGGTTGTAGATACTTGGATTATTCGCGCGGTTTATGAGCAACTCCAAGCTGCGCTTCCGACTAAGCAGCATGTTCCTATTAAGGCTTCAGATACGCTCTTTGAAATATTGATGCTTGATGAAGATGATCTTGATCTAGATTTAGTAGAGGAAATAGCACAAAGAACAGGTCGAAGTTTTGAGGGCTACGAAAATAACCCTTACTACGGCAAGGTAACAACAGCACGAAACCTAGTGCTCTTTTTCAATCATCAGGCCCGTGCCAATGCAACGTAACAAGGCCAAGCACAATCGCCCAATGAAAAATCCGCATTGGGCTGGACCTCGCTACCGCTCGGCCTGTGTTGGCGGCGTTAGGTCTTTTGGTATCTGCTCGACTTAGACAATCTTGGTAAATATATGCTTTTTCTGAATTAGGAATTCAAAGTGAACGAATTTATCGCTAAAGACGGGAATAAATACTATATCGATTTATATGATGGAAAAGATATTACGGTGTATGACAGCAATATGAGTCGGGTGGGCTCTGTTACGCTTATGCATGTAAATGAAGATGATTGGCAGTTACCAAGTTACTTCTATCTTCAGCACCTTGAATTAGATAGATGTAAGAGACTTGGTATCGGAACCGAAATATTTCGTCTTCATAACGAAATTTTCGGTGAGCCGATTACAGCGGCCAGTGAATTTGGGCCGAGGATGGATGATGGTAGCCACCTTATCGATGACGGTGTACCGTTTGTGGCAAAAATGAGAGAGAAAGGACTCATTTGTGCAGAGTCTGGCGACGAAGAATTTATGGATGAAGACTACTGACCTAACAATGCCATACACGCGACAAGCGCGTGATGGCGGGCGTTAGCCGGTTTGGATTACTGAGACGTTATGGATTCATTTTTGGACTTGCTTTTATATAGACATCGCCGGTTTAAAGGAGAAACGTATTTCAGAAATCGATTCCCTTTAATGCTTTTAATCAGCGCCATTTTTTCAGCTTTCATAGCTGATACCTTTATTCTGTTTTTAGTTTCAGTAGGTTTTTTTATGTTTATAGATATGCTCCTCGCTTTCGGGGCGTGGCTTTACTATAAAACTGATTTATAGCTTTTACGGACAAGGATATGGCTAACAAACGCAGTCACAATAGGCTACTACGTGGCCTTGGTCTCAACCGCTATGCGGGTTTAAGCCTGTGCTGCGAGCGTTATGTTTTTAGGTAAATCGAGAATGCGGTGTTTTGTTTTCCTATATCTGTTAAGTTTTGCTTCTTATGGGTCATCATGCGTTCAAAGTGATGGGCAAGTAGCAGCATGGAGCTCAAAATATGCTCATTTGTTTGATGTAAGTGCACAGAATAATAATAATTCATTCTCTGTTTATGTTTCCTTGCCGGAAACAATTGAAGAAAGAATACTTCATTCTGTTTGGATTGTTGTGGGTGAACCAAATGCCCCATTGATTGCTTTGCCAACAACAGTGTTTGAAGAAGATGGGAAAACAAGAGCTTGGTTCGTCGCTAAACCAATTGATAACGAAGAATATAAATTTATCTTTCGCTACGGAACTGACTGCAGTATTTCAATTGAAGTACCAGTTGAGTTTAAAGAAAAAACATAACAAGCAGCTGTTGTCGCTCCTTCGTGGCTGGGACGGCCTTTCCGTCGCTTCGCGTTTCCAAACCGACGCGTGAGCCGGGCGTTATAGCTACTTCGAGGCGCAGTCTGTTTATCATAAATAGGAGAAGGGAGTATTAATAAGTATCTGACGAAAGAAAACAAACTAATCTTATTTATCTGTGTTGCGTTGGTGCTAGCCATTTTAATAGTTAAATGGTCCAGAACAGATGAATCTGAATACAGACCGCTTGTCCAGGATATGCGGTTAGTTGACGCAGTGAAAATTGCTGATGTCTTGGATAAAAGCGAGATTGATTACTTTTCAGATGTGAAAAATCACATGTTGTATGTAAATCAAAATCAGTCAGTTCAAGCTCGTATCGAATTAGCAAAAATTGGGATTGTAATTGAGTATCCAAAGATCTCTGAGTATGCAGACCTTCATGAGGCATATGCCCAACTCAGTGAGAATTTAGAGCATGAAAAAACGCATGGCCCGCTTCATGAACAACCCTGGTTTCTAAGAGTAATTCGATTGATAATGGGCGGAATTATAATAATTGTTCTTATACTATCTGTTGTTCGCCCAGCATTAGCAGCTGTTTTGTTGAGTGAAGATGAAAAGTAGCTATAACAATCAAATTTTATCGCCAGAGAAAATTACTGGCTGCGAGGTCAACCCGCTGCGCGGCTTTCCGCGCTAAATTGGGGCGTTAGTTTTTTAGGATAATATGAAGTTAATCCCATACGAAAAATTTCAAATTGATTCAGGCTTATCTGCTGCTGACGTATTGCAACGGATTAAACAGCACACTGGAGAAAGGACACTTTTTAGTTTCCAATCTTCTCATGAATTTAGTGGTCATGTTAACGAACGAGAGTTTGAGATTACGAAAAATATTTCATATCGGAATTCATTTCTTCCGGTAATTGAAGGAAAAGTTGAGCAAACTAGCACAGGTGCGCGTGTAACAATCTCAATGCGTCTACACTTGGCGGTAATATGCTTTATGTTTGTTTGGTTTTCGGGAGTAAGCATTGGTTGTATTGCAGTCCTTGCACACCTCGACAGGTTTTCAATGCCGATGTTAATACCATTTGGAATGCTAATTTTCGGTATAGCATTGGTGTCAGGCGGATTTTGGTTTGAAGCTTCTAAACAAAAAATAAGGATTATAGAGTTATTATCAAAAAGCTAAAGCCTGAAAATTATGTTTAAACTTCATTTGGCCATAATAATGCAATAAGGGAGTAGTAATAAGTAATGGATTTGTTTCTGGCTAATATAATAACTGTATTTTTCTTCGTTTCAGCTTACCTGCTGGTGAGGAAGTATCGCTTAATCAGGCAGCGTAACTCTTATCTTACTGCTATCTCCATTGTTGTGGGGCTGGTTCTTTGTCTATTGCTGGCAGGTGTTTGTGTTGCATTCGCTTTGGGCGAGATACTACCAGTTATTTATGTGCATACCTTTGCTTATAAGGCTGTATTTGTTTGGTTAATTCTGGCAATTAACTGGTTATGGCAAATGGTTAAACAGCAATCGGGAAGCCATTATGCCTAACAAATGCTGCCACAAACGGCCAGTGCGTGGCCTGAACCTTAAACCCGCTGGCGGCGTTATACACTCAGGAAGATATGGACGAACTTTTAACAAAACTACATTCTGAATTTGACGAAGCGGAAGGCTGGATTCGTATCATTGAAGCAGACAGGTCTGCGGATGACCTGAGATTAAGTCTCTCGGTATCTATGCACGATGAATCGCAGCCTGAAATCTGGCAGCTAACATGCACCGGAGTAGTGGAAGAGTCTATAAGCTTTATGGGCGAAGAAACACTCTCTGTTACATCTGAATCGCCTTTACTACTGCCGTATCGTGAAACCGAAGTAGATCTTATGTTTTCGGAAAATGAATGTAGCCCTGCTTTATTGTTGGGGTTAATCGTTAGTAGCTGCGTTGAGGTTCTGGGAAAAGCTGAATATTTGCATCGGTTTCTTAATCAAGAGCCAACTGTGAATGGTATTGTTAGTTCTAAATTTGGCAAATTGGGGCGCTTCCCCAAGTCGCTGGCAGAAAAAATTGTACTGGCATTAAAAGATCAGCCAATACGCGTAAATTCAATCGAGATCGGGCCACCGAAGCGGTGGACGGGTACAGAATTCATTCGTTACCCCTCGTTGAAAGTTTTTGAGCTGGGGACATCCTATGTCATAGGTGAGAGCTTTAGTGCAGTGCTTGCATAACAAATTAAGTCTTCTCAGAGTCAATAGATAAAACCGCTCTTCTGGCCGCGCTAGCGGCCAGTTTGTTGTCTATCAGCAAGATAGGCTGCTTTATCTGTCATCATGGTTTTGCCGCTGATAAGTCGATGCCGTTGAATTGTTTCTTCCTTGCTGTTTCTGGATCTACAGAGTATTTTCAATATGTTGTATGGCAGTAACCAGGTTGTAGCGGTGTGCTGGTTTACTGTTTGTGATTTTGGAAGATGGTTAATTAAAACAAGGAAAAACACTATGAGATCTTATGTTGCGGAGTTTATCGGCACCTTCTGGCTGGTGCTGGGCGGGTGTGGCAGCGCAGTATTGGCGGCGGCATTTCCGGAGTTGGGGATTGGTTTTGCCGGTGTGTCGTTAGCTTTTGGTTTAACGGTATTAACCATGGCCTATGCCATTGGCCATATTTCGGGTTGCCATTTAAACCCGGCGGTATCAATTGGCTTATGGGCTGGCGGCCGCTTTGCTGCGAATCAGTTGTTACCTTATATAGTGTCACAGGTGTTGGGGGCTATAACTGCCGGTGCTGTACTGTATTGCATTGCCACCGGTAAAGCTGGTTTTGATGTATCGGCAGGTTTTGCCTCCAATGGCTATGGTGCGCATTCACCCGGCGGTTACAGCATGCAGGCGGCATTGTTGACTGAAGTGGTGCTGACAATGCTGTTTTTAGTGGTCATTATGGGCGCTACCGACAAACGTGCACCCCAGGGCTTTGCGCCGATAGCCATAGGCTTGTGTTTAACACTTATTCACCTGATCAGCATACCGGTAACCAATACCTCGGTTAATCCGGCGCGTAGCACCGGTGTTGCTGTATTTGTGGGTGACTGGGCCGTAACGCAGTTGTGGCTATTCTGGTTAGCTCCGATAGTTGGCGCTATAGCAGGTGCATTGATATATCGTTATATCAGTGGGCCGAAAACTGCATAGTTATTAGAGCTAGTATTAGCGCTAGCCTGTTGGCAGTTACAATTAGCTTTGTTGTTTTTGTTGTAACTGCCACATCCGGGCGTATTCGCCGTTGGCGGCCAGCAGTTCGTTGTGGCTGCCTTGCTCTGCCAGCTTGCCGTGTTTTAATACAATAATATTATCCGCATCAGTAATGGTAGATAACCGGTGTGCTATTACCACACTGGTATGGTTACGTGCTACTTCGCGCATGGCTTGTAATATGGCTTGCTCGGATGTTGAATCCAGCGCGGAAGTGGCTTCATCAAACACCAGAATCGGCGATTTCTTTAAAATAGCCCGCGCTATGGCTATACGCTGCTTCTCGCCACCTGATACTTTTAGCCCGCGTTCGCCTACCTGGGTAGCATCGCCGTGCGGCAGGCTGTTAATAAAGCCGCGCAGGTGCGCCAGGTCTATTGCTTGTTCAACCTCCTGCTCGCTGGCATCAGGGCGGCCGTAGCGGATATTGTCACGTATGCTGCTGTTAAACAGCACAGTGTCTTGCGGCACTATGGCAATAGCACGGCGCAGGCTGTCCAGCGTAACGGTGCTGATATCCTGGCCATCAATGCTGATCCTGCCGCCTGTGATACTGTAAAAGCGGTATAGCAGTCGGGCGATAGTACTTTTACCGGCGCCACTGGCACCGACAATGGCAACCTTGCTGCCGGGCGGTACCGTAAAACTTAACTGCTGCAAAATAGGCCGCCCGCTCTGGTAGGCAAAATCGACCTGCTGAAAATGGATTTCACCGTTAGCAAGTTGTAGGGTTGTGGCATTTGCTGCATCGGTAATATCGGCTTTGCGCTTGAGTAAACCGAGCATATTTTCTAAATCTGTTAACGCCCGGCGGATTTCGCGGTAAACAAAACCCAAAAAGTTAAGCGGTAAAAACAGTTGGATCATATAGGCATTAACCATAACCAGGTCGCCAAGCGTAAGTTTTTGGCTGACAACTTCGTCTGCTGCCAGCCACATTAATGCAGTAATCGCGGCGGCAATAATCAGTGCCTGGCCCGAGTTTAATGCCAGCAGGCTTAAGCGGTTTTTTAAGCGGGCTTGCTCCCACTTTGCCAGAAAGCTGTCGTAGGTTTGTGCCTCGTAGTGCTCGTTATTAAAATACTTTACCGTTTCATAATTCAGCAGGCTGTCAACGGCGCGGCTGTTAGTGGTGTTATCGGCCTGGTTGGCTTCGCGGGTGTATTTGTTGCGCCATTCGGTAATAACCACAGTAAAAAAGATATATACCGTAACCGCCAGCACGGTAACAACCGAGTAAAACGGCGAGAACAGCGTAGCGAAGATCAGTGCTACGGCCAGAATTTCAAATAAAGTTGGCGCGATATTAAACATTAAAAAGCGCATTAAAAAACTCAGGCCGTTGGTACCGCGCTCTATATCACGGCTGATACCACCGGTTTGCCGGTCAAGGTGAAACGCCAGCTCTAAACTATGCAGATGCTGAAATACCCGCAGCCCCAGCTTACGCATGGCATGCTCGGTTACCCGGCCAAACAGGGCGTCACGTACTTCACCAAAAAACACACTGGCAAAGCGCAGGCCACCGTACAGCAATAACATAGCCACAGGCACCACCAGCAAATTGTGCCGGCCCTGATCCAGCGCATCAACGATATATTTTAATGCCAGCGGCATTAACAGTGTGGCGGCTTTAGCTGCAACTAACGCCAGCAACGCCAGCAATACGCGGTATTTAAATTGCCACAGATAAGGCCATAACATGGCCAGTGTCTGTTTCAGGCTGGTTGCTTCAGGTCTTTTGGCGGGTTCAGGTTGTTTAGCTGCAGAGCGCATACCGCGCATGGTGGTTCCTTGTTCTGTTACTCTGGCTTAAAGCGTCAGGCGTAAGTGCAAAGGTACGCGGTATCTACGGCTACCTGCAACTGAAACTTACTGTCTGCCGGTACTGAAAAGTGCTGGCCCCGGCTAAAGGTTTGCCAGCCGCTTGCTCCGGGCAATAAAACGGTCAGTGCACCGCTTATTACTGTCATGACTTCATGCTGGCTGGTACCAAACTCATATTCACCCGGCGCCATAACGCCTACCGTTGCCGGTAACTGCTCGCCTTTAAAGGCTATAGAGGCAACTTTGCCATCAAAATACTGATTCACTTTAAACATATCGGGCTCCGTTATTGGTAGTTTGACACAGTAAACCTGATCCTGAAGCCAGATGGAAGTACCGCTTTAAAATTAGATGGCTTTACGTCTATTTAATTTACATACTGAAGCAAAACAGCCGGTTAGCAAGGTGTAAATTTTGCTGACGGTTAGATGTAAGAAAATAAGCGAAATTCAATAGATAAAGTTAATGAATCTGCCATAAAAGCGCTTTATATTCAGATGTCCTTAATAACATCTCAAGGGAGAACACATGAAAATCAGGACGCTATCAGCAACTATCGCCATGTTACTGGCACCGGCTGTGAATGCCGAGTTATTTATTTCTGAATATGTAGAAGGCACCGGTAATAATAAAGCACTTGAGCTTTACAACCCTACCGACAATGACATTGTACTGTCAGGTTATACAATACAGGTATTTGCCAATGGTGCCGCAACAGCAACCAATACCACTACGCTTAACGGTACTGTGCCGGCAGGTGGCACTTTTGTATATGCGCACACCAGTGCGGTAGCTGAGCTAAGAGCCCTGGCAAATCAGGTATCAGGTAATGCGTCCTGGAATGGCAATGATGCCATAACCTTACGTAAAGATGGTGTTGTTATTGATTCATTCGGGCAGGTTGGTTTTAACCCCGGTACTGCATGGGGCAGTGGCGATACGGCGACCATTGACCGGACGTTACGTCGTAAAGCAGTAATGTATGACACCAATCAGTTCGACGTTTTTGAACCTGCGGATGAATGGAACGGATTTCCGGTTAACGATTTTTCTGATCTCGGTTTATTTAATGGTGAAGGTGGCGGGCCAGATCCTGAGCCGGAACCCGAGCCGGTTTTAAGCTGTGGTGAGCCGGCAACACCGATTTCATCTATTCAGGGTAGTGGCATGGCAAGCCCGCTGGTTGGGCAGATTGTGCAGGTAGAAGCTGTAGTCACTCAAACTTTACCGGGGCTGCAGGGCTATACCATTCAAGCCGTTGGGGCAGAGCAGGATAATGATCCGGCAACATCTGAAGGGCTGTTTGTTTATGTAAATACCAGCAATCCTGGTGTTAATGTTGGCCAGCGTGTGCGTTTGCAGGGTACTGTGAACGAGTATTTTACCCAGACCCAACTTAGCAGCATTACAGCAACGCTTGATTGTGGCAGCAGTGCGTTACCACAGCCGGTTGAGATGACTCTGCCTGTACTGAATTTAAGTGAGCTGGAAGCGGTAGAAGGCATGCTGGTGCGGTTTAGCCAGCCATTAACGGTAAATGATACATACACCCTGGGCCGCTATGGTGAATTAACGCTGGCAAATGGCCGCCGCTATACGCCAACTCAGGTTGTAGCGCCGGGGGCTGACGCTATTGCGCTGGCAGCACAGCATGCGCTGAATAAAATTGTACTTGATGATGCCAGCACAGTACAAAACCCGGCCGTAGTACCATATCCTACAGGCGGTTTATCAGCGGCTAACCCTGTTCGCAGCGGTGATACCGTGATCAATTTAACCGGTACCATGCATTACTCTTTTAATGAGTACCGCATTATGCCAACGACAAGTGTTAATTTTGTGCATAGCAACCCCAGAACTGCTGCGCCGGAACTCTCTGACGATGGTAATGTTAAAGTGGCCAGTTTCAATGTGCTGAATTACTTTAACGGTAATGGTACCGGTGGTGGTTTCCCAACCGCACGTGGTGCTAATACGGCTGCAGAGTTTGAACGCCAGCGGGCCAAGATCCTGTCTGCTATGGTTGCGATGGATGTCAGCGTGATTGGCCTGATGGAAATTGAAAACGATGGCTACAGCGACACCTCTGCTATTGCTGATCTGGTGCAGGGTTTACGTGCGGCATCAGGTAACAGCAACTGGCAATATATCAGTGCAGCCGGCCCGGTTGGCACGGATGAAATAGCGGTTGGGTTAATCTACCGTGCTGATCAGGTACAACCGGCCGGTGAGCTGTTGATCCTTAATTCAGCAAACTCAGCTAAAGACGGCCAGGGCACAGCGTTGTTTAACGACAGCAGTAACCGGCCTATGATGGCACAGCGTTTTAGTTTGACAGAAAACAACGCTGAATTTGCCGTGATGGTTAATCACTTAAAATCTAAAGGTTCTGCTTGCGGTGCTGCAGATCCGGATACCGGCGACGGCCAGGGTAACTGCAACCTGACTCGTACCCGCGCAGCTCAGGCAATTGGTATTTTTGCAGCAGAGCATTTTGCCGATATTCCGGCAGTGGTAATGGGCGATTTAAACGCTTATGCCAAAGAAGACCCTATTACTGCACTGGCGCAAGCCGGCTATATCAACGTGTTTGACGCCTTGGGTAAATCGGGGCACGGCTATGTATTCTCTGGTTTATCGGGGTCATTGGATCATGCCTTGCTAAATGATATGGCATTGCAGTACCTGGCCGATGCCACTAAGTGGAATATTAACGCCGACGAGCCAATAGCGCTGGATTATAACGTTGAGTTTAAGTCACCCCAGCAGCAGCTCGATTTTTATGCGCCTGATGCATACCGCTCGTCAGATCATGATCCGGTAATTGTATCGTTTAACCTGGCAGGTGCTTTACCACCACTGGACGCCAGCCTGGAGCTGGTGCGTACGGTGCGCGCCCGTTTTGGAATGAGCCTGGTGCAGCTGGACTGGAGCGGTGAGGCAACAGGGCTAACCTTGTATCGCGACAATGAGGCCGTGCGTGACTTGACGGCACCGGGGCGTATTAACGACAACTTCCGTTCTGAAGCGCCAACGGTAACATACAAAATTTGTCAGCAGGCAACAGCCAGTTGTTCAGCCGATTTAGTGGTGAACTTTAACTAAGATTATTGTTGCAAATAAAAACGCCGGTGTGAAAACCGGCGTTTTTTTATCAGTTAAAAAATGATTTATGCCGCCTGATCTTTTTCTACTGCACCGGCACCTTGCTGACGCAGGGTTTTATCTGCCGCCAGGTATTCCGGGTCAAAATCATCAACATTAATGGCAAATAAACGGCCACGCTCAGCCACCCGTAACTGCTCGGCTTCGGCTTCGCTAATGGCTTTTAGCTGTAAACCTAACTCAGCAACCTCATTCAGGCGGTAGAACGGCAGGCGTTTACCGGCAGCATGGGCAACCTTGTCAAACACCGGTTCAGCGGCCAGAACATCCAGTAATGCCTGCTCCAGTAAACCTAACTGGTTTAACGGTTCGTTTTTCAGGTACAAATGGTGGCCCAGGCGTGAGCGCGTTTCGCCAGGTGTTTGCATAACGCGGGCAACTTTGTGTTCAGTAACATCTGACGCTTTACGTAAGGTACGACCCCACGGAAATACCACCCGTTTTAACACCACACCCACTGCACGGTTCGGGAAATTATCAAACAGCTCGTTTAAGGCTAGTTGCGCTTTGGCAAGGTTGTCTTCACAAGCCCACTGTACTAGCGGCAAATCGTCAATTTTACGGCCTTCGTCGTTGTAGCGCTTTAACACTGCTGATGTCAGGTACAGCATACTTAAAATGTCACCCAGGCGGGCCGAAATACGCTCGCGGCGTTTTAAATCACCGCCTAAGGTACCCATGGCAACATCCGACATCAGCGCTAATGCTGCACTAAAGCGGTTCATTTGCTTATAGTATTTTGCTGTTGCATCGCCATAAGGTGCGCTGCTAAAAGCACCACCTGTTAATGATAACCAGAAGGTACGGAAGAAATTACTGATAGCAAAGCCTATATGGCCAAACAGTGCTTTATCAAAGGCAGTGATTGCCGCACCTTGATCGTCTAACTGGGCAGCTTGCAATTCGGCCAGCACATAAGGATGACAACGGATAGCACCCTGACCGTAGATAATCATATTGCGGGTTAAAATATTGGCGCCTTCAACCGTAATGGCTACCGGTGCGCCCTGATAACCGCGCGCAAGGTAGTTATTCGGGCCCATACAAATGCCCTTACCACCGTGAATATCCATTGCATCGATAATGGCCTGGCGCATCCGTTCGGTCATATGATATTTGGTAATAGCTGAAATAACTGATGGTTTCTCGCCCAGGTCAATTGAGCCAACAGACATAGTGGTAGATGCATCCGCCATATAGGCATAGCCGCCAATACGTGCCATGGCTTCTTCCACGCCTTCCATTTTTCCAATTGGCAATTTGAACTGACGACGAATACGGGCATAAGCACCGGTTGCCATAGCAACAGCTTTAATGCCGCCGGTACTGTTAGATGGTAGCGTAATAGCACGGCCAACAGACAAGCACTCTACCAGCATACGCCAGCCCTGGCCTGCCATTTTCGCGCCACCGATAATGTAATCCAGTGGTACAAAAATATCTTTACCCTGGGTAGGACCATTTTGAAACGGTACATTTAACGGAAAGTGACGGCGGCCAATTTTTACGCCCGGCGTACTAACAGGAATAAGTGCGCAGGTAATGCCCAGCTCTTCTTTATCTCCCAGCAGTTTATCCGGGTCATACAATTTAAACGCCAGGCCCAGCACAGTAGCGATAGGTGCCAGGGTAATATAGCGTTTATCCCAGGTCAGGCGCATACCAATGACTTCTTCGCCTTCCCACTGGCCTTTACAAATTATGCCGGTATCGGGAATAGCACCGGCGTCTGAACCTGCTTCAGGGCTGGTCAGCGCAAAACAGGGTACTTCCAGGCCTTTTGCCAGGCGTGGTAAGTAATGTTTTTTCTGCTCGTCAGTACCATAGTGTTGCAGCAGTTCTCCCGGGCCTAATGAATTAGGTACACCGACGATACTGGATAACACCATGCTCTTGCTGGTGAGCTTTTGCAGCACACAAGATTGCGCGTAAGCAGAGAATTCCAGGCCACCATATTCTTTTTTGATGATCATGGCGAAGAAACCTTTGTCTTTTAAATACTGGTAGACTTCAGGTGTTAAGTCGGCACGTTCGTGTGTGGTGTGCCAGTCATCCATTATCGCCAGCACTTCTTCTACCGGGCCATCAAGGAATGCCTGCTCTTCGGCACTTAAGCGTGGCACCGGAAAATTATGCATTTTGTGCCAGTCCGGGTTACCACGGAATAAGTCAGCTTCCCACCAGGTAGTGCCTGCATCAATGGCTTCTTTTTCTGTGCTGGACATTTCCGGCATAATTTTGCGGTACACTTTAAGCAGCGGTTTAGTCAGGTATTGCTGGCGTACTGCGGCAATATTCAGCGGCAGCGCAAACAGTAAAAATACTATCCAGCTTATTGCACCAACCACATCTAATGCCGTGCCAACTGCCAGTATTACCGCAATAACAGCGGTAAACATTGTTAAGCTGGCGCGGTTGTACGCCAGTATGCCAATTGCGGCGATAATTACTGCAGAAAAAACTAACCCTTCCATTTTTTTCTCCCAATGAGAGGTCTGACCACTATATGGTTAAGAGTAAAACGCTTTAACTAAAGTTGCAAGCCTAAAAGCGGCTGTTGCATAAAGTCATTGTCAACTTCAGCTACAACTCTTACGCTATTACGTTTAAGCATAGCCTTTTGGCTTGGTTTCGCTGCTGCACTTTTCAGCTAAGGACGTGTATGTGTGAATTACTGGGTATGTCGGCTAATGTGCCAACTGATATTTGCTTTAGCTTTAAAGGTTTAAAAGAGCGGGGCGGGCGTACCGGCCCGCATAAAGATGGCTGGGGCGTAGCCTTTTATGAAAATAAAGGCGTCTGTACTTTTAAAGATGCTCTGCCAAGTTATCAGTCAGAAATTGCCCGGCTGGTATCGGATTATCCGATCAAGAGTAAGGCGGTTATTGCGCATGTACGTCAGGCAAACCGTGGCCGGGTAGCGCTGGAAAATACCCATCCGTTTACGCGTGAGTTATGGGGCCGCTATTGGACTTACGCCCACAATGGCCAGCTAAGCGGTTATCAGCAATTGCCTGTAGCACGCTTTGTGCCGGTGGGAACCACCGACAGCGAACGGGCGTTTTGTTACTTACTCAGCGAACTGGACAAAAAGTATCCGCAGAAACCGCCAGGCCGTAAAGCGGCATTTAAGTTTATTCAGCGCAAATGTAAAGAGCTGCAAAAGCTGGGCGTATTTAATATGCTACTGACC
Organism: Rheinheimera oceanensis; assembly: GCF_018831085.1. Classification (GTDB taxonomy): domain Bacteria; phylum Pseudomonadota; class Gammaproteobacteria; order Enterobacterales; family Alteromonadaceae; genus Alishewanella; species Alishewanella oceanensis. Next base: position 14,225 of record NZ_JAGPNM010000003.1, read on the forward strand.
GATGGTGAGTACTTATTAACCTATTGCACCACCAAACTGCACTGGATCACCCGGCGCGCACCTTTTGGCATTGCCCGGTTGTCGGATGTTGATGTAGATATTGATTTTAGCCGTGAAACCACACCGGATGATGTAGTAACGATTATTGCCACTGAACCGTTAACCAATAATGAGCAGTGGCATAAGATGGCTGCCGGAGAAAGCCAGCTGTTCCGCTATGGCGAACCGCTGGCCTGAGCAGCGCTCGTCAGGTCAAGTTTGTGCAATTGCACGTCAAACTGTTCAACATTGTCTTCACCACGCCATAAACGCACCAGCATGTAATCAAGCTCTGGTGCTACCCAGGCGTAAATCTGTTTATCGCTGTTTTCTTCAATGCGGGCGATACGTAAGGTTTTAATATTACCGTAAGGCAACGGCAGCATTTCTTCAGCCACCACTTTATAGTGATAAGGCTTGCTGTCACCGTGGCGGTTTAATACGTTGTAAGTAAATTCAGTTTTACCGGCACGTAAGTCCAGTACTAACTGTAGCTGATAGCTTATCTGATCCAGCCAGTCGTTCTGCCACTCAGTGGCTTTAGGTTTACGTGCTTTGCCCTCGCTTAGTACTTTGGCAACAGGATCGAGGTTTAGCTCATAGTAGCGGTTTGGTCCGGTGCCGGAGCGTGTCATAACATAACGCAGTGGCTGAATAGCTCCATCGGTTACGGTAAAGTCAGATATTTCCTGGCGTTTATCAGAGAATATCATCCAGCTGATATTACTGCTGTAGCCCAGCTGATAGCCTTGTGCTGTGGTTTTTAAATAGCGGTTAGCTTCACCATGTTTTTTGCCCGCCCGATATACAATGTAATCGGCGTTAAAACTGCTTAACGGTACGGTTTCAGCACTAACTGCGCTGCAAAAGAGTGTTGCTATTACAACAAAAGGCGCCCATAAGCGCCAGTTAGTCTTCGTCTTCATCATTGGCATAACCGTTGGCTGCTAATACATTGCCATCTAACCATGCCTGATCTGCATGCTGTTGTAAACGGTTTTGGCAAAACCAGCGCACCACCAGCGGATAAATACGGTGTTCCTGTTCATGTACCCGCTCTGCGAGGCTTTGAGCATCATCATCGGCAAATACCGGCACTTTAGCCTGTAAAATAACCGGGCCGCCATCAAGCTGTTCGGTAACAAAATGTACGCTGCAACCATGCTCGCTATCACCGGCATCAATAGCACGCTGATGTGTTGCCAGCCCCTGATATTTAGGTAATAGCGAAGGGTGGATGTTAAGCAGCCGGCCGCTGAAATGTTGCACAAAAGCCGGCGTAAGAATACGCATAAAGCCGGCTAATATCACTAAATCAGGTTTATGCTGGTCTATCGCATCAGTCAGGGCCAGATCGTATTTGTCGCGGCTGGCATAACTTTTGTGGCTAAGTACCTGCGTGCTGATGCCGGCTTCATTCGCCCGCACCAGCCCGTAGGCATTAGCTTTATTTGATATCACTGCACTGACTTTACCAGGGATAAAACCACTGCTGCAGGCGTCAATAATGGCCTGCAGGTTTGACCCGCTGCCGGAAATCAGTACTACGATAGATTTCATCGGTTGCCTTATTCGTTAATAATAACCAGCTCATCGCCTGCCGCGGCAGACTGAATTTCACCCAGATGCCACACAGTTTCGCCAGCATCACTGAGTATGCTGATGGCCTGTTGCAGTTTGTCCTGAGGTACAACCACCAACATACCTACACCACAGTTAAAGGTGCGGTACATTTCATGGCGGCTGATATTGCCCTGCTGCTGCAGCCAGTTGAAAATGGCTGGCCACTGCCAGCTTTTACCGTTGATTACGGCTTTGGTATTCTCCGGCAATACCCGCGGAATATTTTCCCAGAAGCCACCACCGGTAATATGACACAGTGCATTTACCGGTACCTGTTTAAACAGGTTCAGCAGGTTTTTCACATAAATACGGGTAGGCTCCAGCAGGTGATCGGCCAGGGATTTGCCTTCCAGCAGGGTATCCGGGCTTTGGCCGCTAACTTCCAGTACTTTACGGATTAACGAAAAACCATTGGAGTGCGGGCCGGAAGATGCCATGGCAATTAACTGATCGCCCGGTTTTACTTTACTGCCGTCGATAATGTCGGCTTTTTCCACTACACCAACACAGAAACCGGCAATATCATAATCTTCGCCGTGATACATGCCCGGCATTTCGGCGGTTTCGCCGCCAACCAGTGAACAACCAGACTGATAACACCCCTCAGCAATACCATTTACTACAGCCGATGCGGTGTCGACATCGAGTTTGCCGGTGGCGTAATAATCGAGGAAAAACAGCGGCTCAGCGCCTTGCACCACCAGATCGTTAACACACATGGCAACTAAATCAATGCCCACGCCGTCATGACGTTTTAAATCCATAGCCAGCCGCAGTTTGGTACCTACACCGTCAGTGCCGGATACCAGTACCGGTTCTTTATAACCGGCCGGAATTTGGCACAGCGCACCAAAGCCACCTAAACCACCCATAACTTCAGGGCGACGTGTGCGTTTGACTGCGCCTTTAATCCGCTCAACTAACGCATTACCTGCGTCAATATCAACTCCGGCGTCTTTGTAGCTTAACGATGTTTTCTGCTCGCTCACGGCAATCCTCGAATGACTGAAAGTGGAAAGGCTAAAAATTGGCGGCATTTTACCTGCTTAACGCCGCCGACAAAAGCCTTACTGCATAGCATTTGCCATCGCCTGCTTTACATAGTCATATAAACTGATGCTGTTGTCTCGGGTGATTTTATGGTAACACACTGAAGCAAATGGAAATTCTTTGTCATTCAGCCTGATATAAACAAAAGGAGCTGTGCTGTCAGTCTGATCATGCTGCCAGTGGCCGCCAACATTGGCGATAAACAACTCACCAATATAAGCGCCGATAATGTTACATAAGGTAAACACCACCTCGGCCGAATGGCGCTGCTTTTGCTCCCGGCTGTTTAATTCGGTTAGCAGTATATCAATTTGCTGCAGGCTGTCGATGCTGTGATCCAGCGCCAGATTGTGTTCGTCTCTGGCATAGTTTACCGCGTCTGCGGCCGCGCCCTGCATTAAGTTATTCAGTTCTTGTTGTTGCATAGTTGCCTCAGGATTTTTGATGGGCCGCCAGAATTAACTGGCGTAATTGTTTACTGCCGGGGCCAAGGGTTTCCTCTTTCGGTGCTACCAGCGATATGGTTGCCATACGCTCGCTGCTTTGGTTCAGGCTAAGTTGCACCAGAGTGCCACGGGTAATATAGTCTGTCACCATAAAATCCGGCAGCCAGCAAAAACCCAGCCCGAGTTGCAAAATTTCTATCGCTTCAAAAAAATTATCTACCGTCCAGCGTTGTTCTGCCCGCAGCCAACCAATATTTTCCTGCGGTTTTTGTGCGGTATCACGGATCACCAGCTGCAAATGCTGGCTTAGTTCATTCTGGTCAATATGATTTGCTGTGGCTAATGGATTCAGGCTACCGGTAACCGGAATAAAGCGGGTATGGCATAAATGCTCACCTAAATAGCCTTTGGGAATAAAGGCAGCGGCCGCTATTACCAGATCGGCCCGCTTTTGCAGGATCATTTCTGCGGTACCGGTAATAACACAGTCGACAAGCTGAATACGGCTACCACGGCTAAGCGGATAAAAGGCAGCGAGGGCTTCATTTAAAAAGCGGCGCGGGTAGGCCAGCTCTACCGCAATACGGATCTCCGGCTCCCAGCCCTGGTCGATATTGGCGGCCAGCAATTCTAAATCTTCCACTTGCTGTGTCAGCAACCTTGAGCGGCGCAGCATCACTTCACCGGCTTCTGTCAGATAAGCTTTGCGGCCGCGGACTTCCAGCAGCTCAACACCAAGCTGGTTTTGCAATTTCGCTACGGCATGATTGAGTGATGACTGGCTTTTATTTAGCAGCTCTGCCGCCTGCGCGTAGCCACCTGCATCGACCACCGCTTGCAAAATACGCCATTGCTCCAGAGTTGAACGTGGACGGTAGGGCATAACGGGCATGTGCTCCTGTGGCGTTAAACGTTGGCGACAATCACTGCCCTTAGCGGTGCCGGATAGCCTTCTATGGTTTTACTATGATCAGTTGCATCGAGAAAATCAATCAAACTTTCGTTTTCCATCCAGTCGGTTTTACGCTGCTCGTCTAAGGTAGTGCGGTTTAAATCTGCCAGCCGTACATTGCTAAAACCCAGCCGCTGCAGCCAGTGTGTTAGCGCGGCGACGCTGGGGATAAACCAGACATTACGCATCTTGGCATAACGCTCACCAGGCACCAGTACCGTGTGTTCGTCACCTTCTACCACTAAGGTTTCCAGGATCAACTCGCCACCGGGGCGCAATTGGTTTTTCAGCTGTTGCAGAAAATCCAGCGGCGAACGGCGGTGGTACAATACACCCATTGAGAATACGGTATCAAATTGCTTAAGTGCCGGCATCTCGTCTATCCCGATCGGAATAAGATTGACCGCAGGGTCGGGGTTAAAATGCTTAATTGCCTGAAACTGGGCATAAAACAGCTGCGACGGGTCAATGCCAACGACAAATTCTGCGCCTTCACCACGCATACGCCACAGGTGATAACCACTGCCACAACCTACATCCAGCACAGTGCGTTTAGCCAGCGGTGCAATATGCGGTAGTACCCGATCCCATTTAAAATCAGAGCGCCACTCGGTATCAATATCAATACCATGAATATTAAACGGGCCTTTACGCCAGGGTTTTAACTGCTGCAATAAATAGCGGATCTGTTGCGCTTCGCCGCTGCTAATGTCACTGGCATGGCCAAACTGCACTTGTTTTTTTAGCTCAATGACGCTGACAGATGTTGCCGGCAGGTTACTGATCACCTTCTGCCACTGCTTAAAATCGCCATGCAGGGCGTCTTTGCTCCAGCTTGCCAGCTGCGCCGGTAACGTCTGCAGCCAGCTGTGCAGTTTATTGGTTGCCAGTTGGGCATAAAAGGGGGTGAAGTCGAGCATAGCTAACCTTATGTAAGAGCGACGTTACTTAATCGCGACCATTGAGCAGAAATTAAAACACTGAAACCATAGCGTCTGGCTGGTAAAACCGGCTTGCTGTAAGCGTTGCTGGTGTTCCGCCAGGGAGTCGGGTTTCATTACGTTTTCCAACGCGCTGCGTTTTTGGCTGATTTCCAGCTCGCTGTAGCCGTTAGCGCGTTTAAAGTCGTGGTGTAGCTCCACCAGTAAGTCGTTTGTAACGGGGTCGTGGTTGATAAACTTTTCCGACAAAATCAATAAACCACCGGGTTTTAAACCCTGATAAACGCGGTTAATCAGAGTATTACGATCTTCTTTGGGTAAAAACTGCAGGGTAAAGTTAATTACCACTATGGCGGCCTGTTCAATTGGTTGCTGGCGAATATCCGCCAGTTTTACCTCAACCGGTATCTCAGAGCGAAACGCCTGCAAATGCCGCTCGCAGCGCTCTACCATAGCGCTGCTGTTATCCACTGCAATAATACGGCTGTTAGCTGCAGTGATATTGCGCCGCATCGCCAGAGTCGCAGCGCCTAAAGAACAACCCAGGTCATAGTAATTGCTGTCAGCTTGCTCAAAGCGGCTGCTAAGCTTGCCAATGGTTTGAATAATAGTTTGATAGCCGGGCACAGAGCGCTGGATCATGTCGGGGAATACATCAGCAACCTGATCGTCAAAACGAAAATCCTGAATATGAGCCAGTGGCTCGGCGAAAATGGCATCTTTTTGCATAAAAACGTGTCGGTAGGAAACAGTATAAGTGGCGCTATTTTACCTTAAATACCACAAAACTACAGCAAGCTGAATTGCTGCTCACCAGGCCAGGGTTCCAGACAGCTGTGAGGGTAAGCTAGATCCTGTGCAAACTGGCGACACAGTTGCGGCGCCAGATGGTTATCCGGCGTATGGAAAAAGCAAAACGGGCTTTTACCTTCATCGAGCCATTGCTGCACTTTAGTAAGCCATGGCTGATAAAACTGCCGGTTTACGGCCATATCATCGGTGCCGATAAACCTTAGCACCGGTGTTTGGCTGAAACTTATCGCATGTACCGGCACGCGTGGTTTTTTGGCCTGAGCATCCATTAATGCCTGATTGGTTGCTGGCACCGAAAATAAAGCTCTGCTGTCGATTACTACGCGCTCTGCCTGATAGTGCTGCAACATTTTGTGTAATTTAATTTCATATTGGCCTTTGTCAAAAAAGGCTGGATGCCGTACTTCCAGTGCACAGCGGCACTGTTGGCTAATCTGTTCAACCAAGGTGCTGATTTGGCCAAAGTCGGCCGGACCTGTGCGGGCCGGCAGTTGCAGATGCACCAGTGCCAGTTTCTGGCCAAGCGTTGCCATACGTTTAAGCCACTCTGCCAGCTGCAGCAGGCTGTCTGCACCGCCGTGATGGCTGATGCGCTGCGGCACTTTCAAGACAAAACAGTAGTGTGGGGGCGTGTCTTGCTGCCAGCGTTTTAAGGTATCTTCTGATGGATCAGCATAAAAGGTGGTGTTGCCCTCAGCACTGTTAAAATAACGGGCATACTGCGGCAAAAAGTCGGTTGCTTTGGCGTCCACAGTATAGATGGAATTTTTCCATTTTGGGTTGGCCCATACCGGGCAGCCGAGATATAACATAGCTGACTTGACCTTATTACCGTGGCGGCGTACAACTAACAGACTAAGGCTGGGAAGCATAACATAATGATTGGTAAATCTATCTTCGCTTTGTTGCTGATGTTCTCGCTGGCACATACTTATGCGTCTGCAACCGGCTTGCCGGCAAGGTTACAGGTGGCATTAAGTGCAGACACGTATCCTTATATGTTTATCAATACTGAAGGCGAGGTTGCCGGGCTGGCGGTTGATTACTGGCGCGAAGTGGGGCGCCGGGAAAACATTCAGATAGACTTTATTGCTGCCGATTGGCCAGACACATTAAAGCTGCTGCAACAAGGCGATGTGCAATTACATGGGGCTATGGCCAGCACGCCGGAACGTAAAGCTATGTTTAAGCTTACAGAGCTTAATGTGGACGCATTTAGTAATGTCTATGTAATGCGCGATTTAACCGGTGTTAATTCCTTAGCAGATCTGCAGCCCTTCGTTATCGGAGTGGTAGAAAATACCGGCCATCTGACGGCGCTAAAACAACAGTTGCCGCAGGGCAACTTTATGTATTTTCCTAATATTACTGCGTTGTATCAGGCCGCTTTGGATGGAAAGGTTGCTGCTTTTACCGGTCTGGACCGGCTTCCTACTTATGATCCCCGCTATGAAGAGCTTAATCGTAAGTTTCCTTTGTTCCGCCGTATTGCGTTACGCAAGATGGAGCTGGTATATGCTGTGATGCCTGCCAATCAGCAGTTGGCACAACAGTTGGCTGCGGCTACTGCGCGGCTTGACCGTAACTTTATTGATGAGTTGGAAAGACGCTGGCTGGGAACACCTGCTGAGCAGGATACGTTACTGCTTGGTGTGTCTATTGATAACCAGCCATATATGCATGTCTCGTTGCAGGGCGAAGCGCAGGGGCTTTTTGTTGATATGTGGCAACAGTGGTCTGAACAAACCGGTACAAAAATCGCTTTTGTACCAGACACCTCATTCAATAATCTGAGCAACCTGCAAAAAGGCCGCATTGACGTAGTGGTCGCTTTTCCTGACAACAAAGGGTTGCCCGACAATCTGCTGGATGCGCATCAGCTATACAGTTTTAATTCAGAACTTTTCAGCCCGGCAAAATTGCAGCTGAAACAGTTAGATGAAACCAGTACCGGTAAAGTGGGGGTGTTTGAAAATGCGCCTTATGTGGCGGAATTACAGCTGCGTTACCCGCTGCTGGAGTTTGTCAGGTATCGTACCCTAAATGAGATGCTGGACGCTTCTCTGCGTTTAGAACTGCTGGGCTTTTTTGGGGCCGCTGCCACTATGCCGATGCGCTTACAGCAATTAAATGTCTGGGACAGTTTTAACCGGCTGGAGTCAAGCAGTGTCAGTTCGCCGCTGTACAGCCTGGTCAGAGCGGATAAACCAGAGTTGGCAGAGCATATCCGGCAAGGTTTTACCGCATTGAAGCTGGATACGCTGATACAGGCAGAACAGCGTTGGATCACAGACCGGGCGCAATATTATTTTGCGGCATTTCGCGACAAAGTACCGCTATCGCTTAAAGAAGCCGATTGGCTGAGCAACCATAATAAGCTACGTGTTGGTATGCTAAATGACTGGGCACCAATGGAGTTTATAGACACAGATGGCAATCCGGCCGGTGTTACCGTTGATATGTTTAATTTGCTCAGCCAGCGGATGAACATTGATTTTGATATCAGCGTTTATAGCCAGTTCGACGTTATGCTGGCCGATTTACAGCAGAAAAAGCTCGATCTTATTGCTAACGTTTCAATGCGGGAGGATCGCAAAAGTTATGCGGTATTCAGTGACGAGTTCTGGTCAATACAATGGGCGGCTATCAGCCGGGGAGACGTGGCGACTGTGGTCACTACCTCTGATCTGAACGGCAAGCGGGTGGCAATATATAAAGACTATCAATTAGCTAAACATCTTAATGATGTTTATCCACAAATTGATGTAAAGCCTGTTGTTGACCTGCGCCGTGCACTGGATCTTTTGCTGCAGCATGAAGTTGATTTTGTTATCGACTCTGTCGAAGCTGCCAGCGAAATGTTGCGCCAAACCGGTTATATGTATTTGCGCGTGCAGGTGCTGGATGATTTACCGTCGTACCCATCGTTGATTGCGGTACGCAATGACTACCAGCCATTAATAGAGATCCTCAACAAAGGGCTGCGTAGCATCGGCCAGGCAGAGCGGCAACAGTTGTATCAAAAATGGTTTAGCTTTCAGATAACGCAGGGCATTAACAAAGCTCAATTTAACCGCATGATGTGGCAAATTGGTGGCGCCGCATTAGCATTGCTGACATTTTTTGTGATCTGGAATTTGTCGTTGCGCAAAGAAGTACGGCTGCGCCGGCAAGCCGAACAAAAAATGCGTTTTATGGCCACACATGACGATTTAACGCAGCTTCCTAATCGCGGGCTGATTAAAGAGCGGATAGAGCAGGCTTTGTTGCAACATGCCCGGCACAATGAGATTCTGGCCTTGTTATTTATCGATCTGGATGGTTTTAAAGAAGTAAACGATCTGTATGGCCATGATGTAGGCGATGAACTGCTGCTGAAACTTGCTTTGGTGCTCAAAGATGCAGTCAGAAAAAGCGATACCGTTGCCCGTTTTGGCGGCGATGAATTTGTGGTGTTACTTACCGGCCTGCTTAGCCGGGAAGATGCCGCTATAGTGGCAGAAAAAATGCTGCATCAGCTAAGCCAGCCGGTAACCCTTTCGGTAGGTGAAGTTAGGGTGGGTGCCAGCATTGGTATTGCTATTTATCCGGATGATGGTACCGGCAGTGCCAAACTGCTGAAAGTAGCCGACAGCCTGATGTACCGGGTTAAGCAGCAGGGTAAAAACCAGTACTGTTTTTCCCGGGCGGTGTTTTCGTAAGCGGGCAGTGACATTAGGCGTCATTTCTATATAATTAGCCGTCATTTTAGTGCCGCTGATTAGCAAGGTAGAAGGAAGGTTTAATGCGTAGCCATTATTGCGGTTTATTAACCGCACAACATGTTGGGCAACAAGTGTCTTTATGCGGCTGGGTTAACCGGCGCCGCGATCTGGGTGGTTTGATTTTCTTAGACCTGCGCGACCGTGAGGGCATGGTGCAGGTTGTTTGTGACCCCGATTTAAAAGACCTGTTTGACGTTGCCTATACACTGCGCAATGAATTCTGTATTCAGATTAAAGGTCAGGTGCGGGCCCGGCCTGACTCGCAAATTAACAAAGATATGGCTACCGGCGAAGTGGAAGTGTATGCCAGCGATCTGGTTATTCTTAATAAAGCCGCGCCATTACCGCTGGACTCCAACCAGAACAACAGTGAAGAGCAGCGCTTAAAGTACCGTTACCTTGACCTGCGCCGGCCATTGATGAGCGATAGGTTAAAGTTTCGCGCCCGCGTTACCAGCTTTGTGCGTAACTTTATGGACAGCCATGGCTTTATGGATGTTGAAACCCCTATTCTGACCAAGGCAACGCCGGAAGGCGCACGCGATTACTTAGTGCCCAGCCGTACGCACAAAGGCCAGTTTTTTGCGTTGCCGCAATCGCCGCAATTGTTTAAACAATTACTGATGATGTCAGGTCTGGATCGTTACTATCAAATTGTAAAATGTTTCCGCGATGAAGATTTACGTGCTGATCGCCAGCCGGAATTCACCCAGATTGATATTGAAACCTCGTTTATGAGCGCAGAGCAGGTCATGGAAGTGACTGAGCAAATGGTGCAACAGATGTTTAACCAGTTGCTGGGCGTCGATTTAGGCAAGATGCCACGCATGCCATACTGGGAAGCGATGCGGCTTTATGGTTCAGACAAGCCGGACCTGCGTAACCCGATGCAGTTTGTCGATGTGGCCGACTTACTCAAAGACGTTGAATTTAAAGTATTCTCTGGCCCGGCCAATGATGCCAAAGGCCGCGTAGTGGCGCTAAAAGTACCGGGCGCTGCCGAAAAAGTATCGCGTAAAGATATTGATAACTACACCAGCTTTGTTGGCATCTATGGCGCCAAAGGCTTAGCCTGGATGAAGGTCAACGATGTAACCGCAGGTGCGGATGGCGTACAATCGCCGGTAGCCAAGTTTTTAACACCGGATATTATCAGCACTATTATTGCGCGTACTGGTGCCAACAACGGCGATTTAATTTTCTTCGGTGCCGACAGCTACAAAGTGGTGTGTGAAGCCATGGGCGCGCTGCGTTTAAAGCTGGGCGAAGATTTAGGCATTACCCAGCCTGGCTGGAAGCCCCTGTGGGTGGTGGACTTCCCGATGTTTGAAGAAAACGACGATGGCAGCTTCTCTGCTGTGCATCACCCCTTTACTTCACCGCTGGATACGGCGGCGTTTTTAAATACCGCCAATAGTGAACTTGAGCTGGGTAAGTTGTTATCTAATGCCTACGATATGGTATTAAACGGTACCGAGCTGGGTGGCGGTTCGGTGCGTATTCATACTGCTGAAGTACAGGCGAAAGTATTCACCTTGTTGGGGATTAGCGATGAAGAGGCGGCAGAGAAATTCGGCTTCCTGCTTGAAGCGTTAAAATATGGTGCGCCACCGCATGCCGGTTTGGCTTTTGGCCTGGACCGACTGGTGATGTTAATGACCGGTGCCACGTCAATTCGTGATGTGATGGCATTCCCTAAAACCGCCACGGCCGCCTGCCCGTTAACCGACGCCCCCGGCGCCGCTAACCCGGCGCAGCTGGCTGAGCTTGGCATAGCTGTGCTAGCTAAAGCAGAATAAGTTTTACCATTTTACCTGCAATACCGTGGCAGCAATTTTGCTGCCACAACTAAGGAGTAACTGATGGCCGGCCATAGTAAATGGGCGAACATGAAGCATCGCAAAGCCCGTCAGGATGCGAAGAAAAATAAAATTTTCACCAAAATTATCCGCGAGTTAACTGTTGCTGCCCGCTTAAACCCTGATATCAGCGCTAACCCGCGGCTGCGTTTGGCGGTAGATAAAGCCCTGTCAGAAAATATGACCCGCGATACCATAGACCGCGCCATAAAGCGCGGTGCCGGTGCCAGCGAGGGCGAAAACTACGAAGAGTTGGTGTACGAAGGCTATGGCCCGAACGGTGTGGCGGTAATTGTTGAAACCATGACCGACAACCATAAACGTACCGTAGCTGATGTACGCCATGCTTTTACTAAAGCAGGCGGCAGTCTGGGCACCAGCGGCTCAGTAGCCTATTTGTTCAGCCGCCGTGGCGTGTTAGTGTTTGCCCCCGGCATGGATGAAGACAGCCTGATGGAAGCGGCACTGAATGCCGGTGCCGAAGATATCCTAAGCCATGAAGATGGCAGCTTTGAAGTGCTGACAGCAGCAGAGCAGTTTAATGACGTGAAAGACGCGCTGATAGCTGGCGGTTTTATGCCGGATAGTAGCGAAGTAACCTTAATACCGGCCACCCGCGCTGAGGTGGATGCGGATCATGTGGCGGCGTTTTTTAAACTACTTGATCAGTTGGAAGACTCAGATGACGTGCAAAATGTGTATCACAATGCCGATATCAGTGACGAACTGATGGTTGAGCACGGTTAAGCGTGGCGCAGCAGTGAACATTATTCTGGGCATTGACCCCGGCAGCCGCTTAACCGGTTATGGTGTTGTGCGCCAGGTAGGCATGAAATTTGAGTATGTCGCCAGCGGCTGTATCCGGCTTACCACCACTGATTTACTGCCTGAGCGCTTGCTGGATATTTTCAATGGCGTCAGCGAAATTATCAGCCAGACAAGGCCGACTATTTTTGCTATTGAGCAGGTGTTTATGGCGCGCAATGCCGACTCTGCGTTAAAACTGGGGCAGGCGCGTGGTGCGGCTATTGTCGCCGCCAAACATGCCGGGCTTGAGGTGTACGAATACTCAGCGCGTCAGGTCAAGCAATCAGTGGTTGGCACCGGCGCCGCTGACAAAGCCCAGGTACAGCATATGGTACGCACCTTACTCAAATTACCGGCTAACCCGCAGGCCGACGCCGCTGATGCGCTTGCAGTCGCCCTGTGTCATGGGCATACTCAACAGAGTTTAATCAGTTTGGCTGGCCAAGCGCGTAAAACCGTACGTGGCAGGTTACGCTAGGCAGATTTATCACCTTATTCTATAAGCAGACCTTATGATTGGACGTTTACGCGGTATTCTGCTGGAAAAGCAGGCGCCGGACTTATTAATAGAAGTGGCAGGTGTCGGCTATGAGGTTCAGCTGCCGCTGACCAGTTTTTATCAGCTACCGGCTATAGGTGTAGAAGCCACTATTTATACCCATTTTGTTGTACGCGAAGATGCGCAGCTGTTATACGGCTTTGTTAATCAGGCTGAGCGAGCGCTGTTTCGTCAACTGATTAAAGCCAACGGAGTTGGTCCCAAATTAGCGCTGACGATATTATCCGGTATGACCGCGCAGCAATTTGTGCGCTGTGTCCAACTTGATGATGTCAGCACCCTGGTGAAGTTGCCGGGAGTGGGCAAAAAAACGGCAGAGCGTTTAGTGGTAGAAATGCGTGACCGGTTAAAAGACTGGGGCATAGCGCCCAGCACCCCGGTTACCGATGGCTTAGTGCTACAAGATGATCAAGCGATTTTCAGCCCTGAGCAAAGTGCAGAGCAAGATGCTGCCAGTGCCTTGGTATCGCTGGGTTACAGCCAGCTGCAAGCTGATAAAGCTGTACAAAAGACTAAACAAAGCGGAATGAGCAGTGAACAGCTTATTAAAGCAGCGCTGCGGAGCATGATGTAAGCCATGATAGAAGCTGATCGTTTAATTCAAACCAGTGCCACCCGCGAAGACGAGGTAATTGACCGCGCGATAAGGCCCAAAACCCTGGCCGACTACACCGGACAAGAGCATGTTTGCCAGCAGATGGCCATTTTCATTGAGGCCGCCCGTGGCAGGGGGGATCCGCTGGACCACCTGCTGATTTTTGGCCCGCCGGGTTTGGGTAAAACTACACTGGCGATGATCGTGGCCAATGAAATGGGCGTAAATATTAAAACCACCTCGGGCCCGGTGCTGGAAAAAGCCGGTGACTTAGCGGCGCTACTTACCAACCTTGAGCCAAACGATGTGTTGTTTATTGACGAGATCCACCGCTTAAGCCCGGTAGTGGAAGAAATTCTTTATCCGGCGATGGAAGACTATCAACTCGATATCATGATAGGCGAGGGCCCAGCGGCGCGCTCCATAAAACTGGATTTACCGCCGTTTACCCTGGTTGGCGCGACTACCCGTGCCGGAGCCTTAACCTCACCGCTACGCGATCGCTTTGGCATAGTGCAGCGGCTGGAGTTTTATAAAGTGGCCGAGTTAACGCAGATTATTCTGCGATCAGCACATTTTCTTAATTTAGTGTTAGACGAAGCCGGTGCGGCAGAAATTGCCAGACGTTCGCGCGGTACGCCCCGTATCGCTAACCGGTTACTACGCCGTGTGCGCGATTATGCCCAGGTTAAAGCCAATGGTGAGGTAACGGTAGACATAGCCGCACAGGCACTGTTAATGGTAGATGTTGATGCCGAAGGCTTCGACTATATGGACCGTAAGCTTTTGCTGGCGATTATTGAAAAGTTTATGGGGGGCCCGGTTGGTTTAGATAACTTAGCCGCCGCCATTGGCGAAGAAAAAGATACTATTGAAGATGTGATAGAACCGTTCTTAATTCAGCAGGGTTTTATTCAGCGTACGCCGCGTGGCCGTATTGCCTCGCCACGGGCGTATCAGCATTTTGGTTTCGATTTACCGCAAACAGATTAGTAAATTAACATTCCCTAACCAGTTTAAGCTGTAGTTAGGCGGCAAATGAGCGAGCTGAAACGCCAGCGCGACCCCATGAACATAGTTTCCTATGTGATTAGAATGAGCGAATGCAGCCAACAACACTGCAGCTCCAACCAGGAGCGCGGATAAAAAAAAAGCCCGCTCAGGGAGCGGGCAATGCAACAAGTTGAAGGAGTGCTTCAAAAAATCCAGGGAACATGCTTAAGCAGCAACAAAATTTGGTAATAACACAAATCTCGCTGCCAAATGATCTTCACTAAAGTGCGGTAACTTCTTGCCTCACTTTTGCGCTAGCTCAGAACACAGGCGTAATAATAAGGATTTCGAGTAATTACTTCAAACGAGAAAATTTAGCGCCAAGGTATTAGAAAAACTAATGCCTGGCAAAAGTGACTTCGCGTTAAATTTAGCCAACCTTTGGAATGGCTTCCTCGCAAGTGCACTGTTCATCTGGGGTTAATCTTCAGCGTGGAAGATACAGCACATTACTTTTTATCAGGTTTCCATAGGTGGATGTTGGATTAAGTGTGTCTGGCATATAGGGCTAAATGAGGTATAAAAAATGTATTTTTACGGAACCTCACAACGTTACATGGGTCAACAGAAACAAATGAAAATTACAAGTAGCTGGTGAAGAAAAATATAGTTGCCGTTCTGCTTGTCAGGCAATTGAGTTAGTGTCCCGGCTTACTTATCATATGCAGCAATTAAAGCGAATGCTCATGTCAGAAACAGTCTTTACATTCCCTGTGCGTGTGTACTATGAAGATACCGATGCAGGGGGAATAGTATATTATGCTAATTATTTAAAATTTTTTGAACGAGCGCGCACCGAGTGGTTGCGCGCCCTGGGTATTGAACAGGATTTATTATTGTCAAATAATGTCGCTTTTGTTGTTACACAAGTTTTAATGGATAACAAAAAGCCAGCGAGATTTAATGAATTATTGACGGTGTCTAGCCAAATCAGTACCTTAAAGCAAGCTAGTATGGTTTTTGAGCAAAATATTCATAATGGTGCGGCAGAGTTAATCTGTTCAGCACGTATTAAAGTAGCCTGTATTTCATTACAGGAGATGAAGGCCAGGGCTTTTCCGGCCAAAGTGTCAGAGGTGTTAGCGCGTGGCAGGTGAAATTTCTATTTTAAGTTTGTTGATCGAAGCCAGTTTTGTTGTGCAACTGGTTATGCTGATTTTACTGGCAATGTCAGTAATGTCATGGACTATGATTTTCCGCCGCCGTAAAGCCTTAAGTGAAGCTGTGGTTGAAGCAAAGAAGTTTGAAGATAAGTTCTGGTCGGGAGTTGACTTAGCTAAATTATATAATGAAGTCAGCGCCAGAGCATCCAACAATGGTTTAGAAACCCTGTTTAAAGCCGGTTTTAAAGAGTTTGCCCGCCTGCATAAAACCAACAGCCGGCAACCTGCAGCAGTAATGGAAGGTACGCAACGCGCAATGCGGGTTGGTTTATCGCGCGAGGTAGAGCGGTTGGAAATGCATTTACCGTTTTTAGCCACGGTTGGTTCTATCAGCCCTTATATCGGCCTGTTCGGCACAGTATGGGGTATTATGAACTCATTTATTGCTTTAGGTGCCGTAGAGCAAGCTACGCTTGCAATGGTAGCGCCGGGTATTGCCGAAGCACTTATTGCTACGGCAATTGGTTTATTTGCTGCAATTCCTGCGGTAATTGCCTACAACAAATTTTCACATCAGGTAGAAGTGCTGGAAAGTAGCTATGCCAACTTTGTTGAAGAGTTTGCCAATATTCTGCACCGGCAGGCTGTATCTAACGGCGGAGAAGCTGCCTGATGTATGTACGTAAAAAACGTCGTTTGAAGGCTGAAATAAACGTAGTGCCCTATATCGATGTTATGTTGGTGCTATTGGTCATTTTTATGGTGACCACGCCGTTGATTACTCAGGGTGTGAAGGTAGAATTACCTAAATCAGCAGCAGAGCCTATAAAGCAAATGCAAGACGGTAAAACACCACTTGTCGCCACAGTAGATCAGGACGGCTTGTACTATTTTGAGAAAGATGGCAAACAGCAGGGTCCATTTACTGCGGCTGAGTTAACGGTGGAAGTAGCCAGTTGGCTGAAAATAGAGCCGGGTACGCAAGTGATAGTAAAGGGTGATCGTAAAGTTAGTTATGATGCTGTTATCCGCCTGATCAATGTGCTTAAAGGTGCTGGTGCGCCTTCTGTAGGCCTGATGACAGATAACGTGGATTCAAATTAAAATGGCTGTTGCAATAGATCCACAACTCGCGAAGTCGCTTGGCCTGCATTTGGCTATAGTGATAGTGCTGATTTTTGGTGCAGATTTTTCCAGTACACCTGAGATGGTGAGTGTTAGCCAGGAATCTGAAGGCAAAGCACCAATTGAAGCCGTAGCGATAGATCAACAGCAGTTAAACAACCGGGTGCAACAAATGCAGCAGGAGCGTGACAACGCCCGGGCTGCTGAAGAAAAACGTATTCGTGATTTGGAGCGCCGGGCCCAGCAGGCAGAAAGAAATCGTGCCGAAGAAGAGGCACGTTTAAAGCGGGTAGCTGCTGAGAAACGTCAGGCCGATGAAGAAGCACAACGGTCCCGGGCTGCCGCTGCAGATGCGAAAAGACAGCAGGAGCAGGAAGCTGCTAAAGCGCGTGAAGCGGAGCAGGCCAGAATAGCGAAAGAACAAGAGCGGAAAAAAGCGGAAGAGGCGGCCAAGGCCGCAGAGCAAAAACGTAAAGCTGAGCAGGAAGCTGCAGAGAAAGCGGCTGCGGAGCGTGCCCGTCAGGCTGCAGAAGCTAAAGAACGTGCCGAGCAGGAAAGAGCTATGCAGGAACAGTTGGCTAAAGAAGCTCAGGCCCGTTCAGCTGCCAGAGCAAGGCAGGCCGCGACCGAAGTGCAGCGTTATACTGCGCTGATCCGCGATGCGGTGCAGCGCAATTTGTTGGTTGATGAAAGTATGCGTGGCCGGTCGTGCCGGATAAATATTCGCTTAGCGAGTAATGGTTTTGTTACTAATGTTGGTGTTATCAACGGTGACAAAACAGTATGTGACGCCGCTGTGCGGGCTGTAAACCGTGCAGGTACTTTACCTGTGTCGCCAGACCCGGATGTGTATAACCAGTTGAAAGACATTAACTTAACGGTGAGTCCAGAATTTTGATTATGTTTAAATTGTTCAGAAATGCAGTTGTTATTATATCGCTGATGTTAAGTACAGTTGCTCAGGCATCTTTAGAAATTGTAATTACCGAGGGTATCGACTCTGCCCGGCCAATTGCAATACTGCCATTTACTTTTAAAGGTGCTAATTTACCTAAAGAGCGTATAGATGAAGTGATTGCGGCTGACCTGATGCGCAGCGGCAAATTTAGCCCGTTGGCCAGTATAAAAATGCCGCAGCGGCCACCAACTTCAGCACAAATTGATTACGCTGCCTGGGCACGTGAAGGTGTTGAGGCTATTGTTATTGGCCAGATAACAGAAATAGGTATTGACCGTTATACTGTTAGTTTTGAATTAGTTGATGTTTTAAAGGGTAGTAACAGCGCAGACAGGCAATCATTAAATGCTGGCCGTTTAACCGGCAGTAATGCTCATATTCTTGATAGCCGTGAAACCACCATTAATGGCAGCCAGTTCCGTCAGTATGCCCATCGTATCAGCGACATAGTATATGAAAAGCTGACCGGTGAACGCGGAGCGTTTTTAACCAAAATTGCGTATGTATTAGTAAATCGCAACCAGCAGTTCCCATATCAGTTGGTTGTTGCTGATTATGATGGTGCAAATGAGCAAGTGTTATTACGCTCGAAAGAGCCGTTAATGTCGCCAAGCTGGTCACCTGATGGTACCAAATTGGCCTATGTAACATTTGAGAAACGCCAGTCACAGATTTATATTCAGGATATTTATAGCGGACGCCGCACTATGTTAAGCAGTTCACCGGGTATTAACGGTGCGCCAACATGGTCGCCGGACGGGAAGCGTTTAGCCATGGTACTGTCGAAAGACGGTAATGCAGAAATCTACGTGATGGAAGTAGCTACCAAGGCATTAACGCGGGTAACAAATCATCGTGCTATCGACACTGAACCGTCGTGGGCACCTGATGGTAAGGAGCTGCTATTTAGTTCGGAGCGAGGTGGCAATCCGCAACTTTATAGCGTAAATTTGTTAACGGGTGCAACCAGACGTTTAACCTTTGAAGGTGAAATGAATCTGGCGGGCTCTTACACTCCGGATGGAAATTCGGTTGTAATGGTGAATCGCACCAGAGGGCAGTATCACATTGCAAAAATGGATCGTCAGACCCGCTTTATGCAAGTGTTAACAAAAACAAATCTGGACGAGTCACCCAGCGTGGCGCCAAATGGTTCTATGATTATTTATAGTACCACTCATGGTTCTTCGCAGGTGTTAGCACTGGTTTCTATGGACGGCCGTTTTAAAGCGCGTCTGCCGGCGGTAGAAGGGCAAGTTAAATCTCCGTCGTGGTCGCCGTTTTTATAAAAGAAAAGCGTTATTACATTTAAATACTAAGGACAACATCATGAAATTAAATAAAGTGTTAAAAGGTTTATTGATTGCATTACCAGTGCTGACCATGGCTGCTTGTAGCTCAACTTCTTCAACTGACGCATCTGATGCTGATACCTCTGGTGTTGGCCGCGAGACTGTGCAAGTTGATACTGCCAGCCAAACAGTAAGCCCTGCTGAGCAGTTACGCCAGAAGCTGGAAGCTCTGCGTCAGGAAAATACAGTTTACTTCGATTTTGACAAAGCGACTGTACGTCCTGAGTTCATTGAAGTACTGCAAGCTCACGGTGCTTTTTTAACAGCTAACCCAAGTGTTCGCGTTACTATTGAAGGCCACACTGACGAGCGCGGCACGCCAGAATACAACATCGCCCTGGGCGAGCGTCGTGCTATTTCTGTAGTACAGTATCTGCAAAACCTGGGTGTTTCTGCCGGCCAAATCTCAACTGTAAGCTACGGTGAAGAAAAGCCAGCTGATACATCACGTACCGAAGCAGGCTTTGCTAAAAACCGTCGTGCAGTGTTAGTCTACTAATCCAGACTCATTACTACATTGATACGCATGACAGTGAAATATACTCTGCTTACAGCGATAACACTGGCTCACGCCAGTGCTATCGCAAATCCGGCGCCGGTTACTGATATTAACCGCAACCGAACTGCTATTAACACTACTCAACAGGCTCAGCCTGCGGGTTCAATAGAACAACGCTTAACTGCGCTTGAACGTATTGTTGAAGCAAGGTCAGATGCACAGCTTCGCATGGCACAACAGTTACAATCGCTACTGGACGAAGTCAGCGAGCTGCGTGGAGTAACTGAAACACATACGTATCAGCTTGACGAAATCCTGCAGCGTCAGCGCGATATCTATCAGGAGATAGACCGGCGTGTCAGTGCTATACAGACAACGCCGTCTGCCAATATACCGACCATACCTGCTAATACCTCAGCACCTGCTGCGGGGGCTGCAGTGTATTCATCTGATGTTTCAGAAAATGAAGCCTATGATAAAGCGGTAAACATGGTTCTGAAAGATCGCCGCTATGACGCAGCAATTCCTGAGTTCGAAAGCTTTATCAAGAATTACCCTGATTCAGGCTATGCGCCTAACGCACATTATTGGCTGGGACAGTTGTTATTTAACAATAATGAACTGGCTAAAGCAAAGACGCATTTTGAACGGGTAGTAAAGAACTTCCCGGATTCCGGTAAAGTAGCTGACGCCTTATTAAAACTAGGGCAGGTGGCAGAGCGCGAGAACGACAAAAATACAGCACTGCGATATTATCGCCAGCTGCTGGAAAAACAGCCCAACGCTACTTCAGCGAAGCTGGCGCAGGATAGAATCAACGCACTTAAATAATACAAACCCGGCTTAGGCCGGGTTTTTTCTGCAAGCTTTAACACCTCTAAACGCTGGCATTTTGAGCAGTCAGACCACATAGGCGTGGTTTTTAACACTTTTTGGTTGCACAAAAGCCGTAAATCAGTAAGATATGCGTCCGCGGTTAGGGTCATTAGCTCAGCTGGTAGAGCAGCGGACTTTTAATCCGTTGGTCGATGATTCGAATTCATCATGACCCACCAACCGCGCAAACTTTGATATCGAAATGGGTCATTAGCTCAGCTGGTAGAGCAGCGGACTTTTAATCCGTTGGTCGATGATTCGAATTCATCATGACCCACCACTTCGATATCCCTGTTTGGGTCATTAGCTCAGCTGGTAGAGCAGCGGACTTTTAATCCGTTGGTCGATGGTTCGAATCCATCATGACCCACCAATTTTCTCCGTTTTTCCTGCATGGGTCATTAGCTCAGCTGGTAGAGCAGCGGACTTTTAATCCGTTGGTCGATGGTTCGAATCCATCATGACCCACCATGCCGCCATACTGTATTTTCTTAATTCGCAGCGCTATAATAGCCGCCCTTTAAAGTCAGCAGGTAAGCCCTATGGAACAGACGTTGTATTTCACAGAGCAAGACTTTGCCTTTCCGAAAAAGCCACTGCCTCTGAGCGGTGACGAAAAGCAAGCCTATAAAGACCGTATCAAAACCCTGTTACAGCAAAAAGACGCTGTGTTGGTAGCACATTATTATACTGATCCGGAGATACAGGCGTTGGCTGAAGAAACCGGCGGCTGTGTGTCAGACTCTTTAGAAATGGCTCGTTTTGGTAATGAACATCCGGCGAAAACATTGATCGTTGCCGGGGTAAAGTTTATGGGCGAAACCGCCAAGATTCTTACCCCTAACAAAACGGTATTAATGCCCACGCTGGATGCTACCTGCTCGCTGGATTTAGGCTGCCCGGCAGAGCCGTTCTCAGCCTTTTGCGATGCGCATCCTGATCGTGTCGTAGTGGTATATGCCAATACCTCTGCTGCAGTAAAAGCCCGCGCCGACTGGGTGGTAACATCATCGATTGCATTGGATGTGGTGGATTATCTGGACAGCCAGGGTAAAAAAATCCTCTGGGGGCCGGATAAGCACCTGGGCGCCTGGGTACAAAAGCAAACCGGCGCTGATATGTTGCTGTGGAATGCCGCCTGTATCGTCCACGATGAATTTAAAGCCAAAGCGCTTATTGAGCTGAAAAAACAGTACCCTGATGCCGCAGTGCTGGTGCACCCGGAATCGCCTGACAGCGTAGTACAGTTAGCAGACGCTGTAGGTTCTACCAGCCAACTGATTAAAGCCAGCCAAACGCTGCCTAACGACACCTTTATTGTCGCCACTGATAAGGGCATCTTTTATAAGATGCAACAGCAGATGCCCGGCAAAACCTTTATTGAGGCGCCAACCGGCGGTAACGGCGCTACTTGCCGCAGCTGTGCCCATTGCCCCTGGATGGCAATGAACGGCTTAAAAGCGATTGAGGCGGCCCTGACCGACACTAACGGCCATGAGATCTTTGTTGATGCCGCGCAGCGTGAAAAAGCCCTGATACCGTTAAACCGTATGCTGGGCTTTGCTGCTGATTTGAGAAAGCAGGTAAAAGGCAACGCCTGATAGACTTTTGGCCGGATATGTATAAAAAGCAGGCATAAACAAAGTACTACTGCATATAACAGTTGCAGCGCGCGGTGAATTTCCCTAGTATAGCCGCGCTTGCAACGCAAGTTCCGGAGAGATGGCTGAGTGGCTGAAGGCGCACGCCTGGAAAGTGTGTTTAGGTTAACCCCTAACGAGGGTTCGAATCCCTCTCTCTCCGCCAGATAAATGACAAAGGCCCACGCCAAAAGCGTGGGCCTTTGTCATTTATGCGGCAGAGATCGAGGATTTGATGAGAACCCTTCGGTTCGACAAAACGGCAGGATAGCCGTTTTGCATGGCTCAGCCACCCGAAGGGCGAATGCCATGGATGGCATGAGTGAATCCCTCTTGCTAACATCCAAAAGCTGCCTGTATTACCCACTTCAACTAGCTCGATATTGCCAAATGCGTTAAATTAGCGCACATCACCTGTCAGGCTCTGTGCCAACTGCGTTACATAACATCAAAACGCGTGCGATGCGCGTTAAAAGGACACTCCGCTGTATGCTGCAAGACATCAAAAAAACACTCTGGGCTACCGCCGATAAGCTACGTGCAAACGTCGATGCGGCTGAGTACAAGCACTTAGTGCTGGGCTTAATTTTCTTAAAGTTTATTTCAGATTCCTTCGCCGGCCGGCGCAGCGAGCTGTTAAAACGTCTGCAAGATCCAAGCGATGAACTGTATTTTGCTGATGCCAGCGAGGACGCTCTGACTGCTGAGCTTGAAGATCGTGATTACTTTAAAATGGTGAATGTGTTCTGGGTGCCGGAGAGCGCGCGTTGGGAAGCACTGCGCGCTAACGCCAAGCAAACTGATATCGGCAAACGCATTGATGACGCGCTTGCCGCAATAGAGCTGGAAAACCCCACCTTAAAAAACATTTTAGATAAACGCTACGCCCGCGCGCCACTCCCTGACGGTAAGCTGGGCGAGTTGGTAGACCTTGTCTCTACCATCGGTTTTGGTGAAGACCAAAGCAAAGCACGCGATATTTTAGGCCAGGTGTACGAGTACTTTTTAGGCCAGTTTGCCAGTGCCGAGGGTAAAAAAGGCGGCCAGTTTTATACGCCGCAATCTATTGTTAATACCCTGGTGAACGTGCTGGACCCGCATCATGGCAAGGTGTATGACCCGTGCTGCGGCAGTGGCGGCATGTTTGTACAATCGGAAAAGTTTATTGAAGCACACGGCGGTAAGCTTGGCGATGTATCCATTTACGGCCAGGAGTCTAACCCGACGACCTGGCGCCTGGCGGCGATGAACCTGGCCATTCGTGGTATCGACTTTAACTTAGGCAAAGAGCCTGGCGACACCTTTACCAAAAACCAGCACCGCGATTTACGCGCCGACTACATCCTGGCTAATCCGCCGTTTAATATCAGCGACTGGTGGCATGGCAGCTTGGAAGGCGACCCGCGCTGGGTATATGGCGCACCACCACAGGGCAATGCTAACTACGCCTGGCTGCAACATATGTTGTATCACTTAAAACCCACCGGCCGCGCCGGCATAGTACTGGCTAATGGCTCTATGAGTTCCAGCCAGAACAGCGAAGGCGATATACGCCGCGCCATGGTCGATGCCGATGTAGTAGAGGTAATGGTAGCGCTACCGGGCCAACTATTCTTTAACACCCAAATACCGGCCTGTTTATGGTTTTTAGTTAAACAAAAACAGCAGCGTAAAGGTGAAGTGCTATTTATCGACGCGCGCAAACTGGGCAGGATGATCAGTCGTGTACAAAGCGAGCTGGACCAAAAAGCCATTAACCGCATCGCTAACACCGCCAAAGCCTGGCGCGGTGAGGATATGACTGGCATTGAAGGCTTTGAGCAAGGTTACATAGATATTCCGGGCTTTTGCCGCAGCGTGCCGCTTAGCGAAATTGCTGAACATGGCCATGTATTAACGCCAGGCCGCTATGTTGGTGCGGAAGCAGTAGAAGATTGCGATGAAGCCTTTGCCGATAAAATGACCATGCTAACCGAAAAACTCGGTGAGCAAATGGCCAAAGGCGCCGAGCTAGACCAGTTAATCCGCCAGAAGTTAGGAGGACTGGGATATGAGTTCTGAAGATGTGCTGATTTCTCCCTTACCATTTCCAGAGTCTTGGCGGTTAGCGAAACTAAAAGACTTAACACAGAAAATCGGGTCGGGTGCAACACCAAAAGGAGGGCAAGCAGCTTACCTTAAAGCACGTATCAGTTTTGCATTAGTACGTAGTCAAAACGTTTATGATCGTGAATTTTCTGAAACAGGTTTGGCGTTTATTTCTGATTTACAAGCTGAGGCTTTAAAGGGCGTATGGCTAGAAGAAGAAGACATTCTTTTGAATATTACAGGGGATGGAGTCACTTTTGGTAGAGCTTGTCTCGTACCTTCGAAGGTGCTTCCCGCATGTGTAAATCAGCACGTATCTATTATTCGACTTGATAAATCTGTTGCATCACCTGGATATATTGCGAGTTACCTTACCCACCCAACAATTAAAAGTTACATCGAGTCTTTCAATGCAGGTGGTTCACGACGTGCTATTACAAAGGCTCATATTGAATCTTTTGTGATACCACTACCACCGATTGAGATTCAGAATGAAATCGCGCAGGTATTGGGAGCATTTGACGAACGAATCGTCCTGCTGCGCGAAACCAACGCCATCTTAGAAGCCATCGCCCAAGCGCTGTTTAAATCCTGGTTTGTCGATTTTGACCCGGTGCACGCTAATGCTGGCGCGCAAGCCCCCAGCCTGCCAGCCGAGATCCAAGCGCTATTTCCCTCTCGCTTGGTGGAATCCCCGCAGGGGTTAATACCAGAGGGGTGGGAGGTTAAGAAATGTAGTGACATTATTGACGTTAGAGATGGTACGCATGCATCCCCCAAAACTTCTGAAACTGGTTACCCACTACTAACCTCAAAACATATTACCAGCGGCGAATTGCTTTTTGATGGCGCATATCTAATTAGTGAAGCTGATTACCTCGATATATCAAAACGAAGTAAGGTTGATCATCTTGATGTACTCATAACAATGATTGGAACTGTGGGGGCAACTGCCTTTGTACTTAACGAATCTACTGACTTCGCTATTAAGAATATTGGATTATTTAAAACATCTAAGCGCCCCGAATTTGCTAGCTACATTTACTTGTTGCTTAGTTCAAAAGAGATGAAACACTATCTCGAAGCTCGAATGGCAGGGACTACTCAAAAGTATCTGTCTTTAAAAGCGTTACGAGAAATTGCAATTATTGAACCCGCAAAACCAGTGACTCAAGCTTTCTCAGAGTTTGTTAAGCCAATCTTTGAAAAGATTCACCAGAATCGAACAAGTGTTCAAACACTTTCAACTGTGCGCGATACCTTACTTCCCCGCCTAATCTCTGGCCAGTTACGTTTGCCTGAGGCAGAAGCAGCTTTGGCGGAGGTTAGCTAATGCAAATTAAGCGTATTACAAGGATTGAGCGGTACCGAATTTTTAGAGACTTCACCTGGCCTGAAGCGTTACCAAATTTTGCGCGTTTTAACCTGATTTACGGTTGGAATGGTGTAGGTAAAACAACGCTTTCGGGATTGTTCTCGTATCTGCAGACCAAACAGATAATGCCCGAAGGACGTGTTGAATGGTTGATTGACCAAAGGATTGTTTCATCAACCAACATTGCTAATGAACAAACGCCTGCTGTGAGGGTATTTAATCGGGATACTGTCGCCAGATCGGTGTTTGAATCCAGCCAAGGTAGCTTGCCGCCGGTTTATTATCTTGGTGAGGATAGTGCTGAGAAGCAAGCGCAGATTGAACAGTTACAAGCTAAGGTAATTGAGTTAGAAAAGCAAAAAACAGAGCTGGCTGGGCGGCAGAGTGCTGCAGTTAAGCGTTTTGAATCGTTTTGTGCTGACCAAGCCAGGGCAATCAAAAACCTATTAACCGCTCAAGGCAGTGAGTTTAATACCTATAATGCGGCAAGGTTCAAGCAGAGTGCCTCGGGGTTATTTGTTGCACCTCATCCGCGTTTAAGCAGTACAGATGTAGATAAATTCACATCGATAAAGTCTGCGTCAGCAAAAGAGCCGATAGCCGTTCCATCAACAAATTACCCGGACTTTATTGATTTAAACCATCAGGTCGACCAGGTATTAGGCAAAACGGTTGTGGCTGCAACGCTTGCAGAGCTAACCGAGAATCCTGAATTATCTGTGTGGGTTCGCACGGGCTTACACCTGCACACTGGTGAGCAGCAAAAAGACACATGTGGTTTTTGTAATCAGATAATTGAACCGCAGCGGCTTCAGCAACTTGAAGCGCACTTTAATGATGCCTTTGAGCGCTTTCAGGTTGAAATTAGTGCTTTGCTTCACGAGGTAAAAGCTACCAAATCGTTTATTGAAAAATTGCCGCTTCCGGATAAACAGCTCTTGCACGAACATTTAATAGCCAACTATGACAGTGAATTCCAGAGCTTAAAACAGCAAACCTACATGGTATCAACTATGCTGGGCAATATTGTGAAAGCACTTGAAACAAAGGCTGCTAACCCATTTAAGAAACTCGAGCTTAGAGATTTTCTGGTCGGTGGTAATGGCGAACGCCAAGATACATCAAAGTTAAAAACCTTTTTTGAAATTGTCACCACTGCTGGCAGTGCATTCAGTGCGGCAGTTGGTAAAAATGCTTTTGAAAATATTCGGAGCTTAATCCAGCAGCATAACCAGCATTGTGAAAAGTTTGCTTTGGCCCAGCGACAAGCGAGACAAGCTTTAGAAATTGATGAAGTGAACAAAGCGTTTGAAAGCTTCAGTAAACAGCAAGACGAGATAGAGAGTTTAGAGTCACAAATGTTGGCTGTAACCATTGATATATCTGAAGCATCAAAAACGGTGAAACAACTCAATATAGAAATACGTCAGCACTCTGCTGCAGCTGATGAATTAACCAATGATTTGATTTCCTACCTTGGCCGCGAGGAGCTGAAATTTACAACCCATGCAGGTGGCTACAATATTACCCGAAATGGGCAACCAGCGTTGCACCTGAGTGAGGGGGAACGCACAGCCATATCGTTTATCTATTTTTTGAAATCACTGCAAGATAGTAGTTTTAACCTGCAACAAGGTGTCGTTGTAATCGATGACCCCATATCCAGCCTTGATGCGAACTCAATTTACAGTGCATTTGGTTTTATGAAAGCCCGTATTAAAGATGCCGGCCAGGTTTTTGTTCTTACTCATAATTTCACTTTTTTCAGACAGGTGACTAATTGGTTTAAGTACACGTCAGCAAACAAATATATGCTAAAAGCTGATGTTGGCAGTGATGGCCGGACGGCTTACTTAACAATACTTGATCCACTGCTAAGCAAATACGAATCTGAGTATCACTATCTTTTCAAAACAATCGTAGACGCAAGCAAATTGCCAGATGGTGCAGAATTAGCTGCCTATTACAGTACGGCAAACGTTGCGCGTAGATTACTCGAGACGGTATTGGCTTTTAAGTTACCAGACAAAGCTGGTGATTTTAATAAACAGCTAGAGGCAATAGTGAACTTTGATACCGGCAAGAAAGCTCGAATTATACGCTTTACTCATAGTTACTCACATCTACCAGGCATCAGTGAGCCTGAACATGATCTATCCATTTTGAGTGAGTCTAAGGCTATTCTTACCGATGTGCTGGCACTAATTCGAGCGGTTGATGAGGTGCATTATGAAAAAATGCTGGCAATGTGTAATTAATGAGGCTTTTAGCTAAAGACTTGATTTTAAACCTGCAACAAGGTATCAAACATAAGTTGCAGCAGGTTGGCTGATTTAGGGACGATGCATGACAGAAGACCAGTTAGAGCTGGAAGTGCTTGGGTGGTTAGCGGAAATTGGCTACACGCCCGTTAATGGCTATGACATTGCCCCCGATGGCCCTTTTGCTGAGCGTGCTGACTATGTGCAGCCGCTGCTGCTTGAACGGTTAAAAGCCGCTATTGCCCGGCTAAACCCGCATATTCCCCGGGTTGCCCGTGATGATGCTGTTACTCAGCTAAAAGAGCTGGGCATACCGGCGCTGTTATCTGCTAACCGGCGTTTTCATAACCTGTTGCTTGGCGGTGTGCCGGTGCAGTACCAGAAAGACGGTGAAACCCGTGGCGACTTTGTCCGGCTGATTGATTGGGAAAATAGCCCTGACAGCAACGAGTTTTTAGCCGTAAAGCAATTTACCCTTAAGGGCCCTAAACACAGCCGCCGGCCGGATATTATTCTTTTTATTAATGGCCTGCCGCTGGTAATGATAGAGCTGAAAAATTCAGCTGATGTAAATGCTGATATCTGGAAAGCATTCGACCAAATTCAAACCTACAAAGAGCAAATACCCGATGTATTTCAATACAACGAAATACTGGTGATAAGTGATGGCTCGGAAGCTCGTATGGGCTCGTTGTCGGCCAATGCCGAGCGTTTTATGCAGTGGCGTACTATTGATGGTGTAAACCTGGACCCGCTTGGGCAGTTTAACGAGCTGGAAACCATGCTGCGCGGTGTATTTGCGCCAGAGTACCTGCTGGATTATCTGCGCTTCTTTATACTGTTTGAAGACGATGGCACCCTGGTGAAAAAGATTGCCGGGTACCATCAGTTCCATGCCGTGCGCTCTGCTATTGGGCAGGTGGTAACAGCATCGCGTCAGGATGTGCAGGTCAACAGGAAGGGCAAGGGCGGTGTGGTATGGCACACTCAGGGCAGTGGTAAAAGCATTACCATGACCTGCTTTGCCGCACGGGTGATGCGCGAAGCAGCAATGGAAAACCCCACTATTGTAGTGATCACCGACCGTAATGACTTAGACGGCCAGCTGTTTGGCGTATTCTCGCTGGCGCAGGATTTACTGCGTGAGCAACCGGTGCAAGCCGATACGCGGCAAGATTTACGCGAAAAACTCGGCAACCGGCCCTCGGGCGGTATTATCTTTGCCACTATCCAAAAGTTTGCCCCCGGTGCTGATGAAGATAAATTCCCGGTGCTGTCTACCCGGCATAACATCGTAGTGATTGCTGATGAAGCGCACCGCACCCAGTATGGTTTTGAGGCCAAGCTGAAAGAAAAAACGCTACCGAACCTGGCTGCTGAACCAGGTGCTGCTTATCAAGTAAAGCAGAACGTATATCAGGTAGGCTATGCCCAGCATCTGCGCGATGCGCTGCCCAATGCTACCTTTGTCGCTTTTACCGGCACGCCGGTATCCAGTCAAGATCGCGATACCCGTGCGGTGTTTGGTGATTATATTCACATTTATGATATGCAACAGGCGAAAGAAGATGGCGCTACTGTGGCCATTTACTACGAATCGCGGCTGGCCAAATTAAGCCTGAAGCAAGATCAGTTGCCGCAGTTGGATGATGAAGTAGACGAGCTGGCCGAAGATGAAGAAGAAGGCCAACAAGATAAGCTGAAAAGCAAATGGGCGGCACTGGAGCGTATCGTCGGTGCGCAGCCGCGTATTAAGCAAGTGGCGCAAGACTTAGTAGCGCACTTTGATGAGCGCAACCATTTATTACCCGGGATGGCACAGCAGGGTAAAGCCATGGTAGTGGCCATGAGCCGCGAGATCTGTGTGCACTTATATAACGAGATTGTCTCGCTGCGGCCACATTGGCATGACGACGACCCGGAAAAGGGCGGCATTAAAGTGATTATGACCGGCTCGGCCAGCGATAAGGCGCTGCTACGGCCGCATATTTACCCTAAACAAGTAAAAAAGCGGCTGGAAAAGCGCTTTAAAGACCCGGCTGATCCGCTGCAATTGGTGATAGTACGGGATATGTGGTTAACCGGCTTTGACGCGCCTTGCGTTCATACGCTGTATGTTGATAAACCGATGAAAGGCCATAACCTGATGCAGGCCATCGCCCGGGTGAACCGGGTGTTTAAAGATAAGCAAGGCGGCCTGGTGGTGGACTACATTGGCATAGCGAATGAGCTTAAGTCTGCCCTGAAGGAATACACCGCCAGTAATGGCCGTGGTAAACCCACGGTAGATGCGGATGAAGCCTGGTCACTGCTGGAAGAAAAGCTCGATGTGCTGCGCAGCATGATGCATGGTTTTGACTATAGCGACTTTGCTATCAGCAGCCATAAGCTGATGGCCGGCGCGGCAAACCATATTTTAGGCATCAAAGACGGCAAAAAACGTTTTGCCGACACCGCCCTTGCCATGAGCAAAGCTTTTAGCCTATGTTGCACATTGGATGAAGCCAAAGTCGTGCGCGAGGAAGTGGCATTTTTGCAAGCGATTAAGGTGTTGCTGACCAAGCGCGACATTAGCGTTAAAAGGCGCAGTGACGAAGAAAAAGAGCACGCTATCCGGCAAATTATTGGCAATGCGATCGTCTCGGAGCAGGTGGTCGATATTTTTGATGCCGTGGGATTAGAAAAGCCAAATATTGGGCTGTTAGACGATGATTTTCTGGCAGAAGTGCGCAACCTGCCCGAACGTAATCTGGCGGTTGAGCTGTTAGAACGTTTACTGGAAGGCGAGATTAAAAGCCGCTTTGCCAGCAACGTGATCCAGCAAAAGAAATTTTCTGAGCTTCTAAGCAACGTAGTAAGCCGCTATCAGAACCGCAGCATAGAAACTGCTCAGGTAATGGAAGAGCTGGTTGAGATGGCGAAGAAATTCCGTGAAGCGGCCAGGCGTGGCGATGATTTGGGGCTGAATGATGATGAAATAAAGTTCTACGACGCCCTGGCCAACAACGAAGCCGCAGTGCTGCAGCTTGGCGATGAAACCCTGAAGAAAATCGCCCATGAGCTAACCGATAACCTGCGCAAAAACATCAGTATAGACTGGAGCAAGCGCGAAAGCGTGCGTGCCAGCCTGCGCCTGATGGTAAAGCGCATATTGCGCAAATACAAATACCCGCCAGATATGGCCGACGACGCTGTACAGCTAGTGTTGCAGCAAGCTGAGGCGCTTGGGGAAGAGTGGGTATGAGTTACTCCGCTTCAGAGCAGGCAATAGTTTACGTTGCCCTTGAATTCGTCAAAAGAAATAAGGAACGTATTGCTAAGCAATTAACTGATGCTTCTTTATACCCTCCAGCTGACCGACCAACCGCTGTCTTTATGGCTGGCGCACCCGGCGCAGGTAAAACCGAAGTTTCACAAGCTTTAGCTGCACAGTTTTATAATACATTACGAATAGATGCTGACGAGTACCGAAGCTTGTTGCCGGGCTACGATGGCAGTAACTCTCATCTGTTTCAGGGTGCCGTATCGCTGTTAGTTGAGCGTATTTTGGATAAGGTGTTCAAAAATAAGCAAAGCTTTATTCTTGATGGCACCTTTTCTAGCTTAAAAGTTGCCAGGAAAAACGTGGATCGAGCTTTGCGCCATGGCCACGTAGTTGAACTAATGTACGTATTTCAGAGTCCGATAGTGTCTTGGGGCTTTGTTGAGGCAAGAGAGCAGCAAGAGGGCCGGCGAATTTTGCTTGATACGTTTATCGAGCAATTTTTAGAATCTAAACAAGTAGTTGATAAAATTAAGCATGAATTTTCCGATGCTGTTAACGTCACGCTTTTAATGAAAGACCTTGACATAAACAGTACCGAGTATATTAATGTAGATAAGTGCATTGATGATCACCTTTCGTGGAATTATAATGCGCGCCAGTTAAAAGAAGACTTGTTAAGAACAGTCTGATAAAAGCAGAGTAACGGGAGAAATTTACTATGGCAGATGTAAGAACGGCGCCTAATGCAGGGTTCGCTTCTATTTCTGATTTTTTCCGCAATGCCACTCAGAGCCAGAAAAAAGAAGTGTTTTTATCTGTACTGCAGCAAGCTAATAAAGCACAGCGTGAAGTGATGGAGAAATCAGCTAAATATACCGTGAAACGTTAAGCTTTAAGGGTATGTTTGGGGTTTTAATATTTAAATGCATTCACAATCCTAATTGAAAACAAAAATTTAGAGTTTTCAATTGAGAGACTCTCTCCCGCCAGATTAAAATAAAACACCCGAGCTTTTGGCTCGGGTGTTTTTTTTATTTTAACGCGTCTACAAAGACTTAGAGCTAATTTAAATAGATGCTCATGGGCTATGCACATGTTGAGGCAGCACTTAAGGTTTATTACCACATATCTCCCTGAAAAGGGACGAGCCTGGGCATAGTTTCCAGGCGTGTGGCTTCAGTCACTGCGACAAAAATCAAAACATCATTCAGACCAATACCAACTGGTCACGTTATAACGATATTGCTGCGTATTTTCGCTTGTCAGTGCTTTTACCCAGTGCTCAGAGCCCTTTGATGCAGGGTTGAACAATACGCAGCGGTTATACAAGGGCGCTATACTGACGGGGTTGTCATCCGCTCCCAGAAAAACCAGTTCACCACCGTTATTGTGCTGCCAGTCTTTATTTAAATACAACAACATACATACTTCTCTACCGGGGGAGTCATCAGCGTGCAGATTAACAAAGTCAGCTGCACCTAAGCGAAAATAATTGCTGTTAATATCGGGGTTGGCCACATTGATATCGGTCAATTGCACTTTAAAGATACGCGATAACCACGACATAAATTCATCACTACGTAAAAATGCTAAAAACTGCGTGGCAAGATTGTCAGGTGCGCCTACAGCACTAAGAGCAGGGCGCTGCCATAGATCCCGTTGTACAAAACGTTGCTTCTTTCGG
Organism: Rheinheimera oceanensis; assembly: GCF_018831085.1. Classification (GTDB taxonomy): domain Bacteria; phylum Pseudomonadota; class Gammaproteobacteria; order Enterobacterales; family Alteromonadaceae; genus Alishewanella; species Alishewanella oceanensis. The sequence continues at coordinate 46,952 of NZ_JAGPNM010000003.1, forward strand.
GTTTTCTGCCATTTTGCGTTATCGACATATAAAGCCGAGTAGGTGTGTTTCTGTGTTTGCCAACAACCCTCTTGTTGTAACACACTGACAACCTCATCGAGTTTGTTGCTATCAAATAAATTATCAATAACGACATGCTGCGGAGTAGAGTGCAACAGCGTTTTTCTATAGGTTCGTATTGCAGCATCGAGCTTTTGCTCTTCATTCAGCCACATTTAAACGGCTCTCTTGTTGGGTGCGGGTGGGGTGTCAGAAGTTTGATGATACAGTATTTTGCACCGTGTTAACTAACGCAGTATTGCAGCAGTACGGTATTCGGTTAAAATAGCTGCACTTCCAAAAGCCGCTATCCGGTGGCTTTATGCTTGCTTCCAGTTTCGGAGTTTCCATGCGTAATTTGATTGCGTTATTGCTTGCTGCCTGGCTACCCGGTGTGTCGGCACAGGCGGCTGTGGTTTTTAGTGATGGCTTTGAAAACAGCGATGCTGAGCGCTGGCGCCAACTGGGCGATTGCCGGGCCTTGCTTGGTGTACCGCGTTCCGGAGAGTTGTCACTGCGTTGTAAGCCGGGCAATAGCGTGCTATTTAGCAAAGATGCTATTAGTGAAATGGGGGTGCTGGAATTATGGGTACGGCCTGATTCGAATATCACTGCATATCGTATTCATGTGCTGGTGTCGGATATGCCATCACTCAATGCGCTGTGGCAGCCGGTTGCTTTGATAGAACATAGCGCTGGCGATGTCAGCTATAAAGCACACCGGGTATCTATTGATGAACCCGCCAAGCGTTACCTGCGGCTGGATATTGAAGCTGTAAATGGTGTTGTGGATGTTGACGATATACTGGTAGAGCGTATTTTACTGGCAACCGCTTTACAGAAGAATGAGCAGCGTATTGTTAGTGGTATTCTGGACAAATTACGTCAGGATCAAAATATTGCCTTGCAGGCTGAGTCTTTCCGTACTTTGGGCGTTAACTACGCTGCCCAACTGGATTTACAGCGCCAGTATCTGGAATATGCCAACGCGCTGCATTCAGGTATTGCGCTGGCGCTGGCAAGCTCTGAGCGTAACAAAATGTCTAATCCGATGGCTTATGCCAGTTTCCGCAGTATTGTCAATGATGCTAAACGTGTGACAACCCCGCTGCAGCAAGCCCGGCTAAACTCTATGCTAAAGCCGTTTGGCGATCTGGCGACCGCCACATTGAATGTAGTAAGTGCAGGGGCTTACTCGGCTTTTGCTGAGCCGTTTAAGTCTTTTCTGGCATCCAGTTTTGATAAATCGAACTATAGCGATGCAGGGTTGAGCCGCTCTGACCGTAAATTTGCCGAGCAAAACGGTCTGAAAATTTACCAGGATGCTGAGCGTTTTCTGGCTGAACTGGAAAAAGAGCTGCAACAGGTAGCCACGCTGGATGCTGAATTACTGGGTATTCAAAAGAGTATTGACAGCTTTCGGCGTAACTTAGACAAACAATTGCGCGACACTTTACAACATGCCAGCATGGCGCGCTCGCAGGAGACGATTAGCAGGGCACTTAGCAAAGATGAACTGGTGCGGCAGAAACTCATGGATGAAGTGGCGGGTAATATCACGCTAAAAGCAAAGAGTTATCTGGATGAAGGGAATAATACCGAACTCATCCGTTTTGTGCTGAAAACGGCTGAGCAACTGGATCATACCCAAAGCTATAAAGATCAGTTTAATCAGATCACGTCAGCCATGCTAACGCACTATGACCGGTTCGAACGCTCAGTCAGCAGTAATCAAAATCCGTTTACCGATGCCGCTGATAAACAAATCTGGGAAAATCATGCGCAAAAGGCGCGTAGTTATCTGCAGCAATCGAAAGAGTCATTTAATCGCGCGTATCTGTAGCAGATAAAGTCTATTGTTCAGCCTGCGCTCAGGCTAAGGCTTATATAGTTAGTGGGTACTCTGTTTTTATACCCACTACAGGAGTCAGCTATGAGTGCAGTTAAACAAAATTATGAGCAAGAGCCGCGTTTTTATTTTAGTCAGCAAAAAACGGTGGATTTAACTCAGCAAGAACGTCAGGCGCTGAGCTTAGTGTGGACTGACAGCAGTGACACGGTAGAAGTTAAAAGCAGCCGCCGTGAGACTGACACTGCACATTGTGCAGTATTAGGTTACAACTGAGTTTTACAGTTAAGGATTAAACAGCTGTGGCTGAATAAACGGGATCATTGCCAGGATAATCGCCTGCTGATACACACTTGAGCGCGTCAGCAGATGGTTGGTTAACATGGCAATGGCTCCACCTTGTTGTTTAATATTATGTTGCTCAAACATCAGGTCCATTACATCGCCCAGCTCTTTGCCCTGTTGCAATGCCATGAGTGCAGCAGGTGGAATGGGTAAACTGGCCGAGCGGGTTTTACTGATGCGCTCCTGGTGGGCAATGACAACCCAGGCAAAGCTGTAGTCGCCGTCTAAACCTGCTTCAATGGCAACATAATAGTCTGCTCCCGGCGAGGCAGCTGCAACTGCCTGCAGCCGGTTGAGCGCTCCTTGTAAGGTTTCCTCGCTGTTCATGGGTTGGGCCGGTACGCCAGACGCCGTACTTTGCCCGCTGCATTGCAGTGTTTTGCCGTTAAATACCTGTGTTAATGCATCCTGTACCGCACGGATTTTTGCCGGATTTGCCGAGGCCACAACTATTTTCATCTGTATTTTCTTATTTCATCTGTAGTTTCTAACTCTCACTTATACCTGCCAGCATAACCTGATTTTGCCCACGGCTAAAGCGGGCTCTTGCCCCGTTGCGCTTAGCTGATTAGAATCGGCGCCTCATAAGTTTATGTTTTATCAGCGGGAGGCGGGCATGAATAAAAATGTAGTTACTAATGGGGTTGCCGCAGCAATTACGCTGGCAGCTTGGTATTTACAGCAACCACTTTTACTCAGCATCGGTTTATTTGCGTTATCCGGTGCCCTGACAAACTGGCTGGCAGTGCATATGCTGTTTGAGAAAGTACCATTGTTGTATGGCTCTGGCGTCATTCCGGCCCGGTTTGAGCAGTTTAAAGCAGGAATTTACCAACTGGTGATGACACAGTTTTTTAGCCGCAACAATATCGAGCGCTTTTTGGCAGACCAACAGCAAAGCCATAGTAAAGCATTTGATTTTGAGCCAGTTATAGCGCAAACCGATTTGTCGCCAGCATTTGATTCATTGTTAAAAGTAGTAGAGCAGTCATCATTCGGCGGTATGCTGGGCATGTTTGGTGGTAGCGCTGCCTTATTACCGTTAAAGGAGCCATTTATCGGCAAGCTGAAAAGTGCGCTGGCAGAGATATCGCAAACTGATGAATTTAACCAACTGGTGCTGACACAACTGGACCAGCCGGAACAGTTAGAAAGTATGCGTGCTAAGGTAGACACTATAGTGCAGCAGCGCTTAAACGAGCTGACCCCTGACTTGGTAAAAGACATTATTCAGCAGATGATCCGCCAGCATTTAGGTTGGCTGGTGGTATGGGGAGGCGTATTTGGTGGTGTTATCGGCTTGCTGGCAGGCCTTATTCAGTGATGTACCTGCCATAAATGCCGGTTTAGGCGGGGCCGGTAAGGCGCGGCTTGTACCGCGCATTACCGGTGTTTATCCGGCTTGCTGTTGCGCGGCGTATTGTTCCACCTCGCGCCAGACGCGCAGAAAATTACCCGACAGAATTTTTCCGATATCGGCTTCGCTATAACCACGCTGCAGCAGGCCATGGATTAAATTCGGATAGCTGGCCACATCTTTTAGCCCTACCGGCAGCGAATCACCTACGCCGTCGTAGTCAGAGCCAATGCCGACATAATCAATACCTACCAGCTTTACCACATGATCAATATGGTCCAGTACGGTATCTAAGGTTGCAAACGGGTAAGGGTGCTTTTTGCGAAACTCCAGCTCAAAAGCGTCATCGTCGGCCACGCCGGCCTGTTTTGCAGCAGCTTTACGCAGAGCGCCGTACTGGTTAGCCATCATGGTAACAAAAGACGAACCAAAGTTAATTTGTACTACGCCGCCATTTTTCGCCAGTGCTTTAAGCATGTTGTCATCCATGTTGCGTTCAAACCCCGGGGTGTAACTGCGCAGCGACGAGTGTGAGGCAATAACCGGCACCTTGCTGATCTCAACGGCCTGATAAAAGGCGTCATCTGATACATGCGAAATATCAATCATCATGCCGATATTGTTCATCGCCACCACCAGCTCTTTACCAAACGGGCTTAAGCCATTCCAGCGGCGGCGTAAATCGTAGCTGGAGTCGGCAATGTGGTTGCTCTCAGAATGCGATAGCGTAATATAACGGATGCCGCGCTGATAAAAATGCTGCAGGTTTTCCAGCTTGCCATTTATCGGCGTGCCGTTTTCCATGCCCAACGCCAGTGATACTTTGCCACTGCCAAACTGTTCAAGTACATCGGTTGTGCTATATGCCATGGCGAATTTATCCGGCGCGCGGCCTGCCAGCGCTTCCATGCTGTCAATCAGCTGGTTTGCCAACTGATAACCGCCGCCACTACGCTCGTAAGACGCCGGAATGTAAATAGACATAAAGGGTGCATTCAAGCCGCCAGCTTGTGCTCGCGGGTAATCAAATTCACCGCGTTGCGTGGCTACAGTAACGTCTTCCCAGTCTTTATGCAGCCGGTAAGGTACGTCAATGTGGGTGTCGATGATAATGTACTGCTGTGCCAGTTGTTGTGCGGTGCTGGCTTGTAAAGCCGCGCCGTTATTGCCTGTTGCAGCACAGCCACTTAACAGAGTAGCGCCACAAAATAAGGCTAAAAGCGTGAGAGTTTGCTTCATTATTGTTATCTCTTATTGTGATCCAGGTTGCCGTAGCTATCTCAACAGGTTTAACCGGTAACGACAAGTGCTGTCAGACCAGTAGGATAATTTTCACGCCTGGTTCATGCAACAGCTACACTTAGCCCGACAGGCGGCAGCGAGACAAACATATTGTTGCGAGGCAGATTGCTTGTCAGGTGGCCGGGCTGTAACGCTGAGCAAACGGCACCGGCTTTAGCGCGTTACTTAGAAACAAAGGAGTAATCGCATGGGCTACAAATACTATGAAGGCAACTGGGGCGAAATGCGCGCCAGAGCAAAATTACAATGGGATAAGGTTAGCTATGATGAGTTGGAGCAAACCAAAGGTAACTTTGATGAGCTGGCCGATATTATTCAGGAGCGTTATGGACTGGACAGGGATGATGCCATGGCACAGGTAGAAGACTTCTTTAGTCGCTACTGAGCCTGTTACCATTTAAGCCGGGCGGTACTGTGATATGCTTGCCCGGCGCTTTTGCGCTACAATGGCCGCCGTGTTGTATTTTGAGGTGTTGTTATGCGCGTCTTTTATTTCAGCCTGTGCTGCTTGCTTTACTCTGTATCGGTGACAGCGTCGGTTGATCTTGAAAAAACCATGAAAAATATGGCTTTTCAGTATAAACAGGCATATGACGCACAAAGTGCCGGCCAGTTGTTACCGCTGCTGGATGAGTTGATCAGCCTGACACAGCAGTCAGCCCGTGCAGATTTTGAACCGGAAAAAGCAGAACAGTTTAAACATGGGTTACAGCTGGTGTTGACTGAGCTTCAGTTAGCCCGGCAAGCGGCTACAGAGGATGATATTTCCCAGGCAAAATTGCATTTGCAGAAGGTAGACGCCTTACGCAAAGAATATCATCAGCAGCGCAAAGTCAGTATCTGGCGTTTATTGTTTGGTTAAGCCTGTAGTAAAAACAACACAGCCACCCGGCAGGATGGCTGTGTTGGTGGCGCAGATAATGCAGAACGTAAATTAGCCGGCTAAGCCAACATAAACGTTTTGTACGTCATCATCAGCATCAATGGCATCTAAAAAGGCTTCTACTTCAGCGCGCTGCGCATCGTCTAAGGTTACCGGGTTATTAGCACGGTATACCAGTTTAGCGGTCAGTACATTAAAGCCAAACTCCGGCAGAGCTTTGGCTACCAGATCTAAATCGGTGGCTTCCGTTAAAAACACTACTTCGTTATCGTCACCGGTTTCAAAATCCTGTGCACCGGCTTCTATCGCTGCCAGTTCAGCATCGGCATCTGCATTGGCAGGTTCAGCTTCAATCTGGCCTAAATGCTTAAAATCCCAGGATATTGCACCGGAAGTAGCCAGTTGGCCTTTGCGGAATAACTGTCGGATACTCATGGCGCTACGGTTTTTATTATCAGTTAAACACTCAACAATAACCGGCACCTGATGCGGTGCAAAGCCTTCGTAAACAACAGTTTCATAGTTTGCCGGGCCATCAAGCAGGCCGGCACCCTTTTTGATTGCACGTTCCAGTGTATCTTTTGGCATCGATGCTTTTTTTGCGGCTTCAATGGCAGAACGTAATTTGGCGTTCATATCCGGATCGGCACCATTACGTGCAGCAACTGCAATCTCTTTTGCCAGTTTGGTAAAAATGCGGCCTTTGGCGTTGGCAGCATCCATTTTATGTTTGGCTTTCCATTGTGCGCCCATTATTGCGCTCCTGTATTCAAGGCTATCAAAACGAACAGGGCGCTAGTCTAGCCAATAGCAGGCTTTTAACGCAACTAATGCCGGGATAAATCTGCTGCAATAACGCCGGAGCCGGTTGCGGCAGGGCGTTACTGCTCAGGTTTCAAGCGACAGCTGCTTTATATGCCGCTGCAATTGTGGATAAAACCTTAAAAAGCCTTGTTCCAGCACCGCATATTGTGGCTGAATTTCATCAATTATGCCGGCGAATTGATGTGTAAACCTTATCCGGTTGGCAATACGGTCTAAAGCCTTAGCTAACTGCGGCAGTTGCTGGTAGCTACTGAGCCAGTCATGTGTGCGTACACTACGCATAGTGTTTGCCATAGCTACCGGCATCAGGGGTTCTGCTGCGGTTAAATCTGCGTATAGCTGCTGTTTGTAATCAGCAAAACTGGTGCTGTAAAACTGCTGCCAGTGTTTGATAAGAAAGTGATCAAATAATACATCCAGTGCTATCCCGGCAAACCGGCGGCGGCCGGGAGAGAATAATGCTTTTAGCTGCCTGACTTCGGGGTGCTGATCTGTATAGCTGTCTGTAGCCCGATGATTAAGTAAACCTGCCAGGATATCGGGGTGCAAAGTGTCCAATCGGATACCTTTACAAAAATCGCCAAGCAAGTTCCCGGTAAGTGAATAAAGGTTGGGTTTTGCTAATACAGCATGGGCAAGGTAATTCACTTTTATCCTTATATCAGCCAGACAACTAAGCAAGGTTACATCTTTGGCGTAAATATCACTTTTTTGTCAAATAAATGGCTGTAAATTTGCTGGAGTTATTTTGCTATGGACCTTAGTATGAGGCTGAGACAGAACTCAATACAAGAGGTAAAGCATGTCAGTAAATAATATCAGCAATAATAACACCGCCCAGTTGCAGTTATATACTCAGGAAAAAGCAGCCACCGCTGCGCTAAAACAACAAGAGGCTCAGGCTGCGGCGTCTCCTGCTGTAAGAACAACCGATTCAGTAAAAATTAGTGAGCAAGCAAGAGCATTGCTGGCGAAAGATTCAGTAACAACACTGGGTAATGGTGCAGGTATTGAGCCGCCGAAGACAACATCAGCAGTTCCAGGTAATGGTGCCGGTATTGAGCCACCCAAAACGGCAGTAATCGACAGCAGTTATTCTACTTTGGGCAACGGCGCCGGAATTGAACCGCCAAAACTTTAGCAGCAAGGGGCTTGCATGAGTTGGTCTTACATTGACAGTTTATTGTTTTCTCTGGATAAAGTGATTTTTGTCTCGTACTTCTTTGTTTTAGTTTTAGCAATGGCAGTTGAGCGGAAGGTTTCATCTTTTGTTATTACTTTAATTGTACTTACTGTTGCTAACGGTGCCATGACGTCTTTGTCTCCTATGTTATACCAATACGCGAGCCAGCCTGATTTAAGTGCAAAGTTTGCTTGGTATGCAAGCTTTGCTTTGATTGATATGTTAGCTGTTTTCTTGTTATTTAAGTTCCACAAGCTGCTTGCGCAAAACGTAGGCTTCATAGCTAAGCTGGTAGGTATGTTGTTTGTTGTATTTGCTACTTTGCAAACAGGCCGCTTTATTGACCGATTCGTGTTTAATACAGAGTTTCTTCAGTATATTTATCAGTATGCAATCCCTTTACTTAACATTGCTCTAGTGCCTGTTATTATCGCAGCTTGGTTATCTGAGCTTAAATTACAGCGACGAAACACGAGATATGAGGCGGTTTTATGACTGTAATTTACGCCGCCATAATAATTATTATTAACTTGTTGGCTTTATTTGCGTATCGAAAACTTGGGCTGCTGCGATCAATCAGTCAGATCCAGGCTGAGGTTGAGTTGGAAATGCATAGCCGGGCACATAAACTGCTGGTGCAACGTGATAAACTTGAAGTTGGTTTAGTTAAAGAAGCAGTAGATGAAGCGGATGAAAAATGGAAAGGCGATTTAGCTGAGTATATGGAAGAGTTTGAGCAGGAAGCCTTGCTGCGTTCAAAGAAACGGCTGAACCGGGTTTAGTACTGCAGGTTAAATAGTAATTCTGCCAGTTCGGGCTGCCATATATCTTTCTTGCTTACCCGGTTTTGTTTGATCAGTACCCCTTCTGCCAGCAAATGCTGGCGCTGCTCTTCAGCGGTTGCTGAGCCTTGCGGAAAAGCCAGGCTGCGATCACTGCGCAGTACTCTGTACCAGGGTACTGCGAGTTCGGCTGGGGCATATCCCAGTGCTTTACCTACCAACCTGGCGCGGCCGGGCAGGCCTGCCAGATCAGCTATCTGGCCATAGCTGGCTACTTTTCCGGCAGGAATTTGCTTTACCGTTTGCCAGATGCGCTGATAGTGCTGCTTTGCCATAAGTTATGCCTATTTGTTGTTACAGGTATCAGCGTTTTAACATCAGATGGCCTGGCGCGCTACCACCGTTTTACCAATAGGCGCCAGCGACAGCATTGCCAGCTTTAAATGCTGTAAGCCAAAAGGTATGCCGATAATACTTATAAAGCATACCAGCGCGTGACCAAGATGACCAATAGCCAGCCAGATACCAAAAAGCAAAAACCAGATAATATTGCCCAGCGTGCCCATGGCTCCGGTGCCGATATCGTCATAGCGGTTAATATAGCGCCGGTTTACGGCATCCTGACCAAAGGGCCAGAATGCCATTTCGCCAATAACAAAGCAGCTGCGGCCAAAGGGTATACCAATAATACTAATAAAACACAGTAAGCCTGCCAGCCACCATAATAGCCCCATGACAAAACCACCCAGTACAAACCACAGTATATTAAACAGTAATCTCAGAATACTCATTTTTTCTTCCTTATAATGTAATGATATGATAGTTCAGGCAGAAAGCATGCCAGATTTAATTTGTTTAAAAACAAATAGATAATTTTGTTTGCTACTGGTGAAAATACGAATTTCACTAACTTTTGACCAAAATGACTAATAAAGGATAAGGAGCTTTGGCTTGCAGTTACAGCATATAAAAGCAGTGGTGTTTGACCTTGACGGCACACTTGTCGACTCGGCATTAGATTTTGCCGCCATGTGTGACGATATCGGCTGGCCGCATGGTACACCTTTGCTGGAAACTCTGGCCGGGGTGACAGACTTAGCTGAACGCGACAGAATCGAGCAGATTATTTGTCAGCATGAATTACATGGTGCCAGACAAGCTTGCTGGATGCCTGGCGCTGAAGAGTGCTTACAGGCGCTGATAAAGGCTGATATACCGCTGGCACTGCTGACACGTAATATGCGTGCAGCAACACAATTAACGATAGAGCGGTTGCAGATCCCTATTCAACGCGTGTTAACAAGGGAAGATTGTGCGGCAAAACCGGATCCGGCCGGGTTACTGCAATTTGCTGCACAGCTGCAGCTGCCTGTACAACAAATGATTTATGTCGGCGATTATATTTTTGACATTCAAACTGCCGCTAATGCTGGTATGGCTTCTTGCTTGTATCTGAATCAGCACAACCAGCACTTTGCCACCCAGGCAGACTGGAGTTTTAATCACTTTAATCAGTTAAGCGCAGCACTGCTTCGCCAGCCCAACAGTAGTCCCGTTATGTGATTTTGCTTTCTGGTTAGTGATTAAGCTACGATGCTTCTATATTAATAAAAAATAACTCAGCTCGGGCGGGGATACAAGCGGTGTTGGAGCGTTTAAAAAACGATTTTTATCTGGCTATGTTAACTCTGGTCGGGGCTATGATAGTGCTGTGTGTCACACCTTATGGCCTGTACCGTTTGTATACCGGTAATATTGTTGTCGGCATTGCAGATTTATTGATGGTCGCTTGCTCTATTATTGCCACCCGCATGGCCTGGCGCAGCGGTGATACAGTAAAGCCTGGCCTGTTTATGGCGGTGGTATTTTGTATTGGCGCTGTGCTGGTATGTATTAATTTAGGCGTAGATGGCCTGTTTTGGGTATATCCGTTTTTAGTATTTATATTCTTCCTGGTGTCTCCGCTTAAAGCTTTTGTGTTGTTGGTTACTATGTTACTGGTGCTGCTGGGCTATGCATTTTGGCGCCCGGGCAGTGTTTTTGACAGTCAGTTTCAGATGACCTCTTTTATGGTAACAACAACTATTTCCAGTGTATTTGCTTTTATTTTTGCTTACCGGGCTCAGGTGCAGCGCCAGGAATTAAAGCGATTGGCTACAACAGACAGTTTAACGGGGGCGTCAAACCGGCGTACGTTAAATGATCAATTGGCGGTTGCCATTTATGAGTTTACTAAAAGTGCCCGGCAGTACGGGCTTATATTACTCGACTTAGATCATTTCAAACAAATTAATGATAACCACGGCCATAAAGTGGGCGATCAAAAGCTGATTGAATTGGTCCCTGTGTTGAAGTCGATGTTGCGTTCACATGATCAGGTATTCCGGTTCGGTGGTGAAGAATTTGTTGTACTGGTGGCTGATACCAGGCCGACAGATCTGAATAAACTGGCAGAGAAGCTGCGGGCTGGTGTAGAGAAGCGCATGATGCTGCCAGATGGCTCGCATCTGACGACGTCTATTGGTGTGGCCCAGTTACAGCCGGGCGAAGATTGGGAAGCCTGGTTACATCGCGCAGATATGGCGTTGTACCAGGCTAAACATCTTGGTCGTAATCAGGTTGTTACCGGCTAATTGCACCAACCACTCTCGCTCAGATAAGGCACCAGTATAGGTGCCATGCTGTTCATTACCTGTAGAGGTAAGGCTGAAGTAAAACGAAACTGTTCAGCGTCAGCATCAGGCACATAAGCAGTTAATACACCAAAATGCTGATATCCCAGATAAAACGCAAAAGTGGCAGTGCGGTTTAACGCTTTTGAGCTGACATGCTGACCTCTGGCATTTAGCTGTACCAGCCGGTTATCGCCAGTGCCGGTTTTTCCGCCTATTGCCAGCTGAGAACTGGCATAGGCTGGTTGCAAGCGCCGGGCTGTGCCGTCGGTTGTTACTTGCTGCAACACGGTTCTTACCGCTGCGGCAACTTCTGGCTCCATTACTTGCTGGGCTTGTGGCAGTGGGCGCTCGAAATGAGTCTGATACGGCGTGTCGGTGGCAAATGCCAGCTTGTCTATCCGGATAGTGGGTACTCGTCTGCCGTTGTTAATAATAATACCTATTAGTTCTGCCAGTGCGGCGGGCCTGTCACCGGAGCTGCCCAGCGCTGTTGCCAGTGACGGCACCAGATAGTCAAACGGGTAACCCAGGCGTTGCCAGCGCTGATGTAAATCCCAAAAGGCTTCAATTTCCAGCATATTACGGATGCGATTATCCCGTGCGCTGCGAAAACGGGTTTTAAACAGCCACTGATAGACTTCCTGCCGTTTAGCGCTGCTATCGGCAATAGCATCTTGCAAGCTGGCTTCGGGTGTTTGTTGCAGATAAGCCAGCAGCCATAACTCCAGCGGGTGGCTTCTGGATAAATATGCCCGGTCCGGTAAATTAAAAGCATCAGGCTGATATTTGTCATACAGTTTTGGCCAACTGTCTTTGCCACTGGAACCAAATTGTTGCTGCATTAACTCGTTGAACTGTGCCAGCGTGCTGTTTGGGTTAATATATAAGTAGGCCACTGCCAGCCGTTCCGGAGTTTGCCTGCTGCTGGCAATATATAGTTGCAAACGTTGTTCGGCATTACTGTCTTTATATTTTTGCCAGAACCGGCGCAAAAAGGTGGTGCCTTCGCGGTCGGCAAACCGGCGCAGATATTGTTCACGGCGCGGATTATCATCGTCGGCCAGCAGTTGGTAACTGCTGTTTTCGCCATGGTAAATACTGTAGTTCACCATATCTTGCAGTAAACGCACAAAAGGCAGGTTAATTGATTGCTGCAGGGCTTCGGCGATAGTTGGGGTTAACCGGTCTTCTTCTTTACGAAAATTACTAAAAGTATGCAGGCCCCCACCGGTATAAAAACTTTCTTTCGGGTTAGCACTGTATTGTCGTTGCAAAGCTGCCTGTAACATAGTGTCCAGGCTGACTCCGGGATATTCGCTTAAATAACTTACTGCCCAGCTGGTGAGGTTATCTTGCGGCGCTAACTCAAGAAAGCGTAACGTTTCGGCGCTTTCTTCGGCGTAAAGCCGGTGCAGTTCTGCCACGATCTGTAAATAACTTACCAGTACACGAAGTTTGGCGGTTGAGCCCAACTCCAGTTTGCTCGAGTCATTCATATCAAAAGGTTGATCGGTGTTGTCGGTTTGCACCCGCACTTTATTGCCATTGTCAGTGCTTTGGTACAGCGTAAAGCTGTAACGCACTTTGCTTTGCTGGCCGGGTGATAATAAGCGATCTGCAAACAACCCTGCCTGTTCGGCACCGCTGTAGTTATTCAGCTTATGCAGGTGTTGGCTGATATCACGCTGCAGCTGATTATGGATTGTGGTTTGGCTGCTTAAGTCCAGCCGGTCAAGCTGATACAGGCTTTGATTTAATAATTGGCTCAGGCGGCTGCGAACCATAGTGGTGGCTTTAAAATCTGTGCCGGGTAGCGCAGCCGGCGCGGCCTTGCCATTAAAGCTTAGTTTTTGCTGCATGGCTTTAGCGGCAAGCTCAGTAGGTACAATGCCCTGTTGTTGCATCAAATTAAGATAGCGGCTGCTAAGCTGCTCTAAATCGGCACGGCCTTGTAATAAATAGTAAGACGGCCGCCGCTGAGCAATAATTAACGCCATGACCTGTTTGAGGGCTAAACCTTGCGCATCAGTATAAGGGCCTCCCTGGCGTAACAGCTGATTCACCTGAGCCGGATTAGCGCCAAACCAGGCATAGAGCCCTTCGCCCATGCCGTGCACTTCGCCATAACCAGCAGTTGCTGCCAGCGGTACGGTATTAATGTAGTCGAGCACTATACGCTGCCGCGCTTGCTGGGTATCGACCCCTGCTTGATAAGCTCTGACACTGCCGGATACCAGCTGACGGAATTTATCGGCAATATCAGAGGTTAAACCTTGCGGACTATGGCGGTATTTTTCCAGTTGGGTAGCAAGGGTACTGCCACCGGCTGCAGCGGCGGGAATGCCGGCGGCACGTTGCAACTGCGACCATACTGCAGCCCCCAGCCGGGGTAAATTCAGTACCGGATTAGCCCGTGAGTGTTCGGGGGTAAGCAGGGTTCTGTCTTCAACAAACAATAAACTTTTTACCAGTATTGGCGCCATTTCCTGCAAAGTAGCAAACTGCATGGCAGGCGCCTGTGCCTGATACATCAGCTCTTGTTTGCAGCCATTGATAATAAGCCCGGCCTGGCTTTTCTCGTTATAAGGCGGATAGAAACCATAGTCGCTGTAGCGCAGTAAGCTGTCAGAAAACTGGCTTTGCTGGCTAATATGAAAGCCGGATTTTTGTAGCCTCTCAAGCCATTCCGGCAATTTGCTGTAGCCAAAGCGCTGATCAAACGGGCCTGCCTGAGCGTAGCGTATTTGTTCTGCGGGGCCGGGGACCACCTCATAGCTCAGCTGGCCAGCCAGCCAGTGCCAGAATGCAGACTGATAAAAATGATTACGGCTTTCCTGATAAATAGCCACGCCAAGCAGTATAACGGCCAGTAGTAATAACCACGGCGTTAAACGCAAAGGGGGTTGCTGTGGCGCAACGTAGGGGGCTTCCCGAACATTGTCGAACTTCATTCTGTTAAGCAGCGGTGGTGCATTTAATGTTGGCTCAGTCCGCGTTTTATTACCGTTGCTGGTGCTCATACAAGCTGTTTAGTCTCCGTACTTTTCTGAATTGAGGGTAGTGGCACGTATTGCACGCTGTGGCTCTGTGTTAACCTGCCAGCCATGCAGGTTATCTTTAATCAGCTGACATAACGCATTAATATGTTGCGGATCGGCATTTAGTGCTGAGATATATTCATAGCGCTCGCCACCCGCATGCAAAAAATACTCTCGGTTTTCTTCGCCAATTTCTTCAATGGTTTCAAGGCAATCAGCTGAGAAGCCAGGGCAAAAAATTTGTACGCTTTTTACGCCTAGTGCCGGTAAGGCTTTTAATGTTTCATCAGTATAAGGTTTTAGCCATTCTTCACGGCCAAAGCGTGACTGAAAGGTGGTTAGATACTGATCTTTGTTCAGACCCAGTTGCTCAGCGATTAAGCGCGAGGTTTTATAGCATTCACAGTGATAGGGATCGCCATTAAGTAAATAGCGCTTGGGTATGCCGTGATAAGACAAGATCAGTTTATCGGCCTGGCCGTGTTGCTGCCAATGACGACGAATTTTGTCTGCGGCGGCGGCAATAAAGGGTGCGTAGTCTGGATAATGTGACACAAAGCGCAAGTCCGGCAGCCAACGGCGGCGCATAAAATTACGTGCTAATTCATCAAAACTCGATGCTGACGTAGAGGCAGAGTACTGCGGATACAGCGGCAGCACTATGAGTTTGCGCACGCCCTGGGCAAACATTTTATCTAATACCGAATCAAAACCCGGGTTGCCATAACGCATGGCAAATTCTACTACCACATCATTCAGGCCATCTTGTTTTAGTTGGACTGCAATAGCATCGCGTTGGGCTTGCGTATGAAATAACAGTGGCGAGCCTTGTTCGGTAAACACTGTGGCATAAGCTTTAGCCGAACGGCGTGGCCGGAATTGCAAGATTACGCCATTTAGTATCAGCCACCACAGCAAACGCGGCACTTCAACTACGCGTGGATCAGATAAAAATTGCTTAAGGTAGCGTTTCAGTGCTTTTGGCGAGGGTTCGTCCGGGGTACCAAGGTTTGTTAACAGAATACCTATTTTATCACTTTGCTGATGGTCAAAATTGGGGGTATTGATATAACGCATAACAGGGTAGCTGCTCTTTTGGCTGAAGGAACTGACATTACGCCAATTCGACGTTAACAGTTTACCTGATTAAAGGCATAAGCCGATTTTAGCAGTTTCTGTGCCTGATAAGTAAGCTGCAGCTAAAATTAATCTTGTTACATTGGTGTTGACAAGGTAGCCTGAAACTGTTCTTAAGAAGGGGAATATAATGATATCTGTGCGCTGGTTTCTGCTGTGGTATCTGTTATTGGCAGTGTTGCTAACGACAGTGCTGGCTTGTATTACCCAAAGTGGTTTTAATCTGGCCGCAATAGCAGCGTTAACCGGCGGCGTGGCAGCTGG
Source organism: Rheinheimera oceanensis (assembly GCF_018831085.1). GTDB lineage: Bacteria > Pseudomonadota > Gammaproteobacteria > Enterobacterales > Alteromonadaceae > Alishewanella > Alishewanella oceanensis. The sequence continues at coordinate 62,631 of NZ_JAGPNM010000003.1, forward strand.
TGATATTGCCGCCACTGTCTGGTTTGACTTAACCCATTTTAGTTTAACTTATGCACCGATAGCTCTGGTTAATCTGCTGATTGTGGCTGTTTTGCTGCATTATTTGCCGTTATTGCGGCGGTACTGGCTGGCAGCCGTGCTTGGCGCAGTGGTACTGTACCTTATGCTACTGCTCATTAACACCATAGCACCTATGCCTACACTAATCGCGGCTACCCGCAGTGGTGGGGGCCTTATCAGTATGTTGCTATGCAGCAGTGCCGGTATGCTGGGCTATACATGGCTATTAAAACGGAGGAAGTATTATGCCTAGGTTTGCTATTTTACTGGCATTACTTTTTGCCGTACCTGCGCTCAATGCAGCTCCGTCTTATCAGTTAAAAGTTCTGGCTGATAACCTGAATTACCCCTGGGCGCTGGAGTTTTTGCCGGATGGCGATATGTTACTGACCGAGCGTAGCGGCACACTAAAGCGTCTGGCAGCGGATGGCAGTGAACGTTTTAGCATTCAACCGGCCTTACCCGATCTGCTGCAGGCTGCACAGGCCGGTTTGCAAGACGTAATACTGACACCGGGTTTTACCGGTAATAGTCAAATCCTGCTCAGTTATGCCTGTGGCACATTAAAAGCTAATAACACCTGTCTTGCCAGTGCAGAGCTAACTACCAGTGGTCTTAACAATATCAAACGTATTTTTCAGGCCCAACCACTAAAAAGCGGTGCCGCCCACTTTGGTGGCCGTATTGCTTTTTTGCCGGATAACAGTCTGGTGTTAACGTTGGGTGATGGTTTTGATTACCGTGAGCAGGCACAAAACCCGGCCAATCATTTGGGCAAGATAGTGCGGTTAAATGCTGACGGCTCAATACCTCCGGACAACCCTTTTGCTGACAGGCCGGGTTATGTTGCTGAGATATACAGCCTGGGGCACCGTAATGTGCAGGGTATTTTTTATGATGCAGTAACTCAAACGCTGTATAGTCACGAACATGGCCCACGTGGTGGCGATGAGTTAAATATTATTCAAGCCGGTGAGAATTATGGCTGGCCGGTAGCCACTAAAGGTATAGATTACACTGGTGCCAGAGTATCCCCTTATACTGCCTTCAGTGGTATGCAGGCACCTGTCTGGGGTTGGACACCATCTATCGCCCCTGCGGGCATGACGTTATACCGTGGTGAGCTATTCCCACAGTGGCAGGGTAATATTTTTGTGGCCGCGCTGGCAGCAAAAAGCGTGTATAGGCTGCAAATAGAAAAGCAGCAGATAGTGCATGAGCAGGTGCTGTTTAGTGAACTGAAACAGCGTATCCGTGACGTGCGCAGCGGGCCGGATGGGGCTTTGTATTTACTAACCGACAGTGACAAAGGCCAGCTGATTAAGGTGACGCCGGCAAACTAAGCGACAAAAGCTTAGCTGCCGGTTGTGTAGCAGTGTAAAGCTTTAGTGATGGTGATGACCACCTTCACCATGGGCGTGGCCATGGGCAATTTCTTCACCGGTGGCTTCGCGTACCGACACTATCTCAACGGCGAATTTGAGAGTTTTCCCGGCCAGTGGGTGGTTGGTATCGACCTCTGCTTTAAACATACCTACTTTAACAATAGTGACCTGGCGCTGACCGTGTTCGGTTTGCACTACAGCAGTCATACCCGGTTGCCATTTTTTTGCCCCCAGCAGGTGTTTTACCTGAATGCTTTGAATAGCATTTTCGTCACGTTCACCATAGGCTTCGCTTGGTGTTAAGGTAATATCCAGCTTGTCACCGGCGGTTTTGCCGCTTAATGCCTGCTCCAATGCCGGTAACATTTGCTCATGGCCGTGCAGGTACAGCAGCGGGTGGCTGCCGTTTGATGTTTCCAGTTCAACACTTGTGCCGTTGCTGACGTCGGTTAGGGTGTAGTGAAACTGTACTACGCTGTTGTCGCTGATTTGCATAAAAGTGGGTCCGTTTAGCATAAAGCCGCTATTATCCTGCGCGGCGGCAGAAAAATCGACTGCTTTTTCCGCCATGTTCCCAAACTGCTGGTTGGCGCAGTAACATTTGCTCACTACACTGTATAAAGGCAGTAAGTTTGGTATTGGCAGGTGTGCATGCAAGTCTATCTGACAGCGGTTTTTTTCGGACTGAGCTTGATCAGCAGCGTGGCTGCACAAACTGAGTTTACTGTCGGCACGGAAGATATCAATTTCTACCCGCATTACGATTTTACCCGCGCAGACAGCGCTGGTTTTGCTAATGAAGTGCTGCAATTATTTGCCAGTAAACATGGTTACCGGTTTAGTTTTCAGCCGTTACCGGTAAAACGGCTGTATCATGAGCTGGATGGTCTGGTGGATTTTATTTATCCGGATAACCCGAACTGGGTTAAGTATCAGGGCGTACAGGCCAGCCGCAGTTTCAGTGATCCGCTGATTTATAATTTGGGTACCACTCTGGTACTGCCAGCGAACAGAGATATCAGCCTAAGCCAGTTTCGTACCCTGGCGGTGATCCATGGTTTTACCCCCACCGCATGGCTTAATTTGCGTAGTGAACACCGGTTTAAACTTTATGAGGTGCCCAATGCTGTGTCGGCACTACATCTGGTATTGAAAGGCGAATTGCAAGGTGCTGATGTTGAATACAACGTGGCGCAGCAGATTTTACGGGATCAGCAGTTGGAGGGGGCTTTAGTGGTGGCAAGCCAACTGCCAATGACCAGAGTAAGCTTCCATTTATCAACCATTCGCCACCCACAGCAGCACAACTCACAGGTGTTACAGCAATTTAACCATTTTCTGTTTAGCCATCAGGTCGAAATTGATGCATTAAAGCAAAGGTTTCAGTTAGTCGACAGCCTGTCGCAGTAACAGGCTGTCGCTTTGTTTTTTCAGGTAGCGGCTTTCATATTGCTGACAAACTGCTTTAACTGTGTCAGCAAGGTTGCCGGTTCGCTTTGATGCTGTTCTATCAGCTTCACTATAGCCGAACCACAGATAGCACCGGCAGCACCGCTGTGAATAGCGTCTTTCACATGCCCCGGGGTAGAGATGCCAAAGCCCAGTAACGGTGGTGCCGGGTTATAGCTGCGAATACGTGCAATCAGCTCGCTGGTGGGCATAGCGGCCACGGTTTCAGCTCCGGTAACCCCGGCGCGGCTGAGCAAATAAGTGTAACCGCGGCCATAGGAGGCGATTTCGCGCAGGTCATCATCATCCACATTAGGCGGCACAATAAAAATGGGGGCTATATCATGCTTAACAGCGCTTTGGCGAAACAGCTTGCTTTCGTGCAGCGGCACATCGGCAATTAATACCGAATCAACCCCGGCCGCCGCGGCTTTAACATAAAAATCATCAATGCCGCGCGCCATCACCAGGTTGGAATACAGCAACAAACCAATCGGGATAGTGGCGTGGTACTGGCGGATTTTAGCAATGATGTCAAAGCTGATAGCCGGGCTGACGCCAGCGGCCAGGGCGCGGATATTGGCACCCTGAATCGTTGGGCCATCAGCTATCGGGTCAGAAAACGCTATACCCAGCTCCAGTGCATCGGCACCGGCATCAATCAGGGTTTTTATAATTTCAAACGACAGCGCCGGTGTTGGGTCGCCAATGGTAACAAAGGGTACAAAAGCGCCGCGGCCTTCGCGGTTTAAGCGGTTAAACATTTGCTGATAACGCTTCATAGCGTACCTCCTGCTAATACGCTGTGCACATGGGCTAAGTCTTTATCGCCGCGGCCGGACAAGTTAACTAACAATACCGTCGGTGCAGTTGCCTGTGCTGCCAGTTTTAACGCATAGGCCAGCGCGTGCGAGCTTTCCAGCGCGGGTATAATACCTTCACTTTTGGCCAGTTGCTGAAATGCCGCTAAGGCTTCATCGTCGTTTATTGCCACGTATTCGGCGCGGCCGGTTTGTTGTAAATGGGTATGCTGCGGGCCAACGGCCGGGTAGTCGAGGCCGGCAGAAATAGAATACGATTCTTCTATCTGACCGTCGCTGGTTTGCATAATAGCCGTATAAGCACCGTGTAAAATGCCGTAGCTGCCGGTAGACAGCGCTGCGCCGTGCTGGTGGGTATCAATACCTTTACCGCCGGGTTCCACGCCAATCAGTTTTACGCCGGGTTCATTAATAAAGTCAGCAAAGATACCAATAGCGTTAGAGCCACCACCCACACAGGCGATCACCGTATCGGGCAATTTGCCTTCGGCTTTTAAGATTTGCTGTTTGGCTTCTTCGCCAATCATCTTCTGAAAATCGCGCACTATGGTAGGGAACGGGTGCGGGCCCGCTGCTGTGCCCAGCATATAGTGAGTGCTGTCGTAAGTAGCCGACCAGTCGCGCATCGCTTCGTTAACCGCATCCTTTAAGGTACCGCTGCCGCTGGTTACCGGTATTACCGTCGCGCCCATCAGCTTCATACGAAACACATTGGGTTGCTGGCGCTCAATATCTTTGGCGCCCATATAAATGCGGCATTTTAAGCCCAGTAAGGCGCAGGCTAAAGCCGTTGCCACGCCATGCTGGCCTGCTCCGGTTTCGGCGATCACTTCTTTTTTACCCATGCGCTTGGTTAGCAGCGCCTGGCCCAGTACCTGGTTGGTTTTATGTGCGCCGCCGTGTAGTAAGTCTTCACGTTTTAAGTAAATTTTTGCCAAAGGGTTGGGCGAAATATTGCGGCACAGCGTTAATGGCGTTGGCCGGCCGGCGTATTCGGTTAACAGCTGCTGAAACTCGGCATGAAAAGCCGGATCTTCTAAGGCATCAACATAAGCTTGTTCCAGCTGTTTTAACGCTGGTACCAGCAGCTGTGGCACAAACATGCCGCCGTACTGGCCAAAATAAGGGTTAAGTTTTAGCTCACTCATAGTGAAACTCCCGCAAAAGTGTGAAGGCTGAGCGGATCTTCGCCGCATCTTTGATACCAGGCGCAGTTTCCAGCCCTGAATTAAAATCGAGCCCGGCCACCGGCAATCCGGCGGCGGCAAGGCAGTTATCACTGTTTAAGCCACCGGCCAGCATAACAGGCTGGTTGGCTGTTTGTTCTGTTAGCAAGGCCCAGTTAAAGCTGATGCCGCTGCCGCCATGTTGCCCGGGATGATAGGCATCCAGCAAAATACGATCGGCAAGTGGGGTAAATGCCGGTAATTCATCTTTTACCCGGTAGGCTTTCCAGATCTGACATTGTGGCGGTAGCAGCGGTTTTAGCGTGTTGATATAGCTATCATCTTCTTCTCCATGCAATTGCACAGCGCTAAGCGCTAAGTTGTGCACCACCTCTGCCACTTTGGTAGGCTCTGCATTAACAAAGACACCGACATATTTCAGTGCCGCACCCTGTTGTACTAAAGCGGCTTGCTCTGGCGTAACGGCACGCGGGGAGGGCGGATAAAAAATTAAGCCGCCATAGCAGGCACCTGCAGCATAAACGGCGGTGGCATCTTCCGGTCGTGTAAGGCCACAGACTTTATGCTCGCCCAGCACCAGCGTGCGCGTGGCAGCAGCTAAATCCGCTTGCGCCATTAGTGAGCTGCCCACCAAAAACGCATCTGCCACTTTTGCTAAACGCCGCACTTGCTGGTTAGTGTAAATACCTGACTCAGATACTATTGTTCTGCCAGCGGGGATCAGTTTCGCCAGCGTAAAGCTGGTATCCAGATTAGTACTTAAATCACGTAAGTCGCGGTTATTAATACCAATAAGCTCAGCATTAAGTGCCACAGCGCGCAGGGTTTCGGCCTCATTGCTTACTTCAGTCAGCACGGTCATATTTAATTCTTTGGCAGTGGCGGCAAGCTCCCTGTATTCATCGTCGTTTAGTACTGACAGCATTAACAATACCGCATCGGCACCGTAGTGACGGCCTAAGTAAATCTGGTAGCTGTCAATAATAAAGTCTTTATGCAGTAGCGGTTTATCTACTAAAGTGCGCATAGTACGTAAGTAGTCGTACTTGCCCTGAAAGAAGGTTTCGTCAGTTAATACCGAGATGCAATCGGCGTATTGGCCATACACCTGTGCTAATTCGGTCAGGTTAAAGTCACTGCGGATAAGCCCTTTTGATGGTGAGGCTTTTTTACACTCCAGAATAAAGCGCGGGCCGGGTTGTTTCAGCGCAGCCAGAAAATTGTGCCCGGTGGGTTTTACTGCGCTGATAAAAGCCGCCAGCGGTTGCTGTTGTTTCAGCTGTGCCACTTCGTTGCGCTTATGCGCCACAATGGCTGCCAGTACGTTTGGCATTTGCTCAGCCATGTGCCGGCTCCTTGATTTGACTAAGTTGTTTAAACTGCGACAGGGTAGCAAACGCCTTATTACTGCTTAGCAGCTCCAGCACGGCACGGGTATTTACTTTTAAATCATCGCCCATACCGGCAATTTTCAGCATGGCGGCGACGTTTATCGCTACAGCCGCTTTATGTGCGCTTTGGCCTTCACCTTGCAAAATCGCCAGTGTGGCGGCAGCGTTATCGGCTGGTTCGCCGCCCGCTAACGCCGATAACGGGGTCAGATCTACACCAAAGTCGTCCGGTGTCAGGCTAAACTCGGTTAGTTCACCATCTTTAAGCTCGCACACATAGGTGGTGCCATGCAGCGCCACCTCGTCACAGCCACTGCCATGTACCACCCAGGCGCGTTTTACGCCGAGTTGCTGCAGTGCCTGCGCCATAACGCGGCACAGTTTTGCATCGTACACGCCCAGCAACTGATAATCCGGCGCAGCCGGGTTTACCAGCGGGCCTAACAGGTTAAACAGGGTGCGGCTTTTCAGTGCATTGCGCACCGGCATCGCATGCTTAATACCGGCATGGTACAGCGGAGCAAATAAAAAACTACAGTTAGAGTGTGCCAGGGTGTCTGCCGCTTGTTGTGGTGCTAAGTGAATATTCACGCCCAGTTGCTCTAATAAATCAGCAGAGCCGGAGCGGGATGACACGCTGCGGTTGCCGTGTTTTACCACTTTTAAACCCATGGCGGCGCCAACAATAGCCGCGGTAGTAGAAATATTAATGGTATTGCTACCATCGCCACCAGTGCCGCAGCAGTCGATACTGCCGGCGGCGCGTTGTGGAAATTCGGTAGCGGCTGAGCGCAAGGCACTGGCGGCTCCGGCTATTTCATCGGCGGTTTCGCCACGCATTTTCAGCGCCACTAACAGCGCTGTAAGGTGTACCGGCTCTACTTCGCCTTTTACTACGGCAGTAAAAAACTGTTCGGCCTGGGCAAAGCTCAATGGCTGGCCACTCAGGCTAAGCTGTACCGTTGCTAATATCGGATCTGTCATCTTCAGCCTCGTAATAAATAATCAATGCTGTTTTTCAGCAGCGGTTTACCTAAGGTGGTTAAGATAGACTCAGGGTGAAACTGATAACCCAGCATGCGTTTATCCTCGTTAATTACCGCCATCGGGATATGCCTGTCGTTGGCCAGTAAGGTTAGGGCGTTGGGCATTTCGGTGGCCATTAACGAGTGATAACGCGCCACTAAAAACGGGTTAGGTAAACCGGCAAATAGCGGATGATTCTGCAGTGTTATTGAAGCTGTTTTGCCGTGTACGGTTTCACCGGCGCGGCCAACCACACCGCCAAAGTGCTCCACTATGGCCTGATGGCCCAGGCATATGCCCAGTACTGCAAATTGTGCTTCACACAGTTTCAGTAGTGCTGGCATTGAACCGGCCTGTGCCGGGCTGCCGGGGCCTGGGGACAATACCAGGAGCACTGGCGCAGTTTCGGCCTGCATTTGCTGGTAGATATAATCTGCCGGCACGGTATTGCGATAAAGCTTTATTTCATAACCCAGCTGGGCAAACTCGTCGACCAGGTTGTAAGTAAAAGAGTCGATATTGTCGAGTAAATAGATCACGGCCATCAGTTATTCCTCGCTGTGCTGGCATGGGTTGCATCATGCGCAGAGATAATGGCGCTGATAACCGCCTGGGCTTTACTGCGGGTTTCGTCGGCTTCGGCCTGAGCGACAGAGTCAAACACCACGCCAGCTCCGGCCTGAATATAGGCGGTGCTATTGGCGACATAGGCCGAGCGGATCACAATGCAGCTGTCAAAGTCACCGTTGCCGGATAAATAACCGACGGCACCACCGTAGCTGCCACGGCGTTTGCCTTCTACGCCACGAATAAGCTCAGCCGCTTTTACTTTGGGTGCTCCCACTAACGTGCCCATATTCATACAGGCCTGGTAGGCATGCAGCGCGTCAAGCTCCGATTTTAAGGTACCAACCACGCGCGAAACCAGATGCATTACATAAGAGTAGCGGTCTACCTTTAGCAGCTCTTTGACAAAGCGGCTGCCCGGTATACTAATGCGCGCCACATCGTTACGGGCTAAATCAACCAGCATTAAGTGCTCGGCTTTTTCTTTTTCATCCTGGCGCAATTCCAGCTCAATGCGGCTGTCAAGGTCGCGGTCTATGCTGCCATCGCTTTTAAAACCACGCCGGCGGGTACCGGCTATCGGGTAAATTTCTACCTGGCGGCTTTTCGCATCAAACTTTAGCGCCGATTCCGGTGAGGCGCCAAACAGGGTAAAAGCAGTATCCTGCAAATAAAACATATAAGGGCTGGGGTTTTGCTGTTTTAACCGGGCGTAGGCGGCCAGTGGATCAGGGCAAGGCAAGCGGAAACAACGCGACGGCACTACCTGAAAAATATCTCCGGCGACAATATGTTGTTTTAGTTTCTCTACCTGCGACATAAAGTCGGCATCGCTGATATCGACCTGCACCTCAGCTTTTATTGCTGTTGTTGCCGTAGTAGCAACAACGGGGGCTTGCAGCAACTGCTTTAATTGCTCCAGCCGTTTACCAATCACAAAACAGTTAGCGGGTGCCTGCTCGCCACAAAATACGTTGCCCACCAGCCGGCTGTGGCCGCTTTGGTGATCCAGCACTAACAGCGTTTCGGCCAGATAAAACACATAGTCCGGGCATTGGTTTTCTGCTGTGGGTACGCTTGGCAACTGCTCTACTGTGGCTACCATGTCATAACCGATTACGCCGCCTAAAAACACCGCGAATGGTTCATCACTCTGACACTTAAGCTCACGTTGCAAGGTGCGCAGTACACTAAACGGGTTGGCAGCCTGTAAGCGGGCATTTTCTTCCAGCAATAACGCCGGGCGCTGATAGCTAATACTTAGCCTGTTTTTGTTTTGTTCTACCGCGGCATCTTGGCTGAGTTTGCTGGCCAGATAAGGCAGTAATACAGCACCATTGTTGCTAACGGCATTAATTACCACGGTTTGGTCGTTGCATTCTATCCGCAGCGCCGCATCAATCAGCAGCAGGCTTTTTAAGTTATCTTTGCTGTCTATTTCGGCTGATTCTAACAGCAGCGAATAAGGGCTTTGAGCTGTAAGCTGCTTATAGCAGGTCAGCGCATCGCTGTGATACGGCAACTGCATGGCGATACTGGCAATGTCGCCCGGCGTATCGGTGATATGGCTAAAAATCATGTTTCACTTTTTCCTTATGATGCATAAATACAGCTCCACAGTTTTTATTCAGCCGGTTCGCACAATTTTGCAGGCACATAAAAAAAGCCCGCTTCTTGTGGAAACGGGCTTCGGTAATTAAAGCTAATACAACGCCTACACACGCCCGTTGGGAATGTGCCACCACCAGTTAGTCAGGTTAAGGGTTGTGATAAATTGCATTAGCTTTAGTAACCTCGTTTATTGTGCCTACATAAAACCGCAAAACGGTAGCGTGCGTCAAGTGCTTATTTGTTATAACACAGAAATAAAAGCGTATAAGTGGCCAGATGGCTAATGCCTTGCTTTGCGATAAGCCGGTGCTGTGCGACAATAGCCGGCTTATATTGAGGTGCCGATGAAAATTGATTTACACAGCCATACTCACTGCTCTGACGGCGTACTTTCGCCTGCTGATCTGGTAGCACGTGCGGCAGAGAAGGGCGTGGATGTGCTGGCGATTACCGATCATGATACCGTGGCCGGTTTAGCTGCGGCACAATACGCTATTACTGAGCAGCAATTACCGCTGCAACTGATTAACGGCGTGGAAATTTCTACCAGTTGGCAACAGCTGGAAATTCATATCGTCGGCTTAAATATTAACCCACAATGCCCACAGTTTTTACAGCGCTTAGGCACACAACAGCAAGCAAGGTTAGTGCGCGCAGAAGAAATGGCACGCCGACTGGAAAAAAGCCAGATCCCGGATGTATTGCCTGCAGTGCTTGAGTTAGCTAATGGTGCCGCCTTAACCCGCGCCCATTTTGCCCGCCATCTGGTCAGTATTGGTAAAGCCAGCACTATGGATGGCGTATTTAAAAAGTACTTAGGCCGCGGCAAAATTGGTTATGTGCCGAATAACTGGATAGAAATGGCTGACGCCATTAAATGGATCCACGATGCCGGTGGTGTGGCTGTGCTGGCGCATCCGCTAAAATATAAGCTGACAACCAAATGGGTAAAACGGCTGGCAGAGCAGTTTGCTGCTGCCGGTGGTGATGCGATAGAAGTGATTTCGCCACAGCAAACGCCGGTGCAAAAACGTGAGCTGTGGGCACTGTGCCAGTTACATGGTTTAACGGCGTCGGTCGGCTCGGATTTTCATCAGGTCACAACTTGGAATGATATCGGAAAAAACCTATATTTAACCGACGATGTAATACCGGTGTGGGCTAACTGGCCGCTGGCCGGATTACAGCCACAAGCTGTTGAGGCCGCATACTGTAATAAAGAAAATACAATTTAAAGAAGAATAACAATGAGCCAATTTTTTCATATTCACCCGGAAACACCGCAACAGCGCCTGTTAAAACAGGCAGTGCAAATTATTCAGCAGGGCGGCGTGGTTATTTATCCCACCGACAGCGGTTATGCGCTGGGATGCCATGTGGGTGATAAAAACGCTATGGAGCGTATTTTACAAATCCGCCAGGTAAGCGTTGATCATAACTTTACGCTGTTATGCCGTGATCTTTCCGAGTTGTCGGTGTATGCCAAAGTAGAAAACAGCGCCTTTCGCTTAATTAAAAATAATACCCCGGGTGCCTACACCTTTATTTTGCGTGGTACCAAAGAAGTACCGAAGCGTTTATTAAACGAAAAAAAGAAAACCATCGGCCTGCGTATTCCGGAACATAAAATTGCGCTGGCGCTACTGGCTGAGCTTGGCGAGCCATTGCTGAGCACCAGTTTAATTTTACCCGGCGAAGAATTTGCAGAAAGCGACCCGGAAGAAATGCGTGCAAGGCTGGAAAAGCAGGTTGATTTAATCCTGCATGGCGGCATTATCGGTGAAGCGCCGACGACTGTGATTGACTTGTCTGACGATGAGCCGGTGATCCTGCGCGAAGGCCGTGGCGACCCGGCGCCATTTCGTTAAGCCTGAGATCGTACCTTGAGCGACATTCTCAGTGACAGCTTAACCATACAGCAACCGTTGCCACTGGCCTTTGTGCGCGGTGAGGCGGTGCTGCACCGGCCGGAAGACTTATATATTCCACCGGATGCACTGGAAATCTTGCTCGATGCTTTTGAAGGCCCGCTGGATTTTCTGTTGTATTTAATCCGCAAGCATAAGTTTGATATTGTCGATTTGCCGGTAAATGAAATTACTCTGCAATATATGGAATATATCGATCTGATGCAGGGGCTGAATTTTGAACTGGCGGCAGAATATTTAGTGATGGCAGCGATGCTGGCCGAGATTAAATCGCGCTTATTGTTGCCGCGGCACAGCGAAGTGGAAGACGAAGAAGCCGACCCACGCGCCGAGCTTATCCGCCGCTTGCAGGAATACGAAGTATTTAAACAGGCCGCCACAGAGCTTGACAGCCTGCCGCGCGATGAGCGTGATCACTTTAACGCCACTGCGGTGTTAGCCGATAACTTTGCGCCATTGCTGATTTTGCCTGATGTTGATTTAGCTGAGCTGACGCTGGCACTCAAAGACATTGCAAAGCGGGCAAAAGATTTTCAGCACCATCATATTAAACGCGAGCATTTGTCTACCCGCGAGAGGATGAGCCGTATTCTGGGTTTACTTGGCCAACATAACGGCTATCTGGCGTTTTCCGGCTGTTTTGACGTAACAGAAGGCCGTGAAGGCGTGGTGGTGACCTTTTTAGCCATACTGGAGCTGACCAAAGAAAAGCTGATAGACATTATTCAGGTAGAAGCTTATGGCCAAATTCATGTCAAACTTAAAGCGGGTGAGGCATAATGGCGGATAAAATTAACGATGTGCAACTGATGCAACTGGTGGAAGCCGCCATTTTTGCCGCTGATAAGCCACTAAGCAGTGATGATTTACAAAGCACAGTGCTGGATGGTTTTAATGTCAGTAAAAAACGCCTGAGCGAAACCTTAACCCGGCTAATGCAGGATTATGCAGGGCGGGGTGTTACGCTGGCGGAAACCGCATCGGGCTACCGTTTTATTACCAAACCGGAGCTAAGTGACTATTTAGCCAGGCTGTGGCCGGAGCGCTCGCCACGTTATTCGCGCGCCGTGCTGGAAACTCTGGCATTGATTGCCTACCGCCAACCGATAACCCGTGGCGAGATTGAAGATATCCGCGGCGTGTCGGTAAGCAGCCAGATTATGCGCACCTTACTGGATCGTAACTGGGTTAAGGTGGTCGGCCACAAAGAAGTACCGGGCCGGCCGGGCTTATACGCCACTACAAAAGAGTTTTTAGATTACTTTGGTTTAAAACATTTAAACCAGTTACCCCCCTTGCCGGAATTTCAGGCTATTAGCATGGATCTGGCTGACACCGTCGTGACGACAGGAGAATTGCACTAATGAGTGAAAAAGCAGCCAGCGAGAAGCTACAAAAAGTATTGGCCCGTGCCGGATTAGGCTCGCGCCGTGAAATGGAAGACTGGATCAGTGGCGGCCGTGTAACAGTAGATGGTAAACCCGCAACCTTAGGTGATCGCATCAGCCCAACCCAACAGGTACGGGTAGACGGTCACCCGGTACAAATTGCCAGCGAAGAGCAGCAAATTTGCCGCGTGCTGGCGTACCACAAGCCGGAAGGCGAAATTTGTTCGCGCACCGATCCTGAAGGGCGCCCTACGGTATTTTCCCGCTTGCCGAATATTAAAGGCGCGCGCTGGATAGCCATTGGCCGCCTTGATATTAACACCTCAGGTTTATTGCTGTTTACTACCGATGGTGAGCTGGCTAACCGCCTGATGCACCCAAAATTTGAAGTTGAACGTGAATACGCCGTAAGGGTGTTTGGTGAGATAAATGACGCGATGATCCAGCGCTTGCGCACCGGCGTTGAGCTGGAAGACGGCAAAGCCAACTTTAAGAAAATTAAAGCCCTGCCAGGTGAAGGCATTAACCGCTGGTTCCATGTAGTGCTTACAGAAGGCCGTAACCGTGAAGTGCGCCGGATGTGGGAATCACAGGGGGCGGTAGTCAGCCGCCTTATTCGCGTGCGCTATGGCGATTTACTGCTGCCAAAACACTTACCTGCAGGTGGTTATGCCGAGTATCCGCTGGAAGACGTAAACTACCTGCGTAAGTTAGTTAGCTTGGCGCCGGAAGTTGCAACTCTGGTTAAACCGGAAGACCGCGACGAGCGTCGCCGCCGTATGGCCAGCATGAAGCGCGCCGTGCGTAAACACGATATCGCCGCTAAAACGCCAGTGCGTGCGCCAAAAGAGCGCAAAACAGGCGAAGCCCGGCCGACAAAACCAGATGATAATAAACCAGCAGGGCGCAGAGGCCCGGCAACTCCGAAGGGCAAGCCACAACGCCAGCCCACCGGTAAAAAGCCCAGCCGCGAAGGCAGAGGTTAATTGATCATATACAACAAAGGCGCGTAACGCGCCTTTGTGTTTTAGTGCATATTCTGCTATCTAGGGTGTGTGTAGTGTTCTTGGAATAGCATGCTGGGTTGCCACGGCAATTAAGCCTCCAATAAAGGCAAGCATTGGGCCTGTGACAATGCCGCCAAGCTGAAAATACCCCATCACTGAACCAACAAGCAGCATGAATAAGCCAAGGTTTTTGAGCGCTGCAGCTTTCTGGTTTTCATGGCTCCACTGTTGGCAGTTAGCACATTGCAGCATAAAAATACCGTTCACTTTCTTTGTTGCTGCAGCTTGCTTTATATTGACTCTGTGTCCACAGGCGGGGCATTGCAACACTTTCATTAATGTACTTCCCTTATTTTTTGTTCAATATATTGATTTATCTAATATTTTTTTGGTGAAGGCCATGAGGATTTTACCCGCCAGACTTAACTTGGGTGTGTTTTATCTTCATTTTTTAGCAGTAGCTTGCTGCAAAGTCTTGCAAGGCCAAATCCCACCAGGAGTGCCACGAAGAAGATCCACCAGGAGGTAAAATATAGTCCCGCGAATATAGCGATAATAAAGCTGATAAAGGCCAGTAATTCATCCAATAATTCCGCTATTGAAGCTCTTAACGAGTTGAAGAAGCCTTGTTTCCTATCTTGCATAGTTTTATTCCTTAGCGGCACAAACCTTTCAACTTAATATTTTCTGGTCTGCGGCAAAATTCGTTGATTGGAACCGGGGTTGATTCAATACTGTTCGCAATCTGCACCGCTTGTATTTCTGCTAATAATGCGGACGATATACCATCTTCTTCAGCTGTCGTTTTAGATGTATGAGGTATGGCGCGAAAGGCATTCGGTATGCGCTCTGTGTTTCCTGTAAGGATTGCGTTCATAATAGCGTCTGGTGAGTTATAACCCGACGCTATTGCCTGAATAGCCGCCCCAAAGCTTGCAATTGTTAGGTTAGTTATTCTCGCAGACCATTTTTGGGCAGAGGGAATGTTTTTACCCAACCTGCCCAGCATAGTCGCGTAGTTAGTAAACATGCCGCCGTGAAAGCGGCCTGCAATATCACTTTTTCGGTATTTAAGATTAAAACGTACGACTTCTAGTATATTTTGTTGTGTTCGTTCAATATTCTCTGACCTCAAAAGCTCGTGCAAAATTTGAGCTAAAGCATTTTGCCGCAACATAGCTTCAGTCTTTCGTTTTGTACCTAAAGAGCCGGTGATCATCAGAACTTGGATAATTCCAATCCACCATGTTTTGGGATGGTTGTATATACCGTTACTGTATCGCTGCCATACAGGTGCTTGATTTTTAGCAAAATCATTAAAGAAAACTTCGGTCAGATGTGAATTGTCTTTGCTGAGCTGCTCAATTAGTTGTTGTACTGATTCTTTTTCATTTGTAGACAGTATGAGCGTTTCAGCTCCGTTTCCGCTGGTAATTGCCATCATTCCCTCTTGGCTTTGTGTATTTAATGTAAATTAAAAGTATTAAAGCATGGATGCTTATTGTGAGCAATAAAAAGTCATAGCAGGGAGGAGTGTTTGTTTCACCGAGAAATGTTCGTTAATTATATGAATTTAGTTTTACACTGGTTGCACTTGAAGGCACTTACTAAAACAAGGCTGGATAGTGTCTGATATCGATATTCTGCTCACCTTGCTGGTTATCGCACTTTACTTTTTCGCACCATTTTATACAGTAGCTCAGGCGATAGGCGTGACACCAGGGCGCCTAAGCGTTCTTTTAAGCCGCCGATCACAATATAGTTTTTACCTTTTAGCAGCGCTTTTACTGCTTTTGCGGCAAAAGCTTCTGCGCTCATGGCATTGGCCTGGGCGTCATCCATGGTACCCAGCGTACTGCCGTCGCCGGTTAGTGCATTACGTGATACATCGGTTTTAACAAAACCGGGGAAAATGGTCGCCACAGTTAAGCCTTGCTCAAACAGTTCAGCACGCAGGCTGTTTGCCCATAAATGCAGTGCCGCTTTGGCGGCAGAATAACTGCCGCGATATTGGGTACCCACTAAACCTGCAACAGAGGAAATAAATACAACTTTACCGCCTCCATCGGCCAGTAACAGTGGTAGTGCCTGACGGGTTAAATTAATCTGAGCAAAATAATCGACGTTAAATAATTTGCGATCAGTGTCTGCTGTAGTATCAACAATCAGCGCCCGCTGGCTTATACCGGCATTATTAATTAACCAGTCCAGGCCGACAATTTGCTGCTGTATATTACCAATAGCACTGGTAACTGCCGCACTGTCAGTGATATCTAAAGGTAATAATAAGTGTTGTGTGCTATTAGCTAAGCTGGCGCGTACCCGCTTTAGCTCTGCTTCTCTGCGGGCGCTTAGGATCAGGCGGGCACCATCAGCGGCCAGCTCACGAGCCAGCGCCTCGCCAATACCTCCGGAGGCACCGGTGATCCAGATTACTTTATTTTGTAATGCAGCGTTTTGTAATGTCATATCTTGCGCTATTTGCTGTTGGGCGATACAGCACATTAAGCCAGCCTCAACGCTGTTGTAAAGCCTTGTTGGGCAGCACCTTATATTTGCGTTTGTAGTAACCGGTAAGCAGAATCATGGCACTTACGCCAATAACCGGTGCTGCCAGCCAGCTAACCAGTTGCCATTGTTCGGGTAGCCATTGTGACAATATACGGCGACCACCCGCAGCAAAAAATGCGGTGTAAACCGCAATACCGCTGCCAACCATGGCGCTGAAATGCTCAATAATCCAGGCGCGTGGCTTTATCTCTTTTTTGTAAACATAAAAGCTGATGCTGCTGGCAGTAACCAGGCTGACTACAGCGAAGATAATCAGCAGTGGCATACCCACAGTTATACCCTGATAAGCCACAAATAATGCTGTCGGAAACAATACCAATACGGGGCCTTGATAAACCCAGCGGCGTAGCATACTGCGATCGTGTTTGGCCTGTAGCACACCAATAGCGTGGCGCACTGTAACCCAGGTAAGTAAGCTTAGCAGCAGTAAAAACTGCGAAAACGGTACACGCCATACCAGCATGTGCTCAATTTGCGCTGCGGTCATTTGTTTGCCAGCGGTGTACATACCAACAGGGTCGTATAACCCTATCAGACTCATTACAATGCCCGAGCCGGAAACAACCAGCATAAGATAATAAAACACTTTGCCGATGTTAATATGCAGCTTACTGCCTTTACGGGCAATAACCGGTAGCCAGTACAGCAGCAATGCAACTGCTCCCAGCGCAATATGCACATATAACAAAGTGGAATGAATAAGCGACATAGTTATCCTCCTTGGTTAATTGCTGCAGCATAGCGTTGTACTTCCTCTGGTACAGGTGCCAAAAGTCAGGACTTTTTAATATGACTTTTGGCCTATTGCAGTTATTTTGCTGCCACGCATAATGCGCTGATGAAACCAAAATTTGATTTTGCCACTCTGGCCGGTTTATTAACCTGGGCTCTGGTGTATAGCGTCAGCTGTTATCTGTTGCAAAAAACTGCACCCGGCCAAAACCAGTGGCTGGTGCATGCGCTTTTTGTCGCTTACGGTGGCCTGTTCTGGTTGCTGACGCGTGAGCATGGCACTTATGCACTGCGGGAGCGCTATGGCAAAGCTTTATTACTGCTGCAGTTGGCGGTAGCATTTGGCTTGCTGTGGCTTTTACCCAACCGCTATTTTGAGTTTTTATCCATTCTGACTATTATCTGGGCCGCAATGCTGCCTTTTATTATGCGTACCAGCCGTGCAGTGCTGCTGATAATAGTGGTAGTTGCCGGCTGGTACAGCCTGGTGGCATGGCAAAGTGGCAGCAGTACCTGGATTACTGCATTGCTGTATGGCAGCTTTCATGTCTTTGCCGTGTTGGTGCAAAGTGCCAGCCGCGATGCCGAAGCTGCTAAAGATGAACTGGAGCAAAAGCATCAGCAACTGCTGGCAACCCAGCAATTGCTGCAAGGTGCGTCACGTCAGAGTGAACGAACCCGCATTGCCCGTAATTTGCACGATGTGGTAGGGCATCATTTAACTGCGCTAACCATTCAGCTGCAGGTTGCCAGCCATATCAGCGAAGGTGAAGCCAAAATGCAGATAGATAAATGCTATCAACTGGCAAAACTACTGCTATCAGATGTAAGAGAAGCCGTAAGTACCATGCGTCAGTATGCTGGTGTAACCTTGCTGGATGCGATAACGCCGTTATTGGTGCTGCTGCCTGAGCGGCTTGAAGTAAAGCTACAGATCCCACCTGACATTATGCTTAATGATTTACATCAGGCGCAGCATTTGCTGTGCATAGTGCAGGAAGCGATAAGCAATAGCCTGAAGCACAGCGGTGCCAGCCAGCTGCATCTTTCGGCCAGTGTAAAACAGCAGCAGCTACTTATTGTAATTTATGATAACGGCAGTTTGGCGCCAAACTGGCAGCCGGGCAATGGTATTAAAGGTATGCAGGAGCGGCTGGCTGAGTGTGGTGGGCACTTGCAACTGGATAAACAACAACAGGCCATTCTGCTTACTGTAACGCTGCCTTACATCGAGAATGAAAATGCATAAAGTGTTGCTGGTAGATGATCAGAAATTAATCCGCGATGGTATCGCCAGCCTGTTAGCCTTATCGGGAAAAGTAGCGGTTGTGGGCGAGTGCGTAGATGGCTCTGGCGTAGTAAATGCCTGTATGCAATTGCAACCAGATGTAATTTTGCTCGATTTATCAATGCCGGTGATGAATGGCGTGCAAACGCTGGCAGCATTGCAGCAGGCTGATATCAACATCCCGGTGTTAATTCTTACCACTTTTGATGAACATGAACTGGTACTAAAGAGTATTGCACTGGGCGCCCGTGGCTTTTTACTAAAAGATGTATCGTTGGACACTTTAGTGCAGGCCATTGCTACTTTAGCGGCTGGCGGTAGCTGGTTTGCACCGAATATCACTGAACGTTTGCTGGGCAGTGTGCGCAGCAATAAAGCCAGCTTTGCTATGCCTGTGCAACTGGAGCCGCTAAGTGATAAAGAGTTAGAGATTTTGCAATTAATGGCGGCAGGCTACAGTAATAAAGAAATTGCCGCCGCGCTGTATAAATCGGAAGGTACTGTAAAAAACCAGTGCTCAGCTATTCTTGCCAAACTAGGCGTGCGGGATCGCACCCGGGCTGTATTGCTGGCACTGGAGCTTGGGTTAATTAGCTAGCCTTTATAGCCATTGGGGTTAGCCGATTGCCAGCGCCAGCTGTCACCAACCATGTCATCCAGTGTTTTTTCGGCCTGCCAGCCCAGCAGCATCTTGGCTTTCGTTGGCTCGGCGTAGCATACTGCGATATCACCGGCGCGGCGTGGTGCTATCTGGTAGGGCACAGCAATGTTGTTTACCTGGCTAAAGGCTTTTACCATATCCAATACACTGTAACCGGTGCCGGTACCAAGATTTATCGCTTCAATACCATTGTGCTGTTCCAGATACTGCAGGGCCTTCACATGGCCGCGGGCTAAGTCAACTACATGGATATAATCGCGCACGCCGGTACCGTCATGGGTGGCATAATCGTTGCCAAATACGCTGAGTTTGTCGCGCTTACCAACGGCGACCTGGGAGATAAACGGCATCAGGTTATTAGGAATACCGTTAGGGTCTTCACCGATACGGCCGCTGTCGTGCGCCCCTACAGGGTTAAAGTAACGTAGCAGGGTAATACCCCAGTCGGGTTCGGCGCGTACTAAATCTTCCAGAATATGTTCGATCATCAATTTGCTCTGGCCATAAGGGTTAGTGGCTGAGCGCGGGGCAGTTTCCGGGATAGGCACTTGCTTAGCATCGCCGTATACGGTAGCAGATGAGCTAAACACCAGTTTTTTTACATTAAACTCCCGCATTACCCGGCACAGGGTTACGGTACCGGCAACATTGTTGTCGTAGTAGTGCAGTGGTATCTGGGTAGATTCACCCACCGCTTTTAGCCCGGCAAAGTGGATAACCGCGCTGATACTGTAGTCAGTAAACAGCTGGCGCAGTGCCTGCTCGTCACGGATATCGCCGTTAATACTAACAATACTTTTACCGCTAAGCTGCTCAACCCGTTGTAAAGCTGCGTCTGAGCTATTGCTAAAGTTGTCAAAACTCAGCACTTTGTAGCCCGCATTCAGCAGTTCCAGTGCGGTATGGCTGCCAATATAGCCAGCACCGCCGGTGAGTAAAATATGACTCATGCTTGTCTCCTGATTTGTCGGGCCTTACGGCAATACTTTTTTAAACGGTTTTACCGTTGAGCGGGCGTAAACGCCTGCGGCCAGATACGGATCGGCATCTGCCCAGTGCTGTGCTTCAATTAATGAAGTAAATTCGGCAACGACCAATGAGCCACTAAAGCCTGCGCTGCCCGGATCCAGGCTGTCGATGGCAGGCAAAGGCCCGGCCAATAGCAGGCGGCCTTCAGCTTTTAGTTGCTCTAAACGGGCCAGGTGTGCCGGGCGGGTAGCCAG
This sequence comes from Rheinheimera oceanensis, assembly GCF_018831085.1. Classification (GTDB taxonomy): domain Bacteria; phylum Pseudomonadota; class Gammaproteobacteria; order Enterobacterales; family Alteromonadaceae; genus Alishewanella; species Alishewanella oceanensis. The sequence continues at coordinate 82,926 of NZ_JAGPNM010000003.1, forward strand.
GCGCTTATCTAAGCTGCCTGTAACATCTTCAGAGTAAATCATATAAAACATGGGTAAGTCCTTCTGCAGCACTGATTTTAACTGGCGCACCTTAGCAGATCCTGAACGTTGTTCCAACGACATTAAACGCATCGGAGCAGTGCAGCACTAGGATTTGCCGCAGCAGCCTGTTAGCATGCAGAGCGCTATAACAATAACCGGGCAAAACCCCGGCATTCTAATAAGAAAAATTCAGGGAGTCCGCGTAGCAATGAAACGTGAACAATTCAGTTCCAGCCTGGGCTTTGTACTGGCAGCAGCCGGTTCAGCAGTAGGTATCGGTAATCTGGTCGCCTTTCCGGTAATGGCCAGTAAAAATGGCGGTGCCGCCTTTTTAATTATGTATGCCGTTTTTGTATTCTTTATCTGTTTGCCGGTAATGCTGGCCGAGATGAGCTTAGGCCGCCATACCCGGCAAAACCCGTTGGGTGCCTACACTGAAATCGGCCAAAACCGTGCATGGCGCACAGTTGGCTGGATGTCAGTTATTACGCCTTTTATGATTGGTGTGTTTTATCTGGTGATCACGGTATGGATTTTTGGTTATCTGGCTAAATCGGTGATGGGGCAGTTAAACGAGCTTGCCGGGCCAGATAGTTTTGATGTGTTTATTAATAGCAACGAGCTGTTTATCTATATGGCGGTTGTGATTGGCCTGACTTTTGCTATTTTGCAAGGTGGGGTAAAGCAAGGTATTGAGAAGGCTGCCCGGGTATTAATGCCAATGCTGTTTATTATGCTGATAGCGCTGGTGATTTATGTGTTTACTCTGGATAACGCTATGTTGGGAGTGAAATTTTTCCTTATCCCGGACTTTGATAAGCTCACCGGTAAGGTACTAAACGGCGCGCTGGCGCAGGCATTTTTTTCACTGTCGCTGGCTATGGGTATTTTAATTACCTATGGCTCTTATATTCAGAAAAACAACAATATTGTACAGGCCGGTAAAATGGTAGCCGGCCTGTCGGTACTGGTGGCCTGCTGTTCCGGTTTACTGATTTTGCCTGCGGTATTTTCGTTTAACCCGGATATTCAGTTAAGCGAATTATCCGAGTCCAGTATTGGCATGATTTTTATGTTTCTGCCAAAAATCTTTCTGGCGTTGCAGGCTGATATTGGTTATTTCGGGGCGTCTTTTATTGCCAGCTTTTTCTTTCTACTGGTGTTTTTTGCGGCGCTAACATCTTTGGTATCTATTATTGAAGTACCGGTATGCAGCTTAATGGATAGTAAAGGTGTCAGCCGCCGTGCTGCTTTGTATACTCTGGGCGGCGCTATGATTGTACTGTCAGTGATTTCAGCGCTGTCGTTTGGCCGGGTAGAGCTGTTTAGCAACCTGTTAAGCTACGGTGGCGTAAATAAATCGTTTTTTGCACTGGTATATGACATCTTCTACGAAACCATACTGCCGCTTAATGGTTTCCTGTTATGCCTGTTCGTCATTTACCGCTGGAAGAAGCATAATCTGGACGCGGAGATCAGCCAGGGTAACAGTACTTTTGCCGGTTCGGTATTGCAAAAATACGTTAATTTTTCGCTGGGTACCTTTATTCCGCTAATTCTGGCGGTGATTTTTGTTAATACGGTATCCACCATATTTTTTGGTAAAAACCTGTTGTTTTAAGCTAACGGCAGATATGAAAAAGGCAGCGAACCCGCTGCCTTTTTTGCATATAAAGTGGAAGTTATTTTGCCAGTTTCTGTTGCATGGCAGCAACCACGGCCGGGATATCGAGCATTTCTTTCTCACCGCTACGGCGGTTTTTGTATTCCACCTGCTGGTTGTCGAGGTTACGCTCACCAATAACGATGCTGTGTGGAATACCCATCAGCTCCATATCGGCAAACATTACGCCCGGGCGCTCTTTACGGTCGTCGAACAGCACTTCAAAGCCCGCCGCTGTCAGCTCGTTATACAAACGCACTGTGGCTTCTTCAATGCGCACTGATTTGTGCATATTCATTGGTATTAAGGCAATTTGAAACGGCGCTATTGCATCAGGCCAGATAATGCCGTATTCATCGTTGTTCTGCTCAATAGCGGCAGCGATAATACGTGACACACCCACACCATAACAGCCCATAGTCATGATCTGGTGTTTGCCTTCTTCGTTCAGTACACCGGCTTTTAACGCTTGTGAGTAGCGCTCGCCTAACTGGAAAATATGGCCGACTTCAATACCACGTTTAACCACCAGTTTGCCTTTACCGCACGGGCTGGCATCACCTTCAACGATATTGCGTAAATCTGCCACGCTGTAATCTTTAATATCACGGTCCCAGTTAACGCCGGTTAAGTGATAACCATCTTTGTTGGCGCCACAGATAAAATCGCTAAGATGTGCGGCGCTGCGATCAACAATAACCGGAATGGGCATCGCAACCGGGCCCAGTGAGCCAGGGCCAGCGCCAATAGCCGCACGGATTTCTTCCTCGCTGGCAAATACCAGTGGGCTTTGCACTTGCGGTAGCTTTTCAGCTTTAATTTCGTTTAGCTCGTGATCGCCCCGCAGTACCAGGGCCACCAGTGTTTGCGGCGCTTTATCATCGGTTTTAGCAGCGTAAACAATCAGGGTTTTGCTTACCCGCGCCATATCCTGCTGTAACAAGGCAGCGACATCGGCCACAGTTTTTGCATTAGGGGTGGCTACTTCGGCTAATTGCTGCGTGGCTGCTGCACGTTCCCCTTGTGGTGCTACGGCTTCGGCCATTTCTATATTAGCGGCATAATCGCTTTCATCTGAAAAGGCGATAGCGTCTTCTCCGGATGCTGCCAGCACATGAAACTCATGCGACATACTGCCGCCGATAGCCCCTGTGTCGGCCAGTACCGGGCGGAAGTCTAACCCTAAACGGGTGAAAATATTACAATATGCCTGATACATGGCATTGTAGGTTTGTTGCAGGCTGTCCTGGCTTAAATGAAAGGAGTAAGCATCTTTCATCAGAAATTCACGCGCGCGCATCACGCCAAAACGTGGGCGGCGCTCGTCACGGAATTTGGTCTGAATTTGATACAGGTTCAAAGGTAGCTGCTTGTAGCTGGTAATTTCGCGGCGAACCAGATCTGTTATCACTTCTTCATGCGTTGGCCCCAGCACAAAATCACGGGTGTGACGGTCTTTAAAACGCAGTAGCTCAGCGTCCATTTTATCCCAGCGGCCAGATTCCTGCCATAACTCAGCCGGTTGCACCATTGGCATTAATACTTCAATGGCGCCGGCCTTATTCATTTCTTCGCGGACGATCTGCTCTACCTTACGCAGCACCCGCACGCCGGTAGGTAAGTAGGTGTACATGCCTGAGGCAACACGGCGGATCATGCCGGCGCGCAACATTAACTTGTGGCTGATCACTTCAGCATCGGCTGGTGTTTCTTTGATGGTGGATAGTAAGTACTGACTGCTGCGCATCGTAATTCCGTATTGGTGCTAAAAAATTGCCGCCATTCTAGCAAGGCGGCAGGGGCAATTCTATTGGAGTTTTATCGGGTGTTTAATCAGTTTGCTGCTAACTTGCTGGCCGCTTGTCATGCCACCTACTGAATAAATCTCGCCATCTATCTCTACCAGACTTCTTAAATCCATTACTGCAGTGGTGTCAGCGGCTTTAAGCCAGCGTTTTTCTGCGGGTGAAAATAGCCACACTTTATTGTCCGGCTCTGAGGCTGCGCCATTATAGCCAATGCCATTATAACTATAGGGGTTAGTACTGCCGCCAATAAATACCAGCATATCTTTGCCGTCTACCCTGGTATTAATGCCAGCCATGCGATACCTTGCTGTGCCGGTAGGATGATCAATAAGGCGCCAGTCAATCTGGTTAGCATTGCTACCCACAGTGCCTAAATAGCAGGCTGGCTCACTTTTGTACTCGCGTTTTTTATCAGCATAATACTCAAGTGCCACCCCATCGCAGATCAGCATTTGATTACCGGCCATGGCACCGGCTAAACCAAACACAGGCTTGCCGGGAAAGGGCGTAGCCTGCGACCAGCGCTGGGTAAAGTTATCAAAAACCTGCACCAGATTTACATTGCCATGGTCACTCCAGCCGCTAACCAGATAGATATAGCGGTTTTGATAGGTTAACGCTACGGCATCGCCTACCGGTACCGGGATGTCATTTAATTTGGTGTAACGGCGGGTAACCGGATCCAGCCGGTAGCTGTCATTGGCGGTTTGTTCACTGCCATCAGCATTTGCAGTAAAACCACCAAAAACGAAAAAGTTGTTATTAAGTGCCACTGCACTGGCTGCAACCCGGCCACTTAACTTTTGTGTGCTTGGTACTGCAGGCAAACTTTGCCAGCCGAACTCTCCGACAGTATGCATCCAAACTTTGTTATGCATATCGTTGTGTTGTTTGCCCGGGCCCAGACCCATAAAGCTGGCAATATAGGTTTTACCCCGCACAGTAGTACTGGCAACGGCGTTATTGCTTACCGGCTCGGGTAAGTCGGGCAGGGTGGTTGCGGATACGGCAACACAGGTTGCTGCAGCTGCCACACTACTCAGGTAGCTGATGGATTTCAGTAACATGGTTATGTTCTCCGTTCACGGTCCATTTAATATTGTAGTTATACAGTGTCATACCATAATGTTGTTCACCGTCGCGTTGTTTTTTATAAGACGGCCTGGGGTCTTGCTTTAACACTTTATCGATAAATATTTGTAAATCAGGGTATTGGGTTTGCTTTTGGCAAAATGCGCTGGCGGCTTCGCTAAAACTGACGGTCATAGCTGTTTGCGGTGCTGCATCGGCAAAACCTCCTGCGGCGTCAGGTAATGCGTCTGAGTATGGCAAATAGGGTTTAATATCCACCACCGGGGTGCCATCAAGCAGGTCTATGCCACTTAGTTTCAGCATCAGTTTACCGTTTTTGCGCTCAACGCCTTCCAGCTTTACTACCGATAACCCTATCGGATTAGGCCTGAAAGTCGCACGGGTAGCAAATACGCCTTTGCGGGCATTACCTCCCAGGCGGGGGGGGCGCACCATCGGCGACCAGCCTTTATCTGCTGTTTCGTGAAATACAAACAGTAGCCACAAGTGGCTGAAGCTGTCTATACCGCGCAAAATGGCCTCATCGCTGTAATCGCTTTCCAGCACCAGATAGCCGGTAGCTTCAGGGATCAGGCCGGGCTGGCGCGGAATAGCAAATTTTTGCTTGTAGGGTGATTGAATATAACCCACCACATTAAACTGATAAGACGCCATAGACTCCAAAGCTATACTGATCAAACCCGACTGCGGGTATTATGCGGTTTTTTGTCGAAACAACAAGTTAAGCAGGACGTCTAAATGTCTTTGACGCTGCAGGCCAAGATGCGGTAAAACAACAGCTGGATTAAAAAACAACAGATGTGAGATATGGAACGCAAAATTTTATTAACGGAATGCCCCGACTCTAAAGGTCTTATCGCGCAGATCACCAATATTTGCTACAAACATCAGCTGAATATCATCCGCAATACCGAGTATGTTGACCCGGTAAGCGGCCGGTTTTATATGCGCACAGAACTCGAAGGCGTATTTAACGACGCCACCTTGTTGTTTGATTTAGACAGAGCCTTACCGCCGGGGTCTGAGCGTAGCCTGGTCAGCCAGCGGGCGAAACGGGTGGTAGTGCTGGTAACCAAAGAAGCGCATTGCCTTGGCGACATTTTAATTAAGGTATTTGATGGCTCGCTGGCGTTGGATATTGCCGCCGTAGTAGGAAATTATCCCGGGCTGGAGCAATTAGCAGCCCGTTTTGATTTACCTTACCATTATGTTTGTCACAAAGGTTTAAGCCGCACCGAGCATGAAGCAGCCTTGCTGGAGGTAATAAAACCTTACCAGCCTGAATATCTGGTACTGGCTAAATTTATGCGTATTTTAACGCCGGCTTTTGTAGCTCAGTTTCCGGAAAAAATTATTAATATCCATCACAGCTTTTTACCGGCGTTTATTGGCGCTAACCCTTACCAGCAGGCATTTGAGCGCGGGGTGAAAATTATTGGCGCTACAGCGCACTTTGTAAATGACCACCTGGATGAGGGGCCTATTATTCAACAAATGGTTGCACCGGTGGATCATAACTTCAGTGCTGAGGATATGGCCAGAGCCGGGCGTGATGTAGAAAAAGCCGCCTTAAGCAAAGCGTTGCAACTGGTGGTAGAAGACAGGGTGTTTGTGCATGGTAATAAAACCGTCATTTTGTAGCCGCAGGTTTTACATTACAGCGGTTTTCTCTGATACTTGGCTGACAGTCATTTCTGAGTAATACAATATGAGCCGTATCTTTTTAAGTATGCTGTTACTATGTGGTGTTTCTGCATTATGTGCGGCTGAACAGGCTACGCTTCATCCAAAGCTTGAACCGTTAAGGCCATACCTAAACCAATATTGGCAAGGCGATTTAAGCCAGCCAGGAGCCGATACTAAGGTAATTGATCGCTCGCTGTGGAGCCGCGCGTTAAATGGTCAGGCTATAAAAACGGTGCATTCGGTTAATGACGGCCAGTATGGTGGTGAGTCATTTATTTTCTGGGATGAATCAAAGCAAAGTCTGGCATATTACTATTTCACCACCGCGGGTTTTTATACCCATGGCACTATGCAGTTTGATGCTCAGATAGGACAGATTATCGCTGTGGAACAAGTAGAAAATAACCAAAATGGTATTACTGAAGTAAAGTCTTTCAGCCGTATTATGCCGGATGGCAAAATGGAAGTGAAATCCAGCTATTTGCAAAATGGCAACTGGGTGGATGGCCACAGCGCCACCTATCAGCCGGTGGCGCAGCAGCAAATTATTTTTAAATAGTTATTTTTCGCTGATATGGCAGTCGGCCAGATCCAGCGTATAAATATCGTCAATTTTATCCGCGCAGGAATGGCTGACACGTAAATCTTTTACCCGGCCGTTACGCAAGCTGTATACCCAGCCATGAATGGTTAATGGCTGGCCACGCTCCCAGGCTTCCTGCACAAAGCTGGTGTGGCACAGGTTACGTACCTGTTCCATCACGTTTAGCTCTATCAGCCGGTTTAACCGTTCACTGTCGTCGGCAACTTGCTCCAGCTCATCACGGTGCATAGAGTAAACATCTTTAACATTACGCAGCCAGTTATCGACAAAGCCAACCCGCTGCTTGGTCATCGCAGCTTTAACGCCACCACAGCCATAATGTCCCACTACTAAAATATGTTTTACTTTAAGAATATCAATAGCATACTGCAGAACTGATAAACAATTCATATCAGAATGCAGCACCAAATTTGCGACATTACGGTGTACAAATAATTCGCCTGGCAACAGGCCTACAATTTCATTGGCTGGTACGCGGCTGTCAGAGCAACCTATCCACAGATATTCCGGCGCCTGTTGCTCGGATAACTGCTGAAAAAACCCCGGTTGTTCTTTTTCAATCCGGTCTGCCCAATTTCTATTGTTGACAAACAGCTGTTTAAAATCTGGCATAACCCTACCCTGATCAGAAAAATCGCGACAAGATAGCCGATCTTACCTGCTTTTAGAGCACCGACCAGCTGAAATTAAACGGTATTGTACGGAAACTTACCACGCAGATTAAGTTAATGCCAGCGGCTGACGAAACCAAAGCAATATCGCTATACTGTGGCAAAGGTTGTTTTATAACGCTAAGTTCAACAAAAGGAAGCAAAAATGATCCCCGTAATACTGTCAGGTGGCTCAGGCACAAGGTTGTGGCCCTTATCACGGGCAAAAAAGCCAAAACAATTTCTGCCGCTGCTGAATGACAAAAGCATGCTGCAAAATACTATTTTGCGGTTAAAAGGTCTGGCAGGTTTACAACCGCCAATGGTGATCTGTAACGAGGATCATCGCTTTATGGTAGCAGAACAACTGCGTGAACTGAGCGCCGGCCAGCCAACAATTATGCTGGAGCCTGTGGGGCGCAATACGGCACCGGCAATAGCGGTTGCGGCTATGCAGGCTATGGCAGATGGCGACGACCCGTTGTTGCTGGTGCTGGCCGCTGACCATGCTATTAAGGATATTCCTGCATTTCACCGCGCGGTGGAGCTGGCGGCACCGGCCGCAAAGCTCGGCAAGCTGGTAACCTTTGGTATAGTACCCACCAGTGCACATACCGGCTATGGTTATATCCGCCGTGCCGATATTGCTGATAGCAGCTTACCGGCCGAAGTGGCTGCCGTGGCCAAATTCTGTGAAAAACCGGACTTGGCGACGGCACAGCAATTTGTCGATTCAGGCGAGTACTTCTGGAACAGTGGTATGTTTTTGTTTAAAGCCAGCAGCTTACTTGATGCATTAAAGCAATTTGCTCCGGCTATTATCAGTGCCGCTACGCAGGCATTGGCAAATGCCGCCAGAGATCTGGATTTTATCCGGCTGGATAAAGCGGCATTTTCTGCCAGCCCGTCTGACTCGATAGACTATGCTGTGATGGAAAAATCAGCCAATACCGCTATGGTCGCGCTGGATGCCGGCTGGAGTGATGTTGGTAGTTGGGATGCATTGTGGGAGGTAATGGCTAAAGATGAGCAGGGGAATGCCTGTCGTGGCGATGTTTTGCTGGAGCAATGTAAAAACAGCTATGTTAATGCTGAAGAGCGTCTGGTAGCCGTTATTGGCCTGGATGACGTTGTGGTTGTTGAAACTAAAGATGCTGTTCTGGTTGCCAGCAAAGCGCATATTCAGGGTGTAAAAAACGTGGTGGCTAAATTGCAAAGTTATGGCCGCACTGAAGTTGATTTACACCGCGAAGTGTTCCGCCCATGGGGTAAATATGATTCTGTGGATAATGGCAGCCGTTATCAGGTTAAACATATTACAGTAAAACCCGGCGCTAAACTGTCAGTACAAATGCATCATCATCGCGCGGAACATTGGGTAGTTGTCAGCGGCTCGGCGTTAGTACGTAATGGCGACAATGAGTTTCTGGTCACTGAAAATGAATCTACCTATATTCCGGTAGGTGTGATCCATTCACTGGAAAATCCCGGCAAAATTCCGTTAGAGCTGATTGAAGTGCAATCCGGCAGTTATCTGGGCGAGGATGATATTGTACGGTTTGAAGACAAATATGGCCGCAGCTGAGATTATACGTCGTTAGCTGGTACAGTTCGTCCGCCAGGTTATCGCAAGTACAGCAGCATTTTTACCGGCTAAGTGCTGCTGTGTTTAACTTTTATCCACACCTTTGCACCGGAGTCACGGCGTGCAGCTTTAATCCTGATAGTACTAATGTAGGAAATATGCTTAGATTAAATGTATAATCAAAGCGTCAAACCCTGTTAATGGAACAAAAATACGGCAATATTACTTCAATCTTAACTGAAGCTGAATGAATGATATTGTTTTTGTTGTTTAAGTGTTTTTTATATCTTTATTTTATTTGGTAAATTGCTTATCCTTTGGTGATGAATTATTAAAGGAGATGGCAATGTCAATTTTATTAGATAAACGTGAACTAAAGAAAGCAGCAAAAGAACTACCATTGGTTAAACTGACTGACGTTATTGAAACTCTGAATGCGGTGTTAGCAGAACGTCAGGTAGAAGTTGAATTGATTACCCAGTTAGAGCAGCTTGCTAAAGCTCAGGGCTTTACGATGGAGCAACTGGGGTACAAATTAAATAATGATTTAATCAGCACAGATGCTCAGGATGGCCCGTCTAAAGCAGACAAGCGTCCTACCAAGCCTAAATTTAAAACGATCAATAAAGACAGCCAGTACTTTTACGTTGAGAATGGCCAGCTGCAGCTGTTACGTACGCATACCATGAAAAAAGGCTTGCAGGAGCGCGGTATTGACGTAGTTCCGGTAACTAAAGTTGATAAAAAATATGCTAAGCAAATTGATGGTTTAATTGCCGATGCCACAGCACAAGCGATAGAAAACTTTAATGCTAAAGTAGATGCCTGGAATGAATGGGCAGCAGCCAATTCTGAAGAAATTCTTACCAAAAAATAATCAAACGTTTTAAAGCATAAAGCCCGGATCAGCCGGGCTTGCTATTTAATTACTTCACCAGTGTTTGTGCTGCTTTAATATAAGCATCACCACGATCTTTTGCTGTTGCTGTATCCATGTGCTCAGAAGCAACATGCACTTCTTCCAGTACGTCTTTTAATTTACCGGTTTCAGCATGAATTTTTTCCAGCGCCACCTCAATGGTGTAGGTTAGTTCGTGAATTTCGACCATCGCCAGTGGTGTCAGCTCTCCTGCCAATACAGTTTTTAGCTTTTGATTATACTCACTGAAATTGGCTACTGCCTGTTCCAGTGTTTCTGCAGGTTTACCTTTATAATGATCTGGCCGTTCATCGGCCTGAACCAGCGCAGAACTTAACAAAGCTGCCGCCACCAATGTTGCAGATAAGATTTTTTTCATACAAAACTCCAAAACGTAAATGAGAACCTTTCGCAACTAATTTATCATATAACCAAGCCGCAGCCTACCAGAAACCCTAAAAAGCTGCATTTTTGCATCTGACAACTTTTAGGTAAGATTTTTTGATTAGAATAACTAACCAAAATTATGCGTGGCCTATCCTGGTAAACGCCTTGCTACTTCAGTGTCTTTTAGATTTTAGATGTAGATTATTCGCATAATTTGCTATTTTACATGCATATAAATTATTTTATGTCGGTTTTTGTCGTTTTGGCTAGTGATAGATTTTTGAATTTACCATGAACTTTATCTTGCTTATTCATTAGATTTTGTAATGCTTTGGCTGCAATTTATCTCGTTCGTGAATTGTGCAAAAAGTCGGCATAATGCACAGCATACAGGCAAAGGCGAAACACAGAGGTGAAGCATGACAACATTAAATACTGCAGCAGATAAACATAATGTTACTGGCAAGCGCAGCAATGCTATTGGCCGTGCTTTGCTGATACGCCGTATCAACCACTTGCTGGCCCAAATAGGCCGGGCTCTAAACACCGGTTCTATGGTAAGAAGTAAATAAACCAGGTTGTTCTGCAACAGAAAAGCCACGCGTTCCCAACCCGCGTGGCTTTTCTGTTTCTGCTATCTTGTTAGCGCCGGTGGCTTGCATTACATTAGTAGATAAATGGGTAGAACTGGGAGCTTAAATAATGAGTGGGCATGAAAAAATCAATTATGTAGAGCTTCCGGCAAGTAATTTAGCGGCAGCAAAGCAGTTTTACGGGCAGGTATTTGGCTGGGTATTTGCAGACTATGGCCCAGATTATGTAGCGTTTGCCAATTCAGGTCTGGACGGAGGTTTTTACCGGGCGGCAAAACAATCCAGTGTTGCAGCAGGTGCTGCTCTGGTCGTGTTATACAGTAAAGATTTGCAGCAAACAGAAGCTAAGATCTTAGCTGCCGGCGGTACTATTGTTAAACCTGTGTTTACCTTTCCCGGTGGGCGCCGGTTTCACTTTGCCGATCCGAATGGTAATGAACTTGCAGTTTGGTCAGAGCAGTAAGAGCATGCCGCTTACGCCGTATTGCTGACGTAAGCGGATTGTCTGGTGCTGGCATAACTACAGCCCTTATTTTTTGCTGTCAGATGTTTGCCCGGCTGTTTGTGTTACATGTTGTGCGGCCTGCTCAGAACCGTTTGGGAAAAACAATTCTGTTGCCGTTTTTTCCAATGCAGTTTTAGCCTGCTGTTTGATATTGTTACCCAGCTCTGCCAGTTGATTACTTACCACTTCAGTTAAATTGTCAGTAATAGTGTTTGCCTGTGCAGGCGCTACAAAGCCGGTAGCGATAACAGTTGCCAGAGTAAGTGCAGTTAACGTTTTCATATTTTTTCGTCCTTTTGTTTCGGGTTGGTGTTATTTACACCCTTACCTATTACAAACGGCGTGCCAGAATTTAAAATTTATTTATCATTATGATTTTAAACAATTTTATTTTTGTCTTTGCGATTTTGATTTTCTGCTTTGTTTGATATTGCCAACTTAGGTTAGCGAAATTGACTAAAATTTAGTTTATTTTTATCCGTGCACTGGTTATGAAAGCAGAACTACAATAGTCTATGTTGCAAAGTAAAAAAGCCGGGCAGGTAAAGTGACTACGTTAAAATTACTATTGGGTTTGCTGTATTGTCTGAGTTTTACTGTAGCGGCCGTTGCGCCTTTGCGGGTGGTAACTGAGCTCTCCCCGCCACATCAGACAATACAGCAAGGCGAAGTAGCCGGGCTTAGTACGGCATTGGTAAAGGCTGTACTGGCAGAAGCTAAGCTGGAGGCCAGAATTGAAATATATCCGTGGGCCCGCTCATTTCGTATTGCCCGTAGTCAGCCGAATGTTCTTATTTACAATATGGCCCGCACGGCTGAACGTGAGAACGAATTTCACTGGATTGGCACTGTTGCCGCTTATCAGTTAGGTTTTGTTGCTTTAAGCCATCGCAAGGATATTAAAATTGAAAAACTACAGGATGCTAAAGCATTTACTATTGCGGTTCAGCGGGATGATTTATCTGCTAACTTTTTAATAAATAATGGTTTTGCCCAGGGGCAACAATTGGTGCTATCTGCTGATATTACTGAGTCGTGGCAATTATTACTTAATGGCAAGGTAGATTTAGTTATTGATGATCCGGTAGCGCTGACTGATATGGCTGCTAATCTGAAATTGCCGGAGAAATACATCCGTTTTGTATATGCAGTGCCGGAGTTAGCGCAGCAAACCTGGCTGGCAGCTAATATACAAACATCACCAGGGCTGGTGACAAAGTTAAAACAAGCTCATCAGAAAGTGGCTACGACAGAGCTTTATCAAAAAGTTATGTTATCCAGTTACCACCCGCTGCAATAAAAAGCCCGCTGTGTAGCGGGCGTTATCTCAAACATCAGATTTTTTTGTATTTAATACGGTGTGGTTCCAAAGCATCAGCACCATAAGTGGCTTTTAACCAGGTTTCATAGTCTGAGTAGTTACCCTCAAAGAAATTCACTTTGCCTTCATCACGGTAATCCAGAATATGCGTAGCGATGCGGTCAAGGAACCAACGGTCGTGTGAAATCACCATAGCGCAGCCCGGGAAGTCGAGCAGGGCATTTTCAAGGGCGCGCAGTGTTTCTACGTCCAAATCGTTGGTAGGTTCATCCAGTAACAACATATTGCCGCCGGCTTTTAGCAGGGCAGCTAAATGCACACGGTTACGCTCACCACCCGATAGCTCGCCGATAAACTTTTGCTGATCGTTGCCTTTAAAGTTAAAGCGGCCCACGTAAGCCCGGCTGGGGATCTGAAAGCTACCTATTTGCAGCATATCCTGACCGTTAGAAATCTCCTGCCATACCGTGTTTTTCGGGTTCATATTGTCGCGGAACTGATCCACACTGGCCAGTTGTACGGTGTCGCCAATGCTAATGTCGCCGGAGTCAGCCTGCTCTGCACCACTGATCATTTTAAACAATGTCGATTTACCGGCACCGTTCGGGCCGATAATACCAACGATAGCACCTTTGGGAATGCTGAAGCTTAAATCGTCTATCAATAAACGATCGCCAAAAGACTTCCGCAGGTGGTTAACTTCCAGCACTTTATCACCCAGGCGTGGCCCAGGTGGAATAAACAGCTCATTGGTTTCGTTACGTTTTTGAAATTCCTGGCTTTGTAGTTCTTCAAAGCGTGCCATCCGCGCTTTACTCTTGGCATGGCGGCCTTTCGGGTTCGTGCGCACCCATTCTAGCTCTTGCTTAATTGAGCGCTGGCGGGCATTTTCAGCTTTTTCTTCCTGTTGCAGACGGGCATCTTTTTGTTCCAGCCAGGAAGAGTAATTACCTTCCCATGGAATGCCATAGCCACGGTCCAGCTCTAAAATCCAGCCGGCAACGTTATCAAGGAAATAGCGGTCGTGGGTAATGGCTACTACAGTGCCGGGGTAATCGTGCAGGAAGCGCTCCAGCCAGGCAACAGATTCAGCATCCAGGTGGTTGGTTGGCTCGTCCAGCAACAGCATGTCTGGCCGTTCTAACAATAAGCGGCAAATAGCGACGCGGCGGCGTTCACCACCTGATAAATGCTCAATTCTGGCATCCCACGGTGGCAGGCGCAGTGCGTCGGCGGCGCGCTCCAGCGTATTATCCAGGTTATGGCCTTCTTTGGCCTGGATCAGGGCTTCCAGTTCGCCTTGCTCGCGGGCTAAGGCATCAAAGTCAGCATTTTCATCGGCATAGGCAGCGTAAACTTCATCTAAGCGGCTCAGGGCGTTTTTAACGTCGCTGACGGCCTCTTCAACTATTTCACGCACAGTTTTGTTTGGGTCTAACTGCGGCTCTTGCGGCAGATAACCTATTTTAGTTCCTGCCAGTGGCCGGGCTTCGCCTTCAAACTCCTTGTCGACACCTGCCATAATGCGCAACAGGGTAGATTTACCTGAGCCGTTTAAACCCAGCACGCCAATTTTGGCACCGGGGAAGAAAGATAATGAAATGTCTTTTAAAATAGTGCGTTTAGGTGGCACCACCTTAGACACGCGATGCATTGAGTAGATATATTGAGCCATGTTTTATCTGCTTATCATTGCTGGTAATAGTGCCGGCAATTGTACGTTATTTTCACCGGGCAGGGAAAGGCGCGGCGAGGGCGGATAAGATAAAACTCGCTTTTACGCCGTGCTTTCTGGTCTAATAGCAACCGGTACTTTACCCCGGGTGGAAATGAATATGAGTCAATTTGCGCAAGATCCCAGTTTTCAGCGTTTCGTTGAAGAAGCCAAGACCCATGGTGTGGTTTATGTATTAGCAGACGGTGAAGATCTGCTGGTAGTTGAATCGGTAGAATTTGAAGACACTGACGTAATGCCATTCTGGTCAGATGAAGCATCTGCTGCAGCGCATTGCTCAGAAGAGTGGGCAGTGTACAAGCCAGAAGCCATTCCGCTGGACGTATTCTGTGATGGCTGGTTAAAAGAAATGTACGATGATGGCGTGTTAATTGGCACTAACTGGGACGAAAGTTTAAACGGCCCTGAGGTAGAACCGCGCGAGTTACTTGAAGCCCTGTCACTGGTGCAGTAAGCCGTTCTGCTGTTGAAAGCCTTGCGGTTTTCCCGGCTGCAGGGCTTTGCTGATCATAAAAATGGCAAAAAAATGACTTTACTCTTAAACTACCGGCCTTGGCTGCACGTATTGTTGGTCTAACAGCCGGTTTGGATATAGTTATGTTATCAGAAGAAGCAGTATTGGTACGAAGCGCGTTAGAAGCACTGGGGCTTGAAACTCCGATGCTGGACAATGGTTTGTCGCGTGATCAGAAGTACGACAAGATAAGTCGCCTGATGGCGGAAGTTGTCAGCACGCTGGGCCTGGATTTGCGGGATGACAGCTTAAGCGAAACACCGCACCGGATTGCCAAAATGTATGTTGATGAGATTTTTGGCGGTCTTAATTATGCTAACTTCCCGAAAATGGCATTGATTGAAAACAAAATGCAGGTGAAGGAAATGGTGAAGGTGAAGGACATCAGCTTTACCAGCACCTGCGAGCATCATTTTGTTACGATTGATGGCTATGCTACGGTGGCCTATATTCCGGAAAAACGCATTATCGGTTTATCAAAAATTAACCGTATAGTACGCTTTTTTGCTCAGCGCCCGCAGGTGCAGGAACGCTTAACCCAACAGGTTCTGGTGGCAATGCAAACCTTGTTGCAAACCCAAAATGTGGCGGTAACAATGGAAGCGGTGCACTACTGCGTAAAATCGCGTGGCGTAATGGATGTCAACTCCAAAACCCAAACTACAGCGCTTGGCGGTATCTTTAAAGATGATGGCCGTACCCGCGCCGAGTTTCTTGCCCGCTACTAAAGCTTTGTTTTGTATGGTTTACTGATACTAAGGCGCTTAAATGCGCCTTTTTTATGCCTTGTTTTTTTGTTGCAAATGCGAATTGTTATCAGTATTATGCCGGTAACTTTTTTACCGGTAGTGTTGTAATGATAGAACGTGGTCGTGGCCCTGTGCTGGCAAAATTTATGCGGTTGCTGCACAGCTACAGCTCAATGCTGGTGTTGGTACTACTGCTGTTTTTTGCTATTACCGGCATAACCCTTAACCACCCTGATCTGCTGTACAGCACGGCAGGTAAAAGTAGCCGTCAGCAAGTGCTGACATTACCTGAGGCCTTGCAATATTCCGATTTACCTCAGTCAGACAGCGAGCAAGCTGCCGTTGCTTCGCAATTTCGTGACTGGCTGAGCCGCGAGCATCAGGTTAAAGCATCGGTATTCAGTTATCAGTTTGATACTGACGATAGCCTGCTGGAACTGGATTTTAAACGCCCGGCGGGGTATGCCTCTGTCGTAGTAGATTTTGCCGCCAACACAGCTGAGCTGGAACTAGAGTTTAACGGCTATCTGGCACTGTTAAACGATTTACATAAAGGCCGTAATGCCGGGCTTAGCTGGCTGCTGTTAATTGATCTTACCGCGGTTGCCTGCATTATTTTTGCCCTGACCGGGTTTTATCTGATGCTCAAGCAAGCCACAAGGCGCAGTGTTGGTAACAGCCTGGCCATGCTGGGTATTTTTATCAGTTTGTTTGCATATATCTTGTCGTTACATTAACGCCGGTGTTGGCGTACTGCAGAGGGAACATTATGAAGTTAACCGGTGCTTGTTTATGTGTATGTGCAGCGGCCTTATTTGGGCACGCTACGGCGCAGGCTGCACAAAGTGATATTAAGTTGGAATTGCCGGCAATTGAAACCAGTCAATACCACCGGCCTTATGTTGCCGTGTGGATTGAAGATGCGCAGCAGCAACCGGTAAAACTGATTGCACTGTGGGTAGAAAAACCAGACTGGTTAAAGGATTTACGCCGCTTTTGGCGCAAAATTGGCCGCAGCAATACCGCCTTGGTTGATGCCGTAAGCGGTGCCACGCAGAAGCCAGGCAACTATACCCTGCACTGGGACGGAAACAATGATGACGGCAGTGCACTGCCGCCTGGCAAGTATACGCTTTTTGTTGAAGCTGCCCGCGAGCAGGGGGGGCGTAGCCTGGCTAAGCATGATTTTACCCTGCCAGCGACAAGTGCCGTGATTGAAATAGCCGCCGATGGTGAGCTTGGCGACATCAGCGCAACACTGCGCTGAGTAATACCTGAATTAACAGACTATTAAGGAATATTGAAATGTTAAAAAAAGCAGCATTAGTAATGTCGGCACTGTGTATCAGTGCCAGTGTCAGTGCTCATACATTATGGCTGGTACCCAGCCACTACGTGTTATCTAAGCAGGACAGCTGGATAGCAGTGGACGCCTCAGCTGCCAATATGACATTTGTACCGGATAAAGGCATTGGTTTAAATAGTCTTAAACTGTATGCCCCTGATGGCAAAGCACAGGATGTGACTACCGTATATCAGGGCAAGCGTAAATCTATGGCGGACGTTCAGCTATCCGGCGATGGTACTTACCGGCTGGAAATGGCTAACCCGGTGCGTTATTTCACCAGCTATGAGCTAAATGGTGAGCGCAAACGGCTAATGGCAAATAAACAGGAGCGTACAGCACAGTTACCCGCCGGAGCCACCAAAGTAGAAACAGTGCAAATGCGCAGCCGCAATTTTGCTTATGTTACAGTAAACAGCCCGACACAAACGGTGCTGAAACTACAAAATGCCGGGCTGGAAATCAGCAGCAACACGCACCCGGCCGATGTGGTAGCAGAAGAAAACCTGCAACTGGTGTTTAACATGGATGGTAAACCACAGGCGGGAGTAAAAGGCACCCTGTCTTATGAAGGTGAGTTGTATCGTAACGATGCCGGTCGGGTTGAATTTGAAACCGACAGCAAAGGCCAGTTCAGTTTTACGCCACAACACGCCGGACGCTATTTAATTGAAGCATCGTATTCTGCTGATACTGCTACCGCTCTGGCAGATAAAGTACGTGAATCTGTGACCTTTACCTTTGAAGTGGCCCTGCCATAACCAAGCAATTTATTGTTTTATCCGATAAAGCCAGCCTGTTTCGATAGGCTGGCTTTCTGCTATTTGTTACACTCTGGCGCAAAGTATTTGCAGGGAAACCTTATGCGCATTTTTGCTGATGAGAACATGCCACTGGTGCAGCCGTTTTTTGCTCAGTTTGGTAATGTCAGCTTATTTAATGGCCGGACTGTAACGGCTGAACAACTGGCCGGGGCTGATATTCTGCTGGTGCGTTCAGTAACACAGGTAGATGCGGCTTTACTAAGCCAGTGCCCGCAACTGCGCTTTGTTGGTACCGCCACCATTGGTATGGATCATATTGACCAGACTTACCTGGCAAAGCGTAATATCAGTTTTTCCAGCGCGCCGGGCTGTAATGCACAATCTGTGGTTGAATATGTGCTTAGCAGCCTGTGGTATCTGGCCGATAAATATCAGTGGCAGTTAACTGAAAAAACTGTCGGTGTAGTTGGCGTGGGCAATATTGGTCAGCGGCTGGTAAATGCTTTACAGGCACTTAATATCAGCGTATTACAGTGCGATCCGCTGCGGGCACAACAAGAGGCTGATTTTGCCCATACTGATTTTGCAGATGTATGCCGGCAAGCCGATATTATCAGTTTTCATACCCCGCTTATCAGCAATGGCCCTTTTGCAACCCGGCATTTGCTGAATGGCGCAACATTGGCGCAGCTTAAACCCGACTGCGCAATTATTAACGCCTCACGTGGTGCCGTGATTGATAATCAGGCTTTACTTAGCAATCTGAGCCGGGCAACCCGCAGAAGAGCGGTGGTGCTTGATGTATGGGAGCAAGAGCCGGATATCCTTACGGCATTGTTACCTTATGTTGATATCGCCACAGCACATATTGCCGGTCATAGTGTTGAAGGCAAAGCCCGCGGTACCGAAATGCTATATCAGCGTTGCTGTGAATTGTTTGGTCAGCCGGTAAAACAGCAGTTAAGCCAGCTGCTGGCAGTGCCAGCAATGGAAAAATTGCAAATTAGTGCAGATTTTGGGCTTCCAGATGTCCAAAATTTGGCAAGACTGTTATATGATGTGCGCCGTGATGATGCAATACTGCGCCATTACCTGCAGCGTAACGGCTTTGACTGGCTTCGTAAGTCATATCCGCCGCGGCGTGAATTCAGCTCATTACAACTGTGTGGCAAAGTGATACCAGATTACCTGCCGCAATTAGGTTTTAGCCTCGCACAATAACTAGAGGAACTGTCATGGCTTCGCAATATAATGTTGCCGTTTTAGGAGCAACAGGGTTAGTAGGACAACATTTAATTGAAATTCTGGAACAGCGCGACTTCCCGGTTGCTGAACTGTTCCCATTAGCCAGCAGCCGCTCTGCTGGTGGTACCGTGACGTTCAAAGGCAAGAAGATTAAGGTTATTGATGCAGAAACCTTCGACTGGTCAAAAGCACAGATTGGTCTGTTTTCTGCCGGTGGCAGTGTCTCAGCCATTTATGCCCCCAAGGCAGCCGATGCCGGTTGTGTGGTGATCGACAATACCTCACATTACCGGTACGAGCCGGATATTCCGCTGGTGGTACCTGAAGTTAACGCCCATGCTATTGCTGATTACCGCAACCGCAATATTATTGCTAACCCCAATTGCTCTACTATTCAGATGTTGGTGGCATTAAAGCCCATCCATGATGCGGTGGGGATTAGCCGTATTAATGTCGCAACCTATCAGTCGGTAAGTGGTGCAGGCCAGGACGCTGTAGAAGCCTTAGCCCATGAAGCTGCCCAACTGATGAATGGCCGGCCAATTGAGAAAGAGGGGCAGTTTGCCCGCCAGATCGCCTTTAATGTAATCCCGCAAATTGATGTATTTATGGATAACGGCTACACCAAAGAAGAAATGAAAATGCACTGGGAAACGCAGAAGATCTTTGGTGACGACAGCATTGCTGTTAACGCCACTGCGGTACGGGTGCCGGTATTTTTCGGCCATGCCGAAGCGGTACATATTGAAACCCGGATGCCCATCAGCGTTGAGCAGGTAAAAGCTTTGCTGGCCGAAGCGCCGGGCGTGGTGCTACTGGAAAACAATGCCGATTTCCCCACTCAGGTATGCAGTGCTGCGGGTAAGGATGAGGTATTTGTTGGCCGCATCCGCCAGGATCTATCGCATGAAAATGGCATAAACCTGTGGGTTGTAGCAGATAACATCCGCAAAGGCGCCGCTACAAACAGTATTCAGATTGCAGAGCATCTGATCCGCGATTATCTCTAGTTGTATTAAGGCCCGGCGTAGAATGCCGGTATGGAAGGCCCCGTATGGGGCCTTGTTGTTTTTATACCCGGCTAACTTCACTACGTTTTTTTAACACTGGTCAGAATGGCTGCCTTGCTTTATATTTTCAGCATTTAGTTACCACATATAGTTGGAACAGTGTTTGCAGGTCGTTTGCAGTTAGCGCTAAAGATTACTGCAGCTGCTGCCGATTTCTTCTGTAAATGCGCCTGATTTTGGGGTAGGGGACATTAATGCCTTGGTTATTTGTTTTACTGATTACTGTGCTTGTCAATTTTTCGTCATCCTTGCAGGCACAGGAAAGTACCACCCAGATCCGTGGGCCGCGTGGTTCTGATGCGGTTACGCCTTCGCAAATCCGCGGGCCCCGCGCTACAGATGCCGTTGCACCGGCTGAACAAATTGGCCCGTTAAGCCCCGCTGATACCCTGTGGCGTGTAGCTGAGCGGGTTAAACCTGCTGGTAATATCAGCCTGTATCAGGTGATGTATGCGTTATACCTGAAAAACCCCGATGCCTTTCTTGAGGATAATCTTAATCACTTAAAACCCGGCGCTATACTGGTGCTGCCATCCTTGCAGGAAATCCAGCAGGTTGATGTTACGGTTGCCAGACAAAAAGCTGAGCAGGATGACAAAATCTGGGCACAGCGGCAAAAAGCTGCCGCGCCTAAGCCAGTTGCTACAGCAAGCAACGGCAATGTTGCTGCCGGCACGACTCCACCACAATGGCAGGCTGAGTTAAAACGGCTGGACGAACAGCAACGCCAACAGCTTGACGGTTTACGCAGCCAGTTTGCCGACTCAATGCAACTGGTTGAAACCATGGCGCAGGAAAATTTGCAGCTAAAAACCAGTTTAACCAAGTTGCAGCAAGAGCTGGAATTGCTGAAAGTACAGCTGGGTGAGGACAGTGAAATTCAGCAGCAAATTGAGCTGTTAGTACAACAACAGGCCCAGTTGCTGCAAGCTAAAGCGGATGAAGAAGCCGCAGCAAAACAGGCCGCAGAGCAAAGCTCTGACTGGGGCAGCCTGCTACAAAACCCGTTAAGCTGGATCCTTGCTGCCTGTATACCGGCATTACTGGTACTGTTCAGCGTATTGTTGTGGGTAAAAAAACGTGGCCAGAAAACAGAAGAAGTGATTAATGCTGCCCGTACAGAACCCCAGACAGATCCTACCTATCATTCACCGCTGCCGCCGCTGGAAGAAAATGATGAGCTGGATGAAAGCCTGTTCGAAATTGATGATGCATTACTCGAAGATGCCTTCGTTGATGACACTATCTTAGCGGACAGCAGTGCTGACAGCGATCTGCTGCAGTTTGACGATGCACTGACTTTTGAAGATGACAGTTTATTGCCTACAGCAGACAGCAAACCAGCAGAGCAGCCAGCAAAACAGGATACGGCGTTTGATACTGATAATATTTTATCTGACAGTGACTTATCTGCCCTTTTTGCTGCAGCCGATGATGATGACAGTATTGTAGAACTGGCCGATAACGACGATAGTCAGGACGATATATTAAACGAGGCTGATACCCGGCCAGAGGCAAGCACTGACACGCTGGCGGATGAGGAAACCTTTGACGAATTTGATATAGATGATCTGATTGAAGAAGTTGCACTGGACGAAGACGATGATGAACTGGCTGAACTGACCGGCCAGGAGCAGGATATGCTGGCTGCGTTGGCCCAGCCGGCTGCTACGCCTGTTGCACCTGAAGCTGATACTGAAGTTATTGCTGAAACTGAGCCGGATATTACCCTGGACGACGCTTTGCTGGCAGAGCCAGAGCAAAACTTTGACAGTTCAGAGTTGGAAGAATTTGCCGAGAGCCTGGTAGCTGAAAGCGAAGCTGCGCAGCCTGACGTTATACCTGAGTATGAACTGACAGAAGATGAAGCGCTGCTAAATGCAGAGTTAAGTGAACTGTTGGATCAGGTAGATACACTTGATGATGTGGCAACTGACGATGAAGCTATTCATACCGTTACGCCGCAGGACATCGGACTGGAAACGTTGCCAGCAGAGCCGGACAGCGAACCTGCAGACGAGCCTGACACTACACCTGTTGAGGCTGCACCAGTTGATACTGCCGCAATTGATACCAGCCCGGATGAGACGGATGATGTGTTGATTGATGACGCAGAGGTTTTAAAGGCCGAAAATACAACGCTGCAGAACCTTGACCTGACGGCACTGGATGACAGTTCAGTCAGCCGGCCGACTGAAGCGGCATTGTCGGTAGAAAACCCCAGCAAGATACTTGAGCAATACCCGGAGCTGGAACTGGCTGATGATGCTTTGTCAGATGAGTTTGATCCGGCGTTTGAATTGTCTGATACCAGTGAAGCCTTGGCTGACGACGCGGTTGAAATTGAGCTGGATCCATTGCCGGAAGCACAGTTTGATACGCTGATGACCGAACTGGAAGCAATGGCTGATAATCTTGAACTGACAGACGCAACTGCAGATGATGAGGTTGATTTCAACTTCACAGATGCCACTGACACAATAGCAGCACCTGTAGCTGAAGATTTTGATTTTGCCGATGACGATTTTGTAGAAATTGACAAGTTGCTGGCCAGTGCCGAACAGCAGGAACTGGATCCGGAGCGGTTTAACAAATTAAATGTTGATGTAGGGCTGGATGAGTTTGCTGATATTATTGGCGAACACGAACAACGTGATGTTGACAGAGAAGATAACGGCTATGCTGCCAAACTCGACTTAGTGCGGGCCTATATCGAAATTGACGATAAAGAAAGCGCCACAATGTTGCTGGATGACATTCTTAGCTCTGATGCCCCGCAAAATGTGAAAACCGAAGCTGCGAAACTAAAGCAAACCGAATAAGTGCCAACACTGCATATTAATGGCGGTTGCGGTATAATCGCCGCCGTTTAACAGGGGGATGGCATGCGCATTGCGTTAGGTATTGAGTACGATGGGTCCGGGTTTTATGGCTGGCAGCGTCAGCGCGAAGTAAACAGCGTACAGCAGGAACTGGAAATTGCACTGTCTAAAGTGGCAAACCAGCCGGTAGAATTGTTTTGTGCCGGCCGCACAGATGCGGGTGTTCATGCTACCGGGCAGGTCGTGCATTTTGATACCACTGCTGTGCGTGATGAGAAAGCCTGGGTAATGGGCACTAATGCTCAGCTGCCCGATGCAATCGCAGTGCGTTGGGCCAAAGCCGTGCCTGACGATTTTCACGCCCGTTTTAGCGCCACCGCCCGCCGTTACCGCTATATTATTTACAATCATAAGTTCCGCCCGGCCATTTTACGCGCCGGGTTAAGCCATTATCATCAAAGCCTGGATACCGATTTAATGCAGCAGGCCGGCAGGTATTTACTCGGCGAGCAGGATTTCAGCTCATTCAGGGCTGTGCAATGTCAGTCGCATAGCCCGTTTCGTAATGTGCATCACTTACGTATCAGCAGACAGGGCGACTATATTATTCTGGATATTAAAGCCAATGCGTTTTTGCATCATATGGTGCGCAATATTACCGGTAGTTTGCTGGAAGTCGGCATGAAAAACCGCCCGCCACAGTGGATTGCTGAGCTTTTAGCGGCCAAAGATCGTAATCTGGCAGCTGCAACAGCCAAACCAGGCGGGCTTTATCTGGTAGAGGTAGATTATCCGGCGCACTTTGCTTTACCCAAAGCACTAACCGGCCCGTTGTTTTTACCAGATTAAAGGCCATGTGGCGGCCTTACAGCTTGTACTACTAAGACCAGTTTTTTATATTATGTAGCGTCTGTTTTGTGCTTTAATAGCGCCGGTTTACTGAATTTCGGCGTTTTTTAACGTATTTACGGCATGGCGGGTGCGCGGTGCCGTTACCTATAGGAAACATTTATGAGTTGGTTAGAAAAAATCCTGCCCAGAACATCCTCTTCTTCCGCGCGTCGAAATATCCCGGAAGGTGTCTGGACCAAATGCACATCCTGTGAAGCGGTGTTATATAAAGCAGATTTAGATCGTAATCTTGGGGTATGCCCCAAGTGTGATCATCATATGCGGGTGTCGGCCCGCTCACGCTTAACCAGCTTTTTCGATGCAAACAGCACTAAAGAGCTGGCGGCAGAGCTTGAACCGCAGGATTTGCTGAAGTTTAAAGACAGCAAGCGCTACAAAGACCGTATTACTGCCGCACAAAAAGACACTAACGAAAAAGATGCCATGGTGGTAATGCATGGCAGCTTAAAAGGTATGCCTATTGTTGCGGCATCATTTGAGTTTGAGTTTATGGGTGGCTCTATGGCGTCAGTCGTGGGGGCCAAATTTGTCGCTGGTGTTGAACACGCCTTAAAGCACAAAATACCTTTTGTTTGTTTTTCTGCCAGCGGTGGTGCCCGTATGCAGGAAGCGCTGTTTTCTTTGATGCAGATGGCAAAAACCAGCGCCGCACTGGCCAAAATGAGTGAAGCGGGCCTGCCATATATTTCAGTATTAACTGACCCGACTATGGGCGGTGTATCAGCCAGTCTTGCTATGCTCGGTGATGTAAATATTGGCGAGCCCAAAGCATTAATTGGTTTTGCCGGCCCACGGGTTATTGAGCAAACCGTGCGTGAAAAGCTGCCGGAAGGTTTCCAGCGCAGTGAATTCCTGCTGGAACATGGTGCTATTGATATGATTGTTGACCGGCGCAAAATGCGCGATACAATTGCGCGATTAGTCGCGAAGTTTATGCAGCTGCCTGCCCCGGTATCGGAGCACAACGCCGCTTAAGGTGTTATGTCAACTACAACAATACTAAACAGCCAATCGTGCCACAGCCTGGCCGATTGGCTTTGTTATATAGAGCAAAGCCATCCTGTGCACCAGATAGAACTGGGGCTGGAGCGGGTATACGCCGTAGCAGCCAGAGCGGGCTTGCAGCATCTGCCGGGTAAAAAAGTGCTTATCGCCGGTACTAACGGCAAAGGCACTACAGCTTGTTGTATTGAACAACTGCTGCTGGCACAGGGCAAAACAGTTGGCGTGTACAGCTCGCCGCATTTATTACAATTTAACGAGCGTTTACGCCTTAATGGCCAGGATGTAGCTGACGCAGATTGGGTGGCCGCTTTTGCTTTTGTTGAAGCGCTGCGCCAGGACATTGCCCTGACATATTTTGAATTTACTACGCTGGTAGCCTTTCGTTTGTTACAGCAACAGCAGCCAGATTATTGTCTGATTGAAGTCGGGTTAGGCGGGCGGCTGGATGCCACCAATATTATTTCGCCGGATATCAGTGTGATCACCACCATAGATTTGGACCACCAGGACTGGCTGGGCAATGATCGCGACAGCATTGGCCGTGAAAAAGCCGGGGTATTCAGAGCCACAGGTGTGGCCATTATTGGTGAGCTTAACCCGCCACCATCGGTATTGCACAAGGCAGCGGAGCTGGGATGCAAGACAGTACTGGTACAGCGGGATTATCATTACCAGAGCCAGTACGGGCAACAGGAGCAAAACTGGCAATGGCAAGGTGTAAGCCAGCAGTTTGATAAGCTGCCGATACCGGCGGTGCCGGTGCAAAACGCTGCTTGCAGTCTGGCGGTGCTGGAGCAACTTAATATGCTGCCTTCACCACAGCAGTTGAACAGTGCTTTGGCTGGTCTGACACTGGCAGGCAGGATGCAATGGCTACAACAACAGCCTGCTATTATTGTCGATGTAGCGCACAATCCGCAGTCGGCCCGCTACCTGGCGGAGCAGCTGCTGCTGCTTAAACCGCGTTTCAGGCGTATACTGGCATTCGTTGGTATGCTAAAAGATAAAGATATTCAGCAGACGTTGCTGCCCTTGACGCCATTGTTTGAACAATGGCATCTTGTCAGCCTCAAAGGGGTTAGGGGCGCAACTGCAGAGCAACTTAATCAGGTTTTGGCACCTCAGGGGGTGCTAACCCAACTGCATGAAGATACGCAAAGCGCTTATCAGCAGTTGCAGCAAAGGTTGCAAAGTGATGAGTTACTGGTTGTGTTTGGTTCGTTTATTACAGTGTCAGCAGTGCTGTCATGCCATCAGGAGGCAAAGTGACACCCGCATTTAAACATCGTTTACTCGGTACAGTGATCCTGGTACTGGCCGGTATTATTTTTCTGCCTGATTTACTCGATGGTGAAAAACAGGTTGTGAAAGACGATTTTAAAGTCATTCCAAATCGTCCTGAGTTTAAAGGTGTGCCACAGCAGCAGGCTTTTGATCAGCAAGCATTTGAACAGGCGCGCTCAGAGATAACGCCGCAGCCAGTGGATGAGCCTGCGCTGGATGCTGTAGAACAAACACCAAAAGACGACAATGGCTTACCATCGCAGCGTTATACCCAGGTAACGGCCCCGTCAGCAGACAGGCCGGTAACAACACGGCCGGTTAATGAGGCTCTGGCTCAGGCTGGCTGGGTAGTAAGGGTGGGGAGTTTCAGCAAAGTGCAAAATGCTAATGCATTGGTTGCTAAATTGCGCCAGGCGGGTTTTGTTACCTTTACCCGCGAGATAAGCAATGCGCAGGGTGTAAAGCTTACCAGTGTGCTGGTAGGCCCGGAGCTGAGAAAAGAGCGGTTGGAACAGCAACTGCCCAAACTGCAGGAAATAGCCGGCATTGAGCGGTTGTCAGTAATGAGTTATCAGCCAACAGAAAATAATTAGCCAAGCAGTCGCTGTGTTTGGTAGAATGCGCGCCGTCATCAAACAACCTTTGGTAGCAAATGGTCTGGGTTGATTTTGCCATTTTGGCAATCATAGCGTTATCTGCAGTTATCAGCTTGGTACGTGGCTTTGTTAAAGAAGCTATTTCACTGGCTGTCTGGATCCTGGCATTTTTTGTTGCCAGCCAATATTACCCCCATCTGGCTGGTTTATTTACCTCAATGCAGGACGAAACCCTGCGTAATGCCTGCGCCATAGCCATTTTATTTATCTGCAGCCTTATTGTTGGCGCTTTAGTTAATTTTCTTATTGGCAAACTGGTGCAGTCTACCGGTTTGTCAGGCACAGACAGAGTATTAGGCCTGGTCTTTGGTGCGCTGCGCGGAGTGCTGATTGTCAGCGCTATATTGTTTTTTATGGACGCTTTTACCCCGGTGGCAGGTGCCGCCTGGTGGCAGCAATCAACTCTGATCCCCGAATTCGGTTTTATTATCGAATGGTTCTTCGAATATTTGCAGAACCATTCCAGTTTTATGCAAAAGCCTTAACGCTGGCGAGGAAGAAAATCCATGTGTGGTATTGTTGGTATCGTTGGGAAATATCCGGTTAATCAGGCACTGTATGATGGTTTAACCGTGTTGCAGCATCGCGGGCAGGACGCTGCGGGTATTGTTACCGTTGACCACAACACGCTGCGTTTGCGCAAGGCAAACGGGCTGGTGAAAGATGTATTTGAAGCCCGCCATATGCAACGTCTGGCAGGCAATATTGGTATCGGCCATGTGCGTTATCCTACTGCAGGCTCTTCCAGCACGGCGGAAGCACAGCCGTTTTATGTTAACAGCCCTTTTGGTATTGCACTGGCGCACAATGGCAATCTGACCAACTCACATATTCTGAAAGAAGATATCTTTCGTGTGGCGCGCCGCCATGTAAACACCACATCAGACTCTGAAGTGTTGTTAAATGTGCTGGCACATGAACTGCACAACAGCGGTGTCATGGAGTTGCAGGCTGAGCATATTTTCCGCGCAGTTGCTAATGTCCACCGCAAGGTTAAAGGCGGCTATGCCGTTGTGGCGCTGATTATCGGCCACGGTTTACTGGCGTTTCGTGATCCTAACGGTATTCGTCCGTTAGTTATGGGTAAGCGCGAAACCGAGCTGGGTACCGAGTATATGGTGGCATCTGAAAGCGTTGCGTTGGATGCCGACGGCTTTACCGTACTGCGGGATGTTTCTCCGGGCGAAGCGGTGTATATCACCGAGCAGGGCGAGTTGCACAGCTTTCAGTGCGCCGAAAACCCAAGTTACACCCCGTGTATTTTCGAGTATGTGTATTTTGCCCGGCCAGACTCAACCATTGACAATATTTCGGTATATGCTTCCCGCGTAGCCATGGGCACGATGCTGGGGCAGAAGATCAAACGTGAATGGGCTAACCTGGATATTGATGTGGTGATCCCTATCCCTGAAACCAGCAATGATGCGGCATTGCAGATAGCCACTGTACTTGGCTTGCCATACCGCCAGGGTTATGTGAAAAACCGCTATATCGGCCGTACTTTTATTATGCCTGGTCAGGAAGCTCGGAAAAAATCAGTTAAACGTAAACTTAATGCCATAAAGCAGGAGTTTAAAGACAAAAACGTGCTGCTGGTTGATGACTCAATAGTGCGTGGTACTACTTCACAGCAAATTATTGATATGGCACGTGAAGCTGGTGCCAAGAAAGTCTATTTTGCCTCAGCGGCACCGGAAATCCGTTTTCCTAATGTGTATGGTATTGATATGCCATCTGCCAATGAGCTGATAGCGCATGGCCATGATGTGGAAAGTATCTGCAATATTATCGGTGCAGACGGCCTGATTTTTCAGTCACTGCCCGATCTGATAGAAGCGGTGCGGCTGGAAAACCCGGAAATTAAACGTTTTGAAACCTCGGTATTTGACGGTAACTACGTTACCAATGATATTGATCAGGAATACCTGAACCGGCTGGACCAGATGCGCAGCGATGGTGCTAAGGCAAAATCCGGCGCAGCGATGGCAACTAACCTGGAAACCTACAACGAAGGTTAAGCCACTGCCATAACATACGTTGATAATATAAAGGGAGCGTTAAGCTCCCTTTATATTGGCTGGCTCAGGATAGTTTAATGCGTAAATGCCGGGCCGAAGCCGGAACTCCATAATATTGCCGTGGCAGTAAGAATACACACCAGTAACACCAAACCACAGGTAACCACGGAACTGGCATAGATAAAACCACGCTCTTCCGGAATATGCATCAGTATCGGGACGCCAACGTACAGCAGATATACTGAATAAGCCAGGCCAATCAAACCAACTACCATTACTACCCAAAGCTCAGGATACAAGCCGGCGAAACCCACCATAAATAATGGCGTGGATGTATAAGCAGCCAGCTCCAGTGTTTGAGTGTAGGTAGGCTCGGCACCAAAGGTATGGGCCATCCAGTGTGCCAGCAAGGCCAGAGCAAATACTCCGCCAATCAGTGCAACGTACATAGCAACTGACAACATCAGTGCGCTGTCGGGAGTTAGCATAATACGATTACCCACGCCTATGCTCCAGCCCAGATGTACCGCTGAATAATAAGCGCAAACAGAGGGTATCAGGGCAACCAGCAAAATGTGGATCAGGCTATAACGAAAACTTTCATGTCTTGCATCTATAGTATGCCATTCTTCTTTCGGATGAGCATACAGTCCCCATAAGTGATTCAATATCATAATTATTATCCTTGTCACTACGTCTGTATTACCTGGCTATCTGCAATAGCCGTTACATCAGTTATGACCAATATAATGCACTTCGTCAAGCATTCTGGCTGAAATTTGAGCAGGCAGTTGCAGCAACTATCGGCGCTTGGTAGCCAGAGGGCTATCCGCTATAATGCGCGCCATCTTTGAGTAGTGAACTAACAACATGCTAAACGCCGAAATTACGCAGTTATTAAGCCCGGTTAAGCAGTTTCTGCAATGTGAAACCCCTGCACAATGGCTGGCAATAGCGGCTAAACCAGAAAGCTTGCCACTTTTGTTACAGGATCACCTGATTTGTGAGTTAAAAGCGGCGCAATCAGCTATGTACCTGATCCGCCGGTATGCCTGTGACGAGCAAAGCGGTGAGGCTTTGCTGCAATGGCTTAAACCGTTCGAGGATTTTACCTATCGCCAGCAAGGCGACTGGCAAGCTCTGGCCGGGCTTAGTCTGAAAAAGTCTATGTTACCTAAAGCGAACTCCGGTTATGCACAGGATCTGATTGACAAAATGGTATTGTTGATCAAAGAAGAGTTGCATCATTTTTATCAGGTGCTGGAGGTGATGGCTGACAATGGTATTGAATACGAAAAAATCACTTCCAGCCGGTATGCCCGAGGGCTGCTGCGCCATGTTCGTACCTACGAGCCGCAGGCGATGGTGGATAAGCTGATCTGTGGTGCTTTTATTGAAGCGCGCTCCTGCGAGCGTTTTGCTAAGTTAGCACCGCTTTTGCCAAAGCCGATTGCCGATTTCTATATTTCGTTGCTGCGTTCAGAAGCCAGGCATTACCAGGATTACCTGACACTGGCCACAGAGATAGCGGCGCAGGATATCAATGAGCGGATTGCATTTTTTGCGGCAATTGAAGCAGAGCTTATCAGCTCGCCGGATGCCGACTTCAAATTTCACAGTGGTGTGCCGGCGGGTTTATAAAATCACGCAGTACTCTGCTACCACCACTTTATTGCGCCCACTGTGTTTGGCCTGATACAGCGCAGCATCGGCATCAGCGTATAACTGTTCAAAGCTGGTTTTGTTGCGCGCCAGTGCGATACCTACCGACAAGGTAATGCGCAGCTCACGGCCGTCAATATATAGTGTTTCATCAGCGATTTGCTGGCGCAGCCGCTCTGCTACCTCAACCGCTGTGTCGCGATCTGTTTGTGCTAAAAAAATACCAAACTCCTCGCCACCAATACGGCCGAAAATATCGTATTCGCGTAAGGTGCTTTTGATTAATCGCGCTACCTGACGCAACACCTCGTCACCAGCCTGGTGGCCGTAGCTATCGTTGACGTTTTTAAAGTGGTCAATATCCAGCAGGAAAAATGCCATAGCGTTGTTCTGGCGGTGGCAGCGGGTGATTTCAGCTTGCACTGAGGCAACAAAACTACGCCGGTTAGCAATTTGTGTCAGCTCGTCAGTAAGCGCTAAGTCAGTTAATTTACGGGTATGTTCATTTAAATGCTGTTCAACAATTTTTTGCTTGGTAATGTCTTTGGTTTGGATCAGCATTTCGCCACCCGGCAAAGTTTGCTCAGAAAATAAAAACCAGCGGCCATCGACTAAATCTACCTCAAACAGGCGAAAATCGCGTGAACGGCGCAGCTGCTGTACCCGGCTTAGCCAACTGTCAATATTGTCGGTATCAATGCGCGGGCCTTTTTGAGTGTCAAAGGCCGCGCGCATAAGCGTCGCAAAACTCTGGCCAATCAATTCGGTTTCGGGGCGGAAAAACACTTCCAGAAACGCTTTATTGGCGCAAAGCAGAATATCGTCAGCAGAGAGAATGGCATAACCATCGCGGCTTACGTCAATAAATTCGGCTAACCGGCTGGCAAAGTGTTTAAATGAGTTTTCCATACTGAAAAAAACCTGACACAGAACAATGCTATAGTGATATAGCATAGCGGAAATCAAACCTGTTTTTAAATTACAGGAGTAAAAATGTTGCAGCGTTACCGTGTAGGGCAATTGTGTCTTCTGCTGCTTATTATGGCATTGCAGGGTTGTAGCCAGGGTAAATATATCTACTGGAAAAAACCTGCAGCGATGCCGGAAGAGGCCGTAACAGGCTTGCTGGCTTACCAGTATATTGCATTAAATCAGGTGTCAGATGCGGCTATAGCAGATTATTGTCTGCAACTCACTGCCCAGCGCTCTGCGGGGTATCAGCTATTTTTGTTACAGCTAAGCTGTGCAGAACGTTGGCTGGCACAGCCACTGGATGATCCGCAGCGCCAGCAGGCTATTGGCTACTATAACCGGGCATTAATGCCGCTGGTCAGGGCGGCGTTGGCGCAGCAGGACACTAAGGCGTTGAATTTGCGGCTTGAGTTATCGGCAGACAGCGATGAAAGTGGCCAGGCGTTTGAACAGTTTTTTCTGGCGGCTGATCTGCAGGCTTATGACCCTTTTATGTTACGCCAGCAGGATAATGGTTTAGGCATTGCTGTAGTAGGGCAGCGTGCAAACACCGGCTCTGAGCAGGATCGTTATTTTCCACCCGAGGGGATTTTCCGCCCGCTTACTGTGATGCCGGTAAAGCTGGATTTTAGCAACCCGGTGCTGCCGGTGCTGACATTACGCGGTGTTTATATGCAACAGCAGCAACACTGGCCGGTAGCCGGGCAGCAATATCCGCTGAATTATGATCCGGCAGCCGCGTATTTATGTTTAGTAGAAGTGGCGGTGGCCGATCAGTTAGAAAAAACCGGCTTGTTTAATGCTGACAAAGTAGACGAAAAATTGGGTATTTATGCCATAGAACCGCTAAGTGAAGATAAGATCCCGGTTTTGATGATCCATGGTTTAAATTCCAGCCCGTTGATATGGCGCCGCTTAAGCTGGGCGATATTTTCTGATCCGCAGCTATCGGCCCGTTATCAGGTGTGGCATGCATTTTATCCGTCCGGCCCGCCACCATTTTTTAATGCCATGCGTTTAAGGCAACGCACTGATGAGCTGCTGCAGCATATTTCACCAGACGGTAAGGCAGTAGCTGCAAATAATATGGTACTGATAGGCCATAGTATGGGCGGTATTATCAGTAAAACCTTTGTACAAAACAGTGGTAATGCATTATGGGATACCACTTTTTACCGGCCTGCAGCTGAACTGCCGGTAAATGCCGACACCCGTCAGAGCCTGCAGGATATTTTTATTTTTACGGCCCGGCCTTATGTAAAAGCGGTAGTGTTTATTGATACACCGCACCGCGGCGCGGCTACAGCTGACGGCTGGATAGGCAGATTAGCGTCAGCCATGATCACGCTGCCAAGAGCGGTGAAAAACGTGTTTGGCAATATGTGGCTGGCATTAACTAAAGATGATATTAAACCGGCCATGCGCAGCTACATGCGTGGCTTTGGCCCTAACAGTGTTGATGTATTATCGCCAAAGCATCCGTTGGTGCAGCAATTAAACTTGTTACCACTGCAGGTGCCGGTGTATTCGGTAATAGGTAATAACAGGGCGGACCGCTGCGTCGACTTTGCTACATGCCCGGCATTAAATGACAGTGTAGTGCCCTATAGTAGTGCGCATTTACCCCAGGCCGTGGCAGAGTATGTAGTTGCCTCAGAGCATAACTCTTACCAGTCAGTGCAAGCTATTGAGTTTATTTCGAAAATCTTATCCTCAGATATAACTTTCTAACGGCGCTGCTCCGGGTGCTTAACTGCACCTTGTGGCAGTTGCTGGTGCAATAACCGCTTTTTTCCTTGACAAGCTACCTGCTTTCGCTCTAATTTAGCCCAATTATTAAAATATGGTTGCGCAATCATTTTTGGTTGATGGCAGTTTTGATGAAGCTTAAGTCAATAACTTGCTGTATTTAATTAGCCTGCTGTAGGTTTTTTTTGTATAACTTTCAGTTAAATGGTAGCGCAAACATTTGTTTGATAAAAATAACTGAGCCTTGTGTAAGTGCTTGAGCTGCAGTAACGACAACAACTCCGGGGGGAGAAACAATTATGCCAATCAGCAAAAAACCAATTACCAAATTTAAGCAAAGCTATCTTCTGATTTCTGCTGCCTTGTTTGCAGCCGGAGCAAATACTGTATATGCGCAAAGTGCTGAACCTGCAGCAGACGGCAGCAGTGAAGCGCGTGCGATAGAAGTCATCCAGGTAAGCGCCACCAAACGGGTAACAACTATCCGTGAAACACCGCTGGCGGTTACGGCTTTTGATCAGAATGCACTGGACGACAACCACGTACTGCAACTGGATGATTTACAAGGCATAGTGCCGAGTTTACATATTGCCCAAAATGGCACGCAAAATACACCTATGGTATACCTGCGTGGTATCGGCTCGTCAGATCAAACCGAAAGCGGTGATCCGGCAGTAGCCTTTCACGTAGACGGCGTTTATTCTGCCCGCTCTCAGGGCGCTTCAGCACTGATGTTTGATTTAGAAGGCGCCGAAATTCTGCGCGGGCCACAGGGCACCTTATTTGGCCGTAATGCCACCGGTGGTGTGGTTAATCTGCATACGGCTAAACCTAAGCTGGATTACTTTGAAGCCAATGCCGAATTTACGCTGGGTAACTATGACCGGCGTGCCACCCGCGCCATGGTTAACTTGCCGCTGACCGATACGCTGGCAATTCGTGTGGCCGCAGCTATGGATAAATCTGAAGGTGTGGTGGATATGGCGCCGGGTTCTGCCATGGGCAAAAAGTACGGCTCTACCGATTTGGCGGCAGCCCGTATCAGTGCGTTATGGCAGCCAAATGATAATTTTGACTGGTTTTTGTCATATGAAAACTTTACTGATCAGGGCACCGGCCATATTCCGACAGTAAGTGGCGGCTCAAACCGTTCGGCCTATATTCAGGAGCCGGGTTTTAATGACTTTGTGATCGACAGTGTGCGTACCCGGCTAAATTACAATTTCGATAATGGTATTACGGTGTCCTATATCGGTGGTTATACCGATTCGTCGCGCGAATCGGTGTGGGACAGAAGCTGGAGCCCGGACAAATATGAGTGGGGCGGCTGCGTAGAATGTACCCATGAAGCCACCCAGCATGAGTTGCAACTGAAAAATGAAGACAGTGCCCGCCTGCAGTGGATGGTTGGCCTGTTCTACTTTAAAGAAAACAACAGTACTCACTTTGATATAGTGCACCCGGACGTAGACTACGAAGGTGGCAACACACCTAACCCGAATTTATGGTCTACCTACCGTCAGCCGGATCGTGGTCTAAAATCTAACAGTATTTATGCCCAAAGCACCTATAAACTTACTGATGAATTCCGTGTCAGTGTCGGGCTGCGTTATACCGAAGACGAGCGCTGGGACAGAGGCGGGCGTAACATTATGTGCCCGGATGTTAAACGCACCGAAAACCTGCCGCTAAACAGTGACTATGTCGGCCTGCTGGACCCGGATAATCTGCTAAATGGCCTGGCACCAAACAAACACCTGGTACAACCCGGCCAGTGCTGGGTAGACACCTACAACGATACCAGCCCAAGCTGGGATAAAACTACCGGTATGGCGCGGCTGGAATGGGATTTCTCACCCACTATCATGCTGTACAGCTCTTATGCTACCGGCTTTAAATCCGGCACTATTCAGGATGGTGGCCAGTACACCGGCACCGGCCCGTTTACGCAAGCTGATCTGGACGCCATCATTGCCAGAAACAACAATGAAGCCGCTGGCACCAATGCTTATGTGGCTCCGGAAGAAAATACCAGCATTGAGCTGGGCCTAAAAGGTTCGTTCCTCGACAGCACTTTGCAGGTATTTGCTGCTTTATTCAGCACCGAATACACCGACTTACAGGTAACCAGTAATGTGACCACCGAAACCGGTGCTGACTTATTACGCAAAACTAACGCCGGTAAAGCCACTATTAATGGTTTGGAAGTAGAAGCCAAATGGCTGGTGGGCCGTAATGGCGAGCTGAACGGCACTATGTCGTATCTGGATGCGAAATACGATGAGTTTTTCACTACCGACTCCAGTTATGGCGCCGACGGTATAGCTTTTAACCCGTCAGCCGGTAACCCGAATTTACCTAATTTGCTGGATTTCAGCGGTAACCGTTTGGTGCAGGCGCCAGAGTTTAGTATGTCGCTAAGCTATGAGCATTTCTTTGAGTTAAGTAATGGGGCTTCAGTACGGCCACGCCTGCGTGCCAGTTACTCGTCAGAGATCTGGTTTGATCCGGCTAACCGTGGCGACAGACCGGAAGGTTTCCGTAATCTGCCTTATGCCGCAGACATTGACCGTCAGGATGCGTACACCAAGCTGGATGCCAGCTTGGTTTACCAGCCATCGGCCGGTAACTGGAGTCTGGAAGCTTTTGTTAATAATCTGACTGACAAAGCAATAAAAAGCGACCAGGGCCGCTGGAACAGCAACCCGGTACCTAACTATATGTGGCAGGCGCCACGTACTTTCGGGGTGCGGGTAAAAGTGAGTTTTGATTAATTACGCTGGCCAACGCCGCTGATATAACAGCGGCGTTGTTATTTATGCTGCAGCTCAGGTTGAGCTGCGTACCATAATATTGTAACCGACATCTACCGGAGCCAGCGCATGGCGGCCCTTACCAGCAGCGCTAAACAACATTTCTACTGCCTGGCGGCCCATATCAACGCGTGGTGATGCCACAGATGTAATGGCAGGTTCTACCAATGCTGAGGCTTCCAAATCATTAAAGCCGCAAATGGCAATATCTTTGGGCACGTTTAAATTCATGCGTTTACTTTCAAACAAGGCCCCCAGCGCCAGATCATCATTACAGCAAAATACCGCATCGCACTGGTTGTCTGATTCGGCAATTACGGCCTGTAACAGCTGGCCGCCCAGTTTAATCGACGAGGGTTGCACCGTGGTTTGAATAAAACTGCGGCAGGGCTGTGGCCAGTCGGCTATAGCTTGTTTAAAACCTGCCAGCCGCTGCTGGGTGCGGGGGTCCATGCGGGCTCCGACAAAGGCTGGTGCACGATAGCCACGTTGCAGCAGATGTTTCGTCATATCGTAACTGGCCTGATAATGCGAAAAGCCAATATTCATATCTATCGGCTGATTGGTCAGTTCCATTATCTGTACTACCGGAATATCAGCCTGCAGTAACAGTTTACGGGCGTAATCGGTTTGTGCTGCCCCGGTAACAATAAAGCCTTCCGGCGACTGGCTAAGCAGGGTAGCAATCAACTTTTCTTCTTCTAACGGCGAGTAATGACAGTCACCCAGCAACACCTGTAGATTTTTCGCTTTAACCGCCTGATAAATACCCTGCAGTACATCGTTAAATACGATATTGGATAGCGACGGAATAATAACAGCCAGCACGCCGGATTTTTTCGATGCCAGTGCGCTGGCGGCATGGTTGCGGATATAGCCGATCTCGTGAATGGCTTTTTCTACTTTATTGCGTAATTTGTCAGATACCTTGGTTGGATCTGTCAATACCCGTGATACTGTGATGGCGCTTACACCGGCAACTTTGGCAACGTCTTTTAAATTTGGCTTTGGGCTCATAAGCTTAGTTCTGCAATCTTTTACATGACAATACTGTATTGCTGGTTGTTAGTCAAAATGGTTGCGCAATCATTGTTGCTGGTTTAAGCTTGAAACCAACAAGCAACACTAACAGGAAGCAGCAGCTTATTATGCGCGCTACAGTAAGCAAAACGATTGTGATTATGGGCGTGGCCGGTAGCGGTAAGTCAACCGTTGGCCGGTTACTGGCGCAGCAGCTGGGCTGGCGCTTTATTGAAGGTGACGATTATCACAGCCCGCAGGCAAAACAAATGATGGCCAGTGGTATACCGCTGGCCGATCATTTACGCGAAAGCTGGGTACAGGCTCTATGTAACGAGCTCAGTGCCTGCAAAGCAGCAAAGCAGCCTTGTGTGTTAAGTTATTCCGGTCTAATTGCCCGTCACCGCCAGCAAATTCGCAGTAGTGCAGATAACGCACACTTTTTTTATTTGCAGGGCGATGCCGCGCTGCTGGCACAGCGTCTGGCGCAACGGCAAAACCATTTTATGCCACCGGCTATGTTGCAAAGCCAGTTGCTGACCATGCAAAGCTGCGACAATGAAACCGATATAACCATGCTGGATATCACATTGCCGGCAGCAACGCTGGTACAGCAGATAACACAGTTTTTAGCCGCGTAAATCGATACCTGATTGCGCTATCATATTCAGCCGCAGAGCTGATGCCATAACAGTTCATAATAATGGATAACAGGGTATGACCGCTTCAGCAAGGCAACACACAACAACGCAGCAGAGTGCCACACCGGTAAAGCTGCGCGAAAAAATAGGTTACGGCCTCGGCGATATGGGCTTTAACTTTTACTGGACTAATATTTCAGCTTTTTTGCTTATTTATTATACCGACGTATTTGGTATTTCAGCGGCAGCTGCCGGTACTATGATGTTGGTAACAAAAATTATTGATGCTTTTACCGATCCGTTAATGGGGGCTGTTGCCGACCGCACCCGCACCCGTTTTGGTAAATTCCGGCCTTATTTATTATGGTTAGCGATACCTCTGGCCGCCGCCGGTGTACTGACTTACAGTACACCGGATTTGGGCGAAACCGGCAAGCTGGTATGGGCTTATGCTACCTACACCTTGCTGATGCTGGTGTATACCGCTATTAATATTCCGTATTCTGCGCTGTCCGGCGTTATTACCAGTGACAGCCAGCAGCGAACGACACTGGTAAGCTTTCGTTTTATCGGCGGTTTTAGCGGCGGCATCCTGGTAACTTATTTAACACCCAAGTTAGTGCCGTTACTGGGGCAGGGCGATGACGTGCTGGGCTGGCAACTGACGATGCTGGTGTTTGGTATCGCCGCTGCCTTAATGTTTTTAACTACCTTTTTAACCACCCGTGAGCGTATTGAGCCTATTAACCGGCAATCCACAGCAGTGCTGCAGGACCTGGTCGATTTAAAGCATAACAAACCCTGGCTGGTGTTGTTTGCGCTGGCGCTGATTATTATGGTTACCATTACCATGCGAGCCGGCAGCGGCGTGTATTATTTTAAATATTATGTTGAAAGGCCCGACTTAGTAGGCGAGTTTTTATCTTCCTATATGTTTGCGCTGGCACTTGGCGCTGCGGCCACGCCATTGATGACCCGCTTTATTGATAAAAAGCATTTGATGGTGTTACTGATGTCCTTGGCAGGGATGCTTTCCATCAGCCTGTACTTTGTACCGGCCGATGCCGTCGGTGTTATTTTTGCGCTTAATCTGGCCATTGGTTTTGTACTGGGGCCAAAGTCGCCGCTGGCGTTTTCTATGTATGCCGACACGGCCGATTACAACGAATGGCGCACCGGGCGCAGGGCTACCGCCATGACCTTTGCTGCAGCAACATTCTCGCAAAAGCTGGGCGGGGCTATAGCATCGGCCTTAATCGGCTGGCTGCTGGCTGCTATTGGTTATGTCGCTAACGAGCAGCAAAGCAGTGGCTCGCAAACCGGCATAGTACTGCTGATCTCGGTAATCCCGGGAGTTATCGCGCTGCTGGCAGCCTTTGTGATGCGTTATTACAGCCTGGACAATCAGCAACTGGCAAAAATTCAGTTAGACCTGCAACAGCGCAAGGCAGCAGCCAGCGCATAAGATAATTTTACCCGGAGTATTACTTTGATGGCAGCCTCTGGCATGCAACCTGGCAACAACGGTCAGCGTTATGACTTATTCAGCCCGACAACTATGCCGCTGGCAGCGGCATTTTTATGGAACAAACAGTTAATGGTGCAACTGAACTGCCGTGGCTATGCCACCGCGCAGTTTATGCAACCGGAACCGGCCAAATACGCCCATGCGCCAACTCTTGAAGCAAAAACCTTTATGCAGCCGGAGCAGCCTTACTATGCGCATCATCCGGGCCGCTTTGTTTACATTAAAGATGAGCAAAGCGCTGAGGTGTTTTCGGTACCCTACGAGCCGGTGCGCAGCAAGGCCGACAGCTTTGTATTTTCGGCCGGTAAAAGTGATATTTGCTGGCAGTTGCAGCAACAAGGCTTGCAGCTGCAATGGCAGCTATGCTTAAGCCCGGACCAGCCCCATGAGCTGTGGCAGCTTACTGTTACTAACCTCAGTGCACAGCCACGTCAGCTTAGCATTTACCCCTATTTCCCGGTCGGTTATATGTCGTGGATGAACCAGTCGGCAAAGTTTGAACCGGCGCTCAATGCCATAGTGTGTTCATCGGTTACACCATATCAAAAATATCCCGATTACTTTAAAAACAAGCTGTTAAAGGATAAAACCTTTTTGCTGGCCGAGCAGGTACCCACCAGTTGGCAATGCGCACAACAAGCGTTTGAAGGTGAGGGTGGCCTGCATGCACCGGATGCTTTACAGCACACCGAGCTTGATGGCGGCGATGCCTTATATGAAACCCCGGCCTGCGTTATGCAATACCGGCTGCAACTGGCCGGAGGGGCACAGCAGGTTTACCGTTTTGTGTTCGGCCCGGCACTGGATGAAAGTGAGATAGCCGCAGCCCGCCAGCGTTATTTTTTAACGCCGGATGGTTTTAGCACAGCGCAGCAGCAGTACAGCGATTATATTGCCCAAGGGCAGGGCTGTTTACAGATAGAAACGCCGGATGCGGCACTGGACAACTTTGTCAACCACTGGCTGCCACGCCAGGTGTATTACCACGGCGATGTCAACCGGCTAACTACAGATCCGCAAACGCGCAATTATCTGCAGGATAATATGGGCATGAGCTATGTGCGGCCAGAAGCGTTTCGCGCTGCCTTATTAACGGCATTGGCGCAGCAGCACAGCAGTGGCGAAATGCCGGACGGTATTTTGCTGCACCCCGATGCCGAGCTGAAATACATTAACCAGGTGCCGCATACCGACCAGTGCGTGTGGTTGCCGGTATGTTTAGCTGCGTACCTGGCTGAAACCAACGATACGGCCTTATTGCAGCAAACTATAGCTTTTGGCGACAGTGCAGAGCCCGCTACTGTGTTTGAACATATTTGTCGTGCCATGAGCTGGTTACTGCATAAACGCGATGCGCGCGGCCTGAGTTTTATTGAACAGGGCGACTGGTGCGATCCAATGAATATGGTTGGCTACAAAGGCCGTGGTGTATCGGGTTGGTTGTCGTTGGCGGCGGCTTATGCGCTTAACTGCTGGGCTGATATTTGCCAGCAACTGGGTGAGCAGCAACGCGCTGAGCAATACCGCAAAGATGCAGACAATTTTAATCAGGCGGTTAACCATTACCTGTGGGACGGCAAATGGTATGGTCGCGGCATTACCGATGACAACGTAGTTTTTGGCATCAGTAAAGACACTGAGGGCCGTATTTATCTGAACCCGCAAAGCTGGGCCATGTTAAGTGGTGCTGCTAACAAAGAGCAGCAGCAACTGATGCTGGCCGAAATTGATGCCCAACTTGCTACCCCTTACGGCGTGCAAATGCTGGCGCCGGCCTATATCGCTATGCGCGAAGATGTGGGCCGGGTAACACAAAAGCATCCGGGTTCGGCCGAAAATGGCTCGGTGTATAACCATGCGGCGGCATTTTACCTGTATGCGTTGTATCAGATTAACCAGCCGGACAAAGCCTTTGCAGTACTGCGGCAGATGCTGCCTGGCAGCACAGAGCAAGATTGTCTGCAACGCGGCCAGTTACCGGTGTTTATTCCTAATTACTATCGCGGTGCTTACCGGCAGTTTCCGCGCACAGCCGGGCGCTCCAGCCAGTTATTTAATACCGGCACGGTGCACTGGGTGTATCGCTCGTTAATCGAAGGGCTGTTTGGCGTAAAAGGTTGTGCAGAAGGCTTATTACTGCAACCGCAACTGCCAGCCGATTGGCCACAGGTTAAACTTAAGCGGCAGTTTCGCGGCGCAGAGTTTGCTATCCTAATGCGCCGGCAAAGCGGCATCAGCAAGGCACAGCTAAGTGTCGATGGCCGCTTACTGCCACAGCCGCTTATCACTGACATTGTCGCCGGCCGGCATTATCAGGTAGAACTGTTGCTGCCTCAGCCAGCTAAGTAACCGCATAAGGAAAGGCTATGATCCGCATTGGTTTATTAGGCGCTGCCCGTATCAGCGATAAAGCAATATTTCAGCCGCTCAAGCAACTAAGAGGTTTTGCCTTGCAAGCGGTAGCCGCCTCCTCGGCAGAACGGGCCGGCGAGTATGCCGGTGCGCATGGCATTTTACATGTCGCCGACAGCTACCAGGCTTTGCTTGAGCGTAGCGATATCGACCTGATTTACAATGCGTTGCCACCTTCAGAGCATGCGTATTGGACCATACAAGCCTTACAACAGGGTAAGCATGTGTTGTGTGAAAAGCCGTTTGCTATGAATGAAGCCGAGGCTCAAGCTATGGTGCAGGCGGCAAAAGCTTCCGGCAAGGTATTGCTGGAAGCCTTTCATTACCGCTTTCACCCGTTGTTTGTTGAGGTAATGCAACTGGTGCAGGCCGGTACTATTGGCAGTATCCGCCATTTGCGGGCGAATTTTTCGGTGCGGATCCCATATTTTGCCGGTTCGCTACGGCACGAGGCGGCGCTGGGTGGCGGTGCCATGATGGATTTAGGCTGTTATCCGCTGCATTGGGTACGTACTATTATGGGCAGCGAACCTAAGGTACTAAGCGCTGATTGTATTACCGCCGGGGCAACTACCGGCGGGCCACAGATTGATATCACCACTCAGGCGCAGTTGCAA
Organism: Rheinheimera oceanensis; assembly: GCF_018831085.1. Lineage (GTDB taxonomy): Bacteria > Pseudomonadota > Gammaproteobacteria > Enterobacterales > Alteromonadaceae > Alishewanella > Alishewanella oceanensis. Next base: position 125,314 of record NZ_JAGPNM010000003.1, read on the forward strand.
TTTGCTGATGGCGCTATTGCCGATATCGGCAGCAGCATGGCAGAGCATTTAAGCCGTACGCCAGATACCAGCCTGGTGCTGGAGGGCAGTTTGGGCAGTATTGAAGTTAGCGGGCTGATTACGCCGCAACAGGGCAACAGCATTAAACTGATTACTGCCGGCTCAGAGCGGCAATACAGTGTGCCGGGCAGCAGCACCTATTATTATCAGTTGCAGCATGTGCAAGACTGCCTGCAAGGCCGTGCTACAGCCTTAACCGGCGGTACAGACGCGATTAACAATATGCGCCTGCTGGACCAGATCTATCAGCATGCCGGGCTTTTAAGCCGTGGTAGCTGCCGCCGTTAGCCGCGGCAAGTGCAGTTGGCATTGCAGCGCTGCTGGTTGTTGCCTATTATGCCGCTTACACTAGCATAAGGGTAATACCGGCATGGATCATCTGTTAGCCATTAAAGTGTTTTGTCGTGTGGTAGAAGCCGGCACCTTTAGCCGCGCTGCAGATTTACTCGATATGCCAAAATCCACCGTAACCAAGCTGGTACAGGAGCTGGAAGCGCATTTACGGCTGAAGCTGCTGCACCGTACTACACGCCGGGTAACAGTAACGATGGAAGGCGCAGCCTATTACGAGCGTACCACTAAGTTACTGCACGAGCTGGACGATATTGAAAGCAGTATCAGTAATGAGCAAAGCATACCGCGGGGCCGGTTAAAGGTTGATATGGCGTCTGCCATCGCGAACGTTATACTGCTACCGGCATTGCCGTCTTTTATGCAGCAATATCCTGACATTCAGCTGGAGCTGGGTGTCAGTGATACCAATATCGACCTGCTGACCGATAATATAGACTGCGTGATCCGCGGCGGTGAGTTAAATGATACGTCATTGATTGCCAAACGTATTGCCGAGCTGACCTTTGTCACCTGTGCTGCACCATCTTATCTGCAGCAGTTCGGCACACCGCAAACGCCGGACGAGTTAAGCAGCAAACATCGTGTTATTTACTATCGTTCACGTAAAACCAACCGCGTTATGCCACTGCGTTTTAGCAACCGGCAACAATCAATGGAAATTCAGCAGCAAGGCTGCCCGTTATCGGTAAACGACAGCACAGCGCAGCTAACTGCTACCTTAAGTGGGCTGGGAGTAAGCCAGTTGCCATTATTTATGGCCCAGCCTTATCTTGATAACGGCAAGTTGCAACTGTTGCTGCCGGATTGGCAGCGCGCGGCCTTTCCGCTGTATCTTATTTACCCGCCTGGCCACCATCTGAGCGGCCGCTTAAGCGCTTTTATCAATTGGGTTATGGCGGTGTTTCAGCCTTACCGGCCTTATTAAACCAGACTGAGACAAAACGGAATAATTTATACCAAAACATTATTCACCACCGTGAATAATGTTGTCACCGAAATGCTGTTTATTTAATTTGTACCGATCGGTATATTATCACCATTGACAGTTGGCCCAAACGGGCCGGTAGGGTAAAGGTGAAAATATGCAACGGTGGCTGGCAGCATTAGTATTGTTATTTGGAATAATCGGGCAGGTGCGGGCTGATATACGCACAGAGCAAATTTCGCAGCTTTCAGTGGAGTATTTAAAAGGCGAAGGCCGGGTAAGTGGTGTGCGTTTGGGATACCGGCCGTTGGAGTTTCACTTTACCACCTTACCGCTGCTGGGCGATGCCAACATGTATCTGGAAGCCAGCAGTAACTTTTGGCAATACGGCCAGCCATCGCAGTATCAAACTAATGTGGCGCTGGCATTGTCGCCGGTACTGAAAAAGCAATTTGCCAATTGGTACGGTAAGCCAGTGTTCTGGGAGTTTGGTATTGGTGTCAGTATGCTGACTAAACGTGAATTTGCCGGTAAAGATTTAGGCTCGCATTTTCAGTTTGAAGACCGCCTCGGCCTGCTGATCGGGCTGGATCAGCAAAACAGCAAAATGCTGGCTATCCGTTATATGCATTATTCAAATGCCGGTTTATCCAGCCGCAACCCCGGTATGGATTTTCTTAATATCGCTTATTCCTGGCGGTTTTAAACCGCCGGGTTGTTATCTGCCAGTGGGTTAAAATACAACTGCCACTGGCTGGCGCTCACTTTCAAATAACTGCTTTGTGTATACCAATCGCCCAGTACATAGCGCTCTGCCATTTTGCCGTTAACGTCCAGTTTATGCACTGCAGGCCTGTGGGTATGGCCGTGGATCAACTTTAATACCCCGGCTTCTGCCATTACTCTGGGTACTTCGTCCGGGGTAACGTCCATAATTTGCGGCTGCGCCTGTGTCATATATTGCTGCTTATATCTGGCACTTTTGGTGCGGGCTTTACGGGCCAGGCGCTGGCGATACCATAACGGCATATTCAGCATTAGCCACTGCCACCAGGGCTGGTTCCACCATTTACGGAATTTCTGGTAGGCAATATCCAGCGTACACAGGCTATCGCCATGCATAATAAGCGTTGGCTTGCCGTATAAATCAATTACCTTTGCTGGCGGTAATATGGCCATACCACAGCGTTTGGCATAAGCGTTACGCAGGAAAAAGTCGCGGTTGCCATGAATAAAATACAGCGCTACGCCGTTATCGCTAACGGTTTTAAGTGCACGGGCTACCTCTGCCAGTAATGGCTCGGGGTTGTCATCACCAATCCATACTTCAAATAAATCGCCCAGAATATACAAGGCTTCAGCGTGCATGGCTTGCTCGCGCAAAAAGCGTAAAAAGGCGGCGGTAATATCGGGCCGATCTGCCGCTAAGTGCAGATCGGCGATAAACAGCGTGTGCTGTTCAGGCATAAGCTCAGGCATCAACAGCGCTTAAGCGTGCAGTTCAGCTTTTTCAATCACAACCGGTTTTACCGGCACGTCGCTGTGGCCGGCATTGCGGCCGGTGGCCACTTTTTTAATCTCGTCAATCACGTCCATGCCTTCAACCACTTCGCCAAATACGCAGTAGCCCCAGCCAGAGCCGGTTTCAGAGCTGAAGTTTAAAAAGTCGTTATCGGCCACGTTAATAAAAAACTGGCAGGTAGCAGAGTGCGGGTCATTGGTACGCGCCATGGCAATAGTGCCTTTTTTGTTTGGCACTTTGTTGTTGGCTTCGTTTTTAATTTTGCCTTTGGTGTCTTTTTGCTCCATCTCAGCAGTAAAACCGCCGCCCTGGATCATAAAACCGTTAATAACACGGTGAAAAATGGTGTTGTCATAAAAGCCGTCTTTCACATAGCTGATAAAATTTTCTACCGTAGCAGGGGCTTTGTCGGCAAACAGGTTTAATTTAATTACGCCGTAATTGGTATGTAAGCTAATCATAATAAGGTGTCCTCGTTAAAAGTGGCGGTATTCTACCGTACGCTGAGCAAATCATAAAGCAAGGATAGCCGCGTTACGGTGCCGGTGATACACTAGCGCGCTGGTGCAGCAGCTGCACTGATTTAGCGTTTTTAGTCAAAGGACTTCGGGGAAGACATGTTACATATTTATAATACCTTAAGCAGAAAAAAAGAACTTTTCACACCAATTGAACCCGGTAAAGCAGGGCTCTATGTCTGCGGTATTACCATTTACGATTACTGCCATGTCGGCCACGCCCGTACCTATGTTGCCTTTGACGTAATAAACCGCTACCTGCGCTTTTTGGGTTACGACGTAACCTATGTGCGTAATATTACCGACGTAGACGACAAAATTATTAAACGCGCCGCCGAAAACAACGAAAGCTGCGACGCCTTAACCGAGCGCTTTACCCAAGCCATGCACGCCGATTTTGCCGCGCTGGGTTTAATGCCGGCCGATATAGAGCCGCGCGTTACCACCCATATGGCCGAAATTATCGCCCTGATTGAAACTCTGGTAGCTAAAGGTTATGCCTATGTCGCGGCCGATGGCGATGTGTTGTTTGATGTGAGTAAATACGAAGCTTATGGCGAGCTTAGCCAGCAAAACCTGGAGATGCTGCAATCCGGCTCACGGGTAGAAGTAGCCGACAACAAAGACGATCCGCTGGATTTCGTATTATGGAAAGGCGCCAAGCCAGGCGAGCCGTTCTGGCAATCGCCATGGGGCAATGGCCGGCCGGGCTGGCATATTGAATGTTCCGCCATGAGCGCCAAACATTTAGGCGAGCATTTTGATATTCACGGTGGCGGTTCAGACTTACAGTTCCCGCATCATGAAAACGAAATTGCCCAGTCGACCTGTGCCCATGGCCACAAGTACGTTAATACCTGGATCCACACCGGTATGGTGCAGGTAGATAAAGAGAAAATGTCTAAATCTTTAGGCAACTTCTTTACGGTAAAAGACGTACTGGCAGAGTATAACGCCGAAGCGGTACGCTACTTTTTATTGTCCAGCCAATACCGCAGCCAGCTGAACTATTCCGCTGAAAACCTGCAGCAGGCCCATGCTGCCTTAGGCCGTTTGTACACCGCACTGCGTAATGTAACGCCAGCTGCCAGTGTTGATATGCAAAGTGATTATATCGCCCGTTTTAAAGCTGCAATGGACGATGATTTCAACACCCCGGAAGCCTTACCGGTATTGTTTGAACTGGCGCGTGAAGTAAACCGCTTTAAAGAAACCGAACCGGCCAAAGCTGCCGAGCTGGCTGGTATATTAAGCTTATTAGCCGGCGTGCTGGGCTTGCTGCAAGGCGATGCCGAATCCTTCTTACAATCAGGTGCATCGGATGATGATGTAGCCGAAATTGAAGCGCTAATAGCTAAGCGTAACAGCGCTCGCGCTAACAAAGACTGGGCAGCAGCAGACGCCGCCCGCGATGCGTTAACGGCAAAAGGGATTATCGTAGAAGATAAAAACGGCGTAACCAGCTGGCGTAAAGGCTGATTAAGTTGCTTCGATAAAAAACCGCCTGCTGGCGGTTTTTTTATGCTTGAGATCTGCAGTAGGCAGCGCCTATAAGTTAGCTGATATTTTCGTGAATGTTAGAGAAAAAAATAAACGGGGTCAGATAAATAAACGGGGTCAGATAAAAATTAAAATAAACGGGGTCAGATAAGATAAACGGGGTCAGATAAAAATTAAATAAAATAGACTAAGCTGATAAACAGGGTCAGATAAAAATTAAATAAAATAGACTAAGCTTAAGCCGTAGATCAGTAACCTGAGGATCTGTAATGGCAAGACTTCGCCGAGTTCATTTAGCAGGTGTTCCAGAGCATATAATTCAGCGCGGCAACAACCGGCAGGTGTGTTTTGCGAATGACGATGATTTTGCCGCTTATGCGTATTGGTTGAAAGAGTATTCGGATGCATTTGGTGTTCATATTCATGCGTGGGTGTTTATGACAAACCATGTGCATTTGTTATGCACGGCGTCTGACAACACCGGCATTAGCCAGATGATGCAAAGCCTGGGTCGGCGATACGTGCGTTACTTTAATCGGAGATACAAACGCAGTGGCACCTTGTGGGAAGGACGGTTTAAATCCTGTCTGGTGCAGGAAGAGCACTATGTTTTGGCGGTGTATCGCTACATAGAAATGAATCCGGTGCGGGCTGGTATGGTTAGATCGCCCTCGGAATACGCTTGGTCCAGTTACGCCATCAATGCGCTTGGTAAGCAATCTGCGTTGTGCCTGCCGCACCCTTGCTATCTGGCACTGGCAGTTTCTGAGGCCGAGCGGCAACAAGCCTACCGTGATTTGTTCAGAAGCGAAATTAACGAAGCCCTGTTGTGTGATATTCGCAGTGCGGTAAAAAGTGGTATGGCGCTGGGTAATGACAGCTTTAAGCATGAAGTGGCAGATTTAACGGGGCGACGGCAGCAAATGGGGCAGAGGGGGCGGCCTGTGGGTTGGCGTAAGGAGCTTTAATTGTTATCTGACCCCAATTATCAGGGTTGGCGTAAGGAGCTTTAATTGTTATCTGACCCCAATTATCATGTTAAGAAACTCAGTAAGAGCTAACTTTGCAGTAGAGCTGTAAACAAACGAGCTGATGCTCTTCTAAACAGCATGACTGTTTATTAAGGATAATTAGGATCAGATAAAAATTAAGATAATTAGGGTCAGATAAAAATTAATAAGGCTAAGCTTCAGCCGTCGCTCAGTAACCTGAGGATCTGTTATGGCAAGACTTCGCCGGGAATATTCACTTCTTTGAGTATATCGATAAACGCACGTAATGGTGCCGGGACATGGCGGTGGCCGGGATAATAGATGTAGTGCCCCGGTTCTGCAGGGCACCAGTCAGCCAAAACAGGCACTAAGAGTCCGCGTTGGAGATAGGGGTTGGCGACAAGGTCGGGAAGATAGGCAATGCCCATTCCTGCCGATGCAGCTTCAGCCATTAGTCCGAGATGGTTGAGAGTCAGGGAACCTTCGACTTCTATTGAGAACTCTTCTCCTTCCTTTTCAAAATCCCATCGGTAAAGCTTCCCACTGGGCATTCGATGCCGGATGCAAGTGTGTCTTAGAAGCTCCTCCGGGGTTTGTGGCGCTGGGTTTTCCGCTAAATAAGTTGGTGCCGCGACTGCCAGAAACCGGACTTTCGGGCCGAATCGGACAGCGATCATGTCCTGGGGAACGGTTTCACCCAGGCGAATACCGGCATCAAAACCCTCTGCCACGATATCAACAAGGCGTCCCTCGCTTACCAGGTCGATTTCAATATCTGGAAACCGCTCTTTAAATAGCGGGATCACATGGCACAACAGCATACGTGCTGCTGTTTCACTGGCGTTTAGCCGAACAACACCACTAAGTCGATTCTGTTTAAGTTCAATTTCCTCAAATGCGGCATCAAACTCGCGAAGCAGCGGGCGGACTCGTCCCAGTAACATGGCCCCTGCGTCGGTCAACGCCACACTTCGGGTTGTTCGGTTAAACAGCCTGACACCTAATCGTGTTTCCAGAACACGCATCATGTGGCTCAGAGTAGATGGCGGCATGCCCAAGTCATCCGCAGCCTTACGAAAACTACCATGCGTGGCAATAGCGGAAAAAGCGGCCAATACATTCAGGTCGGGTTTCTTATTCATGTAAAAAATACATCTACTTATGCAACATAAAACGGATTATCACATCGGTGTGGGGGTCTTACAATCATAAAAAGTAACGATATAACGTGAGTTTCGATAGGTGAATTTCCAAAGGAGACAACAGATGCAGAAGACATGGTTTATAACAGGTACCTCTACTGGCTTGGGGCGGCTAATGACAGAAAAGCTTCTGGCGCGTGGCGACAGGGTTGCCGCGACATTACGCAAAGCTGGCAGCCTTGATGATCTTAAAGCGCAATATGGTGATCTTCTTTGGGTGGCTCAGCTTGATCTCACAGAGGTGCACCAAATACGAGAGGTGGTTGATGCCGCTTTTGTTGAATTTGGTCGTATTGATATCATAGTAAGTAATGCGGGATATGGTCTTTTCGGTGCGGCAGAAGAGTTAAACGATGCTCAGATCTCGCGACAAATTGCTACTAACCTCACTGGTTCTATCCAGCTGATACGGGCCGCTTTGCCTCATTTACGTGAACAGGGTGGTGGCCGTATTGTTCAGGTTTCATCAGAAGGTGGACAAATTTCCTATCCAAATTTCAGCCTTTATCATGCTACCAAGTGGGGAATTGAAGGATTTATCGAGGCCGTCGCTCAGGAGGTTACGGGATTCGGCATCGATTTCATGATTGCTGAACCAGGACCAACCCGAACAAATTTCGCAGCAGCGCTCGATTGCGCGCAGCCCTCCGAGATCTATGCTGACACCTCTTCAGGGGAACTCCGCCGTCTTATTTCCAGCGGAGGATTTACGATTCGTGGTGATGCAGCCAACACCGTAGACGTGTTAATCGAGGCGGCTGACCTGAATACCCCGCCATTGCGACTCGTACTCGGCAGCACTGCCTATGAAAATATCCGTGCTGCCCTCATCAATCGACTCGAAACACTGGAAACCCAACGTGACCTCGCTCTGCTGGCCGATAAAAAGGAAAATTGATATGCTCGATGGCAGAAAAACACTTGTATCGGGCATTATTGCAATGGTCCTGTCGATTGGCACTTCAGCAGCTGTGCAAACTCCGAACAAGGTAGCTGGAACCTGGCGGATGTCCTCCGCGACAGTTGAGGTTGATGGAGCAACGTCATTTCCCTATGGGCCGGAACCCCGCGGTATGCTGGTGTTTACCTGTGATATGCATTTCGTGGAGTTCATTCATGATCCTCGTATCCCCCGTTTCAAATCGAATGAGCGTGGCAGTGGGACAGACGAAGAGAACAGGAATGTCATGGCAAGCACTCTTGCTTTGTATGGCCAATATTCAGTTGATACCGACGGCAATTTCAGCGGAAATACTGTTGAAGGTTCGTCGTTCCCAAACTGGATCGGTGATGTTCGCACAACGAACGAGTTAACGATGGCGGTTGAAGACAACCGAATGATTGAGAATTTCCAGCGCCCGGAGGGGGCAAAGGTTACGATCATCTGGAAGCGGGCAACGCCTGACACGGGAGCGGCCGTAAACCCGGGTTTATGCAACGGATAGAAATAAACGGCGCTATGCTATCTGGCACTGGCAGATTCTGAAGCAGCTCGGCAACAAGCCTATCGTGATTTGTTTAAAGGCGAAATTAACGAAATCCTGCTGTGTGATATTCGCAGTGCGGTAAAAAGTGGTATGGCGCTGGGTAATGACAGCTTTAAGCAGGAAGTAGCAGATTTAACAGGGCGGCGGCAGCAAATGGGGCAAACAAGCTTGCTGATGCTCTGCTAAACAGCACGACTATTTATTAAATGGCGCATTTTTTCTGTTATCCACTCCGTGATTTCACTGCTCGGGCTGTCGAGGCGTTTTACTATGCCTATTTCAATTAATATATCGCTTAAAAAGTCGGTTTTTACCGCTGTTATTTGCTCAACAAACCACTGCGCTCTGGCAATATGTTCCGGCACTATTGCCCAGCCCTGATTCTGCGTTACCAGCTCACAAATTAAATAGTAACTGTCTAAATCCCAATGGTTTGGGCTTAATGCACTTTCGCGGTTCTCGCCCGAACGGTTACATAGCACAAACTGCCGGTGCTGCTGCAGTTGCGCCAGGCTTAATACGCCGGCATTGGCCAGCGGGTGCTTGTTACCGACAATCAGTATTTTTTTAAAATGCCCTAAAGACTGTAAGGTTAAACCCTCTGGTAAGGCACTGTTGCTGAGCATAAAACCAAGGTCGGCTTTTTGCCTGGCAATGGCCGTGGCAATGTCGTCTTGTGAGCCATTGGTAATAACCAGATGGGTGTTTGGAAATAAATCGCCGACCTGAGAAAAAATAGAGTGGATGGTTTCCAGCGGTAAGGCTTCATCTATTGCGATACGTAGCGAAATGGGCTCTTTACTGGCTGCTGCCATTGCTCTTGCATCCAGGCGCAGGCACTGGTTAAGCACGGCCCGTGCTTCAGGCAGCATTTCTTTACCCAATGCGGTTAAGGCCGGAAATTTCGAGCGGCGGTCAAATAACTCAAAGCCTAAATCGAGCTCTAAATTAGCAATGGCACTGCTGATGCGTGACTGCGCTTTGTGCAGCTGCCTGGCCGCGGCGGAAAAAGAACCCAGCTCGGCAGCGGTAACAAAGGCCAGTAATTGATCTAAGGTCCAGTTCATTGCTATCTCCTTATGCGGCGCTGTTAACAACAGTTGTTTGGTTTATACGTATCCGCTATGCGGATGGTAGCTAACTTTAATGTATCTTATTTTTATATATCATGCCGGTGTTTCCACTCTATGGGTAGCAAGTCATGCAAGTTGTAACACCGGTTCAGCCGTCACAATCGGTAGCTGGCGCATTTTGGCGTTTTGCCATTCCGTCTATCGTTGCCATGTTAGTCAGCGGTTTGTATCAGATTATTGATGGCTTTTTCGTTGGCCACTTTGTTGGTGCCAACGGGCTGGCAGGCATCAATATGGCAATACCCTTGCTGGGTTTAATTATGGGCTTTGGTTTGCTGGTGGGTATGGGCGGTGGCAGTGTGTTGTCTAAATACCGCGGTGAAAACAATCTGGCTGCCACACAGGCAACACTGGTTACCGCGCTTTTATTGGTAGTGCTGATTGGCTTATTCGCCACCTTGGTGTTTATTACTTTTGGTAAAAGCCTGCTAACGCTGCAAGGCGCAACGGGCATAACTATGCAGATGAGCTGGAGCTATGTGCAGACGATGTCGTTTGGTGCGCTTATTTCTATTGGGGCCAGTGCCATGCCGATGCTGGTACGCAATGACGATAGCCCGAATCTGGCAACGGTGTTTATTATCGTCGGTGCCTTAACCAATATTGCGCTGGACTATGTGTTTCTGGCTCATCTGGATATGGGCTTACAAGGTGCAGCCATTGCCACTTTAATTGCGCAACTGGCCACCTGTGTGTTGTGTCTGCGTTATTTTATATCGTCTAAAGCCAAAACTACTCTGGCAGTAAAACAATTTGATAAAGCTATTGCCATACGCATTGTGCAATTGGGTTCATCCAACCTGGTGATGTTTATCTATTTCAGCTTTGTTATGGCATTCCATAATATGCAATTTATGGCCTATGGCGATACCACGCAATTAGCGGCTTTTGCGATTGTCGGGTACTTAGCCAGCTGCTATTTCTTCTTTGCTGAAGGCTTGGTAAGCGGCTTGCAGCCACCGGTAAGCTATTACCTGGGCGCCAGACAATACCAACGCATTACTGAAACGGTAAAACTGGCGTTTTCTGTCACTATTGGTTCGGGTATAGCTATGGTGATACTGCTTAATCTTTTTCCGCAGCTGTTTATCAGTATCTTTACCACAGGTAATGAGGCATTGCTGGAGGCAAGTAAAAATGGTATCCGTCTGCACCTGATGGCCCTGTTTTTAGATGGCTTTTTGTTTATGGCGGCTATTTACTTTGTTGCCGTTGGTAAGAGTGGCCAGGCACTGTTTGTGTCCTTGGGCAATATGCTAATTCAGTTGCCATTTCTGTTTATTTTGCCGAAGTTCCTTGGTATTGCTGGTGTTTGGCTGGCTGTGCCGTTATCCAATATTGCCTTTGTATTGATTGTACTGCCGATGCTGTTGCTTAACCTGAAAGGCCTGAGGCAACTGCATAAGCAGCAGGGCAACACAGATAGGGTAGTGGCTAAGCATCCTGCTTTTGATGCCGGTTAATTTAAGGGATGCTTACCGTTTTAGTCGGAAATCAGCACTAAATAAGCCTGGGTTACTTCGCTGATATGTGCCTGCATAGCCGCTCTGGCGCCGTCGGCATCGCGCCGGCTAATGCACTGATAAATTTTTTCATGCGCCAGAATATTGGTCCCGGCTACCTGTTGCTGAATTTTTCGCGTAAATAACCGGCTTAGCTCTGAGCTTTCACGCAGTTGCCACAGCCATTCAATCATCGACTGCAGTGCACTATTGCGGGTGGCACTGGCAATTAACTGATGAAATTTGCCGTCGTAAGCTTCGGCCTCAGTGCTTTTTTGTGCCTGCACCAGCAGTGTCATCTGTTGCAGGTAAGCCTTGAGTTTTTGCAGCTCTTCATTACTGATGCGTTCAGCTGCCAGCGCAGCGGCATCGCCTTCCAGCAGTAAGCGTGCTTCCATAATTTCCAGCGGGCCGGGGGCGTCGTCGGCCACTATTGAGCTTTTCAGGCCGTGGCGTTTTTCGGCGGCTTTTTGCACATAAATACCAGAGCCCGGCCTGATTTCTACCAGGCCGGATACCTCCAGCGCAATTAATGCTTCGCGTACCGTTTGTCGGCTTACGTCATAACTTTGTGCCAGATCGCGCTCTGCCGCTAAGCGGCTGCCGGGGCTAAGTTCGCCGGTGCTGATCCGCCCGGCCAGTTTTTCGGCAATTTGCAGATAAAGCCTTGAGCCAGCGGGTGTCGGGCGCAGTGGGCTGGTGTTGGATGATAGCTGTACAGTTTTTGTCATGATACTCATTTAAAAAAAATTGGACGGACCAATTATTTTTTTATTGTAAATTGGCCTGTCCGAATGCTAGTGTCTATAAATCGGCCAGACCAATTTAGTCGGTCGGTCAGCACTATTCAAGTTTTTAGTTGAGGAACACTATGAAAATCATCGATGCCAAAGTGATTGTAACCTGTCCGGGCAGAAATTTTGTTACGCTGAAGATCACCACCGATCAGGGCTTGTACGGTATCGGTGATGCAACGCTTAATGGCCGCGAGCTGGCGGTTGCCAGTTATTTGCAGGATCACCTGATCCCGTGTCTGATTGGCCGCGATGCCAGCCAGATTGAAGATATCTGGCAGTTTTTCTACCGTGGCGCTTACTGGCGCCGTGGCCCGGTGGGTATGACCGCCATAGCGGCTATTGATGTGGCGCTGTGGGATATTAAAGCCAAAGCCGCCAATATGCCGTTATACCAATTACTGGGAGGCCGCAGCCGTGATGGCGTTATGGTGTATGGCCATGCCAATGGCCGGGATATCGCCGAAACGGTAGCGGAAGTGGGTAAGTATATTGAGCTGGGTTATAAAGCGATCCGCGCCCAAACCGGCATACCTGGCCTGGCCAGCACCTATGGTGTATCGAAAGATAAAATGTATTACGAACCGGCAGATAACGATTTGCCGTCAGAAAACCTGTGGTCTACCAGTAAATACCTGAACAGCGTACCCAAGCTGTTTGAAACACTGCGCAGCACCTATGGTTATGAACATCATTTACTGCACGACACCCACCACCGTTTAACGCCGATTGAAGCCGCGCAGCTGGGTAAATCGCTGGAGCCCTACAAACTGTTCTGGCTGGAAGATGCGGTACCGGCAGAGTTACAGGAAGGCTTCCGGTTGTTCCGCCATCATACCACTACGCCTATAGCCGTGGGTGAGGTGTTTGCCTCTATCCATGATTGTCAGCAACTGATCAGCGAGCAGCTGATTGACTATATCCGTACCACCATAGTGCACGCTGGCGGTATTACCCATTTACGCCGTATTGCGCACCTGGCCGAGCTATATCATGTGCGTACCGGCTTCCACGGCGCGACCGATTTAAGCCCGGTAACCATGGGCGCGGCACTGCATTTTGATACCTGGGTGCCGAATTTCGGTATTCAGGAATATATGCGCCATACCGATGAAACCGACGAAGTATTCCCGCACGATTACCATTTTGATAATGGCTATCTGAAGGTGGGTGATACACCGGGCCATGGTGTTGATATCGATGAAGCCAAGGCGGCGAAATACCCGTATAAACGTGCCTATTTGCCGGTAAACCGGTTAGAAGACGGTACTATGTTTAATTGGTAATGGGGTTTAATTGGTAATGGGGTTTAACCGGTAAATAGTCCATATTGTTGGTTAAGGCCTGCACCAGAGCCAGCTAAAATGCTACCGGCACTGGTTCAGGCTTTATTTTTTTGTGTAACTTAAGCCGTTGTAAGCAGAAAGTTATTTGCACAGCCAGGGGGGCCGGTATAAAGTTGGCTAATCACGCTGCATGCTTAGTTAATCTTAATGGACGCTATGTCGAGCAAAAAACCTACCATCAAAGATGTGGCCCGCCTCGCCGGGGTGTCGTTTAAAACGGTGTCCCGGGTAGTGAATAATGAAGCCTGGGTCAGCGATGACATTAAAACCAGAGTGCAGGCAGTTATTGCCCAACTGAATTATCAGCCCAACCGCACGGCAAGGCTAATGCGCACAGCGCCGTTTTCACTGGCGTTTGTGTACGATAACCCCAACAGCCATTACGTGATTGAAATGCAAAACGGCATTTTATCGCAGTGCCGGCAAAAAGGCTTTGAGCTGGTGATCCACCCGACAGATTCTCACTCTGGCCAGGTACTGCAGGAGCTGACTACTATTATTGGTAGCAATCAGGTGGGTGGGGTGATCCTGACACCGCCGCTGTCAGAAAACCGTGAACTGGTGCAGCAACTACTGGCCCAGCAGGCTAAAGTAGTACGTATAGTGTCAGGCTCAGCACCACCGGATGATTTGTGCCCAACCATTTATGTTGACGATGAACAAGCCGGTTTTAACATTACCCGGCATTTGCTGACACTGGGCCACCGCCGTATTGCGTTTTTGGGCTATCACAAAGATCACCAATCGTCACTGGGTCGTTATCGGGGCTATTGTGCCGCGCTGCATGAGGCCGGCTTAACGGTGTCAGAACAATTGGTGCTAGCCGGTGATTTTACCTTTGATTCAGGTGTCGCCATGACCGAGCAGCTATTACAGCGCGGTGACAAACCCACCGCATTGTTTGGCTGTAATGATGAAATTGCCGCCGGTGCTTTATTTACTGCCCGTATGCATCAGCTAGCTGTACCACAAGACCTGTCGATAGTAGGCTTTGAAAACAGCCCGTTCTCGCGCCAAACCTGGCCGAGGCTAACCACAGTGCACCAACCCAATGCCGAAATAGCCGCCAAAGCGGCTGCCCTGCTCATTAGCCTGATGCTGGAGAATGAAGCGCAAACCGAACATTGCGGCTTTGAGCTGCAATTGGTATTGCGTGATTCTGTTTCTATATTGTAGAAAACATCATTTTCAATAAAAACAATAGCTTAAAATTTATGTCAACGTTGTCATGTGTTTAATTGACAACGTTGACAGTGTGGTGCTAACTTGAATTCAGAGTGGTTAATAAATCACCGGCCAGTAAACACTGGTACACAGGAAAAGACGTTCAATAAACCATAATTGGCAACAAGAGAGCGCAGGTATGAACAGGTTGAATCAGCACAAGTTAGGTAAGAAAACAGTTCTTGCATCGATCCTGGCGTCGTTATTATTTCCGGCGCTGGCCCAGGAGCAACAGCAGCAAACAGCAGCAGATGATGATAATTATGAGGTTATTTCAGTAACCTTCCGTGGCAGTTTAGTGGCTGCGGCTGATATTAAACGCCAGGATACTAAAGTAACCGACGCCATCACCACGGAAGATATCGGCAAATTTCCCAGTGAAAACATTGCTGAAGCTATTCAGCGTATTCCGGGCGTACAAATTTCTAACGTTAACGGCCGAGGCTCAACCATCAGCGTGCGCGGGCTCGGCTCGCAATATGCACGTACCACCCTGAACGGCCAGACCATGGCCAGCGCCGATTTTACCAGTGGTTTTCGGTTTGACATTATCCAGACTGAACTGGCGTCGTTGATTGAGGTGATTAAATCGCCCACAGCAGACATGGATAGCGGCGGTTTATCCGGCACTATTAATATTGATACCGCGTCGCCTTTATCCTTCAGAGAGCAAAAAATTCTGTTGTCGGCCAACGGCCAGTATTCAGAATTTTCACCCAGTGGTGATGTTACACCAAAAGCCAATTTTACCTATATTGACCAGTTCGCCGGTAATACTGTAGGCCTGTTGCTGAATATGGGCTATCAGCAGTTAGACGACCGGGTAGACAACCTGTGGATGGATCGCTGGTTTGTTGATGCACAAGGCGATGTTACGCCGCGCCGGCCGCGCTATCGCCGTATTGACCGTGAAACCGACCGCACCTTGTTTAATGGTACCCTGCAATGGCGACCGTCGAATGAGTTTGAAGCTAAATTCACCGCTGTGTATGCCGGTGATGACACCAAACAGGATCTGAACCAGCAGGTGTTTTTGTTTAATGAAAACCAGATCACCCGCTTAGGTGCGGCTGAAAATGGCGTGTATAACCAGATCCAAATCAACAATTTTACCACCGAAAATAACCGCCAGCTGGAAGACAAAGACGCAAAATCGCAGGCTTATACCCTAGAGCTGGATTACGACTGGAACGACTGGGCCTTTAGCAGCGTGTTGCATTACACCGCCGGTAAAGCGGTACACAATGAAGAAGCGGCAATATTAGCGACAGTAATTTCACAGGCTACGCTGGATATTTCTAATCCGTCTAATGTGGTGTTTGATGTTGCTGAAAACCTGGCTGATCCGGCCTTGTACCCGGCAATAATGCCGCGTAATGAATACCCCAATGGCGCCAGCCGTAAAATGGATTCTGATGAAACCGCCGTGCAGTTTGATGCGACCCGTCTGCTGGACTGGCATGGTTTTACCAGTATTTCTGCCGGGGTTAAATACCGTAAAGAAACACTGGAGCGCGAAGTATACCGCACTGACCGCGCTGCTATTGGTGATGCCGACCCGGCAGATTTACCGTCAATGGCTGAGTATGGTTATCTGGTAACAGACTTTCTCGACAACCAGATGAGTATTCCACACAGCTGGATAGCACCCAATATTCAGGCATACCGTGATGCACTGGTGGCTGAAGGTGTAACGGTACCCACCTTATTTGCTGCCCAGTCCAGCTATTCGATGGAGCGGCAAATTACCTCGGCCTACCTGATGGCTAACTTTGAAACTGAAGTATTTGGTTTGGCTCTGCGCGGTAATTTTGGTGGCCGCTACGAGCAAACCAAACGTGATGTTAATACTTATCTGACTGGCGACACTCACCCGGATAACGAAGAAATTAAACTGGCGATTGGTGAAATTACCCAAAGCTATGATTACAACAACTTCCTGCCAAGCGCTAACTTTGTGCTGGCACTGAACGATGATATGCAGGTGCGCCTGGCTGCAGCCAAAGTACTGGTAAGGCCCATTCTGACCTCTAACACCCAGTTAGCACCGTCAGAAACCTCGGGAGAAAATTCGGTTGGCAGCCGCACTTACACCGTCAATCTGGGCCAGCCGGAGCTAAAAGCCCTGACAGCGAATCAGCTGGATTTAGGCTGGGAGTGGTACTACAGCCCGGGTGATTCGTTAACGGTAAACCTGTTTCAGAAAGATATTAAAAACGGCACCGTCAGCGAGCTGGTGTGCCCGGCACAATACAACGGCACAGCCCTGGGTATGGCCGGTTCAGAGTGCGTTGACGCCAGCGGCAATATTTACGATATCACCGCCATTTACAACGACAGCTCCACGCTGACTGTAAAAGGCTACGAAATTGGCTGGAACCAGGGGCTGGATAACCTGTTACCGGTGGCCGGTTTTGGCTTAAGTTCTAACTATACCCGTATTCTGGTAGATGAAAGCGAAGGTTTTACCCTGAGCAACTCATCTGAACAAACCTGGAATATTACCGCTTACTGGGAAAACGAGGAGTTCAGTGCCCGTGTAGCCCTGAACCACCGCAGCCCCTATGTTCAGGATAGCAGCGATGCATTTTTTGCCCGTGAAGGCCGGGTGGTAAATGGCCGTAATCAGGTAGATTTGCTGTTGGGCTGGACCATCAGCGATCAGTGGTCAATGCGTTTTGGTGCACTTAACGTAGCCGGTAAAGATGAAGAAGCCTACCGTGATGAGCAAACCCGTGCCTGGCAAACTACCAGTGTGATCGGCCGCAGCTACTATCTGGGTGTAAGCTTTAGCATGTAAGCCTCAGTAGTAACAGGGCCTGCCGCCTGGGGCAGGCCCTGTGTTGTGCATTATAACGATGATAGTAAAAGGACATCCCATGCATTTATTCCCAATGAATTTATCTCAGTTTCGCCGTAAGGTACTGGCTTCCTGCTTGTTGGCTGGCGTACTGTTAACCGGTTGCAGCCCGGTAGTTGAGCAACCGCAAAGCGTAGTGGCAGAGCAACAAAACAGTGCAGGCGCTGAACCGGTGCGGCAGCTGTTTGAACGGGTGGCAGGCCAGGCTGTACCGCATGTGCATTTTTCGCTGGTTAATGATGAACAGCCAGATTGGTATCAGGTTGAGGCGCAGGGCGGCCAGCTGTATGTCAGTGCCAATGCGTTAACGGCGCTAAGTTACGGTACTTATGAATATCTGCGCCAGATTGGCGCTATGTCGGTAAGCTGGGAAGGCAGCCGGGTGCAGTTGCCACAGCAGTTTGCTGATTACCCGGCCGAGCGGGTTACGGCATTATTTCAGCAGCGCGCTTACTTAAATGTCTGTGCTTATGGTTACACCACACCCTGGTGGAATTGGGAGCGCTGGCAGCAGGAGCTGGACTGGATGGCGTTGCATGGGGTAAATAACCCGGTGGCGATGGAAGGCCAGGAATATATCTGGCAACTGCTGTGGCGCGAGTTTGGCGTATCTGATGATGAACTGGCGGCTTACTTCTCTGGCCCTGCATTTACCCCCTGGCAGCGGATGGGCAATATTGAAGGCCACGAAGGCCCGTTGCCACAAGCTTATATCGATAAAAAACATCAGTTACAAAAACAGATCCTGCAAAAAATGGCGAGCTACAACATGAAACCGGTGGTACCGGCGTTCTCCGGTTATGTGCCGGAGCAGTTTGTTAAAATGTTCCCTGACGCCCGGATCATTGAAATGAAAGCCTGGAGTGGTTTTCCTAAACCCACCTATTGGCTCGATCCTGCCGATCCGCTGTTTGCCAAAGTTGCCAGGCGTTTTATAGAGCTTTACAACGCTGAATATGGTGAGCAGAAATACTACCTGATGGATGCCTTTAACGAAATGCTGCCGCCGGTATCAAAAGATAACCGTTATCAGGATCTGGCCGGTTATGGCGAAGCGTTGTATCAGTCTCTGGCGCAGGTAGTGCCCGACGCCACCTGGGTAATGCAGGGCTGGATGTTTGGCTCAGACAGGCATTTCTGGGATCTGGATTCCATTCAGGCTTTTTTAAGCAAAATACCTGATGACAAAATGATGATCCACGATATCGGTAACGACCGCTACGACGTATGGCAGGGCGCCAAAGGGTTTTACGGCAAGCAGTGGGTGTTTGGTTTTATCCATAATTACGGTGGCAGCAACCCGGTATATGCCGATTTTGATTTCTACCGCGAAAAAACTGCTTATGCACTACAGCATGAAGAAAAAGGCAATTTAACCGGTTATGGCGTATTTCCCGAGGGGATCCACGGTACGTCATCGGCATACGAATATATGTTCGACGTAGCCTGGCAAGGGCAGGCTACTGCAACAACAGAGTGGCTGCAGCAATACCTGAATGCCCGTTACGGCAGCACCAGCCCCGCGTTGTTGTCAGCCTGGAATAAACTGTACAAAGCAGTGCTTAGCACCAAGTATTGGGATCCGCGTTGGTGGGAAGGCTCAGCAGGTGCTTATTTGTTATTTAAACGCCCTTCAACAGAATATCTGCGTGCTACAGGTGCACCGGGTGATTTAGCTTTGCTGGATGAGGCACTGCGTGATTTGGTGGCCTTACCGCAGGCACAGCAGCAAGACAGGTTATTCCGTTATGATCTGGTTGACTTTGCCCGCCATGCAGTTACCCAGCATATTGATACGTTGCTGCAACATACCACTCTGGCTTATCAGCAGGGTAAAGTAGAACAGGGCGATAATTTCCGCCGTCAGGCTGAGCAACTGATACTGGGTGTGGATGCGCTGATTGGCGGCCAGCAGGAAACGCTTTACAGCTGGGTTAACGATGCCCGCGCCTATGCTGATAGCCCGGAATTAGCCGACTTATACGAGCGCAATGCCCGTAAGCAAGTCACTATTTGGGGTGGAGAGAGTTTAAAAGACTACGCCTCTAAAGCCTGGCAGGGTATGTATGCACACTTTTATCTGCCGCGCTGGCAGCTGTTTTTCGATGCCCAGCGCCAAGCCGCAGTAAATGGTAAGCCACTGGATACTGCCGCACTGGAGCAACAATTAATTGCCTGGGAAAACGCCTGGCTGGAGCAACCGTTACCGCCTGCATCAGCAGTGCCGGCCGATGTGGTGTCTGCAGTAAAAGCGCTGCAACAACTGGTTACCGCCAGTAAAGCGCCGCCGTCGAATCTTTAAGCAGGAATATACTATGCAGTCACAACGTTTGCTGGCATTAGACTTATTCCGCGGTTTAACCATTCTGTTTATGATTATGGTTAACAGCCCTAACACCTATGGTGAGTTTTCTCATGCCTACTGGGAAGGGGTTACTTTTGCCGATTTTATTTTTCCGTTCTTTTTGGTCATTGTCGGTGTAGCGGTAGCCATCGGTTTACAACCGGTGGCGCGTAGCGCACAGCAGCTACAAGAGGTGCGGGTAAAAATTTTGCGCCGCACTCTGATCCTGTTTGGCCTTGGCATCTTCGTTAACCTGATTTACCTGAAATTTGCCGACCTGCGCATTCTTGGCGTACTGCAACGTATTGCACTGGTGTATCTGGTGTGCTCGTTGCTGTCGATGCACTGCAGTACTAAACGCCTGGTGCAAATTACGGTGTTTATTCTGCTGAGTTACTGGCTGCTGATTTTACTGGTACCGGCTCCGGGTTTAGCTGCAGGGCAACTGCAGCGTGATGCCAACCTGATTAACTGGTTCGACAGTCAGTTTCTGCCCGGTATGTTATGGCGCGGTAGCTGGGATCCTGAAGGCATACTCAGCACTTATCCGGCTATCGCCAGCGGTTTATTTGGCGTCATTATGGGGAGGTTAGTGTTGCAGTATAAGCAGCAACTGCCACAACTGGTGATGCTGCTGTTTGTGCTGGGCTTTAGCAGCTTTTTACTTGGTTGCCTGTGGAGCTTGTGGTTTCCGCTGATTAAGCAAATCTGGAGCAGCTCTTTTGTTCTGGTAACCAGCGGTATGGCCAGCATGGTACTGGCACTGCTGATTTGGTACACCGACGTACAGCAATACCGCAAGTTTACTCAGGTTTCACTGGTGTTTGGTGCCAATGCCATTGTGGCTTATGTGCTGCATGTAGCGCTGGAAAAACTGCTGGAACTGCAAATTGCAGGTGTGTCGGTACACGGCAGCTATTTGCAGTTAGCTGAACAGCTTGGTTTAAGCCGGTTTTTCAGCGCCGGGCTTTGGATAGTTGCCTTTCTGGCCTTGTGTTACATGCCGGTATGGTGGATGTATCAGCGCAAAATCTTCGTAAAAATTTAATGACATCAGCAGTGCAGTCTGAGGAGATTTTAGTGCAGCAAAGCGAACAACTTTTTATCGGCGTGGATGGTGGTGGCAGCAAGTGTAAAGCCCGGCTGGAAAACGCCAGCGGCCAGTTGCTGGCCGAAGCCGTAGCAGGCCCGGCCAACCCGGCGACAGACTTTGCCCAGACCACCGATTCTATACTCAGCGCCTGTCAGCGCGTGTTGCAGCAGGCCGGTTATGCCAGTGCAATGTTAGCGCAAAGCCATGTGGTGGCGGGCCTGGCGGGGGTAAATGTGCCCAGGGTGCAGCGGCAAATGCAAAACTGGCGGCACCCTTTTGCCAGTATGCAGGTTACTACCGATTTACATATTGCCTGCCTGGGTGCCCATGGCGGGCGCGATGGCGCCATTTTAATAACCGGTACCGGTACCGCCGCTTTTGCCAGTGTGAATGGCGAACAATGGTTATTCAGTGCACAGGGTTTTCCGTTGGGGGATCGGGGCAGTGGTGCCTGGCTTGGCTGGCAGGGGGTGAGCGCTACGCTGGATGTACTGGATGGCCTGCAACCGGCAACAGAGCTGACGCGCAGTATATGCCGCCGCCTGGGGGTAAGCAGCAATACCGAGCTGATCAGCTGCTGCATAGGTTACAAAGCTGCAGATTACGGCCAGTTGGCACCCTTGGTATTGCAACAACAGCAACAGGGCGATCCTTATGCCTGCGATATTCTGGCCAGGGGGCTTAGTTATATTCAGGCGTTATTGCAGCGCCTGCAGGACAGCGGCGCGCCGCAGATTGCCATGATAGGCGGTTTAGCACCACAACTGGCGGCGTTATTACCGGCAGCATTACAGCAACAATTCAGCCAGGTGCAGGGCCCGCCTGAGGCAGGCGCCAGTGCACTGGCCCGGCAGTATTTTCTGGAGAAACAACTATGACCCTGATGCGACAGGAAGCCAGCGAAACCTGGCAACGCATTCAACAACAAATTGACAGCAACGGCAGCTTATATGCCGAAGTGGCAGAGCGCATTCGCGGCTTTGACCCGGCCTTTGTTTATATTGTTGGCCGTGGCACTTCTGATCATGCCGGGGTATTTGCCCGCTATCTGATTGAGGTGGAACTGGGCGTGGTGGTAGCGGCTGCTGCGCCTTCTGTAGCCAGTTTATTTGCCCGCCAGCTTAAACTGCAACGCGCACTGGTGCTGCTGATATCTCAGTCTGGCCGCAGTGAAGACATACTGGCACAGGCCCGTGCCGCCAAACAAAGCGGGGCTTTGGTGCTGGCGCTGGTAAATGATATAAGTTCACCGCTGGCAGCCCTGGCCGACTATGCGGTGCCATTGCTGGCCGGGCCGGAAAAAGCCGTAGCGGCAACCAAGAGTTATTTGTGTACGCTGGCTGCGATACTGCAGCTGGTAGCGCACTGGAAGCAGAATGCGGCACTGCTAACGGCATTAAACAGTTTACCGCAAGCGCTGCAAAGCGTACTGGCACAACCGGCTCAGTTGCAATTGCCGCACCTGCAACAACTGCGGCACTGTGTGGTATTGGGGCGTGCTTTTGGTTATGCCATTAGCCGCGAAATAGCACTTAAAATCAAAGAAGTATGCGGTATTCAGGCCGAAGCCTTCAGCAGCGCCGAGTTTTTACACGGCCCGGTGTCGTTACTAAACCAGCCGCTGACATTGTTAAATGTGGCGCTGGAGGATGAAAGTACCGCTGCACACCAGGTGCAAATCAGTGAGGTGAAAAAGCGCGGTGCTGAGGTAGTAACACTGCACAGCACCCTGGCGGATATTCATCCGCGCCTGCAGCCATTATTGCTGATGCAGCGCTTTTATCTGGATATTGAAGCCATAGCAGTGGCAATGGGTAAAAACCCGGATGCACCGGTGGGGCTGAATAAAGTGACCATTACGCTGTGAGTGTTAAATTGCGAGTGTTAAATTATGAGTTTGGCAAATAGCGTTATGCAAACCCTGTATGTGGCGCAATGCTTTGATGGCAGGCAGCTACTTACCGATGTCAGGCTGGACTGGCAACACGGCCGTATCAGTGCTATTCAGGCCGGGGTTAAGCCAGGGCAACCTGGCCAGCAGTTACAGGGGCTGCTTTGCCCCGGCTTTTTTGACATTCAGGTAAATGGCGGCGGGGGCGTGTTATTTAACCAGCAGCCGGATACCGCCGCCCTGCGCACCATCAGCCAGGCGCATTTGCAGTTTGGCACCACGGCCATGCTACCAACGGTAATTACCGATAAATTGCAGGTTATGCAAGCTGCCGCCGATGCGGTAGCCGGGCTGTTACCACAAGCCGGGCATACAGTAGTGGGTATTCACTTTGAAGGCCCGCATCTTTCAACCGCGCGGCGGGGTATTCACCCGGCAGACTGTATCCGGCCCTTGTCTGATGCTGAGCTGGCACTGTTTTGCCGTAAAGATCTGGGCATTGTTATGGTAACGCTGGCACCGGAAACCGTACCGGTAGCGCAAATCCGCGAGTTATGTGCTGCGGGCGTTATTGTTTGCCTGGGCCATTCTGCCGCCACGGCAGAGCAAGCACTGGCCGCTATTGATGCCGGAGTCCGCTGTTTTACGCATTTATTTAATGCTATGTCGCCGCTGACCAGCCGCGAGCCCGGCATGGTAGGCGCTGCGCTGGCAAGCACAGATGTGTATTGCGGCCTTATTCTGGACCATTTGCATGTGCATCCGTTGTCGGCGCGTATTGCCGCGCAGTGTAAAGGTGAGGATAAGCTAATTCTGGTCACCGATGCGATGGCACACACCGGTAGTGAGCTACAAACCTTAGCTTATCAGCATACTGAAATCCGCCGCGACGGCTTAAAGCTTACACTGCCTGATGGCACGCTGGCCGGGTCAGCGCTGGATATGCTGACGGCACTGCGCCACTACCATCATGATTTAGCATTACCGCTTAGCAGCGGTTTAAAAGCGCTTAGCACTAACCCGGCCGGGTTGTGTGGCCTGCATACTGACATCGGTTACCTGCAACAGGGCGCGCTGGCCAATATGCTGTTGCTTAATACCGAACTGGATATACAGCGCTGCTGGTTACAGGGCGCTCAGATTAATAACAACAACAGGATACAGTTATGACC
The DNA here is from genome assembly GCF_018831085.1 of Rheinheimera oceanensis. Classification (GTDB taxonomy): domain Bacteria; phylum Pseudomonadota; class Gammaproteobacteria; order Enterobacterales; family Alteromonadaceae; genus Alishewanella; species Alishewanella oceanensis. The sequence continues at coordinate 149,233 of NZ_JAGPNM010000003.1, forward strand.
CATCCCGGCAAAACCGGCTACGGCCTGCAACCGATTATTATTATCGGTGTGCTGTTTTTTATGTTTGGCTTTATTACCTGGCTTAACGGGGCGTTAATCCCGTTTTTACAGCTGGTATGCCAATTAAGCGAAGTACAGGCTTTACTGATCGCCTTTAGTTTTTATATTGCTTATGTGGTAATGGCACTGCCGATGGCACGGGTACTGATATGGTCGGGTTATAAAAATGCCATGTCGATTGGCCTTGGCCTGATAGCGCTGGGTTGTGCGTTGTTTATTCCGGCAGCGTTAAGCCAGCAGTTTGCGGTATTTTTGCTGGCGCAGTTTGTGGTGGGCTCCGGGCTTACCTTATTACAAACGGCGTCTAACCCTTATCTGGTAAGGGTAGGGCCGGAGCAGTCTGCCGCAGCGCGTATTTCGCTAATGGGCATTTTAAATAAAAGTGCCGGAGTACTGGCACCTTTGGTATTTACCTGGCTGGTGCTGCAGGATTTAGGGCATATTACCGCTGAAAGCCTGGCCTTACTGGACGAAGCACAACGCCTGCAACAGTTGGAGATGCTGTCGCTGCAACTTATTACACCTTATGCCGGTATCGCTGTGGCCATTTTGCTGCTGGCGGTGGCACTGCGCTTTTCTGCCTTACCCGATTTACCGGCCGAGCCTGCACCGGTTAGCACTGGCAAGGGCGACACCTCGGTATGGCAGCACCGGCATCTGGTGCTGGGTGTTATTACACTGTTTTGCTATGTCGGCGTTGAAGTTATCGCCGGTGACACTATCGGTTTGCTCGGCTCTGCATTACAAGTACCGGGGGCCACTACACTGACTTCTTACACATTAGCCTTTATGGTGCTGGGCTACAGTTTAGGTTTATTGCTGGTGCCGCGCTTATTATCACAACGCCAGGCGCTGGCTATTTCGGCCGGGCTGGGGCTGGTACTGTCTGTGGCGATTTTGTTGTCCGATACCCAAAGTAGCGCTATTGCTGCTGTGCTGTGGGGCTGGGCCGGTATTCCGCTATTGCCGGATCCGGTTAGCCTGGTAGCGTTACTGGGGCTGGCCAATGCACTGGTATGGCCGGCAGTGTGGCCACTGGCGCTGGCTGGCTTAGGTTCATTAACGCCCAAAGGCTCTGCCTTATTAATTATGGGTATTGCCGGTGGTGCTGTACTGCCGCTGGTATACGGTGCCTTATCAGAGCAAACCGGGCCGGTTAGTGCTTATATGGTGCTGCTGCCCTGTTATGCGATGATTTTGTATTACGCACTGCATGGGTCTAAGCCCAAACACATCGCAGCAAAGAGGTAAATAATGAAGTTGGCTGTATGTGTACTAAGCCTGAGCCTAGCAGTACTGGCAGGTTGCCATAGCAGCCCGGCGGTAACCGAAGCAAGCCCGCAGGTTACTGAGGCAAGCGATACCCGCCAGTGGCTGGCTGGCGATCACCATGTGCACACCCATTACAGTGTGCGCTGGGATACGTCGGTATTTCCGCCAAAACCCATTATTGGCGGTGATGCTATTTATTCTATTCCGCTTAACGCCCAGATGGCCGCGCACCACGGCTTAAGCTGGCTGGTGATTACTGATCACGGCGGGCCAAACCGTGCCAAACTGGCACTGGAGCAAGCCTACCCGGAACTGCTGGCGTCGCGTAAAGCACTGCCACATATTCTGCAATTTTACGGTATGGAATTTGACGTACCGGGCAATAGCCCCGGTGGCCGCCATGCCACCTTTATTATGCCAAAGCGGCCAAGCGAAGCGCAGCAACTCTATGATATAGAAAGTAAATACAATGGCCGCCAGGGCATGCCGCCGTCACCGGACAAAGCCGACGATGCCTATATGCTGCTGGCATTAAAAGCCATGGCCGCCTTGCCAGACACGCCTTTATTGCTGGCGAACCACCCGGGCCGGTTGGCAACGGGTTTTCGTGAATATAATAAAATTACCCCCAAACAATTACGGGACTGGCAAGACACCGCCCCCGAAGTCGTGATAGGCATGAGTGGTGCCGAAGGGCATCAGGCTGCGGTATTTAACCGTGATGGCAGCCTTAAGCCAGAGGGGGGGCGCGGTGAATACCCCGGTTACCCCACCATGGGCGGTTATGATCAAATGACTGCACGTTTAGGTGGCGTATGGGACAGCCTGCTAAGCGAGGGCCGTAAATGGTGGGTAACTGCCGTATCCGACAGCCACGGCCATTACACGGACGGCTGGGCCGATTTCTGGCCCGGTGAGTATGCCAAAACCTATGTTTATGCCGATAAAAGCTACGACAGCATTTTCGACAACTTAAAAGCCGGGCGCATATTTGCCGTTACCGGTGATTTAATTGATGCCTTATTTGTTGAGGTTGCAGTAAAAGACTCCGATCGCCGCGCCGGTATGGGCGAAACCTTAACGGTAACAGCGCAGGACGAACTGGTGCTGCGGGTACGCTTTCGCGACCCGGATACCTTAAACGCTGGCGGCTATAACCCACAGGTTGCGCGGGTAGATGCCATTGTCGGCCAAATCAGTGGCCCGGTGGCCGATCGCAACAGTGACGAAACCAGCACAACCCGCGTATTGCAGCGTTTTTACCAGCAGGACTGGCAACAACAAAACGGCTTTAGCGTATTTGAGCTGCCACTTGGCAAAGTAACAGCCGATCAGTATCTGCGCCTGCGCGGCACCAATCAGCGCGACGAGCTGGAACCGCAGCCGGATGAAAAAGGCGAAAACCCCTGGCATGATCTGTGGTTTTACAGCAACCCGGTGTTTATCAGGGTTATATAATATGTAAGGTGCAGTATGTAAAGGTGCAGCAAATAAGGTAAAGCGATTAAACGGATTCGTAACAGCATAGGCGTTCCGTTAAGCGGCAAATTTATACACACTGTTGCGTATCCAATTATTGCAGCCGAAGGATACGCTTTAATGCTTACCGCCAAAAGTCTCATAAACAGTAAAAAACGCCTGGTGTATTTGTGCCTGGTTATATCCCTTTGGGGAGCATTCGCCTGCAGTACAGCAGTAGCAGGATCTTCTGACCGCAATACTACAGCTATCGCCCCCACAAGCTTTGACAACCCTATTATTAAATACGATACCAAAGATCCAACCAACGAGCCGGGAGAGTTAATTTATACCGCAGATCCGGCCGTGATGGTGCTGGATGGCACGGTATACCTGTACACCACACACGATGAGCAGTCCGTGGACGGCAAAGATTACCGCATGTACGACTACCGGCTCTGGACCAGTAACGACATGGTTAGCTGGCAAAATAAAGGTGCTGTACTTCGCTATTCTGACTTTAAATGGGCCAGGGGCGATGAAAAAACCGGCAATGCCTACGCTCATCACGTTATCCACCGGAAAGATCAGTCGGGTAAGTCACGCTATTATTTTTATGCCGCCGTAGAAGGGGGGCAAACCAACGGTAAATTCGGCTTTTCGATTGGCGTGGCCGTATCAGACAGCCCACAAGGGCCTTTTACCGATCCACGCGGCATGCCGATGATTTTGCTCGAAGATACCGCCAGGGATAAAGATCACAGCTGGCGTAATATCGACCCTGCTGTTTTTATTGACGATGATGGCAGGGCATACCTGTATTGGGGCAATAAGCAGTTATGGTGGGTTGAGCTTGAGCCGGATTTAATCCATCTGAAAGGCGAAGGCTACACGCTGGATGCGGCAGGTAATATGCAAAACCGCGATACCAGCAAGGTAAAAATTCATACTGTCGATACCCTGCCTGATTTTGAAGAAGGCCCTTACCTGTCAAAACACAAGGGGATCTATTATTTGGTGTATGCAGCCGGGTTTCCGGAAAGCCTTGCTTATGCCACCAGTACATCCGCCACCGGGCCCTGGCAGTATCAGGGCATCATTATGGAACCCTTGCCTGGTACCACGACCATTCACCCGGCGATGTTTGATTTTAACGGCAACACCTATCTCGCCTATCACAGTGCCGACCTGCCCGGCGGCGGTAATTACCGCAGATCAGTATGCGTGGACAGAGTGTACTTTAATGCAGATGGCACCATTAAACCTATTGTCAGAACCTTTAAAAAATAGCGCGTGTAAAGCCCTGATAAGATGATAAAGAGAGGAAACTCATCGTATGACAGAGATAAAACACAGAATCTGGCTTAGCTTTGTACTGGCAGTGTGTTTAGTTACCGCGCAGGCTTTTGCGCAGGCAAACGACGTGATGACGCCAATAGCGCCGCCTAATCAGACCAATGCTATCGAAATTGGTACCGGCCCGCTGCCTGGCGCGCAAACGCAAGAGTCATGGCATTCTCAGTACGGCAGCCGCTTTGTGCGCAATGTTACCCTTGCCACGCTAACCCCCTTTTTGCCCGATCCGAAAAAGGCCAGCGGTGCTGCTGTGATCATTGCCCCCGGCGGCGGCTTTCGCACCCTGTCGATGGATAACGAAGGCTGGCAGGTTGCCCAGGCCCTGGCCGATAAGGGCATCGCAGCCTTTGTGCTTAAGTACCGGCTAAATCAAACACCGGCAGAGATGACTGAATTTAAACGCGCGATGGACGAAATGTTTTCAGCCACCGGGCGCCGGCCACCACGGCCTGATCAGGCACAGATGAAAGCCAGCCTCGCGCCGCAGCTTGCAGACGCGCAGGCCGCCTTCGCGCTGATCCGCAGCCGCGCAGTGGAGTGGAAAATCGACCCGGACCGTATCGGTATGGTCGGTTTTTCTGCCGGTGCCATGCTTACCATGGCAACAACGCTGGTTGATAAAGACGCTAAGCCAGCCTTTATTGGCAATGTCTACGGCCCGATAGATGCGGTAGAGGTACCAGCCGATGCACCACCGCTATTCGTTGCACTTGCCGCCGACGATCCATTGTTTGCCAATGGAGAATTCGGCCTGATTAAGAGCTGGCATGCCGCCAAAAAGCCGGTCGAGTTTCACTTTTACGAGCAGGGCGGCCACGGCTTTGGCATGTACCCGAAAGAAACCACCAGTACCGGCTGGTTTAATGCGTTCACAAACTGGCTAACAATGCATGGTATGTTTAAGCGTAAAGAGTAACAGGCTTGCGGCAATATGCCGTACAGCGCTATACTGTTTGGAGGTTTTTTGTACAGGAGTGAACACCATGACAACAGCACTTCGGGAACGGATAGAAATGCGGGTGGATGCAGAAACCAAGCAATTGGCAGAGCGGGCCGCCGCCGCGTTAGGCTGTGCGTCCCTGACAGAGTTTATGGTTCGTCTTATTCGGGACAATGCACCGCAAATATTGCAGGCACAGGCAGCCATTGAATTAACGTCAGCCCAGTTTGATCAGTTTATGCAGATCTGTGAAGCGCCACCTGCACCACATGGTCGTTTAAAAGCCGCCGCCGCCCAGCTTGACCGTGAGGGGTTTTAATTGGCTCTGGCTGCAGAATTTGTGCTGCTGGATACCGCCTTACATAATTTAAAAGCATTTGATTGTGGCAAAGTCAGCCTGAATGACTACCTAAGCCGCTATGCCGTGCGCAATAGTCGCTTGGGCTTAAGCAAGACCTGGGTACTTACCGAACAAACCGGGCAGGGTAAACTACCCGTCGCCGCCTATTTTACTCTGGCCAGCAGTACAGTAGTGCGGGGAGCACTGCCAGCACAAAATAAATCACTTCCGGCGTATCCGGTGCCGGTTGTACTGCTGGCTCGGCTAGGTGTATCTGTGCAATATCAGGGGCAGCAACTGGGAGCCAAAACGCTGGTGCAGGCGCTGAGGACGGCTCTTGAACTTACGGACCGGGGCTTACCCGCGCTGGGCGTAGTCTTGGACGTGTTGGATGATGCGGCCCTCCGGTTTTATCAACACATGGGCATGTTTATGCCGCTAACCGATCAACCGAAACGTTTATTTATACCGATGGGCACTATTCGACAATTGGTGTAGCCCGCAAGCCGCTTAAAGAGTAATTTTCCGTGCCCATGAATTTCAGTTTTCGCTTAACTTTCGCTGAGCCTGCAGCTCTGCTCTGGCTTCTGGCTGGGTGATATACCTTTCTATTGCCGCCATTAGCACTGGCGCATCAATACCGTAGGTGGAGGTCATAATCACAAAATCAGCGCCGGTCCATTTGCGGGATGACGCCATTTGCTTGCTCACTTTAGCCAGATACGACGCTGGTTCTACCGTAATATTTTCCGCTGCAACCGACAGAAATACCGCCGGGTTATTATGGATGTCACCCCGGTATAAATCGGTAATAGCTTCCCAGGCAATACTAACTTTGCCTTTGGGGTAGCCAAAGGTAAAGCCTGCCGGGTCGAACTGGATATAGGTTTTGGCTAATCTGCCGCTAAATAAACCGAGTAATAACACTGCGCCGGTAATGGCAATAAGCAGGCTAATGCCGTAGAAAATCCGGTTGTCGTCAGGCTGAAACAACATAAGGGTGCTGCCAAATGCCAGTAAACCAATACCCAGTAAAGCGATGCGCTTTTTGGATGCATGGATAGGTTCGCCGCCGCTAACTGTTACGGTGTGTAATGACTGGCGCTGCAGGCGCAATTTGCGAATAATAATATGCACTGCCACCGCAAAGCAGGCACCAAAAAACACCAGCGTTGTCATGCCGGTATTAAAATCTTTTTGCATAATCAGCAGACTACTTAGCACAAAAAGCAGGCCTATCAGGGCAAAGAGCCAGTCTTTGAAGGTAACTTTATCCAATGTCGGTTCCGCAGCAGGTTTGGCAATGAAAATATGCCGGCATTATAGCGCGATGGAAGAACCTAATTGCAACAACGCCGGGCTTACCCGGCGTTATATTGTGGTTTTGCGCAGTGCGCAAATTTAATGTTGGCAACGTAATTTTGCCATCCGGCTGTTAAGGCAACCGGATTAGGCTGTACAGGTTGCCGGATTATCAACCTGGTTTGTAAGGGCCGTGGCCGGGTAATAATTTTATCAGTGCGCGGCTGATCATAGATGGAAATACCGATAAATGATCTTCGTCTGCAATAACCTGGCTTTCTACCTGTAAACCGGGGTAATTACGGCTTTTTAAGGTTTTTTCAAACTGTTGCATGTCGGCCATGATATTTACCGATTTGGCATAGCGCGGGCCGTCTTTTATTTGTTCGTACTCGGCGGCATACAGTTGTACCCGTAGTGTTTTATTAAGCTGTTTCAGTTGCTGCTGCCGTGCGGTGTATTGTTGCTCAAGTTTAAACATATATTTTTTATCAAACCACAGCGATGGGCTGCTTAAAATATACGTATCAAAGGTTTCTGGTTTGGTCAGCAGAATTTGTGTGCCCAGTAAGCCGCCATAGGAGTGGCCAACAAAGAGTTTGCGGTTTGGGTCTAGCTGATAGTGTGCCAGTACAAACGGAATAACCTGCTGTTGCAAATAATCGGCATATGCGGCTGCGCCGCCATAGCCTGTGCGGGTGGCGGTAGGGGTGTAGTCCAGATTGCGACTGGCAGTAGGGGAATCGCCTTTGGCGTAAGACAGCCCGACAATAACGAAGTCTTCAATATTCTGGCCGCCTGCGCCAAGGCGGTTGCGGATGCTGCGAATGAGCGGAAAGGCGTAATTGGCGTCTGACACAAAAAGCACCGGTAGCTTTTTTGCCGTTGTGCCATAAGATGCCGGTAGATCTATCCACACCTCATAGTGCCGGCCATTTGCCGCTGGCAGTTGATGTACTGCGGTATTGCTAAGCTCATACGCCGGTGCCTGTTCTTGCGCCAATAGCTGTTCTGCGCTGGCTTTGCTATCGGCCAGCGTTATCGGGCTGAGTAATGTTAGCAGGGTAAGGCATAGGCTTGTGGAGAATGGTGTTTTGTACAGTGGCGCTGTTAATTTCATGCGATTTTCCTTCTTTATTAATGGTTTCAGCGTTTTTCAGGCAATAAGAACCCATACCCGGCAGGGCCGGGCAAAAATTGGCCTGTGTTTAGTGAAGAAATTACAGTGGCAGGTAGGGTGCCGGGTCTTGTTGTTTACCGTTTAGCAATAGCTCAAAGTGTAAATGCGGCCCTGTTACCCGGCCTGTAGCACCCATTTTGCCAACCGGCTGACCGGCTTCAACCGTTTGGCCCGCTACCACATAAAAGCCGTCCAGATGTGCGTATAAGGTTTGATAACCGTGGCCGTGGTCAATTAGTACTACCTTGCCGTACCGTTCATGCAGGCTGGTGTCATCGGTAATTAATACCCGGCCTTTTTGCGCAGCCAGCACGGCAGTACCGGGCTGGGCTGCAAAATCCAGCCCCTGATGCGGGCGGTTATCACGAAACGGATGTTGCTCAGCATAAAATGAGTTAACCGGTACATTGTTAACAGGCAAATGCCATATTGCAGGTGGCGCAGTAAAATTAAGCCGGGCAATGGCGGTATTAAGCGCTACGGCGCTGCAACACAATATTAGGGCAATACGCCATTTTTGTCGCAGCGATACGGCAGCTACAGGTTTAAACAATTGTTGCAAACGTTGCTGATAAAATTGTTTATCTGTACTGGCTTGAACAAAGCCGGGCATCAGTTGCGGCGGTGTTTTGGGCTGATTTAGCGCTAAGCTGGCCAGCAAGGTTTGGCCATATAACACTGCGTGCTGCGGTTGTGCTGCCAGCACGGCGTTATCTACTGCCAGTTCTATGTTGCGGATAAAAGCAGCTTCCAGCTGCCGTAATACCGGGTTAAACCAGCACAAGGCTACCAATATACGCATAATAAGCAGTTGCTGTGGATCGCGCCGTTGCAGGTGCATCAGCTCATGGCTGATCAGCAATTGCCGCTGTTGTTCAGACATTTGCCAGATATAAGCAGGCACCACCAGTGTTAGCTTAAACCAGCCTGCAATAAAGGGGGATACTGCGGCTTCGGTTTGGCGCAGCGTGAAACGATTTGCCAAAGGGGCAATTTGCTGCAGTTGCGCTGCCGTAAACAGGCTGTCAGGTGCCAGCCTGGTACTATGGCGGATAAACTGCTGCAGTTGTTGCCATTGCCTGACAAGCCTTATCAGTTGTATAAGGCTTAGGGTAGCAATAAAAGCTAAGGCTATTTGCCAGTACAGCCCGGTATTGGCGGGGGTGCCAAGCAGGGCCGGATGCATAGGCTGTGCAGCTAATGTTTGCACTGAATACAGGGTGTCCTGTAGCAATACCGAGGGAATAGTCCAGTGTTGATACAGTTCCGGTAACGGCAGTAAGGGTAAAAAACCTAACGCCAGCAGCCACCAGTATAAAGCAGGCCACTGCTGCAAGGCGCGGCTTCTTTTAAGCAGCGGCTGGGTTATACCCCAAAGTACGGCAGACCAAAGCGTAGATAACAATAGTGAAATCAGCAGATGTTGTGCCATATCAGCTCTCGTTGTCTTTCATCGCAGTATTTTTGGTTTGGGCATGCGCTGGCGAGGCTAATTCGGCCAGTAACTTTTCCAGATCCGCAATTTCGTCTGCATTAACCAGCTTACTGCTGGCAAACATGGCCACCGGTAACGGCTCGTTAAGCTCAAATACTCTTGTGGCAAAGTCCTGGGCAAAGGCAGCCAGTGTCGGCATTTTATCCAGCAAGGTGGTATAGCTGTTTTTATTAGCCATGGTTTCACAGGCGATAAACCCTTTATCGCCCATGCGCTCCAGCGTTTTACGGGTAGAGGAGTAGCCCCAGCTCAGAACCGTTGCCAGTTCATCATGGATTTCCCGTGCGGTAAGCGGCTGTTTCGCCCAGAGTAATTTAAGAATTTCCAGTTCAGGTGCGGTAGGTTGCTGCATAGGGTGATAACTATTCAGGTAATTAGTAACCTGAATGGTGCGACAGTTGTCGCAATAGATCAAGCTTTATTTGCGACAATTGTCGCAGATTGCTGTTTCAGCAGCGGGATTACTCCCGCTGCACTGGTAATGGCTATGGCAGGCTATCTGTCGTGATACAGCTCACAGGCTTCCAGCGTGTTTTCAACTAAACTGGCTACGGTCATCGGGCCTACACCGCCCGGTACCGGCGTGATATAACGCGCGTGCTTTACTGCGGCGCCATATTCCACATCGCCTACCAGTTTGCCGGAATCTAGCCGGTTAATACCCACATCAATAACCAGGGCGCCGGGTTTTACCCAATCTCCGGGGATAAACTCCGGCCGGCCTACTGCCACTACCAGTAAATCGGCGCGGCGTACCTGGGCTTCCAGGTTTTTGGTAAATTTATGACATACCGTTGTCGTGCAACCGGCCAGTAACAGTTCCAGCGCCATCGGCCGGCCAACAATGTTGGAGGCACCCACCACAACCGCATCCATACCTTTTACATTAACGCCGGTACTTTGCAGCAGTGTCATAATGCCTTTAGGTGTGCAGGAGCGCAGCGCTGGCATGCGCTGTGCTAAACGGCCGATATTGTAAGGGTGAAAGCCGTCGACGTCTTTGTGCGGGTTTATACGCTCTAAAATGGCAGAAGCATCTAAACCGGCGGGTAACGGCAGCTGCACCAGAATGCCGTCTACAGTGTTGTCATTATTTAGGTTATCGATCAGCTCCAGCAGCTGTTGCTCGGTAGTGTCTGAGGGTAAATCGTAAGATACAGAATGAAAGCCAACTTCTTCACAGGCCTTACGTTTACTGCCTACATAAACCTGAGATGCCGGGTTTACACCTACCAGCACTACGGCTAAGCCCGGTGCTCTTTTACCTGCTGCAACCCGGGCGCGAACCTGGGCGGCAACTTTATCTTTTGTTGCCTGGGCAACGGCTTTGCCATCAATAATTTGTGCTGTCATTTGCTTACGTCTCTGCCATGATTTTACTGCGGCATATTTTCGCACAGCTACCCGCAGAACTCCATCCTGCAATGCCCGTGGCACAATAGGTTCAAATAATAGGCAATCAGTTGATTTGTGCAAAAAAAGGTTTGACGCTATTGCTGGGCGGCTGTAATATTCCGCCCCGTTGCAGCAGTGCAGCGAAGTCGGTGATTGGCGCAGCTTGGTAGCGCACTTGGTTTGGGTCCAAGGGGTCGCAGGTTCAAATCCTGCATCACCGACCATTAATATACAGCTTGGTAGGGTTTCGATTGTGCGCCCGTAGCTCAGTTGGATAGAGCAACGGCCTTCTAAGCCGTGGGTCATAGGTTCGAATCCTATCGGGCGCGCCATAACAAGCGCAAGACAGTTTCAGTGGTGGTTGTAGCTCAGTTGGTAGAGCCCCGGATTGTGATTCCGGTTGTCGTGGGTTCGAGCCCCATCATCCACCCCATCTTTCTCAGAGTTTTATAGTCGGTGATTGGCGCAGCTTGGTAGCGCACTTGGTTTGGGTCCAAGGGGTCGCAGGTTCAAATCCTGCATCACCGACCATTCCCCCTAAGCTAAATAAGCACACTTGGTTTGGGTACTCTTAATCCCACGGGCCGCAGGTTCAGATCCTGCATCACCGACCATTCTCCCTAAGTTAAATAAAGCTTTCCTTTATTTAAAGCTAATACGTTTAGCTGCATTTATCTTTGATCAATTATCAAATAATAAAATCCGGTTCCCAAATCCTTAAATCTTATTGTATGCTGCTATTTAATATCAGATTAAGGATGATTATCTTGATAATTGCAGAAACCCCGCGTTTACGTATCCGGCATCTTACGGCGGCAGACGCTGCTTTTACCTGCCAGTTATTAAATGAACCGTCGTTTATTGAAAATATTGCTGATCGCGGTGTGCGTTCAAAGCTGGATGCTTTGCATTATTTAGCCGAAGGGCCAATAAAAAGTTATCAGCAGCATGGCTATGGTTTATTTCTGGTGGAAACCAGTGATACTAAAATACCTATAGGGTTTTGTGGCCTGCTGTTTCGTGATTATCTGCAGGAAACTGATATTGGCTTTGCGTTTGTACCTCAGTTCTGGGGCAAGGGGTATGCGCTGGAAGCCGCCTCCGCTGTGCTGCATTTTGGCTATCAGAAGGTTAAACTCAAACGTATTGTTGGCCTTGTCAGTGCAGGTAATCTTCCATCAATTAAAGTGTTAACCCGTTTAGGCCTGAGTTTTGAGAAAGTCGTGCAGGTTCAGCCGTCATTAAAAGAAGTTCAGCTGTATTCCTGAACGCTAACAGAAATGTAATTTAATTACAGATTGAGCGGCTTTTTACAGCTTGAGCATTATGAATGATAGGTATTCATAATGTTTATAGTGTAATTTTTTCAGTTGTTTATGTGTAATGTGTCCCGATCTTTGTTTTCCTAAATTGTAACCCAGGTGGAACCAGGTTACAGTTTTTGCTAGTATAGCCGCCGGAACAACCATTGGAGGAGTTATGATTAACCCATCCTGGCGGCGGGTCGTGCTGAAAGTTGGCAGTGCCCTGATAGCGCCGGAAAACCAGGGGTGTAGCGAACAGTTCCTGCGTCCCATCGCTGAATTTATCCGGCAGTGCCGGTTACAGGGTCTTGAAGTGATCCTGGTGTCATCAGGTAGTGTGGCTGCTGGCCGCCATCATTTTAATTTTCAACATCAACGGGTTCCTATCGCACTAAAACGGGCGATGGCAGCTGTTGGCCAGAATCAGCTGATGAATTTCTGGAGCCGGTGTTTTGACTTTCCTTGTGCGCAGGTTTTACTTACTCACGGTGATTTAAGTGATCGTGTGCGCCATGTTAATATTCAAAACACGCTAAAGCGGTTGCTGGATCATCAGATACTGCCTATCGTCAACGAAAACGATACGATAGCCACCGATGAACTGAAAGTAGGCGATAATGACAATCTGGCTGCTATGGTGGCCACAGTTGCTAACGCTGATGCGTTGATTATTTGTTCTGATGTTGATGGTTTATACACTGCAGATCCGAACAAAGACCCAACAGCCAGCCTGATCCCCGAAGTGCGTATTATTGACCAGCGTATTTATGCTCTGGCAGGAGGTGCATCATCTAAAGTGGGTACCGGCGGTATGTATACCAAAATTGAAGCGGCAGAGAAAGCAGCTGCACATGGTATAGACACCGTTATTATTGACGGCCACAAACCTAACGGTTTTCAGTGTATTTTAGCGGGTAAAAATCCTGGCACCATTTTTTATGGTCATGCCAAGCCTCTACCGGCTAAAAAACATTGGGTGCGGCACACTCTCAGAGCCAAAGGTGAAATTTGGGTTGATGATGGCTGTGTTGAAGCCTTATGCCGCCAGGGCGCTTCATTATTGTGTAGCGGTATAGTTGATATTAGCGGTGAGTTTGATTCAGGTGATGCCGTTCTAGTACGCAGTGCATCAGGCAAACGCAAAATTGCTAAAGGTGTCAGCCGGTTTAGTGCCAGCGAGTTGTTTTCTATTAAAGGCCAGCAAAGCCGCGATATAGCTTCTTGCCTTGGCTATTGCCCGACAGGCAGCAATGCCGTGATCCATCGCAGCGAAATGATGTTACTGGAGAGAATATGAGTACCGATGTTGCGGCAACGATAGCCGCTAAAGCGTCAGAAGCAGCTAAAGCTGTAGCAAATTTGACGACAGAGCAGAAAAATTTTGTCCTGCAGAGTATGGCAAACCATATCCGTAATGCCAGCGCTGCAATACTTGAAGCGAATAAAGATGAAGTTGCCACCGCCAGTGCTAATGGTACCAGTGCTGCTATGCTTGACCGTTTAACGCTAAACCATGAGCGTATTGATGCCATGGCCAAAGCTATCGAGCAAATTATTGCCTTGCCGGATCCGGTTGGCGCAACGCGGCATATCGAGCAGCGGCCAAACGGTATTAATATCGAAAAACGTCGTATAGCACTGGGTGTTATTTGCATGATTTATGAAGCCCGGCCCAATGTTACCGCTGATGCCGGTGCTTTATGCTTCAAATCCGGTAATGCGGTTATTCTGCGCTGTGGCCGTGAGGCTATTCAAACCAGCCTGGCTATTGCTGCCGCAATGCAACAAGCGCTGCGTGAACATCAGCTACCGGATGAAGTCATAAGCATAGTACCGGAACCTGATCGTGATTTAATGCTGGCACTGTTAAAGCAGGATCAATATATCGATTTGGTGATCCCGCGTGGTGGCGAAGGGTTAATTCGTTTTGTTACCGAGCACAGCCGTATTCCGGTGATTCAGCACTATAAAGGTGTATGTCATCTGTATGTAGATCAAAGCGCAGATTTAACCATGGCGCTGGAGTTATTGCTTAACGGTAAAGTGCAGCGCCCCGGTGTTTGTAACGCACTTGAAGGTTTATTGGTCAATCAGCATATTGCGGCTGATTTTTTGCCTATGGTAGCCAGCGCCCTGGCGCGGCACGATGTTATCGTACATGCCTGTAAAGCCAGTATTGGCTACTTTCACCAGGCTCAACCAATAGCTGATAACGAATTTGGGCAGGAATATCTGGCGCCGGAAATTGCTATCAGAGTTGTTGACGATCTGAACGCCGCCATGGCGCATATTGACCAGTTTGGCAGCCAGCACACCGAAGTTATTTGTACCAGCGATCAGGCTAATGCAGAGCGTTTTATCCGTCAGGTAGATTCTGCTGTAGTTATGCATAACGCCTCATCACGCTTCTCTGATGGTGGCGAGTTAGGCTTAGGTGCAGAGATTGGTATTTCTACCAGCAAGTTACATGCTTATGGCCCTATGGGGCTTGAGGCACTCACCACTGAAAAATACGTGGTAACCGGCAGTGGCCAGACCCGTAGTTAACGGCTGCAGCAGAGGAAAAAATCAACGCAGCATATAGTAATTTATTGACTATGCTGCGTTTTTTATTTTGTCCTGTACAAGGCTCAGGACGGCCTTGTTAAGGGCTCGACGTCAGACATTTACCCCGCTATAATGCCGCGTCCTATTTTATAACAGGTCTGGTTCAGTGCTGCGTTTTGATACCAGATCACACTAGTAAGGCGTTCATTACACGCCCGTTTTTGAATTTGAGGTAACAAGATGCAAGTTTCTGTGGAAACCACTCAGGGTTTAGAGCGCCAAGTAACGATCACTGTCCCGGCCGACAAAATTGATGCAGAAGTAAAGAGCCGTTTACGTGATCTGGCCAAACGTCAGCGTATCGACGGTTTCCGTCCGGGCAAAGCGCCGGTAACACTGATCCAGAAGCGTTATGGCCTGGCGGTATTGCAGGAAGTTGCCGGTGAGCAAATGCAGCGTCATTTTTACGATGCCATTATTGCCAACAAACTGACTCCGGCAGGTGCACCAACTTTTGCTCCCGGCCAACTGGAGCAGGGTAAAGATTTAGAATTTAAAGCTACTTTTGAAGTGTATCCGGAAGTTGAAGTTAAAAACCTGGATAAAATCGAAGTGAACAAGCCGGTTGTTGAGATTGCTGATGCTGATTTAGACAAGATGCTGGATACCTTGCGTAAGCAACACGCAAAGTGGGAAGCGAAAAAAGGCAAAGCCGCTACCGGTGATCGCGTAATCATCGACTTCGTTGGTTCTATCGACGGTGAAGAGTTTGAAGGCGGCAAAGCCACTAACTTTACCTTAGAGCTGGGCCAGGGCCGGATGATCCCGGGTTTTGAAGACGGTATCATCGGCAAAAAAGCCGGTGAGCAAGTAACTGTTGATGTAACTTTCCCGGAAGAATACCACGCCGAGAATTTAAAAGGTAAGGCGGCCAGCTTTGCCGTTACAGTAAACACCGTAGAGCAACAGGTACTGCCTGAACTGACCGACGAATTTGCAACCTTGTTTGGTTTAGAAACCGCCACTGTTGATGCACTGAAAGTTGAAGTGCGTAAAAACATGGAGCGTGAACTGAACCAGAATATTAAAGCTAAAGTAAAAGATCAGGTTATCAAAGGTTTATTAGCCAATAACGAAGTAGAGGTGCCACAAGCACTGATTGCAGGCGAAGTAGACGTACTGCGTAAACAGGCGCTGCAGCGTTTTGGTAATAATGTGGATCCTAAGCAGTTACCGGAATTGCCAGCGTCATTGTTTGAAGAGCAGGCTAAAGATCGCGTAAGAGTAGGTTTGTTGCTGGGTGAAGTGATCAAAACCAACGAACTGAAAGTAGACGACAAAAAGGTTCAGGCATTAATTGAAACTGTCGCTTCTGCTTATGAAGACCCGCAAGAAGTGGTACAGTACTACAACAGCAACAAAGAGCTGTTACAAAGCATGCGCAATGTAGCACTGGAAGAGCAAGCCATTGAAGTTATTCTGGCCAGCGCTAAAGTGACTGAACAAAAAGCGGCTTTTGACGAGATAATGAACCCGCAAGCTGCCAACTAACGTTGACTTATTTTGGCTTGACGGCTTTAATGGCTCGGACAACAGTTCGGGCCATTTTATTTTCTGCAACAGCAAAACCCAGCCATTTAAAAGGGAACTCTGAAATATGTCTATGCCGCAACATTTAAATGACATAGTAAACGCTTTGGTACCAATCGTTATTGAGCAAACAGCTAAAGGCGAGCGGTCGTTCGATATCTACTCACGCCTGTTGAAAGAGCGGGTTATTTTCTTAACCGGTCAGGTCGAAGATCACATGGCCAACCTGATTGTGGCGCAATTATTGTTCTTAGAATCAGAAAATCCGGAAAAAGACATCTATATTTATATTAATTCTCCGGGTGGCTCTGTTACCGCAGGTTTGTCAATTTATGACACCATGCGCTATATCAAGCCGGATATTGCCACTGTTTGTGTGGGCCAGGCAGCCAGTATGGGCGCGTTTTTATTGTCTGGTGGCACTAAAGGTAAGCGTTATTGTTTACCTAATGCACGGGTGATGATTCACCAGCCGTTAGGTGGTTTTCAGGGCCAGGCGACTGATTTTGAAATTCATGCCCGTGAAATTTTAAGCATTAAAGAAAAATTAAACCGCTTAATGGCCGAGCACTGTGATCAAAGTTATGAGAAGGTTTGCAAAGATACTGAGCGTGATAACTTCTTAAGTGCACAGCAAGCCTTGGATTATGGCCTGGTAGATGCCATATTAACCAATAGAGAAACGAAGTAATCATTTTAGGCAGCTCTGCATTACAGAGCTGCACCGTAGTGAAAGAGGTAGTTACATGTCTGATCACCGCACTGACGGCGATAAGAACGGTAAACTGTTGTACTGTTCTTTTTGTGGCAAATCACAGCATGAAGTGCGTAAGTTGATTGCAGGCCCACAGGTTTATATTTGTGATGAATGCGTTGATTTATGCAATGACATCATCCGCGAGGAAATTAAAGACATTTCCCCGAAACGTGATGCCGACAAATTGCCGGTACCGCGCGAAATTCGTAATCATCTTGATGATTATGTTATTGGCCAGGATCATGCAAAAAAAGTGCTGGCAGTGGCGGTATACAATCATTACAAGCGCCTGCGCAGTGCCCAGCACAAACAAGACGTTGAGCTGGGGAAAAGTAATATTCTGCTGATAGGCCCCACCGGTAGCGGTAAAACTCTGCTGGCAGAAACACTGGCGCGCTTACTTGACGTGCCTTTTACCATGGCCGATGCCACTACACTGACCGAAGCCGGTTATGTTGGTGAAGATGTCGAAAATATTATTCAGAAGCTGCTGCAAAAGTGTGACTACGATGTCGAAAAAGCACAGCGCGGTATTGTCTACATTGATGAAATAGACAAAATTTCGCGTAAGTCTGATAACCCGTCTATTACCCGTGATGTATCAGGTGAAGGCGTGCAGCAGGCGCTGTTAAAGCTGATTGAAGGCACTGTTGCTTCGGTGCCACCGCAAGGCGGCCGTAAGCATCCGCAGCAGGAGTTCTTGCAGGTTGATACCTCAAAAATTCTGTTTATCTGTGGCGGCGCTTTTGCCGGGCTGGATAAAGTGATAGAGCAGCGTTGTGCCAAAGGTTCAGGCATTGGCTTTGGCGCTGAGGTGCGCAGCAAAGAAAGCACACGCAGTTTAAGTGAGTCGTTCCGTGATGTAGAACCGGAAGATTTGGTGAAGTACGGCTTAATTCCGGAATTTATCGGGCGTTTGCCGGTAGTGGCTACGTTAACGGAACTGGATTTAGCTGCATTAGTGCAAATTCTCAGTGAGCCGAAAAACGCTTTAGTAAAACAGTTTGCTGCCTTATTCGCGATGGAAGAAGTAGAGCTGGAGTTCCGTGAAGACGCACTGAAAGCTATTGCACAAAAAGCAATGGAACGTAAAACCGGTGCCCGTGGTTTGCGTTCTATAGTTGAAGGTGTACTGCTGGATACCATGTATGAACTGCCATCAATGCAGGATGTATCAAAAGTCGTGATTGATGAAACGGTGATCCGCGGTGAGAGCGACCCTATTTTGATTTATCAGAGCAGTGAACCCGTTGCGGCTGAGTCACATTAATCCTGTCACAGGAAAAAAAGGAGCTGAATCAGCTCCTTTTTCATATATGTAATTGAAGTTTTTAAAACGAACCCCATATACTGAAACATATTTGCGCCTGCAGTAACTAAATTCGAGAGAGAATCAATGACATCAGAACACGCTGAACGTTTGCATATGCCGGTGCTGGCACTGCGCGACGTGGTCGTTTACCCCCATATGGTTATCCCATTGTTTGTTGGTCGGGCAAAATCGATTAAATGCCTTGATGCCGCCATGGACAACGACAAACAAATTTTCCTGGTAGCGCAAAAAGACGCCACGCTGGATGACCCGGCAGCGACTGATCTATATGAAGTAGGTACGGTTGCGACGATTTTACAGTTGCTAAAACTGCCTGACGGTACTGTTAAAGTATTGGTTGAGGGCAGCCGCCGTGCCAGGCTGGCTGAATTTACAGAGACAGACAAAGCCTTTGCAGCCTACGTTGATATTATCGAAACCGCCGAAGTTGATAGCCGTGAGCAGGAAGTGTTTCTGCGCTCGGCCATTAATCAGTTTGAAGGTTATATCAAACTGAATAAAAAAATTCCGCCGGAAGTATTAACGGCACTGACCGGCATAGATGAGCCGGCACGGCTGGCTGATACCATGGCTGCACATATGCCGCTAAAGGTTGAAGATAAACAAAAAGTGCTGGAAATCTTCGACGTAACCGAGCGGCTTGAATATCTGATGGCGATGATGGAGAGTGAAATTGACATTCTTCAGGTAGAGCGCCGTATTCGCAGCCGGGTGAAAAAGCAAATGGAGAAAAGCCAGCGCGAGTATTACCTGAACGAGCAAATGAAAGCTATTCAGCGTGAACTGGGTGAGCTGGAAGATGCACCGGATGAATTTGAAACACTGAATAAAAAAATTGAACAGGCACAAATGCCACAAGAGGTGACAGACAAAGCCCGTAGCGAGCTGCAAAAGCTGAAAATGATGTCGCCAATGTCAGCAGAAGCAACAGTGGTGCGCAGCTACATCGACTGGCTGGCTAATGTGCCGTGGAAAAAACGCAGCAAGGTAAAGAAAAACCTGGCTGTGGCTGAGCAAATTCTGAATGCAGACCATTACGGCCTGGAAAAGGTAAAAGAGCGCATTGTTGAATATTTAGCTGTGCAGCAACGTGTTAATAAGTTAAAGGGCCCGATCCTTTGCCTGGTTGGCCCTCCGGGTGTGGGTAAAACGTCATTGGGGCAATCTGTTGCCAAGGCGACCGGGCGTAAGTACGTGCGGATGGCGCTGGGCGGCGTGCGTGATGAAGCTGAAATTCGCGGTCACCGTCGTACCTATATTGGTTCTATGCCAGGCAAAATTATCCAGAAAATGGCTAAAGTTGGTGTGCGTAACCCACTGTTTTTGTTAGATGAAATTGACAAGATGGCGTCAGATTTTCGTGGCGATCCGGCAGCGGCGCTGCTGGAGGTATTAGATCCGGAACAGAACACTGCATTTAGCGATCATTATCTGGAAGTGGACTACGACTTATCCGATGTCATGTTTTTCGCAACGTCCAACAGCCTGAATATTCCGGCGGCCTTGCTCGACCGGATGGAAGTGATTCGTCTGGCCGGTTATACCGAAGATGAAAAGCTGAATATTGCCAGGCAGCACCTTATTACCAAGCAAATTGGCCGCAATGGTTTAAAAGCCAGCGAAATAGTGATTGAAGACAGTGCAATTATCGGCATTATCCGCTATTACACCCGTGAAGCCGGGGTACGCAGTTTAGAGCGTGAAATCTCCAAGCTGTGCCGCAAAGCGGTAAAGCAAATATTGCTGACCAAAGATTTAAAGCAGGTGGTGATTAATCAGCAGAACCTGGAAGATTACCTTGGTGTGCAGCGTTACGACTACGGTAAAGCCGAAGATAGCAACCGTATCGGCCAGGTAACAGGCTTAGCCTGGACTGAAGTGGGCGGTGATTTACTGACCATTGAAGCGGCGTCTGTAGTGGGTAAGGGCAAGCTAACCTTTACCGGCTCACTGGGCGATGTGATGAAAGAGTCTATTCAGGCAGCAATGACAGTAGTGCGTAGCCGCGCAGCTGGCTTGCGTATTAATGAAGACTTTTATGAGAAGCGTGATATTCATGTGCATGTACCTGAAGGCGCTACGCCAAAAGATGGTCCCAGCGCCGGTATCGGTATGGTTACTGCGCTCGTATCGAGCTTAACTGGTAACCCGGTACGGGCAGATGTAGCCATGACAGGTGAAATTACACTGCGCGGTGAAGTATTACCCATCGGTGGCTTAAAAGAGAAGCTGCTGGCAGCACATCGTGGTGGCATTAAACGGGTACTTATTCCGCATGATAACGTGCGTGACTTAAAAGACATCCCTGATAATGTAAAAGGTGATATCGAAATTTGTGCGGTAAAATGGATAGATGAAGTGCTGGAACTGGCGTTGCAAGAGCCTTTAGAGCGCGTTTCGGTGGGTGAAACGGTAAAAAATTCAGCAAAAAGCAAAAAAACGGAAAAAAATCCTGCGTAGGGGCTTTTCATTCCTGTTGGCTGTGCTAAGTTATGGAAAGTTTCGACCAAGCCCTTGTTATACAAGGGCTGCAGTCAAAGCCAGAACTGTTAGTTTTGCTGCTTTTTTGCTTGCAAGCCTGAAAAATGCTTGTTATAACGATGAAGCTCACTTACAGAACTAATGAAGTGTAGTTGTTGAAAATAATAACAATTGAAGGGGATGATATTGTGAACAAGTCTCAACTTATCGACAAAATTGCTGCTGGTGCAGACATTTCTAAAGCAGCAGCAGGTCGTGCTTTAGATTCGTTCATTGATGCTGTTACCGAAGCTCTTAAAGAAGGCGACTCTGTAGCATTAGTTGGTTTTGGCACTTACAGTGTACGCGAGCGTGCAGCCCGTACCGGCCGTAACCCACAAACTGGTGCAACTATTCAAATCGCGTCTGCGAAAATTCCTTCTTTTAAGCCGGGTAAAGCGTTAAAAGACGCCTGTAACTAAGCTTTAGTTTGGTTCAGACAAACAAAGTGCCAATTTGGGAGTACCTGGCTACATAATACCGTAACCTCAGTCTTCCAAAGGCTTCTCTAAAAAAAGCGCATCTGTTAAGATGCGTTTTTTTTTACGGCAACCAAGATGCGTTTTTGTTGCCTCCCAGCCGTTAAAGATGAATAAAGAGATCGTGCTAAGATGTTAGAGAGAATCAGAGAAGGCTCGCAGGGAATCATTGCCAAGTCTATTTTAGGCTTAGTGATCCTGACGTTCGCATTAGCAGGTGTTGGCAGTTATTTAAGTGCGCCTGCCGAAGTTAATGTGGCAGAGGTTAACGGTGAAAAAATCAGCCGTGCAGACTTTGACCAGGCATTTCAGAATGAACGGGCACGGCTGCAACAGCAGTTTGGCGAAATGTACGCCACCCTTGCCGCAGATAGCGCTTATATGAATAATTTTCGTAGTGAAGTGCTGGAGCGTCTTATTGACGAAACCCTGCAAAAGCAATTCGCTGCAAAACTCGGTCTGCGCGTCAGTGATGATCAGGTTCGTGACGCTATCCGCGGCATGACAGAGTTTCAGGTTGATGGTCAGTTCAATAATGACCGTTATCAGGCCTTACTGCGCCAGGCTGGTTATCAGCCAGATCAGTTCCGTGAACTGATGCGTGAGCAAATGTCACGTAACCAGCTATTAATTGGTTTACTGAGTAGCGAATTTGCCACAGTTAAAGATATGCAGTTACTGGCGAAATTACAGCAACAAAGCCGTGATATCGAATTTGTGCGTATTGCTGCAGCTGATTTTGCCGCTAACGTAGAACTGACAGACCAAATGCTGCAAGACTATTACACAACTCATTTGCAACAATTTGAAACTGAGCAGAAAGTGGCTATCAACTATGTTGAGTTATCCGCCGCTGCGCTGGCAGCAGATATTGAAGTTACTGAGCAGCAACTGGCTGAATATTATCAGGCAAACAAAGCACGTTACACCCGAGATGAACGCCGCCAGGTTGCGCATATTATGTTGGAAGCAGAGCAGGATGATCCAGCTGTAGCAGCAAAAGCGGAAGCGATTTTACAGCAGTTAAAAGCCGGTGCTGATTTTGCAGAACTGGCTAAAGCAGAATCTGCTGACACTTTTTCTGCAGACAACGGTGGTGTGCTGGACTGGTTAGTTGCAGGAGATGTTGACCCTGAATTTGAACGTGTTGCTTTTGGCATGAAAGAAGCTGGCGAGCTCAGCTCTGTGGTAAAAAGCGCTTATGGTTATCATATTATTAAGTTAGTTACTCTGGAGCCGGCTCAGGTGCAAGAGCTGGCTGAGGTATCAGCTGATATAGCTAATAGCATTAAGCAAGATGCGGCAACTGCAAAGTTTTATGATTTACAGCAACGTTTGGCTGAAGTCAGTTTTGAAGTTCCGGATACACTGGAAGATGCCGCAGCAGCGGTAGATGCCAAGGTTATTTCAACGCCATTATTTAGCCGCAATGAAGCAACAGAGCCTTTGTCTGCACCTGCGGTAATGAGTAAAATTTTCGATAGTGGCTTTATTAATGAGCGGTTAAACAGTGAGGTTATTGAACTGGATAACCAACGCGCTATCGTAGTGCGCGTTACTGATCACCAGCCAAAACGCACCCAATCACTGGAAGAAGTTAAAGCTGAAGTTGAAGCTGCGGTCCGTGCAGAGCAAAGCTCATTGTTAGCCAAAGCAAAGGGCGAGCAGATATTAGCTGCGGCTGCTCAGGACAGTTTAAAGGCTCAGGCTGAGCTGGCCTCGTTGACGCTGGAACACTCTGCAGATACACCACGCTTTGGTGGTACTCTGGATGCCCAAATTCGTGCTAAAGCTTTTGCTATGCCCCGCCCGGCTGATAAGCCGGCAATAGAGCTTGCTACGCTGGCTAACGGTGATGTCGTGCTGGTATCAGTGCTGGCGGTGAAAGATGCAGAAGTAACAATGGTGCCGGAACCCGCTCAGTTGGATCGTCTGGCAGAGCAGCAGGCAGAGCAGCATTACCGCGCCATAATTGCAGCGTTAAAAGCTAAGGCTGATATAAGCCGGAATTTACGCCAGGCTGTGACGGATACCCAGTAATACCAACACAGACAGATGAAAAAACCGTGGCTTGCCACGGTTTTTTTATGCAATCGCGCTATTAATCAGTTTGCGGCTGTAGTCATGTTCGGCATTGCTAAAGACATGTGCGGTGTTGCCGTAATCCAGCGCGGTACCCTGATGTAATACCAGCAAATCGTCAGCGATATGGCGTACCAGCCGCAAATGGTTGGTGATCAGCAGGTAAGCCAGGCCGGATTTTTGCTGCAGCTCCAGCAGTAAGTTAACAATTTGCGCCCGCAGCGATGGGTCCAGTGCAGTTAGCGCTTCATCTAAAATAAGCAGCTTAGGGTCAAGGATCAGTGCTCTTGCCAGTGCCACCCGTTGCAACTGGCCGCCGGAAAACATATGTGGATAGTATTCACTGTGTTCATCCAGCAAACCGAGCTGTTTTAATGTCTGGCGGATTTTTAACTTGCGTTGTTGCGCGTCCAGCACTGTGCTGAAACGTAATACGTCGTCCAGCATTTGACCTATTTTCTGGTGTGGATTGAGTGATTTTGCTGCATCCTGAAAAATAAAGCGGATAACATGGTTATATTGCCGGTAATGGCTAATTTTAACCGGTTGGCCAGCCAGCAGAATATCGCCGCTGTCTGGCTTTTCAATGCCTACCAGTAGTTTTGCCAGCGTACTTTTGCCAGAACCGGTTTCACCAACAATCGCCAGAGTTTTACCTTCTGCCAGCGTAAAGCTGATATTTTGCAGTGCAATAACACTGCGCTGACTGAACCAGCCACTTTGTTTGTGATAGGTCTTGCACAGATCTCTGACTTCAAGCAGGGTATTCATAAGTCTTTTTTACCGATTAAGGGAAAATGGCAGCTGTAATAGTGATTTTGTAAACGGTCCAGAGTTGGTGTTTTGACACATTCTTTACGGGCATTCGGGCAGCGGGGGCCAAGGCGGCAGCCGATAGGCAGATGCTGCAGTACCGGTATACTGCCAGGCAGGGCATATAAGGGTGTTTTCGGCTGCAGGTTTGGTTGAAATTCAGGTACGCTTTTAATCAGCGCATTGGTGTAGGGATGATAAGGCTGTTTGATAATGCTGGCGGTTTCGCCTGCTTCAACCAACTGGCCACAATACAGTACACTCAGGCTTTGGGTATAACGGGCTATACTTTCCAGCTCGTGGCTTATCAGTAGTACCGAGGTGCCTTTTAGCTGGTTAAAACTGGCCAGCAAACGAAATAGTTGCGCCTGGGTAGTACTTTCCAGTGCCGTAGTGGGCTCATCAGCAATCAATAGTTTTGGTGCCTTGGCAATAGCCATCGCAATCATGATTTTCTGGCAAACACCCTCAGATAACTGGTAAGGATAACTTTGCAATACTGCCTGGTGGTCACGCACCCCTACTTTGTGTAATAAACCAATGGCCTTGCGCCGGCGCAGATAACCGCGTTTCCACCAGGGGCCCTCCAGCAGGTGGTCTGGAATAGCTTCTTCGAGCTGTTCCAGTATGGCTGCTGTAGGGTCGAGGCTGCGGCTGGGTTCCTGATATATCATGGCAATGTCACGGCCAATGACTTTGCGCTGCTGATCATAGGGTAAACGCAGCAAATCCTGCCCACACCAGTTGAAGCGGTCGGCACTAACCAGCCAGCGTTTGTTAAGTACACCCACAATAGCCTTGGCAATAAGGCTTTTACCTGAGCCTGATTCGCCTACCAGGCCGCGGGTTTCACCTTCACGCAAACTAAGATTAACCCGGTCAACAGCCCGGATTAATCCATCGGGGGTTTTCAGCTCTATGGTCAGGTTTTTAATGTCGAGTAACAGCATTAGTTTTCCCGCCGTTTTTTCATGGCGTTACGCAGGCCATCGCCCACCAGATTAACCGACAATACCGCTGTAAATATCAGTAACCCTGGCAATGCAACGCCTACAGGGGCAACGTAAATAAGATCCAGTGAGTCAGCGATAATCGCACCCCATTCTGCAGTAGGAGCCTGGGCGCCAAGGCCAAGAAAGCCCAGTGCCGCAATATCGAGAATAGCGGTTGATAATGCCATCGTTGCGGTTACGGTTAGCCGCTCCCAGATATTGGGTAAAATAAGCCGGGTAAGCACCTGCCAGTTACTGGCGCCATCTAAACGGTAAGCGGTGACGTAATCCTGATTCAACTGCTCGGCAATAGCATTACGGATGCTGTGAACAAATTGCGGCAGTAAAGCCAGCATAATGGCCCACAGTGTGTTTAACAGCCCAGGGCCGAGTATAGCCACGATAATAATAGCTAACAGTAAGGATGGGATTGTCAGCGCTAAATCGAGCACATGGTTAAATACGCTGGATTTTACGCCTTTACTCATTCCTGCCAATACCCCCAGCAACAAGCCTATTAGCAAGGCGCCCATTACCGTTATAAGTGCAATACCAAAAGTATAGCGGGCTCCCATAAGCATGCGGGAGAACATATCACGCCCCAAATCATCGGTACCAAACGGATATTGCACCAGCCCTTGTTCAGACCACGAGGGGGCAATCAGCAACAGGGTATCGTTTTGCAGGTAGGGATCATATGGGGTTAGCAGCGGTGAGAGTATTGCCAGCAGAAAAAACAGCACAAACAACGCCAACCCCAGCATTGCGCTGTGCTGGCGGGCAAACTCGCGCCATAGCAACAGCAGCGGTGAACGGGCGTGTTGCTCATCGGGTAATAAACGAAAGCGGGCCATCTCAGCGCTTCCTTGCTAGAGGGTTGAATAGCGTATGCAGAATTTCTGTTAACATATTTACACTGATAACCAGGGTTGAGATAACCAGTAAACCTGCTTGAATTGCCGGGTAATTACGTTGATAAATACTGTCTATCAGCCAGCGGCCAATACCCGGCCAGGAGAAAATAACTTCTGTAATCATTGCCAGTGTTATAAGGGTACTAAATTGCAGGCCAATCTGGCGGATAACCGGCAGCAGGGCGTTACGCAGAGCATGCCGGTACAGCACTTGTGCACGGTTAAGCCCCTTGGCGCGTGCGGTTTTGATATAACTTTGTTCCCAAACCTCCAGCATAGAATCACGGGTAAAACGGATCATCACGGTGGTGGGGAAGGTTGCCAGCACTATTGTTGGCAGCAGTGTGTGGCGCAGTGCATTGAGCAGGGCTTCTGTCTGGTGCTGGCTGTTAGACAGCAGAATATCGGCCAGCATAAAACCGGTAACATGCGGGATTTCATACAATACGCCAATGCGCCCGGCCGTTGGTAGCCAGCCAAGGCCAAGTGAAAACAGCATAATCAGCAGCAGTGCCCACCAGAATACCGGTATTGAGTAACCTGCTATAGCCAGTGCTGAAATAATGCGGCTGATAATACCGTCCGGTTTTATTGCGGCAATGATACCCAGTGGAATGCCGACAAAAAAAGACACCAGCAGAGCATAAGCGGCCAACTCCAACGTAGCGGGCAGTAATATTTTTATTTCCTGTAGCAGTGGCTGTTTACTGGCAAAAGACAAGCCCCAATCGCCACTGAAAATACGCTGCAGGTAGGCAATATACTGTTGAATGTAGCCGCTATCCAAGCGGTACTCTGCTGTTAATTGTGTTGCCAGTTCTGCAGGAATATCTGTCAGGCCGGTAAAATTTTGCAATGCATTGCCCGGAAACAAATACCCCAGGCTAAATGCCAGTATGCTCAGGGCGATAAAGACAAAAACCAGTAAAAACAGGCGACGTAGTAAATACAGGGTCATTTAACATCCTTAACGGCGGTTGCCAGCGAGATCCCGCCGTAAGGATTAATATCAATGCCGCTGATGTCGCTGTTAAGTGCCTGAAAGCGTTGCGAGTGCGCAATGCTCAGTAACGGCATTTGCTCTGCAAGATATTGTTGTGCCGCTATATAATAACTGCGGCGTTGCTTTTGATCAGATGTCAGCAGCGCCTGGCTTATTAAG
Source organism: Rheinheimera oceanensis (assembly GCF_018831085.1). Taxonomy (GTDB): domain Bacteria; phylum Pseudomonadota; class Gammaproteobacteria; order Enterobacterales; family Alteromonadaceae; genus Alishewanella; species Alishewanella oceanensis. The sequence continues at coordinate 176,524 of NZ_JAGPNM010000003.1, forward strand.
CGGTCAAAGTTAGTATCGCACCAGTTGGCTCTGTTAGTACCGGTTTGTGCAGCACTACAGCTTAAAAGCGGCCGGAAAAAATTGTCAGGGTCAGCATTATCGGCCGACCAGCCAATCAGCACTGAATCATGCTCGTTGTTACTGAGTTTACGGCGAAAACTGTTCCATTCGTAAGATACTATTGTGGCTCTGACACCAATTTGGGCAAGATCTGCCTGCATCATTTCGGCCATTTTCAGTGCATTGGGGTTATACAGGCGCTGCACTGGCATTGCCCAGATATCCATACTAAAGCCGTTGGCATAACCTGCTTCGGCTAATAATGCCTTAGCCTGAGTTTGATCAAAAGGTAGTTGTGGCAAGTCAGCATTATAAGCCCAGGATGTAGGCGGTAATACGGAGTTTGCTGCAGTGGCATAGCCAAAATACACGGCCTGTAAAATGGCTTCGCGGTTAATAGCCATTGCCAGTGCCAGCCGTACCTTGGCGTTGTCAAATGGCGGCTTAGTGGTGTTAAATGCCCAGAAACCAACATTCATGCTGGTGCTTTCCTGCACGTCCACATCGGGGCGCTGGCTGATAAGACCAAGTTCGGCCACACGGGGAAAGGCTACTATATCACATTCGTGGGTAAACAATTTAGCCATACGCCGGGCATTGTTCGGCACTATGTCAAACACTAACTGCTCAGGTTTTGCCTGTTCGCGCCAGTAGCTCTTATGGCGGTAATATCGTATCAGTACATCTTTTTGGTACTCTTTAAAGCGAAAAGGCCCGGTACCAACCGGATGGCTGTCAATTCTGCCGGGCTGGCCCCGGGCAAGCACGGCTGCGCCGTATTCTGCAGATAAAATGGCGGCAAAATCAGTAGCCAGATTAGATAAAAACGAACTGTCAGGCCGGGTTAATTCAAACCGTACGGTGTTATCACTGGTAGCTACAACACGTTCAACCAAATTGGCCCAGTCAACACTTTGAAAAAACGGATAATTACCGCCACCCTGATAATGAAAAGGATGGTTTTTATCCATAATACGGTTAAAGGTAAATATCACGTCGTCGCTGTTAAATGGCCTGCTGGGGGTAAAGTATTCGGTTTGATGAAATTGCACCTCAGGGCGCAGGGTAAACTCATACACAGTGCCACTGTCATTCACCTGCCAGTGGGTGGCCAGTAAGGGTTTAAGCTCACCGCTTTGCGGGTCAATATCCAGCAAGCGGTCATATAGCTGCTGGCTGATAGCATCAATGGTTGTGCCGGAGGTAACTAACTGCGGGTTAAACGCCTCTGGCGAGCCTTCAGAGCAGTACACTAAACCGCTGCGCACGGTTTCAGGCAGTTGCGGCTGGCAAGCGCTGACAACGGTTGCCACAAGCAGAGGCAAAAAACTGCGCCCGGGGGCTGACTGTATTATCTGGTTAAAGCTAACGTTCATACTTGCTGGCTTTCCAGTAACTGATATTTTTTCATATAGCCACGTAGCTGATGATAGGTCAGATTCAACAGTTCAGCTGTTTTTTTCTGATTATACTGACTGGCGGCCAGCGCCTGCTTAATCAGGCTTACTTCAAAATCCTGCGACAGGGTTTTAAAATCCTGTACCTGGCTGAAATCGAACTGGTTAGGTCGTGTTACAACTGTGGCAGCTGCTGCAACAGGCAACATGTTTGTGCTTTCCTGCACCGGTGCAGCTTGTTGTGTCTGCAGGCGTGGCGCTTTGATGCGATGTTTTGGCCGGTAAGGCGATTCGAACGGGTCTAACTGAATATCATGTACCGGCACATACGCATTATTGGTGCGGTATACACTGCGCTCTACTACATTTTTCAGTTCACGCACATTACCGGGCCAGTGGTAATCAAGCAGGGTACGTTTGGCTTTTTCACTAAAACCACTGAACAGCTCAAAGCCCAGTTCGCGGGCCATATTTATAGCAAAATGTTCGGCCAGTACCATAATATCTTCCTGGCGTTCACGCATTGGCGGTAAGGTAATAACATCAAACGCCAGCCGGTCCAGTAAGTCGGCACGAAATTCGCCCTGCTCGGCTAATACCGGCAAATCTTCGTTGGTAGCACAAATCAGTCTGACATCCGTTTTTATAGAGCGGCTGCCGCCTACGCGTTCAAATTCGCCATATTCAATTACCCTTAATAGCTTTTCCTGCACTAAACCCGGCGTATTTGCCAGCTCGTCCAGAAATAAGGTGCCGCCGTGAGCCCGCTCAAAACGTCCTTCATGGCGTTTACTGGCTCCGGTAAAGGCGCCTGCTTCGTGGCCGAATAGTTCACTTTCCAACAGGTTTTCATTCAGTGAGGCGCAGTTGAGCGTAAGGTATTGCTGATCCCAGCGCTGCGACAAAAAGTGCAGACGGGCAGCGATGAGTTCTTTACCGGTGCCACGTTCACCGATAATTAATACCGGCTTGTCTAACGGCGCTATTTGTGAGACCTGATCCAGCACATTAAGAAAACTGTTAGACTGGCCCACCAGATTATCTTGTTTGAATTTTATGCTCATGGCGTGCTATTTGTTAGTTAAATTGGCTAATTAGTAGTGTATTTCATAATATCCGCCAGCAGAAGCTTTAATGCAAAATAAATAAAAATTGATACTAATCATTGAGTTAAAATAAATTGCAAAGTTGGCAAGGAAACTGAATAGATTAGGTTGTACTAAACCAGTCATTTAAGAGGTAAATATTATGGGTATTTTTTCACGCTTCTCAGACATAGTGAACTCAAATATCAACGCACTGTTAGATAAAGCCGAAGATCCGGAAAAAATGGTCCGGCTGATTATCCAGGAAATGGAAGACACCTTAGTAGAAGTACGTTCTTCTTCGGCTAAAACCATTGCCGAGAAAAAAGAGTTGCAGCGGGTGGTAAACCGTTTGCAGGAAGAAGTGGCCGACTGGCAGGCCAAGGCCGAGCTGGCACTTAGCAAAGAACGCGAAGACTTAGCGCGCTCTGCACTGATTGAACGGCAAAAAGCTGCGGATCAGGCCAATGCAGTGGCAGCAGATATTACCAATCTGGATGAGCATATCAGCAAGCTGCAGGATGAAGTTGCACAGTTGCAGGAGAAACTGGCAGATGCCAAAGCCCGGCAGAAATCGATGTTAATGCGCCAGAAAACAGTGGCATCACGGCTGGAAGTGAAAAAGACACTGGACAGCAACCGTATTAACGATGCGATGTATAAATTTGAGCGTTACGAGCAGAAAATTGATACGCTGGAAGCTCAGGTTGAAGCCTATGATTTAGGTAAGAAAACCTTAAAGGATGAGTTTGCTGAACTGGCTGCTCAGGACAAAATTGACAATGAACTGGCGGCATTAAAGGCTAAAGTTAATCAGAAAGATAAAGACGCCTGAGCAGCAGGCGTTTAGGAGTAACTCATGGATTTTTCAGAAGTCATTGGTGTACCAATTATCCTGTTTATGATTTTTGTGGCACCGATCTGGGTCATCATGCATTACCGTAGCAAGAACAAAATGGGGCAGGGGTTGTCAGATCAGGAACTGTTGCAGTTAAATGATCTGGCACACCGGGCAGAGAAGATGGCCGACCGCATTAAAACGCTGGAAGCCATTTTAGATGCTGAAAGCCCGAAATGGAGGTCTTCACATGACTAAGCTTAAGCGTGAACTGTTACGTGATGATACCAATGGCAAGATAGCTGGCGTATGTGCCGGTATCGCCGACTACTTTGGCTGGGAACTCTGGCTGGTGCGCATTATTACTGTATCAGCATTTTTTCTTGGTGCCGGTGGTTTGGTTTCAGTGTTGTATATTGCTGCCTGGGTGGTACTGGAAAAAAAGTCCAAGGCCGCCTTCAAAGCAACAACTACGGCTGATTTAAGCCCGGCAACAGAGAAGGTGGTAGAGGTAAAAACCCGGGTATGGCAGCGTGGCGAAGCACCAAAAGACGCGCTGCAGCATTTAACCAACCAGTTTAACGGGTTGGAACTACGTTTGCGTGATCTCGAACGCCACGTGACATCAGCTAAATTTCAGTTAAATCGCGAATTTAACAGCCTCTAGGGTGGTAAGCCTTAGCTTATGGATCTATTCAAGCAACTTCAGCATCAAAGGCGCGAGCTGACAAGCCGCGCTTTTGATCGTCATTTACGCCTGGGGGTCACCGGGCTTAGCGGTTCAGGTAAAACGGCATTTATTACCTCATTGGTACACCAGCTAACGCAGGGCGATCAGCCGTTTAATTTGCCATTTTTTGATGTAGTACGCGAACAGCGTTATCTGGGCGGACGCCTGGCAAGCCAGATACTGGCTGTGCCGCGCTTTCCGCTGGAGCAAAACCTGCAGTATCTGCAGCAAGACCCGCCCGCATGGCCGCCATCAACCACGGGCTGGAGTCAGCTAAGCCTGCAACTGCGTTACAAAGCTGCATCTGGTTTGCGCTCTCATTTGCAGAGCCACAGCGAACTGGCGCTGGATGTTATAGATTATCCCGGTGAATGGTTGCTGGATTTACCGATGCTGGATATGAGTTATGCCCGGTGGTGTGAGTTTAGCTGGCAGCTATTTGCCAAAAGCCACCGCAGTACTGCGGCACAACCGTTTAAACAACTACTGCAAAATACCAACTTGCAGGATGCCAGCGAATTACATCTGCAGCAGCTTACAGACAGCTACAAGCAGCTACTGGCACAGTTTCATCAAACGCCCGGCGCCTATTTAAACCAGCCCGGCCGTTTGCTGGTACCGGGTGTATTGGCTGGTGCGCCTATGTTGCAACTATTTCCGCTGTTACCACAGCAGGCAGAGCAACCCTCTGCACTGGCAACCCAACTGGAGCAGCATTACGACAGCTATCGTAAACATGTGATCAAGCCGTTTTATCAGCAACATTTTTCTGCGCTTGATCGTCAGGTCATACTGGTAGATTGCCTGTCGGCTCTCAATGCCGGTTATGCTGCTATCACTGAGTTGCAGCAGGCCCTGCGGCTTATTTTGCAAAGCTTTAATTATGGGCCGTCCAGCCTGTTAAGCCGGTTGTTTAAACCTAAAATCAGCAAAGTACTATTTGCAGCCAGTAAAGCTGATCATGCTACGCCAGAGCAACACAAAGCGCTTACTTTGCTGTTGCAACAGCTATTACAGCAACCGCTGAAAAACAGCCAGTATCAGGCTGCTACCACTGAGGCCATGGCAATAGCTGCAATACGCGCCAGTAACAGTGGCTTTGTGCAGGCAGATGGTTTGGCACAGCCCTGCATAACGGGTACCGGGCTGGATCAGCAGGTGCTGACGTATTTCCCTGGCGACGTTCCGGCCAGCGTGCCGTCTGAAGCGGTGTTTGAACAACATAGGTTTGCTTTTTTACCGCTACGGCCATTGCCGTGGAACGACTCTCAGGCTTTACCTCATATGCGGATGGACCACGTGTTGCAGTTTATCCTCGGAGACAAATTACGATGAGCGAATTAAAGCAGGCCCGTTATTTTAGCCAGCCGAAGCTGACACCGACAGCTGTTGAGTTAAAAAGTGCCAGTTATTACCACGATGATGACTTTGTTAGTACAGCAGTAACTGAGGCTGCCCTGCCGGTGAAAACTAACCTTTGGTGGTGGCGTTTATCTGCGGCAACCTTGCTGGTTATTGTTGTGCTGTCGGTATGGCAATGGGGGCTAATGTTGCAACAAAGCTGGCAGCAAAGTGTGTTGCAAGGCGGCCTGTTAAGCCTGGTTACTGTGGCAGTACTGGTGCTGCTGACCAGTCTCGTCTGGCGTGAAGTAAAGTTATGGCGCCGTTTAGCCCGTAACCGGCAGTGGCAGCAAAGTGCACAACGTATCCGCCATAGCGTACAGTTTGGCGAAGCACAAAAGTTGTGTCAGGCGGTGGCGGCCAGTTTGCCGGCAAATCCCGATATTAGCGCGGCAATAAGCCAGTGGCGGGCGGCAGTAAAAGATGAGCATAGCGACGAAGAACAACTGGCATTGTTTGAGCATTTTGTGTTAACCGTGCTGGATAAACAGGCGCAGCAAATTATCTACCGTGCAGCCACAGATACCAGCATGGCGGTGGCAATAAGCCCCTTTGCCCTGGCTGACATGATATTAGTGTTATGGCGCAGCAGCCGTTTAGTGCGCGAATTGGCACAGCTGTACGGCGGCGCTATCGGCCAGTTGCGCAGTATGCTGTTGTTAAAGCGGCTGTTTGCAGCGCTGCTGTGGGCCGGAGGTTCAGAGCTGGCGCTTGATATGGCATCCGACGTGATTGGCAGCGAGTTAACGGCCAAGTTATCGGCCCGGGCCGGGCAGGGCGTGATTGCCGGTTTACTGGTGGCACGCCTTGGTAATCTGGCGCAGCAACAGTTGCGGCCATTACCGGTAACGGCTACTGCCAAAGTCAGTATAAAATCACTCGGCCGTGCTTTATTACAACGTTTTAGCACTGCTGCGCAAACTAAAGCTGACAGCGCAGGATAAACTGTGCTGATACCGCCAGACTGCAAGATGTCTGGCTTGCTTCCATTAATATTAGTTTCTGCTATTTGTTACAGCGACTTTAACTTTCAGCAGCAGTAACTTTATGCATGACAATAATAAAAAAGCCGAAACCCTGTGTATTCACGCCGGTAAAGAAAAAAATCAACACGGTACTTTAGCCACGCCGTTATACCAAACCTCTACTTTTATTTTTGATAATGCTGAGCAGGGTGCCGCCCGCTTTGCCGGCGAGGCCGAAGGCTATATTTATACCCGGCTGGGTAACCCGACTACCCGCGAACTGGAACTAAAAATAGCAGCGCTGGAAGGCATGGCTGATGCGGCTGCAACGGCTACCGGTATGGGTGCTGTCGCGGCCAGTACTATGGCGTTTTTGCAGCAGGGTGATCATTTAATTGCCAGTAAAGCCATTTATGGCTGCAGTTTTGCACTGTTTAACCATATGTTTGCCCGTTACGGCATTGAAGTGAGCTTTGTTGATATGACAGACCACGCTGCGGTTGAACAGGCCGTTAAACCTAACACCAAAATGTTGTTTGCCGAAACGCCAATAAACCCAAATCTGGTGGTGTTGGATCTGGCCTTTCTCGGTGATTTCTGTCAGCGTCATCAGCTGATTTCGGTGATTGATAACACCTTTCTTACGCCTTTGCTGCAAAAGCCGGCCGATTACGGCATTGATATCGTGATCCACAGCGCTACCAAATACCTGAACGGCCACGGCGATGTGGTAGCGGGGCTGATTGTATCGGATAGCGAAACTATTAAAACCATTAAACTGACCACGTTAAAAGATATGGGCGCCACCATTAGCCCGCATGATGCATGGCTGATTATCCGCGGTTTAAAAACGCTGTCAGTGCGGCTGGAGCGCCATTGCAGTAATGCGCAGAGAGTTGCGGAATATCTGCAGGCGCATCCAGCCGTAAGCGCAGTGTTTTACCCTGGTTTACCATCGCACCCGGGCTTTAAGTTTATTGGCAACCAGATGAAAGCCGCCGGTGGCGTGCTGGCGTTTGAGCTAAATGCCAGCCTGGATGACAGCCGCTATTTTATCAACCAGTGTCGTCTGCTTAGCCTGGCAGTAAGCCTGGGCGATGCCGAATCGCTTATTCAACATCCGGCGTCGATGACGCACAGCCCTTACACGGCAGAAGAGCGGCAGATGGCCGGTATCAGTGACGGTTTAATTCGTGTTTCTGTCGGGCTTGAACATGTTGATGACATCATCGCCGATCTGGCGCAGGCGCTGGATAAAATGCAGCAACGCCAGCGCTGATGCTTAGTCAGGTTGTAAGCTAAACTTTACGCCACGCCGGCCAACTTTAGGCGGCAACGAGATTAACTCTTGCCGCACTATCGCTTAGTATCCGCACTAACTAATTATCTGCCCGTATAGCAATAATAATTTAACTGCAGATAAGCGGGACACTCCCGTATAACAGAATATTCAACAGGTTGTTTATGAGTAAGTCGAGTAAATATGTGTCCCGTCAGTCTGACGAGCATGGCTTTATTGCCTGGACAGATGAAGAAAATCAAATCTGGCATGAACTGATCACCCGCCAGCTAAGTGTGATTAATGGCAAAGCCTGTGATGAATACATGGCAGGGCTGGATAAACTACAGTTGCCAACCGATCGCATTCCGCAACTGGAAGAAGTCAGTAAAGTATTGCGTGCCACTACCGGCTGGGAATGTGCTGAAGTTCCGGCGTTAATCAGCTTCGATAAATTTTTTGAGCTGTTGGCCAATAAGCGTTTTCCGGTGGCCACCTTTATCCGTAGCCGCGAAGAGTTTGATTATCTGCAGGAACCGGATGTGTTCCATGAGATTTTCGGCCACTGCGCTATGCTGACCAACCCGGCTTTTGCCGAGTTCACCCATACCTACGGTAAACTCGGGCTGGCGGCCAGTAAGCAAGACCGTGTCTACCTGGCCCGCTTATACTGGTTTACCATTGAATTTGGTTTGTTAAGCACGCCAGATGGTTTGCGGATATATGGCGGCGGTATTTTATCGTCGCCGGGTGAAACCACCTACGCACTTGAATCTGCTGTGCCTGAGCGTAAACCCTTTGATGCGGTAGATGTATTACGTACACCGTACCGCATCGATATTATGCAGCCGGTGTACTTTATGATTGAGCGTATTGACCAGCTGTTTGATATAGCCCATCTGGATATGATGGCGCTGGTTGAGCAAGCCAAAGCACTGGGGCTGCATGCGCCAAAATTTCCGCCAAAAGAAAAACAAGCAAGTTAGGATTACAGAATGTCTGAATTAAAAGCAATGCAATGTGAAGCCTGTCGTGCAGATGCGCCCAAAGTGTCTGACGCCGAGCTGCCTGAGTTAATGCGGCAGATCCCCGACTGGACGCCGGTAGTGCGTGACGGTATTTTGCAACTGGAGCGTGAGTTTAAGTTTAAAAACTTTAAGCTGGCCTGGGCGTTTCACAATAAAGTAGCTGAACTGGCAGAAACTGAAGGCCATCATCCTGCGCTGTTGCTGGAGTGGGGCAAGCTGACGGTAACCTGGTGGTCGCATTCTATTAAAGGCCTGCACAAAAATGACTTTATCTGTGCTGCCAAAACGGATACCTTGCTGTCTGCTTAATAAGATATTTATTCTTTCAGTGGCGGGTGGTGTTATACCACCGCTCGTCTCAGTTACCCGCTAAATAGCGCATTTGTTCACATTTCTTTACAAAACTACTGGTCTAGGCTCATCGTTTTACCGTATTATGCTGGTAATTACTTGGTCTTGGGGCACTTTGCGGTATGCGTTTAGAAATTCAATGCCAGAACAGGCTTGGCCTGGCACAAGAAGTATTAAATGTACTGGTAAGTTATCAGCTGGATCTGCGTGGTATTGAAGTAGACCCCAGCTTAAGCCGGATGTATGTGTCGTTTCCGACAGTAAACTTTGAAAAGTTTCAGGAGCTAATGGCTAAAATGCGCCGTATTACCGGCGTAGAAGATGTTAAAACCACTGCTTTTATGCCGTCAGAGCGTGAGCATAATGAATTATCTACCTTGCTTAAAACACTACCGGATGGCTTGATTGCCGTTGATATTAAAGCCAATGTTACTGTAATTAATGATGCTGCACTGGAAGCGTTGTCGGTAGAACATAGCGCTATCGCCGGCCAATCATTGCAGGGCATGGTTAAGGGGTTTAACTTTCAGCGCTGGTTAGAAGGCGATGATGTGCTGGCACAAACCCGGCGGCTGGAAATTCATGGCAAGCGTTTTGTCGCTGACATTCTGCCGGTGATGGTGCCGGATGAAACCGGCCACGAAATTCTGGCCGGCGCTGTTATTAATTTAAAATCTGAAAGCCGGCTGGGCCAGCATATGGTGGCGTTTAAAAAAGGTGATCAGGAAAGTTTTAACACCTTGCAGGCGCACAGTAACTTAATGCGCAAAGTTGTGCGTGAAGCGAAGAAAATGTCACAGCTGGATGCACCTATTCTGATTATCGGTGAAACCGGCACTGGTAAAGAGTTGCTGGCCCGGGCCTGTCATGCTGCCAGCAGCCGCACCGGTAAACCTTTTTTAGCACTTAGCTGTGCTTCGTTACCAGACAACGTAGCAGAGTCTGAGCTGTTTGGTTATGGCGCCAATGCCTTTCCCGGCACTGCAGAAGGCAAAAAAGGTATTTTCGAGCTGGCCAATGGCGGTACAGTATTCTTAGATGAAGTAGGCGAAATGTCGCATCAGTTGCAAACCAAACTGATCCGCTTTTTGCAGGACGGCAGTTTCCGCCGTGTTGCCGATGAAAACGAAGTAAAAGTTGATGTGCGGGTAATTTGCACCACGCAAAAAGATTTACCCAGCATGGTGCAGGAGGGCAAGTTCCGTGAAGACTTATACTACCGCCTTAATGTATTGACACTGGCTTTACCGCCCCTGCGCGAGCGCAAGCAGGATGTGCTCCCGCTGGCCGAATTCTTTATTGCCCGTTTTGCGGCAAGGCTTGGTCGCAAAGCGCCGAAGTTAACCGATAGCTGTGCTAATTTTCTGCAAAATTATCCGTGGCCGGGTAACGTACGCCAGCTGGAAAATGCGCTGTATCGCGCCATTACGCTGCTTGAAGGTTTTGAACTGGATAAAGAACATCTGCAACTGCCAAGCTACAACAATGATTTTGGCTATTTAGAACAAGACTTCGACGGTACCCTGGATGAAGCGGTAAAACGTTTTGAAGCTAATCTGCTGCGTAAATTGTTTCCGGCTTATCCCAGTTCACGCCAGTTAGCGAAAAAGCTTGGTTTAAGCCACACCGCTATTGCTAATAAATTGCGTGATTACGGTATTAATCGTAAGAGTGTAAAAATTTAACTACGCTTTGTGCGTAAAACTGTACTTAAGAGGGGCTGCCAAAGCGATTTGGCGGCCCTTTTAGATCACTTTTTCAAAAAAGGGCTGTTTTGTATCAGCAGCTTTACAAAACAGCAGTTTAGCAGCCATTAAGCTGTTACTTGCTGCCCTCTTCCTTTTTTTTAGCGCAAGCGCATTATTAGCGCCAACCAAGACGTAGTTAGGACTATAACAATGACAGATAAAATTAATCCGCTGGGAACTGATGGTTTCGAGTTTGTTGAATACACCGCAGCTAATGCTGAGGGTATTCAGAAGTTAAAAGATTTATTTTATGCACTGGGCTTTACTGAAGTAGCACAGCACCGCTCTAAGCAAGCCTGGTTATATAAGCAAGGCGACATTAACTTTATTGTTAATGCTGAGCCAAACTCGCAGGCAGAAGAATTTGCCCGTAAGCATGGCCCCAGTGTATGTGCTATGGCATTTCGGGTAAAAGATGCTGCCCATGCGTTAAAGCATGCCGTGGCTAACGGCGCTAAAGAGTATAAAAACCAGATTGGCCCGATGGAGCTGAATATCCCGGCCGTTTACGGTATTGGCAGCAGTTTGCTGTATTTTGTTGACCGTTATGGTGCCAGTTCAGTTTACGATGTTGATTTTAAATACTATGACAACTGGCAGCTTGAAATGACCAAGCACGGTGTTGGCCTGGAAGTGCTGGATCATTTAACGCATAACGTCATGCGCGGCAATATGAATACCTGGGCTGGCTTCTATGAAAATATCGGTAACTTCCGTGAAATCCGGTATTTTGATATTGAAGGTAAACTTACCGGTCTGGTGTCAAAAGCGATGACAGCACCATGCGGTAAAATCCGTATTCCTATCAATGAATCGTCAGACGATAAATCGCAGATTGAAGAGTTTATCCGTGAATACAAAGGCGAGGGCATCCAGCATATCGCCCTGACGACTGAAAACATTTATGAAACTGTGCGTACTTTACGTAGCCGCGGTATGGACTTTATGCCAACGCCGGACACCTACTACAACAAAGTAAACGAGCGTGTAGTAGGCCATGATGAAGATTTAGATCAACTACGTGAGTTACGTATTCTGATTGACGGCGCGCCAATGAAAGACGGCATTTTGCTGCAAATTTTCACCAAAACCGTGATTGGCCCGGTGTTTTTTGAAATTATTCAGCGCAAAGGCAATGAAGGCTTTGGCGAGGGTAACTTTAAAGCCTTGTTTGAGTCTATCGAAGAAGATCAAATTCAGCGCGGAGTGTTAAGCAATGCGTAAATGGGCATCGTTTCCGTTAAAGGAAGGTGATGTATCAAGACAGGCGCATGCTGATTTTCCTGAGCAGGCGATATACGAGCGCGAGACTGGCCGCAGCGGCTTTTTTGGCCCGGCTACGCACTTTCATCACCGCCATGCGCCAACCGGCTGGACCGACTGGCAGGGGCCACTGCGGCCGCACCTGTTTAACTTTAATGAGATTGGTGTCGATAACACTAATTCGCCGTGGGCCGTGCCAAATTTGCTGTTTAATGCGCATTGCAAAATGCGCACCTGGCGCTTAAGCGCCAACATGAGCAAGCTGGTGCGCAATGCCGACGGTGATGAACTGCTGTTTATCCATGAAGGCAGCGCTGAGCTGTATTGTGACTACGGTCATATGACAGTGCGCGACGGTGATTATATTGTTATTCCGCGCTCGACCATGTGGCGGTTAGAGCCAAAAGAGCCGATGTTTATCCTGCTGGTTGAAGCCACCAACGACAGCTATCAACTGCCGGAAAAAGGTCTGGTAGGTAACCACGCTATTTTTGACCCGGCCATGCTGGATACACCGAAAATAGATGACGCCTTTAAAGCGCAGTACAGCGAGCAGCAATGGCAGGTTGAGGTAAAACGCCACGGCCAGATATCGGTTATTACTTACCCGTATAACCCGTTAGATGCCATTGGCTGGCACGGCGATTTAGCGGTAATGCGGATTAACTGGCGCGATATCCGCCCGTTAATGAGCCATCGTTATCATTTGCCACCGTCGGCGCACACCACTTTTGTTGCGCAGCGCTTTGTAGTGTGTACCTTTGTGCCCAGACCGATTGAGAGCGATCCGGGTGCATTAAAAGTACCGTTTTATCACAACAATGACGATTACGATGAAGTGCTGTTTTATCATGCCGGTGATTTTTTCAGCCGCGATAATATCGAAAAAGGTATGGTGACTTTCCATCCGGCGGGTTTTACCCATGGCCCACACCCGAAAGCTTTTGCGGCAGGGCGTGAGTATAAAAAGAAATTTACTGACGAAGTGGCAGTAATGCTTGATACCCGCGACGCACTGGAGATAGGCGCAGCGGCGCTGGCGACGGAAAACCCGGAATATGTCAACAGCTGGAAAGTAAAACCAGAGCAGGCGAAGGAATAATAATGAAGTTAGCAAGTTTAAAAAATGGCAGCCGTGACGGCTTACTGGTTGTTGTCAGCCGTGATTTAAGCCGCTGCGTAGCCGCACCGGCAGTAGCTACCACTATGCAGCAATTGCTGGATAGCTGGGCACAGTTAAGCCCGAAGCTGGAAGAAATATATCAGGCACTGAATAACGGCAAAGTAGACGGTGAAATGGCGTTTGACGAAGGCCAGTGTGAATCGCCTTTGCCGCGGGCTTATCAGTGGGCCGATGGCAGTGCTTATGTGAATCACGTAGAACTGGTGCGCAAAGCACGTAATGCCGAAATGCCGCCAAGCTTCTGGACAGATCCGTTAATGTATCAGGGCGGCTCGGACGATTTTATCGGCCCGCGCGACAATATCGAAGTGGTCAGCGAAGACTACGGTATTGACTTTGAAGGCGAAGTAGCGGTAATTACCGATGATGTGGCGATGGCATGCAGTGCTGACGAAGCGCGCAGTAAAATCCGCTTACTGATGCTGGTAAATGATGTGTCGCTGCGTGGCCTTATTCCGAATGAGTTAGCCAAAGGCTTTGGCTTTTTTCAATCTAAGCCGGCATCGGCATTCAGTCCGGTAGCTGTAACGCCGGATGAGCTGGGTGATAACTGGCGTGAGGGCCGTGTGCATCTGCCACTGCTGTCTACCTATAACGGCAAACTGTTTGGTAAGCCCAATGCCGGTATCGATATGACGTTTGACTTTGGCCAACTGGTCGCCCATGCGGCAAAAACCCGTAATTTAGGCGCCGGTGCCGTTATTGGCTCGGGCACAGTATCGAACAAGCAGGGCACTGAACATGGCACTGCAGTGGATGAGGGCGGTGTTGGCTATAGCTGTATCGCTGAAATCCGCATGATTGAAACCATTCGTGATGGCAAGCCGGCCACTGCATTTATGAAGTTTGGCGATACTATTCGTATGGAAATGCTGGATGCACAGGGCAATAGCATCTTTGGTGCTATTGATCAGAAAGTAGTGCAGTATAAAGCCTGAGTTTGACTCAGATTCGGTAGCATCACTGCGTACATTTTTTCCGCGACACGCCGTAAACCCATCCCTGGGGGCTCGACTCAGGCATCCATGCCTTCAACGGTCGCGGAAAAAAGTACATCCGTGCTTCTACCTGGCTCAACTTCAGGGGATAACAATGAAACTCTACGGCTACTGGCGCTCTTCAGCAGCATATCGTGTGCGTATCGCGCTAAACTTAAAACAGCTGACGTTTGAAAATCTACCGGTGCATCTGGTAAAAAACGGCGGTGAGCAACACAGCGCAGATTACAAAACCCTAAACCCGGCAGAGCTGGTACCTGTGCTGGTTGATGATGATCTTAGCCTGAATCAGTCGCTGGCCATTATAGAATATCTGGACGAAACCTATCCGCAACCGGTATTACTGCCGGAAGAACCCGCAGCAAGAGCCAAAGTGCGTGCGCTGGCGCTGGATATTGCCTGTGATATGCATCCGCTGAATAACCTGCGTGTATTGCAATACCTTACCGGGCCTTTGGCATTAACCGAGCAGCAAAAACTAAACTGGATTAGCCATTGGCTTAATACTGGCTTTAGCGCATTAGAACAACGTTTAAAGCATAGTGCCGGGCAGTTTTGCTTTGGCGATGAGGTAACGCTGGCTGATTTGTGTCTGGTGCCTCAGGTATACAATGCTCAGCGCTTTGCGCTGGATATGAGTGCTTTTCCGACAGTTATGGCCGTGCACCATAATTGCCAACAACTGGCTGCATTTGCTTTGGCTGCTCCGGAGCAACAACCAGACGCCCAGGTAAACTAACTCAGCAGAAAGACCGGCCAGGCGCTGCCCTTCGGGTTCGTCTGGCGGCGCTCTGCACTTTGTTACTCGTCTCGCTTATTTAGAATGACTAAACTTCGCTCCTCGTTTCGCGTTCAGAACGCCGCCAAAGCGAACAAAATCTAACCTCGAAACGTCAACAAGCCCTAGACGATTAGCTATACTCGCCTATGCTTATACAAATTTCTGTCTTGCGGATACAGGTCTGCATTGCTTAGCTGGCAGCAACATGCTGTAGTAGCGCATGTTTAGTATTAACCGCGCAGCGGCTGATTAAGCCCAAGAGGTATAAAATTATGAGTAAACTAATGGCCGCAGTGAATCAGCGGACAAATCTGGTAGGTAATAACCGGCTGGAATTGTTGTTGTTTCGTTTGTACGGCCCTCAGCCGTTTGGCATTAACGTGTTTAAAGTACGCGAAGTGTTGCAGTGCCCGGAGTTGACAGAAATGCCCGGCTCCAGCCCGCATGTGCGTGGCATAGCGCATTTACGCGGTGTACCGGTGATGGTAATTGATCTAAGCCAGGCGACCGGCGGTAAACGTATTGAAGACTTATCTACCGCTTATGTACTGGTAACTGAATATAATCGTCATACGCAGGGTTTTTTGGTAAGCGGTGTGGACCGTATCGTTAACACAAACTGGGATCAGATTATGCCGCCGCCCAAAGGGGCTGGGGCAAGCCATTATCTTACAGCTGTTACGCAAATTGACAATAAGTTAGTGCAAATTATTGACGTAGAAAAAGTTTTTGCAGAAATATCGCCGGTTAATGAAGAGGTCAGTGAAGATATAAAAGTAAAAGCTACAGAGCGCAATTTTAAAGATGTTATTGTACTGGTAGCTGATGATTCTGCCGTAGCACGTAATCAGGTAAAGCGGGCACTGACATCAATTGGTATTCAGGTTGAACTGGTAAACGACGGTAAACTGGCACTGGACTGGCTAACCGCCAAGGCAGCAGAATTAGGCGGCGATATTTCTACAAAAGTACCGCTGCTGATATCTGATATTGAAATGCCTGAAATGGATGGCTACACCCTGACGGCAGAAATAAAAGCCAACCCGGCTCTGCGGCAAATGCATGTGGTGTTGCACTCGTCGCTTAGCGGTGTGTTTAATGAGGCGATGGTTAAAAAAGTGGGAGCAGATCAGTTTATTGCGAAGTTTCACCCGGATGAGCTGGTATCTGCAGTGCAAAAGTGGATGCAAACAGATTAACACTGATCTGGCATCACAGAAGTAAACAGGCATTAAAATGAAAGTGTTTTCTCTACCTAAAAGGCTACTTAACCGGGCTTTAGTTTATGCTGGCTTATTCGGCATTATATTTCAGCTAACGGCAGCTGGTTACGCCTGGTGGCATGATATTAGTTTACAGGCAGGCTGGTTTTTAACCTTACTGGCGCCTTTGCTGTGTATCGCATCGGGAACCATTTCGGCATTGCAATTACAAAAAGAGCCTGATTAACCCCGTTATTTACGCGGCTTAAACATGCCTTCAACTCTTACATCGCGGATGCCGGTTTCGGTAAAGTAAAAATTTATCTGGCCGGGACCGCGACTAAAATAATAGGTTTCATCATTCAGTTGCAGTACAAAGTTTCCCGGCGCATTTACTGCCTGCGGATCAACAAATAACTTTATTGAGTATTGCTCCAGTTGCAATTCAAAACTGCTAAGCGGATCGTTAATAAAATCGGGTACCCAAACGTGACTGTTATTCTGCAAAATGACGGCAATAGAATATTTTTGTGGTACGGATGGTACGTTCAGGCTTTGGCGGCCAACAGTAAAACGGTAGGTACCATCCTGACGAAAGTAGCTAAAGCCGAAATCGAATGTCTGGCTGCTGTTGTTGGTAAGCGTTGCTTTTCCTTCACCACTGATATCAAACTGTGCCTGGCTCAGAGGTGCGAACAGTAATGCTGTACACAGCAGATATTGCAATTTCATGGCTATAACCCCGTTAGCAGTTTATACCTGCGTCATACTCACCATCAGTTTCAGCTGTTGGCCTGGTTGCAGATAGTTAGCGGTATTAATATTGTTCCACTTTACAATGTCGGATACTGAAACGCTGAAACGCTGGGCAATTCTGGCCAGAGAGTCACCTTTACGTACTTTGTAGGTAACAGTACGGGATATGCCTGTGGTGTTACCTGTTGCTGTGGCTGGCTGCCATATCGCCAGTGTCTGGCCTGGCTTAAGGATAGAGCGTTGCGTTAACGTATTCCATTTAGTCAGGTCTGCTACCGTTACTTTGTGCTCACGGCTAATGTCCCACAGCGTATCTCCGTCTTTAACAATATATTCCAGCTTAGTGCCGTTATTAGCTTGTTGCCGGGCATTGGCTACCCGGTTTGGCTGGCTCAGGCTGTAATCTGCGTCATCGCCCGATGATACTGGTAACAGCAAATGCTGACCAAGGCGAATAGTGTTGCCATCAAGCTTATTTATGCGCTGAATAGCACTGATATTCGTACCATGCTTTTGAGCGATTTTACCCAAAGTATCGCCTTTGGCTACGGTGTAGCGTTTCCAGCGCAGTAAGTCTTTGCTTGGTGTTTGCGCCAGTTTCTGCCGGAAAGTTTCTACCTGGTTTATGGGTAATACTAAATGATGTGGGCCGTCAGGGTCGGTCGCCCACTGGCTGAAACCAGGGTTGAGTGCCTGTAACTCAGCGACACTCAATCCTGCCATCTCTGCAGCTATTGTCAGGTCAATTTGGTTGCTCAGCTCTACAACATCTATCTTCGGCTCGTTGGCAATGAACTTCCAGACAATATCGAAGTCGTCCGGACGCTTAAGAATATCAACCAGCGCTAATAATTTAGGTACATAAGCGGTGGTTTCTGATGGTAAATCCAACGACCAGAAGTCTGTAGGTAAACGCTTTTGCTTATTACGTTTAATGGCTGCCAGGATCCGGCCTTCACCAGAATTGTACGCGGCAATGGCATTAAGCCAGTCACCTTCGAGTTTGTCGTGCAGATACTGCAGATAATCTAATGCTGCGCGCGTGGACGCAACTACATCGCGGCGGCCGTCATACCAGAAGTTTTGTTTTAAACCAAAACGCTTGCCGGTAGCGGGCATAAACTGCCACATACCTGAAGCCGCAGCATGTGAATAAGCAAAGGGATCAAAAGCACTTTCTACAATAGGTAATAGTGCCAGCTCCAGTGGCATCTGGCGTTTTTCCAACTCTTGTACAATATGGAATAAAAACGGCTGAGCCCGGCTGGCTACTCTGTCCAGATAAGCCTGATGGCTGCTGTAAAAGTTACGTTGTTCCACAATTGGCCGGGTTTGCGGCACATTAAAACTCATCTGCAACTGAATACGCTGCCATAAGTCTTCTAATTCTGTGGCATCCAGTTCAATAATGTCGTTGCCTGACGGTTGGCCTGCACTCCATAAACGGTTGGCTATTTGTTCGGCGCTGGCGGCGTGCTTATGAAAATCTGCCGGCTTGGTTTGTGGGGCTTTAACTACAGGAGGTATGTTAGTTTTGTTAGTGTTATCCGTGCTAACACATCCTGCAAGGATCATGGCTCCAGCCAGGGCAGATAATCTTCTCAGCATTATTTTGTTCCACATGTAAAAAATCGAATGTTACCTGTTCGGTCACTGAATGCAAGTCAGCTTTTAAACTGGTCCTTACTGGCTCTTAACCAGCTAAACAGCGCCAAGGCTGTATCTTTGTGCCATTTCTGCTGTAGGTTTTTGTTATTACAGCGTAAAAATGGATTAATTTGTTTCTCTTTTGCTAACCCTGCAGGCAGGGTTGGCTGTTTTGCCAAACGTAAATCATGACAACGTTGCGTGTATTCGATTAACGCCGCGTTATCTGGTTCCACGGTCAGAGCAAATTTTAAGTTAGCCAGGGTGTACTCGTGGGTACAGTAAATCTGGGTGCTGTCGGGTAACGCCAGCAACGTCTGCAGCGACTGCCACATTTGTTGCGGGCTGCCTTCGAACAGCCTGCCACAACCTGCGCTGAACAGAGTATCACCAGAAAACAAAACCGGTGCTGAATAAAACGCAATATGGCCCAGAGTATGTCCCGGTACTGCAATAACAGTAAAAGTAAGCTGCAGCTGAGGAATTTCCACCAACTGATTGTCGTTCACAGTTTCTGTAAGCTGCGGGATGCGGCTATGTTCCATAGCCGGGCCTATTACTCTGACATTTGGAAAGTGCTGTTGTAGTTTTGTAATGCCGCCAGTGTGGTCAGCATGATGGTGTGTAATAAGTATTGCCGCTGGTATTTTTTGCTGTTGCTGTAAAAATGCTAAAACAGGGCCTGCATCGCCGGGGTCAACTACAATGCAACTGGGGTTGTCTTGCTGACATAACACCCAAATATAGTTATCCTCAAACGCCGCTACTGGAGTGATCTGATACATAATGACAACCATCTTAATGAATCCGGCTGTTAATTTAACATGAAACCAGCACTGAGCGAAAAAGACCGTACTTCACCGTCTGACTGGCAGCAGTTTACGCAAGGGCTGGCGCTGGCTGATGCCATATCTGGCCAGTTACAGCCCTGGTGGCAGCAGATTTTTGGTTACTACATGCTAAAAGTCGGTGATCTTAGTTGTCAGCTGGATACCAGCAATTGCAAAATTCAGCATCATATCGGTGTTGGCCGCTATTGTCCGCAAGCCATGTTACTGGCCGATGCCGATGCCTTGCCTGTTATTGAAAATAGTGTAGATGCAGTGTTGTTAAGCCATTGTCTGGAATATACTGCTGATCCGCATCATGTGGTGCGTGAGGCGCATCGGGTGCTGGTACCGGATGGTTATTTGCTACTTAGCGGTATCAACCCCTACAGTGCTGTTGGTTTTTTAAAATGGCTGCCCGGGCTGGCGCAGAAATATCCTTGGCAGGGGCGGTTTTTCAGCGCATCACGTATTAAAGACTGGTTACATCTTATTGGTTTTGAAGTACTGTCAGAGCAACGTTTTTTTTGTTCTGCCATGTTGGCGAAAGACTATAAGGCAACCCGCTGGCAACTGTGTAATGAGCAGTATCTGAATTACTTTGGTGCCGCCTATTTGCTGGTAGCCCGCAAACGCGAGCTGCCGCTGACGCCAATAAGGCCAAAGTGGCAATTAAGCCCCGCCTTCGCCCAGCAGGTGAAAGGTGTCAGCGCCAGACAGCGCTCAGACTAGCTTTGTTGCTGCAGGTAGCGGTTAACACTGACAATCGCCTTATCGGCTTGCAGCATCATAAAATGCAGGCGTGGGTTTTCAGCTTCCGGCGGTGGGCAAATTTCAAACCCCAGGCTGGTATAACATTGCAAAGCAATACTATTGTGCCGGTGTACGTACAGTGATATGTCGCGGTACTGCTGGCTTAGCGCCTGAATGCTCAGCTCGCTAATCAGGGCTTTCGCCAAACCCTTACCGCGTTGCTGCGGGTGAATAACCAGCCGGGCCAGATGATGGCAACCAAAACGATCACATATCTGACCAAAACCCAACATGGTATTGTTATCGCTATCAAGCAAGCTAAAACTTTGCGCGCCTGGCCGGCATAGCAATTGAAGAAAACGCAACCCGGTGCACAGATAATCAAAGTTATCACCGCCCCAGCTTTGTTGTTGCTCTGCACTGCTGAACCAGTGTTGCAGTTGCAGCATTTCACTAACGCTGGCTAATACCAATTGGGTAGTCATCTGTACCTTCTGTTGACCAAAGCTACGCCGGGTTTACCACATTAAATCATCAGGAATTTTAAAGTCGGCGTAGGGGTCATCTTCATCCACCTGCTGTTGCTTCACATTCAGTACTATAATGCTGTCACTCTGGCGCTGTTTAATTTTTTCGGCAACCGCAGCAGGCACCAGATAATACTGCTCATCCTGCTTCGCTATGGCTAACAGGCCCCGGCTTAGTTCATCATGCAGTTTGTTATTCACATACAGCCGTTTAACCAGTTTACCATCGGTAAAGTTATAGGCTACTTCACCCTGCGCTTTAATAGTGTTGTTACTGATAAGCTGTTTTACCTGGGCTGCAATAGCTTTTTGCTGCAGTACAGCTTGTTTTTGCTGGTTTAGAACACGGTCGCGTTCTATCTGTTGCTGGCGTGTTTGCTCTGCCAAAACACTGGCTTCGTTAACTATTTTCTGCTTCTTGCCAGCCTGAACTTTCTGCTGGTGCTTCTCTTTTTTTACGGCTTTTAGCTTTTTGGCATCTGCCAGACCCGCTTTTAACAGTTGCTCTTTTAGTGCATTACTCATGGTGTACCCTGATATTCAATACTTTTTTGCGGTTGTCATAATGCGCTTATAGTAGCGCAAAGGTTGCCAGTTAAGAAATCAAACTAACTCAATTTGCCAGCTTCGGTTATCATATAGCGGTAATTTAAGGTTTAAGAGGTTCACTTTGCCATTTAATGATTTATCGCTCGATCCGCGGCTAATGCGTTCGGTACAGCACCTGGGCTTTGTTAAGCCAACTGAAATTCAGCAAGAGGCTATTCCTGCTGTGATGGTTGGCCGTGATTTAATCGTGTCATCGCAAACCGGCTCAGGTAAAACGCTGGCTTATTTATTGCCAATGATGCAGCGCCTGCTAAAAAGCCGGCCGTTGTCCAAGCGTGATGCACGGGCGCTAATACTGGCACCAACCCGGGAATTAGCCAGACAGGTATATGCACAACTGCGCTTGTTTGTATCTAATACACCGTTGACGTCAGCATTGATCGTCGGCGGGGAAAACTTTAACGATCAGGAAAAGCTGCTTAAACGCGAACCCAATATTATTGTTGCAACACCTGGCCGTTTTGTTGATCACCTTGAGCATAAATCAGTATTTATTAATGGCCTGGAAATGCTGATCCTCGACGAAGCTGATCGGATGCTGGATCTGGGCTTTATGCCGCAGTTGACGCAGATCAATAAGGCTGCAGATCATCGCTTACGTCAGACCTTATTGTTTTCTGCCACATTAGATCATGCCGAAGTTGATGAACTGACACTGGCATTGCTGAAAAATCCATATCGTGTTGCTGTTGGTGCGTCGCATCAACAACATCAGGATATCAGCCAGCGGTTTTTCCTGGCTGATCACCTGACACACAAAGAAGCATTGCTGCAGCATTTTTTACAGCAGGATGATATTAAGCAACTGATTATTTTTACGGCCACACGCGAAGATGCTGAGCGTCTGGCATTATTGTGTGAACAGCTTGGCCGCAGTGCAGTGGGGTTAAGCGGCAAGTTAAGCCAAAGCAGCCGTAATGCAGTAATGCAAGCCTTTGCTACCGGCAAGCACCAGGTGCTGGTTACCACTGATTTGGCTTCGCGTGGTCTGGACTTATTGCAGGTGTCGCACGTTATCAATTTCGATTTACCCAAACATGCGGAAGAATATGTACATCGTATTGGCCGTACCGGCCGTGCTGGCGCCAAGGGCCAGGCGATTTCATTGGTTGGGCCAAAAGATATTGCAGCACTGGAGCGAATTGAAACCTTTTTACGCCAGCCAACCACTTTTGCCGAAGTTGAAGGATTAGCTGCTAAGTTTGACGGTAAGCCCAAAGCCGCAAAAGCTGCAGTTAAAGCGGTAGCAGGTAAAAAAGCGCTGCCGGGGAAAGGCAAAACAAAAACTAAAGTGGCCAAGCAGGTAACAAAGAAAGCACCGCAGTTTTTTCAGGGTGGAGATGATGGTTCGGCTCCGGTAAGGCGTAAACAAAAATAAATTAACACTGATTATTTTTTCAGCACTATTGCTGCTACACTAAAATTGTTGCTGTTTAGTATGCTGACAACAACAGGGTTATCAGTAATGTGGCTCACGTTGCTGATACGGTCAAAGCAGAAAATATTTTCTGTGTGGCAGGCAAGGTTATTGACCCCTTATATGGCTTAACTGATAATGAGGGCGAAAATATATGCTAGTCAGCTGAGATGACCGGTTATATTTAAGTCGCCAGCGAGCTGGCAAATTTAGTTAAAGTAAGAGAGTGTTATGTCACAGTTAATTTCCGGTTCAGTTAAGTGGTTCAACGAAGAGAAAGGTTACGGTTTCCTGGAGCGTGATGGTGGTAAGGACGTTTTCGTTCACTTCCGTGCGATCAACGGTACCGGCCGCAAAACTTTAGTTGAAGGTCAGAAAGTTACTTTTGAAGTAACTGAAGGCCAAAAAGGCCCACAAGCTGAGAACGTAACTGTTATCGGGTAATTCCGGCCAGGCTTGCATAAAACCGGCTTTTGCCGGTTTTCTGTTATTTGCAAAACGCTAATGTTGATCTGGCTTAAAAAGGCAAAGCCAGTTGCTGTAAAGCCGCAGTTTTAAAACCTATTTGCAAACCTATTAATCTTACCCCTTGTTGTTGCCTGCGTTGCCAGGCTTCATCCAGTAGTGGCAGTAACTTATCAAGCTGCAGTGGCTGACCTTGTTTTTCTACGGTTGTCTGGCGAAAGTCGCTGAACTTCAATTTAATGCCTACTTTTTGAATCGGCGTTAGCCGTCCTGCTGCGGTGTTAGTGTAGTGCTCCAGCCGGCGCTGTAATTGCGGCAGTAACTGGCTCAGTGTTTCTACGCACTCGGTATATTGCAGTAAATCATGCTCAAGGGTGCGCTCTACCCCTAATGATTTTCGTTGCTCACGGCTACATACCGGCCGCTCGTCAATGCCCTGGCTGCGCTTTAGCAGGCTATCGGCCAGGCTGCCAAACTGTTTTACCAGTAACGGCAGTGGGGCAGTGGCAATGTCGGCGCAGTAGTTTAAACCCAGCTGACTTAAGCGCTCGGCTGTTTTGGCCCCCACACCTGGCAGACGTTTCAGCGGCAGTTGCTTAACAAAGCTGCTGACAGCATCGGGGGTTATAACATATAAACCATCGGGCTTATTTTCATCGCTGGCAATTTTTGCCAGAAATTTATTCGGTGCCACACCGGCAGAGGCGGTCAGGCCGGTTTCCATATAAATACTACGGCGGATATCTTCAGCAATGCGGGTGGCGCTGCCATTAAATAGCGGGCAATCGGTGACGTCCAGATAAGCTTCATCTAAAGACAATGGCTCTATGCTGTCGGTATAGCGGGCAAAAATAGCCCGGATTTGTCGGCTGGCGGCGCTGTATTTCTCCATATTACCGCTAAGCAAGGTTAAGTGAGGGCATAACTTTAACGCCTGGCCGGTTGGCATTGCCGAGCGTACACCATAAGCACGGGCCGGGTAGTTACAGGTAGATATTACGCCGCGGGCTTGTCTTGAACCGCCAACAGCAATAGGAATATGCTTCAGTGCCGGGTTGTCGCGCATTTCTACGGCAGCAAAAAAACAATCCATATCTATATGTATAATTTTGCGCATGCAAACACCAAGGCTGTTTTTATATACAGTATATTAGGCTGTGTTTTATATATTGTAAAGCTTGCAACACGGAGTTACCTGGTTAAACCTGTGTGGCATTTTTGTTTTGGATGTTTAGATGGCTAAATTGCGGGTGCATAAAGTCATATTTACAGGTAGAATGGCGGCCAATTTTATTAAGCCTGTTTTGATTCAACTGAATTTGATTGAAACTACGCGTGCAAGCCGCACCAGGAGAGAGCATGTTAAAGCGTGATATGAATATTGCCGATTTCGACCCACAATTATGGCAGGCGATAACCGATGAAAACGACCGTCAGGAAGCGCACATTGAGCTTATCGCATCAGAAAACTATGCCAGCCCAAGGGTACTGCAAGCGCAAGGCTCTCAGTTGACTAACAAATATGCCGAAGGCTACCCGCATAAACGCTACTACGGTGGTTGTGAATATGTTGATATAGCTGAAGATTTAGCTATTGCCCGCGCTAAAGAGCTGTTTGGTGCCGATTATGCTAACGTGCAGCCGCACTCTGGTTCACAAGCTAACTCTGCGGTATTTCTGGCGTTATTAAATGCTGGCGACACTATTTTAGGCATGAGTCTGGCACATGGTGGCCACTTAACTCATGGTGCTCATGTTAGCTCATCCGGCAAACTTTACAATGCTGTGCAATATGGTTTGCACCCTGAAACGGGTGTGATTGATTATGATCAGGCTGAAGCGCTGGCGCTGGCGCATAAACCAAAACTGATTATCGCCGGCTTCTCGGCCTATTCAGGTATTGTTGATTGGCAGCGTTTTCGTGATATCGCTGACAAAGTCGGTGCCTATCTGATGGTAGATATGGCCCACGTTGCTGGTTTAGTTGCGGCAGGCCTGTATCCTAACCCGGTTCCGGTAGCTGATGTGGTAACTACCACTACGCACAAAACGCTGGCTGGCCCGCGCGGTGGCTTAATTTTGGCACGTAAAAACGAAGAGATTGAGAAGAAACTGAATTCTGCGGTATTCCCGGGTGGCCAGGGCGGCCCGTTAATGCATGTTATTGCTGCTAAGGCTGTGGCCTTTAAAGAAGCTCTGCAGCCTGAATTTAAAGCTTACCAGCAGCAGGTATTAAAGAATGCTGTGGCTATGTGCGATGCGATGATGGCGCGCGGTTACAAGATTGTTTCCGGTGGTACGCAAAACCATTTGTTCCTGATGGATTTAATTGACAAGGATATTACCGGCAAAGAGGCCGATGCCTGGTTAGGCCAGGCGCACATTACGGTGAATAAAAACTCGGTACCTAATGATCCGCGCTCGCCGTTTGTGACCTCTGGTTTGCGCATCGGTACGCCGGCGATTACCCGTCGTGGCTTTAACGAGACAGAAGCCCGTACAGTGGCAAACTTTATTTGCGATGTGCTGGACAGCCGTGGCGATGCCGGGGTGATTGATAAAGTGCGTAGTCAGGTATCTGAGCTGTGCAGCCGTTTCCCGGTTTATGCCTAAACGCTGATTAAGTGCTATGATGGCCGCTGTTGCGGCCATTTCTTTATCTGGCCCTTTCTTTTTGGTTTTTGACAGCTTAGCAGGGTTTCTATCATGTACTGTCCGTTTTGTAATGCAGACGATACCAAAGTCATTGACTCACGCCTGGTGGCCGACGGCCATCAGGTGCGCCGCCGCCGTGAATGCCTGGCTTGCCATGAGCGCTTTACCACCTTTGAGTCAGCCGAACTGGTGATGCCGCGCATTATTAAACGCGACGGCTCGCGCGAGCCCTTTAACGAAGACAAATTACGTAGTGGCTTGCTGCGCTCACTGGAAAAACGGCCGGTATCCACCGAGCAGATTGAACAGCTAATCAATAAAATTAAATCTCAATTGCGCGCCACCGGTGAACGTGAAGTGGGTAGCCAACTGCTGGGTAATCTTATTATGGATGAGCTGGTAAAAGTCGATAAAGTCGCTTATGTGCGTTTTGCTTCGGTGTACCGCTCGTTCAAAGATATCCGTGAATTTGGCGAAGAAATTGCCCGCTTAGGGGAGAAAGCCTGATGTTTAGCGCCGCTGATGTAACTTTTATGGCGCAGGCCATCCGTCTGGCAGAGCTTGGCCGTTATACCACTAGCCCAAACCCGAATGTGGGTGCGGTGCTGGTGCAAAACGGTGTAGTTGTGGGCTCCGGCTACCATAAGCAAGCCGGTGGGCCCCATGCCGAAGTGTTTGCTTTGCGTGAAGCCGGCAGCGCAGCAAAAGGCTCAACCTGTTATGTCACGTTAGAGCCTTGCAGCCATTATGGCCGTACACCGCCTTGTGCTGAAGCCTTGATTGCAGCGGGTGTTGCCCGCGTGGTAATGGCAATGCAAGACCCAAATCCGCAGGTAGCCGGGCGCGGTGTCGCCATGTTGCGCTCTGCCGGTATTGTTGTCGACGTGGGGTTACTGGAGGCTCAGGCGCGGGCTTTAAACCCGGGCTTTTTAAGCCGGATGGAGCGCAAGCGCCCTTATGTGCAGCTAAAACTGGCTGCCAGTTTAGACGGGCGCACCGCGCTGGCTAACGGCGACAGCAAATGGTTAACCGGCGCTGCTGCCCGCGCCGATGTGCAGCATTACCGTGCACAAAGCTGCGCTATTTTATCTACCGCCACCACAGTGCTTGCTGACAATGCCCGGTTGAATTTACGTGCGGAACAACTATTGCAAAGTGTGACGGCACTGGAAAATGGCGAACTGCGCCAGCCCAAGCGGGTGATCCTCGACAGAAACGGTACACTGGATCATAAGCTGGCACTATTTAATGACGGCGGTGAAGTATTACTGTGTGTCAGCAAGGTTGAAAACTCCCGGCAACTGCCCAATATCGCCAGACAAATTCATTGCCCTTTAGATAGCAATGCGCAATTTGATTTAGTGGCGCTGCTGGAGCATTTAGCGCTGCGCGAGAATGTTAATACCTTATGGGTAGAAGCTGGGGCCACGCTGGCAGGCACCTTGTTGCAGTTAGATCTGGTAGATGAATTAATCGTCTATCTTGCACCAAAACTATTAGGTAATTCTGCTCAGCCGCTGGCAGTGCTGCCACAGTTTACTGCTCTGGCTCAGGTGCCTGAGCTAAGCTGGACAGACATACGTATGGTGGGGGCCGATATCCGCCTTACTGCCACTTTAAATCATGCTGCAAAAGGCTAACGGGATAACCTATGTTTACAGGTATTATTGAAGCCACAGGCCAGCTTAGCGCGATACAACAACGCGGTGCTGATATCACGGTAACTATACACAGCCAGAACCTGGACTTTTGTGACGTAAAGTTGGGCGACAGCATTGCCAGCAACGGCGTATGTTTAACGGTAACCAGACTGGATAAGTACAGCTTTGATGCTGATGTGTCATCAGAAACACTGGCGCATACCTTGTTCGGCCAGTATAAAACCGGGCAACAAATTAACCTAGAAAAAGCGATGTTGCCCACCACCCGCATGGGCGGGCATTTAGTCAGCGGCCATGTTGATGGTGTCAGCCGCGTAACAAAAATTGAAGCCAGCGGCCGCGCCCGGCATATCTGGCTTACGTTGCCTAAAGCACTGGCGCATTATATTGCCGCTAAAGGTTCAGTTACTGTTGATGGGGTTAGTCTCACGGTAAATGAGCTGAGCAATGATGCATTCAGGCTTACTATAGTGCCACATACGGCAGAGCAAACTACCATTTCCCAGCTTAAAGTGGGTTCTAAGGTACACCTTGAGGTAGATTTAATTGCCCGTTACCTGGAACGTTTACTCAGTAAAGACAATGGCAGCGCCAATAGCGGTGTCAGTATGGCGCTGTTGGCTCAGCGTGGTTTTTTATAAATAAGGTTTGTTATGCAACTGAATACTCCTGCTGAAATTATTGAAGACATCCGTCAGGGTAAAATGGTCGTGCTGATGGACGATGAAGATCGCGAAAATGAAGGCGATCTGTTGATGGCGGCAGAATATGTTACGCCCGAAGCGATTAATTTTATGGCTACCCATGGCCGCGGTTTAATTTGCTTAACGCTGACGAAAAAACGCTGCACTCAGTTAGCGTTACCTTTAATGGTAGATGCGAATAAATCACCGTTTTCTACTAACTTTACCGTGTCAATTGAGGCAGCAGAGGGCGTTACCACCGGTATTTCTGCAGCAGATCGGGCCCGCACGGTAAAAGCGGCAGTCGCGCGCGATGCCAGACCCAGCGATATAGTACAGCCGGGGCATATTTTCCCGCTGATGGCACAAGATGGTGGCGTGCTGGTGCGTGCCGGCCACACTGAGGCCGGTTGTGATCTGGCCCGTTTAGCCGGGCTTGAACCTGCTGCAGTAATTGTTGAAGTGCTGAATGATGACGGCACTATGGCGCGGCGGCCTGATTTGGAGCTGTTCGCGCAAAAACACGGTATTAAAATTGGCACCATTGCCGATTTAATTGAATATCGCAACCTTAATGAAACCACTATAGAACAGGTAGCCAGTTGCCAGCTACCCACCGAAGTGGGTGAATTTAAGCTGGTAACCTTTAAAGATACCATCGACAACCAGATCCATTTTGCTTTGGTAAAAGGCGAAATCAGTGCTGATGAGCCTACTTTGGTGCGGGTGCATTTACATGACACTTTCAGCGATTTGTTAATGGCTGACCGGGCAGCTAACCGCAGTTTTCCATTGCATACCGCCATGGCGCGGATTGCCAAAGACGGCGGCGTGCTGGTGTTGCTTGGCAAGCATGAATCTACCGAACAGCTTATCCGTACTGTACAAGCGTTTGAAGCTGAAGATAAAGGTGAAAAGCCACGCAGCGCACCCTGGAAAGGCACTTCCCGTAATGTAGGGGTGGGGTCGCAAATTCTGGCCAGTTTGGGCGTGAAGAAAATGCGTTTACTCAGCCAGCCGAAAAAATACCATGCCTTGTCTGGTTTTGGTCTGGAAGTAGTGGATTACGTTAGCGAATAACCCGGTTATTCGCTTGCAAAGAAAGCCTATAGCCAATGGATTTCAAGATGCACCTAGGCGGCAAGCGAGTGAATCCCCATGAGCTTAGCTGTACTAAGTGATTGGGGTGAGCGAGCGCAGCCAACAACGGGGCATCTTGAAAGACGAAGGGTATGAGCCTGTGTTACAAAGACTATGCCGGTTTAGGCAGTGTTGTGCTATTATGCACGGCTAATTTTCAGCGGTCAGATTTTAAGGGCAACTTATGCAGGTTATTGAAGCAGGGTTTTCTGCCAACGGTAAGAAGTTTGCGTTAGTGGTAGCGCGGTTTAACAGCTTTATTGTTGAGAGCTTATTGAGCGGTGCAACCGACACATTACAGCGTATTGGTAACGTGGCAGAGCAGGATATCACTGTGATCCGGGTGCCGGGAGCCTTTGAATTACCGCTGGCAGTACAGCGGGTTGCCGCCAGTAAAAAATATGACGGTATTATTGCGCTGGGTGCAGTTATCCGCGGTGGCACGCCACATTTTGAATATGTATCCGGTGAATGTACCAAAGGTATTGCCCAGGTAATGATGCAACATGACATTCCGGTTGCTTTTGGTGTACTAACGGTAGACAGCATTGAGCAGGCCATTGAGCGTGCAGGTACCAAAGCGGGCAATAAAGGTAGCGAAGCTGCTATGTCTACGCTGGAAATGGTTAACCTGCTGGCCAAGCTGTAACAGGAAGAGACACATACATGAAACCTAATGCCCGTCGTCAGTCACGGTCACTTGCAGTGCAGGGAATTTACAGCTGGCATGTCAGCCAAAATCCTATTGCAGACATTGAGCAGCAATTACTGCTGGAAACTAACGTTAAACATATGGACGTTGGCTATTTTCAGGATCTGGTGCGCGGTGTGGTTAAAAACCATGCAGTACTGGATGAAGCATTAAAACCGTATTTAGACCGGCCGTTCGATGAAATTGATTTTGTTGAAAAAGCCATATTGCGGGTATCTGCTTACGAGCTTAAATATCGTCTTGATGTACCGTACAAGGTGATTATCAACGAAGCTATTGAGTTGGCTAAAGCGTTCGCCGCTGACGATAGCCACAAGTTTGTTAACGGCATTTTGGATAAAGCCGTACGCGTACTGCGTCCAAGTTAAAGGAGAGCCGACATTAGTCGGCTTCTTAGTTCTATGGGTGAATTCGAACTCATTTCCCGCTATTTTGCCAGTTGTGGCGCCAAGCGCGCTGACAGTGCCATCGGTGTTGGTGACGATGGTGCCGTGTTGCAGGTGCGTGATGGTTATGACTTAGTGGTAACCACTGATACCATGGTGGTAGGCACA
Organism: Rheinheimera oceanensis; assembly: GCF_018831085.1. GTDB lineage: Bacteria > Pseudomonadota > Gammaproteobacteria > Enterobacterales > Alteromonadaceae > Alishewanella > Alishewanella oceanensis. The sequence goes on from NZ_JAGPNM010000003.1 coordinate 207,239, forward strand.
CACTTTTTTCCTGATGACGCCCCCCGGGCACTTGGCCACAAACTGGTAACGGTAAATGTCAGTGATTTAGCCGCCATGGGCGCCGAGCCCGCCTGGTTGTCTCTGGCGCTGACGTTACCGGCTGTAGATGAACCCTGGGTGGCAGCCTTTGCTGCGGGCTTGCATGAAACCGCCGAATATTATAATTGCCAGCTAATTGGTGGCGATACAACGCGTGGCCCGCTTAGCCTGACGATGATAGCCAAAGGCATAGTGCCGCGTGGTAAAGCGCTGACGCGTAGCGGCGCCAAAGTAGGCGATTATATTTATGTTACCGGCACTTTAGGGGACGCCGCATTAGGGCTGAAACTGTGTCAGGGCCTGCATGAGGTCAGCAAAAAACATCAAACCCATATTCTGCAACGTTTTCATTATCCGTCAGCCCGCGTTGCCCTTGGCCAGGCACTACGGAATATTGCCAGCAGTGCAATGGATTTATCTGATGGCCTGTATAGCGATATTCAACATATTATGAAGCGTTCTGCGGTAGGGGCCAGTATTGACGTTGCACGCTTGCCGTTGTCACAGGCGGTTAAAGACAGTTGTGACAGCGCAACTGCCATACAGCTGGCGTTATCAGGCGGTGAAGATTATGAACTGCTGTTTACTGTACCAGAAGCCCGGCGGGGGTCACTTGATGTATTGCTGTCACCTTACGGTATTGGCGTTAGCTGTATCGGCCGCATTACCGGGGCCGCCGGTAAGCTGGAACTGAAACAGGGTGAGCAACCGTTCAACTACCAGCATAATGGTTTTAAGCACTTCGCATGAGCACTGCACAGTTTAACCTGAAAAAATGGTATCAGTTTCTTGCACTTGGCTTTGGCAGTGGTCTGTCACCCAAAGCCCCCGGTACTTTTGGTACTTTAGCTGCTGTGCCGCTGGTTATATTGTTGCTGTGGGCCGGTAACATCTATTTGCTGGCCTTTGTTATCGCCGGTAGTGTACTTGGTGTGTACTTATGTGGCCAGACAGCACGGGACATTGGCGAGCATGATCATGGCGCTATTGTCTGGGATGAAATTATCGGTTATAGCATTACCATGTTATGGGCGCCATTGCATTGGCAAACATTACTGCTGGGTTTTGTATTATTCCGCTTGTTTGATATTGTAAAACCATGGCCAATAAGTTGGTTCGATAAAAATGTACATGACGGAACTGGCATTATGCTGGACGATATTGTCGCCGGTATTGCTGCGCTGTTGTCATTACAACTGTTATTACCGTTTTTACCTTTGGGTTAATTAAAAAGTAGAAAGAGAACGCACCAATGAAAAATGCCTTACTGTTGCTTTTATTGTGGTGTCCTCTTTTCTCACATGCGTACAATCAGCCTTCGGTGTATGACTTTGATATTAAACACTGGAACAGTGCTGATGGTTTATCCAGCAATTCAGTGCGTTCTGTCAGCCAGGATTCGCAGGGCTTTATCTGGGTAGCTACCTTGTATGGCCTGAACCGCTTTGATGGTGTGCAGTTTGAACACTTTACCAAAGAAAGCCACCGCCACCTGGCCAGCAATAGTGTTACCCGCCTGTTACATGACAGCCAGGGCTACATGTGGGTGGGTACTAAGTCTGGCCTGTCTGGCTTTAACCCTTTAACACTACAGTTTGAACGCTACCAGATATTATCTGAAGTTACTGCCATTATTGAAGTTCGCCCCGGTGAAATTTGGGTAGCGGCTGATCATCTGTTTCGTATTCACAACGGCAGGGTCAGCAGGGTGCAACAAGTTCTTTCACAGGTAAGCCAGTTAGAACTGGTAGACGAACATATCTGGATCATGGGTTCAGAGCAACTGTACCGCATGGATCTGGATGGTAATATGAAAAGCTATACCTTACCGGCCGAGCTTATTCAGACACCTGTGTATGATTTGTACTGGACCGAAAAAGGCTTACATATTGCCGGTGAGTCTGGTTTTTATCATCTGGATGCCGACTCAGGCCTGGTGCAAAAATGCCAGTTGCCGGATCAAAACAGCGCAGCGGTATATAAGCTGCTGCGTGATAGCCGCGGCAATAGCTGGATATCAGCCCACCGTAAACTGTTTCACAAACATGCTGGTCAGCCATGGCAACATATTACCGGTGATGAATTGGGGAGCTACCCCTGGTTCAGTGATATTTTTGAAGACCGTGACAACAATATCTGGCTTGCCAGTTTCAGCGACGGTTTGTACCGTGCCGCAGTAGGAAATATTCGCCGGGTAGTGCCATTTCAGCCTGACGCAGTGGTGCGCAGTGTAGCTGTTACGCCTTCAGACACCTTGCTGGTGGCTGGGCAGTCGGATATTGGCGAGTTAATGGCTGATGGCCAGTATCACAGCCTGGTTAACACTGAACAGCTTGGTAGTGGCACCGTACATGATATTTACTGGCCGGATGCTAACCATATGTGGCTGGCTACTGACAATGGTGTACTGGCGTATCAGCGCGATACCAAGCAGTTTAAGGCGCAGTTTGATAGCTTAAAAGGTTTTACTGTAAGAGTGTTGCAAGCAGATATTCATGGCGGTTTGTGGATTGGCGGAGTGATGGGGTTGGTGCACTACCAGCACAACAAGCTGACACCTTTTGCGTTAAACACTGAGCTGGAGTCCCGCCATATTACAGTGTTACAGCAAACAAACGAACAACTGGTATTTGGTACTACCCGCGGTTTATATCTGTATGAACAACAGCGTCTGAGCCGGCTGGGCGTGGGAACTGCATTATATAACAGCTACATTACTGCCTTACAATTGCTGCCGGGTGGGCACTTGCTGGCCAGTACACTGGATGACGGCATTTTTATTCGTCGCACTGACAACAGCTGGTATCAGTTACATTCGGCTAACGGGTTGCCACACAGCCCGGTGGTCAGTATGACATACGATGCCGCTACAGATTATATTTGGATCAGCAGTCACAAAGGCATTTTCCGGCTGCAGGCAGCGGACCTTGACCAGCCCGGCAACCTGGATAACCTGCCAATACAAGATGTGCTGGGGCCGTATGACCGCCAGTTGGGTACTGTACCGGGGCGCTGCTGCAATGGGGCTGGCCATGCTAAGGTAGCGTTCTGGCAGCAACAGTATTGGTATCCGACATTAAAGGGGCTGGTAGCGGTACCGGCAGAGCTTAACCGTAACGCCGATAAACCTGTGCAACCGGTAATTAAGCTGGTGCAGGGCCAACAAAGTTATGTTGTTGCCGCCGAGCAGCCGCGTGTTGTACTGGAGCTGGATGATCGCAATATCAGTATCAAATACTCTGCGCTTGAATTTATCAAACCGGCGGCTTTACAGTTTCGCTATCAGTTAAAAGGCTTTGAACAACACTGGCACGACGCCGCAGATCGGCGTGAGGCGGTTTATACTAATCTGGAGCCGGGCCGGTTTGTATTTCGTGTGCAAACCCGGTTGGAGAATGAACCCTGGGCCACCGCACAAACGCAAGAACTGGAGCTTGTTGTCCCCAAGCGTTTTGATGAAACCCTGGTATACCGTGGCTTATGGCTGGTGCTGTTTTTGTTTTGTCTGTACGGCCTGATTTGGCTACTGCGACGTAATACCGTACACCAGCAACAACAACTGGAACGCCTGGTAAAACAGCGCACACAGGAGCTGGAAAACAGTAACCTGAAGTTGAATGAGCTAAATGAGCAGCTGGCATTATTAACACACAAAGACAGTTTAACCGGCTTGCGTAACCGGCGCTTTATGTTTGAACAGTTGCCAAAAGACATAGAACATTTTCAGCGTAACCGTGAGTCAATGCAAACGCAGGGTAAATGCGTGGCGTTAATTCATCTGGACTTAGATAATTTTAAGCAGGTTAATGATCAGTTTGGTAACAGCGCAGGTGACAGCTGTATTCAGCAGGTAGCCGGCTTGCTGATCCGCGAAACGCGTGGCTCAGATTATGTTGTACGTTTTGCCGGAGAAGAGTTTGTGCTGGTATTGCGGGATATACCGCTTGAGCTGGTGGCGCAGTTTAGTTACCGGCTGAACGAGCTGGTAGCTAAAACGGTATTTAATTTACCTGACGGGCATCGTACCCGGTTAACCTGCTCGGTGGGTTATGCTGTGTATCCGTTAGAATTGCTTGGCGGCCAGCTGATTAACTGGGAAGTATCGTTACAACTGGCTGAAATGGCGCTATACCATGTTAAACATGCCGGCAAAAATGGCGTAGCCACTATTACATTTGATCAGCAGGTAGACGCTTTTGAATTTGAGGATTCATCTCATGTCGAAGCACAGGTAGAGCGTTTGCTATCTGCCGGGCTGGCACATTTTGACCTGAAAAACAGCCGCTGATGACAGCTTGGTCAGCAGCGGGCTTTTTAGTGGTATTAATGACTAGTGTTAACGATTAAAGCCGTTGCCGGATACTGGCAAGAATACCATCGCTGTCCAGCGCCAGTTCGGTATAAATTTCTTCCTGGCTACCATGTTTAATAAAGTGATCCGGCAAACCAAGGTTCAGACTTTGTACTGACAGCCGGGCTTTGGCAATAAACTCATTCACGGCCGAACCGGCCCCACCGGTGATGGCATTGTCTTCAACCGTTACCAGTAGCGTATGGCTTTGCGCCAATTCAGTTAACAATTTTTCATCCAACGGCTTTACAAAGCGCATATCTACCAACGTGGCGTTTAGCTGCTCTGCCACGTACTGACAGGCACTTAGCAACGGGCCAAATGCCAGTATAGCGGTATGCTCGCCCCGGCGTACCACTCTGGCTTTACCCAGCGGCAGCAATTGCATTTGTGGCTGCACATCAATACCGGTGCCACTGCCACGCGGATAACGCACCGCTGCCGGGCCATGATATTGATAGCCGGTGTACAGCATCTGGCGGCATTCGTTTTCGTCTGATGGTGCCATAATCACCATATTCGGAATACAGCGCATAAAGCTGATATCAAAGGCTCCCTGGTGGGTTGGGCCATCGGCACCAACTACGCCGGCACGGTCAACCGCGAACAGTACATCAAGGTTTTGCAGGGCAACATCATGGATCAATTGATCATAACCGCGTTGTAAAAAGCTGGAGTAAATAGCCACTACCGGCTTTAAACCCTCAATGGCCATACCTGCGGCCAGTGTTACCGCATGTTGCTCGGCTATGGCGACATCGAAATAGCGTTTGGGGTAGCTTTTAGAAAACCGGACTAAATCAGAGCCTTCACGCATAGCGGGTGTAATAGCCTGCAAGCGTTCATCCTGGGCGGCCATATCGCAAATCCAGTTGCCGAAGATATTCGAGAAACTCGGCCGGCCAGCCTTCTTTGCCGGCTGTTTTTGATCGTCCGGGTTAAATTTAGATACCGCATGATAGCCGATAGGATCGGCTTCTGCCGGTGCATAGCCTTTGCCTTTTTTCGTAACAATATGCAGCAGCTGCGGGCCCTTTAAATTACGCATATTGCGGATGGTATCTACCAGCCCCAGCACGTCATGGCCGTCAATTGGACCAATATAGTTAAAACCCAGCTCTTCAAAAAAGGTGCCAGGGGTAACCATACCTTTAAAATGCTCCTCTGCGCGGCTGGCCAGCTCATGTAATGGTGGCACACCGCTTAAAATCTTTTTGCCGCCTTCGCGCAGGCTGGTGTAAAAACTGCCGGATAAAATACGGGCAAAATACTGGTTTAAGGCGCCAACATTCTCTGAAATCGACATTTCATTATCATTCAGAATAACCAGCATGTCGGGGCGTACTTCTCCGGCATGGTTCAGCGCTTCAAATGCCATACCGGCCGTAATAGCTCCATCACCAATTACGGCGACAACTTTACGGTTGTTGCGCGCCTGCTGGGCGGCAATTGCCATACCCAGAGCAGCGCTGATTGACGTACTGGAATGACCGACAGATAACACGTCGTATTCGCTTTCTTCACGATACGGAAAAGGGTGCAAGCCATCTTTCTGACGGATGGTGTGCATACGCTCAGCCCGGCCGGTCAGAATTTTATGCGGATAAGCCTGATGGCCTACATCCCATATCAACCGGTCAAACGGGGTGTTATAGACATAATGCAGCGCTACGGTAAGCTCGACGGTGCCTAAACCAGAGGCAAAATGGCCACTGCTCTGGCTGACACTTTGCAATAAATAACTGCGCAACTCGTCACTGAGTGCGGGCAGTTTGTCTTGTGGCAGCTGACGCAGCTGCTCGGGTAAATTAGCCTTGGCTAATAACGGGTAATCGTTAATATCTAACGCCATAATCCATGCCTGTGTTAAAACCTGCGTTCGATAATATACTGCGCAAAGGCGCGTAGCTCATCAGTGTTATACGGTAAGCGAGCCAGAGCGTTCAGTGCATCCTGATATAATTGCTGTGCTTTGGCTTTGGCATTATCCAGCCCCAATAGTGCCGGATAGGTTGATTTGTTGGCCTTGGTGTCTGACCCCTGTGGCTTGCCAAGTGTGCTGGTGTCGCTTTCAATGTCGAGAATATCATCCTGCACCTGAAATGCCAGCCCTAAAGCCTGGGCAAATTGCACTAATGCATCGCGTTCGGCTAAATTTTGCTGTTTGCTGCACAGCCAGGCCAAATGTACCGCGCATTCAATCAGGGCACCGGTTTTTAGTCTGTGCATTTGTTCCAGTTGCGCCAGGCTGGTGTGCTGATTGGTTTGGGCTAAATCTATTGCCTGGCCACCACACATACCGCTATAGCCAGCAGCGCGCGATAACTGCTGCAGCATTTTTACAATGCTACTGCTATCCACCTGCTGGTACGGGTGTGTGCTTAACATTTCAAAAGCCAGGGTTTGTAAAGCATCACCTGCCAGTATGGCTGTGGCTTCATCAAACGCTTTATGGCAGGTAGGTTTGCCGCGGCGCAAGTCATCGTTATCCATCGCCGGTAAATCGTCATGAATAAGCGAGTAACTGTGCAAGGCTTCCAGCGCAGCAGCCGGGCCGTCTAAGTCATGCAGGCTGGCGCCAAGCAGTGTGCCGCAACTGTACACCAGAAAAGGCCTTACTCTTTTGCCTCCCAGCAATAAGCTGTAAGACATAGCAGACAATAGCCGCTGATCGGTAACAGTACGGCTGTTTAAATGTTGCTGTAAATGCTGTTCGACCCGCTGCTGATATACGGCTAAACGTTCAGGTTGCACCTTATTCTCCTGCAGGCGGCTCAAAGGGTAATAATGATTCCTGCTGTTGTTGCTGCATCAGGATCTGTACTTTTTGTTCTGCAGCTTGCAACAGCTGCTGGCTTTGCCGGGCCAGGGTAATACCGCGTTCAAATTGCTGCAGAGACTGATCCAGTGACAACTCGCCCTGCTCCAGTTGCTGCACAATAAGCTCAAGTTCAGACAAGGTTTGCTCGAACTGGCTTAAATCTGCTTTTTTCTTGCTCATACTACCCCCGGAAAAAGTGTGCGCAAAGGTACCTTAGCAGGCTATTATGGTCAATCATAAAGCGGATGTGAAAGGCTAAATTGATAATTTTACATAATTTATGCTTAATCATTCGGCGTGGTTGTCGATAAACAACTATCGTCTAAGATAAACTTGTACAGATGGCTGGTGCAGTAGTGTTGCAATTAAGGAGAGTAAAGTGGATTTAGCTACCCTTGTTGGTATGTTAGGTGCAATTGGTTTTATCGTAATGGCGATGATTTTGGGTAGCAGCGGTGCTCCGGGGATGTTCGCCGATACGGTATCTGTACTGATTGTCTTTGGTGGCTCTATTTTTGTGGTTATCTCTTAGTTTACGTTGACCCAGTTTTTTGGTTCGGGCAAAGCAGCTGTTAAAGCCTTTATGTTTAAAATTGAATCGCCCGAAGAGCTGATCGAAAAAGCTGTACAACTGGCTGACTCTGCACGTAAAGGCGGCTTTCTGGCGCTGGAAGAGGCTGAAATTCCTAATTCGTTTATGCAAAAAGGCGTCAATATGCTGGTTGACGGCCACGATGCCGATGTAGTGCGGGCCACTTTGTTAAAAGATATCAGCCTGACGGAAAAACGGCATGAATCCGCGATCGGCATTTTTAAAAGCCTGGGAGATGTCGCTCCGGCCATGGGGATGATAGGTACTCTGATAGGCCTGGTGGCGATGTTGTCGAATATGGATGATCCAAAAGCCATAGGGCCGGCTATGGCGGTAGCTTTGTTAACCACCTTGTACGGGGCTTTTATTGCCAACGTCATTGCAATACCTCTGGCCGATAAACTGGCGATCCGCAACCAGCAGGAAAAATTAAATAACCAACTGATCCTTGATGCTATTTTAGGCATTCAGGATGGCCAGAATCCAAAAGTGATAGAAGGCATACTGCGTAATTATTTAGCGCAGGGTAAACGTGAAGTGGCCCCGGCGGAGTAATGTATGAGTGAGCAAGCAGAACAGGAATGCAAATGTCCACCGCCTGGTTTACCGCAGTATATGGGTACTTTTGCTGATTTAATGGCATTGCTAATGTGCTTTTTTGTGCTGCTGCTGGCATTTTCAGAAATGGATGTACTGAAGTTTAAGCAAATTGCCGGCTCAATGAAGTTTGCTTTTGGCGTGCAAAATAAAATTGAAGTGGAAGATATTCCTAAAGGCACCAGCGTGATTGCAATGGAGTTTCGCCCGGGGCGCCCTGATCCTACGCCTATTGAAACCCTGCAACAACAAACTATTGAAATTACTCAGCAGGTCATTGAATTTCAGGCCGGTGAGGAAGATTCAGCCGGTGGGCGGCAAGAGCAGCGTGAAGACTTAAGTGGCGGCCAGTCGGTCAGTAATGCTGAAGAAGTTATGGATGGTGAAACTGCTGCGGCAACAGCCGAAGCACAAGAGGCACAGGAACAAACCAATGAAATGGTGAAAAAGCTTGCCGAGCAACTGCAGCAACAAATTATTGATGGCGCCATAGAGCTGGAATCTCTGGGGCAGCAAATTATTATCCGTATTCGTGAAAACGGCTCATTCCCGTCGGGCTCGTCTTTTTTACAACCCAGATTTAAGCCGATAGTGCAGCGTATAGGCACTTTGCTAAATGAGGTACCCGGCGAAATTACGGTTACCGGCCACACTGATAATATTCAGGTGTCTGACGAATTGCACAGTAACAACTGGGATTTATCGGCCAAGCGGGCTGTATCAGTTGCTACTGAAATGATAAAAGCAACCGGTTTTGACCGTACCCGTTTAGTGGTAGTGGGACATGCCGACACCAAGCCATTGGTGCCCAATGACACTGAACAGGGACGGCGGCGTAACCGCAGGGTAGAAATTGCCATTATGCAGGGTAAAGCCAAAGAGTCAGATCCGATAAGCCTGGAACCTCCCAGCCAGCAATTGCCTTAATTACCTCCTCAGTAGTGCGCAGATTAGGTCTTTCTGTACAGATCCGCTATAATCTGCGCCACTTTTTTTCTGCTTAACTATGCTGTCAGATGATCGAATTTCTTATCAAATTGCACCCCGAAATCGCTATAAAAAGCAAATCAGTACGTAAACGCCAAACACTGTTATTGGAGCGTAATATCAAAACAATCTTGCTACGTACCGATAGCAATATTGAGGTGAATAATAATTACGATCACCTGACAATCCGCTCTTTTACTGATGATGTTGCCATTCATCAGCAATTGATCGACCGGCTGAGTTGTATACCGGGCATAGTGCATTTTTCAGAAATGCAATCCAGCACCTTCAGTTCTTTACATGATATTTTTGAGCAGGTTGCAGAGGTTTATGCCGGGCAATTACATAATAAAACATTCTGTGTACGGGTACGCCGTGCCGGTAAGCACGATTTTTCGTCAATTGAGGCTGAACGCTACATAGGCGGTGGCTTAAATCAGCAGGTAGAATCGGCCCGGGTCAAACTGAATAAGCCTGACTTGGTTGTTGCACTTGAAGTCAGAAAAGATCAGCTGATTATGGTGCGTAAACAGCACCAGGGGATGGGCGGTTTTCCATTGCCGTCGCAGTCAGATGTGCTGTCATTGATCTCCGGTGGCTATGATTCTGCTGTTGCCAGTTACCTGATGATCCGCAAAGGCTTGCGCACTCATTACCTGTTTTTTAACCTTGGTGGCGCAGCACATGAGGCCGGTGTGCGTGAAATGGCGTTTCATATCTGGCAAAAATACAGCCTGTCTCACAAAGTAAAGTTTGTCAGTGTTAACTTTGCTCCGGTGGTGGATCAGATTTTAGAAACTATCGACAATGGTTTAATGGGCGTAGTACTTAAGCGCATGATGATGCGGGCCGCCAGCGAAGTTGCTGAAAACCTGGGTATTAAGGCGATAGTTACCGGTGAAAGTATTGGCCAGGTATCCAGCCAGACCATTACCAATTTAAATGTGATAGACCGGGTTACTGATATGCTGATCCTGCGGCCACTGATATATCAGGATAAGCAGGAAATTATCGATATGTGCCGCAAAATTGGCGCAGAAGATATTGCTAAAAGTATGCCGGAATACTGTGGTGTAATATCGAAAAAGCCTACCGTGAATGCAGTGCTGTCAGAAGTGTTGGCCAACGAGCAAAAGTTTGATTTCACCGTGCTGGAGCAGGCGGTAAAAGCGGCGAAAGTGCTGGATATCCGTACGATAGATTATCAGGCTGAACAGCAGGCTCATGTTGTTACTGAACTGGCACAGTTGCCGGCAGATGCAGTAGTGCTGGATATTCGCAGCCCGGAAGAAACTGATATTAAACCGCTGACAGTTGACGGACATAACGTGGTTGAACTGCCGTTTTTCCGTCTGGCATCGCAGTTTACCAACCTTGATCAGAGTAAACATTACTATTTTTACTGTGAGCGCGGCGTAATGAGCCGCTTGCAAGCCGTGGTATTGCAGGAACAGGGCTTTAATAACGTATCGGTATACCGGCCTTAATATTATGCACGGTGCTGCAATTGCAGCACCTGCTGCGTCAGTTCTATGTTGTACGGCACGTCTATGTTATAGAGTGCGGCCTGGGTAACGATATAGCCATTGATGGCGTCTATTTCGGTACGGCGTCTGTGTGCGATATCCTGTTGCATTGACGAGAAATTAGCCGCTGTACTTTGAATAACTTGCTGCACTTTTTCCAGTATTTGAGCGTATTGCAGCGGATAACCGGCCGCAGCTGCTACCTGGCAAACTTCTGTCAGGATCTGGCTTATCTGCGGTTGATACTGCTCTTTTGCCAGCTCGCCATTACTGCAGTTATTTAATGCTGTCAGCGGGTTAATTACTGCATTAATTGCCAGCTTGTGCCATAAAAATGGCAGAATATTGTCTGTTAGCGTAACAGGACCAAGGGCGATATCCATCGCCTGCTGCACGGCTAAAAGCTGGTTTTTTGCCGCCGGGTTTAACGGCGCCAGTACACTCTGGCCTTGCCCGGTATGGTGCACAGTAGCGCCTTGCTTTAGTGCACCATGCGTAGTGGTAAGAAACCACAAGCCTTGTGCCGGGCTAAGCAAAGGTAAAATATGCTCTGTGGCGGCCATACCATTATGGCTAAGCACCAGTTGGGCATCAGCTGCCAGGGCGGGTAATAAAGCCTGTACCGCAGCGGGCACAGCATAGCTTTTTACCGGAATTAATACGGCTGTAATGGGCGCAGTAGCGCAGGCAAAATGAAGGGGTTGCTGATTAAAGCAGATATCAACCGGTGCAGGTTGTCGTAACCACAGTTGTACCGGCCAGCCTGCCAGTTTAAAGCGGCTGGCAGCCAGTAAGCCTATGGCGCCCTGGCCGACAACCGTCCAGCTTAACGCTGGTTGCGGGGGCGAATTTTGTGCCACAGGGCCCGCACCAGATAAAAACTGAGTACACCGGCAAGATCTGCCAGCAAATCCCACCAGTCGCCGTTACGACGGGTAAAGTAATGCTGTGCCAGTTCAATCGCGCCACCGTATGCACCCAGCAATATAAAGGCCAGCCAGGGGCCGAGTTTAAAACCTTTCCACAGCAAGGCACTTAAGATGGCAAAAATACCAAAATGCGCCACTTTATCTAAATGGGCTATGCCGCCACCAATCCGATGGCCGCTTAATTCAGCTAAAAAGCTGGCTGTAGCAGCGACAAAACAGAAAACACACAACCAACGATAAAAAGTTTGTGACACAAAGATCCCCCAGGCATTTATGGCACTCGGATTGTAGCAGTTTTCTGGTTATAATCACCAGCAGACAGAATGGCTTATGATTAGGAGAAGGTGCATGCCCTCATTTGATATCGTTTCAGAAATTGATATGAATCAGGCGAAGAACGCCGTAGAGAACGCCAAACGGGAACTTGAGACCCGCTTTGATTTTCGTGGCGTTAACGCCAAAATTGAGCTGAACAAAGAGCAAATTGAGCTGACCGCTGAAGCCGACCAGCAAGTGATGCAGCTGTTTGATATTTTTGCCACTAAAGCCAGTAAGTTGCAGCTGGATGTCAGTAGTTTCAAGATTGAAAAAGAAGAGCGTCACGGCAAATTTATCACCCGTCATGTCAGTATCAAGCAGGGTATTGATAAAGAGATGGCAAAAAAAATCGTTAAGCTGGTTAAGGATAGCAATATTAAGGTGCAGGTAGCGATCCAGGGTGAAGAGCTGCGGGTAACCGGTAAAAAGCGTGACGATTTGCAGGCCGTTATGCAATTGGTGCGCACCAGCGAGCTGGGCCAGCCGTTCCAGTTTAAAAACTTCCGCGACTAATATTTGGCCATCCAGCCATCTGTTGACATTTTGCCTTGATGGCGTAAACTGCACGCGGCTCCGACAGGGAGCCGCTTTTTCTGGTGCTGCAGGCAACTGCAGGTAAACGGGAATCTGGTGTTAATCCAGAGCTGCCCCCGCAACGGTAAACAACTGAGCTGTGTTCAATGCCACTGTCTGAAGATGGGAAGGCGAGCACAGGCGCAAGCAGGTTGTCAGCCCGGAGACCGGCCGGAAAAAAACCTTCAACATTATTAAATGTGCGGTGGGCACATTTTCGGAGCCTATATGTTTAAACCTGCTTTTGCGGCTGTGCTGGTCGCATCTTGCTGCTCTGCTGCAGCTAACACTACTGAACACACTAATATTGAGCATATCAGTATTTACGCTAACCGCACTGCAACACCACAACAAGACGTGCTGGCCAGTATAACAGTGCTGGAGCGTGACGATATCGTAGCGCGCCAGGCTAATGATTTACCCGCCTTACTGGCGCAACTGCCGGGTATTAATCTTTCCCGCGATGGCGGCCGCGGTCAAAATAGCAGTGTTTATATCCGTGGCGGTAATACCGGCCATACGCTGGTCATTATTGACGGCGTGCGCAGTGGCTCAGCTACGCTGGGTTATAAAACATTGTCAATGTTACCGCTAGAACTGATCGAACGAATTGAAGTTGTGCGTGGCCCACGGGCTGCATGGTATGGCTCGGATGCGCTATCCGGTGTGATTGCTATTACTACCCGGCGTAGTAGTGCGGTAGAGCTAAACGCTAACGTTGGCAGTGACGGCCAAGCGGGTACTGATATCAGTTTAAGCCACGCTGTCGATCAACTGACTTTACGCGCAACAGCAGGTGTCAGCCGTGCTGACGGCTACAACGTGCAGCCGGCACAAGATCAGGATCGGGATGGCTATAATCAGAAATTTGTTAAAGTGGCGGCTGACTATCAGACAGCGCTTGGCTTATGGAGCGCTCAGGCAGATGTTAACTCAGGTTTTTATCAGTTTGATACTGATTTCGGAAATGAAGATGAAGCTGATACCTTAAGCCGGGCTTACTTGTTGGGTTGGCAACATCAGTTGGGGCAATGGCAACATCAGGCACAACTGAGCCGTAATCTCGACAGTGATACAACTTTCGGCCCTGATTCACGCAGCCCTTTTGTTACTGAACGCGACGAGTTTAACTATCAGGCAGCTACCGATATAACAGACGCACTAAGTTTTGTTGGTGGAGTAAACTGGTATCATGAGCAAGTTGATCAATCAGCGACTGCATACGAAGAAACCAGCCGCATTAACCGCGCTATATTCGCAGGTTTCAACTATCAGTACAGCGCGTTACAGCTGGAAGCTGCAGTACGCCGCGATCTGGTTAATCAGTATGGTGGGCAAAATACCTGGCAACTGGCGGCAGGTTATCAGTTGGCAGAGCATTGGCTAATACGTGCAAGTCGCGGCAGCGCATTTAAACTACCTACGTTTAACGAGCTGTATTACCCTGATTTCGCTAACCCTGATCTGCAGCCACAAGAGTCGATATCAGATGAAGTGGCGCTGGTTTACCAAGGGGATGCGCTGACAGCAGAACTGGCATGGTTTGATCGTGATGTGACTAACTTGATTCAGGGGGTTCAGCAGGCAGAAAATGTGTTGCTGGCAACCGTGCAGGGCATTGAGTTCACTATTAAACAACAGTGGCGGCAGTATAGCAGCCAGTTTAGTTATACCTGGCTGGATACGGAAAACCAAACCAGCGGTAAGAAACTGGAGCGCAGGCCAGAAAATACTGTGAATTGGCGCGGTAGCTATGATGCCGATAAATGGTCAGCATTTGTTACAGCTGATTATCAAAGCGCTACCTATCAGGGAGCAGATTGGCTAACAGGTGAAGATCGCCCTTATGCCCCAGCTCATACTTTGTGGGGCGTAGGTGCCAGTTATACGTTGTCACCGGCATTAACTCTACGTGCCAAGGTTGATAACCTGTTTGATAAAGACTATTACACCAGCCATGGTTATGCCACTCAAGGCACTAACTTCGGCCTTAGTATTAGCTATACACCGCAGTAAATGCAGTTATCAGAAAAGCGTGCCCCGGCACGCTTTTTCAGTTTGGCTTGAGTAACTTAGTATAGTTTTGCCGGAACTTAGCCATTTTCGGCGCCACAATAAACTGGCAATAGCCTTGCTCAGGGTGTTGCAGAAAATAGCCCTGATGATACTCCTCGGCCACGTAAAACGGGCCAGCCGGGCTAACTTCTGTGACAATACGCTGCGTAAATACGCCGGTACGCTCCAGCTCTGCCATTACGCCGCGCACCAGTTGTAACTGTTCATCATTATGGTAAAACACCACGGATCTGTACTGAGTGCCAACATCATTACCCTGACGGTTTAACTGAGTAGGATCATGCAAACTGAAGAAAATCAGACAGAGTTGCTCAAAACTTATAATATTGCTTTCAAATTGCACCTGCACTACTTCAGCATGGCCGGTATCGCCGCGGCATACCTGCTCGTAGGTAGGAAAACTGCTCTCACCGCCCATATAACCACTTAAAGCCTGAATAACGCCGCTAAGCTGGTTCATTGCGGCCTCTAAGCACCAAAAACAGCCTGCACCAAAAGTTGCCGTTTGCATTGCCATATCATCTCTCCTGTGGCCCGGTACTTGTAGCCCAATACTGAATGTATCCTAACATTAGCGTCTGCACCAGTTTATACCGGCAATACGCCATAGCCTTGTATAGCGATCATAATGGTTAGTTAGCGGGTGTTAATTCAGGGGGGGTACCGCATGATTATCTTTGGTTGAGCTGAGTTGTTTTAACCAGTGTGCCACAGGCGCCGGTTTGGCAAAAAAGTAGCCTTGCATTTGCTTGCAGCCCAGTTTAATTAAAAAGCGGCGCTGAATATCGGTTTCAACACCCTCGATTACCAGCTTTAGCTGCAGCGCCGCGGCCAGTTGGATCACCGATTGTACCAGCCTGACCTGTACCGGGTTACTTGGTACTTCTTTAAGGAAACTTCTGTCAAGTTTTATTTTATTTACCGGTAGTTTGCTTAGCATGCTTAATGACGCCTGGCCGGTACCAAAATCGTCCAGAGCGATGCTAAAACCGAGTTTTTTCAGCGCGTGTATTTTGTCAAACAGCGGCTGCTTATGGCTGATAATACTGTTTTCTGTCAGCTCCAGTGTAAGCTGGTTAAGTAGATCAGGTTGGTGGGTAGCAACGTCAATTAAAGCATTGTAAAACGAATGTACCAGTAAATCTGAACCGGCCAGATTAATCGCCACCGGATAGTTAAGGGCTATTGCTTTGAACTGCTGCACTATATTGATAGCCTGATTAAGCACCTTTAACGATACCTCGCCAATCATACCGTACAGTTCTGCCAGCCTTATAATCGTCTCTGGCGCGACAAAACTACCATCAGCGCGGGGCCAACGTAATAAAGCTTCAAAGCTTTGTATAGTGCCATCCGGTGTTACTTTGGGCTGCAGCCATAACGCAAGTTCATCTTTGTGTAAGGCTTGTTTTAAATCGGCCAGCAGTTGCAAATCAAGGTTACGTTGTTGCAAATAGTCGGCCTGATAGTAAGCAACCGGGCAGTTATAAGCATCGGCCAGTTCAAGTGCCGACTCACATTGCTCCAACATTTCCTCAGGGCTAAAGTGGTTTGAGGTTGCGATGCTTACCCCAATTTCATACATCGGTTTTATGCTGCCAACCGACAGTATCAGCTCCGCAGGCAACAGGCTGCGCAACTGTGCTACCTGATCACTAACTGAGCTGCTGCTGTTAAGTAAATCTGTCCACAGTACAAATTTTACCCCTCTTAAGCGGCCAAATATTACTTGCTCTGGCAGAGCATTTTGCAGTTGTTGGGCAAAGGTAGTTAATAGCTCATCGCCAGCCTGATAACTGTTTTGATGGTTAAAGGCTTTGACGTGGCATAACCTGAGAATAAGCATCAGCCCTGCTACGGTGCTTTCCCGCTGCTTATGGATCAGGTGTAATAAAAAACCGGCGTTAGGTAATGATGTCAGGTTATCGTAGTTATACCACAACTCATGCTGCTGCTCGCTGGCGGCCAGCTTTTTATGCATTTGCTTTAACGGGGTAATATCGTCCAGTTGCAGTAAATGGTGCTGCTGTTGTGTGCTGCAAAGATGGTTCAGTAACAAATGTTTGTTGCTGTCTGCCAGCAACTGGCATTCAGTATCATGCCCGATCCAGAATGCTGTTTTGTCGTGTGCTGCGGTGCTTATAACTTCGGTTAAATGTCTGTGCTCGGCGTTTGTCAGTGCCAGCATCTGCTGCGCTTTGGCATTAGCTTTTAGAATCTGCCCCTCAGCAGTAACCAACAGTGTAGCTTTATTCTGGTGGTTAAAAATATCCTGATACAGCTGATTGCTTTGCAGAATGTTAGCATTTTGTGCCTTTAGCGCAGCGGCATTACGGTTTAGTGTGCTAAGCATGCGCATAATCGTTAGCGGAATACACAGATTAAAAAACAAAAACAGTAAACTGTGCAGGTAAGTAGGTGTTGCTGGCAAGGTAATTGAAAAGTTAAACAAATTTATCGGTGTCGTACTGTATAGAAGAAATAAAAACGGCAGCACATTTATTGCCATTACCAATAGCGTTACCGTGCGGTTAAAAAACAGCAATGCAATAAGCGGGGCGGTATAAACAAAAATAACCCCCAGCTTTGACAGTTCAAAATCATCAATAAAAAACAGCATACAAAGCCCGGCAGCAAACACGGTAAATAACAAAATAACCCGGCTGATAGCTAAATGATGGGTGGAAAAATAGAGTGCCAGCAATAAGATAGCGTAAAAACTAGTTGTTATGGCGATGGTGTACCAGGCTCCGGCCTGATATGCCTGCCAAGAGCTGTGCAGCACTATAGTTAACACCAGTAACAAGCCTGAAGTCAGAATAATACGCAGAGTACTTTGTTGTAAAACGGTTGTAGACGGCGAATTAAGGTGTGTTTCAGTTAATAACAGTAGCTGCTTTATACGGCTTAACATGAATTATCCACTAAATTAGGCTTGGGGTCCGTCTGTTTTCAAAGCGGAAAATACGCAATAGCAATTAACGTCCTGTTAAATGACAGCCTAGCGTAAACAAATACCTGTATCGGGACAATAGCAAAGTGAAAACTGTTTTAAACAGTGTATAAAAATGTATATAAGTTGGGCAAATAAAGACGGTAAATACTGCTGCAAGTACTTAAATAAAAATAAGGTTAGCCTTGTCGAATTTACCGGTTGTTATCCGATTATAAGCAGGCAGCCTGCCAGGCTGTATTGTTGGCTATTATTCATAGCTATTATCTGTAACAACTATTCACAACTGCTACCCGGAGAAACAGCATGAGCCGAATGATATTTGTTAACCTGCCGGTAAAAGATTTAAAAACCTCAATGGCGTTTTATACCGCACTGGGTTTTACCAACAACCCGCACTTTACTGACGACACCGCCGCTTGTATGGTTTGGAGCAAAGCAATAAACGTTATGCTGTTAACCCACGATAAGTGGCGCCAGTTTACTAACCGGCCTATTCCGGCAACAACCTCAAGCGAGGTAATGCTGGCGTTGTCGTGCGACAGCCGCGAAGCCGTTGATGCTATGAATAATGCTGCAAAGCAAGGCGGTACAGCAGATATTAACCCGGTTCAGGATTTAGGCTTTATGTATAGCCGTGCCTTAACCGATCCGGACGGCCATATCTGGGAACCGTTCTGGATGGACCCAGCTGCTATTCCGGGCGAATAAACGTGTTTATCAGGTAACTATTGCACGATCAGAACAACCTAACAAAGAGGCCATGATGTTTAAAGACGTACTAATTTTGGGTTTAAAGCATTAGAGCTTAAGCAGTGGTGGTGTCAGAACCTGATGTTGACGCGCTGATTAAACAGCGTTTTTTTGGCACAGGAAGCCGTGGCGGCTGATAACCCGGTTTTACCCGGCTTTAATGTTTTAGAATGACGTACAGCGCATGGATAATGCCGGGTATAAAGCCAAACAGCGTTAGCAAAATGCTAAGCCAGAAATGACCTTTCAGGCCTACTTCAAGGAAAACCCCCAGCGGTGGCAGGATTATTGCGAAAATAATTTTAATCGGATCGGTTGCGGTAACTGCCATAACAGGCTCCTTAGATAGTAAGTCAGATGCTTTGCTTGCCCGGCTCTCTGTGCTTTGTTTAAAGCAAGCACTATCTATGCCGTTTGTAATAAAGTGGTGTGGCACAGCCTTATCGGAGCGACAGTATTGCTCTGCGGGACCTTTCCTGGCTTGATTTTCGCCATTGTCGCTGTAGGGAAGTTTAGCAAACATTACTTGACCTGGTTACTCTGTGGCGGGAGGGCTAAGCGCATAATTTATAGCGTAGTGTGCAAACTTTACCGGTATCTAAATAAATATTTCACTGCAGCGAAAAACAACAAGCCGGTCAACAGACCGGCTTGGGATGGTGAGACAGCCAAAGGCTATCAGGCTTTGCTGGCAGCAATATATTCGTCTACCAGTTGCTCTAATACATCCAGCGGCACTGCGCCGTTTTTCAGCACCACATCGTGGAACTGGCGGATATCAAACTTATCGCCCAGCTCAGTTTTAGCTTTTTCACGTAGTTCGATAATTTTGATCATACCAATTTTGTAAGCGGTGGCCTGGGCGGGCATAACGATATAGCGCTCTATGGCTTTTTCTGCCGCAGTTTGTGTATTGGGTGTGTTATCCAGCAGGTATTGTATCGCCTGTTCGCGGCTCCACTTTTTGGCATGAATACCGGTGTCTACCACTAAACGGCAGGCGCGCCACAGTTCCATTGCTAAACGGCCAAAATCTGAGTAGGGATCCTGATACAGGCCGATTTCTTTGGGCAGTAATTCGGTATATAAACCCCAGCCTTCAATATAGGCGGTGTAGCTACCAAAACGGCGGAACTTGGGCATGTCTTCCAGTTCCTGTGCTATGGCCAGTTGCATATGGTGGCCCGGTATACCTTCATGGTAAGCAAGTGCTTCCAACTCGTATTTGGGCATATCGCTCATGCGGTACAGGTTGGCGTAATAAATACCGGGACGGCTACCGTCCATCGACGGTCGCTGGTAAAACGCTTTACCGGCGCTTTGCTCACGAAACGCCTCAACAGCTTTTACTATCATGTCGGCTTTGGGTTTTACTAAAAACAGCTCGTCCAGCCGGGTGCGCATATTGTCGATAACGGCAGTAGCCTCAGCCAGGTAGGCCGCTTTGCCCTCTTCAGTATCCGGGTAGTAAAACTGTGGATCGGTTTGCATAAACCGGAAAAAGGCTTTTAAGTCACCGTTAAAGCCGGTTTTTTGCATAATAGCCTGCATTTCTGCATGAATGCGGGCTACTTCATCCAGACCAATCTGGTGTATTTCATCGGCTGTTAAATTGGTGGTAGTAATGCGTTTTAGCTCATCATTGTAAAATGCTGCGCCATCTTTAAACCGCCATACGCCGTCAACGGTACCGGCTTGTTGTTCCAGCGTATTTAAATAGCGGATTAAGCTGGTATAGGCCGGTTTAACACTGGTTAACAGCGCGACTTTGGCTTCATCCATCAACAATTTTTTCGCGTGATCATCAATGTTAAGCTGGCTGAGCTTTTTACTGAAATCGGCCAGTAAGGTACTGTCGGCACCGGTATCAAACGGTGCGCCTTTAATAACATTTTCACTGGCTGACAGCACCAGTGGAAACACAAATTTGGGTGGAATAATGCCAATCTCAGCACGTTTTTGCAGTTGCTCCTGCAGCTGATTAAACAACTCAGGTACGGCATTTAACCGGGCGATATAAGCTTTAGCATCACTTTCGCTGCTAATACTGTGTTGGTTGATCAACACCGATGGCACCTGCGAGTGTGTACCAAACATCTGGTTAACCGGGTAGCTGTACAGCCGCCACTTGGCCTCATCCAGGGTTTGCTGCAGGTTTTGTTGCATCAGCAGATAACTGATACGGGTGCTGTCGTCCAGTTTGCTGACATCAATAGCTTTTAACATGGTTAAATGCTGTTGGGTAAGGGCGATGTCTGCCTCGAAGTGGGCATCGGATAAATTCTGCCATTTATCGTAGTCATCTTTAATGCCTAGCCGGGTTTGCCGCAGCGGATCGCGCCGTACTTCGTCCATAAATATTTGTTCAAACAGGGCATTGGCTTTATCTGATTCAGATGGTGTTACCACTGCTGATGGT
Source organism: Rheinheimera oceanensis (assembly GCF_018831085.1). GTDB lineage: Bacteria > Pseudomonadota > Gammaproteobacteria > Enterobacterales > Alteromonadaceae > Alishewanella > Alishewanella oceanensis. The sequence continues at coordinate 228,194 of NZ_JAGPNM010000003.1, forward strand.
GCATTGCTGTGCTGCGGGCTCTGGTTTTGCTGCGGGCCACAGCCTGCCAGTAAAGCGGCTGTGATGGCAAGTGGCAGCAAGGCTTTGCGGGTAAAGGCGGTTTTCATACTGGTTCCTGTCTTATTGTTAGAGTAATGGTTTTATTCTACGCAACTGGCCGCAGATGAAAAGACAATGTATCGCAACAACAAGTTAATCAGACCTGGAGCACGCCCTAGATAAACAAAGTGAGTAAATCGTTCAGGTAGCGTGCGCCTTTCTCGGTAACCTGCCAGTGCGTGGCATTAACACTGAGCAGGCCTTTTTGCTCGGCATCGCGAATAGCGCTGGCAACTGTGCTAAGTGGTAAGCCGGTGTAAGCGGTAAAATCGGCTACCGGGCAGGGCTCCAGCAGGCGAAAGCGGTTCATAAAAAACTCAAACGGCCGGTCATCTGCTTCAACCTGCTCACGGCTGTCCATATAGCCACGGCTGATATCCATATAGCCTTTTGGATGCTTAATTTTCACAGTACGCAAAATAGCATTACGTGACGGCAGGGTAATTTTGCCGTGCGCACCACAGCCTATGCCTAAGTAGTCGCCGTAGCGCCAGTAGTTCAGGTTATGCTTGCACTGATGGCCGGGTTTGCTATAGGCCGAAATTTCATACTGCTGATAACCATGTTGCTGCAACAGCGCCAGGCCCTGCTGCTGAATGTCCCATAGGGTATCATCGGGTGGCAGTACCGGCGGGCGTGAGGCAAAGGCTGTATTAGGCTCAATGGTTAGCTGATACCATGACAAATGCGGCGGAGCCAAGTCTATCGCTTGTTGTAAATCGGCCAGCGCGCCGCTGACGTCCTGCTGTGGCAGGCCGTGCATTAAATCGAGGTTAAAGCTGTCAAGGGGCAGGTTTTGCGCCAGCTGTGCCGCCCGTATGGCTTCGCTGCTATCGTGAATACGGCCCAACGCTTTTAATTGCGCGGTTTGAAAGCTTTGCACACCAATAGAAAACCGTGTTACGCCTGCCTGCACATAACCGGCAAAACGCTCGGCCTCTACCGTGCCGGGGTTGGCTTCCATGGTTACTTCCATATTGGCATCGCAGTTTAATCGCTGTTTTACGCCGGTTAAAATCTGGCTAATGCCTGCAGCAGAAAATACGCTGGGCGTGCCACCGCCAATAAAAATACTACTTAGGCTACGCCCGGTTACTAAGGGTAAGTCTTGCTCTAAGTCGGCCAGCAGATGGGCAATATACTCCTGCTCAGGAATACCTTGTTTTACCGCGTGCGAGTTAAAGTCGCAGTAGGGGCATTTTTGAATGCACCAGGGAATATGAATATACAGTGCCAGCGGCGGTAACTGCAGCGCCACTTTTAGTTCGCCCGTAGCTGGTTAAGTAGTTGCGCCAGTGCTTTACCACGATGGCTAAGCTGTTGTTTACGTTCGCGGCTTAGCTCTGCACTGGTACAGCCTTCGGAGGCAATATAAAACACCGGGTCGTAGCCAAAGCCGCCATTGCCCGATGCAGCCAGCGTAATTTCACCGTGCCATATGCCATGGCATACCAGTGGCGTGGGATCTTCAGCATGGCGTAAATATACCAGCACACAATGAAACTGCGCTGTGCGCTGTGCCGGCGGCACATTCTGCAATGCATTAAGCAATTTAGTGATATTAGCGGCATCAGTGGCTGCTTCACCGGCGTAGCGCGCCGAGTATATGCCGGGTGCGCCGCCGAGTGCGTCAACCGACAGGCCTGAGTCATCGGCTATAGCCGGTAAACCGGTAGCCAAAGCGGCATGGCGGGCTTTTAAAATAGCATTTTCAATAAAGGTCAGGCCGGTTTCGTCGGCATCGGTTACGCCAAGTTCAGTTTGTGGCACTATCTGATAGTGGTGCGGTGCCAGCATTTGCGACAGTTCTGCTACTTTGCCTTTATTGCCGGTAGCCAGCACAATTTTTTGTGTCATCGGAAACTCTTCTTAATCTACGTAAAAGGTCTGGTCGAACTGTAGTAACTGCGATTCATTGCCACTGGCTACGGTAATAGCAAAGCTAAAACGCTGTTCGTTATAAAAGGGTAACTGCGCCAGATAATATACTGCATTACCTTCTGCCACTTCGGTAAATTCCAGTTTGCGCTGGCGGCCCTGTAAATCTTTGGCAGTGCCGCTTAGCGCCACTTTTTGCGCTTGCTGGCTGGTTTTATCCAGTACCGATATATTAATAACCGCATTATATTTACTGCGTTGCAGCCGGTATTGCAGGGCTATTTCCGGTGTTAGCAACGGAGCAGGAAAGGCAATGTAGTGTACGTCCCAGTTACCCAGTTGTTTTTTTTGTTCGGCCACCGCGCTAAAGCTAATGGCAATGCCCAACAACAGGGCGATAATAATGCGCTTCATGGTTCACCTCGGTATTGGCACAGGGTATTAAGTATAGTGGTTTAAGCGGTTGTCAGCTGGTTTTTCACCAGCTCTGGTAGCTGATTAGGCGCCATTATCAGTATTGTTTTATGCCGCCCGGTCTCACCTTTTTCAATCACTACCTGCGATTTGGCTACGGCAAAGCTCTTAGCCAGAAACTTCTGCAAATGGGCATTGGCTTTGCCATCTACCGGCGGTGCTGTAATGGCAACTTTAATTTCGTCGCCATAAAGCTCTACCCAGGCGTCGCGGCTGGCTTTGGGCTGAATATACAGTTTTAACCGTATATCCGCCCCGCACCGTGTTACTGCAATCAAAAGCCCGGGAACCAGTTACTAAACAGGATGTTTAAAAATTGCAGGCCAATCAGCACAACCAGCACTGATAAATCCAGCCCGCCAAGTGGCGGTAAAATACTGCGCACAGGGCGTAATAATGGCTCGGTTAGCTGGTGCATAACATATTCAACCGGGCTGCGGCCCTGGCTAAACCAGCTAAGCAGAGCGCGGATCACTAAAATCCAGAACAGTAAGGTAAGCATTTCTTTTATCAGAAACACAACTGACAACACTAAACTGGGGGCCAAGGCTATCTGGCCAATCTGAATAAGCTGCAACACCAGCAATTTTACCAGCATAATGCTGTATGCCAGCAGCAGTGTTGCGGTATCCAGCCGGCCCAGGCTGGGAATAACCCGGCGTAGCGGTAATACCAGCGGGTTGGTGGCTTTTACCACAAACTGGCTGAACGGGTTGTAAAAGTCGGCACGTACCAGTTGTAACCACAGGCGTAATATCATGACCATCAGGTACAGGCTAAACGCAGTATCAATCAGAAATAGCACAGCTTGCATCAGGCTCTCCGCATCTTAAATTATAACAACGATGAAAATTACAAACTCTGCGCCATTTCCTGCGCCCGTTTTATGGCGGCATACATGGCATCTGAAACCATTTTTTCAAGGCCCTGGTTGGCAAAAGTGGTTACTGCTTCGTGCGTTGTGCCACCTTTTGATGTGACCTGTGCACGCAAATCAGCGAAGCTGAGATCGCTGTTCAGTGCCATGGTTGCCGCGCCCAGCGCGGTTTGCGCTACCATTTGTTTGGCTTGTGCTGCGTCAAAACCCAATTGCTCTGCCACTTGCTGCATGGCCTGCATAAAGAAGAAGAAATATGCCGGTGAGCTGCCGGTAACGGCAATAACATGATCTATCTGTGCTTCATTGTCTAACCAGACATTCATGCCGGTGCCACTGAACATATGATCAACAAAGGCTTTTTCATAGTTAGAGCAGCCCTGTGGCAGCAAGCCGGTAACGCCCAATCCTACCAGTGACGGCGTATTCGGCATAGCGCGCACCAGACGGATATTACCCAGCCACTGCTGATAGCGCGCTACGGTAATACCGGCAGCCAGAGTAACAAACAGTTTTTCGGTTATCTCCGGTGCGGCATTGATGAGTGTTTCACACAATTCCTGCATCATCTGTGGTTTAACGGCCAGCACAATAACATCGGCTTTGGTTACCGCTTCAATGTTATCCAGGGTGGTTTGAATGCCAAAATCGGCGGCCAGCGCCGTGAGTTTAGGCTGGCTGCGGTTGGCGGCAATAATGTTTTGGGCCGGATAACCTGCGCGCACCATGGCAGCGATAACGCAGCGGGCCATATTGCCAGCGCCGATAAAGGCGACAGTATTGTCATTCATCTGTGTAGTCATTCCTTGTGATAATCTCTTGCGCCAAAAATTGCGGTGCCTAATCGTATCATAGTTGCGCCGTATCGCAGAGCCAAAGGCCAGTCATCCGACATACCGATAGATAATTCATCTGCCAGCGGGTAGTGTTGCTGTAATATTTTTGACAGTTGCGCCATGGCCGCAAAGGCCGGTTCGCTCATGCCCGGTGCCGGTATGGCCATTAACCCTTTTAACTGCAGCTGTGGCAGGGCGCTTACACCGGCTGCTAATGGCAGCATATCTGCCGCCGCAATACCGGCTTTGCTGGGTTCATTACTGATATTAATCTGTAGCAGCACTTTAAGTGGCCCGAGCGTTGCCGGGCGCTGCGCAGCTAAACGCTCAGCAATTTTAAGCCGGTCGATACTGTGTACCCAGTGCGCGGTTTCGGCTACCAGCCTGGTTTTATTTGACTGCAACGGGCCGATAAAATGCCAGGTAATGTCCGGATAATTGCTTAATTGTGCTACTTTTTCGGCTAATTCCTGCGGGTAGTTTTCTGCAAACTGGCGCTGTCCGGCCTGATAGGCGGCAACGATTGCAGATACCGGCTTGATTTTACTTACCGCCAGCAGTTGCGGCGTGAATTTTGTTGCTGGTAAAGCCTGCAATTTTTCCGTCAGGTTCTGATAGGCGCGGTTAAGTTGTTCTGCTATGTTATTCATAAAGATTGGCAACGTAGAGTATAAATTGTCATGGATATTACCGAATTATTAGCCTTTAGTGTGCAACATAAAGCGTCAGACTTACACCTTTCCGCCGGTGTGCCGCCGTTGATACGGGTTGACGGTGATGTGCGCAAGCTGAATATTCCGCCGCTGACTCATAAAGACGTGCATGCACTGGTGTACGAGATTATGACTGACAAGCAGCGCAAAGAATACGAAGAACACCTCGAAGCCGATTTTTCTTTTGAGGTGCCCAACCTGGCCAGGTTCCGGGTTAACGCCTTTGTGCAAAACCGTGGCGCGGCGGCGGTATTTCGTACTATACCCAGTGAGGTGTTAACACTGGATGATTTAGGTGCGCCGGAGATCTTTAAAACCATTGCTGAAAACCCGCGTGGGCTGGTGTTGGTTACCGGGCCGACAGGTTCAGGTAAAAGTACTACCCTGGCGGCGATGATTGACTACATTAACACCATGCGCCATGACCATATACTGACAATAGAAGACCCGATTGAATTTGTGCACAACAACAAATCCAGCCTGATTAACCAGCGTGAAGTACACCGCGATACCCATAGTTTCAGCAATGCTTTGCGCTCAGCGCTGCGTGAAGACCCCGATGTAATACTGGTAGGTGAATTACGCGACCTGGAAACGATTCGTCTGGCGATGACAGCTGCTGAAACCGGCCATTTGGTGTTTGGTACTTTGCATACCACTTCAGCGCCCAAGACGATTGACCGTATTATTGACGTCTTTCCCGGCGAAGAAAAAGACATGGTGCGCTCGATGTTGTCAGAGTCACTGCGCGCGGTTATTTCACAAACTCTGTTAAAAAAGGTGGGCGGTGGCCGTATAGCGGCGCACGAGATCATGGTTGGATTACCGGCTATTCGTAATCTTATCCGCGAAGATAAAATTGCCCAGATGTATTCGGTAATACAAACCGGCGCAGCCCATGGTATGCAAACCATGGATCAATGTCTGGTTAATCTGGTAAACCGGGGGTTGGTATCGCAAAAAGATGCTGCGGCCAAAGCGCAGGACAAAAACACCTTTGGTGCCATGGGCAGGATATAAACACTTATGCAGCTAATTGATTTTCTGGAAAAAATGGTAGCTGTTAAAGCATCGGATATGTTTGTTACCGCCGGTATGCCGGTAGCAGCAAAGATAAACGGTGAAATGACGCCTATTGATGAAACACCATTGACGGATGCCGCGTCATTAAAGCTGGTGCTATCGGCTATGAATGACAAGCAGCAGCAGGAGTTTATGAGCAGCAAAGAGTGCAACTTTGCTATTGCCAACGAGGCGGGCCGGTTTCGGGTGTCAGCGTTCTGGCAACGCGACTGTGCTGGCATGGTAGTACGGCGTATTATTACTAAAATTCCTAATGTGGACGATTTAGGCCTGCCGCCGATCATGAAAGAGGTGATCATGTCCAAACGCGGCCTGGTACTGTTTGTCGGCGGTACCGGTACCGGTAAATCGACGTCGCTGGCGGCTTTGCTGGGGTACCGTAATCGCAATGCCAAGGGCCATATTCTGACGATAGAAGACCCGATTGAATTTGTGCACGAGCACCATAAAAGTTTAATTACCCAGCGCGAAGTGGGTATTGATACGGAGTCATTTGAGGCGGCACTGAAAAGCTCGTTACGTCAGGCACCGGATGTGATTTTAATTGGTGAAATCCGCAGCCAGGACACAATGGAATATGCTCTGTCGTTTGCGGAAACCGGCCATTTATGTATTGCCACCCTGCACGCCAACAATGCCAACCAGGCAATTGACCGTATTATGCATCTGGTGCCCAAAGAGATGCACCAAAAGTTACTGTTTGATTTGTCATTAAATCTGCGCGGTATCGTTGCGCAGCAGCTTATACCTACTGCCGATGGCCATGGCAGGCTGGCCGCCATTGAGGTATTGCTGAATTCGCCGTTAATTGCCGATTTAATTGCCCGTGGTGAAATGGGCGAAATTAAAGCGGTAATGACAAAATCACGCGAGTTGGGAATGCAAACCTTTGATCAGGCGCTGTACGATTTATATCAGCGTGGCCAAATTACTTATGCTGACGCTATTCACCATGCCGATTCGCCAAACGACTTACGCCTGATGATTAAACTGCGCAGTGGCGACACTAAAGGCGCAGGGTTCCTGTCTGGTGTAACCATAGAGGGTTTTGAAAATAAAGATAATTAACCAGCCGATGTCACATTGAGGTTGCTATGGCTATTGCACAGATCATGACACACCGCAGCAAACTGGTTACCACTATGGCCGATGCCAGCCTGGCCTCGTTACGTGATGTCTTTTCCAGAGCGGGTTTTCAGCATGTGCCGGTGGTGGATCACACCAACCGCCTTGTTGGTATCGTGTCGGTAAAAGACTATTTTCGTGAGCTCAGCCCGGTAATGGATTCCGCCAGTGATCCGGCAATCGGCCTGTTTATCCGCTCGCGCAAAGTGCATCAGGTGATGGTAAGCCCGGTTATTACCGTTAGCGAAACCACAGGTGTAAAGCAGGCTGCCGCTTTACTGTTACAACACAATATCAGTTGTTTACCGGTAACTGACGAATATAAGCATTTACTTGGCCTGGTATCGTGGAAGGATATTATGCGCGCCGCCCTACACAGGCCAGCCATTTAGCTGTTAACCGGCGCGTTGATAGCGCTTGTGCAAAATAGCCACCCGTTCAACATAGGCCTGAGTTTCGGCAAAAGGCGGAATGCCGTTATAACGGCGCACATTACTGCTACCGGCATTGTAAGCTGCCAGTGCCAGCGGTAACTCACCGTTATGCTGTTTTAATAACTGGGCCAGATAACGGCTGCCGGCAGCAATATTGTGTTCCGGCACACTGGCATCGCTTATGCCAAGCTGCCTGGCGGTACCTGGCATCAGTTGCATTAAGCCTACCGCGCCTTTAGATGATATTGCTGACGGGCGAAAAGAGGATTCGGCATGAATAACCGCACGGATAAGGGCAGGATCAAGCTGATGTTCTGCTGCGGCTCTGGCAATAAACTGATCAAAGGGCCGGGTATACAGAGGTACGGTGTGCCAGTTAACTTTGGAACCGGGATCGCAGGCAAAGCAGTCAAACCGCACCACCTGATAAGGCAGGTTTAGCGGCTGACGATCCGAAAACAGTGCTGTGCCATCGCTTTTTACCGATTTATATACTGCAATAGTAGGGTAGGCTTTTGTCTGTGCTTGCGGCAATGTTGTATTGTTGCTGTCTGGCGAAAGCTTAAGCTGCTTTTTTTCCGTTGTCTGCGGCTCAGCCGTCAGCATCAGGCTACAGCTTAAAACAAACACAGCAATGGCAGTACCGGCAGATGACAAAGCTACATCCATGTATAAATTCAGCGGACTGAAAGTAAAGCACTAAGCCGGTAAAAGCTCAAGCCATACCGGCTTATAAAAGTTTCAACGACTTTTATCCCGGTGTAACTGGCGGTTAATCCAAAACAGTACCGCAGCCACAATAACAACCACTACCGGCACACTGATACTTTGCCATTGTTTGGTATTTAGCTGTGGCAGCCAGTAACTCAGTGCATCAATGGCTTTGTCACTAAGCTGCACGGCATAGTAACTGATGGCTACCAGCGATAAACCCTCAACCATTTGCTGCATATTCAGCTGCAGTTTGGCCCGTTTGTCCATAGACGCCAGCAGTTGCTGGTTTTGTTGCTCCAGTTTTAAATTAATCCGCGTACGCAACAGCTCAGTAGATCGGCCTAAACGGCCAGATAAGGCATGCTGGCGGTATGCTACCGATTCACTGGTACGAAATGCCGGTGTTAAGCGCCGCTCGGTAAAATCCTGCAATGACAACAAGCCTTCTATCGGGGTTTCGTTCAGGCTTCTGATCCGGTCCAGCGTTAGCTGGTAATAGGCGGCAGTGGCTTGCAAACGCGAGCTGGTTTCGGCAATCAGATGTTCAGTTTGGGCTGCCATGGTGGTAATTTCGTTAAGTAAATGCTCATCGTCACTCAGGCGCAGCTCTATGCGTTGGGTAATATCCGACAAGCGTTGTTCCAGCATATTTAGCTTGCTAAGTGCCTGGCGCGATTGTGGCCAGCCCAGCAGTGATAATTTGCGGTAATTACCAAGATCAAACAACTGTTGCACTAAACGCCCCAGCGCTGCGGGGCTTAAGCCCTGATCCAGCAATAACATGCGGCCGGCACCTTCGGCATGTTTTTGAAAGTCGGTCCAGATACGGGCTTTTTGCCCGGCCAGCATACTGCTGATGCAATTGTCCGGGTTAAATAACTGGTTGGTGTCGGCATGGCTTTTTAGCTGTGCCGGTGTGATAACGCTTAGCTGAACCACACGGAAAATCTGGCCCGGAATATTATCCAGCCAGTTCTTCGTGGGCAGAAAATCCAGTGGATCATCAAATAGCTGCTTTTCGCTGCCATTTTGAATAAAGATATAGCTGGAAAACTCGCCATGTTTTTCAAACCGCAGGCTGCCGCCAAACAATGGCAGGTTAATGTCATGGTCGGTTTCACTAAAATGGCTGCCTTGCGCTGTGGCCAGTTGTTGCATAAAGCTAAGTTCGCTGCTACGCGAGGCCGGCGATACCGTTAGCATAAACTGGCACAGCCGGCTTGGCGCCGTTAGCGCCGGAAAAGTACGCTGCTGCAATTCTTTATCCAGTACATCACGCAGAGGATGGCTGCGGTTATGTAGTCCGGTCATAATAATGCTCCTGAAGCTGAAGGCACAAAACATGAATGAGCACAAATACCGTTAGCTTAAGCAAAGCAGCTAATGTGCCAAATGCTTGCTTAATAGCAATATGTGCCTAAATGATTGCTGCAAAATGATATTTTCTTTACGTATTGGTGTAATTCCACAGCAGGTTATGCCGGATAACGCTGTGTTTGCCCTGAAATAACGCAACCGCGGCGTAATTCAGTGCGCACTCAGTTACATTTGGCGCTGGCGGCGGGTTACAATGCTGCTCTTACCTTTTGCGTTCTGTCGGGTTTTAAACTTATGTCAATTGTGCTCAATCGTAACCTGGTTGTGGCGGTGGTCAGTGTTTTGCTGGCAATGCTGACTATTCAGTCTGGTGCATCTATTGCCAAGCAACTGTTTCCGGTAATAGGCCCCGAGGGCACTACCGCGCTGCGGCTGGGGTTTTCTGCACTGGTGCTGTGGCTGGTATTCCGGCCGTGGCGCAGTTTGCCAACAAACCGGCGTGACTGGAATGCTATAGTGACTTATGGCCTGTGTCTGGGCGGTATGAATATCTTGTTTTATTTAGCTATTGCCCGTATTCCGCTGGGTATTGGCGTAGCACTGGAATTTACCGGGCCTTTGGCCGTTGCATTGTTTTTATCACGACGTAAACGCGATTTAATCTGGGTAGCCTGCGCTATTGCCGGCATTTTATTACTGCTACCCGATATGCGTGGTGCCGACGCGCTGGACCCGATTGGCGTAGTACTGGCACTTGGCGCAGGTGCGTGCTGGGCCGGGTATATTTTATTTGGTAAGCGCACCAATGCGCAGGCTTCGGGCGGTATTACAGTGGCACTGGGTATGACAGTGGCGGCTGCTTTTTTGGTGCCGCTAGGTGCTGTGAGCCAGGGCATGGCGCTGCTTAGCTGGCAGGTGCTGCCATTGGGGCTGCTGGTGGGTATTTTATCCAGTGCTTTGCCTTATACACTGGAAATGGTGGCACTGCGTAATATGACATCGCAAAACTTTAGCGTTTTTATGAGCATGGAACCGGCAATAGCCGCGCTGGCTGGCTTTGTTATTCTGGCAGAATTGCTTACGCTATGGCAGTGGCTGGCGATAGGCCTGGTTATCGTGGCATCGCTTGGCAGTTCGATAAGTTCAAAGCCTGACTAAACGGCAAAAACTTGATCCAGCGCCAATTGAAGGTCTACCTTATGCGGTATAACTGAAAACCTGTTTTAATACGGAGACTGTTATGACCATTACTACTGTGGCCCAATTAATGACGCCAGATCCCTTATGTGTAACCCGGGGGGCCAGTTTAAAAGATGCACATGATTTAATGCGTGGCAAAAATATCCGCCATATTCCGGTAATAGATGCCGATGGTATTTTGGTGGGAATGCTGACGCAAAAAATTATGATTGCCAAAGTAATGGGCTTAATGGCGCAGTTTGGCGCCACCGCGCTGGAGCGTAAAGAAAAACAACAGCTGGTAGCCGATATGATGGCTACCGATTTTGCTGCAGTAACGCCGGAGCAATCGTTAAAAGAAGTGGCGGGGTTTTTCGTTAAAAACCGTCATGGTTGTATGCCGGTGGTAGATGAAAACAATAAACTGAAGGGCATACTGACCTCTTCAGATTTTGTCAGGCTGGCGGCTGAATTACTTGAAAAAGCAACTTAGACGATTGAACTCACTTTGGTGAGAATCGACTTGTTCTAAACAGACCGTTGACGGCATGGATGCGGACAAATTCGTCTGGAGCGAATTTGAACAGCGAAGCTGGTCCGCAGGATAAACTTCATGGACGAAGTTTATAATCTAGCCTACAGGGATGTATTTACGGCGTGTCTGTGTGGACAAGTCGGTTCGATCCGGAGCTGTGAATGAAAAAGGGCCTTGCGGCCCTTTTTTGCGGATGGTTATTGAACACCCATTTCTTGTAACAGGTTATCTGCGCCGTCCAGCTGCATTTGCCACAGCATAAAACGGTGATCTACCTGAATAGAACGGGTGTTGTCCGGGTTGAAATCCCAATCTGAAATGATGGAATCCAGCGTGCCGTCAAAGGCTAAACCTACCAGTTCGGCTTTGCTGTTTAATACTGCCGAGCCTGAGTTGCCGCCGGTAATATCCAGTGTAGCCAGGTAATTTACCGGTACAGAATTTAAGCTCTCTACTTTATACGGGCCGTATTGTTTGGCTTTTATCGCATCCAGCTGTTTTTGCGGTGCATTAAATTCGCCTTCACCGGTTGCTTTGGCAGTAATACCGCGCAGCGTGGTAAAGGGCGCCCAGGCGTTGCCATCTTCAGTGCCGTGCGCGCGGCCTTTTACGTTACCGTAAGTTACCCGTAGTGTGCTGTTAGCGTCCGGGTAAACGGCCTGGCCTTTAGACTGCATAAAGGCTATTTTGGCGCGCATATAGCTGGCGTACGCCTGCTGAATTTTACCGGCCAGTTCTTCTTCTTCAGCTTCACGTTTTAAATCGCTTTGATACAGTGCTACCGCAGCTTTGACAAAAGCATCGCTGCTTTGGGCAAATTGCTGTGGTGTGCTGTCCAGCAGGGCAGTACGTTTAGCCAAATCAGTTAAATCGCTGTTGGCGTACCAGCTGTCAATCAGGTTTTTCAGCTGTTCGCTGCTCATGCCATCTTTAATGCCCATCGCTTTGTCAAAATCGGCGTTACGTTGTTTTTTCGGCAAAGCGGCGTATTTGCTCAGGTTGTGCAGGTCCAGCGCTTTTTCTACGCCAACATCCAGGTTGCGCTCCATACCGGCAACAAAAGCTTTGTAGCGCGGAATGTCGCGCTGCTGAAAGCCAGCTTTACGCTGTGCATCCGGTTTGGTGCTTTCCTGCGCTAAACGATACAACGCGCGTGATGCTGCCAGCAGGCGCGGCGTGGCGTTGTTTAGCAGGTAATTGGCCCGTTCTTTGGTTTGGTTTTCTTTTAACAGTTTTTCTATTGCCGTTAAGTCTTTAGCGTAGGCTTTTTTATTGTCGCTGTTGCTGTTAACCCAGGCTGTCAGCGCTTTATGCTCTTGTGTTTTACGCTGTAAAAAGTCGCTTTGGGCAAAGCTGTCCAGCATGCCCTGACGGTTTTTCATATAGTTATTTAAGCCGGCAACACGGCTAGCGTACTTTAACTCAGCATCCTTATTGCTGGCCGTTTCGCGGGCAATAATATCCAGGGTGTCTTTAAACTGTGCCACGGTATTGGGGTAAGCCCATTCAAAGGTTTCGCTGACTTCGCTTGGTAAACGGTGGCGGTTAGTTCGGCCCGGGTAACCCAGTGCCATGACAAAATCGCCTTCTTTTAAGCCGTCTTTGGCCAGCGTTAAATGATAATCCGGCTTATAGGGCACGTTATTTATGCTGTAATCAGCCGATTTACCTTCAGGGCTGACATAAGCGCGGTAGAAACTGTAATCGCCGGTGTGGCGTGGCCACATCCAGTTGTCGGTGTCGCCGCCAAATTTGCCCACACCTTCGGCCGGAGCATGCACTAAACGTACATCTTTAATTTCCAGCTGTTTGATCAGGTAAAACTCTAAGCTGCCGTAATAGGCGGCTACGGTGCAGCGGTGGCCTTCGTCTTTTTCGCATTCAGCGACAATAGCTTTCTGGTTAGCTTCAATAGCATCGATACGCTTTTTACCACTTAGTTTAGCGGTTTGGGTATTAATCACTTGATCGGTAACGTTATCTACGGCTTTGGTGACAAAAATCCGGCTGCCAGGCGCGGCAGCAACTTCATCGCCAAGCTGTTGGGCTAAAAAGCCGTTGGCCAGTAAGTCGTTTTCCGGTGTTGAGTTATGCGCAATGCTGCCATAAACACAGTGGTGGTTAGTGGCAACTAAACCATTGGGTGAAACAAAAGAGGCTGAACAACCGCCCAAACTGACAATAGCAGCGGCCGGAAATTCGGTTAATTTGCTTAAGTTGGCCGGGTCCAGTTCCAGCCCTGCGGCTTTTAATTCGGTGGCAATTTGCGGCAGTTGCTGTGGCATCCACATGCCTTCATCAGCCATGGCAAAACTGCTGGCCAGTGCCAGCATCAGAATGGATTTTTTCATAAGTACTCTTTTATTTTAATTTTGACAGGAATATTACACGTAAGACGGCCACTATAGTCGATGCCTGCACAGGCCTTGTCAATACTCTGCTAAAGGTGGGGATGCTGCTATGCGACAGGTGTCGTCGTTCAAGCGTTGGCTGATAGCAGCGGCTTATTTATCGGAAAACCAACAAGGCTGGTTCCGGCCCAGCCGTTTGGCTTGATACATAGCTGTGTCGGCCTGGCGTAGTAGTTCATCACTGTTATTGTTACCCTGAAACAATACCAGACCGATGCTGCAGGCGCATTGATGCATATGGTTTTCAGATAAGGGATAGGGGCGGGAAAGCACCTGGGTAATTTTGGTGGCAATTTGTTGCATATAGTGTTTGCTGCGATCGGCATCCGTATCAATATCGCGCAGTAATACAATAAACTCATCGCCACCAAAGCGGGCTACGGTATCTGTCTGGCGCACGGTGCTAAGCAGACGGCTGGCTACGTCTGCCAGTAAGTTATCGCCTTTTTTATGGCCGTATATATCGTTTACCGGTTTAAAGTTGTCCAGATCGATAAACATTAAACCACTGTACTTTTGGCTGCGTTGGCTGGATGCTATCGCCTGCAGTAAGTGTTCTTCTAATAAACGTCGATTGGCCAGGCCGGTGAGGTTATCGTAAAACGCTAATCGGCGGATCTGTGCGGCACTAAGGCTACGGCTAATAGCCAGCTCAGCCAGGTTGCTATAAGCTTTAATAATATTAAGCTGCTCAGTTGAAGGGGTGGCCGGTTGATGATGGTAAATAGCAAAGGTACCCAGCACCTTACCCTGGGCATTTTTTACCGGCTGCGACCAGCAAGCTTTTACATCGGCCAACTGCGCCAGTGCCTGATAAGGTTGCCAGTAAGGATGTGTGCTGATGTCTGTCACAATAACCGTTTCTCCGGTAAACGCCGCTGTACCGCAAGAACCTACGCCCATGCCAATAGGTATACCGTCTAATGTCTGATTGTACCTATCCGGCAATGATGGTGCTGCACCATGATGCAGGGTTTTACCGTCCTCATCCAGTAACAGAATTGAGCACAGCATTTCGGGATGCAGCAGCTCTACCTGAGTTACCAGGGTGTGCAATATGCTTTTTAATTCGGTACCTTCGCTAATCTGGCTTAAAATTTGATTTTGTAGTAGTAGCTCCTGCGTATGCTGAGCTACCTTGCGTGTTGTTTGTTGCAGGTGCTGCTGATAGCGGGCGTTTATCAGGCTGAGTTTTGTAATTTGTAGCGTCAGTGGCGCCAGCATTTGCATTATGCTGTTGAGCTGGGCTTTATCCATATTGCTGTTATTTAGCCGGCGCTTGCCAACCAGCAAATTGGCAATATGTTCGCCGTCCAGTATTATTGGCGTCGCGTAATCATGCTGGCCGTATTCGGCATACATCTCAGTTACCTGCGCTAAATCACTACGGGCATCTGGCCAGTCAGATGACGCCAGCACCTTGCCGTTTATATCAAGCAATACCACGGGGGATCCCATTAGCTGCCGGACATTGTTAAAAGCGGTGTTAAGGGCTGAAAAATCAACAGTAGCAACCAGTTTGCTGGCTGGTTCATTGTCTGATATCTGCTGTGATTGAGCATTGCCGGTGGATACGTCCTGCATCTGGATTTGCTTAGCCTCGGCTTACATATGCGGCGGTTTAATCCTAATAACGTTAACAGTGTAGTCAAGGGAGAGTATTGTTGCCACGTTAACTTTAAACCTTATAGTAAGTTAAACCAGCGCCGGTTATAAATCCATAACCTTGCGCTGGCTGTATAAATTAAAACTACACCTGCCGTTTTAATCTAACCATGTTATTTATGCCGCTGTTGCAGTACCTTAATTACATCGTTCAGCTCCAGCTTTTGGCTGCGTAGCAGTACCAGCAGGTGGAAGATTAAATCGGCGGCTTCATTGGCCAGTTCTTCTTTATCGCCAGCCATGGCAGCAAGGGCTGATTCGACACCTTCTTCACCGACTTTTTGCGCAATACGTTTTACGCCTTTGGCAAATAAACTGGCGGTGTAGCTGCTGGCAGGATCTGCGCCTTCACGCTGTTTTATCACTTGCTCTAAGTCATATAAAAACGCCAGTTGCGGGCTGTTGGCGCTACTATCGTGCCAGCAGGTTTCAGTACCCACATGGCAGGTGGGGCCTTGCGGCAGTGCCAGCACTAAAATGCTGTCGGCATCGCAGTCGCTGTCGATGCTAACCAGTTGGAGTGTATGGCCGGAGCTTTCGCCTTTAGTCCACAGCCGCTGTTTGCTGCGGCTGAAAAACGTCACCTGGCCGCTTTGCAGTGTGTGTTCAAGCGCCTCTGGGTTCATATAACCCTGCATCAGTACTTTGCCAGAGATGGCGTGCTGGACTATTGCGGGTAATAACTGGTTATCGGGCCAGCTTAGCGCTTTGATTTGTTCTTCGTTCATAAGTAACCTTTATTCGTTTTATTGTACCGGCTAGTAGGCTCTGAGGTTTAGCTGCACACAGAGACGCCGTAAATACCTCCCTGTAGGCTCCTCTGTGGCATCCTTGCCACAGACGCTCTGTTTAGCAGCTAATCCTCGTCGCTTAAGACATTTGCTTAACGGCTGGCACAAGCAAAGCAAGCGCGGATGTACTTTTTGCTGTGACCGTTGAAGCCCCGGACGGGCTGAGACGAGCCCCCATGGACGGTTTATGGCGTGTCGCAGCAAAAATGTACGCAGCGATTGCGTGTTCGACGCTCCGTTTCCGTTCTTACGGCCGGATGCTGATACCATCGGCAATCAGTTTGGCTTTTAACGCCGCAATTTCAATTATACCTTTATGAAACACACTGGCCGCCAGGGCACCGTCTACATCTGCCTGGTTAAACACATCGGTAAAATGTTGCATAGTACCGGCGCCACCACTGGCAATCAGCGGTACTGTGCAAATATCGCGGATGCTTTTTAACTGGGCAATATCATAACCCTGGCGTACACCGTCCTGATTCATGCAGTTAAGCACAATTTCACCGGCACCACGTTTTAACACCTCAGCCACCCAATCACGGGTAAGCCATTGCGTTTTCTGCGTGCGGCTTTCATCGCCGGTAAACTGATATACCTGGTACTGGCCACTGGTAACATCAAAAAAGCTGTCGATACCTACCACCACGCATTGCTGGCCAAAATGGTGGTTCAGCTCGTTAATCAACTCTGGCCGGGCCAATGCCGGGCTGTTAACCGAAATTTTATCTGCGCCCATTTCCAGAATCTTTCCGGCGTCAGCCACCGTTTTAATACCACCGGCCACGCAAAACGGAATGTCGATCACTTCTGCTATGCGCTGCACCCAGCTTTTATCCACTACGCGGCCATCGCTTGATGCGGTAATGTCGTAAAATACCAGTTCGTCTGCACCGGCTTCGGCGTAACGCTGGGCCAGTGGTACTATATCACCGATAATTTCATGGTTACGAAACTGCACACCCTTAACCACTTTACCATCGCGCACATCCAGGCAGGGAATTAACCGTTTTGCCAGCATGCTATAGCCTCCTCAAGCGTAAACTTAGCCTCCAGTAACGAGCGGCCCAAAATAACGCCAGCTACGCCGCTGCCAATTAAAGCGCGGATATCATTTAATGAGCCGATGCCGCCGGAAGCCTGCCACTGAATTTGCGGATACTTTGCTGCCAGCTCTTTATACAACTGCACATTAGCACCACTTAGGGTGCCGTCTTTACTGATATCAGTACAAAGCACATGCTGGGCACCGGCAGCGATATAACCGTCCAGCACCTGCTCCAGCGTAATATCAGATTGTTCTATCCAGCCATGTGATGGCAGGGTTTTCTCGCCTTTTTCATTAATGGCAACATCCAGCGCCAGCACAATTTGCTCGCCCCCGTATTTACGCACCCAGCTTTGTACCAGCTTGCTTTGGCGAATGGCCAGGCTGCCAATAACCACACGGCCGGCACCGGCGTCGAGTAAGTCAATTAAATCCTGCTCACTACGCACACCACCGCCAACCTGAATATGCAGTGGTGAGGCTGTCATCAGTTCGGTTAATAATTTTAACTGGCGTTTGCCGGCATCTTTGGCACCCGATAAATCAACAATATGCAGCCAGTCGGCACCGGCCTGAGCATATTGATTACGCAGGTTAATCGCTCTGAACGCGTACTCAGTGGTATTGTCATAGCGGCCCTGATACAGCCGCACCACATTGCCGTCGATAAGATCAATTGCCGGAATAATCATAATTGCCACTCCAGAAAATTCTGTAATAAACGTGCGCCGGTTTTGCCAGAGCGCTCGGGGTGAAACTGGGCTCCGGCAACATTATCTTTGCCAATTACTGCCGCAAAATCGTTGCCATAATGGCACTGTGCCAGGCTGTAGCTGTCTGGTGCTACGGCAAAGCTATGAACAAAATACACGTAGTCTGTTTCGGTAAAACCCTGCATTAACGGATGGTTGTTGATATTTTTCAGCGTATTCCAGCCCATATGCGGCAGACGGAGCTCGCCGCTTTGCATTGGCAGCACTTCGCCCGGAATAAGGTTTAAACAGGCTACGTCACCTTCCATGCTATGGCGGGTAAGCAGTTGCATACCCAAACAAATACCCAGCATGGGTTGTTGCAGGCTTTGCAGGGTATTAATCAGTTCAGCCTGTTGCAGCCTGGCCATGGCGTTGTGGGCCGTACCTACGCCCGGCAGCAGCACTTTATCTGCTGCTTTAATTACCCTGGCATCGCTGCTGATGCTGGCTTTAACGCCTAAGCGTTTAAAAGCAAAATACACCGAGCTGATATTGGCGCAGCCGGTGTCAACAATCACCAGTTGCATTACAGTACCCCTTTTGAGCTGGGTAGCGCTTCGCCTGAAACGGTAATGGCCTGGCGCAGCGCGCGGCCGAAAGCTTTAAACAGGCCTTCTACCTTGTGGTGTTTATTGCCTTCGGTAATGCTTAGGTGCAGCGTCATTAACATGGCATCACTTATTGATCTGAAAAAGTGCGGCACCATCTCCAGAGTTAAGCCGCCAACTGCGCCTTCGCCGAGCTCGCCGTTAAATACAAACAGTGGCCGGCCGGATAAATCAAGCACACATTCGGCGCGGCATTCATCCATAGGCAGCACAAAGCCAAAGCGGTTGATGCCACGTTTATTGCCCAGTGCCTGCTTTAATGCCTGGCCAAGCGCCAGTGCGGTGTCTTCCACGCTGTGGTGATCGTCAATATGCAAATCACCACTTACTTTTACCTGTAGCGAAAAACCGCCGTGGGTGGCAATTTGCTCCAGCATATGGTCGAAAAAGCCGACGCCGGTGTCAAAAAAGTTATTGCCGCTGCTGTCCAGATCCACTGAAATTTCGATATCGGTTTCGCGTGTGGTACGGCGCACGGTCGCTTTACGGCCGCGGCTTAGTAAGCGCTTGGTAATCTCGCCCCAGCCCAGATTCTCGCGATTATATTGAAATGACGGCAGGCCCATATTTTCTGCCAGTTGCACATCGGTTAGCCTGTCACCAATTACATAAGAGTTGGTAAAGTCGATTTTGCCCTGCTGCAGGTAGTCTTTTACCAGCCCCAGTTTAGGTTTGCGGCAACTGCAGTTGTCTTTATCAAAGTGCGGGCAAATTAGTACGTCATCAAACTGAATACCCTGCGAGGTTAGCAACTGCATCATTTTATTGTGCGGTGCATCAAAGGTATCACGCGGGAAACTATCGGTACCCAGGCCATCCTGATTGGTAACCATAACTAAACGGTAGCCAGCAGCTTGTAGTTTTAACAAAGCAGGCACCAGGCCTGGCTCGTAGGCCAGTTTTTCCAGGCTGTCGAGCTGTTTGTCTACCGGCGGCTCTTCTACCATGGTGCCGTCGCGGTCGATAAATAAAATAGGTTGGCCACTCATGCGCGTTCTCTCTGTACTGTTTGTTGTAATGCTGTCTGCTGCCGGGTTGTCAGCGAGTTAAAATAGTTATCCATTACGCTGCAGAGCGCTTGCATTTCAGCCGGGCTGCCGACAGACACCCGTACTACCTGCGACAACCCCAACTGGCTGGATTGATTACGAATTAAAATGCCTTGTTGTGCAAGTGCCGCTACGCATGCTGCCGCATCGTCTACCTGTAGCAATACATAGTTGGCATTGCTGGGCCACACTTTACTAATGCCGCTGCGCTGTTTGGCATAAGCGATAAATTCGTCCCGCAAGGTGTTTATTGTTGTAACGGTGTTTTGCATTACCGCGACAGACTCAGCTGTTAAAGCTTGTGCGGCAATTTGTGCTACCGGTTCAGCAAGTGGGTAGGGCGCAATCATTTGTTTTAGCGCATTAATAATATCCGGCGCGGCCAGCGTAAAGCCGCAGCGCAGGCCCGCCAAAGCAAAGGCTTTAGACAGGGTGCGCAGTATCACCAGGTTTGGATATTGTGGTAGTAAATCAACTACTGACGCTTGCGGGGCAAATTCAATATAGGCTTCATCCAGCACTACTAAGGCGCTGTCTTTATAGTGCTCCAGCACGGCAATAATCTGCTCGCGCGGGATTAAATCGCCGGTGGGGTTATTCGGGCTGCAAATAAACACCAGTTTGGGCGTGGTAGAAAATAACGCCGCCAAATCCAGCGTAAAATCGGCGGTAAGCGGCACTATATTCACCGGCACCTGGTTACTTTGCGCGCTGATGGCATACATGCCGTAAGTTGGCGGGCAAATGCTGATGCTGTCTTGTTTCGGCTCACAAAAGCTGCGGATCAACAGCTCAATGCCTTCATCGGCACCACGGCTTACCAATACCTGTTCTGTTGCTACACCGGCATAAGTGGCATAGCTGTCGATCACCGCTTTGGGTTGGCACGACGGATAGCGGTTAAAACTGCCGCTTAAGCTATATTCCGGCGCCAGCGCGTTTTCATTAGCGTTAAGCCAGATAGCGCCGCCGCTCATACTGCTGCGGGCCGAGGCATAAGGCACTATGGCTTTTACTGCGTCACGGGCCAGTGAATTAATACTGTTACTCATGGTTTATTCCTTTGCTTGCTCTGTCAGGGCGGCCAGGCGCAGGGTTACTGCGTTGGCGTGAGCCTGCAGGCCTTCTGCAGTGGCCAGCACTTCAATGGCCGGGCCTATATGGCGTATACCGTCAGCAGATAATTTTTGCACTGTGTAGCGCCGGTAAAAGTCGGTTAACGACAAACTGGACACGGTTTTGCTGTAGCCGTATGTCGGTAACACATGGTTGGTGCCGCTGGCATAATCTCCGGCCGATTCAGGCGTCCATTTACCAACAAAGATACTGGCGGCGCTGGTAAATGTATCAACCAGCGCATCATCACAAGCGGTTTGCACTATTAAATGCTCCGGCGCATAAGCATTGGTTACCGCCACGGCCTGAGTTAAATCGGCGGTTAAAATATAGCGGCTATGGCTAAGCGCGGCGGCGGCAATATCTTTACGGGGTAGTTGTGCTAATTGAATGGCTACCTCGGCCTGTACTGCGCTGATCAAGTCAGCACTGTTGCTAACTAATACCACCTGGGAGTCGGGGCCATGCTCAGCTTGCGATAGTAAATCGGCGGCAACAAAGGCCGGGTTGGCGCTGCTATCGGCCAGCACCAACACTTCAGACGGGCCGGCCGGCATATCGATCATCGCGCCTTTGGCATCCTGGCTCACTTGCTGTTTAGCTTCGGTAACATAGCGGTTACCCGGGCCAAAAATTTTATCTACTTTAGCAATAGTGTCTGTGCCATAGGCCAGCGCGGCTATCGCCTGGGCTCCGCCAATGGTGTAAATCTCGCTAATGCCACACAATTCGGCCGCGTACAGAATTTCCGGCGCGATATCACCCGCTTCAGGCTTACCCGGTGGGGTAACCAGTACAATACGGCTACAGCCTGCCAGTTGTGCCGGTACACCCAGCATTAACACCGTGGAGGGCAGTGGGGCACTGCCGCCGGGAATATATAAACCGACAGCAGCAATAGCATGGCTTTTAAGCTGGCACACTACGCCAACACTGGTTTCTACCTCGATTTCACGCGGCAACTGCGCAGCGTGAAATTTGCGGATATTGTCATAGGCCAGTTCTATCGCCGCTTTGCGCTTTGGCAGTAAGCGGTTTAACTGTGCCAGTTTGGTTTGCGGGCTTAAGCGCAGTGGGTTGGCATTCAGGCCATCAAACTGGCGGCTGTATGCTACCAGTGCTTCATCACCCTGCTGGCGCACAGCCTTAATAATAGTACGCACCTGGTCGCTTAAGCTGGCTGAATCGGCAAGTTCCGGCCGTGCCAGTGCAGCTTGCTGCTCGCTTTTTGATAACTGCGCCCAGTTAATTACCCCGATCATAGCTACTCCATCATCTTTTCAATTGGCAATACTAAAATCGAGCTGGCGCCCAGTGCCTTTAACTGTTCCATGGTTTCCCAAAATAACGTTTCACTGCTAACCACATGAATGGCTACCATATCGCTGTTACCGGCCAGCGGCAGCATCGTCGGGTTTTCCGCACCCGGTAGCAGCGCAATTACTTCGTTCAAGCGGGCGCGCGGTGCGTGCAACATAATGTATTTACTTTCATTGGCTTGCATTACGCCGTTAATGCGCGGCATCAGCTTGCTGATCAGCTTCAACTGGCGCTCGTCGGTAAGGTTTTTGCGCTGAATAAGCACCGCTTTGCTGCGGTAAATCACATCGACTTCTTTTAAACCATTGGCCTCGAGCGTAGCGCCGGTAGATACCAGATCGCAGATGGCATCGGCTAAACCGGCGCGGGGGGCCACTTCTACCGAACCTTTTAAATTAACAATACGGGCATTTACGCCTTGTTGCTTTAAATAGCGTGCCAGCAGGCGCGGGTAGGTAGTGGCAATGGTTTTGTCTTCCAACGACACTGCGCCGCTGTAGCTTTCTTCCTGTGGTACAGCGATGGACAGACGGCAACCACCAAAATCGAGCCGTTTTAATACGGTGTAATCGAAGCTGTCGTTGTCGAGTTTGCGCTGTAATGACTCTTCTTCCAGCACATTTTCGCCCACGATACCCAAATCACAGACACCGTCCATCACCAGACCCGGAATATCGTCATCGCGCACCCGTAGAATATCAATATCCATATTCTCAACATGGGCAATAAGACGCTGCTCACGCAGGTTAATTTTTAAACCGCAACTGGTAAGCAGGGCCTGAGAGTCGACCGATAAACGGCCGGATTTCTGCATGGCGATACGTAAGCGTTTAGATTCTGTTGCCGGACTCATACTGGTCTCCGTGACGATAATAAAATTAGTAAAGTAATAAACAAAAACCCCGGCCTGGGCGCGGGGTTTTTGTTTATTACTTTACCACCGGAGCGCCAGACCATAGCCCTCCGACAAAGCGGACGGCTAGTACCTATGATGATGGTGCAGTACAGTAATAATATTCATAATCAGGGTTTTGCTGGTTAAGTTGCTATACAAGTTACCCTTGTGTAGCAGCAAGTGCAAGCCTGTTTTGGTTTTGAATATATTACAGTTCTATTTTTAAGTTATTGAAATTAAGTTGTTTTGTGTGTTTATTGGCTATGGGTGGCAATAAATTATTTTCTTTTAAAATCCAGACATTGGAATTTTAAGCTTAAAAAATGGTCAACTTGTATAGTCAATGCGGGTTTGAGATAAAGTTTTCAACCGGACAGCCGATAACGGGTAAATCGCTTTGAGGATGAGCTGATGGATGCTTTTATGCCTTTTATACAACGTGTACCGGGTACGCCAATAGAGCAGGATCCGAAAGTTGTGGTGCCGGTTTTTAAAGAGGCGCGCTTAAGCCCGATTAAGCCCAACGAACAAAAGTACCTTATTTTAACCCGGCCTGTGCGCAAGCGTGATCCACGCCAGCAAGAATACCCCAATGCGCCTTACACCACGCCGGAAGAAGACCAGCATGTTGATAAAGATGGTCATCTGGATATTTTTGTCTGAATTTTCCCGCCATTAAGGCATAATAACCGCCTTATTTTTCTGCCGGTTGTTTCAGTGCTGTCTACTTTCTTTAATCACAATCTGAGTTGTTATGCGTAAGCAGGTTACCAGTGCTTTTGCACCGGGCGGTGCTTTAGCTGCGCATATTGCCGGTTTTAATGCCCGCGAAGCGCAAGTAGAAATGGCACAGGCAGTAGCGGATGTCATTGAAACACCTGCCGCCCTGGTGGTAGAGGCGGGTACCGGTACCGGTAAAACCTATGCCTATTTAGTGCCGGCGCTGTTAAGCGGTAAAAAAGTGGTGTTATCTACCGGCACCAAAAACCTGCAGGAACAGCTGTATTTCCGCGATTTGCCCAAAGTAGTTAAAGCTCTGGCCAGCCCGTTACAACTGGCGTTACTTAAAGGCCGCAGCAACTATCTTTGCCTGTTTCGTTTAGAGCAGCATTACAACCATGTGCCGATGCAGGATGATCAGTTGATCCAGGATTTAAGCCTGATCAAAAAGTGGTCGGCCGAAACCCAAAGTGGCGATATCGGTGAGTTAAGCTATATCAGCGAAGACTCCAAAGCCTTGCCCTATGTTACCAGCACCACAGACAACTGCCTTGGCAAAGACTGCCCGGTGTATGAAGATTGCCATCTGTTAAAAGCCCGTAAAAAAGCCCAGGCTGCTGATTTGGTAGTGGTAAACCATCATTTGTTTTTTGCTGATCTGGCATTAAAAGACACCGGCTTTGGTGAGCTGCTGCCGCAAATGGATGTGATTATCTTTGATGAAGCACACCAGTTGCCGGATATTGCCAGTGACTACTTTGGCGAAAATGTCTCCAGCCGCCTGTTACTCGATCTGTGCCGTGATATTGATGTTGCCTGTAAAACCGAACTGCGTGATCATCCGCAACTGGCGAAAACTGCCGATAAAGTAGCGCAGTTGATCAAAGACTGGCGCCTGCAGTTTGGCAATGACGCCACTAAAGGCAATTGGCGCGAGGCTTATCAAAAACCAGAGATGCAAACGGCACTGAACCGCGTTAGCGAAGCCATAGATATGCTGTATCTGGTAATGAAAAGCAGCCTTGGCCGCAGCGATTTAATTGATAATGCCTTTGAGCGCTTAGCGCTGTGTAAAGCACGGCTGTTAAAGCTTACCGACATGCAGCAAAACGGTGTTAGCCTGTGGTATGAAACCACCCGCTTGCACGTTAGCCTGCATTTAACGCCGCTGAGTATTGCAGATAAGTTTCGTGACATAGTAGCGGCCGATAACCGCAGCTGGGTGTTTACCTCGGCTACCTTGTCGGTAAATAACGGTTTTAGCCATTACACGGCACAAATGGGCTTGAATAACGCCAAAACCCTGCTGCTGGAAAGCCCGTTTAACTATGCTGAGCAAGCACTGTTATGTGTGCCGCGCTATATGAGCGAGCCGCACGAGCAGGGCATGGCACGGCAGTTACTGCAAATTGCCGTTAGGCTTATTGAAGCCAATAACGGCCGCTGTTTCTTTTTATTTACCAGCCATCGTATGCTGCAACTGGTAGCGAAACAGCTGCCCGATCTGATACGCCAGCCGGTGCTGGTGCAGGGCAGCAGCGGCAAGCGTTTATTGCTGGAGCAGTTTGTTAAACTGGATAATGCCGTGCTGTTAGGTACCGGTAGTTTTTGGGAAGGCGTAGATGTACGTGGAGATACGCTAAGCTGCGTAATCATAGACAAACTGCCCTTTGCTTCACCGGATGAACCTTTGCTGCAAGCGCGCAGCGAAGACTGCACCCTGCGCGGTTTGGACCCCTTTGCCGAAGTTCAACTGCCACAAGCGGTAATTACCTTAAAGCAGGGCGTAGGCCGCTTAATTCGTGATGTTACTGACCGTGGTGTAATGGTAATTTGTGATAACCGTCTGGTTACTAAGCCCTATGGTGAAGTATTTTTAACCAGCTTACCGCCGATGCGCCGTACCCGCTCACTGGATGAAGCAGTAAACTTTTTACAACAAATGAAACAGGATAATTAAGTTGGACAAAGCCATCATTAAACTACTTGCCCTTGATACCTCAACTGAAGCCTGCTCAGTTGCAGTGCAGGTTGGTACGGATATGTTGACGCTGGACGAAGTTTGTCCGCAGCAGCATAGCAAACGCGTGCTGCCAATGGTGCAGCAGTTGCTAAGCCAGGCCGGGATCAGCCTGAAGCAACTGGACGGTATTGTATTTGGCCGGGGCCCCGGCAGCTTTACCGGGGTGCGCATTGGCGTGGGAGTAACCCAGGGGTTGGCCTTTGGTGCTGACGTACCGGTATATGGCGTATCTACCCTGGCGGCAATGGCGCAGGCCGCGCACCGGCTTTATGCAGCTAAGCAGGTAGTAGCTGCAATAGATGCCCGTATGGCCGAGGTGTATATCGGCAGTTTTACCTTACAACAGGGTCTGATGCAGCCAGGCAGCAGCGAAGTGGCCATTAAACCGCAGGATATCAGTGGCTTTGATCTCAGTGGTGAAGTACATGCTGTCGGCACCGGCTGGCAAACCTATGCTGATGTATTGCTGCAAAAACAGGCCGCTGTTATCGCCAATGATATTTTATATCCGTCGGCGCAGGATATGCTGACGCTGGCGCAGCCCGCACTTGCTGCCGGGCAGTTTATCGCCGCAGAGCTGGCTGAGCCGGTGTATGTGCGTGATGATGTAACCTGGCAAAAACTGCCGGGAAGATAAAATAACTTGGTTATTAATGCTTTCTGGTTATAATTAAGCCAGTTTGCTTAAGTGATGATGCTATGACGTTAAACGTTAATCAGAGCCTGAATGCCACCACCAACATTAGCAGCGTTTTTGCCGGTAATGAGCCACG
Source organism: Rheinheimera oceanensis (assembly GCF_018831085.1). Lineage (GTDB taxonomy): Bacteria > Pseudomonadota > Gammaproteobacteria > Enterobacterales > Alteromonadaceae > Alishewanella > Alishewanella oceanensis. The sequence goes on from NZ_JAGPNM010000003.1 coordinate 254,632, forward strand.
CCGTGCGTTGCCGCGCAATGAAACCGCTACCGAGTTGCCGCAAGGCCGCGGTGTACGTGCCAGCAATGAGGTGATAAGCCAGCTTGACGACGAACGCCGCCGGCAAGCAAACTTCAGCTCTGCCAATGACCGGCGCAGCCAACAGGCCATAGATGCCTACCAAAGCCAGGCCAATGAACAACGCCGCAGCGAAGTGCAATCAATGCTCGGCGTCGATCTTTACGCCTGAATAAAACCAATCATCATTTATCGCCGTAGTCTAAGCAGAGAAATTCTGCATAGAGACGGTTATGACTTCTGTTTGTTTAATTACCGGTGCCAGCTCCGGCATCGGCCGCGAATTAGCGTTGCATTACGCCGCAAACGGCTGGACAGTTTATGCGGTGGCGCGCTCTGCCGATAAGCTGCATGAGCTGGCGCAAAACCCTGCTATCCGCGCTTTACCGCTGGACCTTACCGACAACACCATTTTGCAAAGTACTGCCCGGCAATTAGCTGATGACGGTGTAGTGCTGGATTTACTGCTGCTTAATGCCGGTACCTGCGAGTATGTTGATGCCAACAATCTCGATCTGGCTGCGTTTGAACGCACCTTTGCTATTAATTTTCACGCTGTGGTGGCGGCCACCAAATACTTTATGCCGCTGCTAAAAGCGTCTTTAACACCACAGTTGGCTATTGTCAGTTCAATGGCACACTTTTTCCCTTTTACCCGCAGTGAAGCCTATGGCGCCAGCAAGGCTGCCGTCAGTTATTTTGTCGATAGTTTACGGGTAGATTTAGCCGGTAGCGGTATTAGTGTCAGTTTAATTGAGCCGGGTTTTGTTGATACACCGTTAACGCAAAAAAACGATTTTGCTATGCCGTTTTTAGTGCCGGTAACGCAAGCGGCCAGCCGTATTTATAGCGGATTAGCGAAAGGCAACAGCCGGATCCGCTTCCCACGCCGGTTAAGTGTGTTGTTAAAGCTGTTGTCGTTACTGCCGTATGATCTGCGCAACAGTGTCGCCAGAAGGATGAAACAGTAATGGGATGCACTCAAGGTTTTAACTGGCGTGCTTTGGTTGGTTTTGAGCTGTGTTGGTTTGCGCTGGTGTATTTTCAGCAACAGGCTGTACTGCCAGTTTCAGCTTACTTACTTTATGGCCTGTGGCAGATGGATAAAGCGGGGCGCATTGCAGTACTGCTGATATTGTTGGCAGGCATCGGCATAGACACGCTGTTGCTGCGCCTGAGCGTTATACAGTTTAGTGGTGACGCGCTATTGCCGTTGTGGTTTGTGCTGCTGTGGGCTGTGTTTGCTTTGGCCGCCGTGGAGTTTATGGCCAAGGTACTGACTAAACCCTGGTTGGCAGCCATATTGGGCGCCAGCGGCGGCCCCTTATCTTACTGGGGCGGGGCAGCGTTAAGTGGCGGGGTTTTGCAGTTTCCGCTGCAGTTTTACTCTGCACTGGTATTAATTGTGGTTTGGGCGCTTATTGCCGTAGCGCTTGGCCAAAGCAGGAGGTGGTATGTTAAAGCCGTATAGTCTGTTATTGCTGCTGGGCCTGGCCGGTGGCGTTGGTTTTAATGCGGCGGCAGTGCCTGAGCTGACAACGGTTGGCGAGGGTTCATACCGCTATATGTTCTGGCAGTTATACGATGCCCGTTTAGCCAGTGAAGATGGTAAGTTTGACAGTTACCAGCAAAGTACACCTTTATTGCTGGAGCTGACTTATAAACGCGATATTACCAGACAGCAGTTTATCGATGCCACGGTAGATGAATGGCAAAAGCTGGGCCACAGCAGCAAAGCACAGCAACAGCAATGGGCGCAGCAGTTACAAAGCCTGTGGCAGGATGTAAAAAAGGGCGACACCCTGGCGGCATTGCTGCACGCAGATGGTAGTGTGATATTTTATTTTAATGGCACTGAAACAGGTAGGCTGGAAGACAGCGCTTTTGGCACGGCATTTTTTGATATCTGGCTGCACCCTGATACCAGCGCACCTAAACTGCGCCGCCAGTTAATAGCGGCGCAGTAACACTATTTAGTTTGCTGAATATATTGGATCAGCTTTTTCGCAATCTGGGTATTATCCTGAAAACCGACAAAGTCTTTAGCATTTTTGCCGTACGCCAGTACGGCTACATCAGCCGCGGTGTGGCCGCCTGTAGTCCAGCCGGTGTAGGAATATTTTGCCACCAGTTGGTTTGATAGCTTACGCAGTGTGGTTTCATCCTGTTGCCGGGCTGCCAGCAGGGCCTGCTGTTCTTCAGCGGTTAAACTGATTGAGGTTAGTTCTGCCCACAGCGCCAAAGCAGCGTTATCAGAATCTGCTTGTTTCAGCTGCTGTGCAATACTACGGCCGGTAGCGCTAACTTTGCGTACTACATCGGGCAGCCATTGGTATTCACCGGCTGCACCCAATGACATACCGCCGGTTTCGTGATCTGCGGTGATCACCAGAATGGTATCAGGGTGCTTATCAACGTAAGCTTTAGCCACGGCGATGGCTTTGGCAAAATCATCCATTTCTGCCATAGCGCAGGCGATATCGTTATCATGGCCACACCAGTCTATCTGGCTGCCTTCCACCATTAGTACAAAGCCTTTTTTAGCTGGTGTTAACAGTTGCAGGGCTTTTTCTGTCAGCGTAGCCAGTTGGTTATTCTGCTTGCTGTTTAATACTGCAGGCAGGGCTGACTCTGCCAATAGTGCCATTGCCGGCGCTTTGGTTAACGTATTCAGTTGCTGCCAGCTGTCGGTATATTGAAAGCCCAGTTGTTTAAACTCGCTAACCAGGTTGCGGTCATCACGAATAAAATAATCTGTGCCGCCACCTAAAATAACGTCGGCAACGGTTTTGCCTTCGATGCGGTAGTCGATATACATATCGGCTATTTCATTGTAATTACGCCGGCTTTTATTGTGCGCTAAAAAAGACGCTGGTGTGGCGTGGTTAACCTGAGAACTGGCAACAATACCATTGGCTTTCCCCATTTTTTTTGCCAGCTGCATCATAGTGCCAATCGGAATATGCTGGCGGTTAACCGAAATAGCACCGTTGTAGCTTTTAAAGCCGGTAGCCAGCGCTGTAGCACCGGCTGCTGAGTCGGTAACGTAGGTGTCATCGTCCGGGTAGGTACTTGCCATACCCAGCCACAGCTCATCAAAAATAGTGTTTTCTACTTCGGCAGTAGCTTTGTTATCACTGAAATAACGGTAACCTGCCAGATACGCAGGGCCCATACCATCGCCAATCATATAAATAATATTTTTGGGTGCAGCCAGTGCTACAGCGGGGGCCAGCAATAAAGATAACGATAACAAATGACGGCGCATGCAGGTTTACCTTATATAGAGCTTGATGTTCTGAATTGCTAGTGTACTTTATAGCAGTGCGATGACAAACCACTGTCGATAAAACGCTATTTTGTCAGGCTTAATGCTTTACGTTGTATGCGGGAGCAATTCAGCTAAATTTGCCGCAGGTAAATGGAACTGAATTAAAACTGAACAATCGAAGCTTTGGTAAAAGTGCGTAAATGCATATAAATGTGCCATAAGTATGCATAGCCAAGCTGTTTATAACGGTGCTATGTGATGTCTGCAAATTAGTAAGGTTTGGTGTATGTCGATTATAACTACAAGAAAGACAGTCATATTTTCTCTTTTTTTTGCCGGGTTAACCTGGCTGTGTCCCCCTGTTGTGGCTGAAGAGCCGAAACTGGTATTACAGCAACTGGCTGATGCCGCGCAGCGTAGTAAAGAGCACAAACTGCGCAATAAATATCGTAATCCGGCCGAGACACTGCAGTTTTTTGGTATTCAGCCTCAGATGTCAGTATTGGAAATCTGGCCTGGCCATGGCTGGTATACCGAGATCCTGGCGCCTTTTCTTAAAGATCAGGGCAAACTAACGCTGGCGCAATTTCGCCATAACGACGGCTCGTTAAAAGATGAACGCAGTATTTTCTGGGCCCGTGTCAGTGAGCGGCTGGCACAGCGGGTTGCCGAGCAAAGTGATTACTTTGGTGAGGTAACCAATATTGAGCTGGATCCTCCCCGGTTTTATCCGCCACAGCAAGAACAGTTTGATATGGTGCTGACTTTTCGTAACGCACATATCTGGAACGAAAGCGGTCACTTATATGGCACTTTGCAGAGTGTTTTTCAGGCATTAAAACCTGGTGGTGTATTAGGTATGGTTGAACACAGAGCTGCCCGCTTATCTGATATTTCCAGCTCTGCAGTTGAAGGCTATCTGGATGAAGCCTATGTTATTCAGGCGGCAGAACAGGCTGGGTTTGAACTGGTGGCGAGCAGTGAAATAAATGCTAATCCGGCAGATACCAAAAATTATCCCAAAGGGGTTTATGCCTTGCCGCCAACGCTGGCGATGGGGCAGTACAATAAAGAGCAGTATATGGCCATTGGAGAAAGTGACCGTATGACGCTGAAATTTATAAAACCGCTGGAATAAATCACGCTAATTGTGCAATGTCAGCAATTATGGGATGATTGGCTGTTAGAGTAAAAACTCCAATAAACACTATTTGAGTAATAAAGCGCAGCAACAGATTGCGTGCTTATGGTTTTAAACCTATACAATAATAACCTTAGACAAGAGGAGAGGACGGTGGATAGAGTTTGGTTAAAACGTTACCCGTCAGGCGTACCCGCAGAAATTAATGCCGATCATTACCCGTCATTATTAAGTATCTTTGAACAAAGCATTGCCCAGTACCCGGATAAAACCGCTTTTATTAATATGGGGAAAAGTATCAGTTATCGTGAGCTGGACCAGCAAAGCATCGCTTTTGCCGCTTACCTGCAAACAGAGCTGGGGCTGAAAAAAGGCGATGCTGTTGCCATTATGATGCCTAACCTGTTGCAATACCCGATAGCACTTATGGGGGTGTTGCGTGCCGGTTGTGCAGTAGTAAATGTGAATCCGCTATACACTCCCAGAGAGTTGCAGCACCAACTCAATGATTCTAAAGCAAAAGCTATTATTATTGTGGAGAACTTCGCGCATACATTGGCCGCTATTGAAAGCCAGGTAAAACTTGATCACATTATTCTGACCAAGATGGGTGATCGTCTTGGTGCTTTAAAGGGTACAGTGGTTAATCTGGTGGTTAAGTATATTAAGAAGCTGATCCCGGCGTATAAGCTAACCAAGTTTATCCGTTTCAATACTGTGTTAGAGCAAGGCGCTACACTCAAATACACTAAGCCTGATATGCAGGGTTCAGATATTGCATTTTTGCAATACACCGGTGGTACCACCGGTGTATCAAAAGGTGCGATGTTAACGCACCGCAACATGGTGGCTAACCTGGAGCAGGTCAGCGGTTGTCTAGATAATTTGCTGGAAAAAGGCGCCGAGCAAGTCGTTACTGCACTGCCGCTTTATCATATCTTTGCCTTAACGGCGAATTTCTTCACCTTCTTTAAATATGGTGCAACCAACCTGCTTATTACCAACCCGCGTGATATGAAAGGTTTTGTTAAAGAGCTGCAGAAGTTTCATTTTACTATTTTCACCGGGGTTAACACCCTGTACAACGGCTTATTAAATACCCCTGGTTTTGCCGAATTAAACTTTAGCGGCCTTAAAGCCTCTATTGGCGGAGGCATGGCGGTACAACGGCCAGTGGCTGAGCGTTGGCAAAAAGTAACCGGCACCCGCCTGATGGAAGGTTATGGCTTAACGGAATGTTGCCCGCTGGTAACAGTAAGCCCTTATGACTTAACCGGTTTTAATGGCAGCATTGGTTTGCCTGCGCCTTCTACCGATATTCGTCTGGTTGATGAAGAGGGGGTGGACGTGGCTGCCGGAGAGCCAGGTGAAATGCTGGTAAAAGGCCCACAGGTGATGTTGGGATATTTGAACCGGCCGGAAGAAACTGAAAAAGTACTACGGGACGGATGGCTTTATACCGGTGATATTGCCCGTATGGATGAAGAAGGCTTCTTTTATATCGTAGATCGCAAAAAAGACATGATCCTGGTATCAGGCTTTAACGTGTACCCTAACGAGATAGAAGAAGTAGTCGCTATGAGCGATAAAGTGCTTGAAGTCGCAGCTGTTGGTGTGCCGAACGAAACCACCGGTGAAGCGGTTAAACTGTTTATTGTGAAAAAAGACGCCAGCCTGACTGAGCAGGAAGTGATCCAACACTGCCGGCAACATTTAACGGGCTATAAAGTACCTAAACTGGTAGAATTCCGCACAGAATTGCCAAAAACTAATGTTGGTAAAATTTTGCGGCGTGAACTGCGCGGATAACGTGCAACACTACAAAAAGCCGGCCTTAAGCCGGCTTTTGTTTTAGCGTATAACAGGTAACAGATGATTGGTGTAATCACAGATAACAGTGCGTTGGCAGCCTATTGTCAGCAGGTAGCTAACAGTAAATTACTGGCGGTAGATACTGAGTTTATCCGCCAGAGTACGTTGTTTCCCAAACTGGGGTTAATTCAATTATATGACGGTAATCAGCTGGCACTGGTAGATCCGTTATCTGTTACCGACTGGCAGCCGCTACAACAGCTGTTTGCCAAGCCTGAACTAATTAAGTTATTGCATTCTTGCAGCGAAGATATCGAAGCGCTGGCCACCATTGGCATTATGCAGATAACCCCTCTTTTTGATACCCAACTGGCGGCTGAGTTGTTAGGCTGGGGCAGCAGCATGGGCTATGCCAGGCTGGTAGAGCAGCTAAGTGGCGAGATACTGGATAAAAGTGAATCCCGCACTGACTGGCTGGCACGGCCATTGTCACAAACTCAGCTGCAATATGCGGCAAATGATGTGCATTTTCTGTTTCCGCTGTATCAGCATCTCACCGCGCAAATGGCTCCTGAGCAGCAGCGTTTGTTGCTGGCAGAAGGGCAACAGTTAATGCAGCGGCGTGAGCAACAATTACCGCTGGAATTTAAGTATCTGGAAATTAAAAACAGCTGGCAACTTACGCCAAGAGAGCTGGCGGTACTGCGTGAGCTGGCTGCCTGGCGCCAGCAATATGCTATGCAGCGGGATCTGGCGTTGGGGCTTATTATCAAAGATATTCAGCTTGTTGAACTGGCCAAACGTCGTCCGGCAACAGCAGAAAGCCTGCTGAATATTCCTGGTATGCCGCCGCGCGAACTACGACGCCATGCCAAAGCGCTGATCGAACTGATTAGCACAGCTAAAGAACTACCACCGGCTGAGTGTCCGCAACGTTTTTATCATCCGTCGCAGTTTGCCGGTTATAAAGAAACGGTAACCCAACTTACAGCTGCGGTTAAACAAGCCTCAGCTGAACATAATATTCCGGCTGAATTTATGTCAGTAAAACGCCAGTTGAATGAATACCTTAACTGGTGCTGGCGGGTGACAGATCAAGAACGTGAGCAATTGCCCGTACCAGAGTATTTAAAAGGCTGGCGTGCTGAGTATTTAAAGCCATTTTTGCCGCTCCCGGCACATATCACCTTATAAAATGAGCGGGAACTACGTTATTCAGGCAGCTTTGGATTAGTGCTTTTTTTCGACATTTTTATTCTATTTTTGTTATAAAACAGTGCTGATCCTCAGCAAAAAATCAGGCGTAACACTTCAGCAATTCACAACTGAAGGGTTACAACAATGAATGAAATAAAAAGCTTTGCTTTACCTGCAGTGCTGGCAATATCGCTTACAGGTTGCTGGTTAGATGATGATGATAATCCGGCTCCAACACCAGAACCACCTCCGCCGGTCGTGGTTAACGCCTCTGTGCAGGTAGTTCATACTTCGATAGACGCACCTGATGTTAATGTGCTGGCCAACGGTGATGCCGCGATAGAAAGCCTGGCCTTTGGCGAAGCATCAGATGTACTGTCACTGCCTCCGGCGACTTACAGCATCGCAGTAGATGCTATTTTACCGGGCGACGATAACACTGCTACGGTAATAGGTCCACTGGATTTAACACTTGAAGAAGCAACCCGTTACACTGTATTTGCGGTTGGCAAAGTGGCTGAGGAATCACTGGAGCCTTTAGTGGTTACCGGCACCGTGGATGATGTAGCCGCAGGCAAAATCCGCCTGCAGGTAGTGCATGCTGCTTCTACAGCGCCTGAAGTCAGTGTACATGTTACCGCACCAGGCGCCGAACTTGGTACCCCGGCGGTGACCTTCTCATTTAAAGAATTTACTGATCCGTTAGAGTTAGACCCGGCAGAGTACCGCGTACGTATTACCTTGCCTGACAATGAAACGGTAGTGTTTGACAGCGGTACGCTGGACTTAAGCACTGCAGGTGCTGATTTAGTGGTGGCGGCTGTTGACAGCCAGTATTCAGGCGATTCACCGGTTTCACTGTTAGCCGTGGCGCAGGACGGCAGTGAGCTGGCCATTCTGGATGCCGGTGCTACCGCATCAATACGGGTAGTACATAATGTGTCGGATGCGCCGGCGGTAGATGTGTTAGTTAACGACGCCATAACACTGGTAGATGCGCTGGCATTCCCCGATTTTACCGATTATGTTGCAGTAGAACCTGATACCTACAACGTGAAAGTTGCTGCCGATGCCGACAACAGTGTGGTTGTGATTGACGCTGACGTTACCGTTGCAGCTGGGGCTTTTTACAGTGTGCTGGCTGTAGGCTCGTTGGGTGAGAATACAATTGAACCGCTGATCCTGACTGATATGCCGCGGCGGGTGGCAACTGAAGCAAAAGTCCGTATTGTGCATGGCTCTACGCTGGCCGGTAATGTAGATATTTATGTCACGGTTGATGGTGATATTGCCACCGCTACGCCTGCGTTTAGCGATGTGCCATTTAAAGCTGAAACAGGCTATGTTGCACTGGCTGGTGGTGACTATGTTGTTAGCGTAACGCCAACCGGTACTAAAACCGCAGCCATTGAAGCGCCGGTAAGTCTGGAAGCAAACAGCATTTATACTGCCATAGCGCGTGATGGCGTGGATCTGGATGCAACCATGATAGGTTTAATTCTGATGGATGACTTTGTTACTGTACAGTGAGTGCACAATACATTTAGTAATCTAATATTGAAGCCCGTTTAAAGCGGGCTTTGTTTTTATAAACAGATAAAGAAATATTTTGCTGAGTTAATCCGGTTTTGCTAATGTGCAACAACATTATTGATAAAATCAGGAATAATAATGAAAGGATGCATAAGTATAGTATTGGTTTTGTTATTTAGTCTGGTTAACGCTGCAGAATTACCGGTAGAAGCCTTTGCCAGTGCGCCGAGTGTCGATATGCTGAAGTTATCGCCTGACGGCACTAAATTATCCATGATCCAAACAGTCGATACAGAAAAGGAGCAGTTGGTGCTGGTAAAACTGTTTGATCTGGAAACCGGAAAGCAGAAGTTTCTGGTAAAAGCTGATAGCAGAGATCTGACAATTTATTCGGTTATCTGGGCCAATAATAAACAGCTATTAATGAAAGCCGCTTACGCCTCTCACCGCCATGGTACGCCAGTAACTGAAACCCGTTTAGTGGTAATTGACACTGAAACCGGTAAAAACCGTAGCGTTGTCCGGGGGCAACTACAGCGTAAACTGGTACGTACACCACAATTTCAATCGAATATTGTGGCATTAATGCCGGAAGACGAAGAGCATTTTTTGCTGGCACTAGATGGCTTTAATCACGGAGTGGGCACCAGTGTGGTTAAAATTAGTCTCAATGGCGCTATGTCTGAGGTTGTTGCACATTCCCGTGAGAACCTGATCGACTGGGTTGCCGACAGACAACACAAACCGCGTATCGCTATTTTTCGTGACGATGCCCAGTTTCAGATAAAAGAAAAAAAACCAAACAGTAAAGACTTCCGCTTACTGTGGCAGTTTGAAGCGTTATCAGAAGATACGATCTGGCCAATAGGCTTTGATGAAGATCCAAACCTGTTATATGTGTCGGCCTACCATAATGGCAAAAAAGCCATATTTAAAGTTGACCTGGCTAAAGACAAACCAGAGCCTGAGCTGATAAAAACTAATCCTGATTACGACGTTCCTGCTGATATTTCCTACTCCTGGCAGGACAAAAAGATTATTGCCATTGGTGAAGAATATATAGACCCTAAGTATCAGGCTTTTCAAAAGGCCGTAGACGACGCCTTACCGGATGCCGATAATTATATTGTTAGTATGAGCCACGACCAAAACCGCTACATAGTACTAACCAGCAGTGAAATCAACGCCGGTGCTTATTTATTAGGCGATCGTAAAGCCAAAACTATGCAGTTTTTGCTGCCTAAATTCAGCCAGTTAGAACCTGAGCTGATGGTGGCAAAACAAAAAATTCAATATAAAGCCCGCGACGGTTTAACGATTGAAGGCTATCTGACCACGCCGAAAGACTATCAGCAGGGGACATTGCCAACAATTATTTTCCCGCATGGCGGGCCGATATCTTTTGATGATGATGGCTTTGATTACTGGACACAGTTTTTTGCTAACCGTGGTTATGCCGTGTTACAGATGAATTTCCGTGGTTCTTACGGTTATGGCTTTGACTTTATGCAAATGGGCCTGCAGGGCTGGGGCTTGCAAATGCAGGACGATGTAGAAGATGGCACGCGCTGGTTAATTGAACAAGGCGTAGCGGTACCGGGAAATATTTGCATAGTGGGTGCCAGCTACGGTGGTTATGCAGCGCTGATGGGGACAATAAAAACGCCGGAGTTATATCAGTGCGCAGTAAGTTTTGCTGGCGTTACTGATGTGGAAGCTTTGGTAAAGTCACACCGCAATTATACCAATTATGAAATTGTCAAAAAGCAAATAGGCGATAATTTCGCCCTGCTGGAGCAACGCTCACCGCTGACACATGCCGATAAAATCCAGGTGCCGGTATTGTTAATACATGGCACTAAAGACCGTTCCGTGCCGGTGAAACAAAGCACAGCAATGTTCAGAGCACTGAAAAGCATGAAAAAATCAGTAGAATATATTGAGCTGGAAGACGGCGATCATTACCTCAGCACCAACAGCCACCGGCTGGAAACCTTTAAAGCGATGGACCGTTTCCTGAAAAGCCATTTACAGCTGCCGGTGCAACGTATTGCTGCTAATTAAGTTGAAAACTTACCGTAATCTCAAATAATAAGCCCGCGTTAAGCGGGCTCTATTTGTAGATTTCTGAAAATTAACGCTTATCTTCCGGGAAGGTCACGTTTAGCTCCAGTACCGACAGCTCATCGCCGCGTTGCTCCAGTGACACGGCAATATCTTCCGGCGAAATATCCACGTACTTGCGGATCACCTCTAAGATATCACGCTCCAGCTGCGGCAGATAATCCGGGCTGTTACGCCGTCTGCGCTCATGCGCCACGATGATTTGTAAACGCTCTTTGGCAGTATTGGCGGTGGTTTTCTTACTCGAGCGAAAATAATCCAGTAATGACATCCTTTATCCTCCAAAAATCCGCTTTAACAGGCCTTTTTTCTCTACCGTTAAAAAGCGAAACGGTACTTTTTCACCCAGCAGGCGATCAACAGTATCTAAATATGCCTGGCCGGCATCGCTGTCTTTATCCAGGATCACCGGCTGGCCTGAGTTTGAGGCATTAAGCACAGCTTGTGATTCCGGAATAACACCCAGCAAATCAATCGACAGAATTTCTTTTACATCTTCTACGCTGAGCATTTCGCCTTTTTCTACCCGCTCGGGGTTGTAGCGTGTCAGCAACAGGTGTTCTTTAATGGCGTCCAGCCCCTGTTCGGCACGGCGCGATTTACTGGCCAGCATACCGAGAATACGGTCAGAGTCGCGCACCGATGATACTTCAGGGTTGGTTACCACTACTGCTTCATCGGCGAAATACAGCGCCATCATGGCACCGGCTTCAATGCCAGCGGGCGAGTCACATAAAATAAAGTCGAAATCTTTTGCCAGCTCGTTTAATACCCGCTCAACACCTTCTTTGGTTAGTGCGTCTTTATCGCGGGTTTGTGAGGCGGGTAAAATAAACAGGTTTTCAATGCGTTTATCTTTAATCAGAGTTTGTTTTAAATTGGCTTCACCGTTGATCACGTTAACAAAGTCGTACACTACGCGCCGCTCGCAGCCCATAATCAAATCTAAATTACGCAGGCCAATATCAAAATCGATAATAACGGTTTTTTTGCCTTTTAACGCCAGGCCTGTACCAATGGCAGCACTGGAGGTGGTTTTACCTACGCCGCCTTTTCCTGACGTTACTACTATGATTTTTGCCATAGTGAAATCCTTACGCTAATTCTGCTAATACCAGTTGGTCGTCTTGTAATTTTATACAAGCCGGCTTACCCCAAAAATCGCCCTGCAGGCTGTCGCTAAGCCAGTAATTACCAGCAATAGACACCAGTTCAGCCTGTAAGTTGTAACAAAAAATACGTTTAGTACTGTCACCGCCTGCACCGGCAATCGCTTTACCGCGCAAGGTGCCATAAATATGAATATTGCCATCAGCTATTACTTCAGCACCGGCACCAACAGTGCCTTTAACAATTAAATCAGCACCTTTGGCATATACCTGCTGGCCGGAGCGCACAGTTTGCTCAATAATTTTGCTGTCCATCGGTACATTAACTGTGCTGGTTACCACTGCGGTTTGGCGTGTATTGCTGCTGGCGGTGACCGCAGTTTTGCTGTCTTTGGCCAGTTGTAAGGCGGCCAGGCCAGCTTGCTGCGCTTGTTGCTTTAACTCACTGCTGGCACCACAAACACCTACCAGTACCAGTTTTAACTCGGTAAAAAGTTGTTTTATCGCATGAAAATCAGGAGCTTGCTGTACATCCGCTAAATTAAGAATAATAGGCGCCTGATAAAAAAAGGCCGGAGCCTGAGCCAGCTTTTGCCTGAGTTGCTGTGAGAGTGAACTGACACTGAGATCGGCACATGACAGCACCGATAAAGGAAATAAGCTGCCTTTTAGTTCCAAAGACTGATCTGACATAAGGGTATAGTGCGCACTTGTTATTATTTACCATAACCGGCTGTTCTTCACTTAGCCAACACCCGGCATTTATTTGCGTTGCCGCAGGTTGGCGGGTACGCAATACAAGGCTGTCATGTTATAGTTTAGCCCTTAGTTAAGCAAGGTTGATGCGTGGTTTTATTCGATGCTGTGTGCCGTTTATAAAAGTGTGCGAAAAGACAGTACCTATCTGTATGTTGAACGCCGGGATGATTTTAGCAAGGTGCCTGAAGCACTGTTGCAAACCTTTGGCACGCCTGTGCTGGTTACACTGCTCAATTTGGCAGGGCGGGAACATTTAGCACTGGCAGATATCGATAAGGTAAAGCAGCAATTGCTGCAACAGGGTTATTATTTACAGATACCGCCGCCGGTAGACAATTTACTGGCAGAACACAAAAAGCTGTTACAACAGTAATTTTTCATTATCAATGGGTTTTTTTATGTTTAGATCTCTTATCTGTGTTGCCGTAAGTACCTTTTTTAGCGTGGCTGTAATAGCTCAGGAGCAAACCACCGACAACAAACCAAGCTTTGCAGATTACACCGCAACGCTAAAGCAGGAAGCATTAAGTAAAGGTTATGCGCCGGAATTACTTGAGCCGGTGTTTGCTTCGCTGACGTTTCACGAGCGCATTGTTTCTGCCGATAAAAGCCAGCCGGAATTTGTTGAAACCTTAAGTACTTATTTACCCAAGCGTGTAAGCGAAACCCGTATCAGAATGGCGCGCGAGCGTTATCAGCAATATTTACCTGAGCTGGAAAAAATTGGCGAGAAATATGGCGTGCAACCACGCTTTATTGTTGCGTTGTGGGGGCTGGAAAGCAGCTTTGGCCGCATTATGGGCAACTATTCGGTGCCATCGGCATTAGCTACACTGGCTTATGAGGGGCGGCGCGAAACCTTTTTTAAGCAAGAGTTTTATCATGCACTGGATATTTTGGCGCAGGGGCATATCAGTCTGGATGATATGAAAGGCTCCTGGGCCGGGGCTATGGGGCAAAGCCAGTTTATGCCCAGCTCTTTTATGGCCTACGCACAAGACGGCGACGGCGATGGTAAAAAAGATATCTGGACTAATCAGCTCGATGTATTTGCCTCTATTGCCAACTACTTAAAGAAGCAAGGCTGGGATAACAGCAAAACCTGGGGCCGCGAAGTAATATTGCCCGACGGCTTTGATGCGGCAAATGCCATTGCCAGAGGCAGCCTGCAGCGTAATGAATGGCTGGGCCGCTGGTCGCAATCTGAGCGCAGTCTGGCCGACTGGAATAAGCTGGGAGTGCAGCGGCTAAATAACACCGCTTTGCCAGCCCGTGATATTAATGCTGCGCTGGTTTTGCCTGACGGCGAAGGCGGCCGCGCTTTTCTGGCGTACGACAACTACAAAGTACTGATGCACTGGAACCGCTCTTATTACTTTGTTACCAGTGTAGGTTATCTGGCCGATTTAATTGTGGCTGAGGATTAACATTAATGACTTATCAGCATCTGAGTATTAGCGGCAGCCCTATCGATTTACCGGTAGGTAAAGTTGTTTGCATCGGCCAGAACTACCAGGATCATATTGCCGAAATGCAAAGCAAAACGGCCCCTGAAGCGCTGTTTTTTATTAAACCTTCTACTGCGCTGTGTGCGATCAGCCCCGGTTTTGCTATTCCGGCTGGTCAGGGCGCAGTGCACAATGAAACTGAACTGGCCGTATTGATTGGTAAACCGTTAAAACAGGCCGGTTATGCTGCGGTAAATGATGCAATCTGGGGCTACAGTTTAGCGCTGGATTTGACGCTTCGTGAGGTTCAGGCGCAATTAAAACAGCTGGGCCGGCCGTGGGAGATAGCCAAAGGTTTTGATGGCGCCTGCCCGGTAGCCGGTTTTGTTGAAAAAAGCCGGGTACAGCACCCGCAGCAACTGGAGTTTAGCCTAACCGTTAATGGTACACAGCGCCAGCAAGGTAATACTGCCAATATGATCCGGGGGATTAGCCAGCTTATTAGCGAAATGAGCCGGCATTTTACCCTGCTGCCCGGCGATATTGTGCTTACCGGCACCCCGGCAGGGGTTGGCCCGCTTAGCTCTGGTGATACGCTGCAGTTGCAACTTTCTGATATTTTTACAGTAAACAGCAAGGTAAATTAAAGATGGCGTTAGCAGAGCGGTTCTGGGAGACAAAAAGCCTGGACGAAATGAACACTGAAGAGTGGGAGGCCTTATGCGATGGCTGCGCTAAATGTTGTTTAAATAAATTTATTGACGATGACGAAGAAGAAGGCCCAACGGCAGTGCTGCATCAGGATGAACAGGTGCATTATACCAATATTGCTTGCCGCTATTTGAATAGCCATAAATGCGAGTGCACCGAATATACCCAGCGTACCGTGCTGGTACCCGACTGCATAGCGCTGACAAAAGAAAACCTGAAACACATTTTCTTTATGCCTACCAGCTGCGCTTACCGGCGTTTACATGAAGGGCGCGGCCTGCCGCATTGGCATCCGTTACTCAACGGCGGTAAAAAAAGCCTGATGCATAAAAAGCAAATGTCCGTGCGCAATAAAACCATTTCTGAGTTACAGGTAAATCTGGATGACTTTGAAGACTTTATCGTGCGCTGGCCACTAAACGATCTGGATTAAACAGCGCTGAGCGGAGTTACTGTCGTGTCATTTTTTGATTATATTCAGCAAATGTTTACCCATTTTAGCCCGATAACCGTTCAGCTATTGCTTAGTGTAACGGTGGTGGTGCTGTATTTTATTATCAGCCGCCGGGTTATGCCGCTGCTGTATCAGGTTATAGCTCACAGCAAACTCAAAGCCGAAATGAATAAACGCGCAGCGGCGGTATTTCATATTCTGCTGGTGTTACTGTTGGTTGTAGTGCTAAGCATAATCTGGGGTATTGATATCCGCGGTTTGCTGGTGCTGGCATCGTCAATGATTGCCGTGGTCGGGGTTGCGTTATTTGCCGCCTGGAGTTTGCTTAGCAATATTACTGCGTTTTTTATTCTGCTGGGGCAAAAGGCTTTTGCCGAAGGCATGGAGGTGCGGGTAATAGATGGCGGAAATTATCTTGAAGGGCGCATTGTTGAAATTAACCTGTTTAGCACAGTGCTGCGCACTAAAGACAATGAGCAGGTGGTATACCCGAATAATTTGCTAATATCGCGCCCTGTTATCGTATTTCCAAAGAAAAGCCGTACTGTGGTGCATAACACTGCAGCGGAAAAAGCCCAGCGCTGGCGGCGTAAGATGTTGATTAGCCAGAAAAGAGATTGATTTTTTCGTGACAGCGCAGATGGCCGCTGGTACATTTTGTCTAACGCAATGATAACCCCAAAGCAATGATAACAATAACACTATGCTGCCCAGATGCGCTTAAAACAAATAAAACTGTCCGGCTTTAAGTCGTTTGTTGACAGCACCAGTGTACCTTTTCCACAGCAGATGACAGCTGTGGTTGGCCCCAATGGTTGCGGTAAATCTAACGTTATTGATGCGGTGCGCTGGGTGCTGGGTGAAAGCTCAGCAAAAAATCTGCGTGGCGACGCCATGACCGATGTTATTTTTAACGGTTCGTCGCAGCGCAAACCAGTGTCTCAGGCATCAGTAGAGCTGGTGTTTGAAAATACCGAAGGCCGCCTGGCAGGTGGCCTGGCCGATCGCAGTGAAATAGCCATTAAACGCATTGTTACCCGCGATGCACAGTCGAATTACTTTTTAAATGGCAGCAAATGCCGCCGCCGTGACATTACCGATATTTTCCTTGGCACCGGCCTTGGGCCGCGCAGCTACGCCATTATTGAACAGGGCATGATTTCGCGGCTGATAGAATCCCGGCCGCAAGAGCTACGGGTGTTTATCGAAGAAGCTGCCGGTATTTCCAAATACAAAGAGCGGCGCCGCGAAACTGAAAACCGTATTAAGCACACCCGCGAAAACCTTGATCGGCTGGCTGATGTACGTGAAGAGCTGGGTAAAAACATTGAAAAGCTAAAACGTCAGGCTACTGCGGCGCAGCGCTATAAAGAGCTAAAAGCACAAGAGCGTAAACTAAAGGCAGAGCTGACAACGATAAAGTGGCTGCATTACAGTAACCGGCTTACGGCACTGGACAAGCAATTACAGCAACAGCAAACTGAACTGGAAAAATATCAGTCGCAGGAGCTGGGCGATCAGCGCGTACTGCTGGAATTAAAGCAGCGGGCGCAGGAAGCCCGACAGCAGCTGGATCAGGTGCAAAGCCGGTTTTATCAGCACGGTGCCACTATCAGCCGGCTGGAACAGCAAATTTTGCATCAGCGTCAGCAACAGCAAACTCTCACTGCGCAAATGCAGCAGGCCAAACACAGCCTGAGCCAGGCCGAAGATTTTATCGCCACCGAGCAGGCGCAACAAACTGAGTTGCAGCAACAGTTGCAACAGGACGAACCGCAACTGGCCTTGCTTAGCGAGCAACTGGACGAACTTAGCCAACAACTGCAGCAACTGGAAGATGAACAACAACAGCAGCAACAGGCATTTCAGCACTGGCAACAGCAGCATTTTCGTCTGCAGCAACAACAGCAACAGCAACAGTTGCAGTTACAAAATCAGCAACAACAGCTAAACCAGTTGCAGCAACAACAGCAGCAACTGCAGCAGGAAACCGCAGAGCTGTTACTTGAGCCGCTGCAGCAGCGCATCAGTAAGCTAACTGCTGAACTTGAACAAACCACAGAGTTGCTACAGCAACGTACTCAGGAGCATAGCCAGGCAGAGGCGGCGTTACAGCAACATGAACAGCTAAGCCGTCAACTGGAGGCAGAGCTGCTAAACGCCAATAGTGAACTGCAGATGCTGCAGCGCGAACAGCAAAAATTACAGCAACAACAACAGCAGCAGGACAACCAGCAACAACAATTGCTGCGCCAGTTGCAGGTTAAACCCGGCTGGGCTGCTGCAGTTGCGCTGGTGTTGGGGCAATTGCAGCATGCAGCTGTTGCTGCGCAGCTTCCGGAGCCGCCGGCTACTGTGGTAATAGCTAATAAACAGCCAGTTATAGCAGGCACGCTGGCAGAGGTGATATTGGCAGGCGTTTATCCCGACAGTTTTAACCATATTCTGCTGGCAGAAACCTTAACAGCAGCGCAGCAGAGTGTCGCAGCTCTTAAAGCTGGCCAGTCAGTTATTTGCCCGCAGGGTTACTGGCTTGGTAGCAACTGGGCACTGCTGGCCAGTGCCGCTGCACAAGACAGCTATTTATTGCGCCAGGAACGTTTAGCACAACTGATTACTGAGCTGGCGGTGGCACAGCAGCAACAGCAAGGCATTGCCGCTCAGTTAGCCACTCAACAGCAGGCGCAGCAACAAGCGGCTGACATGCTGCAACAGGCACAACAAAGCCTGCAGCAGATGCAGCGACAACTACAACAGCAACAAACCGGCTTGTTGCTGGCTCAGCAAGAGCTGCAGCAAGCACAGAAGCTGGCGCAAAAGCTGGCAGCCGAGCGCGAACAACTGCAATTGCGCCAGGCGCAGTTGGAAGAAAGTATAGAACAGCTGATGCAGGCACTAGAGCACAGTACTGAGCAGTTACTTGAGCATGAAGCCGGGCAGCAGTTGCTGCACAGCCAAAGTGGCACACAACAGCAACAGTTACAGCAACTGCGAGCCCGGTTTGAACAAAAGCGCAGCCAGCAACAACAATTGCTGATGCAGCAAAAAGTAGCCGAGCAACAATTGCATGCGCTGCAGCAAAGCCTGCAACGGGCCAAAGTGCAACAGCAGCAATTACAGGAACAACTAAACCAATTAACACATAAGTTGCAGCCAGACGATGAGCCTGAGCTGATATTACAGGAGCAACTGCAGCACAGCCTGCTGGAGCGTGAAGAGGCAGAACAACAGCTGATTGCGCAACAGGAATTGCTGGCGGCTACCGAGCAACAAATCCGCCAGTTAGAGCAAGGGCAGCATGGTGTGGTACAAATACTGAACAAAAAACGTAGCGAACTTGAAGAGCTGCGCCTTGATAGTGAAGGCTACCGTGTGCGCGCTAACAATATGCTGGAGTTACTGCGTGAGCAGCAAGCCAGTATGAAAGATATTCTGCCGCAATTGCCAGCCGATGCCGAAGAGGCGGTATGGCAGCAGCAACTGGATAAAACCGTTGACGCGGTTGGCCGGCTTGGGCCGATAAACCTCGCTGCTATTGAAGAGTATGAACAACAAGCTGAGCGCAAACAGTATCTGGATGCGCAGAATGCCGACTTAACCTCAGCAATGGAAACACTGGAAACGGCCATTCGTAAAATAGATAAAGAAACACGGCAGAAGTTTAAAGACACCTTTGAACAGGTAAACGACGGTTTAAAAACGCTGTTTCCGAAGGTATTTGGCGGCGGCAGTGCCTATTTAGCCCTTACCGAAGATGACTTACTGGAAACCGGTGTTACTATCATGGCGCGACCACCGGGTAAAAAAAACAGTACAATACATTTATTATCGGGTGGTGAAAAAGCCTTAACCGCTTTATCATTGGTGTTTTCGATTTTCCGGCTTAATCCGGCGCCATTTTGTATGTTAGATGAAGTAGATGCGCCACTGGACGACGCCAACGTTGGCCGGTTTTGCAATCTGGTGCGGGAAATGTCTGAAACAGTACAATTTATTTATATTAGCCACAATAAAATTGCCATGGAAATGGCGGCACAGCTAATGGGCGTGACAATGCAGGAGCCCGGCGTGTCACGTGTTGTTGCTGTCGATGTGGATGATGCTGTTAAAATGGCAGCAGCCTCTTAATTAAAGGTAACCTTATGGCTGACGAATTACGTTTGGTTTTTATTATTATCGGCGCCCTGGTATTAGGTGCATTGTTATTACATGGCTTATGGACAGTGCGTAAAAACGCCGGCCAGCCCAAGCACCGGTATTACGATGAGCAAGCGGGTAATGCCGCGGATGAAAAAGCAGATGGCTTTGATGAGCTGGGTGTAGGTGCGGTGCGGGTGGTAAAGGCCGGCGAAAGAACTGCAGCCGTAAAGCCAGCCGTTTCACCGGCAAAAACATCGGCGTTTAAACGTGCTGAAACTGCAGCAGTAAAGCGCCAGCCTGCCGCGCCGGTTAAGGCCGAAGTGCAAAGCGAACTGCCGTTTGACGAACCCAAAGAGCCACAGCTGAATTTCTCAGCACTGGCCGATGACGACGAACCCAGATTGCACGCAGATGCTGACTATGCTGTTGAGACTGAGCCAGAGCCGGAACCGCAAGCCGAAACCGTTGCGGAACAAGAGCCAGCCGAAGTGCTGATCCTGTATGTATTGTTACCTGAAGACAAAGAGATGAAAGGGCCGGATCTGTTGTCGTCATTACTGACTTTGGGCTTTAAATACGGCGAAATGGATATTTTTCACCGCCATCTGGACAGTGCAGGTTCGGGTGCGGTGTTATTCAGCCTGGCCAATATGTTTAACCCCGGCACTTTTGATTTGGAAAACATCGAAAAACTGGGTACCCGTGGTGTAAGTTTATTTATGACACTGCCAGGCCCGGGCGAGCCGCTGCAAAACTTTAACCTGATGCACAATGCGGCAAAAAAACTGGCAGAAGAGTTCGGTGGCCAGGTACTGGACGGCCAGCGCAGCGTGTTAACGGTGCAAACCGTGCGGCACTATGTAGATAAAATCCGCGAATTTCAGCGCCAGCGTTTAATCCACGGCTAAAACGGGCAGCTAACGGCGAAAATAACATCAGCTAAAACGGCAGGCAGTAGTCCTGCCGTTTTTGTTATGGCAAACTCAGGCGTAAATTTTTACAGGCAAAGTTATTTTATGAGTCAGGCTATTTTGCAGCAACTGCAACAACTGCGTCAGCAACTGGAAGAGTACAGTTATCAGTATTATGTATTAGATAACCCCACAGTGCCGGATGCCGAGTATGACCGTTTATACCGCCAGTTACAGCAACTGGAAGCAGAGCATCCGCAGCTTATTACCTCTGATTCTCCCACTCAGCGGGTTGGTGCTGCTCCGCAGGCGAAGTTTGGCCAGATAAGCCACAGTATTCCGATGCTATCGCTGGACAACGCTTTTGATGCCACCGATTTCAGTGCATTTTATAAACGTATGGCCGAGCGGCTGGACAACAGCGCCGAGTTCAGCTTTTGCTGTGAGCCTAAGCTCGATGGCCTGGCTGTCAGCATCCGCTATGAAAATGGTGTATTGGTGCAAGCCGCTACCCGTGGCGATGGCTATACCGGCGAAGATATTACCAGCAACGTAAAAACCATTCGTGCGGTACCGTTAAAGCTAAAGGGCAAAGCGGTGCCTGCAGTGCTGGAAGTGCGCGGTGAAGTGTTTATGCCGCTGGCCGGTTTTACGCAAATGAATGATAAGGCCCGTGCGGCCGGTGAAAAGGTGTTTGCTAACCCGCGAAATGCTGCAGCAGGTAGTTTACGCCAGCTTGATCCCAAGATCAGCGCGCAACGGCCATTAATGTTTTATGCCTATGCGGTAGGCGCAGTTGACGATCCACAGCGGCTGCTTAGCAGCCAAAGCCATTATCAGCGTTTAATGCAGTTAAAAGACTGGGGTTTGCCGGTATGCCCGGAAATCCGGCTGGTAACCGGGGCTGAACAAGCACTGGCTTATTATCAGGATATTTTGCAGCGGCGCAGCCAGCTGGCTTATGAAATAGACGGTGTAGTGATAAAGGTGTCAGATTTAGCCCAGCAACAGGCGCTGGGGTTTGTGGCACGGGCTCCGCGCTGGGCCATTGCATTTAAGTTTCCGGCGCAGGAAATGTTGACCACTTTACTGGATGTTGAATTTCAGGTAGGCCGCACCGGCGCTATTACGCCGGTTGCGAGGCTGGAGCCGGTAGTTGTGGGCGGCGTGACTGTCAGCAATGCAACCTTACACAATCAGGACGAGATAGCGCGGCTGGGCGTTAAAATAGGTGACAGCGTAATAGTACGCCGGGCCGGAGATGTGATCCCACAAATTGTCTCGGTAGTGCTGGAACAACGCCCTCAGGCAGCGCAGGATATTATTTTTCCAACATTGTGCCCGGTATGTAGTTCAAAGGTAGAGCGGGTTAGCGGCGAAGCTGTAGCGCGTTGCAGCGGTGGTTTATTTTGTGCAGCTCAGTTAAAAGAATCAATTAAGCATTTTGTTTCGCGCAAAGCCATTGATATAGAGGGCCTCGGCGACAAACTGGTAGAACAACTGGTTGATCAGCAACTGGTTAAAACCCCGGCAGATATCTATCAGCTTGAAATGCCTGCGTTGGTGGGGCTGGAGCGGATGGCTGAGAAATCGGCTTTAAAACTGCTGTTGGCTATTGAACAGTCGAAACAAACAACTTTGCCGCGTTTTATTTATGCGCTGGGTATTCGCGAAGTGGGCGAGGCAACGGCGCTTAATCTGGCAAATCACTTTGCTACTTTAGCTAACCTGCAACAGGCCACGCTGGAGCAACTGCTGGAAGTTGCCGATGTTGGCACTGTAGTGGCCGAGCATGTTAAAAGCTTTTTTGCCGAGCCGCATAACCAAAGCGTGATTAAAGCCTTAGAAGATGCCGGTATTAACTGGCCGGTTATAGAGCAATTGGCGCAAACTGAACAACCTTTAGCCGGGCAAACTATAGTGCTTACCGGTACATTAGTCAGTATGGGGCGTGATGATGCCAAAGCCCGGCTGCAGCGCCTTGGCGCTAAGGTATCTGGCTCGGTATCGGCGAAAACCCATGCCGTAATTGCCGGTGACAACGCCGGCTCTAAGCTGGCCAAAGCCACCGAGTTGAATGTACCTGTGTGGACTGAGCAACAGATGCTGGATGTATTTGCCCAGTACGGAGTGAGCTAAGATGCCGGATTTTCTTTATCAGTTGTTACTGGATTGGGGCAGTTTTTTCCGGCCTTATGTACGGGATATTGCCCTGGCTATGGTCGCAACCTGTCTGGTGGTATTTGGTGATGATTTAAACCGCTTTGTACGCCGCCAGATTGCCCATATGCATTTTATCTGGCGTACCGGTATTTTTATTCTGTTATGCGCCTTTGGTTATGGCGCCCTGACAATATTGCTGACACCATTGGTAGCAGGCCAGCTTGGCCGAATAGGCAACCTGTGGTTGCCCTGGGTTTGTCTGGCTATTTTTACGCTGCTGGGCATACTGGCACAACGTAAGCGCCAGTTATGACGCCACAACCGCTATGGCCGGTGCTGGACGATAACGGCCTGCATAAAGTGCCGCTGCGTTTTTACTGGTTATTGCTACTGCTATTACGGCCTTATATCTGCTGGGTGCTGGTATTAACCCTGCCGCAGGCACAGCGCGATATGCTGGCGCTGTTTTATCCGCGCCAGGCTGATTTTATCCTCGCCTGCGCGGTGGCTGCCCCGCTGCTGTTGCTCATAGCTGCCCTTAGCCAGCGCAAACCGAAAGGCTATGCCGGATGGCGCCATATCTGGCGCTTTGGCCGTGGTTTGATGTTAACGGTGGCAACGGTGGATCTGCTGCTCACCATACTGCATTTACCTTCTCAGGTTATGTTGGACGCACCCTGGCGTATTTTATCGCCGGTTTTGTTATTTATTGGCTGTCTGTGGTTATTGCGCTCGCGCACTCTTAAAGCGGTGTTTGCCGAATGGCCAGAGCCGGATAGCAGCAAGAGTAAATCTTAAACGGCGGTTTCGTCTAAATACTTTTGTCTTAATTGCAGATAGCGTTCCTGTTGTCCGGCTTTGAGTTTACTGCTGTCAATCAGCTGCTGGCATTGCTGCAGCAGGCTCTGGCGCTGCTGTGGCGGGCAAAGCGGGCGGGGTGCGGTTAACAGTGTTTGCAGCAGGTTAAGCGCTATCCCGGCGTTTTTCGGCATAACCTGGGCGGCCATAACAAAAGCGGCAAAGGCTTCTTGCCAGTTACCGTGCTGGTACAGGCGTACTGCATTGTTATTCAGCTCTCTGGGGCCTTGTGGCATACGTTCACGCTCTTGCTGCTCCTGTTGCAGATATTGCATAAATATCTGCTCAGGCTGTTGTTTACGACAGTGTTCGGTGATCTGCCGGAACAGTTGTCTGGACGCATCGGCTAAGCCCACTTCATGCAGAGCTTTGGCTTTATCCAGCGCATCTTCCAGTGAGGTAATTTCAGCTTGCGGTTCAAGCTCTGCCAGCAATTGCCGGGCTTTATCACGGTGATCCTGTAAATACATGAGCCGGGCCTGTAACACCTGCTGTTGCCCGGTCAGTTTATGATTGGCAAATTGGTGCTGCACCATATTCAGTGACAACGTGGCCTGGCGGTTAAGCCGGGACTGCTGTTCAGTGTCTTCAGTGCTAAGGGCGAAGTCTATGCTGGCGCGTGCCATATTCAGATATAAATCGGGTTCTTCATAAATTGAGTTACGGGCAAATTTAACCATATCGCGGGCTGCCCGGTATTGAATTTCGTAATCGTGATTCAGCCGTGATAACTGCAACAGTTTTTGCTGGCGCAGTAAATTACGCGGCGCTATGTTAGCAGCGGCCAGAATATGTTGTTGAGCCTGCTGGTAATGCTGCTGGCGAAACTCCAACTCACTGAGGTTGTCCAGAGCAAACAGCCTGGTTTCCTGCCGTTTTAGCATCTGCTCCAGTTCAGCAAAAGCTTGTTGTTCATGGCCTTGTTGCAATAAACAGCGCACCTGGCCAATTCTGGCCCAGCTAAATGGCTGAATTTGTAGCATGGCAGCGAAAAACACACTGGCCTCGTCCCAGTTGGCTTGCAGCAGTAAAATATCACCCTTAATTTTAAGCAGCAGTGGAAACAGCTTATGCAGTTCAGTTTTACCAAGTTGAATATTGATATGCTGTAATGCTTTGTCCAGCGCATTTTGTTCCAGCAAATCATAAACCGGCCGTAGCAACTGCTTGCGTTTTAGCACCCGCTCAATACGCTGCTGTAAATCCCGGATAACAAACGGCTTAGCCATAAACTCGTCTGGCTGCAATTCCAGTACGCTGTGTACCAGCGCGGGATCTGTTTCTGCGCTGATAAAAATCACGCCGCAAGCTGGTTTATGTAAACCACGGCTTTTTAATTCATCAAATAATTGGTAGCCATCTTTGCCTTTAGACAGGTTGTAATCACAGATCATTAAGTCGTAGCTATTTTGCCGGCAAAGTTGCAGAGCGGTTTGAGCCCGGTCAGTCAGCGCAATGTTCTGATACCCTAATTGTTCCAGCGCATAGCGCAAAAAACTCTGGCTCAGGCTTTGATCATCAATTATCAGGATGCGTTCGTCGCGTTTAACGGCAGGTTCCATAGAGGCAAAACAGATCCCAGGCAGAGTATTGAAGCTACTATAGCAACTTTTTAACAATACAGAACAGGGAAATATCAAAGGATTTGGTGGATTGTACTGGGGTGGCATGCAATGCTTCGGAGCAGTGGCAACCGTGTCTTAATAAAGAGCGGGCGGTGCTTTGCTATGGTTTTATCAGGAAGTGGTGGATTGTACTGGGGGCGGAGCAGTGGCAACCGTGTCTTAATAAAGAGCGGGCGGTGCTTTGCTATGGTTTTTATCAGGAAGTGGTGGATTGTACTGGAATCGGAGTAGTGGCAACCGTGTCTTAATAAAGAGCGGGCGGTGCTTTGCTATGGTTTTATCAGGAAGTGGTGGATTGTACTGGGTTCGGAGCAGTGGCAACCGTGTCTTGGTAAAGAGAGGGCGGTGCTTTGCTATGGTTTTATCAGGAAGTGGTGGATTGTACTGGGTTCGAACCAGTGACCCCCGCCTTGTAAGGGCGGTGCTCTCCCAGCTGAGCTAACAATCCATGGGATATCAATTTGTCATCAAACTTTCATTATAAGACATCAATTGGTGGATTGTACTGGGTTCGAACCAGTGACCCCCGCCTTGTAAGGGCGGTGCTCTCCCAGCTGAGCTAACAATCCATGGGATAAGTCTTTTACATCAAATTTGGTGGATTGTACTGGGTTTTAATCAGTGTCCACCGTCTCGTCGTGAAGAGCGGGCGGTGCTTTTCATGATAAGACATCAAGTGGTGGATTGTACTGGGTTCGAACCAGTGACCCCCGCCTTGTAAGGGCGGTGCTCTCCCAGCTGAGCTAACAATCCACGCTGTTTGATGGCGCTCATTATAGGGAGCATGAAAAAGCTGTCAACATTATTTTGGCAATTGTGGTTTGCCTGCTGCAAAAGTAAACATTCTGCCTTGCTTTAGCACAAAACAGTGGCTGCCGCTCCGCCTTAGCGGGTGCATCCGGCGCGCGGCGTTGCTACAATAGCCGCCATTATTGCACTGTGATGGATAAACTATGTCTCTTGTTACCCGTTTTGCTCCAAGCCCAACCGGTTATTTACACGTTGGTGGTGCCCGTACTGCCTTGTTCAGCTGGTTATATGCCAAAAAGAACGGCGGAAAATTTATTCTGCGTATCGAAGATACCGACTTAGAGCGCTCTACCCAGGCGTCGGTTGATGCTATTTTAGAAGGCATGACCTGGCTGGGGCTGGATTACGACGAAGGCCCGTACTACCAAACCAAGCGCTTTGATCTGTATAAAGAAGTGGTTGCACAACTGCTGGCTGATGGTAAGGCCTATAAGTGTTTTTGTACCATAGAAGAACTTGACGCTATGCGCGAAGCGCAAGCTGCAGCCGGTGAAAAACCGCGCTATAACGGTATGTGGCGTGACCGCACCGATCACCCGGCGGATAAACCTTTCGTTATCCGTTTTAAAAACCCGCAAAGCGGCACTGTGGTAATTGACGACTTAATAAAAGGCCGTATTGAAATTGCCAACAGCGAACTGGACGATTTAATTATTGCCCGCAGCGACGGCACTCCTACCTATAACCTTACCGTGGTGGTGGACGACTGGAAAATGGGTATAACTCACGTGATCCGCGGTGATGACCATGTTAATAACACACCACGGCAGATGAATATTCTGGCAGCGCTGGGGGCCGACATCCCAAAATATGCTCATGTGCCAATGATTCTGGGCGATGATGGTAAGCGGTTATCCAAGCGCCACGGTGCGGTGGGTGTAATGCAGTACCGCGATAACGGCTTTTTACCCGAGGCCTTGCTTAACTATTTAGTGCGTTTGGGCTGGTCACATGGCGATCAGGAAATTTTCAGCAAAGACGAGCTGGTTCAACTGTTTGATCTGGACAGCTGTAACCGTGCTCCGTCGGCATTTAACACCGACAAACTGATTTGGTTAAACCAGCATTATATGAAAACCCTGCCGGCAGAGCAGGTAGCAGCACAACTGCAGTGGCATCTTGCCGGGCAAAAACTGGATACCAGCAATGGCCCGGCGTTAACTGAGCTGGTAAAAGCGCAAGCCGAGCGGGTAAAAACGCTTAAAGAAATGGTAGAGGTAAGCCGCTATTTCTATGAAGACTTCAGCGAATTTGATGCAGAAGCGGCAAAAAAACATTTACGCCCGGTAGCGCTGGAACCTTTACAGGCTGTTGCAGCCAAACTGGATGCATTAAGCGAGTGGTCAGTGTCGGCCATTCATGATGCTATCAACGCCACGGCAGAGCAGCTGGGTGTGGGCATGGGTAAAATTGGTATGCCACTGCGGGTGGCTGTTACCGGTGGTGGAAATTCACCGGCTTTGGATATTACGCTGGCTCTGATTGGCAAAACGCGTAGCCTGGCGCGGTTGCAAAAGGCAATTGCTGCAGTACAGCAGCGTGCGGCAGAAACAGAGCAATAATCATTTTAGCGTTAAAAGCCCGGATAACCCGGTTCAGTATCACTGGGCAGGGGTATTTGGGCTGATACAATAAAAATGCCGAGAGGCAGGGAACAAATAATAACAACCGGGATGGCAATACGACTCATGGGTAACTAATTTATATAAAAGGAGTGACCAAGCGGAATAATGCCTTCTTTTTACAAAGGTATCAGCGCTGTGCTGATGCTTTGCTTGTATGGGGTACAAGCGAGCGAAACAGAACACTTACCCAGCAGCGAAGAGCCACTGCAGCCAATCGGCTTCTTTGGTACGGTGACAGGTGATGTGGAGCTGGGCTTTTTGCTGACGTCAGGTAACACTGATTCTTTTGCTATCAGGGCGAATAGTGAGCTGGTGCACGAACTGGAGTATTTTCGTAACCGCTATCATTTACAAAGCCTGTTGCAAAAAAACAATGTTACCAATGCCAGCACCGGCGACAAAAATCAGGTTACGACCGCCAGCCGTTATGGCCTTACCGGCCAGAGTAACTACAAAATTGTTACCGGCAGGCAAACAGTGTTTGGCCGTGGAGCCTACCTGCATGATAAGTTTGGTGCTTTTAAAGAGCAGGCTTCTCTGGTGGTAGGTTATGGTAACAGGATTTATGAAAAACAAAGCGACTACTTCGATCTGGAAACCGGCCCTGGTTTTGGCCATCAGGAAGCGGCGTCGGGTAACACCAATACCGGTTTGATCTGGTATCTTGCGGCAAACCTGGATTATCAGATGTATGATACCACCAAGTTTCGCCAGACACTGGAAAGTACAATGTCGCTTAATGGTGAAAACTCGACCCTGTTAAGCCGCAGCAGTGTAACGGCGCAACTGGCAGGTAGTTTGTCAATGCGGTTTAATTTCGTGGTTAAGTTTAACTCTGATCCCGAAGGGGATCGCAAGCAAACGGACACTGAAACGTCGGCTTCGCTGGTGTATACATTCTGATGTAAAAAGCCGGTGAAAACCGGCTTTTTTGTCTTTGAGTTTTACTGCTGAAAAATCAGTGTAATACACGGGCGCGTAAGGTGCCGGGTATTGCTTTCAACTCATTTAACGCCTGCTCAACATCG
Organism: Rheinheimera oceanensis; assembly: GCF_018831085.1. Taxonomy (GTDB): domain Bacteria; phylum Pseudomonadota; class Gammaproteobacteria; order Enterobacterales; family Alteromonadaceae; genus Alishewanella; species Alishewanella oceanensis. The sequence goes on from NZ_JAGPNM010000003.1 coordinate 283,408, forward strand.
TCTGAATCAATATCTATAACCACATAGCCAATATCAGCATTGGTTTGCAGGTACTGGCCGGCGATATTAATATTCAGCCTGGCAAAAGCCTCGTTAATTTTGGTCAGTACACCGGGCTGGTTTTTATGCACATGCAACAAGCGTGAACGGCCTTTGTGCTCCGGCAGTGATACTTCCGGGAAATTCACTGCTGAAAGCGTTGAGCCGTTGTCACTGTATTTCACCATTTTACCGGCCACTTCAAAGCCGATATTTTCCTGTGCTTCCTGGGTTGAGCCACCGATGTGTGGTGTTAGGATCACGTTGTCAAAGACGCGCAGTGGCGAGATAAACTCTTCATCATTACCTTTAGGCTCAACCGGAAACACATCAATAGCGGCGCCAGCCAGCTTTTTGTTATGCAGTGCCTCGGTTAGCGCATCAATATCCACCACTGTGCCACGTGAGGCATTAATTAAAATACTGCCGGGTTTCATTAATTCCAGCTCAGCTTCACCAATCATATTTTTGGTTTGTGCTGTCTCTGGCACATGCAGGCTGATCACGTCTGATGTTTTTAACAAGGTACTAAAATTAACCTGGGTAGCATTGCCCAGCACCAGTTTGTCTTCTATATCGTAAAACTGCACGCGCATACCTATATTCTCAGCCATAATGCTCAGCTGCGTGCCGATATGGCCGTAACCGATAATGCCGAGGGTTTTACCGCGCGCTTCAAAAGAGTTGTTGGCTGTTTTTTGCCATTCGCCACGGTGGGCGGCGGCGTTACGCTGTGGAATACCGCGCAGCAGCATAATAATTTGCCCCAGCACCAGCTCGGCTACCGAGCGGGTGTTGGAAAACGGTGCATTAAATACCGGAATAGCACGCTTTAATGCTGCGGTTAAATCTACCTGGTTGGTACCAATACAAAAACAACCAATAGCGACCAGTTTACCGGCGGCGTCCAGTACTTTTTCGGTCAGTTGGGTGCGCGAGCGGATCCCGATAAAGTGCACGTCTTTTATGCGCTCGATCAGCTCGTCTTCCGGCAGGGACGTTTTTAAATACTCAATATTGCTATAACCCTGGTTTTTAAAACTTTGCACTGCGCTTTGGTGCAAGCCTTCTAATAACAATATTTTAATTTTGTCTTTGGCCAGCGAAAATTTTTCCATGTCACATCTCTTCAATAAATTAAAAGTAAAATCAGTTTGTTAGTTATTATTGTTATAGTTTTTCGTGGCCTTGAGCTGTTATTTAGCGAATAACCTGTGTACCTGTGGCACTGCCTACCAATACCATGTCAGCGGCGCGCTGCGCAAAGATACCATTGGTAACCACACCGACAATATTATTAATTTGCTGCTCCAGTTTAAGCGGGTTGCTGATGGTTAAATCGTGTACATCGAGGATCACATTGCCGTTGTCAGTGGTTACACCGGCACGTAATACCGGCCGGCCACCGAGTTTGGTAAGCTCGCGTGCAACATAGCTGCTGGCCATCGGGATCACCTCTACCGGCAACGGGAATTTACCCAGCACTTCAACCTGCTTGCTCTGGTCAACAATGCAAATAAAGGTATCAGCGACTGCAGCAACGATTTTTTCCCGGGTAAGGGCAGCACCGCCGCCTTTAATCATATGTTTTTGCGCGTTTATTTCATCGGCGCCGTCAACATACACACTAAAACTGTCAATGCTGTTTAAATCCAGTACCTCAATACCCAGCGCTTTAAGCTTTTCGGTAGATTGTACCGAGCTGGACACCGCACCTTTAATGTCATACTTAATGCTGGCCAAAGCGTCGATAAAATGATTTACCGTAGAGCCGGTGCCCACGCCAACCACGGTATTACGCGGAATAAACTCCAGTGCAGCCCAGGCGGCGTTTTTCTTCATTTCATCTTGTGTCATCAGCTGTTCCAAATTCGTTTAGCCATACAGATGGATATTATATCGAAAGGGCCTGCTGACAAAAGGGCAAAAACGGAAAAAGGTAAAACTGTTTTACGGCATGGGTTAGGTGTAAGTGTCGCCGGCCACAATACGCCCTCTGGCTCGCCACAGCAACTCGCCCTACTGCCTGCGGCAGGGCTCAGACACTCTGTGGCGACCAAATCGCGTTTCTGGCCTTTGCCGGTTAAAGTCTTTGTGGCCGGATTTTTACAACCTCAGCGCTGAGTTTCAGTTAAACACCCAATGTTTTGATGGCGTAATAATCTGCTTTAGCGGAATATCCCAGGCTTCACCTGGCACGGCATCTACCTGCTGGCAGTTATGTGCCAGGCCGATAACCTGACAGTGGCTGTCTGGTGGCAGTTGCGACAAAGTGCGATCATAAAAACCGCCGCCCATCCCCAGGCGGTTACCGGCAGCATCAAAGGCGACTAACGGCGTAAAAATAATATCCAACTGCTGCACTGGCATCAGCCTGTGACAAGCTACTAAAGGCTCTGGTATGCCAAATTTATTCGGGTAGAGCAGGGTGTTTTTATCGTAGCGTACAAACAACAAATAACCGGCTACAAAGGGATGCAATACCGGCAGATACACGCTTTTACCCAACTGCCAAAGGGCCTGAATAAGCGGATAGGTATCCAGCTCGCCGTCATTGGCTAAATACAGTGCTATATGCTGGCGTAGCGCAATAATGTCGCTGGCAAGCACCTCTGTGGCTAAATTTGTAGCAGCCTGCTGCTGCGCCTCAGCACTAAGCTGTTGCCTTTGGGTACGGATGATTTTTCTCAGTTGCTGGCGCTGGCTTGTTGTGTCGGGCAAAGCTGGCTTGGGTATGGTACTTGTCATGCAAATAAGTATGCCTGAATGGCGGCAGAATAAAAGAGGTTCTCCAAATTGCCGTGTCTGGTGTTAGCCCTTGAACCATAGGTTCAAGGCGGGAGTCAGATGGCTGCCTCAGGCTTCCCGGTACGGGCCGGGCTTGCACACTGGCAGCGCAGAAGAATCCCTGGTTAAAAACAATTATCGGCTCAGGGACATCCACCTGATCACTAACAATCCAGAGAACAGGCTTGAGTATAACACCGCAGTTTGCTCTGTATAAGGTTATTCATCGCAGTTTTGTGCCTGCCGATGTTAGTTGCATGGTTTTGCAGCAACTTTTGTTTACGCTTTAAGCCGTTATTAAAACTGCAGTGCGAAGGTTGGCGCTTTTTCGCCGGGGTGGTAGCATAAAGGCAGGTAATCACAGCACGAACAGTTATATGAGCAGCCCTTTTTTATTAACCTACGACGAGTGGACCTATAAGCTGGATCAGGCTTATGTTATGGCGTCTGCTGCAGAAGTGCATGGTTTAATTACCGGTTTATTAAGTGCCGGAGTAGAGCCCGATGCGCAACAGTTGCTACCGGTGCTGCACGATTTTCTTAACGATGGCCAGGCATTACCGGCAGAGGTTAAGCAACATGTTGCCGGGCTAATTGAGCTTACCCACAAAGAACTGGCACAAAACGATTTTAGTTTCAGCATGTTATTACCAAGCGACGACGACAGCCTGCCAGAGCGGCTGGATGCGATGGTCGAATGGACCCAGGCATTTCTGGTTGGTTTTGCCGTACAGCAAACGGATCTATCGCTGGTATCTGACGATGTACGCGAAGCACTGGATCAACTGAGTGAAGTCACCCGTATTGATATTCACACCACTGATGATGGCAGCAGCGAAGAAAACGAAGAAGCGTATTTTCTGGTGCTGGAGCATATCCGTATTATGGCTTTGGCCTGTTATACCGAAGTGGGACAAAAATTCAGCCCTAAACCCATCGGCAATAAGACATTACATTAAATGACACAGACTGCTGTAACTTCAGATTTACCGCTGTTTGATATTGTGATTAGTGGCGGCGGTATGGCTGGCAGTACTCTGGCCTGGGCATTGCTGCAGGCTAACCCGGCGCTTAGGCTGGCGATTATTGAGCAGCAAGCAGAAACTGTCAGCCAGGCCAGTTTTGACAGCCGCAGTATAGCGCTGGCTGCAGCCAGTGTTGATTTGCTGCAGCAATGGGGGCTTTGGGCTGACATTAAGCCTAAAGCCTGCGCCATTGAGCATATTCACGTATCTGATCGCGGCCATTTCGGTAAAACCCGGCTTAGTGCGGCGGAATACCAGCAACAGGCGCTGGGGTATGTGCTGGAAGTAGAGCACTTAGGCGCGTTGCTGGCACAAAAGCAGGCTGGTTATAAACAGTTACAGCGCTTTGCCCCCAATACCCTTACTGCAATAGCGTCAACGCAACAGCAGCAGATGCTGACATTAAATGACGGTACCGTGCTGCAAGCCAAATTACTGCTGATTGCCGAAGGTGGTTTATCGCCCAGCCGCAGCCTGGCAGGTTTTGGTGTGCAGGAGCGCCAGTATCAGCAGCATGCAGTGATTGCCAATCTGGCATTAGCACAGGGGCACCGGCATACGGCGTTTGAGCGTTTTACTGAACATGGCCCCATCGCATTGTTACCGCTTACCCGCCAGCGCTATTCGCTGGTGTATACCGCCGGCCCTGAGGATGCAGATAGATTGATGCAGCTTGATGACACTGCTTTTATCGCACAAGTACAGCAGGCATTTGGCTATCGCGCCGGTATCTTCAGTGGGGCAGGTAAACGGGCATGTTACCCGCTTAGTTTGCGTGTCAGCGGTGATATAGTGCGTCATCGCACAGCGCTGCTAGGTAACAGTTTGCACAATGTACACCCGATTGCCGGCCAGGGCTTTAATTTGGCGCTGCGCGATATTGCCGAGCTGGTACGCCAGGTTACAGCTGCGCCGCACGATATTGGCGGTTATGCCATGCTGCGCGCCTACCAGCAGGCCCGCCAGCAAGATATCAATACCGTAACCACTGCCACCGATGCCCTGGTGCGTATTTTTTCTAACCGCTCGCGCTTAATGGCGCTGGCACGTAACACCGGTTTACTGGCCATGACTCTTTGCGATGAATTAAAACGCCCGGTGGCCGAACAAGCCATGGGGCTGCGGAGTTAACATGCAAAATGTGGATATTACTATTGTCGGGGCAGGCAGCGCCGGTTTAACGCTGGCTTTATTGCTGGCACCACTTGGCCTGCAAATTGTTGTACTGGAACAGGGCAGCGCGCCGCATAGCAGCAATATTAACCATCAGCGCGTTAGCGCGCTTAACCTGGCATCGCAGCGGGTGCTTAGCCACATTGGTGCCTGGCCTGCTATTGCTGCTACGGCACAAAGCTATAACCGCATGCAGGTGTGGGATGCCGACAGCTTTGCCCGTATTGAGTTTGATGCTGCCACCGAGCGGTTAGCTGAGCTAGGCTGGATTTGCGATAACGAGCAAATCCGTGTTGCTTTGTATCAGCAATTGCAGCAGCTCAGCAATGTACGCTTTGAGTTTAACTGCAGCATTAACAGCCTGGTGCAAAGCGAACGTGATGTACTGATTAATATTAACCAGCAGCAATTGCTGTTAAGCCGGTTGCTGGTAGGTGCCGATGGCGTAAATTCTATGGTACGCACGGCGATGCAACTGCCGCTTACTCATTGGGATTACGAGCAGCAGGCCATAGTTGCCACCATTAATACTGAACAGCCGCACCAGAACACCGCAAGGCAGGTCTTTTTGCCAACCGGGCCGCTGGCATTGTTACCGCTGCCTGATCCGCAACAATGTTCTATTGTCTGGAGCTGCCACCCTGAACGGGCCACAGAGCTGCTGGCAATGGACAACAACGCCTTTAATCAGGCGCTTACAGCTGCCAGTAACAGTGTGCTGGGAGTACTGCAACTGCACAATGCGCCCACAGCTTTTGGCCTGAAAATGCGCTATGCCACCAATTGGTTGCGTGGCCGGGTGGTGTTGGTGGCCGATGCGGCGCACAGCATTCATCCGCTAGCCGGCCAGGGCATGAATTTAGGCCTGATGGACGTTACTGCATTAGCAGAACTAATCAGTGAATATGTTAGCAATAATAAAGACTTTACCGACAACCGCATGCTGCGCCGTTATGAGCGCTGGCGTAAGGCTGAGGCGCAAACCCTGATTGCAGCTATGGAAGCTTTTAAGCGTGGTTTCAGCAGTTCGCAGCCGCTACTAAAGCTGGTAAGAGCTGTTGGTATGAGTAGCGTTAACCAACTGCCGTGGCTAAAAGGCCAGATCATTGCTGCAGCCCTTGGCAACAGTGGTGACTTGCCTAAACTGGCCAGGCCACAGGCCAAAACGGCGCGGCGTGCCTGAGTTAGTTTTTTTGGTTATTACGGCTGTCGCATTACAAAAACTAATTAATCTGGGGCTGTTGGCAACGGTAGCCTTGCGTTATAATCCGGGCGCCTTTTTATCCGCTGATGCTGCTTAAGTTAACTAAAACCAAGCAGCTGCGCTGAATTTCCGGCGCCGTGCGGGCCTTACATTAAGCAGGACATAACAATGGCTAATCAAACTGCGTTACATGGCAAACACCTCGAAGCCGGTGCCAAAATGGTCGACTTCTTCGGCTGGGACATGCCAATCAACTACGGCTCTCAAATTGAAGAACATCACGCGGTACGCCGCGACGCTGGTATGTTCGACGTTTCTCACATGACTATTGTTGACTTAAAAGGCGCAGACACCCGCGCCTTTTTACGTTATTTACTGGCAAATGATGTAGCAAAACTGACCGTGCCGGGCAAAGCGCTGTACAGTGGCATGTTAAATGAAGCCGGTGGCGTAATTGACGATTTAATTGTGTATTTTCTGCAGGAAGATTTCTTCCGTCTGGTGGTTAATTCGGCCACCCGTGAAAAAGACTTAGCTCACATTACTAAAGAAGCCGGTGCTTTTGGTGTAAGCGTTACCGAGCGCCCGGAGTTCGCCATGATTGCCGTACAGGGCCCGAATGCTAAAGCTAAAGTAGCCACCTTATTAACTGCTGAGCAGCAAGCTGCTGTTGCCGGTATGAAGCCGTTTTTTGGTGTGCAGGCCGGCGAGTTATTTATTGCCACTACCGGTTACACCGGTGAAGACGGTTACGAAATTGCCCTGCCAAACGAGCAAGCTGCCGGTTTCTGGCAAAAATTGCTGGATGCTGGTGTGGCGCCGGCCGGTTTAGGTGCACGTGACACCCTGCGTTTAGAAGCCGGCATGAACTTATACGGCCAGGATATGGACGAAACGGTATCGCCTCTGGCGGCCAATATGGGCTGGACTATCGCCTGGGCACCACAAGAACGTAACTTTATCGGCCGTAAAGCACTTGAGCAGCACAAAGCCGAAGGTACGTTCAAACTGGTTGGCCTGGTAATGGAGCAAAAAGGCGTATTGCGCCACGGCCAACGGGTAGTGGTTGACGGCGGCGAAGGTGAAATTACCTCCGGTACTTTCTCTCCTACGCTGGGCTACAGTATTGCGATGGCGCGGGTACCTGCTACGGTGGGCGAGGTAGCCGAAGTTGATATTCGCGGTAAGATGGTGCCGGTTAAAGTGGTTAAACCTGCTTTCGTGCGCATGGGTAAGAAAGTCATCTAAACTGTGACAGTAATTAAAACTATATTAAATAAAAGACACCAGCTAAGGATTAAACAATGAGCTCAATTCCTAACACATTGAAATACGCCAGCAGCCACGAGTGGGCGCGCGACGAAGGCAACGGTATCTACACTGTAGGTATTACTGAACACGCCCAGGGCTTGCTGGGTGATATGGTGTTTGTTGAACTGCCGGAAGTGGGCGATGCTGTAACCCAGGGCGATGACTGTGCCGTAGCCGAGTCAGTAAAAGCCGCTTCTGATATTTATGCGCCGCTGTCTGGTGAAATTGTAGAAGTTAACGAAGCACTGGCCGATGCACCAGAGCTGGTAAACAGCAGCCCGTACGAAGATGGCTGGATGTTTAAAATTAAAGTGTCTGATACCACCGAGTTGTCAGCGCTGTTAGACGCAGCCGGTTACAAAAACTCTATCGACGAGTAAGCCAGCATAGTCAATCCATTTAAGCCCCGTGCCCGTACCAGTTAACTGTTCAGCCACGGGGCTTAACTTTAGTAGCAACGAAACCTTACCAGGACATTCAAGGCATGACCAACTCCGCTGTGAAAACCCTGTCGCAACTTGCGAACCACGACGAATTTATTCAGCGCCATATCGGCCCGGACGCGGCAGAAACCGCTGCCATGCTAAATGAGCTGGGTGTAGACAGCATTGAAGCGCTGATTGCCCAAACCGTACCGGCCGATATCCGCCTGACTACGCCATTGGCTACAGGCCCGGCCCGCACTGAAGCCGATGCGCTGGCTGTGCTAAAGCAAGCTGCGGCAAAGAACAAAATGTTCAAATCTTACATTGGCATGGGCTATCACCCGACGTTAACGCCGAATGTTATCCTGCGTAATGTGCTGGAAAACCCGGGCTGGTACACCGCTTATACGCCATACCAGCCGGAAATTGCCCAGGGCCGGTTAGAATCGCTGTTAAACTTCCAGCAATTAACGCTGGATTTAACCGGTATGGAGCTGGCCAGTGCCTCGTTGCTGGACGAAGCCACCGCCGCCGCTGAAGCTATGGCGTTGGCCAAGCGCGTAACCAAGAGCAAGTCTAACCTGTACTTTATCAGCGACGATGTGCACCCGCAGACTATCGACGTGGTAAAAACCCGCGCCGAAATGTTCGGTTTTGACATCGTAGTAGGCAAAGCGACCGACGCTGCCGCGCACGATGTATTTGGTGCCTTAATTCAATACCCGGCCACTAACGGTGAGATCCGTAACGACAGCGAATTAATTGCGCAGTTGCAGGCAAAAAAAGCCATTGTAGCCGTGGCTACCGATCCTATGGCGCTGCTGCTGTTAAAGGCGCCAGGCCAATTAGGCGCCGATGTAGTATTGGGCAGCGCCCAGCGTTTTGGCGTGCCTATGGCCTACGGCGGCCCGCACGCAGCTTTCTTTGCTACCCGTGATGCCTACAAGCGTTCTATGCCGGGCCGTATTATCGGCGTGTCGAAAGACCGTCGCGGTAATCAGGCACTGCGTATGGCGATGCAAACGCGCGAGCAACATATCCGCCGCGAAAAAGCCAACTCGAACATCTGTACTGCCCAGGTATTACTGGCCAATATGGCGTCGTTCTATGCCGTGTACCACGGCCCGCAGGGGCTGAAAAATATCGCCCGTCGTATTCACCGCAGTGCTGATATTTTCGCTGCCGGTTTACAAACCAAAGGTGTGGCATTAGTAAACCGCCACTGGTTTGACACCATTACCTTTAAAGTGGCTAACCGTGCTGACGTTATCAACCGTGCCTTAGCGGCCGGTGTTAACCTGCGTACCGACGTAGCTGACTCGTTAGCGGTAAGCTTCCATGAAGCCACTAACAGCGCTGATATTGCTGAGCTGTTTGATATCGTACTGGGCGCAGGCCACGGCTTAAACGTGGATACGCTGGATGCGGCTATCGTTAAAGACGGTAGCAAGTCTATTCCGGCCGATTTAGTGCGTAACGACAGCGTGCTGGGCCATCCGGTATTTAACCAGTACCACAGTGAAACTGAGATGCTGCGTTATATCAAAAAGCTGGAAAACAAAGACTTATCATTAAACCACTCGATGATTTCGTTAGGCTCATGCACGATGAAGCTAAACGCCACGGCCGAGATGCTCCCCATCACCTGGCCTGAGTTTGCCTCCTTGCACCCGTTTGTGCCGCGCGACCAGGCCGAAGGCTATTACGAGATGATTAACCAGCTGGGCGACTGGCTGGTAAACATCACCGGTTACGACAATATCTCGATGCAGCCAAACTCGGGTGCGCAGGGCGAGTACGCCGGTATGGTGGCAATTCGTAAGTACCATGAAAGCCGCGGCGAAGGCCATCGTAATATCTGTTTAATTCCGGTATCGGCGCACGGTACTAACCCGGCTACTGCCGCGATGACCAGCTACGACGTAGTACTGGTAGAGTGCGACAAGCGCGGCAATATCGACATGAACGATTTAAAAGCCAAAGCCGCCGAAGTAGGCGACCGCTTAGCCGCCATTATGGTGACTTATCCATCTACCCACGGTGTATTTGAAGAGAGTATCCGTGAGCTGTGCGATATTATTCACAGCTACGGCGGCCAGGTGTATATGGACGGCGCCAATATGAATGCTCAGGTAGGCTTAACCGCACCTGGCTTTATCGGCTCAGACGTATCGCACTTAAACCTGCATAAAACCTTCTGTATTCCACACGGCGGTGGCGGCCCCGGCATGGGCCCTATTGGCGTGAAAAGCCACTTAGCACCGTTCCTGCCTAACCATGCAGTGGTAAGCATTGCTGGCACCGGTAGCGATAACGGCGCGGTATCAGCAGCACCGTTTGGTAGCGCCGGTATATTGCCAATCAGCTGGATGTACATTGCCATGATGGGCGGCGAGGGCTTAAAACAAGCTACGCAATACGCCATCCTGAACGCAAACTACATGGCGAAAAAACTCGACCCGTTATTCCCGGTACTGTACCGCGGTACCAACGGCCGGGTAGCGCACGAATGTATTATCGACATTCGTCCGCTTAAAGAAGCCAGCGGCATTACCGAGATGGATATTGCCAAGCGTTTAATGGACTTTGGTTACCACTCACCAACAATGAGCTTCCCGGTAGCCGGTACGCTGATGATTGAACCAACAGAATCAGAAAGCAAAGCCGAGCTGGATAAGTTTATTGAAGCGATGAGCACCATCCGCGCTGAAATTGCCAAGGTAGAAGCCGGCGAGTGGACAGTGGATAACAACCCACTGGCCTACGCACCGCATACCATGCAAGACATTTTCGACCCGGCATGGGACCGCGCCTACGAGCGCCAGTACGCTGCCTTCCCGGCAAGCTTCGTGGCAGAGAACAAGTTCTGGCCAACGGTAACCCGTATCGACGACGTATATGGCGACCGTAACCTGATCTGCTCCTGCCCAAGCCCGGAAGCGTATCGGTAAGCGCTTAGCGTTTATGCAGTAACAACGAAAACCCCGGCCAGCGTGCCGGGGTTTTTTATGGCGTAAATTGGCAATTGCGGTGTGTATTCTTTAAAGCTAAGCTGTTCTAACGTTTCAAATAAGCATACATTGGCTAATGTGGCTGCCGGTAAAGAGCCTGGTATGAAAAAGCTAACTATCAGAATGCCGGATGATAAAGCCAGCAGGCTTAACGCCCTGGCGCAAAGCCGTAATATCAGTGTTAATAAGCTTATAGAAGAGCTATCTGCGATTGCACTGACTGAATATGATGCCCAAGTCAGGTTTGAGGTACGTGCAGCGCGAGCTAAAGCAACTCAGGGGCTGGCGCTGCTAGATGAGTTAGAAAAGCTGGAGTTGGCTGATTAAGCGTTCGGCTGCTATTCAGTAACAGACAACCCGACCGGTGTGTCGGGTTTTTATTGTGCAGTTCTAAGGATAGGATGTTAGAAATATCAATGAACCTGACCCTATCGATCAGGTGGGCAAACTGATCTAGTCTTGCTTCTTTGGCCAGTCAACTTTACTGAAATATTCTACTGTCTCGGTTGAGACAATTTTCCCTACTTCTTCCAGTAAACGCTCTGTTGCTTTTCCGGCTGCTTCATAGCGTTCTTTATCAGTATCTAATTTTTTTGCGAACGTTAAGCTAACCTGCCACAAGCCAATTAAGTGCAAAATAGCTAATTCGGAGCGAATAAAGCTCTGCCATTTCTCGCCCCATCTATAAAAAGAGTTGAAGCCTGAGGATATCGCAATAGTCATGGCCATTAGAGTGATGTACATATCTTTGCCCTCAATTGTATTTGCAGAAACCACAGGGATCGTTATAGAAAAAACAATAACGATCAGACCAGTAATCCGGAAGAGGATCCTCGGCGCATGTGACTGTTTTTTATACCAGTTGTAACTCTGAACAATTTTTGACTGTACTATCCGGTAGTAAGATTCGAACTCTTCATCATCGTCTGTGTAATCAAGAATTGGATCAAACTTCATTTCATAGCCCTTTTGTTATAGTTAGATGGTTTACTAAAAGTAGTACATCAGTGAAATACGAAAAATGTTATATACATATTTTATGCCGGTATTGGCTGCGAGCAAGCTTGCAGTTGATCGATTATCACTAACGGGGGAGTTATGTTTAAAAACGGCATGCGCGCAGTACACTCTGGTGAAGTATTGCGTGAAGATTATTTGTTACTACTAAATATGAGTGCCAATGCTCTGGCGCAGGCACTACGGGTAACACCGGCACGGAACAACGAAATAGTGCGTGAAAAATGCGGTGTTACTGCTGACACGGCACTGCGCCTGGCTCGCTATTTTGGCGGCGATGCCCAAAGCTGGCTTAATCTGCAGGCGATATACGACCTTAAACTGGCTGAGCAACTAAGTGGTGAGCAAATCAGTAAAGATATTTCACCTTATGCGGCTTGAACTTGAACATAGCTCTGCCAGATAGCGCTGGCTCTTGTTGCTTAATAGCAGTTATCTTTAGTTCATTCTGTACAACAATCAGCAGCGGCTGCGTTGTTGGGGAATGTTGCCAGCAGAAATATCAATGATGCTGACTCCATCGTTCTTAGTCCGTGATGTCCACTAAGTGCCAAAAGCGGACATTTCAACATTACTCAGTGATAACATAAAGCAAAGTAAAATTGTTAGCCCCTAATGGTCATGCTCTGAGTTGTAAATTTTAATTCCATTAGAGTTAAAAGCCACGCAATCATTGAAGACAATCGCAACACTTTTAACAGGTCTAGTCAGACCGACATACAATTTGGCTCGTGAATCATTGGCGAGTGCAGTGTTATTATTTTGAATCCACTTCAGCATAGGTTCGGTAGGGAAGATGATCACACGTTCAAATGTCAGACCTTTAGATGTACCAAAGGTAAAAACAGGATAACGTTCATCTACAGTGCGCCTTTTATCCCAGCGCAACTGCACAGGAGTATACGTTTTTAGGTAGTGACCCAGTAATTTTTCAGGCAGCAGGAAGACTCCGTCGTGACCGGATATTTCGCGAACGTTAGAGACTGAAGGGGCAAAAGCAGGATAAAGTTTATTGGCAAAGTCATTGATTTCGTGAAAGCACCGATAGTTCTCATTCAACATGTTATCATCGACGATCACCCCTGCCGCCTTGTCATCAAAGAAATTTATAATGGCAGCCTTTTTGTACTTTGCATTTTTCTCCGTATTAACGGTACTGTAAGTGGCCTGGCGAGGGTCGCCGACCAGCGTTATTTTAATGGGTGACCTGAACAATGTTTGGAGAATTTCAAGATCGTAACCGGCTAGGTCCTGAACCTCATCCACATAAATTTCATCAAAGCACGATGCCAGTCGAGCGATGACTTTTCCTCCTGACTTCTCATCACAGCGAAGCGAGAGTTTGGCCATTTTATCGGAGTAAAGCTTAAAATCAGAACTGAAATAGTGCTGCCTAAAATCCTTTTCCCCCCAATAGACGGGTCTCCCTGCGAACTTAAAAGGTTTTGCACCTGATTTGCTGCTGCAAAGGAGCATGCCTTTGATATCAAAATCAAATAAACACCCTTGATAAGGTTTTATCCAGTGTTTAATCAGAAAGGAAAACCAAGTGATCACATACAAATTAGGCGGAACATATCCATTCTCTTTAATGATTTTGACATTTATTTCATCCCGGCACGCCTCGGTGAATGTGGTAATCAAAATACGCTTGCCTGAAGTGGCTGCCTTTAATGCTTCACTGACCACAAAGGTGCTTTTACCCGCTCCAGCAGAGGCGATGATGACTTTGTTCATTTGATCGCATCCAGTATGTACTGCGGATACTGGATGCTGAGCGCCGCAGTATTCGTATAATTAAAGACCTTCAATGCGCAATCTGTTTTATTCGCTCGCATGTAAATGAGTAACTCATCATCAGAAGCATGTGTAGTCCCTAAAACGGTATTAAGTTTTTCTCTACTGTTGGCCTTCAGCAATTTAGGCTCAAGCGTATTGTAATTGTATGTTTTTGTACCCACCATCAGCTTACCGGTATCAACAACCGGGTCAAAACAGATATCAATGTGTGGTTTTTTATTCGCATCTAAATAGGCGCTGTATTTTTTCTGGATTGCGGCAATATCACCATCATTGTCCGTTACGACGCAGGTAGGTTTGTCGATAATCGCAGCAATTTCCAGAAATCTCAGAAACGAAATTCCCACGGAAATTACTTCTATCCCGTCCTCAATGGGCAGTCTTTCTTGGTTTGCATCCATGTAGGCTTTTTGAACCACAAGTTCGTCAGAATCGCCTTCAACCAGAATAGCTTTCTTACACAGAACCATTCGAAGAGTGTCGTAGCCCGCAATCTTTTCGAAAAACTCTTTTGTGCCTTGTGTTAACGAATCCAACTTCGTCGTCTTGCGGTTCGAGAGAAAAATCAGATCACCAAGACCGAGTTTGTTCGCAACGAAACTACTATGAGTCGTAATGATGATTTGTTTACCTTTACAGTTGTCTTTTATGGTCTTGATGAGCAGATTAAGCTTGGTATGTGACAGGTTATTCTCAGGCTCTTCAATCAGAATGACATTCGATTCTTTTGCTTTATTGTGCGAGAGCGCCAAATTTGTCTTCACAATACTTTGCTCGCCCTTTCCAATGTAGTTAAACGGAACATCATCTAGGCAGGTAATAAGACTTGATTCCCATGCTTTTTGAGAGGAAAGTTCAACCGAGATAGTGACCTTTTTACTGGTGATCTTGCTCGCACTGATAATTTTCTTATTGATGATTTCGATGGATTCGTCTGATATGAAGGCTTCTTTCATTTTACGGTGCGACTGAGAAACACTAATGACCTCATCGTCCGTCAGCAAGTCCTTGATTATTCTGCTTATGTAAACATCTGATCCATTATTACCTCTGACTGAGGATGAATCGATAAATGCAGACTTGAGGGGGATGCTGCGTGACGAGAGTGCGTCTCTGCTGAAGCTTTTCCACTCAATATCGTAATACTCAATAGGCAACGTTCTAATATCACCTGCTTTCAAGAGAGCTTCATAGGCAGCATTATAGTCCTCGTTAAACTTGATTTTAAACATAACTCCCACTGAGGAGGACTTCAGGCTGTTCCCATCTCCCTCTAGGAAAACCGTGTCAGGCGTCTTTTGAAAGTGAAGTTCAACAAATAGTTCTGGTGGCGGCAATCTGGCTGCGGTTGCAAGGCTGGCTAGATATTCCTTCACTAACTGATCATTAAAGAGATATTGGCTGATGTTGTTCTTTACAGGTTTCCCCGCATACAACCCCGTCAAACCTAAGTTGATAGCCTCAAGGATGGTACTTTTCCCCGCTTCATTGTCACCTACGATAATATTCACTGACTCATTGAACTCGATGCAGAATCGGTCTTTGAAGCCCTTAAAACCCTCAATAATTAACTTTGTAATAACCATTAACATCTCCATTGCACGTTGAGCAAAATCAATTCGGAAAACATTTTTGATGAAAGGTGGATAGTGATTTATAGCAGCAAGTCAAATATCAACCGAGCAATTGACCTGTCCCCTATCAAAACATTACGCCAATGTTCGTAATGCGGACAATTTTGAGCTTTCAATTTTCACAAGAGGCTACTGGCGAAGTAACTTCAAAACACCTAAAGCTGAGCTCGCCTGTGAAACAGGATGTCCGTTGTTTTTAGTTTATGAAAATAACATCTGTGCCTATAAGTTGTAAATTTTTAATAAGCGGTGTAGTGTTTTGTTCGTTAAATCAATATTTCAGGATGAGCTGTGCTTAAATGCGGGGAAACCCGTCGAACAATTGCCAGGTAAATGGAGTAAACATTTCGAATGGTTCTTATAGGGTCTACGGACTTTTATATTGGAGTAAAAAGCCTCCCTAAAAGGCAATTCGAGGACTACTCCGCTCACTTATTTGATGAGTGGCAGTTTTATGTAGACCGTGAGCTGCAGCTACCTGATTATTCTTTATCTCTGGTAGTAGAGGAGGGTTCGATAAAGGCTGTCGGGAGAATAGCTACGACCCTTGGTGTTCTTTATATTGGTATTGGGCAGTATGGTTCCTTCATATCCGGACTACAAATAATCCATGAGCAAGTTCGCACGGTTGGTGGATATCTTGCAGAGCGCGCTGGCGCGCCTTTTCAATCGAGTAAGGCGAAACCAAGGGTAAGGCGAAATGGAGAGTCGCTGGCCCGTCTTCAGACACTATTTGTAAAGGTTCAGAGAGGTGAATTGTCGATTAACGAAGCAATGATTGAATCAGAAAGAATTTTTGGATTTGAGCTCAACGATGCTGTTAAATTCAAAAACGAACTCAAACAATCATTTGAACAAGCTCCGCTTCTTCCCAAACAGTTGTATCTCCCATTGGTTGATGTTGAAGGAGAAGAAATATATTTGCGGGATGCGCCGAGAAAGCCACGTACTCCTCCGCCGAGATTACCAGTACCTGCGCCAGCTTCTGACTTATATCGTATTGAAATTAAGCGGGAAAGTAGGAGGGGCAAGAAAGATATACGTGTTGTTAGCTTGTAGAATTTAATCTAACAATCAGCTGACATTGCACCGATGGGGCAAATATTAGGGGCAGCTCAAAATTAAGCTGACCGTCCGCAATTCGCTCATTTCTGCCAGTTGGTTTCTGTCGCCTGGCAGGTTAGTGCAAATAGCGGACATGACTTTCGGTATCTCACTTGGAATTTGAGTCGTGTATTTATACCCAGCTTGCTCCATATTTGTCGCCTGCTTAAGTAGCAGTTGTACCTATAAGTTGTTGTATGTTTTAAAGAAGCGGTGTAATGTTGTTGTGCAATAAATATACAAAGACGGGTTGACCCGCGTTTAAATACGGGATGATCCGCTAAAGCATTAGTTTTACAGTGCTTAGCCGAGAAGGGATTTATGGCAAGAGTAAAGAAAATCAGAAAAGAAAAGCTATCTATCTATTTGGCTAGAGATGGTAGCAAGCCGGATTCCGACGTTATAAAGCTAGAAAATGCTAAGCAACCTATTGAAATAGACTTGCCAGAGGCAGAATCAGCCCGTCTTTACATAAAAAAGCAGCCACCTAAAAATGCCCCTCCTTGGACTAGATTATTTACAACAGATAACCAAGTAGATGCTTCTGAATTTGGCATCTCTTCAAATGTAGGGGCAGTATTCATAGTAAGAATTTCAGGAGCTACATTTATACTGTCTTTTGGCACTGGTTTTCATCTTCTAAAGCAAGAGTCTATCGAGCGTGATTTTGGTTTAAAGGTGACGCTGAACTCTGTAGATCCTGACAAACTGAGAAGTTTGGATAAAGCTAGCTATGATCACAATCCATTGAATTCAAGAACTCAAAGCACACGGGATGTAGATATATTTAATCTCCATTTAGATTCTGAGATGGAAATGCTTTACGCTGTGACAGGAACATCATTAGTAAAAGAATTTGGTAGTCATGTAACTGGCAGGGATGCTCTAACAATAGCAGTAGAAATCAACCTTTCACATATACCCGCGATTCTTTCAAAGTCTATCAAACAATATCGTTCTAATCTTCCAGACAAATTCAGCTGGGTAGAAAATATCAATAGGGTTCGAGACTATGACGAGATTGAAATACTTGATTTGGAACTAGATAAATACTTGAGTAGTAACAATGTTTCTAATTTCTGGTTAGGGGAACCCGAAATAGTAGACTGGGAAGGTCAAATCGGCTACTCATTTGATATGTACCAGAAAACCCTTCGCCATGTGGTTTTATCTTTCGATGACTATATAACATACCTCGGTGGTGTTACTCCTACAGTTGAGTTAATGAAGAGCAACGTTGTTCACGTAAACAACAATGAGTATCAGTCTGTAAAAAATTGGCCAGTCTACCGCTGTTTGTATGCTGAAATTAAATTTGGAAAAGATCAGTACATTTTAAGAAATGGAGTATGGTACAAAATTAACTGCGACTTTGTTTCAGCGGTTGATGATTACCTCAGCGATCTTGAAACTTATCAATTTTCGTTTCCCATATATGCTCATGATGATGAGGGAGACTATAACAAGCAAGTGGTTAAAACAAAAAGTGGCTTTTGCTTGATGGATAAAAAGAATATTCAAATTGGCGGCCCTTATGACAAATTAGAGCACTGTGATTTGATAAAAGATGGAAATGAGTTTGTTCATGTAAAATTATATAGAAGCTCAAGCACACTAAGTCATCTGTTCTCACAAGGGTTTGTGGCTGCTGAAGCATTTATCAAGGACTCTGAATACAGGGAAAAACTAAATCCAAAATTACCGGCATCAATTAAATTAGTAGACCCTAAGGAAAGGCCAGATCCAAGCAAATATAGGGTGGTGTATGCAATTGCTACAACCAAGGATATACCTGCTGAACTCCCATTCTTTTCGAAGGTGACTCTGAAAAATTCCTTAAAAACATTAAAGGCATTAAATTACAACATTTCTATTTCGAAAATAGATATTGATCCCACATGGTTAAAGACTAAAAAATGCAAGCCAAAGAAAAATTAACAAGGAGCTGCTAACGGATAAATTTTCCACCGCACTCCAAATTTGCCGCTGAGCGCGGCGTTAACGTCTGCTAATCGCTCATAGCAGCCGGACCGTATCTAAACAACTGCCCCAAATAGTAGATCCCCCAAGGAGAGAATTTGGCGCAGGCGTTACGGCTAACATCCGCGCAGCTTAGTTAGGCTGCACCTTCGCTGCACCATAAGCTTCTGTTCCCCACAACGGCACGGTAATAAGCTGTGCTAAAAGCTACCGCAGGTTTCTTTGGTAGAGTACGGCAAATACATCTGGGGTTGGTTTTCTATAGCGGGAGCTTCGCGCCTCTGGCTGCTTTTAGCAGCGCATCCCAATCATCCGGTGGGTTACCCGATTTAAGCATCTGGCCGAAAACTGCCGATGCAAAGCTACAAAGATTGACAATCTTTGTAGTGGCACCCAGCATTGTTGCTGTTAATGCTTACCCTTGGAGGCCATTATGCATGTATCCCTGACGCCTGAATTAGGGTCGCGCATTAAAGCCAAAGTTGACAGTGGGTTATACAACAATGCCAGTGAAGTTATCCGCGAAGCTTTACGCTTTATGGATACTCATGAAGATTGGATCCACGAAGTGAAACTGGCCCGCCTGCGTGAGCAACTAAAAGTTGGCACCGAGCAATTGGACCGTGGCGAAGGTATTGTAATTGAATCAAAGGCCGCGCTGGATACACTGTTTGACGATATAAAAGGCTGAGCCTAGATCAGAAGCTTACCCATTCAAAGCTATATCTTGTTTTACCGTGTTACTGCCAACCACATTGAAATTATTCGCGTACTGCACGGCCGTCAAGACCCTCAGCGGCATATGCTGTCGTTCCCATAATAGCGCCGCTAGATAAGTAGTGTTTAGCGCTGCCGGAAGTTTCCCTGGTGGAGTAGGGCAGTTCTTGCCGTGCCAATAGGGTAAGAATAAAGCATCATATTTTCCTGTTTATAATCCTATGCCGTTATCTCCGGTACGAGCCGCCTTACCAGAGGTTACAGATACCACCTGACGTAACCCGGAGAAGGTATAACCTAAGGCTGGTTGCTCTCCTGCACGGGGAGAATCTATTGCAATTTCCAGCCCGGTTCCCGCTTTAGGGGTATAACTGCCAAAGAAACTGGCCACAGTGCCAATATAGCATTGGTTATCAATCCATACCGGGATCAGGCCTACCTGTTCCATCGAGTAATGCA
This sequence comes from Rheinheimera oceanensis, assembly GCF_018831085.1. Taxonomy (GTDB): domain Bacteria; phylum Pseudomonadota; class Gammaproteobacteria; order Enterobacterales; family Alteromonadaceae; genus Alishewanella; species Alishewanella oceanensis. The sequence goes on from NZ_JAGPNM010000003.1 coordinate 303,094, forward strand.
TCGGGCGCCCGGTGTAATAAGCCTGCTGCTGGTTTGCATTTGTTCCTTCCGGTACCGGACATATGGCCTGCCCGGGCTTATTTTCGCCGTTAGCATCTATGGCAAATTTACCGGGTAGCCCGGCGATGGCCTGCAATAGCTGTTGCTGTTCCTGTGGGTGTTGTACAGGGCCATTGTCATGCCATTGCTGCTGTAATTGCATATTATATTGATAACGTACAGTGATTGCCGGAAGCTCCTGCTGATGTAAAAATGGTCTTAGCAGATACAACCGCTCCATACTGAAATGCCCATCCAGCCATACGACATACACTTGTCCCTGTAATGTTATCCACCAGGAATGCTGGTTAGCCCCTCTGCCATTTTGCGAGAAGAACCCACCTGGAATCATCTCATCGGCTTCCGGGCCGGGGTTAGTGGAATAAAACCGGTTTTTGCCCCTTTTTAATACTCCGGTATAGCTGAACAGCCCGGTTCCACCAATATAGCTCTCAATAATCAAATCACGGCGACCATCGCCATCCAGGTCAATCAGGGAAAAGTCGGCCTTTCTGGCTTCTCCGGCAGCAGTTAATAAATTGGTACCTAAAAAAGCCTGCCATTCATCATCAGTAATTTCAGCCACAGGTTTCTTGCGGGAAAGAGGCTGGCCACTGTCATAATCAAGGGAAAAATGGCTAACGCCTTGCGAAACCTGCAACTGATTCAGCGCGTTATCCAGCGACGATAATAATAACTCCGGGTCCTGCTGTTGCAGGTTTTCCACAATAGCGTGTAACTGCTGTAATGCCTTAGCATCAATCTCTGCCATTTCAGCTGCTGTTTTAACGACGGGGGCTGCCGGTACCGTACTTTCATCTTTATTTCCGGGCCGGATTAGTGCGCCGGTAGTATTAATGCGTCCCTGAAATTCATCCATTTTCAGCAGAACCGCATTAGAACCTGCGGTAGACAAACGATAATGCCTATCGCCAATCAGTAACGCTGTATTCTGATCATGTTTAAGCGCCGTCAGTACAGAGGTAACTTGTGATGCAGATAAAAGAAACTGCCCGGCAGAAGGCTGTAATGTTCCGGCTGACTCGTCATTAATATGCAATACCGCGGCTAATCCGGTGAATTCATGATTACGGCTAATCACCCGGCCGGAAAGGGCCTGGTTTGGTCCAGCCTGCCGGCTTAGCTCTACTTTGACATCATCACCGCTATGCGCAATACAGGCCCCGTTGTCATAACACCGGATGGCCCAGTCTTTGTGAGAAAATTCAACTTCTGTTATTGGTAATGCCCAAAGCGGAGATCCAACAAAACCAACAAAGACAGATAACAGAAAACGGCACATATGTTTTCCTAAAGTACAACCATGATCCAAAGATAACATTATGCTCAGACAGCATGTTTCTGTCCACGAGTGGTAAATACAACAGAAATCAGCAAATAAAAAAACGGCACATGAATTAATGTGCCGGGTTCCGGTTAGCGTTCAAAAAACTGGCTTTTATTTGCCGATCACAGGTATATGTCCGTGTAGCTGTCGCTCTGCATATATCAGGCATATGCATGAGCTGCTGTTTATCGACATATGTTTTCGTGAGTAAAAGACGATCAGTCAGGGCACCATTCGCCTTTCCCCAATACTCCTTGTATAATACGCGCCCTTGTTCCGCTCTGGTGCTTAATTTATGTCCACTGTTGCTACTACCGTTTCCCGCAAGTCTGCCCCTGTAGCACGTATGGCGCCTGAGCGTGATTTATTCAGCTACCCAAAGTACTGGGCCGGGTGCTATGGCACGGCACCGTTTTTACCTATGTCGCGCGCCGAAATGGATAAACTTGGCTGGGACAGCTGCGATGTTATTTTGGTAGTAGGCGATGCCTATGTTGACCACCCCAGCTTTGGTATGGCGGTAGTAGGGCGCATGTTAGAAGCCCAGGGCTACCGGGTTGGCCTGATATGCCAGCCGGATTGGCACAGCAAAGACGACTTTATGCGCCTGGGCAAGCCAAACCTGTTTTACGGCGTGTCGGCCGGCAATATGGACTCGATGATTAACCGCTACACTGCCGATAAAAAGCTGCGCCACGACGATGCTTATACCCCGGGTGATATTGGCGGCAAGCGGCCAGACAGAGCCGTAACGGTATACACCCAGCGCTGTAAAGAAGCTTATAAAGACGTACCGGTAATTATTGGCGGTATAGAAGCCAGCCTGCGCCGTATTGCGCATTACGATTACTGGTCTGAAAAAGTGCGTCGCTCGGTAATTTTTGATGCCAAGGCCGACATTCTTATTTACGGCAATGCCGAGCGGCCTTTGGTCGAAGTAGCGCACCGTATTGCCAGTGGTATACCGGTAAGCGAGATCCAGGATGTGCGCGGCACGGCGGTGATCCGTAAAGAGCCACTGCCAGGCTGGCGCGGTGTGGATTCTACCGCCATTGATAAAATCGGTAAAATAGACCCGATAGCCAACCCTTATGGTGCCGATGATGTTGGCTGCAGCAGTTATTCTGAATTTGCCAAAGCCGGTATTGATTTAAGTAAGCCGGCCGAGGTGGAAGCCAAGCCAATTTTAGTACAACCACCGCGGCAAAAACCGTGGGAGCAAACTTACGTTAAGCTGCCGGCGTTTGAGCAGGTAAGCGTTAATAAACCCTTGTATGCTCATGCTTCGCGTATATTGCACCAGGAAACCAACCCTGGCTGCGCCCGTGCGATAATGCAGCGCCATGGCGACAGGCATATCTGGGTTAACCCACCAGCCTTTCCGCTTAGCACCGAAGAGATGGACTTGGTGTTTGGCCTACCGTACCAGCGCGTGCCGCATCCGGTGTATGGCAAGGAGAAAATTCCGGCATACGAGATGATTAAAACCTCGGTAAATATTATGCGCGGCTGCTTTGGTGGTTGCTCGTTTTGCTCTATTACCGAGCATGAAGGCCGTATTATTCAAAGCCGGTCGAAAGAGTCGATCATGCAGGAGATCAAGGATATTCGCGATAAAGTACCTGGTTTTACCGGCGTGATATCCGATCTTGGCGGCCCAACGGCCAATATGTACCGCTTAAACTGTAAGAACCCCAAAGCCGAGCAAACTTGTCGCCGGCCATCTTGTGTGTACCCGACCATTTGCGAGCATATGGATACCAACCAAAGCCCGACAGTAGAGCTATACCGCGAGGCACGCACTTTACCCGGTATTAAAAAGGTGCTGGTGGCTTCCGGTGTGCGTTACGATTTGGCGGTGGAAGATCCGAATTACGTGCGTGAGCTGGTACAGCACCATGTTGGCGGCTATTTAAAAATAGCGCCGGAGCATACCGAAGAAGGCCCGTTATCGAAGATGATGAAGCCGGGTATGGGCGCTTATGACAAGTTTAAAGAAATGTTCGACCGCTTTAGTAAAGAAGCCGGTAAACAGCAGTTTTTAATCCCGTATTTTATTGCTGCCCACCCCGGTACCACCGATATGGATATGGTTAACCTGGCGCTGTGGTTAAAAGAGCGTGATTTTAAACTGGATCAGGTGCAAAACTTTTACCCCAGCCCAATGGCGAATGCGACCACCATCTACCATACCGAGATGAACTCGCTGAAAAACATCAACAAGGCTAATACCGAAGTGGTGGCAGTGCCTAAAGGCGAACGCCAGCGCCGTTTACACAAAGCCATACTGCGTTACCATGATCCCAAAGGCTGGCCGCAAATTCGTGAAGCTTTAATTAAAATGGGCTTAAAGCACTTAATTGGCCGCAGTAAAGGCTGTTTAGTGCCGGAAGAGGGCAAAGACGAGCAGTTTAAAAAGCCACAAAAAGGCGGCCAACCGGCACTTAGCCGGCATACCGGCTTAAACCCGGCGGCAAAAGCCATTGCTAAGCGTGGGCAGCGTGACACATGGGAAAAAGACGACAAGGCAGGCAAAAAGCCGCAGGGTAAAAAACCGTTTAGCGCCAAACCTGCGGCTAATACCGCTGCTGGCAAGGCTGGTGGCGCTAATTCGCCTAAGCGGCAAAAAGGCTGATGCAGCGGCTGTTTTTCAGCCTTAAATTTTCCGCCGCGCAGCAACAACAGTTGCTGCCGTATCAGCAGCAGGCGCTGAGTTTGTGCCCTGGCGCTAAGGCTGTTGATAACGACAATTTGCATTTAACACTGTTTTTCTTAGGCCAGGTTAATACCACACAGCAACAGCGGCTGGTTGACGCAGCGCAGCAGGTCAAGCTGGCGGCCTTTAGCCTGACGCTGGATCATCTGGCTTGCTTTGCCAGGCCAAAAATTCTGTATCTGGCGCCTTCGGTAATACCCGATGCATTATTGCGGTTACAACAAAAAGTGGCAGAGTTTTGTAAAGCAGAGGGTTTTAGCGATAGCCATGATAACTACCGGCCACATATTACGTTGGCGCGGCATGCGGTTTGCCCTGAGCTGTTCAAGCGGCCGGTAGTTCCGTTAACACTGCAAGTTAGTGAGTTTACGTTGTATCATTCAACGCAGTTGGATGGGCGCCTGCAGTATTTGCCGCTTTATCACTTTATGCTGATATAACAACTCTTTAGCTTTATGGGATTAAGAGTTTTATCTCAACCTGCTATAGTTCATCAGTGATTAATTTTCGCCGCTTATACTCGGCGCACACACCCGAACAACGACACCTCCGTTAACAAGGATTGGTTATGCCTGCCTCAGCGTCATTTATGCGTAAAATTTTCGGCTCAGTAAACTGGATTGCTCCTGATTGGCTGCAACGGCTTTGCAGCTATGTAAAGCAGCGCCCTGCCAAGTTCTGGGGCGCGGTAGTGGCGGTATTAGTGCTTATTGGGGCCGCAGTTGCGGGTTATTACTATTATCAGCAATTACCCAAACCGCTGAAAGTGAAGGCGACAGTACAAAGCCCGGCACTGGGGCATTATCAGGACAATGTTGAGCAGCCTACTGCCGTGCGGTTGCAGTTTAACTACGACATGAGTGATCAGGCCGGGCGTATTGCTCCGGTGCCGCAGCTTTCAGCAGCAAAGCTGGATTTAATTGGCGAGGTATTAACAGAAGGTGTTAGCTTAACCCCGGCTATTGATGGTAAGTGGATGTGGCAGGATGACAATACCTTAACCTTTATGCCGCAGCAGGCCTGGCCTGCCGGGCAGCAGTACAAGATCACGCTGGATAAAAGTATTTTTGCCGCCGGTACTTTACTGGCAGAGCAACAATACCGTTTTGATACTGTGCCACTTACCGGCGCTATTAACCGCTTGCGCTTTTATCAGCACCCTACCGAGCAGGCCACGCGGCAAATAGTTGCTACATTAAATTTCAGCCATCCGGTAGATATCGACAGCGTGAAAAGCCAGTTGTCGATGACCATGCGCCCTGATGGCGGCGATGTTCGCAGTAAAGGCAAGCCGCTGGATTTTACCCTCAGTGCCGATAAAACCGGCCGTGAAATTTATCTGCACTCTGCAGCATTAACCCTGCCCGAGCGGGAACAATATTTAACTGTGCTGCTAAAAGCCGGGGTAAAAGCACAAAACGGCAGTGGCAAAACCAGCCGGGAAAACAGCCAGCAGCTGTTGGTACCGGATAAAACCAGCTTTTTAAAAGTAGAAGAGCTGCGTACCGATATTATCCGCACACCAGAGCAAGAACCAGAGCAAATGCTGTTGTTAAGTTTTACTGATCGTATCAGCCGTACCGAGCTGCAAAACAAACTAAAACTCTATGTATTGCCAAAGCATCCACAGCGTAATTCTAACTATTGGGCGCCGGGTGAGGTAAGCAGCAGCGTATTACAGCAAGCCAGCCTGCACAGCTTTGAACTGATGCCCACACCAGAGCAACACGACAGTGCTTTTAGTATTAAGCTGGATGTGCCACCAGGCCAAAGCCTGTTTGTTAGTGTGGCCAAAGGTTTGTCGTCGGCCAGTGATTTTACCCTGGCCAGTGAGTACCGCGCTGTGGTGCAGGCACCGCAGTATCCCAAAGAGGCGCGGATAGTGGGTGAAGGCGCTATGCTAACGCTAAGCGGTGAGCAAACCCTGCAGTTGCTTAGCCGTGGCGTTAAGGGCGTGCGGGTGAAGCTGCATAAATTGCTACCGGGCGAGCTAAACCACTTTATCAGCCAGACTGGCGGCGACATCAGCCAGCCCTATTTTTACAACTATAACTTTGATGAAAGCAATATCAGCAGCAGCTACGAGAAAACCTTTACCCTGGCTAACAGCCACGCCAAACAGGCTAACTACCTGTCGTTAGCGCTAAAGCCATACCTGGCTGAAGCGGGCATGGGAGTGTTTTTTATTCAGTTAACCGAGTTTGACCCGGCCCGGCCGAAAAGCGAAGGCCAGCAACTGGATAAACGGGTGGTGCTGGTAACCGATTTAGGCTTACTGGTAAAGCATAACAGCGATAGCAGCCAGCAGGTATTTGTCATGTCGGTGGCCGATGGTAAGCCGGTAGCGGGTGCTAAAGTAGAGCTGCTGGGCAAAAATGGCTTAGCGGTGTTAAGCGGCACCACCAATGCCCAGGGCAGCGTAAACCTGGATAAAACCAGCGGTTTTGTGCGTGAAAAACAACCGGTGGTGTATCTGGTTAGCCGCAATAGTAATGGCGTAACGGATAGCAGCTTTATTCCGTATGACAGATACAGCCGCCAGCTGGATTATTCCAAATTTAATACCAGTGGCCGTTATCAGGATGAAAACAGCGCCAAAGCATTAAGCGCTTATATGTTCAGTGACAGAGGTATCTACCGGCCCGGCGAGCAGGTACAACTGGCAGCTATTATCCGCCACAACGATTTATCACTGGCCGGGCAAAAACTACCGCTAAAAATACAGGTGCAGGGGCCGCGTGGCAGCACGTTCTGGCAGCAAAACTTCAGCTTAACCGGCCGTGGTATGCACACTTTTAGCCTGGACACCCAGCCGCACAGCGATACCGGTAATTATTACGCCAATATCAGCCTGCTGGACAGTAAAGGCAATACCGAGCGGCACTTAGGTTCGGTTAGCTTTGTAGTGGAAGAGTTTCAGCCCGATACCCTGAAAATCAGCAGTAGTTTTAACCAGCAGGGTAAAGGCTGGTTGTCACCACAAAATTTAGTGGCACAGGTGCAACTGGATAACCTGTTTGGTACCCCGGCGCAGCAGCGGCGGGTAACCGCCAGGTTTGAGCTGATCCCGGCCGGTTTTAGCTTTGATGCCTATAAAGATTATCGTTTTATTGCCCCGCAGGAGCAGCAACTTAACAGCAACAGCATACGGCAGAACCTGGATGAGCAGCAGACTGACGCCGACGGTAAAGCCAGTTTTACACTGCCGCTTGAGCAATACAGCGGTGGTACTTACCGGCTGGTGTTAACTACCGAAGGCTTTGATGGCGGTGGTGGCAAAAGTGTACAAAACAGACGTAGCGCGTTGGTATCGCCGTTAAATGAGCTGGTAGGGGTAAAAAGTGATGGTGAGCTGAGCTACCTGAAAAGGCAGCAAAGCCGTAGTTTGCAGTTTATTGCTATTAACAACAGCTTAGCGCAGATAGCGCTGGATGAATTAACGCTGAAGCTGGTAGAAAAACGGCCGTTGTCGAGCTTAGTTAAACAAAACGATGGGACTTATCAGTATCAGAGCATAGTACAGGAGCTAACACTGGCCGAAACGCCATTTAGCATTGCCGCAGAGGGTACGACCTATCAGTTGCCAACCGATACCGCCGGTGATTTTGAACTGCAGTTGTTAAAAGGCGAGCAACTGCTGGGCAAGGTGGCATTTAGTGTCATCGGTGCCGGTAATATCAGCGCTATGCTGGAAAAAAATGCTGCACTTAACGTGCGGTTGGATAAAGCCGACTATAAACCCGGTGAGCGTATTGAACTGAATATCACCGCACCTTATACCGGCAGTGGTTTAATCAGCATTGAAAGCGATAAAGTGCATGCCTTTAGCTGGTTTACCGCCGATACCACCAGCAGCATTCAGCATATAGTGCTGCCGGAGGGCATTGAAGGTAATGCTTATATCAACGTTAGCTTTGTACGCGGCGCCGATTCAGACGCGCTTTTTGTCAGCCCCTTAAGTTACGCCGTGGTACCGTTTAATATTGACCGCAGCAAGCGCGAACTGAATATTAGCCTGGTAGCACCACAAGAAGTACGCCCCGGTAAAGCCTTTACACTGGGCTATAAAACCGACCGCCCGGCCGATTTACTGCTGTATGGTGTGGATCAGGGTATTTTGCAGGTGGCCGCTTACGAATTACCCGACCCGTTATCGCATTACCTGCAAAAGCGTGCCTTGCAGGTACGCAGTATGCAAATGCTCGATTTAATCCTGCCGGAATTTAGCGCGCTTAAACGCCAGTTAGCCGGGGTAGGTGGTGACAGCGCACGCCGGGCTATGGCCGCTGCCATGCTGGACAGTAACCTTAACCCCTTTGCCCGCAGAGCAGAGCAGCCAGGCGTATTCTGGCTGGGGGTGGTAAAAGCCGGCACTGAACTGGCCACTCAGCAGGTAACAGTACCGGCCAGCTTTAGCGGTAACTTAAAACTGATGGCAGTAGGGGTAAGCGATGATGCGCTGTCTGCTGTCAGCCAGGATTTACGTGTGCGCGGCCCCTTTGTGCTAACACCGGATGTGCTTACCAGTGCAGCCCCCGGCGATGAGTTTGATATCAGTGTATCGGTAGCTAATGGTGTAAAAGGCTCAGGCCCGGATGCTGCCATTAACGTGCAGCTTACTTTACCTGATAACCTTACTGCCGTGGGCGAAACCCAGCAACGGCTTAGCATCAGCGAAAATAGCGAGCAAAGTGCACGTTTTCGTTTAAAAGCCGGTGACGCACCGGGCGAAGCCAGTTTAAGTTTTAGCGCAACCTATCAGCAGGGCGATCTAACCGAACAGGCCAGCCGTAGTATCAGCCTGAGTATTCGCCCGGCCAGCCATTACCACTCCACGCTACAGGCTGGTTTTGCCGATAAAGGCCCGGTGACACTTAATACCCGTTATCCGCTGTATACTGAATTTGCACAGCAGCATGTGGTTGCCTCAGCCAATCCGTTGGTGCTGGCAGAAAGCTTTACCGATTATCTGGCGCAATATCCGCACGGTTGCACCGAACAGGTGGTGTCACAGGTGTTCCCATGGGTGGGTTTAGTACAGCAGCCGTCGTATCAGGCGCAGTGGCCTATGCTGAACGAAAAATTTGCCGTGCTGATACAAAAGCTGGCACAACGCCAGCAAAGCGACGGTGGTTTCAGCTTCTGGCCTGGCGGTTACAGTAGCGCCGACTTCCCCAGTATTTATGTAATGCATTTTCTGCTGGCCGCGCGTGAACAAGGCCTGGCTGTGCCGGATTACCTGTACAGGCAGGGGCTGGAGTATTTACGCAATGTAGCGCGGCAAAGTGGGGCTAATTTGTATCAGGCCAGGCTGCGCGCCAATGCAATTTACCTGCTAACCCGCAGCGGCGAAGTTACAACTAACTATTTGGTTGAATTACATGAGCGGCTGGAAAAACAACATAAACAAGCATGGCAGGCTGATATTACCGCTATTTATATTGCCGCCAGTTATCAGTTACTGCAAAAGCCTGAGCTGGCGCGCGGTTTGTTGTCCGGTTACCGTTTAGGTAAAACTTCAGCACTGCAAAGCGGTTATCTGGCACGTATTGCCACACCACTGCCGCCTTTTGCTAATCCGGCGTTTCAGTCACAGCTAAGCCTGGACGCGCAGTATGTGTATTTATTGTCCAGTCATTTTGCCGAGCAGGCCAAAGCGCTGGATGGTAAAGCCATTTTGCAGCTATTGCAGCCGGTGTTTAAGGGCGATTATAACACCATAGCCTCGGCCTATACCGTGCTGGCGTTGTCAGCCTACGGCCAGTTGCAAACAGAAGCGGCGGCTACGCCACCGCAGTTTTATCAGTTGGATGGCAAAGGTGCACGTACCGTATTAACGCCGGCCGATAACCAAAGCGCCATACCACGCGCAGCTTTTACCACTGCAGCAGAGCAAATACTGATAGAGAGCAGGCAGCAGCTGTTTTATGCATTAAGCGAAGCCGGTTTTGATAAAACAGCACCAACTAAAGCCGTAGCGCAGCAGTTGGAGGTCGTGCGTGATTATCTTGATGCTGAAGGCAAAGTGGTTAGCAGTGCAAAACAAGGCGATGAGCTTACCGTGCGCCTGCGCCTGCGCAGTTTAACCGACGGTTGGCACAGCAATGTTGCAGTAGTGGATTTACTGCCGGCCGGTTTTGCCGTGGTGCGCAGTTCCGTGCCACGCCAAAGTGGAGTATGGCGCGCCGATTATGTTGATATCCGTGAAGACCGCGTAGTGTATTACGCCGGTTTTGGTCCGCAAATGACAGAGCTGCGTTATCAGGTTAAGGTAACCGCAGCCGGTGATTTTGTATTGCCAACGGCGTCAGCGCAGTCAATGTATGATTTATCGGTGTATGCCAGCACAGCGGCCGGGCGCTTTGTGGTAACCGCAGCTGCTGTAAATTAACACTTTGCCGGGGTTGTGGTGCAACACGGGATGTTAAAAAAACGGGCAGGCAGGGTGGTGCTGGTATTGGCAGTGGTTATATTGCTGCTACCTCTACTGGTGCTGCTGTTATCACCCAAGCCGGTGCTTTATGGCCGCTATCTGCAGAGCAGTGCTTATTTTGCTGCCGGTGGCGAGTTGCTCAGTTTGCGGCTGGCGGCAGATCAGCGTTACCGGCTGCGGGTGCCACTGGCCGATATTGCGCCGGCGCTACAGCAAGCCACTTTGTTGTATGAAGACCGGCAGTTCTATAACCATTTCGGCGTTGATATCAGCGCTGTTGGCCGGGCGTTCTGGCAAGGTGTGGTTAAAGGTGGCCGGCGTCAGGGCGCATCAACACTAAGTATGCAGTTGGCGCGGCTGCGCTTTGGGCTTAATACCAGTAGCCTGAGCGGTAAACTGCAGCAACTGGCGTATGCGCTTTATCTGGAGCGGCATTTTAGCAAAGACGAGATTTTAGAAGCTTACTTTAACTACGCGCCTTATGGCGGCAATATTGAAGGTGTAGCCGCCGCCAGCCTGATTTACTTTGGTAAAGAAGCGCGGCGCTTAACCGTGGCCGAAGCGTTAGCTCTTAGCGTGATCCCACAAAATCCGAACCAGCGCAGCCCGCTAAGTACAAAAGGCGAGCAGCAATTAGAACTGGCGCGTCAGCGTTTGGCTGCACTGTGGTTGCAGTATTATCCCGCCACTGAGCCAGGCGTAGCGCAACGTTTAAGTTTACCACTGAAGTTTTATCAACGTGCCGATTTAGCCTACGCTGCGCCGCATTTTATTAATCAGTTACAGGCACAGGGGCAGACACAGGGCCGCTTTTATACCAGCTTGCAGCACAATGTTCAGCAGCGTATGCAGCAAGGTGTTACAGCCTATTTGCGCCGTAATGCCGACAAAGGCTTTAACAATGCCAGTGTATTGCTGGTAAAACGCAGCACCATGCAGGTGCAGGCCTGGGTTGGCTCAGCCGACTTTTATAATGCGGCGATCTCCGGTCAGGTTGATGGAGTGACAGCACTGCGCTCACCGGGCTCAGCGCTAAAGCCGTTTGTTTATGCGCTGGCGCTGCAACAGGGCGTTATTCATCCGCAAAGCCTGCTAACCGATTTACCGCGCCGTTATGGCAGTTTTAACCCGGAAAACTTCGACCGCCAGTTTGTCGGGCCGGTTAATGCCACAGAGGCACTGATTAACAGCCGCAATGTCCCGGCCGTGCAATTACAAGCCAGCCTGACTAAACCGGATTTTTATCACTGGTTAAAACAGGCACAGGTGCCGTTACATCATCCGGCTGAGCACTATGGCCTGGCACTGGTGCTGGGTGGTATGGAGCTGAGCATGCAGCAACTGGTGCAGCTGTATGCCATGCTGGGCAATGGCGGTAACTGGCAGACTTTGCAGTGGCAGGCCGATCCGGCGCCGGCAACACCACAGCCGCTGTTAAGCGCAGAAGCGGCGTTTTTAACGCTTGATATGCTGCGCCAGCATGCCAAACCGCAGGCTGGTTTGCTGAGCGAGCTGACAGACAGCGCGCCGGTGGCGTGGAAAACCGGTACCTCTTATGCGTTTCGCGATGCCTGGTCTGTTGCGCTTAGCGGTGATTATGTACTGGCAGTGTGGCTGGGCAACTTTGATGGCAGCAGCAATCCCAATCTGGTGGGGCGCACTGCCGCCGGCCCGTTGTTATTTGAACTGCTGGCACTGTTACCGCGCGATAAACAAGCGGAGCAAAGCCTGTTCAGTGCAGGCAATAAGCTAAACCTGAAGCAGGTAGCACTGTGTAGCCGTAGTGGTGAATTGCCAAATAAATACTGCCTGCAAACCCGGCCCGGCTGGTTTATTCCAGGTGTATCACCCATAAAAGTATCCGATGTGCACCGTGCTGTACCGGTGTATACCGACACCGGGCTGCGTGCCTGTAACCATCAGCCACCGCAGACTGAGCTGAAAGTATTTGAATTCTGGCCGTCAGATATTGCCCGTGCTTATCAGCTGTCCGGTATTGTATTAACACCACCACCGGCTTATCAACATGCCTGCACTGATCAACCACAGTCATCACAGCAGGCGCCGCAAATCCGCTCACCCCAGCAAGCGTTAACGTATCAGTTGGGTAAAAATGCAGAGCAGCAGAAAATTGCCCTGCAAGCCAGCTTTGATGGTGCAGTAACCACAGCGCACTGGTTTATTGATAGCCGTTATCTGGGGTCGGTAAAGCCGGGTGAAACCTTATTCTGGCAAGGCGAAACCGGTGAATTTCAATTACGGGTAGTGGATGATTTAGGTGGGGTTGCCAGTTTACGCTTACGGGTGCAGTAGCGGTGGGTGCGTATAGTTGCGGTCTGCGTTAGAATGGCGCCGATTTTTAACTGCCGCGGATCATCTATGCACTGTGTTCATTTTGCCGCTAAGCGCTGTCAGTCCTGCCACTGGCTGGATAAACCCTATCCGGCACAGCTGCTGCTTAAACAGCAGCAGTTAACCGCCTTACTGGCAGAGTTTCAGCCGGCACAAGTGCTGGAACCTGTGGCATCAGCTGAGCAGGGCTTTCGTTATAAAGCCAAAATGGTGGCGCTGGGTACGGTAGAACAGCCTGTTCTGGGTATTGTTAACGCTGTGGGGGATAAGGTTGATTTAGCCGATTGCCCACTGTACCCACCGGCGTTTTCACCTGCTTTTGCCTTGTGCAAAGCCTTTATCCAACGCGCAAAGTTAACCCCTTACGATATTACTGCACGCCGTGGTGAGCTGAAATTTATTCTGCTTAGCCAAAGCCTGCACAGTGGCCGTTTTATGCTGCGTTTTGTGCTGCGCTCAAAAAACTGTCTGGCGTCAGTGCAGAAGCATTTACCCTGGTTATTGGCACAGTGGCCACAGCTTGAAGTGTGTTCAGTTAACCTGCAGCCCAAGCCGGCGGCACTGCTGGAGGGGGAGGAAGAAATTATCCTGACTGAGCAAACGCTGCTGGCCGAGCAGTTAAATCAGGTGCCGCTGTATTTAACCCCGCAAAGCTTTTTTCAAACCCAGCCGGTGATGGCTGCGGCACTTTACCAGACAGCCGCAGACTGGGCGGCACAGTTGCAACAGCAGCAGGGAGCTTTTACCCATATCTGGGATCTGTTCTGTGGTGTGGGTGGTTTTGGCCTGCATGTTGTGACACCAGCGCAGCAGCTAAGCGGGATTGAAATAGCAGAAAAAGCCATTGCCAGTGCACAGCGCTCTGCTAATGAGCTGGGGTTAACCCTGGTGCAGTTTCAGGCGCTGGATTCCGCTGCTTTTGCAAAAGCTGCGGCACAGGCGCCGGATTTACTGGTGGTTAACCCGCCCCGGCGTGGTTTGGGCAAAGCGCTATGCCAGGATATACAGCGCTTAGCGCCGCACTGGCTGATTTACTCCAGTTGTAATGCCCAAACGCTGGCACAAGACCTTACGGCGTTGCCAGACTATAAGCTTTTAAAAGTACAACTGTTTGATATGTTTGCCCACAGCAGCCACTATGAAGTGCTGACATTGTTGGTTAAACATGCTTAACGTTTGCCTTCCAGAATGCGGACAATTTCACGGCTGTGTTCAAACAGCTCAATAATAGTGCCTTCAATTTGTACAGTGATGATGCCATCGGTGTTCGGGCGGCTGATCACTCGCCCGCGCCGGTAATATTCTTCTGCCAGCAACTGGCCGGGTGCCAGTTTTTTCTGCCAGCCCGGAGGCAGTGGCTGGCCTTTATCCAGCTTTTTTGCCAGGCCTGGTGGCAAGCCTTTATCCTGATCCGGCTTGGCATGTGCTAGCTGGCTAAACAGTAATGCGGCGCTGCACAAGACAAAAATAGCTGTTTTCATGTTAACTACCTCTTTATCTGCTTGCTGCCTTTGTAACAGGCCCGGCTTAATGCCAGCTTAACTAGCCGCTGCTTTGGCAGTGCTTGCTTCCTGCTTTTGATAATATATACTGTATTTAAATACAGTTAATTGGTGGCTTATGTCGGCTTTATTAGAGCAATTAGCACGGCGGCAACTGGTATGGCAAGGCAATAGCCAGCATACTGCCTACCGGGCGGTGTCGTCTGGTTATGCTGAGTTAGATCAGCAATTAGCCGGTGGCTTTCCGGCTACAGGCCTCATTGATATTCAAACTGGCACCGGCATTGGTGAGCTGCGTTTGCTGCTGCCGTATTTGCAACAACAACAAAGCAGTGGCCGCTTGTTAGTGCTTATTTCTCCTTTGGCAGAGCCCTGTGCCGATATGCTTTGTGCTGCCGGTATAGTGTTGTCGCAGTTAGTTATTATTACACCAAAAACCGGCAAAGATGCGCTGTGGGCAGCAGAGCAGTGCCTGCAAAGCGGTTGCTGTGCGTCGGTATTGCTGTGGCAAGTACCGCTGAAACTGGCGCAGGCAAGACGGCTGCAACTGGCCGCCGAACAGGGCGCAGCCAGCCTGATATTAATGCGCCGCCCACAACAGGGGCTAAGTTTACCGGTAAATTTAAGCATTAAGCTGCAACCGCACCGCCAGGGCGTGTTGCTAAGTGTGCAAAAACGTAAAGGTGGCTGGCCTGCTGCGCCTTTTCTGGTAGATATGCAAAATCGCTGGCCCGGTTTGTGTTTTAGTACTGAACCTCAATGGCAGGCCCGGCGTAAGGCCAGCTAAGATGGCGCTATATTTGTACTTACAGTTTCCGGCACTGCAGCCCGACAGCCTGGGCTGTACTGCAGCGCAACAGCTGCCGGTGGCGGTGGTGAATGAGCAACATTGCATTGTGCAGCTTAACGCTGTGGCTGAGCAGCGTGGCATTGCGCTGAATATGGCGCTGGGTACTGCTGCTGCGCTGTGTCCTAACCTGCAGCTGTTGCCCTATCAGCCGCAGTTGCAGCTGAACATTTTACAAAGCGTAGCGCAGCAGTTGTATCAGATAACAGCTGATATAGCGCTGGACCCGCCCGATGGCTTGTATATCCGGCTGTGCAATATGTTGCAGTTGTATCAGGGGCTGGCCGGTTACTGGCAGGCCCTGAGCCACGAGCTGCAGCTATTACCTTATCGTTATTATTATGCCAGTGGTGCTACCCCTTTTGCTGCCAAATGCCTGGCCCGGCAACAGTTAAATTTACTGACCGGGGAGCCCGATACCCTTGATGCCGCGCTAAGATGCAGCCCGCTTCGCTTTAGCGAGCTTGATACTGACAGCCAACAGCAGTTGCAGCGTTTAGGTATTAATACACTTGGCCAAGTGCTGGCATTATCGCAGGCTGAGCTGGCCCGGCGTTTTGACAGCAGTTTACTTAGCTATCTGGGGCGTTTACGCGGTAGCTTTTATCATGCCTTGCACTATATCAAGCCAGAGCACAGCTTTAGCCGCTATGTTGAGCTGTTGTACGACATTACAGATACTGCGGTATTCAGCATGCCGCTGCATAGTCTGCTGCTGCAACTGGAGCAGCAACTGCAGCGGATAAATGCGGCCTGTCATCAGTTACAACTGAGTTTGTTGTTTCGTGGTATGCCGGCATACCAGTTAAGTATTGGCTCGGCACAGGGCGAATATCGCGCGGCGAACTGGCTAAAGTTGTGTCAGTTACAGCTGGATAAACTGAAACTGACCGAACCGGTATCTGGCCTGCAACTGGAGGTCACCGCTTTTGTACCACAACAGAGCCAGAGCAATGATCTGTTTCAGCCGGTGCCGGGTGCGGTATCGGCATTACAGCTGGTTTCACTGCTACAGGCCCGCTTAGGTTATCACTCGGTCAGTGGCCTGAGATTACAAAACCAGCACCTGCCTGAGCTCGCCAGCCAGCGGCCCTTACCCTTGCTGGCCGGTAAAGCAGCAGTGGCAGCCTTAGCGCTTAGGCCGGCATTTTTGCTGGCAAAACCAGAACGGTTAACCGAAGCAGTAGAAATAAACCACGGCCCGGAACGGTTATGCCCAAACGGCTGGGAACTGGAAGCCCAGCGCGATTATTTTATTGGCCGTAACAGCAAAGGGCAGTGGTTGTGGTTGTATCGCACGGCACAGCAGCAGTGGTTTGTGCAGGGCATTTTCAGCTGACGGTTTGCCATGAGTTACGCTGAACTGTTTTGCCAAAGCCACTTTAGTTTTTTGCACGGTGCCTCCAGCCCAGAAGAGTTGGTGCAGCAGGCCGCAGCGCTGGGTTATGACGCGCTGGCCCTGACGGATGAATGCTCGGTAGCCGGTATAGTGCGGGCTTACCGGCAAATTAACGAGCAAGCGCTGAATATTAAGCTGATTATTGGCAGTTACTTTCAACTGGATAAACTGGAGCTGGTATTACTGTGCCCGGATAAAGCCGCTTACGCCGAACTGTGTCGCATTATTACCAATGCGCGGCGGCGTAGTAATAAAGGTGAATATTGCCTGACCGAGTGGGATTTAATGTCGCTAAAGCATTGCCTGCTGTTGTGGCTACCGGCCGGTGATAGCGAAAGTGATACGCATTGGGCCAATTGGCTGCAAAAATATCACGGCGACAGGTTATGGCTGGCCATGCGCCGTCAGCTTAGTCATAACGAGGCTGCCTTTACGGATTATTGCCTGCAATTAGCGCAGCAATATCAGCTTAATAGGGTGTGTTGTGGTGCGGTGTTAATGCATGTGCCACAGCGATTGGCACTGCAGCATTGTGTAAGCGCCATTAAAGCCGGTAAGCCAATTGCAGAGCTGGGACGGCAGTTATTAAGTAATGCTGAGCGGGCGCTGCGGCCACTGGACAAGCTGGAAAAGCTTTTTAGTACTGAGTTATTGCTGCAAAGCTGTATTATTGCTGCGCGCTGCACTTTTTCACTGGATGAGCTGAAGTACCAGTACCCCAGCGAGCTGGTGCCAGAAGGCGAAACGGCTGCCGGTTATTTAGCGAGGCTGGTGGTGCAGGGCAGTAAATTGCGTTTTCCAGCAGGGGTGCCAGAACGGGTGCAAGCCATTATTGATAAAGAAATGGCGTTGATCACTGAGTTTAATTATGAATACTTTTTTCTCACCATTTACGATCTGGTGCAGTTTGCCAAAAGTAAGGCCATTTTATATCAGGGCCGTGGCTCGGCGGCCAACTCTGTAGTGTGTTACTGTCTGGAAATTACTGCCGTTGACCCGGATAAAATTCAGGTATTGTTTGAACGCTTTTTATCGCGTGAACGCAAAGAGCCACCAGACATAGACGTTGATTTTGAACACGAGCGGCGCGAAGAAGTGATCCAGTATTTATATCAGAAATACGGCCGTGAACGCGCAGCACTGGCTGCCACCGTAATTAGCTACCGCTTTAAAAGTGCGCTGCGTGATGTGGGTAAAGCGCTGGGGTTGCCGCTGAGCCAGCTGGACTTCTTAATAAAAAATATTCAGCGGCGCGATCCGGCTTTAAGTTGGCAGCAACAGCTGGCTGCACTGGGGCTGGACAACAACAGCCAAACCACGCAACAGTTGGTTACTCTGGTAGAGCAACTGCGCGGTTTTCCGCGGCATTTATCGCAGCATGTCGGCGGCTTTGTTATCTCGCAAGGGCCTTTGTACGAACTGGTGCCGGTAGAAAACGCTGCCATGGCCGACAGAACTGTGATCCAGTGGGATAAAGATGATCTGGAAACGCTGGAGTTGTTAAAAGTAGATGTACTGGCATTGGGTATGTTAACGGCAATTCGCAAGTGTTTTACGCTGTTAAAACAGCATGCACAACAAGACTTAAGTATTGCCGGTATCAGCGCACAAGGGGATGATGCCGCGGTGTATCAGATGATCCAGAAAGCTGACACCATCGGGCTGTTTCAGATCGAGTCGCGTGCCCAGATGAGCATGCTGCCACGGTTACGCCCGGCGTGTTATTACGATTTGGTAGTGCAAATAGCCATAGTGCGGCCTGGGCCTATTCAGGGCGATATGGTGCACCCGTATTTAAAACGCCGCCATGGTGAAGAAGTGGTCGAATACCCATCTGTTGAAGTACAAAGCGTATTAAGCCGCACTTTGGGGGTGCCGATTTTTCAGGAACAGGTGATCCAACTGGCAATGGTCGCTGCCGGTTTTACCGGTGGTGAGGCCGATCAGCTGCGCCGGGCCATGGCCAGCTGGAAAAAAACCGGTGAATTGCTGCAATTTAAACATAAGCTGATAGACGGTATGCAAAGCCGCGGCTACGCCCAGCAATATGCTGAGCGTATTTATCAGCAAATTTGTGGCTTTGGTGAATATGGTTTTCCTGAATCACATTCAGCCAGTTTTGCCGTACTGGCCTATGTGTCAGCCTGGCTGAAATATTATTATCCGGCGGCGTTTTGTACAGCTTTGCTTAACAGTTACCCGATGGGGTTTTATACGCCGTCACAACTGTTGCAGGATGCCCGCCGCCATGGTGTTACCGTGTTGCCGGTATGTGTAAACCAATCGCAGTGGGATTACAGCCTGGAGCAGCAAGGTAAAGCGATACGGTTGGGGCTGCGTCAGGTAAAAGGTTTTAGTAAAGCGGCAGCACAGTTGTTGTTAGCACTGCGCCCGGCCGGCGGGTTTCGGGATTTAGCCCGGTTGCGCCAAACCGGGCTTAGCCATGGCAGTTTACAGGCACTGGCCAGTGCCAATGCGCTAAGTAGTATCAGTGGCGACCGTTATAACAGCCGTTGGCAACTGATGGATAACCAACATAGCCTGCCACTGTTTAATACCGATACTGCAGAGCCAGAGCAGCAGATCGCCGAGGCAGAGCCTGCCTATTTAGCTGCACCCGGGCCGGTAGCTGAAGTACTGGAAGATTATGCCGCTACCGGCCTGACACTGGCTGTGCACCCGATAGCATTACTGCGCCAGGCCAATAAGTTACCGCGCAGCGTACCGGTAGCAGAGCTTAACCGGGTAAGGCACAACAGCCCGGTGCGGGTTAGCGGCCTGGTTACGTTGCGGCAGCGGCCGGGTACGGCTGCCGGAGTCACTTTTATGTCACTTGAAGACGAAACCGGCACTGCCAACGTGCTGGTATGGCTGGCTACTGCACAGGCGCAACAGAAAACTTTTTTAACAGCACATATCCTGCAGGTAGACGGTATTTTACAGCGCGAAGGTGAGGTAACGCATATTATCGCCGGTAAGCTGGTTGACTTATCCGCGCTTTTGGCCGAACTTAGTTTGTCCTCACGCGATTTTCATTAACAGGAACTGCTATGTTACTGCAAGCATCCCAAAGTCTGGTGTTACTGATCGATATGCAGCAAAAGCTGGCACCAGCCATTTTTGAACATAAAGAAGTCGAACAAGCAGCTGCCTGGGTATTGCAGGTAGCATTGCAACTGGAAGTACCAGTGTGGGCAACCGAGCAATATCCACAAGGCATTGGTGCCACACTGCCAGCGCTGGCAGAGCTGATCCCTGAAGCGCAGGTGCTGCAAAAAATGCACTTTAGTGCGCTAAAAGAGCCGCATATTGCCAGCAGCCTGGCCTGCACTGAGCGCAAGCAAATAGTGGTGCTGGGCACCGAAGCGCATGTTTGTGTGCTGCAATCGGTTATGGATTTACTGGCACTGGGCTATCAGGTATTTGTGGTAGTTGAGGCTGTGGGCTCGCGTACCGAGCAAAACAAACAGCTGGCGCTTAGCCGCATGCAGCAGGCCGGTGCCCAGGTTATCAGTAAAGAAATGCTGGCATTTGAATGGCTGCAGCGCTGCGGTACCGATACGTTCAGGCAGATAAGCAAAGGCTGGATCCGTTAATGCGCTATTGCCTGTTACTGTTACTTTGGGCTTTGCCACTGCAGGCCGACAACCTGATTGACCAGCAATTGCCGGATTTTTATCAGCAACTGATACCGCCAACAACTTATCCGCTAAGCTGGCAACCAGAGCACTTTAACGATATTCAGCACTGGCGCACTCAGGGCCGCGCTGCACTGCGTGAGGCCTTGCTGTGGCCGGATGAACCGGTTGATTTTGCTGCCAGCTTGCTTAAAACCGAAGCACGTGACGGTTACAGTGCGCAGCTGTGGTCGGTGCAGCTAACCAAACAAAGCCGGGTGCAACTGTTGCTATTGCAACCCGACGTGGCTAAGCCCGCACCTGCGGTGTTACTGCTGCATGATCACGGTGCCCGCTTTGACATTGGCAAAGAAAAATGGATACGGCCATTTGCAACCGACGCGCGCTTGCCATCGGCACAGCAATGGGCCGATAAATATTTCAGCGGTAACTTTATTGGCGATGCACTGGCAAAACAAGGCTATCTGGTACTGGCGGCTGATACCTTAGGCTGGAGTGATCGCGGCCCGGTTGAATTTAGCGCCCAGCAGGCATTGGCCGGCAATATATTTATGCTTGGCCGCTCGCTGGCAGGTATGGCGGCTTATGAAGATTTACGTTTGGTAGAATATTTAAAACAGTTGCCACAGGCCGACAGTAGTAGCCTGGCTGTGTTGGGGTTTTCGATGGGGGCTTTTCGTGCCTGGCAGTTAACAGCGCTGACTGACGATATAAAAGCTGGCGTAGCCGTGGCCTGGCTAAATAGCTACCGGTATTTACTCACCCCCGGCAATAATATTCTTAAAGGCCAGTCGGCATTTTATATGTTACATCCGGGCTTAGCCGCAAAACTGGATATTCCTGATATTGCTGCGCTGGCAGCGCCCAAAGCCATGTTGTTTATTAATGGTGGTAAGGATCAGTTAATGCCACCGGCTGGGGTTGAGCAGGCGTATCAGCAACTGGCAACAGTGTGGCAGGCGCATGGTGCACCAGACATGCTAACCACCACGCTGTATCCGCAATATGGCCATGAATTTAATGCAGAGCAGCAGCAACAGGTATTTAGCTGGTTAAGCGACCAACTGACAGTATCGGCTTCTGCTAAGCACTAAGTACCAGTTGAGCTGTGTTTACTCCGGCACTAACTGGCTAACCTGATAGTCACCACCAGCGTTTAGCAGCGGGCTTAGCTCGGCTAATGCCTGCTGCATATCTTTAGCCAGCGTATAGGGTGGGTTAATTACCAGCATACCGCTGCCGGTCATACCAAAGCCGTTGCTGTCCGGCAGCGGGCAATATTCAATGCGCAGCTGATCCTTAATACCGGTAGCAACAATAGCATTGATAAAGGCTTCCACCGCCGCACGCTCTATTACCGGATACCAAATGGCATAAGTGGCTTGTGGAAAACGCTGATAAGCGCTTTGTAAGCCAGATACCACATCCTGGTATTCAGTTTTTAGCTCGTAGGGTGGGTCTATCAGTACCAGGCCGCGTTTATGCAGTGGCGGCAGCATGGCTTTAAAACCGGCCCAGGCATCCATATGCTCAATCCGGCTGTGGCGGCGCCGGGCAAACTGGCTGGCCAGAATAGGGTAGTCTGTCGGGTGCAGCTCAGTAGCCTGAATGCTATCACCGCTGCGCAGCAGCATGGCAGCAATTTTCGGTGAGCCGGGGTAAAACGCCAGCTCGCCATCAGGGTTCAGTTGTTTTATCAGCGCTATATAGTGCGCCAGTGCCGGGCTTGTCGCCTGATACTGCCACAATTTGCCGATACCGCCCTGATATTCGCTGGTTTTTTGCGCCTGTTCAGCCAGTAAGCTGTACAGACCGGCACCGGCATGGCTGTCGTGGTAGCAAAAGGGTTTATCTTTTTGCAGCAGGTAGTCAACAATGGCCACCTGCACCAGATGTTTAACCACATCGGCATGATTACCGGCATGATAACTGTGGCGATAACTAAGCATAAACAAGGCCTGTAGCGGCAAATTTAAAGGCCGTCAGCATACTGCGCACGTAGAAAAATACAAGTATTGTTGCGGTGTAGCTGGTAAAATCCGCTGTATTATTGATTATCACCGCTGTGCGGTGCCAGCAGGATGTTTTATGTCACAACACAAGCCAAAAAACGGCAAAGCCGCTAATCCGTTACATAAGCCGTGGACTAAAACCGATAAGGCTGCTGCAAATAAACCCAACCGCAATACGACAACAGCAAAACCGCAGGCAGCGAAAGCGGTTAAATCAGTGCATGAAGACGAGATCAAGGTGTATAGCCAAAACACTTGCCGTGTATTGTTTCAACAGCGACCTGATTCTGTTATCCGGCTTTACGTATCGGAAAAAATGGCTCCTAAATTTTCTGACGTAATGAAGTATTTAGCCGCCACTAAAAAAGCCTATCACATAGTAGACGAAGCGGAATTGGAGAAGGTTTCTGCCAGTACACATCATGGTGGGGTGGTGATGCTGGTAAAACGTAAACCTGTTCAATCGCTGGCTAATTATCTGCAACAAAAAGGGCGTAAAAAAGACTGCTTACTCGCTTTAGATAGTGTTTCAAATGCCCACAATTTAGGCGCGATAACGCGCAGCTGTGCGCACTTTGGCGTGGGCGGCATTATTATGAAGCAGCCTGAGCTGTTGCAATCGGCCGCGGCGCTGCGTACGGCTGAGGGCGGTGGCGAATTTGTTGATGGCTTAAGTTGCGACAACCTGCCACTGGCATTACAGCTGTGTAAAGAAGCTGGCTATACGCTTATTACCACCTCCAGCCACGGCGGCACCTCGCTGTATCAAAGTGAGCTTCCGGCCAAGGTCGTGATTGTATTTGGTGAAGAGATGTTTGGTGTATCAAAAAACGTGGCCAAAAGCGCCGATATCGCGTTGCAAATACCGGGCTCGGGCAAGGTAGAGTCACTGAACGTTAGTGTAGCCGCCAGCCTGATTTTAGGTGAATGGTACCGCCAGCAGCTGTAAGGTTAGAACGCACTAAACTGCTGTTTTAGCTGCTGCGCCTGGCGGCGGCTGACATCTACCTGCTGGCCGTCTTGCAAGATGGCAATTAAACCACCGTCGGCTATCGCTGGTTCAATATGGCTATTTGTTGTCAGCTATTTATCAGCAAAACGTTATTAAATTCCCTATTTTATCTCTGGTTATTCCTGTACTTGCAGCTAGGCTTGATACACTGCCGGGCTGGTGCTGATGTGCCGTCTGTAGTAGCTGTGGTAAACAGCCGGCGAATATGTAGTCGGCGGCAACCGAAAAGCCGAAACAGAGTAGGTACAGCTAGCAGGGAGAGAGTCATGCCAAATCTGGTGCAGGAACTCAATAGTTTAGATTTCAGTGTGTATATCGGCGGCCCGTTGCAGGCGGCTGTGCAGGCACAACATGCCGCCTCTATGTCGCAGGTTAGTTTTATTCAGGCGGTAGGCTTTGAAGATAACGGCGGCAGCAAGGCGTTACGCTATGTTGATTTTGACTTTACTAAGTCAACGCCTAACCCTCATGTCGGCAAGACGGCACAGCAACTGACCGATGAAGGCCTACCGCCAGGCACGGATGTAACCAGTAATTTTATCTCAACAGAAGTGTCGATAAAGGTGCCGTTTTTAACCATGCTAACGATACCAGCACTGCGCATAGAAGAAATTACTATCGATTTTAACGCCAAGCTTACCTCGACCGAAACCTCTAATGTATCCAGCGAGTTTGCTGCCAGCGCTGAACTTGGCATCAACTATAAGATAGTTAACTTTAAGGCATCGGCATCATATAAGCGTTCGTCTACCCGTGGTGTGAGTGTCGAAAAAACCTATAACCTCGGCGTAAAAGTCACTGCATTAAATGATGAAATACCGGCAGGGCTAGATCGGATCCTGACTATGCTGGAAGACAGTATTGTTAGTGCCTGATGGGCTTTAACAGGTTTATTGGGCTGGCAGCCTGGCTGCCAGCCGTTTTAACAGGGATAGCAAAATGCCGAATTTGAATGAGTACCTGGGCAGTATTATCAGTAGCATTACCAATGCCAGAGTGATGGCTGATATTCAAACCGTGAAGGTGGCAGAAGAATATGCCAAACATGATTTACTCAAACATTTTGCCGTGCCACATATGCGGGTTGGTGATGTTGAACTGACAATACCGGTGGCGCTGGATGTACTGACAGAGAAAACAGAGACCCAGTATCAACCTATTGATAATACAAAATTTAATAGCTTGATATACAGGGAATTAACTAACAGTCTGGGCCGTACAAGTTTGCCGTCTAAAGCGTCGAAAGCCTTGCGGGCGCTATTGGTTGAGCAAACTCATGTGCTTGAGCAGTCGTTGCGTATTAAGCAAGATCTGGCATCGGTTGCAGATTATAGCCAACTGGCAGTACGGCAGTTAGTACAACTGGCCGAAGAATATCAGCTGGTTAGCCGTGAAAGCTTGCCTAAACTGAATACTGAGCAAATAGCGTCCAGAGTAGCCGCTGTGGCTACACAGGAAATTAAAGTATTAAGCCAACGCAAAGTGATTGAAAATTTAAATGTGATTGCCGAGTCGCATAAACTGCGGGAAGAAAAGCCGGAAAACATTATTTATATTAAATTGAAAATCTCTGAAGATGGTATGGAATGGCAACAAATGGAAAGTAGTAATGGTGAAATCAGCCGTCGTTTATTGCCGGAATAACTGCCATGCAAAAGTCGATTGTACATTTAGTTAATGAGTTAACAGAGTTATTGCTGCAGTTTCCATTACTGGTAACGGGTTTTGAACGCAAGCAACCGCAAGCACTGGCAGCATTGCAAAGCTGGATCGCATCGGCAGAACAATTGCTTAGTAGCTACGGCTTGGTGGCCAGTGCTGAACTGGCGGGGTTACGCAGTAAACTTACTAGGCCGCTGCATTGTGACGAGCATCGTGGCCAGTTACGCAAGCAGCAACTGTACGCAGCGGTGGAAATATTATACCCATTGCAACAGTGTTTGCAGCAAACCTTAACACCTTACCAGCAAAAGCTGCAGCAGAGTTCTGAATTAATCAGACATTTGCTGAGTGTGATCAGGCAAAGCGGGGCATTGCACTATGATGCTGCTACGGGGTTTGACAGCTTCGTACAACAATTGTGGCTGTTAATTGGCCAGCATGATCAGCTAAAGGCCGGTGCTGTGCAATTACGCAGTTGGTTGTCGTCGCAAGATATTAGATTGTTACTGGCGCAGGAGGTTAATCCGGCAGATTTTCCCTAAGTGCATCTGGTTTAGTCTGGCCCAGATATTGAAAGCGCGGCAGCAACTCACCGGCAATTTCAACGTTTTCGGTAAACATGTCCAGCGGCCTGGCCCAAAGGCCGAAATCGCCATACAGGGCACGGTAAATTACCAGCCACTGTTCGGTTTCGCTGTGACGGGCGCAGTCAATCACCTGATAATATGCGCCTTTGTAGTGCTGATAATAACCGGGTTCAAGTGGTGGTTTAAGCACGTTGTTCATACCAACTCTCGAAGATAATTTTGGCAGATAAGCTGTCTACTTTGTCTTTGGCTAAATTACGGTAGCCGCCGTCGGCAAATAGCATACTGCGGGCTTCAGTAGTGGTTAAGCGCTCGTCGTGCAGCTCTACCGGCAAGCCAAAACGGCCGTGCAGCCGGTTGGCAAATTTACGCGTGCGGGCGGTAAACGGCTGCTCGGTGCCGTCCATATTCAGCGGCAACCCTACCAATAATAGCTGTGGTTTCCATTCGTTAATCAGCTTTTCCAGCACGGCCCAGTCGGGTATGCCGTCCTGCGCTTTTAGTGCGTTAAGCAGTGAGGCGGTGCCGGTAAGTTCCTGACCTACCGCCACGCCAATGCTTTTAGTACCGTAATCAAAGGTTAAAATGGTGCGGCTCATTAAGCGTGACCGGCCTCGTTAGTTAGTTGCCAGGGCTTGATACCAATTTTTGCTGTAGCACTTTGCCATTTCTCAGCATGGGTTAAATCAAAAATAATATCGCTGTCGGCCGGAATAATTAACCAGGCGTTATCGGCTATTTCCTGTTCCAGTTGGCCAGCTGTCCAGCCAGCATAACCCAGTGCCAGAATAAATTTTTCCGGTGCGTTGTCGGTGGTAAGGTCAAACAGAATATCTTTTGATGTTGTCACCATCAGGCTGTCAGTCAGGCGCATGCTGCTGGCGTAGCCTTCTTTGGCAGTATGTAATACAAAGCCTCTGTCGTGCTGCACCGGGCCGCCGGCACAAACATGGGCTGTTGCCGCCGGGCTTTCGGTGTTGTATTCAATTTGCAGTTGCTGTAGCAAATCGGCCACTTTTACATCCAGCGGGTGGTTAATGACTATAGCCATAGCACCTTCGGTATTATGCTCACAAATATAGGCGACACTGCGTTTAAACAGTGGATCATCTAATGACGGCATAGCAATTAAAAAATGATTCTGAAAACTCTGCATAGTGACCTCGTTACAACATGGTTGTCACTGGCGTGCTGCCAGCAGCTGTTCAATTTCATCAAATAACAAACCGGTGATACTGATCGGAAACGCCGCTTCAATTTCGCGGATACAGGTTGGGCTGGTAACGTTAATTTCAGTTAATTTATCGCCTATCACATCCAAACCAACAAAAATAAGGCCTTTTGCTTTTAGCGTAGGTGCGACCGCATTGGCAATAGCCCAGTCAGAATCTGACAAGGGCCTGGCTTCACCGCGGCCACCGGCTGCAAGGTTACCACGGGTTTCGCCGCTGGCTGGAATGCGTGCTAAACAGTATGGCACGGGTTTACCATTTACTACCAGTATTCGTTTATCGCCCTGGCTTATTTCAGGAATAAAGCGCTGAGCCATGGCATAGCGGCTGCCATGTTCGGTTAGTGTTTCAATAATTACGCTAACGTTGGCATCACCCGGCTTTAAGCGGAAAATAGAGGCACCGCCCATACCATCCAACGGTTTTAAAATAACGTCCTGCTCGGCCTGATAAAAAGCTTTTAAGCGTTTGGCATCGCGGCTAACCAGGGTTTTTGGCGTATGCTGGCTAAACCAGCTGGTGTACAGTTTTTCGTTGGCATCGCGCAGGCTCTGTGGTTTATTAACAATTAACGCACCTTCATCTTCAGCCCGTTCAAGAATATAAGTGGCGTAGATATACTCGGTATCAAACGGCGGATCTTTACGCATCAAGATCACATCCAGCTCACTAAGGGCAATATCCTGCTCGCTGCCAAACTGATACCAGTCGGCCGGATCTTGCTGTACTGTTAGTAACTTAGTTGCAGCGCGGGCCTGGCCTTCCAGCAGGTACAAATCGGCCATTTCCATATAGTGAACTTGATAACCGCGTTGTTGTGCCTGCAACAACATGGCGAAACTGGAGTCTTTTTTAATATTGATGGCCGAAATAGGGTCCATCACTATGCCAAGTTTTATTGGTTTACTCATCTTGTATCCTCAGGCCAGATCGCCAAATTGCAGTTGCAACGCACTTATCGCAGTAAGGGCTGCGGTTTCGGTGCGCAGTACCCGTGGCCCTAACTGGATGCCGCTATAGCCAGCGGCTGAGGTTTGCGCCATTTCCTGTTCACTGAAGCCGCCTTCAGGGCCTATTACTAAGCGGATATTGTGGTTGGGTATAAGCGTCTTAATGGTGTCTTTTGCCCACGGATGCAAGGTCAGCTTCAATTCTTTTGTGCTTTGAGCCAGCCAATTGTCCAGTGAAATGGCCGGATGCACAGTTGGCACTATACTGCGGCCACTTTGCTCGCAGGCGCTGATAGCAATTTTTTGCCATTGCTCGTTACGTTTGGCTAAACGCCCGCCGTCCAGCTTGACGCCACAACGCTCGGTAAATAGCGGGGTAATTTCGGTAACACCAAGCTCCACCGCTTTTTGAATGGCAAAATCCATTCTGTCGCCGCGCGATATACCCTGGCCCAGATGAATTTTCAGCGGTGACTCTACCGGGTTGTCTTGCTGCGCCTGGGCAATAACATTTACGCGCTTTTTATCGCTGCTGCTTATGCGAGCCGGGTAGTTAAAGCCATCGCCGTTAAACAGTAGTAATTCGCTGCCAACCGGCATGCGCAGCACGCGGCCAACATGGTTGGCGGCATCGTCATCCAGCGCAAATTCATGATTAAGTGCAATAGCACCGTGGTGGTAAATTCTTGGAATACGCATAAAAACTTCAGCTATTGAATAATGCTGTTATGGTAGCAGGCGGCAAAGGCGAGCAACAGAAAAAACAAACCCTGCCGGGGCAGGGTTTGTGAAAGTTAACGATGGATCAGTTTACTGCAGGGTAGCTGTAACTGGCCCCCACACCCAGTGGAATATCCAGCGCCCAGAAACCGAGCAGGAAAGCAGTCCACAATATCAGCATGGCGACAGAGTACGGCAGCATTAATGCGATAAGGGTACCGATACCGGTTGACTTAACATACTTTTGGCAAAACACCACTATTAACGGGAAGTACGGCAGCAGCGGCGTAATAATATTGGTAGAAGAATCACCGACACGGTAAGCTGCCTGAGTTAAGTCTGGCGATACGCCAAGCTCCATCAGCATAGGCACCATAATGGCACCAATCAGCGCCCACTTAGCTGAAGCTGAGCCAACTAACAGGTTGACAAAGCCGGATAAAAACACGATACCAATCAGCGTAAAGCCCATTGGGAAGGCCATTTCCTGCAGCCAGTTGGCGCCTTTGATCGCCAGCAGAGCGCCGAGGTTAGACTGGCCAAAAGCATAGATAAATTGCGCACAGAAAAATGCCATTACAATGTAATAGCCCATGCCGCTCATGGCTTTGCTCATGCCCTTGATAATATCGCGGTGATCTTTAGCATTGCCAGACACATAGCCATACACCACACCGGGAATTAAAAAGAATACAAAGATAATTCCTACGATAGATTGCATCAGTGGGGCGGCAGAGTGGGTTAGTTCACCATTTACCGGCGAGCGCCAGGCTGAGGTTTCCGGCATAGCCGATACCACCAACAGTACCGCACTTAATACCATGGCAAAGGTAGCCCAGCGTAAGCCTTTGCGCTCATTGTCTTTTAAATGGTCCATTTTCGGCAGATCGGCTGCATCGGCATCTACGGCAGTGGCTTTTAAACGTGGTTCAATAAATTTATCGGTCAGAACCCAGCCGATAATAACAACTAATACGGTAGAGGCTGTGGTGAAATAAAAGTTATTCAGCGGGCTTATCATCAGCTCTGCTGCAGCCGGATCTGAAGACAAACGTGCAGAAGCCTGAGTTAAACCGGACAACAGCGGGTCAAGACTTGATGGTAGTATGGTAGCAGAAAAGCCACCGGATACGCCGGCGAAGGCTGCAGCGATACCCGCCAGCGGATGACGGCCGGCAGCATAGAAAATTACCGCACCCAATGGAATAACCAGTACGTAACCTGCATCTACGGCCATATGGCTTAATACACCTACTGCTATCAGCACTGGTGTTAACAGCATTTTTGGCGTGACCGATAAAATGGAGCGTAAGCCAGCATTAATGTAGCCGGTATATTCTGCTACCCCTAAGCCCAGCATGGCAACCAGTACCACGCCCAGAGGCGGGAAGGTAACAAAGGTATTAACCATTTTGGCCATAAAACCGGTAAGTGAATCTGCCGCCAGCAGGTTATTTACCTGAATAGCTGCACCGGTGCGCGGGTCAACTTCATTAAAACTGACACCGGCCAGAGCCCAGGACAGGCCCCAGACAACAAACATTAATAAAGCAAATAACACAGCTGGATCGGGTAGTTTATTACCGACCACTTCAATGGCGTTAAGCGCACGGTTAAGCCAGCTGCTTTTTTCAGCGGCGGCGTTTTGTTCAGACATACATGTTCCTTTCTTATAGTTTTGTTTCGCTCTGCTCACCGACAGAGGACCCCGGATACAACATAACGGCTTATCATACACAAAAAGTGCCGGATGATAAGACGAAATTACTAACCTGGTTTGCTAACAGTAAGTGTGAAAAAGGAGAGCCGGGCTCTCCTTTTTTATACGATTGACCAGTAATATTTATTTCGCGTACTGGCGCAGTAACTCAGCTTTGTCAGTTTGCTCCCAAGGGAACTGATCGCGGCCAAAGTGACCGTAAGCCGCAGTGGGCAGATAAATTGGCCGTTCCAGTTTTAACATTTCAATCAGGCCGTATGGGCGCAGGTCAAAATGTTCGCGTACCAGTTTTATTAGCTGCTCTTCACTCAGCTTACTGGTACCGAAAGTTTCCAGACTGATAGAGGTAGGCTCTGCCACGCCGATAGCGTAAGACACCTGCAGCTCACAGCGGTCAGCTAAGCCTGCTGCAACGATATTTTTAGCTACGTAACGCGCAGCATAGGCTGCTGAACGGTCTACTTTTGATGGATCTTTCCCAGAAAACGCACCGCCACCATGACGAGCCATGCCGCCGTAGGAGTCAACGATAATTTTACGGCCGGTTAAGCCGCAGTCGCCCATAGGGCCGCCGATCACAAAACGGCCGGTCGGGTTGATAAAGAATTTAGTTTTGCTGCTTAACCACTCTGCCGGCAGTACCGGTTTAATAATGGTTTCCATTACGGCTTCACGCAGATCAGCAGTGCTGATGGTATCGCAGTGCTGGGTAGATAATACTACCGCATCAATACCTACCGGCTTGCCATCTTCATATATAAAGCTTAACTGGGATTTTGCATCCGGGCGCAGCCAGGGCAGAGTGCCGTCTTTACGCACCTGAGCCTGGCGCTGTACCAAACGGTGAGAATAAGTAATAGGGGCTGGCATTAATACGTCAGTTTCGTTGCTGGCGTAGCCAAACATTAAACCCTGATCACCGGCGCCTTGTTCTTTCGGATCGGCACGGTCTACACCCTGGTTAATATCAGGTGATTGTTTACCAATGGCATTTAATACTGCGCATGAGTCGGCATCGAAGCCCATATCTGAGTGTACGTAACCAATTTCACGCACTGTTTTACGGGTAATTTCTTCAATATCAACCCAGGCAGAGGTAGTAATTTCACCACCTACCAGCACCATACCGGTTTTAACGAAGGTTTCGCAGGCCACGCGGGCTTTAGGGTCTTGTTCCAGGATTGCATCCAGCACGGCGTCAGAAATCTGATCGGCAATTTTATCCGGATGTCCTTCAGATACCGATTCAGAAGTAAAAATGTGTTGTGCCATTGGTTGTATTCCAAAAATAAGGTTAATGCAGTTAAGTCCGTTACGGCGTAAAGTGCCATGCCGAACTCAAAAAAATAGGCGGGTATTCTAGAGAATGCGTGAAAGCATTGCCAGAAAAATCTGCCACCCAGACGTCTTTAATGCTATTTTAAGTTGCTTATTACGTTAGTACAGACAGTTAGATCTGCATCACTAAAAATTCTTTATGTCAGCAGATTTAAATTTGCCATCTGGCAGGGGCTCTGGGAAAATAGAACCTCTTTCTGCCTTAACATTTCAGCTAAATAATAATCTGCTTCGTTACACAGAAGCCGCGCAATGTCAGGAGTGAACATGCCATCTCGTAAACAACTCGCCAATGCGATCCGTGCACTTAGCATGGATGCGGTGCAAAAAGCTAAATCAGGTCATCCGGGTGCCCCTATGGGTATGGCCGACATTGCCGAAGTGTTATGGCGTGATTTTCTCCGGCATAACCCGCAAGACCCAACGTGGCCAAACCGCGACCGTTTTATCCTGTCAAACGGCCATGGTTCTATGTTGCTGTATTCTTTATTGCATTTAAGCGGTTACGATTTAAGCATTGACGATTTAAAGCAGTTCCGTCAGTTACACTCCAGAACGCCAGGCCATCCGGAATACGGTTATGCACCGGGAGTAGAAACCACGACCGGCCCGCTCGGCCAGGGTATTACCAATGCAGTGGGCATGGCGATTGCTGAAAAAGCCCTGGCGGCCCAGTTTAACCGGCCGGGTTATGATATTGTTGATCACCATACTTACACCTTTTTAGGTGATGGTTGCCTGATGGAAGGGATCTCGCATGAAGCCTGCTCTTTAGCCGGCACTTTAGGTTTAGGTAAACTGATAGCCTTTTGGGATGACAACGGTATTTCTATCGACGGCCATGTTGAAGGCTGGTTTACCGATAACACCCCAGCCCGGTTTGCAGCCTATGGCTGGCATGTGATCAGCAATGTTGATGGCCACGATGCCGCAGCTGTTGAGGCAGCTATCAAACAGGCAAAAGCTGAAACCGCCAAACCAACACTCATTTGTTGTCGTACCGTTATAGGTTATGGCGCCCCGAATAAAGGTGGCAGCCACGACAGCCACGGTGCGCCGCTGGGGGATGCTGAAATTGCCGCAGCCCGTGATTTTCTGCAATGGCCACATGCGCCGTTTGATATTCCGGCTGACATTTATGCTGATTGGGATGCCAAAGCTAAAGGCCGCGCACAACAGCAAGACTGGCAGCAGTTGTTTGCCCGTTATAGTGCTGCATTTCCTGAACTGGCGGCAGAGTACAGCCGCCGCATAGCAGGCGATTTACCATCAGACTGGGCAGAGAAATCTCAGGCCTACATTAATCAGCTACAAGCGAACCCTGCCAATATTGCCAGCCGTAAAGCGTCACAAAATGCATTAAATGCTTTTGGCCCGATACTGCCGGAATTTATGGGCGGCTCGGCAGATTTAGCCGGCTCTAACCTGACGATCTGGTCTGGCTCTAAACCACTTACCGGCACCGATGCCAGCGGCAACTACATTTATTATGGTGTACGTGAGTTCGGTATGTCGGCCATTATGAACGGTATTGCTCTACACGGTGGTTTTGTACCTTACGGTGCGACCTTTTTAATGTTTATGGAATATGCCCGTAATGCGGTGCGTATGGCCGCACTGATGAAGCAGCGGGTAATTTTTGTTTATACCCACGATTCTATTGGTTTAGGTGAAGATGGCCCAACGCATCAACCGGTTGAGCAATTAGCGGCGCTACGCGCTACGCCGAACTTAATGAACTGGCGCCCGTGCGATCAGGTTGAGTCTGCCGTAGCCTGGAAAGCCGCTATAGAGCGTACTGATGGCCCAAGCACCTTAATTTTCACCCGGCAAAACCTGGCGCAACAGCAGCGTAATGCGCAGCAACTGGCCGATATTACGCGCGGTGGTTATATTCTGCGTGACTGTAACGGCACGCCAGAACTGATTATTATCGCCACCGGCTCTGAAGTTGAGCTGGCAATGCAAGCCGCAGCTAAGCTGACTGAACAAGGCAAGGCGGTAAGGGTAGTGTCTATGCCATCAACCGATGTATTTGAGCAACAGGATGCCGCTTACCGTGAAGCAGTATTACCGGCCGCAGTAAGCAAACGGATTGCCGTAGAAGCCGGTATTACCGACTGCTGGTATAAATATGTCGGTTTAACCGGCAAAATTATTGGCATGACCAGTTTTGGTGAATCAGCACCGGCTGAACAGTTATTTGAACACTTCGGCATTACCACTGCAAAAGTGCTTGAGGCGGCAGAACAGCTATTGGCGTAAGAGTTAATAAAATGGGATCAGCTTTGGTCCCATTTTTTTGTCATACATTTTTTGTGGTAATTAATGGCGTGGTGTGATGGCAATAAGACTGGCAATAAACGGTTTTGGCCGTATTGGGCGTAATATTTTACGCGCTATTTATGAGAATGGCTGGCAGCATGAACTGAATGTTGTCGCTATTAATGAGCTGGCCGATGCCAAAGGCGTAGCGCATTTATTAAAGTATGACACTTCGCACGGTCGTTTTGGTTTCAGCGTCAGTTCATATGAGGGTGGTATTAACGTTGACGGAACTGATATTGCACTGTTTGCTGAAGCCGATCCGTTAGCACTGCCCTGGAGTGAGCTGGAAGTTGATGTGGTATTGGAATGTACCGGTGTATTTCATAGCCGCGAGCATGCGAACTGGCATTTAACTGCAGGTGCCAAAAAGGTGTTGTTTTCGCACCCGGCAGATACTGATATTGATGCCACCATTATCTATGGTATTAACCAAAACAGCTTAACTGCAAGAATGACAGTAGTGTCGGCTGGTTCTTGTACTACTAATTGCATAGTGCCGGTTATTCAGGTGCTGGATCAGCATTTTGGTGTTGAAAGCGGTACTATTACCACTATTCATGCTTCTATGCATGATCAACAGGTAATAGATGCTTACCACCCTGATTTACGCCGTACCCGGGCTGCCAGCCAGTCGATAATTCCGGTAGACACCAAACTGGCACTGGGTATTGAACGCATATTGCCGCAATTTGCCGGCCGTTTTGAGGCCATCGCCGTACGGGTACCTACGGTGAACGTAACAGCGATGGATTTAAGTGTGACACTGCATCAGGATGTCAGCATCAATGCGGTAAATCAGGCACTACAGCAAGCCCGTATCGGTGAGCTGGCCGGTATTCTGGATTATACCGAGGAGCCTTTGGTGTCAGTGGATTTTAACCACGACGCGCACTCCTGCATTGTTGATGGCTCGCAAACCCGGGTTAGCCATAAACGGCTGGTAAAATGCCTGGTGTGGTGTGACAACGAATGGGGTTTTGCTAATCGCATGATTGACACGGCGCGAGCCATGATGCAACCGACTTTATAATAAGGAGCCTGAAATGTCTGTTATTCGCATGAGCGATTTGGATCTTAACAGCAAACGCGTGCTGATCCGCGAAGATTTAAATGTACCGGTTAAAAATGGCAAAGTAACCTCGGATGCCCGCTTGAAAGCCGCAATACCCACAATTGAACTGGCACTGAGCAAAGGTGCTAAAGTGATGGTAATGTCGCATCTGGGCCGTCCGGAAGAGGGCGTTTATGACGCTGAATCATCTATGCAACCTGTGGTGGATTATCTGGCTGAGGCCCTGACTGCTCCGGTGCGTCTGGCGGCAAATTATCTTGATGGTATCAACATTAACACCGGTGAAGTGGTGGTGTTTGAAAACGTGCGATTTAATAAGGGCGAAGGCAAAAACGATGATGTTTTAGCACAAAAGCTGGCAGCATTATGTGATGTATTTGTGATGGATGCCTTTGGTACTGCACATCGGGCTCAGGCATCAACCCACGGAGTAGCCAAATTTGCTCCTGTTGCCTGTGCCGGCCCTTTGTTAGTGGCAGAGCTGGATGCATTGGCTGCTGCATTAAAGAACCCGAAACGGCCGCTGGTTGCTATTGTTGGTGGCTCTAAAGTATCTACTAAACTGACAGTGCTGGAATCGTTGTCCGGTATTGTTGATCAATTAATTGTCGGCGGTGGTATTGCCAATACCTTTATTGCCGCTAATGGCAATAATGTGGGTAAGTCGTTGTATGAGGCTGATTTAATTCCTGAAGCACAGCGTTTAATGGCACAAGCCAAAGCCCGTGGCGCTAATATTCCGGTTCCAACCGATGTTGTCGTAGGCCAGGCATTCAGTGAAACCACCGCAGCCACATTAAAACAGGTAGCTGCGGTTGATGATGGCGATATGATTTTTGATATCGGCCCGGATACAACAGCGCAACTGGTTAAAATTTTAAAATCAGCCGGCACTATCGTCTGGAATGGTCCGGTCGGTGTATTTGAGTTTGATCAATTTGCTGAGGGCACCAAAGCATTGGCGCAGGCGATTGCAGATAGCGACGCTTTCTCAATTGCCGGTGGTGGTGATACGCTGGCAGCGATAGATAAATATAATATTGCAGACAACATTTCATATATATCGACAGGTGGCGGGGCCTTTTTGGAGTTTTTAGAAGGCAAAATCCTGCCAGCAGTAGCTATACTGGAACAGCGCGGCAAAACACAATAATAATACGTTTTATAACTGTACCCTAAAAGATTAAGAGAGGATTTCATGGCCCTTATTTCCCTGCGTCAGATGCTGGATCATGCCGCTGAGTTTAGCTACGGCATACCAGCTTTTAACGTAAATAACCTTGAGCAAATGCGCGCTATTATGCTGGCAGCAGATAAAACCGATAGTCCGGTTATTGTTCAGGCTTCAGCCGGGGCGCGTAAATATGCCGGTGCGCCGTTTTTACGGCATCTGATCCTGGCAGCAGTAGAAGAGTTTCCGCATATTCCGGTCGTTATGCATCAGGATCATGGTACCTCACTGGCTGTTTGTCAGCGCTCCATTCAACTGGGTTTTTCTTCTGTCATGATGGATGGTTCTTTAGGCGAAGATGGCAAAACGCCTATGGATTACGCCTACAACGCCAATGTAACGCGCAAAGTTGTAGAAATAGCGCATGCATGTGGTGTGTCGGTAGAGGGCGAGTTAGGTTGTTTAGGCTCGCTGGAAACCGGAGCGGCTGGCGAAGAAGATGGTATAGGGGCTGATTGCATTCTAAGCCATGATCAAATGCTGACTGATCCGGAAGAAGCGGCACAGTTTGTAAGGGAAACCCAGGTTGATGCTCTGGCAATAGCTTGCGGTACCTCACACGGTGCTTATAAGTTCAGCCGGCCACCGACAGGCGATATTCTGGCGATTGACCGTATTAAAGCGATCCATGAACGTATTCCGGATACACATCTGGTAATGCATGGTTCGTCTTCAGTGCCGCAGGAATGGCTGCAAATTATTAACGAAAATGGCGGTAACATTCCGGAAACCTATGGTGTGCCGGTGGAACAGATCCAGCAAGGCATTAAATATGGTGTGCGTAAGGTCAATATTGATACCGATTTACGGCTGGCTTCCACCGGTGCTATTCGCCGCTATATGGCGCAACACCCGGCTGAGTTTGACCCACGTAAATATTTACAGGCATCAGTAAAG
Organism: Rheinheimera oceanensis; assembly: GCF_018831085.1. Taxonomy (GTDB): domain Bacteria; phylum Pseudomonadota; class Gammaproteobacteria; order Enterobacterales; family Alteromonadaceae; genus Alishewanella; species Alishewanella oceanensis. Next base: position 340,129 of record NZ_JAGPNM010000003.1, read on the forward strand.
GCGATGACAGAAATTTGTATTGCCCGGTATGAAGCATTTAACGCTGCAGGCCATGGCAGTAAAATCAAAGCTATATCACTGGATGATATGGTGGCTTTATATGTGTCAGGGAAACTGACGCCGAACATAAAATGAGCAAAAAAATTAATGAACTATAACAAATAGATTCTTATTTGTTTAATAGTGCATAAATTGGGGCTAAGCCATATAAATAGCTGCATCAGAGCAGACATTCAGACGCCTGCGTTGTATTGACAAGGGCGTTTTTACCTGTAATGATGCGGATGGTTTACCCTCTAACCGAGGGCCTTTTCTGTCTGTAAGAACGGCAGGGTCCTTACAACTTCAGGTTACGTTAATCAGCAATAATTGGTTGGGAACTATGTTTAACAATAAAATTCGCAAGAGTCTTGTTGCAACAGCTCTGGCCGGTACTTTCGCCCTTTCGGCGAGCGCACTGGCAACAGATTTAAAAGCTTTGCATCAGGAAGGTAGTCAGATCCAGCGCGCAGCAGTGCAGTCTCAGGAAAAAATCAATACTATATATGAGCAGTCTCAGGAATTATTAGGTGAGTACCGTCAGGTTACTGATCAAACTGAAAACCTGAAAGTTTATAACGACTTCTTAGCTACTCTGGTTGCCGACCAGAAACGTCAGATAGACTCTATTCAACGTCAGATTAACGGCCTGGAAGATACCCGCAAAGGTACTGTGCCTCTTATGTTCCGCATGATTGATGCACTGGAAGAGTTTGTTAAAGCTGATATTCCTCTGCGTACCGAGCGCCGTATTGCCCGGGTAGAAAATTTACGCGAACTGATGGGCCGTTCAGACGTGCAATTATCTGAGCAGTATCGCCAAATTCTGGAAGCGTACAGCATTGAAGTGGGCTACGGTTCAGAAGTTGCATCATTCCAGGGCTCATTGCCAATGAATGGTCAGGACATTACCGTAGATTATGTTCATGTTGGCCGCCTGGCGTTAATGGCGCTGGCGCTTGATGGTAACGCTGGCTGGGTGTGGAACAAGCAAACATCAAGCTGGGAACAACTGCCAGGTTCTTACCTGTCATCAGTATCTCAGTTTATCAAGATGGCGCGTCGTGAAGCCACGCTTGAGATGGATCGCGTACCACTTATCGCAGCGGAGTAAGAACACATGAAACAAGCATTTAAGTCAATGTTAATTGCCGCAGCGGTAACTCTGTCCGCTGGTGTTGCTTTTAACGCAACGGCCAACACAGACAAGTTGGATCAGTTATTAGAGCAGTTAAAGAAAGAACGCACCGTTGAAGGTCGTGCTAATCAGGAGCGTGAGCGTGCGTTTCTGGCCGACCGTGCTGATAAGCAAGCGTTGCTAAATACAGCTAAAAGACAGTTCACTGAAGAAGAAAATCGTGGTAAGCGTTTACAAAAAGAATACGCTGACAACGATATTCTGATTGGTCAGAAGCAGCAGGAATTAGAAAGTGCCCTGGGTACTATGGGCGAGTTGTTTGGTGTCGTGCGCCAGTCAGCTAACCAGTCTATCGGTACTATTACTGGCTCAATCGTTAGTGCGCAGTACCCGGGACGTGACGTACCGTTACGCAGTGTTGCCTCAGCAACTGAATTACCTACTTTAGGTGAGATGGAAGACCTGTGGATGGCATTACTGACTGAAATGACAGAGTCAGGTAAAATTGCTAAGTTTGATGCTCAGGTAGTTAAGCTGGATGGCGGTACTGAAACTAAGCGTGTAACGCGTTTTGGTACTTTCCATCTGACGACTGATTCAGAATATCTTGTTATAAATAACGATACTGATCAAATCCAGCCTCTGGGTCGTCAGCCGCAATCTAAAATTCACAACTCTGTAGCGGCATATCACAATGCCAAAAATGGCGAGATTGCTGGTCTGTACTTAGACCCGACTAAAGGCAACAGCTTACTGCGTTTAAACCAGCAGCGCTCAACCATCTTTGAATACTATCAGGCGGGTGAAGAGGTTGGTTATATCATTACTGCGGTATTCTTTATCGGTTTACTGATTGCGCTTGAGCGTATTATTGTTCTGAGCGTTGTTGGTGGCAAGATCCGTGCGCAGCTGAAAAACCTGGCTAACCCGTCTGACAGCAACCCACTGGGTCGTATCTTACGTGTATATCATGAGAACAAAACGGCTGATGTAGAAAACCTGGAACTGAAGCTGGATGAAGCTATCCTGCGTGAAACACCAAAAGTAGAGCGGGGTATTGGTTTAGTTAAATTGTTCTCAGCGGTTGCCCCGTTACTGGGTCTGTTAGGTACGGTTATCGGGATGATTCAGACATTCCAGCAAATTACATTATACGGTACAGGTGATCCAAAACTGATGGCTGGCTCAATCTCTCTGGCACTGGTAACTACTGCTCAGGGTTTGATTGCCGCTATTCCATTATTGTTTTTGCATTCAATCGTATCGTCGAAAGCAAAATCTATTTTACACGTTTTAGATGAGCAGGCTGCTGGTATTATTGCTGCACATGCGGAGAAGGAGAAAGCCTAATGATACTCCAGCTAGTAGAGCTGTGGGAATCTGTTCAGGATTTTATCCATACCGGTGGCAACGTGTTATACGTTGTCGCCCTGGTACTCTTCGTCATGTGGGTATTGATGATAGAGCGGTTCTGGTTTCTTAAAGCGGAATATCCGAAGCTGAAAAAGGATATTATCGCCCGCTGGGATGCCAGAGCAGATACCACATCATGGTATGCGCATAAGATCCGTGATTGCTGGATTTCCGAGGCGTCAGATAAATTAGATCAGCGTATGCTGCTCATTAAAACCTTGGTTGCACTGTGTCCACTGGTTGGATTGTTGGGAACGGTTACCGGGATGATTGCTGTGTTCGATATTATGGCGACACAGGGAACAGGTAACCCAAGAACCATGGCAACAGGTATCTCTATGGCGACTATACCGACTATGTCGGGTTTGGTAGCGGCGATATCAGGTGTATTTTTCAGTGCGCGGTTAGACGTTCAGGTGAAGCGAGAAAAAGCAAGCCTGGCTGATAGCTTACCGCATCATTAAAGAGAGTTTTTTATGGCCCGCAAACGTATTCGCGAAGCTGAAACGGCAGAGATCGATATTACGCCGATGATGGATATCGTTTTCATCATGTTGATCTTCTTTATCGTTACCACTTCTTTCGTAAAAGAAGCCGGTATTGATGTAAATAAACCTGAAGCCGCTCAGGCACAGAAGAAACCAAGCGCAACTATCTTTATTGCTATCCGTGCAAACGGTGAAATCTGGATGGACAAGCGTACAGTTGATGTTGAGCGTGTTTCAGCAAACATTGAACGGCTAAGAGCTGAATCACCAACAGACACTATTATTGTGCAGGCAGATAAAGAAGCTAAGCACGGTATTGTGATGGAAGTTATGGATCAGATTAAAGCTGCTGACCCATCTCTGGTGATTAGTATAGCCGGGGAGACTAAGTAATTATGGTACGTTTCCTGACATCGTTAATAATCGGTGGTGTGGTAACGTTTCTGTTGTTCTTAATGATGGCCACTTTACTTAAGTCAAGTGGCGATCGTAAAGTGGTTGAGCAAGAGCGTATTGTTATTGAAATTAACACTACGCCGCCTGACTCAGAGACACAGACGCGGCGGCCACCACCGCCGCCACCACCACCACCACCGGCTCAGCCGCCTAAAGCGCCTCAGCCAGAACCTGAAACAGCTAACGCTGCGGGTGCAATAGGTTTTAATATGCCTGGGCTTAGTTTGGGTGCCGGTACAGGCGGTTTAGGCGACCCTTCCGGCATGATGCGGGATGGTGATGCAACGCCAATCGTTCGTATTGAACCTCGCTACCCTGTGCAGGCTGCACGTGATGGTTTACAAGGCTGGGTTAGACTTCGTTTCAGCATTATGGAAGACGGTAGTGTTGATGAAGTAGAAGTGATTGAAGCGGAGCCGCGCCGGGTATTTGACCGTGAAGCTATCCGTGCACTACGCCGTTGGAAATACAGCCCGAAAATTGTTGATGGTAAGCCGTTAAAGCAAACTGGCCAACAAGTTCAGCTGGACTTCACACTAGATATGGCAGGGGGTTAACATGACGAAGTTTAAAAAACTTACCTCAGCTCTTGTTGTAATGACAGTGTTGGGCGCGTGTTTGCCGGTTTCTGCAGCTGTACAGCCTAATATGGCGAAAGTAGAAGAACGTAAGGCCCGTAAGACACAAATTGTTGGTGAACGGGTTGGTAAAGTTCTGGTTAGCGCCTTTGATCTGTATAACGAAGAGAAGCTGGATGAAGCAATCGCTTTGCTGCTTAATGCTAAGTCAAGTAATGAGTTTGATACGGCTACGCTGAATCGTTTTTTAGGTAACTTATATGCTACCAAAGATGAGAAGCAGGCAATAAAGTATCTGACCTTGGCGGTAAAACCAGATGTGCTGACTTTTGCTGATCAGTCTGCATCGATGAAACTGCTGGCAGATATGTTGTTGCAGGATAAGCAATATCAGGCTGCAATAAAGGCTTATGAAGACTGGATGATGTTCACCGGTGAACAAAGTTCAGATGCTTATATGCGTATAGCCAATGCTTATTATCTGATGGATCAACATGCTAAGGTTTTAGCACCGGCTGATGATGCAATTCGTTTTGCACCTAAGCCGATTGAAGGGCCTTATCAGCTTAAGATGGCTGCTTTGTACGAAACTAAACGCTACAAAGAGTTAGTAGCGGTAGTAGAGACAATGGTTCAGCTATTTCCTGAAAATAAGCAATTTTGGGTTTATCTGGGCAACTTCTATACCTTAACTGAAGAATTTGGCAAATCATTGACTACTTTGCAGTTAGCCTATTCACAGGGCTATCTGGAAAAAGACTCTGAAATAAGAATGTTGGCGCAGATGTATGCAAATAACAACATTCCTTATAAAGCCGCTACAGTGATGGAAAAGTATATGAAGAGCGGTTTGGTTAAGAAAGACAAAACCAACCTTACCTTTATTGCTTCAAACTATCAGGCTGCACGCGAGTTTTTAAAGGCTGCCAATTACTATGGTGAAGTTGCTAAGCTGACTAATGACGCTGATGCATATCGCCGCCAGGGTTCAGCTTACTCTGCTGTGCAAAAATACAATGAAGCTATTGCTGCTTATGACAAAGCCTTATCAATGAATGTTGATAAACCGAGCGGTGTTTATATGAGCTTAGTGGATGCGTATTTTTATCAGAAGAAGTATAAAGAAGCTTATGCTGCATTAATGAATGCGAAGAAAGATCCGGCTATGTCACGCCAGGTGCGCGGCTGGGAATCTTATATCAAAGATAAAGCCAAGCAAAACGGCATTACGCTGTAATAAAGAACCCCACGTTAAGTGGGGTTTTTTTTAACTATGTATGTCTATTTCGGTTTTAGATCTCAGCTTCTGCATTTCTTAAGTCGTGCAGGCGATACTTATCTATTAACGCATAAAGTGTTGGCCTGGTAATGCCCAGCAAATCAGATGTTTTAGATAAGTTGCCATTGGCCAGTGTGTAAGCCTGACGTATCGCCTGTGTTTCGGCTTGCTCTCTTACCTTACGTAGCGTGCTGGTTTTAACCATTTCTTTACTGCTAAGGCCTAAATCATCGGCAGTAATCAATTTGGCGTCTGCCAGTATTACTGCTGATTTAAGTTTGTTTTGCAGCTCACGTATATTACCCGGCCACGGGTGTTGCAACATGGCTTGCATTGCACAGTCTGAAAAGCCCTGAACATGGCTGTTAAACTCTGCATTGAATTTTGTCAGTAAGGCTTTAGCAATAACGATAATATCGTGACCACGTTGGCGTAACGGGGGGATTGCCAGAGTAATTTCACTTACCCGGTAGTATAAATCTTCGCGGAAACTTTGTGTCGCAACCATTTCAGCCAGATTACGATGTGTGGCACAAATTACCCTGACATCAACTTCTATTTCCTGACGTCCGCCCACACGCTCGATAACTCTTTCCTGTAAAAAGCGTAGCATCTTGGCTTGCAGGCTTAGCGGCATATCGCCGATTTCATCCAGCAGCAGTGTGCCGCCGTTAGCACATTCAATTTTGCCTAAGGTCGTTTTATTGGCGCCGGTAAATGCGCCTTTTTCGTAACCGAACAGTTCGCTTTCCAGCAAATTCTCTGGTATCGATGCGCAGTTAATAGCAACGAAAGGTTTATTTACTCTGGGGCTTTGGCGGTGAATGGCCCGGGCAAAAACTTCTTTACCCGTACCACTTTCTCCAAGCAATAAGGTGGTAATTTCTGTCGGGGCTATTTTTTCTACTGTACGACAGGCACGCATAATAGCGTCACTATTGCCAATAATATCGCTGCTTGTACCGCCAGCTGCTTTGAGCGCCTTGTTTTCTGTTTCCAGCTGACTAAGTTTAAAGGCTCTTGCCAGGATCACATTTAACACATCGATATTGATCGGTTTTTGATAGTAGTCATAAGCACCCAGTGCAACAGCTTTAAGCGCATGATCGTTATCATTACTACCTGTGATGACAATGACTTTACAATCCGGCTGCAAAGCCAGTATTTCACTTAAACAGGCCAGACCTTCGGTTGCGTTTGCCGGATCAGGAGGTAAACCAAGATCGAGTGTGACAACTTCAGGCTCATATCGCCTAAGTTGTGTCAGTGCTGAAGCGCGGTCCTGGGCAAACACCAGTTCGTAGTCCGGTAAACTCCATTTCAGCTGCTTCTGGATGCCAATATCATCTTCTATGACCAATAAGGTCTTCATAAAACAGTCCTTGTATTTACATCAATAAACGTGATTAGTGTAAAGGAAGAATTAGCGTAAAGGTAGTTCCCACTCCTTCTGTACTTTCTACCTGCAACTGGCCATTATGCTGTCTGGCAAAGTGTAGCGCATCATAGGCACCTACGCCCATACCTGCATTACCTTTTGTTGAGTCAAATGGTTTAAATAAACGTTCGCTGATAAATTCAGCTGACATACCGCAGCCGGTGTCCCTGATGCTGATATACAGCTGAGTGTCGTCACAGTTAACATTAACCAGTATTGTACCGTCGCTGCTTGTAGCATGCTGTGCGTTGTCAATTAAGTGGTAGAGTACGCTGGCAAAACGCTCTTTGTTTAATAATAATTCGGCATCGCGGCTCACGTTATATTGAGGTACCGGTTGTTTGGCGGCACAACGCTGAGTGATCACTTCGCGTACCACAGATGAAATGCTGATCCTGGTATCCTGGCTTGACTCTGCACGTTTGCTGCTCAGTTGTGACAGCATATTCTGCAGGCGTTGCTGCATAGCAGCGAGTGTATCGAAGCTGTCATTGATAAACTCAGGATTAGTGCGGTGTTTTACGCTGTTTGTCAGCATTAAATCAATTTGCGCTTTGATGTTTTTCAAATCGTGTACAACAAAAGCGGACATCCGGCTAAAGGCAGCAAATTGGGCATTTTCACTAAGTTTCTGGCTGGCCTGCATTAACTGCAGGTAGCTGGATATTTGCTCTGCCACCAGCATCAGGTAATCACGGAGCTCCCAGTTAAGGTATTGCCGGTCAACATCAGGTGCGTTTAGCAGGCACAAGCCCCAAAGTTCATTGTCGGAATGGATCGGTATGATCAATTGGATATCAATGTCATTTAAGTTCTGTTTTTGGCAAAACGGGTCTTTTTTATCTGCCAGATCGACTATCCAGTTTTTACCGGCAAAGTGCTTTACGTACTGTTGCAGTAGTTCCGTTTCATTATTATTTAGTGCCGGGCGGTTTATACGGGCCAGTGTTGTCAGGGCAGACGTGCCCTCCAGTTTAACCAGGCAGCCCCGGCTGTAACTGACAGAGTTTATCCAGGTTTGCAAAATAGTCTGGTATTGATCTGATTTGCTAATATCGACCAGCTGCAACTGTCGTGTCAGTTCCAGCCATTTCACGCGGTAATCAAACTTGTTAGCAAAGAAGTGTTTTTCAATAAATACTTTGAGTTTGCGTCTTACGGCACCGGATAGCAGCAACACAGCCAACATAGCAAAGCCAAGTACTAAAAAGGTCGTTTGCAGCAGGTTCGACCAGGTGCCGCCAATATAACGAATATAAAAGCCTGCAACAGCGATCAGACAAAGATAGATACCCGCAGCAAGCACCAGCGAGCTTTGTAGCACGACATCCCGCGACACATAAACATTGATCCCCCAGGCTTGCACGCGCCTGACTGAAATAATCAGCAGCGGTACTATGGCCGCGTAAACAAAACCACGGGCTGACCAGAGCTGGTTATCTACCTGGCCAAATAATGCCGATTCGGCCAACAGAATAAAGTCGAACAATGCGCAAACTGTTATACCCAGTACCAGAGGTTTATATTGCCAGCGGTTGGCCGCGGCCTTACGGTACATTGTTTCAAGCAGTGCCAGTTGCAGTACGCAAATAGCCAGGCTGCCGGTAAAAATCAGATTCATTGAAATCAGCTGTAAATAGCTGAGTACCCCCCAACAACTGATAACTAAGATGAGCAGCTGTACAGAGCGCTTTTTTAACAGCACGCTTAGCGATTGTTCGGCACTGCCAAGCGCTGCCAGTAAAAATAACAACAGCACCAGGCTGCGGCTAAGCTCCAGTAATAAAGATACCGGCGTAACGTATGGTGCAAAGCCTGTTAGCATGTAGTAGGCTGCCCATACGGTATTAAACAGTGACCAGGCAAGCAGTAATGAACGTGGCAGGTTTTTTACCCGGGTGGCGAGTGTCAGCAGAAAGAAGAACAAGTTGGCAACGCAGGCTAAACCAAAGCCAATACGGTCCAGTGCTAATTCTGTCAGTAAATCCATCTGAGTTTATCCATAAAAGCTGAAAATGTGCCCGGAGCGACTTATGGCGTTAACAAAGGCAGTAAAAACCTGACCGGAATAGCATAAGTGATACCGCTAGGGTCACTCAGTACTGCTTCTCTGGTTGATTTCACATATACCTTATTAATAATACCTATTACCTGAGCGGTATTGGCATCAAACAAGGGGCTGCCACTATTGCCCGGGTAAGCTGTTGCGTCTAATTGATATACCATAAAAGGCTGGCGCAACTGGCGCAGGGCAGAAGCTTGCAACTGGCCGGAGTTATCCGCAGGAATTGCTATGGGAGTTACTGCAGAAATTATACCTCTGTGAGTGGCGGGGTATAAACCCAGCACAGCAGTAATAGGGAAGCCGGTAAAGGCAATTTCAGAGCCTTCGTTGATAAATTCAGCATCCGCCAGAGTTGCCGCAGGCAGTTTGGCTTCGATTGTTAATACTGCTAAGTCATAAGCTGCTTGCGTTTTAGTGTCGGTAATCTGATGAATTTGTATATTGTCTGCCTGGCCGGATAACACAACATAAGATTCGTTACGTTTTGCATCAGGTGCTTTGGCAATAACATGGTAATTAGTCACTATTTTACTGCCATCGGCAACAACAAAGCCGGTGCCAACCAGCCTGACACGGGGCGATGCCAGCGGGCTAAATACACCTATAGCCACCACAGAAGGTTTTATTTTTTTTATACTGTCCTGCAACGCTGCTTGTGCCGGTAAAGCCAGATGCCACAGCAGAGCAATACACAATAGTGCTTTATATCTCATTCAGACATTCCCTATCCAAGTTATTGTGTTAGGACACTATACTAGCCCAATTTGCTCGAAATAGCTGCATTGTTATATGGCAAGCAGCCGATTTTGCCCCATACTAAGAAGCGGAGATTCAGGCAAAGGATGCTGTATGCCGGTTAGCACAGGTAAAGATATAGTACCCATCTTCTCGGGTGGAGGTACCCGGTTGAGTTGTTATATTGGCATACTGCAGGCGTTGCAGGATATGCAATTTCGCTTCCGGCATCTGGTGGGGGTGTCCGGCGGTAGTATTGTAGCAGCACTTTATGCGACCGGTTGGGATCTTGCCAGCCTCAAAACACTGGCATTGCAAACTGATTTCAGACAGTTCTGGAGTTTTTCAGTTACCTCTTTACTGCGCACCGGCGGATTATGTAATGGCGATAAATTTGAAGCCTGGCTGGATAAACAGCTGCGGGGAGTCACTTTTGCTGATCTGCAGTACGATTTACATGTGCTGGCGACCGATATTAACGGTGGCGGCCCGGTAGTATTTAACCGGCTATATACACCCGATCTTAAAGTGTCGAAGGCGGTGCGCTTTTCTATGTCGATCCCGTTGTTTTTTTCGTTTCAGCCGTTTAAGAACCATATTATGACCGACGGGGTTATTTTGTCTGAAGATGCCTTGCACCATGACTGGTCAGGTTCTGCCTTGCCACTTATTTGTTTTCGGTTAAAAAGTGATGCAGAAGCCAAACCTGTACAAACCAGCCGTTATTTTCCGCTGGTATCCTATATTTATATGCTGATCCGCACCTTTATGAGCGCGGTGTCGCGTGAATATGTGCACGCTGAATATTGGCATAATACGATAGTGATCAATACCGGTAGCATTTCGGCAGTAGATTTTGCCCTGACGGTAGAGCAGAAGTTGCAATTATTTGATACCGGTTATCAGACGGCCAGTACTATAGTGCCGTTAAAGTTAGCCGGATTATTTGCAACGCAATAAAAAAGCCACTTTAGAAAGTGGCTTTAAAGGTGCAGTACGTAACGGCTTATTGCTTACCGCGACGGATAATTTCCTGCGCCATTAAGTCAGCTACCAGACTGGTAGGCTGGTTTTCTGCATCCGCGCGTTGGAAAATGTTCAGCAGCGTATCGTAGATAGCGTTTACTTGCGCTGTTGATTCTTCAACACTGTAACCCTGGGGCCGCATTTCAGAGGCAACATTAATAATACCGCCGGCGTTAATAACGTAATCCGGAGCGTACAAAATACCTTTCTGGCGCAACACTTCACCGTGGCGGGCTTCTTTTAGCTGATTATTGGCACAACCGGCAACAATACGGGCTTTAAGCTGCACTATGGTGTCGTCGTTAATGGTGGCACCTAAAGCGCAAGGTGCATAGATATCAGCATCTGCAGCATATATCTCATCCAAACCCACAGCAATAGCGCCAAACTGGCTTACAGCACGCTGCACTGCATCCTGGTTAATATCAGTCACAATTAACTTAGCGCCTTCTTTATGCAGGTGTTCACATAAATAGAATCCCACACTGCCAAGGCCCTGTATTGCAACTGTTTTGCCGGTTAAATCGTCAGAGCCAAACTGGTGTTTAGCCGCAGCTTTAATACCGCGGTAGGTGCCCAATGCTGTAAAAGGAGCGGGGTTGCCGCTTTTACCTTCAAGGCCGGCAACGAAAGGGGTTTCTTTATTGACGATCATAATATCGCCGGTAGTGATATTGACGTCTTCAGCACTGTAATAGCTGCCAGACAACCGGTGGATCATTCTGCCAAAAGCACGGAATAAGGCTTCGGATTTAATTTTCTTCGCATCACCGATAATAACGGATTTACCGCCACCTAAAGGTAAGCCGGCCATAGCATTTTTGTATGTCATACCGCGGGATAAACGCAGAACATCATGTAAAGCAGCTTCGTCAGAAACATAGTCCCATAAACGGCAGCCACCTACAGCCGGGCCAAGTGCAGTGCTATGCACGGCAATAATTGCTTTTAAACCGGTTTCTGCATCGCTGCAAAACACAACCTGTTCATGATTATCGAATTCAGAATGATTAAATACGGCCACGACTGATTTCTCCGTTTATTGATAGCCCGAAATACTCAGGCCATTATGCCTGGTTAATGACCGCACTGAGGGCGGCATTTTTGCGCGGCGAAATGTAACATTTCAACCCTGGTTTCACCAGAATCAAACCAAAAAAATATCTGGTCAGTCCAGGCGATTGTCGACAATGTATGACAACACTTGATTGTCGGTGCCGAGTCACCTAAAGTAGCAAAAATTTAAAAGCAGGAAGTTTTATAATGAGTGAGCAGTTAACTCAGCAACAAATTGAACAAGCGCGTGCTGAATGGGTAAGAGCACAGTTTCAAAAAGCAAACGAGTATTTAGCCGGCAAAGGCATTGTGCCCGACAATGTTGCCGCGTCAGAAAGCCGCTATTTGCCACCTTATATGGCGGTGTGGAAGTTAAATACGAAAGATAAACAATCATATTGGGTAATAAGTGGTGACCTGCCAACTGATCATTTGGCTTTTTCTGCCGCGCCTAACGCCAGAGACGCGGTAAGAGCGTTTTCAATGCACTGGCAGTTAAAAGCCCAGCAGATTATTGATGCCGGTATTACAGATAAAACCCAGCAGGATTTTGCCAATTTACTGATTAACCGCGCACATAACCTGTACGATATGTTCAATGAAGATCAGTTATGGCAGGCTGAAGCAGTGAGTTAACTGTATTTATTGCTTTACGAATATTAAAAAACCGCATTATCTGCGGTTTTTTAATATCGGTAGCCAAATATCGCTGCCGGATTACTCACTAAAGTACCAGTAGCCCTGATTAATTAAGCTGGTTAACAGCATCAGCCGCTCAGCTGATTGGTTAAAATGCAGATTCTGCTCTGATGGCAGCTCAGTATAATCACACAGCAGTTGTGCAGTGCTTAGCTCATTTGCCGGCAGTGTGATTTGTTCACCATTAATAAACAGCAGAATATCGCTATCAGCGGCTTGCTGATAGTAACAGCAGCGCAGGCCGCCGGTGCGGCTTAGTACAGAACCTTCGTCAAGGTATTCACCAATTTCATCGGCACCGTAGTGTGGGTCGGGTTCGTTTAAATCCAGCTCATGTTTGGCGCGGGTAATTAAATTACCAAACCAATGCGGCAACATGGCGTTATCACTTACCAGTTGCTGCAGTAATTGCTGCACCTTGTTCAGATCGGTATCGGTAATAGCACCAACCGATTGCGCGCTGCTGCGTCCGGCATCGGTAAAGCGTTTTCCAGTGATGTCATGGTCAATCAGGTGATCTGCCAAACCGGTGAGCAGATCTTTTTGTGCCGGAGCGCGAAAACCAACAGAGTAGTTCAGGCTGTTTTCAAGGCTGATCCCCTCATGCGGGCAACCAGGCGGAATATATAAAATATCGCCGGGCTCTGTAATTACGTCAATGCAGGCAGTAAAAGGGCTTACCTGCAGTAAACGCGGATGAGGGCATAATTGCTGCAGGCTGGCATCCGGCATACCAACACGCCAGTGGCGTTTGCCTTCACCCTGAATAATAAACACATCGTACTGATCTAAATGTGGGCCGACACCGCCGCCGGGTGCTGAAAAGCTTACCATTAAATCATCAATACGCCAGTTTGGAATAAAACGAAACGGATCCAGCAGCTTAGCGGCTTGTGGGTGCCAGTGATCAACGGCTTGCACCAGTAAGGTCCAATCTTTGTCTCCAAAAACAGAGAAATCGTCAAACGGGCCGGTTTGCATATCCCATTGTTTATCAGCACAACTGACTATGCGTGATTCAATATCTTCTTCCAGTGCCAGGCCAGCCAGTTCATCCGCTGTTAGCGGATCAGCAAAATGTTTAAAACCGCCTTTAATCAGCAGTGGCTTTTTTTGCCAGTATTCATTAAGAAATTCAGTGATGCCAAGCTCAGCCAAATTTAATTGATACATTTGATATTCCTGAGAAAAAAGGCGCTGAATTCAGCGCCTTGTTTTTAGCCTGCTACTGTAACGTGGCGGTTATTTCTACCGCAGCACCAATATAATTGGCGGGGGTCAGTTGCTTAAGCTGCTCTTTTACCTGGTCGGGTAATGCCAGTTTATCAATAAACAGATGCAAATCTGCCTGATTAATACGCTTGCCGCGGGTTAACTCTTTGAGCTTTTCATATGGCTGTTCAATGCCATATTTGCGCATAACAGTCTGAACCGGCTCGGCCAGTAATTCCCAATTGGCATCCAGTTCAGCGCGCAGGTTAGCTTCGTTTACTTCCAGCTTGCTGATGCCTTTTAAGGTAGCCTGGTAGGCAATAACCGTATAACCAAAACCCATGCCCAGATTACGCAGCACGGTAGAGTCGGTCAGGTCACGTTGCCAGCGTGATACCGGCAATTTAGCTGAAAGGTGATTAAACAAAGCATTGGCAATACCCAGATTGCCCTCTGAATTTTCAAAGTCGATTGGGTTAACTTTGTGCGGCATGGTAGATGAACCAATTTCACCGGCAATAGTGCGCTGTTTAAAGTGGCCCAGTGCAATATAACCCCATATATCGCGATCAAAGTCGAGCAAAATGGTATTAAAGCGGGCTACAGCGTCAAACAGTTCAGCGATATAGTCATGCGGTTCTATCTGGGTGGTAAACGGGTTCCAGCTCAGGCCAAGCCCGGTGACAAACTGCTCTGACAGCTGGTGCCAGTTAAGCTGCGGATATGCAGATAAGTGCGCATTGTAGTTGCCTACTGCACCATTAAGTTTGCCAAGAATTTCCACACCGGCAATCTGATCACGCTGGCGCTTTAAGCGCATATAAACATTCGCCATCTCTTTGCCCATGGTAGTAGGAGAGGCTGGCTGACCATGCGTTCGTGCCATCATGGGCACAGTTTTGTGCTCATTAGCTAACTGCTTAATGGCCTCTAGTAGCGCATCGCATTGTGGCAGCAATACCTTGCTGCGCGCTTCACTTAACATCAGACCGTGCGATAAGTTGTTAATATCTTCCGAGGTGCAGGCAAAGTGGATAAATTCACTGATTGCAGAGAGCTCTGCATTTGCAGCCACTTTTTCCTTTAACAGATACTCAACCGCTTTAACATCGTGGTTGGTGGTACGTTCAATTTCTTTTACCCGCTCAGCATCGCTTAAGCTGAAATTGTCGACAATGTCATTCAGGACCCGGTTAGCTTCGGCAGATAAGGCTGGCACTTCAGCAATCTGTGTTGTGGCGGCAAGTTGTTGTAACCAGCGCACTTCTACCATCACGCGATACTTAATTAAGCCAAACTCACTGAAGTAGTTGCGTAAATCTACAGTTTTGCTGCCATAGCGCCCGTCAACGGGAGAAATAGCGGTTAGGGCATTCAGTTGCATACAGGCTCCTATAAGCTTGATGAGGGCAGTTGCGCAAGCATGTCTTTTGCTTGTGCCACCAGCTTGCGACGTTTAAAGATAAAATTAAGACGGCTACCACCGGCCTGGCGCCATAATACTGCTGAGCGGATAGCCGCTAACAGCAGCGCCCGCACTTTGTGCTGTACGGCAGCTAATTTAAGTAATTCGGGCTGGCCATAGATCTGAATGCGGCCACCTAAGCTGCTGATGCAGTCAGAGTAAATATCAGCCAGGTTGGCCAGCATATTGTCATCAGTAATACTGAAATGCTGTAACTGCCGCTCTAAGTGCTGTAGTTTATCGCCCAGCTTTTTCAGATTAGCCGGTGTTTTGCTCAGTTTACGTTCCAGCGCCAGTACGCCGACAATATAGCGCGTCAGCTCGACATCCTTTTGTGGCTTGTCACCCAGCTGGTCAACAATAAGCTGCAAACCGGTTTTCAGGTTGGCAGGTTGATTACCATATATTTGCAGTGGCTCCTCAGCATCAACCACAGCAACGCTGTTTAGCATTGTGCGAAGGGTGTCTTTATCGATATTGGTGCTGCGGGCGACCGTTTGTACCAGCTTTAATGCCTGCGTTAAGCCGGCTAAAGCGATAATTTGTGTTGAAAGAGAATATTGCATATCAGTTCAGAGCCACATCAATAATGCCGCCGCCAAGGCAAACATCGTCAAGATAAAATACCGCCGACTGGCCAGGCGTTACTGCTTTTTGTGGCGTATCAAAATGCACTTCAACGGTGCCATCGGCATGAGGTGTTAAGCTGCAGGCAATATCAGTCTGGCGGTAGCGGGTTTTCACCGTACAACGCAACATGTGTTGCGGGCCTTTGCGATCTGTCCAGTGCAACTGATTAGCGATTAAACCTTTAGATAATAATCCCGGATGATCATGGCCCTGAGCCACAATTAGCTGGTTGGTATCCAGATTTTTGCCCACCACATACCAGGGTTCATCACCACCATCGCGCAGGCCGCCAATACCCAGGCCCTTACGCTGACCCAGAGTATGGTACATCAGGCCTTCATGGCGGCCGATAATGTCGCCATCTACCGAAACAATATCGCCCGGTTGTGCCGGCAGGTATTGCTGCAGAAAATCTTTAAATTTACGCTCGCCGATAAAACAAATACCGGTGCTGTCTTTTTTATCGTGGGTAACTAAACCCTGTTGTTCGGCAATAGCACGTACTGCAGGCTTTTCCAGCCCGCCCACCGGAAACAGCGTTTGCGCCACATGCTCTTCACCAATGGTGTAGAGGAAATAACTTTGATCTTTGTTGGTATCCAGCCCGCGTAATAACTGCCAGTGGCCATTTATATAGCGGCGCTGCACATAGTGGCCGGTGGCAATGTAATCTGCACCCAGCGCTTCGGCAGCAAACTCGAGAAAGGCTTTAAATTTAATTTCTTTATTGCACATGATGTCCGGGTTAGGGGTGCGGCCGGCTTTATACTCAGCCAGAAAGTACTCAAAAACATTGTCCCAGTACTCTGCAGCAAAATTTACTTTATGCAGCACTATACCCAGTTTGTCGCAAACGGCCTGTGCATCGCGCATATCTTCAGCTGCCGCACAGTATTCGTCGTTATCATCTTCTTCCCAGTTTTTCATAAACAGGCCTTCAACCTGATAACCCTGTTGTAGCAACAGGTAGGCTGAAACGGAAGAATCTACGCCGCCGGACATACCGACGATGACTTTTTTACTGCTGTTAGCGGAGCTATCAGTTAAGCGGATATCTGGCATAACACTGCACTTTTGAAGGCCAAAAAAACAAGGCGCGGATTATACATCAAATTTATCTGCTGCGCATGTTATCGCGTTGGTTGGATCAGCGATAGCGGCAGGCGTACCCCTTGCGTATATAAGCTGATAGCATCACTGACTAAGCGGCTTCTAAGCGGCAGGGCTGCCTGTGACAGCTCATTGGCACTATACCAGTGCAAAGCCAGAATATCGCTGTCTTGTGGCTGGTACTGTGTTGGCAGGCTGGTAGGTTCAAATACGATATTCAGCCGCACATAGCGATGGCCATTCGCTGCTTTTAACTGCGAAATTCCCAGCCAGGCACAAGGCTCAAGCGTCAGGCCGGTTTCTTCAAACAGTTCCCGTTTTACTGCGCCAAGCAAATCTTCATCCTGTTCAACATGGCCAGCCGGTTGGTTAAGTACGCGCAGCCCCGTTAGTTTGTCTTTTTCTTCTACCAGCAAAAACTTTTGCTCAAAACAAACAATGGCAGCAACGGTAAGGTGTAGCAGATCTCTGCTCATAATCTGGCCGGTATCCTTATTTAAGCGCTGTTACGGTAAATTGGCCCGGCGCTAACTGATTAAGATGCCAATCGCCAATTTGTACACGGATTAAGCGCAATGTGGGAAAGCCCACCGCAGCAGTCATCCGTCTTACCTGACGGTTACGGCCTTCGGTAATGGTCAGACTTATCCAGCAGGTAGGAATATTAGCGCGCTGACGCACCGGCGGTTGACGTGGCCAGACATCAGGCTCGGGCAAACGACTTGCTATTGCAGGCAGCGTGGGACCATCGTTTAATTGCACCCCTGTACTTAACTGTTCAAGCGCGTCATCGCTGATATTACCCTCCAGTTGTACCCAGTAGGTTTTGGCCATTTTATGTTTCGGATCGCTGATCTGATGCTGGGTTTTACCACAGTTAGTAAGCAGCAGGAGCCCTTCGCTGTCGCGGTCAAGCCGGCCGGCAGCATACACATCAGGCACAGTGATAAAATCTGCCAGCGTGGCACGGGGTGGGGTGCTGTTATCGGTAAACTGACACAGTACATCAAACGGCTTGTTGAACAACACTAACACCGGTTGTCCGACCTTGGTCGTATTGCGTTTTTTCGTATATGGATTATTTTGCAAATTCTGCCTGCTACGCAACGGTTTCACTGTATTTTTATCTCTGAAATTCATAGCATCCGGCTGCCTATTTTATTGAATGTCATGCTGCTATACTACCGCCGCTTAGCAACAAATGCGTTTAAAACATCAACATCGCCCGGATGAAGGTGCGAACTGGCCAGTATCAGCCAGCTGATCGCAAACACATTACAGGAATTAACATGTCAAACGAAATTGCAAAAATTATCTACACTGAAACAGACGAAGCGCCGGCACTTGCCACCTATTCGTTACTGCCTATCGTACAGGCATTTTCTGCTGCGGCTGGTATCGCGGTAGAAACCCGTGATATTTCTCTTTCCGGCCGTATTATTGCCAACTTCCCTGATTTCTTAAAACCTGAGCAACGCATTGCTGACGCCTTAACTGAACTTGGCGAGCTGGCGAATCAGCCTGAAGCCAATATTATTAAACTGCCAAATATCAGTGCCTCTATTCCACAGTTAAAAGCGGCTATTAAAGAGCTGCAGCAGCAAGGTTATGCCTTACCGGACTATCCGGCAGAAGCCAAAACTGAGCAAGAGCGTGATGTTAAAGCGCGCTATGACAAAATTAAAGGCAGTGCGGTAAACCCGGTACTGCGTGAAGGTAACTCTGATCGCCGCGCCCCGGCGTCGGTTAAACAATACGCGAAGAAAAACCCACACAGTATGGGTGCCTGGGCGTCTGACTCTGGATCCCATGTGGCTCATATGACACAGGGCGATTTTTACGGCAGCGAAAAATCAGCCACTTTTGCTAACGCGGATACGCTTAAAATTCAACATATCGCCAAAGATGGCACAGTATCAGTGTTAAAAGACAAAGTTGCGGTACTGGCTGCTGAAGTAGTGGATGCCGCTACGATGAGCAAAAACGCACTGCGCGATTTTTATCAGCGCGAGATTGCTGCGGCTAAACAGCAGGACGTATTGCTGTCACTGCATTTAAAAGCCACCATGATGAAAGTATCTGATCCTATTATGTTTGGCCATGCGGTAACGGTGTTCTTCAAAACAGTGTTTGATAAACACGCCGCGTTGTTTGCTGAGCTGGGTGTTGATGTTAACAACGGCGCAGGTGATATGTTTGCCAAGGTTGCTACTTTGCCACAGGCAAAGCAAGACGAAGTACTGGCAGATATTAAAGCCTGCTATGCTGCCCAGCCTGCACTTGCGATGGTGAACTCAGACAAAGGCATCACCAACCTGCATGTACCAAGCGATGTTATTATCGATGCTTCTATGCCGGCGATGATCCGCAGTTCAGGCCAGATGTGGGGCCCGGATGGCAAATTAAAAGACACCAAAGCGATGATCCCGGATCGCTGCTACGCCGGTGTGTATCAGGAAACTATCGATTTTTGTAAGAAAAACGGTGCCTTTGACCCGCGCACTATGGGCTCTGTACCAAACGTGGGCCTGATGGCGCAAAAAGCTGAAGAATATGGTTCGCACGATAAAACCTTTGAAATTGCTGCTGACGGTAAAGTGCAGGTATTAAACAGCAAAGGTGAGGTGGTATTTGAGCACAACGTAGAGCAGGGCGATATCTGGCGTATGTGCCAGGTAAAAGATGCACCGATCCGCGATTGGGTTAAACTGGCCGTAAACCGTGCCCGTTTAAGCAATACTCCTGCAGTATTCTGGCTAGACAGCGCCAGGGCACATGATGCGCAACTGATCACTAAGGTAAAAGCGTATCTGCAAGACCATGATACCAGCGGCCTGGATATTCAGATCCTGTCACCGGTTGAAGCAACCCGTTTTTCACTGCAACGTATCAAACAAGGGCTGGACACTATTTCAGTAACCGGTAACGTACTACGCGATTATTTAACCGACTTATTCCCGATTTTAGAGCTGGGTACCAGTGCCAAAATGTTGTCGGTAGTGCCGTTAATGAATGGCGGTGGCTTATTTGAAACCGGTGCCGGCGGTTCTGCTCCTAAACACGTTGAGCAGTTTATCGAAGAAGATTATTTGCGCTGGGATTCGCTGGGCGAGTTTTTAGCACTGGCGGCTTCACTGGAGCATTTAAGTCAGGTTACCGGCAACAGCAAAGCTAAAGTGCTGGCTGATGCACTGGACGCCGCAACGGCCAAGTTCCTGGATAATGATAAGTCGCCACGGCGTAAGCTGGGCGAACTGGATAACCGTGGCAGCCACTTCTACCTTGCTTTGTACTGGGCAGAGGCTTTGGCGGCGCAGAATGCTGATGCAGAGTTACAAAGCCGTTTTGCCAAGCTGGCAACCGTGCTGCAACAGCAGGAAGCTACTATCGTTGCCGAGCTTAATGGCGTTCAGGGCAAAGCAGTTGATATTGGCGGTTACTACCGGCCAAACCCACAGCTTGCAGCTAAAGCTATGCGGCCAAGCCACACCTTTAATCAGGCACTGGCTAAGGCGTAATAAATTGCCGGATAAACAAAAGCAGGCATAACGCCTGCTTTTTTTGTCGGTCAGGGTTACACCCAAGCAAATATATTATTCTGTCAGATCGCCGGGCAGTTTAATATTCACAGCGTGTAAGCCTTTAGGGCCTTCAGACAAGTCAAACTCAACGTCTTGTCCAGCCTTTAGCGTGCGGTAGCCATCCATACTAATGGTTGAATAATGAGCAAAGATATCTTCATCGCGGCCATCTTCGCGGATAAATCCAAATCCTTTGGCGTTATTGAACCATTTTACTTTACCGGTAGCCATACAACTTACTTCCTTCTCTAAGTTAGCTAAATTCTGTATTCTTAGTCTTTACGGCGGGATTGTTGTTGATCCCAACAACTAATGTAGATAATTTGACCATGTAGTCAAGTTATTTGCAAAATTAAACCAATATTTTACCAATATTTAACCCAAAGCTCCTTTGATGGAATACGCAGGCATGGCTATAGTTTATGAGCGGAAATAAAGAAGGTAACGTACAACATGGTGGTTTAGAGGAACTGACACGGCAACGTGTGGCTCCGCCACCGATGTATAAAGTAGTGCTGCATAACGACGATTACACCCCGATGGACTTTGTCATTGATGTGTTAAGCCGTTTTTTTAATATGCAGTATGAACAGGCAACTGAAGTAATGTTAAAAGTACATTACGAAGGTAAAGGGGTATGTGGCGTTTTTACCGCAGAAATTGCGGAAACTAAAGTGCAGCAGGTTATGCAGTATGCGAAAGAGCATCAACACCCGCTGCTCTGTACCATGGAGCGCGCTTAAGGTAAGTCCTGGCATGATTCTGGTGTCGTTACTCAGGTGGATTAGGAGTAGTGTATGTTAAATAAAGATCTTGAGTTAACTCTGAATTTGGCTTTCAGGTTTGCGCGTGAGCGCCGTCATGAGTATATGACGGTAGAACACTTGCTGCTGGCGTTGCTTGACAACCCGGCTGCAGGTGATGCACTGCGCTCTTGTGGCGCAAATATTGAAAAACTGCGGCTGGAACTGGGCAGCTTTATCGATTCGACCACGCCAGTATTACCCGACGGTGAAATGGAGCGTGATACCCAGCCCACTTTGGGGTTTCAGCGTGTATTGCAACGTGCAGTGTTTCATGTGCAGTCATCCGGCAAGGCGGAGGTAACCGGTGCCAATGTACTGGTAGCGATTTTTAGTGAGCAGGAATCGCAAGCGGTATATTTACTGAAGAAAATTGATATTAGCCGCCTCGATGTAGTGAATTTTATTTCTCATGGTGTAACCAAAACTGAAAAGTTAGAACAACATGATGAACACACCGCAGAAGACGCCAGCGAAACCCTGAGCGAAGATAGCAAGTATCTGGAAAACTTTACCGCCAATTTGAATATTCAGGCAAAGAACGGCCAGATTGACCCGTTGATTGGCCGTGAGCATGAAGTAGAGCGGGCCATTCAGGTATTGTGCCGGCGCAAGAAAAATAATCCGCTGCTGGTAGGGGAAGCCGGTGTAGGTAAAACCGCTATTGCTGAAGGTTTGGCGTATCGTATTGTGCACAAAGAAGTTCCAGACGTTATTGCCAACGCTACGATTTACTCACTGGATATGGGCGCTCTGCTGGCGGGTACCAAATACCGTGGCGATTTTGAAAAACGGCTGAAGTCTTTGCTCAAAGAGCTGGAGCGGGAAAAAGACGCGATTTTATTTATTGATGAAATTCATACTGTCATCGGTGCCGGTGCAGCCTCCGGTGGTGTGATGGATGCCAGTAACCTGATTAAACCCTTGTTGTCCAGCGGCCGTTTGCGTTGTATGGGGTCTACCACTTATCAGGAATTTAAAAGCATTTTTGAGAAAGACACAGCACTGGTGCGCCGTTTCCAGAAAATTGATGTGGCTGAGCCAAGCGTAGAAGATACCACCCGGATTTTGCTCGGCTTAAAAGAGCGCTACGAGCAGCATCACAATGTGCGTTATACGCAAAAGGCCATTCGCGCGGCGGCAGAGTTATCGGCCAAGTATATTAATGAACGTCATTTACCGGACAAGGCCATTGACGTCATAGATGAAGCCGGAGCCAGCCAGCGCTTATTGCCGCTATCTAAGCGTAAAAAAGTGATCAATGTGCCGGAAATTGAGCATGTTATTGCAAAAATGGCGCGTATTCCGGAGAAGTCGGTATCGGCATCAGATAAAGATGTGCTGGCAAATTTAGACCGCAATTTAAAACTGGTGGTGTTCGGCCAGAACGAACCTATTGAAGTACTGACATCGGCTATCCGCTTATCGCGCTCCGGTCTTGGCAACGAAGAAAAACCGATAGGTAACTTCCTGTTTGCCGGCCCTACCGGTGTGGGTAAAACTGAGGTAACCAAGCAACTGGCTAAGGCATTGGGAGTAGAACTGCTGCGGTTTGATATGTCGGAATACATGGAGCGCCATGCTATCAGCCGCTTAATTGGTGCACCGCCTGGTTATGTGGGCTTTGAGCAGGGCGGTTTACTGACCGATGCCGTGTCAAAACATCCGTATTCAGTAGTACTGCTGGATGAAATCGAAAAAGCACACAGCGATATTTATAATATTCTGCTGCAGGTAATGGACCATGGTACCCTAACCGACAATAACGGCCGCAAGATTGATTTTCGTAATGTGGTACTGGTCATGACCACCAATGCCGGTGTGCAGGAAACCATCCGTAAATCGATTGGTTTTAAACAACAAGACCATAGCCATGATGCATTGTCAGAAATTAACCGTACTTTTAGTCCGGAGTTCAGAAACCGGCTCGATGGCATTATCTGGTTCCAGCATCTGGGCGCGGATATTATTCTGCAAATTGTTGACAAGTTTATCTGTGATTTACAGGTACAACTGGACAAAAAGCAGGTATCAATGGAGCTAAGCAGTGCAGCAAGGCAATGGCTGGCTGACAAAGGTTATGACCATGCCATGGGCGCGCGGCCAATGGCCCGGGTTATTCAGGAGCAGCTGAAAAAGCCGCTGGCGAATGAAATTCTGTTCGGCCGTTTACTGCATGGCGGTGACGTGCGGGTAGATCTGGTAGATGGCCAGTTAAGCTTTGAGTATCAAACCACAGAAGAGGCCGCACTGGCAGAGTAACGCCGGATAACCTCAGCGTTAAAGCAAAACAGTAAACCCGGCCAAGGCCGGGTTTGTGTTATCTGGCATAAAGCAAAAAGCCGGCTTAGCGCTGGCGGAACACGATACGGCCTTTAGTTAAGTCGTACGGTGTTAATTCTACGGTTACTTTATCGCCGGTTAAAATACGGATATAGTTTTTACGCATTTTACCTGAGATGTGAGCGATAACGACATGGCCGTTTTCCAGTTCAACTTTGAACATGGTATTTGGCAGGGTATCCAAAATGGTACCTTGCATTTCAATTACGTCTTCCTTCGCCATTCAGCGTACTTGCCTCTTAATATTGGGTGAACCATAAAAAAACTGCGCAGATTGTGCCGAAATCATCGGCATAAGTAAAGCAACAAGCGCTTTTTTAGCCAAATGAATGCCATTGCCCCTGAATAAAGCGTTGTTGCGGCAAAAAAGCGTCCTTATAGGCCATTTTCTGGCAGGCATTAATCTGATAACCCAGATACAACCAGTTTTTCTGCTCACGCCCGGCACATTGCAATAAATACAATATGGCTAAAATACCGGGAGAGAGCGCACTGACATCGGGATGAAAAAAAGTGTACACCGCCGAATAAGCCTCTGTTGTTTCATCAACAATAGTTACTGCCACTAATTGCTGCTGATAATATTGTTCCAGATAACGTACTTTTAACCATGAGCAATTTAACATGGCATCCAGCTGAGCCTGCTCGGGTGGGTACATACTGCCATCAGCATGTTTATGACAGATGTAAGCAGCAAATAGCGGAAAATAATCTGTGCTGGCACCGGCACTCAGTTTGTACTGCCAACCGATACGTTGTGCTTTATTAAGTAAACGGCGCTGGCTGCGGCTGGCATTAAAAGCCGCAGGGTTAATACGTACTGACTCACAGGCGCGGCAGGCCGGGCAGTGTGGCGTGTAAACCTGCTCACCGCTGCGGCGAAAGTTAAGCTCAAGCAATTGCTGGTACAGCGCTGCGCTAACAGGCTGTTCTGGCAGCAAGAATACCAGTTGTTCCTGCTGTGCGCCCAGATAATTGCAGGGCGCTGGTGCTGTCAGGCCAAAACGCAGCTCATGCATTGGTATTGTCCAATGTGATCATGCGGGCTTGCCAGTGGGATGGCGGTGTTATTTGCTGGCGGTATTGCTGCAACAGTTGTACATAGTTATTACGTGACATCTCTTTTGCCCCCAGTTGCATAAGAAACGGATTAGGTAACTGGCAATCAATCCAACCGGGTGCAACCTGCTGTAAATGTTGTTGCAAGGCAACTAATGCCAGTTTGGCGGTATCCGGCAAGCGGTTAAACATCGACTCACCACAAAACAGGCTGCCTACCAGCACGCCATATAATCCGCCAACTAAGCGCTCTTGTTGCCACACTTCAATACTGTGAGCGTGCCCCTGTAAGTGTAATTGCAGATAAGCCTGCTGCATTTCTGGCAGGATCCAGGTCGCGGGTTGGCGTGCTCTGGGGGCTGCGCATTGGGCTATAACCTGTGTAAATGCAGTATTGATACTAAAGCGTAGCTGATGGCGGTTAATCTGTTTTCTTAGTGTGCGGTTTAGTTTAAGACTATCAGGGGCAAAAGCGGCGCGCACAGACGGGCTCCACCATAACAGTGGATCGCCTTCACTAAACCAGGGAAAAATACCCTGTGAATAAGCATTGATAAGGCGGGGCGCAGATAAATCTCCGCCCATTGCCAATAAACCATCGGGCTCGGCCAACGCACGATGCAGCGCAGGAAAGCTGATATCGTCTGCCGATAGCTGCGGCAAATAAATGGTCACGGAGTAACCTGTTTACTTGTTCAGCGCATCCAGATAACGCTCGGCATCCAGCGCGGCCATACAACCGGTACCGGCAGATGTAATAGCCTGACGGTAAATATGGTCTGACACATCACCGGCAGCAAACACACCGGCAATACTGGTTTGCGTAGCATTACCCTCAGTGCCGCTTTGTACTTTCAGGTAGCCGCCATTCATCTCCAGTTGTCCGGCAAAAATGTCGGTGTTGGGTTTATGGCCAATGGCAATAAACACGCCCTGTAATGCTAAGTCTTTATCTGCTTCGCCTTTGGTTGAGGTTAACCGTACGCCGGTTACCCCCATATCGTCGCCCAACACTTCGCCAAGTTCACAGTGGGTGTGCAAGACAATATTGCCGCTGTTTACTTTGGCCATTAAACGGTCGACCAGAATTTTCTCAGCTTTAAAGCTGTCACGCCGGTGCACTAAATGTACTTCTGCAGCAATATTAGACAGGTACAATGCTTCTTCTACGGCGGTATTACCGCCACCTATTACCGCGACTTTCTGGTTACGGTAGAAAAAGCCATCGCAGGTTGCACAGGCCGATACACCCCGGCCACTGAAAGCCTGCTCTGACGGCAAGCCAAGGTATTTAGCTGAGGCACCGGTACAAATAATCAGTGCATCGCAGCTGTAAACGGCGTTATCCCCGGTAAGCATGAAAGGCCGTTGCTGCAGATTTACTGTGTGAATATGATCAAATACAATTTCAGTATTAAAGGTTTCAGCGTGTTCACGCATACGGTCCATTAAGGCAGGGCCGGTTAAACCATGCGCATCGCCCGGCCAGTTTTCTACTTCAGTAGTAGTGGTCAGCTGGCCGCCTTGTTGCATACCGGTAATTAAAACCGGCCTCAGGTTAGCGCGGGCAGCATAAACCGCAGCAGTATAGCCAGCAGGGCCTGAACCTAAAATAAGCAGGCGGCTGTGTTTAACATCTGACATGAATTTCTCCGAAAACAACATAATTAACAGCGGTAATGGCGACGATTTTAAAAGAATGCAACCCCAAGCGAAAGTAGCACCTGACATTTAATCTGTGTCGCCCTGTAAAGCCTGGCTTGCTATGCTATGGTTAGTTTGTACCGCATACTTTAACTGCTTTAATATTAACTGCTTGGATTGCCAGAAATTATCGGGGGCATTTTGCACTGTCAGAAAATAGGGATAGTTTTCATTGTGCGTTGTTTGTTGGTGTTGCTGGCTTATTGCACCGGCGCATCGGCTGAACAGCATTACGTGCGGATTGGCGTTGACGACGGCCTGCCGAATGCCACTATTTACAGCATTAAACAAGATAGCACCGGTTTTTTATGGCTTGGCTCTACTAATTCGGGTTTATTACGCTACGACGGCTACCGCTTTGTTGAATTTGCAGTGCTCACCACTGCTGAGCTGCGGCACCACCAGACACCTGATGTAGGAGTGGTACTAATTGATAATGCGGATAATATCTGGGCCGGTACCTGGGGCCTTGGGTTATCAAGACTGGATGCCCAAACCGGAGAATTAACACGTTATACCCGTGAAAACGGGCTGGCCGGAAACCAGATCCAGAGCTTGTTGCAAGACGCAAACGGTAATATCTGGGTGGGCACGACATCGGGGTTAAGCCGGGTAGATACTCAGTTTCAGATCACGAATATTGGCCAGGTGGGGTCTGAACAGGCATTGGCAGATCAGCGGATCTGGAGTTTAAGCCAAACACATGACGGGGCGGTCTGGGTTGGTACTTCTGCCGGTTTACATAGCTGGCAGCCAGATAAAGGTTTAAGCCAGGTATATCAATTAGTTAACCATAAAGACGACTCAGTATCCGGTAATTTTAGCCGGGATAACGAAATCCGTGCAGTTTATGCCCTAGGGCAACAGCTCTGGGTTGGCAGCCGGCAAGGACTGTTTTTGTTTAACCGGCAACGGCTTCAGTTTGAGCGGGTGCCTTTGGCTCTGTACGGTGAGCCAGAGCCGTTAATTAATATACTGTCATTTGACTACAGTACTGCCGAGTTATTGGCAGGTAGTTATAGCGGCTTGTATCGCGTGTCGCCAGATCATCAGGCCGGGCATGGCGTAAAAAAAGCTGAACTAGGTAATGTTAACGTACGCAGTATTTTGCAGGATAACTCTGGCGTGCTGTGGGTGGGTTCGCGGGAAAGTGGTTTGTTTCGCAGTATCTTATCCAGTAAAGCATTTGATAATATCAGTGCTTTTTCCACCGCACTTGGTGCACAAAAAACATTTTCTGTTACCGCTATTTTTAAACAACCTGATGCGCTTTGGCTTGGCAGCTCAAATGGTATATATCGCATTACATTGCCTACCGGAGATTTTCAGTTCTTCAGCACAGGCAGCAGAGTTAACGCCATAGCCGCAACACCACAGAACGAGCTTTATATTGCCTCTGATACCGGGTTGTTAAAATATAACGGCACGGCAAAGCTGATAAAAACCGATGAGCCATTTGAGCTGGCTAACGTTGTCAACCGTAATGTAAGAGACTTACATATTGATGCAGCCGGCAGGTTTTATCTGGGCATGTGGGGAGAAGGCGTTATAGCCTGGCAACCTGAACGTCAGCATACAAAGCGTTGGTTAATGCAGTTGTCAGACAATATGGTGGGCAATGCGGTTCAGCAATTGCTTGTTGGCTCTTCGCAGCAGCTTTGGGTGGCAACACGTTATAGCGGCTTGTTTCAGATCGATTTAGCTACAGATCACATCACACAGCATACTGCCGGTGCTACTTCAGGCATAAAATTACCCCACAATGATATTCACTGTGTAAGTGAACATGCAGCTGTATTGGCTGTTTGCACCCGCGAGGGGTTATTACTGGTAAACCTGACAACAGCGGAGCAGCAGTTGCTGACAACACAAGACAGCTTACCGGATAACGATATCTTGGGGGTGTTGCAACAAGATCAGCAATTATGGGTTATGACCCCGAAGGGGCTGGCGCTCAGGCTGGCCGGCCAGCAGCATTTTATTCACTATAACCGTAATGACGGTATGGTAAGTTCTGAGTTAAATACCAATGCGGTATTTGCCGACGACAGCGGTATTTTATTTGGTGCTATTGCCGGGCTGATAGTGGTAAAGCCTGACCAACTGCAAAGTAACCAGAAAGTGCCTGAACCGGTGTTATCCGCCTTGGTGATTGACTACCAGCAATTGCAAATTAAACCGCATAAGCAGCCCTGGGAGATAATTAATTTATCGGCGGATCAGCATACGATGAATTTTGAATTCAGCGCTTTGGATTATCAGGACCCACAGCGTAACCAGTTTCAATATCAGCTTGAAGGTATTGATAAAAGCTGGGTTATTGCGAATGAACGCAACAGTGCCTTTTACGCAAACCTGCCGGTTGGCACCTATCCGTTGTGGCTGAAAGCCTCTAATAATCATGGCGTTTTCAGTGAGCCGGTCAAGGTAGCTACCTTAAATGTTATGCCGCATTGGTGGCAGCAAAGCTGGGTAATGTATTCGCTTATTGCACTTGTAAGCCTGTTGCTGTGGCTGATGCATCAGTATCGCTTACGCCATGTCAGGCAAATAAACCGTTTGCTGCAGGCAGCGGTAGAAAATAAAGTGAAGGCACAAACCGTGCTGGAAACCCGGGTGGCCGAACGAACAAGGGCACTGGAGGAGAGTTCTGTTACATTGTCACTACGCACCCGGCAATTGGAACGCAGTCTGGATGAGTTGGCTAAAACCAACCAGGACCTGAAACTGCTGGATAAACTAAAGGATGAGTTTATTGCTACGGTAAGCCATGAATTGCGTACACCGCTTACTGCGATAAGAGGCGCCATAGGGCTGATTACGCAAAAGGTAGTTACAGCTGATTCTGCATTGTATCAGGATATGCTGCAAACGGCCCAGGCTAACAGTGAACGGCTGGCGCATTTGATTAACGATCTGCTGGATTTACAAAAATTTGCCGCTGGCACTTTCACGCTGAATATCACCCGGTTGGATATTACCGCACTGACCCGGCATGCAGTTAATGCCATGCAGCCTTATGCCAGCCGTTATCAGGTTGAACTGCAACTGGCATCAGAGCCGGAACAACCCTTGTGGGTAGAAGCAGATGCCCTGCGGTTAAGGCAGGTTATTGACAACCTTATTTCCAATGCGGTGAAGTTTTCGGCGGCACAAGGGGTGGTAATAGTGCGTCTGGTTGAGTTGCAGCAAAGTATAAGGTTTGAAGTTGAAGATTTTGGCAGCGGTATTCCGGCCGAATTTCAAAAGCATATCTTTGGTAAGTTTTCTCAGGCCGACGCTTCTGACAGCCGGGCAAAAGAAGGCACCGGGCTTGGCCTGGCGATATGTAAAAAGATTATCGAAAATCATCATGGCCAGATTGGTTTTACCTCTTCAGCGGGGCAAGGCACAGTCTTTTGGTTTAAATTAGCCCGGCAGCATGAGCCTGTTTTAACAGGTTAATTTTTAACAAACGTATTTATCATCATTGTTAAGCTCAATGTTGTACCTCAAAAAACTATTTTGTTTCTGATAGTTGTCTATTTTTTCTGGAATGGGTTTATCTCATACATTTGTAAATTATTTATAAGACCTTTGTAATGGTGGCAATTGCGGTTATCTGGTTAATTGCTAAGCAGCAGGATGCGGAACGTACAACAGGGACCTTAACTTATAATCCAAGGGTACTGTAATGAAAAACATGATGAAAAAAATGACAACTATACTGGCAGTTACATCTGCTGGTTGTTTTGCACTCAGCCTGACGTCGGTAGCGGTAGCAGAAGGTATAAAAAAAGCAGAGCCGGCAGCAGAGCGTGAATTTAGCCTGGCTGAACTGGCAGAAGATAAAACCAACCGTTACATTATTAAATTTAAAGAGCCGGTAGCACAGATGAGTGCTACCGGCACAGAGCAGCGTGCTGAGTTCTCGGTACAACGTGCACAGCAAGTGCTGCAAAAAGCCAACGTTAATGCACTGTCACATTTAAAATCGGTGCATGCCAGTGTCGCCGAGCTGACACCTAAACAACTAAAGTTACTGCAGGCTAATCCTGAGGTTGAATACATTGAAGAAGATCATAAACGTTACCTGATGGATGTGATCACACCTATGGCACAAACCACACCTTATGGTATTACCATGGTGCAGGCTAATCAGGTAAGTGATGGCAGCGCTGGCAATACAAAAGTGTGTGTTATTGATACCGGTTGGACGTCAGGCCATGAAGATTTACAGAACTCGGGTGTGACGGGCTATTCTTTTTCCGGCCATGGTAACTGGTATCAGGACGGTAACGGCCACGGTACTCATGTTGCCGGTACTATGGTGGCGTTAAACAATAACAGCGGTGTAGTGGGTGTTATTGGTTCCGGCCAGGCAGGGGTGCACATTGTTAAAATTTTCAATAATTCCGGCAACTGGACCACAGCTTCAAATCTGATCACGGCTATTCAGTCTTGTAAAGATGCCGGCGCTAAAGTGGTCAACATGAGTCTGGGTGGCAGCTCGTCTAACCAGACTGAAAATACGGCTATGACCAATTTCTACAATGGTGGCATGTTGCTGGTGGCTGCAGCCGGTAATGCTGGCAATACCAGTTTCTCCTACCCGGCGTCATACAACGCCGTGGTGTCGGTTGCTGCGGTAAACTCCAGTGGTGCCTTAGCCAGTTTTTCACAGCGTAACTCTCAGGTAGAAATTTCCGGTCCGGGTGTTAGCGTTAACTCCACCTGGAACAATGGTGGCTATAACAGTATTAGCGGCACGTCTATGGCTTCGCCTCATGTAGCAGGTGTTGCTGCTCTGGTGTGGAGTAATCACCCGCAATGTACTGCAGCACAAATTCGTAATGCGCTTAATGCTACGGCAGAGGATCGCGGTGCCGCCGGGCGTGATACGTCTTACGGTTGGGGTATTGTAAAAGCCAAAGCAGCACATGATTACTTAACCAACAATGGCTGCGGCGGTGGTGGTACTAACCCACCACCAACCGGCGGTGCAACATTCCCTAACCTGTCGGCAAGCAGTGGCCAGTGGTTAAGAGGCAGTTATCAGATCCCGTCAGGTGTATCAACGGTAACTTTCCAGATATCCGGCGGTACCGGTGATGCAGATTTATATGTTAACTATGGTACTGAACCGAGCACAACAACCTATACCTGCCGGCCTTACCTTAATGGTAACAATGAAGTTTGTACCATTAATAATCCGCAAGCCGGTACCTGGCATGTGGGGATCCGTGCCTACACGGCCTTTAGTGGTGTAACCTTCAGTTATCAGTACTGATAACGTCAAACAGGCCGGAAGATTCCGGCCTGTTTTTTTCTATAGAGGCAGTACGTAGTAATACACCGCGAAAAAATGCAACACACTGCCACCAAGCACAAATAAGTGCCAGATAGCATGGTGCATAAAAAGCCGCTTCCAGGCATAGAATATCACGCCAAAGGAGTAACTTAAGCCACCTGCCAGCAATAACAGCATGCCTCCGGTGTCGACATTATTCAGCATCGGCTGTATGGCAATAACTACCAGCCAGCCCATCCCCAGATACAACCCCAATGACAACTTTTTGTATTTCAGTGCTGTAGCCAGCTCTATTATTACGCCCGTTATTGCCACCAGCCAGATCAGGCCAAACAGCGGCAGGCCCCAGCTGTCGCGTAAATTTACTAACGTAAATGGGGTATAGGTACCGGCAATAAGAATAAAAATTGCCGCATGGTCAAGCTGCCGTAGCCGGTGTTTAATCTCAATATGGTGAATTGAGTGATACAGCGTAGAGCTGCTGTATAACAAGATCAGGCTGCTGCCATAAATAATACTGCTAAACAGACGCCAGTTGTCGTTTGCCTGTACAGACAGCTGTAGCATTAATATCAGTGCTACAACACTGAGTATTGCGCCAATACCGTGGCTTATTGCATGTAACTGTTCTTCGATAGGGGAGTAATGTGTGGTTGTCATATCAGGTTACCGGCGAGAGTATGCAGCATCTTAGCATGACATTGCCCGCTGCCAAGCTGTTACCGCGTAACAATTACCGTTAGAATGCCAGTTTTTTCCGGAGGTGCTATGCCCCTTAGCAAGGTGCCATTGTTAATTATAATTGGTTATGTCTGGCCAGAGCCAAACTCATCAGCTGCCGGTTACCGCATGCTGAGTTTAATTAAGCTGTTTCTGGCGCGTGGCTGGCAAGTTCAGTTTGCCAGTGCAGCTGAGCCGGGGCAGCATCGTTATCCGCTGGCAGAGCTGGGTGTAACTGAGCACAGTATCAGTTTAAATGACAGCAGCTTTGAGCACTGGATAAGCCAGCAGGCACCGCAGGCGGTAATGTTTGATCGCTTTATGCTGGAGGAGCAATTTGGCTGGCGCGTCGAACAGGCCTGCCCGCAGGCGCTGCGTATCCTGGATATGGAAGATTGCCATGCGCTGCGTGATGCCCGTCAGCACAGTTTTAATGCCGGTAAGCAAGTGGCCGCTGAGGACTTAAACTCAGAGTTAGCACTGCGTGAAATAGCCGCCATTTACCGCTGTGATATCACGCTGGTCATTTCAGAGTTTGAACTGCAGTTATTGCAGCAGCACTATAAAGTGCCGCCAGCATTATTGTGTTACTGCCCGTTTTTGCTTGATGAATCACCGTTACAGCCGCTGCCTGATTTTGATATGCGGCAACACTTTATCGCCATTGGTAACTTCCGTCATGCTCCTAACTGGCACTCAGTATTGTGGCTAAAGCAGGAAATCTGGCCGTTAATCCGCCAACAGCTGCCGCAGGTAGAGCTGCATATTTATGGCGCTTATCCGCCGCCCAAAGCCACAGCCTTACATAACCCCAGGCAGGGTTTTTTAATTAAGGGCTGGGCGGCTGATGCCGCGGCAGTTATGCAACAGGCCAGGCTGTGTTTAGCCCCACTGGCTTTTGGTGCCGGCTTAAAAGGTAAACTGCTGGACGCTATGCGCTGCGGTACACCCAGTGTGACCACGCCGGTGGGAGCCGAAGGGATGACATTACAGGGTGATTGGGGCGGTGTTATAGCACACGACAGCAGCAGCATTGCCGGGGCTGCGGTAAGTTTGTATCAGCAGCAGGAGCTTTGGCAACGGGCGCAAGGTAGTGGTTTTGCCATAGTGCAGGAAAAATTTAGCCTGACTCAGCATGAAACACGTATCTGGCAACAGCTTAACGACGTAATGCAGCAGTTAAAACATCACCGCCAGGCAAATTTTACCGGGCTGATGCTCAGGCATCATAATTATCGCAGTACCAAATTTATGGGGCAGTGGATTGAAGCAAAAACGCGTCTGGCTGCATTAACACAGCCAGACTGACGCTGGTTAACGATAGCCGCGGGGCTGGCGTTGTTTGGTGTCCAACCGTGCTGCCCAGATATCAGCTGCAGACTGGCCATCGCCACCTTTAGCCTTGCTGGTTTTCGCTGGCTTGGCAGCAGTTTTTGGGGCCGGAGCAGCTTTCTTTTCTGCTGCAGGTTTTGCTTTGGTTGTGCTGGCGGTGGTAGCTTTTTCTGCACTGTAGCTGGCACCTAATTCAGCCAGCTCTGCCAGACGGATATTCTTACCACCGTCTACGCTGAACCAACCGGGCTTTTGTTCCAGTTGCGGTGCTTTACCAAACGCGGCTTTATAGGCTGCGGTAAATTCAGCAACAACCTGATCTTTGTCCAATTTACTCATACGGATCCTTAACAGACATTATTTAAGCAACTAGCTCGCTATTTATACAACATTTTGCCACTGTTAGACAAATGTGCCTGATTTTTTTAGCTGTTGCAGTACAATGCGGCTATTAACCGCAGCGGAAAACCAGCCGATGATAGAACGCGACCAGTTAGTCAGATTTCTGAACAACGAATTACAAAGTGAAAAAATCCGGGATTATTGCCCCAATGGTTTACAGGTAGAGGGTAAAGCCCGGATCAGCCGTGTGGTAACCGGAGTTACCGCCAGCCAGGCGTTACTTGATGCAGCAGTTGCCGCCAATGCCGATGCAATATTGGTACACCATGGTTATTTCTGGAAAAACGAAACCGCCCAGGTTACCGGTATCAAAAAGAAACGCCTGCAAACGCTTTTACGCCATGATATTAACTTACTGGCGTATCATTTACCGCTGGATGTTCACCCAGAGCTTGGCAATAACGCGCAATTAGGCCTGTTACTTAATGCGCAAAATATTAATGCTGTTGCTGCCGCTGAACCAACCGGTGTACTAATGCAGGGCGAGTTGGCAAAGGCACTGGATGTTCCCCAAATTGCACAGCAACTGGAAAAAACCTTACAGCGCCAGGTATTGCTGCATGCTGTTGATAATAGTATTGCCAGCCATACAGTCAGCAAACTGGCCTGGTGTACCGGTGGGGGCCAGGGCTATATTGAGCAGGCGGCAGCGGCCGGCGCCCAGCTGTTTATCAGCGGCGAAGTGTCAGAACAAACTATTCATTTGTCACGTGAGCTGGGCATCCATTTTATTGCCGCCGGTCATCATGCAACAGAGCGTTATGGCATGAAAGCACTGGGCGAATTTATTGCCCGCCAATTGGGGCTTGAAGTGCAATTTATTGATATTGATAACCCGGCATGAAACAAAAAACCGATCGTAGCTTTGATGGCATTGCCGCCAAGTTTAGCCGTAATATCTATAACAGTACCAAGGGCAAATTGCGTCAGTTGGTGCTGTTGCGTGATTTAGCCGAACTTGAAGTATTGCAACAGCCTTGTCAAATTCTCGATGTTGGCGCAGGCCAGGGCCAGTTAGCTCTGGCACTGGCAGCACAGGGCCATAGCGTGCATCTGACCGATATTTCTGCCGAGATGTTGCAGCTGGCGCAGCAGCAAGCCACAGAGCAGGGGCTGACGCAGTTAACCTTCAGCCAGATCGGGCTGGCAGAGCTGGCGGCAACGCATCAACAGCAATACAAGCTGGTATTGTGTCATGCCATGCTGGAATGGCTGGCCCAGCCAGAGCTGGCTATTGCCCAGCTGCGCAAACTGGTGGCACCTGGCGGGGTGTTGTCTTTAATGTTTTATAACAAAGATGCCAAACGCTTCGGCAATATTTTGTTTGGTAATTTTGATTATGTTGCGGCAGATTTTCAGGTGAAGAAAAAAGTGAGTTTAAACCCGCAGCACCCGTTACCACCGCAGGATGTGCTGCGCTGGTGTGAACAGGCCGGTTTTAGCTTACTGGCAAAAACCGGGGTACGCTGTTTTCATGACTACCTGCAAGACCGCAGCCAGCAGCAAAGCCATTTTGAACAGCTGCTGGCGTTGGAGTTGCAGTACAACCGCATTGAGCCTTATGCTTCATTGGGCCGTTATCAGCATGTGTTGCTCAGGGCAGTTTAGGGCGTGTTGACGTTTGTTGGTTGTTTTTGCAGCTGGGTGGCTGGCCTTTATACAAGGCAGAGCTTGTGATGTGTAGTTATTCTACATGAACAAGCGATAACGCAGTAGAAATGCCAGCCACACGCTGCCCGAAGGGTTCCTCTGGCGGCGCTTTGTTCTTTGTCACTCGTCGTTTATTTAGAATAACTAAACCGCACTCCTCGTTTCGCGAGCAAAACACCGCCAGAAGAACAAAATCTAACCAGCAAACGTCAACACGCCCTAATCGAATTCGAATTTGTACAATAAATCCACGGCATTATTCAGGCTGGTTACGGCTTCGAGATAAAGGCTGCGCATTAAGCGGTAACGCAGAGTAAACTCGCCGATGGCGTTAAAAATGCCGTAACCGTATTTTATCTGCAGATCGCGTGATAAATAACCGCTCACGGTTACCTGAGAGTCATCTCCGGCGCCGGCGGTATCCAGTGTCAGGTCGCGCACACCGAACACCTCGCCCAGTTCGCCCACTAAAGCGCCGGTAGACGAAATAGACATGCCGATCAGGCTGGTGGTAAGTGCGGCACCGGTACTGCCGGAATCACTGCCGATATCTCGGCCCATAAGCAAATATGCCAGCGCATTAGCCTGCGGTTTGGCCGGTTCAGAGAAAATGGTAATGGTAGGTTCATCGGCCGGGCCGGTAACCCGGATGCCGGCGATAACGTCGTCTTCTATGTTGTCAGGGTTTCGGATCGCTTCAACATTTAAAAACGGTTGGTCAGATGGGCCGTTAAAGCTCATTTTGCCCTGCCGGATCAGTAAATCCTGGCCATAGGCACGGAAAGTACCGTTTTGCAGGTTTACATCGCCGTTTACTGTAGGCTGCTGGTTAGGCTGCTGGCGCACCCTTAAGTTGCCGCTGAGGCGGGTTTGCAGGCCAAAAGCCGATAATTGCACTCTTCTGCCAAGCACAACATTAATATCAGTTTGCAGGGCAAAAGCGGTTTTTTCTTCTGCCGGTATTGGTTGCAAATGTTCATCCAGCAACACCAGATCATTTGATAAGCCAACAGCAGTTTGTGGCAGGCTGTCGATACTGATCCGGGCGGCAGGAATTTGCACTGTACCTTTAAGTGATGTCAGGCCTGGCCTGGCGGTCAGGGTTAAATCCGGTGCTACTTGCAGCCGCGCCTGAGGAACTTGCAAACTCAGCTCATCACCTTTCACTTTAAGTGCGGCCTGCCAGTTATCCAGTTGCGGCCACTGCGCATCGCCATTCAGGTTAATTTCGCCTTTGCTGGTGGTCACCAGGCCTTGCAGTGTGGCTTGTTGCCCGGCAAATTGCAGTTCTATATTGGCATCTGTAACGTCCAGTGGGGCCTGTTTGCCTGCCAGTTTAAACCCACTTAACGCCAGGTTGCCGTTAATAGCGGGGTTGGTTAAATCGCCATTAAAGCGTAACTCGCTGTTAAGTATGCCGGCAAGCTCACTGCTTTGTTCCAGCAGTGGTTGTAAAAAGGCCAGACTGAATTGTTGTAACAGCAGTTTTCCCTCAATGTTGCGCGAGGAAGATTGTACGTCGGTGATGGTGGCTTCAGTTTTTAAACCGGCGCTGTTGTCCAGTTGCAATTGCACAGCACTGGTTAAAGTATCTTTGGCCAGGCTAGCCTCCAGTTGCCAGCTTTGCCAGCCCAGTGTCAGCGGTTGTTCAATCTGATACTGCCAGCTGCCGCTGCTGCCATTAAGTTTAACCTGTGCCTGTGGTTGTTTGCCCTGTTGCCAGTTGGCGCTGACTTGCGCATCAGCGCTGCCTTGCAAAGCCATCAACTGTGGCAAAAAGCCATCCAGCGCCGACAACGTAAATTGCTGCAGGGCAAGGTCCAGCTCTATATGTTCTGCGCTGAGTTTTAGTGGCTTAATGGCACACAGGTTAGCCGGTTCCTGCTGCCAGCAGTGTGGCTGTACGGTTAGGCGTGCGTTGGCAAAGCGGTAATCCAGAGCTGCGCTGTCAACCAGTTGCCATGGCCCCAGCAGGCTGTCTAACTGTGCTGACACCAGCCTGCCTTGCCAGTATTCGCCCGTTTTTAAGCTACCGGTTAAGGCTATGCTGGCATTGTGCTCGGGGCTGGCCAGCTCCAGTGTCAGTTGGTGGCGCAGCTCTGTGCCGTTAAGGCTCAGGTTTAGCTGGCTGACACTTTGCTGCTGATATTTGCCGTTAGTAGCTTGTAACGTCAGGGCTGTCGTCAGGTTTTGCTCGCTGCTTAAGCTCAGATCGGTATCCAGCGTTAGCTGCTGCAGGCTGGCGTCCTGCCACTGCAGATTGCTGGCATTAAGTGTACCGTTAAGCTGCGGTGTGTCGCGCTTGCCACTAAGCCTGAAGTCTGCACTGATTTCCCCGCCGGCGCCGCTTATTGTTTGCTCCAGTTCAGGTATGGCAACCTTCATCGCCAGTTGCCATTCTTTATCCAGCGAGCCACTCAGTTGGATCTGGTTTTTGGCATGGCGCAGTGTCAGGCCGGGGGTGTTTATCTGGTAGTCAGCCTGGCCTGTCAGGTCTGCTGCGCTGAGGCTGCCTTCAAGCAACAGTTTATAGTTGCGCAGTGTGCCGTTAAGTTCCAACTGCGGTAGCGCCAGTTGCCAGCCGCCTTGTGGTGTCAGGTTGCCGTTTAACTGCATATTGCCATTTAGCTCGCCGCTGTAATCCGGCCAGAACCGGCCTGGCTGAACTTTTGTTAACTGCAGCTTACCCAGCCAACTTAGTTGCTGTTGCCAGCTCAGTTCTGCCTCGCCACGAAGCTCACCGCCAAGGGTATTAACAATTAAGCTGTCGAGTGTGACATCAGTTAAGCTGCTGTGGCCGCTCAGCTGTATATCGGCAGCCGGTATTTGCTTACCGCTTAGTGCAACCTGGCTGGAGAAAAGCAACTGCTCCAGATTGCCGTTTGCTGTCAGGTTCAACTGGCTCAGTTCAATGTCGGCCTGGCCGGAAAGCGGCCATTGCAGCTGAGCAGCATTTAAGCTGGCCCGCAGCGGCAGGGTGCTGTCCAACAGGTTAAGCCACAATGATGATTCAGCCACAAGCAATTCACTGGCATAGGCTTGCAGCTGTAAATCGGCCAGCGAGCCATCCAGTGTAACGCGCAACCGTTGGCCTGCCAGTTCGGTGTCCAGTAGCCGTAGCCGCAGATCGGCTTTGAGCGGATAATTGCCGCTTGGCTCTAATCTGGCTGATGCATTTAGCGTGGCCATGGGGTGGCTGATATCCAGCTGGGTCAGGTTTATTTGCTCTGGCGACATTTGCAGGCTGAATGTCAGTTCATTAATAGTCTGCGGCTCTGGCTGCTGCAGTGTGAAATCTGTCAGACGGAAACGATCCACAAATAAACTCAGCGGCAGCCTGATATCAGTCAGTACCGGTGCCTGGTAGGCAAAGGGGGCACTGGCTGGTGTATCGCTGCCTGGCGTATTACTGCTTTCTGGCAGGGCCAGCGTTACTTTATGCCAGTGCGGCTGGTTAAGTTGTACTTTATTGCCCCACAACTGTGCGCCGGTGCTAAATTGTTGCCAGCTTAATGTCGTACCACTTACGGCCACACTGGCGTTATTCAGTTGTAATTGCGTAATATTAATGGCAAACGGCAGCCATAAACCACTTGTTGGCTCAGGTTCATCCGCCGGGGCTGACGTGTCGGTAGCAGCTATCTCTAGTTGCATGCCTTGTAACGTTAGTTGCTCAACACAAAGTGTTAAGCGCAAAAAGCAGCCGTTATCAATTTGCAGTGTGCTTTGTTCCAGCGTCAGGCTGGTGCTGGCATCCTGCCAGCGCAGATCATATAGAGTATTACCGCCCAGTACACTGCCTTCGCTGTGCTCTACACTAAAACCACTAACAAAATGCTGCGCCAGCCACAGGTTAAAACGTAAACCGGCAGAGGTGTAAAGCAAAGTGAAAAGTAACAGGGTTAATACGGCACACGGGATTAGCAATGTCCAGTTCAGCCATTTTAAGCTGCGTTTTAACCAACGCCTGGTAGTATGCCAACTCATAATTCAGGCCCTAATGCAAAATGCAGTTGGAAGCCTCTGCCCGGGTCGTCCAGGCCCCAGGCAAAATCAATGCGGATAGGGCCCACCGGCGAAGCCCAACGCACGCCCATACCCACGCCTTGCACCCAATCAGGGGTATCGTCCCAGGCGCTGCCATAATCACTGAATGCAGCCAGCCACCAGTTGCCTTTTACCCGGTACTGGTATTCTAAAGTGCTGGTTACCATATAGCGGCCACCGGTCAGCTCATTGTCACTGTTGCGTGGCGATACAGTTTCATAGCCATAACCGCGGATGCTGTTATCACCACCAGCAAAAAAACGCAGTGATGGTGGCAGTTGTGACAAGCTTTCCATCAAGATAGCGCCGGCATCAACGCGGGTTACAAAACGGTGGTTATTACCGGCGCTGCCTATCCAGCCGGCACGGCCGCGCAAGCGGAAAAAACTGGCATCAGAGCCCCAGCTTTCATCTGACACTTCAACACCAAACAATAAGCGGTTAGCGGAAGAGGGCATTGAACCTGCCGACTGCTTAGTACGGCTGTAGCTTAAACCCGGCATAATCAGGCTGATGGTATCGTTTTGGTCGGCCTGCACGAAGTCTTCATATAACCAACGCACTGAGGCGATACGATACCAATCGCTGCTCAGCAACCAGTGGCGTTCCAGCACCAGGTTTGACTCACGGCTTTTAGTGTCCTGATTATCACGATTACGAAAACCAAGCTGCACCTGATAAAAATCAGTAGCGACATTGGCCAGTGGCAATTTGTACGCTGCTTCTACGCTTTGTTCTATTTCAGACAATGCCAGCTTACTGCTCAGGCTATGGCCGGCAGCGTTTAACCAGGGTTTGTTCCAGTTTAGTTTCAGCCGGGTTTTCACATCCGTGGAATAACCAATACCGGTTTCGATAATATTGCGCCGCTCCGGTTCCAGTGCCACATTAATCGGCAGGGTAAAATCCTGCATATCTGAGGTATCGGCTTCTACCAATATTGAAGAAAACCAACCGGTAGCCGCCAGTGCCTGATTAAATTCCCCCAACTCACTGGCCAGATAATAATCATTTTCGGCAAACGGCACTAAAGAGTGCAATCTGGGCTCTGCTATCTGATTACCGCTAAAACTTACCGCGCCAAATTTGTAGCGTTTACCGGCATTAAAATGCAAATGTACAAAGGCTTGTTTTAACTCTGGTGCAACTTCAAGCCGTGCCAGTTCAAAATCAGCGTCAAAATAGCCTTTACGCATCGCAAGGCTTTTTAATGCACTTTTAAAACCATCATAAGCACCATGGTGCAGGATCTGGCCCTGTTTAGGCGCCTGGGCAGCTAGCAGGGCTTTAAAATCGGCGTCTGTGGAAGCTTCGCCAGACAGTTGAACATCGCTTTTGCTAATGCGCACCGGCTCACCGGTTTTCACATTAACCTGTATTAGCCTGGGTTGGTTAGCATTGTGGATAACAGTAACCTGGTTGTCGTAATAGCCCAGGGCTTGCAGGGCGGTATGCACTTCCTGCTCTAATGTGGCCTGAAAACGCACGCCGGGTATATTATCTGCGTCGCTGTATTTTTGCAGATAAATAGCCACATTGTCGTATAAAGAGCCGCTTAAACCATTAATTTTAAATTGATATGATGACTCCGCGTAAGCGGTCGAATTAATGCCTAGCGTGGCTGCCAGCACTGTAGTGATCAGTAAGCCTGGGTTTTGCATCCGCCTTGAGAAATCCCGTATTAAAATAAGCAAAATAATGAAAGATATGTGAATACTGGCGCTATTATGGCTTACAGTCCTTGCTAATGTACACCGTACAGCATAAATCGTGACTGAATAAGCAGCTGGTAAAACGCCAGGGTACAACTGAGAGTGTAACTTCAGTTATACTGACGTCACTTTTAAAACGGTAGTAAAACCGTTATCAGACAAGGTTAGTACTATGAAAAATGTTGTTATCAGTGGTTCTGGCTTATTTACGCCAGAGCAGGTTATTACTAACGAAGAACTCGTCGCCAGTTATAACCGTTATGTTGACCAATTTAATGCTGAGCAGTCAGTTGCTATTGCCAATGGTGACGTGGCTGCGCTGGAGCATTCCAGTTGCGAGTTTATTGAAAAAGCCTCGGGTATTAAAGCACGCCATGTGCTGTACAAAGAGGGTATTTTAGATCCCGCCATTATGCAGCCTGTG
Source organism: Rheinheimera oceanensis (assembly GCF_018831085.1). Taxonomy (GTDB): domain Bacteria; phylum Pseudomonadota; class Gammaproteobacteria; order Enterobacterales; family Alteromonadaceae; genus Alishewanella; species Alishewanella oceanensis. The sequence continues at coordinate 382,023 of NZ_JAGPNM010000003.1, forward strand.
CTGCCCCGGCGTAGCGAAGAACAACCACCGGAAATGGTTGAAATGGCAGTTATTGCAGCCCGGGAAGCCATGGCACAGGCAAATAAAACTGCCGCCGATATTGATCTGATCATTTGCGCTGCCTCGAATATGCAGCGTTCTTATCCGGCATTGTCAATAGAGTTACAACAACTGCTGGGCGCAGCCGGTTATGCTTTTGATATGAATGTGGCATGCTCTTCTGCTACTTTTGCCATCAGCAATGCAGTAAATGCGATACGCGGTGGTACGGCTAAAGTGGTGCTGGTGGTTAACCCGGAATTTGCCTCGCCGCAGGTAAATTATCGCAGCCGTGACAGCCATTTTATTTTTGGTGATGTTTGCACTGCTACCATTATTGAAGCCGAAGACAGCTGCAGCAGTGACAATGCCTGGCGTATCAACGGTATGCGGCTTAAAACGGAGTTTTCTAACAATATCCGTTGTGATATCGGTTATACCGAACACTGTTTGCCGCCGGATCCACTGGCACCATTTTTTAAACAGCAAGGGCGCAAAGTCTTTAAAGAGCTGCTGCCGATAGTTGCTGATGTCATCCTGGCAGAAATGGCGGCACAGCAAGTAACACCGGAGCAGTTAAAGCGTTTATGGCTGCATCAGGCCAATATTAATATGAATATCTTTGCGGCAAAGAAAATTCTTGGCCGTGATCCCCTGCCAGAGGAAGCACCGCTGGTACTCGATACCTATGCCAATACGGCGTCGGCCGGTTCAGTTATTGCGTTTCACAAGAATAAACAAGGTTTGCAAGCGGGCGATCATGCAGTTTTATGTTCGTTTGGTGCAGGGTATTCAGTAGGATGTTTGCTATTACAAAAATGCTGAGCATTAAAAAGTGCTGAGCGCAAAATAACACAGGCCGCTTTACGGCCTGTGATCTGCAAAGCAATAAATTACAGCCTTACCACCGAATTATTGTCGTAAGACACCGGCGAAGGCTGATAACTGTCTGCCGCTTCATCATTTAGCCAGGTACCGCCATTAACCAGATAGCGGAACTGGTATTCTTTATTTTTTTCCAGATTAACGGTTGCAGTAAAGTCACCACTTTTACTTTTTTTCATCGGCAATGCCGCCGGATCCCAGTCATTAAATTCGCCCAGCAGTGCCACTTGCTCAGCCGAAACACCGCGGTGAGCTGGTAACGTAAAAGTAACTTTGCACAGTGGTTTGGTTTTCAGATATTGCTTACTGATACTCATAGTTTGCCCTCAAATTGTGACGGATTATGCTTAACTAAAAATGTTGCAGCCGGCCTGTATTATCTGATTTTGCCAGCATGGTGCTTAATTAATGATCAGAACAGCATAGTGCCAACATAGAAAATTTTTCGCGGTACGGCAAATAACCATTTTGCAGGTTGATATAACTATTTTTTTACTTGTGGCCGCACAACAATAAAGAACTACAGTTGTAACAAGATATTACACTGTGGCCCGTGCTGTTTACGCAAGGTGGCAGCCAGGCTGCGGCTGAAATGGTTGCTATGCCGTAATACATAAGGCTTGGCTGAGCGATACCACTAAGCACAGTGACAGAATAGTATATCTGATGCAGCCCGGCTAAGCCGCTATTGATACAAAGCGTAACATTCGCAGGGTTACTTTATTGTGCTGGCGTTTTAGTATGGCGTCAGTAAAACAGCATCGTGGGAAACAACATGGCAGCAAAAATTATAAAAATCATTGTTCCGGTGGCCGTTATCGTACTGGCGGTCGTTGCGGCAATAGGCCTGGCGGGTATGCGAAAACCACCGGAGAAAAAAGAAGAGCAGCGGACGGGCATACTGGTTAATGCACAGCAAATAGCCTCACAAGACCTGATTTACCGCATTCAGTCGCAAGGTACAGTGCGGCCGAAACTGGAAACTAATTTAAGCTCTGAAGTAAATGGCCGTATTGTTGAAGTAGCGGAACACTTCGTAGAAGGTGGCTTTTTTAACAAAGGCGATTTACTGGTAAGGGTTGAACAAGCAGACTACCTGACTAACGTTAAAGCGGCAGAGGCCAGTTTAGCTAATGCTCAGTCAGCACTTGAAGAAGAAAAAGCCCGCGGCCGTGTTGCTGAAGAAGAGTGGCGCTCTTTTACCGCCGGTAAAGCGCCGGAGCTGGGTTTGCGCCGGCCACAACTGGCCGGAGCGCTGGCGACAGTGCGCTCGGCAGAAGCGGAACTGGAGCGTGCTAACCGCGATCTGGCCCGCACAGAAATCCGTGCGCCGTACTCTGGTATGGTTAAAAGCCGTGATGTCAATCTGGGCCAGTTTATCAGCCGTGGTACCAGTGTTGGTATAATTTACGGCACTGACATCGCAGAAATCAGATTACCACTAACCGATAACGATTTAGCCTTTTTACAGATCCCTGATTTTGCGCAAAACACTAATCAGCCTGAAGTTGTGCTGACAGCAGCAGTGGCTGGCCAGATTATGCAATGGCCGGCCAGGCTGGTGCGTACCGAAGGGGTTTTGGATGAACGCAGCCGGGTAATTTATGCCGTTGCTGAAGTGACTGATCCCTACCAGCGTGTTAGCCGCAAGCAGTCGCCATTGCGTTTTGGCCGTTTTGTGCAGGCACAAATTTTGGGCAATGCCACCGAGCAGGTGGTCGTGATCCCACGGCATTTATTGTTGGCACAACAGCAGGTGCTGGTGGTAGACAAAGAAAACCAACTGCAGTTTCGCCCGGTAATTGTAGAACGCGCTGACGAGCGCTCGGCTTATATCCGTTCTGGTTTTATTGACGGTGACCGGCTGGCAACCTCGGCTATTGCCAATCCGCTGGCGGGTACCGTAGTGCGCGTTGCCTCTGATGTAAATGAGCAGGTAGCAGAAAGCGCTGCCAGGCCAGAGGCTGTAATGGCAGCCAGCCAGGGCAAGGAGTAAGGCATGGATACCAATAAGGGCTTAATATCCTGGTTTGCCCGTAACAGCGTGGCGGCTAATTTACTGATGGCAATTATTCTGGTTGCCGGTATAGCCTCAGTTTTTACCATTAAGAAACAGATGTTTCCTGAAATATTACTCGAGCAGGTTAATATCCGCGTGCCTTATCTGGGTGCGGCACCGCAGGAAGTAGAAAGCGGGGTTATAGATAAAATTGAAGAAAGCCTGCGCGGTGTTAACGGTATTAAGCGCATTCGCTCAACTGCGGTTGAGGGCCTGGCTACAGTGCGCGCTGAAATTGCTAATAACTACAACGTGCAGGAGGTTATGGATGAAATTAAAACCCAGGTGTCGGCCATTTCATCCTTGCCGGAGCAAACCGAAAAGCCGGTAGTGTACCGGGTACGGTTTGAAAGCGATGTAATGTGGCTGTCGTTGTATGGTGATGCCACTGAGCGCACGTTAAAAGAGCTGTCTAAAGATATCCGCGATGAGCTGCGTAAATTGCCGGGTGTCAGTAAAGTGGAAGTGGTTGGCGCCCGTGACTACGAAGTGTCAATTGAACTGTCTGAGTTAAAGTTAAAAGAATACGGCCTGACCTTTGAGCAGGTGGTTAGTGCTATCCGTGGCAGTTCTGTCGACTTGCCCGGTGGTTCTATTAAATCTGACAGCGGCAATATCCTGCTGCGTACTAAAGGCCAGGCTTACTTTTTACAAGATTTTGAAGACATAGTGCTGCTGACTTTTGCCGATGGCACGCGCTTATCGTTAAAAGATATTGCCACTATCAACGATGGCTTTATCGAGCGGGAAGACTTATCAACCTTCGATGGTAAAAACTCGGTGTCTATCCGGGTTGCTGCAGTGGGGGATGACAACACCCTGAAAATTGCCGACCAGGTAAAAGCTTACGTTGAGCGTAAACAAAAACAATTACCGTCGTCTGTTTCTATCGCGCATTGGGGCGATTCCAGTTACTACCTGCAGGGCCGGCTTGATTTAATGAGCAACAACCTGGTAATGGGCGCCTTTCTGGTATTACTGGCACTAACCTTGTTTCTGGAGTTTCGCATTGCGTTCTGGGTAATGGTGGGTATTCCGGTGTGCTTCCTTGGCGCTATGGCAATGTTGCCGCTACCCATGTTTAATGTGTCGATCAATATGATCAGTTTGTTCGGCTTTATTCTGGTATTGGGGATAGTGGTCGATGACGCCATTATTATTGGTGAGAGTGCCTACAGCGAAATTGAAAAGCGCGGTAAATCGGTAGATTCGGTCATTGCCGGGGCGAAAAAAGTGGCCATGCCTGCTACCTTTGGCGTGTTAACCACTATAGCGGCATTTGCTCCTATGTTAATGGTAGGCGGAGCCCAGGCCCCGATTTGGGGCTCTATTGCCTGGGTGGTGGTGCTGTGCCTGATTTTCTCGCTGGTAGAGTCAAAGTTAATTTTACCGTCGCATATTGTCAATATGGATACCAAGCCGTGGGATCCACAGCGCAAAGGCATTTTTTACAGCTGTGGCCGTGCTTGCAGTAATACATTAAAAGCCGTGCGGATGAAGGTGATGTCCGGCCTGAACCACTTTATCCAAAAATGGTATCAGCCATTTGTTGAGCGCTGTATTCATTACCGTTATGTCACTATGGCGGCATTTATGGCGATGTTGATCCTGATGTTTGGTGTGCTCGGTGGGGGCTTTGTGCGCTGGGTGTTTTTCCCTGATATTCCCAGTGACTTTATCAATGCTAATTTAACCATGCAGGAAGGCTCGTCAAACCAGGCTACAGTAAATGCCTTGCGCGAAGCTGAAGCCGCACTGGTGCGGGCCAATGACAAGCTATATGCCGAATACAATGACAGCATTATCAAGCACCGCTTAGTGTTTTTAAACAGTGATACTGCCGGCCAGTTGGTGGTTGAGCTGGAAAAAAGCGAAGGCCGTGAAATTGATGGTTTTGAAATTGCTAACCGCTGGCGCGCCGAAATGCCGGATATTCCCGGTGTCAAAGCTTTTAAGATTAATGCTTCAACTGCCGGTGGCGGTGGTGCCGACATAGCCTTGCAACTTCGTGGCACTAATCTGGACAACCTGAAACTGGCCACCGAAGAATTAAAAAGCCGTTTAGCCGAATATGCCGGTGTTTATGATATTGAAGATAATTTACTCGGCGGCAATGACGAAATTGTGCTGCAGTTAAAACCTGAAGCACATTTACTTGGTTTAACCCTGTCAGATGTAGCCCGCCAGGTACGTTATGGCTTTTACGGTGCAGAAGCGCAGCGGGTACAGCGCGATGGCGAAGAAGTAAAGGTGATGGTGCGCTACCCGCGTACCGAACGCAGCTCTGTCGGCAGCCTGGAAAATATGCGTATCCGCACGGCTGATGGCGGCGAAATTCCGTTTAATCAGGTGGCCAGCTATACCATGCAGCCCAGTTTCAGCGCTATAAATCGGGTAAATGGTGAGCGTGCAGTTACGATTACCGCTGCGGCCGATAAATCGACCATTGAACCTGGCAAAGTTGTAGGTGAAATGCGCCGTACGGTTATCGCAGAAGTAACTGCTAAATACGAAGGTGTAACCGGCGAGCTGGACGGAGCCAGCCAGGATGAAATGGACGCGCAGGTTGACCTGATGAAAGCCGGGGTGTTTGCGCTGTTTTGTATTTATGCCTTAATGGCTATTCCGCTGAAATCGTACAGCCAACCGCTGATTATTATGAGCGTGATCCCGTTTGGTTTGGTCGGTGCCGTAATAGGCCATATGGTGCTTGGCCTGAGCATGAGCATTATGTCGATCTTCGGTTTAGTTGCGCTGGCCGGGGTGGTAGTAAACGACTCTCTGGTGATGGTTGACTTTGTTAACCGCGCGCGTGAAGAAGGCTTATCTATCCGTCAGGCGGTATCGCAGGCCGGTGCACAGCGTTTCCGGGCAATATTGCTCACCTCGCTTACTACCTTTGTTGGCCTGGCACCGATAGTGCTGGAGCGCAGCCTGCAGGCAAAAATTGTCGTGCCGATGGCGGTGTCGCTGGCATTTGGTATCCTGTTCGCCACCGTTATTACTCTGCTGTTAATACCAGCGCTTTATGTAATACTGGAAGATGTGAAAAACCTGTTCCGTAGTAAAGATAATAAAATTGACACCCGTGTCGCGCCACAGACACAACAGGAACAGTTTCAGAAATAGTGTTCTGTACATAACCAGACGCATAAAAAAGGCCACGCAATTGCGTGGCCTTGTTGTTTTAGCTTACAGCTTAATAAGCCTGGGTATGTACATCGCGTACAGCGCGGCCGGACGGGTCGGTCATTTGCGCCATTTTTGCATCCCAGGCCAGCGCCTCCGGCGTTGAACAGGCAACAGATTTACCCCCTGGTACGCAGGCAATAGCTCCGGCGTGTGGGAAGTGCTCTTCAAAGATCACCCGGTAGTAATAGGCTTCTTTGCTGTCTGGTGTGTTCACCGGGAAGCGGAAGCTGGCGGTAGCCATTTGCTGATCAGACACTTCTTTTTCGGCATGAGCTTTTAAGCTGTCAATCCAGCTGTAGCCCACGCCGTCAGAGAACTGCTCTTTCTGGCGCCATAAAATTTCATCCGGCAGCAGGCCATCAAATGCCTGGCGCAGAATGTGTTTTTCCATTTTGCCGCCGCCACACATTTTTTGTTGTGGGTTTAAGCGCATGGCCACATCCATAAAGTCTTTGTCAAGAAACGGCACCCGGGCTTCAATGCCCCAGGCCGACATCGCTTTGTTAGCGCGGTTGCAGTCAAACATATGCAACCGGTCCAGCTTACGTAAGGTTTCTTCATGAAACTCTTTCGCGTTGGGCGCTTTATGGAAATATAAATAGCCGCCAAACAGTTCGTCTGAGCCTTCACCTGACAACACCATTTTAATACCGGTGGCTTTAATTTTACGCGCCATCAAATACATCGGTGTTGAGGCCCGAATGGTGGTTACATCATAGGTTTCCAGGAAATACACCACATCACGCAGCGCATCTAAACCTTCCTGTACGGTAAAATGCACAGTGTGGTGCACGGTACCGATGGCATCGGCCACTTTTTGCGCCGCGGCTAAATCCGGCGAACCGGCCAGGCCGACCGCAAAAGAGTGCAGCCGTGGCCACCAGGCTTCAGACTCGTCGTTATCTTCTACCCGGCGTTTGGCAAATTGCTGGGCAATAGCCGAAATAAGCGACGAATCCAGCCCGCCTGACAGTAATACTCCGTAGGGCACGTCAGACATTAAATGGCTTTTTACGCTGTGCTCCAGCGCAGCTTTTAGCTCAGTTAAACTGGCCGGGTTGTCTTTTACTGCATCATAGCTTTGCCAGTCACGCTGATAGTACTTGCGCAGCTCGCCAATTTTACTGTCAAAGTAATGGCCCGGCGGAAACTCTTTAATTTGCTTACATACCGGTACCAGAGCTTTTAGCTCTGAGGCGACAAACAACTGGCCGTGCTCGTCGTAACCATAGTACAGCGGAATAATACCAATATGGTCACGTGCAATCAGGTAACGGTTTTGCTCAGCATCGTACAAAATAAAGGCAAACATGCCCTGCAGCTGATCAATAAAATCGCTGCCGTGCTCCAGATATAGCGGTAATATCACTTCACAGTCTGACTTGGTTTTGAATGGGTAAGGGCTTGCGAGGCCTTTTTCGAGCTGCTTATGATTGTAGATCTCGCCATTCACTGCCAGAATGTGATTTCGATTATCATTAATCAGGGGCTGGGCGCCATTTTCAGTATCTACAATCGCCAGGCGCTCGTGCACTAAAATGGCATTGTCGTTATTCCACACGCCAGACCAGTCTGGCCCGCGGTGACGTAATAACTTGGATAACTGTAGCGCCTGCTGGCGCAAGGCTTTAACATCAGTTTTGATGTCAAGCACCCCGAATATCGAACACATGATAACCTCTATTAATTAATGTCGTGTAAACACATTTTGTACCCTATAGATTTCGACCTATACGGGTGGTTTTGGCAGTATGTACGTCTAAACGCACCCCTTGAATGTGCCACGCCATGCTAAAATTGCAAGCGCTTTTTCGCGCTTTTCGTAAGTAATTCATGCTGAGGGTTTTCAGCGACAGCAACAGACAAGATAGCCTATGCAAAAAACTGAAGTAAAAATCCGCTTTACGCCACCGGCAGACTGGAACACAGCGTTGCTGCTTGGCAACCCGATATTTGCTGATTTATGTCAGCGTTTCCGCGTTGATCAGTTAACAGATTACCCTGATATTGGCTGGCTTAATCAGTGCCTGGTGCAGTCGGGCGTGAGCTTTGTTGATAATGACACGCTTAGCGCTGATGGCCGCTACTATGAAGAATATATTTTTGCCACTCAGTGCATACCTACCCGCAAGGACAACTGGCACGACTTTTTTGGTGCGCTTATTTGGTGTTTATACCCAAAAACCAAAGCGCTGTTAAATCAGCTGCATATGGCAGAAATTGCTCAACACGGCCTGAAACAGCGTAGCAAGCTGCGGAATAAATTAACGCTGTTTGATGAATGCGGCCTGGTGCTTTGCCTTGAACCGGCTGCACTTGAGCATGCTGAACTGCTGCGCCAGCACCAGTGGCAACAAAGCTTTGTAACAAAGCGCAGTGACTGGTGGCAGGGCATACGGCCAATGATTTTCGGCCATGCCATGTACGAAATGGCAACGGCACCTTTTATTGGTTTAACCGCCAAAGCCCTGTTTATTGCAGTACCGGCCGGTTTTAGCCAGTGGCCTTTAACAGCTGCTTACAGTTTTGTTGATGTTAAATTGCACGAACAAATTGCTAACGAGGCAGTACTTCTTGATAATCAACAACTAACGCCTTTGCCGTTGCTGGGCGTACCGCGCTGGTATAACGACAATGAAGCAGCGGGGTTTTACCACAATACTGACTATTTCCGGCCACGGCGACAGCGCTGAGGCCCCGACAACAGGACAGTTGCATGATTGATATTCAGGATTTAGCCAAGGCGTTTGCACTTGGTAAAAACAGCAAGTTATCGGATACCGAAAAACAAGATGTGCGTTACAGCAAAGAGGCGTTTCACTCGGTGCGCAATGTCAGCTTTAGTTGCGGCGCAGGCGAAGTGTTGGGGTTGCTGGGGCCAAATGGCGCCGGTAAAACCACCACGCTACGTATGCTGTCTACTGCCTTAAAACCCGATGCCGGCTCAGTGCTGTTAAATGGGGTCGATGTATTAAAACAGCCGGTAAAAGCGCGCCAGCAAATCGGTTTTTTATCGGCTGATACCGGCCTGTACGGCAAATTAACCGCCTTTGAAAATATCGCCTATTTTGGCCGTTTGCACGGCATGAAAGAAAGTGCCTTAAAGCAGCGTATCGACGAGCTGTTTACGCTGCTTAACATGCATGATTTTGCCAACCGCCGTGCCGATAATATGTCGACCGGTATGAAGCAAAAAACCGCCATTGCCCGGGCTGTAGTGCACAGCCCTAAAGTGGTTATTCTGGATGAGCCCACCACCGGGCTGGATATTATGACAGTGCAAACGGTGCTGGATTTTATCAAAGGCTTAAAAGCAGCCGGTACGCCGGTGATTTTTTCTACCCACCATCTGGACGAAGTGGCATCTCTTTGCGACAGAGTGGTGGTTATTGATAAAGGCATCAGCGCTTTTTCCGGTGACATCAGCCAGTTCAGGGCGTTAGCCGGCAATAGTGATTTACGCGAGGCGTTTTTAAGCGTACTAAACAGTGCAACAAACCAGCAGGGAGCAGCATAAATGTGGCAAGTCTATCTGAAAGAACTTACTGAATTAATGCGCGACAAAAAAACGCTGATTTTTGTTATTTTACTGCCGATTTTTATTTTCCCGGTGATCTTTGGTGTAATGGGGCTGGTGTTATCCAGCACCACCAACACCGCCATGCAGGCTGAGCACCGCTATGTGATTATTAACGCAGAGCAGGCGCCCAAATTTGCCGATGCGCTGTTTTATCATAAAAACTTTAAGCAAGTTAAAACGGATAAAACCACAGAAGCAGAACTGGTGGCGGCTATCCGTAATGATGAGTTTGATGTGGCGATTGTGATCCCGGCCGATTTCTCTGCCAAACGCCAGGCTGCCGAGCAATCTCAGTGGCAGATTATTTATAACCAGTCATCACAATTTGACTTTATGTACCGCTACTTTTCTGAAGTGCTGGGCAATTTTAATGAACAGCTACAACGCGATACGTTAATGCAGCTGAATGTCGACCCGGACAAACTTGCCGCTATTATAAAACCGGTAGAGGTGCAAAAGGTGGACACTGCCGCCAAGCGGGAGAATATCGGTGAAAAATTCGGTGCGGTAATTGCCTATATTCTTATTCCGTTATGTTTACTGGGCGCGTCTTATCCGGCTATTGATATGGGCGCCGGTGAAAAAGAGCGCGGTACGTTGGAAACCCTGTTAATTTGCCCGATAAGCCGGGTTAGCATAGTACTGGGTAAGTTCTTTACGGTATTAACCACCGGCTTAGTGGGGGCATTGATCACCGTAGGCAGCTTTGGTATCTGGGGCGCGATTATTGGCTCTTTCGCCGGTATGGCGGTAGTGCAGGAAGCGATGTCAGCGATAGCGATTACCGAGCTTATTCTGATTTTCTCGTTGTTGCTGCCCATCTCAGCAGTATTTGCAGCCTTGCTGCTGGCGATATCGATATATGCCCGTACCTTTAAAGAAGCACAAAACTATATCAGCCCGCTGTCAATCATGATTTTTCTGCCATTGGTAGCCGCTATGATGCCGGGTGTTGAGTTAACAGGTAAAACTGCATTGGTGCCAATAATGAATGTAGCACTGGCAATTAAAGAGCTGATTAAAGGCACTGCCGATTATGGCTTATTAGCGTTAATTTTTGGCTCTACTCTGGTGTTAGCCAGCGTTGCTATTGGTTTTTGCGTACATTGGTTCCAGCAGGAAAAAGTGCTGTTTCGCTAAAACAGCCCAGGCTGTAGCACCCAGACAACGCCGGCTTTTGCCGGCGCTGTTATTACGACAGGCTCCGGTTTATAAATACTATTGATAATAGTTCTTAGTAATATTAAAATGGCGGCGTTTTGTTAGCGGAGTACTGTTATGTACGTGTGCCTGTGTAAAGCTGTTACCGATAAAGCCATTAAGCAAAAAGTGGCTGAAGGTGTATCCACCATGCGTGAACTGAAAATGTGCACCGGTGTAGGCAGCCAATGTGGTAAGTGTACCTGTCAGGCTCAGCAAATTCTGCATAACGAACTGGTACGTATTTCCGACACCTCTTTAACACTGGCACAGCCAGCTGCTTAATCTGCATTTATATGCTTATTTCAGGCATTTAAATTCTGTATCTATTCTTTTTCCGCCCGGCACTGGTCATAATAACGCTAATAATTTAGGCTAAGCTAAGGCTTGGTATAACCGCAGCAGTTATGGAAAAAGTATGGATAAAATTAAGCAGGTTGCCATTGTTGGTGGTGTGCATGGCAATGAATTTTCAGGTATTTATTTAGTTAAGCAATATCAGGCTAAGCCAGATTTAGTCAGCCGTGCCAGTTTTAATACCGAGCTGGTATGGGCTAACCCCGAGGCGCATTACGCCAACAAACGTTATTTGCACAGTGATTTAAACCGCCAGTTTAAAAATACCGATTTAGCCAACCCTGGATTGGCCAATTACGAACAAAGCCGGGCCAAAGTGCTTAACGCCCAACTGGGCCCTAAAGGCAACGCCAAAACCGACTTACTGATTGACTTACATAACACCACCAGCAATATGGGCGCCTGCTTAATACTGACCCAGGCCGGGCCATTTTATAATCAGCTGGCCGCTTATGTAAAAATGGTGATGCCCGAAGCCATTATTTCCCGTGACGAAGATCACTTTGCCGCTGAAGATCACGCGTTAATGTGCACTTTGGGCCGTTATGGTGTACTGGTAGAAGTAGGGCCACAGCCGCAATCAGTATTACGCCAGGACGTACTGGAGCTGATGGACACCATGACGCGGCATATTCTTGATTTTGTTGAGCTGTACAACACTGCCAGCCTGCCACCGCTACCTAAACACACCGAAGCCTTTCGCTATTTGCACAGTATTAAGCTGCCAATGAATGACAGGGGCGAGCGTATTGGTATGGTACATAAAAATGTGCAGGACAAAGACTATCAGCCGATTAAGCCCGGCGACCCGATTTTTACCTTGTTTGACGGCAGCGAGATTTATTACGATGGTGACGTAACGGTATACCCAACCTTTATTAACGAAGCCGCTTATTACGACAATAATCTGGCGATGTCACTAAATGAAAAAGTTGTTATTACGCTGGACTAATGCTGTATGGTCTGACATCTGTATCATGTTCATTATTATGGTTTTCTTTTGGCAATTGCTGTGTTATTAAACTGTTATTAATAATGTAGTCTGGCTATGTCAATGGTGCCGAATGAACGCTAAATTAAGCTGTATGAACGTTAAATTAAGCGCCTGGGTGCTAAGTGTGGGGTTGTGTGTTTCGGCCGGTACCGTAAAGGCACAGCCACTGCGTTTTCTTACCGAGCATAACCCGCCGGGAGAATATCTGGACGAGCAGGGTGAGGTAAGCGGCGTAACAACCAGCCTGGTGCGTATACTGCAACAACGGCTGGACGACCCGGGCACTATAGAGCTGATGCCCTGGGGCCGGGCGCTGAGCATTGCCAGATCTGAAGATAATATAGTGCTGTTTGAAACTGTGCGCACAGCAGAGCGCGAACCCTGGTTCAAATGGGTCGGGCCGCTTAAACACTATCAGATGGCTTTATATGGTTTAAAGCACCGGGTAGGAGAGGCGCCGTCACTGGCCGCATTACCAACAAACTACACTGTCTGTAATTATCGTAACTCCGCCACGATAGATGACATTAAAGCCCTGGGTTTTACCGAAGGAAAAAACCTGATATTAACCAGTAAATCCGGCGATTGTCTGGATATGCTGTTATTAGGCCGGGCCGATCTAATGGCGGTAAGCGAGCTGTCGGTGCCAGGGTTTTCAGCCTATGCCGAGGAAGCCGGCAGCCAGTTGGTTAGGGTAAAGTATCTTAGTGAGCGTAAACGCTATCTGGCGTTCTCCCGCAATGTGTCAGACGAGCGTATTGCCCGCTGGCAGGCGGCACTGGAACAAAGCTACAGCGATGGCACCATGCGTCAGTTATATCAGCCGGTGTATAGCGAGCAGATTATCCGGCGGCTGGAAGACTTTGCCGCTCAGCCAAAATACTAAAGCCAGCTTACGCTGGCTTTATGCTGTTTACTTTGTGGCAAACTTAAAGCGTGTCGTAACTGTCTTTTTTCTGGATCAGTTCTATGGCGTAGTTATCCGGATCACGTACAAAGGCAATTTCAGTAGTGCCACCTTTTACCGGGCCCGGCTCGCGGCTTATTACGCCACCTTTAGCGCGTATTTTTTCGCAGGCGTCGTATACGTTTTCTACTTCCAGTGCGATATGGCCATAGGCATTGCCTAAATCGTAGCTGTCGGTACCCCAGTTATACGTCAGTTCTAGCACGGTATTTTCGCTTTCATCGCCGTAGCCCACAAACGCCAGCGTATATTTATACTCGGTGTTTTCTGACTGGCGCAGCAGTTTCATGCCCAGCACTTCAGTGTAAAACGCCAGTGATTTTTCCAGGTTACCCACGCGCAGCATGGTATGTAGCATTCTCATACAAACTCCTATCCGGTTTTGTCTTTAAACTCGTAGTGCAGGCGGTAATGGTAACATATTCTGCTGCTCTGGCAGGATAGCTGAGTACCAAAAGCTGATAGTCGTTCGGGCACTAATTCCTGAAACCAGCTTTTTTGTATGCATATAATGCCCAAGCCCGGTTCGGGCTTTGTTAGGCAGGTTAACCCGTGTTTAAAAGCGGGTCGACCCGCTAAAGCGTTATGCCTGATTTGACTGTCAGCCCCGATGCAATATGATAGATCTATATTTTTCGAGGGGTAGGTAAATGCCAGTTATTAGTCGCTTTTATGGGATTTTGATTGCAATGTATTTTAATGATCATAATCCACCGCATTTTCATGCAAAATATTCTGGTTACGAAGCACTATTTGCATTTGATGGAACCATATTGGAAGGGGAGTTGCCCAAACGAGCCGCTTCCTTTGTCCAGGAATGGATAGGTATACACAAAACAGAATTGGAAGAAAACTGGCGTCGAGCCCGAGCCGGGGAACCTCTAAATTACATTGCACCACTGGAGTAAATTATGTTGCACATTAAATCTGCAAAATACGTAGCTGATTACAAAATCTGGGTAGCATTTGATGATGGTACTTCTGGTGAAATCGATCTGGATGGGGTGCTAAATGGGCCTGTATTTGAACCGCTGAAGGAAATCACTGTTTTCAGAAAGGTATCGGTTGATCCAGAGCTTGAGACTGTTGTTTGGCCAAATGGAGCAGATCTGGCTCCAGAGTTTCTTAAAAGTTTGCATAACAAGCAAAGCCAGCCGACGCGTACCACGCAGCTGCTTTGAGCGTTAGCAATTCAGCGTATATAGGAAGATAAATGCCACATGTTATAGTCGATTGCTCGGTTGAGGTGCTGGATATTCACTCTGAGGAATATAGAGGGTCGGGTAAAAAGAGCCTGACAACGCATGTAAAAGTGACTCCCAACGCTTGGCATTTCCAATTCAAGGTTGGGTTTGGTGTTTACGGCGAAATGGTTTAGGTTTAGTAGGCGAGCTGCTCCACACCTTAAGAACCTATGTAAATCAGCCATTTAATTATTCCGTCTTGTCTTTAAACTCACATAAATCTTCAATTAAACAACTGCCGCAGCGTGGTTTGCGTGCTACGCACGTGTAGCGGCCGTGCAGGATCAGCCAGTGGTGTACGTCGAGTTTAAACTCATCTGGCACGACTTTAAGCAACTTGTGTTCTACCTCGTCAACATTTTACCCGGTGCCAGCTTAGTGCAGTTAGATACACGGAAAATATGTGTGTCGACGGCGATAGTATGCCAGACTAAATTCGCAATGCGGTAGCTGATGGCAACATATTCAACTGTCCCGGAAGGGCAACTGAGTGCCAAAAGCGGATATTGGTGTTGGTATTTAACGTGTGGAAATCACAGTATTTGTATGCATATAAAGCCCAAACCCGGTCGTGTTTCTGTTAGGCGGGGTAACCCGTATTTATCGCCGGCACAAATATCAGCTGTACCTGTGAGTTGTTGTAAGTTTAAAAGAAGCAGTGTAATGTCCTGTACATTAAATTTACAAAGGCAGGTTATATTTAAGAATGGCTCGACCTGCTGAATATTCGGTAGAGGTGGCAATGTCGAATGGCAGTGACAACATCAAGCAAGCATTGGCGCAAGCTTTGGTAAAGGTCGAAGCGGGCGGTGATATTGTTATTGCCACAAGCGTTATTGATAACGTCACAGAGCCTCTTGCCGAGGCCATTAAGGCAGCTTATGCAGGTGTATTTACAACACAAGAGTTAGCGGCGCTCAGTAACCTGGTTTTCCAAGCAACCTCGGATGATAAATTTTACGATTGGGAAATGCCAACTCTGGTTGGCTATACGTGTGAAGAGATGCAAAGGCTAGGTGAAAAGCTCCGTGCGCTTGCAGTCCTCTAACAATCGTGGCAGGGCTTGGACTGCCTTTCCGTTACTGTACGGCTACAATGCCTCCAAGGGGGGCGGGCGTCTATCTTTATAAGGAGATTCAATGAAACTTGTATTATTTGCTTTATTAATGACTCTTGTTGTCGGGTGCGCTAGCACAAAAAGGGATTATGTATTTGATGGTTCGACAATTGAATCAACGAAGCAGGGTGTTACTGATGTTACCAAACGTTTAAAGCCTGCAGAGCAATTGCAATTTTTGATGGCGCTGATGGCAATACAGTTTTCAGATGTTACTAGTGTCTACGATATATTAGGTGACCCTACAATGACTGACGAAATTAATTATTTCATCATTGGTAAAAAAATTGATGGTCTAAATTACTACGAGGTTTTAGAGTTGGCAAAATCCTCACCTACGAAAGTCGGTGTGTCTTCAAAATAAATATAGCAATGCGCCTCTCTCGCTGGGAAAAGGGGCAGAGACAATTAAAGGTACATCGAGTTAATCCAATATATTTCAGGTACTTGAAAAATGCGGTTATTAACTCCGCCCCTCTTTCAGACCCCTTTCTCACTACACCCTTAATCTAAATTATCATCAATAAAATGTGTTAACTATTTTGTGTTATTTGTAAAAAAATATTGACGGCACAGGTTGGCTATTTATAATGCTAACCACTATTTTCTTTACAGGATGGTCGTAATGCTGGGATGGCAGCCTCTTAATCTTAAGGCGATAGCCGTTGGCTTAGGCCTGATACTTTCTGTATTAGCAACGAATGTGGAGGCAGGTGTGTTTGGTTGGTTAAAAAGAACAGAAATTCAATGGTCGCCTGAAATACACGGGGTTATAACCGAACAAGGTCGACCAGTCGTAAATATGCGGGTAACACGCGAACTGTATTACCAAGATAAGAAATATTCTGATACCGCTACAACCAACGCTGACGGACAATTCTTCTTTACCAAAAAAACGTTAAAGGTTAGGCGGGTTCTGTTTGATGCTGCAATTGGTTTAGAGCTCATAGTTAAGCATCCAGAAACTGACGACACAGATTCCATTTTCGATATTCGAACTCTGAACCACTTAGGCTGGGAAAGTCTTGATAGAGTCATGGCGGATATGCGCTGTGAACTTCCTGCGGAGAGAAAATATCATGAGCTAAAAACGCACGATATACACGATGCATTCGACGAACATTTTCACACCAAATGCTATTTTCCAAGCGCCAAAGGCGCATTGTGGTCAGATGAGGAAATAGAAGCAAAGCTGAAAGAGCTTGATCAAATGATTGAAAAACAGGAAGGATTCTGAAATGCAAAGATCTTTACCACCACAAACTGCAGTATGGCTTGCAAGGTCACCTTATGAAGCACAAAAACTGAAAGCGGGGCAAAACTTTACACCTACCCACAAACCTGTAACTCAGTATTTTGATTTTAACCAAACAGGCGGAGTAATCCACGGCACTTCAGGCAGCGTGATTTCTAAGATATTTAACAATACCACAGGCTTCGCTATTGTCGGCAAGGGTAAAAACCATTTTGCGGGTGATGTTGCATTAGGAATTCGCGGCACTGACATGACAAGTGGCCGGGACTGGTTCAGTAATGCGAACGCCAGTTTGGCCATAGCTGACAACAAAAGCGCGGTGCATTCGGGTTTTCAAAAAGTATTTAAAAGCATGCAGCCCACTTTGGAGAAGCAACTGGCACCGCTACTTAATACAAACAGCAATGGTATTGTTCATTGTGCAGGCCATAGCTTAGGTGGTGCATTGGCAAGCCTTGCAGCAATTTGGATTAAACAACGTTTCGGGAATCGCGTTGCCCTATACACCTATGGCGCACCGAGGGTAGGTTTAAACGACTTTGCGCTCAAGTCTTCGGGCAGTATTGACAGTATTTATCGCTGTTTGCATG
The DNA here is from genome assembly GCF_018831085.1 of Rheinheimera oceanensis. GTDB lineage: Bacteria > Pseudomonadota > Gammaproteobacteria > Enterobacterales > Alteromonadaceae > Alishewanella > Alishewanella oceanensis. The sequence goes on from NZ_JAGPNM010000003.1 coordinate 399,502, forward strand.
GCGATGATCCTGTACCAATGGTGCCGGTATGGCCGTTTTATCACGCTCCGTTGAATGGAAGTAGTGTGCTTTTAACATCAGCAACGGGTATTAAGGTTTCGTCGCACTCGATGATGGAAAATCCAGGTTATGTCATAACATCGCGGGGTCAATGGGAAAACTTGCAGCGACGGGGCGACGTAGTTAAAGCTGTTCGTCTGTTTTACGACCGCCGATTTGAATGCAGCTTCAGTACTCACTGGCAAGAGCGACTAAGCCATGCTCTGATTACTCTACTAAAAGACGCTGGCATGTTAACTGCGATATCTGTGCAAATGACTATTGGCGGAATCATGACCTTTTATGATGTGCTGGCTTTGGCAGTAGAAAAAATTGCAAACATAAGCAGCCAATTTGCCGAGCAGGTTAAAGGCTTACTGGGTCATATGTTGGTATTTGCCGGTAAAGTCACCACGGCCGTTACTGAGCTTACGGTCCGTTTTATTCGCTGGGTGTTTAAGATAACACTGGAAACAATGTATCGCGTGGCTCGCAAAGCGATTGAGATGGTAAGCTAAATTCGTATATATAAATCCTTGGTGATGTAAAAGCCATGTTTTGTTTAGAAAATTACTCTGTAGTTTAAACAGACGCCAGCCTTTCAATCATGTCGGGATATTTTTCGACCAGCTTAATCAGAACAGCCGCCTGGCCATTGGGTTTAGATTTGCTCTGTTCCCAATTTTTAAGTGTCTCCGGGTTCAGGCGTAGTTTTTGGGCAAATACTGCCTGAGATAAATGTAGTTTTTGCCTTAACGCGACTATTTCCTCTGCTGTGACAATTGGCACAGGTTTGTTTTCTACAGCAACCTTGCGCAGTGTGACCTTACCCTGGCGTTGCTCTGCCATTTCACTGACACCTTGCATAAGCTCTGCGAACAAATCACGCTTTGCCATCTTGCATACCTCTCGCTTTTAACTCTGCTTCAATAGCCTGCTTTAACTGTTTTTCCTGGGCAGACGTTAGGTTCTCCATTTCATCTTTGTCGTAAATGGCAAACATCCAGAATTGTCTGTCACGACCCAACCAGTAATAGATGACTCTTAGACCACCGCGCTTACCTTTTGTGCGCCCTTCATCGGCCCAGCGGAGCTTTCTGAAGCCGCCTGTCCTTGGCATGACGTCACCACAATCAGGATTGCACAGCATAAAGTGCTGTAATTCCTTGTATTGTTCGTCATTTAAGTAATGGCTGACCGTTTTTGTAAAAACGGATGTCTCGAAGAAAATCGCGTTCATTGCCAAATTGTAGGCAAATTGCCTATATTAAGCAACGCCAATTTGCTTGTCGGAAGGCCGATTATACGCAAGGCTAATTTACAGGCAGCTTTTACTACCTTGTAAATTGAAGCTGAAGTGATAAGCACTGAGTGGCAAAAAGTATCAGAAATCAATACATCTGCTACAAAAGCCTGTAAATTAATTGTTCCCTAAAAAAACAAATTCCATTAGCATCAGTTATAACAAAATTAAGCGAACCGTGCCGTTTAGTCGTCATTGAATAACGCACCGGATAAAACAGCTAAGCAGTTAGCTTTACAGGGAAGATATGAGTTATTTTCAAGTATTGTTGGAAGGTGAAAACTTTTTCATAGAGCTCGATGGTAAAGAAGAATTACTTGGCTTTTTTACCACTCGGTGGGTCAAAGCGGATGACCAAAAACAAGCTGAATTAAAAGCTGTAGAGTTAGTTAAAAACGATCAACACCTTCACAAGCTAGTTAAATTGCCAGAAGGCGAATCACCGTCACCTATGATTTATTTCAGTGAAATCTGTAAAGTAAATTGGTTTACTTATATTAAGCGTAAACCAGGAGATGGTTACTCGTTTTATCCAATGGTGCAAGAATAAAGCTAATAATCGCCGTAAACATCGCAGATCGTTATGTTAACCATGTTCAACTACAAAATCAGCTATTTAATTATTCCGTCTTGTCTTTAAACTCACATAAATCTTCAATTAAACAGCTGCCGCAGCGCGGTTTACGCGCGACGCAGGTGTAACGACCGTGCAGGATCAGCCAGTGGTGTACGTCGAGTTTAAACTCATCTGGCACCACTTTAAGTAACTTGTGTTCTACCTCGTCAACATTTTTACCCGGTGCCAGTTTAGTGCGGTTAGACACACGGAAAATGTGGGTGTCTACTGCTATGGTAGGCCAGCCAAAGGCGGTGTTTAGCACCACATTGGCGGTTTTACGGCCAACGCCGGGCAGGGCTTCGAGTGCTTCGCGGTTTTCAGGAACGATGCCGCCGTGTTGTTCTACCAGAATACGGCAGGTTTTAATGACATTTTCGGCTTTGGTATTAAATAAACCAATGGTTTTTATGTAGTGCTTTACGCCATCTACGCCTAAATCCAGCATCGCCTGCGGGGTACGCGCTGCCGGAAATAAATGTTTGGTGGCTTTATTTACCCCAACATCGGTGGCCTGGGCGGATAACAGCACGGCTATCAGCAGCTCGAAAGGCGAGCTGTATTCCAGCTCGGTAGTGGGCTTTGGGTTAGCTGCGCGCAGGCGGCTGAGTATTTCTATGCGTTTTTGTTTATTCATCTGTTTTTTTACTGCGCAGCGCCGGTAACGCGGGCACGGGCAATACTGCCTTTTTCCACCGCCTGGCGTTGCTTAAGTTTATTATCAATAACGTTCTTCAGTGCGATCAGCAGCCCCATACCAAGGAATGCACCGGGGGGCAGCATCGCCAGCAGAAAATGATTGTCGGCGTGGAATACTTCTACCCGCAATGCTTTGGCCCAGTCACCCAGTAATAAGTCGGCACCGTCAAACAAGGTGCCCTGGCCCAGCACTTCGCGCATGGCACCAAGTACCAGCAATACCAGCATAAAACCTAAGCCCATCATAATGGCGTCGATGGCAGAGGGTAGCACCGGGTTTTTTGAGGCAAAAGCTTCAGCCCGGCCGATAATGGCGCAATTGGTGACAATTAACGGAATAAAAATACCTAAAGACAGGTACAAGTCATAGGTATAGGCATTCATCAGCAATTGTACGGCGGTAACCAGGCTGGCAATAATTAATACAAATACCGGAATACGAATTTCGCTGGCAACATGGTTACGCACCAAAGATACCGCAATATTGGAACCCAGTAGCACCAGTAATGTTGCTGCCCCCAGCCCCAGTGCATTGGTCACGGTGGCAGTAACGGCCAGTAGCGGACACAGGCCCAGCAACTGTACCAGGCCGGGGTTGTTTTTCCATAAACCCTGCAGGGTTAGTTCTTTAAACTGACTCATTGTAGCCTCGTTATAGAGCGCAGTTGGCCGGTATAGCGGCCAGTTCAGGCTGTTGCTGTATCAGCAGGGCGGCATTGCGTACCGCCTGTACTACCGCGCGCGGTGTAATAGTGGCGCCGGTAAACTGATCAAAATCGCCGCCATCTTTGCGTACTGCCCATTTACCGGCATTGTCGTTTGTTACTGCTTTACCACTAAAGCTGAAAATCCACGCTGAGCGGCGGGCCTCTATTTTGTCGCCAAGGCCCGGTGTTTCTTTATGATCCAACACCCGGCTGCCTAAAATAGTGCCATCCGGTGTTAACGCGACGATTAAATCAATATTACCGCTGTAGCCATTTGGCGCTGTGGTTTCAACAATAAAGCCTGCCAGCTCGCCATTCTGGCGCCAGCGATACACTGCCTGCGGGGTGGTACGGCCCAGCAATGCTTCATTGGTTACCTGTACACAATCCTGCAATAACGACTGGCTGGCGTCTACCCCCGGCAATACTTCAGACAAAATAGCCAGCTTGCTGGCCAGAAGCTGCTCACTGATACGGGAGGCCGTTTGCTGGTTTACCAGGCTGAGTATGGCGACGCAAAATACAGCTGCTGCGCCAAGCGCCAGGGCATTTTTACTGATGGCTCGGATCATTTCAGTTCGCTCCGCGGCCGGTGACCATAAGTACGGGGCCGGGTGTAGTAGTCTATTAACGGCACGGCCATATTGGCCAGTAAAACGGCAAAGGCATAGGCGTCGGGGTAGCCACCAAAATTACGGATTAAAAACACCAGTAAGCCAATCAGGGCACCGTATACCAAACGGCCTTTGTTGGTAGTTGAGGCCGAGACAGGGTCGGTAGCAATAAAAAACGCTGCCAGCATAGTGCCGCCACTAAACAGATGAAACAGCGGCCCGGCAATAGTATCCGGTGCGGCCAGAGTGGCAATGGCAGATAATACAAACAGGCTGCCAATAACGGCCAGCGGAATACGCCAACTGATCACTTTTTGCTGAATAAGCAATAAACCACCGGCCAGATAGGCCAGGTTTACCCATAACCAGCCGGTACCGGCAAAGGCAAAAAATACCGGCCGGTTCAGGCTTTCATCCAGTGTCAGGCCCCGGCCCAGATCGGTGCGCAGGGTATCCAGCGGCGTGGCCATGGTAATACCATCTATGCTGGCTTGTAGCTGGCTAAGGCTAAAGCCACTGCAGCTGTAGTGCGTAAAAATACTGCAGACAGCGTCCAGCGGGGTTAAATCAACACTTTGCAGTGACAGCGGCGGCAGCCACTGTGTCATTTGCAGTGGAAACGATACCAGCAGCAGCACATAAGCTGCCATAGCGGGGTTAAACAGATTATTACCCAGGCCGCCATACAGCTGTTTAACCATAATAATGGCAAAAGCGGTGCCTATAACAATAATCCACCAGGGCGCATAGGGCGGTATGGCTATGGCCAGTAATACCGCGGTAAGCAGGGCACTGTTGTCTTTAAGGCGCGGTAGTACGGCTTTGCCACGTAATTTTAATACCAGGGCTTCACTTATCCAGGCCGTAACGATTGCCAGCACTAACTGGATAAGCACACCATAGCCAAATAATACCGCCTGCACGGCGATGCCGGGTAAACAGGCCAGAGCCACCAGGCGCATGATGTGTGCAGTGCTACGCTGGTTATGCTGGTGGGGTGAGCTGGCGATTTTAAAACTCATGAGTTCTCACTGTCGGCTTGTTTACGTGCTTTGGCGCGGGCAATTGCTGCGGCAATGGCCGCTTTGCGCGGATCTTCTGTCACAGCAACATCTGGCTCAGGTGCGCCTGTTGTGCTGGCTGCAGTTTGCTCTGTAGCTTCAGCACTGGCTTGCTTTTTAGCTTTGGCACGGGCCAGTGCGGCGGCGACCGCCGCTTTACGCGGGTCTTCTGTTGCAGCAACGATATCAGATCCTGCGGCTGGCTTATTTGCAGTACTGGCGGTAGCGGGTGCTGCATTGGTTTCATGTTCAGTTTGCGCCTGTTGCTTAGCTTTAGCCCGGGCAATAGCGGCAGCAATAGCTGCTTTACGTGGATCAGCCTCTGCTGATACTTCAGCCTGGTGGCTTTTTTCCGTATTGGGCGCTGGCGTTACTTGTTGTTCTGTCGCGTGTTGCTCTGCGGCCTGGGCCGCTTTTTTCGCCTGGGCGCGGGCAATAGCTGCAGCTACGGCGGCGGCTTTGCTGTTGGTATTTTCAGTTACAGCCGGCGTTTGCTCTGCTGGCTCATTGTGTTGTTCTGTAGCCTGCTGCTCAGCTTTTTGTTGTTGGGCTTTTTGTTGCTGGTGCTCACGCGCTTGCTGTTTTTTCAGCTCGCGCTCGGCCAGAATTTGCTCTTTACTGCGCTCTTCTGCCGGTGCTGCCAGGGCCTGTTTTGCTTTAATACGTGCCAGGGCATCGGCCACAGCGGTATTGGCACCACTGGCCAGTTGTTGTTGCTGCCGGGCGGCGGCCAGTTGCTGGTTGCGCTGCAGCCGTTCTTGTTTTTCTTGCTCTAGCCTGGCATTGCGGGCCTCAAACCGGGCTTTGGCCTGTTCAGCTTTTAATGCTTCGCGTTGCTGCTCACGAATATCGGCTTTGGCCACCCGGTAATACTGCACCAGAGGAATTTCACTCGGGCAAACATAAGCACAGGCACCACATTCAATGCAGTCGGCCAGGTTGTATTCTTGCAGCTTATCGCTGTCTTTAGCTTTGCTGTACCATAACAACTGTTGCGGCAATAAGCTGGCAGGGCAGGCATCGGCACAGGCACTGCAGCGGATACAGTCCATTTCTGTGCTGGCTGCCGGCAGCTCCTGTGCTGTGGGAGCCAGTATACAGTTGGTGGTTTTAACTACCGGTACGCTTAAGTCGGGCAGGGTAAAGCCCATCATAGGCCCGCCCATAATAACCCGTTGCTGTGGCTGGCTTTGAAAGCCGCAGGCATCAAGTAAAGCAGACACCGGCGTACCCAGCAACGCCAGCACATTTTGTGGCTGGTTTAAGGTGTCGCCCGCTACGGTAACAATGCGGGACAGCAGTGGGTGATCGTCCAGCACCGCCTGAGCAATAGCAAAAGCGGTACCGACATTTTGCATAACGATGCCGATATCGGCTGGGCGGCGGCCATTGGGCACTTCTTTATTGGTTAGCAGCTGAATAAGCTGTTTTTCACCACCAGACGGATATTTAGTCGGCACTATACGTACATAGTAATGCTCGCGCTGGCTGCAGGCGGCCATCATTGCCGCAGCGGCTATAGGTTTGTCATCTTCAATGCCAATTAATACCGCTTTGGGGTTAAGCAGGCGGCACAGAATATCAATGCCCTTAACAATGGTGGTGGCGGCTTCCTGCATCAGTAAATCATCGGCACTGATATAGGGTTCGCATTCAACGGCGTTAATAATCAGATAATCTACCGGCTGGGTAAGGCCGGCTTTAATATGGGTTGGAAAACCGGCGCCGCCCATACCGGCTATGCCGCTGTCCTGAATGCGGCTGAGCAGCGTCATATTGTCGCAGGTTAAAAAATTAAGCGGCTCGCGCTGGCGCCATTCGTCCAGGCCGTCTGGTTCCAGTACCAGGGTGAGTTCCGGCAATGCTGACGGGTGCGGGCTGGTATGGGGCGTTATGCTCAGTACTGTGCCTGAGGTAGGTGCGTGTACCGGCACCGCCATAGAGTTTTCTGCACTGGTAAGTTGCTGGCCTTTTAATACCCGTTCACCTACCCGTACCAGCAGTTGGCCAGCCACACCTATATGCTGGCGCAGTGGCAGATACAGCCGGTCAGGTATCGGTAATACGGCAATCGGCTTTTGATTAGTTTGCTCTTTACGGCCCGGCGGATGAATACCGCCATGGAAGTCCCACAGCTTACCGGCCTGAATTTGCTGAAATAAACCTGGCATGGCGCTACTACTCCACCATCCGAACCGGAATTGCCGCTAAATCCCACTTCCAGCGCTCTGGCGTGGTGGCAACCGGTATCATATCTATACAATCTACCGGGCAGGGGTCAACACAGAGATCACAACCTGTGCATTCGTCTGCCAGTACTGTGTGCATCAGTTTGGATGCGCCGACAATGGCATCAACCGGGCATGCCTGAATACATTTGGTACAGCCTATACATTCATCTTCACGGATATAAGCAACCCGTTTTACGTTTTCGGTTTGCGCTTCGTTCAGTGGTTTGGCTTCAACGCCCATTAAATCGGCCAGTTTACGGATAGTGGCTTCACCGCCCGGCGGGCACTTATTAATGTCGTCGCCGTTGGCGATGGCCTCAGCATAAGGCCGGCAGCCGGGATAACCACACTGGCCGCACTGGGTTTGCGGTAATATGTCGTCAATTTGTTCCACCAGCGGGTCGCTTTCTACTTTAAAGCGAATGGCAGCGTAACCCAGCACAGCACCGAATATCAGCGCCAGGGTACCTAAAGCGATCAGGGCAGTGAGTAAAGTCATCAGGCTTTTACCAGGCCGGTAAAGCCCATAAAGGCCAGCGACATTAAACCGGCTGTTATCATGGCAATAGCGGCGCCTTTAAAGGGTACGGGTACATCAGCAGCCGCCAGGCGCTCACGCATAGCAGCAAACAGGATTAATACCAAAGAGAAGCCGGCTGCTGCACCAAAGCCATAAATAACGGAATTAATAAAATTATGCCGTTCATTCACGTTTAACAGCGCCACGCCAAGCACCGCGCAGTTGGTGGTAATAAGTGGCAGAAAAATACCCAACAAACGATATAGCGTGGGGCTGGTTTTGTGCACAACCATTTCGGTAAACTGCACCACTACGGCAATAACCAGAATAAATGCCAGTGTGCGCAAATAAAGTAAATCCAGCGGTGCCAGCAAGTAGTGATCAACCAGATAACTGCATAATGAGGCTAAGGTAAGCACAAAGGTTGTGGCCAGCGACATACCAATGGCTGTTTCCAGTTTGCCGGACACGCCCATAAAGGGGCACAGGCCAAGAAACTTAACCAGTACAAAGTTATTTACCAGCACAGTACTGATTAACAACAGCAAAAATTCAGTCATCGTATCGCTCAGGCAAAAATCAGGCGCATATTATGCTATTAAGCAGCTTATGACACAACCGGACAAAGCATAGGGGCTTGGCGGCTGCTATTTGCACAGCGCCGCCTTTGTGGTGTTAAATTGGCGCTGGTTTACCGATGTAATACCCCTGATTGCCGTCAATAAACAGGGATTCCAGCATATGTTTTTCTTCCTGGGTTTCAACGCTTTCAGCAAAAACACCGACACCAATACGGTGAGCCAGGTCGATCATCAGCCGCATAAAGTACTGGTTGTTTTTATCATCATTAATATGGCGGGTGTAACTGCCGTCCATTTTGACGTAATCGGGCTTCAGATCACGGAAAAATTTAAATGAGGTGATACCCACACCAAATTTTTCTACCGTGACACGGGCACCGGCTCGGTGCACCATATCAATAAAGCGTTTGCTGGTTTTCAGGTTTTGCTGCAAACCAAACTCAGTAACTTCAAATATCAGTTTGGCAGCGATGTGGGCATCTTTTAATAACCGCCGCTCAAGCCAGATAATAAACTGGTCGTCATGCACACAGCGGGCCGATAGGTTTAAACCAAAATATTGATCCTGCAGGTTTTTATTTTTTATAGTGGTTAATGCTGTTTCAATGATCAGCCGGTCGACCTGTACTATGCGGTCCAGTTTTTCTGCCATGGCTAAAAACGAAGCCGTAGGCAGCACCTGGTTTTCCTGAGTTTTAAAGCGCACCAGAATTTCTGAGTAAGCTTTAGCTGAGCGGTTAGCCGGTTGGATCAGTTGCACCAGTAAGGCGATGCGGTGGTTGGTTAGCACGTCATCAATAACATTACGCCAGTTCTGGTTACCGTAACTGCCATTGGTCATATCTAAACCGGATGATTCTTTTTGCAGATGCCAGGCATTAGGCTGTTTGGTCTGCGCCAGGCTGATCGAGGTATCGGCCACTGCCAGCAGCTCGCCCAGTGCTTTACCTGATTCATAGCTGACCAGGCCGGAATAGGCCACTGAATCCAGCTCGGCCATTTTTTGATATTCGTTCAGCCTGCTTTGCAACTGCAGGGCAAAGTTTTCTGCTTCTTTGGGCGTGACTCTGGGCAACAAAATACCAAAGTCTGAGCTGTTAAGCCGGTATACGCGGTTGTCTTTATAATTGCCGGCCAGTTTTTTAACGATATTGGCTACTTCGCGGATATAGCTGTCGCCTTCCTGGTAGCCACGGGTTTGGTTTAGTGCCTGTAGCTCAGTGCAGCGGGTAATAGCAAAAACACCAAAATCGTGTTGCTCGTTCTGGCGGATATTTTCTTCGTAATATTGCACAAAGCGGTTACGGTTGGGTAAGTCGGTAACCGGATCTTTATAAGCCTCTTCAGCTATCTGATGCGCGTTGTTGGTCATTTCGTTGTACTGGCTGCGGGTATAGTGCGCCAGCTTTTGTAAAGCGACATTAATATCGGCAAATTCCGGCGGAATTTTATTCCAGTCGGGTTCGCTTTTCTGCGGGTCGACAATAAAACGGTCAATTAACTCGTTTACCGCAGCGGTGGTGCGTTTATAGCTGCGGCTAATGCTGCTTTTGCTCATCAGCACCGGTAACCAGCCGATAACAAAAGGCGTTAAGATCAGTAGCAGCAGTAACTGCAAAAATGCCAGCAACCGCTGGCTGGCATCCAGCTGATAGCTGACCTGGATATTCTGTTCCTGATTACGCACAGTGTGCTGTTTAAACTCGCTGCCAAACAGCTCCAGTATGGCAGTAGCAATAGCGGCATTATTGCTATGCTGGTTTTGTTCATGTAACACCGTGCCATCAAGCTGGCTGATACGTAAGCTTTTTAAAGCAAAGCTACGATCAAGCTGACGGCTGAGAATTTTGCCGTCACCGGTAAGGTGATGGCTGAGAATTTGCTCAATAACTGCGCTGGCATGTTGTTGGTCGTTATCCAGCTGTTGTTGGGTATGCAGCACCAGAGCGATCAGCGCTATAGCTGCTAATAAAAACGCAGACAGCAACTGGCTGATAAGCAAAGTACGGAATATTCTCATAAGCAATGACCACCAGATAAACTGTTTCCTTGTCCTAACGCTTAATATAGGTATAGGCAGGTGCAATAGAAAGCCAATTAAATCAAAAAAATAGTGGGAAATAAACAAATAGCGGCAGACGCAGGGAAAACAACAGTTGAATTTGGCTCCCCAGACTGGACTCGAACCAGTGACCTACGGATTAACAGTCCGCCGCTCTAACCAACTGAGCTACTAGGGAATAGAAGAATACACGCTGAATTTGGCTCCCCAGACTGGACTCGAACCAGTGACCTACGGATTAACAGTCCGCCGCTCTAACCAACTGAGCTACTAGGGAATAGAAGAATACACGCTGAATTTGGCTCCCCAGACTGGACTCGAACCAGTGACCTACGGATTAACAGTCCGCCGCTCTAACCAACTGAGCTACTAGGGAACAGCATTCAACGGGGCGCAATACTAATGCCAGCTATACCCTCTGTCAACACTTTGCCACAGGGATTTTCGCCAACTTGTCTCACTTGCATAATGTTTAAACAAAGCGCTGCTTTTAACTGCAATAACGGCGTAATACTTTAGTGGTTAAGTGAGGGGAGGCCGGTTACTGCTACGCCAGTGTTGTCGGGCGCTGGCCACACTTACCCACAGAAGCTGTGGATAAGTCTGTGAGTTGTACGCGGGTTTCGTCGGCGAAGGCTTGAATCTGTTGAGATGCAAGCAGGTCAAGCAAGTTGCGATGAATTTTTTAGTTCAATAAAAACAATGGTATAGCTATTGTTGCGGTAAATTAATGATCTGCGGCTAAATAAATAACTGGCACGAAATAAGCACGGCGGAATTGTGAACTATTTTGCTGTTTAGCAGATAATTTCAGCAAAATAAGCCTGCGTAAGCAGCAAAATCAGGGAAATTAGCATGGCTGTAGCGGCGGCTTTTCTCTACAATAGCACCACGCCGGTTAAAAGCAGTAATTATGACTACCTCTTCCCGTGTTAAACCTTCATTAATCCATGATGATATTAAGACAACGCTGGTATCGATGACATTGCCCATGTTGGTGGGGATGATCACCTTAATGACGTTCAGCCTGGTCGATACCTTTTTTATCAGTATGCTTGGCACTGAACAACTGGCAGCGATCAGTTTTACTTTTCCTATCTCGTTTGCCCTTATAAGCCTGGTAATTGGCCTTAGTATCGGTACTTCTGCGGTGATTGCCAAGGCGCTGGGTGCCGGGCGTTTAACCGAGGCCCGCACTGATGGTCAGGTGGCTTTGTGGTTATCCGCTATTTTGGTGGCGCTGTTGGCAATACCGGGCTATTTGTTTACCGACACCTTATTTGGCCTGCTAGGCGCCGGTGACAGCATTTTGCTGTATATCCGCCAGTATATGGATATCTGGTTTGCCGGTGCCGTGCTGCTGGCGTTGCCTATGGTGGGTAATGCGGTGTTACGTGCTGCCGGTGACACCAAAACACCCAGCATTATTATGGCATGCTCCGGGCTGGTAAATGCGGTGCTCGACCCGGTGCTGATTTTTGGCCTGGGGCCAATACCGGCGCTGGGTATGCAGGGCGCAGCAATAGCAACTTTGGTTTCCTGGGTGTTTGGCTCGGTGCTGATTATTTATTTGCTGGTTAAACGCGATCTGATCAGCACCAGTTGGCTTAGTGTCACAGTGTTAAATCAGGTATGCCGTAAAATTTTGCGTATCGGTTTACCGGCCGCCGGTGCCAATATGTTAACGCCGCTGGCGATGGCCGTGCTAACGGCAATACTGGCTAATTATGGTGCCTCGGCCGTGGCAGCTTTTGGTGTTGGTGCCCGGATTGAAAGCATAGCCTGTCTAGTGGTACTGGCGCTGTCGATGACATTGCCGCCTTTTGTCAGCCAGAATTATGGTGCCGGTTTGTTGAGCCGGGTGCAGCAGGCCTACCGGTTATGCGGCCGTTTTGTGCTGTTATGGCAGTTCGGTATTTACCTGCTGCTGGCCGTGCTGGCGGTGCCACTGGCCAGATTGTTCAGCAGTGAGCCGGAAGTGGTAAGTATTATCTGCCAGTTTATCTGGATAGTGCCGCTGGCATACGGCCTGCAGGGCATTACCATTTTAACCAATTCGTCTTTTAATGCCCTGCATCAGCCGGGCAGTGCGCTGTTGTTAAGTTTGATACGGTTATTTGTGTTTTATGTGCCACTGGCCTGGCTTGGCGGCAAACTCTATGGCGTTACCGGCTTGTTTATTGGCTGCGTAGTTGCAAATATATGTACTGCCGCACTGGCCTGGTGTTGGTTTAACCGGGCAATACAGCGTTCACAGCAGGAGATCACAACATGACACGTGCCTTTGAGCTGGTATCACAATACCAACCCGCCGGCGATCAGCCAGAAGCGATTAATAAACTGGTAGAGGGTTTGGAAGCCGGTCTGGCTCACCAGACGTTGCTCGGTGTTACCGGCTCAGGTAAAACCTTTACCATGGCTAATGTTATTGCGCGGGTAGATCGGCCGACATTGATCATGGCGCACAATAAAACGCTGGCGGCGCAGCTTTATGGTGAGATGAAAGAGTTCTTCCCGAATAATGCGGTGGAGTACTTTGTGTCGTACTACGACTACTACCAGCCCGAAGCCTATGTGCCTTCTACCGATACTTTTATTGAAAAAGATGCTTCGATCAATGAGCACATTGAGCAAATGCGCTTGTCGGCAACCAAAGCACTGATGGAGCGGCGCGATGTTGTGATTATTGCTTCCGTCTCTGCTATTTACGGCCTTGGCGATCCTGAATCCTATATGAAAATGCTGTTGCATTTAAAAGTAGGCGACATTGTTGATCAGCGTTTTATCTTACGCCGCCTGGCCGAGCTGCAGTACAGCCGTAATGACATTGAGTTTCAGCGCGCTACGTACCGGGTGCGGGGTGATGTGATTGATATTTTTCCGGCCGAGTCAGACGATATTGCCGTCAGGGTAGAACTGTTTGACGAAGAAATAGAGCGCATCAGTATTTTTGACCCGTTAACCGGCTCGGTAGAAAAAGTGGTTACCCGCTATACCGTTTACCCGAAAACGCACTACGTTACACCGCGGGAAAAAATACTGGCTGCAGTAGATGAAATTAAAGTTGAGCTAAAACAGCGGCGCGATGAGCTGTTGGCCAATAACAAGCTGGTAGAAGAGCAGCGTTTAAGCCAGCGAACCCTATTTGATATCGAAATGATGGTAGAGCTGGGTTACTGCTCGGGTATTGAAAACTACTCGCGCTATTTATCCGGCCGCGCCAACGGCGAGCCACCGCCAACGTTGCTGGATTATTTTCCGGCCGACGGCCTGATGTTTATCGATGAGTCGCACGTTACGGTGTCGCAAATTGGCGCTATGTATAAAGGTGACCGCTCACGCAAAGAAAACCTGGTTAACTATGGCTTTCGTTTACCGTCGGCGCTGGACAACCGGCCGCTGAAATTTGATGAATTTGAAGCCATAGCACCGCAGCGTATTTATGTGTCGGCAACACCGGCCGCGTATGAGCTGGAGCAATCTGCCGGTGAAGTGGTCGAGCAGGTAGTAAGGCCCACCGGCCTGGTGGATCCGCTGATTGAGATCCGCCCGGTGGCAACGCAGGTGGATGATTTACTGTCAGAAGCTTTTATCCGCGCTGAGCGTAAAGAGCGGGTGCTGGTGACCACACTAACAAAAAAAATGGCTGAGGATTTAACCGATTATCTGAATGAGCATGGCGTTAAAGTACGTTACCTGCATTCGGATATTGATACTGTAGAGCGCATGGAGATTATCCGGGATTTACGCCTGGGCGTATTCGATGTGCTGGTGGGCATCAACCTGTTGCGTGAAGGGCTGGATATTCCGGAAGTGTCGCTGGTGGCGATACTGGATGCCGATAAAGAAGGCTTTTTGCGCTCAGATCGCTCGCTTATTCAAACTATTGGCCGGGCGGCGCGTAACCTTGAGGGCCGGGCCATTCTGTATGCTGATCGTATTACCGGCTCTATGCAGCGGGCGATAAATGAAACCGAGCGCCGCCGTGCCAAACAGCAGCAATTTAACCTTGAGCATGGTATTTCACCTACTGCTATTAAAAAGAAAATTGCCGATGTCATGGACTTAGGCCAGGATGCCAGCCCGGTGCTGCCGATGGTGGCAGAAAAAGTGCGCCTGGTTAAAGGTAAAACCCCTTATCAGGTAGAGGCAGAAATTAAGCAACTTGAGCAAAAAATGTTGCAGCATGCCCGTGATCTTGAATTTGAGCAGGCCGCCCAGCTACGCGACAAAGTGCATTTGTTAAAACAAGCGCTGCTGGAAATTTAATCACGCTGCTGCTGATTTGTACAATTGCAATATTCTGTTGCAAAACATCGGCCTTAAAGCCGCTGAGGTTCATTGATTGTTCAGTGATAACTGCATAGTATGCGCGCGGGTTGGTGCTTTGTACCTGCCCCCGTGCATTCAATCAGGAAGGACAATTATGAAACGTACATTATTAGCTTCTTTTATCGCCGCTTTCTCTGTTTCTGCGATGGCAAACACATATCAGCACCAGTCTGATGCCGGTTTTGGCTGGGGTGATGTCGGCAACGGCGAAATACAAAACTGGTCGGTACGGCATGAATTTTATTTAACGCCGGTAAGCTACGGCACTGTACCTTATGCCGAGGCGGCATTTATCAGCCGTAATGCCAGCGTGCATGCGGGCTACAGCTACAGCAATGTGGATTTCCCCGGCGAGCCTGACTACAGCATCAGCGGCTGGCAAGTGGGTGGTGTGTATCAGGATATGGCGCATAACTTCTATGCAGCCGTTAATGTTAATGAATTTAACGGCTCTGATGATCGCATAATTGAAGCCAGCCTGGGTTATTTTGTCAGTGGCGACTGGCTGGTAAAACTGGATGCACGCCAAAGCCGGCCGGACGGTGAGGGCAGCTATACCGAATATGGCGTTAGCACGAAAAAGTTACTGGCATTGGAAAACGGTAATTTTATTAATATCGAAGCCCGCTACATGGATCAGAAAAACCAGGACGAATCTGAATTTGGTGTTGCTGCCGATTACTATTTTGGCCGCAATATCTCGTTAGGTCTGGCTTATAACTGGTTGTCAGATGACGTAGTCAATGCCGATAAAGACAGCGTCACGGTGCGTGGCAGTTGGTATTTACAGCCTAATCTGGCTTTGCATGCTGCAGTAACGTTTGATGATTTTCTGACCAATGATGATGTATACATGCTGGGTGCCAGCTACCGTTTCTGATTAATATCAGCCTGGCTGAAGCTAACCCGCCCCAGTGGCGGGTTTTTTCATGCTGCAAGCGCAAAATATGCTGTGAGCAGGCTGATTTTTATGTTAAATACAGCGCTCTGCCCAGACTTAGCTACGCTTTAACAGCACCTTTATCTTATTACTGTTTCAGGATGATACCTATGCTGCACTTACGGCCGCTTGTTTTTCTGTCAATATCCACTGTATTTTTGCTTGGCGCTTGTTCAAAAGCTGAACCTGAATCAACCCCGCAACTGGCAAGGCCGGTAAAGTTGCATCAGGTAACGGCTGATGCCAGCGGCGCCGTGAGGCAGTTCCCGGCGGTTGTCGCACCAACAGAACGTGCCAGTTTAACCTTTCGTGTCAGTGGTAAACTGGTGCAACTGGTAGCCCGGCCGGGCCAGGCTGTTGAGAAAGGCCAGTTACTGGCCAGGCTGGATGATACCGATTTTAAACTAAAACTGGATCAGGCCCGTGCCCGTTTTGAGCTATCGCAAACCCAGTTTACCCGCTCTGAGCAGCTAATAAGCCAGAAGCTGGTGTCTCAGGCGGTATTTGATGAAGCCAAAGCCCAGCTACAGGTAGCGCAGGCCGATTTATCCACGGCAGAAACTGCCCTCAGTTACACCCGGCTGGAAGCACCTTTTGCCGGTAATATTTCCCGCTTACTGGTTGAAAACCACGAGAATGTTGCGGCGCAGCAAGCCATTATGGAATTGCAGGTGCGCGATCAGGTAGATGTGGTGATCCAGGTGCCGGAAGATGTGATATCCAACGTGCGTAAAGATTTTGACTACCAGCCCGAAGTGGTATTCGACTCACACCCGCTGTACCGCTACCGCGCCCGTATCCGTGAATGGGACACCCAGGCAGATCCTGCCACCAACAGTTTTAAGGTGGTATTTAGCATGCCTACGCCAACGGATTTTAATGTGTTGTCAGGTATGACAGCGAATGTTATTGCCGAAGTCAGTAAAATCAGCAATGTGTATATTGATGCCTTGTTTATTCCGGCAACTGCTATTTTTATGCCTGGCAGCGAGCCGTTAGCTTCACAGCAAAGCTATGTCTGGGTTTATAACAACGACAGCGGCACGGTTAGCAAACGTGCGGTTACTGTTAGCAGCTTAACCAGTGCCGGTGCGGCAATAACATCTGGCCTGACAGCGGGCGAGCAGGTGGTGATCGCCGGGGTGCAGCAGTTAACAGAAGGCCAGCAGGTCAGGCCCTGGGTGCGTGAGCGGGGGCTGTAAGTATGGATCTGGCGCGCTATTTTATTCAGTACCGCACATCATCCTGGCTGTTTGCCGCTATTTTATTGTTTGGCGGTATAGTGTCATATCTGGGATTAGGACGGCTGGAAGACCCGCAGTTTACCCTGAAGCAGGCATTAATTATTACCCAGTATCCCGGTGCTTCACCGCTGCAGGTCGAAGAGGAAGTAACTTACCCGCTGGAAAATGCCATTCAGCAATTACCCTATGTCAATCATGTTACGTCAGTTTCTACCGCTGGTTTGTCGCAGTTGATGGTTGAAATGAAAGACACCTACCGCGCCAAAGAATTAAAGCAAATCTGGGATGAGCTGCGCCACAAAGTTAATGATTTGCAGCCGCAATTACCGCCTGGTGTGCAAACACCACAGGTAAAAGATGATTTTGGTGATGTGTACGGCATTTTATATGCCATTACCGGTGATGGTTACGGCGATGATGAACTGCGCGACTACGTTGACTTTTTGCGCCGGGAGTTAGTACTGGTACCCAGCGTAGGCAAAGTCGCGGTAGGCGGTGTACAGCAGGAGCAGGTTATTGTTGAAATTTCCCGCCCGCGCTTGACGGCACTGGGGATAGCACCGCAAAGCTTATCGGCCTTGCTGCAAAGCCAGAATATGGTAGCTAATGCCGGTTCAATTAAAGTTGGGCCGGATCGGCTGCGTATTTATCCTACCGGTGAGTTTCAGTCGGTGGCAGAGCTGGAAAACCTGATTATCAGCAGCCCGGATTCAAAGGAGCTGATTTACTTAGGTGATGTTGCCCGGGTGTACCGTGAAAATGCCGAAGTACCCAGCCAGTTGATCCGCTTTGCTGGCCAGAATGCACTAACACTGGGGGTGTCGTTTTCGGGCGGGGTTAACGTAGTGGATGCCGGGCAGCAAATTCAGCAACGCCTGGCAGAACTGGAATACAACAGGCCGGTAGGCATAGAGCTGCATACCATTTATAACCAGCCAGACGAAGTGGCCGGTTCGGTCAGCAGTTTTATTATTAATCTGGCAGAAGCGGTAGCCATTGTTATTGTGGTATTGCTGATTTTTATGGGGCTGCGCAGCGGCATTTTAATTGGCCTGATTTTGCTGCTTACGGTACTTGGTACCTTTATTTTTATGCGCCAGATGAATATTGAGCTGCAGCGTGTTTCGCTGGGTGCGCTGGTTATTGCGCTGGGTATGTTGGTTGATAACGCCATTGTAATTACCGAAGGCATTTTAATTGGTATGCAGCGGCGGTTAAAACTGGCTGATGCGGCCAGTTTAATTGTAAAACAAACACAATGGCCGCTGTTGGGCGCCACTGTTATTGCCATTGCCGCTTTTGCGCCTATAGGCTTGTCCAGCGATGCTACCGGTGAATTTGCCGGCAGCTTATTTTGGGTGTTACTGGTGTCGCTGTTATTAAGCTGGGTAACGGCAATTACGTTGACGCCATTTTTTGCCAGTATGCTGTTTAAAGACAAACTGCAACAAAGCAGCGAGCCAACAGAGCTGTATCAGGGATTTATTTTTACGCTGTACCGTAAGGTATTACATCTGGCTTTACGTTACCGGCTGGTAACCTACGTACTGACACTCAGCTTACTGGTGGCTGCTGTTATTGGTTTTGGTAAGGTAAAACAGGTGTTTTTCCCGCCATCAAATACGCCCATCTTTTTGGTAGATTTATGGCAACCCGAAGGCACTGACATTCGCCATTCTGCCGAAGATGCCGTGGCGCTGATGAATTATATCAGCAGCCTTGAGGGTGTCAGCCATGTTACCAGCACCAGTGGCCGCGGTGCCGATCGTTTTATGCTGACCTATCAGCCGGAAAAGAGCTTTGCCGCATACAGCCAGCTTATTGTCAGAGCTGAAGAGCGCGATCAGTTGCCGGACCTGATGCAGCAAACCCGCGATTATATTACCGTGCAGTTACCCCGGCTGCAGTACAAGTTACTGCGGCTTGAAGTGGGGCCTTCAACACCGGCGAAAATTGAAGCCCGTTTTAGCGGTGCCGACCCGGACGTACTGCGCCAGCTGGCAGCGCAGGCGCAAAGCATTTTGCTGGCTGATGGCCGGGCTGTTAGCGTACGTGACAACTGGCGTGAGCGCACCAAAGTGATCCGGCCGCGCTTTAATGAAGCAATGGCGCGCCGTGCCGGGATCAGCAAACAGGATATTGATGATGTGTTACTAAGCAGCATGTCGGGCCGTACTGTGGGTATTTATCGCGATGGCACCCATTTGCTGCCGATAGTGGCCCGCTCGCCGCTGGCTGAGCGGGATAACCTCGATGCTCTGTATGACTTACAGGTTTACAGCAATAAGCTGCAGCGTTATGTGCCGATAACCCAGGTTGTTACCGGTTTTGAGCTGGTATGGGAAGAAGCGCAGATCCAGCGTCGTGACCGTAAACGCACGGTAACGGTAATGGCCGATCATGACAATTTATCTGATGATACCGCTTCAGCATTGCTGGCACGGGTAAAAGCCGACATTGAAGCAATTGAGCTGCCAACCGGTTATTTTCTTAGCTGGGGTGGTGAGTATGAAGCCCAGCAAAAAGCGCAAAAGGCACTGTTTAGCTCATTGCCGCTGGGTTATCTGATGATGTTTGTTATTACCGTACTGCTGTTTAATTCATTACGCAGTGCGCTGGTGATCTGGGCTTGTGTGCCACTGGCGATTATCGGTGTCAGTTTCGGCCTGTTATTACTGGGCGCGCCTTTTGGTTTTATTGCCCTGCTGGGCTTTTTAAGCTTATCCGGCATGTTGATCAAAAACTGTATTGTGCTGGTAGAGCAGATAAAGCTGGAGCTGGAAGAAGGTAAAGCAGCGTTTAATGCGGTATTTGACAGTGCCGTAAGCCGGGTGCGGCCGGTGTCTATGGCGGCGATTACTACTATTCTGGGCATGTTACCGCTGTTGGGCGATGATTTCTTTGCCAGTCTGGCAGTAGTGATTATGTTTGGACTGGGTTTTGCTACCATACTAACATTGCTGTTTTTACCTGTGCTGTACTGCAGCGTATTTAGAATAAAAACAATACAGGAATAATATGAACAGGTTTTTAGCCGTAGTACTAGCCGGCAGCGTAGCACTGCCATTTCAGTTACCGGCCGCTGATTGGTTGCCGCCACTACCTGCCTGGAGTGGCGCAAGCGAGAGTTTAATAAAAGCCAG
The DNA here is from genome assembly GCF_018831085.1 of Rheinheimera oceanensis. Classification (GTDB taxonomy): domain Bacteria; phylum Pseudomonadota; class Gammaproteobacteria; order Enterobacterales; family Alteromonadaceae; genus Alishewanella; species Alishewanella oceanensis. The sequence continues at coordinate 419,594 of NZ_JAGPNM010000003.1, forward strand.
GAATGCCCCCTGGGTTACCCCGGCCGAACTGACAGAATTGACTGACAGCCCTGATTACAGCGCCACCCTGGCTTACCTGCGTAAGCTGGTTGACAGCTCAGAGTTGCTGGAGCTGGAGCAATTTGGCCGTAGTGCACAGGGCCGGCCTTTGTATCTGGTTAAAGCCAGTAAAGCATTGCATAAAGTTGCGCAAAACCCGGACCGGCCTTTGCTGTTGGTGCAGGCCGGTATTCACAGCGGTGAGATTGATGGCAAAGATGCCGGCTTAATGTTACTGCGCGATATTACCCAAGGCGATAAAGCCCATTTACTGGCCAGTGCCGACTTGTTATTTATTCCGGTATTGTCTGCGGACGGCCATGAACGGCGCTCGTTATATAACCGCATGAACCAGCGCGGCCCGTTACAACAAGGCTGGCGTGCTACCGCACAAAACCTGAATTTAAACCGCGATTACGCCAAAGCTGATGCGCCGGAAATGCAGGCGTTGCTGGGGGTAATAAACCGCTACCAGCCCGATTTATATATTGATATTCATGTTACAGACGGCGAAGACTACCAGTACGACATTACCTATGGTTTTAACGAGCCTTTTGCTGCCTTAAGCCCCAATGGAGCCAGTTGGTTAGCGCGGGTATATCGCCCGGCCGTAAACGCCGCACTGGAGCAAGCCGGGCATATTCCCGGCCCGCTGGTGTTTGGCATTGACAGTAAAGACTTCAGCAAAGGGATAAGTGGCTGGACCGCCAGCCCGCGCTATTCTAACGGTTATGGCGATGCGCGCCATTTACCGACAGTACTGGTAGAAAACCACAGCTTAAAACCTTACCGCCAGCGGGTGTTGGGCACCTACATATTGCTGGAGCAAAGCCTGAAACTGCTAAATGAACAGGGTAAAGCCCTTATTCTGGCCCGTCAGGCCGATTTACAGGCCCGGCCGCGGCGCATGGCGCTAAGCTATACTGCCAGCGAGCAGCCGGACTATATCGATTTTAAAGGTATCAGTTATCAGCTAAAGCAATCGGCTATCAGCGGTGATAGCTATGTTGCCTGGACAGGACAGCCAACACTGTATGAAAAACTACCGGTGTACTGGGATAAGGTCGCAGAAAACGAAATTATCATACCCAAAGCCTATTGGTTGCCACCTGAGCAGCATACGGTGATAGAGCGGTTAAAACTGCATGGTATTGAATTAACGGTGCTGGAAAAGGCTGAAAAAGTCACCCTGCAGCAGCTCAGTGTTACCGCACACCAATTTGCGGCAAAGCCGTTTGAGGGCCGCTTTATGTTGCAGGACGTCAGCTTTAGCCGCAGCAGTGTCAGCCGCAATCTGGGCGCAGGTTGGGTAAAAGTGAACACCGACCAACAGTTAGGCCGCCTGGCGGTCGCTTTATTGGAACCTGGTGCACCGGATTCATTCTTTAGCTGGGGCTTTTTTCCCGGTATGTTTGAGCGTACCGAGTATTTTGAACCCTATGCCATAGAGCCATTGATAGAGCGGATGCTGGCCCAGCAACCCGAATTGCAGCAACAGTTTGAGCAGGCACTGGCTAAAGATGAAGCGCTGCGCAATAACCCGCGCGAACGCTATAACTGGTTTTACCGGCAAATGCCGTTTTACGATAATCAGTACCTGAAATATCCGGTGCTGATACAACCCTGATAACACACTAATACACTAAAAGGGCTAAGTTATGACATTACAAAAAACCTTTATTGTCTGGTTAACCTGCCTGGTTGTTGTCATAGCTGCTATTGTCATTGCCCTTATCTCCGGGCGTGAAGCCAGTAGGTTAACACAGCAACTTGAGCGCGAGCGCCAGCAACTGGGTGGCGAGATAGTGGCACTGCTAACCCTGACCGATAACCTGATGCAGGCGCAGGTAAAAAGCAGTATGCGTTTGCTTAATCAGCGCATTGCCGAAAGTGGAGCTGTAAGTGTTGGCCCGCCGGTAGAGGTGGCAGGGCGCAGCGTAAATGATCTGCTATTTAATGGCACCGGTCAGGCAAACCGCTTTGAACTGGTCGATGCCGTTACCGGTGTTATGGGCGGTACCGCCACCTTATTCAGCCGTGACAACAACGACTTTGTGCGTATTTCTACCAACGTAATTACCAACAATAACAGAGCCATCGGCACAGTACTGGACCCTAACGGCCTGGCTATTGCTGCCATCCGCCGTGGTACGGCGTTTTATGGCGTAGTGGATATTCTGGGTAACCCTTTTGTTACCGGGTACGAACCCATAACAGACGGCAGCAATAATGTTATTGGTATCAGTTATGTGGGTTACCGGGCTGATTTAGAAGCGTTAAACCGCATAGTAATGCAAAGCCGCTTGTTAACGCAGGGCTTTGTGGCTATTGAAGATCGCAGCGGCAAAGTGCGGGTAAATTCCGACAACATTGCCGCTGATGCCGTACAGCAAATTCTGGCCGGGCAAAACGATGGCTGGCAGCAACAAACGCTGGAATTTAGCCCATGGGGCTACAAAGTACATCTGGTGTATTCCGAAACTGAAAGAAATGGCCTGGTATGGCAAACATTGCGCTCGCTGATTGCTTTGGTGGCGGTATTTGGCATTTTGCTGATTGCGATGGTGTTTTTCCTGACCCGCAGTGTGGTTATTCAACCACTGAATAAAGTAAATGCGTCTTTGGCCAATATTGTTGAAGGCGAGGGCGACTTAACCGCCCGGCTTAACTTTGACCGTAAAGATGAAATAGGCACTATGGCCAGCGGCTTTGATGCGTTGCTGGACAGGGTGCGGCGCACTATTGTTGATGTGCAGCAGGTATCGGGCGGGCTGAAACAGTCTGCTGTGACCATGGAACAGGCAGCTAAACAGGCATTGTACAAAATTACCCAGCAAACCCATGACACCACAGCTATTGCCAATGCGATAGAAGAAATGACTACCACCTCACATGCCGTTGCAACAGGCGCACTGGATGCAGAAACTGCGGCGCAGGAAGTGGCTGCACTGGCAGAGCAGGTGATGACAGTTATTGAAAATACGGTAACCAACTCGCAGCAGCAAATGCATGCAGTGGCAGAATCTGAACAGGCGATAAACTCGCTGACCAAAGCCAGCCAGGACATTGCCAAAGTGCTGGAAGTGATTAACAGTATCGCTGAGCAAACTAACCTGCTGGCACTTAATGCTGCTATTGAAGCGGCCAGAGCCGGAGAACAGGGTCGTGGTTTTAGCGTGGTAGCTGACGAAGTCAGATCGCTGGCGGGCAGAACGCAGGCCTCTACCGGTGAAATAAAACAGATGATTTCCGGCCTGGAAAGCGGTGTTGCCTCTGTTGCGCAAATTAACAGCCGCTATAAGCTGACCGTAGCTGATAACGTTAAATTTGCCGAAGGTGCGCGTAGTGCGTTGCATGCCGTGCAATCGGCGGTGGATCAGATAAAAAGCCAGAATGCCGGTATCGCCAGCGCCGCTGAACAGCAAAGCACAGTAGCAGAAAATATTAACCAGAAAACCCGGCAAATTCGGCAGTTGGCACAAGACAGCGCGCAGCAGTCTGAAATAGCGCAGCAAACCAGCACGGCATTAATGCAGCAATGTGAAACACTGGTGGCTATTTTGTCTGATTACCGGGTATAAATTTTACGCAGACTGACAAAGTCTGCTAATAAGCGGCAGATTTGAAATAATCTGCTAGGGTTAACTTTGTTGCTTAAAAAACTACTTAGTTAACAATTCGCTTATGATTTTTTTTGTTAAACCTGATGCTGTTGGTACCTGCTGATGGTTTGGTTGTTGTTTATGCATATTTGCGCCCTGGTGATCTGGGCTGCTGCATTACTGATCTTACCGTTGCTGATCCACCATTCACAAACGCAATTGGCTGAAGCTGCCGGTACTGGCGATACGATAGACCGTTTATGGTTTACCCGTCTGGCCAGCCCGGTAGCGCTGCTGGCTATAGTGTCAGGAACAACTATTTTTACCGTTAGCCGTAATATTGACAGCTGGTTGCTGGTAAAGCTTACGCTGGTTAGTGCTCTGGTGGTTTGCCATGTGCTGGCGGGCTTACTTATTTTATACCGCAAGCGGGATCATACTGCGGCCATAGGCGTAAAATGCACAAGCCTGTTTGCCGCTATTTTGCTGTTGTTGCTGGGTATTATTATTGTAGTGCTGGTTAAGCCCGGCCAGGGGAGCCTGTTATGGTTTCTCTGACATATCAAGGCGCAGGATCAGGGCTTAGCATCTTGTTGCAACATGTCGTCGATATTGACGCCAACGGCGTATTCATACACCAGTCTGCCACCGAGATAACCGGTTACGGTGATCAGCAAACCACAGAGTACCGACAAATACAGCCCCTGTGGCAGAATAACACTGGCCGGGTCCGGCAGGCGCAACAGCCAGTTCAGCGTGGCCAGCGACAGCAGCATTACTGCCAGGATGGCATGACACCAGGCGGTGATCAGCCGTCTGATTTGGCTTACCAGCAGCAAATCCATCAACCCTGCCAAACCGGCTATCCAGCCACCGATTGCACCAACGCCGGCCAACCACAGGCTGGCCCTGGCCCAGAACATATCACTGCTATACAAAAAGGCCAGATCTGTGGCAATCAACCCGATCAGGGCGGCCACCGGGAAGTGAATAAGACCAGGGTGCAAAGGGTGGCCAAAAATCATAATCTGGCTGGTGATAGGCTGCATCGACATAATACATCTCGGCTGACGTTAAAGACTAATAAACAAAAGTGCTATCGACCCAGTTTAGCAGCTGTCTGCTCAACGGGCCTGCTGTTAAACCTCAGTGGCTGCTCTGGCCCGTTTTCCAGCCTGGACCCTAAAGGCCCGGCAGCCGCCGAAGTGGCGCTGTTATGGTGGGGTATGTTTGGTGTGGCCACGCTGATCTTGCTGCTGGTAGCGCTACTGTGGTTTTACGCGATAAAACGCCGGGGTGATAACAGCCAGTCGGCCCGGCCAAATGCCTGGTTGTGCTGGGGCGGGCTGGCCTTGCCGCTGCTGAGCATTATGGTACTGCTGCTTGCTGGCATTCCGGTTGGCCAGCGTATGTTACCGCTGGCTGACGACAACGCACTAAAAATCGAAGTAACCGGCTATCAGTGGTACTGGCAGGTGCATTATCCCGGCTACGCTATCGAACTGACTGACGAGCTGCATATTCCGGTTAATACCCCGGTGTACCTGCAGCTAAGCAGCGCCGATGTGATCCACTCCTTTTGGGTGCCAAGGCTGGGAGTAAAGCTGGATATGCTGCCGGGGCGTACTAATGTGCTGCGGCTTGAAGCCTCTGAGGCGGGTACTTACCGCGGCCAGTGCGCTGAATATTGTGGGCTGGGCCATGCGCATATGCAGTTTAGCGTTATAGCACATGAGCAAGCGGCATTTGCCACCTGGTTAAAGGAGCATAGCGCTGATGACTGATGCGAACAAAGCTATACGGTCAGCGGCTGATGTTAATAAACTGACGCAGATCTGGGCTAATTTGCCTGGCTGGGGCAGCCTGGCGGCAGTAAACCACAGCACCATTGGCCTGCGCTTTATGGTGACCGGCATGGTGTTTTTTCTGATCGGCGGTGTACTGGCAATGTTGCTCCGCACACAGTTAGCCTTACCGGAACAAAGTATTATCAGTGCCGGTGTTTATGGCCAGCTGTTTAGCATGCATGGCAGCGTAATGATGTTCTTATTTGCTATACCGGTACTGGAAGGCCTGGCCATATATCTGATCCCGAAAATGACCGGCAGCCGGGACCTGCTGTTTCCGCGGATCAGCGCTCTGGGCTATTACTGTTACCTGTTTGGCGGCATTATTATTATGTTTAGCCTGCTGTTGGGTATTGCGCCGGCGTCCGGTTGGTTTATGTATACGCCGCTTAGCAGCAGCGAATTTTCACCGGGGCCGGGCTCAGATTTCTGGTTGTTGGGTATTACTTTTGTCGAAATTTCTGCCATGGCGGCCGGTATTGAACTGACAGTATCTATTTTGTGCAGCCGGGCCAAAGGCATGACACTAAACCGGATGCCGCTGTTTTGCTGGTATATTCTGGTCATGGCGTTGATGATTGTATTTGGTTTTCCGCCGCTTATTCTTGCCAGTATTTTGCTGGAGCTGGAACGGGCTGCCGGTATGCCGTTTTTTACCGTGGCTGCGGGCGGCGATCCATTGTTATGGCAGCACTTGTTCTGGCTGTTTGGCCACCCTGAGGTATATATCATTTTTCTGCCAGCGGCCGGTATTGTCTCTACCCTGATCCCGGTGTTCAGTGGCAGGCCAATTGTCGGTTATCGTTGGGTGGTCATTGGCATCATTCTGACCGGCTTTATCAGTTTTGGCCTTTGGGTACACCATATGTTTACGGTGGGTATTCCGCAGCTGGCGCAGGCCTTTTTTTCCGTTGCCAGTATGCTGGTAGCGGTGCCTACAGCCATTCAGGTATTTGCCTGGCTGGCAACGCTGTGGTACGGCAAGGTGGTGTTCCGGCTGCCGATGTTATGGATCTGTGGTTTTCTGCTGATTTTTGTCTGCGGTGGCCTGACAGGTGTAATGCTGGCGCTGGTGCCATTTAACTGGCAGGTACACGACACCCATTTTGTTGTGGCACATATGCATTATGTGCTGGTGGGAGGTATGTTTTTCCCGCTTATTGCCGGTTTGTATTACTGGTTACCCTTAGTATCTGGCCGGATGCCGTCTGAGAAGATTGGCCGCTGGGGCTTTTGGCTGACATTCAGCGGTTTTAACCTGACATTTTTGCTGATGCATCTGACCGGTTTGCTGGGGATGCCGCGGCGGGTTTATACCTATGAAGCCGGGCTGGGCTGGGACTGGCTTAATCTGCTGTCGTCTGTTGGCAGCTTTATTATGGCAATTGGTGTAGCCATGGTGCTGCTGGATTTACTGCTGCATTTTTGGTTTGGCAAGCGCGCCAGTGCTAACCCCTGGCATGCCGATACGCTGGAATGGGCACTGGATATGCCACCGGCGCAGTATAACTTTGCCTCATTGCCGGTAGTAAACAGCCGCCAGCCATTGTGGCACGACCCGGCGTTGCCGCAACGTATTGCAGCCGGGGAAGGCGGTATGACCGATACCAGCAGCGGCCGTCGCGAAAACTGGGGCACGTCGGCGGTAAGTGCCTGCGTAGAGCAAACACTGCATTTGCCCGGTAACTCGTGGTGGCCGTTGTACAGTGCGTTGGCACTGGCGGTTGTTTGTATCAGTTTGTTATGCCGCTGGTATCCACTGGCATTGCTTGCCGCCCTCGTTGCGCTGGTATTGTTGCTGTGCTGGAGCTGGCACAACGGTGCTAACCTTCCCCCGTTGGCATCGCCTGCTGACAGCAAACCCGCTTTGCCATTGACGGATCAGAGCACAGACGGCCCCGGCCGCTGGGGTATGGTGGTGACATTACTGGCAAATGGCGCCTTATTTATGGCATTGCTGTTTGGCTGGTTTTACCTGTGGACAGCAGCGCCGCAGTGGTCAGCACCAGCAGAGGGGCCACTGCCGGTAACACTGTTGTTGCTGTGCGGTGCTCTGGCAACTGTTGCATTATGGCAGTTTAACCGGCTGAGCAGGCAACTGGCGAACGGCGGGGACACCCGGTTGCAGCAGCAGTTATGGCTGTGTGTTATAACCGGCAGCGCGCATTTTATACTGTTGCTGAGCTTGTTTATCATGGCGCCCCTGGCCTATACCAGCAGTGCACATGATGCGGTGATCATGGTTATTCTATTGTATTTACTTGGCCATGCCGGTCTGGCAGTGCTACTCACCTTGTTACAGGCACTCAGGGTAGCGCGGGGTTATGTCAGTAAGCACAGGCCGTATGAGCCGCAGGTAATTAAGCCGCTGTGGTTTTATTATCTGGCTGTTTACTGGCTGAGTATTGTCTCGTTTTTTATTTTACCGCTTGGCTGGGGGCAGGTGTTATGACCTGGTGGCGCTGGTGGAAACCGGGCCACCCGGCCCAGCTGGTACTGGGGTTTAGTATCTGGAGTATCTGGTTTATTGCTATGTACGCGGGGCTATCTGTGGTGTGTCAGTTTGTTGCACCTGCGCCGCAAGATGGCGCTGCCAACTGGCTGAATTATACGCTTTGGGGGTTAACATCAGCTGTTATAACACTGTTACTGCTACTGGCCTGGCGCGGCTGGCGCTATTGTCACAGTGTGCCGCACGGCAGCCGTACACTACGCTTTATCGGCTATGTCAGTACCGTTTTGTATGTAATGGCTGCGTTGGCGACACTGTTTGGCGGCTTACCTGTGCTGGTATTAGCGCCATGTATTTAAAGCTGTGCTTATATTGCCGCCGTTGGGTATGGCTGTTAGCGGGCTGCAGCCTGAGCCTGCCGTTACAGGCGCACAGCGTGCTGCAACATGACGGTGAATCATTTTGGGCCGCGCTGATTGCGATACTGTTACTGGCAGTATTCTGGCTGTTGTATCTGCTTGGTAGTGTAAAGCGCCAGCCAGCATTGTGGCAGGCATTGCTGTTTCATTCTGGCTGTATTTTGTGTGCTGTTGCAGTAACGGGCCCGTTGGACGACTGGGCTGAAATCAGCGCCAGCGCCCATATGGTGCAGCATATGCTGTTTATGGTGGTAATAGCACCGCTGTGGGCACTAAGCCAGCCGTTAGCTCAGTTTGCAGCTATTACCGGCCGTTGGGGCCGGGTGGCCTGGCAGCCTTTGCTGAAACTCAGCCATTACCCGCTTAGCCTGGCTTATTTGCATGCTGCTGTTGTCTGGTTTTGGCATACACCGCACTTTTATGTGCTGGCGCTGGAGCATCCGTGGTGGCATCTGGTTGAGCATATTTGTTTTATGTTTACTGCTGCGATGTTGTGGTGGGCAGTGCTGCAGTGCAGCGAGCGTAACCGTTCCTGGGCACTGCTGGCGCTGTTATTTACGCTGATGCATACCGGTTTTCTCGGTGCAATTCTGACCTTTGCCGACAGCTTATTGTATTATCCGACACATGAGCTCAGTGATCAGCAACTGGCCGGTTTGCTGATGTGGGTGCCCGGCGCAATGCCTTATATTCTGGCTGCGGCCTGGCTGGGTTATCGCTGGTTGCGCAGTGTGGCGGCCAATAATGATGCTGGCTGAGCTTATTCAGCCAACGGCACCACATCTACTGCTACGCTAAGCTGATGCTCGCCATTGCCGTGCAGTAAGCCTTTTAGCGGTACTACATCGGCGTAATCGCGGCCCCAGGCCAATGTCAGGTGCTGCTCGTCGGCCAGAATATTATTGGTTGGATCAAAGTCTATCCAGCCCAGCGTGGGCTCAAACACGGCAAACCAGGCATGTGAGGCATCGGCACCAACCAAACGCGGTTGCCCCTCGGGAGGGCGGGTTTGCAGATAACCACTGACGTAACGTGCCGGTATACCCAGGCAGCGCAGGCAGCTGATCGCCAGTTGGGCAAAATCCTGACAGACACCTCTTTTATGTGCCAGTACCTCAGATAAGGGCGTCACTACCGTGCTGAATTCCGGATCGTACTGAAACTCGTTAAATATCAGCTGGTTCAGGGCCTGTGCCAGTTGCAGTATATTCTGGCCGGGTTGCACTAATGGCATGATTAACGCTTCAGCGGCGGGCAGCAGCGGGATCATCCGGCTGGCATGCTGACACAACAAGGCCTCCAGGGTTATTGCATCGGTATGCTGGCGTAAGTGGGCAAAGAGCCCGTTGCTGTCGGTGGCATCGCGTATTTTTAAAATATTATGCCGCGGCATAACCTGCAGTGTGCTGCGGGAGGTTACGCTGAGTTGTTTATGTGGGGGCTGTACATGAATAAAGTGTTGGGTATTGCCAAAGCTGTCGCTGCGTTGTTGTATCAACGATGGTGCCGGGGTTACGCTTACACTGCTGTGCTCTACCTGTTGGTACGGCAGCTGGCGGGGGGTTAACCAGGCCAGGTTGTAGCTGTTGGCCACTGGCTGGGCGTAACGGTATTCGGTTTGGTGGATCAGCTGATATCTCATTAAAAACTCTGCCACTGGCTGCTTAAATCAGCATGATTAAAGTAAGACAAGGTTACACTATCTGACAGCTGGCGCAGCGTTTGCTGCAGTTGGTGCAACTGTAAACTCAGGCCGGGCAGGGCATGCTGCTGTGCGTCAAACAGCTGTTGCAGGTCAATTTGTTGTAGTAGTGTCACCAGTTCCATTGCCAGGCGCTGTTCACGGCTCAGGCTCAGGTTGCTGTCATTATGCAGTGCCGGCAGTTTTTCAGTCTGGCGCAGTAAACGGGCACACTGATAGCTGACAGAACGCGGTGTGCTGTCGTCCAGTAGCAGCAAGTCCATAATGGCTAACGGGTGTAACTCTGTATGGTAACGCCGCCGGTAGGTCATTAATGTATCGGCCAGGCGCAGCAGGGCTTCCATCAGTGCATCACTTGGCGGGATATTGGCAAACACCGCCTGCAGCAGGCTACAGCTTTGCTGGGCCCGCTCTAAATGTTGCCCGAGATCCATAAAACGCAGTGTTTGGGTACGGCTCATGGTTTCGTTGTTCAGGCCGTAAATAGCGGTTTGCAGCAAAACTATTTCATCCAGCGTGCGCAACAAGGCTGCCGGTTGTTGCCATTGTGGCTGTGCCGGCCACTGGTAGATAGCGTTTTGCAGTTTATCCAGTACGTACCAGGTATCTTCACCAAAGTATTCACGAACCGACTGGGCGTTGTACAGCAGGTTTTTCAGTATAGCTACCACACCGGTAGGGTTAGCGGCACTGAACAGTTTATCCAGTGCCGGTTGCAGGCCCGGTAAAGCGTATCCGGCGCCGTCATCCGTGCTGCTGTTGGCGTGTAAGCAAAAACTCAGCAGACAGCGCGCATCCTGCTGGGTGCTATCGCCGGCATTATCGTTATTTAGCAGTGTCAGTGCGGCCCGCAGGGCACGGCAAATCAGGTTAAGCCGCTCATTATAACGGCCCAGCCAGAACAAATGGTCGGCCACCCGGCTGGGTAATAAACCGGATTGACGCGACAACGTAACCTGGTGTTTAGCACTTTGCAGCAAGCTGACAGCATGGGCTTTATTGGCCAGCACCCAAACGTCTTTGGCAGTAAAACCGGCGCTGAAACCGGCTCTGTCAGCGTGTTGCAGCTTATGGCTGTCGGTACTTACCCGGCCAAGTGCGCCAGGCATAACAGCGACTTCAGCCTGGCCGGCGTCGCGATCAGTCAGCAGGCTAAAAATACGCAGTACACCTAAGCGCGGTTGTAATTCGCCGTTTTTATCGCAACAGGGTAGCTGGCTTAGCGGTAACAACTGGCGGGCAATATAGGCGGCGGGTTGCTGGGCTACCTGCTGCCATAAGGTAGCCTGTTCAGCCGCTGTCAGCCCGGCCAGTTGCCATTGTTGTGCGCTTAGCAGGTGCTGCAGGCAATAGTTGTGGCTGCTGCTTTGTACCTGGGCCAACTGGCTGGTGTTACCGCACCACAGTGCCGGTACGGTTGGTAGCAATAAGGGTTGCTGTAGCAAAAATTCACAGCACTGCGGTAAAAACGGCAGTAGCGCGCCGGAGTCGAGCAGGGCAGTACCGGGCGGGTTAACACATAATAACTGCTTTTGCCGGATGCTTTGCAATAAGCCTGCGCTGCCACTGCTGCCGGGCTCTAATTCCAGCGGATCACAACTGCTGTCCGGTAAGTAGCGCAGCAGGCTTTGCAGTGGCTGCAGGCCGCTGAGGGTTTTTAGCCACAGCCTGCCGTCTTTAAACATCAGATCTGCGCCCTGCACCAGCGCAATATCAAGGTAGTTGGCTAAAAAGGCGTGCTCAAAATAAGCTGCGTCACGTTTGTTGTGGGTGAGCAAGCCGGCCAGTTTATGCTCGCTGCCATTCTCGTGGCCGTGTTGCAGCACCTGTTGCAACTGGCGGAAAAACCCAGCCAGCTGGCTTTTTTTAACCTCTGAGTTGAGCTCAGTTGTGGTGTTATTAAATGCCAGCCGGTGCTCCAGCACATAGCCTAAACCGGCAGGTAGCTGGGTGTTGTCGCTGTAGGCACAGAACTGGCCGTTGCTGTTACGGCCAATATCGGTGGCCAGCATTGGCAGCCAGGCTGCCGTGTTTACTAAAGTGCTGCAGGGTAGCAGGTAGTCTTTATTTAAATAAATCACATCGGGCGGAATGATCTGTTGTTGCAACAACTGCTGCGGGCCGTATAAATCGTGCAGAATGGCATTTAACAACTGATGGCGCTGGGCAATACCAGCTTCAAGTTGCTGCCACTGGGTTTCACTAATCAGCCAGGGCATTAAATCCAGCTGGCGTTGTTGCTGGTGCCAGGGATCAAAGGTTGCGCCGTTTTCCCGCAACTGGTGCTGTAATTCGTTATACAGCTGTTGCAGGCGTTGTGCCGGTTGGCGCTGCCACCAAAACAGTAACTGGCGCCATTGCGGCAAGTCGTGCCAGTGTTGTTGCTCGTGGATTGGCTGTGGCATAACGCTCACTGACATACTGCTCCTGTGCGGTTTAATCAGGCTGAAAGCTGGGCTATGGCAGCGTTTTCTGCCGGTGTGGCTATCACTTTATGCAGGTTAATAATACCGGCCTGAATATGATCGATCAGCTGATGCAGCTGCTCTGTCGATAACTCGGTCAGCGGCCCGGTTTTTAACAGCGACTGCAGTTGATGCACCTGTTGCAAAATGCTGATGCTGTGCGGTAAACCTTTAGCCGACGCAGCAACACGGTTTAAACAATAGGCTATAGAGCGCGGAAAATCGGCATATGTCAGCAGGTAATCAATGGCATCGACATCTCCGCTTTGGTGTGCCAGATAATAATGATAAGACTCTATACCACCAAGGGCATTCAGAATAGAAGTCCAGCGAAACTTAGGCCGCTTAATCTGCGTAGGCTGCAGTTGTTGTAGCACCATTACATCCATAATGCGGGTTGTCATATCGGCCCGCTCTAAATGGCGGCCAATATTAAACAGGTCAAAGGCGTCGCTGCGCAGCATTACGCCGTCCAGCACTCCTACCACCATCTGACAGCGGCGGCTGACTTCCGTCATCAGGTTATAGCGCTGCTGCCGCCCGCCTGGTTGCTGGCAGTGCTGCTGTAGAAAGATATCGAGTTTATTCAGCTCTTCCCACATATCACGCGGAATAAGCTGGCGGATAGTACGTGCATTGTACTTAAGCTGGCTGCAGGTGTGCCGTATTGATACCGTGCTGGCACTGTTGCTGATCAAATGCGCCATAACGGCATATTCTATGCTGGCTTGCTCGGGTGTGGCGTCTGGCGGTAACTGATAGTTTGCCAGCGCGGTTTTACTGTCCAGCCCCATCACATCCAGTAATACCGGCCAGCTGAACTGGGTGTCTTTGTGGCTGTCAATTAACAGATGGCTGGTGGCGTTAACCAGCCGGGCGGTGTCGTCCAGCCGCTCCAGATAGCGGCCAAGCCAGAACATATTATCTACAGATTTCAGTAGCATGGTTTATACCTCATCGTTGATAATCCAGGTGTCTTTACTGCCGCCACCTTGTGACGAATTTACCACCAGTGAGCCGCGCTTCAGGGCTACCCGGCTTAAACCGCCGGTAGTGCAGTACAGCTCTTTACCCTGCAGAATAAACGGCCGTAAATCCAGATGGCGTGGCTCCAGCGCACCGTCGCACAGCGTAGGCGCGGTAGACAGGTTAAGTGTGGGTTGGGCAATAAAGTTACGCGGGTTGGCCTTAATGGCTTCGGCCATTTGTTGCTGCTCTGCCAGAGTAGAGCGCGGGCCAATTAAAATACCGTAACCGCCTGATTCATTAGCTGGTTTTACCACCAGTTTGTCCAGGTTTGCCAGCACATAGTTTTTTTGCTTCGGGTCCAGACATAAAAAGGTTTCAACATTATCAATCAGCGCAGCTTCACCCAGATAATACTGAATAATCTGTGGTACATAGGCGTAAATGACTTTGTCGTCTGCCACACCGGAGCCGGGGGCATTGGCAATAGACACATTGCCTTTGGCCCAGGCTTTAATCAGGCCGGCAATGCCCAGCACTGAGTCGGGCCGGAATGCCAGAGGGTCAATAAAAACATCATCGACGCGGCGGTAAATTACATCAACCCGCTGTTTACCGTGTAATTTCTTTAAATAGACAATGTCATCTTCTACAAATAAATCGGTGTTCTCTACCAGCTCAATGCCGGTTTGCTGCGCCAGAAAGCTGTGTTCAAAATAGGCTGAATTATAAATGCCCGGCGTTAGCAGCACTATGCAGGGGACATCGCTGTGGCGCGGCGACAGAGAAGCCAGCATACGCCACAGCTGATGCGGGTAGTCGTCTACCGGGTAAATGGTTGATTCAGCAAACAGCTCCGGAAAGACCCGTTTCATTACGGTACGGTTTTCCAGCATGTAAGACACACCGGACGGCACCCGCAGGTTATCTTCCAGCACCAGAAAGCGGCCATGGTCATCACGAACTAAATCGGTGCCGCAAATATTGGCCCAAACGCCAAAACGGGGCGAAATGCCCTGACATGGTGCAAGGTAATTGCGTGATTGCAGCACTAAATCGGCCGGTACTACACCGTCTTTCAGGATGCTTTGTTTGTTGTACAAGTCATCAATAAACAGGTTTAGTGCGGTTAAACGTTGTTTTAACCCCGTACTGGTGCTTTGCCATTCGGTGCTGGGGATAGTGCGCGGCATAACATCCAGCGGCCAGGCCCGGTCAATATTATCGCCGTCGCTGTATAGCGTAAAGCATACGCCCATATCGCTAATAGTTTGATTTAACTGCTCTTGTCGCTGGCACAGCTCAGTGGCGCCATGTTTATCAATAAAACGGGCAATGGCTGCCGCCACCGGCCTGATGCTGCCGTCGCTGCTAACCAGCTCATCAAAGCAGTTTTCGGTTAACGGGTAACCACCGCGGGTAAAGCTTTTTACACTCATCAGCAACTCCTTGCACCGCACAACAGACAGAATGCTGTTCATCACGGTTACTGAGCAAAGGTTGTGCCACTGCATGAACCGGATAAAAGTGTAGATAAAAAGTGCAGGTAAAAAATGCAAAAAAGCCCCGCCGGTTTGCACGGGCGGGGCTGTTGTAAGCGGGTTTACAAACCAATAGCTATGCAGTAAAGGTTCAGGCTAATAACGAGCTCAGGCTGCTAAAACCATGGCGTATGGTTTCAATTTTATTGTCTGTATGATCGCGCTCAACATAGGCATGCTTTAAACCTGCCTGGCTGGCTTTGGCAAAAATAGATTTAAAATCAATAACGCCTTTGCCTACGTCAGCAAAGTCGCCGTTGCTGTCCATATCTTTAACATGCCACAGCGGAAAACGGCCCGGGTGCTTAGCGATATAATCCAGCGGGTTTAGCCCGGCTTTAATCACCCAGTATAAATCCAGCTCCATTTGCACCAGCTTACTGTCGGTTTCATTCAGCAGCACATCGTAAGGCATGGCGCCTGACAGCTGAATAAATTCAAACTCATGATTATGATAAGCCAGCTGTAGCCCGGCGGCTTGTATACGCTCGCCTGCCTGGTTCAGAAACTCTGCCAGGGCTTTGTATTGATCTAACGTTTGCCGCTGTGCTTCATACAGATAAGGCAATACCAGATACTGGTGGCCCATTATCAAGGCTTGTTCTATCACGCCATCCAGGTTTTGTTGCAGTGCTTCTAACGGCTGATGACATGACGGTGCGCTAAGGCCTTCACTGTCGAGAATGTTTTTTAGCTGCTTTGCTGTCTGGTCAAAATAACCGGCAAATTCAACCTGGGTATAACCGACACCGGCCACCAGTTTTAATGTATCGGCGACGCTTTGTGCCATCAGATCGCGCAGCGTATATAACTGTAAACCGGGTACAACTTTAGCCGCTGCGGGTGTTGCTGCTAACGGCAACGATGTTAAACCCAGGCCTGTCATACCTAAACCGGCTACACCTAGACTCAGGGCGCCGAGTTGCAAAAATTGTCGTTTTTGCTTATCCGGCAGTTCCGGCTGTTGCCTAAAGGTTGAATTGTTGTATGACATCAGATACTCCTGCTCTGGTTAACGTTAGCCTGAACCTGCCGGAGCAGGGCCTGTGCTGTCGCGCTGAATAAGATCAAAAGGTAAAATAACTTTAGGCGCTTTACCCAAACGGCCGTCAAGTAAGTCAATTAACAGGCTAACTGCCGTGCTGCCAAACTCTTCTGCAGGTTGGGCTATTGTCGTCAGCGGAGGGTCGCTGAAAGCAGCAAAAGAAATATCATCAAAACCCGCTACCGAAACATCGCCGGGCACACTAAGGCCTGCCTGTTTGATGCCCTGTATTGCGCCTATTGCCATTTCATCGTTTTCACAAAATACCGCAGTAGGGGGCTTGGCTAAAGCCAATAATTCGGTAGCGGCTTTATGGCCGGATTGCAAAGTAAAATCGCCCGGATACAACAGGCTTTCATCAAAAGCGACGCCGGCGGCGTCTAATGCATCACGGTATCCGGCTACCCGGTCGCGGGTAAGCGGGCTGCGCGCCGGGCCTTTAATCATCGCAATACGTTTGTGGCCCAGTTGCAGTAAATGTTCCGTCATTGCGCAGGCGGCTGAGCGGTTGTCTAACAGCACGGTAGGGCAGGCTATACGGTCCAGCACTTCACAGGCATTTACCATAGGCAGTACACTGCCGGTTTTCATTTCCAACTGGGCAAAAGGGTTATGCGCCCGTAACTGAATTAAACCGTCGGCCTGTGAGGTATGTACCATACGGGCATAGCTTTGCTCCATGGCTTCATCTGCCAGAGTGTTACATAACAACAATGAATAACCTTTGTCATGTGCGGCTTGTTGCATGCCACTGATCACCCGGGCAAAAAATACGTTGGCAACAGTAGGCACCAGCACCACCAGATTACGGGTTTTACCGGAGCGAAACCGTACCGCCATCAGGTTTGGTTTGTAACCAAGCTGCTTTACGGCAGACAGCACTTTAGTGCGGGTTTTTAATGACACTAAATCAGGTTGCTGCAAAGCACGGGACACAGTGGCCACCGACACTCCGGCCAATTGTGCTACATCACGAATATTGGACATGGATAATTTTCATCTTATTAATGTATCCCGGATCTTATCTGGATATTCAACGGTGTGCACCTATCCCTTTAGGGGAGCCTGTCAGCTTATATTAATGTAACCGATATCATTTATAAGGTAATTTTTTACAAAAGTGAAGCCGACACCGGTAAAAAAATGGCCAGTGCTTTTGCTCTTTTTTGGTGGTGGCTTTTGCAGTGTTGCGCAAATAAAGTGCAATTTTTGCGGTGAATAACGGATTTTATATTGACGCAGCAAAATGTAATCCGTTACATTTTGCTGGTGCTTTAGTTTTGCACTAAGGTCAGTTTCTGAGCAGCGCCTTTAAAAAACCAGCCAAGCCGCGTTAAGCAGAGGATCAGCACGATGAAGCAGCAATTAGCCCGCCGCGAACTGTTAAAACAACTGGCCACCGGTGCACTTGGCGCTTCGGTATTGGGTTCAGGTTTATTGTTAAGCGGTGCAGTGCAGGCTGCGCCGGTCAGTGGTGCACTTAAAGGCAATATCCGCCATTCGGTCAGCCGCTGGACATACGGTGATTTATCAATAGAAGAGCTGTGTTTACTGGTTAAATCGTTAGGTTTTACTGCAATAGATTTAGTCGGGCCGCAAGACTGGCCGGTATTAAAAAAGCATGGCGTTGACAGCTCTATGTGTAACGGTGCAGAGCTGAATCTGGAAGATGGCTGGTCAGATCCCAAATTTCATCCTCAGCTAACAGAGCGTTACTTAAAGCATATAGATTTAGTGGCAGAGGCAGGTTACAAAAACCTGATTTGCTTTAGCGGCAATGCCCGCGGTATGGACAGAGAAACCGCATTACAACATGCCGTGCAGGGGTTAAAACAAATACTGCCACAGGCAGAAAAACGCGGTGTGGTGCTGCAAATGGAGCTGTTTAACAGCAAGGTGGATCATCCTGATTATCTGGCAGACAGCTCAGCCTGGGCCATTGAACTGTGTAAACGGCTGAACTCAGATAATTTTAAGCTGTTGTATGACATCTACCATATGCAAATTATGGAAGGTGACATTATCCGTACTATTAACAATAACCACCAGTATTTTGGCCACTATCACACTGCGGGCGTACCGGGGCGCCACGAAATTGATGATACGCAGGAACTGAACTATGCCGCCATAGCCAAAGCCATCCGGGACACCGGCTTTACCGGCTATCTGGCGCAGGAATTTATACCCACAGCAAAAACCAAAGCCGGCAGAGTACAGTCGCTGGCCCAGGCTATTGCTATTTGTGACGTTTAAAGCGGGACAAAACGGCCAGACCGTTTTGCCAATTATAATGAAAATAGTACTTTGTCTCTGACGTAAATCAGGGTATGAGGTTTCAACAGGGGGCAACAGCATGACAGTTGCGCAAAATCATTACGACGCCATAGTGGTTGGCTCCGGTATCAGCGGCGGCTGGGCCGCCAAAGAGCTGACCGAAAAAGGCCTGAAAGTATTATTATTAGAACGTGGCCGCGATATTGAACATATCAAAGGCTACACCAACGCCCATAAAGAAGCGTGGGACTTTCCGCACCGCGACAGACCAACAGAAAAAATGAAAGCCCTGCACCCGGTGCTTAAGCGGGATTATCCGCTAAATGAAAGCACCTACGGCATGTGGGCCAGCGATCAGGATTCGCCCTATGTCGAAATAAAGCGTTTTGACTGGTTTCGTGGTTACCATATGGGCGGGCGCTCGTTGTTATGGGGGCGCCAGAGTTACCGTTTAAACGAAGTTGATTTTGAAGCTAATTTACGCGAAGGCATAGCAGTAGACTGGCCAATCCGCTATGCCGACATCGCGCCATGGTACGACTATGTTGAACGTTTTGCCGGTATCTCCGGCAACCGCGACGGCCTGGATGTATTGCCAGACGGCCAGTACCTGCCGGCTTTTCCGCTTAATGTAGTAGAGCAGGCCGTGGCTGCACGGCTGAAAAAAGCTTTTGATGGCAACCGGCATCTGATCTGTGGCCGTACCGCTAATATTTCACAGCCAAAACCGGAACAAAACCGGGTGAATTGCCAGTACCGCAATAAATGCTGGCTGGGTTGCCCGTTTGGCGCTTATTTCAGTACTCAGTCTGCTACGTTGCCTGTAGCGCTGAAAACCGGCAATTTAACCGTGCGGCCGTTTTCTATTGTTACTCAAGTGCTATACGACAAAGATAAAAAACGCGCCCGTGGTGTTGAGGTGTTGGACAGCGAAACCAATCAAACCTATGAATTTACCAGTAAAATTGTGTTTTTAAATGCATCAGCGTTTAACTCTACCTGGGTGCTGATGAATTCCGCCACCGATATCTGGCAAGATGGTTTAGGCAGCAGCAGCGGTGAGCTGGGCCACAATGTGATGGACCACCACTTAAACGCCGGGGCTTTTGGTGAAATAGAAGGTTTTGACGACAAATACTATTTTGGCCGTCGTCCTACCGGTTTTTATATTCCGCGTTTTCGTAACTGGGGCACTGATAAACGTGATTACTTGCGTGGTTTTGGTTATCAGGGCGCGGCCAGCCGGCAGGGCTGGCAACGAAATGTTGCAGAAGTAGGTATTGGTGCCGATTTGAAAAACGCGCTGGCAGAGCCAGGCCCCTGGACTATCGGCATGAGTGGCTTTGGTGAAATTTTACCGGATCACAGTAATAAAATTTCGTTAGACCGCACAGTTAAAGATAAATGGGGCTTACCCGTATTAGCAATGGACGCAGAGCTTAAAGCCAACGAAATTAACATGCGTAAAGATATGATGCAGGATGGTATCGATATTCTTGAAGCGGGCGGAGCTAAAAATGTCAGAGGCTTTAACGGAGAATGCCACCCGGGTAAAGGGATCCATGAAATGGGCACCGCCCGTATGGGACGCGACCGAAAAACCTCTGTGCTTAATGGCTTTAACCAGGTATGGGATGCGCCTAATGTGTTTATCACTGATGGTGCCTGTATGACGTCAGCCTCCTGTGTTAATCCATCGTTAACCTATATGGCGCTAACGGCCCGTGCAGCGGCTTATGCCGTAGACGCGCTGAAAAAAGGAGAGCTGTAATATGGACAGGCGTGATCTGTTAAAAATGATTGCAGCCGCTACCGGCATGGCGATGGTAGGTGGTGATGTATGGGCTGCCGGGGTGAAATCAGCCGATGCCGGGACAGCGCTGTTTACAGCAGCTGATATTGCTTTTATGGATGAAATTGCCGAAACCATTTTGCCCAAGACCACTACGCCCGGTGCCAAAGATGCGGCTTGTGGTGCCATGATGGCAGTGATGGTAGCAGATTGCTATGAGCTGAAATACCAGACGGTATTTTTTGACGGCTTAAAAACAATAAAAAATTTGGCAAAACAACAGTTTGGCAAAGACTTTATGCAACTGAGCGCCGCACAAAAGCACCAGTTGCTGACTACGCTGGATCAGCAGGCAAAGCAAAGTATAAACAACCCGTTACCGCACTATTTTATTCTGATAAAACAGCTGACGTTAATGGTGTTTTTTACCTCGAAAGTAGGAGCTACAGAAGTACTGCGCTATGTTGCTATACCGGGCCGTTATGATGGTAATTTACCGTATAAAAAAGGTGATCGGGCCTGGGCAACCTGAGCCATTACTTTGTGTGTTTACAGACGGCTGTGGCCGCCTTTTTAAGGTATTAACTATGAATTATTTACTGTTCGGCACAGCGTTAGCTTTAACTACAGCTGCTATTGCAGATACAGAGCCCGGCAAACTCACAGAAGCGCAGCGCCATGCCTTGGCGGCTAAAACGGAAGTTTGGGCACCGGTGCCGCCAGTAGTTACTGCAACTGCAGGCCAGGTGCCGTCAGATGCAATACAGTTATTGGATCAAGACTTATCGCAGTGGCAATCGGTTAATACCGGTGCTAAAGCGCAGTGGGCTATGGCAGACGGTGTATTAACGGTTAAACCGGGTACAGGCGATATCCGTACTAAAGCATCGTTCTGTGATATTCAGCTGCATCTTGAATGGCGGGTTGGCAATGACCGGATGGATAAAGAAGGCCAGCTGCGCAACAACAGCGGCGTCTTCCTGCAGGAGCTGTACGAAATCCAGATTTTAGATTCATACCAGAATAACACCTACCCGAATGGTCAGGCCGCTGCCGTGTATAAACAAACTATACCACTGGTTAATGCCACCCGCCCGCCAGGCGAATGGCAACACTACGATATTATTTATACCGCGCCACGCTTTGATGGTGAACAACGTGTATCGCCGGGTTATGTTACCGTGCTGCACAATGGCGTGTTAGTGCAAAACCATACCGAAATTAGCGGTACCACTGAATGGATAGGCCAGCCGCAGGTAAAAGCCCACGGTTGCCTGCCACTGAAATTACAGGATCACGGTGATAACGTAAGTTTCCGTAATATCTGGCTAAGAAAGCTCTGACAAATTACCAATGCGCTTTTAATCTGATAGCGCTAATAAAAAAGCCCCGCTGGTTTACACCACGGGGCTTTTTACAACCGGCTTACTGCTTAGTTTTTAGCAGCGGCAGCTTTCTTTTCTTTTTCTTTGGCGATAACAGCATCAGCTACGTTAGTCGGGCACGGTGAATAGTGCGAGAACTCCATAGAGAACTGACCACGGCCAGAAGTCATAGTACGCAGAGTAGAGATATAACCAAACATCTCAGACAGTGGTACGTCACCTTTAATACGAACGCCTGTTACACCGGCTTCCTGGCCAGAGATCATGCCGCGACGACGGTTTAAGTCACCGATAACATCACCTACGTGATCTTCTGGTGTAAACACGTCAACTTTCATGATTGGCTCAAGCAGTTGTGCGCCGGCTTTCGGCATAGTTTGACGGAACGCGCCTTTAGCGGCGATTTCGAACGCGATAGCTGATGAGTCAACAGCGTGGAAACCACCGTCAAATACTTCAACTTCTACGTCTAATACCGGGAAGCCAGCCAGAGTACCGGTTGACATCATAGACTCGAAGCCTTTCTCGATAGCAGGCATAAACTCTTTTGGTACGCTACCACCAACAACGGTAGAGGTGAACTTAAAGCCTGAGTTTTGCTCGCCCGGACGAATGCGGTAGTCGATTTTACCGTACTGACCAGAACCACCAGATTGCTTCTTGTGGGTGTAGCTGTCTTCAACTTCACGGGTAATGGTTTCGCGGTAAGCAACCTGTGGCTGGCCTACAACTAATTCAACACCGTAAGTACGTTTTAAGATGTCTACTTTGATATCCAGGTGTAATTCACCCATACCTTTAAGGATAGTTTCACCTGAGTCCGGATCAGTTTCAACACGGAAAGTTGGATCTTCAGCTACCATCTTACCGATAGCGATACCCATTTTCTCAACAGAACCTTTATCTTTTGGTGTTACAGAGATAGAGATTACCGGCTCAGGGAATACCATTGGTTCAAGGGTACATGGGTGCTTAGGATCACACAGAGTGTGACCAGTCTGGGTGTTGTTTTTCAAGCCAACCAGCGCGATGATATCACCAGCCTGAGCGGTAGTCAGGTCGGTACGGTCATTAGCGTGCATCTCTACCATACGGCCGATACGCTCGGTTTTGCCGGTGAAAGAGTTCAGAACTGTGTCACCCTTGTTCAGCACACCAGAGTAGATACGGATAAAGGTCAGGGCGCCGAAACGGTCATCCATGATTTTGAATGCTAACGCGCGGAATGGCTCATCAGCAGAAACAATAGCGCTCTGGCCGGTTTCGTTACCTTCTTCATCGGTCAGTGGCTGAGGAATAACTTCAGTCGGGCTTGGCAGATAATCAACAACCGCATCCAGAACTAACTGCATACCTTTGTTTTTAAAGGCTGAACCACAGAACGTTGGGAAGAACGCCAGGTCACGGGTACCTTTACGGATACAACGCTTGATATCTTCGATTGAAGGCTCTTCACCTTCCATGTACGCCATCAGCAGGTCGTCGTCTTGCTCAACTGCAGTTTCGATCAGTTGCTGACGGTACATTTCAACGTCATCGGCCATATCGGCTGGTACATCAGTGATAGTGTAGTTTTCTGGTAAGCCTGTTTCATCCCAGATGTAAGCTTTTTGCGTTAACAGGTCAACCACACCTTTGAACGTGTCTTCACGGCCGATTGGTAACACCATGATCAGCGGGTTAGCACCCAGTACTTTCTTAACTTGTTCAGTAACGCGGATAAAGTCAGCGCCGATACGGTCCAGCTTGTTAACGAAGATCAGACGTGATACTTCAGCGTCGTTAGCATAGCGCCAGTTGGTTTCTGATTGTGGCTCAACACCACCAGAACCACAGAATACACCGATACCGCCATCTAATACTTTCAGTGAACGGTAAACTTCAACGGTGAAGTCAACGTGGCCCGGGGTATCGATAACGTTAAAGCGGTGGCCTTTCCAGAAACAGCTTACCGCTGCTGACTGGATAGTAATACCACGCTCGGCTTCCTGTTCCATAAAGTCGGTAGTAGATTCACCTTCGTGAACTTCACCTAACTTATGGATCTTACCGGTCAGTTTCAGGATACGCTCGGTAGTTGTGGTTTTGCCGGCATCAACGTGGGCGAAGATACCAATGTTTCTATATAAGGATAAATCTGCTGACATAGTAATCTCAATAAGCTAGGGTTTGAAAATAGTGCGGTAATATACAGGATTTCAAAACGTTTTGCAGGAAAAAAAATGTGCTCAGCGGCTAATTTTTTATCCCTGCTGTCAAAGCAGCCGTACAGCCGCTGCAAGCCAGTTTATTTATACCGGTTAGCTGCCAGTTGATGTTGCAGTGCGTACTAACGTTTGCTTAGTATCAGTTGCTTAGTATCAACTGCCAGCTATTAGCCGCTAAACAGGGCTTGCAGCGGCGCTAAAGCTTTATATCGCTATTCTCAGGTAGATTAACAATGAAAATTATTCCGGGCAGGCTGGATTCACCGGCAGTTATACAGTTATTACAGGGCCATTTAGACGATATGTATGCCACCTCGCCGCCAGAGAGTGTGCATGCGTTGGATATCAGCAAACTAAAAGCACCCGGCATCCGTTTTTGGGGCGCCTGGCAGGGCGAGGTGTTACTGGGTTGTGTAGCCCTTAAGCAGCACAGCAGCGATATGGCTGAAATAAAATCTATGCGCACCGCACCCGAAGCGCGGGGGCAGGGCATAGGCCGCGCTTTACTGCAGTTTTTGCTAATAGAGGCCAGCCAAAGCGGTATTAAGCAGCTTTATCTGGAAACCGGCGCAATGGATTTTTTCCTGCCAGCCCGCAGCTTGTACCAAAGCGCAGGCTTTACCTACTGCGGCCGCTTCGCCGATTACCCGGACGACCCAAATAGTATGTTTATGTGCAAAACGCTGGAGTAAGTCACTGCACGCGGTTAAATAACACATTGTAGTTGGTGAAGATGCTCATTTTGATGCAAGCTTATGTTTTATCTGATGCTGGAGGCAATATGCGTACCACAGTAACTATTGACGATGAGTTATATCAGCAAGCGCTGGCTTTGGCTGAGCCGGGTACAGACAAAGCCGGGCTATTTCGTGAAGCGATTAAAACCTATATTCGCGTGCAGGCAGGCCGCAGACTAGCGGCACTCGGCGGTACAACACCAGATATGCCGATACCCAAGCGCCGTTTTAGCATAGAGTTTAAACAACATGATTGACAGCACAGCCCCGGTACAACGCCAGTTGGACGCCTACAACGCTAAAGATCTCGCTGCTTTTGTCGCTTGTTATCACCCGGACATTGCCATTTACCGTATGCCTGCCACGCAACCATCGTTAAAAGGCCGCGCTGCGCTGGAAGCCTTTTATAAAACCGAGCGCTTTACCTTAGCTGCGCTGCGCGCCGAGGTGCTGCAGCGCATGGTAGTGGGTAATAAGGTTATCGACCATGAAAAGGTATACGGCATGGCCGAACAGCCATATGAGGTAATGGTGGTGTACGAAGTGCAAGATGGCCTGATAGTAAACGCCTGGTTTTATCCCGCCGGGTGAATAGCGGCTAAAGCGGCAGCGGTATTTCAACAGCCGACTATCGGCTTTGCTTGTATTGCTATTGAATAGCTTAAGTGAAAGTGATGTTTTGTGTTGTTATATACAGTACTATTTAAAATATCAGGCATTTCAGGTCAGATATCCTGTTAACATTGTGCATAAGCTAATTGCCGTCTTTATTTACATGCTATAGATTAGGTACTTATGGCAGTGAGTCGTAGAAATATAACGCACGGCCTCCGAAATATAACGCATGCTCGTTTTCCCGGTAGCTGAAAATACAAGTTTAATATTTATGGTTGTTTTTCAGTAAATTATCAATTTCTGTTTTCACTATAGGAACTTAGGAAACGAGCATGCTCAAGAATAAAATGTTAAGTGCCAATATGAATTCGTACTCTGAATTACTTGACTACATAGTATCTCTGGATTCTAAATATCAAGAGGTATGGGATAGTGAAGATAATTACCATCGAAATGACGATGGTGATTCGACAATGTGTGGGGTGTTGGCAGCGTTCGGGCAATATCTACAAAATCACCAAAACATAATGTCACTTCCTTACTTGGAATCATTATTTCAATTTATTGAAATTGAAGCAGACTCTCAAACTGACCTTGGTGGCTCGATCCGGGTTTGCTTTCTAGAAAATTTAAGTCATACCGAGGCAGGTAAAAAGCTAGAAAAGTATATGGGTAGCCGTACTTTTCATTACTACAACGGAGGCTCGTTCCCATGGAACACTTAACAAGCAAAGGCAGCATCGCCCTTCGGGCTGGACGCGCTATCGCGCGCCGCTGCTTTGGGCGTTATAAAACTCTGGAGAGCATGTGGTAATCGGCGAAGTAAACATTCAGACACTACTTGACGAGTTTTTAACCGAGCAAGCGCAACTTCTTAGAAATGACGCAAGCGAGCAAGCAATATCGCATCAATTAGCAATGAAACTTGCTCCGAATTTCCCCAATTGGGACATTGATTGCGAATACAATCGAAGAATGGATATTGTGAAAAGGCTGATATATGCGGTTAGTCCTACCGGGGAAGTCTGCGAGCGTAACGTAGTTCCGGATATTATTATTCATAGGCGCATGACAAACGATAATTTGTTGGCTATTGAAATTAAGAAGTCAACTAATCAAGAGCTTAGCTTTAAAGACTTGGCGAAGCTCGCTGCGTTTAGAGAGCAATTAGGCTACCAACATTCGTTGTTTATTCGTTTTAATACGGGGGTAAGCAGTGTCGGTATCGCTGAGCTTGATTGGCAGTAAGTTTTATAACAAGGCCAGGCACGGCGACGTCTTTTTCGTTGCGGCTTCGCCTTTACTACAAAGCCGCGCATGCTGGCGGCGTTAGGCATTTCTATGACAAAGTTTGAATGCATTCAGGCAAACATACCGGAAGGAACAATTCTTCCAGATGAACTTCGCAAAGTCTGCGACTACTTGGACAATACGGGCTATCCAATTAGCGGGTGCATGAAGATTAGGCCAGATGACTTTGGTGGAGTTAGAGCTTGGTTTGGTGATGACGATCTAATGACATCAAACTTTGCCTATTTTGGCGCAGGTCCTGACGGTTCAATACTTGCGTTCTGGCTACTAAATGGCAAGGACGCTACTCATGCGCCAGTTGTGCACCTCGGTTCAGAGGGAAGTAACAACGCTGTATTGGCTGCGGATTTTCATTCGTTCTTGCGCTTGTTCGGCATTGGCTACGATGAACTGGGCTTCGACGATTTACAAAAACCACCTGAAGATCCCGGCTCGGCAGCGAATTTTCGGGCTTGGCTTGACCGAGAGCTTGGAATAACTTGTCCTGAAGTCGGAGCTGAGATCGTCAGTGAAGCACAACGAATTTGCCCAAATGTGGAAGTAGCCATTGGCAGTTGGTACAAAAAGCGCTATGGCGAAAATGCCTAACATGTCGCTCAACCGTAAGCGTCCATTTTAGGACGTCCTATTCCCACTTAAGATCGCGCGATAAGCTGTGCACTCATCATAACAGGAGAGTGATATGGCAAAGCGAGCTTACCGCAACGCGGCACAATGGCAGCAATTAATCGACTTATGGCACACATCAGAGCTGAGCATCACTGAGTTTTGCCAAACCCATCAACTGAGCACCATGTCATTTTATAAATGGCGGCAACGCTTGGCTGAGCAAACTGAACAAGC